>NZ_JACCBU010000001.1:4800000-7240126 GCF_013407955.1 Microlunatus parietis | reverse complement strand
CCAGTCCCGCCGAGCGACCTGGTGACCGGCCAGGACGCCGTTGATCAACTCGGTGATGATCAACTCCGGCTGATCGACTTCCGGCGCGAACTGCACCAGGAGTTGGGCCTGATAGCCGCAGGACAGGTAGAAGTCGACGGCGCCGTCGAGGCTGCCCAGGCCCACTGACTTGGCGCCTCGCTGCCGCAGGACGTCCTCCGCTCGTTCGAGCAACCGTCGGCCCAGACCCTGACCGCGATACCCCTCCAGTACGGCAACCGTGCCGACCCCGTTCGCTCCGTCACAACCGACACTGCCGACGATCCACCCATCCTCGAGCGCGATCGACAAGAGGTCGGGGCTTGCCCGGAACAGGTCAAGATCACGCGAGCCGCGGCCGGACCCGAGGACCGAATCCAGTACTCGTACGGCCGCCTCGACCTCGGCCGGCGTCACCGCTCCACGTACCTCGATACTCATCTCCGGAGCGCCGCCTTTACCTCGTCGGCCAGCCGGACCGCGGCTTCGATCTCCACACGGCGGGTCGACACGCTCTCGACGTTCAGCCCGACCGGCACTTCGAGCCTCCGGCAGTACGTGAGCATGTCGAAGGCGGCCGCCCGGACATGCTCGTACGAGGCCGCGAGGGTGTCCTCGCTGCGGGTGAGATCACGCTGAATCCAGTTCGGGACCTGTACACCGAGCCAGGTTAGGAATTCCAGTGTCTTGATCGAACCGCAGACCGACAGCGTGAACGCGATCGGTCGTGGCCGGATCGCACGGGCCTCGCAAACGTCGCGGTAGTCGGAGACGAGATTCTTCGCGGCGTTCACGTCATAGAGAACCTGGCTGACGAAGAACGAACAGCCCGCCGACTGCTTCTCCAGCATCCGAAGGTGCTCGTCTCCCCTGGCCTGGTGCCGCTCCGGAATCACCACCCCGCCGATGATCAACTCCGGCCGTACCGTCTCGCGCATCGCGTACGCGGACCGCAGCGAGGTCTGGCCGATGTTGCGGCTCGACGACGATCCCACCAGCACCGAAAGGATCCTGTCGGTCGGCTGCGTCGCCAGCCAGGTCTCAAGATCGGGTTCGGCGTATTTCCCGACGGACCGATAGACGATCGCCGGCTTCTGCCAAGCACTCAGTTGATCAGCGAGGAAGTCGGCCGGATCGACGGTGGGCAGGAACGGGAACGGACGCTCGTCGGGATTGCGGTCGTTCTCGTCGGCGATGTCGTACAGCACCACGCCGTCGGGATCGACCGACCGCAGACGACTCAGGGTCGCCTCGCCGATCGCCGCCATCCGCTCGGGACTGGTCGACGCCCGCGGTGGCGTGATCGCGAACAACAGAAACTCGCGCTCACCCGTACTGATCATCCGAGCCAGATCCACAGGGCGACCGTACCGGAGCTGATCATCGATTGCCACGCGTTGATCACTCCGATGCACCGTCCACGCTCCCCCAGTTCATGATCAACTTCCGCGGCCTGGGTCGAGCACCGCTCGGTGGTGACAGAATTGACGTGGTGAAGATCAGTCAGGCCGGTGCGGACGACGTCGTGGAGTTGGCCCGGCTGCTGCACGCCAACGCCCGGCGTGACGCGCCGGATCAGGAACCGGACGACACGTTCGTCGAGGATTTCGCACAGTGGTGGGCGGCCCAGCAGCACTCCCACCTCGCGTACGTGCACGAACGGACGGGCCCGAGGTGGTCGGCATGGCCTGGGTCGCGCTGGTTCCGCGGGTTCCTCGACCAGGAAAGCTGAACCGGCTGTCCGCGGACATCCAGAGCGTCTTCGTCCGGCCGGAGCACCGCGGACAGGGCATCGGGTCGGCGCTCGTCGAGGCCGCGACCGCACACGCCCTGCGGCTCGGGGCGCTGCACGTCACGGTCCACTCGGGGCGCCGGGCCGTTCCGGTGTACGAGCGGCTGGGCTTCGTCTCGTCGCCGGAGCTGGCGGAGTTCGTCGGTGATCACTTTCCGGAGGTACGGTTCGCGGCCGACGTCGCCGGCGGCCAGGGGATGCTGGCCCGGATCCTGAGCAAGCGGCACAACATCAACTGTGAGGTGATCGATCCACGGGGTTGGGTGCTGAAGGGCGTCGCGCACCGGGCTCTCCCCTACACGGCCGACCTCGCCGACTACTACGACCTGATCATCGGACTGCACCCCGACCAGGCGCTGCGGCCGGTGGTCGAGTCGGCTGCCGCCGTTCCGGTGCTGGTCCTGCCGTGCTGCAACTTCTGGAGCCCCGGTACGAAGCTCGGCCGCGACGCGTTGCTGGCGGCGATCAGCGAGCACCACCGGGCGACGGGCGGGACGGCCGAGCCCGTCACGCTCGGCTTCGAAGGCCCGATGAACCGCGGTCTGGTCCTGCGGCCGCCGTCCCGGTGATCTAGGTTGAGTCAATGGCCTCTCGACTCCTGGCGATCAGCTTCGACGCGAACGACCCCCAGCAACTCGGCCACTTCTGGGCCGGCCTGCTCGGCCGCGCAGCGACCGCGGACTCCGACGGCGGCGTGGTCCTGGAGCCCGACGACGCCGGTCAGCCGCGGATCCGGTTCCAGCTGGCGCCGAACGAGAAGATCGGGCAGAACCGGATGCACTTCGATCTGACCAGCAGCTCGCTCGAAGATCAACAACGACAGGTCGCCCTGGCGCTGAAGCTGGGCGGGCGGCACATCGACATCGGTCAGAGTCCCGACGAACCGCACGTCGTGCTCGCCGACCCCGAGGGCAACGAGTTCTGCGTGATCGAGCCCGGCAACAACTTCCTGGCCGGTACCGGCCGGATCGGCGCGCTGGCCTGCGACGGCTCGCAACAGGTCGGCTACTTCTGGAACCGGGCGCTGGACTGGCCGCTGGTCTGGGACCAGGACGAGGAGACCGCGATCCAGTCCCCGCTGGGCGGCACCAAGATCACCTGGGGCGGCCCGCCGGTCGAGCCGCTGATCGGCAAGGGCCGGGTGCACTTCGATCTCGTACCCGATGATCAAGAAGCCGAATTGGAGCGGCTGATCATGCTCGGCGCGCAGCGCTCCGCGTTGTCTCCCGATGATCAGGACTGGGTGGTGCTGACCGACCCGGACGGCAACGAGTTCTGCCTCAGGTCTGCTGGATCCTGATCAGGTTCCCGGCGGGATCCCGGACCGCGAAGTCGCGCACGCCGTACGGCTGATCGATCGGCTCCTGGACGATCTCCGCGCCACTCGCCTCGAGCCGTTCGAACGTCGCCGCCAAGTCGGCGCTGGCCAGGTTGACCCCGAAGTAGCTGCCCTTGGCCATCAGGTCGAGCAGGGTACGGCGCTCGTCCTCGGTGACGCCGGGCAGTGCGGGCGGCTGCAGCACGATCGCGGTGTCCGGCTGATCGGCCGGCCCGACCGTGATCCAGCGCATCCCGTCGTAGCCGACGTCGTCGCGGACCTCGAAGCCGAGCGCGTCACGATAGAAGGCGAGCGAAGCGTCCGCGTCGAGGTGCGGCAGGAAACTCGAATGAATGGTGATCGTCATGCGACCACGCTAGGACGCCGTGCCCGCCGAAGCTTCTCGATTCCTGATCGGCCTGGTCACCTGCTTCGCCACGCACGCCGGCATCCCCTCGGTGGACTCCGCCGCCTCCTTCCGGTACGTGCTCGGCGGCACACCGACCAGTTCGGTGAACCGGGTGCTGAACGTACCCAGGGAAGAACAACCGACCTCGAAGCACACGTCGGTCACGCTCAGGTCGCCGCGTCGGAGCCGGGCCATCGCCCGCTCGATCCGGCGGGTCATCAGATAGGAGTACGGGGACTCGCCGTAGGCCAGCCGGAACTGCCGGCTGAGGTGCCCGGACGACATGTTGACGCCGCGGGCGAGCGCCTCGACGTCGAGCGGCTGTGCGTACTCCCGATCGATCCGGTCGCGCACCCGACGCAGCAGCGCCAGGTCGCGCAGCCGGTCCGCCTCGGCATCCTTCTTGCCCACGCGTGTGATGGTGCCATGCCGGGCGCCGACCTTCCAACCGTTCGGCGCTAGCCGGTGCGGTCGATCCCGAGGCTCGCGATCAGATCCTCGTGGAACTCGAACCAGACCCGGTGACAGGAATCGCGATCGGTACCGGCCAGCCAGGCCGGGTCGTCGTCGATCCGGAACAGTGCCGTCGCGAACCGCCGGTGGTAACCGCCGAACCGCTCCAGCACGGCCACCAGGTCCCGCTCGAACCCGGCCAGCGCCTGGGCCGCGGCACCGAGCCCGGTCACGGTTGACTCAAGATCAACTTCCTGATCGGCCATGCCGAGCGTCGCCAGCTGCCAGGCCGTGCACAACTCCCCCACCGTTCGGTTGTACGGGAGGAAGGCACGATGCACCCGGTCGACGACCGACCGCGCAGCCGCCTCGTCCAGCTCCGCGGCGAGCCGGCGCTCCCCCTCGGCCTTCCCCGACTCGGTCAGCGCCCACCCGCCGTCGCCACCGAAGGATCCGTACCCGACCCAGCCGCGAGCGGCCAGGTCGGCCAACTCCCGTTCGGTATCCGACACCGGCCGACCGAAACGAGCCGCCACCCGGTCGGCCGCTGCGTAACCCAGCAGCCGAACCGCGTGCAGCGTCAGCAGGTCCGGTGCCGTCACCGAGCCGCCGCTTCCATGATCATGATCGTGCCGGCGGTACCGTCCACCCGCGCCCGCTGCCCGTCCCGCAAGATCGACATCGCCCGGTCGGCCCCGACCACCGCCGGAATCCCGAGCTCGCGGGCGACGATCGCCGCATGGGCCAGCCGGCTGCCGACCTCGGTGATCACCGCCGCGGCCCGGCTCAGCAACGGCGTCCAGGCCGGCGACGTGGTCCGGCAGACCAGGATCTCGCCGGCGCCGAACCGGCCGAAGTCGTCCAGCGACGTGATCACCCGGATCCGTCCTTCGGCCGTCCCCGGACTCGCCGCGATCCCCGTGATGATCATGCGGCCAGCACCTGATCCAGCCGGTGCCGCGCCGAAGCGGTGAACTCCGGCTTGCCGCCGTCCGCGAGCCCGTTCGCGACGTAGTTGACCAGTTCCAGGACCTCGGCGATCCAGATCCGGTCGTCGAACCGGGCCGGCAGCTCGGTCGCGTAGGCGTGCAGGAAGGTCTCCGAGGCTGCGGGCGGATAGTCGGGCCAGACCTGCCAGCGCAGCTTGACCAGGTCCGCCAGCGGATCCCAGGCCTCGGCGATGTCGAAGTCGATCACGGCGACGACGCCGCCGTCCGGACCCGCCAGAATGTTGTCCAGGTAGAGATCCCGGTGCGTGAGCCGCGGCTGGACCACCGGCGAGACCGCCTCGGCCAAGGTGAGCACGCGGTCGAACAGTGCCCGATGATCAAGTCCGGGCAGCCCGCCGGCGGCCTCGAGCCGGCCGCTGATCTGCGGCACCCGGTACGCCACGTAATCGGCCCAACGGGCGAAGCTCGGCCGGCCGCCGAACCGGGACGCGAACCCGTCGGCGACGACCGTGTGCAGCGTGGCCACCGTCTCGCCGAGCGTCCGGAAGAACTGCCGGACCGCCTGGTCGGTGATCATGACCTCGACCGGGTGCCGGCCCTCCACATAGCGCTGCACCCGGACCGACCGTCCATCGAGCGCCGGGCACTCCGGATCGACGTGGAGCAGTTCCGGAACCGGTACGCCGGCGGCGGCCGCCGCCCGATGCGCCCCGGCCGCCATCCGCAGCTTCTCCGGGTTCAGGTGCGGCCGGGCGACCTTGATCAACATCGGCCCGTCGTCGGTCTCGAACTGCCAGTTCTCGTTGCCGTACCCCCGCGCGATTCGGGTTGGCGGTGCGGTGACCCGCACCGCGAGCGTGCGCTCGAGATGATCCCGGAGCCGGTCGCTGATCAACACGGGGCCAGCTTAGGCCGTGCCGGGAACCCGGAGGCCCTGACACGATTCCAGCGGCCAGAACTGATATAATGATGACCTGCAAAGCCTCTCGGACCGGACGGGTCGGGAGGCTTTTTCATGCCCTCACAACCTGTCCAGGGAACCTTGTTCCACTCACACCTGACCCATCCCCGCGGCGATCTGATGCTCCCGCTGAACGAACTGCGCGACGCCCATCCCGACCTCTACCGGGAGCACGCCGCGAAGTACGACCGCCGGCCGCACGGCCTGATCGAACCGGTACCGCCGCTCGGCTGCACCTGGGCCGACGTCGTGTTCCTCTCCCCCGTCCATCCGGCGCCGCTGTTCCAGGCCCTAGCCCGGTCCGGCCGCCCGGTCGGAGATCGCCCGCCGGCCACCCTCGACGCCTCACGGCTCGACCCGGACCGCTGCGTGATCAGGCTGATGCGGCACGGGCAGGACGGGCACTATCCGGATCCGCCGGACGAGCACGACTACCTGCCGTTCACCACCGCCGGCCTGCGCGCGGTCAGTCGGGTCACCCAGATCGCGCTGGACCGCCTGGAACGGCTCGGTCCGGACGACCCGTGGTTGCCCTGGGTCGACGTACCGCACATCCTGCACCGCGGCCCGATCCCGCTCGCCTGGTTCACCCCGCCCACGTCATGATCATCGGTCGTCCTCTGATCATGAGGCGGTCATGATCATCAGAGAACGGCCGGGTCGTCCTCGCCGGCACCCGGGCTGCGTCGTTCGATCAGCACGGTGTCCCGCCAGCGGCCGTGCTGCTGGGCGATCTTGATCCGGGTGCCGACCACCCGGAAACCGACCGCGGCGTGCAGCGCGAGGCTGGCCTGGTTCTCCGGGAAGATCGACGACTGGATCGTCCACACGCCGGCTTCGTCGGCCAGCTCGATCAGCCGGTCCAGCAGCCGCCGGCCGACCCCGCGGCCGCGTCCGTCCGGGTGTACGTACACGGAATGCTCGATCACCCCGGCGTAGCAGGCTCGACTGGACACCCGGGTGGCCGCGATCCAGCCGAGCACGGTGCCGTCCGGGTCGACCGCCACCTGGCTGAACTCGGGCAGCCTGCTCTCGGTGAACTCGGCCCAGGTCGGCGCGGTCGTCTCGAAGGTGGCGTCGCCCTCGTCGATGCCGAGCTGGTAGATCGCCAGCACCGGCCCGGCGTCCTCCGGCGTCATCGCCCGAACGCTGAAAGTCATGATCATGAGTGTAGGAGTGCCGCGTCGCCGAGCACCGGGGCGACCCCGCCGAACTCCGCGGTGAGCCCGAACCGATCGCCGCGGACCACGGTGTGCCGCCACTCGACCGCTCGGCCGCGCACCCGGCCCAGCCGGTGGATCGAGAAGGCGGCGGTGCCGGGCGGGCAGTGCAGGAGGGCTCGTTCGGCCGCCGTCGGTACGACAGCGTGCAGCTCCTCCCGGCCACGGTCCGGCCGGACGCCGACCCGGGCCGCCAACTCGCCGTACAGGCTGGTCTCCGAGAAGTCCGCGACCAGCAGCGGCCCCGCGAAGTCGGCCGGCAGCCAGGCCCGGTCCAGTGCCAGCGGTTCGCCGTCGGCCATCCGGACCCGCTCCAGGTAGACCAACGGCGTCGACGCCTCGAGCCCGAGCCGCTCGGCCACGACGCCGTCCGCCCGGCGGTCCAGACAGCGGACGACGCTGCGCTGGGTCAGCCCGGCCGCCCGGACCGCGGCGAACAGGCTGTAGAGCGTGCCGAGCGGCTGGTTGATCTCGGTCGGCGGCGTGACTCGCGGCTGACGGCCGCGTTCGGCGACCACCCGGCCGTCGCCGCGGAGCTGTCGCAGCGCCTGCCGGACCGTGTGCCGACTGACCCCATACTCCTCGGCCAGGGCGTGCTCGCCGGGAAAGCCGGCGCCGAACTCGTCGGCCTCGATGCGCGCGGTGAGGTCGTCCTGCAGCTGCCGCCACAACGGTGTTGCCGCCGTCCGGTCCAGACGATTCGACGCCACTGCGCCCCTCCCTTGCTCGGCGGTTACCCTACTGGGGTGAAATGTACGCACATTTCCTCGAACGGAGCGTTGAGATGACGGGCGGATTCCTGACTCGCGGCCGGGCCGTGCTCCCGGGGCTCGCCGTGGTCGGAGCCGGCTCGGTCCTGGCGTCCCTGCTGGGAGGACTGGTCCCGCTGGTCGGCGCGCCCGTCTTCGGACTCGTGATCGGGGCGCTCGCCGGCGCTGTCGTACCGCGGCTGAGATCGGCCTCCCTGACGCCCGGGTACGGTCTCGCCGGGCGCTTCCTGCTTCAGGCGGCGATCGTCGTTCTGGGCACCGGCCTGTCGCTGCGCCAGGTGATCACGGTCGGTCGAGAGTCACTGCCGGTGATGATCGGGACCTTGATCATCGCGCTTGTCGGCGGCGCGGTCCTGGGCCGGCTGTTCCGGCTGGACTCCGAGACCACGTTGTTGATCACCGTCGGGACGGCGATCTGTGGGGCGTCCGCGATCGCCGCCACGTCGGCCGTGATCAAGCCCCGGGACCGCGCGATCGGGTACGCCATCGGCACGATCTTCACCTTCAACGTCGCGGCCGTGATGATCTTCCCGCCGCTGGGTCACTTGCTCGGCCTCGATCCGGCCGCGTTCGGCCGGTGGAGCGGAACGGCGGTCAACGACACCTCCTCCGTCGTCGCGACCGCCTACGCCTTCAACCCGGCCGCAGGGCCGCAGGCGCTGGTGGTCAAGCTGGCCCGCAGCCTGATGATCATTCCGATCGTGCTCGTGATCGCCGTGATCAACTCCCGGAATCGGTCCGGCGCCGAACGGCCCACCGGGCGGCCGCAGCCGTGGCGGCTGGTGCCGCCGTTCCTGATCGGCTTCCTGGTCGCGGCCGGGCTGCAGACGCTCGGCCTGATTCCCGCCTCCTGGCAGCCGGCGCTGGCCGCGCTCGGTCTGTTCCTGATCACGGCCGCGCTGACCGGTATCGGGCTGTCCCTGCGACTGGCGGACCTGCGCCGCTCCGGCCCGAAGCCGCTGCTGCTCGGCGCCCTGCTCTGGATCGCCGTCGCCGCCGCGAGCCTCGGACTGCAGGCGGCAACTGGGCAACTCTGACTCCGGCGATCGACAAGTCGGCCTACACCCGTCGTTCCAGGAAGCGGGAACGCGCAGAGTACGAGAACATCCAAGAACGAGGGCCGCTTACCATCATGTCATGGGGCGTTCTGCGGCGGGCCATAAGATCTTTCGGCGCTGGTGGGGCTTGATTCCGCTGGCCGGGATGGTGGTCTGGATAGTCCTCGGGGGTTCCGGAATTGCCCCCTTCATCGCGGGGCCCATTCTGGTGCTGATCTGGACGCTCTTTTCCGCCCCCGCTACGTGCGCCGCGATCAACCGGCAACGCGGTGATCAGATCGAGCTCTGTCGCAACAACTCATCCGGACTGCTGCTCGGCTGCCGCATCCGCCAGCACAAATGGCAGAAGTTGAAGACGGCCTGGTGGCATGGAAATCTGCGCGAGAAGACCAAGGGGCTCTGGACCGGGGCTCCCGCCAAGTTGGCCACGGTTTCGGCGGTGGTCGGCATTCTGGCCGGGATCTTCGGGTCGGGCGCGGAGGTGATCAAGCACCTCGGCGGGTTTACCGGTTGACCCTGGGGTTCCGAAAACCGGTTGCCCCGAGCCTCCGGTGGTGTTGTACTGCCCGGGAACGATCACCCGAGGAGGGCCGAGCCATGCGGACAGCTGTCATGACCAACAGCTCTGTCAGCACGCACTCGAAGGACTTGAGGCTTGGCTCGCACACTCAACCTGGGGATCGTGGCGCATGTCGACGCCGGTAAGACCAGTCTGACCGAACGGCTGCTCTACGCGGCCGGGGTGATGGACGAACTGGGCCGGGTCGACGACGGCAGCACCCAGACCGACACTCTCGCGCTGGAACGGCGGCGCGGCATCACGATCAAGACGGCGGTCGCGTCGTTTCCGGTACGGGACGTGACGGTGAACCTGATCGACACGCCCGGACACCCCGACTTCATCGCCGAGGTCGAACGCGCTCTCGCCGTGCTCGACGGCGCGGTGCTCGTCGTCTCCGCGGTGGAAGGCGTCCAGGCGCAGACCCGGGTGCTGTTCCGCGCCCTGCGCCGGCTGGGCATCCCGACCGTGATCTTCGTGAACAAGATCGACCGGCGCGGCGCCCGGTCCGACGACCTGCTCGTCGACCTGGCCGAACGGCTGGAGACCGTGGTCGTGCCGATCACGTCGGTACGGGCACCCGGCAGCCGGCAGGCCTCCGTGCGCCGACTGCGGGACGAGGCCCCGGGCGTGCTCGACCGGCGGCTGGAACTCCTGGCCGAGCATGACGACGCACTGCTGGCGGCCTACGTCGGTCAGTCCGCGACTCCGTCGGCGGGCGCCATGCACCGCGCGCTACGGCGACAGATCCGGGCCGGCCGGGTCAGCCCGGTCTACTTCGGGTCGGCCGTGACCGGCGCCGGCGTGACGGAGCTCACCGACGGCTTGCTCCGGTTCCTGCCCTCGGGACGGCTGCAGACGCCGACCACGTCGGCCCGCGTGTTCAAGATCGACCGTGGCGCCAACGGCGAGCGGGCCGCCTACGTCCGGGTCTTCGGCGGCACGCTGCGGGTCCGTGATCACGTCCCGCTCGCCTCGGGCGGTCGGGGCCGGATCACCGGCCTGGACCTGGTCGAACGTGGCGCTCCGGCCGAGACCGGCATGCTCGGCGCCGGCCAGATCGGCCGGGTCCGCGGCCTGCCCAAGATCAGGATCGGTGACGTGATCGGCGCCGCCGACCCGTTGGCCGAGACCACCCAGTTCGCGCCGCCGACGCTGGAGACGATCATCGCGCCGGTCGACCCGACCCGACGCGGAGCCCTGTTCAGCGCGCTTTCCCAGCTCGCCGAGCAGGACCCATTGATCAATCTCCGTTCCGACGACAGTCGTCAGGAACTGTCCTTGTCGCTGTACGGTGAGGTGCAGAAGGAGGTGATCGGGGCGACGCTCGCCGACGAGTACGGCATCGACGTCGAGTTCGCCGAGACCTCGATCATCTGTGTCGAACGCCCGATCGGCACCGGGGCTGCGGTCGAGTTCAACGGCGTGGCGCCGAATCCGTTCCTCGCCACGGTCGGGCTGCGCGTCGAACCGTTGCTCGGTGAGGACAACACGTTCCGGCTGGAGGCGGAGCTGGGCTCGATGCCGCCCGCGTTCTTCAAGGCGGTCGAGGACACCGTCCAGACCGCGCTGCGGCAAGGCCTGCACGGCTGGCAAGTGCAGGGTTGCGCGGTGATCATGACCCACACCGGCTACTCGCCGCGGCAGAGTCATGCGCACCAGAAGTTCAACAAGGCGATGTCCAGCACCGCCGGCGACTTCCGCTACCTCACACCGCTGGTCCTGATGGCCGCCCTGCGCCGGGCCGGCAGTCAGGTGCTCGAACCGTTGCACCGGATGCGGCTGGAGGTGCCGGCGGACCTGGTCGAGGTCGTCCTGCCGGCGGTGGTCCGCCTGGAGGCCGTACCGCTGGGCTCTCGGCCGCACCGGCGGTCGGTGATCATCGACGGCGAACTGCCGGCGGCCCGGGTGCACGAACTGCAGCAGCGGCTCCCCGGCTGGACCCGCGGCGAGGGCGTCCTGGAGACCGAGTTCCACGGCTATCGGCCGGTCCGCGGCGTCCCGCCGCAACGGCGCCGCACCGACGGAAACCCGGTCGATCGCCGGGAATACCTGCGGGGACTGGAGAACACCGGCCGCGACGTGTTCGCCGCGATCACTGACCAGGGCGCGATCGCTGACTAGGGTGGAGCGATGACCAAGGACGGCTGGCGGGTCGATTGCTGGTTCGATCCGTCCTGCCCGCTGACCTGGTTGACGGCCCGCTGGCTGCTCCGGCTGGCCGAGCGGGAGTTGATCACCGTCGATTGGCACCTGATGAGCCTCTCGGTGCTCAACGAAGGGCGAGCGGACGACCCGGAGGGTGATCCGGACGGCTATCTCTGGGTGCCGGTACGGATCTGTGCGGCGGTGCTGGACCGGCACGGGCCGGCGGCGCTACTGCGCTTCTACCGGGCCCTGTGGGAGCGGGAGCCCGGTGTCGAGAACGACTGGCTGAACGATTTCGTCGAGGCTCTCGGCACCGCCGGGCTGCCGGCCGACCTGGTGCGGGCTGGCGAATCGGCCGCCTTCGACGCAGCGATCCGAGCTTCGCATGCTCGCGGCGTCGCGCTGGTCGGGCCGGGCCTGGGCACACCGGTGGTCCGGCTGCGCGACCGCAGCGGCGTGGACCGGGCGTTCTTCGGGCCGGTGATCACCGCGGAGGTCGGCGACGAGGACGGGCTCCGGCTCTGGCGGGCCATGATCGAACTCGCCGCGGTCACCCCGTTCACCGAGCTGAAGACGCCGGGTTTAACCTGATCGACCATGATCAACGAACCCGTGCAGCGCGACAGCTGGCTCCAGCCGTCGTCCGACTTCCCGGCCGAACCGCGCTGGGGTTTCGCCGACGGGATCCAGGTCGGCATCGCGCCGCTCGGCGGCCCGCGCGGCCTGCTCCGGATCTATGCCCCCTATCTTGATCATCCCCGGGACCGGTTGATCAACTTCATCGCGATCGAACCCATTCCGGAGGGTGCCGACCGGCGCGGCTACTCCGAGCTCGAGCCGAGCAGCCTGGATCCGGAACGGGGCAAGCGATTCTGGAGTGCACCGTCGGTCGACGCGGCGGAGATCGGCCTCGGCGACCAGCCGGTGCCGGGCGAGGTGTCCACGGTCGACGGGGTGGAACAGCTCAGCGTGGTGATCATCTCGGAACGGTTCGACAACGGCGCCGACGTGGCGGTCCGGGTCACGTTCCGCGCTGACCGGCCGCACGAGTTCGGCATCGCGGCCCATCGCCGGCCCGGCTCGGTGCCGCTGCAGGCCTGCGTCCTGACCGCGACGATGGGCAACTTCCCGCGGCTCCGGCTGCTCGACCTCGCGAACCGTACGGTCACGCCGGCCGAGTTGTGGCCGGGCTTCGACGGGACCGGCTTCGCGCCGCACGCGAAGTTCGGGCTTCCGGAACTGACCCGGGCCGAGGACGGTGCCGCCGTCGTGTCGGCCCGGCCGGACGAGGTCGATCATGGTGCGGCGCGCTACGCGGACGGGACCGCGGAGCACTGGAAGTACTACGGCCGGCGGGCCGTCCAGGCCTGGCGCGCCGCCGACCCGGACCCGGAGCTGGTCGCCTGTGTGAACGGCCGCTTCACCTACTGGGCCAGCGAATCTCCGATCCCCGGCGGCGTCTCGTACGAGAACGTCGAGCTGATCGAGCCGTTCCGCGACGGCCGCGAGTTCATCTTCTCGGTCGAGCCGCTGGGCTGAGCCACGAGACCTGGAGTGAGAATCCGCCGCGACTGACCGGCGGATTCTCACTTAGGATCGGCCGACGTGGGATCCGGAATCGAGGAAGAGCCGCTAGCCGGTGGCAACGTCGCCGACCAGGTGGTGCGGGTCGGCACGACGGTACGGAAGCCGGCCACCCCGGCCACGCCCGCCGTGCACGCTCTGCTCCGCCACCTGTGCGGCCGCGGGCTGGACACGGTGCCGGAGCCGTACGGGCTGGACGAGCAGGGCCGCCAGGTCGTGGAGTACGTGCCCGGGCGGCTCGCGCATGATCATCCGCCGCTGGACCTCGACGGGCTGTGCCGGGTCGGCCGGATGATCAAGGATCTGCACGACGCTGTCGACTCCTTTACCGCACCGGCGGACGCGATTTGGGACGTGGCGATCCCGCCGGACCGGGAGGACCTGATCTGCCATCATGATCTTGCTCCGTGGAACCTGGTCCAGGACGGTGACCGTTGGGTCTTCATCGACTGGGACGGCGCCGGGCCTGGCTCGCGGCTGTGGGATCTCGGCTATGCCGCGCACGGCTTCGTGGTGATCGTGGCGGGGAACGACCCGGTCGTCGACGGCGAGCGGTTGGCCGCCCTGGTCGACGGCTACGGCCTCGACACCGCCGGGCGGGAACGGCTGCCGCGAGCCATGATCGATCACACCCGGGGCATGGAACGGCTCTTGATCGACGGCCACCGGACCGGCGCCCAGCCGTGGGCCAGGCTCTACGCCGAAGGCCACGCCGATCACTGGGGACCCGCCGCCGACTACCTGGAGGAAAATCATGATCATTGGTTGTCCGTCCTCCTCTAGGATCCGTTCCCATGGAGCCGCGGCCGTTCGTACCGGATGATTTCGAGCCACCGACCTCGCTGACCACGGAACGGTTCCGGCTCGAACCGCTCGGCGAGCAGCACAACGCGTCCGACCACGCGGCGTGGACATCGAGCATCGAGCACATTCGCGCCACGGCCGGCTATCCGGACGGCTCCTGGCCGCCTCCGCACGGGATGTCGCTGGAGGACAACGCCCGCGACCTGCGCCGGCACGCGGCCGATTTCGCGGCCCGCAAGGGTTTCACGTTCACCGTCCTGGACCCCGGCAGCGGCGACGTGATCGGTTGCGTCTACCTCTATCCGGCCGACCGCGAGGGCTACGACGTGTCGGTGCAGTCCTGGGTCCGGGCCGACCGGGCCGATCTCGACGGACCGCTGGCCGACGCTGTGGCTGCCTGGCTCGAGGCCGACTGGCCCTGGCGGCGACCGGACCGTTACGGCCGCTGAACCGTTGGTATCCTGAGGTTTCCGCCGCGGATCCCGCGGCCCGTCGATGGCCCCGATGCGCCGCGAAGCATCGATGATCATGAACGATTCCCTGGTCCGGAAGGGTCTTCCGGCTCACCCATGACGGCGCGGCGGATCCGCGTCCGCACCCGTACCGATCTTCGGACGCAGCGCCGGCGCCGCTCCCACCGCTGCTGGGACCACCTGATCGCCGCACCCCTGTGGCCCAAGCACGGCGTCAATCTCGGCACCCTGCTGCGCACCTGCGACGCGGTCGGCGCCTGCCTGGCCGTACCCAGGTTGCCCTGGGTCCCGGAGGCCCTGGAGAAGGGCAACACGCTGCGCCGGCCCAGCTGTGTGCACTGGACGCCCCGCGATCCGTCGGCCTGGCTGGATCGCCAGCGTGACGAGGGCAGCCGGATCGTCGGCGTCGAGCTGACCGAGGAGTCGATCCGCCTCGGCGACCTGCCCGCCGCCCGCCAACGCACCGTGATGCTGCTCGGCCACGAGACCGATGGCCTGCCGCCGGTCGCCCTGGAGCGCCTGGACGAGGCGGTCGAGATCCCGATGATCGGCACCGGCCTCAGCCTGAACGTCGCCGTGGCCGGCTCCCTGGTCCTCTACCGCCTCGCCGGCCTCCTCTGAGAAACCGCCGACCGGTCACCAAAGCAGGCGTTTGGCCGGCGTGTCGCTGCAGTTGTGACCGGTCGATCACCCGTAGCGCAGGACGTTGAGCGCCGATCGGACGAGGGCGTCTCTGCGCTCGGGCTGACGGTCCTGAGGCGCTCCGAAGTCCACTGGCGCGTTGAGCGCGGCCCGCAGATCCCAAAAGGAGATGACGTGCCGGTCGAGCCGGACTCCGGTCGCATGCTGCCAACCGGCGAGGACCTCATCGGCGATCCCGGAAGCGTCGAGACCGACGTCGCGCGGATTGACGTGGAGGATCGCGTCGAATCTGGCGAGGCCGAGATCGATGCCGTTCGAACCAACCCTGGCCGCGTCCCAGTCGACCATGCCGATGAGGTGGTCGCCGATCCACATCGTGTTGCCGAGATGCAGGTCGCCGTGGACGAGGACCGTCTCGTCGACGGGACTCGGGATCCCATTCAGGTACGCTTCGGCAGCTTCGAGCAGTTCGGACCGGCCGCTCTTGGGCCGCACCAGGTCGGCATGAGCCGCGTCCCGGGTCAGTCCCGTCCTGGCGCAGTGCCGATCGAGCTGGGCTGACCGCTCGGCTTCGGTTGCTGTTTCGTAGGCCATCGCGCGGCGCCGTTCGCGTGCGGCCTGGTCGACATCGATGGGCTCCGCCATCAGCTCGAGGTCGCCGGTGGGGACGGCGCGAGCTGCCCGGAGCGAGGCGACCGTCGCACCGTAGTTCCGCAGTTGCTCGACTGTCCGAACTCTCGGGCTGCTGGAGCCGGGCAGGGTCGTGACCAGAGTGGCCGGGTCGCCGGCTTCCGTACCGTCGAGGTCTGCCGCGATGACCCGCGGCGCGGCCAGTCCATGCTGCTCGGCGAGCACGAGCGCTTGGACTTCCCGAGCGAACCCGTCGTGGCGTTGCCGTCCGATCGGCTCGGTACGGAGCACGACGTAGGTCGACCGCCTCGATCCTTCGAGGCGAAGGAGAAAGGGCGGTGAGGGCGACCAGCCGGGCAGCCGGATCACCGACGTCAGCCTGGTCCCAGGACCGACGGACCGGACCGCCCAGTCGACGACGGCTGCCTTGATCATGGCTCCATCTAGCCAGACCGATCCCGAATCGAGTAAGGGATTTAACCGGCCCGGCAGCCGGGAGTCCGGCAGCTACGGGCGCCACGGCTCCCCTCCCCTGACGCCGACCGGTCACAAGTGCAGCGACACGCCGCCCAAACGCCTGCTTTTGTGACTGGTCGGCGGGTTCTTTTAGGGGAGGTACGGGAGTTCGGTGATGCGGAGGCGGGCGGAGCCGTACGGGACGAGGTGCAGGGGTACGGAGTCCTGGCCCTCGACATCGCAGACCAGGGGTGGGGCGGCGGCGCTGTTGTGCTTCAGGCCCCAGTTGCGGACCAGCCGGCCGCGGGTGCGCAGCCGGACCGGAGCCTGCGTCGCCTGGAAGGGTTGGCGGCGGACGCCGGCCAGTTCGATCTCGAAGCCGGCGTCGGCGTCGAGCCCGTACTGCCACTGCGACGCGGGCAGGACCTTCCAGTCGCTGAAACGTTTCCGAGTCCGCAGTGGGCGCCAGTCCTCGGCGATCGGCAGCGCGTAGACGAGAGGGCCGCGGCGGACGGACACGGACGGCTCCTGGTGCCGCACCACCTCGACCTCCATCGGCAGGGACAGCTCCAGCCGGTCGCCGTCGCGCCATTCCCGTTCCAGCACGGCGAAACCGCGCTCGCGCCGGTCCAGGGCGACCGGCTCGCCGTTGATCGCCAAGGCCGGGGTCGCGCACCAGCCGGGGATCCGCAGCCGGAGGGCGAACCGGGCCGGCCGGTCCAGTTCGACGGCGAGGCCGACGCTCTCCCGGAACGGGTACTCCCCCGTCACCTCGAGGCCGAGCCGGGCCCCGTCCGCGACCTCGGTCTCGACCCGGCACGGTGCGTAGCCGACCGCGACCAGACCGCCTTGTTGATCACCGAGCCACAGGTGCGAGACCAGCTTCGGCCAGCCCTGGTGCAGGTTCGCCGTGCAGCAGCCGAAGTGGGGTTCCAGTCCGAACAGGTTGGCGTCCGGGCCGTTGCTCCACGGGCGGTCGGCGACCGTGCAGGAGATCTGGTTCGCCTGCTGGTCGTACTGGTGCGAGGTCCAGTCCGCCGAGATCGTCGCCGGCAGCGCGTTGAACGCGGCGAGCTCCAGCAGGTCGCCGAACTCCGCCTCGCCGAAGATCGACACCAGTTGTTCCATGCTGAACAGGTACTCGACCACGGCGCACAGTTCGAGGCCCTGGCTCGGGTGGGTGCCGCTCAGCCACTCGTCGCCGGAGAACAGGCCGTGCGCCTGTCCGTGGTACGTGCTCAGGGCGGCCAGTCCGGCCCGGACCGCGGCCAGCTCGGACCCGTCGCCGGTGATCAGGCTCTGGATCGCCGGCGCGCGCAGGCCCATGGCGACGTTGACGCCGTGCGACCGCGGATCCCACACGGTCACCTTGCGCCGGAACGGGAAGTCGGAGAGCGTCGCCGTCCAGTCCAGCGTCTGCTCCATGATCAACTCGGCCAGCCGTGGCCACCGCTCGTCGGGGGCCTGTCGCTGCAGCCACAGGATGCTCAGCACCAGGTCGGCTCCGCGAGCCCGGGCCCACGACTGCAGCGGACGGCCGGGCAGGTCGCGCTCCAGATGCTCGGCGTAGCGTTCCAGGAACGGCACCACTCGCGGGTCTCCGGTCGCCTCTGCGTACTGGGTGAGCACCTTGAGCATGATCATGAACTGCCACCAGTCGTGGCTCTGGTCCCGGCCACTGCTGGTCTCCATGCCGTACGGGCCGAAACTGCCGTCCGGCCGCTGGCTCGCCAGGGTCGCCTCGACCCAACGGTTGGCCTTGCCGATCAGGCGTTGGTCGTCCAGCAGGTACGCCAGCGGCAGCAGCCCGTCCAGGTAGTACGGCCCGCGTTCCCAGCCGTCGCCGGACCCGCCGAGCCACGCATTGTCCGGGCCGACGTCGGCCCAGTGCTCGTCCAGGTGCCCGGTCAGCCCGTCGGCCTGCAGCCGGAGTTGATCAAGGAGCCAGCCGCGCGGCCTGATCGTGCCGAGCGGGAGCGGTGCGAAAGCGTACGGCCTCGGGCTCGGCCCTTCGACAGGCTCAGGGAACGGCGTGGTCATGCCGCACGCTCCGCGATGATGATCACGAAGTTCGGCAGCTCGACGTACGCCTCGATGCCCTCGATCCCGGACTCGGCGGCGACCTCGGGGTCGAGGCCCGGCTCGATCATCTTCCGCAGCGTGCAGCCGGCGTCCATGATCGCGTTCAGGTAGGCGGACAGCGGCCGATGGAAGTCGGAGGCGTGCGGCCCAGGCACCTCGTACTCACTCAGGTAGCGGTCAACCCGGTAGGCGCCGTCGTTCTCCCGCCAGGTGGTCCACAGCTTCTCGAACGCGGGATGAACCAGGTTGATCACCAGCCGTCCGCCCGGCCGCAGCGACCGGACGCAGGTCTCCAACGCCGGCCGCCAGTCAGGGATCGCCATCAGCACCATGCTGCAGACCACGACGTCGAACCCCTGCTCCGCTTGATATTCGAGCAGACCGGTCTGATGGATGGTCAGGCCGAGGTGCTCGGTCTGCTCCCGTTCCCGGATCCGGTCGACCAGGGCCTGGGCCGGCTCGACCGCGGTCACCCTTGCTCCGGCGCGGGCCAAGATCCGGCTCAGATACCCGTCGCCGGCCCCGGCGTCGAGCACCGAGACTCCGGTCAGGTCGCCGAGCTCGGCCAGCAGGTACGGGTTGATCAGGTGGCGCTTGGCGAAGTCGCCGTCGTTCTCGTGACTACGGATCAGTTCTTCCGGAAGCACCGCCCAGCGGGCGATCGCGGCAACGTTGTCGGGGGTCTCGATCACGAGACACCAGTCTGTCAGCCCAGTCGTTCGGCCTCCAGCCGCCCCGGCCGACCCGCCGATGGGTGATCTCCAGCCAG
The DNA here is from genome assembly GCF_013407955.1 of Microlunatus parietis. Classification (GTDB taxonomy): domain Bacteria; phylum Actinomycetota; class Actinomycetes; order Propionibacteriales; family Propionibacteriaceae; genus Microlunatus; species Microlunatus parietis. The sequence goes on along the minus strand of NZ_JACCBU010000001.1, from coordinate 7,221,030 downwards.
CCGACGATGATCACGACCAAGATCACGAACGCGACCGTGCTGATCATGACGGCTCCAGCCGAACCGCCAACCAGCGCAGGAAGAACTGCACCAGTGGACCGATCGCGAGGGCGTACGCGACCGTACCTACCCCGACCGTTCCGCCGAGCACGAAGCCGATGATCAACACCACGACCTCGATCCCGGTCCGGATCAGCCGCAGGCTGCGGCCGGTCCGTGCGGCCAGCCCGGTCATCAGTCCGTCCCGCGGACCGGGTCCGAACTGGCTCCCGATGTAGGTCGCACCTGCCACGCCGTTCAGCACGATGCCGCCGGCCAGCAGCGCGATCCGAATCGGCCAGTCGGTCTGCGCCGGGATCAGCCACAGACCCAGGTCGACCGCGAGGCCGACCACGATCACGTTGGACAGCGTGCCGAGGCCGGGCCGCTGCCGCAGCGGCAGCCAGAGCAGCAGCACCAGGGCGCCGACGATGATGGTGATCGTGCCGAAGCTGACCGGGAGCCAGCGGGACAGACCCTGGGCCAGCACGTCCCACGGCGGCAGGCCGAGCTCGCCGCGCAGCATCATCGCCAGCGAGATGCCGTAGAGCACCAGGCCGAGGTAGAGCTGGGGCAGCCGGCGGCCGAGCCTGCCGGCGCGGAGTTGCTGCAGCGGTCCGAGAGTCGTGACGGGAGACGTTGCGGGCACACACCGAAGTCTGTCCGCGATTGGTTGGCCGAAACAGGGCCAATTGGGAACAAGTGGCTCGATTGCTCTACCTTGACCAGTCCGCTTAGGCTGCCGGCATGGCGACCAGATGGATCTCTGCCTCCAGAGTGGCCCGACTCCTCGGCGACACCGGATGGGCCTCACCGGCCTACCAGGACCTCGCCGAACGGCTCCGGCTGCTCATCGTCGACGGCCGGATCGGCCACGGCTCCCGGCTGCCGAGCGAACGCGACCTGGCCGCCGAGCTCGGCCTGAGCCGGTCCACCGTCGCCGCCGGGTACGCCGAGCTGCGCGACCGGGGCTTCGCCGAGGCCCGCCGTGGGTCCGGCAACTACGCGATCGCCGGCGCCGCCGGGTCCGCCGGGCTGCTCGGTACCGAGGGCCCCACGGACGGCCTGATCGAGTTCAACCGCGCGGCACCGCAGGCCACGCCGGGCCTGCTGCTCGCGTACGAGCGAACGATCGAGCAACTGGCCGGCCTGCTCGGCAGCACCGGGTACGAGCCGCAAGGGGTCCCGGCCCTGCGCGAGGCGATCGCGGACAGGTTCGCCCAACGCGGGCTGCCGACCGATCCCGACCAGATCCTGGTCACCTCCGGGGCGCTGTCGGCGCTGGCCGTGCTGGCCCGCTGCCTGCTCTCCCGCGGCGACCGGGTGCTGGTCGACGCGCCCACGTATCCGAACGCCATGGACGCGTTCCGGCAGCACGGCGCCCGGCTGGTCGCCCAGCCGCTCGGCGGTGACGGCTGGGACCCGGCGGCGACCGAGCTGCTGGTCCGCCAGACCTCACCGCGGCTGGCGTACCTGGTGCCCGAGTTCCACAACCCCACCGGCTGGCTGATGCCCGAGGCGGTTCGGGCCGCCCTGCGGGAGGGATTCCGGACCCAGCGGGTGACCATGATCATCGACGAGACGATGGTCGAGCTCGCGCTCGACGACCCAGCCGCGATGCCGCCGCCGATGGCCGTCGGCGCGGCGGACGCGATCACGGTCGGCTCGGCCAGCAAGGCGTTCTGGGGCGGGCTGCGGGTCGGCTGGATCCGGGCGCCGCGCTCACTGATCCGGCCGCTGGTGCAGAGCCGGGTCGCACTCGATCTCGGCACCGCCCCGCTGGAGCAGCACGTCACCGCGGGCCTGCTGCGCGACTCGGCGACCCTGCTGGAACTGCAGCGGGACCGGCTCACCGAGCAGCGGGACCGGCTGATCGCCGAACTTGCGGAACGGCTGCCCGGCTGGACCTGCGAGCGGCCGGCCGGTGGGCTCTCGCTCTGGATCACGCTGCCCCGCGAAGTCTCCTCCCGGCTGGCCGGCAACGCCGACCGCTACGGCCTGCAGCTCACGCCGGGCGGTCAGTTCTTCCCGGACGGCGGCGGCGAGCGGATGCTCCGGCTGCCGTACACGCTGCCGGTCGAGGCCCTGACCGTCGCCGTCGACCGGCTCGCCGAGTTGTGGGCCGACGTCGGCTCCGGACCGATCAGCCCCAGCCGACTCTCCCTGACCGCCTGACCACAACGTTCCCTGAGCTTGTCGAAGGGCAAGGCACATCTGACCTGGCCCCCTTCGACAGGCTCAGGACATGCTTCGACAGGCTCAGGGCATGTTTGTCGATCAGGAGCCGGCAGCCTTGGCGGCGGCCTTCTTCTCCTTCTTGTAGCTGCGCACCTTGAGCAGGGACTCCGGATCCACCACGTCGGCCACCGAGCGGTAACCGTCCAGGGCGTAGTCGCCGGCGGCCTTCTCCCAGCCCTTCGGCTGTACCCCGGCCTGCTTGGCCAGCAGTGCGACGAAGATCTGCGCCTTCTGCTTGCCGAATCCGGGCAGCTTCTGGACCCGCTTCAGCAGGTCGGCGCCGTCCTTGGCCTCGGTCCAGATCCGGGATGCGTCGCCGTCGTACTCGTCGACGACGACCCGGGCCAGCTCGCGCAGCCGGGCCGACATGGCGCCGTGGAACCGGTGCACGGCGGGCGGCACCGCGCAGAGCGCGGCGAACTTCTCCGGATCGGCGTCGGCGATGGCGACCGGGTCGATCGAACCGAAGCGGTCCAGCACCTTCCACGGCCCGCGGAACGCGTGCTCCATCGGGTGTTGTTGATCAAGCATCATCCCGGCCAGCAGCGCGAACGGGGACTGATCGAGGACGGCGTCGGCTTCGGCGAGCCCGGTGATCTGGTACGACATGCGCCCATCCTCTCGCATCCCACCGACAGCGCCCCGATGTGAGTTGCGTCACAGACGTCGTGCATTCGTGGCAGCACCCGTGATTGGCTCGCGGAGCGCGCAAGAAATCCCTTGATCGACACCGCCCGACCCGGGTTAACCTGGGCCCGCCTGAACAAGGCCCGGGCGGAGCGATCCGCCGAGTTCCGTAACGAACGAAGGGTCTTGCCATGCTCAGGCTCCCCCATTCCTTTCTCCCGCTGCTGCGCCACGTCCGGCTCCTGTGGCACGCCGCACCCGGCCTCTCGCTGGTCTGCTTCGCCCTCTCGGCGCTCCAGGCCGTCGCAGCCGTCGCCGCGATGATCAGCTCCGGCCGCCTGATCGGCGCCCTCGCCGACGTCGTCGCCGGGGTCGGGTCGCCGGTGGCGGTCTGGACCTGGCTGGTCGCGACGGCGGCGGCTCTGGTCGCCGGTCCGCTGCTGGCGGCGGTCTCCGGCGGGGTCGAGGAGGTCACCGGGGCGCGCTACCTGAGCGCGTACCAGGATCTGCTGCTGGACACGGCGACGCGTCCGTACTCGCTGGCCGGGGTTCGCTCACCCGCCGGAGCCGAGGCTCTGGACCAGGCCGCGGGTGCGCTGCAGCACTGGCTGTTCCTGCGTGGTGTCGGCGGCCTCTGGGGAGTGATCACGGCGCGGTTCTCCGGCGTCGGGGCGCTGGTGATCGTCGCCGGCTGGCGGTGGTGGGTCGCCCTCGTCCTGCTGGTCGGCTGGCTGATCCTGTCCCGGACGACCGCGCGCTGGCGTTCCGTGCTGATGGACGACGCGGGCTCGATCCCGCTGCGGCACCGGGCCCCTCCTATCTGCAGCGGGTGGTCGTCGAAAGATCATCGGCGAAGGAGGTACGGCTGGTCGGGCTGGCCGACTGGCTCGTCGACGGCTACGTGACGCTGCGGGACGCGATCATGATCGGCGTCGCGGCGAACCGGCGCCGGACCGTGCGGGGCACGATCGGATCGCTGGTCCTGCTGTTGCTGTTGCACGCCGGCGCGCTCGGCCTGTTGATCATGGACGTCGGCGGCGGTGCGGTCGGCGTGGCGTCGTTGGCCACCCTCGTGCAGGCCTTGCTGGGGCTGAGCGTGTTCGGGCGGCAGGACGACGACGAGACCTCACTGGACCGTACGGCCACCGAGCTGTCCCGGTTGATCGAGTTCCGGACCACGCTGGGATTACCGTTTCCCCAGCCGGCTCCGGACGAGCGTGATCACCTCGGCACCGGACGGACCGGTCCGGCGCGGATCGAGTTCCGCGGCGTCGGATTCGGCTACCCGGGCACGGATTCCCGCGTGCTCGAGGACCTGGAGTTGATCATCGAGCCGGGTGAGTGCGTCGCGATCGTCGGGCCGAACGGGGCCGGCAAGTCCACCCTGCTCGGGCTGCTCTGCGGGCTGTGGTCGCCCGACGCGGGCACGGTCCGGATCGACGGTCGCGACCCGACCGCCGATCCGGCGGCCCGGGCCCGGATCGCGCCGATCTTCCAACAGTTCCTCCGGTTGCCGCTCAGCGCGGCCGACAACCTCACCGCCGGCCATCGCTGGTTGCCCGGCACGGACTGGTCCCGGGCTGCCGAACGTGCCGGGGCCGACACGGTTCTCGCCGAGCTCCCCCGCGGGCCCGAGACCGTGTTGTCGGCCGAGTTCAGTGGCGGTACGAATCTCTCCGGTGGCCAGTGGCAGCGAATCGCGCTGGCGAGGGCTCTCACCGCGATCGAGGCCGGGGCCGGGCTGCTCGCGCTGGACGAACCGACCGCGGCGCTCGACGTCCGGGCCGAGGCGGCGCTGTTCGAGTCCGTACTCGATCAGCGGGGGCGCAGCACGACGTTGTTGATCACGCACCGGTTGTCCTCGGTACGGCACGCGGACCGGATCGTCGTCCTCGGTACGCCACCCGGCGCGTCCGGGGCACGGGTGATCGAAGCCGGCAGTCACGAGGAGCTGCTCCGGTCCGGCGGCAGCTATGCGCGGATGTTCGAGTTGCAGGCAGCGCGGTTCCGGGGTGAAGTGCGATGAGGTCTCTCGTCCGCGCGCTCCGGCTGCTCGTCTCGACATCGATCCGGGTCGCACCGGTGGCGTCCCTCGGCTGCCTCGCCGAGCCTGTCGGGGTCCTGGTCGCCCTGCTCCAGCCGTGGTCGCTCTCGCTGTTCATCGCGGGAGCCGCAGCTGCGAACCTGCAGTGGATGATCACCGCTGCCTCGGTGTTCGTCGCGCAGGTGGCTCTGACCCGGGTGCTGTTCATGATCGGGATGAGCTCGCGGATCAATCAGATGGAACGGGTCGGCGCGACGTTCGCGGCCGAGATCGCCCGGATCACCGCGACCATTCCGACCGTCGATCATCTGGACGATCCGCGCTACCTTGATCAACTGCAGCTGCTCCGGGAGCGTTCTGGCGCTGTCGGTCTGGCGATCAACACGATGCTCAACCAGCTGAGCTCCGTGGTCGGAGTGGTCGGCGTACTCGCACTGGCGGCCTCCGCAGATCCACGGATGCTGCTGGTCGCGCTCGCGGGCGTACCGACCGTGCTGGCCGGCCCGATCGCCGCCCGGTGGCGAGGCCGGGCGGAGGAGGCGAGCGCCGAGCCCGGCCGGCTGGCCCGCGCTCTGCTCCGGCTCGGCCTCGATCCGGAGCACTACGGCGAGGTCCGGGTGTTCCGGCTGGCCGACGGGTTGCGGTCCCGCCTTCGAGTGGCGAGCCGGGCCTGGCGGCGGCCGATGGTCGCCCTCGCCCGGCGCGAGGCCGGTCTGACCACGGTCGTCCAGGTGATCTTCTTCGGCGTCGCGGCCATCGTGCTCGGCCTACTGGTCCAGGACACGCTGACCGGCCGGGGCAACCTCGGCGACCTGACTCTGGCCCTGCTGCTGGTCACCCGGTTGCAGGGCGTCAGCGGCCAGCTGCGGTCCGTGATCAGTGAGGTCGCCGACATGACCCGAACCGCGGGCCGCTACCTCTGGCTCCTCGACGCGGCCGACGAGATCGCCGCCGAGCATCCCGGCCGGGCAGAGCCACCCGCCGACCCCGGACGCCTCGTCCTGAACGGGGTGGGCTATCGCTATCCGGGCGCGGACCGGGTCGCGCTGACCGGCGTCGATCTCGACCTCGCCCCCGGAACGGTGCTCGCCGTGGTCGGCGAGAACGGTGCCGGCAAGTCGACCCTGGTCGAGTTGATCACCGGTCTCCGTACCCCGTCGTCGGGAACGATCATGGTCGGCGGGGTCGCCCTGGCCGAACTGGACCTGGCGGCCTGGCGGATCCGGATCGGTGGCGCGTTCCAAGATCACGTCCGGTTCGAGTTGATCGTGTCCGAGGCGGTCGGGATCGGTGATCTGCCGCAGCGCGATGATCATCGGGCGGTACGGGCAGCGCTGGTCGCCGGTGCGGCCGAGCAGGTGGTGGACGCGTTGCCGGCCGGCCCTGCGACTCAACTCGGCTCGGCCTGGCCGGGCGGCGTCGACCTGTCCGGCGGCCAGTGGCAGCGGATCGCGATCGCCCGCGGCCTGATGCGCCCCGCTCCCCTGATCAGGGTCCTGGACGAGCCGACCGCCGCTCTGGATGCGATCACCGAGCACCAGCTGTTCGACCGCTATGCGGCGGCGGCCCGGGCCGGCCGGAACACCGGAACGATCACGATCCTGGTCACCCACCGGTTCTCCACCGTCGCGTCGGCCGACGTGATCGCCGTCCTGGACCACGGCCGCCTGATCGAGTACGGCAGCCACGCCGACCTGCTCGCCGCGGGCGGTCACTACGCCCACCTCTACGAGCTGCAGGCGCGCGGCTACCGGCCGTGATCACCAGGCGGCGGTAGCCTCCCGTCATGGAACCCCTTGCACCCAATCGGTGGCGCCGTCCGATCATGGTCGCCGTCGTTGCCGCGCTGATGGTGATCACGGGCTGCGGACCAGCGGAGCCAACGTCGCCGAGTGCCACTCCAGCCGTACGGGTGGCGACGTTCCGGGTCGCCGACAGCGAGACCTTCCGGGTCGAGCTGGCGACACCAGAACTCGTCGCGCACGCGGAGAAGCTGCTCGCCGGCGAGGACGTGGCGGCGATCCCGGTCGGCCGGGTGGTCCGTGGCGATCCCGGACCGAACGAGCCGTGGACCTGGCACCTCGACCCGGCCACCGTCGCGTTCGCGGACGCCACCACCGAGGTCTGCGACGGGCTGCCGTCCTACGTCGAGGACGAGACGATCACCAGCGACGACTACTGCCCCTGGTCGGCCAAGATCGTCTCGATCGAGTCATTTCCCGGGTGAGGTTTCACCACCACGTTCACGTCATCCGGATCAGATGTCGTCGGTGGTCTCGGCCAGTGTCTCGTGAAGCTCGTCCGCGAGTCCGGTGGTGTCCCGCCCAAGCCTGGTCAGCTCGCTCACCATCTCGGTCGCCGGAACCCAACTACCGCGCCGCCGCAGTGGAACGATCCTCGCGATCGGACGGTCGTCCCGCAGTACCTCGAACTCCTCCCCCGCCTCGACGCGGCGGAGGATGGCGGCCGTGTGCGCGCGGAGTTCGCTTGCCGGAATGACGGTCACACGGCAATCGTAGGATCCGAACGCGGCTGCTGCCGGCGTGGAGCCGGTCAGGGCCAGTGGGATCGCCGGGTCGGCTGCAGCCGGAGCCGAACGGCGTTCGGGGCGCCGGGGGCCGGCGCGCCCGTACCGACGGTGACCACCACGTCCGCCTCACGGACCGGCAGTCCCGGATAACCGTTCTCCGCGTGCAGCGTCTTGAACACAGCCAGCGGACGGAACCCCGGCGGATCCTCCGGCAGCCGTCCGGCCTCGCTGATCGCCACCTCCACCGACGGCCGCGACGCTCCATGATCATCGGCGCTTTCGTACACCTTGATCGGTTCCAACAGCAGGACGTCGTCGGAGTCGATCATGGTCGCATTCGCCGCGCGCGCATGCCTGGCCCACACTGGACCCTCGTAGAACCCTTGCAGGGCGGCGATCCGAGCTTCAAGATCACGGTAGCCGCGGAACCAGACGAAGCGGTCCTCGTCGCCCTCCTCGCGGAACAGCCCGAGCAGGCAGATGCCCAGCTCCTGCTGCGATTCCACGAATTCGCGCTCGAACAGCTCGATCAGCTCGTCCCGCCGGCCGGGCCGCAACAGGTAGCGGCGCAGTTCGACGACCCCGCACTCCGACGGCTCCATCAATCCGCCGTACGGGTGCTCGTCATGATCCAGTTCAGGTGCCAGGTGGCGCCGTCGTCGAACGAGAAGAACTGCTGCCAGCGCGCCGAGTCCGGGGTGATGTCGGACCAGACGTAGCGGACCAGCAACTCGACGCCGTTGACCACGTCGCGGCACTCGAACGTACCGACGCCGTCGACGAATCGGCCGACCACCGGCTCGTCCAGGACGCCGGGCCGCCCGGTCGACGCCCACCAGATCCGCCACAGCCCGGTCTCCGGCTCGAACAGCCGCAGCGTGAAGCCCTCGAGGCTGCCGCCGCCCGGCAGTTCGGGCACCCGCAGGGTGTCGCAGTTGCCGAGTCCGTTCAAGATCAACCGGACCTCGTCGGTCCCCTCGAACTCGATCCACTCGTCGCAGTCCGGATCGAGCGCGTCGGTGACCCGGCGGTGGTGCACGTGCCAGGTGCCGGCGAAGAAGTCGAAGTCGTGCCGGCCGTCGGCGATCGGCTCGGTGGCCGTGGTGTCAATGCTCATGGCGGAACTCTCGCAGCGATTCACTGCCATCTCCTGTCAGTGTATTCGCCGATACTGGTGCCATGCGTGCCAGCCGCCTCGTCAGTGCCCTGATGCTGCTGCAGGCACGGCGGACGATGACCGCCCGCGAGTTGGCCGCCGAACTCGAGGTCTCGGTGCGCACGGTCTACCGCGACATGGAATCGCTGCAACACTCCGGGGTGCCGATCTACGCCGACTCCGGCCGGTCCGGCGGCTACCGGCTGCTCGAGGGCTATCGCACCCGGCTCACCGGCCTCACCCACGACGAGGCGCAGGCGCTGTTCCTGACCGGGCTGCCGCAGGCCGCCGACCAGCTCGGGCTCGGTGCCGTGCTGGCCAGCGCGGAACGGAAGTTGCAGGCGGCGCTGCCGGCGGACTTGCGGCACCGGGCCGAGGAGGTACGGGAGCGGTTCCATCTCGACGCCCCCGGCTGGTACGCCGAGCGCGACGACCCGCCCTGCCTGGCCGAGGTCGCGGCGGCCGTCTGGCAGCAGCGCCGGATCACCGTGATCTACCGTCGCTGGCGGGAGCCGAGCGTGGTCCGGCGCACCCTGGAGCCGCTGGGCATGGTGCTCAAGGCCGGCCGCTGGTACGTGGTCGCCCGCTCGGCCGACGGTGGGCCGCCGCGGACGTACCGGGTCAATCAGGTGCTGGGTGTCGAAGGCACCGGCGACCCGTTCGAACGGCCCGCCGGCTTCGACCTGGCCGGCTACTGGCGGGCGCAACTGGAGGGCTTTCAGGAACGGCTGATCCAGGGCACGGCGACGGTCCGGCTGTCGCCCGCCGGACTGGAACGCAGCCGAGACGTCTGGAGCGACACCGCGTCGGCCTCGGTGACCGCGACCGCGAGCGAGCCCGACCTGGACGGTTGGATCACGGCCAGCCTGCCGATCGAGTCACTGACCCATGCCGAGACCGAGGTGCTCAAGCTCGGCGCCCAGGTCGAGGTGCTGGACCCGCCGGAGTTGCGCGAGCGGCTCAGCCGCACAGCCGTCGAGCTGGCCGCCCGCTACCACACCGACCCTCGAGCCCGTACCCGATCCTGAAGCGGATCCAGCCGCCACTTCCCCACACTTCTTGTCGCTTTACCCGAGTTACTTCCCGCGTAAAGCGACAGTTTTTCACGTAACGTGAAAAACTTGTGACCAGAGTGACGAGCTCCCGGACGCTCTTGATCAGATGTTGATCATGTGGCCGGCGATGCCGTGCGCGGCTTCCTTGATCGACTCCGACAGGGTCGGGTGGGCGTGGATGTTGCGGGCGACCTCTTCGGCGGTCAGGTCCCAGAGCTGGGCCAGGGTCAGTTCCGGCAGCAGCTCGGTGACCTCCGGGCCGACCAGGTGGGCGCCGAGCAGCTCGCCGTACTTGGCGTCGGCGACGATCTTGACGAAGCCGGTCGCGTCGCCGAGGCCCCAGGCCTTGCCGTTGGCCGCGAACGGGAACTTCGCCACCTTGACGTCGTACCCCTTCTCCTTGGCCTGTTCCTCGGTGTAGCCGAACGAGCCGATCTGCGGCTGGCAGTAGGTCGCCCGCGGGATGAAGTCGTAGTTGATCTCCTGGGTCGGCGCGCCGGCGATCGTCTCGGCGGCCACGATCCCCTGCGCCTCGGCGGTGTGCGCCAGCATCAGCTTCGCGGTGACGTCGCCGATCGCGTAGATGTGCGGCACGTTCGTCCGCATGAAGCCGTCGATGTCGATGGCGCCGCGCTCGGTCAGCTTCACGCCCGCGGCCTCGAGCCCGTAGCCCTCGGTGCGCGGCGCGAAACCGATCGCCTGCAGCACCTTGTCGGCCTCGAGCACCTGCCCCTCTCCCCCGGCGGCCGGCGACACCGACACCTTGACCTTGTCGCCGGAGTCGTCGATCGCGTCGACCTTGGTCGAGGTGAGCATGGTCACGCCGAGCTTCTTGTACGCCTTCGTCAGCTCGGCCGAGACGTCCTTGTCCTCCAGCGGGACGATCCGGTCCAGGTACTCGACGATGGTGACCTTGACCCCGTAGTTGCTCAGCACGTACGCGAACTCGACGCCGATCGCGCCGGCCCCGGCGATGATGATCGACTCCGGCAGCGTGTCGGTGAGGATCTGCTCCTCGTACGTGACGACCCGCTCGCTCAGCTTCGTGCCCGGCAGCAGCTTGGTGGTCGCGCCCGCGGCGATGATCATGTGGTCGAAGGTGACCGTCTGCGCTTCGCCGGAGTCACCTTGCACGGACAGGGTGTGATCGTCGACGAACGTGCCCCAGCCGTCGATCTCGGTGATCTTGTTCTTCTTCATCAGGAAGTGGACGCCCTTGCTCATCCGGTCCGAGACGGCCCGGCTGCGCTTGAACGCGGCCCCGAAGTCCATGCTGACCTCGCCGTTGATGCCGTACGTCGCCGCGTCCTTGGTCAGGATGTGCGCCAGCTCGGCGTTCCGCAGCAGCGCCTTGCTCGGGATGCAGCCGACGTTGAGACAGACCCCGCCCCAGTACTTCTTCTCGACGATGGCGGTGTTCAAGCCCAGCTGCGCCGCGCGGATCGCGGCCACGTATCCTCCGGGCCCGGCGCCCAGGACAACGACATCAAAGTGTGCGGTCATGGGGTAACTCTAGAAGTACGGCCACCGGCCCGACGCCGGGGTCACGCGGTGTGCGACACGCGACACGACGGGCCGACACGCCGTAACTCGACTTAACTCACATATGAGATATGGTGCACGACGTGACTGATACCTCACTGGACCGAATCGGCACCCTGATCCGTGACGCGCGCAAGCACCGCGGGCTGACGCAGACCCAGCTGGCCACCGTGCTGGGCACCAGTCAGAGCGCGATCCACCGGATCGAAGCCGGCAACCAGAACCTGAGTCTTGACATGGTGAGCCGGATTGCGGATGCTCTCGATTCTCCCCTCATCTCCGTCGGCGCCGGCCCGATGCACCTGCGGGTGACCGGCGGCGCGACGCTCAGCGGCAGCATCGACGTGCGCTCGTCCAAGAACGCCGCCGTCGCCCTGCTCTGCGCCAGCCTGCTGAACCAGGGCCGGACCACGATCCGCGGGATCGCCAGGATCGAAGAGGTCAACCGGATCCTCGAAGTCCTGACCAGCATCGGCGTCGAGGCCACCTGGTCGCCGGACCGGCAGGACCTGACCCTGGTCCGGCCGGCGCAGCTGGATCTCGCGTCGATGGACGTCGAGGCCGCGCGCCGGACCAGGAGCATCCTGATGTTCCTCGGCCCGCTGCTGCACCTGATGAACGAGTTCCAGCTGCCGTACGCCGGCGGTTGTGATCTTGGTGCCCGGACGATCGAGCCGCACCTGCAGGTCTTCCGGCAGTTCGGTCTCTCGGTGGTGCCGACCGACGGCTACTACCACTGCAAGGTCGATCCGAGCGTCGTCCCGACGCGGGCGATCGTGCTCACCCAGCGCAGCGACACCGGCACCGAGAACGCGTTGCTGGCCGCGGCACTGTTCCCCGGCGAGACCGTACTGCGCAATGCCAGCCCGAACTACATGGTGCAGGACCTCTGCGTCTTCCTGACCCACCTCGGTGTCGAGATCGACGGCATCGGCACCACCACGCTGCGGATCCGCGGCGTGGAGAGCATCAACCGCGACGTCGAGTACGCGCCGTCGGAGGACCCGATCGAGGCGATGAGCCTGCTCACGGCGGCCGTGGTGACGCAGTCCGAACTCACCATCCGGAGGGCGCCGATCGAGTTCCTCGAGATCGAGTTGTCGATCCTGACCGAGATGGGCCTGAAGTACACGCTCTCGCACGAGTACGTCGCCGCGAACGGGCACACCCGGCTGGTCGACCTGACCGTCCACCCGTCCGAGCTGAAGGCGCCGATCGACAGCATCCAGCCGATGCCGTTCCCGGGCCTCAACATCGACAACCTGCCGTTCTTCGCCGTGATCGCGGCGACCGCGCAGGGGTCGACGATCATCCACGACTGGGTGTACGACAACCGGGCGATCTACCTGACCGACCTGAACAAGCTCGGCGCCCAGGTGAAGCTGCTCGACCCGCACCGGGTCGAGGTGACCGGCCCGACCCGCTGGCGCGGCGCCGAGGTGATCTGCCCGCCCGCGCTCCGGCCGGCCATGTGCGTGCTGCTGACCATGCTCGCTGCGCGCGGCGAATCCCTGCTGCGCAACGTGTACGTGATCAATCGCGGTTACGAGGATCTGGCCAACCGGCTCAACGCGGTCGGCGCGAACATCCAGATCTACTACGACACGCACTGATCAACAATCGTTCCCTGAGCTTGTCGAAGGGCCTTGGAGTGGCCTGCCCCCTTCGACAGGCTCAGGACATGCTTCGACAGGCTCAGGGAACGTCGACCAGCAGGCTCAGGGAACGATGTCATCGTCGCGGTGGGTGGCGTAGAACTCGGCCTGCCGACGCATGATCACGCGCATCGAGGTGCCGCGGTCGACGCCGTACACGGTGCCGGGGAAGTCGAGTCCCGCCTGCACCGCCCACAGTTCGTCGTGCCGGTCGGGTGAGAACAGCTCGGCCGGGTCGCCGGCCGCGATCCAGCCGATCGGCACCGTGTTGCCCGGAGCCAGCCGCGAATTGACGTGCAGCACACTGTTGATCCGCAGCTCGGATCCCTGCCCGGCAACGGATCCGGGGAACAGTGACGCCCCGGTCGCGACGAACACCTCGTCCTCGATCACCGCGCCGTTGACGTGTGCGTGCGGACCGATCAGCACCGCGTCGCCGATCCGTACGGCATGATCACGACGGCCGCGGACCAGCGCGTTCTCCATGATCACCACGTCCTCGCCGACCGTGATCTCGCCGTCTTCGGCGGTCAGCACGGCACCGTGCAGCACCCGGCACCGCTCCCCCAAGATCACGGCCCCGCAGAGCACGGCGGTCGGCGCCAGGTAGGCCGACTCCGGGACCACGGGTCGGCGTCCTCGATGCTCGATCAGCACGGCTGTCACCTCCTCGTCAGTAGCGCGGCGTCGTCAGGTCACGCAGGGGATCGTGCGGCCAGAACGGATCCAGTTGCGGCGGCTGCGGTTGCTGCTTCGGGCGCGGGAACTGCAGGAACCAGGTCGCCACGCTGAAGATCATCGCGGCGAGCACCAGCGGCCAGAAGCCGTCGACGTGCAAAGGCAGGTTCGACCAGCCGCTGAGCCAGGACACCGCCCACAGCTTGACCGCGTTCCCGGCGACCCGCAGCAGCACGGTGACGAACGGGACCTGGACCCACAGCGTGATCAACTGCGACAGCAGTCCCAGCACGAGCACGGCCAACGCCTGCCGGAACCACGGTCCCGGAGCCAGGTCGAAGCCGGGAACGATCAGTACGGCCAGCGCGATGCCCACGGCCGGCAGCAGCAGCCGAACCAGCCACAGCGCGATCCGCCGCGGGGCCGGGCGCCGCTGCGGGAGCGCCTTGCGGACCGCCTCCACGATCAGGGCAGCGAGCACGGTGGGCCAGAACCCGTCGAGCTGCACCGGCAGCCCCACCGTCCGAGCGGCCGTCGTACCGAGCCAGAACGCGAGCGGCGCCACCACGAACGTGATCACCAGCTCGAGGGCGTAGCGCAGGCCCGACAGCAGCCACAGGACGCGGATCGGGCGAAAGAACTCCCAGTCGGTCTCCGCGCCGAAGGCCGTGTCGTCCTCGTCGCGGAGCAGGCGGGCGGCATGTCGTTCGAGTGGGCGCAGGGCGCGGCCGGCCAGCCAGGTGATGAACCCGATCATGATCGCGAACACGACCCCGGTGATCATGAAACCGAGGCCACGGAGCAACGGGCCCTCGCCCGTGCGGTACCCGGGCACCAGGTCGTCCGCAAGCCAGGCAGCCAGAGCAGCGACCGGGACCAGGATCAGCACCGCCGCCGCACGTCCCGCCATGATCAACACCCTAACCTCGCCGGCGGCGGTGATCACGTCCGGCGCCGTCTTCGTCCGCCAGCCGGTCAGATCTCCAGCCGTGGCCCGGGATTGAGCGCGATCGTGCCGTCGCTGTGGAGGTCGAAGCCGTGGAACGTGCCCGGCTCCAGCACGTTGCCAGCCAGGAACCGCAACACGGTGCCGTCCGGGTCGGTGACGTCGAGGTTGGCACCCCACTCGCCGCGGTCCTGGACCCCGCCGTGCGCGACGCCGAGCCCGTCGCACCGCGCAGCCAGAGCGTGCAGCGCGGCGAGGGATTCGGCCTCCAGCGCGAACGGGTCGAAGCCGGTCAGGTCCGGCCGGCTCGCGCTGTGGGCGCGCTCGCGCAACGCGATGCCGAAGGCACCGTCGGGGTCGACCAGCTGGACGCCGCGCAGCTCACCGTCCTCGGCGAACTCCGCGACCAGGTCGAGCTCGAGCAGCGACCGGTACCAGGCGACGCTGCGCGCGAGGTCGGTCACCGGCAGTTTGACGTGGCGGATCCGCCGCAATCCCAGGCCCATGGACCGATCCTGCCACTCCCCGGCCCCGAGGTCACCGGATCCGGGTCGCTTCGAACTGCCGCGACGGCGCGGCGATCTCGTCCTGCGCGGCGACCAGCTGCAGCTCGGACTGGCCCGACTCGACGGTCTTGCTGAGCACGCCGTGCACGATCGCCGCGGTCCGGCTCAGCGCGGTCGGCAGATCGGTGGTCAGGACGTGGGCCAGGAATGTCGCCGCGGTCAGGTCCCCGCTGCCGGTGAACGTCTGGTTCAGCAGCGGCAGCGTGACCGACCAGGCCTCGCCCTCGGTGACCGCCACCATCTGAAGTTGATCATCGGCCACCAGGTCGTGCACGACACTGGTCACCAGTACCGTGTCCGGGCCCATCCCGCGCACCTCGTCGGCCGCGGTGATCACGTCCTCCAGGGACTTCGCGGGCCGGCCGGTCAGGAACTCCAGCTCGAAGTGGTTCGGCGTCAGGATCTGCGCGGCCGGCACCACCCGGTCCCGCATGAACTCCGGAATCCCTTCCCTGACGTACATTCCGCGGTCCACGTCACCCATCACCGGGTCGCAGCAATAGATCGCGGCCGGGTTGCGTTCCTTGACCAGCGCGACCGCGTCCAAGATCACCGCGCCGACGTCGGCAGCGCCCTGGTAGCCGGACAGCACGGCGTCGCAGCGGGCCAGCACGCCGCGTTCGTCGAGGCCCTTGATCACGTCCGCGACGTCGGACGCGGCGAGCAGCGGGCCGCGCCAGCTCTCGTACCCGGTGTGGTTGGAGAAGTGCACGGTGAGCACCGGCCAGACCTCGACGCCGAGCCGCATCAGCGGGAAGGTTGCCGCACTGTTGCCGACGTGTCCGTACGCGACGGAGGACTGGATGGAGAGAATCGCGGTCACGGCACGATTCTGACACCCGCCGCGTTCCGGTTAGATATGCAGGTGAACAGCGCATCCCCCGTCGCGGCGGAGCTCGACCGCCTGGTCGCCGAACGCCCCGAGCCAGGACCGGCCACCATCTCGGTCACCCTGCTCGATGATCATGGCGACCCGGTCGCCGAGGTGAACCCGGACGCGCAGCACTATGCGGCCTCCACGATGAAGCTGCCGCTGGTGCTCGCCGCCTACCGGCTGGCCGCGGCCGGACGGCTGGACCTGGATGCCGAGCTGCCGGTGCACAACGAGTTCACCTCCCAGGTCGGGGGGACGTTCGGCGTCGTCCGGGAGGACGACTCGGATCCGGAGCCGTGGCAGCGACTGGGCGGTACGGCGACGCTGCGCTGGCTGTGCCGGCGCAGCGTCGTACGGTCCTCGAACCTCGCCACCAACCTCGTTCTGGACCAGGTCGGCCTGGCCGCCGTCGGCGAGGCGATCGCCGCCTGCGGTGCGACCGGGATCAGCGTCGCCCGCGGCATCAACGACTACGCGGCCCGGGACAAGCTGGGCGACGGGAACCTAATCACCACCCGCGGGCTGGCCGCGATCCTGTCCGCCCTGCAGCGCGGGACGGCCGGCGACCGCGCCACCTGCGACGCCGTCCTCGAGGTGCTGGCCGCGAACGAGATGGGGATGGACCTGCGGGCCGGGCTGCCGGCCGGCACCTGGGTCGCCCACAAGAACGGCTGGGTCACCGACATCACCCACGACGCCGGCCTGGTCCGGCCGCCGGACGCCCGGCCGTTCGTGCTCGCCGTCGCCACCACCGCACCATGGCCGAGCGAGGTGGCGCACGGCTTCATCGCCTCGCTCACGGCGGCGGTCTGGGAGCATCGCGCCGCCCTCTGAAGTCACACGTTCCCTGAGCCTGCGAAGGGCAAGGCACACCTGGCTTGGCCCTTCGACAAGCTCAGGGAACGTTCATGGGCTTGGCCCTCCGACAGGCTCAGGGCAGATACCTGTCCATTTCGGACGGAAACTATTCCGGTTCATGACGCCACTAAATACGCTGAACGGGTTCCCGATCCCGAGGTGGTGACCATGCGGAACCGGCCGACGGCCTGGCTCGCGGTGGCTTGCGCGACGCTCTGTCTGACCCTTTCCCTCCCGACGGCGGCGGTCGCCGAGACCGCCCCTCCCCCGATCCGCACCGGCGACCTGCTGGTGCCGAACCACAGCTTCGAGGCCGACCTCGACGGCTGGACCCCGACCGACGGGCGCGGCGGCGCCGCCTCCTGCCCGGACGGCCTCACGATCACCGGTGACGGTGCCAGCGACGGGTCCAAGGCACTGGCCCTGGGCAGCCGCGGCTGCGCCAACCTCGGCGCTCGCAGCGACGCCGTCCCGGTCACGGCCGGCTCGGCGCTGCAGGCCCGGGCTCACGCGACCGGAACCGACACGGCCGCCATCGGCCTGGTCTGGCTGGACGCGGCCGGCGCAGTGATCGACACCGAGTACGCGACCCATCCGCGCGGCACCGAGATCGTCACGGTCGACGGCACCGCACCGGCCGGTGCGGCCGGGGTCGCCGTCGAGCTCGGCGTGCGCCGCTCCGGAACGTACGACGAGGTGTTGATCACCGCGCCCGCGACCAGCGTCGGGCCGCAGATCACCAAGCCCGCAACGTATCTGGCGATGGGCGCCGGCGAGGACGAGACCGGCCGCAAGGTGACCTACTCGGTTGCGACCGGCTCGACCGGCAGCCCGGCCAAGTTGGTGATCAGCGACATCCTGCGCACCGAGGTGATCAAGACCGTCGACCTGCCCGGCGCCACCGGCTCCTGGACGGTCAAGCAGAACCCGGTGAGCAAGATCGTCTACATCGGCACCTACGGTTCCGCCGCGCTCTGGTCCTGGACACCCGGCGCCGCCCAGGCCGTCCGGATCGGCACCCCGCCCATTGATCATTTCGGCTTCGTCTACGGAATCAGCTTCGGCACCGACGGCACCGTGTACGGCGGCGGCTGGGGCGAACCGACCAACGGGTATGCCGGTGCCGCGATCTGGAAGTACGACCCGGAGGACGGCTTCGCCGTGGTCGGCCCGAACCCGCTCACCACCGACGCCAACTACACCCGCTGGACCGCGTACGACCAGGTCACCGACGCGGTCTTCACCGGCACCGGGACCAAACCTCACCTCTACGGCTGCCCGGTCGACGCCGGCGCGACCGGCTGCTCCGACCTGACCTCGCTGCTCAGCCCGGCGCAACTGGCGCTGCCCTGGCTTTACGGCGGGTCGGCCGGCGACGGCTACGTCACCGTCTGGGGCGGCGACAGCAACAGCCGCGGCAACGACTACCTGACCGTGATCAAGGTCGGCCGGGACGCCGCCGGCAAGATCACGGGCGAGGTGGTCACGGAGATCAAGGGTGTGATCTACAACGGCGCCACCCGGCCGGTCGACGGCAAGATCTACTTCAACAAGGCCGGCGAGCCGAACCTTCCGCTGCACTCCTACGACCTGGCCACCGGCGAGGAGGCGGTGCTGGACGCGCCGGTCAACATCTTCTCCCGGGCCTGGGAACTGATCGACCTCGGCGACCCGGCCTGGCCCGGACTGTCGATCGTCGGCTGGAATTCCGGCGGCATCTTGACCGCGTACAACCTGCAGACCGGCAACTTCCAGCGCGGCCAGGTGCCGAACAACCCGCCGATGCCGATCGCGTCCAACTCGCTCGCGCTCGGTGCCGACGGCCGGCTCTGGACCGCCGGGTATCTGACCGGCGGCCTCGGCGCGTACACCCCGCTGCGGGACGACCGGCAGCGCACCTACCTGTTCGGCGGCCAGGCCGAGCAGATGATCACCTACCGGGGCCGCACCTATCAGGGCACCTATCCGAACGGGAGGATCGACTCGTTCACCCCGGCCGAGATCGAGGCCGGCACCGCGCCGCGGCAGGAGTGCACGATCGGTGATCATCAGAACCGGCCGTACGGGCTGACCGGGCACGGCGACCGGATCTACTACGGCAGCCAGGCCGACTACGGTCATGATCAAGGCGGGTTCGGCTATCTCGATCTTGAGACCGGCACCTGCACCACGCTGGCCGGCGTGATCGGCCACCAGTCGATCAGCGCACTGGCGGCGAGCGGCAGCAAGGTCTTCGGCGGCGGCTCGATCTTCTACGCCTACGACGGCGAACCGATCGACTCCCAGGCCAAGTTGTTGATCTTCGACGAGACCACCGGCGAGGCCCGGACCGTCCCGTGGCCGATCGCCGGCACCCGGTCCGTCGACGCCGCCCTGACCGACGAGACCGGCGTCGTCTGGTTCTACGCCAACGGGTGGCTGGCCGCGCTCGATCCCGGCACCGAGAAGTTGATCTTCTCGCAGGAGATCTTCCCGGACTGGAAACCGGGCGTCCGGATCCCCGGCAACTACGCCCGGCTGGTCCGGCACCCGAACGGGACGATCTACGGCATCGCCGGCGGCCGCCTGTTCGGTTTCGACCCGAAGCGGACGCTCCGCGCCGGCAGCGCGACCGCGACGCTGAAGGTGCTCCGGCCGAGCGGCGCCGGCACCCACCTCGTCGTCGACGACTACGGCGATCTCTACTCGGTCGCCGGGCCGAGACTGCTCCGCACCGTCGTTCCCCGCTGAACCAGCCCCGCGCCGCGGCCCCCGGTGGAAGGATGGGCACCCTGGGGATCCGGCGAACGGGGTGACGGGTGTCGAAGGATCGCGAACGGACGGTGTTGATCACCGGTGGCACCGGCGGGCTCGGCTACGAGACGGCCCGGGCCCTGCTGGCCGAGCCGGACCAGCGGGTGATCATCACCGGCCGGTCCGCGGCCGGGGTCGGCGAGACCGCGGCCCGGCTCGGTGACCGGGCCGACGGACGGGTGCTCGACCTCGGTTCGCTGGCCGCCGTGCGCCGGTTCGTGGCCGACCTGCCGCCGCTGAACGCGATCGTCGCCAACGCCGGCCTGGTCGGCTTCACCGGGCTCCGGCTGACCCGGGACGGCATCGAGGAGACGTTCGGGGTGAACCACCTCGGCCATTTCCTGCTGATCCGCGAGGCACTGCCCCGGATGCCGGCCGGGAGCCGGGTCGTCTTCGTCACCAGCGCCACCCACGACCCGGCCCAGCGGACCGGCTTCCCGCCGCCCGTCTACGACACCGCCGAGCGGCTCGCGTACCCGGAAGGAGAGGAGGATCCCGACCCGCTGCGGGCCGGCCGCCGCCGCTACACCACGTCGAAGCTGTGCAACCTGCTCGCCTGCTACGAGTTCGCCCGCCGTACCCCGGTCGCCCAGGTCACGTTCAACGCCTTCGATCCCGGCCAGATGCCCGGCACCGGGCTGGCCCGCGACTTCCGCGGCATCCGCTCCTTCGTCTGGCACCGGGTCATGCCCGCGCTCACCCTGATCCCCGGGATCAACCGGAACACCCCGCGCCGCTCCGGTGCGGCACTGGCCCGCCTGGTCACCGATCCCGGGCTCGGCTCGGTCACCGGGCGCTACTTCACCGGCGACCGGGAGACCGAATCCTCGGCGGACTCCTACGACGAGGCGAAGGCGGCCGACCTGTGGCGGACCAGCGTCGCCCTGACCGCGGGCCACTGACCCGAACGCGCCCGGTCGCTGAACGGCGACTGAGATTTACCGTCCGACCGGCGGAGTGTGGGTGGGGCCAATTACAGTTGTGACATGTCGGCGGACCAGTCTTCCCGTACGGCGCGGAGACACCGCGCCCGCTGGAAGCGCGGCGGCGCGTTCGACGAGTACGAGCCCGAACACAACACCCACGTCCTGATCGAGCCGAACGAGGACCGCTGGGAGTGGCGGCGCAGGATCCGGCAGGATCCGCGCAAGCTCGTCGTCTACCGGGTCGGGGTCGCCGTCGCCGGGTTGTTCTTCATCATCCTCGGCGCGCTGACCGGTCCGATTCCGGGCCCGGGCGGCATTCCGCTGGTCCTGCTCGGCCTGGCCGTCTGGTCCTCGGAGTTCCGTTGGGCGCACCGGCTGATGCGGCTGTTCCGCCTGATCCTGCACCGGCTCGGCCGGTGGCCGCTGCGGCAGAAGGTCCTGCTGACAGTGCTGGCGATCTGCGTCGGCCTGACCGGTGCGTATCTCGGGTTCGTGGTCTTCGGCGTGCCGCCCTGGATGCCGGACGTGATCGCCGACCTGCTGCGCCGGCTGCCGGGCGTGTAGTGCTGCGCGCAGCCGACTTCCCGTATTTCGACGCGCCGTTCCTCGCGTTCGCCCATCGCGGCGGCGCGACGTACCCGCCGAACCTGGGCCGGGAGAACACGCTGCACGCATTCGCCGAGGCGGCCAAGCTCGGCTACCGCTACTTCGAGACCGACGTGCACGCCACCGCGGACGGCGTCCTGGTCGCGTTCCACGACGACCGGCTGGACCGGGTGACCGACCGGACCGGGCTGGTCGCCGCGCTGCCGTACGCGATCTTGAAGGAGGCCCGGATCGGCGGCGTCGACCCGATCCCGTTGTTCGACGAGCTCCTGGACGCCCATCCCGAGGTCAGGTTCAACGTCGACGCGAAGTCCGACGCAGCGGTCCCGCTGCTGGCCGAGGCGATCCGGCGGCACGGCGCGATCGACCGGGTCTGCGTCTCCTCGTTCGGGATTCGCCGGCTGCACCGGATCCGGCGGCTGCTCGGGCCGCGGGTACCGACCGCCGCGAGTCAGGCCGGGATCGCCTGGAACCGGTACGCGCCGCGCCTCACCGCCATGATCAACTCGGCCGGCGCCGCCCTGCAACTGCCGGTCCGGCACACCGTCGCCGGCCGGACCGTGACGGTGCTGACCGAGCCGTTGATCAAGGCCGTGCACCGGGCCGGCAAGCAGGTGCACGTCTGGACGATCGACGACGCCGCCGAGATGGAACGGCTGATCGATCTCGGTGTCGACGGCATCTTCACCGACCGGATCGATATCTTGTCGGACGTGCTGAACCGACGCGGGCTCTGGACCTGAGCCGCCGCCCATGAACCCGACTCCGACGACAGCGACGCCCCGCACCTCCAAGCCCGGCCAGGTCGCGGCCTGGGCCCTCTGGGACTGGGGCGCGAGCGCGTACAACACGATCGTCGTCACCTTCGTCATCGCGCCCTACCTGACCGAGGACGTCGCGGCCGGCGCCCCGGCCGGCTCGCTGTCCGGCGCCACCTGGCTGAGCATCGCCCTCGCCGCCGCCGGACTGCTGATCGCCCTGCTGGCGCCGGTGATCGGACAACGCGCCGACGCCGGCGGCCGCCGCAAGCTCAACCTCGCGCTGTGGAGCGCGCTGACCATCCTGTCGTCGGCCGGCCTCTTCTTCGTCGCCGACGAGTACTCGTACCTGTGGCTCGGGCTGGTCCTGATGGCCGCCGGCAGCGTGTTCTCCGAGTTCGCCGCCGTCTCGTACAACGCGATGCTGAGGCAGATCTCCACCCCGGCGACGATCGGCAAGGTGTCCGGGATCGGCTGGGCGGCCGGCTATGTCGGCGGCATCGGCGTCCTGCTCGGCGCCTACCTGCTGTTCATCCAGCCCGACATCGGGCTGTTCGGTGTGACGGCCGACGGCGGGCTGAAGTACCGGGTGCTGGCGGTCGTCGCCGCCGTCTGGTTCGCGGTCTGGTCGATCCCCGTGCTCGTCGCGGTGCCGGAGATCCCGCCCACCGACCGCGCCGCCCGGGTCGGCTTCTTCGCCTCGTATCGGGTGCTGGTCCGGCAGTTGCGGGATCTCTACGCGCACTCCCGGCACACCGTCTGGTTCCTGCTGGCCAGCGCGATCTTCCGGGACGGGCTGGCGGCGGTGTTCGCGTTCGGCGCCGTGCTGGCCCGCAGCGTGTACGGACTCTCGGCCGGCGACGTGATCATCTTCGGAGTCGCGGCGAACGTGGTCGCGGCGGCCGGCGCCTTCACGGCCGGCATCATCGAGGACCGGGTCGGCCCGAAGCTGATCATCCTGGTCTCGCTCGGCGGCCTGGTCGCCGCGGCGACCGTGCTGCTGTTCTCGCACGGCTCGACCCTGTTCTGGATCTTCGGGCTGATCCTCTGCCTGTGGGTCGGCCCGGCCCAGTCCAGCTCGCGGACCTTCCTGGCCCGGCTCGCCCCACCGGGTCACGAGGGACAGCTGTTCGGCCTGTATGCGACCACCGGCCGCGCGGTGTCGTTCCTCGCGCCGAGCCTGTTCGGGCTGTTCGCCGGGCTCTTCGCCAGTGACCGGATGGGTATCATCGGGATAGCCTTGGTGCTGCTCGCCGGTGCCGTCGCGTTGCTCCCGGTCCGCAGCCCGGTGCGTGAGTCCGCAACTTTGTGACGGTTTGTTCACCCGTTCGGAACATTTACGCCGACTCGGGAGTTGTGCTCTCCAGGGGACCATCCAAGTCAGGATCGAGTCGGGAGGACACGATGGCAGATCGCTCGTTACGGGGTTCCGGCCTCGGAGCCAAGAGCTTCGAAGATGAGACCGGTGTCGAATTCGCTCCGCGCCAAGAGATCGGATACGACTGCCCGAACCAGCACCACTTCGCGCTGACCTTCGCCGAAGAGGCCGAGATCCCCGCCCTGTGGGAGTGCCCGCGGTGCGGTGCGGAGTCGCTGCGTTCCGACGGTGAGCGTCCGGAGGCCAAGGACGAGAAGCCGGCCCGGACGCACTGGGACATGCTGCGCGAGCGCCGGTCGATCGCCGAGCTGGAGGATCTGCTCAAGGAGCGGCTGGACCTGTTGCGGTCCGGCGCCCTCGGGCCGAACTACCTCTCCTCGCACTCGGCGAAGTCGGCCTAACACTCGGGTTCCAAACCAGCCTGGCCGTCTCCCGGCACCCGCATCGCACTGGTCGGCGATGCGTCAGTGCCGGGAGGCGGTCATCTTTTTGTGTACAGAACCACACGATCCCCTGAGACTCAGTTCGCGTCGCGGAACGGGAAATGGCGGGCCGGGTCGAACGTCGGCCGCGGCTGATAGGTGTTCACGCCCGGGTTGCCGCGGAGCAGGAAGGCACTCGGGTACGGCTGCTCGTCGGCGGTGATCCTGGTCGAGGTCGGGATGTAGCGGATGGTCAGGCCGCAGCGCCGGTTCGGTGAGGTGTTGGCGTTGCTGCCGTGCACGATCTTCGGGTGGTGCACCTCGACATCGCCCGGCGCCAGCACCATGTCGACGGCCTGGCTCTCGTCCACGTCGACCGCGATCTCGGCGCCGAGCACGTTCTCCACGTCGGTCCGCTCCCGCAGGGCCGCGGTGTCCAGCGTGTGGCTGCCGGGGATCAACCGGACACAGCCGTTCTCCGGCGTCGAATGGTCGACCGCGAGCCACAGCGTGACCACCTCCATCGGCTCCAGCGGCCAGAACGCGCTGTCCTGGTGCCAGAGCACCTGCTGCCCGGTGAACGGCGGCTTGCTGATGTAGTGCGACGCGAACAGGGCGACATCGTCGCCGACGAACTGGGACGCGATGTCGACCAGTCGGTCGTCGGAGATCAGCCGGACCCAGAACGGGTCGTCGCGCAGGTAGACGTGGCCCAGCTGTTCCGGCCGGACGTCGGGGTGTTGCTGCTCCAGCCAGGCCACATGGTCGCTTGCCTCGGCGATCAGGTCGGCGTCGATCACGTTGCGGAAGATCACGTACCCGTCGCGGTCGAAGTCGGTCAGGGTAGTGCTGCGGGTGTCGGGGGTGCTGGTCATCGGCGGTGCTCCTCGATGGCGAGTTGACGATTTCCCTCATCATCCGCCGCCGATTCGGCGCACGACAGCCACTCGGCGCTCGAATACTTGTACTTTCTTGATGTGCCGATCTCGCGGAGCCAACCCGGCCTGGAGCGTTTCGAGACCCACGCCCTGGGGCGCCCGTACCACGCGGCGCTGGTCGACCTGCGCGGCCGGTCCGAGCCGCACGGGCATCGCGACTACTGCGAGGTGATGCTCGTCCTGGACGGCGAGGGCAGTCAGGATCTCGGGCCCGGTGTCGCCGACCGGGTTCAGCAGCTGCGCGCCGGCGACGTGATCCTGCTGCGCACGTTCGACCGGCGGACCGGGCGGGACCAGCATGCGATCTCGGGACCGATCCGCTTCTACAACATCGCCTTCCCGGCCAGCCGGTGGCGCTCCTTCGCCGACCTCGCCGGCGTCCGGCCGGACTGGCACACCGCCGAACGTCCGCCGCACCGACGGCTCTCCCCCGAGTCCGGCTTCGCCGACGCCGAGACCGCCTGCGCTGGCGCCCTGGAACGGTTCCGGGCCGGGCCGCGGCCGCTGGACCTGATCAGGTTCTGGAGCGAACTCGTACCGCTGCTGGACCCAGATCCGAGCCCCGGCGTCGAACCGCCGCCGAGCGGTGCGCCGGACTGGCTGGTCGCCGCCTGCGCCGCGTTGCAGAGCGAGGACAACCTGCGCGGCGGCGTGCCGCGGCTGCTGGAACTGGCCCGGGTCAGCCCGGCCCACCTGGCCCGCTCGATGCGCCGCTATTACGACACCACCGCCACCGGGTACGTCAGCGACCTGCGCCTCCGCCACGCGGCGACGCTGCTCACCACCACGATGCGGCCGGTGGCCGAGATCGCCGACGCCTGCGGCTTCGCCAGCCCGGCCTACTTCACCCGTCGGTTCCAGGCCGCGCACGGGCTGGCGCCGCGGGAGTTCCGGAAGGCGGCCCAGCACGCTTTCGTACCGCGGCGGAATGGTTGAGCCACGTTCCGGTCAGGGCGCTCCGGCCTGCCCGGGCAGGGCGCCCGGGCCGGGACGCACCGTGACCTGGGTCGGGGCCGGACTGGCGTTGCAGTCGTCGCAGCGAAGGTGTTCGTGGACTCGTCCTCCGCAACCTTCGTGCTGGTAGATGATCGGTGGGCCGGCTGGTGCGGACCAGCGGTCGCCCCATTCGGTGAGCGTGATGATCACCGGCTGGAGGTCGAACCCCTTGCTGGTGAGGACGTACTCGCTGTCACCGGCGCGGTCCCGGGTCTGCATGATCCCGGCCTCGACGAACCGCTCGAGGCGGTTGGACAAGATGTTGGGGGCGATGCCGAGCGCCCGCTGAAACTCGGTGAACCTCGTCTGCCCGGCGAACATCGCATTGCGGATGATCAACAGGCTCCAGCGCTCCCCCACGATCTCCAGCGCACGGGCCGCCGAACAGTTCTCTCGCTCGTACATTCGGCCGAGCATTGATGTCACCTTCCCTGCATGTGATCCGGTCCGTCGTGCCGCAACTCTGCTTGCATCATGCTACGGCGCCCCGATCGTCCGGTCCCGAAAGCGGCTTTCGATCTCCACCGGATCGTCCAGGCGGCCGCAGCGGGCACAGGTCGTCTGCAGTTCGATCTCAGCACCGCAGCCGGCGTGGGTGTAGATCATCGGCGGTTCCCCGTCGGTCGCCCACTCATCGCCCCACTCGCCGAGCGCAACGAGCACGGGTGCGAGCGCCCGCCCCTTCTCGGTGAGTACGTACTCGTACAGCTCGGACTGCCCGGAGTACGGATGACGCCGCATGATCCCCGCCTCGACCAGGCCGTCGAGACGTGCCTTGAGGACGTTGGTGGCGATGCCGAGACTGCGCTGGAAGTCGCTGTAGCGGGTGGCCCGCGCGAACAGGGCGTCGCGAACGATCAGCGGACTCCAGCGCTCGCCGATCACCTCGAGGGCCCGGGCGATCGAGCACGTCTGCGAGTCGTACGTCTTGCCGAGCATGGCGAAAGTTTACGCCGACCACTTGCATCATGAAAGTGTCACCGCTAGGGTCACTTGCATGATGCAAGCAGATAGCGCTTCGAGTTACACCGAGGCCTTCCATGTGGATCGGACTCCACAGGTGGCCTTCGAGGCCATCACCAACGTCCGCGGCTGGTGGTCCCAAGGGGTCCAGGGCGTGACCGACGAGGTCGGTGCCGAATTCGAATACAGCTTCCAAGACGTCCATCGCTCCCGGATCCGGGTCACCGAACTGGTGCCCGGCCGAAGGGTCGCCTGGCACGTGCTGGACAACTACCTGAACTTCGTCGACGACCAGTCGGAGTGGCAGGACACCAAGATGATCTTCGACATCTCCGCCACCGACGCCGGCACCGAGGTCCGCTTCACCCACGTGGGGTTGGTTCCGGAGTACGACTGCTACGACGTGTGCTCCAACGCGTGGGGCGGCTACATCAGCGGAAGCCTGCGGAACCTGATCATGACCGGCCAGGGCCAGCCCAACCCGAAGGAGGACGGCAGCGCTCCGGCGCACCAGGCCGCGGCCACGGTGGCACGGGCCAGACTCGTACCCCAGACTCTCGGCCTGGCCGACCTCGCGGACGGAAGGTCCTGAGATGGCAACGATCAGTGGCAAGACGGTGTTGATCACCGGAGCCAACCGCGGCATCGGCCGGGCTCTCCTGGAGGAGGCGCTGAGCCGAGGTGCGTGGTGGGTGCACGCGGGCACCCGCGAAACCTTCGATCATCCGGACGAGCGGGTCACCCCACTCATCCTCGACGTGACCGACCCGGAGCAGATCCAACAGGCCGTGGCGTCGGTGCAGAAGCTCGACCTGTTGATCAACAACGCCGGCGTGGCACTGCCAGACGATCTCTCCGACCCCGCCGTGCTGGAACGGCACCTCGCCGTCAACCTCTTCGGCCTGCACGCCGTGACCCAGGCCTTCCTGCCGCAGTTGATCAAGTCCGGCGGCGCGATCGTCAACTGCCTGTCGACGGCGGCCATCGTCCCGATCCCGATCGTCCCGGGCTATTCGATCTCGAAGGCGGCCGCCTTGTCCCTGACCCAGTCGCAGCGGGAGCTGCTTCTTGATCATGGGGTACGCGTTCACGCCGTCCTCACCGGGCCGACCGACACCGACATGAACCGCGGCTTCAACATCCCGAAGGCCTCACCCGCCTCGGTCGCGCAAGCCATTCTCGACGGCGTGGAGAACGAGGACGACGACATCTTCCCCGACTCCATGTCGCGGATCATGACCGATTGGCAGGACGGCGCGGTCAAGGCGCTCCGGGACGAGCACGCCATCATCGCCGCCGCCGCCAGACCCGCCTAACCATTCACCGACGACGAGAAGGAACTCACGGAATGAAGACTCCGAAGCCCGGCAGCATTCTGATCGGCACCAGCCGGCCCGAGGAACTGCGCAGTTGGTACAGCACCTTGCTCTCCGTGGATCACGGGGGCAAGGGAGTGTTCGATCTCGACGGCTTCCTGCTGATCGTCGACGAACGCGACGACGTCACCGGGACGAACAACGACCCCGGCCGCTCGATCCTCAATTTCCACGTCGACGATTTCGACGCCGTGGAGGCGCACCTGAAGACGGTGGGTGTGGAGTGGCAGCTTCCGGTCGAAGATCGACCGGGTGGTCGGTTCGGTCTGGTGACGGACCCCGATGGCAATCACCTCCAGTTCATCCAGTTGACGTAAGACCGATCGTTTCGACCGTCGCCCGAATTCGTACAGCCACCGACTGAGGTCACAGAATGTCACTGGAAACCGCGAGGGCGGAGAACGAGGCCGGCTCCACCAGCTCAGCCAGGACGAACCTCGCCCTGGCCACGCTGTTCCTGGCGACGTTCGTACTCGGTTGCTCCGAAATGCTCGTGATCGGCATGCTCGACCTGATCGCGGCCGACCTCAGGGTGTCGATCTCGACCGCCGGCACGCTGTTGACCGCCCAGGCGCTGGGCATGGCCCTGGGCGGTCCGGTCCTGACCGCACTGACGATCACCTGGAACAAGCGGATCGTTCTGATCGGCGCCCTCGGCCTGACGGTCGCCGCGAACCTGGTCCTGGTGCTGACCGCCGGCTTCGGCCTGTACCTGGCCGCGCGGGCGTTCGCCGGCGCGGCGCAGGGGCTGTTCATCGCGGCCGGGATCGCCGTCGCGGTCTCCCTGGTCCCGGCCGAGCGGACCGGTCGGGCCATGTCGGTGGTCATCTCCGGCTTCGCGGTCTCCTCGGCCGTGGGGGTGCCGCTCGGCACCCTGGCCGGTCAGCTGTTGGGGTGGCGCGGTTCGTTCACCGCCGTCGTCGTGCTGGCCGTGATCGCTCTGGTCGCCACGCTGGGCGTGGTTCCGTCGGTGCGCGGCACCGGTGCCGGGGCCTGGCAACAGGCGCGGCACGTGTTCGCACCGCGAGTGCTCGCCGTCCTCGGCCTGGGCGGGCTGATCTTCGCCGGAGCGGCGGCGTTCAACACGTACATGGTGCCGTTCCTGCAGGAAGTGACCGGCGTCTCCGGCGCCTTGATCAGCGTGTTCCTGATGATCTTCGGCGTCGCTACCACGGTCGGCAGCTACGGCGGTGGCCGGCTGGCCGACGCCGGCGCCGCACGCGCGCTGATCCTCGGCGCGGCCGGGCTCGCGGTCTCCCTCGCCGCGCTCTTTCTCTTCGGCGGCATCGCCGTCCTGGCCGGGCTGGCCCTGTTCGCGGTGGGCCTGTTCGGGATGGGCTCCGCGCCCGCGCTGCAGTACCGGGTCGTGCAGCTGGCCGGTCCGGGCGGCCAGTTGGCCCAGGCGATGCCGGCCTCGGTGGCCAACCTCGGCATCGCGCTCGGTTCGATCGCCGGCGGCCTGGCCATCGGCGCGTACACCACCGCGGCCGCGGCCGGCACCGGCCTCGTCATCGCGGTCCTCGCCGTTGCCGCAGCCGTGGCCAGCAGCTTCCTCAAGCCCTCCGTCCCATGACCGTCACGTCCGCCGCGCCCGCCGTCTTCACGAGACGTAAGCGTCGGATTCTGTTCGTCCTCCTCGGCGCCGGTTTCCTGGTCTCCGTCGACTTCTCGATCCTGAACGTCGCGCTGCCGGAGACCGGCGCGAGTGTCGGCCTGGCCGAGTCGCGGCTCGCCTGGATCGCCGCCGCGTACGCGCTGCCGTCGGCCGGCTTCGCCCTGCTCTTCGGCCGGCTGGCTGACCTGTACGGCCGCCGCCGGCTGTTCATGATCAGCATGATCGTGCTGGCCGGTGCGTCCGTCCTCGGCGCGGTCGCCGTGAACCCGGAGATGCTGCTCTCGGCCCGCGCGCTGCAGGGGCTGGCTACCGCGATGGCCCTGCCCGCCTCGCTGTCGCTGCTGACGACCACCTTCGCCGAGGGACCCGTACGGGCGCGAGCGCTCGGGCTCAACGGCGCACTGATGTCCGGCGGCTTCACCATCGGGGCGCTGGTCGGCGGCACCCTGGTCGGCCTGCTCAGCTGGCGCGCCGCGTTCTGGATCAACGTCCCGGTCGCCGTACTCATCCTGGCGGTCACACCGTTCTTGATCGAAGCCAGCCGCGCCCCGGTGCGGAAGAGGCTCGATCTGCCCGGTGCGGTCACGGTGACCGGCGGCCTGCTGGCCATCGTCTATGCCGCCGTCGAGCGCAGCTTTGCCGCCGCAGCGATCGGCGTGCTGCTGATCGGCGCCTTCTGGCTGATCGAACGACGGGCCACCGATCCCCTCGTCCCGGTCGGGATCCTCCGGCGCCCGACGGTTGCCTGGGGCAACCTCGCCGGGCTGGTGATCTTCAGCATGGAGACCGGGATGATCTTCCTGATGACGCTGTACCTGCAGCGCATCCTGGGCCTGTCACCCTTGTGGACCGGCTTGATCTTCGGCGTCCCGGGCCTGGCCGCCGTGGCCGCCGGCGTCATCGCCGGACGGCTGCTCGGCCGGTACGGGTATCGCAAGGTGCTGCTCGTGGCCATGCTCGTGCAGGGCCTGGCGACGATTCCGCTCGCCTTCGTCGGCGAGCACCGGGCCGCCGTCGTTGTCGTGATCATCGCCCTGTTCCTCGGGTTCTTCGGCCATGTCGCCGCGATCGTCGGCTACACGGTCACCGGCACCTCCGGTCTGCCCGACGGGGAGCAGGGCCTCGCGACCGGTCTGACCACGATGACCCAGCAGGTCGCCGTTTCGGTGGGCATCCCGATCCTCAGCGCGATCGCCGCCACCCAGGTTGTCGAGCTGACCGGAATCCACCTCGCCCTCGGGGTCAACGTCGTCGTCACCCTCGTCACCGCCGTACTGGTCCAGGCCGGCCTGCGCCCGCGCCGCACCGGCACCGGACTCCCCTCGTAGAGGCAGTGTCGCGAAACCGGTGAGCCGCCTATCCTGCCGGGATGGGTGCGACCACGGTCCTCACGACGGCGCGACTGGAACTGGTGCCACTCGACCCGGACCGTGATGCGGAGAGCCTGCACGCGATGCTCGGCGACCCCGGCATGGATCCGTACGGATGGTCGGAGCCGACCAGCGACGTAGCGGAGACCCGGGAGCGGCTGCGGGCCGATCTGGCCGGAAACGGCGGCTGGACCTGGGCGGTTCGGCTCCGGCCGGACGAGGCGGCGCTGGGCGCGCTCGGCATCTTCTCCGACCAGGGCCGGTCGATCCGAGGTCTGAGCTGGCATCTGCGGCGCTCGCACTGGGGCCGGGGCATCATGGGCGAGGCGGCGCCGGTGGTGGTCGAGCACCTGCTCGCACAGCCCGGGATCACCGGCGTCGAAGCGTGGATCGACACCCGGAACCTGCGCTCGATCGGCGTCGCGCGGCGGGCCGGCCTGCAGGAGGCGAGCCGAATGGCCCGGGTCTATGCCGATCACGTGGCGCAGCAGGTCGTCATGGTCCGGGCCGCCGATCCGCGGGACAGCGACGTGGTCGCCGTGTTCCCCGATCTGCCGGTACGCGACGTGCGGTGCGCCGACCAGCTGGCCGAAGTGCTCGGCCTGCACGTGGCCTTCCGCTACCCGGACCCGCCGACGATGGTGCGCCTGACCCTGACGCCGTGGGCCGGCAGCCACGGCATCAACCTGATTCAGACCGAGGGCCCGATCCCGCCGGCGAGCGTGACGATCGACCTGGGCATCGCACCGGATCTCGTGTACGAACGCGCCCTTGCGGCCGGGCTGGCGGTGGACGGCCCGCCGGTCGACCAGCCCTGGTATCGCCGGACGTTCGCGATTCTGCTGCCGGACGGCCAGCAACTCCGGGTGCAGGGACCGCTGCGGCCCGAGCGGAACGCCGGCTCAGGCTCGGCGTAGCCGACCCGGACACCGTGTTGACCATCCCCCGGTCAACGGGTCCTCGGTCAGCGGGGCGGTTCGATGGTCCCGCGGACGGTGCGCGGCTCGGGCTCCGGCTCGCCAACCGTCCCGTCGACGACGGTGCCGTCGACCACGGTGCCGGAGTCGACGTTGATCACGGTCGGGACGCCGGCCCGGTCCAGTCGGCGGGCGATCGCGGCGGCGAGCAGGCGGCGGGCCAGCGGCCGGGTGAACGGGAGCAGGAAGAACAGGCCGATCACGTCGGTGGCGAAGCCGGGCAGCATGAGGCAGGCGCCGCCGACCAGGACCAGGGCGGCGTCGGCGAGTTCGCCGGACGGCATCCGGCCCTGCTGGAACGCCTCGTTCAGGGCCCGCCAGGCCCGGTTGCCCTCGCGCCGCATCAGCCAGCCGCCGAGGACGGCCTCGGCGACCAAGATCAACAACGTCGGCAGCAGGCCGATCAGCTGGCCGACCTGGATCAGCAGCCAGACCTCGAGGATCGGCACCGCCACCAGCAGCACCAGCAGCAGCGGCATCAGCCAGGGATGGCGGCGGCGCATGATCAACTCCCGGTTCCGGCGGTCTTGGAACGGCGACGGGCGGCGCCGGACAGTTGCCCGGCGCGGTACGCGATCCCCCACAGGGTCACCCGGATCAGCGCCTCGACGACGATTGCCTGGCTCATCTTGGAGTCGCCGTGCTCGCGGTCGACGAACGTGATCGGCACCTCGACCACCCGCAGCCCGGCCTTGACGGTCCGCCAGGCCAGGTCGATCTGGAAGCAGTAGCCGGCCGACGCGACGTCGTCCAGGCCGATCTTGCGCAGCGTGTCGGCCCGCCACGCGTTGTAGCCGCCGGTGACGTCCTTGATCGGCAGGCCGAGGCAGATCCGCGACCACAGGCTGCCGACCCGGGAGATCAGCTGCCGCAGCGGCGACCAGTTCACCGTCCTGCCGCCGACCACCCAGCGCGAACCCTTGACCATGTCGGCGGTGCGCAGCGCCTGCAGCATCGCCGGCAGCCGCTCGGCCGGGTGCGACCCGTCGGCGTCGTGCTGGACCAGTACGCCGTAGCCGCGGTCCAAGCCCCAGCCGAACCCGGCCAGGTACGCAGCACCGAGGCCCTCCTTGCCGCGCCGGTGCAACACGTGCACGTGATCGTCCGAGGCGGCCAGGTGATCGGCGACGTCTCCCGTACCGTCCGGCGAGTTGTCGTCGGCGATCAGGATGTCGGCCTCGGGCACGGCCTCGCGGAGCCGGCCGGTGGTCTTCTCGATGTTCGCGGCCTCGTTGTAGGTCGGCACGATCACCAAGATCCGGCCCAGTTCGGTCGCTGGCCGTTCCGTCACGAATTGGTCCCTTCTCGAGTCTCAGGTATGCGCGGGTTCCCGCGCCGGAGACTCCCCAGTCTTCCGCAGACGTCCAAAGCGGGCCACTCCGACACCACCGACGACCGCGGCCAGCAGCCCGATCAGGGCCATCGCACGGTCCAGCCAGGGCGCGATCAGCACCGCCGGCGTGATCGCCGACCGGACCGGCATCTCGACGACGAACGAGTCCGCGGTGAACTCCTGGGTCCGCCGCACCACGTTGCCGTCGCGGTCGATGAAGCCGGACACGCTGTTGGTGGTGGCGACCGCGATCTCGCGCCGGGTCTCCATCGCCCGGGCCCGCGTGATCGCGAACTGCTGCTCGATCTGGCCGGTGCCGCCGTAGGTGGCGTTGTTGCTCTGCACCATCGACACCTGGGCACCGTTGGTGATGGTGTCGTAGATCGTCTGGTCGTACGCCAGCTCGAAGCAGACCGCGTCGCCGACGGTGATGATCCGGTCGCCGATCGGAATGGTCATCACGCCCGGCCGGGTGCCCGGGATGGCCTGCGGCCCGACCTCCTCGAGGATCGGCACCAGCGGCAGCAGCTGGGCCCGGAACGGGATCCACTCGCCGAACGGGACCAGGTTGCGCTTGTCGTACCGGCCGAGAATGCCCTGCTGCGGATCCCACCAAAGCCCGGTGGTCTGCCGCTCGTCGGGACCCGGGCCCTGCATCACGGCGCCGACCAGGATCGGCTTGCCGGCCACCTTCGTGGCCGAGTCGACCACCTGCCGGGTGGTCGCATCGAGGACGGGATCGATGTCGGTCGAGTTCTCCGGCCACAGGATGAAGTCGGGCTCCGGCACCTGGCCGAGCCGCCAGCGCGCGGTGAGCTCGATGGTCTGGCTGAGGTGGTTGTTGGTGACCGAGCGGGCCTCGCCCATCGCGTCCATGCCGCGGCCCGGCACATTGCCCTGCACCACGCCGACCGCGAGCGGCTCGCCGGTTCCCGCGGCCGGCTCGAACTGCAGGCCGCGGAACATCGCCCCGGTGGCGCCGACGACCAGGAACCCGATCAGCACGGCGACGGCGGGCCGTCGCTGTGCGTGCAGGAACGACCGCCATTCCGCGCGCGGCCGGTGCTCCCGCAACGCGCGCAGCACCAGCCAACCGAACACCGACGCGGCCAGTGCGACCAGCAGGCTCACCCCCGGTACGCCGATCAGCGGCAGGAAGCCGGCCAGGGGCGTGTCCACCGCCGCATAGGCCAGCCGGACCCAGCCGAAGCCGCCGAACGGGACCCGGGAGTAGGCGAACTCCAGCGCGGTCCAGGCGAACGCCGACCACAGCGGCCACAGCCGCAGCTTCGAGACCAGGGCCAGGGCGACGCCGAGCAGGCCGAAGAAGAGCGCCTCGAACAAGATCAACAACGCGGCGATCCAGGTGCCGAGCACCTCGATCCAGCCGATCGTCACGGTCAGCAGGGCCAGCCCGAACGCGTACCCGAGACCGAAGGCGCGGCGGGCCCGCTGCCCGTGCACGGCGATCAGCAGCAGCGGGATGCCGATCAGGATGGCCCCCCAGACCGCGTACGGCTGCCAGGCCAGGCCGAGCAGCAGCCCGCCGGCGATGGCGCAGACCAGCCGCCACCACAGCCGGCGGTCGGACAGCCGGCGGTCGGACAACAGGGCGGTCACAGTTGCGGGCGATCCTCGTACGGCGTGGAGAGCACCGTCGTCGTATGGGTGGAGACCTTCGCCGAGGCGCGGATCTTGGCCAGTACGGCCTCGAGGTCGGCCATCGTCGGCACCTGCACCTTGAGCAGGTAGCTCGGGTCGCCGGCCACCGAGTAGCAGGAGATGATCTCCGGCAGGTGCTGCAGCCGGTCCGGGGCGTCGTCGGGCTGGCTCGGGTCGAACGGCTTGATGGCCACGAACGCCGTCACCAGCAGGCCCAGCTCGTTGGAGTCGAGCGTGGCCCGGTAGCCCTTGATCACGCCACGCTGTTCCAGCCGGCGCACCCGCTGCTGCGCGGCCGAGGTCGAGAGGCCGGTCTCCTTGCCGATGTCGGTGTAGGACATGCGGCCGTCTCTCGCCAGCAGCTCGAGAATGCGGCGGTCAAGCTTCTCCATGCCGGCCGCCGTGCCAGGATTCGACTGTGCGCACACCGCGATTACTCCTCCTCGACACTGCTTCCCTGTACTTCCGGGCCTTCTTCGGCGTACCGGATTCCCTGCGTGCACCGGATGGTACCCCGGTGAACGCGGTCCGTGGACTGCTGGACTTCATCTCAAGACTCGTCGACACCTACCGCCCGACCCACCTGGTCTGCTGCTGGGACAACGACTGGCGTCCGGCCTGGCGGGTGGAGCTGATTCCCAGCTACAAGGCACACCGGGTCGCCCAGGCCGGGGAAACGGTGGTCAGCGAGATGTCGACCTCCGCCGAAACGGCCGGTGAACAGGCGCCGGACGACCTCGCGGTGCAGGTGCCGCTGATCGTCGAGGTGCTGACCGCCCTCGGGCTGCCGATCGTCGGCCACGACGGGTACGAGGCGGACGACGTGATCGGAACCCTGGCCAGCACCGCCGAGATGCCGGTCGACGTGGTGACCGGCGACCGGGACCTGTTCCAGTTGGTGGACGACGCGAGCGAGGTCCGGATCCTCTACATCGCCCGCGGTGTCGGCAAGCACGAACAGGTCACCGATGCCTGGGTGCAGGGCAAGTACGGCATCCCGCCCGCCGCCTACGTCGACTTCGCCACCCTGCGCGGCGACACGTCGGACGGGCTGCCCGGGGTGGCCGGGATCGGCGAGAAGACGGCGGCGTCGCTGTTGAACACGTACGGGAGCCTGGAGCAGGTGCTGGCCGCCGCCAGCGAGCCCGGGACCAAGATCAGCAGTTCGATCCGGTCCAAGCTCGGCGCGGCGATCGACTACCTGGCCGTCGCGCCGACCGTGGTCGCCGTGGCCCGGGACCTCGACCTCGACGTCAAGCCGGACGACCTCGCCCTGCCCGCCGCCCCGGTCGACCCGGCCGCGTTCGCCGAGCTCACCGAACGGCTCGGCCTGGGCACCAGCGCCGACCGGATCACCGCCGCGCTGGCCCTCGACTGAGGTCCGGCCCCGCTGAACGGCGGGCCCGGACCAGCGCGACGGCGCCGAGCGCCAGCGCTCCCGCTCCCGCGAGCAGTCCGAGGAACGCTCCGGCGCGCCCGTTCCCGGTGCCGATCCCGGCGTCGGAGGTCAGCACGACCAGGCCGGCGACCAACAGGCCGATCAGGCCGGCCCCGAGCGCGGACAAGGCGCCCAGCGGAGCCGTCCCGGTTCCGAGCCGGCTGCCGGGACGGGACAGCGCCAACCCGGCGGCAACCGCTCCGGCCAGGCCCAGGCCGACGGCCACGACGGCGCCGACCCGGCCCGTACTGAGGTAGGAGGCGCCGACGTGCGACGAGAAGATGTTCGGGTCCGGCTCGGGGCCGAACCGGCCCCAGGCGACGAAGCCGGCCGCCGCGAGATAGACCAGCGGAGCGGCGGCCAGCAGCGGCTCCCGCCGGCGCAGGTGCAGGACCACCGCGCCGATCATGAGCAGCGCCACGCAGACGGCCGTGGCCGGGATCAGGATCGGCGCGAAACCCACGCCGACCGGCAGGACCAGGCCCAGCGCCGCCAGGATCTCCAGGCCGCCGATGATCTTGACCCGGGTGCCGCCGACGGCGCGAACCCAGGCCCCGGCCCGGGTCGCCGCCAGGGTCTCCGCGGGCACGATGAGCTTGATCGCGCCGCCGATCAGGAGACCGGCGGCGAGCAGGCCGCCGGTGATGAAGAGAGCAAGGTTCATGGCCGCCTCCGCGGGTGAGAATGCACTTCCTCACGTGACGGTGGCGGTCGGTGGTTTGTGACACGGACGCTGATCAGAGGTGGCGGTCGACGTCCATCCGCTGGTGCAGGATCCGCACCACGTCGACGATGCCGTCGTCCGTGACGCGGTAGTAGACCTGATGCGATCCTGCAGCCAGGCGACGGTACCCGGCGCGAACCTCGTCACAGGCCCGGCCGATCCGTGGATCCCCGACGGCCCGCTCGATCGCGGGCTGCAATTCCCGCAGGTACTTCTCGGCCTGGTCGGCATCCCAGCGCTCGCGGGTGTAGTCCCAGATCTCGTCGAGGTCCGCTCGAGCGGCTGGCGAGAGGACGTAACGGTTCACTCGGCGCGGACTTCGCCGGCGCGCTTTTGGGCGATGAAATCGTCGAAGTCGAACGGTGTCGACTGCCCGCTGCGCTCGCCGAGGATCAAGGCCTCGCGGAGCGCCCGCAGGTGGGTCTCGCGGTCCTCGAGCAGCCGCAGCGCCGAACGGACGACGTCGCTGGCCGACCGGTAGCGCCCAGAGGCCACCTCATCGTCGATGAAGGCGCTGTAGTGATCGTCGAGGCTGAAAGAGGTGTTCTTGCCCATGCCCTCGAGGGTACCAATGATTGGTAATAGAGGTCAGTTACCGAACTAGGCGGCCAGACGGGTGGTTGTACAAGCCCTGGTTTGTCCGTGTCGATCAACGCCCGTAGTGATACCGGCAGGCCGCGATGCGCACCTCGGTGTCGTCGACCAGGCGATAGACCAGCTTGTGCTCTTCGGTGATGCGGCGTGACCAGTAGCCGGCGAAGTCGTGGCGCAGCGGTTCCGGTTTGCCGATGCCCTCATTGCCGTTCCGGAGCACGTCCTGGATGAGCAGGTTGACTCGCTTGAGAGTCTTGCGATCCTGGGTCTGCCACCAGAGATAGTCCTCCCAGGCGTTGAGATCCCACACCAAGCGCATGGTCACTCGTCAGCGACCAGGTCGTGCGATTCGCCGTCCCCCGCCTCCAACCGCTCCATCGCGTCGAGCAATCGCCGGGCGTTCGCGGGCGATCGCATCAGGTAGGCAGTCTCGCGCAACGACTCATAGTCGGCGAGTGAGACGATGACGACGGACTCATGGCCGGCTCTGGTCACCACGACCTCTTCGCGGTCGTCGACGACCGAGTCCAGCACCTCCGCGTACCGGGCGCGGGATTCCGTATAGCTCATCGTCCGCATGGCATCCTCCTCGTTGCAACCTGTACAGAAAACTGTACGCCCCTGGCTCGGCGTGTTCAAGGGCGCAAGTCGTCAGGCTCAGGCGCCGAACAGGGCAGTCAGCGCGGCTCGGCGCCGGGCCACCTCGTCCGGGTCGTCGCCGTACACCACCAATTGGAGATTGCTCAGCCGGACCGGATGGTCGGTACGGGCGGTGTCATGACCGGCAACCACGACCAGGCCGCCGGCGGACAGGGCCGGGCGGAGCGCGGCGAGCAGGTCCGCGAGCGGCGCGGCCGCCGCGAGGCTGACCGACTCGGCGGGCCGGTCCAGCGCCTCGGGGCGGACGGTCTGCAGCGCCAGCAGCGGGATCGAGCCGCCGGTGATCCGGAAGTTCAGGTCGAGCATGATCAGCCGGCCGTCCCGGGTCTCGGCGCAGTCCAGGCTGCACATCCCGCGGTAGCCGAGATCGGCCGCCCGCTGGGTGATCGCCTGGCACTCGTCCAGCAGGGCCGGCGGCGGTGCGTCGACCAGTCCGAACCGTCCGCCGTCGTAGAGGCCGGCGGAGTCGATGCGCTGCTCGGTGACGGCCAGCAGCCGGGCCGTCCCGCCCGGCTCGACGAAGAACTGGATGCCCCAGTTGCGGACCAGCTCCAGGTACTCCTCGATCACGAACTCGGTCAGCACCCGGGTGAAGGCCGGCCACCGGATCGGCTCGCCGGCTCGGTGCAGATAGACGTCGAGGTTGCCGCGGTGTGCGTCGTCGGTCGCCGCCTTGAGCACCCAGGACGTCGCTCGCGGGGTCGCCGCGCGCAGGTCCGCGCGGGACACGATCCGGCGCCGGGCCCGGAAGGCGGGGTCGACGAACGTGCTGATGCTGGCCTTGTTGTTCAGGAAGCCGACGAGTCCGGCCGTCTTGACCGCGTACGCGTCGGGCACGAGGGCGGCCGGCTGCGGGTACTCCATGGAGATCAGCAGGCCGTCGGCGACCGCCGCCGCCACCTGCAGCTCGAACTCCGCCTCGGTCCGGAACTCGCGCAGCTCGGTGCCGACCGGCATCCCGCCCTCGCGCAGTTGCGCCAGCAGGGCCGGATCCGTACCGCCGGCGCTGCAGATCAGGGGCGTGTCGCCCGCCACCGAGACCGGCCGGGCCGAGGCCACGTCGCGGTTGTGCCGGTGGGTGGCGGCCGGGCCGTTGTCCGCGACCGGCGGCCTTGCGCACACGGCGATCCCGGGACCGTAGATGTCACCGAGGGTGCGCGGCGCGCCGACCGACGGCGAGAAGGAGACGGCAAGGGTCATGGGATACCTCCCGGAGAGTGCGCAGAGCCGGTCGCGCCGTGGCGTGCCGAACCGTGGACCGTGCTGAGCAGAGGACGAGACGGGCCGTGACGGAGGGCATCGACTGCGGTCCGTTCGGTGCTCGCGAACCGGACCTGATGAAAGCCGTGGGCAGACAGCCCGGAGACGGGCGGTATGCACCGATTATCTCACGGTTTCCCGCTCCCCCGCGCCGGTCGTCACGCCCCGGATGTCGCCAGAACTCTTCAGGTCGAGCGCTAGCGGCGGATAGCGGCTCCAGTGCTCGAGTTGAAGAGCTTTCGCGACACCCCGCTCAACGCTGCGATCCGATCAGCCCGCGGAGCGCCTCGAGGAACGGCTTCGGGGAGGGCGGCAGCGGGCCCAGGTAGTGCCCCGCGACCTTCGGGCGGCGGTCGGGCGCGGGGGCCCAGTCGGAGTCGGCGTGGTCGAGATAGACGTCCGTCAGCTGGTCAAGGGCCGCCTCGAGCTCGCCGATCACGCGGCCCGGCTCACCACCCACGCGGCCACCGGCGCAGCCGGTCAGCAGGACGACGACAACGAGCACGGCCACCAGCGCGACACCCGCCCGCCGTATGACCATGATCATCTTCCGCAGCCCGTTCATGGTGTGAGCACCGCCCAGAGTTGTTCGCAAGGCAGTCGCTCAAGATCATCGATCGAATCGCACGGTTCCACAGTCACGATCAGCCCGGGAAACCGCCGACCAATTGCCGCCGCGTAACGAAGCGCCACCTCGTGATCGGCCCGGTAGGTTCGCAGCAGGTGCTCGGAGAACCAGAGCCGCACGCAGGCGTCGGTTCGGGTGGACTCTGTCGACACCCTGGAATGACCTGAGTTGACCATGAACGATCTTTGATCGCTACGGCTGCCGCAACCCGGACAAAGTGTCCGGGCTAGATCGCGAGTATCCGGGCAGCCGTGTCGATGATCGATGACCAGGGCAGTACCCGGTTCGGCCCGGCCGTCCGCGGCTCTGCCAGCGGCCAGACGTCCTCACCCCAGATCAGGTGAATTGGAGACCGGTAGAGACGACGGAGATGTTCGTCCCACGCCGGTTGCCGGGCGTGGGCAGCATTGACGCGCGGAAAGATGATCATCGGCGTAGTCGCGATGTTCTCACAGAGCACGGTGAGTGCCTGATTGTCGGCGATCCCCAGCGCCAGCTTCGCCGTGCTGTTGGCAGACAGCGGCGCTCCGATGTAAAGGTCGATCGGTGGGTGCGGAGACTGCTCTCGTGGTAAGCGCGGTGACGTGCGAACGGGAAGTCCCGTCGTTGCAGCTATGCGCGCCGTATCGCCGATGTCCTCCAACCAAGCGCCCGCGGTCGGAGTCAGCGTGACCGCAACCCGGCACCCTCGTGCGACGAGAGGCGCGACCAAACCGTCATGCAGAGCATCAAGGCCACCTACCGCGCTTGCGACGAGCCCAATCACCTTCTGGCTCATGCGATCGCTCGGCAGCGCTCTGCCAGTTCGACGAGCCCTTGATTCCGACCGACCGACCTCCGATAGAGGCTGCGAACAGTCTCGCGGGCCAGAGCTGAGTGCCAAACCAGCTGGGCAGCATCCTCCTGTGCAGCCAACAGCCAGCCGAGAGCCTCGTCATCGCGCGCCGACACAGCAAAGGCATGCGCAAGGTGGATTCGCCACGATGCGGCTCGTTCAGAAGTGACCTTGGAGGCATCGATATCGGGGCCGAAGTTCAGGACGGTGGCGATGTCGTCGAGGTCGAGACCGATCGAGACGCGGTGGAGCATAACGTTGGTAGGACCAAAATTGGTCTGCCAGTAATTCGCGTCGGCTCCGAGTCTCTTCGCAGCCTGATCAGCCATCTCGAGCATTTCGTATGCCGTCTGTCGGTCTCCGGCGAGAGCCGCGGCCTCGGCGGACCGAAGGTAGAGCATTCCCGACAAACTGAGTACCACTGGGTCCGTTCTGGCATCGCTCCCCACCTGTTGGCCAATCCAACGCGCTGCTTGACTTGCCACCTGGAGTGAGTCATCGAACCGGCCGATGGCCATGAGCGCGCTTGCGCCCGCTCTAGCCGCCGCCGCAATCACTCGCGGCTCGCTTGAACGATCCGCAGCCGCCATCGCACGCTCGGCCGCGATCCAGGCAAGATCCGCTTCGCCCACCTTGGTCAGGGTCGAAGACGCCAGGTGGTGGATCCGAGACGACAAGGCGAACGCATGGTGCAGGTTCTGCGCTGTGCCGTCTTCAAGGTTCTGGGCCTCCGTGATCAGCCGCGGCAACACTGCTATGACGTCGCCGAGTTCCCCATTCAGAAAACGCCGCCGCGAACTTGTGGTCAATTGCTCAACGGCATCCAACCGGGGCGGGTGCTGTCGCGTCTGATCAGGAAAGAGGACCGTCGACAGCCGCCGGTGATTCATCAACGCAGTGCGGATCGCAGGGATGTCTTCGTGATCTGGCTTCTCGCGGGCTTCGACCAACACCGGCTGGCCGAGGAGATCACCGACGCTGACGCGCAACGCTTGGGCCAGCTCGGCGATGACGTCGAGCCGACGAAGTTCACGCTCACCGCGCTCGATCTTCGACAGCCAGTCCTCGCTGCGACCGACCAGATCGGCGAGCACACGCTGAGTCAGGCCACGGCGACGACGGTAGAACGTGACCCGCTCGCCCACGCTGAACTGATCACCAGCACCGCGCATTCGCCGATACCTTTCGCCGGAGCCAAACCCACACTCTCCAGGCCATTATCGTGCACCGATCCCCTAGGCTCCCGCCGGCACCGGCTGATCAGTGCCTGTCGATCAACGAACGGAGCGCGTCCAGGAACGGCTTCGGGGAGGGCGGCAGGGGGCCGAGGTAGTGCTCGGCGACGGCGGGGCGGCGGTCGGCGCAGGGGTCGGTGCGGAGCAGGTCGTCGAGGGCGCGGTCCAGGTCGGCGGTGCGAAGTTGATCATGGGTGATCCGGTAGCCGGCCGCGGCGGTGGCGGGCGGCTCCGCGACGGTCGGGGGCAGGACGACGGCGTACGGCTTCAGAGTGGCGAAGTAGTCGACCAGCAGGCCGCTGATGTCGGCGATCAGGGCGTCGGAGTCGTTGAACACCTCGACCAGGGTGTCTCGGCGGTGCTCCCGGGCCAGCCGGTGCCGTCGGCCCGACGCCGTCCGGTCCCGGGCCAGCAGCGCGTCGACGGAGTCGATCAAGGACCGCTCGGCGGCGTTGTCCCAGCTCAGCGGGTGCGGCCGGAAGGCGACCGTGGCACCGCGGGCGATCAGCGCCTCGGCCAGGACCGGGCAGTACGGCAGCGAGCTCAGCTCGGTGCGGGCGTTGTAGCCGCGCCAGGTCGGGGCCAGCAGCACGGTGGGCTCGGTCACGGAGCCGACCGGCCCGGCCGGGGTCGCGGCGTCGGCCAGTTGGGGCCGGCCGATCTCGACGAACCGGTCGTCGGGAATCTCCAGTCCGGCCTGCCGGTAGCGTTCCCGGGCCGCCCGGCCGGCCACGAAGATCCAGTCGAACATGAGGTGCGTCGGGTGCACCGACGCCTCCTTGTCCGAGTCGCCGTGGCCGAGGTAGACGTGGGCCAGGGACCGGTAGCCGA
Source organism: Microlunatus parietis (assembly GCF_013407955.1). Lineage (GTDB taxonomy): Bacteria > Actinomycetota > Actinomycetes > Propionibacteriales > Propionibacteriaceae > Microlunatus > Microlunatus parietis. Next base: position 7,177,904 of record NZ_JACCBU010000001.1, on the reverse strand, counting down.
CCAGGTTGGCGTTGCCGCCGACGACGTTGACGTAGAGCGCGACCCGGGCCGACTCGGTGATCACCGCGTCCAAGTCGGTCGCCAGCGGCGCGCAGACCACCGGGGCCTGCGTCAGCGGTGCGGCCCAGGCCAGCGCGGCCGGATGCCGGACCACGACCAGATACCGCTCCCCCAGCAGCTCCAGCAGCGGCAGCCACATCGCCAGCTGGTAGGCGCCGCCGCTCTCCCGGCTCGTGTAGATGATCACCCGCGGCGCGTACGCCTCGATCGCCGCCCGCAGCCGTGCCGGGTTCCCGACCGTGCGGGTCCGCCGCCGGATCAGTTGCAGCAGTCCGCCGGTCATGATCATTCCGAGCACGCCGACCAAGATCATCACCGGCACCAGGCCGGACGCCGCGGCGAGCCCGGACAGCGCCAGGATCAGGCCGGCGACGGCCCGGGTGAGGGTCAGGGTGGCCGGGGTGCCTGGTTCGGGATGGCCGGGCAGTCGGACCGCGCTGAGCTGCGGCCGCGACCCGGCCCGGGCCAGCGGCCGGCTCAGCGCGATCACCGCCGCCGACAGCAGGCCGAGCCCGACTCCGCAAACCAGTGCGGGTGACGGGCCGGACCGGTACCCGGCGACCAAGATCACCAGCAACCCGGCTGTCACGGCCAGGGCGAGGTCGGGCACCGCCCGGCGGAGCAGGCTAACCATGATCGGCGGGCCGCGGGACCGGGCCTGGCCCTTCGACAGGCTCAGGGCGCGGTGGTTCGGCGGGCTCGGGGCGCGGTGGTTCGGCGGGCTCGGGGCGCGGGGGCGGGAACGTCCGCTGAGCCTGTCGAAAGGCCAGGCCGTCCACGGCCTCATCGGCAGGGCCCCGGCTGATCACGGCGCGGGCCGCGTCCAGGAAACCGTCGGCGTACGTCTCGGCCGGGAAGTCGCCCAGGTAGTAGATCCGGGTGCTGGCGCGCTCGTCGAGCTTCGGGTCGTTGATCAACAGGTCGTCCAGGGCGGTCGCGAGGTTGCCCAGGTCGTCCTCGATCAGATAGCCGGCCAGTGCCGCCGGCGCGTCGCGGACCAGGTCCTCCGGGGTCCGGCCGACGGAGACGATCGCGAACGGCTTGGCGCTGTGCAGGTAGTCCGAGACCACCGCGGACACGTCGGAGATCATCGCGTCCGAGGCGTTGAAGCAGTCCTCGACGCTCATCGCCTGCTCGGCCGCGTCGCCCCAGACGTGCCCGCCGGCCGGGTCGGCGGCCAGCCGGGCCTGAATCTTCTTGATCAACTCCACCGCGGCCGGGAACCGGTAGTTGAACGGGTGGGCGCGGAAGATCACCCGGACGCCGCGGGCCAGCAGGGCCTGGACGATCCGCTCCCCCACCGGCAGTGAGTAGACCTTGGTGTCGGCGAAGCTCCCCTGCCAGGTCGGCGCGTACAGCACCGTCGGCCGCTGCTGCACCTGCACCGGCAGGTCGGCCCGCTTGATCAACTCCACCTGCGGCCGGCCGACGATCCGGAACTTCTCGGCCGGGATGTCGACGCCGTGCCGGGCGTAGCGGTCGATGCCGGCCTGCCCGGCGGCGAAGATCAGGTCGTAGATCGCGTGCACCGGGTTGTAGCAGGCCGGTTTCTCCGAGTCGCCGTGGTTGAGCCAGACGTGGGTCAGCTCCCGGCGCTCGATGAAGTGGGTGTTCTTCACCGCGTTGTTGACGTAGAAGCAGGTGGTCAGCGAAGGCACGATGACCTCTTCCAGGCTGCCCAGGCTGGGCCGGTAGATCACCGGCACCGAGGTCATCGCGGCGATCTCGCGGTGCATCCTGAGGTCCCGCGTGATGATCATGTACGGCTCACCGATGCGATCGAAGTACGGCAGCCACATGCCGAGCTGATACCGCGCGCCGACCGGCGAGGCGAAGTAGGCCGCGAACCGCGGCGCCAGCTCGCGTACCACCTGCGGCAGCCGCTCCTCCGCCGCGACCACCTGGTGCACCCGCGCCGCGGCCAGGGCCAGCGCGCCGGCGGTGACGGCGAGCAGCAGCACCGCCAGGCCGAGGGCGAGCCAGCCGAGAGCCGGCAGGACCCAGCCGAGCCAGCCGGCCGCGATCACCGCCAGGCTGCCCGGCCAGGTCAGCCGGAGCAGCGCCGGCTGGCGCAGTTCGGCGCGCAGGCTGGGCAGGTTCGCGACCTCCACGCCGTGCCGGCCCCAGCCCCGTTTGATCGCCGTCTCGGCGGCGACGCACAGCACCACGACGACCGTCGTCGCCAGCTCCACCGGGCCGGCGGCCGCGTTCAGCCCGAGGCCGACCGCGAGCAGCAGCCGGGCCGGGCCGGCGAACGTCAGCAGGCTCTCCCAGTCCCTGAGGTCGACCAGCTGGGTCCGTCGCAGCCAGCCGATCAGCAGCACGCCGGCGAGCGCCAGCACCACCGGCACGGGTTCCGGCGCACCGATCAGCACGGCGGCGAGCGCGAGGGCCGACAGCGCCCCGGCCATGGCTCCGCCGGCGAGCGCCGACAACTGCCGGCGCAGGTTCGCGCGCCGGCTGGGCCGGCTCGGCTCGTCCGGTTCGGACAGCCCGTGCAGGTTCCCCGGGTCGGTCTCGGTGGCGGCGTCGCGGACCGCGTCGACGAACGCGTCGGCGTAGTGCTCGGCCGGGAAGTCCCCCAGGTAGTCGGCCCGGATCTCGGCCCGGACCGCGGCGTGCGGGTCGGCGCCGAGCAGGTCGTCCAGGACCGGCTCCAGGTTCGCCAGGTCGCGGTCCAGGACGTACGCGCCGCGGGCGATCGGGTACTGCGCGACGAAGTCGCCGCGTACCGGATCGTCCTGGGGCACCGCCACCATGGCGAACGGCTTCCGCGAGTACAGGTAGTCCGAGACGATCGCGGACACGTCGGCGATCATCGCGGCGGACTCGTTGGTGCAATCGAGCACGGTCCGGTCCGACTCGGCCGCCGGCCCCCAGACGTGGGCCCGGCCGGTCGCGGCCGCATCGTCGGCCAGCCGGCGCTGGATCTGCTCGACCAGCGCGGTGTCCTCGGCGAAGTGGTACGAGAACGGGTGCGGCCGGAAGATCACCGTACGGCCGCGGGCCAGTAGCGCCTCGACGATCCGCAGGCCCACCGGCAGCGAGGACAGCTGGGTCTCGGTGACGTGGCCGCGCCAGGTCGGCGCGTACAGGACCGGGCCGTCGCCGGTCCCGCCGCCGGTCTCGACGACCTGGACGCCCTCGACCTGGGGCCGCCCGACGACCCGGAACTTGTCCGCCGGGATCCGGACGCCGTGATCGGCATAGCGGCGGGTCGCGGCCGGGCCGGCGGCGAAGATCCGGTCGTACATCGCATGGGTCGGGTTGTACGACGGCGGCTTGTCGGAGTCGCCGTGGCCGAGATACACGTGGGTCAGGTGGCCGTACCGGATGAAGACACCGTTGCCGGACGACGCGTTGACGTAGAACGCGGCCCGCAGGGTCGGCGCGATGACGTCGTCCAGGCCGCCGATGGTGCGGCGGACCACGATCGGCACGTCGGTCAGCCCGGCCAGCACCCGCGCCGGCAGCTCGTCCCGGGCGACGATGAGGAACGGCAGCCCGGCCCGTTTCAGGTACGGCAGCCACATGGCGACCTGGTACGACGCGTCGTCCGGCCGGGCCGTGTAGACGACGAACCGCGGCCCGTACGCGGCGACCGCGCCGGACAGCTGCCGTTCGATCTCCCGGTGCCGCCGGATCCGGCCGGCCGTCTCGGCCAGGAACGCGACCGTCACCAGCGCCGCCAGCACGGCGGCGACCGCCCACAGCCAGGAGCCCGGGATCTCCACCCCGATCCCGGCCAACCAGCCGAAGCAGGCGCCGGCCACGGTCGCACCGAGGCTCGCCCACAGCACGGCGGGCGGCAGCCAGCGGCGCGGCTCGGGCAGCGGCGGGATGCCGGGCAGCCCGTGCACGAAGACCAGCTTGGAGGCCGCTCCGCGGGCGATCGCCGGCTCGACGATCAGCCCGGCGACGATGATCAACATCGCCAGCGCCCGGCCGGCGCCGGCCACCGGATCGCCCGCCGGCTCGAACACCGTCACCGCCGCGACGAGCGCCACCCGGGGCAGCTGCCGGCTGCCGACCGGCGACTCACCGTCGCGCCGGTACGCCAGCTGCTGCTCGATCCCGATGATCACTGCGGCTGCGATGACCAAGATCACGAACAGCGCGACCCCGAGGTCGGAGTTCACCGCCCCGGACCAGACCAACCAGGCCAGGACCAGCGGCACCGCCGCCAGCAACGGGTCCTCCAGGCTCCACCGCACCTGCTGAGCAGTCGGATTCACGCCGGCCCACTCAGCCGTCGGTGCGACTGCCGCGATCGGCCTCGTCGAAGAACGCCTCCACCACGCGCTGGGTGGCGGCGCCGTCGTGCAGGCCGTTGTACTCGGCGTTGAACCGCGCGATCTCGCCGGCGTACTCCTTCTCCACGACGTCGAGCCGGAGCAGGCAGTCGAGCAGTTCCGGCAGGTCCTTGACCTGTGGGCCGGGCGCGGTGGGCGCCCAGTCGAACAGCGACGACCGGGTGCCCAGGTAGTCGTCCAGGTCCGGCACGAAGAAGATCATCGGCTTGCCGGTGAGCGCCCAGTCGAAGCGAAGCGACGAGTAGTCCAAGATCGCCACGTCGGCGGCCAGCGTGAGGTCGTTGATCTCCGGATAGCGGGTCACGTCGACGACCGTCGCGGCCCTCTGCCCGTTAGACCCGCGCTCCAGGTCGCCCTGGCGCAAATTGTAGTTGTGGCCGCGGAGCAGGATCACGTACTCCTCGCCCAGCTGGGCGGCCAGCCGGTCGATGTCCAGCGCGTCGTAGAACCGGGCCGACCAGGCGCCGGTGGCGCTGGTGTCCCGCCAGGTCGGCGCGTACAGCAGCACCTTCTTGCTCGGGTCGACGCCGAGCCGGCCGAGCACCCGGTTCCGCTCCCCGGGGTCCGGGGCGACCAGGGCGTCGTCGCGCGGGTAGCCGGTGACCAGGATCTCGCCCTCGTACCGATATTCCTGCCGGTACAGGTCGGCGCAGAACTCCGACGGGACCAGGATCGAGGTCCAGGCATCATTGCGGCGTTGGCACTCGACGTCGATCAGATCGTCGGGGAAGTCCTTGGCCCGCCAGAACGAGATGCCCATCGACTTGAACGGATAGCCGTGGAAGGTCTGCAGGAACTTCTGGTACGGCCGCCGAGCAAAGAACCGGTCGAAGTCGATGTTGTTGCAGAGGTAGCGCGAGGTGGCGATCGCCTCGTACCAGGCGGCGCTGCCGATGATCACCGGCTTGCCGCCCTCGGGCAACTCGACCGACAGGTCGGCGACCCCCCAGAGCAGGTCCAGCGGAGCGTTCCGCGCGTGCAGTTCCCGGTGGATCGCGAGCTGGCTGTCGGTGGCGAACTCGCCCCGGTAGCACTGGAAGAACACCTGGTCGGCGGGCTGGTGCGGCCAGTCGGTCGCGGCCAACCGGCGCTGCGCGACCCGGCCCAGTTCGGCCTCGGCGAGCGGCGCCCGGAGGCCGATCGTCAGCACCGGTGAGCCGGACCGGCGGCCGACGGTGATCCGGTGCCAGTCGGTGACCAGGTCGTACGGGAGTTCGGCGAGCCAGTCGATGGCGTACAGGAGGTTGACCGACTCCTCCTCCCCCGTCTCGGTCGTGGACCAGGGCAGCCGGACGCCGTAGCTGCCGGTCGGCAGCGGGTAGGACTGCTCGCTGCGCCAGTTCGGCACCGCCGGGTCGAACGCCAGCCGGTGCCGGCCGCCGGGCAGCTCCTCGACCGACGCGGCGAACGCCTTGCCGCGCGGCGAGTGCAGGTAGGCGCCGGCCAGGGTGGCCGGATCGGCACCTTCCAGGGACACGTCGACCAGGATCCGGGTCCCCTCGGTGGAAACGCCGTGGGCCCGCAGCACGACCGGTGCCGTGGTCAGCGTCACGTACCCGCGCGGGGTCCGGATCCAGCGCGACGAACCGCGGCCGTAGCTGCCGATCTCGGCACCCACCTCGGCCTCCGCGGGCCAGGAGATCCGGCGGTCCGAGCGGGCGCTGTCGCGCAGCCGTACCTCCCAGCTGCTGCTCGGCCGCAGGGTCTCCGGCAGCTGCAGCGCGAACGTGTAGTCGCCGTCGGCGCGCGGCTCGACCTTGGCCCGGAACACCTGCTGCGCGTTCCGGGTCAGCACCACCTCGCGCGGCGGCCGGCCGGGCCGGAGCAGCCGCAACCGGCCGGACAGTTCCTGTCCGTTCGCGGACAGCTGGACCGCCCGCCACTGGTCGGGCCGGATCTGGATCGCGAAGCCGATCTTGTCGTCGTTCACCGGCACGATCCGGTACGAGACGTCGCCGTGGGCCAGGTCCCGGGCCGGGTTCATCTTGCCCTGGCCGGTCCGGATGATGCCGTGCACGCCCGCCTCGCGCTCGACGCCCCGGCAGGAGGTGCGGATCCGCAACTGCCACTGCGCCTCGGTGACCGGCTCGTCGACCAGGGCGTCGACGTCGACGACGGTGGTGAAGCCGGCGGAGTCGTACCGCTGATTGGGGTGGTTGGCCCAGCGGGTGATGTAGTCGCGGCGGAACCGGCCGACCTCGAGCTCGACCCGGCGGCCGGTGGTCACCTCCTTGAGGTAGGCGGTGATCTCCTCGTCGTGCTCGGTCAGGTCGACGCCGCGGGCGAACGCCCAGCCCTCCAGCCGCAGCTTGCCGTCGGGCAGCCAGTCGGTCCGGGCGACACAGGCCGACAGCGCGCTCTGGTGATCACTGAGCCGGTACATCTCCTCCGGCAGGTCCAGCTCCTCGGCGATCGGCAGGTCGGCGTACACGACGCCGTCGATCACCGTCGTCTGCGGCAGCGCGCCGTTCAGCCGGAAGAACTCGATCACCCGGCCGGCCTCGACCCAGCGGCCCTGCGCGGCGAGCGCGACCCGGAGCTTGCGTTCGACCCGGACGTGCGCCCAGGCGGCGGCGTCGGCGCGGGCGATGAACCGCTGGCAGGCCCGCTGCAGCACGGACCGGTACTCCTCGTCGGCGGTCACCGCGAACTCGACGAACAGGGACAGGTCGATGTCCAGCACCCGGCCCAGCCAGGCCGCCGACACCCGCGGCGACGACTCGGCCGAGACGACCTCCCAGGCCAGGTCCTTCACCGAGACCCGGTCCCGCAGGTTGGAGACCTCGTGCTTCTGCTGGCCGATCGAGGACTGGTCCTCCCGGATCCGCCAGTTGTACGTGCTGATCGACAGCATGTCGAAGGAGCGGGCGCGCAGGTACGCGGTGACCATCGGCACGTGGTCCTCGTACGCGATGCCCTCGGGGAACGGGCCGATCTTGGTGTTCCAGAACTCGCGCCGGAACATCCGGTTGCAGGCGATCACGTCCTGCATCGCGTCCGGGAACTCGTCGATGGTGATCCCGAGCCGCTCCTCGCGGTGCGCGTTGTCGACCCAGGCCGGCTTGGACGACTTGCCGTGGCTGAACCGACGGACCGAACCGACGACGAAGTCGGAGCCGGTCTTGTTCAGGGTGTCCACCATCCGCTGGTACGCCCGCTGCGGGATCGTGTCGTCGGAATCGAGGAACGTGATCAGCGGCGCGGTCGCGGCCGCGATGCCCACGTTGCGGGCGGCGCCGAGGCCGGCGTTGGCCTGCCGGATCACCTTGATCCGGCGATCCTTCTTCACGTACTGCGCGATCACCGCCGGCGAGCCGTCGGTCGAGCCGTCGTCGACGACGATGATCTCGAGCCGCTTCAGGGACTGGCGGAGCAGGCTGTCCAGGCAGGCGCCGAGGTACTCCTCGACGTTGTAGACCGGGACGATGACGCTCAGGTCGGGTCCGGGCAGCCGCCGCCACAGCAGCGGTCCGACCGGACTTTCCTTCACGGTCCGGACCAAGCCGTTCGGGAGCCGCCGGGCGATCCGGCGCAGAAGCTTGCGTGCCTGCACAGTTCTCCTGTTCGTGTGCCACGTGGGCGAATGCACATATTTCGAAAATGTCACGGGGCCGCGGCGAGTTTAAGTGACGTCGACCGGTCAGGACGAGTCGTCCACGCCGCGCCGACGGTTCCAGACCTTCCGCAGGCCGCGGCGGAACCGGCCGCCGACGCCCTCCGGGCCGGGCTCGGGATCGGGTGCCGGCAGCGCCAGCGGCACGGTCGCCGCGGTCTCGCCGCCGATCGCGACGGTGGCCGTGTCGGCGCCGAAGTCGACGGTCATCCGGCGCGAGCTGCGGTGGCCGGTGAACGCGAACATCAGGTCCCGCCGGTCGGCCCGGACCGGGCCGTCGACGACCAGTTCCGCGCCGGCGTCGGTCGCGACCAGCCGGGCCGGCCGCTGGCTCTCGGTGACGGCCCGGCCCGACAGCCGGCCGGAGCCGGCGATCTGCACCCTGGCCAGGGCGACCACCACCTCGCCGGCGTCGGTGGTCACGTCCTCGGCACCGGGCCGGGCGGCGCCGACCACGGTCCGGGCGGTCTCGGTGAGGTCCAGCGCCAGCCCGCCGTCCTGCGTCGCGTACGCCACCGCGGCGCGGCCGTCGACCAGCGCCGGCAGCTCGGTCAGGCTGCCGATCCGGACCGGGTCGCGGTGCTTGCCGCTGGCGCCGTGGCCGTCCAGCCGGACGTCCCAGATGTCGTCCTCCAGCCCGGCCACGTCGACCCGCCCGGTGACCTCGAACCTCGAGTCCGGGTCCTGGGCCTGGCGATGCACCGGCACCTCGATCCCCGACGCACGTCCACGGACCGAGATGCTGGCCGAGTCCAGCGGCTCGCTCGCGGTGCCGGTGACGGTGACGACGAAGGTCCGGCCGGCCCAGGTGACCCGGACGTCGTCGGTCCGCAGCGTTCCGGTGGGCTTGGCCCCGGGGACGGCATGTGACTTGGCCGCGGCCGGTTCCGGGAGCGGCCGGACGACGGGTGGTTCGGCGGCCAGGTCGAGCTCGGCGCGCAGCGGCGTCTGGCGGTCCTGGAAGCGGGCGTGGACGGCGAACGTGTCGCCCGGTTCGGGCCGGAACCGCAGTTCGGCGGGCCGGTCGGGCTCGGCGACCAGGGCGGCCGGCGCCGAGCTCTCGTACCCGACGGTGCCGGTGAGTTCGGTGTCGCCGTACGTGTGCAGGCCGGTCAGGCCGAGCCGGACCCGATCGGGCCGGACCCGGCTGGCGGCCGGGTCGATCCTGGTCAGCGGCAGGATCCGGCGGGCCTCGCCGAGCCGGGTCAGGTCGACCGCGAGCCGCCCGTCGTTGGTCCGGTACGGCACCGCAGGCAACCCTGCGATCAACGCGGGCACCTCGAATCCGTGCCCTGAGCCTGTCGAAGCGCCGTCCTGAGCCTGTCGAAGGGGGTCGGCGCGGACCGGGTCGATCCGTTCGTAGCCGAGCCCGGTCAGGTGCAGCCGGGCGTCGAAGATCTCGTCACCCTCGCCGCCGTCCAGCCAGCCCCGCAACGGGCTGCCGCCCGGGCCGAGCTCGATCCGCGCGGCAACGGTGAACGTGAGCCGGCGTTCGGCGTCCAGTCGCAGCGGCGTACCGCCGGGCATCGGCCACTCGACGCCGGAGTTGCGGCCGCGCAGCCCGAGGTCGACCACGGTGGCGGCCAGGTCGCCGAGCCGGGTGGCCGACTCGGGCGGCAGGTCGGGCAGCCCGGCGCCGGCCAGGTCGATGATCGGGCCGTCGGTCCCCTCGGCGACCGGGTACGGTTCGTCGCCCGCCTGCAGCCGGCCCTTGATCATCACCCGCAGCACGCCCCGGTCCCAGGCCACCTCACGGACCGGGTCCAGCCCGAGCTTGACGGTCCGGTCCCGTTCCCGCAGGGCGTCCAGGCCGGCCCGGTCACCGCGCCGGTAGAGCCAGGACCGGACCCGGTCGATCGGCTCCAGGTCGGCGTCCATCCCGACCGGGAAGTGCCGCAGCAGCCGGTCCGCCTCGGACAGGAAGCGGTCCCGGATCGGGTGATCACCGGGGCCGAGCCAGCGCAGGATCACGCGGACGTACCAGCGTTTCAGCAGGGCCCGCCGCTTCGGCCCGTCGGGCAGCGCCTCGATCGGCTCCAGCGACCGTTCGAACGAGTCCAGGAAGACGTCGAAGTCGAAGCCGGCCCGGTGCAGGTTCTGATCATGGATCAGCCATTGGTAGCAGGGATAGTCGGCCAAGATCGCGATCTTGTCGGTCGCCGCGTAGACCGCCGCGTTGAAGTACTGGTCCTCCAACCGGACCGGGCCCTCCGGGAATCTGATCTTGGTCTCGGCCAGCAGCGACCGGCGGTACAGCTTGTGCGGCGTCACGCAGTGCAGCACCCGCTGGTCCACGCCGGCGTCGGCGACGTTGCCCTGCCAGGTCGGCCAGCCGGGCGTCAGCGGGTCGCCCTTCATCACCTCCTTGCCGAGCACCACGTCGGCGCCGGTCTCGACCGCGTAGTCGTACATCCTCCGCAGGGCGTCCGGGAACAGCTGGTCGTCATGATCGAGATAGAGGACGTACTCGCCGGTGGCGCGGTCGGTGCCCAGGTTGCGCGGCCGGCCGGACCAGCCGGAGTTCGGGATCTGGTGCAGTCGCAGCTGCGGCTGGTCCTTGATCAGCCGTTCGACGAGGGCGTACGTGCCGTCGGTGGAGCCGTCGTCGACGAAGATCCCCTCGTACTCCTCCGCGGGCAGGGTCTGGCCGAGCAGACTTCGTACGGTCTCCTCGACCCGGCTTCCCGAGTTGTACGTCGCAATGACGACGCTGACTTTCGGCATGGGTCACCAGTCTGTGGTTGCCGCGTCGGTGAGGAAGTCACCGTCGCGTTCGAAGTCGACGCTGAACCCCGACGCGAACGCCTTGCCGTCCCAACCCTTCTCCGGCTGGGCGATGTCCGGGTCGCACCAGACCAGGCTGACCCGGTGCCCCATCGCGAAGGCCATCATGTATTCGTTCCGCGCCGTGTACGACTCGGACGAGATCAGGATGACCCGTTTGGGTTCGGCGCAGAAGATCAGGCTGAACATGGCGCTGCCGGCGAACCCGGCGATCAGCTCGGCGGAGTCGAAGATCGTCGCCTGCTCGGCGACGTCGTAGTCCTCCGGGTAGACGATCGTGAACCCGTGCCGGGTGAAGAACTCCTCCACCTCGGTGAGGTTGTGGCAGGCGCGTTTGTAGTTGGAACGGCGGGACACGAACACCTTCGCCGGCCGGTCCTGCTCGCTCCGGGCCCTGCCCTCGGCAACCAGCTTCGCGCCGGCCCGGCGCCAGACGTCCGGAAGCTCCGGGTGGACGTAGCTCGGGTTGACCAGCATCGGCGTGGCCGACAGCAGCTTCTCCACCCGGAGCACGCCCTTCGGCGACACGAAGTCGTCCGGCCCGGCGCCGGCCGCCATCAGCACCTCCCGCTCGAACGGGGCCAGTTCGTTGTGGCCGCCGGGCAGCGGCAGCAGCACCTTCAGGTCGGGATGCCGCTCCTTGGCAGCCGACCAGGCCCACATCCGGGACAGCTGCTCGGTCATCATGTGGCCGAAGTGCCGCGGCCATTCCGAGGACAGGTAGAAGTAGCTGCCCGAGAGTTCCTTCGGTTCCGACACCTTCCGCGGGTAGCGGGCGAACAGCGGGTTCAGGTCGTCCAGGAACCGGTTCTTCAGCCGCGGATGGGTCAGGTGCCGGAACGTGTCGGGCAGGATCACGTCGTGCGACAGCACCACCTGGTGCGGGCAGGCCAGCGCGTCGTCGTACTCGCGTAGCTGCAGCTCGGGCACCTTGTATTCGGTGGCGAACCGCGGGTCGTGCCGATCATGGTTGTAGCGCAGGTCGCCGACCCGGGAGAACGTGGTCGCCGGCAGCCTGGTCAGGATCCGGCCGATCTCCGGCTTGGCCGCCAGCACCCGCTCCACTTCCCACTCGCGCAACTTCGGCAGCGCGGGCCCGGCGCTGGTGATGATCAACAACGCGTCGTCGTAGGAGATCCCGCGGACCGCCTCGGCGATCCCCTTCTCGTCCTTGCGGGGAGTCGGTTTCTTGTCCTCGACGTCGGAGAACCGGCCGCGGTCCCGGTCGTCGGTGACCCGGCTGACGAACTCCCAGATCGACGGCGTCTTCTTGGCGTCGGCGGTGAGCCCGGCGGCGGCGCTGCGGACGCAGTAGCGGCCGCCGGCCCTGAGGTGGAACAGGGTCCGGCGGAACCGGCGCAGCCGCTCGGCAGGGGCGGCCAGGGTGGCGTCGATGATCACGTCGAGCGGTCCCTGGGCGGTGAGCTCGGCGTGCTGGTCGGAGTCCGTACCGTCGGCGACCGCGAACACGGAACTGTTCGGCAGCACCTGCACCAGCAGAGCGGTCAGCTCGGCCGAGGTGTCGTCGGTGAACAGGGCGATCCGGTTCGTCCGGCCCTGCGGCAGGGCCTCCTCCAGCCGGGCCAGGAACGCGCGGGTCGGCTTGTCCGGGGTCCAGCCGCGGTCCTGGGCTACGTCCACCCACGGCACGGATCCGGCCTTCGTCTGGGTCCCGTTGCCGGCCTTCGTCTGGGTGGTCCCGTTGCCGGCCTTCGCTGGGGTCCCGTTGCCGGAACGTGCGGCCTCGCCGCGCGCCGACCGGTAGGCGCTCTTCAGCCAGTCCGGGGCGTAGCGACGACCCAGCTTCTTGAGTCGCGCGACGCGGCGTGGCTGCTCGGATGGGCGTGACGTATCCACCAGACTCCCGCTGTGCACTGTTAAATGACCATCGAAGAACCCGACGGTAGTGTGCAGGTTACGACGAACTGACAACTCTCGAACAACAGGACACCCGGATGCCCGTAGAAGTTTCGGTACTGATCACCGCCGACCGCGAGCCGCGACGGCTGGCGAAGCTGATCTCCTCCCTGGACAAGCAGACGCTGAACCCGTCCGAACTGGAGATCGTGCTGGTCAGTACCGGTGACGGGCAGGCCGAGCGGCTGGAGGACCTGGCCGCGCGGCGCCCGAACGTGACCGTGCGCCGGTCCGCCGGCCCGGCCGAGGCGGCCCTGGCCCAGGCGTTCGGCGCGGCCTCCGGCGCCTGGACCGTGATCTTCGGTACGGAGACGGCGACCCGGGACGCCGAGCTGCTGCCCGAGTCGCTGCGCCGGCTGGTCGACCACGCCGAAAAGCATCAACTGGACTGGCTCGCGGCGCAGGTCGCGTACCGGAACGCGAAGGGGCGGCTGACCGGCCTGTTCCGGCTGACCGAGCAGCGTTCCGGCGGTCCGGTGCCGCCGTCGCCGTGCATCCTGCACCGGACCGAGCGGCTCCGGAACGCCTCCGACAATCCGGGCACCGGCGGCGTGTTCGCCGATTACGCGTGCCTGGTGCTCGGCGAGCAGGACGGTGCCGAGGGTCCGGCGGCGTCCTTCGCGATGACCGACGCGGCCGCCTCCTGGCAGGGCACCGTCTTGACCGTGACCGCCACCGCGTCCTCGTCCGCCGAGCTGGCGTACACCTTGCAGCACCGGGCCACCGGCCTGGAGCACTGGCTGCCGACGACGACCGAACCCGCCGCCGACGGCGGCACCGTCGTCCGGGCCACGATCGATCTCGCCGCCGAGGCCGAGGTGCCGCAGCTCGCCGGCGGCGCCTGGGGCCTGTGGCTGACCGCGATCGACGGCGACGGCACCGGCGAACGGGTCCGCGTGCCACCGATCACCGCGCCGTCGGCCGTCGTCGACGGCACGCTGGTCGCCCTCGGCGTGACCGGGAACGGGTTCTCGCTCGACCTCGGCGCCACCATGCTGGCCGGGCTCGGTGAGCTGCCGGCCGGGCGGGCCACGATCACCGAGGCCGCCGGGGGCACCCTCGCGACCCTGCCGGCACCGGGGCTGCACGTGCACGGCGACGCCCGGATCGAGGGCTTCCTGCAGCAGGGCACGTTCCCGCTGCCAGCCGAACTGATCGCCACTGACGGCGAGGCCCGGGTCGAGTGCCTGCTGTCCGGAATGGCCGGCAGCAGCCCGCTGCTGACCAAGTTCGGCACCAGCCACGCCGCCGACACCGGCCTGACCCTGACCATCGACCCGGTCGGCGCCATGTCCATCGCGCCGACGCCGCCCAAGCCGGCCCCGAAGCCTCCGGCTCCCAAGCCGGTCGCCAAGCCCGCCCCGAAGCCGGCGCCGCCGAAGCCGAAGCCGGCGGCCAAGAAGAAGGCGAAGAAGAAGGCCCCGCCGACGGCCCTGACCAAGCTGCGCCGCCGCGTCCCCGGCTTCCTGGAGCCGGCCGTGAAGGGCCTGTCCCGCAACTCCGCGGCCCGCTCGCTCTACGGCCGGATCAACCGCGCCCTGCGCTGACCATCTCCGCGCCCCATCCGCTTCCGGACCGGGGTGTCGGTTTTTCACGTCCCGTGAAAAGTTGTCGCTTTACCAGGGAAGTTTCTCTGGTAAAGCGCCAGTTTTTCACGCAACGTGAAAAACTGACGGCCCCTCGGCAGGGACTCAGCGCCGGTGGAGCAGGCGGCGGAAGCGGGTGCTGAGGGTCGACCGTACGGTCACCGTGTGGTCGGTCTTCGTGGTGCGGCCGCTGAACCGCACCTGGATCGTGTACGTGCCCGGGGCGATCGCCGCCGCCGCGGTACGGATCCGGGCCCGGCCGTCCGAACCGAGCAGGGTCGCGCTGAGCTCGACCGGCTCCCGGTCGTCGTCGGGGACCAGCCGGACCGTGCCGGGCAGGGCCGTACAGCCGTGCACGTGGACGCCCGGCACCCCGAGCTCCAGTACCGAGCCGCCGTCGGACGGGAGCAGGTCGACGGTCGCGTCGGGCGAGGCCGCCCCCGCCGCGACGGTACGGAAGCGCTCCCCCACGTCCAGCGACAGGCCGCCGCTCCGGTTGGTATAGGCGATCACCGCCGTCCCGTCGATCAAGGCCGGCAGCACGAGCCCGTCCGGTCCGGGCGCGGCGTGGTGGAACCGGCGGTCCAGGGCGGTGGTGCTGAGGCTGACGTCGTACGGCTGCTGCCCCAGCGGCCGGCCGAAGATCGCGGTCCCGATCTCGACGGCCGCCGTGTGCCGGCCCTTGATCACGAACCGGTCGCCGGCCGGCTCCAGCGCCAGCGGGCCGGGTTCGCCGACGTGCCAGTCCTCCCGGGTGTCCCGCGCCTTCAGCCCGAACTGGAGCAGCCCGGTGTCCGCCGAGCCGGCGAAGTCGAGTTGATCTTGACCGAGTGCCGCCCGGACGGCGGCGTCCGGCTCCCGCTGCAGCCGCCCGTCCGCGGTCCGGGTCAGGATCAGCGGCGCTCCCTCGTACCGCAGCTGTGACTCGATGGTCAGCAGCAGCCGCGGTCCCTGCCAGGACACAGCGACCGCGACCGCCGACGCGCTGACACCGCGTTCGATCAGCGCCAGCCGCCGCGCCGTGTCGAGGTCACCGGTCCGCAGGCAGCGCGAACGGGCGCGGACCGGCGGCGTCAGTCCAGCGTCCAGGCGCTCCGGGATCAGCTCCTCGGCCAGCGCGCGGGCCCGCTCCGTCTCGTACTCCAGGCGCTGCGGCCGCGCGGTCAGCATCCACGCGCCGAGCCGATCCAGGAACCGGCCCCGGTAGAGGTGCAGCAGCACCTCGTCGCGCCGCGGCCCGGGCGGCAGCAGGTCGGCGCTGGAGCGGACCAGGTCGGTCAGGTTGCGCCACTTCTCCTCCACGTCGACCCCGAACGTGGTCGAGGTGCCGGCCTCCCGCTTCATCCAGTGGTAGCAGGCCCGGCTGCCGAAGACGGCGACCCGGGCACCGCGGGCGTACGCGAGTAGGTTGAACCGGACGTCCTCCCAGAGCAGCCGCCGCCGCTCGTCGAAGCGCACGTGCTGCTCCCGCAGGAAGTCCCGGCGGTAGAGCTTGTGCGGCGTCAGCGGCAGCAGGTCGGCCAGTGCGGACTCGGGCGCCGGGGCCCGGTCCTGGTCGTAGGTGTCCCAGCCCCAGCCCCACCCCTTGGTCCGGGCCTCCTTGACGTTCACCACGTCGGCCTGGTGCCGGTGTCCGAAGGCGTACGCGTGCTCCAGGCCGTCCGGGAACAGCACATCGTCGTGATCCAGGTAGAGCACGTACTCGCCGGACGCCTGGTCGGTGCCGACGTTGCGCGGCCGGCCCGGCCAGCCGGAGTTGGGGATCTGCCGGGCGATCGTGTGGGGCCGCTCAGCGGCGAGCTTCTGAAGCCGTGCGTACGTGTCGTCCGGCGACCCGTCGTCGACGAAGATCAACTCGAATGCGTCCGCGGGCAGCGTCAGCCGGTCGACCGACTCCACCAGCATCCCGAGGTGGTCCGGCTCCGTCCGGTACGTCGGTACGACAAGGCTTACGCAGGTCCGCATCCCCAGCCTCGATTTCGTTCTCCGGCAGTCCGCCAAGTATCACCGCAGATGTCGCGGGGCGCGGGGATTTGCGCAGAGAATCAGGGTCGAGACGCGGGCTTTCTGGGGTCAGGCGTACGCGGCGCCGAGCGAGGCGCCGAGCCGCTCGGACAGCTGGGCCTGCACCTCGTGCGCCGGAGTGCCGGCCCGGACGCCGTTCAGCGTGTCCCAGAGGTCGGACTGCATGACCCGCTCCGGGGCCTGCGCGCCGAGCCGGTCGATCAGCTGGATCGGCACCGGCTGCGGGTCGGGCCTGCGGAACTCGGCCAGGATCTCGGTGAAGTTGTCGGCCAGCACCGTGTTCTCCGGGTCCAGGCCGGTGACCAGCAGCAGCCCGGTCGGCCGGACGTCGATCGCGACGACGGTCAGGTCCGGGCGGTACCGGCGCAGCACCTCGACCATCGAGTACACGTCGCCGGTCCAGAGCCGGGTGTGCTTGACCCGGGCGGCCTCGTCGACCGTGTTCGGCATCATGTCGTCGAAGAAGATGACGCCCCTGGTCGAGCTGTACCGTTCGGCGTTGATGAAGTCGCGGAGGGCGTACTCGAAGAGGTGCATGCCGTCGATGAAGGCCAGTTCGAACGGCCGGCCGCCGGTCGCCGCCAGCGGGTCGGGCTGGCTGAAGTAGGCGTCGCTCGTGGTCCGGAACAGGGACACGTCGCAGTGCAACTCGGACTTGATCGTGAACGCCGGGTCGATCCCGATCGCGCGGCAGCGGGCCAGCGCGAGACTGGTCCCGGTCCGTACGCCGATCTCAAGATAGGTGGCCGGGTTCAGCTTCCGGTGCGCGTATTCCAGGACCTCGAGATACCTCATCGGCACAACTTATCCCCTCTTCACTTTCGGTTCACGTTCTCGTCACCGAACACGACGTCGACCACGCGCGCGGCCGCCTGGCCGTCGTCGCGCGGGTTGAACTTGGCCACCCAGGCCGCATAGGCGTCCGCGTGCTCGGCGTGCTTCGCGTCCGCGTTGCGAACGTTCTCGACCAACTCCTCCGGCGTGTACGACAGCGGCCCGGGCGCGCTCTCGGCCAGGTCGAAGTAGAGCCCGCGGCGGCGGTCCCGGTAGTCGTCGTAGTCGGGCACGAAGAACTGGATCGGCTTCCCGGTCACCGTGTAGTCGAACATGATCGACGAGTAGTCGGTGATCACCAGGTCGGCCGCCAGCAGCAGATCGTTCAGCAGCGGGTACGAGGTCGCGTCGATGATGTTACTGCCGAACACGCGGGCCCCCGGGCGCAGCGAGTTGGTGTGGCCGCGGAGCAGGAAGACGTAGTCCGGCCCGAGCTGTCGGCCCAGCCATTCCAGGTCGAGGTAGCCGACGACGTGTCCCTCGCCGTCACGCCAGGTCGGCGCGTACAAGATCACCTTCTGGTCCGGCCGCAGGCCCAGCCCCTCTCGGATCGCGGCGACCTGCTCCGGCGGCGTGGTCACCAGCGTGTCGTTGCGCGGGTAGCCGAGCTCCAGCAGCGGGCCCTCGTAGAAGTAGGCCTCCCGGAAGATCTCCGCCGCGTACGAGTTCTGCGCCAGCAGGTAGTCCCAGTCCGAGGACAGCGCGACCTGCAGCTTCTTGTAATTGGCCCGGTCCCGGTTCACCGGGCGGTCGTTGCCGAGCAGCTTCAGCGGCGTGCCGTGCCAGGTCTGGACGACGGTCTGGCCGGGCCGCTTGTGCTGGCGCAGCGGGATCGGCGCGCCGCAGTTGTGGAAGAAGTACGAGGCCTTGCCGAGCACCTCGAACCACTCCCGGCTCTTCCAGAGCAGCGGCGTGGCGCCCTCGGGCAGCGGCACCGAGTAGTCCGCCACCGTCCAGTAGAGGGTGCGGTCGGTGCCGCGCCGGACCAGTTCCTCGTGGATGGCGCGCGGGCTGTCAGTCGCGCTGCGGGCGTAGAAGCTCTCGAAGTAGACCGAGCCGTCGCGCTCGGACGGGGTGGACCAGTAGCGGTCCCGCTGCTGGCGGAACGCGTACAGGCCGGCCTCGTCGACCCGCAGCGGGGGCGCGATGTGCACCGACGGGACGTCCTTGCCGCCGCGGCCCAGCGTCGCGTTGAGCCGGCTCGACTCGAACTCGACCGGCAGGTCGGCGATCGCCTCCGGGGCCAGCCTGACGTCGATCGGCTCGCCGCCGGCCAAGGCCCAGAGCCGGTAGTGGCCGATCGACAGCGGCGCCACCGGCCCGTTCCAGAAGCTCGCCTCGAGGTTGACGGTCAGGGTGAAGCTGCGCCGCTGCCAGGTCAGGTCGGCCGGCACCGCGCCGAGCGGCCCGCGCAGTTCGAGGGTCACCGTCTCCGGGTCGACGTCCTCGGCGACCCAGCCGGCGGCCCGGATCCGCGGGGCGCCGGGATCGTAGGCGACCCATTCGTTGATCATCACCGGCGCCGTGGCCGGGCGCGGCGGTTCGCCGTCCTTGCGGACGATCGTCAGGCCGTCGGTCTTGGACCAGACCGGCTGTAGGTGCCGCGGCGCCTGGTCCGGTCCGGCGCCGCCGGCGGACGGGGCGAGGCTGCCGGCGGAGCCCTGGTCCTGCCGGCCGGTGACCGTACCCTCGAGCTTCGAACTCTGCCGGGTCAGGGCGCAGCGAACCGTGAGCTGCTCGGTGTCGGCGCTGGTCAGCAGCGGCTTCAGGTCGACCACCGCCTTGAAGCCGGAGCCGCTGCGGTCGTGCTTGTCGTCGGCCGCGTACAGGTTCGCCCGCAGGTCGACCCGCTGCTCGACGGTCGCCTCCACCGACAGGTCGCCGCCGGCCAGCCAGAGCCGGAGCTGGGGCGGGTTGATCGTCGCGGGCAGCTTGCTGCCGTACGCCCAGCCGGTGAGTTCGTACGTCGCCGGGCCGAGCCAGCGGACCCCGGCGACCACGAACACCAGATCGCCGAAGTTGATCTTGGACGCGGCCGCCTTCTTGGCCGGCTGCGGCGCCGCCTTCTTGGCCGGGGCCTTCTTGGCGGCGGGCGGCGGGGCCGCGGCCTTGCGGGCGCTGTCGTATCGGCGGAGCAGGCCGTTCAGCACCGGAGTCCGTTTGGCCACGCGGCGGAGCCGCCGTTTCAGCCGGGTCACGGAGCTCCGACGTTCGCCTGTCCTCGCCATGGCGGGGAAGTTTACGGGCGATGTGCCCGCAGCGGGGCCAACGGTGTCCACGGCGCGCCAGGAACCGGCGACGGAGCGGGGAATCGCCGTTAAGGTTGATCCGATGTCGCACTCCGTCTCGGTCGTGGTGTATGCGGACCGCCCCGCCCAGGAGTTGTCCGCCACCCTGGCCTCACTCGATGCCCAGTCGCTGCCCGCCGCGCGGCTGCAGGTCATCCTGGCCACCGGCAACGGCGAGTTGGCCCGGCGCCTCGACCGCTACGCGCAGCACCGGCCGAACGTCCTGGTCCACCACAACCCCGGGCCGGCCGAGGCGTCGAAGCACGGCGCCGCGGCGCTGGCCAGCGGCGACTGGACGCTGATCCTCGGCCCGAGCGTGATGGAACGCAGGGCCCGGGTGCTGCCGGAGGCGCTGGAGCGACTGACCCGGTACGCGGCGGAACAGGATCTGGACCGGCTGACCGGCCGGGTCGCCTACCGCAGCGCGGCCGGGATCCTGGACGGCCTGTTCGGCGAGAACTCGGTCTGGTCCGGAGACGTACCGGATCGTCCGGAGCCGTTCGTGCTGTACCGGACCGCGGTCCTGACCGATCCGCGCCGGCACACCCGCCGCGGCGGCGTGCTGGCCGACTACCCCGCCCTCTATCTGGATCCGCGGCCCAGCAACACGCCGCCGATCACCCGGTCCGGCGTGGCCGCCCGCTGGGTCGACGGCCGGCTCCGGGTCGAGGTGACGCTGCGATCCGAGGCGGCCGCGATGGCGGTCGCGGACCGGCGGCTCCATGATCAACAACTGCGGTTCGCCGTCCACCACCCGGCGTCCGGCCTGGACTTCTGGCTGCCCACCGACGCGCCGCGGCCGGACGACCCGGACTCCGACAAGCGGGTGGCGCGGGCCGAACTCGATCCGCGCCGGGCCGCTCTTGGCGAGCCGCTGGCCCCGGGCGTCTGGGAACTCTGGGTCTCGGTGATCAGCCCGGACCACACCGGCTGCCGGCTCCGGATCCCGGCCGCCGACGCACCGTCCGCGGTGCTGGACGGCCTGCTGGTCGCGACCGCCCGGCACGGCGACGGCCTCGCCGTCGACGTCGGCGCCACTCGCTACCCGGCCCTCGGTGCGCTGCCGGCCGACGGCGCCGAGGTCACCGAGAGCGTCCGCGGCACCCGGGCCCGGCTGATGGTGCCGTCCCTCCACGTCACCGGTGCGGCCGCGATCCGCGGCCAGCTGGTCCAGCGCGACGCGGCCGCCCCGGCCACCCTGATCTGCGCCGACGGCCAGGCCCGGGTGGAGAGCTACCTGTCCGGCCTCGCCGGCACCAACTCGCTGGCCGTCGCGTTCGGCGGCGCGAAGCCCGCCGAGACCGGCCTCAGCCTGCGCATCGACCCGTCCGGCAGCATGGCCGTCATCGCGACCCCGAAGCCGCCCCGCCCCCGCGTCATCCCCGCCCCGGTCGCCCCCGAACCCGAACCGCCCTCGGACCGCCCCCGCCGGACCTCCCCGAAGCCCCCGCCCACGGTGCTGACCCGCCTCCGCCACCGCATCCCCGCCTTCCTCGAGCCCGCGGCGCAACGCCTCTCCCACAACCCGGCCGCCCGAGCCTTCTACCGCCGAGTCAACCGCTCCCTCCGCCCCCGCCACTAAGGAACCGCCGACGGAACTGGTCGAGTGGCGAGAAATCGACGCACTTCGATGAGATCCAGGTCGTTTTCTCGCCACGCGATCCCTGATCGCGAGCAGTTCATGCTGCCCGCACCGGCGCCGGGTCCGCTCGCTCTATCCGACCGGGCACCTCAGCAGCGACACGCCGCCCAAACGCCTGCTTTTGTGACCGGTCGCTGGATCGGCGGGTCAGCGGGCGAAGGCGGGGCCGAGGTGTGTGGAGAGGCAGCCGGCTACCTGTTGCTGGACCATCACGGGGCCGTCGGTGGGCGACGCTTCGCGGAGGACGGACCAGAGGTCGGACTCGAGGACGCGGGCGGCCGGTTGGGCGTCCAGGCGGTCGAGCAGGTCGGCTGGGACCTGCTGCGGGTCGGTGGCTCGGAACTCGGAGACGATCTGGTCGTAGCGGGCGGCCAGCACGGTGTTGGTCGGGTCCAGGCCGGCCAGCAGCAGCATCCCGGTCGGCTCGGTGGCCAGCGGTACGACAGCGAGGTCCGGCCGATACGTCCGCAGCACGCCGATCAGCTGGTACGCGTCGCCGGTCCAGACCCCGGTGTGCCGCACTCGGGCGGCCTCGTCGACGTTGCGCGGCAGCACCCCGTCGAGCAGGATCACCCCGCGCGGCGAGCTGCAGCGCTCGACGTTGATCACGTCCCGGAGCACGAACTCGAAGAGGTGCAGCCCGTCCACGTACGCCAGGTCGAACGGCCGCCCGCCGGTCGGCTCCAGCGGGTCGGGCCGGTTGAAGTAGTCGTCGCTCGTGGTCCGGAACAGGGCCACGTCGCAGCGCAGCTCCGCCTCGATGGCGTACTGCGGATCGATCCCGATCGCCTGGCAGCGGGCCAGGGCCAGACTGTGTCCCTGACGTACCCCGATCTCGAGGTAGCGCTCCGGCTGCAGCCGCCGATGGATCTCCGCCAGCACCTCCAGGGACTTCATCGCGCAACGGTATCGCGGCAGAAGGTTTCCCGGTGGCGCCCACACGGCGACGTCCAGGTGACGCCACGGCGTGTTCCACATGTCCCACGGCGGAACAGTTAGAGTTCGTCCGGTGACAAGCTTGCGTAACGTCGCCGTGATCCTGGCCGGAGGCATCGGCACCCGGGTCGGCATGAGCATCCCCAAACAGTTGATCAAGGTCGCCGGGAAGCCGATCATCGAGCACACCCTGGCCACTTTCCAGGCGTCGCCGCTGATCGACGAGATCCTCGTGCTGATGACCCCGGGCTACCTGGACGAGATCCGGGCCATCGTCAAGAAGGGCGGCTACGACAAGGTCAGCCAGATCCTGGAGGGGGCCGGCGCGGGCGGCACCCGCAACGACACCACCGCCATCGCGCTCAACGCGCTCGGCGACGAGGATTGCAACGTGCTGCTGCACGACGCGGTCCGGCCGCTGGTGTCGCAGACGATCATCGCGGCGAACGTCGAGGCGCTGCGCACCCACCAGGCGGTGGACACCGCGATCCCGTCGGCGGACACGGTGATCATGGTCGACGATCCCGGCGCCCGGATGACCGACGTACTGCCCCGGCATCTGCTGCGCCGCGGCCAGACGCCGCAGTCGTTCCGGCTCTCCACGATCAGGGCGGCGTACGCGAAGGCGGCCGAGGACCCGAACTTCATGGCGACCGACGACTGCACCGTCGTCCTGCGCTACCTGCCGGACGTCGAGATCGCCGTCGTCGCCGGCCACGAGCGCAACATGAAGGTCACCGAGCCGATCGACATCTCCCTTGCGGACAAGCTGTTCCAGTTGGCCTCGGCCGATCGCCCGGAGCCGCTCAGCGACGACGAGTACCGGCGCCGGCTGGCCGGAAAGATCATGGTCGTCTTCGGCGGCTCGTACGGGATCGGCCACGACATCGCCGAGCTCGCCGCGGGCTACGGCGCGACCGTGCGCGCGTTCTCCCGCTCCTCGACCGACACCCACGTCGAGCGCCGGGCTGACATCACGAAGGCCGCCGAGGAGGTCATCGCGAAGGACGGCCGGGTCGACTTCGTGGTCAACACGGCCGGCATCCTGCCGCTCGGCGAACTGGCCGAATACTCGGAGGAGGCGATCTACGCGGCGACGGAGATCAACTACCTGGCGCCGGTGTTCATCGCCCAGGAGTTCTTCCCGCACCTGGCCGCGAGCCACGGATCGCTGCTGCTGTTCACCTCGTCCTCCTACACCCGCGGCCGGTCCGGCTACTCGCTCTATTCGTCGGCGAAGGCGGCGGTGGTCAATCTGACCCAGGCGCTGGCCGACGAGTGGGCCGACGCCGGGGTACGGGTGAACTGCCTGAATCCGGAACGGACGGGTACGCCGATGCGCACGAAGGCGTTCGGCGACGAGCCGCCCGGCACGCTGCTCACCTCGGCAGAGGTCGCCCGGCAGTCGCTGGACGTGCTGCTCTCCGGCCAGTCCGGCCACGTGATCGACATCCGCCGCTCAGAGGGCCCGGCCGCGCTCGAAAACGGCTGACCATCAGGGCCAGCGGTCGCCCCACTCGACCTTCCTGGCCGTGCGGTAGTCGTCCTTGGCCCGCTTCGTGATCTTGGTCCGCTCGATCCCCGGCGGCACCGTGCACAGCGTCAGATCCACCTGCCCCTTGGCATATCCGGGATGCCGGACGATCCGAGCCGGCGCCGGCGCGACCGGTTCCCGGGTCGCGACCAGGTAGCTGAACTTCTCGTCCTCGTAGGAGAGCTCGGCGTTCTTGATCACCCGGTGGGTGGCCGAGCGCCCGATCCGGACGGCGAAGTGGCACCAGTCGTCGTTGTCGGCCATCGGACACTCCAGGTCGTGCGGACAGGGCGCGGCGATCCGCAGCCCGGCCGTGATCAACTGGTCCCGGGCGTCCAGGACCCGGCGATAGCCCGCCTTGGTGCCGGGCTCGATGATCGCGATCGTGGCGCCCGCGTCGGCCAGCTTGGTGATCATGGTCCGGCGCGACGCCGGGTCCAGCTCGCCGAGCACGTACGAGATCGTGATCAGATCGGCTTCCGGCAAGATCAGCGCATCGTCCAGCAGGGAACGGATCCAGGCCGTCCCGCCGACCGGACCGTCGGCGCCGGCCAGCAACCGGCGGCCCACCGTGATCATGGCCGGCGCCTGCTCGATCACCCGGTGCTCGGCGATTCCGGGCCAGGTCTGCGCAGCCGCCCAGACCGCTCCTCCGGTGCCGCCGCCGAGATCGACGTGCCGCTCCGGCCGGAAGTCCGGCAGCGCCGCTGCCGCCTGGTGCAGCGCCGACCGGACGGCGGCGAAGGTGGCCGGCATCCGGTACAGCGCATAGGCGGCCGCCTGCTCCTCGGCCGCCACGATCGGCGCGCCGGCCGGCGCCGGGCGGTCGGCCTGGTAGCGGTCGATCAGCCGCCCGGTCAGGTCGGCCAGCCGAGCGGTCGGCAGCGAACCGGCCAGCCGCTGCAGGCCCTCGGCCAGCGGTTCCGGCAGTGGCTGCACCGCACCGTCCTTCATGATCGACTCGGTCCCCGGATCTGGTCCCGACTCTACGATAGGGAAGATGGAGCGGTTCGACGTGATCATCGTCGGCGCGGGCATCTCCGGGATCGGGGCCGCGTGTCAGCTCCGGCGGCGCCGCCCGGGCCGGACGTTCGCGGTGCTCGAGTCGCGGGACCGGATCGGCGGGACCTGGGACCTGTTCCGCTATCCGGGCGTGCGTTCGGACTCGGACATGTTCACCCTCGGCTATGCGTTCCGGCCGTGGCGCGGGCCGCGGGCGATCGCCGACGGCGCCTCGATCCGCAACTACGTCGAGGACACCGCGCGGGCGTTCGGCGTGGACCGCGAGATCCGGTTCGGTCACCGGGTGCGGGCGGCGGACTGGGACGACACGGCGGCGCAATGGACGGTCACGGTCGAACACGGCGGCGAACTCCGCACGCTGTCCTGCCGCTGGCTCGCGCTGTGCGCCGGCTATTACGACTTCGAGGCCGGTCACCGGCCCGACTTCCCCGGCGAGCAGGAGTTCCGCGGGCGGATCGTCCATCCGCAGCAGTGGCCGGCGGACCTTGATCACGACGGCAAGCGGGTGATCGTGATCGGCAGTGGCGCGACCGCGATGACGCTGGTTCCGGCGCTGGCCCGGACCGCGGCGAAGGTGATCATGGTGCAGCGCACGCCGAGCTACGTGGTGTCCCAGCCGCGGGACGACCCGTTCGCCGAGCGGCTGCCCGGCTGGCTGCCGAGCCGGCTCCGGCCGTGGCTGGTCCGCTGGCGGAATCTGCTGCTGACGCAGGCCTCCTACGAGTTGTCCCGCCGCCGGCCGGAGGAGATGAAGGCGCGGCTCCGCCGTGGTCTGCGGCACGCCCTGCCGGAGCCGTACGACCTGGACACGCATTTCACACCGCCCTATCAGCCGTGGGACCAGCGGCTCTGCGTCGTCCCGGACGGCGACCTGTTCCACGCGATCAACGAGGGCCGGGTCGAGGTCGTCACGGGCCGGATCGACACCTTCACCCCGACCGGGCTGCGGCTGCGCTCCGGCCGCGAGCTGGACGCCGAGTTGATCATCACCGCGACCGGCCTGACGGTACGGATCGCTGGCGGCATCCGGCTCAGCGTCGACGGCGTCCCGGTCGATCCGGGCCGTACGGTGACGTACCGCGGCGTCATGCTCTGCGGCGTGCCGAACCTGAGCCTGGTGATCGGCTACGTCAACGCCTCCTGGACGCTGCGGGCCGACCTGGTCAGCGGCTACCTGGTCCGGCTGCTGCGCCTGATGGACCGGCGCGGCTTCGACCGGGTGGTGCCGGAGCCGCCGAAGGGTGATCTGGGCGACCGGCCGCTGCTCGATCTCCGCTCCGGCTACATCGCCCGGGCCGCCGCAGCGCTGCCCAAGCAAGGCAAGCGGTCGCCGTGGCTGATCCACCAGAACTACCTGCGCGAGCTCTGGCCGCTGCGCTTCCGGCCGCTGCGCTTCCGGCCGCTGCGCGACGGCATCCTGCAGTTCCGCCGGCGGGCCGCTCCTGATCATGGCCGGTCCCCCGTTGATCATGATCGAGCGGCGAACGGCTCGCGTACCAACTCGCCGACCGGAGCCCGCGGCTCGCCCTGATCGACCGGGACGCCGAGCTGCTGGGCCGTGTCGCCCCAGCGCTCGGGCAGCGGACGGCGGTGACCTGCTACCTGGCCGACCTCGCCGACCCGGCCGCGACCGAGCGGCTGGCCACCGACCTGGCCCGGTCAACCTGCACGCGACGGTAACCCTCTGCCGCGCCCTGATCCCCGTGGTCCGCTCCCATCCGGGTTCCCATCTGGTCAACGTTTCCAGCCTGTTCGGCCTGATCGCGCCGGCCGGGCAGGCGGCCTATGCGACCAGCAAGTTCGCGGTCCGCGGCTTCACCGAGTCGCTGCGCGCCGAGCGGACCCCGGCGGTCGGCGTCACGGTGGTCCATCCGGGCGGCATCCGGACCGGGATCGCCCCCACCGTGCCCGACCTGCTCGCCCGGATCACACCCGGCCACTACCCCGCCGCGCTGTCGCTCCTGCTGAACCGTCGACGCTGGGCCCGCTGAGCGGAGCCGGCCGGGATTGGCCCGTGATCCTGTGCGGCGATTGGCCCGGGCGCGGGGGCAGCTCGGATCCTAGGCTCCGCCCATGGAGAGCAGATTTCTGGGACGGACCGGGTTGCAGGTCAGTGAGCTCGCGCTCGGCACGATGTCGTTCGGGGACCGAACCGAGGAGGCCGAGGCGCATCGGATGCTGGACGCGTTCGTCGCGGCCGGCGGGACGTTCATCGACACCGCCGACGTCTATCAGCTGGGTGGCTCCGAGACCATCCTCGGTCGCTGGCTGGCGCGGCAGGACCGGGACCGGCTGGTGATCGCCAGCAAGGCGTATGGCGAATCGGTCGCCGGCGGCCCGATGAACGGCGCCGGCCGCAAGCATCTGATCCGGGCGGTCGAGGCGAGCCTGCGCCGGCTGCAGACCGACTATCTCGACCTGTACCAGATCCACGTCTTCGACGATGCGACGCCGATCGAGGAGACGCTCTCGACGCTGGACGGGCTGGTGAGGTCCGGCAAGGTGCGCTTCGTCGGTGCCAGCAACTACACGGGCTGGCAGTTGCAGAAGTCGATTGATCTGGCCCGGCAGCACGGCTGGGAGCCGTTCGTCGCCCTGCAACCGCTCTACAACCTGCTGCAACGTGACGCCGAGTTGGAGCTGCTGCCGATCTGCCGGAACGAAGGACTCGGCGTGATCTGCTGGAGCCCGCTGGACGGCGGCTGGCTGAGCGGCCGCTACACCCGGGACCAGACGGCTCCGCCCGCTGAGAGCCGGTACGCCGAGCAGACCGAGGGCTGGCAACGGAAGGCGACCGAGGACACCTGGCAGGTGGTCGACGCGGTCGCGGCGATCGCCGCCGAGCTCGGCCGGACGCCGTCCCAGGTCGCGCTGCGCTGGCTGCTGCAGCAGCCGGGGGTGACCGCGCCGATCATCGGAGCCAGGACGGTCGGCCAGCTCGAGGACAATCTCGGCGCCGTCGGCTGGTCGCTGACCGATGATCAACTCGCGGCGCTGGACCAGGTCAGTAGCCGGCCGCTGCCCTATCCGTACGCGCTCCAGCGGCTGCCCCAGTTCGTCCGCCGCCCCTGAGCGTCCCGGGGCGTCGTGCGAAGCCGGCTCGGATGCTGCACGATGGTCCGATGCCGATCGCTGAACTGCTCCGCCTGGGCCGTCCCCGGCCGATCGTCCGCTGGGGCGATCCGGTCCTGCACCGGCCTGCCCGACCCGTCACCGATTTCGGTCCGGAGTTGCAGCAGCTGCTGGCCGACATGTTCGCCACCAACCGGGCCGCGAACGGGGCCGGGCTCGCGGCGCAGCAGATCGGTGTGGACCTCGCGGTCTTCGTCTACGACTGCCCGGACCAGACCTGGGAACGCCGGATCGGCGTGGTGTGCAATCCGGTGCTGGACCCGCCCGGACGGCGCAGCCTGATCACCCTGGGCGAGGGCTGCCTGTCACTGCCCGGCGGCGAGGCGGACGTGTCCCGGCCCGAATACGCGACCTGCCGCGGCCAAGATCAATTCGGCGAGCCGGTCGTGATCACCGGCGGCGGCACGCTGGGCCGCTGCCTGCAACACGAGACCGACCACACCCGCGGCACCGTGTACGGCGATCGGCTGAACACCCGCCGCCGCAAGGACCTGTACCGCCAGGCGGCCCGCTACGAAGACCGCTTCCCCGCCGACTGGCCGGTCACCGACGCGACCTGACTGATCGACTGGGGAGCATTCCGCCGCGTACTCCCGGCCGTAGGTGACCCACAGAGATTGGGCGGTGATCATGACCGAGGGAAGACAGCCGGGCGCAGACGCGGCCGCGTTCATCGCGGCGGCCCGCTCGGACGACCCGACGCACTTCGAAATCCTGACCGAGCGCCATCGGCGGGAGCTTCAGCTGCACTGCTACCGGATGCTCGCGAACTACGAGGACGCCCAGGACCTGACCCAGGAGACGTTCCTGCGGGCGTGGCGCAAGCGGGCATCGTTCCAGGGCCGCGCCGCGGTGCGGACCTGGCTCTACCGGATCGCGACGAACGCGTGCCTCGACTTCCTGGAGAAGCGCAACGATCGGACGCCGGTCCCCGCCGGGTTGGCGAACCTCGACGAGGTGCTCTACCTGCAGCCGTACCCGGATCGGATGCTGCCTGAGGACCCGCAGGAATCGGCCGTGGCGCGGGAGACGATCGAGCTCGCGTTCATCGTCGCCGTTCAGCACCTACCGCCGCGGCAGCGGGCGGTGTTCATCCTGCGCGACGTCCTCGGCTGGCCGGCGGCGACCGCCGCCGAGACGCTCGAGCTGACCGTCGGCTCGGTGACCAGCGCGCTGCAACGGGCTCGGGTGACGGTACGGGAGCGGCTGCCCGACCGGCGCCTCGACTGGAGCCGGCCCGCGACCCACGAGCTGTCGGAGGACGAGCGCAGCACGGTGCGGCGCTACCTCGAGGCCCATCAGCGCAACGACCTCGACGGGCTGACGTCCCTGCTGCGCGACGACCTGCGATTCGTCATGCTGCCCGAGGCGGGCACGTCGGTGATCACCGCGAAGGATGCGGTGGACGGCTGGGTCGCCGGCGGGCTCTTCCAGCCCGGTCACGACGACTGGCGCGGCCTGATCACGACGGTCAACCTGATGCCCGCCGTCGCGCTCTACCTCCGCACCCCGGACGAATCGAGGCACCGGCTGTTCGCCGTCTCGGTCCTGCACGTCGTGGATGGCAAGATCACCGAGCTGACCGGGTTCGACGCCGCGGGCAAGTCCTGGCTGGGCCTGCCCGCGACGCTGTGATCATCGCCGCTTCTCGTACCGGGTCATCAGCCGGCCGCCGGGGAACGCCCGCGTCTCCACCAGGGCCAGGTTGACCCAGTTGTCCAGCGTGGTGAAGTACGGGGTGCCGCCGCCGACCAGGACGGGCACGGTGACGAGGACGTACTCGTCGATCAGCCCGGCCTTCATGGCCGCCCCGGCGAGCGTCGCGCCGACGATGTCCATCGGGTCGCCGTCCTCGGCCTTGAGCCGGGTGATCTCGGCGACCGCGTCGCCGCTGACCAGCCGGGAGTTCCAGGCCACCTTGTCGATCGTCGACGAGAAGACGATCTTCGGCCGGTCCCGCCAGCGGCGGGCGAACTCGATCACCGCCGGGGTGGCGCCGGGCTGTTGATCGGCGGTCGGCCAGGTCGAGCTCATCCCGTCCCAGAGCCGGCGCCCGTACAGCGACAGGCCAGGCGCCGCCACCCGGTCGGACCACCATTGGAACAGTTCGTCGCTCGGCGGCGAGCCCGGTTCGTCGTCCCCGCTCCAGCCGATGTCGTCGCCCGGTGCGGCGGTGTAGCCGTCCAGGGTCACGTTCATGGCGTAAGTCAGTTTTCGCATGGCAGGTGCCTTTCGGTGAGTTGATCTTCACCGGTATGGACCACCGCGGTGCGGAAACCTGATCGGTGGGCCCGACAGACTTAGGGCGCCGTGGTCGGGCGGCGGGGGCGGTTGGCGAGGAGTTCGCGGAGCAGGCGGACGGCGGGGACGACCTGGGCGTCGCGGAGGTTGCCGTAGCCGAGGACCAGGGCGGGCGGGTCGGGCGGGCGGTCGGCGGCCCGGTAACGATCATGGTCGACCAGGTGCAGGTCGGCCTCGGCCGCGCGGCGGACAAGATCAGGAACGTCGGTCGCGGGCGGCAGGCCGAGGACCAGGTGCAGGCCGGCGCTCAGCCCCGAGACGGGCAGCTCGGGCAGTTCGGCGGCGAGCCGCTCGACCAGGCGGTCCCGCCGTTTCCGGTACGAGAGCCGGAGCCGCCGGAGTTGCTGGTCGTACCGCCCGGACTCGATCAACTCGGCGAACGCGACCGCATCGACGGTGGACGGCCCGATCCCGTCCAAGGCGGTCGCGACGGGCTCGATCCAGTCCGGCGGCGGCACCAGCCAGCCGAGCCCGAGGGCGGGCGACAGGGTCTTCGACACCGAGCCGAGCAGGGCCACCCGGTCCGGCGCCATCCCTTGCAGGGAAGCGACCTGGGCCCGGTCGTAGCGGAACGGCGCGTCGTAGTCGTCCTCGATGATCAAGCCGTCGACGTCGCGGCACCAGGCCAGCAGCGCGGCGCGCCGGGCCGGCGACAGGGCCACCCCGGACGGGAACTGGTGCGCCGGAGTGATCAACACCGCGCGCACGCCGGCGAGCCCGGTCAGCCGGTCCACCAGCAGGCCGTCGGCGTCCACCGGCACCGGCCGCGGGGTCAGACCGTGCGCCGCGCAGAGGTCCCGCAGCCGGCCCCAGCTCGGGTCCTCGACCGCGATCTCGGTCAGCCCGGCCCGCACCAGTGCCTCGGCCAGCGCCCGCATCCCGGCGCTCGCGCTCGGCACCAGCAAGGTGCCTGCGGCATCGGCGTACGCGTCCCGGGCCCGGCGCAGATAGCCGGCGACCGCCCGCCGGGCCCGCGGATGCCCGGCCGGATAGGCCGCGGCCAACTCCCCCGCCGGCAACCCGCCGATCGCCCGTCGCATCGCCTCGGCCCAGGCCGTCCGCGGAAACAGGTTCAGGTCGGCGATGCCGGGGCCGAGGTCGATCCGCCAGGGCCTCGGATCCGGGTCGGCGACCGGCTCGGCCTCCGCCTGCCAGACCAGGCCGGGGCGGACCCGGGTCGCCGAACCGCTCCGCGCGGTCAGGTAGCCCTCGGCGGTCAGCTGCCCGTACGCCTCGGTGACGGTGGCCCGGGAGATGCCCAACTCGGCGGCGAGGATCCGGCTCGGCGGCAGGGCCGTGTCGCCGGGCAGCCGGCCGTTCCGGATCGCGGCGCGGAGGGCCCGGGCCAGCCGCTGGTAGAGCGGCCCGTCCTCGACCTCCGACAGGTCCAGGACCAGGTCCCAGGCCAGCCGCGGCGCCCGGTCGGCCACGCTCCTACGCCGAGTCGGCCGGCGGATTGATCAACAACGACAACCCCTGGTACGGGTCCAAGATCACCGGGAAGCTGTGCAGGTCGTCCACCTCGCCGATGATCTTGTCCGTCATCATGTCGATCACCGGCGCGCCCGGGATCAGATGTTCGGACAGGACGCTGCCGGAGATCGGCTCGTCGGAGAAGTTGAGCACCGTCACCTGCCGCGCGTCGCCCTCCAGCGCGTGCACCATCACCAGCATCGCCCGCTGCGAGACCTGCGGCACGTCCAGCTGCTCCGCGACGTCGATCCGGTACCGCTTGCGGACCCGCAGGATCGCGGCCAGGCCGGACACGAACGAGTCCGGGTCCTCCAGTTGAACCGGCAGTCCCCCGTACAGGCTGACCCCGCGCGGCATCTGCGACCCGGAGTGCAGGGCGTGCGGCTGGTAGTCCATCAGGTCGTACGCGGCACGATGGATCCACCGGGTGTCGCCGGTCGCCAGCAGCGGCTCGACCTGCTTCCGCGGCAGCGTCAGCAGACCGCACAGATCCCAACCGGACAAGGCGAAAACGCCCGGTTGCCAGGCGTTGAACGCGGCCAGCAGCAGGTGCGCCCGCTTGATCGTCTCGATTTCGGCCGGGGTGATCTCGTCGAGGTCGGTGACGCCGAGCGTGGCGGCGATGATCGTCGCCAGCGTGGACGCGATCCCGTTCGTGGTGAACGTCGCGTTGTACGGCGCCGCGTCGCCGGCCAACCGGTCGGTCAGTTCCTGCCGGATCGTCACGGCCAACTCGGCCCCGCTGATCTCGTCGCCGCGGAACGGGAACGCGTCCTCGGCATGCAGGGTGGCGAAGTGGACGAGTTCGTACGTCATCTCGTCGTGGTTCTGCAGCGCATGCACCAGCCCGACCGGCGGCACACCCATCGACAGGGCCAGGTTCATGGTGAGCCGGAGGAACTCGGTGTCGGCGGTGGCCAGCGCATGATGGTAGGCGGGCCGGTTGACGAAGTCGTACGACAGGTCGGCACCCCGCTCCGAGGTCGCCTTGATGTCGTCGATGGTCAGGTTCAGTTCCTGGAACGTGAAGCCGCCGACCTTGCGCACCATCGAGGCGATGAACTGGTTCGCCGCCTCCGACAGCGGATGGCCCTCGGACCAGGCCGGCGCTCCCTCGGTGGTCTTCTCCACGGCCAGGAAGCCGTTCGCGTCCAGCCGCAGCGCCCCCGTACCAAGATCACCGAGCGAGTGCAGGGCGTCGCCGATCACCAGCCGCATCCCGGCGAACGTCGGGTCGAGCCAGTTGATCGACGGCTGGCCCTCCTTGAAGTAGTGCAGGTAGACCCAGCGCCGCTCCACCCCGTCCGCGCCGAGCACGACGTCGGTGGCGCTCCAGTTGGTGTCCTTGATGCCCGGGTCGTAGAAGATCACCCGCTGCATCTGGCCGATGATGTAACCGGCCTTGGCGAGCTGGTCCTCGGTCTCGGCGTCGAGGTTGATCGAATCGCGGCCGCGCGGCACCCGGGGCAGCAGATGCCAGTCCTCCGGCGCGATCTCGACCATGTGGTAGACGCCCGGGTAGTCGTCCACCTTCATCTCCGCGAGCCGGAAGTCGGCGCCCTTCCCGGTGTGCCCGGGCACGATGTCGTCGATCACCGTACCGCCGTGCGAGGCGGCCACCTCGCAGAGCGTGCGGAACTCCTCCTCGGTGCCGAACTGTTCGTCGATCTGGGTGCTGATCCGGTCGAAGTGGCCGTCCACGGTCGGCGTCGCGTCCCAGCCGGTCAGCCCGCCGGCCCGCTTCACCGGCCCGGTGTGCACCGCCTTGATGCCGATCTTCTCGAACGCCCGCCACAGGTCGTCGTCACCGAGGGTGCCGAGGAACGAGCGACCGGGCGCGGTGATCAACGAGATCGGGTACGCGGTGAACCAGACCGAGGCCTTGTCGATCGCCGCCCGCGGATCCGGGTGCGCGTACGGGTTCTGCCACATGCTGCCGAGTCCGGAGAACTGGGCGGCGATCGCCGTCGCGTCGCCGAGCATCGACTCCTCGCGCAGCCAGGCGACATAGGCCGGGTTGTCCCCGGACGGCCTGCCGTTGCGCGGCGTCCGCGGCCGCAGCGCGAAGAGGTCACGCAACCGGGCCCGCGGCCGCAGGCGCTGCGGGCGGGCCGGATAGAACTGTTCGTCGTACGTGATCTCGCTCGTCGGTGTCTCGTCGCGCGGCTCGGCGACCTCGTCGTCGGATGTGTAAGCCTCCTCCGCCACGCAAGTCCCTTCCGCCCAGGCGACATCGAACGTCGCTCCCGCATGGTCAGCACCAACGCTACTGCAGCAGAGCCGGTTCGAAACCCCAAATCCACCGTGCCGCGGACCAAGATCACTGCAATCGTGAGGAAAGCCGTGCTGTGACGGACGCTTCGTCGAGATCGAGCTGTTCGATCAGTTCCCGGTAGACGTCGTCGTCGAGCCGGAACGCATCCCGTTCCGCGGTCAGCGCACGCCGCTGGGCCCGGACCATCTCCAGCCGGGCCTGCTGGAACTGTTCGGCCATCAACTGCCGCTTCGCGTCGTGCCGGCCGTCGAGCTCGCCGTCGGCCTCGGCCGGTTCAAGATCATCGACGACCCGCTGCCGGGCCCGCTGTGCCTCGGCGAACCGGGCGGCGAACGCCTCGACGGCGGCCGGGTCGACGCCGGATCCCTTCTGCTCGGCCAGTCTGGCGAACAACTCACGCATCGTGTCCTGCCCGGCCCGGAGGATGACCTGCTGGGCATGGCGGTGCTGCTGTGCGGTGTACGCCTCGTCGGCGGCCGGGTCCAGCTTGAGGCTGCGGATGAACGCGGGCAGCGTGGCGCCCTGGATCAGCAGCGTGCCGATCGCGACGACCAGCGCGATCACCTGGATGGTGGCCCGGCCGGGGAATTCGGCACCGGAGGCCGTCACGGCCGGGATGCCGGCGGCCGCGGCCAGGGTCACCACGCCGCGCATACCGGTCCAGGAGATCACCAGATCGGACTTGAGCGGCAGCACCCGTTGCTCGGGCGGCAGTTGCCCCTCCCGGTGCCGGGCGCGCTTGATCGCCTTCCTGGCGTTGGGCCGGTCGCGCAGGAACCAGCGGCCGAGCCGGGCCTGCCCGACCAGCCGGGCGTGATCGAGCAGCACCCAGGCGACCCGTACCAAGATCACCACCAGCAGCACGCCGAGCGCGGCCAGCAGCACGCCGCCGATCGGCCGTCCCTCGGCGACGACGTCGTCCAGGACGAACTTCACCTGCAGGCCCATGTAGGCGAAGACGAACGCCTCCAGCAGCACGGAGACGGTCCGCCAGACGTCGCGTTCCTGCATTCGGGTGGCCACCCCGGTCCGGTCCGCGTTGTGCCCGATCAGGAACCCGGCCGCGACCACCGCGACGACGCCGGAGGCGTGCAACTCCTCGGCGATCAGGTACGCGGCGAACGGCACCACGATGCCGAGCACGGTCTCCAGCCCGGCGTTGTTCAACCGGCTCCGGGTCCGCAGCACGATCACCGCCAACACCAGCCCGACCAGGAGCCCCACGACGGCGCCGTAGCCGAAGAACAGGACCGGGCTCTCGATGAACGCGGTCTGCTGGGTGACCGCGACGGTGGTGATCGTGAACAGGGTCAGTGCCGCGGCGTCGTTGACCAGGCTCTCCCCGGTCAGGATCGTCATCACCCGTTTGGACAGGCCGAGCCGGCGGCCGATCGCGACCGCGCTGACCGCGTCCGGCGGCGCGACGACGGCGCCGAGCACCAGCGCCGCACCCAGCGTCAGCTCGTTGACCATGATGTTCGCGGCGCCGCCGACGACCAGCGTGGTCGCCACCACCAGCAGGATGCCGAGGCCGAGGATTGGCCGCAGGTTCCGTAGGAAGTGGATCAGCGAGAACTCCAGCGCCGTCGAATAGAGCAGCGGCGGCAGCACGAAGCTCAAGATCAACTCGGGCTCGATCTCGAACCGCGGCAGGCCCGGGATGAACGAGACCGCCGTCCCGACCACGACCAGGATCAGTGGCGTCTGCAGGCCGCGCCGGTGCGCCACTGCCGTCACCACGATCGCGGCGATCACCACCAGGAGAAGCTGCGCACCGTCCACCTACAGGACAGTAGTGACCGGATCAGGGAACCCGGTGGAGCCACTCGGTGGTTCCGAACTTCTCCTCGACCAGCCGCTCCGCCCGGGCCCGCTCGTCCGGGGTGATCTCGGCGTCCCGGGTGTCGTAGCGGGACCGGAAGTGATCCTTGTACGCCTCGATGATCGCGGCCCGGGTCAGCCCGGTCTGACTGCGCAGCGGATCGACCCGTTTGTTGGCGCTCTTGGTGCCCTTGTCGGACAGCTTCTCCCGGCCGATCCGCAACACCTGCAACATCTTGTCGGCGTCGATGTCG
The DNA here is from genome assembly GCF_013407955.1 of Microlunatus parietis. Classification (GTDB taxonomy): domain Bacteria; phylum Actinomycetota; class Actinomycetes; order Propionibacteriales; family Propionibacteriaceae; genus Microlunatus; species Microlunatus parietis. The sequence goes on along the minus strand of NZ_JACCBU010000001.1, from coordinate 7,142,093 downwards.
TACGCCATCGTCGCGTGGTGCAGCACCGAACCGGAGGCCAGCCGCTTCTGGGCGGCGCCGCCGATCTTGCCGGCCGGCGAGGCGATGTCGTTCAGCGGTACGTAGCTCGCATCGATGCCGAGGCCGTGCAACGCCCCGAGCACCCAGTCGTCCAGGAACGCATACGAGCGCTCGAAGCTGAGCCCCTCGACCAGCGACGTCGGCACATAGAGCGAGTACGTGATCGTGTTGCCCGGTTCGATGAACATGGCGCCGCCGCCGGAGATCCGGCGCACCACCGTCACCCCGTAGGCGACCGCGGCGTCGGTGTCGACCTCGTTGCGCAGGGACTGGAACGAGCCGATCACCACGGTCGGCCGTTCCCACTCCCAGATCCGCAGCGTCGGCGCCCGGGTGCCGTCCGCGACGGCCTCGGCCAGCACCTGGTCCAGCGCCATCTGCATCGGCGGCGTCTCGGCGGCGCCGTGGATGATGTCGAACGTGTGGTCGGCCCAGCCGGTCGCGCGGCCGACCGCCCGCCGGACCGCGATCGCGACGGCGTCCGGGGTGAACCCGATCATCCGCGCCTCGCCGGCCGCCACCGCCACCAACTCGCTCAGCCGGTCCACCGCCGTGTCCACGGCCAGGCCGGTCAGCGCCGCGTCGATCCGCTCCAGGGCGTCGTCGGGCTCCAGGAAGAAGTCGCCCGAGATCCGGACCGACGCCAGCCGGCCCTGCTCGACCTTGACATCGGCGGCGACCAGCTTGCCGCCCGGCACCTTGTATTCGCCGTGCATGGCGTTTCCTGTCTCGTCGGCTCAGCGGTTGGCCGGCGGCCATTCCTGGCGCGGTTCGGCCGGCGGCCACTCCGGGCGCGGTTGGACCGGCTGGGCCGACCGGACCGGACCCTGGCCGGGCAGCACCGGTCCCGGCGGCGGCTGCTGCCCGTACTGCTGCGGATACGGCGGTTGCTGCTGCTCGTGCTGCGGTTGTGGCGCCGGCGACTGCTGCTGGTATGGCTGCTGATACTGCGGCGACGGCTGACCGTACGGCTGCTGCTGACCGTACGGCTGTGGCTGCTGCCCGTACTGCTGCGGAGCCGGCTGGTACGGCTGCGGGGACTGCTGCTGGTAGGGCTGCTGCGGTTGGGGTTGGCCGTACGGCTGCTGGGCGTACTGCTGCGGCGGGCCGACGGGTTGCGGCTGCTGTGGTTGCCCGGGCTGGGCCATGATCACGGTGATCATGCCGGGCGGGTTGGCGCGGTAGAGCGCGTCGACGAAGGCCGGGTGGGCCCGGGTCATCAGGATCGTCTGCCCGTCGACGTCGGCGCCGACCACGTCGGACCGGTAGCTGCCCAAGATCACCGCGCCGAAGGCGGCGAGCAGGAACAGCACGAACAGAATGGCGCCGATCGGGTTCGGGACGACGGCGACGAGAACGAAGGCCAGCACGATCGAACCGAGGCCGCCGAGGATCGTGATCAGCCGCCACATCGCGATCTTGCTCCGGACCGCCTCGCTGACCGGGATCGTGAGACCGATCGGCGGACTGGTCGCGTTCATGATCAACCGTCCGATGCCCGGCAGGAACATCGTCCATTCCTTGCGGAACAGCATCTTGGTGTTGGTCGTGGCAGGCTCGCCCGTGGCCGGGCACACCGGCGGGAAGACCACCCGCGACACGTCCTGGCGGAGCCAGGAGACCTTCATCGTCACTCGTCAAACCTCTCCAAGACCGGGCTCTGTCTCATGAATCGGGGAAACCGTACGCCACAATACGAGACGCCCGGAGCGGATCCGACTCTGACCGGCGATTGGGGTTGATCTGTGCGGAGGAACACGTAGCGTGGTCGTTTTCCTGTCCGCGATCTTCGAGGAGAGCTGTGCTCACCCTGACCGAGAACGCAAGCACCGTTGTGAAGACCATTGCCACCCAACAGCTGGGGGCCGAGGAAGGCGGCCTTCGGATCAGCAGTCACGACGGAGACGGAAGTTTCGCGATCGCCGCGGTGCCGGACGGCCAACCGGGCGATCAGGTGGTGGAGAGCGACGGCGCGAAGGTGTTCGTCGACGAGAGCGCCACCCCTGCCCTGAACGACAAGGTGCTGGACGCCCAGATCGACGATCAGGGCAACGTCCAGTTCCGGCTCGGCCAACAGGCTTGACCGGGCTGCGGGCCTGATCATCTGCGCCGGTGGACGGGCAGGCGGGGCGGCTGGCCTCCCTGCTCGTCCACCAGCCAGGCCGGGGCGGTCAGCCGCCAGGCCTCGAACGTGAGCTCGCTCAACTCGTCCGGCTGGATCCCGTCTAGCTGGACCACCACCCAGCCGAACTGTCCGGTCGTGAACTGGACCTCGAACACGTCCGGCCGCTCGTGCACGAGCGCCAGTTGCTCGGCGATCGTCTGTTTCAGGCCGACCGTGCTGGTCCGCTCCCAGAGGTAGCCGAAGCCCTTCCCGTGCACCTTGAACCCGGTCCATTCGGGTCCCTCGGACCGCTCGACCTCGGGCAGTAGGTCGACCAGGCGGAGGAATGTCGGAATCGTCACGGCCACCGGATCATCGAACCAGAACGGTCCGACAGTTGGCCGGGCCGATGCCGTAGTCTCCCCCGCTGTGACGGAGCGACCCGACGGAACCGACGACAGCGAGGGACTCGGCCGGGAGGCCGGACCGGACTTCGCGGCGCCGGGGACCCCTTCGGCGTACGGTTCCGGCACGCCCACGCCGCCGGTGTCTCCGCCGCCGCCGCAGTATCAGCAGTACCCGCCGCCGGGGCAGCCCGATCCCCCGCTCGGCCAGGCCGCGCCGCCGCCGCAGGGCGCTCGACCACCCCTGTCGGCCGGGTCGCCGGTGCCACCGCCGCGGTCCAACCGAGGCCTCACCCTCGCCATCGTCGGCACCGTGGTCGTGGTGCTGGTCCTCGTGGTCGGCGCCGTGGCGCTGCGGAACGCCTTCAGCGGCTCGTCCGGGGCGGCCACCGATCCGGCCGGCCAGTGGACCACGCCGCCGCGCGAGAAGACGCCTCCGCTGAATACCGAGCCCGAACAGCACCAAGGCTCCGGGTTCACGTTCACCTCGCCGGCCGGCTGGAAGCGCGCGGACGACTGGGGCGACAAGAACGACGGCAAGATCGTCGACGCCGCCGGCAACGACATCACGGTCTACATCTTCGAGCCGGACGATCCGCGCGATCGGTGCCGGAAGGAGCTGCGGTCGCTCGAGGTCTGGGTGCCCGGTGAGATCAGCGAGCTGCCGGACCGCAAGCTCGACGGCAAGGTCGCGCCCGGCGGCCAACTGCTCGGCGAGGACACCTATCAGATGCGCTGCGCCTCCGGCCCCGCCGGGCTCTACAACATCTCGCTGCAGTCCCACCCGGACGATATCGACGCCACCAGCGCCGCGTTCACCGCGGTGCTGGACAGCTGGACGTGGCGCTGATCTCGACGGTTCGGTCGCCGACCATGATCACCGTCGTGCTGTCCGGTCCGGCGAAGGCGTCGGATTCCATGATCACGAAGCGGTACGTCTGCCCGCCCGGCGGCACCTCGACCCGGCGGAACGCCAGCAGCTCCCGCTGCCGCGGCCAGAACGGGCCACCGAGCCGCTTGCCGTACACCTGAAGGACTTCCGGAACCGCGGTCTCGTGATCATGGTGCAGCCCGACCTCAACCTCGATTCCGTCGGCTATGCGTGCCGCGGCCAGCCGGGAAACACCGACGGTACGCAGGCCCAGCCCGGACCCGAACGGCCGCAGTACCGGATCCGGCCGATCGACGTAACTGCGCGTCGAGTCCAGTCGATCGTTGTAGCGCACCGGCACCACCCCGGTCGCCGACGGCAGCGTCACCGGCAGCCGCCCGGTCGGCTCGGCCGCCCCGGTCAGCAGGTCGGCGATCGCCCCGGCGCCGTACGGACCCGGATAGAACGCGAGCACCGTCGCGTCGCTCAACTTGATCACCTCGGTGAGCACGTGCGGCCGGCCGGTGATCACGACGCTGATCACCGGTCCGCGCGCCCGCGCCCGGATCCCACGCAGCCAGTCGACCTGATCACCGGGGAGTTCGAGGTCGGAGAGGTCGACGCCCTCTCCGCAATTGGCCGCCGTCGCCTCACCGGCTGCGCCGTTGTCCGCGAACTCCTCCGAATAGGCCCTGTGGCTGGTCCCGCCGAGCACGCAGACGACCAGGTCCGCACGCTCGACCGCATCTTCGTCGCCCACCGTCCAGTGCGCGCCGAGCGCCTCCCGGACCGTCTGGCCGTCGCCGGGTCGCAGCGGCGGCACGTAGTCGCCGAGCATCGCGGTGACGGAGTCGGCGTTCGGCCCGGCCACCGCGACCAGGAACGTGCCATCGACGTTCCCTGAGCTTGTCGAAGCGTCGTCCTGAGCCTGTCGAAGGGGGCGAGGCACGGTCGTGTCCGGCACTTCGACAGGCTCAGTGCGCGTTCGACCCCTCACCGGCAGCACGCCGGCCGGGTCGTCGAGCAAGATCAACGACCGCGCGGCGAGGGCTCGGGACAACGACGCCGCGTCCCGGACCACGATCGGCTCCGGCCGTGGGTCGGCGGGTCCGGGCAGCAGTCCGTACCGCTGCTTCAGCCGGAGCACCCGGCGGCAGCTGCGATCGACCGCCTCGACCAGCTCCGGCTCGTCGGTGACGAGGTCCTCGAGCAACGTGTACGCGGTGTCCCACAGGCTGACGTCCACGCCGGCGACCAGCGCGGCCCGGGCGGCGGCCCGCAGCGAGCCGGTCTGGCCGGCCAGCCGGTCGATCGCCAGCCCGTCGCCGACGACGACCCCGTCGAAGCCCCACCGGTCCCGGAGCAGCCCGGTCAGCAGATCCGGGTTGGCGCAGCACGGGACGCCGTCGATGTCGTTGTAGGCCGCCATCACGCCGACCGCACCGGCCTCGATCCCGGCCAGCGCCGCCGGCAGGTGCAGCTCGGCGAGGTCGTGCGGGCCGATCACCGCGGAGTGCCCGTTCCGGCCCCCGCTCCCCTCGCCCTGGGCCGCGAAGTGCTTGATCACCGCGCCGACCCCGGCAGCGGCGAGCCCGCGGACCTGGGCCGCGGTCAACTCCGCGGCCAGCCGCGGATCCTCGCCGAAGCACTCCTCGCTGCGGCCCCAGCGCGGGTCGCGAAGCAGGTCAAGGCCGGAGATCAGCGCCAGGTGGACCCCGGCGGCGCGGAGCTCGGCCCCCATCGCGGCCGCGCACTCCTCGACCAGGTCCGGGTCCCAGGCCGCCGCGGCAGCGAGATTCACCGGGAACAGCGTCTGGCCCAGGCTCTGATGCCCGTGCGGCGCCTCCTCGACCAGCAGCGGCGCGATCCCGTGCCGGGAGCTCCGCCGACCCGCCTCGCCCACCAGCGCGGCCACCTCGGCGCGGCGCTCCGGCAGGATGCCGTTGTGCCAGCCCCGCCCGGACCAGGCGTCGGAGCGGAACACCCCGTACAGCCCACCGAGCCCGGCGCACCGCTCCGCCTCGGCGTGGAACGCGCCGGTCAGCACATGATCATCACCGGCCCGGTCGACCGCGGTCCAGCCGTGCAGCCGCAGGCTGAGCTGCCCGGCCTTCTCCCGCAGGGACATCCGGCCGAGCAGGTCCTCGATGTCGGCCATCAGTCCAGCGGGGCCGTGGTCGTGGCCCGGTAGTCGGCCGGCAGCTCCGGGATCTCCGAGACCCCGGTCGCATAGCCGATCACCTCGGCCAGCCGCGGCGCGTCACCGTCGAGCTTGATCGACAACCGCTCCACGCGGCGGGCCGGGAACGCGTGCAACCGCCGGCTGCCGACGGTCTGCCCGGCGACCAGTTGTTGATCTTGGTCGAAGACCGTGTGGCCGGTGATCCGCTGCCCGTCGGCGAGTTCCTCGATCAGGGCCAGGTGATCGAGCTCCACCTCGGCACCGAAGTCGATCATGACTCCGTCCTCGGTCTCGGTGAGCTTGGCCGGGATCGGATCGGCGAACCGGCGGTCCAGCTCGGCGGCCCATTCGGCCACCCGGGCCCGGTCCGCGTCGTCGATCAGGCCGCGCCGGTCCGGCGGGATGTTCAGCAGCAGGTTCGCGCCGAGGCCGATCGACCGGTAGTAGATGGCCAGCAGATGATCAAGGTCCTTGGGCTGCTCGGCCGGCTGCCAGAACCAGCCGCGGCGCAGCGACACATCGCACTCGATCGGGAGGTAGAGCGCCTCGCTGAACGTCGTGGTGACCACCGTGTAGTTGTCCATCTTGGTGTGGTCGATCACGTAGGAGTACGGATCCGCGGAGTAGCCGTCCTCGTTGCCGACCCAGCGGATCGTCGGGTCGCCCATGTTGAAGACCATCGCACCCGGCTGGTGGGTGTGCACCACGTCCATGATCGCCGCCCAGTCGTAGGTACGGCCCTGCGAGCCGGCCCCGTCGAACCAGAGCTCGACCAGCGGCCCGTACCGCGTGCACAGCTCGGTCAGCTGGCGGACGTAGAAGTCGTCATAGGCCGCCGGATCGTCGTAGCAGGGGGCGTTCCGGTCCCACGGCGACAGGTAGAGGCCGAGCCCCAGGCCGGCCTCCGCGCAGGCTGCCGCGACGTCGCCGACCACGTCACCGCGACCGTCCTTCCAGGGGCTGCTCGCGACCGAGTAGTCGGTCGTCTCGGTCGGCCAGAGGCAGAACCCGTCGTGGTGCTTCGCGGTCAGCACCACGTACCGGGCGCCCGCTTCCTTGGCCACCGCCACCCACTGCCGGGCGTCCAACTCGGCCGGGTCGAAGCTGGCCGCGGGCAGCGTGCCGTCGCTCCATTCCTTGCCGTGGAAGGTGTTCAGGCCGAAATGGAAGAAGACACCAAGGCCCCAGTGCTGCCAGCGCAGCTGTTCCGGGGTCGGGGTGAGGGTCCGTTCCAGGGAGGTCAACGTTCGGGCTCCTCGTCGAAGTAGACACGGTCACGGCCCCGGTCCAGGGCCAACGCCAGGGCGCCGCGCACCGCGGCACCGTCCGGCAACGCACTCGGCACCACCCGCGGCCGGAACAGCGACGTCGCCGCCACCTGCTCCTCGACCGCCTCGGCCACCTCTGCCGTCGCCTGCGGGCCGGACAGCACCACCAGTTCGGGATCGGCCACGGCGCAGAGCGCGATCGCCGCCTCGGTCAGCTGCCCGATCACCTCGGCCGCCGTCCGCTGATACGGATGGAAGCCGATCTCACCGGCCGCCCCGTTGGCGCCGCGGACCAGCCGGCCGTCCAGCACCAGCGCCGCGCTCAGGCTCTCGGTGAACCGGAGCAGTACGAAATCGTCGGAGTCGGCCGCCGCGCCGTAGCGGTGTTCGGCGACGCCGGCCAGGTTGGTGTCGTTCTCCAGCACCACCGGTACGCCGAGCGCCTCGGTCAGCCGGGCACCCTGCGGGCCGGCCCAGTGCGGATGGTCGGAGACGAACACCACGTTGCCCTGCCGATCCACGATGCCCGGAGTCGCGACGACCACGGCCTGCAGCCGGTCCGCGCCCCGGAAGGCGCGGACAGCGCGGCGGACCAGCGTGGCCGGCCGCTCGTTCTGCCGTGCCTTGACCCGGATCCGCTCCAGTTCCGTTCCGTCGACGTCGGCCAGCACCGCCTCGGCATGATCCGGCTGGATCTCCAGGCCGACCACGCTGCCGCAGCCGCGGCGCAACCGGTAGCGCATCGCGTTCGGACCGCGGCGGCCGGTCGGGATCTCGCCGTCCTCCTCGACCAGGCCGGCGTTGATCAACCGCGTGATCAACTCGCCCGTCGACGGCCTGGACAGCCCGGCCAGCTCCGCCAGCGCCGGACGGTCCAGCGGCCCGCGGGCGAGCAGCAGCTCGATCACCCGGTCATCGCTCTTGGACTTCACGCCGCCATTCTCCCAGCTATCAAGGCCCGCTCTTGATTGGTGCGTCGCAAACACTAGCGCACGAATTAACTATTAGGTAGCCTGCCTGTTAGTTTCCATCCGGTCAGCGATGATCTTCGAGGAGGAAGGGAGGTTCCACTGCATGCGCATCCGTGAACCCCGCATCGACCGGGGCTTCCACGTGATCAACTACTGCATCCTGGCGTTGTTCGCGCTCTCGGTGGTGTATCCGTTGGTCTACGTGGTGAGCAGTTCGCTGAGCAGTGCCGAGGCGATCAGTACCGGCGCCGTGAAACTGTTCCCGGTCGGGTTCAACGTCGACGCGTACCAGACGATCTTCGCCGCCCCGCCGCTGCTGCGCGGGATGGCGAACTCGATCTTCTACGCGGTCGCCGGCGCGGTGATCGGCACCGTGCTCACGGTCCTCTGCGCGTACCCGCTGTCCCGGCCGGACCTGCCCGGCCGCCGCTGGCTCACCTTCTTCGTGCTGATCCCCACGCTGTTCTCGGCGGGCATCATCCCCAACTACATCGTGGTCCAGCAGCTCGGCCTGCTGAACACGGTCTGGGCGATCGTGCTGCCCGGCGCGATGGCGGTGTTCAACGTGATCATCACCCGGACCTTCTACCAGCTGAACATCCCGGGCGAGCTGCTCGAGGCGGCCAAGATCGACGGCGCCAGCGACGCCCAGTTCTTCCTCCGAGTGGCGCTGCCGCTGAGCAAGCCGATCATCGCGGTCAACCTGCTCTTCTACGCCGTCGGGCAGTGGAACGGCTGGTTCTCCGCGATGCTCTATCTGACCGACCAGAACCTCTATCCACTGCAGCTGGTGCTGCGCGAGGTGCTCACCCTGGCCAGCGTGTCCCCCACCGACATGGGCAGCATGAGCGCCGCCGAGTTCGCCCGCCGGCAGGACCTCTTCGACAAGCTCCGGTACGCGCTGATCGTGGTCGCGATGATCCCGCCGCTGATCGCGTACCCCTTCGTCCAACGCCACTTCGTCAAGGGCGCACTGATCGGATCCCTCAAGTGACCAACCCCACGACGCAGTCCTCCGCCTCCGCTACGCTCCCCCGAACGGCGCCGCGGAGGCCCCGGGACGAACACACCGCCATCGTGACGCCCCGCAAGAAGCGCACCCTGGTCCGGATCCTGCAGTCCTGGCAGCTCTACCTGATGCTGGCCCTGCCGCTGGCGTACGTGATCGTCTTCCTCTACTGGCCGCTCTACGGCCTGCAGATCGCGTTCCGCAACTACAACATCGTGCAGGGCATCCTGGGCAGCCCGTGGGTCGGGTTGCAGCACCTGGAGCGGTTCATCGCGTCGTACCAGTTCTGGCCGGTGATCACGAACACGCTGATCCTCAACGTCTACGAGCTGGTCGCGCTGTTCCCGCTGCCGATCATCCTGGCGCTGTTGATGAACGTGGTCCGCAGCACCCTGTTCCGGCGCGGAGTGCAGTTGATCACGTACGCGCCGCACTTCATCTCGACGGTGGTCGTGGTCGGCATGATGGTGATGCTGTTCTCCCCCAACGGCGGCATCGTCAATCAGGTGCTGCAGCTGTTCGGCGGCCGGCCGTTCGACTTCCTGGCCAGCCCGGACTCGTTCCGGCACATGTACGTCTGGTCCGGCGCCTGGCAGACCCTCGGCTGGTCGGCGATCATCTACCTGGCCGCGCTGTCCGGTGTCGACCCGGAGTTGCACGAGGCAGCCAAGGTGGACGGCGCCAACATCCTGCGCCGGATCTGGCACATCGACTTCCCGGCCGTACTGCCGGTCAGCATCACGTTGTTGATCTTGAACATGGGCGCGATGCTGAACAGCGGGTTCGAGAAGGTGCTGCTGATGCAGAACCCGCTCAACCTGGCCGGGTCCGAGGTGCTGGACACCTACGTCTACCGGGTCGGCCTTGCGTCGACCGTCCCCCAGTTCTCCTATGCGACCGCGATCGGCCTGTTCAAGTCCGTGATCGCCCTGATCCTGCTGATCCTGGCCAATTGGCTGGCCCGGCGCGTCGCCAAGACCTCCCTCTTCTAGAAAGGAAACGATCATGGTCGATCTCAGTGATCTGTCCCGCCGCAGTCTGCTCGCCGGCGCGGCCGGCGTCTCGGCCGGGCTGGTCGCCGGCTGCACGACCGGCGGCGAGGCCCCCGGCTCCGGCCCGTCCAGCAGCGCTGCCGGCACCGGACCCAAGGTCGAACTCGGCCCCGAGACCGAGGGCGTGCTGTATCCCGACCCGTACGTCGGTCCGAAGGCGACCCAACTGAAGCCGTTCGCCGACGGCAGCACCACGTTCCGGATCGTCGTACCGCAGGACACCACGGTGGTCGGCGACTGGAACAACAACACGTACACGAAGTGGCTGGAGGAGCACACCGGCGTCAAGGTCCAGTTCGACGCGGTGCTGGTCACCAACCCCGACGGCAGTGCGGACCTGTCCAAGATCAACGCGATGATCGCCTCGGGTGATCTTCCGGACGCCTTCATGGCGGTCGGGCTGACCCGGGACCAGATCGCCCTGTACGGGCAGCAAGGGCTGTTCCAGGCTCTTGATCAACACATCGAGACCTCGGCGCCGCACATGCGGCAGTTGCTGACCGACCTGCCCGACGTGCGGCGGACCAACCTCGCCCAGGACGGCAAGATCTACAACTTCGGCGGCGTCAACGACTGCTTCCACTGCCGCTGCGCCGGAGCCCGTGCGTTCGTCAACCAGAAGTATCTGGACAAGGTCGGCGCCAAGATGCCGGAGAGCACGGAGGAGTTCCGGCAACTGCTGCTGGCGTTCAAGGCGGAGAACCCGAGCGGCAAGGAGGGTTTCCTGCCGTTCCTGGGCGGCGATGTGACGTACGACCCGGTGGACCAGTTCATGATGGGGCCGTTCACCTACAACCCGGGGCCGACCTCCGGCGCGGTCTACCTGCGGCTGAACCAGGGCAAGGTCGAGTTCGCCGCGAACAGCGAGGGCTGGCGGAACGGGCTGCGCTTCATGCGCCAGCTGTTCGACGACGGGACGCTGACCCAGCAGACGTTCACGGTGAAGGGCGAGGAGCTGACCAAGCTCGGCAACAACGGCCTGATCGGCGTCTGCCGTGCCTTCAACTGGGCCGCCTGGGTCAACATGGACCCCGGCGATGACGCGCTGTGGCGCGACTACGTCCCGGTGCCGCCGCTGGCCGGGCCGGACGGCACCCGGATCGGCACCTGGACGTACGGCAATGCGCCGTTCACCAACGCGATGGCGATCACCAGCGCCTGCAAGGACCCGGCCGCTTTGGTCCGCTGGGCCGATGCGCAGATGGAGCTCGAATCGACCCTGCGCGCGTACGCCGGGCCGAAGGACGCCGGCTGGCGCTGGGCGAAGAAGGGCGAGCAGGGCAGCGGAGGCAAGCAGGCCGTCTGGGCCGGCATCCCGCGGGACAAGATCCCGGTCGGCGACGGCTGGAACCAGTACGCGATCATGTACCGCTCGGCCGACTTCCGGGCCGGCGAGAAGGTCGACCCGTCGGTGCCGAACCTGGACAAGATCGCCGAGCTCTACAAGGAGTACGCGCAGCCGGAGGACCAGTTCCTGCCGCGCCTGCTGTACACCCCGGACGTCACCGCCCAGCGCGGCGACATCGAGGCCAACCTGACCTCGGCGGTGTCGATCCACCTGGCCAAGTTCGCCACCGGACAGCTGGACGTGAACGACGACGCGGCCTGGAACGGCTACCTGTCCCAGCTCGAGCAGATGGGCCTGCCCACGTATCTGCAGCTCACCCAGCAGGCGTACGACGCTCGGCCCCAGTGAGCTGTCAGGGGCACCCGTTAGCCTGATCGCCTCGTGATCTTGGAGGCGATCATGGTCGACCTGAACGACGAGTTCACCGGCCCGGTTCTCGATCAGGGCCGGTGGCTCGACCACTACTTCCCGCACTGGACGACGCTCGACCGGTCGGCCGCGCGCTACGCGTTCGTACCGGACGGGTTGCGGCTGCGGATCGATCATGATCAACCGGCGTGGCGGGTCGAGGACGGCCCGATGCGGACGTCCGGGCTGCAGACCGGCAGCTTCGCCGGGCCGGTCGGCAGCAGCACGGGTCAGCAGCGGCACCGTACCGACGGGCTGGTGGTGCGGACCGCCGTGCCCACGCGGCACCTGTGGACCCCGAGCGCCGGCCGGGTCGAGGTGACCGCCGCGGCCAGCCCGGACCCGGCCTGCATGCTCGGGATCTGGCTGGTCGGCGTCGAGGACGGGGCACCGGAGGACTCGGGCGAGATCCTGCTCGCCGAGCTGTACGGCAGCATGATCGGCCCGGGCCGCTCGACCGTCCGGCTCGGCGTGAAGGCCCATCACGACCCCCGGCTGACCACCGACGTCACCGACCATGAACTGCCGCTCGACGCGACCACGCCGCACCGCTACGGCACCGAGTGGGACGAGACCGGCGTCCGGATCCTCGTCGACGGCCACCTGATCAAGACCTACGACCAGGTCCTGGCGTATCCGCAGCAACTCATGATCGCCCTGTTCGAGTTCCCGACCGCCGAGGACCGCGACCCGGCCGCCTACCCCAAGACCGCCGACGTGCTCCGGGTGTCCGGCTCCGGCCGCTGATCAGGCCCGCCCGGTCCGATCGATGTGCACGCCGGAGTGAATTTCCGCCGGTCAGTCACGGCGGAAATCCACATCGGTCGGGATGCAAGGTGAGCGCGATCAGGCAACAAACTCGGCGCAGGAGCCGAATCGAGCCGTTCCGTTCCGCAGGGCCTTGCCAGTCGGGTCGGGCGGCGGTCGGGGATGATGGGGGCGTGAAGCTTCTCGAATCCACCTTGTCCGGTCTCAAGGCCTCCAATGTCGTCCTCGGCCTGATGCGGATCAACTCCCTTGACGATGATCAGATCCGCGACTTGGTCGCGGCCGCCCGGGACGAGGGCATCAACGTTCTTGATCATGCCGACATCTACGGCGGTGATCATGGTTGCGAGCGCCGATTCGGCGACGCGGTCCGGCCGACCGGGGCCGATCGCGAGGCCATGATCATCCAGTCCAAGGTCGGCATCCGGCAGGGCTATTTCGACTTCTCGGCCGAGCACATCGCCGAGTCGGTGGACGAGTCGCTGCGCGCGCTCCGGACCGACTACCTCGACATCCTGCTGCTGCACCGGCCGGACACGCTGGTCGAGCCGGACGAGGTTGCGGCGGCGTTCGACCGGCTGCACGAGGCCGGCAAGGTCCGCCACTTCGGCGTCTCCAACCACACGCCCGGCCAGATCGAACTGCTGAAGCGGTCGGTACGGCAGCCGCTGGCGTACAACCAGGTGCAGTTGAGCATCACCCACGCTCCCCTGTTCGCGGCCGGGATCGCCGCCAACATGCAGGGCCTGGACCAGTCGATCGACCGGGACAACGGCCTGCTCGACTACAGCCGGCTCAACGGGATCACGCTGCAGGCCTGGTCGCCGTTCCAGAAGGGCTTCTTCGACGGCGTCTTCCTCGGTGACCGGGAGCAGTACCCGGAGCTGAACGACGCGATCGACGAACTGGCCGAGAAGTACGGCGTCACCCCGACCGGCATCGCCGTCGCCTGGATCACCCGCCACCCGGCCGGCATCCAGGTCGTCCTCGGCACCACCAAGCCGGACCGGGTCCGCGAGTCCGCCGCCGGCTCCGAGGTGCCGCTGACCCGGCAGGAGTGGTACCGCCTGTTCACCGCGGCCGGCTACCGCGTTCCCTGACCGAGATCAGGAACGGAGAGCGTCCCGGATCCGCTCCGCATAGGCCTGCTGCTCGCCGTCGGCGTACTTGGTCCGCGGCCAGAAGAAGCCGCGCAGCCCGTCGCCCTTGCTCCGCGGTACGACGTGCAGGTGCAGGTGCGGTACGGACTGGCTGATCACGTTGTTCATCGCGACGAAGCTGCCCTGGGCCCCGAGCGCCGTGCCCAGGGCGGCGGCGATCTCCCGGCCGAGGTCGAGCAGCGGCTGCATCAGGTCGGGCGGCAGGTCGAGCAGGGTGTCCACATGATCGACCGGGATGATCAGCACGTGCCCCTTGAACACCGGCCGATGATCAAGGAACGCCACCAGCCGGTCGGTCCGGGCCACCTCCGCCGCCGGCAGTTCGCCGCGCGCGATCTGGCAGAAGATGTCGTCGCTCATGGCGGCGATCCTACTGAGCCAGGGCCCGGGTCTCGGTGAGCAGCGGCAGCGCCCCGGTGATCATCGCGTCGTAGTCGGGGCCGCTGCCCAGCACGCCGCGGAACGCGATCAGCCCGGCCAGGATCTGCAGGGCGCGCAGGTCGCGGCACAGGGCGAGCCGTTCCGGGTCCGGGCCGAGGGAGGCCAGTTGCGGTTCGTCGACGTACCAGGAGAGCAGGGCGAGGTCCCACTCGCGCGGCGCCAGGCCGACGTCCTCGAAATCCAACCAGCGCACGCCTTCCGGCGTGTTGATCATGTTCCCCGGGTGCAGGTCGCCGTGCACCGGCAACAACGGCGACGGCGGGGCGAGCCGGAAGTCGCGCAAGCGCTCCGCTGCGGTACGGAGCGCCCGCTCCCCCGCGGAACCGAGCAGGTCGGCGGCTCGGTCCAGCCGGTCCAGGCAGTAGGCCAGGTCCTGGTTGACCGACCCGAACGGCTCCAGCGGGCCCGGGTAGCCGGCGAGTTGATCATGCAACGGCCCGATCAGAGCGAGGCAGTCCTCGAGCGTCGGCGCGGGCGCGTCCGGCCGCCGCTCCGCGTACTCCCAGAACCCGATCCAGTGGCCCTCGTGGTGGTACGGCCTCGCCGGCAGCAACGGGCTCGGCCCGACGACGGGCGCACCCTGCCCGGCCAGATAGCCGGTCACCGCGAGCTCCCGGCCCAGCGACGATTCCGGGTCCCGCATCCGAGCGGTGAAGGTGGCCACCCGCGCCACCACCGGTGCGGGCCGCAGGTGCACCATCAGCCAGAAGCCGTCGGACAGGACCTCCGGCTCGGTCACGGTCAGGCCGAGCTCGCGGCCCAGCCCGACCGCGGCCCGCAACGCGGCCGGTGCCGGGTCGTCGGTCCGCTGGTGGCCCTCGAACGGATTGCCCATCCCGGCAGGATAGGCGAGCAGTTCACCGGGCCGTGGTGATCAGCCCGGCGGCCGCCTGCTCGGCCAGGTGACCGCGACCAGGCGCTGTTCCAGGGAGGGGCGGCTGATCCGGGTGGCGGCGGTGATCAAGAACCGGCCGTGCCCGACGCCGGCGTGTTCGACGGCAAGTTCGATGACGTCGTCGGTGGGCAGCCCGGTCCGATCCACGTCGACCGTACAGTCACGATCTTGACTTCGGGTTTTGACGGGTTCAGGGGACGAAGCGGTAGCCGACGCCCGGCTCGGTCCGGAAGTGCCGCGGATGGCTCGGCTCGGCCTCCAGTTTGCGGCGCAACTGGGCGAAGTAGACGCGCAGGTAGTTGGTCTCCCGGTGGTAGGCCGGACCCCAGACCTCCTGCAGCAGTTCGGTTTGCCGGACCAGCCGGCCCGGCCGCCGGGCCAGCGCCGCGACCAGTCGCCACTCGGTCGGCGTCAGGTGCACCTCCTCGCCGTCCCGGGTCGCGATCTGCTCGGCAAGATCAAGTCGCAGCCTCTCGGTGGTGATCACCGACTGGTCGCCGGCGAGTTGATCAGGACCGCGGCGCAGCGCCGCCCGGATCCGGGCCAGCAGTTCCTCCATCCCGAACGGCTTGGTGACGAAGTCGTCCGCACCAAGATCAAGTGCCTCCACCTTGTCGTCCGACTCGTGGCGGGCGGACAGCACGACCACCGGCACCGCGCTGAACTCGCGCAGCTTCGCCAGCACCGACACCCCGTCCAGGTCCGGCAGCCCGAGATCGAGCAGCACCAGGTCCGGCATCCGTTCGTTGATCACCTGCAGGGCAGACCGGCCGTCCCCGACCGTCTCCACGTCGTAGTCGCGTGCCCGCAGGTTGATCCGGAGGGTACGCAGGATCGCCGGGTCGTCGTCCACCGCGAGGATGAAGGTCACTCCGGTCCCCGTTCGGCCGCCGGCAGGTCGATCACCAGGGTCAGACCGCCGCCCGGTGTGTCCTCGGCGGAGAATTCGCCGTGCATCACCTCGGTCAGGCCGCGCGCCACCGCAAGCCCGAGCCCGACGCCGTCGCCGCGCGGCACGTCACCGAGCCGCTGGAACGGCGCGAACAGCTTCTCCTTGCCCTCGCCCGGCACTCCGGGACCATGATCGACGATCCGCAACGACACCCACTCCCGCCCCGACTCGTCCTGGAACGGCGCGGCCGTGACGTCGATCGACGCCTCGGCCGGCGTGTAACGCAACGCATTCTCCACGATGTTGGCCAGTACCCGGTCCAGCAGCCCGGCGTCCGCCACCGCGAGCGGCAGGTCGTCGCCGATCTTGACCGCGATCCGCTGCGCCTCCGGCAGCGACCTGGTCACCTGGTCCATCGCGGCACCGAGGTCGACCTCGGCCAGCAGCGGCTTGACCGTGCCCATCTGCAGCCGGCTCATGTCGAGCAGGTTGCCGACCAGCGCGTCCAGCCGGTCCGCCGACTCCTCGATCGTCTCGAGCAGCTCGGCCTCGTCCTCGGCCGACCACTCGATCGTGCCGCGCAGGCTGCTGATCGACGCCTTGATCGCCGCCAGCGGGCTGCGCAGGTCGTGCGACACCGCGGCGAGCAGGGCGGTCCTGGTCCGGTTCCCCTCGGCCAGCCGGGCCCGCTGCCGGGAGTCCTCCGCCGCCCGTTGCCGTTCCCGGATCACCGCGAAGTGGGTGGCGTAGGCGGTCAGCAGGGTCCGGTCCGAGGCGTCCAGCGGCCGGCCCGCCATGGCCAGGTCGACCTCGTCGTCGATCCGTACCGACACGTCGGCCTGGTCCAGCGTTTCCGGTCCCTGGCCGCACCGGGCCGCGACCCGCTCGACGCCGCTCTCCCGCCGGATCAGCGACGCCCCCGTCATCCCGAACACCTCGCTGGCCTGCCGCAGCAGTTGATCTTGATCTTCGCCGATGTGCATCAGCCGGTGGGACAGGACGGCGAGCGCGTTCGCCTCCGACCGGGCCCGGGTGGCCTCCTCGGTCCGCCGGCCGGCCAGGTCGACCACCGAGGCGACCGCGATCCCGGTGATCAAGAACACGCCCAGCGCGAACGCGTTCTCCGGGTCGGCGATGGTCAGCGTCATCGTCGGCGGTACGAAGAACAGGTTCAGGCAGATCCCGCTGATCAGCGCGCCGACGACCGCCGGCCACAACCCGCCGACCAGTGCGGTCGCGACGACCAGCGCCATCATCATCATCGACTCGGTGGGCAGGCCGTGCAGGTTCGGGGTCGACCACAGCACCGCGGTCAGGATCACCGAGCCGATCGTGGCCATCAGATAGCCGGCGACGGTCCGTTTCCGGCCGACGTTGGGCCGGCGCCGGTGCAGCAGGGACCGGGCCCGGGCGTAGTCGTGCGTGACGACGTGGATGTCGATGTCGCCCGACTCCGCGATCACCACCTCGCCGATGCCCGGGCGCAGCGCGGTGGCCAGCCGGCTGCGGCGGCTGGCGCCGATCAGGATCTGGCTCGCGTTCACCCCGCGGGCGAACTCCAGCAGCCCCTCGGCGGTGTCGGTGGCGACCACGGCGTGGAAGCTGCCGGACAGCTCGGTCGCCTTCTGGCGCAGCCGTTCCAGCTGTTCGGCCGACACGCCCTTGAGGCCGTCGCTGCGGCTCACGTACACGGCCATCCACTCGGCGCCGGCGGTCCGGGAGGCGATCCGGGCCGCCCGCCGCATCAGCGCCGCCGACTCCTTGCCGCCGGAGACCGCGACGACGATCCGCTCCCGGGTGGTCCAGGTGGTGGCGATGCCGTGCGCCTCCCGGTAGCGCTCCAGGCCCTCGTCCACCCGGTCGGCCAGCCAGAGCAGGGCCAGCTCACGCAACGCGGCCAGGTTGCCCTCGCGGAAGTAGCGGGACAGCGCGGTATCGATCTTGGTCGCCGGATAGATGTTGCCGTGCGCCATCCGGCGGCGCAGCGCCTGCGGACTCATGTCGACCAGCTCGACCGCGTCGGCGGCCCGGACCACCGCGTCCGGCACGGTCTCCTGCTGCCGGACCCCGGTGATCGACTCGACCACGTCGTTCAGCGACTCCAGGTGCTGCACGTTGAGCGTGGTGATCACGTCGATGCCGTGGTCGAGCAGCACCTCGACGTCCTGCCAGCGCTTCTCGTGGGCCGCCGGATCGGCCGGGTCGCGGACATTGGTGTGCGCCAGCTCGTCGATCAGGGCGACCTGGGGCGCCCGGCGCAGCACCGCTGCAAGATCGAACTCGGACGCCTCCAGCCCGCGATAGCGCAGGTGTTTGCGCGGCACCACCTCCAGGTCGCCGAGCTGGGCCTCGGTGAGCTCCCGGCCGTGGGTCTCGACCAGGCCCACCACCACATCGGTGCCGCGGGCGCGGCGCCGCCGGCCCTCGTTGAGCATGGCGAACGTCTTGCCGACGCCCGGCGCCGCGCCGAGATACACCCGAAGCTTCCCGCGATCCATATCGCTAGTCTGCTCCCAGCGCCTGGTTCAGGGAGACCACGTTGACCCGTCGTTCGCCGAGAAAGCCGAGCATCCGGCCCTCGGTGTGGGCCGCGACGAGCCGCTGGACGTCGGCCACCGGCAGGTCCCGCGCGGTCGCGACACGGTTCACCTGGATCGCCGCGTACTCCGGCGAGATGTAGGGCTCCAGGCCGGACGCGCTCGCCGTGACCGCGTCCGGCGGCACCGCTGACTCGGGCACACCGTTGGCCTTCGCCACCGCGGCCCGCCGCTCCTGGATCGCGGCGATCAGGTCCGCGTCGTTCGGGCCGGCGTTCGACCCTCCGCTGGCCAGCGCGTCGTAGTCGCCGGCCGACGGCCGCGGCTGGAACCACTGGTCGCCCTCGAAGGACTGCCCGATCAGGGCCGACCCGACGACCTGGCCGTTCTCGGTGATCAAGGACCCGGCCGCGCGGTACGGCATCGTGAAGCCGATCAGCCAGACCGCCACCGGGTACGCGACGCCGAGGACCACCGTCAGCACGGCGACGGCACGCAGGCCGGTCAGCAGCTGCCGGACGAAGTTGGGGAAACGTGCATTCATGATCTTCAGCCAATTCCTGGGATGAGGGAGACGAGCAGGTCGATGATCTTGATCCCGAGGAACGGCACGATGAGGCCGCCGAGACCGTAGATCAACAGGTTGCGGCGCAGGGTCGCCGCCGCGGCCGCCGGCCGGGCCTTCACGCCCCGCAGCGCGAGCGGGATCAACGCGACGATGATCAGCGCGTTGAAGATCACCGCGGACAGGATCGCGGAGGCCGGCGAGGAGAGCCGCATGATGTTCAGCGCCTGCAGCCCCGGGTAGGCGACCGCGAACATGGCCGGGATGATCGCGAAGTACTTCGCGATGTCGTTGGCGATGGAGAACGTGGTCAATGCGCCGCGGGTGATCAACAACTGCTTGCCGATCTCCACGATGGAGATCAACTTCGTCGGGTCGGAGTTCAGGTCGACCATGTTGCCGGCCTCCTTCGCCGCGGCGGTGCCGCTGTTCATCGCCACCCCGACGTCCGCGGCCGCCAGCGCCGGCGCGTCGTTCGTCCCGTCGCCGGTCATCGCGACCATCCGGCCGCCGGCCTGTTCGGACTTGATCAAGGCCATCTTGTCCTCGGGCGTCGCCTCAGCCAGATAGTCGTCCACGCCGGCCTCGTCGGCGATCGCCTTGGCGGTGCGCGGGTTGTCGCCGGTGATCATCACCGTCCGGATGCCCATCGCCCGGAGCTGGTCGAACCGCTCCCGCATGCCCGGCTTGACGATGTCCTTGAGGTGGACCACGCCGAGGATCCGGGCCCGGTCGCCGATCTTGGTCGCCACCACCAACGGGGTGCCGCCGGCGGCGGAGATCTCGTCCACGACCTCGGCCAGCCCGGGCGCGTCGGTCCCGGCCCAGGCCAGGATCGCCGAACCGGCACCCTTGCGGATCTGTTCCTCGCCGTCCGGGCCGGCCAGGTCGATACCGGACATCCTGGTCTGGGCGGTGAACTCGACGAACGTCGCGCCGTTCGGCAGGTCGTCGTCGCGGGATCCCTGCCGCAGGCCCAGCTCGACGATCGAGCGGCCCTCCGGGGTCTGGTCGGCCAGGCTGGACCAGCGGGCCGCGTCGCGCAGCTCGGCGTCGCCGACCCCGGCCAGCGGCCGGAACTCGGCCGCCTGCCGGTTGCCGTACGTGATCGTGCCGGTCTTGTCCAGCAGCAGGGTGCTGACGTCACCGGCCGCCTCGACGGCCCGGCCGGACATCGCGAGCACGTTCGCCTGCACCAGCCGGTCCATGCCGGCGATGCCGATCGCGCTGAGCAGCGCTCCGATGGTGGTCGGGATCAGGCAGACCAGCAGCGCGACCAGCACCGCCACCTGCTGTGGTGCGCCGGCGTACGTCGCCATCGGCTGCAGCGTCGCCACCGCCAGCACGAAGATGATCGTCAGGCTGGACAGCAGGATCGACAGCGCGATCTCGTTCGGTGTCTTGCGCCGGGTCGCGCCCTCGATCAGCGCGATCATCTTGTCCAGAAAGGATTCCCCGGGTGCCGCGGTGATCTTGACCACGATCTCGTCGGACAGCACCGTGGTGCCGCCGGTGACCGCGGACCGGTCGCCGCCGGCCTCCCGGATCACCGGCGCGGACTCGCCGGTGATCGCCGACTCGTCCACGCTCGCGACGCCCTCGACCACGTCGCCGTCGCCCGGGATGATCTGCCCGGCGACGACCCGGACCCGGTCGCCGATCTTGAGCTGGGTGCTCCGCACCTCGGTCACGGTGCCGTCGGTCTCGAGCCGGTGCGCGACGGTGTCGCTGCGGGTGGCGCGCAGCGTGTCGGCCTGCGCCTTGCCACGGCTCTCGGCGACCGCCTCGGCCAGGTTGCCGAAGATCACGGTCAGCCAGAGCCAGATCGCGATGCCGGCGTTGAACAGGCTCGGCTGTATGACAGCGAGGATCGTGGTCAGGATGGCACCCAGCCACACGATGAACATCACCGGCGACCGGAACAGGTGCCGCGGGTCCAGCTTCCGTAGCGCGTCCGGGAACGCCTCGACCAGTTGCCGGCCGAGGCCGGCGTGCACGATCTGCCGCCGTTTGTGCGTCACCGGTGCCGGCCGGTCGAGTTCCGGCGCCACCTTGAGATCGGTCCTGCTCATGAGAGTGCCTCCGCGATGGGTCCGAGCGCGAGCGTCGGGAAGAAGGTGAGGCCAGTGATCAACAACACTTCGCCGATCAGCAGGCCGATGAAGAGCGGTGTGTGGGTGGGCAGCGTCCCGGACGTCTTCGGTACGGTGCCGGCTCGGGCCACCGACCCGGCCAGCGCCAGCACCAGCGCGATCGGCACGAACCGCCCGATCAGCATCACCAGGCCGAGCGTCATCTGGAAGAACGTCGAGGTCACGGTCAGACCGGCGAACGCGCTGCCGTTGTTGTTGCCGGCCGACGCGTAGGCGTACACCACCTCGGAGAAGCCGTGGATCCCGGAGTTCGCCATCGCGTCCGGGGTGCTCGGCAGCGAGATCGCCGCCGCCGTGCCGACCAGCACGCAGACCGGCATGATCAACACGAACAGGGCGACGTAGGTCATCTCCTGCTGGCCGATCTTCTTGCCCAGGAACTCGGGCGTCCGGCCCACCATCAGCCCGGCGATGAACGTGGCCAGCACGGCCATCACCAGCATGCTGTACGCGCCGCTGCCGACCCCGCCCGGCGACACCTCACCGAGCAGCATGTTGAGCATGATCACGCCGCCGCCCGGTGCCGTGAACGAGTCGTGCATCGAGTTGACCGCGCCGGTCGAGGTGCCGGTGGTGCTGGCCGCGAACAACGCGCTGGCCCAGGCGCCGAACCGGACCTCCTTGCCCTCCAGTGCCGCGCCGGCCAGCTGCGGCGCCGCACCGACCCGGGACACCTCGGCCCAGACCGTCAGCGCGACCGAGGCGAGCCACAGGATCGCCATGGTGGCCAGGATCGCCAGGCCCTGCTTCTGGTTGCGCAGCATGGTGCCGAGCGTCCGCGGCAAGCTGAACGGGATCACCAGCAGCAGGAAGATCTCGAACAGGTTGCTGAGCCCGTTCGGGTTCTCGAACGGGTGTGCCGAGTTGGCGTTGAAGAACCCGCCGCCGTTGGTGCCGAGTTCCTTGATCACCTCCTGGCTGGCCACCGGGCCGCCCGGCAGGGTCTGCTGACCGCCGGCGATCGTGGTAATCGTTTGGTCCGGCGCGAAGTTCTGCACCACGCCGGTCGCGATCAAGATCACCGCGCCGATGATCGCCATCGGCAGCAGCAGCCGGAAGCAGATCCGGATCAGGTCGACCCAGAAGTTGCCCAGGACGTCGGACCGGACCGCGAGGAAGCCGCGCACCACGGCCGCGAAGACGGCGATGCCGGTGGCCGCGGAGACGAAGTTCTGTACGGCCAGACCGGCCATCTGGGCGGTGTAGCCGAGGGTGGACTCCCCCGCGTAGGACTGCCAGTTGGTGTTGGAGACGAACGAGGCCGCCGTGTTGAACGCCATGTCCCACGGCATCCCCGGCAGGTCCCGGCTGAACGGCAGCGCGCCCTGCCCGACCAAGATCAGGAACAGCACGACCAGGCCGGCCAGCGAGAAGCCCAGCGTGGCCAGCAGGTAGCTGGTAGTGCTCTGCTGGTTGTCCGGGTTGACGCCGAGCAGCCGGTAGGTGACCCGCTCCACCCGGTTGTGCCGGGTCGGCGTCAGCACCGCGGCCAGATAGTCGCCGAGCGGCACGTGGACCAGCGCCAGCAGGCCGATCAGCGCGGCGATCGTCAGGACCCCCGAGAGTTCCGGCGCCATCAGAAGCGCTCCGGCAGGACCAGCGTGACGACCAAGTAGACGATCAGGCCGGCGACCAGCACGATCAAGCCGGCGGATTCGAGACTCATGATCACGATTCAACGCGGGCCCGGGCGGTCCCGGCCGGTCGTTGACGCCGTCCTCATCGATCTTGACGCCGTCTTAACCCGCCCGTTAGGCGCGCCCCTGCGCTGGGTACCTGGCCGGAGTCAGCGAAAGGAGCACCGATGAGTGACACCCTGCCCGGACGCCGTACCGTCGCCCACGCCGCCAGCCCGAGCTTTCGGGCGTCCCGACCGCTGGCGGATCACCTGCAACAGTTGCACGTGGACCTGATCGACCTGCACCTGCAGGGAAAGCAGGCGCACTGGAACGTCGTCGGCAAGAACTTCCGCGACCTGCACCTGCAGCTGGACGAGGTGGTCGCGGCGGCCCGCGAGTTCTCCGACGACCTCGCCGAACGGATGCGGGCGATCTACGTGACGCCGGACGGCCGCGCCGCGACCGTCGCCGACCGGTCCAGCCTGGCCGAGTTCCCGGCCGACGAGGTGGATACGGCCGAGACCGTCGACCTGATCACGACCGCGCTCTACACCGTGGCCGGCACGGCCCGCCGGATCCACGACGCCGTCGACGCCGAGGACCCGACCACTGCGGATCTGCTGCACTCGATCCTGGAGCGGATCGAGCAGCTGGCCTGGATGATCGACTCGGAGAACCGGATCGCCAACCGCAGCATCCCGCGCCCGATCAACGAGTAGCCCGCCCGGCTCGCCGGGAGGCCGGGTCGGCCCCGGCCCTGCCAGGATGGGCGCCATGGTCGAGCCAGGAGGCGGAGAGCCGCCCGAGCAGCGTCCCGACGCGTGGCTTCCGCCCGGGGGCCGCCGAGAACCGGCGGGCGCGCGGCCGCCCGAGCCTGGGCGGTCGGGCCGACCGCCCGAACCGGGCGGGGTGACCGGTCGCTGGCCCGACCCGCCGTCCTGGCCGGCCTGGCAGCCGCCGCGGCCGACGGCTCCCCGGTCCCGCACGCCCGCGTACGTGCCGATCGTGGTGATCGGGGTCGTCGTCGTGCTGCTGATCGCCGCTGCCGTCGTCGCCGGCCGGAGCGTGGCCGGCCTGCTGGACCGGACCGGGTACGCGGACCGGCCCCGGATCGAGCGGCCGACGCCGCGGCCGTCCGCGCCCCCGGTCCCGGAGCGGCCGGTCACCGTCCCCTGGCGGATCGAGCCGGGCCAGCTGCGGCCCGACCTGACCGGTGCCGAGTTCGTCGGGCCGGTGGACGGCGACTTCTCCGGCCCGTACGTCTCGGCCGTGGATCCGAAGGTCGCCGACATCTGGGTGGCGCTGACCGGGGACGACGACGAGCGCGGGATGGTCGCCCACGGCCTCGATCCGGCCACCGGCCGGCCGTTGTGGGACCGCCCAATGGAGGGCGGACTCTGCGCCACCGAAGCGGATCGCCGCGGAGTGGCCTGCGCCGAGCTGCTGGACCGGGACCCGGCGACCGGCCTCGGCCGGAGGTGGCGGCTGCACCTGCTCGACCCGCGAACCGGCGAGCCGCGGATCAGCCGGGAGGTGGCCGGCTGGTTCAGCGCCCTGCACCGCTCCGGCGACACCCTGGTGGTGCTGGAGCAACGCGAGCCGGCCCCGCACGCCGTGCTGCACGGCTTCGATCTCGCGACCCTCAAGCCGCGCTGGGAGCTGGACCTCAACAAGCAGCCCGGTCACGGGCAGCTGTTCAGCGAGAACCGCATCATCGCGCGCAAGGACCCGGACCGGGAAGGCGTGGTGATGGACCGGCCGCGCTTCCGCGACGTCGGGTACGGCCCGAAGGCGGAGCAGACCGGAGACGGCGGCCTGGTGGCGTTGTGGGCCGGCCAGCGGACCGCGTTCGTCCAGCCGCGCACCGGGAAGTTGATCATGATGCCGCGGTGCTCCCGGCTGGTCGACGACGGCAGCCGGCTCTGGTGCAACGAGCCGGACGGTGCGAGGGCGTATTCGTACGCCGGCCAGGAATTGCTCAAGGTCACCGGGCCGCGGCTCGCCTTCCCGGGCGACGACGGCGTCGGGGTCGACCGGAACCGGCCGATCTTCATCAACGAGGTCGGCGCGCCGGTCGCCGTCGATCCCGAGACCGGCAAGGTCGGCCGGCCGTACAGCGTCCCGGGCTCGGGATCGGCGTTCGGCCAGACCACGATGCCGGGCGCCGAGACCGTCGGCGAGCACACCCTGCTAGTCGGCGAGGGCGGGGCGATGCTGGTCGACCCGAAGCAGGACAAGATCACCTGGATCAACGAGCACATCACCCACACCGACACCCCGATCCTGATCAAGGACGAACTGCTCCTCGGCGCCTACCGGGCCGATGTCGTCGACCTGGCCACCGGGGAGCGGCGGGCCACGGCCAAGCTCGAGGGGCTCTACACGGTCAACGTCGGAGAGCGGATCGCCGGAGTCGGGCCCGACCTGCTCTGCGTGCAGCAGTTCGGTTGAGTCGTGCTCTACCTTCGGACGGGGGCCGCAGAATCTTCGCCGGGTGAAAGGTAGGACATGGGCGAGCCAGGTACCGCCGAGCGTGTCGTGGGATCCGAGACCGGTCTGACGGCCGCCGAGGTGGCCGAACGGGTCGCTGCCGGGGCCGTCAACCACGCGCGGCGCCGCACCTCGCGCCCGTTCTCGCAGATCCTGCGGGCGAACTTGATCACTCCGCTGAACGGGGTGATCGGCGTGCTGGCGGTGATCGCCGTGTCGTTCGGCGGGTGGAAGCAAGGTCTGTTCGCGCTGGTGATCGTGGCCAACATCCTGATCGGCACCCTGCAGGAGGTACGAGCGAAGCGGACCCTGGACAAGCTGTCGCTGCTGAACGCCGCCCCGGCCAAGGTGCGCCGCGACGGGCAGGTCGCCGAGGTCGCACCGGACCAGCTGGTCCGTGATGATCTTGTGCTGGTTGAACCCGGTGATCGCGTCATGGTGGACGGGCCGGTGATCGAGTCCCGCAACCTGGAGATCGACGAATCGCTGCTGACCGGCGAGGCGGACCCGGTGCCGAAGGCCGTCGGCGACGGTGTCCGGTCCGGGTCGTTCGTGGTCGCCGGTTCCGGCGTGTTCCGGGCCGAGCAGATCGGTGCCGAGGCGTACGCCGCCAAGCTGGTCGAGGAGGCGAGCCGGTTCGCGCTGGCCCGCTCCGACCTCCGCGAGGGCATCAACCGGTTCATCAAGTTGATCACCTGGCTGATCGTCCCGATCGCCGTCCTGCTCGTGATCAGTCAGCTCGCGTACACGGCCGACTGGCGCGCGATCATCGTGTCGACCGTCGCCGGGATCGTGCCGATGATTCCGGAAGGGCTGGTGCTGCTGACCTCCGTCGCGTTCGCGGTCGGCGTGGTCCGGCTCGGCGCCCGCCGCTGCCTGGTCCAGGAACTGCCCGCGATCGAAGGGCTGGCCCGGACCGACGTGTTGTGCCTGGACAAGACCGGCACCCTCACCGAGGGCGGCATGGACGTCGACGAGCTACGGCCGGTCGGCGACACGGACGAGCGCACCATCGGCGAGGCGTTGGCCGCGCTGGTGGCCGCGGACGACACCCCCAACCCGACCGTGCGGGCGGTCGCCACGCACCTGACCACCTCCGGCGTCGCGGCTCCCGGGTGGCCGGCCGACGAGGTGCTGCCGTTCTCGTCGGCGCGCAAGTGGAGCGGCGCAACGTTCGCCGGTCAGGGCACCTGGCTGCTCGGCGCTCCGGAGGTGCTGCTGGACCCCGACGATCCGGCCGGCGTCGAGGCGGACCGGGTGGCGTCCCAGGGATTGCGGGTGCTGGTGCTGGTGACCGCCGAGTCGGCGACCACCGCCGGCGGGGCGATCGGCGTCGTCCCGCGGGCGCTGGTGATCTTGCGGCAACGGCTGCGCTCGACCGCCGCCGAGACGCTGGCGTACTTCAAGGAACAGGGCGTCGCGGTCAAGATCATCTCCGGCGACGCCGCGGTCTCGGTCGGTGCGGTGGCCCGTCGGCTCGGCGTCGACGGTGCCGCCGAACCGGTGGATGCCCGGCAGCTGCCGACCGACCCCGACGAGTTGGCCGACCTGCTGGAGCGGGCCACCGTCTTCGGCCGGGTCCAGCCGCATCAGAAGCAGGCCTTCGTCAAGGCGCTGCAGTCCCGCCGCCACACGGTGGCGATGACCGGCGACGGGGTGAACGACGTGCTGGCCCTCAAGGACGCCGACCTCGGCATCGCGATGGGCTCCGGTTCGGCGGCGTCCCGTTCGGTGGCCCAGGTGGTGCTGCTCGACGACGAGTTCGCCACCCTGCCGCACGTGGTCGGCGAGGGCCGCCGGGTGATCGGCAACATCGGCCGGGTCGCGGACCTGTTCCTCACCAAGACGACGTACGCGATCGGGTTGGCCCTGTTCATCGCGCTCGGCGCGACGTTCGCCTGGATCACCGGCCGGCCGCCGCTGCCGTACCCGTTCCTGCCGATCCACCAGTCCTTGATCAACGCGTTCACGATCGGGATCCCGGCGTTCCTGCTGGCGCTGGCGCCGACCTTCGAGCGGGCCGAGCCGGACTTCGTCAAGCACGTGCTCCGGTTCGCCGTGCCGGCCGGGATCTGCTGCGCGGTGCCGACCGGGATCGTCTATCTGGTCGCGCTGAACCACCACGGGCCGGGCACCGTGCTGCCCCAGGTGACCGCCACGATCACGTTGTTCGGCCTCGCCGTCGGCGCGCTGGCGTTGGCGGCGAGGCCGTACGTGTGGTGGAAGATGATCTTGGTCGGGGCCTGCGCGACCGCGCTCGCGGTGGTGCTGGCGACACCGCCGCTGGCGGACTTCTTCGATCTCGAGGGCCCGACCCCGTGGAACCTCGCCGCCGCCGCGATCGCGATCGGGGCCGGCGTTGCCGGTTACGCGGGCTACCGGTGGGTGAAGCGCCTCCGGGAGTGAATTTCCGCCGGTTGTTCGCGGCGGAAATCCACCGAAGTACCTCGTCCGGCCTCAGCCGGCGATCTTCCTGGTGAGCTCGGCCACGGTGAGGACCTCGGCGAACAGGAAGCCGAGCGTGGCCAGGGTCGCCTTCTGCAGTTCGGCCGCCGTCGCACCGGGCATGTCCGCGGTCGCGGTGCCGTCGCTGAGGAAGAGGACCCGGAAGTCCCGCGCCACCGCTTCCCGTGCCGTGGTCTCGCAGCAGACGCTGGTCGCGAAGCCACTGATGATCACCGTGTCGACCCCGCGCGCGTGCAGGATCAGATCGAGGTCGGTGCTCTGGAACGCGCCGTGCCTCGGCTTCTCCAGCAGGACGTCGCGGTCGTCGATGACGAGGTCGGGGTGCAGCGCGGCCGACTCGCTTCCCTCGGTCAGCATGCCCAGGACCAGAGGATTGATCTCGCCGAGCACCCCGACGTTGGACCCGTCCCGCCGCAGCACGTGGCTGGTGTGGACGACGAGGATGCCGGCGGCGCGGCAGACCTCGGCCAGGCCGTTGACCCGGGCCAGCGTCGCCGGGCCGTCGGGCGCGGAGCTCGGGTAGCCCTCGACGAAACAGTTCTGCATGTCCACGTTGATCAACGCGGTGCGATCCGGGACCACCGTGAAATCGGCCATCGACCGATCCTCGCGCGTCCGCCGCCGCCTGACCAGTGTCGAATGACACCGGTCAGGCGGCGGCCGAGCTTCGCTCAGCCGCGCAGCGAGCGGAGGACGTACTGCATGATGCCGCCGTTGCGGTAGTAGTCCGCCTCGCCCGGGGTGTCGATCCGGACCACCGCGTCAAAGCTGACCGGGTCGCCGGAGCCGGTCGCGGTGACCTTGACCGTCTTCGGCGTGCGGCCCTCGTTGAGCTCGGTGATGCCGGTGATCTCGAACGTCTCCTCGCCGGTCAGCCCGAGCGATTCCGCGTTCTGGCCCTCCGGGAACTGCAGCGGCAGCACGCCCATGCCGATCAGGTTGGACCGGTGGATCCGCTCGTACGACTCCGCGATCACGGCCCGGGCGCCGAGCAGGGCGGTGCCCTTCGCGGCCCAGTCCCGGGAGGAGCCGGAGCCGTACTCCTTGCCGGCCAGGATCACCAGCGGCGTCCCGGCGGCCAGGTAGTGCTGCGACGCCTCGTAGACCGTGGTCACCGGGCCGTCGGCGACGGTGAAGTCGCGGGTGAAGCCGCCCTCGGTGCCCGGCGCCAGCTGGTTGCGCAGCCGGATGTTGGCGAACGTGCCCCGGATCATCACCTCATGGTTGCCGCGCCGGGAACCGTAGGAGTTGAAGTCCCGCCGCTCGATGCCGTTCTCGGTCAAGTAAGCACCCGCGGGGCTGTCCGCCTTGATCGAACCGGCCGGCGAGATGTGGTCGGTGGTGATCGAATCGCCCAGCTTGAGCAGCACCCGGGCGCCGGCGATGTCGGTCACCGGCTCCGGCTCGGCCGGCATCCCGTCGAAGTACGGCGGCTTCCGGACGTAGGTGGATTCGGCGTCCCACTCGAAGGTCTGGCCCTCCGGCGTCGGCAGCGACTGCCACTGTTGATCACCGGCGAACACGTCCGAGTACGACTCGGTGAACATCTCGGCGCCGATCGAGCTCGCGACGATCTCGTCGATCTCCGCCTCGGTGGGCCAGATGTCCTTCAGGTACACGGGATTCCCGGCCTCGTCGGTGCCGAGCGCGTCGTTCTGCAGGTCGAGGTCCATCGTGCCGGCGAGGGCGTACGCGACGACCAGCGGCGGCGAGGCGAGGTAGTTCATCTTGACGTCCGGGTTGATCCGGCCCTCGAAGTTCCGGTTGCCCGACAGCACCGACACCACGGCAAGATCATTCTCGTTCACCGCGTCGCTGACCTCGGGGATCAGCGGGCCGGAGTTGCCGATGCAGGTGGTGCAGCCGTAGCCGACCAGGTTGAAGCCCAGCTTGTCCAGGTACGGGGTGAGTCCGGACCGGTCGTAGTAGTCGCTGACCACCTTCGACCCCGGTGCCAGCGTCGTCTTCACCCACGGCTTGCGGGTCAGGCCCTTCTCGACCGCCTTCTTGGCCACCAGCGCGGCGCCGATCATGACGCTCGGGTTGGACGTGTTGGTGCAGGACGTGATCGCGGCGATCACCACGGCACCATGATCAAGTTCGAAGCTCGACCCGTCGGCCAGGGTGACCGGCACCTTCTTGCTCGGCCGCCCGCCGTCACCGTGCTCGCCGTACTCCTTCGGAGCGGCGGCGCCGTTGCCGGTGCCGCGGGACGGGGTGTCGGAGGCCGGGAAGGACTCGGCGACGGCCTCGTCGTAACCCTGCTCGTCCTCGCTCACGTACTCCCGCAGCGCCTCCCGGAAGCCCTGCTTGGCATGGGAGAGCGAGACCCGGTCCTGCGGCCGCTTCGGCCCGGCGATGCTCGGCACCACGCTGCCGAGATCGAGTTCCAGGTACTCGGAGTAGGCAGCCTCGCGCTCGTCGTCGTGCCAGATGCCCTGCTCCTTGGCGTACGCCTCGACCAGCGCGAGTTGATCTTGGTCGCGGCCGGTCAGCTTCAGGTATTCGATCGTCTTGTCGTCGATCGGGAAGACCGCGATCGTCGAGCCGTACTCTGGGCTCATGTTGCCGATCGTGGCCCGGTTGGCCAGCGGCACCTCGGAGACGCCCGGCCCGTAGAACTCGACGAACTTGCCGACCACGCCGTGCTTGCGCAGCATCTCGGTGATCGTCAGCACCAGGTCGGTCGCGGTGGCGCCCTCGGGCAGCTTGCCGGCCAGCTTGAAGCCGACCACCCGCGGGATCAGCATCGACACCGGCTGGCCCAGCATGGCCGCCTCGGCCTCGATGCCGCCGACGCCCCAGCCCACGACGCCCAGGCCGTTGACCATCGTGGTGTGCGAATCCGTACCCACACAGGTGTCCGGGTAGGCATACGTTGTGCCGTCGATCTCGCGGGGGAAGATCACCCGGGCCAGGTGCTCGATATTGACCTGGTGCACGATGCCGGTGCCGGGCGGCACGACCTTGAAGTCGTCGAACGCGGTCTGGCCCCAGCGCAGGAACTGGTAGCGCTCCTTGTTGCGGCCGTACTCGATCTCGACGTTGCGCGCGAACGCGTCCGCGGTGCCGAACACGTCGGCGATCACCGAGTGGTCGATCACCAACTCGGCCGGTGCCAGCGGATTGATCTTGGTCGGGTCGCCGCCGAGGTCGGCCATGGCCTCCCGCATGGTGGCCAGGTCGACGATCGCCGGGACGCCGGTGAAGTCCTGCATCACGACGCGGGCCGGGGAGAACTGGATCTCCTTGCTCGGCTCCGCGTTCGGGTCCCAGCCGGCCAGCGCCCGGATGTCGTCGGCGGTGATGTTCGCGCCGTCCTCGGTCCGCAGCAGGTTCTCCAGCAGGATCTTCAGGCTGTACGGCAGCTTGTCGGCACCGTCGACGGCGGACAACCGGAAGATCTGGTACGAGCGGTCGCCGACCTCGAGGTCGCCGAGGGCCCCGAAACTGTCGACGGGACGGAAACTGTTGACGCTCATGAATTCTCCGTGGGGGTCTCGTTGTCTTGACGTCAAGATATCACTCTTGTCGGGGTCTCACCCGGAGGGGTGAGGGCGGTCCCGCTCCGGAGGGGATCCGCTCGGTCGTCGGCCGGGCGAGGCTGGGGTCATGACAGCATTGCATGCCGAATCGCGCGACGGCAGCCGTACCCGGCTGGCCCTGATCGTGACCGGAGTCTGGGCCATCGCCTCGATCGCGGTGGCCTCGACCTGGCTGGTGGGCATGACCTACACGTTCCCACTCCTCGCCGACGACGGCACGCCCAGGTTCGGGCCGGCCGCCACCCAACTCCTCGCCGCCGTGATCATCGCCACCTCGGCCGCCGGAGCCGGAGCCGTCTTCTCCGGTTTCGGGCTGCGGTCCCGGCTCCGGCCCCGGCCGCTCGCCCTGACCGGGCTGATCCTCGGCGCCACGGCCGCGCTGCTGCAGGCCGCACCGCTGCCGCTGAGTGTGCTCGGTCTGATCATCACCGGCCGGGTCGCGGCGCCGTTCGGCCTGCTCTGGCAGGCGGCGACCGCGGTCGCCCTGATCGGCTTCGTCCGGCTGACCATGATCGAATGGCGCCGGTTCCGGGGCAGTTGCCTGCACTGCGGTGGGCACCACCGGTCGGCGGCCCGGCCCGAGCTCGAACGTCCGGCACCGACGATGGCTCCGGCGGCCGTCTGTGTCGCCTCGGCGATCTCCCTGATCGCGGTGTTCCCGTGGGCCGTCGTCAAGCTCGGCTGGGGACTCGGCGAGACACTGCTCGGCGTCACCGGCGACGAGTGGCGGAGTTCGGCGGACGGGACGGCGATGTCACCGCTGGCCCGGACGCTGGCCGACCTCGGCGTCGACGTCACCGTGCTGGCGGCCGGGGTCGGGATGATCCTGGCCGTGCTGCTGCTCGCCCGGCTGCCGCGCTGGCTGCCGGCTCCGCTGCTACTGGTCCCGGCGGGCCTGGCCGCGGTTCCGTTGATCGCGTACGGCTACCCGCTGCTGATCGGCGGGCTGCTGGGGTTGACCGGCCTGATGCCCCTGCCGCCGCCGCCGGCCGTGCCGGGCCTCGACCTGCCGCTGATCCTGATCTTCGGCGGGTTGGCGTTCGGCGGGATCGGCACCGCCCTCGGCGTCGGCGCGGTGTCGCTGTTGCGGCGCAGCCGGGCGGTCTGCCGCCCGGGCACGTACGATCCGCCGACCCGGGTCGCGGTGATCGGTGGTGGATTCGCCGGTCTGGCCGCGGTCAAGGAGCTGGCGAAGTCCGGCACCGACGTGACCCTGATCGACCAGCGCACGTACGCGACGTTCCAGCCGTTGCTCTACCAGGTGGCGACCGGCGGGCTGAACGCCGGTGACATCACCTACCCGATCCGCAACGCGCTGGCCGGCCGTCCCGGCCTCCGGTTCGTCTGCGACCGGGTCACCGAGATCGATCACGACGCGACCATGATCACGACCGCCGGCGGCGAGCGGATCGGCTACGACTACCTGGTCGTCGCCGGTGGCGCGGTGGCCAACGACTTCGGGATCCCGGGGGTCGCCGAGCACGCGATCGGGATCTACACCCGGCCGGACGCACTGACCGTCCGGGACCGGCTGTTCGGGATCCTGGAGGACGCCGCCCGGGCCGGCGACGGGATCGCCCGGTCGGTGGTCATCGTCGGCGGCGGGGCGACCGGGATCGAGCTGGCCGGCAACCTGGCCGAGCTGCGTGATCATGGTCTGGCGCGCAGCTATCCCGAGCTGGACGCCGACCAGGTCAAGATCATCCTGCTCGAGGCGGGACCGCGGCTGCTCGGGCCGTTCGCGCCCGGGCTGCAGGACTACACGCTGGTCCAGCTGCGCCGGCGCGGCGTCGACGTCCGGCTGAACACGCCGATCGTCGAGGTCGGGCCGGACGCCGTGCGGCTCGCCGACGGCGGCGAACTGGAGGCCTCCCTGGTGGTCTGGACGGCCGGGGTGCGCGGCGCCGCCGAGCCGACCTGGGGCCTGGACCGGAACCGGGCCGGGCGGGTGCTGCTGGACCGGAACCTCCGGGTGCCCGGGCGGCCGGAGGTGTTCGGCGCCGGCGACGCGGCCGTGATCCAGTCCTATCCCCTGCCGCAGCTGGCCCAGCCGGCGCTGCAGACCGGCAAGCACGCAGCCCGGCAGATCCTCCGGCTGGAACGCGATCAGCCGCTGCGCCCGTTCCGCTACTTCGACAAGGGCATCATGGCGACGATCGGCGAGGGGTCGGCGGTGGTGGAGCTGCCGATCGGGCCCAAGATCACCGGGCCGCTGGCCTGGCTGACCTGGCTGGCGATCCACATCGTGTACCTGCTCGGCGGCCGGAACCGGCTGGTCACGGCCGCGAACCTCGCGGTCCGCTACCTGCGGCCGGGCTCGTTCGGGGTGATCGTGGGCGATCCGGTCCGAGCCACGCCGGCAGCCGCCGCTCCGCGACAGCGGTCAGCAGTCCGGTGACGATCATGGCGACCGCGACGCCGGCGATGGCGATCGCGACCGGTCCGGCACCCCGGCTGCCGACATCGAGGAACGGGTACGGATACCAGCCGCTCACCGCGCCCTGGACCATGATCAGCACCACCCAGGCGACCGGCCAGATCAGCGCCAGCAGGCCGGTCCGCAGGTCGATCCGCGGCCGCGGGCCGAACGCGATCCAGCAGGCCAGTACGAGGATCGGCGCGACGACGTGGAGCAGTTTGTCCGTCGCGTACGACCAGCCCTCCAGGTCGAGCAGCGGCCGGAGGAAGAACCAGTGCACCAGCCCGGTGATGATCATCCCGATCACGGCGGCCAGCCGGAGCACCCGCCAGAACGCGCCGTCCCGGTCGGGCTTGATCACCAACGAGACCGCGGCAACAGCGGCGAGCAGATTGCTCTGGATCGTGAAATAGAGGACGAACCGGCGCAACCGTTCCGGCAGCGACGGCGGGTCGTCGGTGATCAACACCGAGGCGCCCTGGATCACCAGCACCAGCTGGGCGACCAGGGCGAAGATCCCGACGGCAGCGGTGATGCCGTGTCCGATCCGGGCGATCAGCACGCTCACTTCGTGATCACGGCCATCACGCCGGCCCGGCGCTGGAACCGGAAGCCGACCTCGCGCTGCTGCCAGGTGTGGCCCGCTGCGCGTACCGCCTCGGCAAGATCATCGAGGTACGGCACCGGGTCGCCGGCGCCGCGCCGGACCAGCGGGTAGAGCCGCACCTCGCCGCGGCTGACCCGGATCAGCTCGGCGATCGCGGCGGCGTGCCAGTCCTGATCGAGCGGTCCGTCCCAGGTGAACAGCAGATGTGAGCAGAGCACCAGATCGAAGCTGTCGTCGGGGAACGGGAGGTCGGGCAGCGACGCCGCGCGGTAGCGGTCCGGCCGGGCCGCCCGGTCGGACAGGAACCGTTCCGTGGCAGCGATCCGCATCCGGTCCCGCCGCTCCGGCGAGCCGTACCAGTCCCAGACGAACTCGTCCCCGTGGTCGGCGGCCATCTGGAAGCACTGCTCGCGGTCCGCGGACAGCACCGCGGCGAGTTCGCCCTGGGTCTGCGCGTACGCGGGATCGGTCGCGACCGCCTGCGCCGCCTCTCCCAGCTCGGCGACGAAGCTCGACCCGCCGGCGGCGCAGTCGAGGATCGTGCCCTTGAGGTCGTCGTCGGCGAGGTCGAACATCGCCCGGTACTCCGCCAGCGAACGGGTGGAGATCAACATGGACGAGACGCTATACCCCGGCGACCGTCAACGGTAGGAACGCGCCCGCGGTCAGACGCTCGGCGTGGCGGACGCCGAGTTCGATCACGGTGTCGTGATCACCGATCGCGTCTTCGCCGACTCCCCGGTCCGTGCCGCGGCGATCAGGGTGAGCACGCCGACGACGAGCGGGATCCAGCCGCCGTCCAACGGGCGGAGCAGGACGATCACCAGACCGATCGCGATCAGGCCCCAGCCGGCCTCGGCCGGGACCCGGCCGGTCAGCCGGACCATCCGCCGGGTGACCAGGCCGAGACTGAGGAACGCCAGGCCGGCCACCATGAACCAGAGCGACGCCACCCGATCGATGCTCTGCACCGAGTTGATCACGCCGTCGGCCAGCACGCCGGGCCAGGGCGGGTCGAGCAGTCCGAGACCGATGTGCACGATCGAGCAGCCGATCATCACCCAGGGGATCCAACGATGCATGGGTTCTCACCTTCCGTACAGTTGTGTATGGACACCATACGCTAGTGTACGGAAGGTGGCGGAACGTGACGGCAAACCCCTGCTCAGCCGAGACGACTGGACCGGAGCCGCGCTGCAGGCGCTGGCCGACGGCGGCCCGAACGGAATCGCGGTGGACCGGCTGGCCAAGCAGCTCGGCGTCACCCGAGGCAGCTTCTACTGGCACTTCTCCGACCGGCAGGACCTGATCACCGCGACGCTGGACCGCTGGGAGCGGGAGAACACCACCGACCAGATCGGCACCGCGTTTGCCGTCGCCGACCCGGTCGAACGGCTCCGCCTGATCATCCGGCGCGTCTATCAGGGCCAGACCGATCCGATCGAACTCGCCCTGGCCGCCCTGGCCGGCGATCCGGTGGTCGCCGGCGCCGTCGCCCGGGTCACCGAGATCCGGCTCGACCTGCTCCGCTCCGTCTTCCGCGACCTCGGCCTCACCCCCGCCGTGGCCCGCGACCGGGCCTGGCTGGCGTACGGCTTCTATATCGGGCACCACCAGCTCAGCCAGAACGAAGCGATCAAGGAACGCCGCCCACCCCGCCTCGACTACCTGGTAGACCTCCTCACCGCCCCCCAACCCCGCTGACCAGTCACCAAAGCAGCGGTTTTGGCGGTGTGTCGCTGCAGAACTGACCGGTCGGCGAGCCGCGGGGCTCGGGGTTCGGCGATCAGTCGGTCGGCACTCCGGTGTCCCGCAGGAGGCCCTGGAGCTGTGACTCGTCGTACCGCGTGTTTTTGCGAGGGTTCGCCCGCAGCGCCTCGAAGAAGTCGTTCATGAACTCGATCACGGGGCGATACCGGACGACCGCCTCGACCAGCGCCGGGTGGGCCAGCCCGTCGAGGCGCTCCGCGTGCCGGACCAGGTTCCGCCGAAGAGTGGGCCCGGCGTCCGCATCGGCGTCGATCATGGCGCCGGCCTTCTCCTGGTCGCCCGGCGGGAGTGATCGGAACCAGAACTCGAGTTGCGCCCCAAAGGCGGTCAGGATCTCGCCGACGTCGAACAGCCGATGCCGGGCCAGGAACTCCCGTTCCCGCGCGGTCAGGTCGAACCGCGCGTCCAGCAGCAGGCCGAAGTCGGTGACGTAGCTGGTCTCGCCGTCCGTCATCAAGTTGCCCAGATGGGCGTCGAAGTGGGCGATTCCCTGCCCACGCAGGAATCCGGCGGTGTCGATCAACTGGCCGATCAGCCGCGGCGCGTCCTCCGGGCGGCGCGCCAGCCAGTCGGCCAGGGAGTGCGGCAGCAGCTCCAGGAAGATCATCGCCTCGTGGGTGCCGCCGGCTCGCTCGGTGACGTAGCGCTCGATGCTCCGGCTCGAATTCCAGTAACGGACGTAGTGATCGAGGTCCGGCAGGCCCGCGGTCCGCCCTGTCCGCCGCAGCACCCGAACGTGGTACGTGAGCGGGAATGCGGCCGAAGCCTCGCCGAGCACCCAGTTCGTCGTCGTCAGGTGGCCGACGATCTCACGCCAGGCGCCGAACCCGGCTGACCACACTCCGTACTGGTAGAACGACGGCAACCGGTAGTGATTACGGGTCGAATAGGAGCGGGACAGCTCCAGGTCGGTCAGCGGAATGATCTTGACGAAGACCTGCTCCCCTGCCACTTCGACGGTCCGGACGTCACCCCAACCCGGCGCTGTCGCTGGACCGCCCACCAGGCTCCGCAACGCGGCGTCGTCGAGGTGGGCGAGTTCGGTGCTGAGCTTCGCGTACCGGGCGCGCCGGCGGGCCGAATCCATGGCAGAACGGTAATCGCCTCGATCACCCCGCCGGGACTTGCCCGAATTCGCCGCGGCGATGGCGTTCCTGGGCGGCGCGGGCGGCGCGGGTCGGGATCGCGGGCTGCCGCAGGTCGGGTCCGTGGTCGGCCGCCGACTCGCCGCGCCGGAACGCGAACCTGGCTCCGGTGATCGGCGACCCGATCCGGCGTCCGGTACGGGTCACGACGACGGTCTGGCCCAGGCTCAGGGAGCGATCGTCGACCTCGATCGCGGCGACCTCGGCCCACGGGATCCGCACGGTGCGCATCCAGCCCCGCAGGACGATGCCGCCGGTCGAGACGACGAACGATTGCCCGCTGCCCCGCCAGATGATCACGAGCAAGATCACCAGCATCACCGCCGAGAAGATCGGAACCCAGTCCGGCCCGCGGTCGCTGACCAGCCAGGCCCGGATCGGCGCACCGAACCCCACGACCGCCACCACGGCCAGGGCGCCGGCCACCACCCGCAGCCAGCGGGCGTACGACGCCCGGTAGAGAACCGTCGCCGCGCCGTGCCGCTGGAGTGTCACGCTCCGGATCCTCCCACCCTGCGGCCCACCCGAATCCCGGCGATCAGGCCAGCAGGGCGAGCAGCGTGGTGATCATCGCGTCGACCGGCTGTGCCGCCGAGAGCCGGAGGTCGGGGTCGCGAGGTCGTTCGGCCAGGCCATGTCGGAAGGTCGCGGCGAGATGATCTTGCCGGTCCGCGACCTCCGTACCCCAGCGGCGATCCCGGTCGACCAGCCGACGGCACTGTTCCGCCGGCTCGAGCTCCAGCAGCACCAGCCGGTCACAGCGCGGATGCGGCCGCATGCCGTCCAGGACCGCCACCGGGCCGGGGCCGATCGGCAGTCCACCGTACGGGGCTCGCCGGCGCATCGCCGTGAAGTCGCAGTCCGGCGTGCTCCGTTCCGGGCCGGTGGCGGCCAGGGCGCGGTCGACGGCGGGCCAGTCGTACCCGAACGGCCGGGCCAGATAGTCCGCCATCGACTCAGTGGCCGGCCGAGGCACGAAGAAGTAGTCGACCGGCACCCGCGCGAACCGCTCCGGCCGGACCCGCTCCAGCTCCTTGGCGAGGGTCGACTTCCCCGACCCGGCCGGCCCCATCAGGCAGATGATCATGGACTCACTTCACCAGCCTGCCGGTCCCGGCG
Organism: Microlunatus parietis; assembly: GCF_013407955.1. Taxonomy (GTDB): domain Bacteria; phylum Actinomycetota; class Actinomycetes; order Propionibacteriales; family Propionibacteriaceae; genus Microlunatus; species Microlunatus parietis. The sequence goes on along the minus strand of NZ_JACCBU010000001.1, from coordinate 7,103,825 downwards.
CACGCGATCTTCCCGCGTGTCGTCCAGGACCGCGGCAGCGCTGCCCCTGTCGATCGCCTCCTCTGCCTGCCTGATGCCTCCCTCGAGCCGAGTCTCGAAATCCGTCCTCGTCACGTCGCCGGCGACGATGACCGCGGCGGCGTTGAGGACGACCGCGTCGCGCAACGGCCCTCGGCGACCGCTGAGCACGGCCCGGGCACGCTCCGCGTTCTCGGCCGCGGTCGCCCCGCGCAGGTCGGTCGGTCCCGCGCGCGGAAGTCCGAGCGCGGTCGGGTCGAACACCAGCTGCTGCAGCGAGTCCTCCCGAACGATCCACACCTCGGACACGTCGGTCGTGGTCAGCTTGTCCAGGCCGTCGTGTCCGTGCACGACCAGCCCACGGCGGCCGAGACGCTGCAGGGTTTCCGCCAGCATCCGTACCCGACCGGCATCCGCGACGCCGATCACGGGATGCTCGGGGCGAGCCGGGTTGATCAATGGCGCGGCCAGGTTGAAGATCGTCGGGATCCCCAAGCCGCGCCGGGCGTCGACGGCATGCCGGAGGCCGGGATTGACCTCCGGGGCGAACAAATAGCGGAACCGTCCGGCGCCAGCGCCCCGGCACGGTTCGGCCGAGTTCGCCAACGGGAGGCCGAGCGCCTCGATCAGGTCCGCGGACCCTGCCGTCTGCGAGGACGCCGCGCGGCCGCCGTGCTTGACGACGGTGCAGCCCGCGCCGGCCGCGACGATGGCGGCCAGGGTCGAGAGGTTCATGGCTCCGGTGCCGTCACCTCCCGTACCGGCGATGTCATGGCACGGCCGATCCACCCGGACCGGGATCGCGGCAGCCAAGAGTGCCTCGACCACGCCGAACAGTTCCTCGACGGTCTCGCCCTTGACCCGCAGCGCAGCCAGAAAACCGGCCAGCGCCACGGCCGGCGCACGCCCCGCGACGGTCTCCCGGACGGCCCAGCCGGTCTCCTCGGTCGACAGGTCCCGCCGCTCGGCCAAGGCTGACAACAGCGAACGCCACGTGGTTTCCTCAACGACGGCCATGAACCCTCCAGGTCAGTCGCAACCCGTGCCTGGAGATCAACAGTCGGACGACGGCCGTCACCAGAGACGGCCCTCTCGCAGCATCGAACAGCGGCCCGCCTAACCGACGAACCACCACAAGATCAACTGCTGACTCTTCACCGGCCCGACGATAGCCGATCAGGATCGAGAGGTCACTTGTGCAGCGACACGCCGCAGAAACGCCTGCTTTTGTGACTAGTCGGCGGGTTGGAGGGTGGCTACGCACTCGATGTGGTGGGTCATCGGGAACAGGTCGAACGCTCGGAGGGAGTCGAGCCGGTAGCCCTCGGTGGCCAGGTAGCCGAGGTCGCGGGCGAGGGCGGCGGGATCGCAGGCGACGTACGCGATCGCGCGCGGGCGGCGGCGGACGAGGCCAGCGACCACCTTGCGGCCGGCGCCGGTGCGGGGCGGATCCAGGACGACCAGGTCGGTCCGGGCCGGCAGGCCGCCGCGACGTTCCGGGCGGTCCAGCACCCGGTCGACGGAGCCGGCGACGAAGCGGGCCCGGGAGCCGGCGTCGGCGAGGTTGCGCCGGGCCAGCCGCACGGCCGGCTTGTTGCCCTCGACTCCGATGACGGCGCAGCCGCGGTCCACGAGCGCCGCCGCGAACAGGCCGACCCCGCAATAGAGGTCGAACGCGGTCTCGCCCGGCTCCGGCGCCAGCCCGTCCAGCGCCGCGTCGGTCAGCAGCCGGGGCGCGGCCGGGTGCGCCTGCCAGAACCCGTCGACCGCGACGGCGAACTCGCGGCCGAGCGCCCGCTCCCGCACGGTCCCCGCCGGATGATCACCGGTCGCCCAGATCGCCTGCTCGCCGTCGGCGACGCCGACCAGTTCGTCCTCCGGCACCGCCGGCGGCACCCGCAGCGGCGGCGCGGCGATCCGGCAACCACCCGGCGGGAGTTCGATCACCCGCTCCGACCGGTGCGCGCGCAGCCCGGCCCGGCCCTGGCCGCTGTGTTGATCATGAACGCTGTGTTGATCATGAACGACGTGTTGATCATGAACGACGTGATAGCGCATCCGGGTCCGCCAGCCCAGCCCGTCGCCGTCCCCGGCCGGCTCCACGGTTCCGTCCCAGGAGATCCCGGCCAGCCGCTCCAGCTGTTCGGCGACGACCTGGCGCTTCAGCTCCCGCTGGGTGGCCAGGTCGGCATGCTGGAAGTCGCAGCCGCCACACAACCCCGGCCCGGCGATCGGGCAGGGCGGCGGCACCCGCCCGGCGGCCGGCTCGAGCACCTCGACCGCGTCACCGCGCCAGAACCGGTCGTGGCTCCGGTCGGTGATCTTGATCATGACCCGCTCCCCCGGCAGCGCATGCCGGACAAAGATCACCCGGCCCTCGTGCCGCGCCACACAGTGCCCGCCGTGCGCCACCGGCCCGACCAGCACCGGCCCGACCAACATCGGCCCGGCCAGGTCGTTCTCGCTCTCGGACACTAGCGCCGCCGGCGGGCGCCCTGCTGGTCCGACCGGGCGTACCGCCGTTCTGCGACGTCCGACGACGCCAGCAGGTACGGGACCGAGGTGACCATCACGCCCGGGGTGAACAGCAATCGCGCCTTCAGCCGGAGCGCGCTCTGGTTGTGCAGGATCTGCTCCCACCAGTGACCGACCACGTACTCGGGGATGAAGACGGTGACCACGTCGCGCGGGCTCTCCGACCTGATCGTCTTCACGTAGTCCAGGATCGGGTTGGTCACCTCCCGGTACGGCGAGGCGACCACCTTCAGCGGGATCTCGATCCCGGCCTCGTCCCACGCCTGGACCAACCGCTTCGTCTCGTCGGAGTCGACGTCGACGGTGATCGCCTCCAGGGTGCTCGGCCGGGACGCCTTGGCGAAGGCCAGCGCCCGGGCGGTCGGCTTGTGCAGCTTGCTGACCAGCACGATCGCGTGCACCCGGCTGGGCAGCGTCTTCGCCTCGCCGGGCACCAGCGCGGTCTCCCGGGCCACCGCGTCGTAGTGCCGCCTGATCAACTTCATCAGCACGAACAGCACCGCCATCGCGATGATCGCGATGTAGGCACCCTGCAGGAACTTCGACACCAGGACGATGATCAACACGGTGCCGGTCATGGTCAGGCCGATGCAGTTGATCACCCGGGACCGCTGCATCCGGCGCCGCACGTCCGGCCGGGTCTCCGACTTCAGTTCCCGGCTCCAGTGCCGCACCATGCCGGTCTGGCTGACCGTGAACGAGACGAACACACCGACCACGTACAACTGGATCAGCGAGGTGACGTCGGCGTCGAAGGCCAGGATCAGGATGATCGCCAGGGTCGCCAGCACGATGATCCCGTTGCTGTACGCCAGCCGGTCGCCGCGGGTGTGCAGCTGCCGCGGCAGATAGCCGTCCCGGGCCAGGATCGAGCCCAGCACCGGGAAGCCGTTGAAGGCGGTATTGGCGGCCAGGAACAGGATGATCATGGTCGCCGCGACGACGAAGTAGAAGCCGAACGGGAAGCCGGAGAAGATTGCCCGGGCCAGCTGCCCGATCGCGGTCTCCTCGATGATGTCGACCCGCTCCCCGTTCAGCGTGTAGAAGGAGTGCCCGGGATCGATCAACCGCAACCCGGTCAGATTGGCCAACGTGATCACGCCGAGCAGCATGCTGACCGCGATCACGCCGAGCAGCAGCAGCGTCGTCGCGGCGTTCTTGCTCTTCGGCTTGCGGAACGCGGGAACGCCGTTGGAGATCGCCTCGACGCCGGTCAGCGCCGCCGAGCCGGACGAGAAGGCACGGGCCAGCAACACCACCATCATCAGGCCGGTGAACGAGGTGAACGCGGGATCGCCCACCACCTCGTACTGGGCGCTGTGTGCGCGCACCGGCTCGCCCATGATCAGAATCCGGACCAGGCCGACCACGACCATGCCGATGATCCCGATCATGAAGCAGTAGGTCGGGATGGCGAACAGGGTGCCCGACTCCTTGACGCCGCGCAGGTTCATCGCCATCAGCAGGACCACCGCGCCGGCGGCGATCCAGCCCTCGTAGCCGTCGATGAACGGCAGCGCCGACTTCGCGTTCTGGACCCCGGAGCTGACCGACACCGCGACCGTCAGCACGTAGTCGACCAGCAGCGCGCTGGCCACCGTCGTACCGGCGTTGCGGCCCAGGTTGACGGTCGCGACTTCGTAGTCGCCGCCGCCGGACGGATAGGCGTGCACGTTCTGCCGGTACGAGGCGACCACGACGAGCATCACCACGGCGACCGCGATCGCGATCGGCCAGGAGAACGCGAAGCCCGCCATCCCGGCCAGGGACAGGGTCAGCAGGATCTCGTCGGGCGCATAGGCCACCGAGGACAGCGCGTCCGAGGCGAAGACGGGGAGGGCGATGCGCTTCGGCAGCAAGGTCTGGCCGAGTTGCGTGCTGCGTAACTTGCGCCCAACCAGGAGGCGCTTGCCGAGGTCGGACAAACTCACGTCCCGACACTCTAGACCTACTTCGGCGGTGGTCGTGTAGCGTCGTCGGCGTGCACATCGTGATCATGGGGTGCGGTCGCGTCGGCTCGACGCTGGCCCGGGCCCTGGAGCGTCGCGGCCACACGGTCGCGGTGATCGACATGCAACCGGACGCCTTCCGCCGGCTCGGACCGGACTTCACCGGCACCACGGTGAAGGGGGTCGGGTTCGACCGCGAGGTGCTCACCGAGGCGCGGATCGGCGAGGCGAGCGCGTTCGCGGCCGTGTCCAGCGGCGACAACTCCAACATCCTGGCCGCGCGGGTGGTCCGGGAGACGTTCGGGGTGGAGAACGTGGTCGCCCGGATCTACGATCCCGGCCGCGCCGAGGTGTACGAGCGGCTCGGCATCCCCACCGTCGCGACCGTGCGCTGGACCGCGGACCAGGTGATCCGGCGGCTGCTGCCGGCCGGCTCGGAACCGCAGTGGCGCGACCCGTCGGGCAGTGTGCGGCTGATGGAGGTGCACGTCGACTCGGCCTGGGTCGGTCGTACGATCAGCCAGCTCGAGCAGGCCAGCGGGTCCCGGATCCCGTTCCTGGCCCGGCTCGGCACCGGCCACATCCCGAAGCCGACCTCGGTGTTCCAGGATGGCGACCTGGTCTACGCCGCGGTCCAGGACTCCCGGTTGGCCGAGGTCGAAGCGATCTTCGGCGCGCCCCCGAAGGAGGACTGATCATGCGTGTTGCCATCGCCGGAGCCGGGAATGTCGGCCGCTCGATCGCCGGGGAGTTGATCGAGAACGGCCACCAGGTGCTGCTGATCGACCGGGACCCGCGCTCGATCAAGACCGAGACCGTGCCCGAGGCCGAGTGGCTGCTGGCCGACGCCTGCGAGTTGTCCTCGCTGGAGGAGGCGGAGATCGACAGTTGCGACGTCGCGATCGCCGCCACCGGCGACGACAAGGTGAACCTGGTCGTGTCGCTGCTGGCCAAGACCGAGTTCGGCGTGCCCCGTACCGTCGCCCGGGTCAATCACCCGAAGAACGAATGGCTTTTCAACGAGGTCTGGGGTGTCGACGTCGCCGTGTCGACGCCGCGGCTGATGAGTGCCCTGGTCGAGGAGGCGGTCAGCGTCGGCGACCTGGTCCGGCTGCTCACGTTCCACGAGGGCGAGGCCAACCTGGTCGAGATGACGCTGCCGGAGAGCAGCCCGCAGGTCGGGGTCCGGGTTGGCGACATCACCTGGCCGGGCGACGTCGTCCTGGTCGCGGTGATCCGGGACGGCCACGCCCGGCCGCCGGACCCGGACAGCACGCTCGAGACGGGCGACGAGTTGCTCTTCGTGACCGCCCAGGACTACGAGCGGGAACTGGCCGAGATGCTCTCCCCGCGCGGCGAGGTCCGCAACGTTCCCGGAACCGGAGCGGTCCGCAGTTGATCGTTCCCTGAGCCTGTCGAAGGGCTAGGCCAGACCGGGCTTGGCACTTCGACAGGCTCAGTGCGCGTTGTCTTCCTGCTTGCGCAGCGCGGCCTGGGCCAGCGGCGAGTCCTCGATCGGGGTACGGCCTCGAGACAGCAGCAGGCCGATCACGGCCAGTGCGGCGATCAGCAGCGGCCAGCCGAGGGCAACCTTGGCGATGCCGAGCAGCAGCACCTGGTCGGCCAGGTAGAGCGGCAGCTGGACCACCACCCGGATCGTGTACGAGGCCGCCATCACCGCGGTCAGCTTGGTCATCATCCGGACCAGGCCCTTGTCGCCGGCCCAGCTCAGCGCGTCGCCGAGCGCGGCGCCGATGATGAAGCCGAACAGCGGGCGGCGGACCGCGATCGTGATGATCGCCAGCGCCGCCAGGGCCGCGTTGTAGAGGATGCCGGGGACGAACGCGTCCTCCGCGCGCCCGGTCCGGGCGGCGACCACGACCGCGATCACGGTGGGCACCACCGCCTGGAGCACGTACCGGATCGGCTGGCGTTGGACCAACCGGGCCACGGCCAGCACGACGGCGGCCACGACAGCGGCGATGATCGCCCGCAGCAGGTCCTGCCCGATCACCCAGGAAACGGTGAACGCGACGAACGGCAGCGCGCCCTCCAGCATGCCGCGCGGGCCGCCGAGGGCCTGCCCGACCTCGTGCCGGACCCACTCCTCGACGTAGCGGAACTGCTTCGGACCCGTAGCGGCAGCGGCGGTGTCCGTCATCCGGCGTGGGTGCTCTGGATCAGTTCGTACCGCGGGTTGTACATGATCCGGCCCTCGCCGCCACAGCTGATCCGGCCGCTCACCCGCACCGACCGGCCGGCGTCGATGCCGGCGATCTGCCGCCGGCCGAGCCAGACCAGGGTGACCGCGCCGGACCCGTCGCGGAGTTCCGCCTCGAGGGCCGGGTGGCCGCCGCGCGGGTTGATCGTCACGGCCGCGATGGTGCCGGCCAGATCGACGACCTCGCGGTCCTTGCACTGCTTGATCGGCCGTGCTCCGGAGTCGCGGACGTTCTTCTGCAGCTCCGCCGACTCGAGGTCCTCATTGGAGGACGTCAGCCGCTGCAGCACCCGGGAGAACAGCTCGCCGGCCTTGCCCATGATCATCACTTCCGATGTGAGGCGTGTAGGACTCCATTATCCCGCACCTTCAACCTCCCCGGAACCTTCGTCGCCGGGTTGTTGTACCGATTCAGTACGGGGCAGCGTCAGGGGCAGCAGATCGCCCGGGGCCCGGGCCTCGTCGCCGCGGCGGACGACGGTGGACCGGAAGCAGTCCAGCAGCTCGGCGACCGGGGACTCCAGGCCGTCGACCAGCGCCGCCTGGCCGTAGACGATGCCGCGGAGCAGCCAGCGCGGCCCCTCGGCGACCCACATCCGGGACGGCTGGTAGCCCTGCTCGCCGTCCGGCGTCTGCACCGGCAGCAGCCGCCGCAGCTCGACCCCGAACGGACCCTCGACCACCGCCGCGGATCCGCCGGCGGCGCCGGCCGCCTCGATCAGCTCCTCCCGGAGCTCGGACCACAGTCCGCCGCTGCGCGGCGCCGCGAACGCTCCCAGCTCGAGTGCGGAGTCCTTGCTGATCAACATCGCCGAGACGATCTGCTGGGTCTCGTCGGCGACCTGGAGCCGCAGCTCGGCGCCCTCGAGGCCGGTGATGATCATGCTGCCCAGGTCGATCCGCGGACCGGTCTCGGCCTCGGCCTCGAGGTCGACCTCGGTCACGTCGTACGGGCCCTGGTCGCGCCACTCCCGACTGTCCAGGTCATCGACGTCGAGGTCCGTACCGCCGGCATCCTCGGTCGCTTCGGCATCCTCCGCGTCGGCGTCCTCGGAGTCGCGAGCCTCGGCGTCCTCGGCCGCGTCGTCGTCCGTAGCGTCGGAATCCGTACCGTCGGAATCCGTACCGTCGGAATCCGAGTCGGCGGAGTCGTCGTGATCCTTTGTCACTGCAACGGTTTCGGCTCGCCCGGAGTCGGCGTCGTCGGCATCGGGGGCTTCGTCGTCAGCGGGGGTTTCGGGGCCCTTGTCGGCCGTCGCCGCTTCCGGTTCCTGATCGCGGCGCTTCCTCCGTCGAAAGATCACCTGCCGCACCTTAGCGTTATCACGCCTGATCCGTATGCCCAGTGTCCACCAAGCTCGCATGGCCACCGGTCGAGCCGTACCCGCCGGCACCGCGGACCGACTCCGGAAGTGCTTCCACGGCAACGAATTCGGCCCGGCTGACCCGCTGCACGACCAGCTGGGCGATCCGGTCGCCCCGGTTGATCGTCACGGGTTCGGACCGGTCGGTGTTGATCAAGCAGACCTTGATCTCGCCGCGGTAGCCGGCGTCCACCGTGCCGGGCGCGTTGACGACCGTGATCCCGTGCCGGGCCGCCAGGCCGGACCGCGGATGGACGAACGCGGCGTACCCCTCCGGCAAGGCGATCGCGACGCCGGTGCCGAACACCCGCCGCTCCCCCGGTTCCAGCGTCGCAGTCTCGCTGGACCGCAGGTCGGCGCCGGCGTCGCCGGGACGGGCGTAGTCGGGCGGTTCCAGGCCCGGATCGAGCCGGAGCAGTTCGACCCGAACCGTCTCGGTGGCGGGGATCACCTGGGCACGCGCGGCATGATCAAGCTGAGGCACCGGGTCAGGTTAGCCGCGCGGGGTCGTCCGCGCCGCAGCGTCGCGCAGCGCGTCGGCAAGGCGTTCGGGATGCCGGGACGACACCAGCCAGTACGGCACCGGGTCGGCCGGGTCGTCCAGCGCGATCTCCACCGCTTCCTTGAGGTACGGACGCAGCACCAGATAGGCCCGGGCGTCGGCGGTCGGCCCGCGCCGCGACCTGGTCTGCTCCGCGTCCAGCGGCCGGACCTCGGCCAGGTAGCGGTGTTCGATCCAGGCCCGGCCGACCCGCAGCCCGTCGGCGTCGACGGTGATCATGACCGAACCGGCCAGCAGCATCGCGCCGATCACCGCGAACACGGCCGCGGCGACGGCGAGCCCCCACCAGAACCCGACGGCGATGCCGATCACCGGCCACAGCACGGCCGCGCCGAGCAGGGTGATCAACCACCACGACAGCGGCGGCAGCAGACGCTCCGAATACCCCACGTCGGTCACCCTATAGAGCGGCGACTTGGTACTAGGGTGGCGGTGTGGAGCAGAAGCTGCTGTGGAAGGTGTACATCGGCGTGGTCGGCGCCGTCACGACGATCGCTGCGCAGAAGATCGTCACAACCGCCTGGAAGGTGGCCACCGGCGACGCGCCACCCAGCCCGACCAATCCGGACACGCCGGTGAAGGTCGCGGTCAGCTGGGCCATCGCCAGTGGTGTCGGGGTCGGCGTCACGCAGTTGCTGGTGACCCGGCTCGCCGCCCGCCGCTGGTCCAACCAGACCGGCGCCGCGCCGAGCGGCATCCCCGGCATCAAACTCAAGATCTAGGTTTCCGTCGCGGACGTTTCTCGCGACAGACCGAGGCGCCGCATCCGATCCGGATGCGGCGCCTCGATTTCTTCTGTGATTCTTTGGTGAGCTGCTCTCGTTGAGTGAGTTGCCCCCTGTCGACCGATCGTTTCTGGCGAGGTGTCAGCCCGCGCAATCGAAGCAGTAGGCGTCCCCGTTCGCCTTCTGCTCCGCGATCTGGCTGCGGTGTCGGACCAGGAAACACCCGGCACAGGTGAATTCGTCGGACTGCCGAGGCAGCACCCGTACCGTCAGTTCCTCGTGCGACAGGTCCGCCCCCGGCAGCTCGAAGCTCTCGGCGGCCTCCGCCTCGTCTTCATCTACCGTCCCCGAGTTCTTGTCGTTACGGCGGGTCTTGAGCTCCTCGATGCTGTCTTCGCTGAGTTCTTCTTCGGTCTTACGTGGGGCGTCGTAATCGGTCGCCATCGTTCCCTTCCTGGGGTTGTTCGCCCAGCCTGACTGCTGAAGTCGTGCGCATACTTATCACATCGTTCAAGTCGGCGTTCCTTCCCAACCCACGTGTCGGGACCTTCAACGCATACGCCGCGGGAAAATTCCTGCTTCGCCGGCCTTGTTCCGACATCTCGGGTACGGGCGCTCGGGGTCCCCCCGCGCTGGTCACGATCTGGTGTACGCTCCCTGACCGTTCGCCGAAGGAGACTGTTCAACTAAGGAGGATTGGGTAGCCTATGCCCCCAACCGTCCCGGACGCGGTCAAGACCTATTGGCAGCGGAAGTCCCCGCCCGTGCTCCGGAACGCGGTTCGCACGGTACGCCAGGTGGTCCAAGATCGACCCAGCGCGCTGGTGACGGTGATCGTCCCCTTCTATCGCGTCGAACCGTACTTCGACGCGTGCCTGCGCTCGATCGAACGGCAGACCCACCATGATCTGCAGGTGCTCCTGATCGACGACGGCTCGCCGGACGGCTCGATCGACATCGCGAAGGCGTACGCCAGGAAGGACCGGCGGTTCCGGATCATCCGGCAGCACAACCAGGGCCTCGGCGCCGCCCGTAACACCGGGCTCCGGCACGCCCGCGGCGCCTTCCTCACCTTCGCCGACTCCGACGACGAGCTGCCACCGGACGCGATCGAGACCCTGGTCAAGGCGCTCCGGAAGAGCGGCTCCGACTTCGCGATCGGCACGCCACGCCGGATGACCGAGCAGCGCCGCTGGGTGCCGGACTGGGCCGGCCAGGTGCACGCCCGGGACCGGTACGGCGTCCGGGTCGGCGACTTCCCGGCGATCCTCAAGGACGTCTTCGTCTGCAACAAGCTGTTCCGGACCGAGTTCTTCCAACGGGTCGTGCAGCGGTTCCCGGTCGGCATTCGGTACGAGGACCAGGAGCCGACCGCCAAGGCTTTCACCGCCGGCACGTTCGACGTGCTGGCCGCGGTGACCTACGACTGGCGGGTCCGCGAGGACGGCTCCTCGATCACCCAGCAGAAGGCCAACCCGGACGACCTGGCCGACCGGCTGACCGTCAAGCACCGGGTCCGGCAGATCCTGCGCGAGCAGGCCGATCCGGCCACCTATGCCGCCTGGCTGGCGAAGGCGGTCGGGTTCGACCTGCGCTCGTACGTCGAGCAGGTGCCGCGGACCGACCTCGACTACTGGGCCACGCTGCAGCAGGCGACCGCGAGGCTGGCCGCCGATCTCGACACCGACGGCTGGAACCAGATCCCGATCATCGACCGGCTGGCCACGCTGGCCCTGGCGGCCGACCGGCGGGACACGGTGATCCGGCTGGTCACCCGGCGCAGCGAGTACGGCTGGCGGGTGCCGACCGTGGCGGACGCGGACGGGATCCGGCTCGACCCGAGCTACGACGAGGACCTGGCCGTGATCGCGCCGGACCCGGCCCGGCTCCAGCTCGCCGACACCGACCTCGGCTTCGTCACCCGGGTGGACCGGATCGACTGGTCCGGCCGCGTGCTCGAGGTGACCGGGCACGCCTACATCGCGGGCCTGCCGGGCGATCAGGTGACCGGGCTGCGACTGCAGCTGGTCGCTGCGGACCCGGGGCAGGCGGACCCGGGGCAGACGGAGCCGGCGACGCTGACCGTACCGCTGGAGCGGCGGACCGACGACACGATCGACCAGGAGTCCGGCGACGCCTGGAACAGTTATGCCTCGACCGGCTTCGTCGGGCGGATCGACGCCGACCTGCTGGACGAGTTCCGGCAGCGGCAGCCGGAGCAACGGGAATGGCACCTCCGGGTCGGCGTCGAGGCGCACGGCGAGCTCCGGGAGGGCCCGCTGAACCGGCGCGACCTGCGTGGCTCGGCGTCCCGGCTGCCGGTCTGCCCGCTGTCCGAGCAGGGGCGTTGGGTGATCGAGTTCGCCGGCGACGCCGGGCTGGTGCTCAAGCACGAAGAACCGCCGGCCGTCCTGCTCGAGTCGCTGGAATTGGACGACCTGACGGTACGGATCGCGGTCACCGGGGCGCCGGTCACGGCGCTGGAGCTGTCCGCGCCGTCGCTGAAGCAGACCCTGACCACGCCGGGCCGGCGCGACCCGGACCGGACGGACCGGACCACGTTCGAGATCACGCTGCCGGAGCTGGTCGACCGCCGGCAGCGCGCCGACGAGCACGTCTGGAACGTCCGGCTGATCCCGGGCGTGGACCGGAGGCTGCGGCTGATCTGGCCCGACGGCACCGACGAACTCGACCGGCTGTCGCCGACCCATCACCGGCTGCGCGCGATCTGCTCCCGGATCGGCACCGTCCGGCTGCTGCAGAACCACTGGTGGGCGGCCGTCGAGGACGTCGAGCTGGACGGCGACGACCTGGTCGTCCGCGGCTCGCTGTCCACGCCGACGGCACCGCAGTATCACCTGCGGATCGCGGGGTCGGCCGCGCCGACCACGCCGGTCGTGGCCGACGTCGATCCGGTCGGCGGGACGTTCAGCGGCCGGATCCCGCTGCTCAGTGAGTACGGCCGGCGGCTGTCCGGCGGCGGCTTCAGCCTGCGCCTGGCGGCCGTCTGGCCGGACGGCGGCCAGGTGGAGCGCTGGGTCCGGGTCGAGGAACGGCTGCAGGCCCGGTTCCCGCTTGACCTGCAGAGCCGGACCAGCGCGGTCCGGCTCAGCCGTACCCCGCGTGCCGCGGCGCTCTGGGTGAAACCGCGCAAGCCGTACCGGGCGGACGAGCGGGGCCGGCTGGCGCAACGCCGGCTGCACGCGATCTTCCTCGACGAGCGGCCGGTCGAGCCGCTGGCCGCGGTGCTCTTCGAGAGCTACAACGGGCGCTCGGTCGGCGACTCGGTGCTGGCGCTGCACCAGGAGCTGCACCGTCGTGATCTTGGTCTGCAGCTGTTCTGGTCGGTCGATGATCATGGAGTGCAGCCACCCGAGGGCGGCACGCCGCTGCTGATGCACTCGCGCGAGTGGATGGACGTGCTGGCCCGCGCCCGTTACCTGGTGAACAACAACAACTTCCCGTTCTACTTCCGGAAGCGGCCGCACCAGACCTATCTGCAGACCTGGCACGGGACGCCGCTTAAGCGGATCGGCAACGACGTCCCGGCGCAGAACCTCTCGCTCTCCTACCGCGGCCTGATGCAGCGCGAGGCCGAATACTGGGACCTTCTGCTGGCCCAGAACGAGTTCTCGGCCGAGGCCCTCCCCCGCGCCTTCGGCTACTCGGGTCCGGTGACCAACACCGGCTACCCGCGCAACGACGCCCTGCTCGGCGGGGCGGCGGACGAGCGGAGGCGGGCGGTCCGGCGGCTGTTCGCGATCGGCGAGTCCGAGACCGCGGTGCTCTACGCGCCGACCTGGCGGGACAACGTGACCAAGAACAACCGGTACGCGCTGGTCAGTCACCTCGACTTCGGCCGGCTCGGCGCCGCGTTGCCGCGGAGCACCACGTTCCTGCTCCGCGGGCACTCGAACACGGCCCAGTCCGAGATCACGGTGCCGAAGTCGGTGATCAACGTGACCAAGTATTCGGACCTGAACGACCTGATGCTCGCCGCGGACGTGTTGATCACCGACTACTCCTCGGTGATGTTCGACTTCGCCGTTACCGGCAAGCCGATCCTGCTGCTCGCGCCGGACCTGGCCACCTACCGGGACTCGACCCGCGGGTTCTACCTGGACTACGAGGCCACCGTGCCGGGGCCGGTCTGTCATGATCAGGACGCCGTGGTCCGCGAACTGCGCGCCCTGCCGACCTTCTTCGACCGGCACGGCGACCGCTACCGTACCTTCGTCGAACGGTTCGCGCCACACGACGACGGTCACGCCGCGGCGCGGGTGGTCGACGAGATCTGGGGCCGGGAGCCGGCCACCGCGCAGCGTTCGCTGGCCGCGGAGGGGTCTCATTAGGGCCGTCCGATGATCATGCTGCCGCGAGCGGACCTGTCCCGGCTGCGCGGACTGTTCGGCGCGGCACAGCTCGGCTTCGTCGTCGACTCGATGGCGGCGGGTCAGGCCGAGTTCGAGGCTTGGACCGATGATCTTGACTGCTGTGGGACCGGCAGCACACCGTCGCCCTGACCGGCGCGGCCTGGATCGGCTGCGGCACCTGGAGAACGGTGACGCCGTGCTCACCGACATCGCTTCCTGCTGGCCGTCCGTTCAGCGGTTCCGTGACTTCGGCTTCGGGTACCTGGCGCGCGAACGCCGGCCGCGTTCGTGGCCTGGTGCACTGCGGAGTGCGTCAGCGAGCGCCGAACGGATCGGCATGATCAGGATCGCCGGCTATTCGATCTTCACCGGTGTCTTCGACTAAAGCGCGCTGCCCGTGTTGTAGGCGTCATTGAAGTGATCGTAGAAGGCGTCGTACATCGGCTGGCTGTCGGTGACCTTGATCAACAACTCGTCGTTGTGCCGCAGCGCGGACAGGGACAGGTTGTGCGAGCCGGTGAGGACGACGGTCCGATCGGCGGTCGTGTCGCCGTACTTGCCGTAGATCAGGAACATCTTGTCGTGGATCGGTGACTTCCGGACCGGGATGCCGGCACCCTTGAGCGCGGCCAGCGCCTGCGGCTGGATGTTCCCGACGCCGACCCAGACCTTGCAGCCGCCCTGCTTCAACTCGATCAGCTTGTTGATCACCGCGATCCGGGTGTCGTTGATCGACGCCTGCATGACCCGGATCCGGCAGGCCGAGTCCGGCGTGAGGTAGCCGAGCCGATTCACCACCAGGTCGGTGGTCTGCTCCGGCGACGCGTACACGGTGGTGTTGGAGTCCGCCGAGCCGAAGTAACCGCGCGGCGCCGAGGCGACGTAGAAGTCGTTGTTCGGGTAGGTCTGCTCGTTCCACTGCGGCGTCCAGATCTCGTTCACGAAGCCGTCGTGGAGCGTCTTGTCGCCGTAGAAGGTGAACGTGTTGTTGAACAGCTTGGCGCCCGACGCGTACGTCATGTTGGCCGAGCTGACCCAGGTCACCCAGTCGCGGGTGGTGCCGGACGCGTCCTTGGTGCGGGAGAACAGGATGTACTTCATGTGCATCAGGCCGGTGTCGCTGTTGGACAGACAGCCGCCGCCGTACGCCAGCGTCGCACTGCCGTGATCACACCAGCGATGCCGCGAGCCGAGCAGGTTCGCCAGCGCGTCGGGTGAGTCGTCGGTCGATTTCTGATCTTCGCCGTTGTGCACCGCGTAGACGTTCACGCCGCGGTCGACGGCCCGCTTGATCGCATCACCGACGATGTTGGCGGTGATGCTGTAGAGCCCGATCCGGATCGTGGAGCCGGCCGGGGCGCCGTCGAACAGGCTGATGATCTTGTTCAGCTGGGCGCGGTCCTCGCCGCTGTTGGCCACCGGGTCGTTGAACACGAGGTCAACCCTGGTCTTGTCGATCGTCACCGTCACCTGACTCGCCCGCGCCGTGCCCGGCAGGCCGGCCAGCCCGACCGAGACCAGGGCCAACAGAGCAGCCCAGAGAAGGAACCGTCGGGGAACCTGCCGCAGCGTCACCATGTGAGAATTGTTCACGCGAGACCGGGATCTAGGCAAGACCTTGCCCACGACTCGCCGGGAACTCAGGTCGGCGTGACGCACAGCGAGCGCACCACGCCCAACCGGGCCATCACTCTGACCAAGGCGCCGAGTGTGAGCTTTCGTACCGTCGAAATCGATTTCAGGTGGTCGTATCGTCACACTCGATGAGGTGCCGCCCCGGGAAGGCGGCACGGACGAGGGGCGGCCGCCCGCGGTGTGCCGCGGACCCCTGACAGTGCCGACATCGGGGGCACAGTCCGATCCGACCCTCGTAGTCAAGACCGGCCCCACCTTCGCAGCCAAGACCGGCGCGGCTCGCAGTCCAAACCGGCGCGGCTCGCAGTCCTGGCCGGCTCCACCCTCGAAGCCAGACCTGGTCCCATAACCTTCCAGCCACGGCGCCCAGCCGCCCCGACCCCCGCACCGCGAACTTCACACCCACGACTCCCGCGCCCCGGGCCGCACCACGACCTTCGCGCCCCGGTTCCCGCCTCGCGGCCCGCTGCCGCGACCTCCGCACCGCCAGCACTGGCATCGCGACTCCGCTCGGCGACTCCCGTACCGCGCCCGCACCCGGGTTCTGCACCCCCGCTACCGCACCCCGACTCCCGCACCCCGACTCCCGCACCCGGCTTCCGCACCCCGCTATCGCGGCCCGGCTCCCCGCAACACGACCTCCGCGCCCCGGCTCCCGCCTCGCGGCCGCTGCCCCGACTTCCGCACCGCCAGCACTGGCATCGCGACTCCGCTCGGCGACTCCCGTACCGCGCCCGCACCCGGGTTCCGCACCCCCGACTCCCGCACCCCGACTCCCGCACCCCGACTCCCTCACCCCGACTCCCGCACCCCGACTCCCGCACCCGGCTTCCGCACCCCGCTATCGCGGCCCGGCTCCCCGCAACACGACCTCCGCGCCCGGCTCCCGCCTCGCGGCCGCTGCCCCGACTTCCGCACCGCCAGCACTGGCATCGCGACTCCGCTCGGCGACTCCCGTACCGCGCCGCACCCGGGTTCCGCGGCCCGACTCCCGCACCCCGCTTCCGCGGCCCGACTCCCGCACCCCACTTCCGCGGGGCGACTCCCGCACCCCACTTCCGCGGCCCGACTCCCGCACCCCACTTCCGCGGCTCGGCCTCCGCCCGCGACTCTCGTGCCCCGGCTTCCCACACCACGACCTCCGCGCCCCGGCTCCCGCCCTCACGTCCACTGGCCCGACTTCCTCCGCACCGTCAGCCCCGGCACCGCGACTCCCGCAACCACGACCCCGCTCGGCGACTCCCGTACTGCGCCCGCACCGGCACCCTCGCCATCACGACACTCCTGCATCTCGACCCCTCGGGCACCGGGTTCTCGCACCCTCCCCCAACCCGATCGACCGGTCAGTTCTGCAGCGACACGCCGCCAAAACCCCTGCTTTACTGACCGGTCGGCGGTTGGTGGGGGAGGTGGTGGGCGATCTGGGTGGCGGCTTCGGCGGGGGTTTGGGTGCCGGTGTCCACTTCGAGGTCGTAGCGGACGTTGCGGTGGACCAGGTCGGCCTGTTGGCGGGCCATGCCGACGGTGCGGTCGCCGCGGGCACGCTCCCTCGCCTCGGCGATGTCGGGGGCGCAGCGGACGCCGACCCAGAGCACGCCGACGCCGGTCAGGGCGGTCCGCCAGCGGCCTTGGGAGTGATCACCGCCGAGGAACACGTCGTCGATGATGATCTTGGCTCCGGCCCGGGCCATCGCGCCGATCCCCTTCATCCACAGGGTTTCCTGCTCCATGAATGCGGCGCCGATGTCGACACCGCCGTTGGCGCCGAAGGTGATTCCGTCGCCGTCGCCGGTGAGCCGGCGGGGCAGCGCGTCGATGAAGTCGTCGACGCCGAAGGTCAGCCAGGGGTCGGGTAGCAGGTCCTGCAGGGCACGGGCGAGCGAGCTCTTGCCGGAACTGGAGCCGCCGTTCAGGACGACCGCGTTGATGATCATGGTTCCTCCGCCACCGGGGTCAGCAGGGTCAGCACCGGCGCCAACCGTTCGGCCAGCGCGGGATCCACCTCGGCCGCCTCCGCGGCCAGGCAGCGCAGCAGGGCCGTGGCCGAGCGGCGCAACTCGGCGGCATCCACCGAACGGGCCCGGGCGTCGGCCAGCGCCGCCAGGGTCGGGGCGGGCAGCCGATCGGCGCCACGGCCCTGGTCGGCCGGCAGTGCGGACCGCCGACAGGCCAGTTGGATCACCTGGTCCCGCAGCTGGTCCAGCATGATCACCGCCTGCCAGGTCCGGCCGCGACCGATCGCCGACCTTACGTGCAGCGCGTAGAGCCAGCCGAGCCCGATCAGCCGCTCCGGTTCCGGCGGCGCCGGAGCCTCGCCCGGCAACGCCTCGCCGAAGATCAACCGGAACGTCGGACCGTGCGGCCGGAACGCGCCCGCCGGCCAGAAGGACAGGTCGACCTGTAGCGACGAGGCGAGCAGGAACACCCGGTAGAGCGCGCCGGCGGCGTGCACGTCCAGCCGGTCCACCGCTCTGTGCTCGGTGATCATCGCCGCCGTCCAGCGCTCGCTGACCTGATCATGATCGGCCTCCGGGCGGAGCCGCAGCGCGAGGTCGAGGTCGGACCAGCGGTCCTCGGCGCCGAGCGCACCGGAACCCAGCACGGCGGCGGCGATCACGTCGGGGTCCGCGCGCGCCCGTTCGATCAGCGCCGCCTTCAGCGCGTCCCGCTCCGCGGGCGTGAACACCGGCTCAGAGTTCCGCGAGGAGTTTCTCGACCTCGGCCCGGTTGTGGTCGAAGTCGAACTCCCAGCTGGAGTAGTAGGCTTCCTCCGACCAGCCGCCCGGAGGGTGCGCGACGTCGGACTTGCTCCAGAAGTAGTGCACGTCGCAGTCCAGCAGGGCGGAGATCAGGTGCTCGTTGCGCGCCGTGTACGACTCGTGGTTGAGAATGATCAACGTCTCCAGTTTCTCCGCATGGATCGCGTTGAACAGCGCCGAACCACCGAACCCCGCGATCACCCGGGCACCCGCGAAGATGCCGGCCTGCTCACCCAGATCGAGCGTCTCCGGATAGATGATCGTGAAGCCGTGATCGGCGAACCAACGCTCCACCTCGCGGGCGTTGCGGCAGACCCGGTTGGACAACGTGTCCTGGCGGGAGATGAAGATCTGATCATGGGTCTCGACGGACCGGTTGATCAACTTCTCGCCGATCCGGCGCCAGGTGTCGATCAGGCCGGGATGGACGTAGTGCGGGCGCTGGTTGTGGAACTGTGGCGTGGCGGCGACCAGCGACTCGACGTACACCGGGTGGTCGGCCCAGACGATGTCGTCCTCGTCGATCCCGTACGCCGTGAACAGGCGGCGTTCCAGCGCGGGGTCGCGCTCGTGCGGGAACCTGATCCGGAACAGTGCCTTCAGGTCCGGGATCTCGGCCTTGGCCGCGTCCCAGCCCCAGAGCCGGGAGATCACCTCGGTCATCAGGTGGCCGAAGTGGCCGGGGTTCTCGCAGTCGAGCTGGTAGTAGTGGCCGGGCAGCGCGTCCTTCGGCCGGAGGTCCTGCCGGATCCGCCCCCACGCGGCCGAGATGCTGTTCACCCGGACGTTCCGCGGCGACGCCTCCAAGTGATGCCGGAACGAGTCCGGCAGGATCGTCGATTCCCCGTGCACCAAGGCATTCGAGACGTACGCGATCTTGCCGGTGTAGTGCCGCAGATGCAGTTCCGGGTACGTCAGCGTGGTGTTCAGGTCCGGGATCGGCACCGTCGACTCGTGGCTGATGATCTTGGAACCGATGATCAGCTCGCCGCCCTTCACCCCGGCCAACTCGCGCATCCGGAGGTTCGGCTCCCGGCTCTCCAGCACCCGGTTCGTCTCGGCGTCGCGCAGCTTGAGGAAGTGCCAACGCCGCTTCTTGATCACCAGCAGGTCGCGGCTGATGCTCACCTGCGCCGTCGACGCGCCCAGCTCGAGATCCCGCGCGTTGGCTCCGACGTCCTCGGTGCCGCCGGCCGCGACCATGGTCTGCACCCAGGACGCGAACGCCGCGGTGAAGGCCGACTGGCCCTGGCCGCGACGGTCCACCAGCCAGAGCCCGCCCGGCCGCAGGTGCAGGAACAGCCGCTGCCAGGTCAGCAGGTGGGTGGCGTCGTCCACCGGCAGCAGGTCGATCAGCACGTCGACCGGGCCGATCGGCTTCAGCAGCCAGTGATATTGATCAAGGGTCTCGGCGCGATGATGCGTGGCGCCGTGACCGTCCAGGTCCCACTCCGGGTCGGCGTCGAGCGAGATCACGTGCAGCCGGTCGCCGGCGAACTCGGACAGCCACTCCACCACCGGCGTCCGGGTGTCGCCCTGGGTCAGGATGATCACCGACCGGTCGGCCCGGGCGGGTGGCTCGAGGCCGGCGTCGGCCAGCAGTCCCGGCCCGACCTCGTCGGCGGCTCCGTCGGCGGGCGGGGTCTCACCGCGACGCCGCAGCGACCGCAGGCCCGCCCGTACCTTGTTCGTCAATGCTCGCTCAGCCATGGAGTGCGTCACGCTACCTCACCTCCCGCAGGCACCGGTCGGAAGATCTCGTCGTCGGCGGCCGGGCGCCGACTGGCCCGGACCGCCTCGATCACCCGTTCGCAGCAGCCGCCGTCCCGGTGCGGGAACGCGGCTCGCATCCGGTCCAGGTACTCCGGCTCGGCGGCGAAGCCCCGCGCCGCGGTCGCCCGGACCGCGGCGAGTACGTCGGCAGCGGTGTCCAGGACCGGACCGAACCGCAGCGCCTCCGGCAGCTGGCCACCGGACCGGCCCAGGTGCTCGCCGCCGTAGAAGGCCTCCCGGTCGAACTGGTAATACAGCACCGGCCGCTCCAGGTAGGCCGCCTCGGCCGAGATCGACGAGTAGTCGGTGATCAACAGCGCGGCCCGCGCGATCACGTCCTGCAGGTCGTGGCCGGCGTAGTCGTACACCTGGACCCGGTCCGGCCACGGCACCACACCGGTGAAGTACCGGCGCAGGTTCGGATGCGGTACGAAGACGAGGGGCGCACCCGCCGCTCGGGCGGTCTCGGCGAGCCCCGGATCGGTCACCAGTTCGGTCCAGCGGCGGGCGTACTCGCTGTCCCAGAAGCCTGGCACGGAAGGGCGATCGTTGCCGTCCTCGGTGTCCGGGCCGAGCAGCCAGCGGCGCCAGGTCGGCATGATCACCAGCGCCGGTCGGTCGGTGCTCCGCGCGGCCTTGGCGAGCAGGGCGTCGTGGCGCGGCATCCCGGTCAGCCGCACCTCCTTGGTGGTGAAGTTCCACGCCGTGCCGTCGCCGGTGATCGCGGCGAACTCGGGCCGCGCGGAGGTGACGAAGGTCTGGATCGGCTTGCTGTTCAGCCACCGGGACAGGTCGTCCTGCATCACGCCGTGCTGCAGGAACGTGAACCGCCAGCGCGGCTTGCCGTAGACCGCGGTGTCCAGCGGCCGGGAGATGTAGTGGTCGGCCTGCGAGGACAGCAGGTGCCGGCAGTTCAGCAGCGCGACCGTGTGCTCGTCGGAGCCGAAGTCGATCAGCCGGAAACCGTCGGCCTGGAGCCGAGCCCAGTCCGGGCTGTCGGCACGCAACACGAACCAGGCGTTGATCTCCGGACGCTCGTGACGAACGTATCGATACAGGTGTTCCGCATTGTCCTGCGCCTGCACGTCGCGGTCCACGAACAGCCAGCACTCGCCGTACGTCGCGACGGCTTCCTCGGACGCCGCCCGCCACTTCAGCTCGCCCACCGTGTCGATGTCCGTGTCCTGAGCCTGTCGAAGGACCAGGCCGGTTCGGGCCTTGCCCTTCGACAAGCTCAGGGAACGTTCGGGCTTGCCCTTCGACAGGCTCAGGGAACGTAGGGCCAGCCGGGCCAGCGCCTTGGCGTGCTTGATCGCCTCCCCCGGCCGGCCCTCGGGCTCCGGCGGCGGGGCGGCGATCGGGGCGGGCTGGGTGGCCTTGGCGATCCGTTTTCGGAGCAGGTCCGGGTCGGTGGCATAGCGGTTCCGATCCGGCGGGCCGAGCCGGATCGGCCGGGGCCGGCCGTCCAGGCCGAGCTCGAGTTCGCCGAGCAGCGGCACCCAGATCAGCCGCTCCCGGAGCAGGGTCCGGTCGAGGTAGCGGACGGCGCGTGTCTTGGCGTGCCGCGGCTCGATCGGCCGGCCGTCGTAGCGGAGCTCCTCGGCCGGCTCGGGGCCGGTGAAGTAGTAGCGGATCAGGCCCATCCGGCGCTCGGCGTCCAGCCGGTGCAGCCGTACCTCGTCCGGCCGGTACGGCTCCGCGCGGTAGCCGTGCAGCAGCGCCTGGCGCATCCGGTCCGAGGTCCAGGTGAGATCGTACCCGTCGATCAGCCAGTCGTCCAGATACGGCCGGAGCCGGCCGACCAGCGTGTGGAAGCGCTCGGTGGTCGCGGCGTCCAGCCGCCCGCTGGCCGCGTGCGGCCGTTCGTCCTCGCGGAACGTGAAGAAGAGGTCGTAGAGCACCTGCAGCTGAGCCCACCGCGGCACCGCGCCGTGGCGCGCCGCGAGTTCCCGGGCGACGGTCAGGTAGCCGTACTCGATCACGTCGGTGTAGCGCCCGGTCTGTCGCCAGGACGTCTGGACCAGCGAGCTGCCGTCGGCCCGGCGCCGGTAGCGGTATTCGACGCCCGGCAGGAACGCGATCACCGGGTCGGTCTCCGTCCACAGGTAACGCGCGGTGAGCTGGCCGTCCTCGTAGTTCGGCTGGACCCGGCCGTCGAACTCCAGCCCGGCGGAGCGCAGCCGGTCCAGCCGGTAGCAGGCCGACGCGGCCTGCAGGTGGATCCGGTCCGGCCGTTCCCGGGCCGACACCAGCTCGGGCTCCGGACCGTCGCCGAACCGGTACCGCAGCGGGTGCGTGTCGGTCAGCTCACCGGTCGCGTCGTCCAAGATCACGACCCGGGCGCAGACCAGGGCGACGCCGTCGGCCGCCGCCGACCGGAGGAAGCCGAGCAGCCGGGTCAGATAGTCCTCCCCCAGCACGTCGTCCGGATCGGGAAAGGTCACCCAGCTGCCGCGGGCCACGGCGAGACCGGCGTTCCGAGCCGCCGCGAGGCCCCCGTTGGGCTGCCGGAGCAGCCGCGCCGGGACGTCGGAATGATCATCGATCCAGTCCCTGATCAACACCGATCCGTCGTCCGTCGACCCGTCGTCGACGAAGATCAACTCCGTCGCACGGTCGCGGAAATCCTGCTCTGACAGGGACTTGAGGAACTCCGGCAGATAGTCCGCGACGTTGTAACACGGAATGATCAACGAGACGTCCGCGCGCTCGACCATCCGCCTGAGTGTAGAGCAGCGGGGTCCCGCGCCGCCCGTGGGTGGCGACACGCCGGGTTGACCAGCAAGGATCCGACCGTGAACTCCGGGTGACGACAGGTTGTCGAGTCCGCGACCATCGGTCACAATTCTCCAGCGACGATCACAAGGGAGAGCTGGAGTGAGGAAGCGTCTGACAGCCCGAGTGCGACGGACGTCCTCGCGGCTGCTCGGCAAGCTGACCGCCCGTGGCGCCGCGCACCGTACGCCGGAGCCGGCCGGCGACCTGGACCGGTTCGTCGCGGCCAATCCCATCGCCCGGCACCCGCCCGCCGGGGTCCGCGTGGTCCAGGTCCGCGGCGGCTGGCAGCTGGTCCAGGACGTGCCCGACCTGGACACCCGGGACGCCTACCGGCGCAACCGGGACCTGGTCGTTGAGCTCTGCGAGCGGGCCGGGATCGCCTACTTCGCGTTGATCGACCCGGCCGAGGCGTCCGGCCGGATCGCGGTCGCCGACGCCGACTGGGCCCGGTTCGCCGATGCGGTCGCCGAGGCCGGCCTCCGGGCGCCGCTCTACCTCGAGTCGTGGGCGGGCGACGCTCGCCGTACCCCGGCGGCGACGAGTGCCGACCCGGACGCCCGGGCCGCGCTGCTGGCCGCGCACCGGGTGCTCGTCTTCGTCCAGTACGCGCTGCCGGATTCGACGATCCGCCTCGGCCGGCCGTACGGCTGCGTGATCGAGCGCTGGACCCTCGACGCGGACGGCGTGCTGCGGGCGCCGATCGCCAACCGGATCACCCAGGCGATCGGCCCGGCCGGCCGCGCCCCGGTGGTGGTCGAGGACCGCGGCCGAACGGTGACGACACTGCCCGCCTTCGCCGAGCCCAACGCGCTGACGATCGACTTCCCGATCGACGTCGTGGTGCCGTGGATCGACGACACCGACCCGGCCTGGCTGGCCCGCCGGGCCCGGCACCTTGCCGGCGCCGACTCCGGTGCGGACCCGGTCCCGCGGGACGCACTGGTCCCGGCGCCGATCGGCGATCCCTCGCTACTGCGCTACACGTTGCGGTCGGTGGCGCACCACCTGCCCTGGGTCCGTACCGTCCACCTGGTCACCGACGGACAGTTCCCGGCGTGGCTGGACCCGTCGGCCGCCGGGGTCCGGGTCACCGAGGTGACGGCCCTGCTGGAGCCACGGGGCGCGCTGCCCACGTTCAACCCGGAGGCCGTCCGGTCCTCACTGCACCATCTGGACGGGCTGGCCGACCACTACCTGATCATCGACCCCGGCACGATGATCAACCGGCCGCTGCCGCCGGACCTGTTCTTCCACGCCAACGGCCTGCTCAAGCTCGGCTTCGACCGCGCCACGCTGCCCCTGGTCGACGCGGCCGCCGCACCGATCGACGTGGCGGTCCGCCGCAACGTCGCCGACCTGCTCGAGCAGGCCTTCGGCCGCCGCCCGTCCCAGGCGTTCGCCCCGGGCCCGATCCCGCAGCGCCGCGACCTGCTGCTGGAACTGCAGGGCCGGTTTCCCGAGCTGTTCAAGCACAACTGGTGCAGCCAGGTCCGGACCGCCGCGGGCTATGAGATCACCAGCTGGCTGCACCACTACTACGCCCACTTCACCGGCCGCGCCGCGCCGGGCCGGATCCGCGCCGAGTTCGTCGAGCCGACCCGGGACAACGTCCGGGCGCGACTGCGGAACGTGCTCCGCGACCGTGCCGTGGCCGTCACCACGCTCGGCAACGGCGCGTACGGCGACCCGGCGGCCGCGGCCGCCGTCCGCACCACCCTGTCCCGCTGGCTGCCGGCGCCGGCCCGGCACGAGCTGTACGCCGAGCAGCCGGTGACACCGGGAAGGACCTGGAACTGATGACGACCCGGACCGGCGACGACGCCTACCTCCCCGCCCTGCCGCGGCCGTCCCTCGCCGGCGCGGTACGGAAGCGGTCGCGGCTCGCCTTCCGTACCGTGGATCGGCTGGAGCGGGAGAACTACCGGCGGTTGCACCCGGCCGTGGCCGCGGCGACCGGCGGGGCCACGGGCGTCCGGCTGGAGCGGCGGCAGGGCCGGCTGTACCTGGTCCGGACCGTGCCCGGGGTCGGGCCGACGGACGCCGACCGGCTCAACCGCGATCTGGTGCTGGACGTCTGCGAGGAGCTCGATCTGGATCATTTCGCGATCCCGGAACCGGCCGGGTCCCGGCACCGGGTCGGCATCGCGGAGCAGCACTGGCACCGGTTCGTCGACCGGATCATCGAGCGCGGCGCGGCCGAGCCGATCTACATCGGGGTCCGGGCGGTGGCCGGCGGCGGCGAGCAGCGCCGATGGTCCGAACTCACCTCCGATCCGCGGATCCGGCGCGCCCTCCGCGAGCAGCCGTGGGTCGAGGTCTTCGTCCCGCTGGCCGCCGGCCGGTCCGCGACGCCGTGGCTGCGCGCGCACGGCTGCGTCGTCGAACGCTGGACCCGGGACGCCGACCGCGGGCTCAGCGGGCCGAACCAGAACCACGCGGCGGACTACCTGGGGGCGGAGGCGCAGCGCGTCGTCCGGGTCGACTCCGGCGATCGACAGGTCCGCAGCTACGCGCCGCTGTCGACCGGACACCTGTTCGATCCGGCCTTCCCGATCGACGCGGTCTACCTGTGGGTGGACGGCTCCGACCCCGCGTGGCAGGAACGCAAGCTGCGGGCCCGGCAGCCGGACCCGGGCGCACCGGCCGAGGACCCGGCGGAGGCCGCTGCCCGGTTCAGCGACAACGGCGAACTGCGCTACTCGTTCCGCTCACTGGAGCTGTTCGCGCCGTGGATCCGGCACGTCTACCTGGTCACCGACGCCCAGGTGCCGGCCTGGCTGGACCAAGATCATCCGCGGGTCACCGTGGTCGACCACCGCGACATCTTCCCGGCCGGCTCCCGGCTGCCGACGTTCAACTCGCACGCCATCGGCGCCAATCTGCACCACATCGACGGCCTGAGCGAGCACTACCTCTATCTCAACGACGACCTCTTCTTCGGCCGGCTGACCTCGCCGGGGCTCTTCTTCCTCGCCAACGGCGTCACCCAGTTCCATCTCTCCAAATCGACGCTGCCGAGCGGAATGGATCTGTCCGGACTCGCCCACGAAGGGGCCCGCCGGAATTCCGCGGAACTGCTTCGTTCCGCATTCGGCCGGATGGCGACCAGGGCGTTCTATCACGTGCCGAACGCGCAACGCCGCAGTCTGCTGTACGAACTTGAGGAGCGCTTCCCGGACGCCTTCCGGCAGAATTCTGAGAGCCCGTTCCGGTCGGCCGACGATTTCGAGGTCAATTCCTGGCTCTATCACTATTACGCGTTCTTCACCGAACGCGCGGTGCCCGGCTCGATCCGGTACGCCTACTTCGACGTTTCCCGCCCGGACACCGAGGGACGGATGGACCAACTGCTGCGGCAACGCGACGCCGACACCTTCTGCATCAACGACACGGTCGAGACGAGCGCCGAGCGGCGGCAGTGGATTCCGCGTTGGCTGCAACGGTATTTCCCGCAGCGGTCGTCGTTCGAGAAGGACGGTTCATGATCGGCGAAGTGGCCTACGCCGACGGCCGGGCCGCCGCCGTGGGTACGCCGGTGGAGATCATCCGGCGGCTGCCGCACCGGCCGTTCGAGCTGCCGCGGCTGTTCGGCCGGGCCGAATTCCCGCCCGCCGACACCGACCTTCCGACCGCGAATGCGTACCCGGATCTCAGGGTGGACGAACTCGACGACGTGGTGCTATTGCCTCGGCACGTCATTCTCGACGGTACCTGTCGCCAGGTGTTGTCGCAGTCGTTCAAGAAGACGCCGCGACAACGCCATTTCGGCCTCAATCTGGTGGGCGACCGCATTTATCAGCCGCGCGGAAGATTCCATCAGCGCGACGAGCGCCGGATCGACGGTTCGGTTTTCTATCTCGATTGCGAATTCCCCGACATCTACGGCCACCACCTGCTCGAGGTCTGGCTGCAGACCTGGGCGCTGGACCTGCTGGACCGCGACGACCTGCGGTTCGCGACGTCGATCCAGTTGCGTCCGTACGTGCTCGAGGTGCTGGCCCGGCTCGGCGTACCGGAGCATCGCATCATCCCGATCACCGGGCCGCTGCGGTGCGCCCGGCTGTTCGTCGCCTCCCCCGCAGTGCTGGCCCGCCGCTACGTGCATCCGGTCGCCGGGCGGGTGATCGACCGGATCGCCGGGCTCCGCGCGGACTCCCGGCCGGACCTGCCCGGGCCGCGGGTGTACGTGTCGCGGAGCCGGATCACCGAGCGGCCCCTGGTCAACGAGCCCGAGCTCGAGAAGATCGCGACCGAGGCGGGCTTCGACGTGTTCCACGCGCAGGAGCACTCGATCGCCGATCAGCTGGCGGTCTTCCACCGGGCCACCCACGTGGTCGGGCCCGGCGGTTCCGGGATGCACAACGCGGTCTTCGCCCGGCCTGGGGCGAACGTGCTGATCCTCGGCTCGACGGGCTGGTTCACCGTGATCGACATCCTGCTCGCGCAGGGCCGCTACCACCTCGGGTACGTCTTCGGGGATCCGGTCGACCCGGCCGAACACGGCCGGCGGACCAAGGCGCCCTGGTCGCTCGACCCGGAACACTTCCGCCAGGCACTCGGCGACCCGTGGTTCAAGCAGTAAAGGGATTCCGCCCGTGAAGGACCCGCATCGATGAAAGGACAGGCAACGATGCCCCACCCCATGATCAGCTTGATCGTCCCGGTCAAGGACCCGGGCGACGCGATCAACCGGCTGGTCGACTCGGCCGACGAGCAGACACTGCCGGCGGCCGCCTTCGAACTGGTGCTGGTCGACCATGGTTCGGACCGGCCGACCCTGGACCGGCTGGAGCACCTCCGGCGGCGCCGGCCCAACGTCACGGTGGCCGTACTGCCCGCCGGCAGCACCGTGGCCGACGCGGTCAACCACGGGATCGACCTCGCCGCGGGCACCTTCGTGCTGCCGGTCGGCCAGGGCGAGCTGCTCTTCCCCGCCGGGCTGGAGAAGCTCACCGCGTTCGCGGCCGAGCACGGCTGCGACCTGGCCGTCGGCCGCGGGGTCGGGCCGGCCCGGCCGTCGATCGACCAGACGCTGACCACCGCCGACGCGCCGCGGCTGGCCCCGCACCTCCGGCTGGCCGCGACCAGTCACCCGTTCGTCGCGTACCGGCGAGAGTTCCTGAACCAGCACGGACTCCGCTACCGGACCGGCCGCGCGCTGCTGGACCGGACCTTCCACGCCGAGTGCCTGGCCCACACCGCTGCCGTCGGTGTCTTCGCCGGCTACCCGCTGGCCCGCGGCCACGGGCTCGCCGAGGCCTATCCGATCCGCGACTCCGAGTCGAGCCGGGCCCAGTGGTGGGAAGACGTCCAGGGCGCGCTGGACCGGACCGCCGACGCCGGGGCCCGCGCCGTCTTCCTCGCCGCCGAGGTCGCGGCGGCCGTGGTCTGGCTCGGCCTGCCGGCAGACACGAG
Source organism: Microlunatus parietis (assembly GCF_013407955.1). GTDB lineage: Bacteria > Actinomycetota > Actinomycetes > Propionibacteriales > Propionibacteriaceae > Microlunatus > Microlunatus parietis. The sequence goes on along the minus strand of NZ_JACCBU010000001.1, from coordinate 7,075,718 downwards.
GCTGCGGCCGATGGTCCAGGACGCCGTCCGCTGCGAGGTCGCGGCCGAGCTGGACCCGCTGCTCGCGCCGGTCCCCCGGCTGGTCGCCGACGATCTCCGGGAGGGACGCTGGGACGAGGCCGCGCGGGTGCTGGCCGGCTTCACCGGTCTGCGGGCGGTCGCCGAGTCGAGCGCGGCGCACTGGACCGACGGTGCGCTCCAGGTCGAGCTGACCGGCCGGATCGAGACACCGGCGTCGCTGGACCTGCGGAACCTCACGTACCAACGGATGTTCGCCGAGACCAAGATCATTCTCGGCGTCCGGAACCGGCTCACGGCACCCCTGCACTGCGTACCGACCGAGAGCTTCTGGTCGGTCGACACCGAGGCGGACCGGCCCGGCCTCCGGTTCACCGCGCGGGCCCGGCTCGACCCGGACCGGATCCACCACGGCGGGCCGCTGCCCGGCGGCACCTGGCAGGTGGCCTGCTACGTCCCCGGCCTCAGCCTCGACACCGCGCCGGTGCTGCCGGTGCCGCTGGCCGGCACCCCGACGACGATCCTGGACCACCGGCTGATCGCCGTCGTCGGCGGCACCGACGAGACGCTGCACTTCGACGTCGGCGGTACGACCTCCAGCGGCCTGTCCGGGCTGCGGCCGGAGCACACCGAACTGATCGAGACGCCGGCCGGCTCGCGCCTGACGATCACCCTGCCCGACGTGCGCGCGGACCGGCAGACCGTGCTGCAGGGCGCGATCCGGTTCGGCCGGCTCAGCTTCCCGGCCCGGCTGTCCGGCGGCCCGGACGGCTCCCGTGTCGAGTGCTTCGCCAGCGGACTCTCCGGCGACTACCCGATCTCGATGACGTTCGGCGACGGCCGCCCGACCCCGACCGGCCTGACCCTCCGGATCGAGCACGCCGGCGCCATGATCATCCTCCCCGCCTAACCCTCCGCCGACCAGTCACAAAAGCAGCGCTTTTGGCGGCGTGTCGCTGCGTAGTTGACCGGTCGATTCGGGAGGGAGAGGGGGCGGAAGGATTTCTGGGACCCGTGTCGGCCGCGGGTTTCGCCGGCCGCTCCCGACCCCGGGCCGTGCTCCCGACTCCGTCCGTGCTCCCGACCTGCTCGCCCTCCGACCCGCGCCATCCTTCCGGCCCTGCCCGTCTTCCGACCCCGCGCCGCGCTCCCCGACCCGCGCCGTGCTCCCGACCTGCTCGCCCTCCGACCCGCGCCATCCTTCCGGCCCTACCCGGCTCCGGACCCCGCGCCGCGCTCCCCGACCCCGGCCGTGCTCCCGACCTGCTCGCCTTCCGACCCGCGCCATCCTTCCGGCCCTGCCCGTCTTCCGACCCCGCGCCGTGCTCCTGACCCCGCGCGGTGCTCCCGAACCCGCGCTATCCGAGCCGCGGGAGGCGCCGAACGGAAAGGGCAGCGATTCCTGACGGTGACCAGCCCTTCGGGTCCGCTCGGCGACACCGCTCTGCGTGCAGGGTCCGGCCGTGGCGGTTCGATCCGGGGTTGCGTGCGCCAGGCCCGTCGGTCGGTGCGGGCGGGAGGATTCCCGGGGGACGCCTGCCCGACGCGCTTCGCCGGGAAAGTCCCGGTAGCCCGTCCGTGTCGACCAGCTCCCTCACTCGGCGTGCTCCCGGCCCTCCCGATGCTCGGCGGGCTTCAACCACTCAGCGCGTGGCGTGCTCTCGGTGCTGCGCCGCTCCCGTTGAGATCTCGAGCTGCGCCGAGCGGACGGAAACGGCGCGGAATCTTGACGCGGATCAGCCCATGGGGTCCACTCGGCGGGGTCAGCGAGGCGGCTCGGTGGGTCGGGGGGCGTTGGGTCAGGGGGCGGTCGCGGTTTCGCGGGCGAATTGGATTCCCCAGTCCTGGCGGACCCGGTCGGCCAGCACTCGGCGTACGTCAGCGGCAGCGAGGGACCGGTCGATGCCGGCCAGCAGGTCGAGCACGTCGGATTCCAGGACCCGGTGCGGCGGGAAGACGCCGAAGCGGTCCATCAGTTCCTGCGGCACCGGCTGCGGGTCGGGCTTCCGGTACTCGGCGAGGATCTCGTCGTAATGATCATGAAGCGTGGTGTCGGCCGGGTCCAGGCCGAACACCAGCAACAGGCCGGTCGGGCGGGTCGCCACGGGGACCACGATCAGGTCGGGCCGGTAGCGTTCCAGGACGGCCAGGATCGGGTAGACGTCGCCGGTCCAGGAGCCGCGCTGCAGGTTCCGGGAGGCGGCCTCCGGCGTCTTCGGCAAGATGTCGTCCAGCACGATCAGCGAGTGTGGCGTCGAGTGCCGCTCCACGTTCATGAAGTCGCGCAGCGCGAACTCGAACAGGTGCAGCCCGTCGATGAAGGCCAGGTCGATCCGCTGCCCGCCGGTCGGCCGCAGCGGGTCGGGGCGGGCGAAGTAGTCGTCGCTCGACGTACGGAACAGCGCGACCGAGTGATCAAGTTCGGCGGTGATCGCATAGTCGGGGTCGATCCCGACCGCGCGACATCGGGCCAGCGCCAGGCTGGTCCCGCTGCGGACCCCGATCTCCAGGTAGGTCTCCGGGTGCAGCCGCTGGTGCAGTTCAGCCAGGAACGACAGGTAGTGCATGGGCGGAGTTCTCCTTGATCAGCTTCATCGCTCGAAGGAAGACGGGGTCGGGAAATAGCTCTCCAGGAAGCCGCCGACCAGCTGGTCGACCTCCTCCTCGCGCTCGTCGGTGACGCCGACATCGTTGATGCAGAACGTCTGGTAGCGGCGGGTCCGCAGCACCCCGGCGAGCTGGGCGGCGATCTGCGGCTTCCACAGCGCCAGGTAGCGGTTGCCGATCACGGCCGGCATGGCGCGGCCGGTGGCGAAGCCGTAATGGTGGCCGAAGAACGCGATCGGGCGCAGGTCCTGCCGGGACCGGAACCGGCTGGCGGCGCAGGCGGCGAACTGCTCGCCGTACTTCTCCTCCAGCTCATACAGTACGGAGCGCCGCGCTGGGTGCGGTGTGTGCATCATCCCCTGGTGCACGGTCTTGCCGAACTCGGCCTCGAGCAGCCGGATCGCGTTGCGGTCGGCGATCAGGTACTCCTCGGCCTGATCATGGATCAGGTTGGCCGAGATGGCGTGGTTGGCCGGGAAGAACTTGGTCGCGCCGCCGGCCCAGAAGAAGTCCCGCCAGGAGCAGGGCCGGCCCAGGAACACGTCGTCGTTGAAGTACACGAAGTGTTCGGCCAGCCCGTCGATGTGGTGCAGCTGGGTCTCGATCGAGCTCGAGTTGAACGTCGGCAGTACGTCCCGGTCGGCGTAGATGTCGGAGTGCGACACGACCTTCAACTGCGGATGATCAAGGTTCAGCCAGGCCGGCGTCTGATCCATGGTGACCAGGTAGACGTTGCGGACGAACGGTGCGAACATCTCGATCGACCGGAGTGAATAGCGCAGTTCGTCCCGGTTCCGGAACCGTTCGGCATGATCGGCCCGACCCTCGCCGACGGTGATCTTGGAACCGTCCGGCAGGTGCTGGTTCTTGATCATCCGCCAGGCCGGGTCCTGATCATCGACCCAGGTGTAGACGATGTCGATCGGGAAGTCGCGGGCGTGCAGGTCCGGCAGCGGGTCGACATCGACAAGATCGGGGGCCCGGGTCGCCGGGTCGGTCACCCCGAGCACCTGGTCCAGTTCGCGCCACCGCATCGAGGTCGCCACCTCGTTGGGCCGCGGCGCCACCGCGTACGGCTCCGAACGGAAAGACCGCTCCGGCGAACCCCAGAAGTCGATCTCGATCACCGTGAACAGCCCCTCGGGCCGCTTTGCTGCTGCGGCACCGGTCGGCTGCTCCAGCAGCCACAGGTCGAACCGGTTGAACCGGCGCCGCCGGAAGATCTTCGTGATCATGGTCAGCGGCAGGTGCGGCTGATGGCCCTCCTGGAACAGCACCGGCATGTCCGGCGTGGTCTGCTCGAGCAGCGCCAGCAGTGCGTCCGCGTCCTGCTCCCGCAGGTGCAGCCGGTGCCGCCATTCGCGGTCGCTCGCCCCGCTGGTGTACGGAATCCGGCGCTCGGCCAGCCGGTCCAGCAGAGCCGCCCAGAACGCGTCCCGGCGCGGCCCGGACACCACCTCGATCTCGGCCGGCGTCGCCCGCGGCGCCGTGAACAGTTCGCCGTCCATCACGCGGCGGTGCAGCTTCCGTACCGCACGGTAGGCGGTCGGGTACACCCGCTGCGTCCGCACCTCGGCCAGCAGCCGACTCAGCTGGGACACCGGTCGCCGCTCCTTCCGCACCGTTCACGCACCCGTCATCGCCTGGTCATCGCAGTGTCGCCCGCGATCCGCGCGCCATGATAGTGCCGAACCGATCCCGCCGCCGGGACCACGGCTCTGAACGCGCACTGAGCCTGTCGAAGTGCCAAGTCCGATCGGGCCTTGCCCCCTTCGACAGGCTCAGGACATGCTTCGACAGGCTCAGGGAACGTCGTTCACCGCGACCGAACGGCCGGTCCGGGCGGCTTCCAGGACGGCCTCGGCGGCGGCGACCACCCGAGCTCCCTCGGCCAGGGTCACCACGTCAGAACCCTCGCCCGCGACGGCACTCCGGAACGCCTCCAACTCGACCGCCAGCGGCTCCTGCCGGTCGGTCTCCAGCACGGTCCGTTCGCCGCCGTCGCCGTGCCGCGTCAGTTCGCCGGTCAGCGTGTTCGCGACGTAGGCGCCCCCGGTTCCGGTGACCACGGTGCAGCGCTCCTTGAGCGGCGACAGCCAGCTGACCAGGTGGCTGGTGACGGTGCCGTCGGCGAGCCTGCCGGTGATCGTGACCAGATCCTCGTGCTCGCGGCCGCCCGGTCGGGCCGACCGCGCGCTCAGCTCGGCGAACGGCTGCCCGGTCAGCCACGCGGTCAGGTGCAGGTCGTGGGTGGCCAGGTCCAGCACCACGCCGACGTCGGAGATCCGGTTCGGGAACGGACCGATCCGCCGGCTCGCCACCGAATACACGTCGCCCAGCTCGCCGTCGGCGATCCGCCGCCGGAGCGCCCGGGTCGCCGGGTTGTAGCGCTCGATGTGCCCGACGCAGCCCAGCAGGCCGCGGGACTCGAACGTGTCGGCCAACTCCCGTGCCTCGGCCGCCGACCCGGCCAGCGGCTTCTCGATCAGGGCCGGTACGCCCGCGTCGGCGAGCTCACGGCCGATGGCGAGGTGCGTGCTGGTCGGCGCGGCGACCACCGCCAGTTCGATGCCGTACGCGAGCGCCTCCGAAACAGTCCCTACCACCGGCGCGGGCGCCGATCCGGGATCGCCGGACGGGCGCACGATCGCGACCAGGTCGACGCCGGACAGGCCGGCCAGCACCCGGGCGTGGTTGCGCCCCATCGAGCCGTACCCGATCACGGCGGCCCGCAGCGCGGCCGTCACGCCCGCTCCTGACACAGCGCCGGCCGCCCGGGTTCCCGCAGGTTGCGGCAGCAGTCCACCGGGCACTCGTACCAGCCGGGGTGTCCGGCGGCGACCGGCCGGTCGGGATCCTCGCCCCGGGCCGCGGCGGCCCGTTCCACCATCAGATCGACCAGCCCGGCCACGAACGCGGCATGCACACCGGCCGTCGCGGCGCGGGCGAAGCCCAGGCCGAGCTTCTCGGCGGTCGCGGCGGCCTCGGTGTCCAGGTCGTAGATCACCTCCATGTGATCGGAGATGAACCCGATCGGCACCGCGACCACGGAGGTCACGCCCTGGCCGGCCAACTCGGTCAGCCGGTCGTTGATGTCGGGCTCCAGCCACGGCTGGCTCGGCGGCCCGGACCGGGAGCAGTACGTCAGCTCGGCGGTGAACGAGCGGCCGGTCCGCTGCTCCACCCGCCGGGTCACCTCGGCCAGCACGGTGCGGTGCCACTCCTCGTACCCGCCGTCGCCGCTGGCCTCGGCCATCGCGGTCGGGATCGAGTGGGTGACGAAGATCAACTGTGGGTCCGCGGTCTCGTCGAGTCGGCCCAAGGCCTCGATCACGGCATCCACCGAGGCCTCGACGAAGCCCGGATGGTTGGCGTAATGACGCAGCCGATCGATCGTGATCTTGGTGCCGGCGGCGTCGTACAGGTTCTCCCGGTACTGCCGGCAGGACGAATAGGACGGGTAGGCGCTGGTGATCACCGCCAGCACGCGCCGGTGGCCGGCCGCCTCGAGCTCGGCGACCGCATCGGTGAGGTACGGATCCCAGTTGCGGTTGCCCCAGGCGAGGGGCAGGCTGATCCCGCGCCGGTCGAACTCGGCCGACAGCGCGGCGAGCAAGGCCCGGCACTGATCATTGATCGGGCTGCGACCGCCGAACAGGGAGTAGTGCTCGCCGACCTCGGCCAGCCGTTCATCGGGAATGCCCCGGCCACGGGTCACGTTCCGCAGGAACGGTACGACGTCGGCGGCGGCTTCCGGCCCGCCGAACGACACCAGCAGGACGGCGTCGTACGGACTCAGGTCGGGGACTGCGGCAGAACCACTCACCTGCTGATCTTTGCAAACCGGCAGCAGGCCGGGCGAGGGAGGGACGTGTGACGTCGGCGACGACTGGACCGGACGCACCGGTGCGGACCGGCTTCGGCGGCTACCGGAGACTGCTGTCGGACCGGGCCGCGCTCGGCTTCACCCTGGCCGGGTTCGTCGCCCGGCTGCCGGTGTCGATGACCGGGCTCAGCATCGTGCTGCTGATCTCGCTGCTGACCGGCTCGTACGGGCAGGCCGGCATCGTGACCGCCTGCGCCACCCTGGTCGGTGCCGTCGCCGCGCCGTGGTGGGGCCGCCGGATCGATCGGATCGGGCAGGGCCGGTCGCTCGTGATCGCCGCCTTGATCTGCAACCTCAGCCTGGCCCTGCTGTTGATCACCGTCATGCTCCGGCTGCCGCTGTGGGTCACCTGTCTGGCCGCGGTCGGGGTCGGCCTCGGCTTTCCGTCGGCCGGCTCGGCGGTCCGGGCGCGCTGGACGTACCGGCTGCGGAACTCGCCACTGCTGAGCACCGCGTTCGCGTTCGAGGCGGTGGTCGACGAGGTGGTGTTCATCGTCGGACCGGTGCTGGCGACGTTCCTGGCCACCGCTGTGCATCCGGCGCTCGGCCTGACCGCCTGCGTCGTGCTCGGCCTGGCCGGCGCGATCACCCTGGCGGCGCAGCGCGGCACCGAACCGCCGGCCGCTGATCCGTCGGACCAGGTCGGTCCGCGGCCGCGGTTGTCGGCGGCTCGGCTGGTGCCGATCGTGCTCGGCTGCGCGGCGCTCGGCATGTTGTTCGGCGGCATGGAGGTCCTGATCGTCGCGTTCGCGGAGTCGGCCGGCGTGCTGGCGTTCGCCGGGTTGATCATGATGGCCTGGTCGTCCGGGTCACTGATCTCCGGCGTGATCACCGGGACGATCGTCTGGCGGGTCAGCCCGGCGCGCCGGTTCCGGGTCGGCGCCGTCCTGCTCGCCGCTTCGATGGTCCCGCTGATCTTCGTCCAGCAGCCGCTGGTCGTCGCGCTGCTGCTGGTGCTGAGCGGCCTGGCCATCGCACCGACCTTGATCGCCACGGTCGCCGTCACCCAGGAGGCGGTGCCGGCGACCCGGCTCACCGAGGCACTCGGCTGGACCTCGACCGGGATGGCCGCGGGCGTCGCGGCGGGCGCCGCGGGCCTGGGGCAGCTGATCGACCATTTCGGGGCATCGGCCGGTTTCTGGGGCGCCGTCGGGATCGGCGTCCTGCTGGTCCTCGCGGCGCTCTTCGTCCGGGACGCCCCGGCGGTGATCAACTCGAGCATGATCAACGAGACCAGCGCAGTTCCGGATCCCAGCGCAGCTGCACCCCGGCCTGACTCAGCCGGCGCTGCAGATCGGTGATCCGGGCCGGGTCGTCGACGACCTGGTGCGGCTCGAGTTTCTCGTCCAGGCAGTACGCGATCGTCTCGCCGGCCGCCTCGCCGACGCTCCACTCGACCGGGTGCAGCCGGTAGCAGCCGTTGGTGATCTGGGTGGTGCCGAGGTTCTTCGCCGCTGCCAGCAGGTTGCGCACCCGGCGCGGCACCAGGGCGCCGAGCGGGATCTCGAACGGCTGCGGCAGCCCGCCGGGATAGTGGTGGCCGCCGGTGGTCGGATGCCGGTCGATCCAGAAGTAGTGGCCGACGCCGACCGAGTCCGGGTAGTTCGCCGCGCCGCGATCGCCGCGCAACGCCACCGAGACGTCCTGCTCGACGATCGTGATGCGGGCCAGCAGCCGCCGTGATTCCCGGATGTACGGATACATGGCGAAGCCATCCTCGGTGCCGGCGACGTCCGGCCGCAGCCGCAGCCCCGGGAACCCGGTGCCGCCGTCCTCCCGCGGCGCCTCCGTCTGCAGCCAGTAGAGCAACGATCGGCTGAGTTCCTTGCAATCCCGCCAGTGATCATCGGCGTCCGGCACCCCGAACAGCGGACCGCCGGTGTAGTCGTTCGCCGGCCAGTTCACGACCACCAGGTCACTGGCCAGGAAGCCCGGCCGGAACTGGTTCCGGGCGGCGATCCGCCGATAGGTCCACAGTTCCGGCGTCGGCGGCATGTTGCGATGATCAAGATCGACTTCGGCCGGATCGTCGTCCGGGTTGGGAATCAGGCGGTTGGTCGGGCGGGGCCGGCCGTTCCGGTCGAGTTTCCGGGCGAAGGTGAGCATCGGTTGTCCCCCGCCGGAATGATCTTGCAGCGCCTTCATCCGGTCGTAGCCGACGGGCCGGTCGATCGTATGGTCCTCGCCGGCCCGATGATCAAGGATGAAGCACCAGGTGGCGCCCTGCATGTCGGTCGGATCGGCCGTCTCAGCAGCACCCGGCTCGCCGGTCTGGGCCCGCGACTCGCGGCCGGACACGTGCTCCACCCCGCCCAGAGCGAGCAGATCGCCGAGCTCGGTCGCGTCGAGGACGTACGGAGCGGTCAGATCGAGCCGGCGATCGCCGGCCACCTCGCGGACGGTGACGCCGTCGATCCGGTCGCCGGTGCTGCTGACCGCGACCGGCTCGTACCCGATCAGGACGGTCAGCCGGCCCGCCGTCCGGTACGGCTGCAGCAGCGAGTCGATCACCGCGACCGCGACCCGCGGCTCCACGCTGACCGGGGACACCCAGGCGGCGCCGGGGTTGAGGTAGGGGTCGGCCCGGGCCCGCTCGGTCAGCGGGTAGTGCCGCCGGTAGTAGTCCCGCAGCCCGTCCCGGAGTTCGCGGTAGCTGCGGTTCGCCCCCGTACGCTCGATGAACAGGTGCTCGTCCAGGGGCACCAGCTGGCTGGTCAGCTGCCCGCCGAGCCAGCGGGTCGGTTCGGTCAGGATCACCCGCAGGCCGCGCCGCAGCGCCGCCAGGGCCGCGGACACGCCGCCGAGGCCGCCTCCGATGATCAACAGGTCAACGCCGGCCTCGCCCATGACTCCCCCTTCGGAGATCTCCGAAACTCCACTCAGAACTTTCGGCGATAGTATCGGGAACGCTAATTGTCCCAGCAAGGAGGTCAGGATGACCAAGCCGACCAAACGGCGCCGCGGACCGTCCCTGGCCGAGGTCGCCGAGCTCGCCGGCGTCTCCATCTCCACGGTCTCCAAGGTCGCCAACAACAGCCCGGACGTGGCCGAGCAGACCCGGACCAAGGTGGCCGGGATCCTGTCCGAGCAGCGCTACGTCGCCCCTCGGCAGCGCCGCGCCGGCGGCCCGCGGATCGGCCTGCTGGTCCGCTCGATGCGGCTGCCCAACACCATCGAACCGCTGCGCGGCGCGATGGAGCGGGCCGCCGTCGCCGGAATGCCGCTGGAGGTGCTGCTCTACCGTCCGAGGCCGGGCTGGATCGACGACCTGCAGGCGCACGGCATCCGGGGTCTCGTCGCGATCAGTTCGGTGCTCGACGCCGAGGAGCGGGAGCAGCTCGCCGAGGCCGGCATCGCGCTGGTCGTGGTGAACCCGCTCGGGCCGCCGCACGTCGGCCACCACAGCGTCGGCGCGACCGACTGGGCCGGCGGCTACGCAGCCGCGGATCACCTGCTGGGCTTGGGACATCGCCGGTTCGGTGTGCTGCGCGGCGACGACCGCTCGATGGTGTCGCAGTCTCGCGCCTCCGGCAATCTGGCCGCCCTGACCGCGGCCGACATCGAGCCGGAGTCGATCATGACCGAACCCGGCGACTTCACCTTCGAGGCCGGCCTGGACGCCGCGCTCAGGCTGCTCGCCCGGCCGGACCGGCCGACCGCGATCTGCGCCGCCAGCGACTTCCAGGCCCTGGGGGTGATCGAGGCGGCCCGCCAGCTCGGCCTGCGGGTGCCGGACGACGTCAGCGCGGTCGGCTTCGACGATCTGGTCCTGGCGTCGATGAGCAGTCCCCCACTGACCACGGTCCGGCAGCCGCTGGACCAGCTCGGCGCGGTCGCGGTCGGCATGCTGACCGACCTGATCGCCGGCGTTGAACCCGAGTCGCACCACCTCGAGCTGGCCACCTCGCTGGTGGTCCGGTCCTCGACGGCCGCACCGTCCAAGGTTCGAAAACGTATCTAGAATTCTCTGGACATTCCCGAGAATCAAAGCCTAGGCTCGATCCTGCGGGCGGGCGATGTCGCCCCACTTCCTCCCCGCTTCTTCGAACCTGGAGATGCGATGAAGCGCGCAATGATGCGGAACCTGCTCGCGGCCGGTGCCCTGGCGACCTTCGCCCTGGCCACCGCCTGCAGCGGCCCGCAGCCCGAACCGTCCGGCCCGGTCCAGCTGCGGATGGCCATCTGGAGCGCCAACGAGGGCCACCTGGACCTGTTCGAGTCGATCGCCGCCGACTACGTCGCCGAGCACGGCGGCCAGGTCTCCGGCGTCACGTTCGAGACTCTCACCGGCACCAGCTACATCAGCGCCCTGACCACCCAGATCGCCGGCGGCAACTCGCCGGACCTGGCCTGGGTGCAGGAGACCAACGCGGGCGAGTTCGTCGGCGGCGGCGTCCTGCACGACCTCGCCCCGACGCTGGCGGAGACGCCCGACTACGACCTGCCGGATGTGCTGCCGGCGGCGCTCGACCTGTGGCGAAAGGGCGACGCGGTCTACGCCTATCCCTTCTCCAACAGCCCGTTCGGGATGTACGCCAACCTCGACCTGCTGCAGGCGGCCGGCCAGCCGACCCCGGACGAGTTGATCAAGTCCGGCGACTGGAACTGGGACAAGGTCGCCGAGATCGCGGCCGCGACGGCGCAGCAGACCGGCAAGGGCGGGCTGACCGTGCCGTGGGAGACCTGGGACCAGCTCGCGCCCTGGTGGGCCGGCTGGGGCGCCGCCGGCTGGAGCGCGGACGGCGCGACCTGCACCTTCACATCGCCGGAGATGAAGGAGTTCTTCGGCTGGCTGCACCGCGGCACCTACCAGACCGGCGCCATGATCAAACCCGGCGACAGCCTCCCGTTCGCCGGCGGCGAGGCCGCCTTCTCGGTCGGCCAGCTCAGCATGTCCGGCAGCCTGGACGGGTTCGCGTGGGACTTCGTCCCGTTGCCGGCCGGGCCGAAGGCGACCGTCAACATGGTCGGCCAGGCCGGGGTCGGCGTGATCGCCCGCGGACCGAACCCGGACCGGGCGGCCGACTTCCTGGCCTACTTCACCGACAAGACCCAGGGCGCCCAGCTCGCCACCTTCTTCCCGCCGCCGCGGACCTCGCTGCTCACCGTCGACACCTTCAAGAAGGCGGCGCCCAAGCTGTCCGAGCAGCAGATCCAGCGGACCATCCTGGACGTGGTGCCGAAGGCCACGACGAAGCCCGGCCACCCGCGGTTCAGCCAGTTCACCGACCTGGTGAAGAAGGATCTCGACGTCGCGTTCGCCCCCGACGGCGACATCGGCGCGGCGCTGGATCAGGTCTGCACCGATCTCCAGCCGCTGCTGCAGACCAACTGAGATGAGAGACCGGGCCGATCGGGTGATCGGTTTGATCTTCGTCGCGCCGCCGGTTCTCGGCGCGATGATCTTGGGCTTCGTCCCGTTCGGGCTGGTGCTCTGGTACAGCCTGCACGAGTGGAGCCCGCTGATCGGGACCTTCGACTTCGTCGGCCCGGCCAACTTCGTCCGGCTGGCTCAGGACCGGGTGATCATGAGTGCGCTCGGCGTCACCGCGGCGTTCGCGGGGATGCTGCTGGTGCTCAACGTGACGATCGCGCTGACCCTGGCCAACCTGCTGAACACGAAACTTGCCGGGATCGTCGTCTTCCGCACCCTCTACTTCTCCCCGGTGGTCGTCTCGATCGTGGCCTGGACGATCGTCTGGCAGTTCCTGCTCGCCGGCAACGGCGGCATCAACGGCGTCCTGGCGATGATCGGGATCGAAGGGCCGAACTGGCTCCGGCACCCGGTGCTGGCGCTGGTCTCGGTCGTCGTCGTGCAGGTCTTCAAGGGGGTCGGGATGAACATGATCTTGTTCCTGGCCGCCCTGCAGAACGTGCCGTCCGAGCTCAAGGAGGCGGCCCGGCTCGACGGGGCCGGCCGCTGGCGGGTGTTCCGCCACGTGACGCTGCCGCTGCTCACGCCGACCCTGCTGATGGTCGGCATCATCACGATGACCGGCGCCCTGGACGTGTTCGCGCCGATCCAGATTCTCACCGACGGCGGTCCCGGCACGTCGACGACGGTGATCTCCTACTACGTCTACCAGGTGGCCTTCGGCCGGCAGCAGTTCGGCTACGCCAGCGCGATCGGCATCGTGCTGTTCCTGATCACGCTCGGCCTGACCGCGCTGCAGTGGACCAGCCGGAAGCGATGGGTCGTCGATGAGATCTGAGCTTCGTCGTCGGCGGCTGACCAGGCGGATCCTGATCCATGCCGTCCTGTACGGGCTGCTGGCGCTGCTCGCCGTTCCGTTCGTCTACCCCACCCTGTGGATGCTCTTCTCGGCGTTCAAACCGGCCGCGGAGATCTTCGCCTATCCGCCGCGGCTGCTGCCTCAGACCTGGACCCTGGACGGTGTCGGCAAGATCTTCACCGCCAACCCGTTCGCCCGGCAGTACCTCAACTCGCTCTACCTGTCGACGGTGATCACGATCAGTACGGTGATCATCGGCTCGGCCGCCGGCTACGCGTTTGCCCGGATCCGGTTCCCGTTCGCCGGACCGCTCTTCCTGATCTTGATCGCGACGATCTTCCTGCCCGGCGAAGTGACGATCATCCCGATCTTCCGGTGGGTCAACCAGCTCGGGTTGATGGACCACCACCTGCCGTTGATCATCCTGTCGGTCTTCGGCTCCGGCAGTGTGCTGGCCACGTTCATCTTCCGGCAGTTCTTCCTCAGCCTCCCGGTCGAGTTGGAGGAGGCCGGCCGGCTGGACGGGCTGGGCCGGATCGGCCTCTACCGGCTGATCGCGCTGCCGCTGGCCGGCCCGGCGATCGCCGCGGTGTCGATCATGACCTTCCTGAACTCGTTCAACATGTACTTCGTTCCGTTGATCTTCCTCCGCACGCCGGAGCTGTTCCCGGTCGGGCTCGGCCTGACCCGCTACCAGGACGGCTACGGCGAGCCGCTCTACAACACCCAGCTCGGCGCCACCACGCTCGCCGTCCTGCCGGTGCTGATCGTCTTCCTGTTCGCCCAACGGCAGTTCGTCGAGGGCCTCTCCCGGACCGCGCTGAAGGGCTGACCGCACGTATCCCGTACCCCTGTAAGGAGTCGACGATGACCAATCCCCCGCTACCTCCACTGACCCGGCGCGTTCTGCTCGGCGCCGGCGCGCTCGCCGCCGGTGGGCTCGCGCTCGGGCCGCTGCCCGCTTTCGCCACCTCCGGCGGGACCGTGCTGCCGCTGGTCGACCCGCTGCCGGCCGGGGCACCGGATCGGAGCACGTTCGCACCGGACGAGCAGATCATGGGCACCTATCTGGTGCTGGTCGCGCCGCTGGCCAACAGCATCGTCGACGACGACCCGGACCGGTACGGCTGGATGGAGGACGGCTGGTGGCGGACGCCGGTGCAGCCGTTCAACGCCCGGATCATGGAGCACGTCGCCACCCTGGCCTGGTTCTACGCGACCGAGCGGCCGTGGAATCCGTACCGCGGCGACGCGAAGCTGCTGGCCCGGCTGGACGCGGCGCTCGGCTTCTACCTCGACCTGCAGCACGACGACGGCGCCTGGCCCGAGTACTCCTGGACTGAGCGAGGGCTGGCCCCGACCGGGTTCGGCACCGTTGCCCTCAGCGCCACCCTGCGCGACCTCCGCAGCGCCGACGCGCTGCCCGAGCGGCAGGCCGAGCTCGAGACCGCGCTGCGGAAGGCGGCCGCCTGGCTGGTCGACCTGACCCGGCCGCACTGGCGGACGCCGACGCCGTACACCAACCAGGTGATCGCCGGGCTGGCCGGAGTCTCGGACGCGGCGGTCGTGCTGGACGACCCAGCCGTCGCCGAAACACTCGACGAACGGCTCGAACGGCTGTGGCAGCACAGCCACGCCCCGGCCGGGCACACGCTGGAACCGCTCGGCTACGACTTCGGCTACTCGTTCACCGTCGCCCTGCCCGACTTCGCGGACGTCTCCCTGAAGACCGACTCGACCGTGCCGTTGCGGTTCGCCGAGGCGCTGGCCGACTTCTACCAGTACGCGGTCGTCTGGGAACCGGACGGCTCCGGCGGCCTGCACTACTCCGGCCTGAGCGTCCGCAACGGCGCCGCCGACCAGCGGCCGACCGTGGTCGACACCGCCGACCGATCGTCGCTGGGCCGGATCTTCCTGGACCGGGTGCCGGCGCTGGCCGCCTTCCATCCGACCGACGCCGAGAAGGACGCGGAGCGGGCCGCCTGGGCCGCTTCGGCCGAGCCGGTTCCGGTGCCGGCGAAGGGCAACACGTCGCCGCGGACCTGGCTGCACGTGCCGCGCTCGCCGAAGGGTCCGACGGACAAGCAGCGGGCGGCGGCGATCGCCCGTTGGCGTACCGTCGCCGAGGACGCGTTCACCGAGCTGCGATTCGGCGAGCCGTCGCTGGGCCAGCACTATCTCTTCGTCCGACGGCCCGGCTACTACCTCGGCGCCTTGCACGGCAATCGAGTGAACGGCTACTCGCGGCAGCGGTTCGGCAACGGCCTGCTCTGGCATCCGACGGCCGGCACACTGCTCTGGTCGGTGAACGACTGGACCAAGGCCTCCTGGACCTCCCGGCTGACCGCGGCACCGGACCAGCCAGCCTCGCATTCCGCGTACGGCAGCCTGCCCGCCACCTACCACGACGGTACGGATCCGGCCGCGCCCGCGATCCCGGCCGAGCAGCTGACCGGGCGCGCCGGCGTGTTCACCGCGGCCGCCGCCGCGACCAGCGCCGCCGGCGACCCGGGCTTCCGGAGCGCCACCACGTTCTGGCCCGACGGGATCGTGCAGCAGCTCAGCGCCGGCGGCGAGGCCGAGCAGGCGGTCCCGTTGGTGCTCCGGCCGGACGACGAGCTCAGCTTCGCCGACGGCATCCCGTACGTCTTCGGCAGCTCGGTGGGCCGGACCGTCGGCGGCTTGCGGCTCGTCCGGGGCGAGGTCACCCTGTGGCTGATCTGGGACGCCGACCGGCCGGTCACGCTCGCGCCGACCACGCAACAACTGCTCGGCGGGACCCGGACCCAGCACGTGCTCAAGATCATCCACCCGGGATCGCTGCGGCTGGAGGCGACGCTGGCCGACCGGCCGGTCGACCCGGCGCGCCCGTACACCGTGGCCGCAGAGCTAACCGGCCGCCGGCTCGCCGTGCACGTGCTGAACCAGGCCGACCGGGCGGCGGACGTCCTGATCGCCGCCGACGGGATCGAAGCGGCATGGCAGCGCGGCGTCGGAGCGGGCCGCGGTGTCTATCGACTGTTCGACCTGCCGGCCGGCACAGAACCGCCACGGCTGGTCACGGTCACGCACCGGGTCGGCCGCCACACCTCGACCCGGCAGACCCGGCTTCGCTGACCTTCCGGCCAGGTTCCCAGACGTGCCGTTCGACACGTCCGGGCTCCGTGTGCCCGCCATGTGCACCCATCTCGCTAGAGTGGCGCGCATGTCCCGACCCGGCGGCGAGGCCCGGCCCTGGACGTCGGTCGTGGTGCATGCCCGTACCACGACCGTTCGCGGCATCGTCCGGGCACTGCGCCGGACCCGGCTCAACCTGCAGCACCGGCTCGCGATCCTCATCGATCTGGTCCAACGGACCCGGCACCGGTCCGCGCTCCGGGATTCGGCGACGGGCGGCTCGACGGCGATGGTGATCGAACGCGGCCACCCGGTACCGGCGGCGAAGGTGGAGGGTCTGCTGTTCGACCCGCACCGGCGCCGACTGGCCGACGACCTGGTCACGGCGCTGCGCAGCACGGGTGCCGAGCCGACCACCCGGAGCGTGCGCTGGAACCAGCCGATCACGATCACCGTGGACCGGACCGATCCGGACCGGGTCTGGACGGCCGTACGGTCCCTGACCGACCGGCATCCCGGCCTGGTCGTGCAGCGCTACGACGAGGAGCTCGACCGGGCCGACGAGCCCGGCCGGACGTTGGCCGGGTTCGTGCTCGGGCCGGCCATCCGGACCACGCTGTTGCCGAGCCGGGCGCTGAGCCGTCCCTGGCCTCCCGGCGGCGAGCTGCCGGCCGAACTCACCGGCCCCACCTGGCAGCTCACCGGGCACGCCGTCGACGCGACCACCGGACGGCACCTGGGCGAGCCGGCAGCGGTGCGGATCAAGATCACCGAGCGCGTCGAGGAGCCGGAACCGGAGTTGATCACCGAACCGATCGACGTGGTCTACACCTGGGTCGACTCGGCCGATCCGGCCTGGCAGCAACAGTTCGCGGCGGCCCGGCCGGGCGGGCGGCCGACCCAGGCGGCGAACGTACCGGCTCGCTTCCAGCAGTACGACGAGCTGCGCTACAGCCTCCGCTCGATCGCCGAGTTCGCGCCGTGGGCCCGGCGGATCTGGATCGTCACCAACGGCCAGGTGCCGCACTGGTACGCCGGTGATCATGACCGGATCACGATCGTGTCGCACGCCGAGTTGTGGCGCGGCGAACCGGGGCTGCCGACGTTCAATTCGCAGGCGATCGAGGCGTGCCTGCACCGGATCGACGGCCTGGCCGAGCGGTTCCTCTATTTCAACGACGACTTCTTCCTCGGCCGGCCGGTGGCGCCGGAGACGTTCTACCACGGCCGGACCGGCCGGCCGATCGTCTTCCCGAGCAATCAGTCGGTCCCGCCCGGCCCGCCGGAGCCGCGCGACCTGGCGCCGGACGCGTCCGGCAAGAACAACCGGATGTTGATCGCCGCCGCGACCGGCCGGATGATCGACCACAAGTATCTGCATGTGCCGCAGGCGTTGAGCCGGTCCATCCTGACCGAGTTGGAGTCGATGTTCCCTGCCGCGTTCGCGCAGACCAGGAAGGCGACCTTCCGGTCGCTGTCCGACCTGGCCGCCTGCAGCCTGCACCACGGTTACGCGCTGGCCACCGGCCGGGCCCAGACGGGCCGGATCACCCAGCGCTACGTCGACGTAGAGAGCCGGGCCTGCGCCCGCGACCTGGCCGACATCGCCCGCTACCGCTGCTACGACGCGTTCTGCCTGAACGCGATCCGGGAGGACGGTGACGAACAGTTGATCAAGGACTTCCTGCGCCGCTACTTCCCGGTGCCCGCACCGTGGGAGAACGATCAAGATCACGAACGGGAGCTGGCCGGGTGACCGGACCTCGACGATGGCGTCAGGACACGTTCCGTGAGCTGATCCGGCTGCGCCGCCGGTTCGCCGCCCGCCGCGCCGTGCTGGGCCGGCCCGGCGGCCTGGCGTACCGGCGGGCCGAGTTGGACGGGACCCGGGTGCTGGCCCGGACCGTGCCTGGGCTACGGCTGCCGGAACACGCGGCCTCGGTCACCGAGCGCCTGCGGAAGCTGTTCCGGGATCGTGACCTGCTGTACTGGCAGTTGCCGGTCCGGCCGGACCGCCGGCCGACGTTCGGAGTACGGGAGCGGGACCGGCCCGAGGTGCTCCGGCTGATCGTGTCCCTCGGCCCCGCCTGGTACGCAGAGCCGCTGCGCCGGTCCGGCGACCGGACCGGCGCGGTCAGCCGGCCGGCCTGCGGCCCGCTGCCGTCGGCGGTGCGGGGGTTCGCCCTCTGGGAGTGCTGTGTCGCCGCCGAGGACCCCGGCTTCGGCACCGGCGAGGATCACCGGATCGAGGTGCACTTCTGGCGCGAGGAGCCGGACCAGACGTTGGTCAGCCTGGTCGACAACCAGACCGTCGACCGGCTGCGGCCGGCCGACCTCGGCCCGTCCGGGTCGGTACCGCCGGCGTTGGCGGCCCGGCCCGCCCACGCGGTCGGCTTCCCGATCGATCTCGTCTACACCTGGGTCGACGGCGCCGACCCGGCCTGGCAGCGGGACCGGGCCGCGGCGGCGGACGCCGTCGACCCGGGCCGGGCGACCGAGCGCGCCGACGACCCGGCCCGGTTCACCGACCACGACGAACTGCGGCACAGCCTGCGCTCGGTCGAGCAGTACGCGCCCTGGATCAACCACGTCTGGATCGTCACCGACGGCCAGCGGCCGCACTGGCTGCGGCCGGACGACGACTGGGTGACCGTGGTGTCCCACAAGGAGCTGTGGCCGGACCCGGCCGGTCTGCCCACCTTCAACTCGCACGCCATCGAAACCTGCCTGCACCGGATCCCCGGGCTGGCCGAGCACTATCTCTATCTCAACGACGACATGATCTTCGGCCGGCCGGTCGCGCCCGAGTTGTTCTTTCACCCGAACGGGATCGGGAAGTTCTTCGCCTCCCGGCTCACCGTCGACCTGCTCCCGCCGGCGCCCGGCGAGATCGCCTCCACCACCGCCGCCAAGAACGCCCGCCGGCTGCTCGCCGAGCGGTTCGGCATGATCAACTCCGGCAAGTACTTCCACACCGCCGTGGCCACCCGGAAGTCGGTGATCACCGCACTGGAGGCCGAGTTCCCTGAGGTCTTCGCGGCGACCCGGCGAGCCCGGTTCCGTACCACGGACGACGTCGCCGCGGCCGGGTCCTTCTACCTCGGCTACGCGTACGCGGTCGGCGCCGCCGTGCCCGGAACGATCGCCTACGAGTACGTCGACCCGTCCAACAGCGTCGACGCCCAACGCCTCGGTCAACTGCTCCGGTTCCGTACCCCGGACTCGATCTGCCTCAACGACGGCCACTCCCCCGACGCCGACCCGGCCCGGACCGACCTGGTGATCAAGGACTTCCTGCGCCGCTACCTGCCGGTGCCGGGTCGCTTCGAGAAGGACTGAGCCCGGCCTGGCATGAGGGGATTCCTCGGCGCACGGTGATTTCCGCCGCGCAAGGGCGTTTCAGGTCGGACCATGCCTGGAACCGGGCGGTGCAACTGCCGAGCGTGGATGGTCAGGCCGCGCGTTGGTGTGGATGACACAAATCTGCAACAGAACCGGTTGTGCAATCGATTTCAAGGCTCCGGTGAGCGGTTGCATTGCAGATTTGTGACACCACGCGCGAGCATCGACAGCGGGACACGCCCGGTACGGAAGCTCGCCGGTCATTTCGCGGCGGAGTTCACTCAGGATCCGCAGGGCAACCTTCGTCGAACGGCGCGGCCCGAACTGTGGTCTCCTGACGCCCCGTCGGAAGATCAGCCACGCCACCCGCGGCGCCGAAACGATCAAGGAACGCTGTACCGAGATTGCGGACTTCTCGGTGCTCCGCCGCGCCGCTGATCAACGGAACCCTGCCCGGATCAGAACGATCCCGTGCCGCAGACTCGTCGGCCGGGCCATCCTCGGCGTCATCACGAACCACCGTCGACCTCCAAGGCCGCCAGGTAGTCGGCCAGGGCCTGGTCGCCGTCGGGCAGGGTGAGG
Source organism: Microlunatus parietis (assembly GCF_013407955.1). Classification (GTDB taxonomy): domain Bacteria; phylum Actinomycetota; class Actinomycetes; order Propionibacteriales; family Propionibacteriaceae; genus Microlunatus; species Microlunatus parietis. Next base: position 7,055,933 of record NZ_JACCBU010000001.1, on the reverse strand, counting down.
CCGGCGGCCTTGGCCTTGGTCAGGTCCAGCGCGCTGTGCCGGGGGCGCGGGGCCAGGTTCTTGTCCTGGCCGTACTCCTCGGTGCTCACCCGGGTCACGTCGTCGGCCGAGCGGCCGCGTGCCACGAACACGGCGGCGGCGAGGTCGGCCCAGGTGCGGACCGGGCCGTCGCAGGACACGTTGTAGGTGCCGTACGGCTTCCCGCCGGCCAGCAGGTCGACGGCCGCCTTGGCAAGATCAACAGCGAACGTGAGCCGGCCGTGTTGATCATCGATCACCGACGGCGCGATGCCGCGGTCGGCCAGCGACGCCATCGTCGCGATGAAGTTCTTGCCGTCGCCGACCACCCAGCTGGTCCGGAGCAGATAGTGCCGCGGCCAGCTCTGCACCAGCGCGTCGCCGGCGGCCTTGGTCTGGCCGTAGACGCCGAGCGGCGCGAACGGCTCGTCCTCGTCGTGCAGTTCCCGGGTCCCGTCGAAGACGTAGTCGGAGGAGACGTGCACCAGCGGCAGCCGGTGCTCGCGGGCCTTCTCGACCAGCCGGCCGACCGCGTGCACGTTGACCTGCCAGGCCTGCCGCCGGCCCTCCTCAGTCTCGGCCGCGTCCACCGCCGTGTACGCGGCCGCGTTGATCACCGCGCCCACCGATCGCCAGTCGATCTTCTCCAGCGCCTCCGGGTCGGCCAGGTCGCACTCGGCCCGGGTCAGCGCGATCGCGTCCGGCAGCAGCGCCTGCAGGGCCCGGCCCAGCTGGCCGCCGGCGCCGATGATCAAGGTCCGCTTCGCCGGCACCGGGCGCACCTCGGCGAGCGCCGGGTGGTTCCGGTCGGCCTCGGACAGCTCCCCCTCGGAGAGCGGGATCGGCCAGGCGACCGCGAGCGTCGGGTCGGCCAGGTTGACGAACGTGTAGGAGTCCTTCGCCGCCGGGCTCCAGTGATCATTGACCAGGTACGAGTACGCGGTGCCACCCTCCAGCACCTGGAACGCGTTGCCGACCCCGCTCGGCACGAACACGGCCCGCTCCGGCCCGTGCTCGACGGTGACCACGGTGCCGAACGTCGGCCCCTCCCGCAGATCGACCCAGGCACCGAAGATCCGGCCGGCCGCGACGGAGATCAACTTGTCCCACGGCTCGGCGTGGAAGCCGCGGGTGACGCCACGGGTCGCGTTGAAGGACACGTTGTTCTGCACCGGGCCGAAGTCGGGCAGCCCGAGGTCGATCATCTTCTGCCGCTGCCAGTTCTCCTTGAACCAGCCGCGGTTGTCGCCTCGCACGTCCAGGTCGATGATCAACAACCCGGGGATGGCGGTCTTCTCGATCTTCAGCTCAGCCACGGGTGCCTCACTGACCGACGGCGGCGTACTTGGCCTCGGTCGCGGCCTTCTTCGGCCGCCACCAGAACTCGTTCGCGCGGTACCAGTCGATGGTCTGGGCCAGGCCGGAGGCGAAGTCGCGATACTGCGGCTGCCAGTCCAGTTCCCGCCGCAGCCGGGTCCAGTCGATCCCGTACCGCAGGTCGTGCCCGGCCCGGTCGTTCACGTGGTCGTAGTCGTCCCGGGACCGGCCCATCAGTTCCAAGATCGTCTCGACGACCTCGCGGTTGTTCTTCTCGCCGTCGGCGCCGATCAGGTAGGTCTCCCCGATCCGGCCGCGCTCGATGATCCGCAGCACCGCGCTGGAGTGATCATCGACGTGGATCCAGTCCCGGACGTTCAGGCCGTTCCCGTACAGCTTCGGGCGTTCGCCGTCGATGATGTTGGTGATCTGCCGCGGGATGAACTTCTCCACGTGCTGGTACGGGCCGTAGTTGTTGGAGCAGTTGCTCAGCGTCGCCTGCAGCCCGAACGACCGCACCCAGGCGCGGACCAGCAGGTCGGAGCCGGCCTTGCTGGCCGAGTACGGGCTGGACGGGTTGTACGGGGTCTGCTCGGTGAACCGCTCCGGGTCGTCCAGCTTCAGATCGCCGTACACCTCGTCGGTGGAGATGTGGTGGTAGCGGGCCTCGTACCGGCGCGCGGCCTCGATCAACGTATAGGTGCCGACCAGGTTGGTCTGGATGAACGGCGACGGATCGGACAGCGAATTGTCGTTGTGCGACTCGGCGGCGAAGTGGACCACCACGTCGTGGTCACGGACCAGCTCGTCCACCAACTGCGGGTCGCAGACGTCGCCCTGGACGAACCGCAGCCGCTCCGCCGGCAGCCCGGCCAGCGTGGTCAGGTCGCCCGCGTAGGTCAACTTGTCCAGCACCGACACGGTGTGATCGGTGTGATCGATCAGATAGCGGACGAAGTTCGACCCGATGAACCCGGCGCCACCGGTAACCAGCAGTTTCGACATGGCTGACACCCTAATACTGAGCGGACGTCCCGGCTCCGCATCACTACGATGGGGCACGTGGTCAGCCGAAGCCGGATCGCGCGAGGTCGAATCCGTCTGGGCGCACTTCCCGGCCGGGTGCGTCGTCGGCTGCTGCGTGCCGCCGGGGAGTCCCGCCGCGCGCTCGCCGCCGCACCCGCCTCGATGTCGGAGTCCGTGGTCTCGTTCGTCCGCCGGCACCGCCCGGTCCGGGTCCCGGCCCGGCAGCTCCGGCCGCTGCTGGCCGAGCAGCCGGCCCGGATCGTGATCATGACCGACGCGCCGATCGAGCTGGCCGACACGCTGGACCGGTTCCCCGCCGCCGAGATCCTGCTGGTGCTGATCACCGGCAAGGGGCCGCGGCCGGTGCTGCGGCTGGTCTCCGCGCAGGCCGGGCTGCCGGACCGCGTCCGGGTCGAGGCGGTCACCGAGGCGACCGAGATCGCCGCCCTGCTGCGCGACCTGGCGCCGGTGCCCGCGATCATCGACGCGACGGTCCGGACCCGGGTGAAGAAGTACGCGCTACGCCGGTTCCCGTACTATCTCGCGGACGGCGGCAGCTATCTGATCACCGGCCTCGAAGACGAGACGGACCGGCCGAACGCGCGGAAGGGTGCCGGCCGGGCCACGATCCGGGACCTGTCGGCGCTGATCGCCGCCGAGCCGCTGCTCGCCAAGTATCTCGAGATCACCGACGTCACCGACCGGTCGATCATGATCACCAAGCGCGGCCGGCACCTGATCAAGCTGTACGACGCGGAGGTCCAGCCCGCCCTCAGCGCACGGCTCGGCGACCGGTGGGGCGGCGAGCTGACCCGGCGGCCCGGCTTCACCTATGCGGCACGGAACCGGCTCTCGGTGAACGATCCGCAGTACGCGTTCCGGCTGCCGGAGCGCTGGCCGGTGCCGGACCGGGTGCTCCGGCTGCACCACGGCGTGGTCTGCGGGCCGCGCCAGCTGGCGATGGTCGACGGCGCGATCCTGCCCTGGTCGTTCCACCATCCGCTGGCCAACAAGCGGCATGCCCGCGGCACCACGTACATCAACAACACGGTCGCGGCGCTCTCGGACAGCTTCCAGCCGACCGAGAACCTGGACGGCACCTACTTCCACCTGGACTCGGAGTTCCCCGGCCACTTCGGGCACTTCGTCACCGAGGACCTGTCCCGGCTCTGGGGCTGGCGGCTGGCCAAGGAACGGTTCCCGGACTGCCGGCTGCTGATCTCCGTGCCGCGCGGCGCGGACGGGCTGAAACCCTTCCAGACAACGCTGCTGGCCGCCCTCGGGATCGGGCCGGAGGACATCTGCACGTTCTCCGAGCCGGTCCGGGTGGAGACCTTGATCGGCGCCACGCCGCAGTTCCACAACCGGCGTTACGTCGACCCGGACCTGAGCCGGATCTGGGACCAGTTGCGCGCCATGATCCGGCCGGACGCCTCGGTCGACCGGGTGCCCCGGATCTTCGTACCGCGGCCGCCCGACGGCACCCGGCAGTGCCGCAACGGCGACGAGGTCGAGCAGATCTTCACCGACAACGGCTTCAAGGTGATCCGGCCGGAACTGCTGCCGATCCCCGACCAGGTGGCACTCTTCGCCACCGCCCAGGTGGTCGCCGGTTACGGCGGGTCGGCCATGTTCAGCATGATCTACAGCGACCGGCCCGGCGTCCGGATCGTCATCGGCTCGGACCGCTACACCGCCTCGAACGAGTACCTGATCTCCGCCGTGAAGGGCGACAGCTACCACCACTACTGGTGCCCGGCCCTGGTCCAGACGCCGGACAACGGCGAGTTCAACGCGGAGGCGTTCCACTCCGACTTCGTGTTCGACACGGCCAGGGACGGCGATAACCTGCGCAGGCTGCTCGAAGGCTTGTAGGATCGGCGATTTCACCAGCGTCGTCGAGAGGAATCAGCCATGCGCGGGATCATCCTGGCCGGGGGTTCGGGAACGCGCCTGCACCCGGTCACGATGGGGATCAGCAAGCAGCTGGTGCCCGTCTACGACAAGCCGATGATCTACTACCCGCTGTCGACGCTGATCTTCGCCGGTATCCGGGACATCCTGGTGATCACGACGCCGCACGACGCGCCGGGCTTCGAACGGCTGCTCGGCGACGGGTCGCAGTTCGGCATCTCGATCACGTACGCGCAGCAGGAGACGCCGAACGGGCTGGCCCAGGCGTTCGTGATCGGCGCGGACTTCATCGGCGACGACCGGGTCGCCCTCGTCCTCGGCGACAACATCTTCTACGGGCCGGGCGTCGGCACCAGCCTGAGCCGGTTCCGTGATCTTGACGGCGGTGCCGTGTTCGCCTACTGGGTGGCCGATCCGCAGGCGTACGGCGTGATCGAATTCGACGCCGACGGCAAGGCGATCTCACTCGAGGAGAAGCCGGCCAAGCCGAAGTCGAACTACGCCGTGCCCGGCCTCTACTTCTACGACAACGAGGTGGTCCGGATCGCCCGCGACCTGAAGCCGTCGGCCCGCGGCGAGTACGAGATCACCGACGTGAACCGGCACTACCTGGAAGCCGGCAAGCTCCAGGTGGCCGTACTCCCCCGCGGCGCGGCCTGGCTTGACACCGGCACCTTCGAATCCCTCAACGACGCGAACAACTTCGTCCGCACCCTGGAGGCCCGGCAGGGCCTGAAGGTGAGCGCGCCCGAGGAAGCCGCCTGGCGCCAGGGCTTCCTGTCCGACGCCGAGCTCGAACAGCGAGCCGGCAAGCTCGCCAAGTCAGGCTACGGCGACTACCTGCTCGGCCTGCTGGAGCAGTCCCGCACCTGATCGGACCTGTCGGTTTTTCACGTAACGTGAAAACTGTCGCTTTACCACAGAAGCTTCTCTGGCATTGCGACAGGAAGGTTGGTAAAGAGGTGGGTTTTCCGGTCCTCATGCACACCGTTCTCGACGCTCGCGACTGCCGCGGCCTGGCCGAGTTCTATCGGGAGCTGCTGGGTCTTCGCTACCGGGCCGGGGAGGAGCCACCGCCCGCGGGCGAACCGGACGAGGCCGACTGGCTGGTGCTGCTCGATGATCAAGGTCGGCGGGTGGTGACCGTCCAGGAGAAGCTGGACACCAAGCCGCCGACCTGGCCGGCCGAGAGCGTGCCGATCCAGATGCACATGGACTTCCGGGTCGAGTCGCGGGAGGAGCTCGAGCGGCATCGAGCCCGCGCGGAGGAGCTCGGGGCCCGGCTGCTCCATGATCGAACCGCCGACGAGGGCGAACCGCTCTACGTCCTGGCCGACCCGGCCGGGCACCCGTTCTGCCTGCTCGTCCAGTAGCCCGGCCGAGGCCCGGGTCAGCTGATCGTGGCGGTCACGTCGATGACGACGTGGGCCTTCTTGGAGGAGTACACCTTGATCTGGCGCGCGGCCGACACCGTCGTGGTCAGCTCGTTGACGATCGTGTCCGCGGTCGCGTAGTTCACCGACGAGGAGGACGGAAGGGCCGATGCCGCCGAGAACACCTTCAGGTGGCCACTGGCCTCGGTGGCGGTGGCGATCACGTTGGCCTTGATGCCGGCGACGCCGGGCTGGATGAGCGTGCTGGGCAGGGTGATCGTCCGGGTCTCCCCCGCGGCGAACTTGGCGCCGGAGCGGGAGTCGTACACCCGGATCGGGGTCGGCAGCAGGCCGAGTTGTGCGCCACCCTGGCTGAAGCCGACTCGGCAGCCGTTGATCTGGATCGTCCCGTCGCTCGGAGTGGAGATCCCGAGATTGAGCCTGGTGCTCAGCGGGTATGGGCCATAGCTGGCGGCCGGGACGACGACGCGGGTCCGGGTGATCGAGGTCGAGACGGCGATGCTGACGTCGGCCACGGTGGCGGTCAGGGATCCTGAGCCGGCTACCCACAGCCGGCCCAGCGCGGTGACGGGGTTCGCGCTGCTGTTCCGCACGTACCACTCGATGTCGCGGATGAGCGAGCCGGCCGGGATCTCGACGCTGGCCCACAGGGGCGACGCCGCGTTGGCGGTGTAGGTCCCGTAGCCGCCCCAGGCTCGTTGGGCGGACGCAAACTCCGCGGTGAAGTCGAACATGCTCACCGTCTTGTACGTGAAGCCGTGTTGCGGGGCGGACCCGAGGGAGCTGGTGACCGGGGAGGCGAGGACGGACGGATTCTTCGGGTCGCCGGCGGCGGTCTTGCCGTCGCCGGGTTCGGCGGCAGCGGGCTGGGCGCCGGTCAGCGCGGAGCCGAGGACGGCGGCGGCCGCACCGGCGCCGAGCATCAGGCCTCGGCGGGACAGCGGCCCCTGTGCTTCTTCGCTCATGGGAGTGCCTTTCTACTGAGTCAGAGAGCGTTCAGGCGTTCGCTCTGGGCTCAGTGTGCGGCGCGATTCCGGGCTTGGTGGGGAATCCTGTGATATTGGTCACTCGGACCCTCTGTAGGCGTTCGCCTGGATCCGGTACAGCTCCGCGTAGTGCCCGCCCAGACGGAGCAGGGTTTCATGATCACCTTGCTCGATCACCCGGCCCCGGTCGAGCACGATGATGTGGTCGGCGGCCCGTACGGTCGAGAAGCGGTGCGATACCAGCAGCGTGATCCCGCCGGCGCGGCTGCGGTCCCGGGCCGACTCCGCGTAGCGGGTGAACAGCGCGTCCTCGGTGTGCGCGTCGAGGGCGGCCGTCGGCTCGTCGAGTACGGTGAGCAGCGGTTGCTCGCGGATCAGGCCGCGGGCGAGGGCGACCTGCTGCCACTGCCCGCCGGACAGCGCGACACCGCCCGGCCAGGTGGTGCCCAGTTGGGTGTCGAGCCCGTCCGGCAGGGTACGGAGCAGCCCGGTGGCGCCGGCCGCGGCGAGGGCGCGGTGCACCGTGGCGTCGTCGGTTGAGGCCCGGTCAAGATCGCCGAGCGTCACCGCTTCCCGTACCGTCAGCTCGAACGGGGCGTGATCCTGGAAGGCTCCCGTACAGCGTCGACGCCAGGCCTCCAGGTCGAGCCGGGCAAGATCAACTCCGTCGATCAGCACCGCACCGGCTTCGGCTCGGTACATTCCGCAGAGCAGTTTGATCAAGGTGGACTTGCCCGCCCCGTTCTCGCCGACCACGGCCGTCACCCGGCCCGCCGGCAACTCCACGGACAGGTCGTCGAAGATCATCCGGTCAGTGCCAGGGTAGCGGAAACTCAAGCCTCGCAGGGAAATCCCCGCTGTCAGCCGTTCGGGTACGGCAACCCGCGGCTGGTCCGGCAGGCTCCGCTCGCGATCGGCGCGATCATGCAGCCAGAGGAACCTGCTGCCGACGGCGAGGCAGCCGACCAGCCACTGCGTCATGCCCACCACCATGCCCAGGTTGCCGCTCATGGCCGCCGCCAGGACGACCGCGAGGGCAAGATCACCGACGCTCGCCTGTCCGGTCGCGACCCCGGCGCCGACGAGCAGCAGTGTGCCGCCGAACCCCGCCGCCATGATCAAGGTCGCGGCCACCTTCCGGCCGGCCGCGACCCAGGCGACCCGGATCCGGACCCGGTGCTCGGACCGCCACGCCGCCCGGCTGAGATCGAACAGCGCGGGACCGAGCCCGAAGACCCGGAGTTCCTTGCCCGGTGCCGCCCCGGAACCGAGCTTCACCAGATGCCGTTGCCGGCGACGCTCCTCACCGGTCCGTTCCTGCGCGGCCTGCTCGTCCCGGGCGGCGGTCCTGGCGACGAGAACGGCCGGCAGTCCGAACAGCGGCAGCAGCAGGAGCGCCGGATGGACCGAGGCGAGCAGGACCAGGGTCAGCGTGGTCTGGGCGACGGCGCCGACCAGCTCGGCGAGCGCCTCGAACGTCCAGTGCACGATCCAGGCTTCCTTGCGCAGCGGGTCCAGCCGGTCCAGCTGGTCCGGGCGTTCCAGGTGCTCGATGCCGGTCAGGCCGGCCGAGGTCTCGATCAGGCGCTGCTCGAGCACCAGGCCTGCCTTCTCCTGGAACGTGTGGTTGAGCCGCGCGCCGATCGCGCCGGTCGCCCAGCCGATCACGTTCGTCAACGCCAGCAGGCCGATCGCGAGGACGACGGCGCCGGCCACGCCGCCGACCACCCCGTCGACGAGCTGCTTCAGCCAGAGCGCCTGCAGACTGCCCGCGGCCCAAGCGGCCGGCACCAGCAACAGCGTGCCGACGGTGAGGCCGGGATGGGAGCGGGCCGCGATCCGGAACGTGAAGGCCAGTGTGCGTACCGCCCCGGGCAGTTCTTGATCAGGCATCGTGGACTCCTTCGTCGAACCGGCGGGCTTGCAGGCGATACATCCGGCGGTAGAGCCCGTCCGTCGCCATCAGTTCTGCGTGGGTTCCGTGCTGGGCGATCCGGCCACGGTCGAGGACGGCGATCCGGTCGACGTGCCGGACGCTGGACAGCCGGTGGGTGACCAGCACCGTCGTCGTGCCTGCGGTGAGTTCCAGGAACCGCTCGAACAACGCCGCCTCGGCCCGGACGTCGAGTGCCGCGGTCGGCTCGTCCAGCACCAGCAGCCGGGCCCCGGCGTCGGCCGCCCGCAACGCCCGGGCCAGCGCGATCCGCTGCCACTGGCCGCCGGACAGGTCGACGCCGCCGCGGTAGTGCCGGGACAGGACGGTCTGCCAGCCGTCCGGCAGGTCCTTGATCAACTCCAGAGCGCCCGCTCGCTCCGCCGCCCGGCGGACCGCCTCGGGATCACCGGCCGTCTCGACCCGGCCGAAGCCGACGTTCTGGTGCGCGGTGAGTTCGTACCGGATGAAGTCCTGGAAGATCACCGCGAGCTGCGCCCGCCAACTTGCCAGATCAAGATCACGGAGATCGGTGCCGTCGATCCGTACGGCACCCTCGTCGGGGTCGTAGAACCTGGCCAGCAGCTTCAACAGCGTCGTCTTGCCCTCACCGTTGCGGCCGACGATCGCCAGCGAACTGCCGGCCGGGATCGCCAGCTCCACGCCGTCGAGCACCGGACGATCGTGTCCGGGATAGCCGAAGCGGACACCGCTGAGCCGAAGCTCGCGGCGCGGCATCCCGATCGCCGGTGCCGAACCCCGGGGCCGGACGCTCAACCGGTGGGTCCGTTCGGCGAGCCCTACCAGATGCGGCAGCGCCGCCGCGCCCTGCCGGACCCACCAGGTCGCCAGCAGCGGATGGCCCAACGACTGCAGGGCGATCAGCGCCTGGACGTACACCGTCAGCTCGGCCGCACCGAGCCCGCCGGAGACGGCCGTGGCGCCGAGGGCCGCCAGTACGGCTCCGTTGGCGACGGCGATGGTGCCGAGCGTGAGCAGAACCGGCCGCAGGTTGGCCCGCCGGGCCTGCCAGACGTGCCGGAGGTACGCGGTGCGGTGGCGGCGGGCCCGCCCGGCCAGCCAGCCGGCCAGTCCGAACAATCGGACCTCCTTGGCCGCGGGCGGGTCCAAGGCAAGATCACGGAAGTAGTCCGCCCGGCGTTGCTGACCGGCATGCGCCTCGTGCTGCTCGACGATCTCGTGCTCGTTGCCCGCCATCCAGACGTGCGTGCCGACCGCGGCCAAGATCAACAACAGCGGCGCCCACCAGGCGAACCCGGCCAGCAGCACGCCCGCCCCGGCGGCGCTGATCACGGTCTTCAGCGCGGCCCCGAGCTGCTGGACGATCGTGGTCAGCGGTGCCAGATCGGCCCACTCGTACTCACCCGCCCGCCGGATCTCCTCCGCCGTCTCCGGATCCTCGAGGTGCGCCAGGCCCGGCGGTCCGACGGTCGCGCTGAGCAGCTGCTCCCGCATCCGCTGCGCCACCCGCGAGCCGAGCGACGTCGCGACCGCGTCCCGGAGCGGCGTGATCAACTGGCCGGCCGCGAACGCCAGCCCGGCCAGACCGACCGCGGCCGCGAGGGCGGCCGCCGCCGCGGAGTCGAGCCCGGCGCCGAAGGCCGGTGCCGCCCGCGCCACGGCCAGGCCGCTGGCCGCGATGGTGACCGGGCCGAGCAGTCCTTCGACGACGACCAGCACGACGAAGCCGGCGAACCGCAGCCGGTCGGTGCTTGCGACGTAGCCGACCAACAGGCGCAGGGCGACCGGAAAGGGAGTGGTGACGGTGGACACCGGGATTCTCCTCGAGCAGGAACCAGTGGCCGCAGCTGCTCGAGAGGAGCAGGCGGCGGGGACAACTTCTGCGCGGCGGCCCGGCGGACGTCAAAGACGTCAGCGCTGCCAGCCTAGGCCGGACCCCAGGGACGGCGCACCGGATTATTCCTACTCGACCAGCGAGCACTGTGGAACATCGAGGGCACCAGACGCGGTGTCCAGGATTGAGGCGGAGCCTACGATCGCGCAGCGGCGAGCTTGCTGCGTAGCCGGAACAGCTCCTTGCGGGCGGCCTTGGCAACCCCCTTGTCCGGGTGCCGCTCCCCGACCAGGGCCAACATCGACTCCGAGGAGGGGCAGGGGAAGCGGGCGGCGACCTTGATCAACTCGTAGGCCCGATTCGCTCCCGCGTTGATCAAGCCCTTCATCGCCTCGGCCCCGGTGACGGCGATCATGGTCACCAGAAGTTGATCACGCAGGTCGACGGTCATCCGGCCGGCCTCGGCGGGATCGAGCTGCACCAGGACCGTGAGTGCCGCGGCTGCGGACGGATCCTGGGGTGTTCCACGGTCGGCGATCCGGCGCAGCACGGTCAGGTACGGCGGCCGCAGGTGCTCCGGCACCGTCGTGTCCAGCATCATGATCGCGGTCGGCACTGCGGCCAGCGCGTCGGCGACCTCGGCGGAGTCCAGGGCTCGATCCGGAAGGGCGCCGAGCCAGGCGTCCACCAGGGTCCACCAGTCCGCCGGCTGCTTGGCCTCCTTGTTGATCATCGCCACGAGGGTGTCGAACGTCGAGGATCCCAGGTCGGACGCCGTCTCGACCTCGATCCCCTGGCGCCGCAGCTCGTCGATCAGCGCGACGACGCCGAGCGGGGTGATCGTGATCTTGGCGCTGACGACAATTTCGGTGTCGAACTTGGTTCGTTCGGTGACCACCTCGGACTGCTCGATCATCCCCGCACGTTCCACCATTTGGAGAGCGCGGGACACGGACCAGGAGTCGAACATGGGGTCGTCCAGTTCGCCCTGCGACGCCGCCAGCTCGCGGAATTGCGCGACGAGCTCGGCGAAATCGAGCGGACCGGGCCCGGTCAGCAACGGGCTGAGCAGCATCGGTATCGCCGCGTCCACCAGGTCCGGGTGCGCGGTGAGGCTCCGAGTCAGGTACGAACCCGCGGGCCCATACGACAGCAGCACCTCGGCGGCCTTCCTCGCCTCGGCGGACGGATCGTCGCGGACCCGTTTATGCCAGGCCTTGACCGGAACCAACCGTCCCCGCACCTCCCGGATCGCCCCGGTCTCCATGGCCCACCAGTGCCAGTGATCAAGTTCCGGTAGATCACGCGCCGAACGCTTGCGGTACGTCTGGTCGCCGTACGTCATCTCGAGCTGATCGCCGGTGCCGAGGCGTTCCACCAGCTCCCGGGCGTCGGCGAGCTTCAGGGCTCCGGTCTTGGTGAGCGTCTTCCCGTCCGGCCCCAGGTAGTCGGCGAACGCCCGGAATCCCTGCAGCACCGGAGCCTTCTCGGCGCTGGCCCGCACCGCCTCGTCGCTCGGCTCGACGACCGGTCCGATCACGACCGGCTGGCGATCGAAGCCCGGCCGTTCCCCGCCGGTGATCGCGACGCGTTGATCTTGCGGCAGCTGGTTGAACTGGTCGATGAGGCGTTGCAGTTCCTCCGGATCCAGCTGGGTCGGATCGCTCACGCCCATGCTCGCGAAGATGCTCTTGGCCATGCCGAAGTTCGCCGGGTTGTCCATCTCCTCGACGAACGCCGCGGCCAGCCGCCGGGCGTGGTCGGCGAGCCGGGCCCGCGAATCGCCCGACCGCAGGATCCCTTCCTCGGCAAGGAAGTCGACGCCCGCGGCGATGTTGTACGGGAGCTCGGCGACCCCGGCCCCGGCTGCCGACAGCTTGGACGGGCACCACTCGAGCAGGAACTCCTCGAGCTCGTCCCGGGTCAACCGGTCCAGTCGCCGGTCACCGTAGGACCACTTCCAGTCCAGCAGCAGCCCCAGCTGAGCTGTCGCGTCCGAGCCCTCCGCAAGGATCTCGTGGCCGAAGGCGAGACAGACCTCCTCGCGGAAGCTCTGAAACTCGTCGTCGGTGGTGGGGAGGGCACTGGCACTGGCCATACCGCGAACCTACCGGCCGGAGCCGCCGCGCCGCGACCGCAGGTAGTCGGCCACGACATACTCTCCGAGTCGATCCGTGTCGGGCGTGAACACCCGCCCGCCGCAACGGCGGGCGATGGCGTCGACGAAGCGGGCCAGGCCGGGATCGTCGCCGAGCATGAACGTGTTGATCACCGCGCCGTAGCGGGCCAGCTCATCGACCTCCGCGACGGTCGCGCGGACGGTCTGCGCGGTGGTCGGGTAATGGAAGACGGCGTCGCCGCCGCCGGTCAGGTGGGCGGTCGGCTCGCCGTCGGTGATCACCAGCACCACCGGCTCGGCTTCCGGGTGCCGCCGCACGTGCCGGCCGGCGAGCATCAGGGCATGCTGCAGGTTGGTGCCCTGGATCCACTCCGGTTCGATCTCGGCCAGCTCGACGCCGGACAATTGGCGGGCGAGCCGGTTGAAGCCGATCACCTGCAGCGCGTCCTGCCGGAACCGGGTCTCGATCAGCTGGGTCAGCGCCAGCGCGGTCTGCTTCATCGGCGCCCAGCGCCCGTCCTGCAGCATCGAGAACGACAGGTCGACACACAGCGCGACCGCCGCCGCGGTGCGACGCTCGGTCTCCGCCACCTCGAAGTCGGCCACGTCCAGCCGCAGCGCCCGGCCCGGGATCCGTTCCACCGAAGAGGTCCGGCGGTACGCGTTCCCGACCGTCCGCGGTACGTCGATCGGCAGCTCGTCGCCGAACACCCAGGGCCGGGTCGAGCCGACCAGCTCGTCGGCCGAACCGGTCCGGTGATCATCATGATCACCGAGCCCGGACGCCGCCAGCTGCTGGAACACCCGGCGCAGCGCCGTCTGCCCCATCCGCCGCACCGCCCGCGGCGTCAGCCGCAAACCGTCCGTATCGCGGCGCAGGAAGCCCTGCCGCTCAAGTTCCCGTTCAAGATCACGAAGCGCCTCGAGATCGGTCACGGCGTCTCGGCCCAGGTGCCGTTCCAGCGCGTCGACGTCAATGTCGTCCAACGTCGCGCCGGGATAGGACTGGGACAGCTGGGCGCCGAGATCCTCCAGCTCGGCCAGCTCGGCGACGGCCTGCACCGCCTCGGAATACCCGAGCGATTCACCGCCCGGCCGCATGCCGACCCGCGACTCACGATCCAACCCCGGCCGCAAGGCGCGCAGGTTGTCGGACAGCTGGGCCATCTCCGAGGCCAGGTCCGCGTCGGCCAGCGCCTGGTTGATCAACTGACCGAGTTGATCACGCTGCTCCGGGCTGAGCGAATTCAGCATCCGTTGCGCCGCGGCCTGGCGCCGGGCCAGCGCGTCGATCAACTCTTCGACGTTCTGCGGGTTCTCCGGGAAGAACTGGCCGTGCTTGGCCATGAACTCGCGGAACTGCTCGGTGGTGTCCTCGGACCGGGCGTGCGCGGCGAGCAGCGCGTTCAGGTCGGCCAGCATGTCCTTCACGGCTGCCATCGCCGCCGGGTCGGGCGATTCCATCGCCTGCTTCAGCCCGGCGAACTGGGCGTCCAGCACCTCGCGCCGCAACTGCCGGGCGATCGAGTCGAAGATCTCCTTGGCCTCCGGCGAGGTCCACTGGTAGTCGGCCAGGGCCCGGATCGCGCCGGCCGCGTTGTCGGGCAGCGTGGCGAGTTCCATCTCGGCCAGCCGCGCGTCCGGGCTGTCCGACCTGGCCAGCGCGTCCCGCTCGGTGGCGAGCGCCTGGTCCAGCGCTGCCCGTACCTGATCGAGGGTGCCGCCGAGATCGCCGCGCCGGCGGGCCAGTTCCCGGAGCCGGCGCAGCCGTTCGGACAGCCGGTCCAGGCCGCCCTGCCCGTCCAGCCCCTGCCGGAGCAGGTCCCGCAGCGCCTCCTCGATGCTGGACGACGCCAGCACGTCCTCGCCGATCCGGTCCATCGCCGCGCGGACGTCGAACGGCGGCGCGAGCGGATCGGGCCCACCGCGCCACGGCCCGTACCGGAAGCGGCTCATTCCGGATTCTCCCGGTCGGCGGAGCCGTAGACGGTCCGGCCGTCGATGGTGTCCTTGTCGATCCGCCGGGTCAGGTGCAGGCCCTCGAGCACGAACTCGACGGCGTCGGCGGCCTGGCTGCGGCTGGCGCCGTCGTGGTAGCCGAGCCGGTCCAGCACCCGGGCCAGCCCGGGCACCGGGCCGACCTGACCGAGCAGACCCTCGGCCGTGGTGCCGTCGCCGGTCTCGACCAGCCCGCCCTCGGCGAACACCGAGGTGAAGCCGGTCAGGTCCTCACCGGCCAGCCGTTCCCGGAACGTCACCGCCACCGCGAGCCGCAGCAGATGATCAAGGAGCGCCCGCTCCCGACCCTCCTCCCCCAGCTCGAATTCGATCTTGCCCAGCAGCGTCGGCAGCACCGGACCAAGATCACCGACCCGGGCCACGGCCGGATCCTCGCCGAGCCGGGCCGACCGTCGCAGGGCCGCCGCGGCCACCGATTCCGCTGCCGCGATGGCGAACCGGGCCGATACGCCCGACCGTTGGTCGATCGAGGAGGACTCGCGCAGGTTCGCGGTGAACCGGGCGATCACCTCCAGCAGATGATCACCGACGTCGGCGACCAGCCGGGCCTCCTGCCGCAGCAGGCCGATCTCGTCGGACACCTCGGTCAGATAGTGGGTACGGATCTCGGCACCGAACCGGTCCTTCAGCGGCGTGATGATCCGGCCGCGGTTGGTGTAGTCCTCCGGGTTCGCGGTCGCGATCAGGAACAGGTCCAGCGGCAGCCGCAGCGAGTAGCCGCGCACCTGGATGTCCCGCTCCTCCAGCACGTTGAACAGCGCCACCTGGATCCGCTCGGCCAGGTCGGGCAGCTCGTTGAGGCCGAAGATGCCCCGGTTGCCGCGCGGCACCAGGCCGTAGTGCACGGTCTCCGGATCGCCCAGGGTGCGGCCCTCGGCGACCTTCACCGGGTCGACGTCGCCGATCAGGTCGCCGACCGAGGTGTCGGGGGTGGCCAGCTTCTCGGCGTACCGTTCGTCCCGGTGCCGCCAGCCGACCGGCAGGTCGTCGCCTCGTTCGGCGGCCAGACTGCGGCACCGTACGCACACCGGAGCCAGCGGATCGTCATTGATCTCGCACCCGGCGATCACCGGGACCCACTCGTCCAGCAGGCCGGCAACGGTCCGCATCAGCCGGGTCTTGCCCTGGCCCCGCTCGCCGAGCAGGACCAGGTCGTGGCCGGCCAACAGGGCCGTCTCCAGGTCGGGCAACACGGTGTCGCCGAAGCCGACGATGCCCGGGAACGCCTCCTCGCCGGACCGGAGCCGGCGCAGCAGGTTGGCCCGAAGTTCCTCCTTGACCGTTCGGGACTGATAGCCGGAAGCCCGGAGCTCGCCGAGGTTGGTCGGCCGGGCATGATCATTCAGGCTCATGGATTCGACCCTACGACTGCCCGGCAAGCGCATACTCAGATCATGAGCCGACTTCTCACCTTCGCCGGCGGTGTGGCCGGGCTGGTGCTCCTCTGTTCCGCATGTGCGCAGCTCACCGGCCCTGGTCAACCTGCCCTACCGCCGCCGACCGGGTCGACCGGCCTGGTGACCACCCGGCATCCGGTCACCGTGATCGACGACGGCTCCGGACCCGAACTGTGCCTGGGCGGAGTGGCGGAGTCGTTGCCGCCGCAGTGCAGTGGGCCGAAGGTGGCCGGCTGGACATGGGCCGGGAAGTTCGAGGAATCCGATGGGGTCCGCTGGGGCGACTACATCGTGACCGGCCGCTACGACCCGGAAGCGGACGTGCTCACCGCGACCGAGGTCCGCTCCGGCGAGGGCTATGTCTGGCCGGACTCCGAGGAGGAGACCTGGACCTCCGCCTGCCCCGAACCCGCCGGCGGCTGGCGGGTGACCGACACCTCCAAGGTCTCGGAGGAGGACCTGGACGCGGCTCTGAACCTTGCCGCATCCTTCCCGGACTACTCGACCGCCTGGGCGGACCAGAGCCCGAACCCTGCTTCCCGCAGGAGCCTGTCTCCAGGGGAGCAGGAGCGCTGGTTCAACGACCCGCTCTACACCGTGCTCAACATCGCGGTCACCGGTGACGTCGCTGCGGCCGAGGCCAAGCTCCGCACGGTGTGGAGCGGCATGCTCTGCGTCTCCCGCGGCCAGCGGACGGAGGCCGAGCTGATGGCGCTCCAGGAACGACTACCCAGCGAGGTCGAGGGACTCGCGAACAGCTCCGCCGATCCCCGGGCCGGAGTCGTCAAGGTCCAGGTGCTCTACGACGACGGTGCGATCCAGCGCGCCCTGGACGAGAAGTTCGGCGCCGGCCTGATCGTGGTGACGTCGATGCTGGAGCCGGTCTGATCGATCGGTTTCAGTGGGACAGCCAGGTACGGTGCGATGCCCGAGATGATCACCGACTGAACCTGCGCCGCCGCCGGCGCCTCAGGATGTCCGGGTCCTGCTCGGCCAGCAGTGGCACAGTCAGCACGGGCCACCGATCCCGATCACACGGCCGCGGCGATGATCAGGGATGAACAGTGGGTGAAGTTGCTGCGGTGGCGGGAATCCTCTCGTTCGTCCGCAACGCCGCTGTGGGAAGCGGTGAGGACATTCAGTTCAACAGAACGCTGAGTGGAAGCTCGGCCGACAACTTTATCTACACCCGGCCAAGCGGCGGACTACGGGAGATCACCTCGTGGGCAAACCCCGTCGTCGGCGCGACCGTGTGCAATTACGGTGAGGGAAGCCGCACCAACGCCCAGTGCGCCATCGTCAGGAACACGAACGGCATGATCACAGACCGCGACGACGGAACGGTCTACACACAACTGCGGGTCGTCGACCGTGCAATCACGGAGGGCGGCGACAGCGGTGGCCCCTGGTTCATCAACAATGCCGCCCGCGGAGTGCATAGTGGACTGTGGGACGGACGCAGCGCATTCGAGATCGCCCAGGCCGTCTCCAGTGTGGGCGTCTCGATCAAGACCAACTGAGATCGGAGGGGGTGACTGCGTTGACCATTCGGCTCCTTATCAGCGTTGCAGCCTGCACGATGCTGCTCACGTCCTGTACCGGTGGGGGCGCCCCGGCAGCGACGCCCATCGGCTCACAGCATGGCCCCCGACTTCTTGTGGCGACAGAGAAGGACGACGGAGTACTCCAAGCATCAGTATCCGGCGTTCTCGCTGTGGACGCTGCAGGGTGCGTAACTGTGGACGGCATACCCCTGATCGCGCCGTTCGGCTCGCGGCTGGATACTGACGGGACGATCCATCTCGAAGGGATCGGCAGCTACGCACTGGGGGACGAGTTGCCGAGAACAGCGAGCAGTTTCGTCAACGCGTCTGAGGTCAAACCTGAATTTCAAGGATGTACCGGACAGCAGCTGGTTAGCCTGTACGCCACGTGATGGCGCCACCGAGACTCCAATGGGCCGGCACCGGGCACCGCGCCGTCAGTGGGCGAACGCGAGGTACGGCGCGAGGCCCAGCATCATGATCACCAGGGCGTAGCGGAGCACCTTGGTCGGCAGGGCGTGCGCGATCCGCCAGCCGATCAGGACTCCGATGAGTTCCGGGATCCCAACGATCCCCGCGAGTCGCCAGTCGACGGCTCCCTGGGCCAAGTAGCCGATCGTCCCGACGCCGGAGATGATCACCGACTGGACCTGCGCCGCGGCCAGTGCCTCCAGGATGTCGGTCCCGGCGGCGACCAGCAGCGGCACCGTCAGCATCGGGCCGCCGATCCCGATCACGCCCGCCGCGACTCCCACCAGGAGACCGATGGCGGCGACCAGCGGGACCGGCGGATGCCGTACGCCGAAAGGGTTCCGGCGCAGCTGGCGGACCAGGACGAGGACGGCCGCGGCGATGATCAGGACGGCCAGCACGACGCCGAACCAGCGCGGCGACAAGGCGGAGTTGATCATGATCCCGGCGGGCGTACCCAGCAGTGCGGCGCCGGCCAGCCAGCCCGCGGTGCGCCTGGTCGCCGGCCGCTGCAACTGCCCGGACCGGTGGTAGGCGGCGGTCCCGACCAGGCCGGTGGCGACGTGGGTCACGATGGCCGTGCCGGCGACCGCGCTCGGGGACAGGTCGGTCAGGGCGAACAGGCCGATCGTCGGCAGCACCCCGCCCGGCCCGACGGCGGTGATGCCGATGCCGCCGGCGATCCCGATCAGGCCGAGCAGGACGGCCACCGGAACGGAGATGTCGATCATCGCGTGCCGCGGTGCAGGTTGGCGTGCAGGGACAGCCGGTCGGCCCGGACCCGCAGGACCTCGTCGTCGATCGGCCGGCCGTCGGCGAGCCGGGTCAGCCGCTCGATGGTGAAGATCGCGTCCCCCGGTTCGATCCGCAGGGCCTGCGCGGCGGCCGGCGTCGCGTTCGTGGCGTGCACGGTGACCTCGGCGAGTCCGAGCCGGTGCCCGCCTGCCTCGATCAGGGCGAAGACGTCGGTGCCCTCGAGGTCGGCGTCCAGCAACGGCCGGCCGACGTCGACCGGGAGGTAGCTCAGGTCGAGCGACAGCGGCTCGTCGTTGATCAGGCGCAGCCGTTCCAGCCGGACGACCGGGTCGCCCGGCCCGAGGCCGAGCCGGTCCGCCCCGGGATCCGGATGTTCGTCGAGCTCCTCGGCGCGCAGCACCTCGTTGCGGACGGCACCACGGTCGGCCAACGCCTCGGCCAGGCCGGCCAGCCGGTCCAGGCCGTGGCCGAACTTCGCCGCCAGCACCCGGGTGCCGGCGCCCCGGCGCCGCTCGATCAGGCCCTCGGCGCGGAGCAGGTCGAGCGCTTCCCGGACCGCGTTGCGGGAGGCCCCGAACTCGGCGGTCAGCGAGGGCTCGTCCAGGCGGTCACCGGGCGGCACGGCCCCGGACAGGATGCGCCCGCGCAGCTCAGCGGCCAGCCGGTCGGCACGGTCCCGGCGCGGCTGCGCGGAGGTCTGGTCGGCGGGGATCCGCCGCGGTCGGGAAGTCACAGAAGCCACCCTAGCCAAGTTTCGCCAGAGTTACGCCACCCCCGTCCGCAGGCTAGGCTGAGCACTCCTGAAACATTTCAACCCCTGGAGGGCCGCGCTCGTGGACTGGACCGGGTCGACGCCGATCTGGGCGTACGGAAATCCCGACTGGTGTTTCCTCCGGTACGAGTTCGACGCCGGCCCCGGGCCGATCGCGCGGGCGGCGCTGGCGATCACCGCGAGTTCGACCCGGCCCGCCCTGCAGTACGTCTACCGGGCCCACTTCAATGGCACCGTGCTCGGCGTCGGCCCCACCCGGCCGCTCGGCGACGAGTCCCGCTACGACACGTACGACCTGACCGGGCTGCTGTGGCCAGGCCCGAACACGGTGGGAGCGCTGCTCCACACGACGGCCGATCACCGCTGCCAGGCCATGATCATCATCGAGTACGCCGACGGCGCCGTGGCCCGCTTCGGCAGCGGGCCCGACTGGCAGGCGAGCTCGGCCGCCGACGCCTATCAAGAGGCGGGCAGCATCGGGACCGCCGTCTTCGCCGCACCGGTGGAGAACCTGGACGCCCGCCGCTACCCGCACGGCTTCGACTCCCCCGGCTTCGCCGAGCACTGGCCGGCCGCCGCCGTCCGCGAACCGTTCGCCCGGCTCGAGTCCTCACCGGTCCCCCTGGTCGAGCGCCGGACGATGCCGCCGGCCCGCGTCCTGGCCGAGGGGCCCGGCCGGCTGGTGCTCGACTTCGGCCGCACCTGGGCCGGCGGCGCCCTGATCCGCGCCCGGGCGAGCGCCGGCGACACGATCGAACTCCGCTTCGGCGAGGTCCTCGACTCGACCGAGCGCCCGACGGTCAAGTTCGAACTCCACACGGGCAACGTCTACCGCGATGTCTGGACCCTCACCGACGGCGACCAGGAGCTCGAGACCTGGGGCCTGCGGGTGTTCCGCTACCTGGAGGTCCGGACGCTCGCCGGCAACCCCGACCTCGAGGTGCTGGCGGCCGCCTATCGCTCCCCGTACGACACCGAGGCGGCGGCGTTCACGTCGGCCGATCCAGACCTGGACCGCGTCTGGCGGCTCTCGGCGGACACGATCGAGGCGCTGAATCTCAACCTGTACGTGGATTCCTGGACCCGCGAGCGGCTGCCGTACGAGGCGGACGCCTATCTGCAGCAGCGGGCCCACCTGTGCCTGGACCCCGATCCCGCGCTGGCCCGCTACTCGGTCGACTTCACGCTGGAGCACCGGACCTGGCCGACGGAATGGCCCTTGTTCGGGCTGCTCGCCGTCCACGACCTGTGGTGGACCACCGGCGACGACGGCCAGCTCCGGGAGCAGTATCACCGGCTGCCCGACCTGCTGCCGCTGCGCTGGCTCGACCCCGGCACCGGCCTGGTCCGCAAGCCCAGCGACGGCGGCGCCGCGGGTGACCTGGACCGCGGCGGGTTCGACCGGGACCTGGTCGACTGGCCGCCGGGCGAGCGGGACGGGTACGAGTTCGGCGAGGTCAACACGGTGATCAACGCGCTCGCGTACCGCTGCTTCCGGGCTGCCGCCGACCTGGCCCGAGCTGTCGGCGAGCCCACCGACGCCGAGCACTACGCCGCGACCGCCGACCGGCTGCGCGACGCGATCCAACGGCACCTGTTCGATCCCGACCGGCAGGCCTACGCCGACGGGCTCGACCCGGCCGGCCGCCGGCTGGGCCACCACGCGATCCACGCCCAGCTGTTCCCGCTCTGGGCCGGCGCCGTCCCGGCGGACCGCGTGGACGGCGTGGTGCAGGACCTGGCCGGGCGCGGCATGGCGTGCAGCGTCTACGCCGCGGCGTTCCTGCTCGAGGGTTTGTTCGAGCACGCGGCCGGCGACGTCGCGCTGCCGCTGATCACCGCGCCCGGGAACCGCAGCTGGCGGCACATGCTCGACGTCGGCGCGGGCGCGACGATGGAGGCCTGGGACGCCGCGTTCAAACCGAACCTCAGCCATTCCCATCCGTGGGCCGCGTCGCCGGCGTTCCTGCTGCCGCAGGGCCTGTTCGGGTTGCGGCCGCTGGAGCCGGGCTACCGGTCGTTCGCGATCCGGCCGCAGCCGGGGCCGCTCGACCAAGCGGAGGTACGGCTGCCGGTGCCGGCCGGGACGATCGCGGTGCGGGCCCGTCGCGACGGCGACCGGCAGGACTATCTGATCCGGGTGCCGCCGGGCAGCACCGGCCGCCTCGCGCTGCCGGCCGGGTCGGCGCCCGAGATCGAGCTCGACGGCGCTACCGTACGGCTGCGTCCGGACGGCCGCTGGCTCACCGCGGAGGTCCCGCTGGGCCCGGGTGACCACCTGGTCCGGACAAGTCCGTACCTCAGGTAGACGTCGAACTTTTCCGGACACTCCGGCCGAAAGTGCGCGCTCCGGTTGCGCCTACCACGACCCCACCAGGCCGCGGAGTAGGTTAACCAGGAACGAACACCACGGGGAGGATCGGCTGAGGCGATGCGCACGGCGCGGCTGGTGGGACTGAGTCAGGACGGTCAGTCCCTCATCATCGCGACCGACGGTGGAGAGGAGCTGGCGCTTCCGGTCGACGACGGATTGCGAGCGGCGATGCGTGGTGACCGCCCCCGACTCGGACAACTGGAGATCGAGATGGAGAGCGTACTGAGCCCACGCGATATTCAGGCACGGATCCGGTCCGGGGCGACCCTGGAGGAGGTCGCCCGGGTTTCCGGAATGCCGGCCGACCGGGTCGAGCGATTCGCCGGCCCGGTCCTGCTGGAGCGCGAGCACATGGCCGGTCAGGCCATGGCGTCGTCGGTACGGAGGCGGGGTGAGACCTCGGGCCACCGCAACCTCCGGCTGGCCGTGACGGAACGGCTGGCCGACCGCGGCATCGACCCGGACACGGTCGCCTGGGACGCCCGCCGCCTGGACGACGGCCGCTGGGCGGTGACCGCCGAATACAAGTCGGGCGAGTCCGTCCGCACCGCCGAGTTCCACTTCGACCCGCGCGGCCGCTATTCGCTGGCCGGCAACGACGAGGCCCGCTGGGTGCTCGGCGAGGCCACCCCGGCCAAGGGTCCGCAGCCCGGCCGACGGCGCCCGCAGCGCCCGGAACAGCACCTGCGCGCTGTTCGCAGTGAGTCCGGCCGCAGCGAGTCCACCCGCCCTGGGCCGGCCCGGGAGCCGTCGTTCCACGACAGCTTCGACGAGGCGGCCGAGCCGACCCTCGACCTGAACGACGAACTCGCCCTGGTCCGGGCCGTCCAGGTCGACGAGCCGCGGACCGCGCCGGACCGGGAACCGGACGACGAACCCGGCATCCCGGACGACCACCGCCCGGCGGCGTACGAGGAGGCCGACTACGAGAGTTCGGCCGAGGACGGCGGCATGACCACGCTGTACGGGATGCTCGGCGGCGACGGCTACGCCGAGGACTCGGTCACGGTCTACCCGGGCCTGCGCGACCAGCCCTCCGAGCCGGTCGGCTGGGAACCGGAGATCGTGGTCAACCACCCGCCCGAGCCGCAGCCCGAGGCCGAACCCGAGCCGGAACCGGAGCCCGAGGCGCTGATCCCGGCCCCGGAGCCCGAACCGGCCAAGCCGAAGCGGACCAAGAAGAAGCGGGCCTCGATCCCGAGCTGGGACGAGATCATGTTCGGCGGCCCGCCCCGCAAGGACTGACCGCCGGCCTCACTCCTGGGCGGCCTTCCGGAGTTCCCGGCTGAAGCTCCACCAGCAGATCAGGTGGGTGATCACGCCCAGGCCGAGGCCGATCCCGGACATCAGCAGCGCCCGACCGGGCACCTCGCCCGTCGCCGCCGCCCAGGTGGTGCCGCGCACCTCGACCCGGTCGCCCTCGTTCAGCCAGCCACCGCCCTCGATCCTGCCCTCGCCTCGCCCGGTGCCGAGCGGCCAGCTGCCGTAGCAGGTGGTCTCGGAACTGGTGGTCCCCTCGTTGTTCGTCGAGACGGTGACCTCGCAGCGATCGACCGTCGCCGTGGTCGGGCTGCCGAGCGCGTACGTCAGCAGGCCGGGCAGCACCACGATGCACCAGCCGACGAGCAGGCCGCCCCAGACCACGAACGGCGTGATCCGCAGCGCCGACCGGGCCGTGTCCGCATCCACGGCGGCGACTCTAGCTTCAGAGCCGCCCCGGAGCCCGGTAGCTCCAGCCGGACGCGCGCCAGCGGCCCGGGTCCAGCACGTTGCGGCCGTCGACGATGCGACGGTGCCGGACCAGCCCGGCCAGGTCGGCCGGCCGCAACTCCCGGTACTCGCGCCACTCGGTGAGCAGCAGCACCGCGTCGGCGCCGTCGGCCGCCTCGGTGACGGAGTCGACGACGGTCAGGTCGGCGCTCCGCTTCCGCGCGTTGTCGGCCGCCTGCGGATCGGTGACCCGTACGTGCGCGCCGCGTCGCTGCAGGTCCAAGGCCACGGCGAGCGCCGGCGAGTCCCGGACGTCGTCGCTGTCCGGCTTGAACGAGGCGCCCAGTACCGCGATCCGCGCGCCCACCAGGTCACCGGCGCACACCTCGGCCGTGAGGTCGACGATCCGGTCCCGCCGCCCGAGATTGATCCGGTCCACCTGGTCCAGCAGCCCGGCCACCCGGTCCACCCCCAGCTCGGCGGCCCGCGCCCCGAACGCCCGAATGTCCTTGGGCAGGCAGCCGCCGCCGAAACCGACCCCGGCGTTGAGGAACTGCCGGCCGATCCGGACGTCCCGGCCGATCGCGTCGGCGAGCACGGTGACGTCGGCGCCGGCCGCCTCGCACATCTCGGCCATCGCGTTGATGAACGAGATCTTCGTGGCCAGGAACGAGTTCGCGGCGACCTTGACGAGCTCGGCCGTGGCCAGGTCGGCGCTGATCACCGGGGTGCCGGCCGCGATCACCGGCGCGTAGACCTCGTTCAGGATCGCCACCGCGCGCTCGTCGCCGGTCCCGCTGCCGTAGACCAGGCGGTCCGGCCGGAGTGTGTCGGCCACCGCATGCCCCTCGCGCAGGAACTCCGGGTTCCAGGCGACCGCCGCGCCGGAGCCGGCCGCCGCGAACCGGTCCGCCAGCCGCTCGGCCGTTCCCACCGGCACGGTGGACTTGCCGACCACCAGGTCCCCGTCCCGCAGGTACGGCAGCAGCGCGCCGACGGCCGCGTCGAGGGCCGACAGGTCCGCACCGGGGCGGTCCGGCAGCTGGGGCGTGCCGACGCAGAGGAAGTGCACGCTCGAGCCGGCGACCGCCGCCGGGTCGCCGGTGAACCGGAGCCGGCCGGTGGCCAGCGTCTCGGTCAGCAGCGACTCGAGCCCCGGCTCGTAGAACGACGGCCGTCCGGCGTCCAGGCGGGCGGCCAGTTCCCGGTCGGAGTCGATGCCGACGACCGTATGGCCGAGATGGGCGAGGCAGGTGGCGTGGACTGCGCCGAGGTAGCCGCAGCCGATGACGGAGATCAACATGATCATGAGCCTGGTGGATCGAGTTGATCAACGCCACCTTGATGAAAGCATCCTCATCCGCGACTCATCGCGAGTTAACGAACCATGATCAAAGTATGAACGAGTCGAGTTGAGGAGTTGATCATGCATCCGTTGCGCGTCGCGCTGTATTCCCATGACACGGTCGGGCTGGGCCACACCCGGCGCAATCTGACCATCGCCGCAGCGTTGTCCCGGCGGGACGCCGATCTGCTCATGATCACCGGGAACCCGGAGGCGACCCGGCTGCCGCTGCCGCGCCGGACGGACGTGATCACGATGCCGACGATCGGCAAGGACGCGGCCGGCGACTACCGGTCCCGGGTGCTGTCGCTGTCGTACCCGGACATGATCAACGTCCGCCGGGCCCTGCTCAGCTCGGTGCTCGGCGAGTTCCGGCCGGACCTGCTGATCGTCGACAAGGTGCCGCGCGGCGCCGGCGGCGAGCTGGAGCCGGCTTTGCGCCAGGTCGCCCGCGACGGCGGCCGGGCGGTCCTCGGCCTGCGCGAGGTGCTGGACGATCCAGCCAGCACCGCCGCCCAGTGGCGGGCCGACCGGACGACGCAGGCCATCGACGAGTTCTACGCCGCGGTCTGGGTGTACGGCGACCCGCGGGTCTACGATCCACGGACCGAATACCGGCTGCCCGGCTCGGTGGCGGACAAGCTCGAGTTCACCGGCTACCTGAGCCGAGGCCGGACCAGCGGACTGACCGGCGGCCGTGGCTCGGTCGGCCAACTCGACCCGGCTCGGCCCTACGTCGCCTGCCTGGTCGGCGGCGGCCAGGACGGCGACGCGCTGGCCCTCGCGTTCGCCGAGGCAGCGTTCCCCCAAGATCATCTCGGGGTGGTCGTCTGCGGCCCGTACCTGGCGGCCGAGCGGCGGGCCCGGCTCCGGCAGCTCGCCGGCCGGCGGTCCGACCTGGTCCTGCTCGACGTGGTGCCGGGCGCCGACGCGGTGATCGACCGGGCCGCCGCTGTCGTCTCGATGGCCGGCTACAACACCGTCTGCGAGATCCTGGCCACCGCGACGCCGGCGCTGCTGGTGCCGCGCACCCGGCCCCGGGCCGAACAGCTGATCCGAGCCGAACGGTTCGCCGGCCGCGGGCTGGTCGACCTGCTGCCACCGGACCGGCTCTCCCCCGGCCGGCTGGCCGACTGGCTCGCGTCCGCCGTCGCCGGCTCGGCCCAGGCCACACTGCGGTCCTCGACCTCGGTCCGGCTGGACGGTCTGGCCCGGATCCCGCACCTCGCCGACGCGTTGCTGGGGGTGACCGAGGATGCTGCCTGATTCTCAGCCCCTGCTGCGGGTCGGCTACGTCGTCAAGATGTATCCGCGGTTCTCCGAGACCTTCATCGTCACCGAGCTGCTGGAACTGGAGCGGCTCGGCCTCGACCTCACCGTCTTCTCCTTGCGGCTGCCGAACGACGGGCGGTTCCATCCGGCGCTGGCCGAGGTACGGGCCCCGGTGCACTACCTGCGGCACTCCGGGATCAGGGCCGACGACCTGTGGCAGACCGTCGCCGGCGGCACTGCCCTGCCCGGTTTCACCGAGGCGCTGCCCGACCTGCTCCGGCTCGACGCGGCCGACGCCCACCAGGCGGTCCAGCTCGCCGTCGCGGTACGGGAGCAGCGGATCACCCACCTGCACGCCCACTTCGCCTCGATCTCGGCTGCGGTCGCCCGGGTCGCCGCCAGGCTCGCCGGGATCGGCTACAGCCTGACCGCGCACGCCAAGGACATCTTCCACGCCGACGTCGACCATGATCGACTTCGGGAGCGGCTGGCCGACGCGACCCGGGTGATCACGGTGAGCGACTTCAACCATGATCATCTGCGGCGGACCTTCGGTGCCGCCGCCGACCGGGTGGAGCGGCTCTACAACGGGATCGACCTGCGCCGGTTCCAGTTCACCGACCCGGCCGACCGCGTCCGTGACACTCCGGTGATCGCGGCCGTCGGCCGGCTGGTGGAGAAGAAGGGGTTCGCCGACCTGATCGACGCCGCCGCCCTGCTCCGCGACGCCGGCCGTCGCTTCCGGGTCGATCTCGCCGGGACCGGGCCCCTGGCCGCCGAGCTGCAGGCCCGGATCGACCGGCACCGGCTCGGCGGGGTGGTGCGGCTGCTCGGCGCCCTGCCGCAGTCCGCGGTGGCCCGGCTGGTCGGCGCGGCCGACGTGTTCGCCGCGCCGTGTGTGGTCGGCAGCGACGGCAACCGGGACGGGTTGCCGACCGTCGTCCTGGAGGCGATGGCGCTGGGCACCCCGGTGGTTGCGACCGACGTCACCGGGCTGCCCGAGATCGTCGAGGACGGCCGGACCGGACTGATGATCGAGCAGCACGACCCGGCCGGCCTGGCCGCCGCGCTGGCCCGGCTGCTGGACGCCCCGGAGCTGCGCAGCGGCCTGGCGAAGGCAGCCCGGGACCTGATCGAGATCGAGTTCGACGCCGCGCGCCAGGCCGCCAAGCTCGCCGCCGGCTTCCGTACCTCAGGAAGAGGTTGATCATGAGAATCGCCTATGTCTGCACGGATCCCGGGATCGAGATCTTCGGCACCAAGGGTGCCGCGATCCACGTCCGCGCGGTGATCACCGAGCTGCTCCGGCGCGGCCACGAGGTGCAGTTGATCACGCCCCGGCCGGGCGACCGGCCGACGCTGCCGGTCCCGGTGCACCGGCTGCCGGTGGTCCGCGGCGACGAGCCGGCCGACCGGGAACGGTCCGCCCAGGCCAGTGACGCCGCCGTCGCCGGAGTCCTGGACACGCTGCGGCCGGACCTCGTCTACGAGCGGTACGCCCTCTGGGGCCGGACCGCGACCGCGTGGGCCGCACGCCGTGGCGTGCCAAGCCTGCTCGAGGTCAACGCACCGCTGACCACGGAGCAGGCGACGTTCCGCAACCTGGCCGATGCCGCCGGCGCGGACCGGGTCGCGGCCGCCGCGATCGGCGCAGCGACGGCGGTGGTCTGCGTCAGCGCCGGCGTGGCCGACTGGGCCCGAACGCTGTCCCGGCGGCCGGAGCGGATCGCGGTGATCGGCAATGGGGTCGACCCGGCCCGGATCACGCCGTCGCCCCGCCCGGTCGCGCCGGCCGAGGCGCCCGACTTCACGGTCGGTTTCGTCGGGTCGCTGAAGGCCTGGCACGGCGTCGACACCCTGATCCGGGCGCTGTCCCGGCTCCGCGGCGACCGGTACCCGTGGCGCGGGTTGATCGTCGGCGACGGGCCGATGCGGATGGACCTGGAACGGCTCGCCGCCGAACTCGGGATCGCCGACGCGATCGAGTTCACCGGGGCCATGGAAGCCGGCCGGGTCGTCGCCCAGCTGCACCGGATGGATGTCGCCTGCGCCCCGTACCCGGCGCTGGGGCGGTTCTACTTCTCACCCCTGAAGGTGTACGAATACCTGGCGGCTGGGCTGCCGGTGATCGGCAGCGCGATCGGCGAGATCCCGGCCGTCCTCGATCATGGCCGGCTGGGCCGGCTGGCGCCGCCCGGGGACCCGGCCGCGCTGGCCGACGCGCTGGTGCTGCTCCGGCGTGATCACGGCGAACGGCTGCGGCTGCGCGACGCCGGCCGGCGCGCCGCGGTCACCCGGCACAGCTGGGCCGGCGTGGTGGACCGCTCGCTGGCCCTGATCGACCGCCAGGCGGTCGCCTGATGCCGGCGTCCGCGAAGCGCGGGTTGTCCGGCGCCCTGCCCGGGCTGCGCCGCACGCTGCACCGGTTCCGGCACCAGGTCGCCGCGGAACGGAAGTTGATCTTGGTCGGGTTGCTGGCCCTGTTCGCCGAGGTCGCGCTCCGGCTGCTGGAGCCCTGGCCGCTGGCGTACGTCATCGACGCCATCGTGGCCGCCACCGGCGCCGACCTGGCCACCCGCGGCGCGCCCGTGCCGGGCATCCCCGGGGTCGCCCATCTCACGGTCCTGTTGATCATCTGCGCCGCCGCCCTGGTCGGCGTGGTCGCGCTCCGCGCCGGCGCCGCGTACCTGATGACGGTCTGCTTCGCGCTGGCCGGCAACCGGGTGCTGACCCGGGTCCGGACCGAGTTGTACGGGCACCTGAACCGGCTGTCGCTGCGGTTCCACGAGTCGCGCCGGACCGGCGACCTGGTCACCCGGGTGACCGGCGACATCGGCCGGCTCCAGGAGGCGACCGTCACCGCGGCGATCCCGCTGGCCGGCAACGTGATCACGCTGGCCGGCATGTTCGTGGTGATCGTGATCATGGACTGGCAGCTGGCCCTCGCGGTCGCCGTGGTGTTCCCGTTGTTCCTGCTGATCGGCGGCCGGCTCACCCGCAAGATCAACTCGGTGTCCCGCGGCCAGCGGGAGGCCGAGGGAGCGCTCGCTTCGCTCGCCACCGAGTCGCTCGGCGCGATGCCCGTGGTGCAGAGCTACGCGCTGGAATCGCGGCTGGAGCAGCGGTTCGGCGGCAGCAGCGAACGGACCCTGGCGGACGGGGTCCGGGCCAAGAAGCTGTCCGCCGGGCTGGAACGCAAGACCGACGTCCTGGTCGGCCTGGCCACCGGCGTCGTGCTGCTGCTCGGCGGCCACCGGGTGCTGGCCGGGGCGCTCACGCCGGGTGAGCTGACCGTGTTCCTCACCTATCTGAAGACGGCGTTCCGGCCGCTCCGCGACATCGCGAAATACACCGGGCGGATCGCGAAGGCCGCCGCCTCCGGCGAGCGGATCGTGGACCTGCTGGACACCCGGCCGGAGATCGTCGACGCGCCGTGGGCCCGGCCCGCACCGCGGTTCCGCGGCCTGATCGAATTCCGCGACGTCGTGTTCGGCTACCGGCCCGGTCGGCCGGTCCTGAAGGGCCTGAACCTGATCATCCCGCCCGGCCGCCGGGTCGCGCTGGTCGGGCCGTCCGGCGCCGGCAAGTCGTCG
Source organism: Microlunatus parietis (assembly GCF_013407955.1). Classification (GTDB taxonomy): domain Bacteria; phylum Actinomycetota; class Actinomycetes; order Propionibacteriales; family Propionibacteriaceae; genus Microlunatus; species Microlunatus parietis. The sequence goes on along the minus strand of NZ_JACCBU010000001.1, from coordinate 7,026,157 downwards.
ATCGCCGGGCTGCTCAGCAGACTGCGGGATCCGGACGCGGGCCAGGTGCTGATCGACGGCCGCGACCTGCGCGACCTCACCCTCGACTCGGCCCGGTCCCAGGTCGCCGTCGTGCTGCAGGACAGCGTGCTGTTCGCCGACACGATCCGGGCCAACATCGCGTTCGGCGCGCCCGATGTCTACGGTGACGGCCGGCCGGTCGGCGAGGAGTGGATCCGGTGGGCGGCCCGGCTGGCCGGCGCGGACCAGTTCATCCAGGCCTTGCCGCAGGGGTACGACACCGTGATCGGCGAACGCGGCGCCACCCTGTCCGGCGGCCAGCGGCAACGGATCGCGATCGCCCGGGCCGCGATCCGGAACGCGCCGATCGTGATCTTGGACGAGGCCATGACCGGGCTGGACCCGGGCACCGAGGCCGAGGTCGCGGCGGCGTTGCGCCGGCTCACCGAGGGCCGGACCACGCTGGTGATCACGCACGACCTCGACGCCGCCCGGGACGCCGACCTGGTCTTCTGGATCGACGAAGGTCGCGTCGTCCGAGCCGGCACCCCCACCGCCGTCTTCGACCACCCAACCGATCCACGCGCCCTGAGCCTGTCGAAGGGCCGGGTCCGATGATCACTGACCGCGCCCTCCCCGGCCTGCCCATCCTCCTCGAAACGGACGGTGTGACCCAGCTCCGCTACAAGCCGGGCACCAGCTGCGTCGCCGCGATCGCCCGGCCGGACGGCCCCGCCTTCGGGTACGCGGTCTCACCGGCCGCCCGGCCGAAACTGGACAAGCTGATCCGCAAGGCGCCGCCCGGAACGATCATCGACCATGATCAAGAACGGAACCTGATCATGGCCCGGGCGGCCGCGGACCGGGACCTGCCCGCGCTCGCCGACCCGGCCGCGGCCGCCGTGTCGCTGTTGCCCGGTCCGCCGCCCGCGTTCCGTACCCTCGCGTACAAGCCGCAACGTCGCTGGGTCGCCCTCGCCTCTCAAGTCGGCCACGAACCGGTGCTGTTGCGGGCCTACCGGAGGACCACCGTTGCCGACGCGTACCTCCGGCTGGCCCGGTTCGATCGGCTCGCCGGGACCCGGCGTTCACTCGGCTGGGACGCCGACTACGCCGTGATCGCGACCAGCTTCGAGCCGGGCGAGAGCCTCGCCGAGCTGATCGAGTCCGGCGCCGCCACCGACGCGATGCTGACCGGCTGCGGGGCGGCGCTGGCCCGGCTCCATGATCATCAGCCGTTCCCAGGCGCTCCGGTCCGCGAGGCCGACCCGGCCGCGACCGTCGCCCTGCTCGGCGTCCTGTTGTCCGACCAGGCAAGCCGGGCGCAAGGAATTCTGGACCGGCTGCGGGCCACCGCCCCGGCCCGGGTTCCGCCGGTGCCGTGCCACGGCGACTTCTCGGCCGACCAGGTGATCATCCCGCCCGCCGGGTCGACGCGAACCGAGCCGACCTTGATCGACTTCGACCGGTCCGGGTTGGGCGATCCGGCCGCCGACCTGGCCGGGCTGTCCGCCGCCGGGCTCGGCCCGGACGCGGTCGACCGGGTGCTGGCCGGCTACCGAACCGTCCGACCGGTCCCGGCCGGGTTGGACTGGCACCGGGCCCGGGCGCTGCTGCTCCGCGCCGCCGACCCCTTCCGTACCGCGAGCCCGGACTGGCCCGCCGACATCCTCGCGAACCTGGACCGACTCGAGGAGGCCATGCCATGACCGACCATCCCATGTCCCCGACCTCCCAGCCGCGACCGTTCGACCTGTCCGCGACCGTTGCAACGGTCGCGGCCGGGTGGAACGGTCGCGGATGCCAGACGGGAGCCTCGCGGGGGCGGAGGGCCGAGGAGGTTCGGGTGACTCGCGCCCCTGAGCTCCCGGCGATCGTGGCCGGACTCGCCGACCTCGGCCTGCGCCTGGTCCGGTCCTGGCCGCGCGGCGCCGACCGGCTGCTGCTGGACCTCACCGACCATGATCATCGCCCGGTCGCCGGCCAGTGGCTGGCGGCGCCGGGCCGGGCCGCGGCGATCGCCGCCGCGACGCCCGGGGCGCACGCGGTCGGCCCGTTCGTCCTGCAGCCAGCGGGAGCCGACCGACGGCTGCCGGCCGTGGTCCGCCGGCTGCAGTGGCCGGGCACCGCGCTGCTCGGGCACCGGCCGGAACGCCGCGCCGTGCTCCGCGAGCCGGACGGCAGCTTCACCAAGATCGTCCGGCCGGACCGGTGGCGGCGCCTGGTCGACAGCGCCCGGCTCGCCGAGTCGCTGCCGCTGGCCACGCCGACGGTCCTCGACGCCGATCCGGGGCAGGCCTCGGTCACCACGGCCGCGCTGCCCGGCCGGACCCTCACCGCCCTGCTCACCGAACCCGCGGCCGCCGAGGCCTGCCGGGCCGCCGGCCGTGCGCTGGCCGGGCTGCATCGGCTCGACCCGGCGATCGCCACGGCCGGCCGGGCCATCCCGGCACTCCATGACCTGACCGCGGAACGGGCGGTCACCGCGCACTGGCAACGGCTCGCCGCCGAGTACGCGGCACCGCTGCCGGCCTGGCGCCCGCGGCGGCCCGCGCTCGGCCGGGTCCCGGAACCGCCGGAGCGGCCGGCCCTGATCCACCGGGATCTGCACGACGGCCAGCTGTTGATCAACGACGACGGCGAGGCCGGCCTGATCGACTTCGACCTGATCGCCGTCGGCGACCCTGCGCTCGACCTGGCCAACCTGATCGCGCACCTCGAACTCCGCGCGGACCAGGGCGTGCTCGCCGACCCGGAGCCGCTGATCGAGGCGGTGCTGAACGGCTACCGGCCGAGTTCGGCGCTCCGGTCCCGACTGCCGGGCTATCTGGCGCTGGCGCGGGCCCGGCTCGACGCGGTCTACGCGTTCCGGCCCTGAAGCAGTCGCTCCCTGAGCTTGTCGAAGGGCTAGGCCACAACCGGCTTGGCCCTTCGACAGGCTCAGGGCGCGTTCGGCAGTGCCCTAGTGTCGTGCGTCCCTAGTTCCTTAACAGTTGGCGACGCCCAGGCACGCACCTCGCGGCGTTCTCCTCAGTCGATATATGACCCGATATGTCTTCCTCGTCGGCCTGGCGATGCACGCACCTGGACGCCGCCACCTGTCAAGGAACTAGGGACGCACGACACTAGGCGGGCTCGGTGAGCGTCGCCCGGGCCACTTCCCGGGTCATCCGGCGCCGGTGATGGGACCGGCAGAGCGTCTCGTACCCGATGTTCGCGGACGGCTCCAGCTCGGTGTCGCCGACGACGACCTGGGCGCCCTCGGTGATCATCCGGCCGTCCGCGGTGCGGGCGTTGTGGGTGGCCCGGGCGCCGCACCAGCACAGCGGCTGCACCTGGAGCAGCTCGATCCGGTCGCACAGTTCGACCAGCCGCTGCGAGCCCGGGAACAGGGTGGTCCGGAAGTCGGTCAGGATCCCGAACGCGTACACGTCGATCTGAAGTTCGTCGACGATCCGGGCCAGGTCGTCGATCTGCTCGGCCCGATAGAACTGGGTCTCGTCACAGATCAGGTAGTCGATCCGGCTGCCCTGGGTCAGTTGCTCGACCACGTACCGCCAGAAGTTGAAGTCCTCGACGACCTCGATGGCCGGCCGTTCCAGGCCTAATCGGGACGAGATCGTCGCCTCCCCCGCCCGGTCCTGGCTGGTGAACAGCCGGCCGGCCCGGCCACCGGCCGAGTGGGTGTGATCGAACTGCAGGGCAAGGGTCGACTTCCCGCAATCCATCGGCCCGGTGTAGTACACGAACTCGGCCACCGACGAAGTGTGCCAAATTTCCACCTCCGCGCTGGACACGTCGCCCGGCGAGTTGAGAATTTCCTTAAGGTTGGATCGTGTCCGCAGAAGTTCAACACCTGCCCCCCGACAGTCTGCCAAGCTTGTCCGCCCGTTTCGCGACGGTCAGGCCGTCCGTCGTCCGCGAGCTGCTGGCGCTCACCCAGCGGCCCGGTGTCATCTCGTTCGCCGGCGGGCTGCCGGCGCCCGAGTTCTTCGACCTCGACGGCGCGCTGGCCGCGGTCCAGGAGGCGCTCGGCTCCCCCGCCGTGCTGCAGTACTCGCCGTCGGAGGGCAACGCCGAGCTGCGGGCCCGGATCGCCGAGCGGTACGGAGCGTTGGGCCTGGCCACCGAGCCCGAGCAGATCGTGATCACCACCGGTTCGCAGCAGGGCATCAGCCTGCTCGCCTCCACCCTGGTCGACCCGGGCGACGTGGTGCTGGTCGAGCGGCCCAGCTATCTCGCGGCGCTGCAGTGCTTCAGCCTGGCCGGGGCGCGGCTGGTCGGCGTGCCCGGCGCCGGCGACGAGGTCGACCTGGACGCGCTGGCCGAGCTGGCCGCCGAGCACCGACCGAAGGCCTTTTACACGGTGCCGAACTTCCACAACCCGACCGGCCGCACGTTGACCCCGGAGAACCGGGCCGGGATCGTCGCGGTCGCCGAGCGGTACGGGTTCCGGGTGATCGAGGACGACCCGTACCGGGAACTGAGCTATGGCGCGCCCGCCCCGGCGTCGCTGGCGATCGGCGCCGAGCCCGGCCGGGTGGTCAGCACCGGCAGCTTCTCCAAGATCCTGGCGCCCGGGCTGCGGCTCGGCTGGGTCCGGACCGACCCGTCGATCAAGTCCGCCGTCGTGATCGCCAAGCAGGCGGCCGACCTGCACACCTCGACCCTGGACCAGGCCGCCGCGGCCCGCTACCTGGCGTCCGGCCGGCTGGAGGGCGCGGTCGAGCGGTCCCGGGCCGGCTACGCCGAGCGGCGGGACGCGATGCTGGCCGGCCTGCCCGGGGCGCTGCCCGAGGGCAGCATCTGGAACCGGCCGGCCGGCGGCATGTTCGTCTGGGCCACGCTGCCCGAGACGTACGACACTGCCGCATTCCTCGGCGCCGCCATCGACCACGACGTCGCCTTCGTCCCGGGCGCCCCGTTCTTCACCGACCCGGCCCCGGCCAACACGATGCGGCTGTCCTTCGTCACATACCCGCCGGAGCAGATCGCCGAGGGTCTGCGCCGCCTCGCCGCCGTCTTCACGTAGCCGGAGCGGCGTCACCGAAGGCCCACCTCACCATCAGCGGGAACTCGTTTCGCCAGAAGGCGCCGCCGTGCTCGCCGGGACGTTCCTGCAGGATCACGTCCGCCCCGGCGGCACGGAGCGCGTCGGCCCAGCGGGTGGCGTTCTCCAGGAACCAGGGTTCCTCGGTCCCGCCGAGCAGGTACGCCCTCGGCAGCGGACCGGGAAGCACGTCGGGCGGCCGGTGGCCGCCGCCGGGCGAGGCGCAGAAGATCACCCCGTAGACGTCGGGGTGGCGCAGGCCGAGCGAGAGCGCGAGCTCCCCACCCGCCGACACTCCGCAGACCGCGGTCCGTTCGGCCGGCAGGTCGAGCTCGAACCGCGACCGCACCCAGGCCCGCACCTCGTCGACGAAGAACCGCTCGTGGGCGGTGAAGATCTGCTCGTCGAACTGCGGCGAGTACTCCTTGATCCGGGCCATCTCGTCCGGGTCGTCGGTCCGGTGCACGCCGACGACCATCGTCGGCGGCGCGTCGGCCTCCAGGTCCGGGCCCCACTGCGAGATCCCCTGCCCGTCGCCGGCGTACACGATCGCCTCGGGCGGCCGCCGCGGCACAGAGACGGTGACTTGGCGCCCGCCGTCGTAGCCGAAGCTCTCGGTGACGAACTCTCCGGCCACGTTCATGATCATCTCCTGGTCGGTGGCGGGCGCCGCGTCGGGTCGCGATTCATGCCGTCATCCTGGCAGCATCCGCCGACAGCGACAGCGACGGCACGGGCGCGACACAGGCGTATATTGGAGTAAGCACGCTACTAATCGTGCGGGTGGACCTGGGGAGGCTGCGGTGACCGAGCGACTCGAACTACAACCCGGACCGCTGATCCCGGACTCTCTGCCCGTTCGCGGCGCCCTCTTCGGTGCCGCGATCGGCTTCGGCGGCTCGCTGTGCTATCTGATGGTCTCCATGATCATCGGCTACGCCCCGGTCCTGGTGGCCGAGCTGGCCAACACCTGGCCGATCACCGGACCTCAGCTGCCGACGACGCCGATGATCGCGGCGTTCTACCTGATCGTGGCGCTGCTGTACGGAGTCCTGCCGGCGACCGTGGCCGGTCTTGTCGCCGGAGCCATCATCGGCCTGATCCTCCGGCTGAGGCCGCCCCAGCCGCTGGCCGAGTGGCTGACCGGAACGCTCGTGTGTGTCGCCGCCCTCGCCGTCCTGGTGGGGGTGTTCGCGGCGTTCCTGCCGGACCTCGCGGGGTCCGGGCTGGCCGCGGTCTTCCTCGCGCCGTCCCTGATCTTCGTCCTCGCCGGCGGCCCGTTCGCGATCTTGCTCCGGCGCTACGCCGAGGGGCGCGCGGCGATCCGGTCAAGATCACGCACCGCGTAGCGTTGGTGCTCCCACTCCTCCTCGAGAATCGTGTGCAGGCAGGAACGTACGGTCTCCGCATAGTCCGGCTCATGCGGATTCGGCCGCTGCTCGGCCAGTTCCTCCGCTGTCACCGCCGCGAGAAAATCGCGGACCATCGCGACCCGGTCCGCGCGGACCTCGAGCACCTCGTCGTAGCCCGGCGGCTCGGTCGCGAACACCCCGGGATGCTTAGCGGCCGACTCAGCGTCCATCAGGCCGAGCGGATGGAACGGCTGCTCCCGCCGGAGCACGGCCTTGCCGAGCCACATGTCGGTGGCCAGCACCAGGTGCCGCAGCGTCTGGGCGAAAGACCACTCGTCGTCGACGGAGACATCGACGGTCCCGTCCGGCATTGCCGCGGCCCGTTCCATGATCACCGCCCAGGCCTGCTCGAGCTTCGCCCAGGCCGCGCGCAGCCCGTCGGGATCGGCGGCCCGGCGTTCGGCCCGCCCCGGGAACCGGCGGCAGAGTTCCGCCTCGACCAGCGGCACCACATCGACGTCGTTGATCATCAGCGTGCCGTCGTACAGCCACGGCGCGTCGATCTCCGCTCCGTCGACGCTCACCGCCCGCATCACCACCCCGCCCAGATCGCTGCGCCGGATCCTGGACCCGGACAGGTTCACCCGGTAGAACCGGGATCCCTGCAGGTCCTCGGAATCGAACTCGGCCATACGCTCCTCCTCGATTCAACGTGCCGGCTGACGACGATCGGCATCGGAACCCCTCGGTAGCGGATCCGTCCTTGGACCCGGTACTGTTTCAATTCTTTCAATCAGTGATCGTAGTGGAGTCAGCGCGACGTGTCGACCAGCCAGCAGGTACCGGATTACGAGCTCGACGAGGTACGGATCGTCACGTCGAACCGGGAGCTCAGGGCGATGTTCGACCCGTTCCGGGGCACCCTGCTGCAGCTGCTGCTCGAGCGCGCGGCCTCGATCCAGGAGCTCGCCACCGCGGTCGACCGGCCGAAGGGCACGGTCGCCTATCACGTCCGGCTGCTCGTCGAGGCCGGGATGATCAAGGTGGTCCGGACCCAGACCGTGCGGGGCCAGCGGGAACGCTTCTACGGAAGGACGGCCCGGCTCTTCGGCGTCGGCCGGATCACCCCGGAACAGACCGCGCTGATCCCCCATCCGATGGCCGAGTGGGCCGCCGAGACCGCGCCTGCCCACGCCGCGGACGCGCTGCGGGCGATCCGGCGCCACGCCTGGATCGACGAGGCGGTCGCCGACGAGTTCTGGGACCGGGTACTGGAACTGGTCAGCGAGTTCTCCCAGCTCCCCCGCAGCGAGCCGGGCCGGGCGCACGCCTTCCTGGTCGCGTTCTACCCGACCGAGTTCCCACGGCTGCCCGAGCGACCGGGGTCCTGAGGTCAGTCGACGAAGAGCGGGACGATCATCTCGGCCTCGGTGAGCGAGCCGTGCATGCCGATCAGGCCCATCTCGCGTTCCATCCGGCGGGTCATCCCGGCCCAGTCGTCCCGGAACGCGGCGACGACGTGGCCGTACCGTTCCTTGATCGACTCGTCGACCGGGCCGAACCAGCCGTCCTCGATCGCCTCGTCCCGGGTCCGGACCCAGGCCCGGTCACCGAGCCGGTCCCGCCAGCGCGCGGCGACGGCCTCCGGGCGATCATGATCGACATAGAGCTGCCGGAACCGGCCCTCGCCGGCCACGTCCGTGACGCCGGCGTCCAGCTCCGGGTCGTCCTCGATCACGATCCGGTGATCATCGGGGATGTCGATCATGCCGTGATCACCCGTGATGATCATCCGTACGTCGTCGTCCAGCCGGTCCCGGATCGCGCGGCAGAGCGCATCCGCGTCGGTCAGGGCGCCGTGCCAGTCGTGCGAGCTCACCCCGTGCGCATGCCCCGCGTGATCAAGCCGCCGCTCGTAGGCGTAGACCAGGCTCCGCTGCCCGCGCTGGGCCGCCCGGGCCACCATCGCGGCCCGTCCTTCAAGATCATCTTCGTCGCGGAAGCCGCGGAACTCGGCGCCGCGCAGGGCGGCCCGGGTCAGGCCGCTGCCGGTGAAGCGGTCCAGCGAGACGGTCGTCGTGGCGACCCCGGCGGCGCTGGCCCGGTCGAAGATCGTCGGCAGCGCCTGATAGGCCTCCGGGTCGATCGCCGACTCCCAGAAGAGGTGGTTCAGGATCTCCCGGGTCTGCGGCACCCGGGCCGTCCAGCCGACCATGCCGTGCCGGCCGGGCGGCATCCCGGTGCCGAGGCAGGTCAGACTGGTCACGGTCGTGCTCGGCACGCCGGACGTGATCGTCCGGGCCCGGTCCAGCAGCCCGGCCAGGTACGGCGCCTGCCGGATCGCCCGCCGGACCAGTTGATCACCGAGCCCGTCGATGACGATCAGCACGTACCGCTGCGCGTCGGGCAGAGCGAGCGGATCGCTGTCGTACGAAGGAACTCCGAGGTGAGCGGCCAGCCCGGGCAGCAGCTCGGCGAGGGTCGTGGCGCCGTAATGCGGAATGATCATCGAGCTCAGGACGTCGCCCGCTGCAGGTTCGTGGCGAACTGCACCAGTCGGGCGACGCTCTCCGAGCCTTCGATCGCGGCACTGATCCGGACCGTCAGGTCGTCCGAGGTCAGGTTGCCGGTGTAGCCGTGGTCGGCCTCGCAGTTGGGGTCGTTGCAGCCGGCCGGCTCCAGATCGAGCCGGTTCATCGCGCCCCAGCCGATGGTCAGCCAGGTCTCCACCACCGCGTCCGGTGCGCCGTGATAGTGCTCGGGGCGGGCCACCACCCGGGTCACCACCACATTGTTGATCTTGGTCAGCCGGATCGACTCGGTCGACGCCGATGCGTACGCCCCGTCGGTCGGCGGATCCGCCGGATGATCATCCGTGTGCCCGACGATCAGCCGGGTCGGGGTCAGCGCCAATACGGTGACGTGGCGGTGGATCTCGTCGCCGGAGAACGTCGGCGCATGGTGCACCACGAAGTCGATGAGCTCCTCGTCGCCGAGCGCCAGCAGGACCGAATCCTCGACCAGCTCAGGAAAGTAGCCACTGGCGTCGATCTCGGCGCGCAGGCCCTTTCGGGTGCCGGAGTTCACCTTCATGGCGGTCATCCTGCCATGGATCCGTGGTCGCCTCGGACCAGCCATCGGAGTCAGAGAGTCCGGGCCATCGGATCCCGCTGGTCGCTGGTCGGGGCGATCAGGACCCGCGCGCCGAGCACGTGGACGCCGGTCACGGAGGCGATCACCGGGCTGAGCCGGACCGAGGCCAGCTGCGGTACGTCATCGGCGAGCTGGGCCAGCCGGTGCAGCAGGTCCTGCACCGCCGCCACGTCCACGCCCGGCGAGCCGTCCCGCCCGAACAGGGTCGGCGCCGCCCGCAGGTCGCGCACCATCGCGGCGGCGTCGGCGGTGGTCAGCGGCGGCACGCGGTGGACGGTGTCGCCGAGGAGTTCGCTGGCGATCCCGTCCAGGCCGAGCGACAGCATCGGGCCGAACGCGGCGTCCTCCCGGCTGGTCATGATCAACGGCACGCCCGGCGGCGCCATCGCCTGGATCACCGGGTCGGCCACCACCGGATCGTCGCCGAGGCCGAGCTCGGCAGTCAGCTGGCCCAGTTCCGCCCAGGCGTCCCGGAGCGCCTCCGGGGTCTCCAGGTTGCGGTAGACGCCGGCCAGGTCCGGCCGGCCGCGGACCCCCTTGGACCGCGCCTTCAGCACCACGTCCCAGCCGAGCCGGGCGGCCACCTCGGTCGCCTGCTCCAGGCTGGACACCCGGTGCCGCGGCACCAGCGAGATCCCGTACGTGGCCAGCAGCGCGGTCGCTTCCGGGCCGGTCAGTTCCCGGCCGGCCCGGTCCCGGGACAGCACCCGGTTCACCACCCGCTTGGCGGCCAGTTCGTCGACGTCGAGCAGCGGCACCGCGCCCGGGTCCCGTTCCCGCCAGTGCGCGTACGCACTCAGGGCGGACAACGCCTGGACCGCGTCGGCCGGGGCGTCGAACGTCGGCAGCCCGCCCGGCTTGTCGTCGTCGCCGTTGTCCAGGTCGGAGTACTCCTGGAAGTCGATCAGGACCCCGACCAGCGGCTTCTTCGCCTCCGCGGCCAGCTCGGCCAGCGCGCCGTGAATCGCGTCCGTACCGCTGTCGAAGATCGCCACTGCCGCGCAGACGACGGCGTCGCAGCCGTCGTCCGCCAGCGCCTGCCGGGCCGCCTCCGCGTAGCGTTCCGGGGCCGCGTCGCCGGGCAGCACCACCGGGTCGCCGCCGGCCAGCAGGCCGACCGCGGTCACCGTGTGGGTCAGCTGCTGGACCAGGGTCGCCGAGTTCGCGATCACCCGGACCCGCGGCCCGGCCGGCAAGGGCTGCCGGGCCGCGATCTTGGCGATGTCGAACATGGCGCCGCGGCGGTGCACGACGATCACGCCGGCCTGCCGGAACAGCGCGTCGACGGCCTGCTCCGGTGCGTGCCCGAGGCCGCCGCGGACCCCGATGTGACTGGACCGGCGGGCCTGGCCCGGCGCGAACACGATCACCGGCTTGGTCCGGGTCAGCTGCCGGATGATCCGGAAGAACTTGCGCGGGTTGCCCAGCGAGTCCAGCGTCAGCAGGCAGGCCCGGGTCGCCTCGTCGTCCTGCCAGAACTGCATCACGTCGTTGCCGGTGACGTCCGCGTACGCCCCCGAGCTGATGAACGAGGACAGCCCGATCTGCTGCCGCAGCGCCCGGTTGATCAGGGCGACGCCGACCGCGGCCGACTGGCAGAACATGCCGACGCCGCCGGTCCGCGGCATCGGTCCCGGGCTGGCGTTCAGCCCGACCGCCGGGTCGGTGTTGATCAAGCCCAGCGCGTCCGGACCGAGCGCGCGGATCCCGTACGCCCGAGCCAGGCTGACCACGGTCCGGTTGTCCTGCGTGGAGTCCGTACCGGTGAGCACGACCATCGCCGTGGCACCCTTGTGGGCGGCGTCGATCACGACCGCCCCCAGCTCGTTGGTCGGGATGGACACCAGGACCAGGTCGATCGAGCCCTCGATGGTGGCGATCGAGGTCGCGGTACGGACTCCGGAGACGGCCGTGGCGTCCGTACTGACGGCAATCACCTCACCCCGGAATCCCCCGCTCAGCAGGGAATTGACCAGGCCCTGGACCCGCCGGCCGCGGCCCAGCACGACCACCCGCTCCGGGGTCAGCAGCCGCCGCATCGAAGCCGCCTCGGCCCGGTGCTCGCGCCGCTCCATCACGCCGACCGACGTGTCGGTGGGCAGGATCGGGAACTCCACGGAGAGCACGCCGTCCTCGACGTCCTTGGACACCTTGTAGCCGGCGTCGGCGAACACCTGGGCCATCCGCCGGTTCTCCGGCAGCACCTCGGCGACGAACTTGGTGATCCCGCGCTCCCGGGCCGCCTCGGCCAGGTGCTCCAGCAGCAGCTGCGCGATGCCCCGGCCCTGGTGCGCATCCTCGATCAGGAACGCAACCTCGGCCTGGTCGTTCTCGATCCGGTCGTACCGGCCGACGCCGATCATCAGTTCGCCGAGCGTGAGGATGAAGGCGACCCGGTCCACGTAGTCGACCTCGGTGAACCGCTGCACGTCCCGCTGGCTCAGCCGCGGGTACGGGGCGAAGAACCTCAGGTACTTCGATTCCGGCGACACCCGGTCGTAGAACTCGACCAGCAGGTTCGCGTCACTCGGCTTGATCGGGCGCAGCCGAGCCACCCGACCGTCGGTGAGCAGCACGTCCGCCTCCCACTGGGTGGGATAGCCCGGCGGGTTGCTGCTCTGCTGCGCCGCTGACACATCGCTGAGCCTATTCGCCTCCGCCCGGTTCACGAGAGTCGGCGGACGAGATCTGGCTCTCATCAGCGAGCTGGGCGATCACGGTGATGGTTCCGGGCGCGATCTCGGTGAACCCGGCGTCGCGTACGGCGAGCAGCCGCTGGTCCTGCCACGCCTCGCCCGCGTCGGCCAGCCGCTCGGACAGCTGTTGCCAGTCCGCCGCACCGACCCGCCGTGCCGTGGCCGGGCAGCCCTGGTCGGCCCAGGCGGTCAACGTGTCGGGGTCGTCGGCGGCGAGCAGCGCGGCGGCGATCATGCCGGCGTGCCCGGTCTGGGCCATCGTCTTGCCCAGCGACATCACCGGTTCCGGCGGCAGCCACAGCCGCAATACTCCGTGCCCTGAGCCTGTCGAAGGGCCCAAGTCCGGGGCGTCGTCCACCGGCAGATCCGTGCCACCCACCTGCAGCCGCGCCACCCGCTTGTCCAACTCCGCGATCCGCCCCGGCAGCAGCGCGATCACCTCGGTGTCCCCGTCGGCCAGCGCGATCCCGGGCAGGTCGGCCAGCGCGGCCCAGTGGGCGCCGCGGGCCCGGCGGGTCACCTTGCGGATGTGGCCGGCGCAGTAGGCGGCGATCGCCTCCGCCCACGGCCCGCCCGGTTCGGCCCGCGGGTCGAGGCAGAGCCGGGCCGCCGCCGTCGCCGCCAGGCCGGCCGCGGCGTGCCAGGACGGTTCGGCGGTGCGTTCCAGCCGGAGCACCAGCTGCATCGCCCGGATGTCCTCGGCGGCCTCATCCCGATCGTCGATGATCTCCTCGCCGGAGAGCCCGAGCCAGTGCAGATAGCGACGTCGCAACGGTTCCAGCGCCTGTCCGATCACCACGGCCCCATCCTGGCATCGGGCTCTCATCGTTCACCGCTACCCTCGGCGCCTGTGAGTCAACGGAGCCGTACCCTGCGGACGCTGCTCGGCGGTGTGCGGCGCCGGATCGGCCGCGACCGAACCGCCGCCGGACACCCGGCCGAGCGAGCCCTGGTGGAGACCTTCACGAAGCAGGAGATCGCCGGCTGGCTGCTGCTGCCGCCGGATGCCCCGGAGTGCCGGGTGTCCCTGTGGCTGAACGACATCGCCGCGACCGAGGTCGTCGCCCATCCCGAACCGGACACCGTCGGCGGGCTGCAACGCCGCCGGTTCCGGTTCGTGCTGTACGACTTCTGGCGATTCGCCCGGACCACCGACACCATCTCGGTCCGGTACGACGAGCGCCCGGTCCTGCTGGCGGCGAGGAAGAGCTACGGCTATCGCCCCAAGATCGACGGCCGGTCGACGCCGGAGGAGTTGATCACACTGCTGCGGACCGGCCACATCTTCGGCCAGGGCGGCAAGATCCAGCTCGGCAAGATCATCGACACTGGCTGGCAGGACCAGGTGCTGCGGCTGCACGACGCCGTGCACCGGCACCTGGAAGCCGAGTTCGGCCTGCGAACGTTCCTCGGCTACGGCACCCTGCTCGGGTACGTCCGTGATCATGGTTTCATCGACCATGATCGCGACTTCGACGGTGCCTACCTGTCCCGGCACACCGATCCCGCCGCGGCGGCCGAGCAGTTGATCACCGTCGCCGAATCGCTGATCCGCAAGGGATTCCAGGTGATCCCGAAGGCATCCTGCCTCGCGATCAAGGACCTCGACTCCGGTGCGGCGCAGATCGACCTGTTCCACCTCGTCGGCCGGCCGGACGGCACCGTCGGCTTCCCGTTCGGCAGCGTCGGCTCCGCTCCCGTACCGGTGTCGGCGATCGAGCCCCTGCAGCCGGCGACGCTGGCGGGCCGCCCGGTTCTGGTGCCGGCCGACCCGACCGCGATCGTCGAGCACCTCTACGGCCCGGGCTGGCGGGTGCCCGATCCCGGCTTCAGCTGGCTGACCGCCCGGACCACCCGGGAGAGCCGGGCGCTGCTCGACCATGATCAACAGGACCGGCTCTATTGGACCGACTTCTACGCGCGGCCCGAGCTGTTGCCGCCGTCCTCCTTCGCGCCGTGGGTCCTTGATCATCCGGAGCTGCCCGACCGGGTCGTCGACCTCGGCTGCGGCGACGGCCGGGACAGCCCGGTGCTCGCCGGCGACGGTCGGACGGTAATCGGGATCGACCGCATCCCGGCGGCGGTGGCGCTCGCCCGGAGCCGTACCGAGGAGGCGTCGTTCGTCGAGGCGGACCTCAACGACGGCGACGCCCTGGCGGACCTGCTGGGACGGGCGCGCGGAGCATCCGGCGCACCGCTGTTGCACTACGCCCGCGGCCTCGCCGGCACGCTGCCCGAACCGGCCTGGCTCACCCTGCTGGACCGCCTCGCCGCCACCGGCCGCCCTGGCGACCTGCTCGCCCTGGAACTGCGGATCGACGCCGACCGGAACCGCCCGAAGGCCAACTTCCGCTCGTTCCGCCGCTTCCCGCCGCCGGCCGAGGTGATCACCCAGCTGACCGACCGCGGCTGGACGATCCTGGACCGGGAGGACGGCACCGGCCTCTCCCCCTACCGCACGGAGGACCCGGCCCTGCTCCGCCTCCTCGCCACCCGCCGACAGTGATTCTCGCCGGTCAGTGAGGGTGTCGCAGAATTCGATCCATAGGCACCATCACCGAAGAATGCGGCCCGGCCCGTAATCAAGGCCTACGACTGGAGCGAATTTCAGCCGGTCAGTCGCGGCGAAAATCCACAGCGGTCGTGCCGTGAGGTGAACGGGGCCGAAGCCATACGTCGGCCAGCTCCCGGCGAGCACTCTCGCTCACTGAGCGGACTCCTTGACCTCGATTTCGGCCGGATCTGCCGGTCAACGCGTCCGCTCGACGACGTCACGGCACCAGCAAGATCTTCCGCGAGGTCGCCCGGGTGCCGAGTGCGCAACACGCTCCAGTCGCGGCGGAAATCCACAGCGGTCGGGGTCGTGAGGTGAACGCCATCCAGCGGACCGGCGAGTGGCGCGCTATTGCACTTTGCTGCGGGGCGGCAAGCAAGACGCACCGCCGAGGTCGTCGACACGGCCCTCGCCCAGGAGACCAGGGCCGGGATCGATCGTCTCGTCGATCACCTGACGGCCGACTTCGACGACCCGCTGCTGCCCGGCCTGACGGCGGCCGCGCTGCTGCAGGCGCACCGCGACGCCGAGTTCGCCGCCCTGCTGACCGACGACGCCGACCGGGTCCGCGCGGGCCTGATCACGCTCCTGGGCCGCTGGGCCGCGGAGGGCCACTGGCTCCCCTACAGCCGACCCGGACGGCCCAGTGGATCCTGCGGGTGATCGACGGCTGCTACCTCGCCGCCGACGCGGACGACTTCGATCCGGCCGCCACCCGCGCCGAGTTCCAGACCATGATCGACTGGCTGCTCGGCTCCCCGGCTCCGGCCGCTACTTCAGGCCGCTCATCATCACGCCGCGGATGAAGAACCGCTGCAGCAGCACGAAGACCAGGAAGGCCGGCAGGAACGTCACGGTCGCCGCCGCCATCACGGTGGCCAGCAGACTCTCCTGGGCCTGCAGGGAGTTCAGGCCGACGGTCAGCATGTAGTTGTTTGGGTCGCGCATGATCACCAACGGCCAGAGGAAGTCGTTCCAGTGCCAGAGGAAGACGAAGGTGCCCAGCGTGGCCAGGATCGGCAGTGTCTGCGGCAGGATGATCGACCAGTAGATCCGCAGTTCGCTGGCGCCGTCCAGCTTGGCCGCCTCGATCAGCTCGTCCGGAATGTCCATGATGAACTGCCGCATCAGGAACATCGCCTGCGCGTTGGCCAGGGTCGGCACCAGGACGCCCCACATCGTGTCCAGCCCGTCCAGGTTGCTGACGATCAGGAACAGCGGGATCAGGGTCAGGTGCGCCGGCACCATGAGCATCGCCAGGAACACCCAGAACATCAGGTCCCGGCCGAGGAATCGCTTCTTGGCAAAGGCATAGCCGGCCATCGAGGCGAACAGCAGCACCAGCACCACGGAGGCGACCGAGTAGATCGTCGAGTTGCCGATCCAGCGGCCGATCCGGTCCGAGCTCAGCGCCTCGGCGTACGCGGAAAGGTTCAGCCCGCCCGGGATCAGGGACTCCGGCAGCGAGATCGGCTGCCCGGGCCGCAGCGAGATGATCACCATCGCATAGAACGGGAACAGGGTGATCACCGCCGCGATCCCGAGCGGGAGGTGCCAGAGCAACTGGCGCCGGCTCCGTCGCAGCGGCCGGGTCAACGTCGGTGTCCGGGTGGTCATCGGCGCCGCCCGACGATCACGTTCTGGATCAGCGAGATGGCCAGGATCAGCAGCAACAGGACCATCCCGACCGCAGCCCCGTACCCGAACTCCGAGTAGTTGAAGGCCTGGTCGTAGATCATGTACGTCAGCGAGTACGACCCGCGGACCGGCCCGCCGGCCGTCATCACCAGGATGTGGTCGAACACCTGGAAGGACGTGATCGTCTCCAGCACCAGGACGAAGAACAGCGACGGCCGCAGCAGCGGCAGCGTGATGTGCCAGAACCGCTGCCAGGCCGTGGTCCGGTCGATCCTGGCCGCCTCGTAGTACTCCTCGGGGATCGCCAGCATCCCGGCCAGCAAGATCAACATGTCGTAGCCGAACCGGGTCCAGGCCTGCACGATGGCCAGCGACGGCAGCACCAGCGATGTCGAGCCGAGCCAGTCCAGCGCCGGCAGGCCG
The DNA here is from genome assembly GCF_013407955.1 of Microlunatus parietis. Lineage (GTDB taxonomy): Bacteria > Actinomycetota > Actinomycetes > Propionibacteriales > Propionibacteriaceae > Microlunatus > Microlunatus parietis. Next base: position 7,009,291 of record NZ_JACCBU010000001.1, on the reverse strand, counting down.
AGACCGGTCAACAACGAGTTCAGCGCCCCGGCGTCGGAGTAGAGCCACTTGAAGATCACACCGGACATCACGGCGCTGGTCACGACCGGCAGGAAGAAGATCACCCGGTAGACGCTGATCCCGCGCAGCGGCCGGTTCACCAGCGACGCCATGATCAACGCGACGACCAGGCAGAGCGGGATCGCGATCACCGTGTAGATCACCGTGACGCTGAGCGCCTGCCAGAACAGTTGATCACCGAACAGCCGCTGGAAGTTGGCCAGGCCGGACCACCTCACCCGGCCGGACAGGCCGACCTCGGCGAAGGACAGGCCGACGCCGTAGAGGGCCGGCCCGAGCCGGAACACCGCGAACAGGACCGCGTACGGCAGCACGAAGACGTAGGCGAAGAGCGCCGCGTTCGACCGCCACCAAGGCCGGCGGCGGCGACCGGCCGTCCCCGGCGCCGCCTCCGTCGAGGTCGCGGTGGAGATCACCGCGACAGCAGGCCGTCGACCTCGGCCGCCGCCGCGGTCAGCGCCGCCTCCGGTTCGGTCTTGCCGAGCAGGCAGCCCTGGATGTGCGGCCGCACCGTGTCGATCACCTCGCGCGCCTTCGGATGCAGGACGCCGACGTTGACCTGGTCGACGAACTGCATCTTGAAGGCCTGGAACTCATTGCCGGCCCACATGTCCTTGAGCGAGTTCCGCGGCGGCAGGAAACCGGCCGCCTTGAGGAACTTCTCCATCGTCGCCTTCTCGGTGACGAACTTGGCCCAGGCCACCGCGGCTTCCGGCGACTCGGTCGTCTTGAAGATCGACAAGCCGCCGACGGACCCAAATGTCACCTGCTGCTGGTCCTTGAACGGAGGACTGCCCGCGACGGAGCCGGCCGGCATGATCGCTTCCGGTACGGGAGCGTCCAGCGCGATGCTCATCAGCTCGGTGCCGCGGGCGAACGGGGTCTGCTCGAACTTCCCGACCGCCTGGGTCAGCCCGGCGTTGTTGAAGGCCTTCAGGTCGGCCAGCTCACGGAGCAGCTGCAGCGCCTTGACGCCCGGCTCCTCCTGGAACGCGGCCTTGGTCAGGTCGTCGCTGAGCACCTGACCGCCGGCCTGCCAGAGGAACGGGTAGAAGGTCAGGTTCAGGCTGCCGTCGGAGGCCTGGTAGTTGGCGAAGGTGAGGTTCTCGGCGACGCACTGCCGTGCCACATCGCGGATCTCGTCCCAGCTCACCGGCGGCTGCTCCAGCCCCAACTGCTGGAGCAGCTTCACGTTGTAGGCCGGGTTGGCGATCGTCATCAGCAGCGGCAGCCCGTACAGCTTCTCCTGGTACGTGAACGCACCGACCGCCGCGTCGACGTAGTCGGACCGGTCCTCCCCGAGCGCCTCGTCCAGCACGAAGAGCAGATCCTCCTCGACGAACCGCGGCACGAAGTCGGGGTTGAAATAGACGACATCCGGCGCCGACTTGCCCGCAACGGCCGTGGTCAGGGCCTGTTCGCGGCCGGTCCACGGCTGCTGCACCACCTGGACCTCGACCTTCGGGTACTTCGCGGTGAACTCCGTGACCAGCGGCTTCCACCAGGCGTCCTGCTGGGTCTCCCCCATCGGGTACGTCCAGTGCACGACCTTGCCCGACACCTGGTCCGGATTCGTGTTCGTGACGTCGGGTTCCTCGGCGCCGCCGCACCCGGCCACCAGGCCGCCGGCACCCAGCGCCACCCCGCCACTCAGCAAAGCTCGACGATCCACGAGACCATCCTTTCGAAGAGGCCACGGCGTCGGCCAGGACTCCGCGGGGCCCGGCGCCACAATGCCTGGAGCATAACGAGTTTCGGCCGTCCGTAACTGTTATGCGGCTAAGTTGTAACCTCGCAAATTCGGGCCGGGGCTCGTTCAGTCTCGGGCCGGCTCCAGCCGGATGATCACCGACTTCGAGGTCGGCGTGTTGCTGATCTCGGCCGTCGAGTCGACCGGCACCAGCACGTTGGCCTCCGGGAAGTACGCCGCCGCGCACTCCCGGGCCGTCGGATAGGCGACCACCCGGAACCGCTCCGCCCGCCGCTCCTCCAGGCCGCCCGGTCCGGGCCACTCGGAGATCAGGTCGACCAGCTGCCCGTCCGCGATGCCGAGGTCGGCAAGATCATCCGGATTCACGAAGACCACCCGGCGGCCGTCCGCGATGCCCCGGTAACGATCATCGAGGCCGTAGATCGTCGTGTTGTACTGATCATGGGACCGTACCGTCTGCAAGATCAACCGGCCCGGCCCGGGCTCCAGCACCTCGAGCCGGTTGACCGTGAACCGGGCCTTCCCGGTCGCCGTGTTGAAGGTCCGGGAATCCCTTGGCCCGTTGGGAAGCGGGAAGCCGCCCGGACTGTCGATCTTGGTGTTCAGGCCGTCGAACCCGGGTACCACGCGGGCGATCCGGTCCCGGATCCGGTCGTAGTCGGCCCGGAACGTCGACCACGGCACCGGCGAGTCGGGCAGCGTCCGGCGGGCCAGCTCGCAGACGATCGCCACCTCGCTGAGCAACTCGTCCGACGCCGGCGCCAACCGGCCCCGGCTGGCGTGCACCATCCCCATCGAGTCCTCCACCGTGACCCGTTGATCACCGGTCAGCTGCCGGTCCCGTTCGGTCCGGCCCAGCGTCGGCAGGATCAGCGCCTCCCGGCCGACGCAGGCGTGCGAGCCGTTCAGTTTGGTGGAAATCTGGACGGTCAGGTCCGCTTTCGCCATCGCCCGCTCGGTCAGCGCGGTGTCGGGCGTGGCCCGGACGAAGTTGCCGCCCATCCCGATGAACACCCGCGCCTCACCGTCCCGGAGGGCCCGGATCGCGTCCACCACGTCGTGGCCCGGCCGGCGCGGCGCGGTGATGCCGAACTCGGCGTCGAGCGCGGCCAGGAACGCCTCGGCCGGCTTCTCGTAGATGCCCATCGTCCGGTCGCCCTGGACGTTGCTGTGACCGCGGACCGGACAGGCGCCGGCGCCCGGCCGGCCGATGTTGCCGCCGAGCAGCAGCAGATTGACGATCTCCCGGATCGTCGGCACCGAGTTCTTGTGCTGGGTCAGTCCCATCGCCCAGCAGACGATGATCGACTTCGCCCCGAGCACCAGCTCGGCGGCCTGCTGGAGCTGCTCCCGGGTCTGTCCGGTGGCCCGGAGCACCTGGGCCCAGTCCAGCCGGTCCAGTGCCTCGACGTACGCCGTGAAGCCGTCGGTGTGGCGGCCGATGAAGTCGGTGTCGAGCACCCCGCGGCCGGCCCGGTCGGCCTCCAGCACCATCTTGCCCAGCGCCTGGAAGAAGGCCAGGTCGCCGTTCAGCCGGAGCTGCACGAACAGGTCGGCCAGCTCGGTGCCCGACCCGACGACCCCGCTCGGCCGCTGCGGGTTCTTGAACCGGAGCAGCCCGGCCTCGGGCAGCGGGTTCACCGCCATGATCTTGGTCCCGCCGCGTTTGGCGGTCTCCAGCGCGGTCAGCATCCGCGGATGGTTGGTACCCGGATTCTGCCCGGCGATGATGATCAACTCGGCCCGGCCGAGGTCGTCCAGGGTGACCGTGCCCTTGCCGATGCCGAGCGTCTCGGTCAGCGCCGAGCCGCTGGACTCGTGGCACATGTTGGAGCAGTCGGGCAGGTTGTTGGTGCCGAAGCTGCGGACGAACAACTGGTAGCAGAACGCCGCCTCGTTGCTGGTCCGGCCCGACGTGTAGAAGATCGCCTGGTCCGGGTCGTCCAAGCCGCGTAGCCGGTCCGCGATCAGCTCCAGGGCGCCCGCGTACGAGATCGGCTGGTAGTGGTCGGCGCCGGCCGGCTTGTACATCGGGGTGGTCAGCCGTCCCTGAGCGCCGAGCCAGTGGTCGGACTTCGCGGCCAGCTCGGTGATCGAGTGCGCGGCGAAGAACTCGGGCGTGACCCGGCGCAGCGTCGCCTCCTCGGCGACCGCCTTGGCACCGTTCTCGCAGAACTCGAACGTGTGCGTGTGGTGCGGCTCCGGCCAGGCGCAGCCCGGGCAGTCGAAGCCGTCCGGCTGGTTCACCCGGAGCAGGGCCAGCGCGCTGCGCCGGACTCCCATCTGCTCCTGGCTCATCCTCAGCGCGGCGGCCACCCCGGGTACGCCGGCCGCCCAGCGCTTCGGCTTCTTGATCTTGAGGTTCGCATCGCCCTGGTCCGGCACCGGCGCGTCCTTCGCCACCGCGCTCACCTCCGCTTCGTCAGGTCCGCCCAGTTCGCCTCCGCCGGCGCATACTGGAACTCTAACGTGCTGTCGTTTTTCCCTCCTCAGCTCAACCGATAAAGCGCTTCAGCGCCTTCCAGCGTTCGAACTGAGGAGTTCTCGCGACACCCGTCGCGTGGTCCATGATCAGCTCCTGCTCTGCAGGGGCAGTGAGGTCAGGCCGCGCAGCACGAAGGTCGGCCGCCGCCGGGGTTCGCCGGCCAGCCGGAGGTCACTGAGCCGGTCCAGCAGCAGCCGGAACACGATGTCGGCCTCCAGCCGGGCCAGCGCGGCGCCGAGGCAGTGGTGCGGGCCGGCGGCGAAGGACAGGTGCTTGCGGGCGTTGGCCCGGGTGATGTCGAGCGTGTCCGGGTCGGTGAACACCGCCGGGTCGCGGTTGGCGCCGGCCAGCATCAGCGACACCGGCTCATCGGCCCGCAGCAGCGCCCCGTCGAGTTCCAGGTCCTCGGTCGGCACCCGGGAACTGAGCTGGATCGGCGGGTCGAACCGGAGCAGCTCCTCCACCGCGCCCGGCACCAGGTCATGATCATCGCGGAGCAGTTGCAGTTGATCTTGATGCCGGATCAGGGCCAGGGTGCCGTTGCCGATCAGGTTGACCGTGGTCTCGAAGCCGGCGAACAACAGCAGCATGCAGGTGGCCAGCAGCTCGTCCGCGGTGAGCCGGTCGCCCTCCTCCTCGACCGCGATCAGCTTCGACACCAGGTCGTCGCCCGGATCGGCCCGGCGCCGCTCGAACAGGTCCAGGAAATACCCCTGCAGCGCCGCCAACGAACGATTCGCGGCCAGCTGCTTCGAGGCCGGTGCCATCGCGTCCAGATCGGCCGCAAGATCACTGCCCCACTGCCGGAACCGTTCGTGGTCCGGCTGCGGGATCGCCAGCACCTCGCAGATCGCCAGCACCGGGAAGACGCCGGCGACCTCGCGCATCAGGTCGAACGACGGCGCGGTCCGGGCTCGGTCGACCAGGCCGGCGGCGATCTCGGTGAGCCGCGGCTGCAGGGCGCCGATCGAGGCCGGGGTGAACACCTTGCTGACCAGCTTCCGCAGCCGGGTGTGGTCCGGCGGGTTCTTGCTGATCATGGATTCCGGTCCGGTCGGGTCGACCAGGCCGTCCCGCGACGGACTGCCGAACAACCACTGCTGGACCCGCCCGGAGCCGGCGGTGATCTCGCGGCGCCGGCTGGTGCCGGTCACCGTCGCCGGATGCCGGAGCAGCCCGTCGCAGATCGCGTACCGGGTGGTCAGGGGGCCCATCGCGGTCTGCACCACCGGCCCGGACTCGCGCAACCGCCGATACATCGGGTACGGATCCGTGATCATCTTCGGACTCATCAGCTCGCCGAGCAGGTCGCCCCTGGCCCGCAACCCGGCCATCGCCACGGCGCGCACCGCGTCCCGTACCCCGCCGCCGACCTGCTCCAGAACCGACATCGCCGATCACTCCCTCGGGCCGACACTCCCTCGCGTCCCGCCTCATCGTAATCCGGCCCAGCCGGGACTCGGTCGCCGGATCGGTGCTAGGGGTGTGGTTGGCTGGGCACGATCACCGAGGAGGCAGTTCATGGCGGACTACATCGCGGCTATCGACCAGGGCACCACCAGCACCCGCTGCATGGTGTTCGACCGCGAAGGCCACGAAGCGGGCCGGCACCAGTTGGAGCACGAACAGCTCCTGCCGCACCCGGGTTGGGTTGAGCACGATCCGCTGGAGATCTGGCAGCGCACCGGTGACGTGATCAAGGGGGCGCTGGCAGCGGCCAAGATCACCGCCGCCGACGTCGCCGCGGTCGGCCTGACCAACCAGCGCGAGACCACGGTGCTGTGGAACAAGCGCACCGGGCGCCCGTACTACAACGCGATCGTCTGGCAGGACACCAGGACCGACCGGATCGCGTCCGCGCTCGACGCCGACGGGCGCGGCGACGTGATCCGGCGCAAGGCAGGGATCCCGCCGGCCACCTACTTCGCGGCGGGCAAGGCGCAGTGGATCCTGGACAACGTCGACGGGGCGCGGGCCGACGCCGAGGCCGGCGAAGTGCTGTTCGGCACCATGGACACCTGGCTCCTCTGGAACCTGACCGGCGGCGCGGGTGACGGCGGCAGGGGCGGCGGCGTGCACGTCACCGACGTGACCAACGCCAGCCGGACCATGCTGATGGACCTGGAGACGCTGGACTGGGACGACGAGCTGCTGTCGTTCTTCTCGATCCCGCGGTCGATGCTGCCGACGATCGCCGCGTCGTCGCCGACCAGCCCGTACGGACAGACCAAGGCGGACGGGCCGTTCGGTGCCGAACTCCCGATCGCGGGCATCCTCGGTGATCAACAGGCGGCGATGGTCGGCCAGGTCTGCCTGGACGCCGGCGAGGCCAAGAACACGTACGGCACCGGCAACTTCCTGCTGCTGAACACCGGCGAGGAGCTGGTCCGGTCCGACAGCGGCCTGCTGTCCACGGTCTGCTACCGGTTCGGCGACGCCAAGCCCGTGTACGCCCTGGAGGGCTCGATCGCCGTCACCGGCTCGGCCGTCCAGTGGCTCCGTGATCAACTCGGGATCATCGGCGCGGCCGAGGAGAGCGAGACGCTGGCCCGCAGCGTGCCGGACAACGGCGGCGTCTACTTCGTGCCCGCGTTCTCCGGCCTGTTCGCGCCCTACTGGCGTTCGGACGCCCGCGGCGCGATCGTCGGCCTGTCCCGGTTCAACACGGCCGGCCATCTCGCTCGGGCCGCGCTTGAGGCGATCTGTTACCAGAGCCGGGACGTGGTCGAGGCGATGGAGACCGACTCCGGGGTGCACCTGGACGTGCTCAAGGTGGACGGCGGGATCACCGCCAACGAACTGTGCATGCAGTTGCAGGCCGACATCCTCGGCGTCGAGGTGAGCAAGCCGGTGGTGGCCGAGACCACCGCGCTGGGCGCCGCCTACGCGGCCGGGCTGAGCACCGGTTTCTGGTCCGGCACCGACGAGTTGCGCGCCCAATGGCAGGAGGACAAGCGGTGGCGGCCGACCTGGTCCGACGACGACCGGGCCGCCGGCTACGCGACCTGGAAGAAGGCGGTCGACCGTACCCTCGACTGGGTCGACGTCTCCTGACCAAGATCAACAACCGACCACGATCATCGGGGATCATGATCATCTTTCGATCGGAGGACCTGTGACATCGGTGACCGCACCGCTGAATCCGGAGAGCCGGCGCGAGGCGCTGGCCCGGCTGGCGGCCGACGAGCTCGACGTGCTGGTGATCGGCGCCGGCGTGACCGGTGCCGGCGCCGCCCTGGACGCCGTCACCCGCGGCCTGCGGGTGGGCCTGGTCGAGGCCCGCGACTACGCCGCCGGCACCTCCAGCCGGTCCAGCAAGCTGTTCCACGGCGGGCTGCGCTACCTGGAGCAGCTGAACTTCTCGCTGGTCTTCGAGGCCCTCAAGGAACGTTCCCTGGCGCTGAACCGGCTCTGCCCGCACCTGGCCAAGCCGGTCCGGTTCCTCTATCCGCTGCGCAAGAAGGTGATCGACCGCGGCTACGCCGGCCTCGGCATCGGCGTGTACGACATCATGGGTGCCGGCCGCGGCGTACCGCATCATCTGCGGCACCTGTCCCGGCGCAAGACCCTGGAGTATTTCCCGTCCGCGGACCGGTCGGCGCTGGTCGGCTCGATCGCGTTCTACGAGGGGCAGGTCGACGACGCCCGGCACACGATGATGCTGGCCCGGACCGCGGCCCACTACGGCGCGCTGGTGGCCAGCAGCACCCGGGTGGTCGGCTTCCTCCGCGAGGAGGACCGGGTCGCCGGAGTGATCGTTCGTGATCTTGAAGGCGGGGACGAGTTCGAGATCCGGGCCCGGCAGACGATCAACGCGACCGGGGTCTGGATCGACGAGATCCAGGCCATGCTGGGCGGCCGTGGCCAGTTCCAGGTCCGGGCCTCGAAGGGCATCCACCTGGTGGTGCCGCGGAACCGGATCAACTCGACCACCGGCTTGATCACCCGGACCGAGAAGAGCCTGCTCTTCATCATCCCGTGGGGCGGGCACTGGATCATCGGCACCACGGACACCGACTGGGACCTGGACAAGGCGCACCCGGCGGCGAGCCAGGCCGACATCGACTACCTGCTGGATCACGCCAACACACTGCTCGCCGACAAGCTCGTCCGGGACGACGTGGTCGGCGTCTACGCCGGGCTGCGGCCGTTGCTGGCCGGCGAGTCGGACTCGACCAGCAAGCTGTCCCGGGAGCACGCGGTCGCCTCGCCAGTCCGGGGATTGATCATGGTCGCCGGCGGCAAGTACACCACGTACCGGATCATGGCCAAGGATGCCGTGGACGCCGCCGTTCATGATCTTGTGCCGCCGGGTGCCAGCAGTACGGTGCCACGGTCCTGCACCGAGAACGTACCGCTGCTCGGGGCAGACGGGTTCACCGCGCTCTGGAACGGCCGGGCGATCCTGGCCGAGCGAAACGGTCTGCGGATCGGCCAGGTGGAACACCTGCTGAACCGGTACGGGTCCCTGATCGGCGAGCTGACCGATCTGATCGCGACCGATCCCCGGCTGGCCCGGCCGCTGGACAGCGCGCCCGACTATCTGAAGGTCGAGGCGGTCTACGCGGCCTCCCACGAGGGGGCGCTGCACCTCGACGACATCCTGGCCCGGCGGACCCGGATCTCCATCGAGACCTGGGATCGCGGCAACGCCGCGGCCCAGGAGGTCGCCGAACTGGTCGCCCCGATCCTGGGCTGGGACGCCGCGGCGATCGCCCGCGAGGTGGAGCACTACCGCAAGCGGGTCGCCGCCGAACGGGAGTCGCAGCACCAGCCGGACGACCTGTCCGCCGACGCGGCCCGGCTCGGCGCGCCGGACGTCCGGATGGGCGGCGGGCGCTGAGGCCCACGGTCCACAGCGACCGGCCCACCTCCACACCCGCGACCGTTCCGCCTGTCCGCGACCGTTGCAACGGTCGCGGCTGAGTGGGACAGTCGCGGATTCGTGAGGCCGGATGCGGCTTTCCCCCCTGACGGAAAGCTCGGTAACGTCGGCCCCATGGTCCAGCCGGCGGCGTTGAGGGCAGCTCGTGATTTCCTGATCCAGCATCGGGACGACTACCCGACGGCCCACGCCGGCTTCACCTGGCCGGACCTGCCGGTGTTCAACTTCGCCACCGACTGGTTCGACGGCCTGGCCGAGGAGAATCCGGACGGCACCGCGCTGTGGGTGATCGACGGCGAACGCGAGGAGAAGCTGAGCTTCGCCGAACTGTCCGCCCGGTCGGTCGCGGTGGCCCACCTGCTGGCCGATCTCGGCCTGCGCCGCGGTGACCGGCTGCTGCTCGTACTCGGCAACATCGCCCCGCTGTGGGAGATCATGCTCGGCGCGATCCGGCTCGGCGCGGTGATCATTCCCGCGGCCCAGCAACTCGCAGCGACCGACCTGGCCGACCGGATCGACCGCGGCGGCGCCCGGCTGCTGGTGGCCCAGGCCGCCGACGCCGAGCGGCTGGCCGAGCTGCGGCCCGAGGCGGGCCGGATCCTGGTCGGCGCCGAGGGGCCGGTCGACGGCTGGGTCGACTACGGCCGGGCCGAGGAGTTCCGCGGCGCGAACCCGCACCTACCCGGGGCCAGCAAGAGCGGCGACCCGCTGCTGCTCTACTTCACGTCCGGGACCACGGCACAGCCGAAGCTGGTCCAGCACACTCAGATCTCGTACCCGATCGGGCATCTGTCGACCATGTACTGGATCGGGCTGAAGCCGGGCGACATCCACCTCAACGCCGCGTCCCCGGGCTGGGCCAAGCACGCCTGGAGCAGCTTCTTCGCGCCCTGGCTGGCCGGCGCCACGATCGTCGTCTACAACTACGCGCGGTTCGACCCGAACGACCTGATGCGGGTGCTGGAACGGACCCGGGCGACCACCCTGTGCGCGCCGCCGACCGTCTGGCGGATGCTGGTCCAGGCCGACCTGACCACGGCCCGGCACGCCCTCCGCGAGTGTGTCTCGGCCGGCGAACCGCTCAACCCCGAGGTGATCGAGAAGGTACGCCAGGCCTGGCACCTGACCATCCGGGACGGTTATGGCCAGACCGAGACCACCGCCCAGATCGGCAATCCGCCGGGCCAGCCGCTCAAGCCCGGTTCGATGGGCCGGCCGCTGCCCGGGTACGTGATCAAGCTGATCGACCCGGCCACCGGCCAGCCGGCCGAGCGCGAGGGCGAGCTCTGCCTGGAACTGACCGGCACCGCGCGCAGCGGCTGCGACAGCGACCCCGGGCCGGCCCCGGACCGGCCGCTGCCCCTGATGACCGGGTATCAGCACCGGGCCGGCGAGTACGACAGCGAGCTCAACGACGGTGCCTTCGCCGGCGGCGTCTACCACACCGGCGACGTCGTGGAGATCGACGACGAGGGCTATCTGACGTTCATCGGCCGGGCCGACGACGTGTTCAAGGCCAGCGGCTACCGGATCAGCCCGTTCGAGCTGGAGTCGGTGCTGATCGAGCACCCGGCCGTCGCCGAGGCCGCCGTGGTGCCGTCCCCCGACCCGATCCGGCACGCCGTGCCGAAGGCGTACGTGGTGCTGGCCGCCGGTCACGCACCCGATGCCGACACGGCTCGCTCGATCCTGGCGTACGTCCGTGATCATGCGGCGCCGTACAAGCGGATCCGCAAGCTCGAGTTCACCGATCTCCCGAAGACGATCAGCGGCAAGATCCGCCGGGTCGAACTGCGCACCGCCGAGGACGGCCGGGACGGCCGCGCCGAAGGCGAGTTCTACGATTCGGACTTCGCCTTCTGATCGAGGTCGATACTGAAGCCATGGGCGATAGGCCGGGGGCGGCGCTGCGGGACTACCTGAGTGAGCAATGCGGGATCGTCATCCGGTTGACGGCCGCCGGCCTGGGCGACGCCGAGGTCGTGCACGACACCCGGATCGCCCTGCGCCGGCTGCGGAGCACGCTGCGCACCTTCGCCCGGGTGATCGATCCCGACCAGGCCGGGCCCCTGGAGCAGGAGGCGCGATGGCTGACCGGTGTGCTCGGCGAGATCCGCGATCCCGACGTCCTGGCCGAACGGTTCGCGGACCATGCCGACCGCGAGCCGGGCCTGGACGCCGGCGAGGTGGCGCCGGTGCTGGCCGAACTGGACGACCGGCGGCAGCAGGCCCGGCGGTCCGCGGCCGAAGCGCTCGCTTCCCGCCGGTACGCGGAGCTGCGGGCGGAGCTCGAACGCTGGCGGGACGATCCGCCGATCCGCGTCGAGGGGGTCTCGGCCGGCGACCTGGTCGACCTGGTCCGGCGAGCCGGGCGTACCCAGAAGAAGCGGGTCCGGAGCGCGGCCAAGGACGACGCCGACGACGAGGCACTGCACCGGGTCCGGAAGGCGGCCAAGCGACACCGGTACGCCCTCGAACTCGAGGACCGGCTGCCGATCCACCGCTCGTCGAAGAAGCGCAAGAAGCACCGCCGCCGGGCCCGCCGCAGCCGCAAGCTGCACCAGCGCCTCGGCCGGCACCAGGACGCGGTCGTCGCCACCCAGTTCCTGGAGGCCCGCTCCGACAACTCCACCGAGCCCGCCGCGGTCCGGCGCCGGCTGCTCGACCGGGAGCGCGCGATCGCCGACGAGACCCGACTCCCCTGACCGGTAGGGCGTTCGCCGATTCCGTGGCTCCCCCACAAGGGGGAACCGCCGGGCGTCCGATCACCCGTGCCGGGCTGCCGCTCCGACGGGCACCGGAACAAGATCATGATCATGGTCGACCAGCACCGCTTCCTCCGGTTCGCCGTCGCCGCCGTCGTCATCAACCTGGGCTACGCCCTGGTCCACCTGGCCTGGTTGATCATGGGCGAACCCGCCTGGGCACACGGAGTCTCGGTGTTCCCGGGCGGCTGGGTCCCGGTGCTCCCGGCCGTGATCGCGGTCGCCTCGATCATGATCATGATCTTGGTCCCGCGGGCCTGGCGGCCGGCCGCGGTCGCCGCCGCGGCGGCCGGTGCCGCGTTGCTCGCGTACAGCATGCTGGCCTGGATCGGGCTGCTGATGCTGCTGATGATTCCGTTCGGGCTGCCGATGCCGGCCGACGACCTGGCCCGGCTGGTGGTCCGGGTGGCCGGTGCGGCCGGCGGCGGGCTGACCCTGCTGGCCGCGGTGGCCAGGGCCCGGGCATCCCGGCCGGCCTGCCCGCGCTGCGGCGGCCGTCACCCGGACCTGCGCACCCGCCCGCCCGGCTGGGCCGTTGCCGGCGGTTGGCTGGCCGTCGCCGGGTTCGCGGCCCGGTTTGCGGTCGAACTCCCGGACATCCTCACCGCCGGCGTGTCCGGACCCGGCGGGCTCGGCTTCCAATTGTTCGTGGCGCTGCTGGTGCTCGCCGGTACGGTGCTGCCGCTGGCCCTGATCCGGCCCTGGGGACGGGCCTGGCCGCGGTGGGTGCCGGGTCTGGCGGGCCGCCGGATCCCCCGGCTGCTGGTCCTGGTCCCGGGCCTGGTCATGGCGGCGGGGTTGCTGGCGTACTTCGGCATCGGCGGCATCGGCGCCCTGCTCACCGGCCATGACTCCGCCGATCCGGCAGCCTGGCTGATGATCGGCGGCTACACGCTGTGGGGACTCGGGCTGCTCCTGGCGGCGGCCGGTTACGCCCGGCTGACCGACTCGGTCGCCGCCGGCTGCGTGCCGGTCCGCGCCGCTGTCGTACCGAACAGGCAGAATGCAGGGAGGGGTGAACCGCGCCCCCGATCAGATCGCAGTAAGGACCACGAACAGCCCCATGGCCCGCAAGCCCCCAGCACCGCCGGATGACGATTTCACCGAACGGATCGTCGACATCGACGTCTCGTCGGAGATGCAGAACAGCTTCCTGGAGTACGCCTACTCGGTGATCTACGCCCGGGCGTTGCCGGACGCGCGGGACGGGCTGAAGCCGGTGCAGCGGCGCACGCTGTATGCGATGGACGAGATGCGGGTCCGGCCGGACCGGCCGCACGTGAAGTGCGCGCGCGTCGTCGGTGAGGTCATGGGTAAGTACCACCCGCACGGCGACACCGCGATCTACGACGCGCTGGTCCGGACCGCCCAGCCGTGGAACATGCGGCTGCCGCTCACCGACGGCCACGGCAACTTCGGCTCGCTGGACGCCGGCCCGGCCGCGATGCGGTACACCGAGTGCCGGATGGCGCCGGCGGCGCTGGCGATGACGACCGACCTGGACCAGGACACGGTCGACTTCAAGCCGAACTACGACGGCAAGGACGTCGAGCCGTCGGTGCTCCCGGCCGCCTTCCCGAACCTGCTGGTGAACGGCACCACCGGGATCGCGGTCGGCATGGCCACCAACATCCCGCCGCACAACCTGATCGAGGTCGTCCAGGCGCTGCGGCACCTGATCAAGCACCCGGACGCCGACCTGGACGCGCTGATGCGGTTCGTCCCGGGCCCGGACCTGCCGTCCGGCGGCAAGATCATCGGGCTGGACGGGATCCGGGAGGCCTACGCCACCGGCAAGGGCTCGTTCCGGATCCGGGCCACCGCGCGGGTGGAGCAGGTGCACCCGCGGCGCAAGGGCATCGTGGTCTCCGAGCTGCCGTACCTGATCGGCCCGGAGAAGATCATCGAGCAGATCAAGCAGCTGGTCACCAGCAAGCGGCTGCAGGGCATCGCCGACGTGATCGACCTCTCCGACATGGAGAACGCGACCCGCCTGGTGATCGAGATCAAGAACGGGTTCAACCCGGATGCGGTGCTGGAGCAGCTCTACAAGCTGACCAAGCTCGAGGACTCGTACTCGATCAACGCGGTGGCGCTGGTCGACGGCCAGCCGCGGACGATGACGCTGCGCGACATGCTGACCGTCTATCTGGATCACCGCCTCGACGTGGTACGGCGACGGACGCAGTACCGGCTGGGCGAGGCGAACGATCGGCTGCACCTGGTCGAGGGCCTGCTGACCGCGATCCTCGACATCGACGACGTGATCGCGATCATCCGCGGATCCGACGATGCGGCGGCGGCGCGGGCCAGGTTGATGGAGGTCTTCGACCTGTCCGAGATCCAGGCCAACTACATCCTGGACATGCCACTGCGCCGGCTGACCAAGTTCTCCAAGATCGAATTGGAGAAGCAGCGCGACGAGCTGCAGCAGACGATCACCGAGCTGACCGCGATCCTGGAGAACGAGGACCAGTTGCGCAGCCTGGTCGGCAACGAGCTGGCCGAGATCGCCAAGCAGCACGGGACGCCGCGCCGGACCATCCTGCTCGCGGCCGACGGCATCGCCACCTCGGCGGCCGCCGCCCCGCTCGAGGTGGCCGACGACCCGTGCTGGATCCTGCTCTCCTCCGCCGGGCTGCTGGCCCGGACCGACCACGCCGAGCCGCTGCCGCCGGCGATCGCCCGGGCCAACCACGACGTGATCACCTCGCGGATCGTCGCGACCGCGCGCGGCGAGTTCGGCCTGGTCACCTCGGCCGGCCGGGTGATCAAGATCAACGCGATCGACCTGCCGACGGTCCCGACCACCGCGGCGGCGCCGAACCTGCAGGGCGGCGTGCCGCTCACCGCGCTGGTCACACTCGAGGCCGGCGAGACGGTCCTGGCCCTGACCACGCTCGCCGAGGACTCCCTCGGCCTGGCGCTCGGCACCGCCCGCGGCGTCGTGAAGCGGGTCAATCCCGAGGTGCTGGCCAAGGACTCGTGGGACGTGATCCGGCTGGAACCGGGCGACCGGGTGATCGGCGCGCTGGAGCTGACCAGCGCCGAGACCGAGCTCGCGTTCGTCTCCTCGGACGCGCAACTGCTGCACTTCCCCGCTTCGGCGGTACGACCGCAGGGCAGGTCCGGCGGCGGCATCGCCGGCATCAAGCTGTCCCCCGGCGCGTCCGCCGTGTTCTTCGGCGCGGTGCCGGACGGCGAGGCGGTCGTCGTGACCGTGGCCGGCAGCTCCGGTGCGCTGCCCGGCACCGACTCGGGAACGATCAAGGTCACCCCGTTCTCTGAGTATCCGGGCAAGGGCCGGGCCACCGGCGGCGTCCGGTGCCACCGCTTCCTCAAGGGCGAAGACACGCTGCTGCTGGCCTGGGCCGGCCCGGCTCCCGCGATCGCGGCCGCGGCGAGCGGTGCGCCGATCGACCTGCCCGCGGCGGACGGCCGCCGGGACGGCTCCGGCTCCCCCGCCGGCCAGCCGCTGAACGCGATCGCCCCGGCCGGTGGCTGAGCCGACTCACCCGATCCCTTCCGGTCAGGCTAAAACTTCATTACGGTGACACCTAAACCTTCACAGGTCAGGAAGCGGTGTCACCCATGGACAAGGTTGATCAGCGGCGCACCCAGAACTCTCCGGTCGTCTCCACGCTCGCGGTCCTGCTGGGACTGGTCCTGACACTCGGCCTGGTGGCGACGGCCGGACCGGCCGTCGCCGCCGGGACCGTGCTGCTCACCGGCTTCGAGGACGACAGCAGCCTGCGGGGCGTCACCCTGGCCGACCCGGAGCACGACACCGCGACGCGCAGCGACGCCTTCGCCGGCGAGGGCTCCAGCGCCCTCAGGTTCACCCTCGCCGGCACCCGCGACAGCGGGAGCACGATCTTTCCGCGGGTCTGGCTGGCCGACGGCACGACGCTGCAGCCCGCCGATTGGTCCTCGCACACGTACCTCCAGGTCGGCGTCGCGAACGCGTCGGCCACCCCGACCACGCTGTACGTCGTGGTACGCGACCTCGACGGCCGCTACCTCCAGCGGTCGCTCGCTGCCACGCCGTACGACTACCGGGTCTTCCAGATTCGCACCGCCGACATCGCCGGCGCCGGGGTGGATCTGGACCGGCTGCAGCACATCCAGGTCAGCGCCGCTCGCAGCGGCGAGGAGCGGGTGATGTTTGTCGACCACGTGCGACTCTCCGACACCGCGATCGACGAGTCCGCCGAACGGGCGGCCGTCGTCCCGGACCTGCTCGCGCTGACCGGAGCGGCCGACGTCCTCGACCGGGTCGACGCCGAGCTCGCGCAGGCCCGCGAGCTGCTCGGCTCCGACGGCGGCGCCTCGTACGCGCCGATGAAGGCCTGGATCGACCAGGTGGCGGGCCGGTCCGCCGACCTCCGCCAGAGGCTGGACCAGATCGCGACCCCGGCCCAGCTGCAGGCCATGCTCGCCGAACTCGCCGAGCTGACCGCGGCGCCGGCCCGGCTGATGCAGGTGCTGGACGTCCGAAGTCGCAGGCCCGACGGGCTGTTCGGCCTGGACACCGCGGACTCGATGACCCTGGTATATCCGAAGGACCTGCCCTGGCCGAGCACCGGGCCGGAGCCGCTGGTCGAGCTGGCCCGTGGCGAGACCGAGCACACCCAGCTGGTCGTCGTCCCGTACGGCGCCGCGCTCACCGGAGTCTCGGCCCGGGTGCTCGACATCCGTGGACCCGGCGGCACAGCCGTGCCGGCCGAAGCGTTGGCAGCGTCGGTCACCCCGATCGGATCGCTGTACACGGTGCCGAGCTCGGCGTACAACCGCCCGACCTACACCGGCTGGACGCCGGATCCGCTCCGGCACGACCTCGACCGGGTCGACCTCGCCGCGCGGGACGTGCAGCCGTACCTGGTGAGCGTGGACTCCGGCACCGACGCCGCGGCCGGCACCTTCCGGGTGCGGGTCGC
The DNA here is from genome assembly GCF_013407955.1 of Microlunatus parietis. Classification (GTDB taxonomy): domain Bacteria; phylum Actinomycetota; class Actinomycetes; order Propionibacteriales; family Propionibacteriaceae; genus Microlunatus; species Microlunatus parietis. The sequence continues at coordinate 6,992,448 of NZ_JACCBU010000001.1, read as the reverse complement.
GATCAGTGCCGACGGCCAGCCGGAGCAGCGGATCACGGTGACGGTGAAGGTGTGGCCGATCACGCCGCAGGACCGTCCCGAGCTGCGGACCGCGTTCCAGTTCACGCCCTGGCTGGCCTGGGACCTGCACGGGATCACCGACCCGGCCGAGCGCGAGGCGATGCGGCTGAAGTACTGGGACTTCCTGGCCGAGCACAAGATCCAGCCCGACCAGATCTACACCACGGCGTTCGACCCGGCGAAACCTGGACCCGGCGACTTCCGGCCGCAGCCGGTCGAGGACATCGTCAAGATCAAGGAACGGTACGGGCTGAAGCAGTTCACCGCGCTCTACCTGTGGGCCGGCCTGCTCGACCCGAACAAGCCCGAGACCTGGGACACCCAGATCGACCTCTGGATCGGCCAGTTGGAGACCGCGATGGCCGAGTACGAAGCGGCCGGGGTGGCCGACCAGGCCGTCGTCTACGGCTTCGACGAGTCGACCGGCCCACTGCTGCGCGCCGCCGAACACACCTTCGCCCGGATCAAGGAACGGTTCCCCGACCTGCCCACGATGACCACGCTGCGCGACGACACGTTCGGGCAGAGCACCGGCCTGGTCGAGGAGGTCGACATCTGGGTGCCCTGGGTCGACGGCTACCGCTACGACCTGGCCGAACAGGCCCGGGCGAACGGCGAACGGGTGTGGTGGTACCACGCCATCTCCACCCGCTACCCCCAGCCGAACTGGTTCAACGGCTACCCGCCGATCGACGCCCGGATGCTGATGGGCCCGATGTCGCACCAGTCGGGTGTCGAGGGGGTCCTCTACTACGCGACGAACCGCTGGCCCCGCGCCGACCGGGGTGATCAACTTCTGGTCGACGACGGCATTCTCTCGAAGTGGAACCCGGCCACCTATTTCGGCACCGCCGGCGACGGGTCGATCTTCTACCCGGGCCCGGACGGCCCGATGTCGTCATTGCGGCTGGAGAACGTCCGCGACGGGCTCGAGGACTACAACCTGATGCAGGAACTGCGCCGCGCCCTCGCCGAACACCCGGACGCCCCGGCGGGGATCCGGCAACGCGCCGAGGCTGCGCTGGGCGCGACCGCCGTCGTCCGGAACTCGCGCGACTTCACCGAGGACCCCGCCAGCTACCGCGAGTGGCGGCGAGAGGTCGCCCGCACCCTGCAGCTGCTCGCTCAGAGCTGACCGCGCCGTCCGAGGCTTCGACCCGTCCAGCGTCATCGTCGACCGACCCCGTCGAAAGGACCAACCCGATGCGTCCCGTCTCCCGTACCCGATCGGTGCCGTTGTTGATCATCCTGGCGCTCGTGGCGAGTCTGGTGCTGGTCGCCGCTCCTCCCGCCCGCGCCGCGACGGCCGGCGTGTGGCAGGACTTCGAGACCGACGAGGCGGTGGCGGCGGCCACGGTGAGCGTGCCCGGCCACGACGCCGCGATCCGGGTGCCGTACGGGAGCCACGGTGACAGCGGCGTGGAGTTCACCGTCGCGCCCCGCGACACCCCCGGCGCCCTGGACAACGCCGGCCTCACCCTGCACCAGGACACGGCGAGCATGCCGGTGAACGACTGGTCCGGTCACACGTACCTGGTGTGGGACTTCTGGATGCCGACCGACTACACCACCAGCGGCCGGATCACCATCCGCGACGACCGGGGTGTCGCCTGGGGCACGAGCTACCCGATCCGTGGCCGTGGCTGGACCCCGGTGCAGATCCGGCTGGCCGACGTCACCGCGGCCGGCATCGACCTGACCGACATCCGTTACCTGGGCATCTCCATCCCGCGCCGCAGCGAACCGGTGCAGGGGTTCTTCGACGGGTTCCGGCTGGTCGACGGCACACCGGACAACGCCGCCTTCGGCGCTCGGGTCGTGCAGAACCTGATCGACCAGGTCGACTTCCCCGGCACCCTCGACGGCGTCGACGCCGAGCTGGCAGAGCTGGCCCGCCTGCTGGGTACGGCGGACTCCCCGTCGTATGCGCCGATGAAGGCCATGATCGACAAGTGGCTCGACACCTCCACCCGGATCCGGGAGAGCCTGGCCAAGATCAGCACCGCCGACCAGTACGCCGCCATGATCGCCGAGGTCGACGGCCTGACCGCGGCACCGGCCCGCCTGGAGCAGATCCTCACCCTGCGGCAGCAGCAGCCCGACGCCAGGTTCGGCCTGGACTCGGCGGACTCGATGAGCCTGGTGTACCCGAAGGAGCTGACCTGGCCGAGCACCGGCGCGGCCCCGAAGATCGAGCTGGCGCGCGGGGAGACCGAACACACCCAGACCGTGGTGGTCCCGTACGGCGTCGACCTGTCGGACGTCTCGATCAGCGTCACAGGCGTGCACGGACCCGACGGGAAGCCGGCGCCGGCCGCGCACCTGGCGGCCACCGTCGCCCCGGTCGGCTCGCTGTTCACCAGGCCGACCTCCGCGTACGGCCGGGACACCTACACCGGCTGGACCCCGGATCCGATCCGGACCGACCTCGCCGAGGTGGACGTGCCGGCCGGGGACGTCCAGCCCTACCTGGTCAGCCTGACCTCCGGCCGGGACGCGAACCCGGGCACCTACCGGTTGACCCTGACCGTGCGGGCGGACGACGAACCCGCCCGCCGGATGACCGTGATCGCGACAGTGTGGCCGACCACCCTGCAGGACCGCCCGGAGCTGCGGACCTCGTTCCAGTTCACGCCGTGGCTGGTGCACGAGCTGTACGGGATCACCGACCCCGCCGAGCGGGAGGCGATGACGATCAAGTTCTGGGACTTCCTGGCCGAGCGCAAGATCCAGCCGGACCAGATCTACACCGTGAACCAGAACCCGACGCCGCTGCCGCCGGCGCAGAAGTTCGTGCCCCAACCGGTGGAACGGATCACCTACATCCGGGATCACTACGGGTTGGGCCAGTTCACCGCGATGTACCTGTGGGCCGGGCTGCTCGACCCGAAGAAGCCCGAGACCTGGGACACCCAGATCGACGTCTGGATCGGCCAACTCGAGACCGCGATGGCCGACTACGAGGCGGCCGGCGTCGCCGACCAGGCCGTCGTGTACGGCTTCGACGAGTCGACCGGGCCGATGCTCAACGCGGCTCGGCACACGTTCACCAGGATCAAGGAGCGCTTCCCCGACCTGCCGATCATGACCACGCTACGCGACGACACCTTCGGCGAAGCGACGCAGCTCACCGGCCTGGTCGACATCTGGGTGCCCTGGATCGACGGCTACCGCTACGACGGCGCCGAGGCAGCGCGCGCCCGGGGTGACCAGGTGTGGTGGTACCACGCGATCTCCACCAACTATCCGCAGCCGAACTGGTTCAACGGCTACCCGCCGATCGACTCCCGGATGCTGATGGGCCCGATGTCGCACCAGTCGGGTGTCGAGGGGATCCTCTACTACGCGACGAACCGGTGGCTGCTCGCGGACCGGGGGACGCAACTCCTGGTCGACGACGGCATCCTGTCGAAGTGGAACCCGGCCACCTACAACGGGACCGCGGGCGACGGGTCGATCTTCTACCCCGGTCCGGACGGACCGATGTCGTCCCTGCGGCTGGAAAACATCCGCGACGGGCTGGAGGACTACAACCTGATGCAGGAACTGCGCCGCGCCCTCGCCGAACACCCGGACGCCCCGGCGGGGATCCGGCAACGCGCCGAGGCTGCGCTGGGCGCGACCGCCGTCGTCCGGAACTCGCGCGACTTCACCGAGGACCCCGCCAGCTACCGCGAGTGGCGGCGAGAGGTGGCCCGCACCCTGCACCTGCTGAACCGGGCCTGACCTCTCTGCCCGTCGCTCCCCGAGCTGGTCGGTTCGGCGTTGTTCCTTGCCACGGGCGAGTTCCGGGGATTCAATAACCCTGACGGCGTTCAGTCGCTGCTGCGGGCCATCGTCGAGGCACCAGGAGGTGCGGTGTGAGCACTGAAGCAACCGCGAGCGAGATCTCCAGTTCGCCACCGCGGCTCGGCGGGCTGGCGATCGTGCTCGGCGTCCTGACCGCCGTCCTCGGCATCCTCGTCATGGTCTGGCCCGGTCAGACCCTGCTGATCATCGCCGTGCTGTTCGGCCTGCAACTGCTGTTCGTCGGCGCCTTCCGGATCATGGTCGCGGTCACCACCAGGGCCGCACCGAACTGGTGGCGCGGCCTCGTCGGCGTGCTGGGCGGGCTGACCGTCGTAGCGGGCATCATCTGCTTCGTCCGGCCCGGCACGTCGCTGCTGGTGATCGCCATCCTGATCGCCGCGGGCTGGCTCGTCGACGGCGTGACCTCGATCGTGTCCGGCGTCGTCGACAACTGGGCCGGCCTGCAACGGGTGGCCCAGATCGTGTTCGGTGTGATCAGCATCCTGGCCGCGATCGTCGTCCTGATCTGGCCCAGCACCAGCCTGCTCCTGATGACCTCGGTCGGCGGCGCGCTGCTGGTGGTGCTCGGCGTCGCGATCATCGTGGTGGCCCTGGTCGTCCGCCGTACGACGAACCGGCCGGCCCGGGCCGCCTGACCCACTCACTCCGTCCCACGTCCCGCCCCGGTCGGCTGAACCCGGACCGATCCGTGGACGGCCTGATCCCGCTCCGCGAGCCGCCATGATCGCCTCCGCGGCGGCGCCGTACAGTTTCAGTCGTGGAGGATTCCGTGCCCGCGCACCAGGACAGCTTCGACGATCTGCTCGCTGCGAACGTCGAGTTCCAGCGCCAGTTCACCGACGGCGGCTTCGACGGCATCGCCCGCGCCGGCGTCCTGATGCTCACCTGCATGGACTCCCGGATCCTGCCGCTGCACATGGTGGGCTTGAGGATCGGCGACGCCAAGATCCTGCGTACGCCCGGCGCTCACCTGACCGACGACGCCCTGATCGGCGTGATCGTCGGCGTCCACCTGCTCCATGTGCGACGCGTCCTGCTCGTCCCGCACACCCGCTGTGCCATGGCGACCGGGACCGACGCCGACATCGCCGCCGCCGTCCGTGCCAGCACCGGCGCCGACCTCGGCGACCTGAAGATCGGCGCCACGCCCGACCAGGAGGGCCGGCTCGCCGCCGACGTCGCGCGGCTCCGCGACCACCCGCTGATCGCCGGCCGGGCCGAGATCGGCGGCTTCCTGTACGACGTCGACACCGGAGCCCTCAAGCAGTTGCTGTAATGCTCAGCCCGCATCGTCCCCTGATATCCTTTGATATCGGAGGTGATGGCGATGACGGATGTGTTGATTCGCGGCGTCGCGGAGGATGACCTTGCCCGGATCGACGAACGGGCCGCACGAGTGGGTCTGTCCCGCAGCGAGTACCTTCGCCGGCAGATCACCCGAGAGGCTGCCCGGGACGAGGGACGCGTCAGCATCGAGGATCTGGAACGGGTCGGCAGGCTGAGTCGTGATCTCCTCGACGAGGATGTCATGCGTGACGCATGGTCATGACGACTTGGCTCGTCGACAAGTCGGCGTTCGCCAGGCTGAGTGTCGCCGCCCAGGCCTCGGTGTGGGCTGAACGCATCGAACGTGGTCTGGTGCATGTGACGACGGCTACGGTCCTGGAAGTGGGATACTCGGCGCGGTCCGGCGACGACTGGTCTGCGCTGGTGACGGAACCACCGGTGAGCCGTATGCCCGTGCAGAATCTCACGCCGGCCATCGAAGCCCGGGCCGTCGAGGTTCAAGGCATCCTGGCACGCCGTGGCTGCCATCGGGCGCCGTCGGTCCCGGACCTGCTGATCGCGGCCACCGCTGAACTGACGGACCTCGTCGTTCTGCATCACGACCAGGACTTCACTCTGATTGCTGACGTGACCGGGCAGCCCGTCGAAGAACTCGAACTTCGATCGTGACGCCGATCAGGCGTCGATCGTCGCGGCGTCGAGGGCGTACGCGCCGTCGATGATGAACTCCTTGCGCGGCGCCACGTCGTTGCCCATCAGCATCTCGAATGTCGTCTCGGCCAGGATCGCGTCGTCGACCGTGATCCGGCGCAGGGTCCGATGCCGCGGGTTCATCGTGGTCTCGGACAGCTGGTTGGCGTCCATCTCCCCCAGGCCCTTGTAGCGCTGCGGCTCGCTGAACCGGATGTTCTTCTTGGTCAGCTCGGCGGCCTTCCGCTGATACTCGGCGTCGGAGTACGTGTAGATGTACTTCGGCTGGCCCTTCTTGGGGTTGGTCAGCTCGAACCGGTGCAGCGGCGGCACCGCGGTGTAGACCCGCCCGGCGTCGATCAGCGGCCGCATGTACCGGAAGAACAGGGTCGCCAACAGACAGCGGATGTGGGCACCGTCGGCGTCCGCGTCGGCCATGAAGATGATCTTCCCGTAGCGCGCCGCGTCGGGGTCGAAGTTTCGGCCGGAGCCGGCGCCGACCACCTGGATGATCGAGGCGCACTCGGCGTTCTTCAGCATGTCGCCGACCGAGGCCTTCTGGACGTTCAGGATCTTGCCCCGGATCGGCAGCAGCGCCTGGGTGTCGCCGTTGCGGGCCCGCTGCGCCGTGCCCAGCGCCGAATCGCCCTCGACGATGAACAGCTCGGTCGAGTCGACGTCGTTGCTCCGGCAGTCCTTCAGCTTCGGCGGCAGGGTCGAGGACTCCAGCGCGTTCTTCCGCCGCTGCGCCTCCCGGTGCTGCCGGGCAGCGACCCGGGACCGGGACGCCGAGACCACCTTCTCCATCACCGCGCGGGCCTGGGTCTTCGCCTCTCGCTTGGTCGAGGTGAGGAAGCTCTTCAGCTCGGCCGCGACGGTCTTCTGGACCAGCGCGGCCACCGGCGGCGTGCCCAGCACCTCCTTGGTCTGGCCCTCGAACTGCGGCTCCGCCAGCCGGACCGTGACGACCGCGGTCATTCCCTCCTGCACGTCGTCCTTGATCACCTCGTCGCCGTTCTTCAGCAGCCGGGTGCCGCGCATCACCTCGGTGAACGTCTTGGTCAGCGCCCGCTCGAAGCCGGTGACGTGGGTGCCGCCCTTGGGCGTCCGGATGATGTTGACGTAGGACTGCACCATCGTCTGGTAGCCCTCGCCCCAGCGGATCGCGATGTCGACGTCGAGATCCCGCTCCACGTCGGTCGGCGTCATCGCGCCGCTGTCGTCGAGCATCGGCACGGTCTCGGTGAACCGGCTCTGGCCCTGCAGCCGGATCACGTCGCTGATCGCGCGGTCCGGCGCCAGAAACTCGCAGAACTCGGTGATCCCGCCGTCGTGCAGGAACTTCTCGACCGAGGTCTCCGGGCCGCGGTCGTCGGTGACGACCAGGGCCAGTCCGGGCACCAGGAAGCTGGTCTGCCGGGCCCGGGCGTGCAGTTCCTCGATGGACAGCTGGGCGTCCTTGAGGAAGATCGAACGGTCCGGCCAGTACGTGATCCGGGTGCCGGTGGCGCCGCGCTTGGCCTTGCCGAGCTTCTGCAGGCCGCCGCCCGCGGTGAACTTCGCGTCCGGGCCCGGGCCGTCGAACGTGCCCGGCACGCCGCGCCGGAAGGACATCCCCCAGGTCGCCGACTTGCGGTCCACCTCCACGTCCAGCCGGCTGGACAGGGCGTTCACCACCGAGGCGCCGACGCCGTGCAGGCCACCGGTCGCGTTGTACGACCCCGCCCCGAACTTGCCCCCGGCGTGCAGCTTGGTGAAGACCACCTCGACACCGCTCAGCCCGGTCCGTGGCTCGATGTCGACCGGGATGCCGGCGCCGTGGTCCTGGACGGACACACTGCCGTCGGCGCCCAACGTGACCAGGATCTCGTTGCCGGATCCGGCCAGGGCCTCGTCGACGGCGTTGTCGATGATCTCCCAGACGCAGTGCATCAGCCCGCGGGTGTCGGTCGACCCGATGTACATCGCGGGCCGTTTCCGGACGGCCTCCAGCCCCTCCAGGACCAGCAGGTGCCGGGCCTCGTAATCACGGCTTTCCGTTGCAGGCTTGCCGATCGTGGACTTCGCGGGACTTGGCACCCTGTGAGCTTACCGGCGCCCACCGACGGTCCCCGGGAGATGCTCGCGGTGTCGGAGGATCCGGCCTCCGGAGCACCATTCTTGGAGTTCGCTGGGCTGATCCTGAGGTGATCGTTACTCGACTTTCACGATCATGATCCGAAATGGGGAACATTCCACCCCCGGAAGGATGTTCACTAGATATCGACGCCCGTACTGGTCGCCGACTCGGGATGACTCACACCCGGGGGAGGACCGGACATGTTGCGAAAGAGAGGCCTATCGTGAGCACATCCGTGATCGAAGACCCCACCCTCGACGCGGCCGACCGCTGCGACCGCTGCGGTGCCCAGGCCTATGTACGTGTGACCTTGGCGACCGGCTCCGAACTCCTGTTCTGCGCCCACCACGGAAAGCAGCACGCCGACAAGCTGAAGCAGGTCGCCCTGCAGATCCATGACGAGTCCGAGCGACTGAAGTAACCCCCACGACAGACCTCAACCGGAAACGGCCCCCGATCCTTCGATCGGGGGCCGTTTCGGTGCTGGGATCAATCCAGGTAGTCCCGGAGGACCTGGGACCGGGACGGGTGGCGCAGCTTGCTCATCGTCTTCGACTCGATCTGGCGGATCCGTTCCCGGGTCACGCCGTAGACCTTGCCGATCTCGTCCAGCGTCTTCGGCTGGCCGTCGGTCAGGCCGAACCGCATCGAGACCACGCCGGCCTCGCGCTCGCTGAGCGTGTCCAGTACGTCGTGCAACTGCTCCTGCAGCAGCGTGAAGCTGACCGCGTCGGCCGGCACGACCGCCTCGGAGTCCTCGATCAGGTCGCCGAACTCGGAGTCGCCGTCCTCGCCCAGCGGGGTGTGCAGGGAGATCGGCTCGCGGCCGTACTTCTGCACCTCGACGACCTTCTCCGGCGTCATGTCCAGCTCGGCCGCCAGCTCCTCCGGCGTCGGCTCGCGGCCGAGGTCCTGCAGCATCTGCCGCTGCACCCGGGCCAGCTTGTTGATCACTTCCACCATGTGGACCGGGATCCGGATGGTCCGGGCTTGGTCGGCCATGGCCCGGGTGATCGCCTGCCGGATCCACCAGGTGGCATAGGTGGAGAACTTGTAACCCTTGGTGTAGTCGAACTTCTCGACCGCACGGATCAGGCCCAGGTTGCCCTCCTGGATCAGGTCCAGGAAGAGCATGCCGCGGCCCGTGTACCGCTTGGCCAGCGAGACGACCAGCCGCAGGTTGGCCTCCAGCAGGTGGTTCTTGGCGCGGCGCCCGTCCTCGGCGATCCACTCCATGTCATCCCGCTGCGCGGCCTTCACCTTGGCCGCGGTGTCGTTCAGCTTCTCGTCGGCGAACAGGCCGGCCTCGATCCGCTTGGCGAGTTCGACCTCCTGCTCGGCGTTCAGCAGCGCGACCTTGCCGATCTGCTTCAGGTAGTCCTTGACCGGGTCGGCCGTGGCGCCGGCCGTGACGACCTGCTGCTCGGGCTCGTCGGCGTCGTCGGCGTCGGAGAGACTGAAACCCTCGTCCTCGGTCAGTTCCTTCTCGAGGGTGGCCTCCTTCTTCGGCTCGAAGGTCGACTCGTCGACCTCGTCCAGGGCGCGCCGCTTGTCGTCGGTGGTGAGCTTCTTGCCCACCGTCAGCACGACATCGTCGCCGTCGACCTCGACCAGCAGATCGGCCTCGAGTTCCTCCGGCGTGATCTCGACGTCGTCATCGTCGTCGTCGGACCTGGACGCCTTCTTGGCGGTGGCCTTCTTCGCGGCCGCACCCTTCGCGGCGGTCTTCTTGGCCGTCTTCCGGGTTCCCGGACTCGCGCCCTCCGCCTCGTCCGGCTCGTCGGAGACCGCCTTCAGCTTCGCCTTCTTGGCGGCCGTCTTCTTGGCCGGTGGACGGCCTGGCCGCTTGGCGGCCGGCGCCTCGTCCTTGGTCACCGCAGCGGATACCTGGCTGGCCCGCGTCGCGCCGGCAGCGGCGACGCTGCCGTTCGACTGGTGCGGTGCCGAAGGCTCGATGGCTTCGACGGTGGATTCGGACGTGATTCCCTCGCGCGCGGCGTTGGGAGTTGAAGAGGATGACACTAAGGACCTCTCGGGCGTACCGGATCGTATCTAGGGCAGGCGCGGCCCGTCGGAAGTCAAGAGCCGTTCCTGAACGTATTCTTACACGCCCACCCAAAATGGCTGAATCGACGCGGCGGTACGAGCTCCGACGGCAACCCGCCGCACCAAGATCAACTTCGGCGGATCAACTCCCGGCGATCGACTCGGCCTTGACCGCGAGCACCGGGCAGGACGCGTCCAGCAGCACCCGCTGGGCGTTGCTGCCGAGCAGCAGCTTCCCCACCGGCGAACGACGGCGCAGCCCGATCACGATGAACAGGGCGTGCGACTCCTCGGCCGCGTTGATCACCTCATCCGCCGGGTCCAGCTCGTCCGGCGCCTTGCGGACCTCGAACGGCACCCCGGACTGGTCGAGCTCGTCGGTGAGCGCAGCCACCTCGTCCGCGGTCGACGTGTGCACGACGATCAGCCGGGCATCACGCCGCCCGGCCTCGACGATGGCGGTCCGCAACGCCGCGCTTCCCTCCGGCTTGGCCGAGTAGCCGACAACGATCGTCGGCGTCGTCGTTGCCTGCGCATCCGAGTCGCTCATCCGCCCTGTATCGCTCATGTACGCAGTGCCTCCCAGGTGTGGACCGGTTCGTTGCTGTGCATCAGTTCCAGGTAGCGGGCGAGCATGGCGCGCAGGGCCGCTCCCCGGTCACGACCGGCCGCCTCCAGCCCGGACACCTCCGCAGTCTGCCACGTTGCGCCGTTGGCCGCACGGACGCAGCGCCGCTCGATCACCTGGAGCAGCCGGTCGGCCTCCTCGCCGTTCACCCGCCACTGCCGCAGCCCCTGCTCGGCCAGCGGCAGCAGTTTCCGCAGCACCAACTCGACTACGGTGACCCGGCCGACGCCGGGCCAGTACACCTCGGCGTCGATCCCGTGCCGGTAGCCCGCGACGAAGTTCTCCCGGGCCGCCTGGAACGACATCGCCGACCAGAGCGGCCGGTCGGCGTCGGCCAGCGCCCGGACCAGCCCGGCGAAGAACGCGGCGTTGGCCATCGTGTCCAGCACGGTCGGGCCGGCCGGCAGCACCCGGTTCTCCACCCGCAGGTGCGGCACCCCGCCGGCGATGTCGTACACGGGACGGTTCCAGCGGTAGACGGTGCCGTTGTGCAGCCGCAGCTCCTCCAGCTTCGGCACGCCCCCGCTGTCCAGCACGGCAACCGGGTCCTCGTCGGTACAGATCGGCAGCAGCGCCGGGAAGTAGCGGGTGTTCTCCTCGAACAGGTCGAAGATCGAGGTGATCCAGCGCTCGCCGAACCAGACCCGAGGCCGTACCCCCTGGGCCTTGAGCTCGTCGCTGCGGGTGTCGGTGCTCTGCTCGAACAGCGGGATCCGGGACTCGGCCAGCAGCCGGTGCCCGAAGAGGTACGGCGAGTTGGCCCCCACCGCGATCTGCACGCCGGCGATGGCCTGGGCAGCGTTCCAGTAGCCGGCGAAGTCGTCCGGGCTAACCTGTAGGTGCACCTGGGTGGAGGTGCAGGCCGCCTCCGGCATGATCGTGTCGGACACCATCCGGAGCCGCTCGGCGCCGTGGATGTCGATCTCCATGTCCTCGCCGCGGGCCGCGAAGATCTCCTCCTCCAGCAGCGAGTAGCGCGGGTTCTCGCTCAGGTTGTCCCGGGTCGCGTGCTCCGGCGCCAGGGTGGGCAGGATGCCGACCATCGCCAGCCCGACGCCGGCGTCGGAGGCCCGCTTCTGCGCGTGGTTGAGGGCCGCCCGGACCGAGTCCTCGAACGAGGACAGCCCGCGCCCGGCCAACTGCCGCGGCGGTACGTTGATCTCGATGTTGAACCGGCCCAGCTCGGTCTGGAACTGCGGATCGGCGATCGCCTCCAGCGCCTCGGCGTTCCGCATCGCCGGCTGCTGGTCCTGGTCGACCAGGTTGAGCTCGATCTCCAGCCCGGCCATCGGCTGGTCCGCCTCGAACCGCGACTCGGTCAGCATCAGCGCCAGGACGTCGAGCCCGGTCCGCACCTTGGCGCGATAGCGACTCCGGTCCGCCCGGGTGAACTCCCGCCGTTCGACCTCGTCGCCCATGCGATCCATCGTCACCCATCGGCGCCGCAATGTCAGCAGGCCGGCCGTTCCCCTACGGTGGCCGTTGTGGATCCGAACTCCTACTACGTCGACCTCGGTGATCACCGGTACCGCCCGACCGTGCACGTGCAGGGCGCCTGGCGGGACACCGAGCAGCACATGGCGCCGGTGGCCGGGCTGCTGGCGTACGTGATCGAGACGCACGCGGCCCGGCCGGAGCTGCAGCTGTGCCGGCTGACGTACGAGATCCTCGGGGTGATCAGCGCGGTGCCGTTCCGGGTCGAGGTCTCGACGATCCGGCCGGGCCGCACGATCGAGCTGGTCGAGGCGATGATGATCATCGACGAGCGGCCGGCGGTGCGGGCGACCGGCTGGCGGCTGGCCAGCACCGACACGTCCGCGGTGGCCGGCGGCGGACCCGATCCGTTGCCGGCGCCGGACGGACTGCCGGTCTGGCCGATCACCGACACCTGGGGCGGCGGCTACATCGACAGCCTGGAGTTCCGGGTCGTGCCCGGCTCGGAACCGGGCCGCGCCCGGGCCTGGCTGCACTCCCGCACGGCGCTGCTCGAGGGCGTCGAGGCCTCCGACCTGGTCCGCTTCGTCGGCCTGCTGGACACCGCCAACGGGATCGCCGCCCGGCTGCCGCCGAAGCAGTGGATGTTCCCCAACACCGACCTGACGATCCACCTGACCCGGCGGCCGCGGCTGTCCGGACCGGACGCCTGGATCGGCTTCGACGCCCGGTCCGAGATCGGCCCGACCGGGATCGGCCTCACCTCCGCGATCGTGTACGACCTCGACGGCCCGGTCGGCCGGACCGAGCAGATCCTGACCGTACGCAAGCTCGGCTGAGCACCGTCGGAGGCAGGGACTAAGGTCGGCAGCTATGACCGACCAGCTCGACCGCGCCGCGACCGCTCCGACGGCCGCCTTCCGTCCGACCGTCCGGAGCCACCACGGCGACGACTTCGCCGACCCGTACGAATGGCTGCGGGACAAGGAGAATCCCGAGGTGATCGGCTACCTCGAGGCGGAGAACGCCTACACCGAGGCGCGCACCGGGCACCTGGCCGAGCTGCGCGAGGCGATCTTCACCGACATCAAGTCGCGAACCAAGGAGACCGACCTCAGCGTCCCGTCGCACCGCCGCCACGGCGAGCGCGGCTACTGGTACTACACCCGGACCGTCGAGGGCCAGGACTACCCGATCCACTGCCGGGTGGTCGCCGCCGACCCGACCACGCCGCCCGACCCGGAGCGCCCGATCGAGGGCGAGGAGGTGCTGCTGGACTGCAACGCCGAGGCCGGCGACGCCGAGTTCTTCTCCGTCGGAGCCCTCGGCGTGTCGCCGGACGGCAGCCTGCTGGCGTACTCCACGGATCTCAGCGGCGACGAGCGCTACACGATCAAGATCAAGAACCTGGGCACCGGCGAGCTGCTGCCGGACGAGATCCCGGACACCGTGTACGGGATCGCCTGGGCCGGGGCGGATCACCTCTTCTACACGCGGGCCGATTCCGCCTGGCGGCCGTACCTGGTCCGCCGGCACCGGCTCGGCACCGACGTCGCGCAGGACGTGGACGTGTTCAACGAGCCGGACGAGAGGTACTGGGTCGGTCTGGAGGCCAGCCGCGACGAGCGCTGGATCCTGATCGGCGTCGGCAGCAAGCTGACCACCGAGTACCTGATCCTGGGCACCGAAGAACCTGCCGCGACCCCGCGATCGATCGCGCCGCGCCGGCAGGGCGTCGAGTACAACGTCGAGGTCGCCGGCGACCGGCTGCTGATCCTGCACAACGACCCGCAGCGAGACGGCGGCCCCGACTTCGCGCTCGCCGAGGCGCCGCTGGACGCGACCTCGCCGGACCAGTGGCGGACCGTGCTGCCGCACCAGGCCGGGGTCCGGCTCACCGACGTCACGGCGTACGCGGGCCACGTCGTGCTCGGGCTGCGCAGGGACGGGCTGACCGGGCTGCGGCTGCTCCCTCGCGGCGCCGACGGCACGCCGGGCGCCGGCACCGACCTCGAGTTCGACGAGCCGCTCTACACGGTGGACCACGTGGCCGGCCGGGACTACGCCAGTAGCACCGTCCGGTACGCCTTCACCTCGCTGGTCACGCCGGACTCGGTGGTCGACCTGGACGTGCCGACCGGTGCCCGGACCGTCCGCAAGCGGACCGAGGTGCTGGACCACCCGGTGCACGGGCCGTACCGCTCCGAGGACTACGTCCAGGTCCGCGAGTGGGCCACCGCCGCCGACGGCACCAAGATCCCGATCTCGATCGTGCACAAGGCCGGGCTCGAGCTGGACGGCAGCGCGCCGGCCCTGATCTACGGCTACGGCTCGTACGAGATCTCGATCGACCCGTCCTTCCGGATCTCCCAGCTGTCCCTGCTGGAGCGCGGCTTCGTGTACGCGATCGCCCACATCCGCGGCGGCGGCGAGCTCGGCCGGGCCTGGTACGAGAACGGCAAGGAGCTGACCAAGAAGAACACGTTCAGCGACTTCGTCGCCTGCGCCGAGCACCTGATCGAGCGCGGCTACACGAGCGCCGACCGGCTGGCGGCCCGCGGCGGCAGCGCCGGCGGACTGCTGATGGGCGCCGTGGCCAACCTGGCCCCGGAGACGTTCCGGGCGATCCACGCCGCGGTGCCGTTCGTCGACGCGCTGACCACGATCCTCGACCCGGACCTGCCTCTCACCGTCACCGAATGGGAGGAGTGGGGTGACCCGCTGCACGATCCCGAGGTGTATGCGTACATGAAGTCCTACAGCCCGTACGAGAATCTGCGCGAGGTCGCCTATCCGGCGATCCTGGCCACCACGAGCCTCAACGACACCCGGGTCTTCTACGTCGAGCCGGCCAAGTGGGTCGCCGCGCTGCGCCGGGTCGCCCACAACGGCGAGGACCGGCCGATCCTGCTCAAGACCGAGATGACGGCCGGCCACGGCGGGGTCAGCGGACGCTACAAGTCGTGGCGGGAGTTGGCCTTCGAATACGCCTGGATCATCGACCAGGTAACCCCTTCCCCGTGACGCAGATCTCAGTAAAGTAAGACTTGCGGCCTATCGGGGTTCCACCGAGGTAGGTCTCAGGGATTCTTCAGGGCTACGAAGGAATCCTTTCGGCGTCCGGTGGCGTTGACTCCTGTGTACGGCAGAGACAACGCCGGCCCGGACATGGAAAGGGGCCAACTGTGGTAGCTCAAGCAACGCGATCCCGCGTCTCCGAAGGCATCGACGGTAAGGACGCGGTTGGACTGTATCTCGATGGAATCGCCAAGACTCCCCTGCTGACCGCCGAGGAGGAGGTGGAGTTGGCGAAGTCGATCGAGGTCGGCCTGTACGCCGAACGCATTCTCACCGGCGAACTGGACGACGAGGGCGGCAAGAAGGCCGTGTCGGCCTCGACCGAGGAGCTGGAGTTCCTCGCCGAGGAGGGCCGCCGGGCCCTGCAGCGCTTCATCACCGCCAACCTCCGGCTGGTGGTCTCGGTGGCGCGCAAGTACGGACGGTCCCAGATGCCGTTGCTTGATCTGGTGCAGGAAGGCAACACGGGCCTGATCCGTGCGGTCGAGAAGTTCGACTACACGAAGGGCTTCAAGTTCTCCACCTACGGCACCTGGTGGGTGCGGCAGTCGATCAGCCGCGGCATCGCCCAGCAGGGCCGGATCGTGCGGCTGCCGGTGCACGTCGCCGAGCAGGTCAACCAGGTCGGCGCGGTGCGCCGTACTCTGGAGCGGCGGCTCGGCCGCGAGCCCGAGATCACCGAGATCGCCGACGAGATGGGCATCGAGGCGGACCGGGTGATCGACCTGATGCGGTACGGCCGGGAGCACGTGAGCCTGGACGCGCCGGTCGAGGAGGGTGGCGACACCGCCCTCGGTGACCTGATCGCCCGCGAGCCGATGCCCGGCCCGGACGAGGTCTATCTCGACGCCGAGGAGCACGCCCGGCTGGAGGCCCTGCTGGATCAACTCGACGAGCGCTCCGCCGACGTGGTGCGCCGCCGGTACGGCCTGCTGGACGGCCGCCAGGCCAAGCTCGCCGACATCGGAGCCGTCTGGGGCATCACCGCCGAGCGGGTCCGCCAAATCGAACGGCACGCCATCGCCAAGCTGCGCGGCAAGTCAGTCCTCGCCGCCTGACCCAAAGATTCTCTTCCCTACCCACAAAGAGAAACGAACGGCCCCCGACCACCCACTCGGGGGCCGTTCGCTGTTCCCTGACTTCAGCGGGTGGTGGGGCGGATCAGCCCCTCCTGGGCGACATCGGCGACCAGCGTCCCCTCCTGGAACAGACGGCCGGTGGACAGGCCGCGGGCGTTCGAGGCCGAGGGCGAGACCTGGTCGTAGAGCAGCCAGGTGTCGGCGCGGAACTCCCGCAGGAACCACATCGCGTGGTCCAGCGACGCCGCCTGCAGCCGCGGGTCGCCGATGAAGACGCCGTGCGGCACCGTCGCTGCGGCGAGCAGGGTCAGGTCGCTGGCGTACGCGAGCGCGGCCTGATGGATCCACCGCTCGTCCGGCAGGCGCCCGTCGACGCGGACCCAGACCCGGGCCCGGGCCGGGTGCCGCGGGTCGGTCAGCGTGCCGCCGGGCCTGGAGTCACCGGCGAACCGTACGTCCAGCGCGCCGTACTCCCGCTGCCAGACCGCCGGCTCGCGCCGGGTCGCCGCGGCCAGCAGGTCGACGTAGCGCGGACAGTCGTCCGGCCCGGGCACGCCCTCCGGCAGCGGGTCCTGGTGCTCGAACCCGTCCTCGGCGATCTGGTACGACGCCGAGAGATAGAAGATCGTCTTCCCGCCCTGCCGGGCCACCACCCGCCGGGACGAGAACGAGCGGCCGTCCCGGATCTGCTCGACGTCGTACACGATCGGGATGTCGGTCCGGCCCGGGATCAGGAAGTAGCCGTGCATCGAGTGCAGCGACCGGTCCTCGCCCACCGTCCGTACCGCCGCGCAGAGCGCCTGCGCCAGCACCTGGCCCCCGAACGCCCGCTGCATCCGGGTGTCCGGCTGCCGGGCCCGGAACAACCCGACCTCGATCTCCTCGAGCTCCAGCAGGTCCACCAGTTCATCGATCGACTTCGGCACACCAAGACCCTAACCACCCACCACCCCACCCGCCGACCGGTCACCAACGCAGCCCTTTCTGCGGCGTGTCGCTGCACAAGTGACCGGTCGGCAAGGGCGACCTGGGCGAGTACCGGACCCGAGCTGCAAGGCTGGGTCGCATGGCCGAACCCGATCTGCTCCGACCGTTTCCAGCCGGTACGGGCTCTGGGCCGGGACGGGCCGCCGGTGCTGCTCACCCGGGACGGCCGCGAACAGCCCGCCGTGGCAGCGACCGTGGCCACGTTTCTGGCGGCCGCCGAGGTCGCCGGGCGTCCGGTCGAGGTGATCGACGTTCCCGCGGGGCGGCACGGGTTCGACTCACTTGATCATGACGTGGGCTCCCGGACGGCGGTCGAAGCGGCGCTCGACTGGGTCTCCGGCAAGATCCGCGCCGGCTGAGCCCGCCGGCGGAGCAGGGCCGAGCCGACGATCAGCACGCCGAGGGCGGCGGCGACCGGCGGGACCAGGAGGGCGGAGCGGTACCCGGCGAGTTGCTGCTGCGGATCGTGCGAGCCGCCGATCACGGCACTGATGATCACCGAGGCGGCGGCGATGCCGAGGGCGGCGCCGAACTGGAACGAGGTGTTGACCAGGCCGCCGGCCAAGCCCTGCTCGGACTCGGTCACGCCGTCGGTGGCCAGGATCGTCGTCGGGCCGTACACCAGGGCGAACGAGACGGCGATGATCACCATCGCCGGGAGCATGGTCAGGTAGCTGCGGTCCAGGTCGAGCGGCAGGAACAGCCCGTACCCGATCGCGGCCAGGACCAGGCCGGCGGTGATCACCTTGGCATTGCCGAACCGGGCGACCAGTCGCGGCGTCAGGGTCGGCGCCAGGACCGCGTCGAAGCCGAGGACCATCAGGGCGAGGCCGGTCTGCAGCGGCGTCCAGTCGCGCAGTTCCTGCAGGTAGAGCACCAGGATGAACTGGTACGCGTTGAAGCCGCCGAGGACCAGCAGCGCGGCCAGGTTGGCCCGGACCACCGACGGCGACCGCAGGATGCCGAACCGGATCAGGGGTGCCGCCACCCGCCGCTCGATGATCACGAAGACGATCCCGAACAGGGCCGCCGCACCGAACGTGATCAAGGACTCGACGACCGGCACCTCGTGCACCCGGACCAGGCCCAACACCAAGATCAACATCGTGGCGGTCAGGGTGACTGCACCGGCCAGGTCGAGGTCGCGGAGCCGCGGCCGGCGCTGCTCCGCGGGGCCGGCCGGCAGCACCCGTACCGCGGTGATCAACAACAGCAGCGCCGCGATCACCGGCGCGAAGAAGACCCAGCGCCAGTGCACGGCGGCCAGCGCACCGCCCACCATCATGCCCAGCGAGAAGCCGGCCGCGGCCATCCCGGCGTAGACCAGCAGCGCCTTGTTGCGCCGCTCCCCCTCCTCGAACGTCGTGGTGATGATCGACAGCCCGGCCGGCGTCATGAAGGCCGCCGCGACGCCGGTGACGAACCGCGCCGTGATCAACATCCAGCCCTCGCCGGCCATCCCACCCAGCCCCGACGCGACCAGGAACACGGTCAGCCAGAGCAGGAACATCCGGCGCCGGCCGAGCAGGTCCGCGGCCCGCCCGCCGAGCAGCACGAACCCCGCGTAGCCGAGCACGAACGCGCTCATCACCCACTGCAGTTCGGGCGTGGACAGCCCGAGGTCGGCCCGGATCGACGGCAGCGCGACGCCCATCATGGACAGATCGATGCCCTCGAGGAAGATCGTCCCGGACAGGACGAAGACGACGGCCCGGGCGCGCGCCGGCATCCGTACCTTCGCGCGTTGTGGACTCGAAACACTCACCAGAACTCCCGTTCGTCATTTCGGTTACTTCTTGTAACTGACACAACCATCCGTCACCATGGGGAGTTGTGGAAGAAGGCACTTTGAAGTCACCCGGTTCCGCCTGTGATACCGACGACGGCGATCCGTTCCAGTGGGACACCCGCGAGGACTGCGAGGTACGCCAGATCCTGGACCGGATCGCCGACAAGTGGTCGCTGCTGGTGATCGCCCTGCTGGACCAGCGCTGCCTGAGGTTCACCGAACTGCGGCGCCGGATCGACGGAGTCAGCCAGCGGATGCTCGCGGTCACCCTGCGCCATCTGGAGCGGGACGGACTGGTCAAGCGCACGGTGCATCCGGTGGTGCCACCCCGTGTCGACTACGAACTGACCCCGCTCGGCCGGTCCCTGCACGCGACGATCCAGGCCCTGGTCGACTGGACCGAGACCCACCAGGGCGAGATCGCCGCCGCCCGCAGCAACTACGACGAGCGCCTGACCGAGCCCGCTGCTCTCACCTGAGCCGCACTCCGCTGCCTCAGGAACGCCGGGCACAGACGTCCTTGTCGCCCCGGGCGTCGGCAACAGAACCCGTTCGTGTCCGGAAGTGAATCGCGTCCTGGGTGGGCACCGGGGAAAGATGCGCGGGCAAGATCATCGACGGCACCGGTGTCAGGTTCCTTGATGATCGAACTCGGGCGAGGGGGCACGCAAGGTGCTCGATATCGCGGTCAGGTTGGACGAGGCCGAGTTCGATGCGCTGCCCTACCGCAGCCGCCGGGCACTGTCAGCGGCTCGGCGACGAGCGGCCAGGCCCAAACCGATGCCCGCCTGGCCGTCGGAGCTCGCCCGCGCGGGAGACGATCTGCTGGTGCGATGGGTCGAGACCAACCGCAGACCCAGCCAGCACGAGGCCGTACCCGCATCGGTCTGGCGGCGAGCCGACCGGCTGCTGCCCGAGGCGAAGCGACTCGCCGGCACCTTCCCGAGCGGGTCCGGGCCGAACTGTTTCGGCAACGTGGTGGCCGCCGCCGGCGTTCCGGACACCGCGATCGTCCAGGTGTTCCCGGACCAGTTCAAGGCCTGGCTGGACCGGCAGACCGAACCGGTCCGCGGGACCGGCCATGTTCGAGAACCGGGCACCGTCCTGTACTGGACCGAGCACGGGAAGCTGGCCCATGCGGCGGTGACGATCGGGGACGGATGGGTGTTGAACAAACCGTCCCAGGCCTGGTCGTGTCCCCGGTTGATCATGACCGTGCGTGATCTCGTCAACCGCTGGAGGTACCCCACGACCCGCTGGTATCGACGCCGGATGATCGACTGAGCCCCAGCCGCCTAGCGTCGACCGGTCAACAGTGCAGCGACACGCCGCCAAAACAGCTGCTTTTGTGACTGGTCGGCGGGTTTATTCGGGGTTCTTGTCTCGTTCGGCGAGGAAGCGTTCGAACTCAGCGGCGATCTCGTCGGCGCTCGGGACCTGCTCGACGCCCTCGGCGGTCATCGCGTCGTACTGCTGTTCCAGGGAGCCGACCAGCTCCTGCACCTCGGTCGAGCCGGCGACCTCCTCGGCGATGTCGGCCATGGTCGAGGCCGAGGCCTTCTCCAGCGGCTCGGTCGGGACGACCAGGCCGGTGACCTGGGTGACGGCCCGGGCCAGGGCGACGGCGGATTCGGGGAACGCGGACTGGGCCAGATAGTGCGGTACGTGGACCGCGAAGCCCATCGCCTTGCGGTCCTGCTGGCCGAGCCGGAACTCGATCAGGCCGGTGAAGCTGGCCGGGACCTCGACCCGGTCGATCCAGCTGCGGTAGCCGGTGACCAGCTCGGGATCGGTGGCGTGCGCGGTCAGCGTGATCGGCCGGGTGTGCGGCACGGCCATCGGGATCCCGTGCAGCGAGACCGTGAGCCGTACCCCGAGCTGATCGATCAGGCCGAGCACGGCCGCGGCCAGCCGCTCCCACTGCACGTCGGGCTCCGGCCCGGACAGCAGCAGGAACACCTCGCCCTGTTCGTCGACGACCCGGTGCAGCCGCAGTTGCACGTCCGCGTACGACTTCCAGGTGTTGGTGTCGAAGACCATCGCCGGCCGCCGGCTCCGGTAGTCGTGCAGCTGATCATGATCGAATTCGGCCAGCAGTTCATGATCAAGGTGTTCCAGCAGGTGCGCGCCGTAGAGCCGGCCGGCCTGACCGGCGTCGACGAACCCGTCCAGTTGGACGATCAGCACCGGATGGTGCCCGGCGAGCTTGGCCACCACGTCGTCCCGCAAGGTGTACAGCTCCCGTGGATCCATCATGCGGCCCAATCTACCCGCGCGCCTCTCGCTCGATCGCGCGCATGATCCGCTTGGCGGACACCGGCGCCGCCGTCCCCAGCCGCTGGGCAAACAGGCTGACCCGCAACTCCTCGATCAGCCAGCCGATCTCGGCCACCTGGTCCGGCAGCGGCCCGGGCGGCAGGCCGGCGCACAGTTCCGCGTACGCGTCCTCGCAGTCCAGCACCGTCGCCAGCGCCTGGTCGTCCCGGGCCACGTTGCCGGGCAGTGCCTCGGCCCGCAGCACGGCGGCCCGCAGGTAGCGCGGGACCTGGACCAGGTGCCGGTACGGCGTCGCGGCCAGGAAGCCGGCGAAGACCAGGTTCCGCAGCTGCTCGGTCAGGTCGTCGGCGGCTGCCGGGCTGACCCGGCGGACCCGGTCCAGGCCGGCCCGGGCCTGCTGCCAGAGCCGTACGCTCTCGGCGGCCAGGACGACCAGCTCGAGGGCCAGCTCCGCCGCGTCGGCCCGGACCCGGTCGGCCAGCGGCCGGAACGCCGCCTCGGAGCGGATCTGATCGGCTCCGCCGGCGCGATCGATCAACTCGCTGACGGCGGCCAGCCGGGCGTCCACCAGCAACTCCGGCACGCTGGGGTACGGACTCGAGCCGAGCGCCAGCTTGTCGGTGTTGGACAACCCGCCGACCAGCCAGCGGGTGATGTCCGGGATGTTCAGCAGCACCAGCCGGCGCAGCCCGAGCCGGTGACTGTGCCGCTGCCGCAGCGGCGAGTCGAGCACCGTGACCGCGACCGCGTCGCCGGCATCGGACAGGGCCGGATAGCCGACCGCGCCGTCGCCGAGCCGCAACTCGGTCGCGATCTCGCCGAACTTCCAGGTGGTCGCCGGCGGGCTGAGCCGGTCGGCCGCGGCGCTGCGCAGGGTCTTGGTGACCTGCCCGACCAGCCGGTCCCGGAGCTCGGTCAGGTCCTTCCCCTCGGCCACCGTCCGGTCGCCGTCGGTGATCACGAACGTCGTCTCGACATGGCCCGGCACCGTGCCGGTCCGCCAGTCCCCCGGCTCGATCAGCTCGCCGGTCAGGCCGCGGATCGCGCGGGCCAGCCCGTCGGTGAGCGACCCGGATCGCTGGTCGGGATGGGCGTCCAGCCAGGCCAGCGCGCGCTCGGCGTACTCACGGGCGGGGACGAGGTTGCGCCGGACCGCCTTGGGCAGGGACCGGATCAGTTCGGTGGCCAGCTCCACCCGGGCGCCGGGTACCTGCCAGCTGAACGGGGCCGGATCCACCTGGTTGAGCAGCGCCAGCGGCACCTCGACGCTGACCCCGTCCCGTTCGGTGCCCGGATCGAACCGGTAGCTGACCGAGTAGTCGTGGCTGCCGACCGACCAGACGTCCGGGAACTGGTCCGGGTCGGCACCGCGGTCGTCCAGGACCAGGTCGGACAGGGAGAGCGTGAGCAGGTCCGGCGTCTCCTGCTGTGCGTCCTTCCACCACCGGTCGAAGTGCGCACCGGAGACCACCTCGGCCGGGATCCGGGCGTCGTAGAAGTCGAAGATCACCTGGTCGTCGACGACGATGTCGCGGCGCCGGGTCCGCTCCTCCAGCTCCTCCGCCTCGGCCCGGGTCTCGGCGTTGGCGGCGAAGAACCGGTGCCGCGTCCGCCAGTCCCCCTCGACCAGCGCGGACCGGATGAAGATCTCCCGGGCCTCGGCCGGATTGATCTTGCCGTAGCCGACCGGCCGGCCGGCGATGATCGGGATCCCGTACAGGCTGACCGTCTCGGAGGCGACCACCGAGCCGGCCCGGGCCGACCAGTGCGGCTCGGCGTAGCTGCGCTTGAGCAGGTGGCCGCCGACCTCCTCGATCTGGGCGGCGTCGACCGGCGCAACGGTACGGGCCCAGAGCCGGGTCGTCTCGACGATCTCGGCCGCCATCACCAGCGGCGGCTGGGTCTTGGCCACGCTCGAACCGGGATTGATCGCGAACCGGGTGCCGCGGGCGCCGAGGTATTCCCGGGGCCCGCGCTGCCGCCGCCCTAGGGAGCCACGATCGGGCTGGCCGCGGGCCGGCTTCTGGTCCGGTTCGGCCAGGCCGACGTGGGACAGCAGCCCGGACAGGACCGCGGTATGGATCGAGGCGTGCGACGCCGGAGCGGTGTTCCGGCCGAGACCCAGGTCGCGGGCGATCTGGCGCAGCTGGCCGTGCAGGTCCTGCCACTCCCGGATCCGGAGGAAGTGCAGGAACTCGTCCCGGCAGAGCCGCCGGAATGCGTTGCCGGACAGGGATTTCTGGCGTTCCTTGAGGTAGTCCCAGAGCCGCAGGTAGGCGATGAAGTCGCTGCCGTCCGGCTCCGCTTCTTGATCATCGCCAGCCCCGCTCGGGGCCCAGAACCGGCGGTGCAGCGCGGTCGCCCGGTCGGCCTGGTCGGCCGGCCGCTCCCGCGGATCCTGGATCGACAGCCCGGCGACGATGATCAACATCTCGGCCAGGCAGCCGTACCGTTCGCCGGCCAGCAGCATCCGGCCCATCCGCGGATCCAGCGGTACGGCAGCGAGCCGGTGCCCGATCTTGGTCAGCCGCGGGCGGTCCCGGTCGCCCTTCCCCTGACCACGCAGGGCGCCCAACTCGTCGAGCAACCGGATGCCGTCGGTGATCTGGGCGGCGTCGGGTGCCTCGACGAACGGGAACGACCGGATCTCGCCGAGGTCGGCCGCGGTCAACTGCAAGATCACCGAGGCCAGGTTGGTGCGCAGGATCTCCGGTTCGGTGAACTCGGGCCGGCCGAGGTAGTCCTCCTCCTCGTACAGCCGGATGCAGATGCCCGGCGCCACCCGGCCGCACCGGCCGGCGCGCTGGTCCGCCGACGCCCGGGAGATCGGCTCGATCGGCAGCCGCTGCACCTTGGTCCGGGCCGAGTAGCGGGAGATCCGGGCCAGGCCGGTGTCGATCACGTACCGGATGCCGGGCACGGTCAGCGAGGTCTCGGCGACGTTGGTGGCCAGCACGATCCGTCGCCCGGTGTGGGAGCTGAACACCTTGTGCTGCTCGGCCGCGGACAACCTTGCGTACAAGGGAAGGACCTCGGTGAACCGCAGCCCGAGCCCGTTGATCGTCTCGGCCGCGTCGCGGATCTCCCGCTCGCCGGAGAAGAAGATCAAGATGTCGCCGTCGCCCTCCGCGGCCAGCTCCTTGACCGCCTCCGCGACCGCCGCCGACTGATCGACGTCGGGGTCCTCCAGCAGCGGCCGGTAGCGCACCTCGACGGGATAGGTGCGACCCGACACCTCGACGATCGGCGCCGGATTCCCTTGCTCGTCGGCGAAGTGGGCGGCGAACCGCTCGGTGTCGATGGTGGCCGAGGTGATGATCACCTTCAGCTCCGGCCGTTTCGGCAGCAGCGTCCTCAGGTAGCCGAGCAGGAAGTCGATGTTCAGGCTGCGCTCGTGCGCCTCGTCGATGATGATCGTGTCGTAGCGGCGCAGCTGGCGATCATGGGCGATCTCGGCCAGCAGCACGCCGTCGGTCATCACCTTGACCCGGGTGTCCTTGGACGCCTTCCGGGTGAACCGGACCTGGTAGCCGACCAGGTCGCCGAGCTCGACCTGCAGCTCCTCGGCGATCCGTTCCGCAACCGTACGGGCAGCGATCCGCCGCGGCTGGGTGTGCCCGATCTTCGTCCGGCCGAGCTTGAGGCAGATCTTCGGGAGCTGGGTGGTCTTGCCGGACCCCGTCTCGCCGGCCACCACCACGACCTGGTGATCGCGGACCGCGGCGGCGATCTCGTCGACCCGGTCGCTGATCGGGAGCTCCGGGGGGAACTCGATCCGCGGGTCGCACATTCCGGCCATCCTAGGCGCCGCCCCAGCAAGACGACGAACCGATTAACGCCGAGCCCCACCGCACTTGTCCTTCGACCCTACGGCCCGAACCGCACCGTCAACCGGCGGATCCGGTCGCCGTCGAGTTCGAAGATCATCACACCCGCGTCCTGGTCAGGCTCGGCATCCCAGGCGTACCGAGCGGTGATCCGGTCCTCGGCGACGGCGCGGTCAAGGGTGCGCAGCGTGTCGTCCGGCGGCGCCGCTGCGTAGCCCGCCCGGATCGCCTCCCGACCGCGATACGGCCCGACCGGCGGTCCCTCGAAGATCAACTCCGCGTCGTCGGTGAACCCGGCCAGCATCGGCTCGTAGTCCCCGGTGCGGACACCGTGGTTGAAGGCGGCGACGTGGCGATCCAGCAGTTCCGAGCGATCCATCGGCATAGTGTCGGGCCGGAATCCCCGTGCTGGCAAGGGTTCCCGGCGTACGATCCGATCATGCTGACGCTCGGCCTGGCGATCTTGATCTACTGCGTCGCCCGCGCCGTCATCGAGGGCCGCTCCGACCCGCCCCTCGCGCGGTCCGACTGATCCGGCCCCGCCAGGAACCGTACCGACCGCTCGACCACGTCCGGGTCGCGCAGGATCCGGTAGTGGCCCAGTCCGTCGGTGCCGACGATCTCGGTGGCCGGCCAGCGCTCGGCCAGCCGCTCCCCTTCCTGGTACGGCGTGTCCCGGTCCCCGTGGTCGTGGATGATCAAGGTCGGCGGCCGCGGCACCGAGTCCGGCACCGCGAGCGCGTTCAGGTCGGTCAGCGGCCGGCCGGCCACCTGCTGCAGCCGGACCAGGAACGCGACCGACGACCGGCGACCCAGCCCGAGCTGCTCCCGGAACCGGTCCACCACCAGCAGCGGGTCCGCACTCGGCGACAGCAGGACCAGCCGGCCCGGCGCCAGCCCGTCCCGCAGCGCGAGGATCGTGGTGGCCGTACCGAGTGAGTGGGCCACGATGCCGGCCGCCGGCCCGTGCACCGCGACCACGGCGCGCAGCGTCTCGGCGAACTCGATCGCGCTCGCCTGATGCCGGCCGAGTTCGCCCGGCCCGGAGTCGCCGTGGGCCGGGGCGTCGAACCCGACCACCCGGTAGCCGGCCGCCCGGAGAGGCTCGACGAACGCGCCGAGCTGACCCCGCCAGCCGCCCCAGCCGTGCACCAGATAGATCGTGCCCGCCGGAGCCTGCCCGTCCGGCGCCCAGGTCTCCACCCGGACCCGGCGCCCGCCGGTCAGCGTGAGCTCCGACTCCTGGCCCGGGCCGGGACGGTTGTCCTGCCGGCGCCCCGCGGCGCTCGGCGGCGTCGCCCAGAGCCGCAACGCCAGCCGGCCGGCCAGCCTGGGCGCGACGCGCTCGCCGACAGCCAGGGCGAACTTGATCGCCCGAAGCCGGGCGGGCTCTGATTTCCGTACGATCGTGCTTTTTTCTGTCGATGGTTCTGCGCTCATGGTGGAACCTCTCCTGAAGGTTTATCCGGTGGCGGCGGCGTCGGCGAGCAGGCGTTCGAAGGCCTGCCGGGCCCGGTGTTCGGCGTCGGGGTCGGCGAGCAACTGGGAACTGAGGTAGAAGGCGAGCATGATGCCGTACAGGTCGGTGGCGAGCTGTTCCGGATCGGTGTCGGGCCGGAAGTGCCCCTCGGAGATCCCGGTCCGGGCGATCTGGGCGATCGAGTCGAGCAGATCCCGGTGGGCCTGCACCAACTCGTCCCGGACCGGCCCTTCCTGCTGGTCGAATTCGTTGGCAGCCTTGACGAACAGGCAGCAGCCCGGCCGCCCCACAGCGGCCCAGGACGACCAGTGCTCGAACAGCGCCCGGAGCCGCGGGATCCCGCGCGGTGTGGCCAGCGCGGGCCGGACCACGCGATCACCGAAGTCGGTCCGCGCCTCGGCCAGCACGGCCAACTGCAGGGCCTGCTTGGACCGGAAGTGCGCGTAGAGACCGCTCTTGGACAGTCCGGTGACGACGGCGAGACTGCCGATGGTCAGGCCACCCAGCCCGATCCGGTACGCGGTCTCGACACCGCGCTGCAGGATCAGTCGACGGGTCTCGTCACCCTTGGCCACGCGCCCAAATCTAGCACGGTCGTGCTACTAGAACCGAGCGGGTTCCTGATAGCTGCCCCACACCTCGCGCAGGGTGCCGCAGATCTCACCCAGGGTCGCCTCGGCGCGGGCCGCCGCGAGCATCGGCTCGATCAGGTTCGCGTCGCCGGTGGCCTGTCGCTTCAACTCGGCCAGCGTCGCGTCCACCTCGGCCTGGTCCCGGGCCGCCCGCCGCTCCGCGAGCGCGACGCGCTGCTGTTCCTCGACCTCGTGGCCGACCCGGAGGATCTCGACCGGTTCGGTGACCGACTCGAGTTGGCTGTTCACGCCGACCACCCGCTTGTCGCCCTTCTCGACGGCCGCCTGGTAGCGGAACGCCGACTCGGCGATCTCGCCGGTGAACCAGCCCTCCTCGATCCCGCGCAACAACCCGGCGGTCATCGTCCCGTCGCCGCCCAACTCGAGGATCTTGGCGAAGATCTGCTCCGCCTCCGCCTCCATCCGGTCGGTCAGTTCCTCCACGTACCAGGAACCGCCGAGCGGGTCGACGACGTTGGTCACGCCGGTCTCTTCGGCCAGCACCTGCTGGGTCCGCAGCGCGATCTCGGCCGACCGCTCGGTCGGCAGGGCGAGCGTCTCGTCGAGCGCGTTCGTGTGCAGCGAGTTGGTCCCGCCGAGGACCGCGGCGAGCGCCTCGACGGCGGTCCGGACCACGTTGTTGTACGGCTGCTGCGCGGTCAGCGACACCCCGGCCGTCTGGGTGTGGAACCGGAGCCACTGGGCCTTCGCCGTCTTGGCCCCGTACCGGTCGCGCAGCCAGCGGGCCCAGATCCGCCGGGCCGCCCGGAACTTCGCGATCTCCTCGAAGAAGTCGATGTGGGCGTCGAAGAAGAAACTCAGCCCGGGCGCGAACAGGTCGACGTCGAGCCCGCGGGACAGCCCCAGCTCGACGTAGCCGAACCCGTCCGCCAGCGTGTACGCCAGCTCCTGCACCGCCGTCGAGCCGGCCTCCCGGATGTGATAACCGGACACGCTGAGCGGCTTGTACGCGGGCATCCCGGCGCAGGTGTACTCCATCAGGTCGCCGATCAGCCGCAGGTGTGGCTCCGGCGAGAAGAGCCACTCCTTCTGCGCGATGTACTCCTTGAAGATGTC
Source organism: Microlunatus parietis (assembly GCF_013407955.1). GTDB lineage: Bacteria > Actinomycetota > Actinomycetes > Propionibacteriales > Propionibacteriaceae > Microlunatus > Microlunatus parietis. The sequence goes on along the minus strand of NZ_JACCBU010000001.1, from coordinate 6,964,148 downwards.
CGTCTGCAGCGTCCCGTCCAGCACGGCCGGGTCGACGCCCTGACGTTCGGCCGCGACGACGTACATGCAGAAGATCGGCACCGCCGGGCCGGAGATCGTCATCGAGGTGGTCACCGCACCGAGATCGATCCCGTCGAACAGCAGCTCGAGATCGGCCGCCGAGTCGATCGCGACGCCGCAGTGGCCGACCTCGCCGAGGCTCTGCGGCTCGTCGGAGTCCCGGCCCATCAGGGTTGGCATGTCGAACGCGACGCTCAGCCCGCCGCCGCCCCGGGCCAAGATCATCTTGTACCGCTCGTTGGTCTGCCGGGCGTTGCCGAAGCCGGCGAATTGCCGGATCGTCCACTGCCGGCCGCGGTAGCCGGTCGGATAGAGACCGCGGGTGTACGGATACTCCCCCGGCCAGCCGATCCGCTCCATCCGCTCGTCCGCGGCTTCGTCGACGGGGCCGTAGACGGGGTCCACCTCGGCCCCGGACAGGGTGCTGAAGTCCGCGTCCCGGACCCGGCCGGCCCGCTCGGCCTCCGCATAGGCGGCCCGCCAGCGCTCGTAGCCGGGACGTCGCTCAGACTCGCTCATAACGAAATACTAGGACGCCCTACTAAATCTCACCACTGGACTAAAGCGGCGTCTCCACCCACCGTTCCCATGACATCTACCCGGGGTTAACCTCCGCGACGCCAACCCGTCCTAGCGTCCCCGCCGTGGTGAAGACCTCCGAACAACTCCGCGTCGTCGCGATCATCCCGGCCCGAGGCGGCTCCAAGGGCGTACCGGGCAAGAACCTGCGCCGGGTCGGCGGGGTGCCGCTGGTCGCCCGCGCGGTCGCGGCCTGCCGTCGGTCCCGCTTCATCGACGCCGTGTACGTCAGCACGGACGACCCGGAGATCGCCGAGATCGGCCGCGCCGCCGGCAGCCGCGTGATCGAGCGGCCGCCGACCATCGCCGGTGACCTGGCCAGCTCGGAGTCGGCGCTGCTGCACGCGTTGGAGGAACTCGCTGCCGCCGGCCACCAGCCGGACGTGCTCGTCTTCGTCCAGTGCACCAGCCCGTTCATCCAGCCCGACGACCTCGACAACGGGGTGTCGCTGGTGCTCGACGACGACTGCGACAGCGCGTTCTCCGGCGTCGCGACGTACGACTTCATCTGGCGCGACCGGGCCGACGACGTGCTGCCCGGCGGCGGCGCCATGGTCGGCCAGAACCACGACGCGGCAGTACGGCCCCGGCGGCAGGACCGGCGGCCCGACTTCCGCGAGACCGGCGCCTTCTACATCATGAAGGTGGCCGGCTTCCGGGCCCACCAGCACCGCTTCTTCGGCCGGACCCGAGTGGTCGAGGTGCCCGAGCTGACCGCGATGGAGATCGACACCCCGCAGGAGTTGATCATGGCCGAGTCGCTGGCCAGCCTGGTCGACCCGCCGAGCACCGAGCTGGTCGGCGTCCGGGCCCTGGTCACCGACTTCGACGGCGTACACACCGCCGACACCGCCTACGTCGACCAGGACGGCCACGAGACGGTCCGGGTCAGCCGCAGCGACGGCTACGGCATCGCCGAACTGCGCCGGGCCCAGGTCCCGATCCTGATCTTGTCCAAGGAACGCAACCCGGTCGTGGCGGCCCGCGCCGCCAAGCTCGGCGTGGAACACCTGCAGGGCATCGACGACAAGATCAGCGCCCTGTCGGCCTGGCTGGCCGAGCGCGGCATCGACAGCCGCGACGTGGCCTATCTCGGCAACGACGTGAACGACCTCGGCCCGATGTCCCTGGTCGGCTGGCCGGCCGCCGTCGCCGACGCGCACCCGCAGGTCCGGTCCGCGGCGCGGGTGATCTTGAACCGGTCCGGTGGCAACGGCGCGGTCCGCGAGATCTGCGACCGGATCCTGTCCGGCCGCCGGCTCGAGGACTCGGTCAGCGCCGCCGAGGCCGGCGCTTCGCCAGTCGCCGGACCCGACGAATCATCGGCCAGGTCCGAGCCGGCAGTTCCAGCCGGAGCCGCCGCTTCAGCCGGGCCGAACGGGAGTCGACCGGCATCGTGATCGACGGGGCCAGGCCGTGCAGCTCGCGGATCGCGAGCAGGTCGTCCAGCCGGTCCAGCCAGTCCGACTCCGCCTCCGGGTGGAAGTAGTTGTCCATCAACCAGTCCTTGTTGGGCGACTTGAACTCGCCCCGGCGCAGATCGTCCAGCGTGCCGAGGCAGCCGGACTCCGCGTAGACGGTGTTGATCATGGTCTGGTTGACGCCGAAGTCGTTCAAGATCAACACGCCGACCCCGGCCGCCATCGCCTCCAGCGCCGCCGTCGACGACACCGTGACCAGGCCGTCCGCGCCCTCCAGCGCCGCCCGCATCGAGCCCTGGGTGAACGACACCCGGCGCCGGGACAGCTGCTCGTTCTTGACCAGCTGCTTCCACAGCCCCTGATACGGATGCTGCTCGTTGTGGGTCTGCTGCTCGTCCGCGGCGGCCCGCAGCTTGACCACCGGCCGGACATCGCCGGGCAGTTCCGCGAGGGCCCGCAGGATCTGCCGGCGCTGCTCCGCCTTCGGCGGTACCATCGCCTGGCCGGCGAACAGCACCCGCGGCGGCGACTGCGGCTCGAGCCCGTCCGGATTCTGCGCGCCGGGCTCGGTGTCGACCAGGAACGGCAGCCGGGTCAGCCCGACCCGGAGCCCCGGAGCCATCGTCTGGGCCAGCGTGCTGAACTCGCGGCGCTCCCGCCGGGAGTGCACGATCAACAGGTCGCAGCCGGCCCGGAACCGGACCGCCCGCGGGCTGGCCGGGAAACTGATCCCGGGCAGCCCGGTGATCAACACCGGCCGCCGCAGCGAGTCGGACAGCCCGCGCTGGGCGGACAGCTGCCCGACCGTCGGCCCGGTACAGCCGAGCAGCACCGCGTCCGGCCGTTCGAAGCCGATCCGGTGGATCAGTTCACGGCGCGACAGCACCTCGACCGGCTGGTCGGTGACCGCGGCGATCTGCGCCGGCGACGGCTGGGTCGGGTTGCGGACGATGATCGTGTCGCAGGTCCAGCCGTACGGCAGGCGCGCAGCGGTGGCATGGGTCCATTTGAGGTACGAGTCGGAGTCGGCGACCGCAATCATCCGCGGCATCGTGGCCTCAGAAGTCTCCGGCCGCGGCGCGCGGCGTCGTCAGCAATTCGGTCAGCCGGTCGCAGTCGTCCTCCGACATCGCGCCCAGCGCGAACCGTGCCCCGACGATCAGGTCGGTGGCCTGCTGCAACACCTCGCGGCCGGCCGGGGTGATCGCGGCGAGCACCGCCCGCCCGTCCTCCGGATGCCGATTCCGGGTGATGAAGCCCGAGTTCTCCAGCCGCTTCACCAGCGGCGTGACCGAGGTGGCGTGCACCTGCAGGCGCTCCCCGATCTTGCCCAGCGGCAACGCGCCGCGCCGGGAAAAGGCGAGCAGCACCAGCACCTCGTACCGGGCGAAGGTCAAGCTGAGCGGCCGGAGCAGTTCGTCCAACTCGGTGAGCACCAGCTGGTGCACTCGCATCAGCGAGGTGACCGCGCGCATCCGGGGCGTCTCGGCCCAGCGCCGGGACCACTGCTCGGCGGCTGCCTGGATCGGATCGAACGGCAGCCGGTGGCGATCGGACGATTCGCGCACCGGCTGCGGGACCAGCCTCGGACGCTCCGGACCGGCGGGACTGTGTCCCCCCGTTTCCGCGCGCGAAGCCTGGGTCACGTTTCTTCCTCTTTACTGATCTGCATGCTGGCCCGAAGACCGGACCGCTGGATCACGGTCTGGATCGTAGCGTCTCGCTCGTCCGGCCGCCCAACCCAGCGAATGTCGCGCAGGCCCTGATCCTGGGCGGCGGACTCGAACACCAGGTGTCCGTACCCGAAAACCCGGCCGATCACCGGCTTCTCCACCGTGATGTCGAGGATTCGGGCCATCGGCATCGTCGCCCGGTTCTGGGTGAACACGCCGTGCACGCGGAACACCCGCATCGTCGTGATCACGAACCGGTCCATGTGGGCGGTCAGAATGCGCCAGCCGGCCTGCAACGCGATGATCAACGCCGCCACCATCAGCAACGCGCCGGCCAGCGGACCGACGAAGATCGACACGCAGGCCAGGATCACCGCGATGATGACCCGCACCACCGGGAAGGCCACCGCCATCCAGTGCCGGCGCACCTCGTCGACGATCTGCTCCCCCTCACCAACCAGCAGATAGTTCTCGACGTGCGGATCGATCAGCCGGCTGAGCGCGCCGAACACCTACTCACCCGGCAAGGGCGCTGAAGAACACGACGAACGAGTTCAGCGCGTTGGCGACCGCGTCGACCCCGCTGCGCACGGCGCCCGCGGCACCGTTCGGATTCCCGATCAGGTAGAAGGCGACGAACGCCACCACCATGACCAGCAAGATTCGCTTGATCCACTTCATTCAGATCAACACCTTCTGCTCGACGCGGGGCCTGGGTCCCCACCATTGTCACCTCAGTCGCCCCGATACGCAGCCCTGCCACGCCGACCTTCCTGCCTCACCCGAGACCACCCGCAGCGCACCGTCCGGGTCACTCCCGCGCAGCGACCAGTCTATCGGCCGCAGCGTACGGGTCCAGCCTTCCGTCTCGTACGTCCTCGGCGAGTTCGACCAGCCGGTCGCCGCCGCCGGAGTCCGCGGCGCCGAGCCTACGTCGGAGCGAGGCCAGCGCAAGCGCCGACACCTCCGTTTCCGCCCGGCCCAATCGCCGGTCCTGCCAGCGCCCGGTCCGCTCCGCCTCGGCCCGGAACCGGTCCAGCCGTCCCACCAGGTCGGCGATCCCCTCGCCGGTGGTCGCGACGGTCCGGACGATCGGCGGCTTCCAGTCGTCCGGGCCGTGATCGGCCAGCGCGACCATCCCGCGGAGCTCCCGGATCAGGCTCTGGGCGCCGTCCCGGTCGGCCTTGTTCACCACGAAAAGGTCGCCGATCTCCAGTACGCCGGCCTTGGCCGCCTGGACCCCGTCGCCCATCCCGGGCGCCAGCAGGACCACGCAGGCGTCCGCGATCCGGGCCACCTCGACCTCGGACTGGCCGACGCCGACGGTCTCCACCAGGACCACGTCGTAGCCGGCCGCGTCGAAGCCGCGCAGCGCCTGCGGCGCCGCCGCCGACAGGCCGCCCAGATGGCCCCGGCTGGCCATCGACCGGATGAACACGGCGTCGTCCAGCGCGTACTCCTGCATCCGGACCCGGTCGCCGAGCAGGGCGCCGCCGGAGAACGGCGACGACGGATCGACCGCGAGCACCCCGACCCGGTCGCCGCGGGCCCGCAGGGCGCCGATCAGCTCCGCGGTCACCGACGACTTGCCGACGCCCGGCGCGCCGGTCAGCCCGATCACGTACGCGTGCCCGGTGGCCGGCGCCAGCGCCGCGGCCAGGTCACGCAGCACCGGTGCGTCGTCCTCGATCGCCGACAGCACCCGGGCCAGCAGCCGGCGGTCGCCGGCCCGCAGCCGCTCCCGTACAGTCTCGGGGTCGATCACGCGTCGCCGACGGTGAGCAGCAAGGCGTCGCCCTGGCCCCCGCCGCCGCACAGCCCGGCCACGCCGGTGCCGCCGCCGCGGCGGCCGAGTTCCAGGGCGAGGTGCAGCACCAGCCGGGCCCCGGAGGCACCGATCGGGTGGCCGAGCGCGACCGCGCCGCCGTTGACGTTGACCCGCTCGTCGATCGCGGAGTCGGACAGGCCGAGGTCGCGGGCGCTGGCCACCGCGACGGCGGCGAAGGCCTCGTTGATCTCGATCAGGTCCAGCGCGGCGACGTCGACGCCCTGCCGTTCGCAGGCCCGCCGGATCGCGTTGGCCGGCTGCAGTTGCAGCGACGAGTCCGGACCGGCCACCTGCCCGTAGGCGCCGATCGTGGCGAGCACCCGCCAGCCGTTGCGGCGGGCCACCTCGGCGTCGGCGACGATCACCGCGGCGGCGCCGTCGGAGATCTGGCTCGAACTGCCGGCCGTGATCGTTCCGCCGGCGCCGAACGCGGGCGGCAGCTCGGCCAGCGTCTCGGCCGTGACGCCGGGCCGAATCCCCTCGTCGGCGGCGACCAGCGAGGGCGCGCCGCGGCGGTGGGCGACCTCGATCGGCTCGATCTCCTCGGCGAACACCCCGGACTGGGTCGCGGCCAGCGCCCGCTGGTGCGACCGCGCCGCGAACGCATCCTGGTCGGCCCGGCTGACCAGGGCGTCGCCGGTGTTGCAGCTCTCGGTCAGCGCGCCCATCGCCTGATCGGTGAACGGGTCCCAGAGTCCGTCGTGCGCCATGTGGTCGACCAGCCCGGCCGGCCCGTACTTCACACCGGTCCGCGAGGTCGGCAACAGGTGCGGCGCCAGCGACATCGACTCCATCCCGCCGGCGACGACGACCTCGGCCTCGCCGGATCTGATCATGAGATCGGCCAGCGCGATCGCGTTCAGGCCGGACAGGCAGACCTTGTTGACGGTCAGTGCCGGCACGTCCAGGGCGATTCCGCCGGCGACGGCTGCCTGCCGGGCCGGGATCTGGCCGGCGCCGGCCTGCAGCACCTGGCCCATGATCACCGAGCCCACCGCGGCCGGGTCGACCCCGCCGCGGCGCAGGGCGGCAGCGATCGCGTGCCCGCCCAGTTTCGTTGCGGGGAACCCGCTCAGTCCGCCCAGCAGCCGCCCGATCGGCGTCCGCGCTCCGCCGACGATCACCGAAACCACGACGCTCTCCCCTCAGTCCGCGGGCGTCCCGCACCCGTTCCAGATCAGTGTGACACTGGTCGTCTTGGGCGTGACCGCCGATGAGGATACGGTAAGGAGAACGCACTCGGGTGCGTTCTCATCAGCGTGCACGGAGAGGACCGGATGTGGCTTCGGAAGAAACCGGCCTGAATCTCTTTGACGATACGGCAAGTGCGGTCGGCAACTTCCCGTCCGCGATCCGCGGGTACGACAGGTCCGCGGTTGACGACTACGTGCGGACCCTCGAAGCAACCGTCGTCAATGCACGTCGTCAGGCCAGGGACCTCGAGGACCAGTTGGCTGCGGTCAGTGATCAACTGAACCAGGCCAACAGCCGACCGGCACCGGACAACGTCGACTACGCCAACCTCGGCGGGCGGGCGACGGACATTCTGCGGCTCGCCGAGGAACAGGCCCGCGAGATGGTCGACCGCGCCTCGGTCGACGCGGACCGGATCCGCGAGGTGGCCCGGCGGGAGGCCGACGGGATCCGGCAGGCCGCTGCCCGCGAGGGCAGCAACATCAAGAACACCGGCAAGTCCGAGATCGAGCAGATCCGCAGCCGGACCCGCGAAGAGGCCAAGTCCCACGTGGAGAAGGCCGCGGCCGAGGCGGCCAACATCGTCGCCGCGGCCCGCCGCGAGGCCGAGGCGCACCGGCGCCAGGCCGAGCAGGAGGCCCAGACCGTACGCCAGCAGGCCTATCTGGACACCGAGACGCTGCGCCGGCAGGCCGAGCGGGAGGTGGCCGAGACCCGGCAGCAGATCGCCAGCGAGCGGGAGGCGGCGATCAGCCAGCTGAAGGCGACCCACGAGGAGCACGTCAGCAAGACCACGGCGCTGCTGGCCGAGGCGACCCAGCACAACAAGGACGCCACCGCCCGGCTGGAGAAGGACATCGCCGAGGCCGAGCGGATCCGGTCGGAGGCCGTGGCCGAGGCCGAACGGATCCGGACCGAGGCGATCGCCAACGCCGAGGAGCGGATCGCTGCGGCGAAGAAGCAGGCCGCCGCGATCAACGAGCGGACCCAGCAGGAGTTCTCCTGGCGCAAGCAGCAGCTGAAGCGGGAGACGGACCTGCTCGGGCAGCGCAAGCAGGCGGTGCTGAACCAGCTGGCGAGCCTCTCCGCGCTGGCCGAACAGACCGCGCAGACGTTCCCCGACCTGGACGAGCTGGAGGGCTTCGAGGCCGAGCACGGCGACACCACGCTGCTCCGGCCGCCGAACCTGCCGCCGTCGCTGCCGGAGGGATCCAGCGGCGACGCCGAGGACACGATCGACCCGGCCAAGCCGGACGGCGCGCCGTCCGACGCCGAGCCGGCGGCGAAGTCGGGAGGGGTTCCGAAGTCGGAGCCGGCCGCCCAGCCGCCGTTCGATCCGGACACCACGATCGTCCAGGCGGCCGTCCGCGACGGACAGCCGGCCGGCTCGCCGGCCTCGGCCGGTGGCCCGCAGCCGGGTGCACCGGCGCCGGGCTCGGCCGGCTCCCCCGCCGCCTCGGCGACCTCGCCGTCGGCGAAGCCCGACGACGACGGCACGCTGATCCGCGACAAGGACCGCGCGGCCGGCGCGGGCCAGCCGCCCCAGCACCAGTCCGCGCAGCACCAGCCCACGTCGAATCAGCCCGCGCAGAACCAGCAGCGCCCGCAGGGCCAGCCGGGACCGAATCAGGCCCGCCCGAACCAGCCGGGGCCGCACCAGGCCGGACCGAACCAGCGACCGAACCCGGCGCAGCACCCGCAGTCCCCGCCGGGGCAGCCGCAGCAGGGCCAGCGACCGCCGAACCAGCAGGGCCTCGGGCATCCGGGCCAGGGGCAGCCTCCGCAGGGCCAGCCCCGGCACGCCCAGCCGCAGGGCCAGCCGGGTCCCGGCCAGCAGGGTTCGGGTCAGCCGCAGGGAGGCCAGCCGCAGGGACCGGGCCAGCGCAGCCCGCAGAGCCCGCAGGGCCAGCCGCACCCGCAGGGCGGCGACCACACCGTGCTCGCACCGCCGCCGGCGCGTCCGGCCGGCACCGAGCACCTGCCACGTCCGGGCGCGAGCCCGTACCCCGAACAGACGGGCGGGAGCGGCCAGGGGTCGCAACCGTATCGTGGCTGAACCGACCGATCCCTCACCAGCCGAACCCTCGCGAGCAGAGCCCTCCAAGGCACCTCGGCGGCCGCCGACCGCCGAGGTGACCCCGGGTCCGGATGCGGTGACCGAGCCGCAGCGTCGGTTCCTGTTCCAGATGCCGCCGTTCTGGATCGGCTTCTCCGGGACGCTCGGCGCGCTGATCGCGTTCGGCCTGGCCAACCTCGTGTTGCAGGCCCGGTCGGTGTTGATCTTGATCCTGGTCGCGATGTTCATCGCGCTGGGCCTGAACCCGATGGTCGAGCTGCTGCGGAAGCGGGTGCGGCGCCGCTGGCTCGCGGTGCTGATCGTCGTCCTCGGGCTGCTGGTCGTGCTCGGCCTGGCCAGCTTTGCCATCGTGCCGGTGTTCACCCAGCAGATCACCAACCTGGTGGTGCAGGCGCCGACGATCTTGAGCGACCTGTTGCGCAACCCGCAGATCGATGCGTTCGACCAGCAGTACCAGGTGATCTCGAACCTGACCCAGTTCCTCGGTTCGGGAGCCTGGGTCAATCAGCTGTTCGGCGGCATCCTCGGTGCCGGTCAGATCGTGATCGGGGCGGTGTTCTCCGGCTTCACCCTGTTGATCTTGACCCTGTGGTTCCTCGCCTCGCTGCCGGCGATCAAGGCCGGCATCTACCGGCTGGCGCCGGCTTCGAAGCGGGATCGGGTGGCCGAACTGGGCGACATGGTGTCGGACCGGATCGGGTCGTACCTCTCCGGGCTCTTCGTCGTGGTCACCTGCGCCGGCATCGGATCCTTCGTCTTCCTTTGGATCGTGGGGATCTGGGTACCCGAGCTGCGCAACTTCGCGCTGGCGCTCGCGGTGCTGGTCGCGCTGTTCGACTTCATCCCGATGATCGGCCCGCCGATCGCCGCGGTGATCGTCTGCGTGATCGCTTTCGTCCAGTCCCCGGTGAGCGGGATCGCCGCGGTGATCTACTACCTGATCTACCTCCAGTTCGAGAGCTACGTGCTCTCGCCGCGCGTCATGAAGCGGTCGGTCAACGTTCCCGGCGCGTTGGTGGTCATCGCCGCCCTCATCGGCGGTACGCTGCTCGGCGTGGTGGGTGCCCTGATCGCGGTGCCCACCGCTGCCGCTGTCCTGCTCCTGCTGCACGAAGTCGCGCAGCCGAAGTTGGACACTTCCTGACCAAAGCGGGCCCTCCCGAACCCGATTCCGTGCGAATCCTAAGAAAAATCGCCGCAGACCCTCGTCGGATCGGCGTTGGCTCAGTAGCATGACTCGGGCTCGGGGAAAAGCATTTGGCGTCAGGTGGCGCCTGTCCACACGTACCACAAGCCCCGAGGATTCGAGTGAGCGCATTCGCCCAAACCACCACCCCCCAGTTTCCGCTGGTCCGAAAGGGATACGACCCGACCGCCGTGTCGAGTCAACTCCAGAAGCTGGAAAGCCGGATCGAGGTCCTCTCGAGCTCGACCGACCAGCTGAACCAGCAGATCGCGGATCTGACCGAGGAGAACGAGCAGCTCCGCAAGGCTCTCGATGAAACCTCCAAGGGTGGCGAAGTCAACTTCACCAATCTCGGCGGTCGCGCCGGCGACATCCTGCGGATCGCCGAGGAGCAGGCCAAGGATGTGACCGAGCGGGCCACCGCAGAGGCCGACGAGGCACTGCAGAAGGCCCGTGCCGAGATCGAGATGCTCAACCAGCACGCCGCGGAAGAGCGCGCCGAGCTGAAGGCCTCCGGCACTGCGGAGATCGAGCGGCTCCGGCAGCAGGCCGCGGCCGACGCCGACAAGCTGCTCAGCAAGACCCGCGGCGAGACCGAGCAGCTGATGACGGCGGCCCGGCTGCAGGCCGAGGCCGTCACGACCGAGGCCGATCGGAAGGCTCGGGCTCAGGTCCAGTCCGCCGAGATCAAGGCGAAGTCGATCGTCGCTTCCGCCGAGAAGGAGATCGCCGACGTCCGCCAGCAGGTCGCCACCGAGCGCGACGAGCTGCTGACGGAGCTCCGGACCACGCAGCAGGAGTCCGAGGCCAAGCTGTCCAAGCTGCTGTCCGAGGCCACTGAGCACCACCGGACCTCGTCGCAGCACCTGGCCGAGGAGGCCGAGAACGCCGCCAAGCTGCGTTCCGACGCCCTGGCCGAGGCCGAGCAGATCAAGGTCGCCGCGGTGGCCGAGGCCGACCAGCTGGTCGCCCAGGCACAGCACCAGGCCGCGACGATCGACGAGCGGGCTCGGCAGGAGTTCGCCTGGCGGAAGCGTCAGATGCGCAGCGAGTACGAGCTGCTCGGCCGTCGCAAGCAGGAGATGCTCAGCCAGCTGGCCTCGCTCTCCGCGCTCGCGCTGGAGACCGCGGAGAAGCTGCCTGAGGTTCCGGAGCTCGACTTCACCGATCTCGAGCGGCAGGACTCCAAGACGGCGGACGTCTCATGAGCCCGGTCAACTTCTGAGGTACCCGCCTCACTCTTCCCCACCTGCACGCAACAACGCGGCGGGCCCCGGTCACTCGGCCGGGACCCGCCGCGTTGGTGTTCTGGCGGGCTCGAGCGCCAACGCATCCCGAGCTTGTCAAAGGGCAGAGATTGATCGGATCAGCTGTTTTCGGTTCGGGCGCGGTGGACCCGGGCTCAGGGAACGTGGGTTTCCGGATCAGAAGAGGCGCTCGGTCGGGTCGTCCAGGCCGCGCAGTAGATCGTAGTCGACCGTGACGCAGGCGATCCCGCGATCGGTCGCGACCACCTTGGCCTGCGGCTTGATCAACTGCGCGGCAAAGACGCCCTGAACGTCGCCGAGCAGCGGGTCGCGCCGGAGCAGTTCGAGATAGCGGGTCAGCTGCTCGACGCCGTCGATCTCGCCGCGCCGCTTCACCTCGACCGCGACGTAGCCGCCCTCGGCGTTGCGGCAGAGTAGGTCGACCGGACCGATCGCGGTCGGGTACTCCCGCCGGACCAGGCTCCAGCCGGCACCGAACGTCTCCGGGTGCTCGGCGAGCAGTTCCTGCAGGTGCGCCTCGACGCCGTCCTTGCGCAGGCCCGGGTCCACCCCGAGCTCGTGGCTGGAGTCGTGCAGCACCTCGGCGAGGGCGATCCGCAGGGTCTCCCCCTCGGCGTTCTTGACCTCCCAGACAGCCTTCAGCGCCTCCAGCCCCGGCACCTCGGCCTCGTCGGACTCGGCCGGCAGCTCGGTCAGCGTGCACGGCGGGCTCATCCAGTTGAGCGGCTTGTAGGCCCGGTCGTCCGCATGGATCGACACCGATCCGTCGGCCTTGATCAGGATCAGCCTGGTCGCCATCGGCAGATGAGCGGTCAGCCGACCGGCGTAGTCGACCTGGCAGCGAGCAATCACCAAACGCACCCGGACACCGTACCGGCGCGAGCCCGCTCGACCGCAGCCGAACCGCCGCCACCGGTCTGGCAGACTGCAGGGCGTGATGATCAACTCCTCGGCCGTGGTCTTGTGGTGATCATGGTCCGCCGCCGCAGCAAGCACACCCGGCCGGCCCGGCCGCTGGGAGCCCATCACGCCCACGCCGAGGACAAGGGCGACGGCCGCTGGATCGTCCGTACGGTGCCGGGAGCCAAGGCCGAGAAGGAGTACCGCTGCCCCGGCTGTGATCAGCCGATCCGGCCCGGCACGCCGCACCTCGTCGCCTGGCCGGACGACCCGGGCTGGCTGGCCGACTCCGGCCTGGAGTCCCGGCGGCACTGGCACACCGCCTGCTGGCAGCGTCGCCGATGAGCACAGCAGTGCTCAACACCATGACCGTCGGCGACCACGGCAGCCGGGTCGTCTTCTGCCACGGCCTGTTCGGGCAGGGCCGGAACTGGACCGCGATCGCCAAGGCGCTCTCCGCTGATCACCGCAGCCTGCTGGTCGACCTGCCCAACCACGGCCGCTCGCTGTGGACCGACGACGTGGCGTACCCCGCTGTCGCCGACCTGGTCGCCAGCAGGCTGGCCGAGCTGACCGGCGGCGAACCGTTCGCGCTGGTCGGCCATTCGATGGGCGGCAAGATCGCGATGATGATCGCGCTGCGGCACCCCGAGCTGGTCGAGCGGCTGTGCGTGGTGGACGTGTCGCCGCGGCCGCAGCAGCTGACCGGCGACAGCCCGTTCGCCCGGTACGTCCGCGGCATGCGTTCGCTCGACCTGGACGGGCTGCCCGACCGGGCCGCGGCCGACCAGGCCCTGGTCCCGTGCGTCGAGGATCCGGTGGTCCGCGGCTTCCTGCTGCAGAACCTGCGCCGGGACGGCGATCACTGGCGCTGGCAGCAGAACCTGCAGGTGCTCGGCGACCGGCTGGACGTGCTCGGCTCCTGGCCGGAGGTGACCCAGCCGCCGTACGACGGCCGGGTGCTCTGGGTGGCCGGGCAGCGGTCGGACTACATCACCGACGCCGACCGGGAACCGATGCGGGCACTGTTCCCGGCCGTCCGCAAGGTCGTGATCAAGAACGCCGGCCACTGGGTGCACTCCGAGCAGCCGGAATCCTTCCTGGCCACCCTGCGGGTCTTTCTCGCCGCCTGACCCGGTTGCCGCCAAGATGGGGCCATGCATCTGCTCCCGCTGGACGTAGCGCCGGAACCGGCGACCCAGGTCGGCCCGGTCGTGATCATCGTCGTGCTGGCCGTGATCGCCGCCGTGGTGGCCGTACTGCTGATCCGCTACCTGCGCCGGTGATTCAGAGCCGGTCCATGATCAACGACAGCAGCGCGGAGCCGGCCAGCACCGAGAGCGCGTTCACGCCGAGCGCCACCGGCCAGGCCCAGACCGGCCCGGCCCATGGCGGCGCCGAGCCGAGGTCGGCGGAGCGACGCCGGACCACCAGCGCAACGATCAGTCCCTCGATCCCGACCGCGAGCAGTTCCAGCGGAATGACCAGCCAGGGCAGCTGCCCGACGGTCAGCCAGAGCAGCGGGTGGGTGGCCAGGTTGACCAGGATCGCGAGCAGGACCGCCACTGGCATCCGCAGTGGGGCCCGGCGGCCCAGCCAGCCCAGCGTCGCCCAGCCGAGCAGATAGCCGGGGATCTCGATGGCACAGGTCAGCGCGAACGCCGGCAGCAAACCGTCGGCCCAGCTCAACACCGCCTCCACCACCGTGCCCAGTCTGCCCGTTCCCGGTCCGCGCGGGGCGCTGCTCGCAACATTGATGATCATCGCCGCCGTCGGGGCGCTGGCCCTCGCCCTCCGCGCGCCGTTGGCCCTGACGGTGCTCGGGCTGATCGCGTTCGGCGTGCTTCACAACGTGCTCGAGTTGCGGTACGTCGCCGGCCGGTTCGCCGCCATCCTGACCGGCCGGTTCCTGATCCTGCTGGTGATCTTGATCAGCGGCATCGTGGCCTGCCGGCTGATCGCCGGCTACCTGCCCGCGCTGGCGAGGTATGCCGAGGTAGGGCTCGGCTATCTGGTCCTCGGCGTCGGCTGCTGGTACGGGTTGCGCGGCCGCCGGCTGGCCTTGGCCCTGCTGGTGCTGGCCGTCGCCGCGGTCGGCTCGTTCGCCTGGCCCTCGTACCACTTCGTGATGTTGACCCACCTGCACAACCTGGTGCCGCTGGTCTTCCTGTGGGAGTGGGCCGGCCGGATCCACGGGCCGGCCCGGGACTGGTTCCGGGCGTCGCAGGTGCTCTGGGTCCTCGTCGTCCCGGCGCTGATCCTGGCCGGCGCCGCCGACGGGTTGATCGTCGCCGACCCGGGCGTCGTCGCGGGCTTCGTCGGGGACGGGTCGCGGGTGATCGCCGCCAGCGCTCCCCCGGACGCCCCCGTCACGATCGGGCTCCGGCTGTTGGTGATCTTCGCGTTCCTGCAGACGATGCACTACGTGGTCTGGGTCGGCTTCCTGCCCAGGTACGCGCCGGAGGCCGCGGCCGCGTTCGACGCGCGGGTGCCCTGGCTCCGCGGCTGGCGGACCTGGGCGGTCGGGGCGGTCGGCGGCGTCTTCCTCGGCGCCCTGTTCGTCTCCGACTACTTCACCGGCAAGGCCCTCTACGGTGCGCTGGCCAGCTACCACGCGTACCTCGAGTTCCCGGTTCTCTTGGCGCTGCTGATGACGCCCGCGCGCCCCGTACCCAAAGTGTCTTGATGTCAAGATAGTCTGTGGTCATGCTGCACCACGTCCTGCTCGCCAGCCCGCCCGACTCCGAGGCCGCCTCCCGCACGTACTACGCCGACCTGCTCGGCCTGACCGAGATCGCGAAGCCGCCCGCGCTCGCCGCCCGCGGCGGCTGCTGGTTCCGCGGCCCCGGCTACGAACTGCACCTCGGCATCGAGGACGACTTCCGGCCGGCCCGCAAGGCCCACCCGGCGATCCGGGTCGGGGATCTGGACGCGCTCGCGGAGCGGTTGACGGCGGCCGGTCGCGCGATCCGGATCGACGACGAGCTGCCCGGCTTCCGCCGGTTCTACGCCGACGACCCGCACGGCAACCGGCTCGAGTTCGTCCAGCCGGTCGAGCCGGACTGGCCGCTCGGCGACGGGGTGATCGTGCGGCGGGCCAGGGCGGCGGACGTCGGCAAGATCATCGTGTTGCTCCGGGACGACCCGCTCGGCCGGGACCGGGAGACCGACGCCGCCGACGCCGCCGGGTACGCCGAGGCGTTCGCCGAGATCGAGCGCGACCCGAACCAGCTGCTCGCCGTGGTCGAGGACGACGGCCGGATCGTCGGCACCTGCCAGCTCACCTTCGTCGCCGGACTGTCCCGCCGCGGCACCCTGCGGATGATCATCGAGGCGGTCCGGGTCGCCGCCGACCAGCGCGGCCGGGGCCTCGGCGCACGGCTGATCGGCTGGGCGATCGAGCGGGCCCGGGAGCGCGGCGCGGGGCTGGTCCAGCTGACCACCGACAAGTCACGGGTGGACGCGCACCGGTTCTACGAACGGCTCGGCTTCGTCGCCAGCCACGAGGGGATGAAGCTCCAGCTCAGTCGCTGAGCTTGATCACCTTGCTGATCTTGGCCGGATTGTTCGGCTTGCCGCCACCGTACGGATTCGTGCCGTCCTGCCCCTCGGCCGCGATCCGCTGCACGACCGCGGTCGACGCCGCGTCCATGGTCCCGAAGATCGTGTACTTCTGCTCCATCGCGTCCAGGCCCGTGGAGTCGTTGTAGACAAGGAAGAACTGCGAGCCGTTGGTGTTCGGCCCGCCGTTCGCCATGGCGATCACGCCGGTGGTGTACGACTCCGTACCGTCGGTCTCGTCGGCGAAGCTGTAGCCGGGATTGCCGCCGCCGTCGCCGGCCGGGTCGCCGCACTGGAGCACGTAGATGCCCGAGTCGACCAGCCGCGGGCAGGCGGTCTGGTCGAAGAAGCCCTGCAGCGCCAGCGACTCGAACGAGTTCACCGTGCAGGGTGCCTTGGCCCGGTCCAGGGTCAGCTTGACCTCGCCCTCGTTGGTCATCATCGAGAACACCGGCTGGCCGGCGTTGGCGACCCCGGTCGTCTTCGGCGGCTGGACCGGCTTGGACGCGGTGCCGGTGGCCGGATACTCGCAGGTCTCCGGGCCCTCCGGCACGGTCGTCACGCCCCCGGTCGCGGGCGGCTGCGGCCCGGCCTGGGTGGACCCGCCGGACGGGGACGCCGAGCCGGACGGGACCGGCGATCCGGACCCGGCCGGCGTGGACGGTGCCCCGGGACCTACGGGCGGACTGCTGGAAGGCGTGCTGCTCGGCGGGGCCGCACTCGAGGCGGGATCGTCCGGCGCTGCCGTACCGGAACTGAGCGGGTCGCTGACCGGGATGGTGCCGCAACCGGTGAGGAAGAGCGCCGCCAGGGCCAGGGCGATACGGCGCGGGACGGGATTCACGTGCCTACCTTGCCATGCGGCCTCGCCCGGCCCGGAGCCGACGCGCGCGCCGGTGGGAGGATGCGGACATGGCCCGGCTCCTGGACTCAGCCCTGCCCCTGGTCGCGGCGCCGATGGCCGGCGGACCGAGCACGCCCGCCCTGGCCGCGGCGGTCGCCGGGGCCGGCGGGTTCCCGTTCCTGGCCGGTGGTTATCTCTCCCCTGCTGCCTTCGCCGAGCTGCTGGCCGAGGTCCGGCCCGTGGGCGAGTTCGGGGTGAATCTCTTCCTGCCGCAGGACGATCGGCCGGACCCCGCGGAGTTCCGGCGCTATGCCGAACGGCTCGCTCCCGAGGCGGCTGCGCTCGGCGTCGCCCTCGATCCCGTACCGGTCGAGGACGACGATGCCTGGCCGACCAAGCTCGACCTGCTGCTGGCCGACCCGGTGCCGGTCGTCTCGACGACGTTCGGGCTGCCCGACCGGGCCGCCGTCTTGGCCCTGCAGCGGGTCGGGACGCGGGTGCTGGCCAGCGTCACCACCCCGGCCGAGGCCGCGGCGGCCCGCGAGCTCGGCGTCGACGGGCTGGTCGTCCAGGGGGTCGAGGCGGGCGGGCACAGCGCTCGCTTCGATCCACGCGCCGCCACTCCGAGCCGCCCGTTCCCCGACCTGGTCCGCGCGGTCCGGGCCGGCACCGGGCTGCCGGTCATCGCCGGCGGGGGCGTCACCGGACCGGCCGCGGTCCGCGACCTGATCGCGGCCGGTGCCGATGCCGTCGCGGTCGGCACCCTGTTGCTGCGCTGCGACGAGAGCGGCGCCTCCGCGACCCACCGGGAGGCCCTCGCCGACCCGAGCTTCACCGAGACCGTGATCACTCACTGCTTCACCGGCCGCCCGGCCCGCGCGCTGCGGAACGCGTTCGTCGACCGGCACCATGCCGCGGCCCCGTACGGCTATCCGGCCCTGCACCACCTCACCCGGGACCTGCGCCGGGCCGCCGCCCGGGCCGGCGACCCGCACCGGCTGCACCTGTGGGCCGGCACCGGCTTCCGCGAGGCCCGGACCGGGCCGGCCGCCGACGTCGTCCGGGCCCTCGCCGAGCGGCTCTGACCCGACCCGTGGAACCCGCAGGTGCGCCACGGGCCCTGCCCTCGTAGGGTTTGATCATGGCACCCGCGGCGAGGCGATATCCGGGGTCCCCGCGGCGTTGTTCGGGGGAGCGCGGCGGAGGAGAAGAACGGCGTGGGGTGGTCGCATGGTTCGGTTGACCAGGATCTACACCCGGACCGGTGACGGCGGTCGGACCCGGCTGGTCGACTTCTCCGAGGTCTCCAAGACCGAGCTCCGGGTGGCCGCGTACGGCGACGTCGACGAGGCCAACTCCGCGATCGGCGTGGCGCTGGCGGGCGGTGAGCTGCCGGACCCGGTGCGCGACGTCCTCGGCCTGATCCAGAACGAGCTGTTCGACGTCGGCGCCGACCTGGCCAACCCGGTCCCACCGCCGGACACGAAGCTCATGCCGGGCCAGCACCATCCGCTCCGGATCACCCAGGATTCGGTCGACCGGCTGGAGCGTTGGTGCGACGAGTTCGGCGACGGGCTGCCGAAGCTGGAGTCGTTCGTGCTGCCGGGCGGCACCCTCGGCGCCGCGTACCTCCATGTCGCGCGGACCGTCGTCCGGCGGGCCGAGCGGACCGGCTGGGCGGCCCGGGAGGCCGAGGGCGACCGGCTGGAACCGCTGCCGCTGACGTACCTGAACCGACTGTCCGACCTGCTGTTCATCCTCACCCGGTACGTCAACGGGCCCGAGCGCGAGGTTCTCTGGGTGCCGGGCTCCGGCCGGACCGACCATGATCATCCCCATCCCACAGTTCAGGAGTGACAACGATGACCGCACCGAACACGCTGCCCGAGGCGACCGGCCAGGCGAACCCGAAGCAGGCTCGCCCGGTGACCCTGTTCACCGGACAGTGGGCCGACCTGCCGTTCGAGGAAGTGTGCAAGCTCGCCTCGGAGTGGGGTTACGACGGCCTGGAGATCGCCTGCTGGGGTGATCATTTCGATGTCGCGAAGGCGGCCGAGGACGACGCGTACGTCCAGGACCGCAAGGACATCCTGGCCAAGCACGGGCTCGGCTGCTGGGCGATCTCGAACCACCTGAACGGGCAAGCCGTCTGCGAGTCGATCATCGACGACCGGCACAAAGCGATCGTGAACCCGCGGGTCTGGGGCGACGGTGATCCCGAGGGTGTCCGGCAGCGCGCCGCCGAGGAGATGAAGATCACCGCGCGAGCCGCGGCCCGGTTCGGCGTCGAGACGGTGATCGGCTTCACCGGCTCGTCGGTCTGGCACTACGTGGCGATGTTCCCGCCGGTCAGCGACGACGTGATCAAAGCCGGCTACCGCGACTTCGCCGATCGCTGGAACCCGATCCTGGACGTGTTCGACGAGGTCGGCGTGCGGTTCGCCCACGAGGTGCACCCGTCCGAGATCGCGTACGACTACTGGTCGACGGTCGCCACCCTGGAGGCGATCGAGCACCGGCCGGCGTTCGGGCTCAACTTCGACCCGTCGCACATGGTCTGGCAGGGCCTGGACTACGTCGGCTTCCTGGACGACTTCAAGGACCGGATCTACCACGTCGACTGCAAGGACACCAAGGTCCGGATGAACAACGGCCGCAACGGCGTGCTCGGCTCGCACCTGCCCTGGGCCGACCAGCGCCGCGGCTGGGACTTCATCTCGACCGGGCGCGGCGACACCCGCTGGGAGGACATCTTCCGGATGCTCAATCACATCGGCTACGACCGGCCGATCTCGATCGAATGGGAGGACGCCGGGATGGACCGGCTGGCCGGTGCCCCCGAGGCGCTCGCGTACGTCCGCGCCCTGAACGGGATCACGCCGCCGGAGGCCGCGTTCGACGCCGCCTTCTCCAGCTGACCCCTCTCGTTCAGCGGCTGCCAGCGGGTCCGTCGCTACGCTTCGGTGCATGCCTCGCCCTCGTCGGAAGCAACTCAAGCTCACGGATCCGCGGACGATCAAAGCACTGAGCCACCCCGCGCGGATCGCCGCGATCGACGAGTTGTACGGCGGCCGCGTTGCGACGTCGACCGAGCTGGCCGCCCTGACCGACCTTTCAGCCAGCGCGATGAACTATCACATGCGCGCGCTGGAGAAGCTCGGCATCGTCGAACGCGATGACTCGGCCCGCGACGGCCGCGAGCACCCCTGGCGGGCGGCGGCTCAGGGCCTGAGCGTGGAGGGGTTGCAGAGCCGCGCTCAGCAGGCCGCTGCGAGCCTGCTCAGCGGCGCCGTCGTGGACAACCTCCGTCGTTCCGTCGACCGTTATGCGGCGGCCGAGGCCACGTTGCCGGCGGAGTGGCAGGACCACGCGAACTTCGACTCCGGCACGGTGTATCTGACGCCGGACGAGACCCGAGATCTCATCGATGCCGTGATGGCCGCGGCCAAGCCCTATCGCTGGCGCCGGACTCGCCGGAAGGGCACCCAGCGCGTGCGCATCGCGTTGGCGATCATCCCCGACCCTGACTGAGCCGGTCGACCGGCTGCTCACCGTTGTCAGATCTAAAGTATTCACTTTATAGTGACTGCTTTAGATCTTGGAGGATCCGATGATCGTTCCGCTGCATCGCAACGCCGATTTCCGCCGACTGTGGCTGGGTGAGGCCCTGTCCGATCTCGGTACCGGTACCTCCCAGCTCGCCTTTCCCTTGCTGGTGTTGGCACTGACCGGCTCGCCGTTCCAGGCCGGGCTCGTCGGCACCACGCAGTTGGCCGTGTGGGTGCTGCTCTCCGTCCCCGCCGGCGCGCTGGTGGACCGCTGGGACCGGCGCCGGATCATGATCAGCTGTCAATGCACGCGGGCCGGCGCGTTCGCCGTACTGGGTCTCGCGGTCGCCGGCGGGGTCGCGTCGATGCCGTTGGTGCTGGCCGTCGCGCTCATCCACGGAGCCGCGGGCGCGTTCTTCGGGCCGGCCCACTCGGCCGCGTTGCGCAACATCGTGCCGACCGAGCAACTGCCACTGGCCGCATCGAGAGAGCAGACCCGGGCCTACGCCGCCGAGCTGGCCGGCCCGCCGCTCGGCGGCACCCTGTTCGGCCTGGCCCGGTGGGCACCGTTCGTCGCTGACGCGGTGTCCTATCTCGCCTCGCTCGTCGCCATCCTCCGAATCCGCCAACCGCTGCGGCGAGCCGGCGAGGAACAGCGCGAGGCCTTCCTCCCGTCGATGCGATCCGGCGTCGCGTTCGTCTGGCAACAGCCCTTCCTGCGCGCAGCTCTGGTCTGGGCACCGCTCTCCAACGTGGCCATGCAGGGTGTGTTCTTCGCCTTCATCGTGCAGCTGCAGTCGAACGGCGTGCCGCCGGCCGGCATCGGGGGCGCCCAGACCGTGATCATGGCCGGTGGGCTGCTCGGCACGTTTCTGACTCCCCTGATCCAGCGCCGACTGCCGGCCCGGGCGCTGATCATGACCATGTCGTGGCTGGCGGCGGCGCTGATCGCGTCCCTGGTGCTGGTCCGAGGGAGCTACCTGATCGTGCTGCCACTGATGATCTTCATGCTGCTCGAGCCGGCGGTCAACGCGACCTTCCTGGCCTACCAGCTCGCCACGACTCCGGACGCACTGCAGGGCCGGGTGATGGGAGTGCTCGGCACCCTGTCGCAGGCCTTCAGCCCGCTCGGACCATTGCTGGCCGGGTTCCTGATCGAAGCCGCCGGGGGCTCCTGGGCCTTCGGCGGTTTCGCCATCCTGCTCGGCCTGGCCGCGATCTACGCCACCGCAAGCCGGGGCATCCGTACCCTCCGCCCGATCGAATCACTCGTCGATCGATGACGCGTCGGGACGGCACGACTGTCCACTCCGGGAGTAGCTGCAACCGGTTGCATCGCCGGCCGAGACAAGTCGGCCGGATCATTGACGCCCCCTCGCCTCCATGATCGACTGCAATGGATTGCAGTGCTGCCGTCGGGAGAGGGGGAGCCATGCTCCTCAGTCGCCGTTCCTTGATCATCGGTTCCGGGGCCACCGCTGCCCTGACCCTCGGCCGGTCCGGTGCCGGCCGAGCCCGGGCGGAGGACGGGGCGACGCCGGTCCCCCGCCCGATCGATCCGGGCGTCGATCTCGGCCGGGTGGTGATCGTCGCGCCCGACCGGCCGGCCTGGCAACAGCTCGGCGCCGCGCTGGCCGCCGGGATCGCCGAGGCGGCCGGAGTTCCGGTGCCGACGGTGGCCGTACCCGAGCAGGCGAAGTTCGAGACCGGCTGGGCCGGACCGACGATCCTGCTCGGCCAGCTCGGCAACAACGTCCAGCTGGCCCGGCTCTACGGGATGCGGTTCGCCATGGTCGACTCGTGGTTCCCGGGGCCCGGCGGGCACTGGATCCGGACCCTCGTCGACCCGTTCGGGCTGGGCGGCAACACCGTCGTGCTTGGCGCCGGCGACTTGGCCGGGGCCGAGGCCGCGGTCACCGCGCTGATCGGCGCGATCGACGGCAGCACCCTCGGCCTGCAGCACCGGGCCCGCCTGGCCGACGCGGTGCAGGCCGCCCTGCCGAACGACGGGGTGGCCGACGACGCGTACCTGAACCGGGAACTGGCCGACGCCGACGCACTGCTCGGCTCGCTGGTGCCGAGCGTCGGCGTCGAGGCCGACGCGGTCCGGCTGCACAGCGTGCTGAACGAGATCAGGATCGCCGGCGAGGCGCACCTGCTGACGGCCGATGTCGGCTTCGCCCGATTGCACCGGCACTATCTGCTCGGCTATGCGGCGTTCGTCAACGAGCACCCGGAACCGGCCACGAACCAGCTGAACAACAACCGGAACATGTGGACCAACGGCGAGGAGTTGATCAGCGTCTGGGCCGTGCTGGAGGGCGACGGCCGGTTCAGCGAGGACGAACGGGCGCAGGTCCTCGCGGCGTTGCACACCACCTTCGCCGCGAACGCGAACGACTCGTACCTGATCAGGGCCAGACCGGAGGCGCCACGCTGGAATCACGAGGCGTATCCGGCGTTGTCGCTGGTCGCGGGCGCCGACTACTTCCTCCGCCACCACGATCTTCCGGCCGCCCGCGATTGGTACGACCGCGGCGCGATGATCTTCGCCGGCAACACCGCCGTGATCAGTCTCGACGAGGGCGCCGACTACCTGATGCACCTGCCCATGATCACGATGGACTACGGCATGTTCACCGGGCAGCTGGACTACCTGAACCGGACCCTGCGGCCGAGCGCCGACCTGAACGCGCTCATGATCGACAACCTCGGGATGATGGTCGGCGGCGGCGACGTCTATCCGTTCGGCTACAGCGGCGTCTACTCCTGGGGGCACTCCCAGGTGATGCACGCTGCCACCTGGCTGTTCGGCGATCCGCTCTACGCGCTGCTGCAGGAGCGGGCCCGGACCGGGCCGTTCAGCGGCCAGCGGATGCCCGACCTCGACTTTCCGTTGCACCGCTATCTGGTGCTCGACGACGACGGCGGCCCGCCGGGTGAGGCCCCCGCGCCGCCGGCCGTCCGGGCCTACCCGATCGAGCCCGGCGTGTACGACGATCTCACCGCGACCACGCCGTCGGAGATCCCGCAGGACCGGACGTTCCACAAGCTGGCCTTCCGCGCCGGGCTCGGGATTGACGCGCCGTGCCTGATGCTGGACGGCTTCACCGGCGGCCGGCACAACCACCTCGATGGCAATGCGATCATCGGCTACTCGGCCCATCAGCGGCTGTTCCTGACCGACCGGGACTACATGGAGAACACGCCGGAGCACCACAGCGGCGTGGTCGTGGTCCGGAACGGCGAGCAGCAGCGGATGGGCGCGTTCACCCGGATCGACTGGGTGGCCGACGTCGAGGGCGCCGCGGTCAGCCGCTCGACGGTGCCGGCCTGGAACGGCACCGACTGGACCCGGACCGTGATCACCGTGGACGGCGGGTTCCACCTGATCCTGGACGACGTCCGGATCCTCGACGACGGCTCGTACCTGATCAAGAACCAGTGGCAGGCCCTCGGCACCGGGACCCTGGCCGGGCACCGGTTCCACGCCCGGCAGCGCGATGCGTCCATGATCATCGACAGCCTGGACGACTCCCGGCTGCAGACCCGGGAGCGGTACGGCCACTTCCGGAAATACTTCAAGAGCACGTATCCGTACCCGTTCGCCGATCAGGAGACCGTGCTCAGCCAACTCCACCCCGAGCGCGCCCGCTCGGCCGGCGACGCCGTCGGGTTCGTCAATGTCCTCGCCAGCGGCCCCGGGACCGACCCGGGGCTCACCTCGCGCCGGTGGGGCGGCCGGATCTGCCAGGTCGAGCTGGGCGACCGCAGTTGGTGGCTGGTCCGCGGCCGGCTGCAGGCGCCGGAGCTGGCCAGCGACGGCGAGTGGCACCTGATCGGGCCGGACCGGTTGATCATCGCCGGGGCGACCATGATCACGCTGGCCGGAACCCGGCACCGCTTCGGCGAGGAGGCCATCGTCACGGTCAGTCTCGCCGACGGATCCTGGGCCGCCTACCCGGTCCGCCGCGACCTGGTCCGGTACGACGAGCAGGGTGACCCGATCCGGCCCGGGCCGATCGACCAGGGATCCTCCGCGGTGCGCCGGCGGCACGCGGACGCCGTGCTCGAGCGGCTGCGCCCGGACCATGATCAGAAGACGCCGCCGGACAAGATCATCTCCGCCGGCACCTCCGTACCGAAGAGCTGGCGGCAACTGGCCGCCGTGTCCGGCCGGATCACCGCCACCCACCGGGTCACGCCGTTCGGTGATGGGCACTCTTTGCTGCTGGTCGGCACCGAGGACGGCCGGGTCGTCGCGCTGACCCCGGACGGCCGTACGGTCTGGTCCGCGACGGTCAGCGGGCGGGTCAACGAGATCGCCGCTCACGTCCACGACGAAGATCAACTGGTCACTGTGGCGACCGAGGGCTGGCGGGTGCACGCGCTGTCGCTCGACGGCCGCGAGCGCTGGGTCCGCGAGATTCCCAACACCTCGGCCCGGCGCGAGATCAAGGGCAACCTGCTCGGCATCACCACGATCCGGCTCGGCTACGTCAACGGCCGGGGCCAGGCTCCGTGGCTGATGGTCGGGACGCAGTTCCGCTGGGTCTACGGGCTCGACTGGGCCGGAACGATCAAGCACGAGACGATGCTCTACTTCTACGGCATCGAGGATGCCGTCTTCGCCGACTTCGACGGCGACGGCCGGGACGAGGGCGCCTACGCGCTGGAGTACTTCTACCCGGTGATCTGGGACGACAAGACCTCGGTCCGTGGCCCCGCCGCCGCCGGTCCGGGCTTCACCGCCGTCGGCACCCTGGAGCAGGCCGACGGCCCACCGTCGATCGTCTACGGCACCAAGCAGAACGACGTCCGCAGCTATCGCTATGCCGGCGGGAAACTGGTGCCGGGCTGGTCCCGCAACGTCGGCGGCCAGGTCACCACCCTCACCGCCGGCACGTTCCACGCCGCCGTCGGCCAGGAGATCATCCTGGGCACGACGGGATTCCAGGCAATCTCGCTGGGCGCCGACGGGAGACCGCGGTTCCGGGCCAAGATCGGCGACACGGTGCGCTTCCTGGTCGCGACTCCGCAGCCGGGCTACCTGGCGGCGGCCGATCACGGACTGCTGGTCGGGCTGGACCCCGCCGGCCGGGAGACGGGGCGGTGGCGGTTCCCGGAGTGGATCGCCGGGGTCGAGGTGGCGCCCGGCGAAGCGATGCTGGTGGTGCTGGCCGACGGCCGGGTGTTCGCTCGCTGACCACCAACCGAGGTCGGTCAGGAGGCACCGAGTTCGGCCAGCTCACGGGTGTCCGGGTCGGTCGCACTGGCGCCGTCCGCGACCAGCCGCTGGTACTCCGTGAGCAGCGCGGCGTCGCGAACGGTCGAGTCCTCCCCCGCCTTCCAGTACGCCGACGCGTGCAGGTCGTCCCGGGCGACCAGGTCGTGGTCGAGGACGTACCGGCGCACTTCGCGTACGACGCCGGCCTCGGCGCCGATCCAGACCTGGAGTCGCTCACCGGTCGGCTCCGGGAGCGCATGGCGGACCGCCGCGGCCAGCTCCGTGTCGCTGCCGTACGGCGAGCTGTTCGACGTCCAGTGCACGTCCAGGCGGGACCGTTCCGGCAGCACGGCCCGGTCGGCCTCGTCGGCGACGCCGAGCACGGCCGTCACCGCGGTCCCGTCGGGCAGCGACTCCACGATCGCCGCGACCGCCGGCAGGGCACAGGCATCGCCGACCAGGACGTGCCGGTCCACGCCGAGGGCCGGAACGAACTCGCGGCGCATCCCGGAGATCCCGATCTCGGTGCCGTCCGGAGCCCGGCGGAGCCAGCCGGCCGTGTAGGCGTCACCGTGCCACCAGGCGTCGAAGTCCAGCCAGGACCGGTCCTCGGCGACGCCACGGACGGTGAAGGCGCGCAGCAGCGGCCGCGGCCCGTCGTTCCAGACCGGAAGCCGGTCGGACCGGCGGCCCGGGAAGTCGATCGGCCCGCCGTCGACCGGGATCGCGATCTTGAACGCATCGGCCGGCCGCGGGTCGCGATAGTCCGTGAGGCCCGGTCCGGTCACCCGGATCCGGAGCAGGCCCGGCGAGATCGTCGTCACGGAGTCGATCCGGACCGGGCAGGTGAACACGTCGCCACGATTGGACAGCTCGCGTACGGCCTGGCGGATCGACGACATGAGACCTCCCGACTTAGGTTGCCCTAAGTTTACTCCACCCGTCCCGTACGGACTCCACCGAGGGACGGTGCGGCCGGTAGCCGTTGTCCAGCAGCGGCGAGGAGATCATCAGATCTGCGCTGGCCCGATTGCAGGCGACGCCGATGTTCCAGACGTTCGCCAGCCGCAGCAACGCCTTGACGTCGGGATCGTGCGGCTGAGCCTCCAACGGATCCCAGAAGAAGATCAACAGGTCGATCACGTTCTCGGCGATCTTGGCGCCGATCTGCTGGTCGCCGCCGACCGGGCCGGAGAGGAACCGGGTCACCTCCAGGCCGAGTTCGAAGGTGAGCATCGTCCCGGTCGTGCCGGTCGCGTAGAGGGTGTGCCGGGACAGCGTACGCCGGTTGAAGTCGGCCCATTGGAGGAGTTCGAGCTTCTTGCTGTCGTGCGCCACCATCGCAATGTGCCGACGGCGCGCCAGCTCCTGGAAGTCGTCCATCGGGCCAGTGTGGCGCCGGATTGAAACGGTCGCGTGAAGGTGAGGTTGCGTCCGTGAATAGGCGGAATTCCTTCGTGAATGACGACCGAACTCCTCGGCTCGAAATTCGGGCGGACATCGTGCCGCCGAGTCCACCCAGCCGGAATTCACCCGATCAATCGGCGAAACCCGGAGCGGCGCCTCACCTCCTATGGACGAAGGAGGTGAGACGGCGAGCAGTCGTTCTCCGGGCGACCGCCCGCTCCGAGGATTCCGGGCCGAACCTGGGCGAACGACACCCGGAATTGGATTCCCCGCCGCGAAGGAGTCTGGCGGGACGGATCGACACGTGGCAACTCGCCACACGGAACATCTCGTCAATCGTGACACAACTGTCGGTGCCGACAATCGGCGCTGGTGAATTCCACAGAATGGCGCGGAACGAGGGAATTCCGATGTACAGATGGTGTCCGAGAACCATTCATCCCGGGAATGGTTTCCTTCCGGACCGTTCAGCGCGGTACCAGTTGACCGTCCTCGACCAGGGCCCGGTAGTTCCATTCGTTGCGTTCCTCGGCCGTGTAGTTCCAATAGGTCCAGGCCGCCGCAGCCGCGTAGCCCTCCTGTTGGGCCGCCGCGTAGTCGCGTCGCAGTGCGTGCCGCAGCTCGTCGGAGAGGCCCGCGATGGTCCGGCCGGGCAGCGCCACACTCCACTCCCCCACGATCACCGGGTGCCGGCGGCTCAGCCAGTTGATCAACCTCGCCCGGCTGCGCCGGGCCTTGCGCAGGTGGTGCTCGACGGAGTTGTTCTGGTCCCACGGGTAGAAGCACTGGTAGAGGTGGCAGTCCATGATCACCGGGAAGTCGGGCACCGGCCGGATCGCGCCGCGGGTCAGCCAGGGCACGAAGCCGTCGGAGAAGACGATCTTGGTGCCGGGCCGCAGGATCGTGATCAACCTCCCGTACGCCTCGCGATAGAACGTGATCAAGGTCCAGACCCGCGGGTCCATCGGCTCGTTGAGCAGCTCGATCCCCCACAGGTGATCGGCATCGCGGTAGCGCCGGGCCAGTCGCTCCAGCACGTCGACGGTCCGGCGCCGGTAGTCGGCGTTGTCGTACCACGCGCGGCGGCCGCTCTTGCCGCTGTGATCACGACCGTTCTGCGAGCCCGGGGCGCCGTGCAGGTCGAGCAGCACCCGGAGCCCATACCGCCGTGACTGTTCCATCGCCCAGTCGAGCTCGTCGAGACAGCCGAGCAGCAGCTGCCGCCCGTCCGGTCCGGTCTCCGGCGCGTCGCCGAACACCCAGTGCCCGACCGGGATCCGGACCAGCTCCAGCCCGTGATCGGCGATCCAGGCGAAGTCGTCCTCGGCGAGGAACTCGGCCCGGTGCTTGCGCAGCTTCTCCACCGCGCCCGGCGTGGACATGAACTGGTACTCGTCCTCGGCGTGCACTCCCGCGAAGAGCGAGGGGGTGAGCCACTTCTCCAACACCAGCCAACCGCCGAGATTCACGCCACGCATGGGCACACCGTACCGGGCGCCCTGCCCGCCGGTACGGCCAACTACGATCGTGCATCGTGCAGCCGCTCACCGTCGTCAGTTACAACCTGCGGACCAGTCTCGCCTTCGATGATCATCCGTGGTCGGTCCGCCGGGAGCCGGTGGCGACGCTGATCAGAGAGCTGGCGCCGACGGTGCTCGGGACCCAGGAGGGTCACCCGGAGGCGATCGCGGACCTGGCCGCGCTGCTGCCGCGGAACTATGCGTACCTGGCCGAGGGCCGGCGCGGCCGGAACTCCGACGAGACCTCGGCGATCTTCTACGACACCGCTCGGCTGACCGTGCTCGACGTGGCCCACCGCTGGCTGTCCGACACTCCGGAGGTGCCCGGTTCCGCGACCTGGGGCAACGAGCTGCCCCGGATGATCACTCGGGCGAGGTTCGCCGACTCCGTCTCCGGCGTACGGTTCGTGGTGATCAACGGTCATCTTGATCATGTCAGCGAGCCGGCCCGGGTCCGCTCCGCGCACTGGCTGGCCGAGCAGGCGGCGCGCACCGAGGAGCCGGTCCTGCTGCTCGGCGACTTCAACGTCGGCACTGGTACGCCGACCCATCGGATCCTGATCGAGAGCGGGCTCCGCGACGCGATCGACGAGGCCGCGACCGGCCCGGCGATCGGCACCTTCGGCAACTACGCCCCGCCGAGGCCCGGCGCCGACCGGATCGACTGGATCCTGGTCGGCCCGGGGATCGGTGTGATCGACGCCGAGATCGTCGACCGCACCGTCGGCGGCCGCTACCCCTCCGACCACGTCCCGGTCCGAGCCGCCCTCACCCTCCCGGTCCCTGACTCGACCTCCAGAACCGCGACGACGTAGCCCCGGCGCCGGCGCTCAGCACCGACGACGCGCGGCCCGTAGCCGCAGGCCGGCGACCCATCCACCGGTCGGCAGTCGGCGGCAGTGGCTCGCGCTGGGTGCAGGTTCGCGGTCTGGGTCCGCCGAGAGAGTTGGGGTCGGGCGGTGACCGGACCGCGTTCCGGGCAACCCTGGAATGCATCGAGCGGACGCAAATGGCAGCGAAATCGCGCCTGGCTTGCCATTTGCGTCCGCTCGGTGGCTTGGCGGCCGGCGGGAGGAGCGCGCGATGGTGCGGGATCGCAGTTCCGCGGCGCTGGGTCCGCCGAGAAAGTTGGGTCGGGCGGTGACCGGACCGCGTTCCGGACAACCCTGGATCGCATCGAGCGGACGCAAATGGCAGCGAAATCGCGTCGGGCCTACCATTTGCGCCCACTCGGCGCGGCCTGCGGGAGGCGCTCGCGACGATGGTGCGGGACCGCAGTTCGGCGGAGTTGGGTCCGCCGAGAGGGTTGGGGTCGCACGGTGACCGGACCGCGATCGGGGCGGCCTTCGGTTGCGGCGAGTGGGCGGAAGGGCAATTGGATCGCATCGCGCTTGCCCTTCGGGTCGGCCCGACGGTTGCACCCGCGAAAAGAGTTGCACCACTCGGCGGTGAACGACGGTGCGGGTCCGGCGTCGCCGCGTCGGATTCAGCGCCGATCGACGGAATCCGCGGCATCCACAGCGGTACGGTCACCGCGGCCGCACGGCGGGCGATGTAGACGACCGCGCGACTGTGATCGTCGCGGTCGACATGTCCGGTGGCGGCGGCCGACGTCAGCTCGACCGGCTACGAGCAGCCGGGCCGTCGCCCACGTCGGGCGAGACTCCGCAAGAGTCTCGGGTCGAGCTGACCATCCGCCTTCGAGCGGATCGCTTGACCGCACCGGCGGCCGGTTCTGCCGGTCAAAGGGTCCGCTCGGCGACGTCGAGACGAAGCCGACCGAAGATCTTGCTGTCACGAGGATTCACACAGGCTCGGCGGTCCGACCGTGTCTCATCGCCCGCAGTGCATTCCCGGCGCGCGATCCGCGACAACCGGTGATCGCTCCAACGGTCGCGGATCGGCGACCGATCGCGGCTGGCCAGATGCCGCCGACGTTCGTTGGCGACGCCCCGCCGATCCGGGCCGGAGGCTGCCGAACCGCCGACTCACGTCCGCGACGGTTCGCTCGAGACCTCGAGCTCCCGGGCCTGTTGATCTTGCTTGGTCGTCGATTCGTGAGCGCGTCGCAGGAGGGGCTCCGAACAGAGGGGTCGTCGGGACCGGACATCGAATGGCTCGGGCCGAGACCGCCGCACGCGGACTGCCCAGCGGCCAAACATCGGAGCCCGCTCACTGTGACCCGCCTCAACCGCCCCGACCACCAGACCGATCGCCGACGAGCCGCGCGATCGCACGAACCGGCCCGGACTGGCCGGACGCGCGGGCGCCCATCACCCACAGCCCAACCGACCGGTCACAACCGCAGCGACACGCCGCAGAAACGCCTGCTTTTCTGACCGGTCGGCGTTTGTGGGAGGGGTTAGAAGCCGTTGATGGCGGTGCCGGGCGGGGCGGCTTCGAGCCAGGCCAGGAAGCCGGTCAGGGAGTCCGAGCTCATGGCGAGTTCCCAGACCTCGATGGATTCCTGGTGGCCGATCGCGATCCGGACGACCCGCTGGCCGTCGTAGAGGGCGACGGCCTCGGCGGGGTCAGGGTCGCGGGTGTCGACGACGCGGGAGCCGTTGCGGCGGAAGGTCATCCGCGGGAACGGCGAGAAGGAGAAGAAGCGGAACCACTCGACCCGGTCGTGGCTGTAACGAGCGACTCCGAGCACCCAGTTGGTGCTCGGAGTCTGATCGGCCTGGAGCTGGCCGACGGCTACGGGTCGCAGCCGCATGCTGCATTCGAAGGCACTGCCCTGTCTGGTCACCCAGCGTTGCCGCAGGGCAAGGGAGACCAGCGGCAGGACCACGACCACCAAGATCACCAGCGCGACAACGACGGCGCCGATCCAGCCTGCCATCGTCGTCTAGGGGCCCTGTCTCTCGGTGGTGGGTTCGGCGTCCCGCCACCGGTGTCCGATTCGTTGAACCGGACACCATTCGGGCGGAAGTCCTCAGCGTACCTTGTGTGCCGCCCGCACCTGAGCACTGGCGCGCATCACGTGCTGACGTACCTCCTCGGTGTCCTCGCCGGCGTCCAGCCGGGCCTGGGCGTCGGCGAGTTCGCGCTCTGCCTGGTCGACGCTGATCTCGTCGGCCATCCGCGCGTACTCGCTGAGGATCGACACCCGGCCCTGGGCGACGGACAGGAAGCCACCGTCCACGGCCACCACCTCGCGGGAGGCGTCGGGCGTGACGATCTCCACCCCGCCCGGGGCCAGGACGGCCAGCACCGGCGCGTGCCCGGGCATGATGCCCATGTCGCCGTCGACCGTCCGGGCGATGATGAGCGTGCCCTGACCGGACCAGACCACCTCATCCGCCGAGACGACCTCGACCTGCAACGGTTCAGCCATGATCAGTTGTCCTGCTGCAGCTCGGCCCAGCGACGCTCCACGTCCTCCATGCCACCGACGTTGAAGAACGCCTGCTCGGCGATGTGGTCGACCTCGCCGTCACAGATCATCCGGAACGACTCGATGATCTCCGACAGCGGCACGGTCGAGCCGGGCACGTTGGTGAACTTCTCGGCCATGTACGTGTTCTGGCTGAGGAACTGCTGGATCCGGCGGGCCCGCGCGACGACGATCTTGTCCTCTTCGGACAGCTCGTCGACACCCATGATCGCGATGATGTCCTGCAGTTCCTTGTTCCGCTGCAGGATCTGCTTCACCTGGGTGGCCACGTCGTAGTGCGTCTGGCCGATGTACTGCGGGTCCAGGATCCGGCTGGTCGAGGTCAGCGGGTCGATGGCCGGGTACAGGCCGCGGGCCGCGATCTCTCGGGACAGCTCGGTGGTCGCGTCGAGGTGGGCGAACGTGGTCGCCGGCGCCGGGTCGGTGTAGTCGTCGGCGGGCACGTAGATCGCCTGCATCGAGGTGATCGAGTGACCGCGGGTCGACGTGATCCGCTCCTGCAGCTGGCCCATCTCGTCGGCCAGGTTGGGCTGGTAGCCCACCGCGGACGGCATCCGGCCGAGCAGCGCGGACACCTCCGAGCCAGCCTGGGTGAACCGGAAGATGTTGTCGATGAACAGCAGCACGTCCTGGTTCTGCACGTCCCGGAAGTACTCGGCCATGGTCAGCGCCGACAGCGCCACCCGCAGCCGGGTGCCCGGCGGCTCGTCCATCTGGCCGAAGACGAGGGCGGTGTCCTTGAACACGCCCATCTCTTCCATCTCGTTGATCAGGTCGTTGCCCTCACGGGTCCGCTCGCCGACGCCGGCGAACACCGAGGTGCCGGAGTGCAGCTGGGCGATCCGGTAGATCATCTCCTGGATCAACACGGTCTTGCCCACGCCCGCGCCGCCGAACAGGCCGATCTTGCCGCCCTGCACGTACGGGGTCAGCAGGTCGATCGACTTGATGCCGGTCTCCAGCATCTCCGTCTTCGCCTCGAGCTGGTCGAACGCCGGCGCATGCCGGTGGATCGGCCAGCGCTCGGTGATGTCCAGGCTCGCGGTGTCGGCGCTCAGGCAGTCGCCGGTCACGTTCCACACCCGGCCCTTGGTGACGTCGCCGACCGGCACCGAGATCGCCGCGCCGGTGTCGCGGACCTCGGCACCGCGCTGCATGCCGTCGGTCGGCTTCAGGGCGATGGTCCGGACCAGGTTCTCGCCGATGTGCAGCGCGACCTCGAGGGTCATCGTCCGGGTCTCGTCACCGACGGTCACGTCGACCAGCAGCGCGTGGTAGATGTCCGGCATCTGGTCGGCGGGGAACTCCACGTCCACCACCGCACCGATCACCCGGGCGACGCGCCCGACGCCGGCCGGGGCGGATTCCTTCTTCTCCTCAACTGTGGCGGTCATGGTTCCTCACTGGGTTTCTTGTTCAGGCATGGTTGTACGGCTGGTCAGTCGGCTTCGGCGGTCGCGTCGGCCAGGGCGCCGGCACCGCCGACGATCTCGCTGATCTCCTGGGTGATGCCGGCCTGGCGGGCCTGGTTGGCATCCCGGGTGAGCTTCTCGATCAGCTCCTCGGCGTTGTCGGTCGCCGCCTTCATCGCTCGCTGCCGGCTGGCCAGTTCGGAGGCCGCCGACTGCAGCAGGCAGTACTGGATCCGGCTGGCCACGTACAGCGGCAGCAACTCGTCCAGTACGGTCTCGGCGTTCGGCTCGAACTCGTACAGCGGGAGCAGTTCCTCCGCCGGCGGCGCTTCCGTACCCTCCACCACTTCGAGCGGCAGCATCCGGATCACCTCCGGCCGCTGCGTCACCATCGAGACGAAACGGGTGTAGACGACATGGATCTCGTCCACCCCGCCCTCCTCGTACGGCGTGAGGAAGGCACTGATCAGCGTGTCGGCGATCTCCCGCGCCTCGGCATACTGCGGCGCATCGGAGAACCCGGTCCACTGCTGGGCGACCTCGCGCCGGCGGAAGCCGTAGTAGGCGGCCGCCTTGCGCCCGGTCAGGTACGGCACGACCTCGCGACCCTCGTCGGTGAGCAGCCGGGTCAGCGACTCGCCCTCCCGGATGGCGTTGGTCGAGTAGGCACCGGCCTGACCACGGTCGGCGGTGATCAACAGCATCGCCGCCCGGCGCGGATTCTCCGACTCGGTGGTGAGCGGGTGATCGGTGTTGGAGAAGGTCGCCACCGCCGACACGGCCCGGGTCAGCTCCCGGGCGTACGGCGCCGCCGACAGGGCCCGCTGCCGGGCCTTGATGATCCGCGAGGCAGCGATCAGCTCCATCGCCTTGGTGATCTTCTTGATGTTCGACACCGAGGCACGGCGCTGGCGCAGTTCGCGCAGGCTAGCAGGCACTAGACGATCACCTCTTCTGCTTGACGATCTGCTCTTGCTCGACCTCGTCCTCTTCCAGCGCCTCGTGCTCCTCGCGGCCGGCCAGCAGACGGCCGTCGGAGGTCTGGAAGCCCTGCTTGAAGGTGTCGATGTCCTTGGTCAGTGCCGCGGCCGTGTCGTCGTCGAAGAGCTTCGTCTCGCGGATCGTGCCGAGCACCTCGGAGTTGTGCCGGAGGTACTCCAGCAGTTCCGTCTCGAAGCGCAGCACGTCGTCGACCGGGACCTCGTCGAACTTGCCGGTGGTGCCGGCCCAGACGCTGACCACCTGCTCCTCGACCGGGTACGGGCTGCCCTGCGGCTGCCGCAGCAGCTCGGTCAGCCGCTCGCCCCGCTCCAACTGCCGCCGGGTGGTGGCGTCCAGGTCGGAGGCGAACATGGCGAACGCCTGCATGTCGCGGAACTGGGCCAGGTCGACCTTGATCGAACCGGAGACGGTCTTCATGGCCTTGACCATGGCGGCCGTACCGACCCGGGACACCGAGATGCCGACGTCGATGGCCGGCCGCTGGTTGGCGTTGAACAGGTCGGACTGCAGGAAGATCTGGCCGTCGGTGATCGAGATGACGTTGGTCGGGATGAACGCCGACACGTCGTTGGCCTTGGTCTCGATGATCGGCAGACCGGTCATCGAGCCGCCGCCGAGATCGTCGGAGAGCTTCGCGCAACGCTCCAGCAGCCGGGAGTGCAGGTAGAAGACGTCACCGGGGTACGCCTCGCGGCCCGGCGGGCGGCGCAGCAGCAGCGACATGGCCCGGTACGCCTCGGCCTGCTTGGACAGGTCGTCGAAGACGATCAGGACGTGCTTGCCCTGGTACATCCAGTGCTGGCCGATGGCCGAGCCGGTGTACGGGGCGATGTACTTGTAGCCGGCCGGGTCGGACGCGGGGGCGGACACGATCGTCGTGTACTCCAGCGCGCCGGCCTCCTCCAGCGAGGCCCGGATGCCGGCCACCGTGGACGCCTTCTGGCCGATCGCGACGTAGATGCAGCGGACCTGCTGCTGCTCGTCGCCGGAGGCCCAGTTGTCCTTCTGGTTGATGATCGTGTCGACCGCGATCGCCGTCTTGCCGGTCTTGCGGTCGCCGATGATCAGCTGCCGCTGGCCGCGACCGATCGGGGTCAGCGCGTCGATCGCCTTCAGGCCGGTCTGCAGCGGCTGCCGTACCTCCTGGCGATCCATCACGCCGGCGGCCTGCAGCTCCAGCGCACGCCGCTCGTCCAGCGGCGTGACCTCGCCGAGGCCGTCGATCGGGCGGCCGAGCGCGTCCACGACGCGGCCGAGGTAGCCGTCGCCGACCGGGACCGAGAGGACGTTGCCGGTCCGCTTGACCGGCTGCCCCTCCTCGATGCCCTCGGAGTCACCCATCACCACGACGCCGATCTCGCGGACGTCGAGGTTCAGCGCGATGCCCAGGGTGCCGTTCTCGAACTCGAGCAGTTCGTTGGCCATCGCCGAGGGCAGCCCCTCGACGCGGGCGATCCCGTCGCCGGAGGTGGCGACCGTGCCGACCTCTTCGCGGCTGGCGGTCTCGGGCTGGTAGTCGCGGACGTAGCGGTCCAGTGCGTCCCGGATCTCCTCCGGGCGAATCGTGAGTTCTGCCATCGTTTCCTGCTCTCGCCTACGTTGCCTAGTAAGTGATCTTGGACCGCTGTCTCATCGACGCGGTTATTCGAAAAGCCGTCGAGCCTGGTCGAGTCGGCCGGCCACGGTCCCCTCGATCACCTCGTCGCCGAGTTCCACCCGGATCCCGCCGAGCAACTCGGCGTCGACAATGACCTGGACCGAGATCTCCCGGCCCGCCTGCCGGCTCAACGCCTGCTGCAACCGCTCCAGTTGACCCGGCTCGAGCGGCCGCGCCACCCGGACCGTCGCCAGCAGCCGACTGCGCTCCGCCGCCGCCAAGGATACGTAGCCGGCGATCGTGTTGGCGAACGTCCGCTGCCGGGCCGCCACGGCCCGCCGGGCCAGCGCGATCGTGGCGTCGTTGGCCTTGCCGGACAACAGTTCGGAGACCAGATCCTGGCGCCGCCCCAGCGGTGCCGACCGGTCACTCAGCGTCGACCGCAAAGCGCCGTCGGAATCGACCAGCCGGCCGAACCGGAACAGTTCGTCCTCGGTCTCCTCCAGGCCGGCCGACCCGATCGACCGCAACTGCGCCCGGACCGCCTGCCGCTCCAGCGCCACCGTGAACGTACGGCCGCCGGACCAGCGGAACCGGACCGCAGCGACCAGCAACTCGACCGCCGCCGGGGCGATCTTGCCCTCGAAGAGCGACCGGGCGATTCCGGCCCGCGCCTCCTCGGGCGTCCCCGGGTCGGTCAGTGCCCGGCGCAGGGCCGGCTGCGCGTCGAGGGCGTCGACCACCGCGAACAGGTCCGAGCCCGCCTGGCCCTGCTCGCTGCCGGACCCGGAGGCCAGGATCGAGTCCAGGGACGAGTCGAGCGCGCTCAGTCGGTCCTCGGCGGCGGAGCTCATCGGGAAGCCCCGGTCTCCGACGGCGTGACGTCCTGGCCCTCGAGATCGGACAGGAACCGCTCGACGGTACGGCGAGCGCGCTCGTCGTCGTCCAGCGACTCGCCGACGATCCGGCCGGCCAGCGTGGTGGCCAGGCCACCGACCTCACGCCGCAGTTCGGCCAGCAACTGCGAACGCTCGGCCTCCAGCTGGGCCTCGCCGGTCGCCTTGATCCGGGCGGCCTCGGCCTGCGCCTGCTCCCGCATCTCGGCGAGGATCTGGGCACCCTGGGCCTTGGCGTCCTCCCGGATCTTCGCGGCCTCGCCCCGGGCCTCGGTCAGCTGCGCCTGGTACTCCTCCAGCGCGGCCTGAGCCTCGGCCTGGGCCTTCTCAGCCTTCTCCATCCCGCCTTCGATCGCCGCACGACGCTCGTCGTACATCTGCTCGAAGCGCGGCATCACCTTGGCCCGGATCACCAGCCACAACACGATCATGAGGAGGATCCCCATGATCAACTCGGAGAGGTGGTGCGGCAGCAGCGGGCCGAGATCGATTCCCTCCATCGGCACCATGATCATGTTCTCGTTTCTGGAATCAGGTGAGGAACAGCGCGAAGGCGAGGCCCAGGATGGCGAGCGCCTCGACCACGGCGAAGCCGATCCAGGCGGTGCCCATCATGGCGCCGCGGGCCTCGGGCTGCCGAGCGGTGCCCTGGATGACGGAGGCGAAGATCAGCCCCACGCCGATACCGGAGCCGATGACGGCGAGGCCATAGCCGACCAGGTTGATCGAGCCGTTGATTTCCATCGGGGTCATGCTTGTCGTTCCTTTCGGTTTCCTAGCCGGAGCTGGGCAGGTCAGTGTTCGTCCGCCGTGGCCGAGGCCACGTACGAAGCGGTCAGGACGGTGAAGATGTAGGCCTGGAGGGAGACCACCAGGAGTTCCAGCGCGAAGATCGCGAAGGTGAACAGCAGCGTGAAGCCGCCGGCCGCGTTGAGCAGGATCCCGTCGGCCTGGGTCAGCAGGTACGTACCGCCGACCACGAACACCAGCACGACGAGGTGGCCGCCGAGCAGGTTGCCGAAGAGTCGCAGGGCCAGCGTGATCGGCCGGATGATGAAGTTCGACAGAGCCTCCACCGGAATGATCACCGGTGCCAGCCACAGCGGGACGCCGGCCGGCAGCACGCTGTTCTTGAAGTACATCAGGCCGTGCTTCTTCACGCCGGCCGCGTTGTAGATGATCCAGCTGAGCAGCGCCAGGCCCCAGGCGTACCCGATGTTGGAGAACGTCGGGAACATGAACACCGGGAACAGACCGAACAGGTTGTTCACCCAGATGAAGCAGAACAAGCCCAGCAGGTACGGGAAGTAGGGCTTCCAGTTGTGCCCGATGGTGTCCCGGGCGACCCCGTTGCGAATGAACGAGTACAAGAACTCACTGACGAACTGGCCCTTGCCCGGCACCACCTTCAGCCGCCGGGAGGCGATCAGCCAGAACGCCAGGATGATGATCACCGAGATCAGCGCCTGGACCAACGGCTTGTTGAACCAGTCGACGCCGGGGATGAACCCGCCGTTGAACTCGAAGTCCTCCAGACCCGGCGGTACGAATCCGCCTTCGCCGCCCGTCTCGAGCGGAACCAGAACGGGAATCAGTGAACCCACCGACCCTCCTCTCCCAAGGTCCTATGAACCGACCGGTCAGAGACGGTCAGCGTTTGTTCCGCGGATCCGGCGTGCCGCCGTACCGCCTGATGATCAAGAAAATGGCCCCGGCCGCGCCGAGGATGATGCCGATCGGCAGCAGGAACCGCGTCTTCAGCAACTGGTCCCCGATCCAGCCCAGTCCGCCGTAGAAGACCATCCCGGCGATCAGGTACGACAGCACCCGAAGCCCCTGGTCCGTTCCCGTCGCCTTGTCGGACCGCTGCCGGTCCTGCGGCGAGGTCGAGCGGTCCTCCTCCGGCTGTTCCGGCGAGGAGTCCGCCGGCGGCTCGCCGCGGCCGCCGTCGTTCCGATCCGTCATGGCGACACAGACGATAGCGTGTCATGGCTGATCACCGCTCACCGCCGGGGCGACGTACTCGCGGTCGTAGACGCCGATCCGCAGCCGGGAGAAGACGAAGATCTCCACGGCCAGCCAGCCGACCACCACGGCGACCGCGGTCGCGGTCACCGCCTGCGGCGTCAGAGCGGCCCATCCGGCCCCCTTCCGGGCGACCAGCAGCAGGAACAGGCCGACCACGCAGAACCGGGCGAAGTAGCTGGTCATCGAAACGATCATCAACGTTCGGGCGCCGGCGCCGGCGGTCCGCACCATGACGTACTGCCCGACGGTGTAGAAGGCCAGCACGATGCCGCCACCGACCGCCGCCGAGAGCAGCCCGGAGAGACCGCTCAGCAGACCGAAGACGATCAGGCAGATCAGGGTTGCGGCGGAGCCGCCGATCAGGCCGCCGACCAGCAGCTTGCGCGCTCGCACCACGTGAATGCTCGGCCCCGTGCCAACAGCCGGCGCGCCGTCGGTGGGCGGGGCTGTCGAGGGAGAGTGTTCAGTCGTCATGACGGCGGCTGTCCTAATCTGCGACCCAGGGACGGTGTCCTGGGCCCTAGTCGGGCGATCCCCGGCCTTGGGGTGTCTGTCCGGCCGGCCGATCTACTCGGCGTTTCAATGCTTGTGAAAAATAGCACAAGGTCTCCTCCGAGCTCCAATCGGGGGGCGGCCTTCGGGCGCTACTTCGCGACCCTTCGCGGCTTCACTCTGGTGCGACCGTTGAGCGGCCGTCCGAGCGTCGCCACCAGCAGCACCAGCGCGAGTCCGAGCAGGCCGACCGCGACCAGCACCGAGACCCGGTCCTGGACCAGGCCGAGCCCGATCATGCCGAACGAGACCAGCGCCGACCAGCCGTACATCAGCATCACCGCGCCGCGCTGGCTGTGCCCGCGCTCCAGCAGCCGGTGGTGCAGGTGCTGCTTGTCCGCGGCGAACCACCACTTTCCTTGGTACGTACGGCGGATGTAGGCCATCACCAGGTCCAGCAGCGGTAACGCGAGGATCGCCACCGGCAGCACCAGCGGCAGCACGGTCGGCAGCAGGCCGCGATCGCTCGGCATCTGCGACGGGTCGATCTGCCCGGTCAGGCTGACTCCCGAGGTGGCCAGCAGGAAGCCGAGCAGCAGTGCGCCGGAGTCGCCCATGAACATCTTCGCCGGGAAGAAGTTGTGCGGCAGGAAGCCGAGGCAGGCGCCGGCGATTGCGACCGTGATCAGGCTGGCCGTGGTGGCCCGGGTCAGGTCCTGGGTGACGGTGAGCAGATAGCAGTAGGCGAAGAAGGCCAGCGCGCCGATCCCGACCACCCCGGTGGCCAGGCCGTCCAGCCCGTCGACGAAGTTGACCGCGTTGGAGCAGAGCACGATGAAGAACACCGTGATCGCGATCGAGGCGGAGCTGTCCAGCGCGATCGTCTGCCCGGGCAACGGGATCCAGAGCATCTTCACGCCGAGCGCGACCACGACCCCGGCGGCGACGATCTGGCCGGCGAACTTGGCCAGCGCGGACAGCTCGAACAGGTCGTCCAGCACCCCGACCAGGCAGATGATCGCCGCCGCGATCAAGATCGCCCGGGAGTCCTGGATGACCAGTTCCTGGCCGCCGAGGAACGGCAACTGCCAGGCCACCACCACCGCGACGGCAAGGCCGCACAGCATGGCCAGGCCGCCGAAGTACGGCATCTCGATCGTGTGCACGTCCCGGTCCCGGACCTTGGCCAGCGCCCCGAACCGCAGCGCGAGCTTGCGACACAGACCGCTGACCAGAAAGGTCGCGGCCGCCGCGATCAGCAGCACCAGCAGATATTCACGCACGCTCGGTCTTCCGGATGGATTGCGCCACTAGGTCTTGGGAGTCGCCTCGCTCGGCGACGCCGCAACATGATCATCGTCCGCTTGATCATCCGCGGGTACGGGCTCGGTCG
This sequence comes from Microlunatus parietis, assembly GCF_013407955.1. Taxonomy (GTDB): domain Bacteria; phylum Actinomycetota; class Actinomycetes; order Propionibacteriales; family Propionibacteriaceae; genus Microlunatus; species Microlunatus parietis. The sequence goes on along the minus strand of NZ_JACCBU010000001.1, from coordinate 6,923,635 downwards.
CGTGCTCCTTGATCAGCCGCTCGATGTCCTCGCTGCTGTCCGGCTCCTCGGTCTCACCCTTCGCCTCGGTGCCGGCCTCGGCGGCCGGGCCGACGTCGGTCGGCTCCGGGTCGACGGGCTCCCCCGCAGCCATCGATTCGGCATCCGACGGCTCGGTATCCGTCGGCTCGGCGTCGGTCGGGTTGTCGTCGGTCGGTTCGGCGTCAGCCGGCTCGGCTTCGGCTGCCTCGGCTTCCTCGGCGGGGACCGTCAGGTCCTCCAGCTCGGGCAGCGTCTCCCGCAGCACGTCCACGCTGAGCGCGCCGGCCCGGAGCAGTTCGCCATGATCATTCTGGGAGAAGTCGACCATCGACGAGGGCGCGCCGTCGGGGCTCGCGACCGGCCCGCCGTCCAGATAGACCGACACCTTGTTGCCGAAGTACTCGATCGCCTGGTCACAGGTCAGGGCCGGCGGCCGGCCGCTCAGGTTGGCCGAGCTGACCGCCATCGGGCCGGTCTGCCGGAGCAGGTCCCGGGTCAGCTCGTAGTCCGGCACCCGCAGCCCGATCGTGCCACGGGTCTCCCCCAGGTCGATCCGCAGCGAGTCCCGGGCCTTGACGATCACGGTCAGCGGCCCCGGCCAGTGCTTCTCGGTCAGCGGTCCGACCAGCTCCGGCACGTCGTCGGCCAGCGCCCGGATCAGCGAGGCGTCACCGATCAGCACCGGCGGCGGCGTGTCCCGGCCGCGGTCCTTCGCGTCCAGCAGCCGCTGCACCGCGTCCGCGTCGAAAGCGTCGGCGCCGATCCCGTACACGGTGTCGGTGGGCAGCACCACGCACTCGCCGTTCTCGATCGCGATCCGGGCCGCCTCCGCCGCCTCCGCCAGCGCGGCCGGATCCGATCCCGTGATGTCGAACCGCTGGTAGGCCGGCAGCGGCGGTTCCTCCGGCTCGGCCTCCGCGGCGTCCTCGGCCGGTTCCTCCGCGTCCTGATCGCCCGCCGGCTCTTCCTCCGTGTCCTGAGCCTGTCCAAGGGCCGAGTCCGGTTCGGCACCGCTCACCGCGCCCGCCGGCTCGGCGGCCTGCTCCTCCGTGCCCTCAGCCTGTCGCAGGGCCTGATCGGATTCGGCCTCGACCGGCTCCGGCGGTTCGTCCGTCTTCGGCGCCGTCACCTCCGAGACGGCGGCCCGGCCGGCCATGTGGTCCTTGATCCACTGCTCGGTCTCGGCCCGGCGCTCTTCCTCCGTCGGCTCCGTCTCCGTCGCCGGCGGCCCGGGTCGGGGGCCCGCGTCGGCCGGCGCCGGCTTTGCGGACCCGTTGGGCTCCGGCGGGCTCAGCGGCTCGTCGGCCGCGGCGCCGGTGCCCTGCTCACGTACTTCGTTCACCCGGCCCATCCTGCCAGAGCCGTACGAGTGGATCCGTCCCGCACGGCGGTGGTGAACCGGGAGCGTCCGGTCAGGTCGCGGTGGTCGCGGACGGAGCCGAATCCGCCGTGCCCGGCGAAGAGCGCGACGACCGCCTCGCCCTGCAGGTCGGAGTGCTCGGTGGCGACCAGCCCGCCCGGCTTGAGCAGCCGCGCCGCGAGCCCGGTCAGCACCCGGATCGCGTCCAGGCCGTCGGCCCCGGAGTACAGGGCGAGCTCCGGATCATGATCACGAGCCTCCGGCGCGACGGACTCGTACGCCTCCCACGGAATGTAGGGCGGATTGCTGATCACCAGGTCGCAGCGGCCGTCCCAGTCCCCCGGCAGCTCGGCCATGTCGGACTTGATCAACTCGACGCCGGTCCCGGCCAGGTTGCCGGCGGCCCATTCGGCGGCCCGATGATCACGTTCGACGGCGATCACCGTGCAGCCCGGCGCCTCGTCGGCGAGCGCCTTGGCGATCGCTCCGGACCCGGTGCCGAGTTCGATCACCAGCGGCCGATTTCCGTCCATAATCGACTTCTGCAACCGCTCGACGGCCCAGCCGGTCATCACCTCGGTCTCCGGTCGCGGTACGAACACGCCCGGCCCGACGGCCAGCTCCACGTGCCGGAAGAAGGCCCGCCCGGTCAGGTGTTGCAGCGGTTCCCGGCGCGCCCGGCGGATGATCAACTCCAGGTAGCGGCGCCGTTGATCATCGTCGACCCGGTCCATGATCAACAACTGGCTCGGCTCGAAGCCGGCCGCGTGGGCCAGCAGCAGCCGGGCATCGGTGTCGGGGCTCGGCACGCCGGCCTCCCGCAGCCGGTCGGTGGCCTCGGCGAGCACCGTACGTACCGAGGAATCCATGATCATCTTCTGGTTCATGCCGGGCCGGCCAGGGACAGCCGCTCGGCGGTGTCCGCCTCCTGCAGCGCGGTGATCACCGCGTCCAGCTGACCGTTCAGCACCTGGTCCAGGTTGTAGGCCTTGAAGCCGATCCGGTGATCGGCGATCCGGTTCTCCGGGAAGTTGTAGGTCCGGATCCGTTCCGAACGGTCGACGGTGCGGACCTGGCTCCGGCGGGCCGCCGAGGCGGCGTCCGCCGCCTGCTCCTCGGCCAGCGTGGTCAGCCGGGCCCGCAGCATCCGCATCGCCTGTTCCCGGTTCTGCAGCTGAGATCGCTCGTTCTGGCAGGAGACCACGATGCCGCTGGGCAGGTGGGTGATCCGGACCGCGGAGTCGGTCGTGTTGACCCCCTGGCCGCCGGGACCGGACGACCGGTAGACGTCGATCCGAAGATCATCGTCGCTGATCTCGATCTCGGTCTCCTCGACTTCCGGCATCACCAGGACTCCGGCCGCCGACGTGTGCACCCGGCCCTGGGACTCGGTCACCGGCACCCGCTGCACCCGGTGCACGCCGCCCTCGAACTTGAGCACCCCGTACGGCATGTCGTCGGGCGAGCCCACCTTCGCCGCCTTCACCGCGACGGTGACCGACTTGTAGCCGCCGAGATCGGTCTCCTGGCTGTCCAGCACCTCGACCTTCCAGCCGCGCAGCTCGGCGTAGCGGCTGTACATCTTCAACAGGTCGCCGGCGAACAGCGCCGACTCCTCGCCGCCCTCGCCGGACTTGATCTCGATCAGCGCGTCGGACGAGTCGTTCGGGTCCCGCGGAGCGAGCAGCCGGGTCAGCCGCTCGGTCAGCTCGGTCAGCTTCCCCTCCAGCTGTTCGGCCTCCGCGGTGAACGCCGGGTCGTCGGCCGCCAGTTCGAGGGCCGCCTCGCGGTCCGCGGTGAGGCGTTCATGATCGGCGAGCGCGGTCACGATGGGGGTCAGCTCGGCGTACCGGCGGCCGAGTCGGCGGGCCAGGGCGGGGTCGGTGTGCGTCGCCGGGTCGGCGAGGCGGCCCTCCAGCTCGGCGTACTCCTCCCGCAACGGCTGGGCTGACTCGAACATGGACCCTCCACGGGGAGCTGACGAAACCAGGTGCGCGAATCCTGGGCAGACACGCAAACGGGCGCCGGGAAGGCGGGTCTCCCCCGCCTCCCGGCGCCCAGTCGAAGCTACTTCTTCTTGGCGTACCGCTTCTCGAACCGGGCCACGCGGCCGCCGGTGTCGAGGATCTTCTGCTTGCCGGTGTAGAACGGGTGGCACGCCGAGCAGACCTCGGCGCGGATCGCACCCTCCGACGCAGTGCTGCGGGTGGTGAACGTGTTGCCACAGGTACAGGTCACCTGGGTCACCGCGTACGCGGGATGAATGTCAGCCTTCATTTCTCTCCTCGGTCTCTCGGCACCGGGTCGCCTCGCAGTTCGCGGACGTGAACCGGCACCACCGGGCAAGTTTGCCGTACTTGCCTCCACCCGCCAAATGCGCCACGCCCCGCAGATATTCCCGCCGCCCGATGGTGACTACTCGTCGGCCGAAACACTCCGGGGACTGGAGTGCAAAGCGGTCTCCCAGTCCTGACCGCCGTGGAAAATGCCAAGGACGTTGATCACGAACTCGCCGGTCGACTCATCGACCTCGTAGGCGATCGTCGTCCGCTTCCGGTACGTGGTCGTTCGCAGCCCCGGCCGGACATCATCCCGATTCCGACCAGCGTTCGGGAACTTCGTGATGCTTCTGCAGTGATCCAGGATCGCCGAGATGAAGACCCGCGCCGCCTCGACCGATGCCCCGTTGGTGATCCACTCGTCGAGTTGCTGCGCGGCTTCCGGCGTGAATTAAACCCGGCCCGTCATGAACGGGCCGCCCACTTGGCCTCGAGACGGCTCCTGATGTCGTCGGCCGGGATTGCACGCGACCGGTCTGCCTTCAAGGCGTCGTAGGCTGCTGCGACTTCGGATCGTAGCCACTCCTCGGCTGCTCGCCCCATGGACTCGTCCGACTCCACCGACCTCAGCAGTCGCAGGGCCACATCCTTGCGCACCTCGGGAGGCAAGGACATCCCCGCCTCGTAGTACTCCGATGCACTCAGCGACATGCGGTCAATGTACGACGATCCCCCCGACGACACCCGCCGATCACAGCTACCCACGGATCGCGGTGAGGGCGAGGGCCGCCACGGCCCGTAGATCCTCGACCTGGGCGCCGTCTCGGGCCTGCTGACTCATCCCCTGAAGGGTCGCGGCCACGAACCGGGCCAGCCGAGCAGGTTCGGCGTGCGGCGGCAACTCACCCGAGTCGATATCGCGGCGGAACGCCGACTCGAAGGTCGCGAGATTCTGGTTGCGCAGGCCGGCGAGCCGGTCGGCGACGTGGCGATGGCCCGGCGTCACCGTGACCGCCGCGCTGATCACCAGGCAGCCGCCTGGGTGGCCGGTCGAGGCGTAGTGAGTCGCAGCCTCGTTGAGTACGCGATCGGCGAGCCGGGTGCCGCCCAGTTCAGCCGCGACCGCCTCCGCGAGGAACCGTCCGTGAGTCGCGTTGTAGTGGTCGACCACGGTGAAGAAGAGCGACTCCTTGGAGCCGAACGCCGCGTACAGACTCGGCGGCCGGATCCCCATGGCCGTCGTGAGCGTGGCGAGACTGGCGCCTTCGTAGCCCCACTCCCAGAACACCTGGGTCGCGGCCTCGACGGCGGAGGTCAGGTCGAATCTTCGGCCCTGGCCCGAAACCCCTGCCATGGATCCTCCTCTCGGGACGGCCAGCATACGTGTAGCGATCGATACTTGTAGTGATCGATACACGTATGACACGATCAATGGCATGACCCAGACCTCGCCGCCCGCCGCCGCCGAACTCGCTCCCCTTGCCGTCGTCACGGGAGGCAGCCGGGGCATCGGTGCCGCAACCGCCGAACGACTGGCACGCGACGGCTATTGCGTCGCGGTCCATTACGGCAGCGATGCGGCCGCTGCCGACACGGTGGTCGCCCGGATCCGGCGGAACGGAGGCGACGCCTTCTCCTTCCGGGCGGAACTGAACCGGCCCGAAGCCGGCCATCGATTCTGGGAGGCCTACGACGCTGCAGCAGGCGACCGCCGCGGACAGCGCCTCCGGACCATGATCAACAACGCCGGCGTGACCCTGCGCGGGCCGATCGAGGATTTCACTTCCGAATCACTGCTGCAGCAGCAACAGATCAATCAAGTCGCGCCGTTCCTGATCGTGCAGGCAGGACTCGACCGTCTCGAGGACGGCGGCCGGATCGTGAACGTGTCCTCGGGCGCCACCCGGATCGCCACGCCGGACATCATCGGCTACACCATGACGAAGAGCGCGATCGACGCCTTCACGCGGATCCTGGCCCAACATCTGGGACATCGCCGGATCACCGTCAACGCCGTGGCACCCGGAATCATCGACACCGACATGAACGCGGGCTGGCTGCGCGGCAACCCCGAGGCCGTCGAGCAGGTGCTGCCCCAGATCGCCCTCGGCCGGATCGGAACGGCCGCCGAGATCGCCGACGTGATCAGCTTCCTCGCCTCCGACGACGCGCGCTACGTGACCGGACACACCATCGACGCGACCGGTGGTTCCCGACTCTGAGGCGCCCGAGCTTGTCGCGGCGCTGTCCGCTACCGCTCGCCCGGAGCAGGGGACGCGACCGGGCCCGGGTTGTCCTCCATCACCCGTTTCCGGCGCTGCCACGGATCAAGATGCAGGTACGGCTTCGCGAACGGGTCGACCTCGGCCTGGTCGAGGATCCGCCCGACCTCCTCGACTGATCGGCCGACCACCTCCACGGCCTTGAAGTCTCCCTCGGGCGGCGGAGCCTGAACCACGGAGTCGGCCACGGGCAGGGTCCGCAGGATGATCAACTCCGGAACGCCGGTCTCGCCCAGGTCGGCGTACGTCACGACCGCGAGGCAGGCCTGCCCCACCTCGAATCCCCGCTGCCAGCCGCCGGTGATCGTCTCGGGCACCTCGACGCCCGGGTTCAGGGACGGCCGGCGCCACACGATCCGGTCCGTCCGCAACTCGAGCCGGCCGGGACTCCGGCTGGCCCGAGGCGCGGGCTCGTCCTCGTCGGTCACGGTCAGTAGCACCAGGATGTCGCCGTAGGTCACCCAATCCCTGACCGTCCCGTCCGGAAACGCCTTCTGCCCTCCAGGGGACGGGGCGCCGCAGTGGCCGGCGACCACGGCCCGCGGACCGAGACTCGTACCGGCGCAGGCCGACAGGGCCAGGGCGAGGGCCAACCCCAGGGCCGCCACCAGGCGCACCCGCGACGTCGTTGTCATGGACCGAGACTAAGCGCCGGGTCTGTCAACCGGCGGTTCTGGACCAGCGAGTGAACGATCAGAGGAGCTCCCGGGTGGGCAAGAATGAGGCTGTGCCGACCCCTGCGAACGACGGGCAGCCAGGAGGGCTACTGATTGTCATCTCTGGCCCCTCAGCCGCAGGCAAGACCACGGTCGGATGCGAGTTGGCCACCCGCAGAGAGCGTGCGATCCACATCGATGGTGATGTGATCCAGCGCCTGGTCGTCTCCGGGTCCGTCACGATGGAGATCCCGCCGCCGCCGGGCGCACTCGACCAGCTGCGCCTGAGGTTCGCCGCGGCGCTCGCCGTTGCCGATCTCTATCGCGCCGCCGGCTTTGACGCGATCCTGAGCGACAACCTGTTCGGGGAGGAAGCGCGTCGGTTCATCGTGTCCGCGCTCGAATCGGACCCTTCGTGGCCGCTGCATTTCGTGATGCTCGATCCGTCGATCGAGGCGATCCGGGAGAGATACCGCCGACGGCCGGGCGGGGGCTACTCAAACACCCTCACTCCGGAAGTCCTCAAGGACGCGGTGGAAAGCACGCCTCGCGTCGGACTTCGGTTGGACACGACCGGCCAGACGGTGACGCAGACCGTCGACGAAGTGCTCGCGCGGCTGGCGGAAGCGGTGGTCGATCCCGCATCACTTCGCGCCGCCGGCTGAATGCCCTGACTGGCGATCGCCTGTCCAGGTCGGTGTCGCCAAACCTCCGCAGTTCGGCCGCTACACCCCGGAATCGGCCTCCAATGCTCCGCTCGTGGAGGAAAACGACACCGGCTCTCGGCAGCCGGACCCCGTGCCCAGCCGGCGCCTGAAAACCATTGGCAGGCTGTCGGTGGCCGACCCTAGACTCGTCGGCGACGAAGAAGGAGGTGCACACACCTTGTCGAACCATGTTCCCTCGACTCGCTGGTCGGCCGGTCCCGGCTGGCCCGCGCCGGCTGAGATCGGCGCGTCCGGTTGTGCCTCCGCCGATTCCGTCTGTTGATTCGGCCCCAGCGCTGACCGTCCGCCGCGACCGCGCGGCCAACCTTCGCTGACTTTCAGCGTCGCTGCGCCGACTCCTGCCTCCCAACTCGTACGACCTCTCTGCGACTCAACGCCCTCGAAAGGAGGACGACACATGATCACGCACGACCACGATCCGCGCGAGACCGCCATCTGGGTTCCCGGATCGCTGGTTTTCACCCGGACCGAACAGTGCCAGCACGGGCTGGCCGCCGAGGAGGCGCTGTTCCTGCGCACCCTGGACCAGGTCCAGGCCGACCGGCGCCGCCGGCCCCGGCCCATCGCCAGGCTCCGGCTGTTCGCCGCACGGCGGCTCGGCGTCGCCAGCCTCACCGACTGAGAAAGTCTGCGCCGCGCGGAATACCTTCCGGGGCTCGCTCGTTGGTGCTGTTGGCCGGGCTGAGAGATGCTCGGACCAGCGGCGCCGGAGCCTCATCCGGTAGCCAGCCCAATGACGCTGCCAGCCCCACCAGGGGCGGGCTGTGCGCTGGGCACCCCACTCTCACAGTGCAGTGACCGGACCAGCCTGTCCGGTGGATTCGTCTGCCCGCAGGCCGGCCCGGGCCGCCACGCCCCAGCAAGACCCCTCGAAGGGAGGGAACACGAATGAACTTTTCTCAGTACGATCCGCGAGACGTCGCGCTCTGGACCCCCGGTTCGGTGACCGCCAACCGTCCGGCCGTCGGTCGCTTCGGCCGTCCGAGCGAGGAGGCCCTGATCCTGCAGGCACTCGAGGGGCGGCGCGCCGCGCGCGCCCGTCGGCCGCGCCGGTTCGGTCGGCTCCGCCTGATCGCCCGCAACGCCTGATCACGGATCAGGCCCTAGAAAACGACTCGATCCCCGGACCTCACGGTCCGGGGATCGCGTCTTTCCACCGGCGGTTCAGCGCAGCCGCTCGATCGAGATCTGGTCGTCGCAGACCCGGTCCAGCAGCGCCGGCTCGTGACTGATCGCCAGCAGCCCGAGTCCGCGATCACGGACGAGGTCCAGCAGGGTGTGCCAGATCCCGGCCTGGGTGAGCGCGTCGAACATCGCGGTCAGTTCGTCCACGACGAGATAGCGGGTGCCCGGCTGCAGCGCCCGGGCGATGCAGAATCGCTGGAGTTCGCCGCCGGACAACTCCTCCGGAAAGCGTTCGAGCCAGTCGGGCCGGATCCCGATCCGGTCCAGTGTCTCCCGGGAGGGCCGGCCGGCCTCGTCCAGCACCGACCGCATCCGCCACCGGGGATTGACGGCGAGTTCGGGATGCTGATGGATCAGCTGGACCGGCCGGAAGCCGCGGCGCGGCAGCGGCCGGCCGTCGACCTGAATCTCACCCGAGGCTGGCCGAAGATCACCGGCCAGCAGTGCGGCGAACGTGGACTTGCCCACGCCGCTCGGACCGGTCAGCCCGACCACCGTCCCGGCCTCGACCCGGAGAGTCGCCGCCCGAAAGAGCGGTTCCCGGCCCGGATGGGCGAACGCGAGGTCCCTGACCACCAACGCCATCAGGCACCTGCCGGACGGAACTGGTTCTGCGGCAGGGCACACCAGAGATCACGGGCGAAGGCGTGGGTCAGGTCGGCGCCGTCGCCGGCGAACGCCCGGGCGTCCTCCACGCTGAGCAACTCGCCCTGGTGCATGACCGCGATCCGCTGGGCGACGGCGATCGCGGCGAAGATGTCGTGCGTGATCAACAAGACCGCGGTGCCCGCCTCGGCCAGCTCGCGCAGGTGGCGCAGCACCTCGGCCACCGCGTCCGGATGGAGCCCCGGGGTCGGTTCGTCGGCGACCACGAGCCGCACCGAGTCCCGGATGCTGGTGGCGAAGAGTACGCGGCGCAGCATCCCACCGGAGAGCTGGAACGGGTACAGCCGAGCCACGTCGTCGGCGAGCCCGTACCGCGCGAACAACTCTCGTTGCCGCAACCCGGCGGTCCGGGGGTCCAGCCCGATCCGAACCTGCCGGCCGACGGTCATCAGCGGGTCGAGGTGGCTGACGGTCTGCGGGATGTAGGAGATCTCGCGGCCGCGCAGGGTCCGCAGCCTCTTCTCGTCCAGCGGTTCGCGGTCGTACCGGAGCTGCCCGGTGACCGTCGCATTGGCCGGGAGGATGCCGAGGATCGCCTGGGCGAGCAGGGTCTTGCCCGAGCCGCTGGCCCCGATCACGGCGAGGATCTCGCCCTCCCCGAGCTCGAGGCTGAGCGAGCGGACGGCGGTCACCGAGCGGACCCTGCCGACGTTGCGGGTGAACTCGACCGAGAGGTCCTCGAGGGACAGCAGCGGCGGCCTTGCGGCGAAGTTGATCATGCGTTCACCAGTCTCGGGTCGAACCGGGCCCGCAGCCGGTCACCCAGACGCGCAACGCAGAGCACCACGACGAGCAACGCCGCGCCGGGAAAGACGGCCAGCCACCACTTCCCGCTCAGGATGTGCGGCATCCCCTCGGAGAGCAGGATGCCGATCGCGGGCGTCTGCGGGGAGAAGCCGAAGCCGAGGAAGGTCAGCGCCGCCTCGTGCAGCACCACGTGCGGCAGCATCAGCACGAACCCGACCAGCAATTGTGGGAAGGCGAGCGGCAGGATGTGCCGGGAGGCGATGAACCAGGGACTCTTGCCGAGCCCGCGGGACACCTTGACGAAGTCGGCGTCGCGCAGCTGCTTGGTGTCCGCCCGGACCAGCAGGGCGAGCGCCATCCAGTGCGTCGTGGCGATGCCGAGCATGATGCCGGGGATCCCGCCGCCGACGGTGAACGCGATCAAGATCATGAACACCAGATGCGGGATGCCGATGAACAGGTCGACCAGCCAGGAGAGGGCCGTATCCAGCCAACGTGCCGCCAGCGCCGCAGCGATGCCGAGCGCGGTCGAGATCGCCGTGCTGAGCAGCGCGGTCGCCACGCCGATGGCGAGCGAGAGGGCGAGTCCCTTGACCACGCGGGTGAACAGGTCCCGGCCCAGATGATCGGTGCCGAAGAGATGCTCGAAGCTCGGCGGCAGCAACCGCGATCGCAGGTCGGACTGCAGGGCCGCGTCGTCGAGCAGGAAGCTGCCCACGGTGATGCCGACCACCAGCGTCGCCACCAGAGCCAGGGACCGGGCCAGCGGGGACCGGGCCGGCGGGAAGCGTGGGCCGGACCGGACCGGAGTTGCGGTGGCCGTCACAGCCGGCTCCTGACTCGAGGATCGATCCCGGCATTGACGAGGTCGGCGACCAGGTTCCCGGCGAACACGAAGGCCGAGCTGATCAAGACGATGCCCAACAACAGCGGTACGTCGGAGCCGAGGGCGGCGGCGGTCAGCGTCGATCCCAGCCCCGGATAGGAGAAGACCGTCTCGGCCAGGACCGAACCGCCGAACAGCTCGGCGAAGTACGCGAACTGCAGCGTGATCGCGGGGACGATCGAATTGCGCAGCCCGTGGTTCCAGAACAGGGCAGGTCCACGCTCGCCCCGGGCCCGGGCGAAGATCACGTAGTCGCTGTGCAGGACGTCGGTCATCCGTTCCCGGGTGTGCATCGCGATGTTCGCTACCCCGATCAAGGAGAGCGTGGCCGCCGGCAGGACGAAGTGATGCAGCCGCTGCGCGAACGTGACCTCGTCGGCCGGAACGCCGTGCGGGCCGGCGAGCCCGACCGGGAACCAGGCCAGCCAGACGGCGAAGATCATCAGCAGGACGATGCCGAGCCAGAACGCCGGCGTCGACGACAGCAGGTAGCTGTAGCCGGTGACGAGCCGGTCGGCCGGCCGGCCACGGCGAAAGGCGGCGACCACGCCGAGGGCGTACCCGAAGAGGCCGGAGAGCACCCAGGCCACGCCCATCAGAGCGAACGAGGCCCAGAACCGCTCCGCGATGATCTCGGCCACCGGCGCCCGGTACAGCGTCGACGTGCCCAGGTTTCCCTGCAAGATCGCGCGCGCCCAGGCCAGATACTGCTCGATCGGCGACCGGTCCAGACCCCAGTACGCGCGAAGCCGCTCGAGCTGCTCGTCGGTGAGATTGACGTCGGCGCCGACGTAGGCCTGGATCGGATCGACCGGAGAATTCAAGATCAGAACGAAGGCCAGCACCGACACGCCGACCAGCAGCGTCACGAACCGCAGCACCCGGATGGTGACCCGGCGGGCGAGCCCGGTGCCGCCGAGACGGCCGTGCACCACCGTCACGTGGTCCAGTTCCAGTCGGCGAGGGTGTTGAACAACGCCCACTCGTGACCGTGGCCCTGGATCGGGCCTTTGCCCAGGTCGAGCCCGTCCCGCACCAGGTAGGAGTGGTCGAGCCGGATCAGCCAGACGATCGGGGCGTCGCCGTGCTCGCCGGCGAAGCCCGCCTCGCCGTCGAGCTGGGCGAGTTTCCAGTGCTCGTTGGCTTCGGCCGGATCGGCTGCGGCGAGCCCGGCCGCGAGGTGCCGGTCCACCGTCTCGTCCGAGTACTGCGGCATGTTGTTGTAGCCGGAGTCGATCGCCGTGGACGAATACATCTCGAACAGCTGATGGGCATGGTGGCGGCCGCCGCCCCAGGTGACCGCGTTGGCCTTGCCGTCCCGGTAGATCCCGTCCCAGGTCGTGCCCTGAGCCACGATCTCGATCCCGAACGCACGCGCCTGTTCGGCGACGACCAGGGCAAGATCGCTGCGAAGTTGATCATCGGACGGGTAGAGCAGGGCGAACCGGGCCGGGGTGCCGTCCTTCTCGACGATGCCGTCCCCGTTGGAATCCGACCAGCCGGCCTGCTGCAACAGCCGCTTGGCGTCGTCGATCCGGCCGTCCTCGAAGGCCGCGGCCTCGTTGAACCACGGCAGCCCGTCCACCAGGGTGAAGGCCGGCCGGCCGTGGCCCTGCAGCACCAGCTCGACCAGGCCTTCCCGATCAAGGCCGATGTTCAGTGCTTGCCGCACGGCTCGATCGGCGGTGACGTCGTTGCCGACCTTCACCTCCTGGCCGCGGATCTTCCCGGTGTTGCCGGCCGGCAGGGTCGGCAGGGTGAGCCCGCGCGAGTCGACGGATTCGAAGGTCTGCAAGGTCATGCCCGGGATCTGCTGGTCCGCATAGGCCGGCGGTACGTAGGCGATGTCGACACCACCGGACCGGGCCGCGGCCAGGGCCGCATCCTCGGCCAGGAAGAGGAACGTCAGCGACGAGAACGCGACCTTGCCGCCGTACCAGTGCGGGTTCGGCTCCAAGATCAACTGCTGGCCGTCCTGATAGCTCCGGACCTGGTACGGACCCGAGCCGATCGGGTTGCTCGAGTACTCCGGCCCGTAGTGGTCCTTGGGCAGGATCGGGATCTCCGACAGCTGGCTGACGAACGTCGACCGGGGCTGTTCCAGCTGGAAGCTCACGTGCTTCTCGTCCGCGGCCGTGATCTTGCGGACGAAGCTCAGATCGAACTGACTGGCGTCCTTCTTCAGCAGCTCGTAGGTGAACACCACGTCCTGCGCCGTCACCGGCTCACCGTTCGACCAGCGCGCGTCGTCCCGCAGGGTGAAGTCCCACCGGAGCGCGTCGTCGCTCACCGAGTACTCCGCGGCGAGGTCGCCGACGAAGTTGACATCGGCGTCCAGCGCCAACAGCGAACTGTGGATCGGCCGGATCTGTGCCGGACGACTCCCCCACCCCTTGAGCGGGTCGAACTCGCCTCCCGCCACGTTGCCGACGGCGATCGTCAGTTCGTCCCCGCGGGCGGCGGGCCGACCGGACTCGCCGCCACCACCGCTGCACCCCGTGATGATCAGGAGCACAACCGCCGCCATGAGGGCGGCCATTCTGCTCGCCCTGCCGGGGTGAGCGCGGAATGTCGGCACTGGTCGACCTCATCTCTCGATGGCGTGCTGCGGAGACCCCCGATGATCACCAGACCCGGGTCGAGAGAAAACGATAATGAAAACGGTTGCCAGTTGCAATTCCGCCCGCAGAACGATCACCGGCCGGTTGGGCCGCAGCCGCGACTGATCATCTGCCTGGCCTGATCAAGGTCCCTGGAAACGACTCGATCCCCGGACCTCGCGGGTCCGGGGATCGAATCTTGGTGCGTGTGGGTCAGTCGTCGTCGGAGCCGGCGGTGACACCGGTTCGAGCGCCGGCGCCGGGAACGCTTCGGGTGATCGCCACCAGGAACTCCTGGTTGCTTTGCGTCTTGCGCATCCGGTCCAGCAGCATCTCCAGACCCTGGACGCCCTCGAGGCCGGACAGCACGCGGCGCAGCCGCCAGACGACGTTGAGCTCTTCCTTGCTCATCAGCAATTCTTCGCGGCGGGTGCTGGAGGCGTCGACGTCGATCGCGGGGAAGATCCGCTTGTCGGCGAACTCGCGGCGCAGCCGGAGCTCCATGTTGCCGGTGCCCTTGAACTCCTCGAAGATCACTTCGTCCATCTTCGAGCCGGTCTCGATCAGCGCCGTGGCCAGGATGGTCAGCGAGCCGCCGTTCTCGATGTTCCGCGCCGCACCGAAGAACTTCTTCGGCGGATACAGCGCGGCCGAGTCGACACCACCGGACAGGATCCGGCCGGACGCCGGGGCCGCCAGGTTGTACGCGCGGCCGAGGCGGGTGATGCCGTCGAGCAAGATCACGACGTCCTTGCCCAGCTCGACCAGCCGCTTGGCCCGTTCGATCGCCAGCTCGGCGACCGTCGTGTGATCTTCGGCCGGCCGGTCGAACGTCGAGGAGATGACCTCACCCTGAACAGTGCGCTCGAAGTCGGTGACCTCCTCCGGACGCTCGTCCACCAGCACCACCATCAGGTGGACTTCCGGGTTGTTGGTGGCGATCGCGTTCGCGATGGCCTGCATGATCAACGTCTTGCCGGCCTTCGGCGGCGAAACGATCAAGCCACGCTGACCCTTGCCGATCGGCGACACGATGTCGATCAGTCGCGTGCTCAGCTTGTTGGCCGTGGTCTCCAGCCGCAGCCGCTCCTGCGGATACAGCGGGGTCAGCTTGCTGAACTCGAGCCGGCCCTTGCTGGCCTCGGGATCCGCACCGTTGACCGTGGTCAGCTTCACCAGCGGATTGAACTTCTCCTTCCGCTCCCCGTCCTTGGGGGTACGGATCTCGCCGGTGATGATGTCGCCCTTGCGCAGGCCGAACCGCTTCACCATGGACAGCGAGACGTACGCGTCGTCGGGACCGGGCAGGTACCCGGTGGTCCGGACGAAGGCGTAGTTGTCCAGCACGTCGAGGATGCCCTTGGTCTCGACCAGGACGTCGTCCTCCGACACCACCGGCTCGTCGAAGCGCTCCGCGCCGCCGAGCTGGCCGGAACCGCCCCGGCGCCGGCTCTGCCGGTCCCGGCTGCGCCGCCGCCGGCCCCGGCGACCGCCCTGCTCGTCGTCGAAGTCGCTACCGCCGCCGCGATGTTGATTGCTGTTGTTGTTCTGGTTGCTCTGGCGACGGCCGCGGCGGCCGTCGTCGCCGTCGTTGCGATCGCCGTCGGCGTTGTTGTTGTTGTTGTCGGACCGGCTCTCGGCCTCGCCGCCGCGCTGGCGCGGTTCCCGGTCGCCGTCGTTGTCGCCCCGGGAGCGGCGTTCGACCTGGGCCTTGATCTCCTGCTCGACCCGGGCCTGCACCTCGGGGTCGACGGACGGCCGCTCGGCCTGACCGTCGCGAGCCTGTCCCGGCTCACGCTGCTCGCGCGGCTGACCCTGCTCGCGCGGCTGATTCTGCTCGCGCTGCTGGCTCTGCTCACGCTGCTCGCGGCGCGGCTGGCCCTGCTCACGGACGGGCTCATGGGTGCCGTTGCTGCTCGGCTGTTCGATCGACGCGTCCAGCGTCGGCTGATCGGCCGGGGCCGACTGGCGGCCCTCCCGGCGGTTCCCGTTCCGCGGCCGCTCCGCCGCAGCTTCGGTGGCCGGCGCCTGCTCGGCGGAGCCGGATCGGTTGGATCCGCTCTGCGCGGCCTTGATGGCGTCGATCAGTTGGCCCTTGCGCATGGCGCCGAGGCCCTTGATTCCGAGTGAGCCGGCAAGCTGCTTCAGCTCCGGGAGGACCATGGCCTCCAGACCAGAACCCTTGCGCTTGCGGGGAGCGTCGCCAGCTGAGGGCGCGCTCGTCACTTCGGCGGTATCTGTCACGAGTTTCCTTCTCGGTTCGGGTGTTCGTCACCCTTCCTGACCCCACAGGATTCGCCTGGGGGAACGTTTCTTTGAACTCCCTCGCCACCTCCGCCTATGCCAAGGCCGTGGACGCGGGATTCATCAGTTGGGTCATCGACAGCGATCAGGTCGGCCAAACATTTCTCGACTTGGCATCGACCTCTGGGTGATCGCCGTTGCGCCAGACCCGGGGCGCTGCCGGGGAAAAGACCCGCAAGCCAAACCGCGTGCTCTCTTCACCGTCGGCACAATCAGGCTAGCACCATCAGGCCAGAAAGGGTGATTTTCCGCGGAGTGGCACCGAAAGTCGTGTTCGTCACACTGCCGCGGCGGGCGGTTCCACCCTGGCCCCGGCGCCGATCGCCAGGCTCCTCCGGCGGAATCCCGGATGCTCCGGCAGACCGGCCAGCGACGGTGCCCGCCCGAGCACCAGGACGGACGGCCCGGCACCGCTGACCACGGCCGCGAATCCCTTGCTCCTCAGGAGTTCCAGCAGGTCGTACGACTCCGGCATAGCGGTCCGGCGATAGCGCTGGTGGAGCCGGTCCTCGGTCGCCGGCAGCAGCAGGTCCGGGGTGCGGGAGAGGGCCTCGACGAGCAGCGCGGCCCGGCCCGCGTTCGCCGCGGCGTCGCTGTGCGGCACCTCGGCCGGCAGCAACCCGCGCGCCTCGCTGGTGGGCACCGAGGTGTCCGGCAGGTAAACGGTGGCACCGAGCTCCGGGTGTACGGGAACGCTCACGGCTCCGACCCGGTCCGGCTCCGGATAGGCGATCACCAGCCCGCCCAGCAGCGCGGCGGCGACGTTGTCGGCGTGGCCCTCGAGTTCATTGGCCAGGCCGAGCAACCGCTCCGGCTCCGGGTCGACGCCGGCGAGCACCGTACCGGCGAACAGACCGGCGATGATCGCGGCCGCCGACGAGCCGAGGCCCCGGCCGTGCGGAATGACGTTGTCCGCGGTCAGCGCCAGGCCCGGCACCTCGCGGCCGAGGTCGGCCAGCGCCGCGACGGCGGACCGGAGGATCAGGTGCGAGCCGTCCCGCGGCACCGTGTCGGCACCCTCACCGGTCACCGCTGCGGTGAAACCGGTCTCGGTGACCCGCAGCGTCGCCGCCTGACGCAGGTCGAACGCGAGCCCGAGATGGTCGAAGCCGGGCCCCAGATTCGCGCTGGTCGCCGGCGCCGAGACCGTCACGGTGCGCCCGACCAGGTCCGCTGCCAAGGCGCCTACTCCAGCCCGCAGACCGCGGCGACCTCGGCCAGCGCCGCCGGCACCACCGGTGCGGACCCGATCGTCTGCCCGGTCAGCGCCGCGTGGCCGGACAGGGCGGTGTCGACGTCCTTGAGCCCATTGCCGGTCACCGTGATCACGATCCGCAGCCCGGACTCCAGCTCACCGCGCTCCGCCTTCGCCAGCAGTCCGGCGACCCCGGTCGCGGAGGCCGGCTCGACGAACACGCCCTCCCTGGCCGCGAGGTACTGCTGGGCGGCCAGGATCTGATCGTCCGGTACGGCCTCGAACAGCCCGCCGGACTCGTCCCGCGCGGCAACCGCGAGCGCGGTCGACGCCGGGTTGCCGACCCGGATCGCGGTGGCCACGGTCTCCGGATTCAGCACCGGGTGACCCAGCACCAACGGCGCCGCGCCGGCAGCCTGGAACCCCCACATCCGGGGCCGCCGGGTGGCCCGGCCGGCGTCGGCGTACTCGACATAACCACGCCAGTAGGCCGGCAGGTTGCCGCCGTTCCCGACCGGCATCGCGTGGATGTCGGGGGCGTCGCCGAGCAGGTCGACGATCTCGAACGCGGCCGTCTTCTGGCCCTCCAGCCGGATCCGGTTGACCGAGTTCACCAGGGACACCGGGTAGTGGTCGGCGAGCTTCTGGGCCAGCCCGAGGCAGTCATCGAAGTTGCCGTCGATCTGGACCACCTTGGCGCCGTGCACGATGGCCTGGGCGAGCTTCCCGGCGGCGATCCGGCCGGCCGGCAGCAGCACGATCGGCAGCAGCCCGGCCTTCGCGGCGTACGCCGATGCGGAGGCCGACGTGTTCCCGGTGGAGGCGCAGACGACCGCGGTCGCCCCTTCGTGCAGGGCGGCGGTGACGGCGACCGTCATGCCGCGATCCTTGAAGGAGCCGGTCGGATTGGCGCCCTCGACCTTGAGCCAGACCTCACCGCCGAGCCGGTCCGACAGGTTCTCCGCGGCGACCAGCGGCGTGTTGCCCTCGCCGAGCGTGATCACCTTGGCGGCGGGATCGATCGGCAGCCAGTCCCGGTAGCGCGCGATGATCCCGTGGGTCGTCCCCTGCGCCTCGCCAGCAGGCTGCGTCCCATGATCAAACAGGGTCATCACTCACCCTCGACTCTCATCACGCTGGTCACCTCGACGACCACGTCCAACTCCCGCAACGATTCCACAGTGGCGCTGAGTGCCGCATCCGGAGCCGGGTGGGTGACGATCACCAGTTGGGCGTCGGCGCCCCGGCCCTGCTGCCGTACGGTCTGGATGGAGACGCCGTGGTCGGCGAAGCAGTTCGCGATGGTGGCCAGCACGCCCGCCACGTCGGTCACCTCGAGCGAGAGGTGATAGCGGGTGATCACGGTGTCGATCGACGAGATCGGCCGGGCGGCGTAACTCGACTCCCCCGGCCCGGCGGCGCCGCGGAGCCGGTTCCGGGCGACCGTCACCACGTCGCCGAGCACCGCGCTCGCCGTCGGCGGACCGCCCGCGCCGGGCCCGTAGAACATCAGCCGACCGGCCGACTTCGATTCGACGAACACCGCGTTGTAGGCGCCGCCGACCGAGGCGAGCGGATGATGGCGCGGGATCATCGCCGGATGGGTCCGGACCGAGACCGCCCGCTCGCCGTTCGCGTCGGGGCCGGTGAGCTGACAGATCGCGACCGCCTTGACCACGCAGCCCATCGCCTTGGCCGAGGCGATGTCGGTCGACGTGACGTCG
Source organism: Microlunatus parietis (assembly GCF_013407955.1). Lineage (GTDB taxonomy): Bacteria > Actinomycetota > Actinomycetes > Propionibacteriales > Propionibacteriaceae > Microlunatus > Microlunatus parietis. The sequence goes on along the minus strand of NZ_JACCBU010000001.1, from coordinate 6,905,002 downwards.
GTGATCCCCTCCCGGTACACGTCGGCGCTGGTGACCCGGGTGTGGAAGGCCAGGCTGGACAGGATCGCGGCCTTGGCGGCGGCGTCGAACCCCTCGATGTCGGCGGTCGGATCCGGCTCGGCGTACCCGAGATCCTGGGCCTCGGTCAGCGTCTCGGCAAAGCCGGCACCGCTGGTGTCCATCTTGTCCAGGATGAAGTTCGTGGTGCCGTTGACGATGCCGATCACGGCGGTGATCTCGTCGCCGACCAGGGATTCGCGCAGCGGCCGGATGATCGGGATCGCGCCGGCCACCGCCGCCTCGAAGTAGAGGTCGACGCCGGCCTCCTCCGCCGCGGCGAACAGGGTCGAGCCGTCCTGGGCGAGCAGGGCCTTGTTGGCCGTGACGACCGAGGCGCCGTTCTTCAGCGCGGTGAGGATCAGGTTCCGGGCGGGTTCGATGCCGCCGATCACCTCGATCACCAGGTCGGCGCCGGAACTGACCAGTTTCTCCGCGTCGGTGGTGAGCAGGGCCGGGTCGATCCCCGGGCGCTCCCGGCCGGCCCGGCGGACCGCGATGCCGATCAGTTCGAGCGGCCGGCCGATCCGGGCCCGCAGGTCATCGGCCGAGTCGGTGAGCAGGCGCACCACCTCGGTGCCGACGGTGCCGCAACCCAGCACGGCGACCTTCAGCGGCGTGGTGGCGAGCGGCTCGGCTGTGCTCATCGATGACCTCGTGAATTCTGGTGGTTGTCGCGGACTCCGCCCATGCGGTGCGGCCGCGGCGGATCCTGCCCCATCTTGACTGTCCTACTCGGCATTCTGTCCTACTCGGACCGCTGCGGCTCACCCGACGTCGAGCCGCAGCAGGTCCTCGATAGTCTCTCGCCGCACCAGCGTGGTCAGCCGGCCGTCCCGGACCCCGATCACCGGCGGCCGCGGTACGTGGTTGTAGTTGCTGGCCATCGACCGGCAGTACGCGCCGACCGCCGGCACCGCGAGCAGATCACCCGGGGCGATGTCGGAGGGCAGGAACTCGTCCCGGACCAGGATGTCGCCGCCCTCGCAGTGCACACCGACGACCCGGGACAGCACCGGTTCGGCACCGGACCGGCGGGAGGCCAGCGTGGCCGAGTAGTCGGCGCCGTAGAGGGCGGTCCTGATGTTGTCGCTCATGCCGCCGTCGATGGACACGTACAGCCGGGTGTGGCCGCCGTCCAGCTCCACCGGCTTGACCGTGCCGACGCGATACAGAGCGAACGTGGTCGGTCCGCTGATCGCCCGGCCCGGCTCGATCGACAGGTGCGGCACCGTCGCCCCGAGTGCCTCGCACTCGGACTGGATGATCTTGGTCAGGGCGTCCGCGAGCTGGCCCGGTGTGGCCGGCGAATCCTCTGACGTATAAGCGATTCCGAAGCCACCACCAAGATCAAGTTCCGGCAGCTCGAGGCCGATGATCTTGGCCGCCTCGGCCCGCAGCCGGAGGGTACGCCGAGCCGCCACCTCGAACCCGTCCGGCTCGAAGATCTGCGACCCGATGTGGGAGTGGATGCCGATCAACTCGAGCCGCGGATGATCATGACACTCGCGCAGCGCCCGCAGCGCGGCGCCGCCGGCGATCGAGAAGCCGAACTTCTGATCTTCGTGCGCGGTCGCGATGTATTCGTGGGTGTGCGCCTCGACGCCGGTGGTCACCCGGACCATCACCCGCGGCGTCGCGCCCAGCTGCTCGGCCAGTTCGCCGAGCCGGCCGATCTCGTCGAAGGAGTCGACGATGATCCGGCCCACGCCGGCCTCGATCGCCGTCCGCAGCTCGACGACGCTCTTGTTGTTGCCGTGCAGTCCGATCCGGGCCGGGTCGACGCCCGCCCGCAGCGCGACGGCCAGCTCGCCGCCGGTGCAGACGTCGACGCCGAGCCCTTCCTCACTGACCCAGCGGGCGACCGCCGTACAGAGGAAGGATTTGCCGGCGTAGTAGACGTCCCAGCCGTCGAACGCCGTCCGGAAGGCCGTGGCCCGGGCCCGCAGGTCGTCCTCGTCGAGCAGGTACGCGGGCGTACCCACTTCTTCGGCGATCTCCGTCACCGACCGCCCGGTGATCGTCAGCACTCCCTGCCCGTCCTTCGCGACGTGCCGGCTCCACAGCCCGGGCAGCAGCGCGTTGACGTCCTCGGGTACGTCGAGCCAGCGCGGGTGCGGCCCGGCGGCGTCGGCATGGATCGCGCCGGCGATGTGCGACGCGTTCATCGGCGATACCCGGAGCGGAGCAGTCCGGAGGGGCACGAGATCACGGCGGAACTCTGCCAGAACCGGCCGGCCGATGCCCCGCCTTTTCATCTCGTGGACCGTCCCGCCCGAACCGAGTGCGCATCCGCGGTCGATCACTGGTACATTTCTCTTCGGCCATCCGGCCCCCGTAGCTCAGGGGATAGAGCACCGCCCTCCGGAGGCGGGTGCGCAGGTTCGAATCCTGCCGGGGGCGCCAGCACCACACCTGTTCAGGTGTGAGCGCAGCGCCGAATTCACCACCAGCCGATCGCCGATCCCGGCGGTCTACTACGTATCATGTATGACAAGTGATACGTGTCAGGAGGCTGGATGAAGCTCAACAGCAAGGGGCAGGTCACCATCCCGGCCGAGCTCCGCGCCAAGCACGGCTTCGCCGCGGGCGACGAGGTCGATGTGATCGAGGACGGCAATTCCTTGCGGATCGTCCACCGCAACCCGGGCCAGAGCCGCGGAGCCCGAACCGTCCACCGGATGCGCGGTCGCGCGACAACCAGCCGGACCACCGACGAGTTGATGGAACTGTTGCGTGGCGAATGAGCGGACGACCCTGGTCGATTCGAATGTGCTGCTCGACGTCCTCACCGACGACTCGACCTGGTCCGAGTGGTCGGCCACCCAGCTCGCCAACGCCCTCGACCACGGCACGGTGATCATCAATCCCCTGATCTACGCCGAGGTGTCCGTCGGCTTCGAGCGGATCGAGGAACTCGACGAAGCACTGCCCGAAACGACTTTCCGACGGGAGCCACTGCCCTACTCCGCCGGATTCCTTGCCGGGAAGGCGTTCCTGGACTACCGACGCCGTCGCGACTCCAAGCCGACACCGCTGCCCGACTTCTACATCGGCGCCCACGCGGCCGTCGCCGACCATCGCCTGCTGACCAGGGATGCCCGCCGGTACCGGACGTACTTTCCGAGCGTCGACCTGGTCGCTCCCGCGTAGTCACCGACTCGCTCCTTGCCGAATCCGCAAACAGTCGTGCCGGATCGGCCGCTCCCGACGAGACTGGCGACCAACGCCGCCGGTCATCGCCGAAGGAGATCGTTGTGCCCACAGCCACCCGCCGTGCCCGTCGCCGGGACACGCCGCCGCCCCGGACCGGGAGCACCGAGGCTGAGGTGCTCCGTGGGTTCCTCGACTACCTTCGGACCTCGATCGCGGCGAAGGTCGACGGTGCGCCGGAGCCGGAGGTGCGGACGGCCCTGGTCCCGTCGGGCACCAACCTGCTCGGCCTGCTCAACCACCTGATCTTCGTCGAGCGGGCCACCCTGCTCGGCGACAAGATCACCAACTGGCCGGCGACCTTCCGCGCCGCACCCGGCGACAGCGTGGCCGATGTGGTCGACCTTTACCGGGCGACGGTCGCGCGGGCAAACGAGGTGCTGGACGGCTACAGCGATCTCGCAGCGACCCTGCCCCGGCCGGGCAACCAGCGCGGACCGAGCGTGCGCTGGGCACTCACCCACCTGATCGAGGAGACCGGCCGGCACGCGGGCCATGCGGACATCCTGCGCGAGTTGATCGACGGCACCACCGGCCGCTGACGCTCAACCAGGCAGCGGCAGGTCCACGGTCTGCCCTGGCGGGGTCAGCCGGTAGGCGTCGAACAGGTGCATGATCGCCAGCGATTCGTCCAGGGTGCCCTTGGTGGGCGGAGTGCCGGCCAGCACGCTCTCGCAGAAGTGCCGCACCTCCGGCACGTAGCCGAGATAGAACAGGTTCTTGTTGTACAGCTGGCCGAGAGAGAACTCGGGCTGCCAGACCAGCGGCGCCACGTCGTCATCCACGACATAGCTCGGATTGCGGCCGTAGCCGAGCCTCACCCCGGGCCGGTAGTAGGTCAGCCGGACCCCGTTGTCGATCACCAGATTGGCGTCCCGGCCGACCACCTCGACCCGTTCCAGCGGGCTGGTGCCCGCCGCTCCGGCGGCCAGGTGCAGCGAGCCGATCGCACCGGACTCGAAGCGAAGCATCGCCACCGAACCGCCCGCGGGCTCCCGCTCGTAGCCGAATCTGGTGATCTTGCCCCCGAGGTACCCGAGCACCGCGCCCGGGTGGTAGATGTGATCAAGGAAGCCGATCAGCTCCCGCGGGTCCTGTTTGCGATCGTCGTCGGGCAACCCCTGCGGATACCGTACGATGATCGAGGAGACCGGCCCGAACTCGTCGGACTCGATGATCGACTTCGCCTTTTCCATCGCCGGCGTGAAGATCTTCTTCAGCCCGGTCATCACGAACCGGCCGGCCGACTCGGCGGCGGTCTTCAACTCGAGCACCTCGGCCACCGAGGCCGCGGTCGGCTTCTCCATCCAGACATGGCTGCCGGCCGCGAGACAGTCCAGGGCCAGGTCGGTGGCCTGGACCCGCCCGTCCTCGTCGTAGCTGGTCACGATGAAGACGGCGTCCGGCCGCTCCTGCTCGAGCATCGCGCGATGATCATGGTAGGACTGCGTCGCGCCGAACGTCCGGGCGTACGCCGCCGCTCGGTCGGCCGAGCGGTCGCACACGGCGACCAGGTCGACGGGTGCGTACTGGAACGTCGGATAGACATTGCGGTACGAGTGCCCGCCGGCACCGATGAACGCACACCGGACCCGCTGCTCGTACTCGAACTGATAGGTGATTTCTGCACTCCCCTGGGCCATCGCACCAGTCTGTCAGCGATGATCACTGATCTTGAGAAGTTCGAGTAGGACAGTTCTAGCCCGACTTGATCTTGGCGGCCCGCTCGACGGCCTTGGCGATCGCGTCCCGCTCCCGTTGGACGGCCTCGCGAACCTTGATGTCGGCGTCGCGGCGCTTCGCCTCGGCCTCCCGGCGTTTCGCCGCCGCTGCCCGTACCGCCTTGTCGCGGCGCACCTCGTCGCGGGCGAACTCGCCGATCTCGGGCGGCTCCGGAGGCGGCTCGGCATCCGGTGCGGTCCGGTCACCGACCGCTTCCAGATAGCGCGCGAACCCGTCCAGCAGCCGGTCCAGGCCGAACCGGAAGTCGGCGTCCTCCAGCTGGGACTCGGAGGTGCCGAAGTACTCGCCCGACACCACCATCGGATAGAGGTCCGGGAACCGGTCCGGCGTGACCAACTCCCGCAGCGCGCCGGCCTGCGCCTCGGCGGCCCAGGCGTCCCGGGCCAGGTCGATCTCCTCGTCGGCGACCTCCTGCTCGAGTTCGCAGAAGCTCCGCACGTACATGCTGACGACCATGATCAACGCGATCTTCTCGGCCAGCTCCAGCCGGGCCGGACGGAGGGCGCGCAGACCAAGATCGACAACGGCCATGTTGTTCGGCGTCATCAGCAGCGACGGGGTGCGGTTGATCTCCAGCAGCCACGGGTGATCGCGATAGCAGCCGCGGAGCAGGGCCGCCCAGTCCCACATGTTCGCGCGCCAGTCGTCGCCCCAGCTGCCCTCCGGGTACGAGACCTCGCTGGCTGCGTCGGCCATCAGCACCAGCAGGTCGTCCTTGCTGGTGACGTAGCGGTAGAGCGACATCGTCGTGAATCCGAGCGATGACGCCACCCGGCTCATCGTCACGGCCCCGAGCCCTTCGGCGTCGGCGATGCCGATCGCGGCCTCGACGATCAGCTCGTGGCTCAACTCCCGCTTCGGGCCGCGTTGCGGGTTGGCCGCGATCCCCCAGGCCATCGCCACGGCACGCGGCAGTTCCTGCTCCACCGGGTCGCTCATCGGGCCAGGATAGTGCCCCGCGCTGGTTCTGTGTGTGCTGCATACTGTTTACGTGATACGCTGCGTATCCAGTACACAGTTAGGAGCCGCGATGACACCCGCCGTCGAGATCTCCGGTCTCGCGAAGTCGTACGGGAAGACCACCGTCCTGGCCGGGATCGACCTCAGCGTCCCGACCGGAACGATCTTCGCCCTGCTCGGCCCGAACGGTGCCGGCAAGACGACCTTGATCAACATCCTCAGTACGCTGATCCCGCCGGACCGCGGCCGGGCGACGATCCTCGGTCACGACGTGGTCACCGAGGCCGACCTGGTCCGCCGGTCGATCAGCCTGACCGGCCAGTACGCCGCCGTGGACGACCTCCTCACCGGCACCGAGAACCTGCAGCTGATGGCTCGGTTGTCCGGTCTCCGCCCGGCCGACGCCCGCCGCCGCAGCGCCGAACTGCTGGCCGACTTCGACCTCGTCGACGCCGGGCCGCGCCGGGTGAAGACCTACTCCGGCGGCATGCGGCGCCGGCTCGACCTGGCGATCAGCTTGATCATCACGCCACCGGTGCTGTTCCTCGACGAGCCGACCACCGGCCTGGACACGCGCAGCCGGCAGGCGCTCTGGCAGGCCATCCGCGGCCTGCTCGACGTCGGCACGACGATCTTCCTGACCACGCAGTACCTGGAGGAGGCGGACCAGTTGGCCGACCGGATCGCGGTGATCAACAACGGCCAGGTGGTCGCCCAGGGATCGGCCGCCGAGTTGAAGGCCCAGGTCGGCACCGAGTTGGTCGAAGTGCACGACGCCTCCGGCCGGCTGCTCGCCGAGCACCAGACGGACGGAACCATCGACGGCCTGCAGGCGGTGCTGGCCGGGCTGGACCGCTCGGCGTACCCGGATGCCCAGATCACCCTCCGCAAACCGACCATGGACGACGTGTTCCTCGCCCTCACCGGGGACGCGCCGGCCGACCAGAACCGACGGGAGCTCGTCCGATGACCACCCTGACCGTGCCGGCGCTGCGCGCCGTACCCTCGCCGCTGGCGACGAACCTCGCCTTCATCGGCCGCAGCGTGAAGCACTCGCTGCGCGAGGTCGACGCACTGCTGATGGCGATCGCCCTGCCGGTGATGTTGATGTTGGTCTTCACGTACGTCTTCGGCGGCGCGATCGAGACCGGCGGCGACTACATCAACTACGTCGTACCGGGGATCATCCTCACCTGTGCCGGCTTCGGTGCCAGCAGTACCGCGGTCAGCGTGAACACGGACATGACCGAGGGCATCATCAACCGGTTCCGGACCATGCCGCTGCGCGCGTCCGCGGTGATCACCGGCCACGCGGTCGCCAGCCTGCTACGCAATCTGGTGGCCACCGGGGTCGTCTTCGTGGTCGGCCTGCTGATCGGCTTCCGGCCGGCTGCCGGCCCGCTCGGCTGGCTCGCCGCGTTCGGCGTGATCGCCCTCTACATCCTCGCGATCACCTGGATCTTCGCCGTCCTCGGCCTGCTCGCCCGGAGCGCCGGCGCGGCCAGCGGCTACGGCTTCGGCCTGCTCTTCCTGCCGTACGCGTCCAGTGCGTTCGTCCCGGTCGACACGATGCCCGCCTGGCTCCGCGCGTTCGCCGAGCACCAGCCGCTGACCCCGATCAACGAGACCATCCGCGGCCTGCTGATGGACACCCCGCTCGGCAGCCAGCCCTGGTGGGCCCTCGGCTGGTGCCTGGCGATCCTGATCGCCGGCTACCTCTGGGGCCGCTGGCTCTTCCCCCGCCGCCTCGCCCACTAAACCCCCGCCGACCGGTCACAAAAGCAGCGGTTTCTGCGGCGTGTCGCTGCGGTAGTGACCGGTCGGCGGGGCTTCGGTCGGACCGAAGGCCCAGTACGGAATCTTCTGCCGGGTCTGATCCATGGGTCTGATCCACGCTGGCGGGCGACGCATTCGTCCCGCCACACGGCGGACCGGAGACGCGGCCACGGCTGGAACGCCGAGCAGCCCGGCCTTGACCGGAACGCCAAGGGCAGGGATCCGCCCGGTGCCGTGGTGACGCGGATCCTGCGGCTGAGCGGCACAGGATCGCATCTCGGGGCAGGGCACCGCCGGCTCAGGGGGCTACCTCGACAAGATCATCACCGGACGCCCGCCGACCCCCAGAAATGCGCACCGGCGACCCCTTGACCTACGGAGCGGCATCCAACTCGGCGAGAAGCGAGCGCTCAGCCCGGATCACCATGACCCGCCGCCTGCTGGCCGAGCTCGTCGCCGCCGGCCGTCCGGACCACCGGCCGCTGCACCGCTGATCCCGTGCGCGTGATGTCGCGAAATCTCTTGACGTTGACCGAACGGCGGCGGTACAACGTTGCACCCGCTGACGCGAAGAGAAATCGCGACACACCCTGGCCAGGCCCGACCCTGCGCGCACCGCGGCCTGTGAACCGCCCCGGGTTTTCCGGACGCTTCGGGTTGTGTCTCTACCCGGTCGGGCTGAGACGGTTTCTTGCAGCGTAGTACGCGGTTTCGACCTCGATGGGTGTGAGGTCGTCGATGGCTTCGTGGGTGCGTTCGTGGTTGAACCAGTGGACCCAGTGCAGGGTCTCGATCTCGACATGATCAACATTGCGCCAAGGCCCGCAGCGTCGGATCATTTCGCTCTTGTAGAGACCGATCTGGGACTCGGCCAGGGCGTTGTCGTAGGCATCGCCCACCGAGCCGACCGAGGGGTCGACGCCGGCCTCGATCAGCCTGCTGGTGAAGGCGAACGAGGTGTACTGACTGCCGGCGTCGGTGTGGTGGACCAGCCCGGTCAGGTCGGTGATCCCGGCTTGATGGCGGGTCCAGAGCGCGTGTTCGAGGGTGTCCAGGACGAGTTCGGTGGTCATCGTGGTGGCGGCTCGCCAGCCGACGATCAGCCGGGAGAACACGTCGATGATGAACGCGACGTAGACGATCCCGGCCCAGGTCGGCACGTAGGTGAAGTCGGCCACCCAGAGCCGGTTCGGCGCCGGCGCGGTGAAGTCCCGGTCGACCAGATCAGCCGCTCGGGCCTGCTTGGGGTCGGCGATCGTGGTTCGCACCTGCTTGCCCCTGAGTGCGCCGTGCCAGCCGTTTTGTGCCATCAACCGCTCGACCGTGCACCGGGCCACGTCGTGGCCCTGCCGGCGCAGATACAGCCACAGCTTCCGAGCACCGAACCCGTCGACGAACCGCTGCTGCCGGGCGGTCTTGATCAACTCGACGATCTCGGTGTCTCGTAACGCCCGCCGAGATGGCGGCCGGTTACGGGCCTCGTAGTAGGTGGACGGGGCGATCTTGATCCCGTGCTCGGTCAGCACGCGACAGATCGGCTCGACCCCGAACCGGTCCCGGTGTTCGTCGATGAACACGATCAGTACCTGGGTGGGCGGTCGAGCTCCGCCGCGAAGAAAGCCGACGCGCTCTTGAGGATCTCGTTCGCTCGGCGCAACTCGGCGTTCTCCTTCTTCAACGCCTTGATCTCAGCGATCTCCTCGCTGGTCTTCCCCGGCCGCTGACCATGATCAACTTCGGCCCGACGGACCCACTTCCTGACGGTCTCGGCCGACCCGATCCCGAGCTGGTCCGCGATCGTGCGGATCGCTTCGAACTCGGACGGGTAAGCGCCGCGCTCCAGCGCCTCAGCGACCAGCCGGACCGCACGCTCCCGCACCTCGCGGGGATACTTCGACGGACGTGCCATGACTTCATCCTCCAACTAATGAAGCCTCCGGACACCCCGGGGCGGTTCACTCAGCCTCCCCACCACCCGTACAACCGCGACCGGCGCGTCACCATCGCAGCCTCGACAGCGTCGAGCGGAATGCTTGACCCACGGAACGCGCCGGAATCGAGGTCAAATCACTCAGTGAGCACGCCGGCGCTCCCGCCTCGAAGTTGCCGGCTCGCCTCATGCTCGACCCCGTCAGCAGAATCGCGTTCGCGTCGATCGGGATCCCGGCCACGACGGCTGCGACTTCCTCCGGAACCTCGGCCCAGCCCTGTCGGTTCGAGTGCGGTCAATTCGGGCTGAGCGTGGCCAGGGTCCGCCGGTCAATCGGCGCCCGAACCCGTGCCTGCGCTGACCGGCTCGGCATTCCACACCTCCGGGAATCGGCACAGGCACCGACATCCATGACCGGCGCAGTACGCCACCTGTCCCCACCGGCGCAGAGCGCGCATGTCTATGAATCGGCGCAGCGACCGTAGTGGATCAGCGGATCGCGCACCCCACCCCCCGGACCAGCAGAGCGCGCAGCACCCGCCCCCGGTCCAGCAGATCGGTGCAGCGCCCATCACGTCCACTTGTCGGCATAGCGCATGTCCGAGCGTCAACTGATCGGCCCAACTCCCGTCCAACCACCGACCAGTGCAACGCCTGTCCGTGCGACCGCTGATCGGTGCAATTCCCCTCGCCCACCCTTCGGCACAACACTCCACCGATCGGCGCGACGCTATCCGTGCATTCCGCGGACCGGCGCAGCGCCGCACATCCGATCCAGGCTCTGCTCCGAGGGCATTGGCCAGAGCCCCGGCTCCCCCCATCACCACCGACCAGTCACAAGTGCAGCGACACGCCGCCAAAACACCTGCTTTTGTGACCGGTCGGCGGATCTCTTGGGGGGTCAGGGGGTGTAGACGAGGGCGTCGCCGACCTTGCGTTCGGCGCTGCCGGAGGGCTTGTTGATCAAGCCGCCCTTGGCGACCATGGTCGAGGAGCCGCCGCCGTCGAGGTTGATCGCGTCGCGGAGGCCGAGGGACTTCGCGACGGCCGCGGTCTCCTCCAGGGTGGTGCCGACGCTGGTGGTCTGGCGGCCGTCGATCACGCCGAGCACCAGCTCACCGGTCGACTTGGTGCCGATGAACGTGCGCGGGTTGCGGGCGAAGAAGCTGTTGTCGATCGGGGGCAGGACGTTCTCGCCGTTGCGGAGCAGCTGGTAGCGGCCGTTGACGGCCTGGCTGTCCCGGCCGAGCCGGACCTCGCGGCCGGCCTCGTCCCGCAGGGTGCTGTCGATCTTCACGCAGCCGGCCAGCCGGCGCAGGGCGACGACGTCGGAGCCGGTGGCCTGCAGGGACTGCTCGCCCTTGGCCAGTGCGGTGCCGCGCTGGTCGGCCCGGCGCTTCACGCAGCCGCGGGAGTCCAGCACCAGTTCGGTGCCGGGGCCGGACGGGGTGCTGGCCGCGAACTCGGGCGTGAACAGCACCGTGTCGCCGTCCGTCGGGCAAGCCGCCTGGTCGGCCAGCGCCTCGCAGCCGGCGGGCAGCGCCGGCGGGTGGTTGACGAACTCGAGCCCGACCCTGAGGTCACGTCCCTGGACGTGGCCGGACCAGCTGAACGGCCCGTACGACGGGCGCAGTCCATCCCGGTGGAACAGCACCGAGACCTCGGCCGGGTCGGTGGTCGGCTCGCTGAGCAGCCGGCCGTCGTAGACGCCCAGACCGACCGGATCGCCGGGATAGTCCCGCGAGGCGGTGAAGGTGAAGAAGCTCGCGTTCACGCCGGCCAGGGCGCCGGCCTCGGCGGTCAGTTGCGAGGTGGTCTCGACCCCGGCCAGGTCCGGGCCCTTGACGGCACGGATCTCGCCGGTGGCCTGGCGCGGATCGATGGTGAGCAGGAAGACGCGCCACGGTCCCCTGGTCGTGGTCGCGATCTCGGCCGGGTCGGCCGGCTCGTCGCCGCGGACGATCGTGGTGAGCGTGACGCCGGGCGCGAGCGTGGAGGTCGACCGGCTCTCCGGCAGGTCGGCGTCGCCGAGCGGCAGTTCCGGCGGGCGGGCGGTGGCCGGAACGGCGGCCAGCGCCAGAGTGAGGAGGGTCCCCCCGAGCAGGGCTGTCATGGTGGAAAAGCGACCCTTGATCATGACTTGACGTTGACATTTGCCAGCGAACGGCCGGGCCACCTTCCCGTGACCGCATCGAGAAGATCCGGTGACGCATCGGAGCCCTGGTAGATTCGCCGCCGTCCGTACCGCCGCCGGCGGGTCCGCCTCTCGAGCCAGCAGGAGTCTCCGCCGTGCCCGAATCAGCACCCGACGCCCGGCCGGCCCCGCGACCGCTGGTCGACCGCATCCCGTCGGTCACCCTGGTGATCTTCTGGCTGGCCAGCCGCGTCCTGGTGCTCGGGGTCTGGCTGAACGCCGAATACATCGCGACCGGGGACGTCGGCTACTACTTCGGCAAGATCGCCAACCTGGGCCGGGTCGGGCTGGACCAGACCTTCCTGGAATACCCCACGCCGGTCACCTGGATCCTGTCGATCCCGTACCTGCTCTCCGGCGGCAACCAGTCCGGCTACATCATCGGCTACGTCGGCTTCATGATCATCATCGACGCGGCTTTCACGATCGCGCTGTGGCGGGCCGGCGGCGACCGGCCCGGCCGCGCGGTCTACTTCTGGCTGATCTTCATCGTCTGTGTCGGCCCGCTCTCCTACCTGCGGTTCGACCTGATCCCGGCCGTGCTGGCCGGCGGCGCGCTGCTCGCGCTGCGCCGGGTGCCCGCACTGAGCGGCGTGCTGACCGGGATCGGCGCAGCGATCAAGCTCTGGCCGGCCCTGTTGATCGCGGCCCTCGCCGCGCCGAAATCAGGCCGGCGGCCGGCCCTGATCGGCTTCGCCGCCGCCGGGTTCGGGCTGGCGCTCATCAGCCTGATCGCGGGCGGCTGGCAGCGGCTGATCTCACCGCTGGCCTGGCAGTCCGGTCGCGGCCTCCAGATCGAGTCGGTCTGGGCGACGCCGCTGATGCTGGCCCGGATCGGCGACCCGACGACCTGGACGATCGACATGTCTCCGTACCAGGCCTTCGAGGTGTACGGACCCGGCAACGAGATCATGGTCGCGGTCAGCAACCTGGCCACGATCGCCGGTCTCGCCGTGATCGTCGCCCTGTGCATCCGGGCCTTCCGCGCCACCGAGCCGAGCCTGCTCGGCATCGGCCTGCTGATGATCGCGATCGTCGCGTTGATGATCATCACGAACAAGACGTTCAGCCCGCAGTACCTGCTCTGGCTCGGCGGCCCGGTCGCCGCGCTCGGCGTCCTCCATCGCGGCGACCGGTCACTGCTGGACCTGCTCGGCGTCTCGGTGCTGGCGCTGGCCGTCCTGACCCACCTGATCTACCCGGTGCTCTACTACCAGGGGCTGCTCGACGCGGAGGTGTCGACGGGCCTGATCGTCGGCACCGTCGTCCTCGCGATCCGGAACGTGGCGATCCTGGTCTTCACGGTGGCGGTCTGCCGCCAGACCTGGATCGCCCTCGCTCCCGCTCCGGTCAGGCCTCCCGGGTGAACTTCTTGATCTTCGGGTCCTGAGCCACCTCGTCGGCCGCCTTCTGCATCGCGGCGACGTACTGGTCCGGAGTGGACCGGCCGTTGATCAGGTTGGCCATCTCGCGCTTCCGGGCGTCGTTCATCGGCGCGTACCAGGTGTTGAAGTTGAGGCTGAAGATGTTCTCGCCGGCGGCCTTCGTCGCCTCGGCCACCGACTTCAGTGCGGTGGTCGGGTTGGTCAGGTTCTCCGGCGCCGTCTTGGTCGCGATCAGCGACCCGGTCAGTTCGGCGAACTTCGCCCCGGCGTCGTTGCTCAGCATCAGCCGGAGATACTGCATGCCGCCGAGCTTGTTCTTGGCGTTCTCGGCGACGATGAAGTTCTCGCCCGGGCCGCCGTAGAGCGCCTCGAACGGCAGCTGGTCGCTCGCGGTCAGCGAGGGCACCGGCTGCGCCACCATGTCGAAGCCGGGCTTGATCTGCTTGCGCATCTCGTTCTCCAGCCACGATCCGCACGGGATGATGGCGGCCCGGCCCTGCAGCCACTGCGCCTGCGAGGTGGTGTGGTCGAGACCCTCGGAGCCCTCCATGATGTAGCCCTCGTCGTGCAGTTGCCGGACCGCCTTCGCCGCCGCCAGCACCGACTCGTTGTCGAACGCGTTCGGCCGCAGGTTGTCGATGTTGAGCATGATGTCGATGCCGCCGTGCTTGATCGCCATCGTGTCCAGGATCGTGTCCATGTACTGCGTGTGCACGCCGGTGTGGACGAACGGCGCCAGCCCGGTGGACTTGATCTTGTCGCAGAGGCCCAGGAAGTCGTCCCACGTCTTGGCCGGTTCCCAGCCCTTCTCCGCGAACAGCGGCCCGCTGTACCAGAAGCCCCACATCGCGAAGACGTACGGCAGCTGCCGCATCACGCCGTCGTAGGAACCGGAGACGATCGCCGCCGGCATCAGCAGATCCCGGATCTTCGTGTTCGGGTCGTCCACCGACGGCGCGTCCAGCAGCGGCGTCAGGTCGGCCAGCTGGTTGTCGGCCACCAGCGTCGCGGTCGGCATCGCGTCGGCGCCGGAGTTGTCGATCACCTCCGGCGGGTTGCCGCCGGCGAACCGCGACTGCAGCGTGCTGGCGATCTTGACCGTCGACGACATCTTGCCCACCTCGCCGCCGGCCCAGGTGTTGTAGAGCGCGACGTGCTCCTTGCCGTACTGATCGCCGTACCCGCCGTTGAAGATCACCACCTCCAGCGGCGCCTTCTTGTCCACGCCGAGCGGATTGTCCGCGGTCTGCTCGCCCGCCGACGAGGAGGCCCCGGGGTCGGGCGCACCGCCGCTGGCCACACAGGCGGTCAGCCCGCCAGTACCGGCCAGCGCCGCACCCGCCGCGGCGGTCTTGATCAAGGACCGCCGGGTGATCGGCGGGACCTGCTTGTCGAACTCCGGAGCCATGATCGGTTCCCTTCGATGTCGGAGAAGTTACTTGAGCGCGCCGGCGGTCATCCCGGCCTGGATCTGCTTCTGGAAGATCACGTACAGGATCAGCACCGGCGCCATGCTGATCACGAGCCCGGCGAACAACCCGGAGAAGTCCGAACCGTACTGCGAATCCCCCGCGAGCTTGGCCAGTCCCTGGGTCACCACATAGAGGCCCGGGTTGTCGTTGTTGAGGAACAGCGGCAGCAGATACTGGTTCCACAGCCCGACCGCGTTGAAGATCGTGATGCTGACGATGCCGGGCCGGGCCAGCGGCAGCATGACGAAGAAGTACGTCTTGAAGTGACCGCAGCCGTCGATGAAGGCCGCCTCGCTCAACTCGCCGGGCAGGCTGCCGAAGAAGCCGGTCAGGAAGAAGACCGTGAACGGCATCGCGTACGCGACGTAGACCGCGATCAGGCCGT
The DNA here is from genome assembly GCF_013407955.1 of Microlunatus parietis. GTDB lineage: Bacteria > Actinomycetota > Actinomycetes > Propionibacteriales > Propionibacteriaceae > Microlunatus > Microlunatus parietis. The sequence continues at coordinate 6,889,887 of NZ_JACCBU010000001.1, read as the reverse complement.
GATAGGTGCCGAGCAGCCCGAACGGCAAACCGGACGCCTGCATGCTCGTGCCGAGTTGTTTTATCACCCCGAACAGCGGGATCACGGCCAGGAAGATCGGCAGCGCCATCGCCCCGATGAAGGTGAGGTTGAGCGCCCGCCGGCCGACGAACTGGTAGCGGGCCAGCACGTAGGAGACCATCGCGCCGAGCACCATGACGATCAAGGTCGACAGGCCGACCACGATCAGCGAGTTGAGGAAGTAGGTGCCGAACTGGGCCTCGTTCCAGGCCCGGAGGTAGTTGTCGAGCTGCAGCGCCTGCGGCGGCCGCCAGGAGTCGACGAAGATCTCGGCGTCGGTCTTCACCGACGACATCAGCACCCAGATGATCGGCAGCCCGATGATCACCGACCAGATGATCAAGATCACCTGGGTCACCGCGGTCAGGCCGCGTTCGCCCTTGATCTTGGGCGCGGTCTCGGTCCGCAGCTGCGTCACCTGCGTCGTGGTCACAGTTCCCCCTGCTCTCGCCGGGTCACCCGCAGGGTCAGCGCCGCCAACACCATCGTGATCAGGAACAGGACCACGCCCTGCGCGGTCGCGTACCCGAACTGGCCCTGTTCCTTGAAGCTCTTGTAGATCGACAAGGCCATCACCGTCGTGGTTTCGTTCGGCCCGCCCGGACCGATCGTCATCAACTGGACGATCGCGAACGCGTCCAGACACAGCACGCCGAGATAGATGTAGGCCGTGATGATCGACGACCGCAGCAGCGGCAGGGTGATCCGCAGGAAGGTCTGGGCCCGGCTGGCCTTGTCGATGGCGGCGGCTTCGAGCAGCTCCCGCGGGATGCTCGACATCGCGGCCGAGAAGTAGACCATGTAGAAGCCGACGTTCATCCAGACCATGACGATGATCACCGTCAGCATGGCGGTGTTGGGATCGGCCAGCCAGGACGGCGGGCTCGCGACACCGACGAGACGCAGCAGGGAGTTGAGCAGGCCGCCCGGATGGAAGACCTGCTGGAACATGATCGCCAGGGCCGCCACCGAGACCACCTGCGGCACGAAGAACAGCACCCGGTAGAAGGCGGCGCCGGTCACCCCGCGCAGCTGGCCGGCCTTGGTGCTGCCGGACAGGTTCAGCATGGATGCGAAGAACAGGGCGATGGCGATCGAGATGAACGGCACCACCAGGAGCAGGATCATGTTGTTCCGCAGACCGGCCCAGAAGACCCGGTCCGGATTGAAGTCGCCGAAGCCGAACAGGGCCGCGAAGTTCTGCAGACCGATGAACTCGAACGTCGGCGAGTAACCGGTCCAGTCGGTCAGCGCCAGATAGAACGCCTGCACGTACGGCGACACGACGAAGATCAGGAAGATGATCATGGGCAAGATCAGGAAGGAGCCGACGAAGACGTACTTCTGCACCAGCTTCAACCGGCGCTGCCGGGACCGCCCGATCGGATCGACGGCAGGCCGGCGGGCGGGCGCGACGGCCGCGTTGCCGCCCGACTGCACCGCGACCTGATTGCCGCTGTCGGCCATGCCTGATTCCCCTGTCGCCTTGCCCTCAGACGGGTATTTCCGCTACCTAAGCACACTCACCGCAGAGATTCTCGTGATCCGGGCTGGAAGTTACCTGAGCGCATCCTTCGGGTCACGGCGACGCACCGGACGACCCCGGTGACTTCGGACGCAGGCTGGTCGGCAAGGATTCGGGCGTGACCGCGGTGATCATCGGCGCCGACATCGGCGGAACCTCCAGCAGAGTCGGCGTGGCCAACCTGACCGGCCGCTTCCTGGCCGTCGTCACGGGCGGGCCGGCCAACCCGAACGCCGTCGGGATCGACAGCGCCGGCGCCGAGATCCGCCGCGTGACCGACGCGGCCCTGGCCGCCGCCGGCCAGGGGCTCGGCGGCACTCCGACCGTGGCCGGAGTCGTGATCGGCCTGGCCGGGATCACCGGCGTCGCCGACCCGGAGGGTTTCGCCCGCGCCGCCCTGGATCCGATCCTCGCCGGCCGGCCGCCGCTCGAGGTCGTGACCGACCTCGCCGTCGCCTACGCGTCCGGCTCCCCCGAACCCGACGGCTGCGTGTTGATCGCCGGGACCGGAGCGATGGCCGGCATCATCCGGTCCGGTGTCCTGGACGAACGCCGGGACGGCTGGGGCTGGCTGCTCGGCGACGACGGCTCCGGTTTCTGGCTCGGCCGGGAAGCGGTCCGGGCGACGCTCGCCGACCTCGAGGCCGGCCGGGAGCTGGGCCCGCTCGGCGACGCGATCCTGGACCTGGTCCGGACCCAGGTCGAGCCGGGCCCGGGCGGAGAGTACGGAGCCTCGGAGCTGATCCGGTCCGGCTACGCCAGGCCGCCGCGGGAGCTCTCGGAGTACGCGACGCTGGTCGCCGAGCTGGCCGACGTGGACCCGGTGGCAGCCCGGATCGCCGACCGGGCCGCGGAGGTGCTGGCGGCGACCCTCGGCCGGCTGGACCCGGGTCCGGCGTTGCCGATCGTGCTGGCCGGGTCGGTGCTGCAGCCGGGTCCGGCCGGGCGGCCGACGCCGGTCGGCAGCCGGCTCCGGGCGCTGCTGTCCGAGCGGTACGAGAACCCGCTGCACGAGGCCGGACCGGGGGTCGTCGGGGCCGCCTGGCTCGCCGTACCGGCGGCGGCCCGGAGTGATCGAGACCTGCACCGAAGACTGCTCGCGTCGGCCCGCGACCGGTCCGGCTGAGGCTGCCGGCGACCCGCTCCGGACCCGTCGCGCAACACGTGCGTACCACCCGTCTCCCTGGTCCATATTCTTGGGTAGCCTTAGGGACGACACCGCGGTAGACGATGGCCGCGGGACAGTTTGCAACGGAAGAAGGCGACAGTGGCCACCAGGCCAGACCAATCATCCACCGGATCGCCCGCTGCGGGCGGCTCCAGCCGCAGTCAGTCAGCCGACCTCGACGTCGAGGCCACGGCAGAGGACGTGGGAGCCAACGAATGGCTGCTGGAGGAGATGTACGAGCAGTATCGCGAGGATCCGAATTCGGTCGCCCCGAGTTGGAAAGAGTATTTCGCGTCGCGGTCGAACGGACATCAGTCCCAGCAGGCCGCGCAGCAACCCAGCCCGCGCCGGGCTGACCCCACCCCAGCCCCCGCGGCACCGGCCCCGGTGAACAGCGCCCCGGCCGTGCCCACGGTGCCGGCGACCCCCGCCCCGGCCTCGCCGCCGTCGGCCGCGACTCCCCGGGCCCGGGCGGCCCAGGTCGAGCCGCCGAACCAGACCAAGGAGGTCCGGCCGAGCAAGCCGGGCAGCCAGGGCGGCCTGCCGGCCGATCCGCCGAACCCGTCCAACCGGCCCGACGTCGCCGCCACCGAGCCGACCCGGACCATTCTGCGCGGCGCCCCCGCCCGGACCGCGAAGAACATGGACCTGTCGCTGTCCGTGCCGACCGCGACCAGCGTCCGTTCGCTGCCGGTGAAGCTGCTGATCGACCAGCGCGTGGTGATCAACAACCACCTCCGCCGGGCCCGCGGCGGCAAGGTCTCGTACACCCATCTGATCGGGTACGCGATCGTCCGTGCCCTGCAGAGCCTGCCGTCGATGAACAACGCCTACGACGAGGTCGACGGCAAGCCGACCCTGGTCGTCCCGGCCCACGTCAACCTCGGCCTGGCCATCGACATGCCGAAGCCGGACGGCACCCGGCAGTTGCTGGTGCCGAGCATCAAGAACTGCGAGAACCTCGACTTCGCCCAGTTCTGGGCGGCCTACGAGGAGGTCGTCAAGAAGGCGCGGTCCAACTCGCTGACGCTGGAGGACTTCGCCGGCACCACGATCACGCTGACCAACCCGGGCACGCTCGGCACCAACAACTCGGTGCCGCGGCTGATGCGCGGCCAGGGCGCGATCATCGGCGTCGGGTCGATGGACTACCCGCCCGAGTTCCAGGGCGCGGATCCGGAGCGGCTCAACGAGACCGGCGTGTCCAAGGTCATGACGCTGACCTCGACGTACGACCACCGGGTCATCCAGGGCGCCCAGTCGGGCGAGTTCCTGGGCCGGATGCATGCGCTGCTGCTCGGCGAGGACGACTTCTACGACGACATCTTCCGCGCCCTGCGGATTCCGTACGCACCGATCCGGTGGGCCCAGGACGTCAGCTCCGAGCACGAGGACCAGGTCTCCAAGCAGGCCCGGATCCTGGAGATGATCAACGCCTACCGGGTCCGCGGTCACCTGATGGCCGACACCGACCCGCTGGAGTACCGGCTCCGGTCGCACCACGACCTGGACGTGCAGAGCCACGACCTGACCCTGTGGGACCTGGACCGCGAATTCGCCACCGGCTCGTTCGGCGGCGGCCAGAGCCGGATGAAGATGCGCAAGATCCTCGGCATCCTGCGCGACGCGTACTGCCGCACCATCGGCATCGAGTACATGCACATCCAGGAGCCGTCGCAGCGCCGCTGGATCCAGGAGCGGGTGGAGCGGCCGCACGAGTCGCTGCCCCGTGAGGAGCACCTGCGGATCCTGGACAAGCTCAACGAGGCGGAGATCTTCGAGACGTTCCTGCAGACGAAGTTCGTCGGGCAGAAGCGGTTCAGCCTCGAGGGCGGCGAGTCCACGATCGCGTTGCTGGACGAGGTCTGCGAGCAGGCCGCGAACAGCGGTCTGGTCGAGGTCTGCGTCGGCATGCCGCACCGCGGCCGGCTCAATGTGCTGGCCAACGTGGTCGGGAAGTCGTACGCGCAGATCTTCCGCGAGTTCGAGGGCAACATCGACCCGCGGACCGTGCAGGGCTCCGGCGACGTGAAGTACCACCTGGGTGCCGAGGGCGAGTTCACCGCGCTGAGCGGGGCCAAGATCAAGACCTCGGTGGCCGCGAACCCGTCCCACCTGGAGGCTGTGAACCCTGTCCTGGAAGGGATTGCGCGGGCCAAGCAGGATATCCTCGACCGCGGCAGCGAGTTCCCGGTGCTGCCGGTGCTGCTGCACGGTGACGCGGCGTTCGCCGGCCAGGGCGTGGTGGCGGAGACGCTGAACCTGTCCCAGCTGCGCGGCTACCGGACCGGCGGCACGATCCACATCATCGTGAACAACCAGGTCGGCTTCACCACCTCGCCGACCGAGTCCCGCTCGTCCATGTATTGCACGGATGTGGCGCGGATGATCCAGGCGCCGATCTTCCATGTGAACGGCGACGATCCCGAGGCCTGCATCCGGGTCGCCCGGCTGGCGTTCGAGTTCCGGCAGGCGTTCAACAAGGACGTCGTGATCGACCTGATCTGCTACCGGCGGCGCGGCCACAACGAGGGCGACGACCCGAGCTTCACGCAGCCGAAGATGTACGACCTGATCGAGAAGAAGCGTTCGGTACGCAAGCTCTACACCGAGGCACTGATCGGCCGCGGCGACATCTCCGTCGAGGACGCCGAGCAGGTGATGACCCGGTTCCAGGAGCGGCTGGAGAGCGTCTTCGCCGAGGTCCGCAACGCCGGCGCCGAGGCCCCGCACGACGAGCCGTACCGCCGGGTGCCGGTCTACCCGAGCAAGTCGGCGGCCAAACACGGCACCGCGGTCAGCCTGGAGACGCTGAAGAAGATCGCCGACGCGCACACCAACGTGCCGGACGGCTTCACCGTGCATCCGAAGGTGCTGCCGCAACTGCAGCGCCGCGCGGCCGCGATCACGCAGGGCCCGATCGACTGGGCCACCGGCGAGATCCTGGCGCTCGGCTCACTGCTGCTGGAGGGCCGGCCGGTCCGGCTGACTGGGCAAGACACGCGCCGCGGCACGTTCGTCCAGCGGTTCGCCGCGGTGATGGACCGCAAGACCGGCGAGGCCTGGGTGCCGCTGCGCAACCTCGATGATGATCAAGGAAAGTTCGCCGTCTTCGACTCGCTGCTGAGCGAGTTCGCGGCGATGGGCTTCGAGTACGGCTACTCGGTGGCCCGGCCCGAGGCGCTGGTCCTCTGGGAGGCGCAGTTCGGCGACTTCGCCAACGGCGCGCAGACGATCATCGACGAGTTCATCACGTCCGGCCAGGCCAAGTGGACCCAGAAGTCCGGCGTGGTGCTGCTGCTGCCGCACGGGTACGAGGGCCAGGGCCCGGACCACTCGTCGGCCCGGATCGAGCGCTACCTGCAGCTGGCCGCCGAGGACGCGATCACGGTCTCGTACCCGTCGTCGCCGGCGAGCTACTTCCATCTGCTCCGGCAGCAGGCGCTCAGCGAGCGGCACCGCCCGCTGATCGTCTTCACGCCGAAGCGGATGCTGCGGATGAAGTCGGCCACCTCGGATCCGGCCGACTTCACCAGCGGCACGTTCCAGCCGGTGCTCTCCGATCCGTCGATCAGCGACGCGGCGAGCGTCCATACCGTGCTGCTGTGCTCCGGCAGGCTGCGCTGGGAGCTGATGGCGGAACGGGACAAGCGCGGCCTGACCGACTCGGTCGCCGTGGTGTCGGTGGAGCGGTTCTACCCGCTGCCGGGTGACGAGGTCGCCCGGGCGCTGGCCGGCTACCCGAACGCGAACGACGTGCGCTGGGTGCAGGAGGAGCCGGAGAACCAGGGCGCCTGGTTCTACATGGCGATGAACCTGCCGGGTGCGATCGCCGACGCCACCCCGGACCGCCCGGTCCGGCTCACCTCGGTCGCCCGCCCCGCCTCCTCCGCCCCGTCCGTCGGGTCGGCGAAGGAACACGAGGTGCAGCAGAAGGCCCTGTTCGAGGCGGCCCTCTCCACCTCGCACTGACACAACGAGATTGACGACGAGACCCCTTCGCGCAGGCGAAGGGGTCTCGGTGTTTCACCGGGCGTTGGGCCCGGGCGAGGCCAGTTGGTTGGCCGACCGCATCAGCGCTTCTCTCGGGCTGGCAGCGTCGGCCGACGCGTCGGCATGGATCATCCGGGCCATCTGCGGCACGGCGTACCACCAGCCCGCGAGCGCCAGCACCAGGAACGCGAGGTCGGCCGCGGCGATCTCGTCGGTGATCTCCCGGCGCTGCTGCGCCTCGGCGAACGCCGCGACCTTGCGGCGGTAGTACTCGGTCCGGGACTCCTCGTCGGGCACCCGGGGCGCGTCGAGCAGTCCCTCCCAGAGCAGCAGCCGGGTCAGCTCGGGATGCTCGGCGTGGTAGTCGTAGACCGCCGCGGCGTAGTCGGCGACCGCTGCCGGACCGTCCAGTCGATCCAGCGGCACGGCCGCCGCGACCTTGTTCAGCTCGTCGGCCAGCACCGCGGCGAACAGCCGGTCCCGGTCGCCGAAGTAGTGGTAGAGCCGCTCCTTGTTCACGCCCGCCTTGCGCGCGATCCGCTCCATGGTGGTGCCGCCCAAGCCGTGCGCGGCGAACTCCGCGACCGCCGCGTCCTTGAGCCGGCGCTTGGTCTCCTCGGTGTTCCAGGCCATGCCCGGAGCATATCCAACGCTGGCGTTGTAAACCGTGGGCGAGCGCGCTACGGTCATATCCAACGCAATCGTTGGAAATTGGAGGAGACGCCATGCCAGATCTGAAGCCGCTCATCGTCGGAGGCCTCGCCATCGCCGTGCTGGCCGCTGCCGGCACCGCCGTGGCCGCGACCACGGTCGGCAACGGGGCCGTACCCGCGCCGTCCCAGTCCGACCTCGCTCAGCTTCGCCCGGCCACTGGCACCCCGCCGCCGACCGCCCGGCCGACACCCCAGGGAGAGGCCGAACGGCGCGAGGCGGACGCGTCACGGACGGCCGAGCGGCGCACGGCCGATGCTCTGCGCGACACCGGCCTGGAGGTCCCGACCGGCTGGGACATCGTCGACGTCCGCCTCGAACGCCACGACGACCGGGCCGTCACCGTCATCCGGCACCAGCCCGACGGCCATCGGCTCGGCGGCCCGCACGCCAGCCTCGTCCTCGACGACTCCGGCACCATCCTCGGCTTCACCCGGCTCGCGGGCGGAGCCGGCGCAGAGTTGCCCGACGAGGAGGCCGCCCGGGAGGCCGCACTTGGGTTCCTGCAACGGGTGGCGCCGGACTATGCCGCCGGCCTCAGCGTCGAATGGGTCGATCAGCACGACGAAGCCATCACGCTGCGCGACGGCATCGCCCACACCGTCTCGGGGATCAAGGTCAAGCTGCACCACGACGACGGTCGCTACGCCTGGGTCATCGTCGGTCCGGACGCCCAGATCCTCACCTACGAGCGGGACATCACCTGGGACTCCAACCAGGGGCGGCGCGGCACCCAGATGTGGTTGCACGACTCCTGGATCGCCGCCCACGAAGGCACCGGAGCCCAACCCGGCCCGCCCTACGCCCTCGCATGAGCGGAGTCCTCCAGCAGGTCCTCGACTGTGACGATTCCGTCCGGTTTCGGCGCGCGATTTCGTGGTCGGAAGCGTCACAGTCAGTGAACGCGACGGACCCAGGCGGCATGGCAGAGCGCGGCGGATCTCGATCATGATCGTCCCCGGATCATCCGGATGATCGGGCGGCGGAAGCCGGGGTGGAGCTTCCGGGCGCCGTCCGGACGGAAGCCGTGGCGGCGGTAGAAGCCGACGGCGCGGTCGTTGCCGTCGAGGACCCAGAGGGAGGCCGGCTGGTCGCCGATCGCGGCCTCCAGCAGGCGGTGACCGACGCCGGCGCCCCAGTGGGCGGCGCGGACGTAGATCATGAACAGTTCCAGGCCGGGGCGCAGGTCGTCGTCCTCGGTCGGGCCGGCGTCGGCCAGGCCGATCACCTCGCCGTCGTCGAGGGCCAGCCACGGGGCACGGCCGTTGTCGATCTTGGTGGTCCAGTACGAGATCCGGGCCGAGCGGCCGCCGCTCACGTTCGCGAGGTATGCCTCCGATGCGTACTCCCGGTAGGCCTCGCGCCAGCAGGCGAGGTGGCAGTCGACCAGCGCGGCGGTCTCCCCCGCCGCGGCCGGCCGGATCTCGATCATGGACCCCAAACTAAATGCATTCGCCCTTGGCCAGCCATGGCCGTACAGTGATCGGCGGCTCGGATCAGCGGTGACGGATGGGTGTGCCGATCAAGATTCCGCGTGTCGTACCCGAGCTCTTTCCTGGTACAGCACTCCAAATGCTGAGGTTCGATTCCTCCAAGGTGTCGGCGCGGCGGACCAGGCGGACGGCTGCTCTGCGGGCGGACCGGGTCGGGCGCGAGCCCCTTCGTCGGCGAAAGCCGGACCGGTGCCGTCCCCGCGACCGGCCGCCCCGCCCCGCCGGCACCGCCGAGGAAGTCCACGACACGACGAAGATCAACAGAAGCAGCACCGGGAGGTGACACCCATGTTCATGATCACGGTCGAGCCGGATCAGCGCGTCGTCCACTACCGCGACGGCCGGCTGATCGGTGTGCTCGAGCCCGGCCGGTACCGGCGCACCCGCCGGTCCCGCTACGTGCCGGTGGATGTACGGCAGCAGCTGACCCAGACGGCTCCGCAGGAGGTGCTCACCTCCGACGGTGTGACGGTCAAGGTCAGCGCGACGGTCCGCTGGGCGGTCTCCGACGCCGCGGCCTACCTGCAGGCAGCGAACGAGCCGTTCTCGTTCGTCTATCTCGCCGTGCAGGTCGCGCTGCGCGAGCGGCTGGCCGATGTCGAGGTCGCCGACCTGCTCGGCCCGGCCCGCTCCGGGGTCACCGAGGCGCTCACCGCGGCGGCAGTCGCCGCCGGGCAGCCGCTCGGCGTCGCCGTCGCGGAGGTGGTGATCAAGGACGTGATCGTCCCGGCCGAGCTGCGCAATGCCTACGCCGAGGTGATCACCACCCGGCAGCGGGCGCAGGCCCAACTGGAGGCGGCGCGGGCCGAGACCGCCGCGCTGCGGTCGATGGCCAACGGCGCGAAGCTGCTCGATGATCACCCGGCGCTCGCGATGCTGCGGATGATCCAGGCCGCACCGTACGGAACCAAGATCGTTCTGGGCTCCGTCCCGGCCGCCGAGGCCGCCGCCGAGGAGTGATCGCGGCCAGGGAGCCTCGGTGGTGCCGGCGTGCGGGGGGTCGCGATTTCTCTTCTCTTGAACTGATAAAGCGCTTCAGAGGCCCGCTAGCGCTCGAGTTCAAGAGCTTTCGCGACAAGGTCACGCTGCGCCGCTTCTCCTCAGAGTGGTCCCGAGTAGGCGCTGCAGGACGTCCCGGGCGACTTGGCGGCCGGGGCTGCGGAAGCGCCACGCGGCCCGGGTGGCGATGCCGCCGAGGTCAGGGCTCGATCACGATCTTGCCGAACACCGTGCCGTCGATCATGGCCGCAAACCCCTCGCTCGCCTCACCCAATGGAAGGACCCGGTCGATCGGCGGCCGGATGCCGGTGGTCACCAGCATCGCGGCCAGCCGGCGCAGTTCCTCGGCGGTGCCCATGGTCGAGCCCTGTACCCGCAGCGGCCGGAAGAAGATCTTGGTCAATTCCGCAGACTCCGGTTCCGCCCCCGAGGTCGTACCGCAGATCACCACGGTGCCACCGGGCCGCAGCGCGTTGATCGAATGCGACCAGGTCGCCGCGCCGACGGTCTCCATCACCGCGTCCACCCGTTCCGGAAGTCGTTCTCCGGAAGGGAAAGCACGGTCCGCGCCGAGCTCGACGGCACGTTCGCCGCGCTCCGGGTCGCGCGAGGTGACCCAGACCCGCAGCCCGGCGTGCCGGCCCAGCATGATCAACGCCGTCGCCACACCGCCGCCGGCACCCTGCACCAGCACGGTCTCGCCCGGCCGCAGCCCCGAGCTGGTGAACAGCATCCGGTACGCGGTCAGCCAGGCGGTCGGCAGACACGCCGCCTCGGCGAACGTCAGTTCGGCCGGCTTGTCGATCAGGTTCGCGGGCGGCACCCAGACCCGCTCCGCCAGCGTCCCCTGATGCCGCTCGGACAGCAACGACCGCCGCGGATCGAGAGTCTCGTCCGGCCCGGTGAACGACGGATCCCGGATCACGGCGTGCACGATCACCGCGCGACCGTCCTCGGTCGTCCCGGCGGCGTCGCAACCCAAGATCATCGGCAGCCGCTCGGCCGGCAGCCCGACCCCGCGCAGCGACCAGACGTCGTGGTGGTTCAGCGCCGCCGCCCGTACCTCGACCGGGACCCAGCCGGACGGCGGCGCCGGCAGTTCAAGATCATCGACGCGGAGCGCCGCGAGCGGGTCGTCAGGATCGAGCCGGGCGGCGTAGGCGGCGAGCATCTGCTCAGCCTAGGACGACGAAGGCTTCCGGGCGGCTGGGCCCGGTCCGGGCTCAGCGACGGTGGAGCAACGGCGAGAGCGAGGCCTCGACCACCCCGTCCTCGGTCACCTCCACCGCGTCCTGCCGCTTGCCGACGACGTCCGGCGGGAGGTCCGCCTCGATCAACCAGAGGCCCGGCCGGAGATCCGCGACACCGAACCAGCCGGTCGCATCCGTCGTCGCACCCGTCACCCGTTCACCGGTCGCCGGATTCCGGGCCAGGATCGACACCACGGCCAACGCCGCTCCGCCGGAGAGCCAGAGGCGTCCGACCACCGCTCCGGTCCCTGACTGTGCCTGCCAGGGCAACACAGAGACTGCTGTCTGCTCCGCGATCACCGGCTTCTCCCCCGAGGTCAGTGGTGGTCGGTTCGGCGTCCTGAAGCACGTGGCCGCCGCCGGCGCCGCCCGCTGTCAGCACGGGCGCGCGGCGCCAGAGTAGTCGCTGCACGAGGTCACTCCGGCCGGGCCGGGAAGCGGCTTGTAAGGTTTCGTCCCGTGCTCGAGCAACGCGACGAAGCTGTGGTCAACGCCTTCCGTACCGGTTATTCCGCCGAACCCGCCGGGGTCTGGGTGGCGCCGGGCCGGGTCAACCTGATCGGCGAACACACCGACTACAACGACGGCTACGTGATGCCGTTCGCCCTGGACCAGCACGTGACGATCGCGGCCCGGCCCCGCACCGACGACACCTGGTCGGTCACCTCGGTCAACACCGGCGACACCGCCGTGTTCGAGGCCGCCGACCTGCGGCCCGGGATGAAGGGCTGGCCGGCCTACCTGGCCGGCGTCGTCTGGGCGCTCCGGGAGGCCGGCCACCGGGTCTCCGGTGCCGACCTCACGCTCGGCTCCGACGTACCGCTCGGGTCCGGGCTGTCCTCGTCGGCCGCGCTGGAGTGCGCGATGCTGACCGCGCTGGCCGACCTGAACGACCTCGAGATCGAGCCGCTGCAGCGGGCGATCCTGGCCCGCAAGGCCGAGAACGAGTTCGTCGGCGCGCCGACCGGGCTGATGGACCAGGCCGCCTCGACGCTGTGCATCGCCGGCCATGCGCTGTTCTTCGACTGCCGCGACCACTCGGTACGCCAGGTGCCGCTGGCCGATCCGGCCCTGGAGATCCTGGTCCTCAACACCAACACGCCGCACGCGCACGTGGACGGCGAGTACGCGGAGCGGCGGGCCAGCTGCGAGCAGGCGGCGGAGCGGCTCGGCGTCCCGGCCCTGCGGGACGTGACCGACCTCGACGCGGCGCTGGCCCGGCTGGACGACGACCTGCTGCGCCGCCGGGTCCGGCACGTGGTGACCGAGGACGCCCGCGTGCTGGAGGCCGTCGCCGTCCTGGAGCAGGGCCGGTTGGCCGATCTCGGGCCGATCCTGGACGCCGGGCACGCCTCGATGCGGGACGACTTCGAGATCACCGTGCCGACGGTCGATCTGGCCGTCGAGACCGCCCGGGAGGCCGGCGCGCTGGGGGCCCGGATGACCGGCGGCGGCTTCGGCGGCTGCATCATCGCGCTGGTCCCGGTGGGCACGTCCGATGCCGTGGCCGAGCGGATCGGGGCCGCGTTCGCCGACGCCGGTCACGCCGCTCCGGAGCACTTCGTCGGAGTCCCCTCGGCCGGCGCGCGCCGCCTGCACTGAGCCGCAACGGCCGCCGCGGCCGAGGTGTTGCGATTGGGTTCCACTCGCGGTGCCGCGTCACGGAACCCGGGCTGGCGTGGCAGGATGCGGAAACACCCGGTCCGCGAGTGATTCTCGAGGACAAACCGGGACGAGGAGGAGGAAATCTCGTGATGACCCGAGGAAAGTTGCTCGTTCTGGCCGCATCGCTGGCGCTGCTGGCCGCCACCGCCTGCGGATCGAGTTCACTGGATCAGCCGCCGGTCGAAGGGCAGCCGCCGTCCCAGTCGCCGTCCGAGATCGCCGCCGATCCGGCGCTCGCGGGGAAGGTCCCGGAGAAGATCAAGTCCGCCGGCAAGATCGTCATCGGCACCGACGCCAGTTATGCCCCGAACGAGTTCCTGGCCGCCGACGGCAAGACGATCCAGGGCATGGACGTCGACCTGTTCAACGCCGTCGCTGCGAAGCTCGGCCTCAAGACCGACTGGCAGCCGGCCGACTTCACGTCGATCATCACCGGCGTCCAGGGCAAGAAGTACGACATCGGCATCTCGTCGTTCACGATCAACGACGAGCGCAAGAAGCAGGTCACGATGGTCAGCTACTTCTCCGCCGGCACCCAGTGGGCCACCCTGGCCGGCAACCCGAAGGGCTTCGACCTGAACAACCCGTGCGGCCGGACCGTCGCGGTCCAGACCGGCACCGTCCAGGAGACCGACGATCTGCCCGCCCGGCAGGCGAAGTGTGGCGACAACAAGATCAACATCCTGTCCTTCAAGGGCCAGGACCAGGCCACCAACGCGGTCGTCACCGGACGGGCCGAGGCGATGCTGGCCGACTCGCCGGTGACGGCGTACGCGGTGAAGCAGGCGGCCGGCAAGCTCGACCCGCTCGGCGAGGTGTACGAGTCCGCGCCCTACGGCTACGTCCTGCCGAAGGAGCAGACCGAGTTCGGCGAGGCGATCGTCGAGGCGCTCAAGCAACTCAAGGAGAGCGGTCAGTACGAGGCCGCGCTGAGCACCTGGGGCGTTGAGAACGGCGCGATCGACGACTTCGCCGTCAACCCCTGATCGGGAGTCGATCATGTCACCCCACGAAGTTCTTCTCCTCCGCTGCGCTCCCCCGAACAACTTCGCGGGGGCCCCGACATGACCGCGACCCCGGCCGAGACGAAGGCGTCGGAGGACCGGCCCGGACTGATCAAGGCCGTACCGGTCCGGCACCCGTGGCGCTGGGTGGCGATCGCCGTGATCGCCGTGCTGGTGGCGATGTTCCTGCACATGGTGTTCACGAACCCGGCGTTCAACTGGCCGTTCGTGTTCGAGGCGATGAACCAGAACCCTGTCATCGAAGGGTTCTGGAAGGGCACCATCCTGGTCACCGTGCTCGCGATGATCATCGGGATCGCCGTCGGAGTGCTGCTGGCCATGATGCGGCTGTCCGACAACCCGGTGCTCAAGGCGGTCTCCTGGGCCTACACCTGGTTCTTCCGCGCGATCCCCCGCTACGTGCTGCTGACGATCATGGGAGCGCTCGGGATCCTTTTCCAGCAAGGGCTTTCGCTCGGGGTTCCGTTCGACTGGCTGATCATCGACTGGCTCGGGCTGGAGGGCAGCTGGCGGTTCGTCACGCTGGATGCCAATGTGCTCTTCGTCGGGCTGTTCGGCGGTGTGATCGGGATGGCTGCCTCGGAGGCGGCCTACATGGCCGAGATCGCCCGGGCCGGCATCCTCAGCGTCGACCGCGGCCAGCTGGAGGCCGCCCAGGCACTCGGGATGAGCCGGGCCAAGGCGATGCGCCGGATCGTGCTGCCGCAGGCGATGCGGGTGATCGTGCCGCCGACCGGCAACGAGACGATCGCCATGCTCAAGGACACCTCGTTGCTGCTGGCCATCCCGGTCGGCACCGAGCTGTTCTTCCAGTTGCAGGCGATCGGCACGAGGACGTACCAGACCTTTCCGGTGCTGGTGGCCGCGACGCTCTACTACCTGGTCACGACCAGCGTGCTGATGATCGGCCAGTCCTATCTGGAGAAGCGGTTCGGTCGCGGCTTCGGTACGACTGCGCCGCGCGCCGCGGCCGGAATGGCGGGAGGCGGCCTGTGAGCGAGCACCTGGTCGAGGCCGTCAACGTCACCAAGGCGTTCGGCGACAACGTCGTCCTGCAGGGCGTCGACCTCACCGTCGATCCCGGCGAGGTGGTCTGCCTGCTCGGTCCGAGCGGCTCCGGCAAGACCACGTTCCTGCGCTTGATCAACCAGATGGAGATCCTGACCGGCGGCCGGATCTGGGTCGGCGGCGAACTGATCGGCGTCGAGGAGCGCAACGGCCGGCTCTACGTCCGCAAGGACCGCGACATCGCCCGCCAGCGGTCCCGGATCGGCATGGTGTTCCAGCGGTTCAACCTGTTTCCGCACAAGACCGCCCTGCAGAACATCACCGAGGCACCGATCCAGGTGAAGCGGATGCCGAAGCCGACGGCACGGAAGGCGGCGCTGGACCTGCTGGACCGGGTCGGGCTCGCCGACCGGGCCGACTACTACCCGGCGCAGCTCTCCGGCGGCCAGCAGCAGCGGGTCGCCATCGCCCGGGCGCTGGCCATGCAGCCGGAACTGATGCTGTTCGACGAGCCCACCTCGGCCCTGGACCCGGAGCTGGTCGGCGAGGTGCTCGCGGTGATGCGCGACCTGGCCAAGGACGGCACGACCATGATCGTGGTCACCCACGAGATGGGCTTCGCCCGCGAGGTCTCGGACCGAGTGGTCTTCATGGACGGCGGGGTGGTGGTCGAGGAGGGTACGCCCGAGCAGGTGCTGCTGAAGCCGACGCAGGAACGGACCCGTACCTTCCTGAGCCGGGTCAAGCAACAGGCCGAGGCGGAGGCGGCACACGACGCGGAACTGACCCAGATCCTGGAGTCGTGAGTCACTCGGCCGGCGGTTGCGGATCCTCGGCGAGGAAGTGCCGGGTGGACGGCGGTACGACCAGGCAGACCAGCGCCACCAGGGACAGCCCGGCCAGCAGATAGCAGACCCAGGCGGTCACTCCGCCGAAGAAGCTGAAGGCGACCGGCAGGTGCAGCAGCTGGGTGGCCACCGCCGGCCCGCGGGACCAGCGCCGGCCGAGGAACACGCCGCGCGCCGCCGCGCCCAGCAGCGCCGCGTACCCCAACAACAGCACGGCGGTGCCGGCACCGACCACGACCCGGTCGAGTCTGATCTGGGTGGCTTCGAAGATGGCGAAGGCCGCGGCGCCGAGCGCCTCGATGCCGAGGAGGCCCGCGGCGACGACGAGGGTCAGGCGATCCCGGGTGAACCAGTTGGCGAGCACCGGAAAACTCTACGGCCTGCGGCGTTTTGGGGGTTTACCTAGGCTGGGTGTTCCCCTACAGTCGTACCGACCGAGGCGCTGCGGCGGGAAGTGTCCGGTTCCCCCGGCTGTAACGTGCGTGAAATGTGAGGCAGCCAACGCGGGGAAACCCTTGTAAAGATGCTTCGAAGTTGAAAGTCTTGACGTCGGGCTGAACGATCGGCACGGTTTCGCGTGGACCGCCGGCCCAAATCAAATGAGACGTGCGGGTCCAGCAGGACCCCTGGTAAGGAGAGGACGCCATGGACTGGCGCCACAAGGCGGCTTGTCTGGACGAGGATCCGGAGCTGTTCTTCCCGATCGGCAACACGGGACCTGCCCTGTTGCAGATCGAGGAGGCCAAGCAGGTGTGTCGGCGTTGCGACGTGAAGGACGCCTGCCTGCAGTGGGCCCTCGAGGCCGGACAGGACCACGGAGTGTGGGGCGGCCTGAGCGAGGACGAACGTCGTGCGCTCAAGCGCCGCGCGGCACGGGCCCGGATCCGTACCGCCTGAGACGGACCGCCCCAGGGCACACAGCGCCGGCTCAACGCCGGCGCTTTTGCTTTCCCAGCATTGACTACGTGCTTCCCAGCCAGTGATAAACCGGCTAGCGGGCCGGCTGATCCAGCGGTACGACGACGCTGGCGCGGGTCCCGGTCCCGTCGGGATTCGAGCCCAGTTCGAGCGTCCCGCGCAGCTCGGCCACCAGGGTGTTGACGATGGACAGGCCGAGGCTCCGCGAGGAGCGCCAGTCGAATCCCTCCGGCAGGCCGACGCCGCCGTCCAGGATCTCGATCTGAAGCTCGCCCGCCGCGCTCTTGGTGGCCGGCCGCCGCGTCGGCCGGACGATCACCACGCCGGTCCGGCCGGCCAGGCCGTGCTCGACGGCGTTCTGGCACAACTCGGTGATCACCATCGACAGGCTGGTCGCCATCGTCGCGGTCATCACCCCGAACGAACCCTCGCGGGTGGCCACCGCAGTGCCGTCCGGTGAGGCGACGTCACCGACCAGCTTGAGCACCCCGTCCACCACCCGGTCGAAGTCGACCGACTCGTCGAACGTCTGCGAGAGCGCCTCGTGCACGATCGCAATCGATTCCACCCGCGACATCGCCTCCCCCAGCGCGGCCTTGGCCTCCGGCGCGTCGATCCGCCTGGCCTGCATCCGGAGCAGCGCCGCAACGGTCTGCAGGTTGTTCTTCACCCGGTGGTGGATCTCCCGGATGGTGGCGTTCTTGGTCACCAGCTCCCGCTCCCGCCGCCGTAGGTCACTGACGTCGCGGCAGAGCACCATCGCTCCGAGCCGTTCCTTGCCCCGGGTCAGCGGCAGCGCCCGGAGCAGCATGTGCGCGTCGCCGGCCACCGCCTCGGCCCGGCGGGCGCTCCGGCCGGACAGCACCGAGCGCAAGGAGTCGTCGACCGGCCGGTCCGGGACCGGGACCAGGTCGGCGGTCAGCTCGGCCAGGTTCTCGTCCTCCAGGTCGCCGATCAGGCCGAACCGCCGGTACGCGCTCAGGGCGTTCGGGCTGGCGTACTCGACGAATCCCTCGATATCGATCCGGATGAACCCGTCCCCCACCCGCGGGCCGAGCGCGTCGTCGCCCTCGTCCGGGATCGGGAAGCCGCCGTCGGCGATCATCCGGGCCAGGTCGTCGGCCGTCTTCAGGTAGGACTGCTCCAGCGAGCTCGGGGCGCGGACGCCGAGCTGGCTGGTGTGCTGCTCGATCACCGCGATCACCCGGTCACCGCGCCGGATCGGCAGCGCATGCACGTCGACCGGGATGCCCGCCTGCAGCTTGCCCTCGCTGGTCCGGGTCATCTCGCCGCTCAGGTACGCCTCGGAGACCAGATGCTCCGGCGAGTACGCGATCAGGTCGCCGATCACGTCGTCGATCAGCGCGGTCGGACCGGTTGTGGGCCGGATCTGCGCGGCGGCCCAGAACACGTTCTCGTCCGTGTCGGGCACCCAGAGCACCAGATCCGAGAAGGAGAGGTCGGCCAGCAGCTGCCACTCCGCGACCACCGCCTTGAGCCAGGCATGATCGGCATCGCCGAGGCCCGTACGCTCCGCGATGATCTCCGACATGGACGGCATGAGTGCAACCTTAGTGGCGCGGACGGACATCGCTTTCAGCGGCGCGGCGGAGCGTGTCGAGGTAGTTCGCCAGCCGCCCGTCGGCGGCGATCATCGCCAGTCCCCGCCGGACCAGCCGGTCCTGCCAGTCGGCCAGTGACGCGACCAGGGCGTCGGTACTGCCGGCGCCGCGGACCTGCGCGATCACGGTCGCGATCCGGTCCAGCCGTTCGCCGCCGCGGCGCAGCAGCCGGGCCAGTTCGGCGTCACGCAGGTCGTCCGGTCCGAACTCGCGGTGCCCGGTCGCCGGGTTGCGCTGCGGTTCGAGGATGCCGGCTCGTTCCCACGCCCGTACCGTGGCTGCGGTGAGGCCGAGTCGATGGGCCACCGCACCGATGCTGGACGAGCCCTCGACGGCTGCCGCCTCGGGCCGCTGGCCGGCGAGCAGGTCGATCGCGTCCCGGACCGCCTGCAGCGTGGCCCGGTCCCGCTGCAACCGGGCATGGCTCTCGTCGATCTGCTGCAGGACGCCGTCCAGGTCGCCGGCGTGGGCGGCCCGCATGATCATTCCAGCGGTCGCGTGGCCGTGACCGCGGATCAGGGCCAGGTAGGCACCGAGGGCGGCATCGTGCAGCTCGGTGTAGCGGCGGTAGCCGGCCGGGCTGCGGTCCGCCTCGGGCAGACAGCCGTCCTGCTCGTAGTTGCGGACCGCCTGGGTGGACAGGCCGTGCCGCCGAGCCAGGTCGACCGGACGTAAGCCTCGTTTGAGACTTTTCTCCATCGGCTCCGCTCCAGATCTGGGACCAGGTTTCAACCGTTCCTTCAAAGATACGATTGAACCTCATGACTCAGTCCCTGGACCACCTCATGAACCCGGCCTGGGAGCTTCTCGCCCTCGGCGAACCGACCCACGCCGAGCCCCGCTTCGGGTTCCTCCGCAATCGTCTCTTCCAGCAGTTGGTCGGTCACGGCTACCGTTCGCTCGCGCTCGAATCCGATCGAGTCGCCGGCACGCTCGTCGACGACTTCGTCCGGAACGGGGTCGGTGATCTTGATCGGGTGATGGCCGAGGGCTTCAGCCACGGTTTCGGCGAGCACCCGGCGAACCGTGAGCTGGTCGCCTGGATGCGCGACCACAACCAGGAGCAGGCTCCCGCCGATCGGCTGGCCTGGTATGGCTTCGACGTACCGTTCGAGACCCTGAGTGCTCCGAGCCCGCGCCGCTTCCTGGCCCACGCGCTGGCCTATCTTGATCTTGAACTTGATCTTGGTCCGAAGATCGACCGGCTGATCGGGCCCGAGGAGCGGTGGGACTCGGCCGCAGCGCTGATGAACCGCGAGGCGTCGCCCGGCGCGTCGGCCGAGGCCGACGAACTGCGCAACCTGACCGAGGACCTGATCACCACCCTCCACGTCCGGGCGCCGGAGTTGATCAAGAAGTCCTCGGCGGCCGCCTGGCGGGAGGTCGAGGTCAGGCTGACCGCGGCCCGGCAGCTGCTGCACTACCACGGGCAGGCGGCCGCGGCCTGGACCGAAGGCGAGGTGGCCGATGAGCCGCGCTGGAACCGGATGTGCGCCACCCGCGACGCCATGATGGCCCGGAACCTGATCGAGCTCCGTACCCTCGAAGCCCACCGCGGACCGACCCTGGTCTTCGCCAACAACCTCCACCTGCAACGGCAGATCAGCACCATGCAGATGGGCCCGATGCGGCTGGAGTGGTGGGGCGCCGGCTCGATCCTCGCCCCGCTGCTCGGCGACCGCTACGGCTTCGTCGCCGGCAGTCTCGGCGCCAGCCCGAAGATCGACCTCGGTCAGCCGCGGCCGGACACGTACGAGAGCTTCCTGCAGACCAAGATCAACGACTGGGGCCTGCTCCGGCCGGAGGAACTGCCGGCCGCCACGAGCCGTACCGACGCCACGCCTCGGCAGGGCTACTTCCCCCTTGATCAGGAGACGATCGACGGCGCCGACCTGATCCTGCACCTGGCCGCCGGTCAGGCCTGACCGGCGTTCTCCAGCGCAGCGCAACAGGTGTTCACGAGCAGGCGGGTGACGTTGTAGGGGTCGATGTTGGCGTTGGGCCGGCGGTCCTCGATGTAGCCCTTCTTGTCCACCTCGACCTGCCACGGGATGCGGACCGATGCGCCGCGGTTCGAGACCCCGTAGCTGTAGACGTCGTGCGGAGCGGTCTCGTGGTGACCGGTCAGGCGCTCCTCGATGCCGTGGCCGTAGCCCGCGATGTGCTCCTCGACCTTGCCGGGCGCGCCGAGGGATTCGCACGCGGTGATGATCGCGTCGTAGCCCTCCCGCATGGCCCGGGTGGAGAAGTTGGTGTGCGCGCCGGCGCCGTTCCAGTCGCCCTTGGCCGGCTTGGCGTCCAGGGTGGCGGCGACGTCGTACTCCTCTGCGATGCGGTAGAGCAGCCAGCGCGCGATCCACAGGTGGTCGGCGACCTCGACCGGTCCCGCCGGCCCGACCTGGAACTCCCACTGGCCCGGCATCACCTCGGCGTTGATGCCGGAGATGTTCAGCCCGGCCTCGAGGCAGGCGTCCAGGTGCTTCTCGACGATCTCGCGGCCGAAGACCTCGTCGGCGCCGACGCCGCAGTAGTACGGGCCCTGCGGAGCGGGGTAGCCGACGGCGGGAAAGCCGAGCGGGCGGCCGTCCTGGAAGAAGGTGTATTCCTGCTCGATGCCGAACCAGGGTTCCTGCCCCGCGTACCGCTCGGCGACCGGCAGCAGCCTGGCCCGGTTGTTGGTCGGGTGCGGCGTGCCGTCGACGAGGTAGACCTCGCACAGCACCAGCACGTGGTTGCCGCCGCGGACCGGGTCGGGGCACGAGAAGACCGGCTTGAGGACGCAGTCCGAGTTGTCACCGGGCGCCTGGTTGGTGCTCGAACCGTCGAAGCCCCACTCCGGCAACTCGGCCCCGTCGGCCAGGATCTTCGTCTTCGAGCGAAGTCGCGCGCTCGGCTCGGTGCCGTCGATCCAGATGTATTCGGCCTTGTAACTCAACGGTCTCCCCCTCGGATCGGCCAGCCCCGTGGCGGCCAACGCCGACGATGTCAGCCGGCTTTTACGGTCCCGTTGCTCCTCCATGACGACGGCGTTACGACGGCAGAGATGCGGGCCGGTTGGCTTTGGGTGCCTCCACCCGGCAGCGGTCAGCGGCGCGTGATCAGCAACTCGATGCCGTCCAGGACGCGTTCCAGGCCGAACGTGAAGGCGTCGTGGTCCGGTTCGGCGGCGGACGCGGCGAGCGCCGTCAGTGCCGGGTAGGAGGAGCCGAAGCTGTCGCGGAGCCGGTCCAGCAAGGGATCCTGCGGAACGTCGAGCGTCCACGGCAGCACGCCTGCTGTGGTCATCGCGTGCGTGCTGCGGAGGTGCGCGCTGAGCAGGAACACGCAGTCCATCCGTTCCCGCGCCGTCAGCGGTGTGTCCTCGAAGGCTGCGACCGCGGCCTCCACCCAGCCGACCTCGTTGGGTCCCATCGGCCGGTCGCCGGCGACCGGCCGGATCGCGCCCGCGTGTCCCTGCCATTCGCTGACGTACGGCAGCCACGGGTGCTGCTGCCAGGTGGCCCGGATGCCCCGGATCCAGCGG
The DNA here is from genome assembly GCF_013407955.1 of Microlunatus parietis. Lineage (GTDB taxonomy): Bacteria > Actinomycetota > Actinomycetes > Propionibacteriales > Propionibacteriaceae > Microlunatus > Microlunatus parietis. The sequence goes on along the minus strand of NZ_JACCBU010000001.1, from coordinate 6,868,079 downwards.
TCGATGCGGGTGCGCCACCCGTCCTCGGGCGGCCCGAGGTCGGGCGGCGCACCGATCGCCAGGTCGGTCATCACGGCGATCAGCTCGGCCTTGTTCCTGACGTAGCGGTAGAGGGACATCTTGGTGTAGTTGAGTTCCTGCGCCACGCGCTGCATTGCGACCGCGTTCAGGCCTTCGGTGTCCGCCAGCCGCACGCACACCTCGGCGAGCTGCTGGACGGTGAGTGCACGCCGCGGACCGAAGGAGGACGGCTCACGCAAGCCCCACAACAGCTCGAGTGCCGCCAGTTCCTGGCTCTGTTCGTCCTGCACAGCCCACCATCCGTCGGTCGGAGATCGGGGATTGCCACGGCGCCCCACGGTGTCTAGAGTACACAGTGTCCCTGAGACACAGTGGTCTGGGACTGATGACCAGGAGGAGCAAGCGATGAGCAAGATCACCTGCCACCAATCGATCTCGGTCGACGGCTACGCGGCCGGGCCCAACCAGTCCGAGGAACGGCCGTTCGGCGACGACGGCGGCGATGGTTGGGGCAACACGCTGCACAGCTGGATGTTCGACGACGCCGACGACAACCGCCCTGAGCTCGATCAGGCCACGGCGGCCGGCGCGGTGATCATGGGGCGGAACATGTTCGGCCCGGTGCGCGGCGCGTGGGACCGGCCGTGGAACGGCTGGTGGGGCGACAATCCGCCGTTCCACGGGCCAGTGTTCGTGCTCACCCACCACGCCCGCGAGCCGCAGCCGATGGAGGGTGGCACGACGTACCACTTCGTCACCGACGGGATCGAGGCGGCGCTGGAGCAGGCCCGGGAGGCCGCCGGGGAGCGCGACATCTCGATCGAGGGCGGTCCGGAGACGATCAATCAGTACCTCGCCGCCGGCCTGGTCGACGAGGTGCGGCTGCACATCGTGCCGATCACGCTCGGCGGTGGTTCACGGTTGTTCGACGGCGTCCCGCCGCTGAAGCTCGAGCAGGTGTACGCCCGGGCCTCGACCACGGTCACCCATGTGACGTACCGCGTGCTGCGCTGACTCCGAAGCCTCGGAAGGCCACGCGCCCGCATCAGCGACGCAACTGCTCCGCGGCCCACCCGAAGACGTCGCCGACCTCGTCGGCGAGGGTGTGCCGGAAGCCGGCGACCAGGTCGGCCTGGCCGGGGTCCGGCGCCTTGGGGTTCGGGTCCGCGGCGGTCAGGTCGGCCAGCTCGTCGCGGTCGCGGGAGCGCCAGTTGTAGCGGTGGGTCCGGGTCCGCAGGGAGAGGTTGATCGCGTCGGTTGCCGGGTCGAAGCCGGCCGGGTCCCGGTGCTCCCCGGCCGCGTTCTCCGAGTCGAGGTTCCACAGGACCGACTCGCCGACGACGTGATCACGGACGTCCGCGGCGCCGGCGTTGCCGACCAGGTTCGCGTACGAGAGCCCGTCGGTGGCCCGCTCGAACGGCACGCCGGCCAGTTCGGCGAGCGTCGGGGCCAGGTCGGTCATGCTCATCGGGGCGTCGGTCCGGGCCGCGCCGCCGTCCGGGTGCTTGATCAACAACGGCACCCGCATGGTCTCGTCGTAGTGCAGCAGGTGACCCTTCTCCACCATCCGGTACGCGCCCATCATGTCGCCGTGATCGGAGGTGTAGCAGATGATCGTCCGGTCCAGCTCCCCGCGGGCGGCCAGGCCGGCCAGGATCCGGCCGAGTTGATCATCGACCAGGCTGCACAGGCCATGGTAGTGGCCGATCACGTCGATCCAGCCGGCCTCGTCGAGGTCGGCGAACTTGCTCGCGAAGTGGGACTTCGCAACCTCGTCCGGCAAGGCCTCCGGGCCGAGCGCCCAGGTCGGCGGCAACGTGATCTTGGTCCGGTCGATCAGGCTGTCGTACGGGCGCGGCACCGCGAACGGGAAGTGCGGCGCGTTGAACGAGCAGACCGCGAACCAGGGCCGGTCGTCCGGCGCCCGGTCCAGCGCGGCCAGGAACTGCCCGGTCTGCCAGGGCTCCAGGAAATGCTCAAGCTCGATCGCGGCCGTCGTGCGGTGCGGCGACGACGGATCCGCCAGGCCGGCCCGGTCGGCCTCGGTCAGGTTCTCGATGTTGCCCGGCACCAGTTCGTAGCCGGCCGCGGCGGCATGATCACGATACGGCTCGATGTAGCGGCCGCGGTCCTTGCCGTCGATCACCGCCGGGATCGCGACCGACTCGGCGAAGCCCATCCTCTTTGGCGTCGTGCCGGGCACGTGCCACTTGCCGCAGTAGAGCGTGTGGTAGCCGGCGGCGGCGAAGTCGGCGCCGATCCCCTGCTCCGCCAGATCCGGCCGGATGCCGCGCCAGTTGCCGAGCACGTGGTGGTGCCGCGGCTGCTGCGAGGTGATCAGGCTGGTCCGCGACGGGCAGCAGAGCGGGAACGGTGTGAACAACGCGTCGAACGACGTCCCGTTCTCGGCGAGCCCGTCGGTGTGCGGGGTCCGGGCGGCCGGGTTTCCGTTGCAGCCAAGGGTGTCCCAGCTCTGCTCGTCGCTCATCACGACCAGCACGTTGAGTCGATCAGTCACGATCAGGTCTCCTCAGGGAAGTGCGGCGGAAAGCAGGGCGGCGCCGATCGCTGCGCCGAGGTCACGCTCCGCCGCCGCGTGCTTCGGATCGCCGGACCGGTTGATCAACTCGCCCGGGTCCTCGGCAAGGTCGAAGAACTCGGCGAACCTACGGCCGTGGGCCTCGGCCCGGGCCAGCTTGCGCCGACCGTCGGTCGCCGTCACGAAGCCCTCGCCCTCGGACAGCAGGATCTGGTGCCGCTGCTCGCCGGCCAGGCTCAGGCCGTCCACGGCGCCAGGATCCCCGCCGGCCAGCCCGACCAGGGTCGGGAAGATGTCGATCAAGGACACCAGGTCGTCGCTGCGGCCGGGTGCCACACCCGGGCGGCGGACCAGGAACGGGACGTTGAGCACGTCGTTGTAGAAGCAGTGGCCCTTGCCCCAGATGCCATGATTGCCGAGCATCTCGCCATGATCGGGCGTGAAGATCACCACCAGGTCGTCGCCGAACCGCTGCTCGGCGGCGGTGATCAGATCCCCGATCACGTCGTCGATCAGGGCGACGTTGGCGTAGTAGTTGGTCCGCAGCCGGCGCCAGTAGTCGGCGTCGTAGCGGTCGTTGCGGCCGCTCTCGATCCATCGTCCGGGCGCGCCGTGCCGACTCCAGTAGTGCATCCGGGCCGGGTCGTCCAGGTCGCCGGTGATCACCGGCTCCTCGATCTTGTTCGGATCGACCCGGTCCAGGTATTCCGCCGGCGGGTCGAACGGGAAGTGCGGGCCGGAGATCGAGACCCAGGTGAACTGGGGTTGATCTTGGTCGGCACGGGACAGCCGTTCGACCGCCTTCCGGCCGACCCAGGCGTCCGGGTGCCACTCGGTCGGCGCCGGGAAGGTGAACACCTTCGCCGCGTCCTTGTCCCAGACCTTGGCCCGGTACGCCTCCAGGTGACCGGCCTGGTCGAGTTCCTCGGCGTAGTCGTCGCGGAACCAGACCGACACCTGCTTGTCGTCCTGAAGTTCGAGATCGTCGATACCGAGACTCAGGTAGTAGTCCCGGAACTCCGAGTACGGCAGCGTCCGGTCCGGCTTCGTCTCGCCGTACGGCACCGGCGCGTAGTGGCACTTGCCGACATGGGTGACGTGGTAACCCAACCCGCCCAAGGTGTTGTAGAGGTTCGGCCGGTCCGGGGTCAGCCGGCAGTCCCGGAAGTTGCTGTACGCCCGGTGGGTGTGCGGGTAGCAGCCGGTCATGATCGAGCTCCGGCTGGGCAGGCACCACGGGCTGGCGGTCCAGGCGTTGTCGTAGACCGTCGACGTCGCCGCCAGCCGGTCGAGGTTCGGCGTCTCGATCACGCTCCCGCCGTAGCAGCCGAGGGAGTCCCGGCGCAGCTGGTCGGTGGTGATCAACAACAGGTGGGGTCGTTCACTCATCTCTTCCTCGGCGATACCAGTTGTGATCGGCGCGGAGCGGGCGGTAGGCGCCGGTGGGCAGGTCGTCGGCGACCTCGAGCCGCCAGCGGAGCAGCTCGGTGATCAACTCCGCCCGCCGCGCCGCACAGTCCGGGTCGTCCCAGAGATCGTTCAACTCGGCCGGGTCGATGTCCAGCCGGTACAGCTCGCCACGCCCGTCGGAGTGGAAGATCACCTTCCAGTCCCCGCGCCGGAGCATCGCCGAGGTGCCGCTCTGGGTAACGGTGTTCAGCTCGTCGTAGATCGTTCCCTGGTACGGATAGTGCAACTCGGGCCGGGCGTCCGCTGGGTAGAACAGGCCGCCGTAGCCGCCCTCGGCGTAGATACTGGCGAACACCTCGCCCGGATCGTCACCACCGGTCAACAGCGGCCAGAAACTCCGCCCCTGCACGCCGGCCGGGATCTCCGCCCCGATCGCCTCCGCCAGCGTCGGCAACACATCCACCAGACTCACCAGATGATCACCGTCCACGCCGGACCGAACGCCCGGACCCGCCACGAAGAACGGAATCCGCATCAGGGCCTCCGGCATCCCGGCACCCTTGCGCTGCAACCCGTACTCCCCCACGAAATCACCATGATCGGCCAGGAACAGATAGAGCGTCCGCCCCGGAGCGCGCTCCTCCACCGACGTCACCAGCCGCCGCACCTGATCATCGATCAACCGCAACATCCCGCAATAGGACGCCCGATACCGCCGCCACAGGTCGTCATAACCGGGCCGCTTCTCCTCCACCAGCTCGCGCAGCCAGCGGTACGGCCCGCCCTTCGCCAGCGCCGCCTCCGGCCCCGCCGCCCGGTCCGGCACCTGCTCCGGAGCGAACAGCGAGAAGTACGGCTCCGGCACCTGATACGGATTGTGCGGCTCCGGGAACGACACCCAGCTCAGCCAGGGCCGATCATGATCACCGCCGTCGTCGGCCAGCTGGGCCAGCGCGTCGTCGACGATCCGAACCGGATACTGCACCGCCACCGGGAACGGCGTCGGCTCCAACGCCGGACCATGATCGATCGACACCAGCCACTCGGTGAACGCCCGTTGCTCGTCGGTCTCGTCCGGCGCCCCGGTGTGCATGTACGGCCCGGCCCAGTGGTCGTAGTCCTCCGGCCCCCGATACACGTGCGGCTTCCCGGCGAACGCCGTCCGATAACCGGCCGCCCGGAACACGTCGAGCAGATCCTCGCCCCGAAACTCCTTGCGGTTGTTGGAGTTCTGCCGGATCCGGTGCGCCGACGGAAACCGCCCCGACAACAGACTGGTCCGGGCCGGGACACACGCCGGCATCGGCGTATACGCCCCGGTGAACGTCGTCCCGGACGCCGCCAACCCGTCACAGAACGGCATCGTGTCCAACCCGAACCCTGTCCCAGCCGTGAACCCGGCCCGCTGCTGGTCGGTCATGATGATCATGACATTGGGCCGATCGGGGGCCACGCGATCAGCCGTTCTTGTAGTCGGTCGCAGGCTTCCAGTCCGAGAACGCCCAGTCGTCGGCGGACACCTTCGCGCCGTCGGCGACCGCCTTCTTGATCGCCTGCTCCCGATCCGCGGCCGAGTCGTCGGTGAGCTTCTTCAGCGCGCCCCGGATGTCGGTGACCTGGCCGGAGAAGACGCCTTGCAGCAACTCGCCGAGGCCCGGCTTGACCGCCTTACTGTGCCGGTTGACCCGCTGCACGTCGGGGTTGCGCAGCACGGCCTGCGGCGCGATGAACACCGAGTCGGCGTACCAGCCGATCAGCCGTTTCCACGGCTCGATCGCGGTCGATCCTTCGACCACGGACAGGTCGTACGGCGGCTGGGCCATCGCGTTGGCGATCGCGGTCCAGTAGTCCTTGGTGGCCAGCCCGGTGAGCAGTTCCGACGCCTCGGCGGGCAGCTTGGACGAGCCGGAGATGAAGTAGTTGCCGCCGGCCTGGCCGCGGTAGGCGACGACCGGACGGCCGGCCTCCGGCTGCAGCATCGGGCCGACGTCGACCGACGGCAGGAACTGCTTCGCCTCGGTCTGGACGGTGCCCGAGCACCACGGCCCGTCCAGGTAGAAGCCGGCCGCGCCGGCGGCCCAGCGGACCCGCGCGGTCTGGTCGTCCAGGCTGGACGATCCGGGGAAGATCAACTTGTCGGCCTGCAGCGAGGCCAGGAACTCGAACACCGCCACGTACGCATCGTCGTCGAAGGCGAACTCACCGGTGGCGAACTTCACCCCGTTGATGCCCTCGAACCCGGCGCCCTGCGCGAGCGAGTTGAGGTGCTCGTTCATCCGGCCCGTGTGGGCCAGGCTCAAGATCATGCCGCTGGCACCCTTCTGGGTGTCCTGCACGGTGCGGCAGGCGGTGCGGAACTCGTCGAACGTCTTCGGCGGGTTCGCCGGGTCCAGTCCGGCCTTGCCGATCATGTCCCGGTTGAACCAGGTCGCGGCGACGTACTGCCGGTCGGCGAAGATCGGGAACGTGTAGAGCTTCCCGTCGAACGAGTGCAGCCCCTCGACCAGCCCGCCGAGCGAGGCGAACGCCTTCTTCACGTCGTCCGGCCAGTCGATCGGAGCGAACCAGCCGTCCGCGATCAAGGACGGGATCGACGCCTCCAGCCCGGCGGTGCTGTGCACGTCCGGCTGCTGGTTGCTCTGCTTGGCCAGCTGCAGGGCCTGGCCGATCTTGGCGGTCTGGTGGTACGTGTACTTGACCGCGATCCCGGACTTGGCGGTGAACGCCTCGTACGCGGCACCGTTCGCCTTCTGCAGGTTGACGTTGTGGTCCCACCAGGTGATCGTGCGCTGTCCCGGCGTCTCGGCCTGCGGTGTGCTGCAGCCGGCCACGACGCCGGCGGCACCGGCCGCGGACAGCCCGAGCAGGGTCCTTCTATTCATGAGCGACATGGCTCTTCCCCGTGCCTTTCTCTTGTACTGGGGCCTTTCCGTTGGTCCCGCCGGCTGACGCGGCGGCGGCCCGGCGGCGGAAGCCGTCGACGACCTCCGCCGGGATCGAACGGGCCGGACGGGTGATGATCTTGCGCAACTCCTCGATCGGGAGCTTGGCCGAGCGGTCCTCGGCCAGCAGGCCGTTGGTCTCCTGCACGGTGTCGGTGAGCTGGGTGTAGCAGAAGCCGGCCACATCGGGCAGGTCCGTGATCGCTGTGACCAGGCTGGCGAAGTGGTTCAGGAACTCGTCGGCCGAGGTCACAGTGGCGTAGCCGAACCAGCGTTCCCCCTGCGATGGCGCGTAGGACAGGCCGCCGAACTCGGTGATCATGATCGGCTGGCCGCGGTACTCCCGCTCGCCGAGCAGCACCCGGCGCCGGTTCGGCGCCTTCTCGGTCAGGCTGGCCTGCAGGGCCTCCGGGCTGCCGTACTTCGCGGTCAGGTCCTCCGGCACCGGCGAGTAGTCGTGGATCGACCAGATGTCGGACTCGGTGTGTTCCCAGCCGTCGTTGGAGATCACCGGCCGGGTCGGGTCGAGCGCCTTCGTCAGGTGGTAGAGCGCGGTCGCGAAGTGCTGCTGATCGGCCCGGTCGGAGATGCCGGGCACGCCCCAACTCTCGTTCAGCGGCACCCAGCAGACGATGCTGGGGTGGGAACGGTCGCGGCGCACCACGTCGAGCCACTCCCGGGTCAGCCGGGTCGCCGCCTTCTCGTTGTAGACGAAGGCGTTTGCCATCTCGCCCCAGACCAGCAGGCCGAGCCGGTCGCACCAGTAGAGGAACCGGGGATCCTCCACCTTCTGGTGGATCCGGGCGCCGTTGAAGCCGAGTTCCTTGATCAACCGCACCTCCTCGGCGAGTTCCTCGGGGTTCGGTGCGGTCAGGTGCGACTCCGGCCAGTAGCCCTGTTCCAGCACCAGGCGGGAGTAGTACGGCTTGCCGTTGAGCAGGAACTGGCCGTCTCGGACCGCGACCTCGCGGAGGCCGAGATAGCTGCTCAGTCGATCGGTCTCGACGCCGTCGACGATGAGCGTGATCTCGGCGTCGATCAGCCGCGGCCGTTCCGGCGACCAGAGCAGCCGCTCGCGCTCCATCGGCATCCCCAGCCGGGGCAGGTGCAGCCGCACCAGCGACCGCTCGCCCCGGGCCGCGGTCGCGGTCTGGTCGGCCAGCAGTTCACCGTCGTACGACAGCCGGACCCGCACCGTCACCGCAGCGTCTCGCTGATCATCGCTGCTGGCCAGGTCGAGCTCGGCGGTGACCGACTCGGCGTCCAGGTCGGCGGTCCAGGCGACGTCGGCCACATGATCGACAGCGACCCGCTCGGCCCAGACCTGCTGCCAGATGCCAGTGGTGCGGTGGTAGAAGATCCCGTGCGTCTCGGTCCGCCAGTCCTGCTTGCCCCGCGGCTGGGCGACATCCAGCGGGTCGTCGTGCACCCGCAGGGTGAGCCGGTGCGGGCCGGGCCGGCGCAACTGCCGGGTCACGTCGACCGAGAACGGCGTCATGCCGCCGACATGATCACCGACCAGCTCGCCGTCCAGGTAGACCGCCGCCGCGTAGTCGACGGCACCGAAGTGGAGCTTGATCAACTCGCCCTCGCCCGGCGGCTCGAGGTCCAGCGTCCGGCGGTACCAGACCACCGGATGGTAGCCGGGGTCGCTGATGCCGGACGCCGACGACTCCGGCGGGAACGGCACCGTGATCCGGCGGCCGAACTCGTGATCATCGGCGAGCCAACCGTCGGCCAGGCCGCGGTCGGCGTCGTCGACGTCGAAGTCCCAGACGCCGTTCAGGTCGGTCCAGTCGTCCCGGCGCAACTGCGGCCGCGGGTAGGCGGCCTCGGCGCGGTGGTCCTGGTTGTCGATCATGGTGTGATGTGCTCCTGAGTTGGTTTCGGTGGTCACCAGAAGTCGGCCCGCGGCTGGCTTCGGTCCTCGGTCGCGACACCGATGTCGAGGAGGAGTTCGACCAGGTCCAGCCGGGTCGCGGCGTGGGCCGGGTCGTCGTAGAGGTTCTTCAGTTCGTCGGGATCGCCGGCGAGGTCGTACAACTCGCCCTGCCGGCGCCGGTTCGTGGCCGGTCCGCCGTGATGGACCACCAGCTTGTGCCGCCCGTGCCGCAGCATCGTGGTGTGCACCGGCGGATCGTACGGGTGCCCGGAGTTCCGGTACTCGCTGATGGCCCAGTCCCGGATCGGGGTCTCGGTCTGCCCGGTCGCCCGCGGCAGCAGGCTGCTCCCCTGCGCCCCGGGCAGCGCCGGCGCGCCGGCCGCGTCGACGATCGTCGCGGACAGGTCGATCCACTGCACCAGGTCGTCGATCACGGTGCCCTCCGCGATCCCTCCGGGATAGCGGATCAGCAGCGGGACCCGGACCGAGCAGTCGTACATCATCGGGCCCTTGAGCATCAGCTGATGATCACCGAGCAGCTCGCCGTGATCGGAGGTGAAGATCACGATCGTGTCGTCGGCCAGGCCCTCGGCCTCCAGCGTGTCCAGGATCCGGCCGACCTCGTCGTCGATCAGGGTCACCATCGCGTAGTAGGCGGCCTTGACCTGCTGCAGTTCCTCGGCGCTGTAGTCGGCGAAGCCGCGGGCGTGCCCGCCGTAGGACTCCTTCGACGCGTCGGTGTAGATGTCCGGCTTGCTCGCCAGTTCCTCCGGGCTGCCGACCGGGCGGCTCAACTGCTCCGGGTCGTAGCGGTCCAGATACTCCGGCGGCGCACCGAACCCGTGGTGCGGGTCGAAGAAGTTGGCGATGAAGAAGAACGGCTGGTCCGGCCGGCGGCTCTCGGTGAGGAAGTCGATCGTCTCCTCACCGATCCAATGGCTGTAGTGCGCCTCGGCCGGCATCGAGTCGAAGCCCAGCGGGTCGTCCCGGTCGACGGCCCGGCGGTACAGCTCCGGATGCACGGCCTTCAGATAACGGTGGTACGCGTTCTCGGACGACCCGCGGTACGGGTCGTGGGCCCAGCGGAACACCCGCATCCCCGGCGGCGCGTACTCGGTGCGGCCCTTCATGCAGGCGGTCAGGTGGTACTTGCCGACCAGGCCGCAGTCGTACCCGGCCGCGGCGAGCGGTTCGGTGATCACCGTCGCGTCCTCGGGCAGCGAGACGCCGTTGGCCCAGAGCCCGTGCCGGTGCACGTACTGCCCGGTCATCAGCGACGCCCGGGACGGCCCGCAGACCGGGTTCTGCACGTAGCACTGGGTGAACCGCGCCCCTTGGCCGGCGAGCCGATCAAGGTTCGGTGTGCGGATCTCCGGGTTGCCGGCGGCGCCGAGGGCGTCGAAGCGCTGTTGATCGGTGCACAGCAACAGGATGTTCGGACGATGTTGATCTTGGGTGGTGGTCACGACTTGACGGCTCCTGCGATTCCCTCGACGAAGTAGCGCTGCAACAGGATGAACAACAGCACGACCGGTAGCAGCGAGATCGTCGCCGCGGCGGCCATGCCGGACCAGTCGGTGGAGTTCTCACCGATGAACGCGAGCATGCCGACGCTCAGGGTCCGCAGGTCCGGCCGGGAGAAGGTGAACACCAGCGGCAGGAAGAACGCGTTCCAGGTGGACAGGAACGTCATCAGCGTGACGGTCGCGGTGACCGGCATGGCGAGCGGCAGCATCACCTGGAAGAAGGTTCGGAAGAAGCCGGCGCCGTCCATGATCGCCGCCTCCTCCAGCTCCTTCGGCAACTGCCGGAAGTAGCCGAGGTAGAGCAGGATCGACGCGACATGGGCGCCGCCGGACAGCGCGACGATCATCCCCCAGAGCGAGTTCAGCATGCCCAGCCGGGTGGCCAGGTCGACCACCGGGATGATCGTGTAGCCGGCCGGCACGAACAGGGTCGCCACCAGGATGCCGAGAATGATCTTGCGGCCGAAGAAGGAGTAGCGGGCGAGCACGTACCCCGTCATCGAGCACCTGATCAACACCAGCAGCACCGTCGCGAACGTGACGATCACCGTGTTCAGCAGATACTGGGAGAAGTCGGCGTCGACCCAGGCGCGCCGGAAGTTGTCCCAGACCGGCGACTCCGGAATCAGGTTCAGTCCGGAGCTGAACACCTCCAGCGGCGACTTCAGCGCCGCCGACACCATCCACAGGAACGGATAGATCCACACCGCGACCAGCCAGATCAAGATCACCGCGGCGAACCAGTACGGCAGCCGGCGCAGCACCCGGCCGGACCGGGGCCGGCGCGCCGGCGCGGCCGGCGGAGCGGTGGCCGCGCGGGCCGGGGCTTGCGTGGGCGCGCTCATTTCGTGGTCCTCATCTTCTGTGCGGCGCGGATGCCGACCAGCTGGAACAGGCCGACGGCGCAGATGAACAGGCCGAACAGCACCGCCGCCGCGGAGGCGAACCCAAGCCGCGGGGTGGTCGACGCGAACGCTGCCTCGTAGATGTAGATCTCCATCACCTGCGTCGCGTAGAACGGCCCGCCGCCGGTCATCGTCAGCATCAGGTCGAACACCTGCAGCGTCGACTCCAGCGTGAGCAGCGTGATGATGATCAAGAACGGCTTCAGCAGCGGCAGCGTGATCGAGGTGAACATCCGCAGCGGGCCGGCCTTGTCGATCGACGCCGCCTCGTAGAGATCGCGCGGGATCGTCTGCAGCGCCGCCAGCCAGTAGATCAACGTGGTGCCGAACCACTTCCAGACGAACACGCCGACCACGGTCGGCAGCGCGGTCTTGGAGTCGCCCAGGAAGTTGATCCCCTGGTCCAGGAAGCCCAGCTCCAGCAGGCCGAGGTTGACCGGCCCGGAGGCCGGGTCGAAGACGAACTGCATCACCACGCCGACGATCGCCGTCGTCGTCACCACCGGCAGGAAGAACGCGGTCCGGAAGAAGCCGGACCACGGCATCCGCGGCGAGTTGAGCAAGATCGCCAGCAGCAGCGCCAGGAAGACCTTGATCGGCACCGCGAGCAGGGTGAACGTCACGGTGACCCGGAACGAGTTCCAGAACATCGGATCGGCCAGCACCTCGGTGTAGTTGGCCAGGCCGACCCAGGTCTTGACCGCCTCGAAACCGTTCCAGTCCAGGAAGGAGTACCAGTAGCTGCCGATGATCGGGTAGACGGTGAACAGCCCGTACAGGACGATCGTCGGCAGCAGGAACAGGTAGACCATCAGCTCGGTGCGCCGAACCCGGCGGCGCCGGCCGCCCACCGCCGCACGCCGCGGTGCGGCCCCGCCGATCGCGTTGCTCGGGATCCCGGTCACCGGGTGCCCCCGTCGACCGAGGCTGCGACCCGCGCCGAGCGGTAGCTGTTGACGACCAGGTGCGTCCGGCCGGTCGGACCCGGATCGTCGTGGGTGGCCAGCACCTGCTCCCGGGGCAGCACGCCGCACCGGTCGGCCCACGCCTGATAGGCGGTGATCAATTCCTGGACCAGGTCCGGATGATCGGCGGCGACATCGTTCAGTTCGGTCCGGTCGGCGTCGAGGTCGTACAACTCCCAGGGCCGGGCGTGCTTGCGGACCAGCTTCCACCGACCGCGCCGGACCGCGCTGTTGCCCTCGTGCTCCCAGAACAGTTCATGATCATCGACGGTCCCGCCGCGCCAGGACGGCAGCATCGACGTGCCCTCGGCCGGCGGTACCGGATGATCATCACGCCGTTCCGGGTACTCGGCGCCGGTCGCCTCCAGCACGGTGGCCAGGACGTCGGGCAGCTGGTACGGATCGTGCACGGTGACCCCGCCGGACAGCCCGGCCGGCCAGTGCGCGATCAGCGGCGTCGCGATGCCGCCCTCGTGCACCCAGTGCTTGTACTCGCGGAACGGCGTGTTGGACAGGTTGGCCCAGGGCTTGCCGTAGGAGGTGTACGTGTCCGCGCCGCCCGGGACGATCTCCGGCGCGTTGCCGGTCCGGACCCGTTCGCCGGACGGGGAGGTCAACGGCGTGTGGATCGGCCGCGCGGGCAGCTCGTCGGCGTACCCGGGCGGCATCTCCTCCGCGCAGCCGCCGTTGTCGGACAGGAAGATGATCATGGTGTCGTCGAGCCGGCCGGTGTCTCGGAGTGCGGCCACGACCCGGCCGATCGCGGCGTCGGCCAGCTCGACCTGGGCGGCGTAGACGGCCATCCGGCGGGCCTGCCAGTCCCGGTCGGCGGTGTCCGCCCAGGCGGGCACCTCCTCGTCGCGCTCGGACAGCGGCCAGGCCGCGCTGATCAAGCCCGACTCGCGCTGCCGGGCGTGGCGTTCCTCCCGGAGCCGGTCCCAGCCGGCCCGATAGCGCTCCTGGTAGCGCTCGACCACGTCCTCCGGCGCGTGCAACGGCCAGTGCGGCGCGGTCAAGGCCAGATAGAGGAACAGCGGCTGCTCCGGCGCCGCGGTGTGATGATCATGGACGTAGCCGGCCGCCCGCTCGCCGAGCTCGGTGGTCAGGTAGAAGCCGTCGCCCGCCTCGGCCGGCTGCTCGTCCTCGGTCAGGGTCGCCGGGTCGTAGTAGCTGGCCGCGCCGGCGACGATGCCGTAGTGGTGATCGAACCCGCGCCGGGTCGGCCACGTCTCGTCCGGTTCCCGGATCTGGCCGGTCAGGTGCCACTTGCCCGCCATCGCGGTCGCGTAGCCCTGGCTGCCGAGGATCTCGGCCAGGGTCGCGCACTCCTGGGACAGGGTGCCGGGATAGCCGCCCGGACCGTCGTTGCGGGTCAGCACGCCGATGCCGGTCTGGTGCGGATGCAGCCCGGTCAGCAGCGAGGCCCGGGACGGCGAGCAGCGCGCGGTGTTGTAGAACTGCGACATCCGTACCCCGGCGGCGGCGAGCGCGTCCAGGTGCGGGGTTTCGATCTCGGAGCCGTAGCAGCCGATGTCGGAGTAGCCGAGGTCGTCGGTGAGGATGATCACCACGTTCGGCCGGCGGGGCTGGGTCTGGTTCATGATCATTTCCCGGGTTCGGTGGTGTAGTCCTGGCCGCGCTGCCAGTCGGGGAACTTCCAGTCGTCCGGACTCGCGGTCACACCCTTGCCGGCGAGCTGCTTGATCGCGCGCTCCCGCTCGGCCGTCTGGGCGTCCCGGTACTTGATCAAGGCGGCGCGCGCGTCCGGGACGTCTCCGGTCATCACGCCGGCGACGATCTCGCCGAGGCCGGGCTTGATCGCCTTCATCGCGCCGGTCACCTTCGCGACGGCCGGGTTGCGGACCACCGGGTCGGGCGCCAGGAAGTCGATCTTCTCGCACAGTTCGACCGACTGCTTGAAGGTCGGGTGTACCTCCGCCTCGGCCACCGTGCCCGAGTAGATCGCCGGCGCATTCATCCCGGACAACATCCGGATCTGGGCCTCCTTGCCGACCATGATCGACAACAGCTTCGAGGCCTGCTCAGCGACCTTCGACGTCTTCGACACCCAGAGCGTGCTGCCGCGCGGCACGTGGTTGATCACGGGCTGGGTCGACGCGTCCGGCACCGGGATCGGGGCGACGCCCACCTTCGACGCGAACTCGCCGAAGTCCTGCGCCACGACCCCGATGCAGTACGGCCCGTCGAAGAACATCCCAGCCGATCCCGCCGCCCAGCGGGCCCGGGCCGTCCGCGCGTTCAGTGACGCCGATCCCTCGAACAGCACCCCGTCGGCCTGCAGCGCCAGCCACCAGTCGATCGCGGCCAGGTAATGATCATTGCCGGCCGTGTACTCGCCGGTCAGGATGTCGATCCCGCCGACCGACGGCGAGCCGCCCGCCTCGGCGAGCTGGTGGATCTGGGCGGCGATCCGGTCGGTGAACTGCAGTGGTGCGATCCAGCCCGCGGCCCCGGCCTGCTTGATCGCGCGGGCCGCTGCCCGTACCTCGTCGTAGCCGACCGGCGGCTTGGCCGGATCGAGGCCGGCCTTGCTGAACAGCTCGGTGTTGAACCAGTTCTGGCAGTCGTGCATCCGCCAGCCGAACAGCGGCAGCCCGTACACCTGGCCGTCGAAGACGTTCACGCCCTCGAGCAGCGTCCCGGCCGGCAGCCCCGACTTGACCTTGTCGTCGAGCGTGACCGGTTGGAACCAGCCCTGCTCTATCAGCGCGGAGCTCGGGGCGCCGACGCCGGCCAACGTGAACACGTCCGGCAGCTGGTTGCTCTGCTTGGCCAGCTGCAGCGCCTGGCCCATCTTGGCCGGGTCGTAGACCGCATAGTCGACCGGCAGCCCGCCCTCGCTCGCGGCGAACTCGGCGAACAGCTCCTTCTCGACGTCCTGGGTGGGCAGGAACTGGTCCCACCAGACGATCTTGCCGGCGGCGCGCTCCTGCTCCGGTGCCGCGCCGGGCGCGCAGCCGGCGATCAGCGACGCCCCCGCACCGACGCCTGCAAGACCGAGAAATGCCCGGCGATCGAGGCCAACCATTGCCCTCCCCCTCCGAAATTTGCCACGTGGCAAGAACGGAGTCTAACGGCCCCGATCGGGGTTCGGCCACAGGCCTCGAACGCCGAGACGTCACTTGTGCAGCGACACGCCGACAGAACGGCTGCTTTTGTGACCGGTCGGCGGAGCTTTTAGGAGGGGGTTGGGCCGACGGTGCTCTCGCGGGCGATCAGGGAGTAGCCGACGGTGCGGTGCAGTTCGGCGGGTCGGACGCCGGCCAGTTGGTCGATGATCATGTCGACCGCGATCGCGGCGATCTGGTCCGAGTCGGCGCGGATGCTGCTGATCGGCGGCCAGCTGTACGCGACCTCGCGGATGTCGTCCCAGCCGATCAGGGCGACGTCACCGGGGACCGAGAGACCGCGTCGCCGCAGCGTGGCCAGCGCACCGACGGCGACCAGGTCGTTGAAGCAGAAGACGGCGTCCGGCCGCAGATCGTCGTCCAGCAGCCGCTCCATCGCGGCCTCGCCCTGCATCCGGTTGAACTTCAGCACCGACTCCTGCCGGACCGGCAGCCCGGCCGCGGTCACGGCGCGCCGGTAGCCCTCGAACCGCTGTGAGGCCGTACCGCCCTCCCGGCCGGGCACGGTGCCGATCGCCGCGATCCGCCGGCGGCCCAGCTCGATCAGGTGCTGCGTCGCCGCACCGGCGGCGGCGATGTTGTCAACGCCGACGTAGGCATGGTTGCTGCTCGGTTCGCTCCACTCACCGAGCAGCACCAGCGGCGTACCGTCCGAGGCGTCATCGACCTCCCGGGCCCGCAACCGCAGCGGCGACAGGATCAGCCCGTCGATGGCGTGCGGACGCAGACCGCCCGCGATCAGCCGCTCCCGGTCCGCCTTGCCCTCGGTGATGTCGATCAGGATCGTGTAGCCGCGCGCCTCGGCCGCGGTGGTGATCTTGGTCGCCAGGTCGGCGAAGTACGGCAGCGTCAGCTCCGGGACGGCGAGCCCGATGATGCCGATCTTGCCGGTCCGCAACGTCCGAGCGGAGCGGTTCGGGATGTAGTTGAGCTTCTTGATCGCGGCCTGCACCCTGGCCACCGTCTCCGGCTTGATGTGCGGATAGCCGTTGATCACGTTCGACACGGTGCGCGGCGAGACGCCGGCCTCGCGGGCCACATCGCTCTGGCGTGCCTTCACCACCCACCTCCTCGAATCGACCATCACGCAGGTCATGGCAGAATATGTCGCCTTGCGCCCGGTGACGAAGTGGAGCCCGGGCGGGCAACACCGCTAAGGAGGCTAGAGATGGGCAAGACCGGCCGCAAGCGTCGGGCGCGGCGCAAGAAGGGCGCCAACCACGGGAAGCGCCCCAACGCCTGATCCGTACCCAGAACGTGCCTGAGCCTGTCGACGCCGAGATCATCGGCATGTCGACAGGCTCAGGGCACGTCAGGGGTTAGGACTCGGACAACTCCGAGATGCGCAGCAACACCTTCGACCGCAGCTGGTCCGGCGCCTTGTCGTTGCCGCAGCAACGCGACACCAGCGCCTTCACCGCCTGCTCGACGTCGAACCGGTCCAGGCACGGCTCGCAGGCCGCCAGATGACTCCGGATCGCGTCCCCGGACGCCTCGTCCAACTCGTGGTCGAGGAACTCGTAGACCCGGGTCAGCACCTGCTCGCAGTCGTGCTCGGCCGGGGTTTCCGCTCCCGTCATGACTTGCCCGCCTCCTGCCGGATCAGGCCGCGCTCGACGGCGTAGTCGGCGAGGTGGCGACGCAACTGCGTCCGGCCGCGGTTCAGCCGCGACATCACGGTCCCGATCGGCGTTTCCATGATCTCGGCGATCTCCTTGTACGAAAAGCCTTCGACGTCGGCCAGGAACACGGCCAACCGGAAGTCGGGCGCCAGCTTCTGCAGCGCCTCCTTGACGTCGGAATCAGGCAGGTGCTCCAGCGCCACCATCTCCGCCGACTTCAATCCGTCCGAGGTGTGCGCCGCGGCGCGGGCCAGTTGCCAGTCCTCGATCGTCTCGCCGCCGGCGATCTGCGGCTGCCGTTGCCGCCGGCGGTAGTTGTTGATGTACGTATTGGTCAGGATCCGGTACAGCCAGGCCTTGAGGTTGGTGCCCGGCGTGAACTGGTTGAACGACGCGTAGGCCTTCGCGTACGTCTCCTGCACCACGTCCTCGGCATCGGCCGGATTACGGGTCATCCGCAGCGCGGCCGCGTACAACTGGTCGAGGAAGCCGAGCGCGTCCGCCTCGAAGCGCGCGTTCCGCTGCTCCGGCGTCTCTTCGCCCGGGGTCTCGCTCGCCTGATCGGCCGCGGTCGCGGGACTGGTCGGTATGGTCATCAGGTACGAGCGTACTGACGGGCGTTCCCGTTCCAACAACACGGCTGACATCCACTCCTCCGACGGCATCGACGTACCTCTTGTCGAACACCGCCGGAAGGCAGTTATTCCCGACCCTGCGCCAGGAAGTCCAGCACCTGGGTCTTCAACTCGGCCCGCAGATCGGCCGCCGTCCACTCCGCCGCCTTGGCGACCCGGTAGCCGTGGTCGACGCCGGGCAGGTCCACAATCCGCACCCCCGGGTCGCCGGCCGCCGCGGCCCGCACCTCGTCCGCACTGCCGAACGTGTCCTTGGTCCCCTGCAGCACCAGCCGCGGCACGTCCGGCGCGAGCAGCTCCGGCGCTCGCGACTTCTCCGGCCGGCCCGGCAGGTGCAGCGGGAAGGCCAGACAGACCACGCCACGCGCGCCGAGCTCTGTCGCGGTCCGGCAGGCGACCCGGGCCCCGGCACTGCGCCCGCCCAGATAGAGCGGCAGGTCGGTGAACTCCGGCACCGTGCGAAACGCCTTCAGCGCGGCGGTCCAGCCGACGTCCAGCCGCGGCGGCGGTACGGCGATCTTGCGGCCCGCGACCCGCCACGGCTGCTCGAACCGGGCCACCGCGATCCCCTCGCCGGGCAGGTAGCCGGCGAGCAGCTTGAGGTCCATCGCGTCGATGCCGCCGCCGGCGCCGTGGCCCAGCACCAGCAGCGCGCGGGGCGTCTCGGCGGGCGCGACGTGCAGCCGGCCCGGGCCCTCGGGGGTCGGGATCTCGATGATCATGGTGCCCTTCAGATCAGTGGGGCCTGGTCGTCGCCGTCATCCTCGTCGTCGGCGAGCGGCAGCAGCAGCGACGGACCATTGTTCTGCACCCGGTTGACCTCCGTCGACACCGGGTAGGCCTCGAGCTGCGCCGGATCGGTCACCGACAGCAGTTCCAGCGCCGCGGCGGGATCGTCCTGCTTCGGGTCCAGCCAGGCGTCGAAGGACTCCTCGCCGATCACCATCGGCATCCGGTCGTGGATGTGCCCGACCGCGTCGGTGGCCTCGGTCGTGATCACCGTGCAGGTGCGCAGCCAGGCCGTCTCGTCGTCGCGGTCCTTGGCCGGGTCCCGCCAGATCTCGTACAGCCCGGCCATCGCGAGCACGCCGCCGTCCGTGCGCCGGATGAAGAAGGGCTGCTTCTTCGTCTTGCCGAGACCCGGCAGCGGCCGCCCGGACGCGGCCCGTGCCGCCTCCGGCAGATACCACTCGTAATAGCCGTCGGCCGGCAGCAGGCAGCGCCGGGCGGCGAACGCCCGCCGGAACGACGGCTTCTCCGCCACGCTCTCCACCCGGGCGTTGATCAACTTCGCCCCGCCGGTGGCCGACTTGGACCAGGACGGAACGAGACCCCAGACCAGCGGCGCCAACCGGCGCCGGGTCTCCCCGGTGTCCTTCGACGTCCGCTCGAACACCGCCGGCACGGCCACCGTCGGCGCCACGTTGTAGTCCGGCCCGGGCAGCCCGTCGAAGATGTCGTCCACCTCGAACTCCGCCGCCAGGTCGTCGGAACTGCGCGAGGTCGCATACCTGCCACACATGGGACAGACGCTACCCCGGGGCACCGACGACCCGAGAGCGCCGTGCGGTTTTTCACGTCCCGTGAAAAACCGGCGCTTTACCAGAGAAGTTTCTCGGGTAAAGCGACAACAAACTTGGTGAAGTGCCGCCACCCCCGTACGATGAATGAAAGTTCACTCAACAGCTAGGGGTGGGACGGTGCCGCGGAGCGAGGCGCAGAACGAGGTGATCCGGGCGGCGACCCGGGAGAAGCTGCAGGCCGCCGCGATCACGATGTTCACCCGGAAGGGGTTCGCGGCGACCAGCGTCGGCGACATCGCGGGGGCGGCCGGGGTCAGCGTCGGTCTGATGTATCGGCACTACCGGACCAAGGAGGACCTTTTCGGGGACCTGGTCGAGCAGGCGGCGACCGGTTTGGAGCGGGCCGCGGCGCTGTTCCGAACCGAGCAGCCCGCCGCGGAGTTGATCTTGGCGTTCGCCACCGAGTTCCTGGACGACCTCGCGGCCGGCGGGGCGACGCTGGAGTTCTATCTGCTGCTGCAGCAGGCCGTCCTCAAGGGTCCGGACGATCCTCGGATCGCGGTTCTGCTCGACCGGCACGAGGCGCTGCACGGCGAGACCGTACGGCTGATCGAGCGGGGGCAGCGGGACGGCACGTTCCGGGACGGGCCCGCCGCTGCCCTGGCCGACCTCTTCTACGCCACGCTCGGCGGTCTGGCCCAGCTGCGGCTGATCCGCGGCGACCGGTTCTCCGGCCCGAGCCCGGAACTGCTCACCACCTTCTTGATCAAGGAGCCCTCATGATCGACATCGTGCCCGCCCGTTCCCTCGGCGACGACGCCGCCCGGATCGTCAGCGAGATCTTCGTGGACGGCTTCGGCCAGCACTTCACCGCGTTCACGAAGGACCCGGGCCGGCTGGTCGGGGCGTTCGCGCACACGTTCGTCCTCGACCTCTTCTACGTCGCCACCCTCGACGGTGAGCCGGCCGGGATCGCCGCCTGCACCGACGGCGTGCAGGGCTGCGTCCACTCCGATGCGGCGACCATGCGACAACATCTCGGCCTGATCCGGGGAATGTTCGCGCACTGGGTGTTCGCGAGCCAGTTCAGCGAGCCGATCAAGGATCCGCGCCCGGGTCAGGGCTCGATCGAGTTCGTCGCGACGGCGGCTCGGCATCGTGGCCGGGGCGTCGCGTCCGCCCTGCTGCGCTGGTTGCACACCCTCCCCCAGTACGACAGCTTCGTGCTCGCCGAGGTCGCCGACACCAACACGGGTGCGCTCAGCGTCTACCGCCGGCTCGGCTACGTCGCGTACGACCGCAAGCCGGTCCGGCACGGCCGGTTCTCCGGGATCAACGCCTACGTGTCGCTGCGGTACGCCAAGGACTCACCAGCGGCCCCACTTGGCGGCGGTCCGGTGGCACGGTAGGAATGGTTCATGACTTTGCTTCGTGCAGCCGCCCGAACCCTGCTCGCCTCGTACTTCGTCGTCTCCGGGGTCAAGGCCGTCAAGGATCCGGACTCGCTCGTCCCCGCCGCCCAGCCAATCGCCGACAAGGTGGTGCCGCTGGTCAAGGACTACGCGCCGGACACCGTCGCCAGGTACATCCCGGAGGACGCGGCGACCCTGATCAGGATCAACGGCGCGCTGCAGCTGGCCGGCGGCTTCGCGCTGGCCACTGGCAAGGGCCGCCGGCTCGGCGCGCTGCTGCTGGCCGCCTCGCTGGTGCCGAGCACGATCGCGAAGCACCCGTTCTGGACCCGGGACAACCCCGAAGAAGAAGCCGTCGACAAGGCCCACTTCCTCAAGAACGCCAGCCTGCTCGGCGGTGTGCTGCTGGCGGCCGGTGACACCGAGGGCAAGCCGAGCTTGGCCTGGCGGGCCCGCCGGGGCAGCGAGGCGCTCGCCCGGGACACCAAGAAGTCGGGCCGGAAGGCCGTCAAGGAGGGCCGCGAGTTCGCCGAGGAGGCGCTGGCCAGCGGCGCCCTGCTCGCCGGCACCGTCGTCGCCGGCTCGCGGCGGGCCCGGAAGCAGGCCGCCAAGGACCTGAAGAAGGCTCGCGAGGTCGCCGAGAAACAGGCCGCCGAGGCCCGCAAGGTGGCCGAGAAGCAGGCCGCCGAGTTCAAGAAGAACGCCGAGCGCGCCGCCAAGGACGCCCGGAAGAATTTCAAGAAGGGCCGGGACAACTTCGCCAAGAGCGCCGAGCAGGCCCGGGATGACGTCGCCAAGCAGGCCGGCCAGGTGATCAAGGACGTCAAGAAGAGCGACGTTGCGAAGAAGATCAACAAGGCCACCGAGAACATCCACCTCGGCGAGAACTGATCATCGCAGTTGGGGCTCGCGCGGTGGGCAACTTGTAAACTCGCCGCGTGACCTCGACCCCGACCGAAACCTGGCCCGCTCCGCTGGCCCCGGCCCCGATCCGAGCCACCGTCACGGTGCCCGGGTCCAAGTCCGAGACCAACCGCGCCCTGATCCTGGCTGCGCTGGCCGACGGACCCTCCACGATCAGGTACGGGCTCGACGCGCGGGACACCCGGCTGATGCGGGAGGCGCTGCGCACCCTCGGGGTCAAGATCACCGAATCCGCGGCCGAGCACGCATGGCGGATCGAGCCGCCGGAGACGTTCACGGCCGGCGGCACCATCGACTGCGGGCTGGCCGGGACCGTGATGCGGTTCGTTCCGCCGGTGGCGGCGCTGGCAGCCGGCGAGGTCGCCTTCGACGCGGACGAGCAGGCCTACCGGCGACCGATGGACGTCCTGCTGAACGCGCTGCGGGACTGCGGCGCGACGGTGCCGGACGACGCCTCGACGCTGCCGTTCCGCCTGGCCGGCCGGCCCGACCTGCCGGGCGGTGTGATCACGATCGACGCGTCCACCTCGAGCCAGTTCGTCTCCGCGCTGCTGCTGGCGGGCGCCCGGTTCGCCCAGGGACTTGATCTTCGCCACGACGGCAAGGACGTGCCGTCGCAGCCGCACATCGACATGACGGTGGCGATGCTGCGCGAGCGCGGGGTCGCGGTCGACGACAGCGAGCCGGCCCGCTGGGTGGTCTCCCCCGGCCCGATCGCGGCCGTGGACGTCGTCATCGAGCCCGACCTGTCCAACGCGGCGCCGTTCCTGGCCGCGGCGGCGATCACCGGCGGTACGGTCACCGTACCCAACTGGCCGGAGCACACCCACCAGCCCGGTGATCAACTTCGGGAGATCCTGGCCCGGTTCGGCGCCGCGGTCGGCCGGAACGACTCCGGCCTGACCGTGATCGGGACCGACCAGATCCACGCCGTTGATCTTGATCTTCGCGAGGCCAGCGAGCTGACTCCGGTGATCGCGGCCATCGCGGCGCTGGCCGACGGGACCAGCCACATCCGCAACGTGGCACACATCCGCGGGCACGAGACCGACCGGCTCGCCGCCCTGGAGGCCGAGCTGGACGCCCTCGGCGCGCATGTCACACAGACCGACGACGGGCTGACGATCCATCCGCGGCTGCTCGGCGGCGGGCTGTGGCACTGCTACGCCGATCACCGGATGGCGCACGCGGGAGCCCTGCTCGGCCTGGTGGTGAACGACATCGAGCTGGACGACATCGCCTGCACCGGTAAGACGATGCCCGAGTTCGCCGAGCTGTGGCAGTCCATGATCAACTCCTCTGTCGTCGACCAGGAGTCGACCGACGCATGAGCACCAGGGGTCTGCGCGACGACGACCACACCGGTTTCGACCGGCCTCGTCGGCGCAGCAGGCCCCGGACCAAGGACCGGCCGGACTACTCCGACGCCGAGATCGGCATGATCATCACGATCGACCGCGGGCGCTACCGGGTCCTGATCGACGGCCGTGACCTGACCGCGGTCAAGGCCCGCCAGCTGGGCCGCAAGAGTGTGATCGTCGGCGATCGGGTACGCGTCGTCGGCGACACCTCCGGCGAGGAGGGCACGCTGGCCCGGATCGTCGAGGTCGAGGAACGGACCACCGTGCTGCGCCGGACGGCCGATGACGACGACCCGTACGAGCGGCCGGTGGTCGCCAACGCCGACCAGCTCGCCATCGTCACCGCGCTGGCCGACCCGCCGCCGCGGACCGGGATGATCGACCGGATCCTGGTCGCCGGGTACGACGCGGGACTGGAGCCGCTGCTCTGCCTCACCAAGGCCGACCTGGCCGCCCCCGACGTGTTGCTGGCCGCCTATCAGCCGCTCGGCGTGCACAGTGTGGTGCTGGCGCCGGACAGCGATCTGGAGCCGCTCCGGCGGGCGCTGGCGGGCCGGGTCAGCGTGCTGGTCGGGCATTCGGGCGTGGGCAAGTCGACCCTGGTGAACCGGCTGATCCCGGGCAGCGACCGGGCGATCGGCGAGGTCAACGAGGTCACCGGGCGGGGCCGGCACACGTCGACGTCGGCGATCGCGCTCGCGTTGCCGGGCGGCGACGGCTGGGTGATCGACACGCCCGGCGTGCGCTCGTTCGGGCTCAGCCATGTGACGCCGGACCGGATCGTCGCCGCCTTCGGCGACCTGGCCGAGGTCGCCGCGGACTGTCCGCGCGGCTGCCGGCACACGGCGGCCGACCCGGAGTGCGCGCTCGACGCCGCGGTTGCCGACGGCCGACTCGGCTCCGGCCGCGTGGAGTCGTTCCGGCGAATGATCACGACGGCCTAGAGATCACGACTGGATAGCCGGACGTGGTGGCGCCGGGGCCTACCGGCGGGTCACTAGTACGGTATGCCCCATGGCGGCGACCATCCCCTCCCAGCAGAGCCTCACGGACGATCTGCGCCTGGCACACCTGCTGGCCGATGACGCCGATTCGATCACCATGAACAGGTTCAAGTCGCTCGACCTGCACGTGATGACCAAGCCCGACCTGACTCCGGTGACGGACGCCGACACCGAGGTCGAGGAGGTGTTGCGGCGCACGCTGGGGCGGGCCCGGCCGCGGGACGCCGTGCACGGCGAGGAGCTGGACGACACCGGCTGGGGTCCGCGGCGCTGGGTGATCGACCCGATCGACGGCACCAAGAACTTCGTGCGCGGGGTGCCGGTCTGGGCGAGCCTGATCTCGCTCATGGTCGAGGACGAGGTGGTCGTCGGCGTCGTCAGCGCACCGGCGCTCGGCCGCCGCTGGTGGGCCTCGCTGGGCAACGGCGCGTACACCGGGAAGTCGCTGATGTCGGCCACGCCCTGCCACGTGTCCGACGTGACCAAGATCGAGGACGCGTCGCTCAGCTACTCCTCGATCGGCGGCTGGGTGGAGAACGGCCAGGGCCAGGAGTTCGTCGACCTGCTGCGGGCCTGCTGGCGGACCCGAGCGTACGGCGACTTCTGGTCCTACACGCTGCTCGCCGAGGGCGCGGTCGACATCGCCTGCGAGCCGGAACTGGCACTGCACGACATGGCCGCATGTTCGATCGTGGTCGCCGAGGCGGGTGGCCGGTTCACCGATCTGGACGGCCGGCCGGGACCCAACGGCGAAGGTGCGTACGCCACCAACGGGCGGCTGCACGACGCCGTCCTGGACCAACTCAGACCCGAGGACTACGAACCCGAGACCGACGGCGCCGAGGACGAGGAGGACCTGCCGGGCGCGTAGGTGAAGTTGGCAGCCAGCCACGACCGCAGGAGACAATGACCGGATGCAGCTCAACCACCGATTCACCGTCCCAGTCCGGGTCGAGGATGTGTGGGCCGCATTCCATCGCCTCGACCGGGTCGCTCCGAGTTTTCCCGGCGCCACCCTGGAGAGCGTCCGCGGGGACGACTTCACCGGGTCGATCAAGATCAAGTTCGGTGCGCTTCTGCTGCTCTACAACGGATCCGGCCGGATCGTCGACCGTGATCAGGCCGAGCGCCGATTGGTCATCGAGGCCAAGGGCCGGGACCGGCGCGGGCAGGGCGGGGCCACGGTCGAGCTGGCCGCGCGGTTCGTCGGGCTCGGCCGGTCCGGCACCGAGATCGTCGCCGAGACGACCCTGAACCTGACCGGCCGGCCGGCGCAGTTCGGTGAGGCGGTGATCTCCGACGTCGTCGATCGGGTGCTGGAACGCTTTGTACATGACGTGGCCGACCAGCTGACCGGACGGACTGCGGCGCCGGCCCCGGAGCCCGTGCCGGCCGAGCCGCCTGCCGAGCCGGAGCCCGAACTGGTCGAGTTCGCCGAAGCCGAGGAACAGGTCGACGTCGAGGAGACCGCCGCGGTCGAGGACGATTTCGGGTACGACGAGCTGGGCCCGGTCGCCGAGGCCGAGGCCCCGGGGCCGGCGGTCGAGCTCGAGCCCGAGCCCGCGGCGAACGCAGCGGTGATCGAGACCGCAGACGAAGCCGTGGCCGCGGACGGCGCGGACGACATGGTGGACGAGGACGACGGTCCGGTCGACGACCCGCGCGGCGACGACGCCGACTTCGCCACGGTTCCGCTCCCGGAGCCCCCGCCGGCCGGTGCCGCGGCCCGCAACGATCGGGCCGGGCAGGACCTGGTCCGGCCGAGGTCCGGCGGCCTGCCCGCACCGACGAATGCGGCCGGCACGATCAAGCGCTACGCCCCCGCCGCGGCCGCTGCCGTGGCCGGCGTGACCGCCCTCGTCGTCTGGGCCCTCGGCCGCCGTCGCCGCTGAGCGAGCATCGGGCGTCCGCGCGATCTCAGTCGGCCAGGCGGAGCCGGATGGTCTCCGGCAGGCTGCGCAGCTTGTCCAGCAGCTCGGCGGGTACTCCCCCGGCGACGTCGGTGATCACGTAGCCGAGCTCGCCGCGGGTGGACAGCGACTGGCTGTCGATGTTGACGCCGAAGTCGGCCAGCACGCCGTTCGCGGTGGCCAGCACGCCGGGCACGTTGCGGTGGATGTGCAGGATCCGGGTCCGGTCGCTCGGCGTACCGTCCAACTGCACGGTCGGCAGGTTCACCGACATCGTGGTCGCGCCGGCGCCCAGGTAGTCGCGCAGTTTGCCCGCGACGAACCGGCCGATGTCCTCCTGCGCCTCCTCGGTCGAGCCGCCGACGTGCGGCGTCAAGATCACGTTCGGAATCCCTTGCAGGGAAGAGGTGAACGGGTCGCCGGTCTTCTTCGGCTCGCTCGGGAAGACGTCCACCGCGGCGCCGGCGATGTGGCCGGACTCGAGGTGTTCCCGGAGCGCTTCATGATCAACAACGATGCCCCGGCAGAGGTTGAGGAACAGGCTGCGCGGGCGCATCTTGGCGAACTGCTCGGCACCGAACAGGCCCGCGTTGCCGGGCCGGCCGTCGACGTGCAGCGACACCGTCTCCGACACCTCGAGCAGTTCGTCCAGGGTCTCGCAGCGGCGCGCATTGCCCAGCGCCAGCTTGTCCGCGACGTCGTAGAAGTAGACCTGCATGCCGAGCGCCTCGGCGATCACCGAGAGCTGGCTGCCGATGTTGCCGTACCCGACGATGCCGAGGGTACGGCCGCGCACCTCATGCGCGCCGGTGGCCGACTTGTCCCAGACGCCGGCATGCATCTTGGCGTTCTTGTCGGTCAGGTGCCGGGCCATCGAGATGATCTCCGCGATCACCAGCTCGACGACGCTCCGGGTGTTGGAGAACGGGGCGTTGAACACGGCCACGCCGTGGCCGGACGCCGCGGCCAAGTCGATCTGGTTCGTGCCGATGCAGAACGCGCCGACCCCGAGCAGGTGCGGAGAGGAGGAGATCACCCGCTCGGTCACGGTCGTCTTGGACCGGATGCCGAGCAGTTGGACGTCCCGGACGGCTTCGATCAACTCGTCCTCGTCCAGCGCGCCCTTCACCGTCTCGAGCTCGATCCCGCGCTCGGTCAGCAGTCGTTCGGCCTCGGGGTGGATGTTCTCCAGCAGAAGTGCCTTCATCGCTCCTCATCAACTCGCGTTCGCCCGGGCCATTCTAGGTACGGCGACGAGGGTCGTCGTCCGTAATCTCATCCCCGCGTCCGTAACCCGGCGCTAGAATCCGCTCCGTGGAGTGGAGATCACCCGGTGTCCCGGGCCGGCGCTGACCGGCCCGCCCTGACGAGTTCCGAGGCCTGCAGCGCCCTTCTTGCGCCATCTCACTCCTGCCGCAAAGGGTCTCCGTGTTCCTCCTGCTCCTGGCCTACCTGGCCTTTCTCAGTCTCGCCCTCCCCGACGGGATGCTCGGCGTCGCCTGGCCCTCGATGCGGATCAGCCTGGACGAGCCGCTGGACGCGCTCGGCTGGCTGCTGCCGTTCGCTGTCGGCAGCTATCTCGCGTCGGCCGCACTCGCGGACCGGCTGGTCGCCCGACTCGGCCTCGGCCGGCTGCTCGCCCTCAGCACATTCGGTACGGCAGCGGCCCTCGTCGGCACCGGGCTGGCACCGGCGTTCTGGGTCACGATCGCGGCGAGCGTGCTGCACGGGCTGTCCTCGGGCGCGATCGATGCCAGCCTGAACAGCCACGCCGCCCGCACCTTCACGCCGACGGCGATCAACGTGATGCACGCCTGCTACGGGATCGGCGCGGCGCTGTCGCCGCTGCTGGTCACCGGAATCGTCGTCGCCGACCGGTCCTGGCGGTGGGCGTACCTGATCGTCGCCGGGCTCCAGCTCGGGATCGCGATCGCGTTCCTCGCCTCGGCCTCCCGCTGGCCGGCCCCGCCACCGGCGAGCGCGTCCGGCGGGCCGGTCGCCGGGCTCCGGGCACCGCGCCGGGTGGCGGTGCTCGGCGTCGTCGCGGTCGGGGTGCAGTCGGCCTTCGAGTCCAGCCTCAGCCTGTGGTGCTTCGTCTTCCTCACCCAGGGTGCGGGAGTGCCGACCGCCACGGCGGGCCTCGCCGTCTCCGGTTACTGGGTGGCCCTCTGCGCGACCCGGCTGCTCATCGGCCCGGTGGCCGACCGGGTCGGGCCGTGGCCCGTGCAACGGGTGGCCGCCGGTTGTCTGGTGATCTTCGCCGCGCTGCTGGTGCCGGGCCTGCCGCTGCTCGCCGTGATCGCGGTGATCGGGCTCGGCATCGCCGCGGCACCGCTGTACCCGCTGCTGATGCTGACCACCCGGGATCGGGCCAACCGGGTGGACCGGGTGGTCGGCCTGCAGACGGTGGCCTCGGGACTGGGCGCGGTGATCCTGCCGGGATTGCTCGGCATGATCATCGAAGGGTCGCCCGGGCACTTCGCGATGATCATGGCCGGGATGGCCGGACTGGTGCTGCTGTTGCAGGTCGGCCTGCTGATCATGACCGAAACTCGCGTCAACGACCGGATGTCCTGATTGACATCCTCCCACCACAATGCCATGATCATTTGCAATCGGTTGCATTCACTCCCGACGATGACGTCGAAAGGATCGAGCATGCCCTCCTCCCCGCAACGATCATGGACCGTGCGACGCCGTACGCTGCTCGGCGCGGCCGGCGTCGGCGGGCTCGCCGCGGCGACCGGACTGCCGGCCCGGACAGCCTCGGCCGCCACCGAGATCGTGGACCTCGGGGTCGCGATGCTCAGCGTCAACGTACGGTTCGCGGCCGGCGGCACGTGGCCCGACGGCACCCCGGTGATCTTCGCGATGAGCGACGGCAACCCGGTCAGCTTCAATGTGCTGCGGATCTCCGACGGCGAGCGGCTGGCCGGCCATCAGCTCGGGCCGGACAGCATCGGCGCCTGCCTGGTCCAGCATCCCGACGGGCGGGTGTACTTCAGCGTCCGCGGCAAGTCGACCGGGCTCCTGCTGCGCTACGACCCGGCCCCGGACACCGTCGAGACCCTGGTCGAGCACATCGTCGGCGAGAACTTCATCCGCAACCTCGTGGTCGACCCCGAGACCGGCACCGTGTACGGCTGCACGTACGCGCACGCGAAGGTGTTCGGCTACGACCCGGCGACCGGCGCCGTCCGCGACTACGGTTCGCTGACCACGACAGGCGACCGGGTCTGGGGTCTGGCCTGGGTGGACGGCGAGGTCTGGGCCGGTACCGGGATGACCGACGGGCGGCTGGTCCGGATCGACCCGGCGACCGGGACGAAGACCGACCAGGCACTGCCCGCGCCGGTCGCCGACAACACCCGCTACCTCTACAGCATCCAGCAGCGCGGCCGGGCGGTGATCATCAGCCTCAGTCCCGGTGCCGCGGGCGTGAACTCGGTGATCTTCGATCTGGACACCGGGCAGTGGCGTGACCACGCCGGGCTGCACCAGCCGCTCGGGCTGAACGGTCACCTCACCGAGCCGGACAGCGGCGGGCGCTGCTACTACGCCAGTTCCGGCGAAATCTATGCGTACTCCCCTGCCGGCAACAGTTCCGTCGCGACCGGGATCGCCGAGACCGACCTGGCTCCGCTGATCGGCGAGACCCGCACCCTGTCGGTCAGCGGCAGCGGACCGGACGAGTCGCTGCACGGCATCACCAGTGACGGCACCATCTGGACCTACGGGCTCGGCTCCGGCGCCACCAGCACCGTGAAGTCCACCCCGATCGGCTCACCCGCAACCCTGCACACGCTGGGCGTCGGCCCGGACGACAAGGTGTACGTCGGCGCCTACCTGAGCTCCGGCGTGATGGCCCGGGCCTCGACGTCGACGTACGAACTGGAGGCGTTGACCGGGCCCGGCCAGTCGGACCAGGTGGTCGCGCACGACGGCCGGATCTACGTGACTAGCTACCCGAACGCGGTCGTCTACTCCGGCACGGCCGACCCGTGGGACTGGGGCAGCAACCCGAAGGAGCTGTTCCGGATCGGGCGGGCCGTGCACCGGCAGGACCGGATCTTCGACGTCTGCCCGGTGCTCGACCTGATGGCGTACGGCAGCGTGCCGGACTACGGCGAACTGGGCGGCGCGATCACGCTGGCCGACGCCGACGGTGCCTTCCAGGTGTATCGCGACGTGGTGCCGGACCAGAGCATCACCGCCCTGGCCGCGGCCGGGCCGCTGCTCTTCGCCGGATCGTCGATCCACGGCGGCCTCGACTCCACACCGGCCGCGGCCGAGGCGAAGTTGATCATCTTCGACGTCAGGACCCGGAAGACGATCTTCGAGACCGTACCGATCCCGGGCGACGACGTCATCCACTCCCTGCTGGTGCACCGCGGCCGCCGGGTCTGGGGCATGGGCAACTCCGGCACCGTGTTCGAGTTCGACATCGCCGGCCGGAAGCTCCTCCGGAGCGCCGACACCGGGTTCGTCGAGACCAATTCCTGGGGTCGGCTGGGCAGCCTCTACTGGCGCGACCGGGATCAGCGGTTCTACGGCAACGCGGGCGGCCGCCTGTTCCGACTCGATCCGGCCACCCTGCAGGCGACCGCGCTGACCGACGGCGTCAAGGTCTCGGTGCTCGCGCCGACCGGCGACATCTTCTTCGGCAACGCCTCGAACCTGTTCGCCTACCGGCCCTGAGCGGCACGCTCCCCGAGCCTGGATCGACCGTTACCCGATGTCGCGATTTCTCTTGGCACCGACCGAACCGGCGGCGGGCTCATACGGTCGTCGCAACAACGATCTTGGAGGTTGTTGTGGCGGTCGATGCTGGTTTGCGGGCGCGGGTGTTGGAGTTGGTGGCGGCGGGCGAGTCGTGCTCGGAGGCGGCGCGCCGGGTCGGTGTTAACCGGCGGAGCGCGATGCGGTGGGCCAATCTGGCGGGCATGGAGTTGCAGCCGGGTCGGATTGAACCGCCCCGGGTTTTCCGGACGCTTCGGGTTGTGTCTCTACCCGGTCGGGCTGAGACGGTTTCTTGCAGCGTAGTACGCGGTTTCGACCTCGATGGGTGTGAGGTCGTCGATGGCTTCGTGGGTGCGTTCGTGGTTGAACCAGTGGACCCAGTGCAGGGTCTCGATCTCGACATGATCAACATTGCGCCAAGGCCCGCAGCGTCGGATCATTTCGCTCTTGTAGAGACCGATCTGGGACTCGGCCAGGGCGTTGTCGTAGGCATCGCCCACCGAGCCGACCGAGGGGTCGACGCCGGCCTCGATCAGCCTGCTGGTGAAGGCGAACGAGGTGTATTGGGAGCCGGCGTCGGTGTGGTGGACCAGGCCGGTCAGGTCGGTGATCCCGGCTTGATGGCGGGTCCAGAGCGCGTGTTCGAGGGTGTCCAGGACGAGTTCGGTGGTCATCGTGGTGGCGGCTCGCCAGCCGACGATCAGCCGGGAGTAGACGTCGATGATGAACGCGACGTAGACGATCCCGGCCCAGGTCGGCACGTAGGTGAAGTCGGCCACCCAGAGCCGGTTCGGCGCCGGCGCGGTGAAGTCCCGGTCGACCAGATCAGCCGCTCGGGCCTGCTTGGGGTCGGCGATCGTGGTTCGCACCTGCTTGCCCCTGAGTGCGCCGTGCCAGCCGTTTTGTGCCATCAACCGCTCGACCGTGCACCGGGCCACGTCGTGGCCCTGCCGGCGCAGATACAGCCACAGCTTCCGAGCACCGAACCCGTCGACGAACCGCTGCTGCCGGGCGGTCTTGATCAACTCGACGATCTCGGTGTCTCGTAACGCCCGCCGAGATGGCGGCCGGTTACGGGCCTCGTAGTAGGTGGACGGGGCGATCTTGATCCCGTGCTCGGTCAGCACGCGACAGATCGGCTCGACCCCGAACCGGTCCCGGTGTTCGTCGATGAACACGATCAGTACCTGGGTGGGCGGTCGAGCTCCGCCGCGAAGAAAGCCGACGCGCTCTTGAGGATCTCGTTCGCTCGGCGCAACTCGGCGTTCTCCTTCTTCAACGCCTTGATCTCAGCGATCTCCTCGCTGGCCTTCCCCGGCCGCTGACCATGATCAACTTCGGCCCGGCGGACCCACTTCCTGACGGTCTCGGCCGACCCGATCCCGAGCTGGTCCGCGATCGTGCGGATCGCTTCGAACTCGGACGGGTAAGCGCCGCGCTCCAGCGCCTCAGCGACCAGCCGGACCGCACGCTCCCGCAACTCGCGGGGATACTTCGACGGACGTGCCATGACTTCATCCTCCAACTAATGAAGCCTCCGGACACCCCGGGGCGCTTCAGATCGGTGGGATCCCTGGGGTCAGTGCGTTTCGGCGGTCACCGCGGGCGCGGCCTCCGCGGGTGCTGCCCGAGGGTGACTATCTGGCTGAGAACGGCCGATTGACGCTGGCCGGGCGGGTGGTGATCGCGATCCGGCTCCGGGAACGCCAGCGGCATGCTGCGATCGCCCGAGAGCTGGGGGTGCACCGGTCGACGGTGAAGCGTGAGGTCGAGGCCGGCAGCGTGGACGGTCGTTACCGGTGCAAGATCGCTCAGCGGCGGGCCGACGAGCGGCGGCGGCGGCCGAAGTCGGACCGGGTCAAGCTCAGGCCCGGGACTGAACTGTG
This sequence comes from Microlunatus parietis, assembly GCF_013407955.1. Lineage (GTDB taxonomy): Bacteria > Actinomycetota > Actinomycetes > Propionibacteriales > Propionibacteriaceae > Microlunatus > Microlunatus parietis. Next base: position 6,835,723 of record NZ_JACCBU010000001.1, on the reverse strand, counting down.
GGACGAGGTGATCGCCCGGTTGAACGCCAAGCAGTCACCCGAGCAGATCGCCGGCAGGCTGGCCCGAGACTTCGCCGGGCGTGACGCTATGCAGGTGAGCCACGAAACGATCTACCAGGCCCTCTACGTCCAGGGCGCCGGAGCGTTGCGGCACGAGCTGGCCGTGGAGAAGGCGTTGCGGTCGGGCCGGACCAGCCGCCGTCCCCGGTCCAAGCTCGGGCCGCGGTCCAACCGGTCCTGGATCGGCGAGGCCAAGATCACGGCCCGACCAGCCGAGGCCGCTGACCGGGCCGTGCCCGGCCACTGGGAAGGCGATCTGATCATCGGCGGTGACCAGCGCTCGGCCCTGATCACCCTGTTCGAACGCAACACCCGGTTCTGCCTGATCAGCCGCATCACCGTCCACGACGCCGCCACCGTGACCGACCGGCTCACCGAGATGGCCGCCCGGCTCCCCGCAGCGTTGTGGCGATCGTTGACCTGGGACCAGGGCGTGGAAATGGCCGAACATGCCCGGTTCACCATCGCCACCGGCTGCCCCGTGTTCTTCTGCGATCCCCACTCGCCCTGGCAACGCCCGACCAACGAGAACGGCAACGGACTGATCCGAGAGTTCTTCCCCAAAGGCACCGACTTCACCAAGATCACCGACCAGCAAGTCGCCGAAGTCGAGCGCCTGCTCAACACACGCCCCCGCAAAGTCTTGAACTACCAGACCCCCGCTGAGAAGCTTGATCAACTACTCACTGTTGCGACAGCAGCTTGAATCCGCCGGCCGATGCAACGTTGTAACGTCTGACACGAAGAGAAAACGCGACACGTCGCGACCCAGATCCCCATCCGGTCGGAAGGAAACACGGCGGTGATCGAGTTCACCGCCGTGCCGGGCAAGATCAGCGAGGTCCGGGGCGACGACGTGTGGTACGTCGCCGACCCGGGACTCGGAGTCTTCTCGTTCGCCTGATCAGAGAGTGACCTCGGTGCCCTTGGCCGCCGACGCGTAGATCGCGTCCAGCACCTTGGCCCGGATCAGCGCCTCCTCGCCGCGATGCTCGGCGAACTGGCCGGACTGCACCTTGTCCAGGAACTTCAGCACGCTCGCCTCGTGGTGCCCGGCGGGCGGCACGATCGGCTGCAGTTCGGCCGGGATGCCGTCGATCTCGGTCCACACGTTGAGCCGCTGGTACGGCTCGACGCCCCAGCCGCCCCACTCGATGCTGGCGCCGCCCTCGGACCCGTACAGCGCGACATAGCACTGGTCGTACGGGATCCACTGGGCCCAGCTCGACTCGAGCAGCAGCGTGCCGCCGCCGTCCAGCCGGAGGAACGCGGTGGACAGGTCCTCGACCTCGAAGTCGACCTTGGTGTCGACGTTGGCCCGCGGGCCGTACGCCGAACCGCCGCGGCCGCGCGGGCCGAACTCGGCGTAGGTCGCGGCGGTGGCCGACGACACCTCCGGGTTGCCGAGCAGGTGCAGCGCCATGTCGAGCATGTGCACGCCGATGTCCATCATCGCGCCGCCGCCGGCGAGCGAGGCCCGGGTGAACCAGGTGCCGAGGCCCGGGATGCCCTGCCGCCGCAGCCAGCCGGCCTTGGCGTAGTAGATCTGGCCCAGCCGGCCGCGGTCGATGATCTCCTTCAGCGCGGTGACCTCGCCGCGCTGGCGGTGGTTGAACGACACGTCGAGCACCCGGTCGTTGTCCTTGGCGGCCTGCACCATCGTGGCTGCCGCGGCGCCGCTCTCGGCCATCGGCTTCTCCGACAGCACGTGGATCCCGGCGTTCAGCGCACCGACGGCGATCGGCGCGTGCAGGGCGGTCGGCGTGGCGACGCTGATCACGTCCAGGTCACCGGACTTGATCATGGATTCCCAGTCGGCGTAGCGGCGCTCGACGCCGTACTTGTCGCCGAGCTCGGCCAGCTTCTCGGCCTCCATGCCGGCCAGTGCGACCAGGTCGGCATTGGCGGCGTCGAAGTAGGCCTGCATGTGCTGCTGGCCCGCCCAGCCCAGGCCGACCACGCCGGCTCGAAGCTTCTTCGGCTCGTCGGTCACTTGTCCTCCTTCAGGCCGCGACCGGTGAAGATCGGCGGCGGCTGGCTGACCACGGACGGCGTGACGATCTCGCCGGCGCGGTCCGGCGCGGCCCAACGGACGCCGTTGGCCAGCACGCGCTTGATGTCCGGGTGGTGGTAGACGGGGTACTCCTGATCACCGGGCGAGAAGTAGAAGACCTTGCCCTTGCCGCGGCGCCAGGTGCAGCCGGACCGGAACACCTCGCCGCCGGAGAAGGTCGAGATGAAGATCTGCTCGTCCGGGTGCGGGATGTCGAAGTACTCGCCGTACATCTCCTGCTCGTCGATGACGATCGGATGCGGTACGCCCTCGGCGATCGGGTGGCCGGGGTTGGTCGTCCAGACGAGCTCGGTGTCGGCGGAGTTGCGCCAGGTCAGCGAGCAACTCGTACCCATCAACTTGATGAAGATCTTGGAGAAGTGCGCCGAGTGGAGCGCCAGCAGCCCCATCCCGCCGAGCACCCGCTGGTAGACCTTGTCGACGATCTTGTCGTCCACCTGGCCGTGCGTCGCGTGGCCCCACCAGGTCAGGACGTCGGTGGTCTCCAGCACCTCGTCGGTCAGCCCGTGCTCGGGCTGATCCTGGGTCGCGGTGCGGACCTGGACCTGGTCGCCCAGGAGCTCGGTCAGGCCGGCCGCGATGGCGCCGTGCATGCCGTCCGGATAGCGCTCCGCCATCCCTTCGCGGTCACGGTCGCTGTTCTCGTGAAAGTTTTCGCCCCATACGGTGACGCGGATCGGTGAAGTCACGATGCACAAGTCTGCGCCTTCTGCTCCCGGCAAGCAAAGCCTGTTTCGGTGCGGTCCAGCACGCGGGACGCGTCGGTCGGCGGCGAGCCCCGTCCCGCGGGCCATGATGGAGGGATGGAGCACCGATCGCGGGCTGACCAGGGTGCCGAGGCCGAGGCCGGCCGGACGACGGTTCCGCTGATCCGCCAGCTGAGCCTGCGCGCCTTCGACCTGTCCGGTCGCACTCTGCGGCGCAGCCGGGAGTCCGCGGAGCGCCGGCTCAGCCGCTGGCGGGACCGCATCTTCATGATCATCCAGTGCGCGGTGACCGCCGGACTGGCCTGGCTGCTGGCCCAGGTCGTGCTCGGTCACCCGATGCCGTTCTTCGCGCCGGTCGCGGCGATCATCACCCTCGGTTTCACGTTCGGGCAGCGATTGCGGCGCGGCATCGAGGTTGCGATCGGGGTCGCCGTGGGCGTGCTGGTCGGCGACCTGTTCGTGATCGCGTTCGGCACCGGGCCGGTCCAGATCATCCTGGTCTGCGCGATCGCGATGTCGCTGGCCACCCTGCTCGGTGCCGGCAATCTCATGATCATCCAGGCCGGTGTGCAGTCGATCATCGTGATCACGCTGACGCCGATGCCCGGCCAGGGCGTCAACCGCTGGCTGGATGCCGTGACGGGCTGCGCGATCGCCCTGCTGCTGGCCACCATCGCCCCCAGCGCCCCGCTGCGCCGGCCCCGGCTGGTCGCGGCCAAGATCCTGCAGGAGTTCGCCGCCACCCTGGACGCCGCCGCCGAGGCGCTGCGGACCGGGGACGAGGAGGGCGGCGATGCCGTCCTGGTCCAGGCCCGGGCGACCGAGACCGCGCTGGACGACCTGCGCGAGGCGACCGACGAAGGCCTCGGCGTGGTCCGGCACTCCCCGTTCCGGCGCCGCGACCTACCCGCCGTGCAGGCGTACGCCGACCTCCAGGTGCCGCTCGACCACGCCAGCCGGAACCTCCGGGTGCTGGCCCGCCGCAGCGCCGTCGCCCTGTGGCGGGACGAGACCGTACCGCTGGCGTACCTGACCCTGATGGAGGACCTGGCCGACGCCGTCCGCTACATGGCCGGCGAGCTGTACAACCGCCGGCTGCCGACCGCGGCCCAGGCCCGGCTGGTCGCCCTGGGCCGGGCCAGCTCCCGGCTGCGGCTCGCGGACACCATGTCCGCCGTGGTGATCCTGGCCCAGCTGCGGTCGATCATCACCGACCTGCTCGAGCTGACCGGCCTCGATTATGCCGAGGCCAGGACCCGGATGCCGGACATGGACTGAGAGTCCTGGGCCCGATTTGTGATCTCCGGAGGGGTGAACTATGGTTGTCCTCGCGACGCGGGGTGGAGCAGCTCGGTAGCTCGCTGGGCTCATAACCCAGAGGCCGCAGGTTCAAATCCTGCCCCCGCTACAAAGTGAAAGGCCCCTCAGGTGATCACCTGAGGGGTCTTCGCTATTGTGACGTGGCAAATTGAACGTCATGTCCAAGGCGCGTGAGGAGCTCGTCCACCTCATCGACGAACTTCCCGAAGCGGAAGTGAGCACTCCTTTGTCGACTGCTCGCGCGCTCGCACCCCGGAAGGCGCGCGGCGATCGGCCGTGGCCGCCGGCGTTCTTCGGCAGCATCAAGCATGCGGCCAACGGCCGCACCGACAACGCGAGCCGGGTCGACGAGCTGCTCGCCGAGACAGGCTTCGGGCAGGACTTCCGCGGATGATCTTGGTGGACTCGGTCCGCTGATTGCCGCGGCAATCTCGGACGACCGGGACCACCGTCGATGCGTCGACATGTTCACCGCTCTGCGCCTCAACTCAGAGAAGCTGTTGGTGCCGCAGACCGTCGTCGCCGACGTCTGTGGAACTTCCGGCCGCGTCTGGTGGCATCGAAGTTCCACGCTGTTGATCAGGTCCCGGCGAGCGAGGACTGGATCTTCTCCAGTGATTCGGTGAGGCGGGTGGACGCGTCCGGGGAGAGGCCGCGGGTCAGTTCCTCGTCGAGGCCGGTGGCAACGCGGGTCGCCTTGCGGAGCAGGGATCTCCCGGTCGGGGTCAGGATCAGGAACTGACGCCGGCGGTCCTGGACATCTCGCTCCCGGGACACCGCGCCCAGCCGCTCGAGATCGTCGACCAGCCTCACGACGAAACCCGGAGTGACGCCGAGCTCCGCTGCGTGCTCGTTCTGTGAGGCGCGGCCGGCGGCGTCGATGGACGTCAACAGACTGACGTGCAGCGGGCGCAATCCGAGTCGACCGAGCCGAGCCGCGTACTCCTCACTCGTGGTGCGGGCAAGGCGCACGAGACGGTAATTGAGCGTGTCCCGAAAATCGACCACGAGGCATCGACCCGTCCAGTAGATGATTGACCTCGTCAATCATAGAGCAGGTAACGGGACCGTGATGGAGACGTGTGGGCCGGCCGAGGGCCGACGCTATGTGGAACTCTCAGCCGGTGGCACCGAAGTTCCACGGTGTTGCGTGGCCTGGCCGGCGTGGATGTCGGCGACCCATTCCCAGCCGGGCTTGGGTGACGCAACCCGCGGGTCGTCGGCACCGCCGCCGGCGCGCAGGGCGGTCAGGTAGGCGCGGTCCAGGTCGATCCGGGATCGGATCTGATCACCGGGTGAGCCGTGGCCCGGGATGACGACGGCGACGTCGTCCGCCACCTCCGCCAGCTTCCGCAGTCCGACCAGGTATTCCTCGGTCGGGTCGTTGCTGCCGGTCGGGTTGTCGAGCATCGGGACGAAGAGATCGGACAGCATGTCGCCGGCCACCAGGACACCGCGTTCCTTGATCAACAGGGCGGCGTGGCCCGGGGAGTGCGCCGGGTGCTCGATGATCATGACCTCGGGGCCAGCCCACGGGAGTGTTGCGGTGCCGGCCGGCAGGCCGGTGATCAGGCCGAACAGGTCCAGCGGGGTGTCGTCGGCGATCTCCGGCGGCAGCCCCTCGGCGGCGCGCGCCCGCCAGTCGGGGTCCGACCGCAGCTCCTGCATCCGGGCCGCACACCGGTCCGTGCCGTAGCGGGGCGCGTCGCCGAGGTCGGCGTGCCAGAGGACGTGGTCCCAGTCGGGGTGCGTCGCGAACCCGGCCACGACGGTCTGCCCGGCCTCGGCCAGATCCTTGGCGAGGCAGGCGAATTCGGCGCCCGTGATGCCCGGGTCGATGATCAACACGCCGTCCCGGCCCTGCACGACGACGGTGTTGTTCTGCAGCAACGCGCTCTGGTGCACCAGCACGCCATCCGCGACCTGATTCAGCATCGAGCACCTCCGCTTGTAGTTTGCAACCACTTGACGTGACGGTATCCCTGACGACGGCTCTTGGCAAGCGGTGCGGCGCAGGGTCAGTCCGGGCGGAGGTGGTCGATCGCGACGCCGTGCTCCTTGATCAACCGTCCGGCGATCAGCGACCGGTGGCAGGCCTCCGGGTCACGCTCGACGCACAGCAGCGCCGCGGTACCCCGGGCCGGCAGCGTGATCATGATCGGCTTCGTGCCGACCGGGTCGAGGATCTCGGCCGTGTAGCGGCGCACATACTCCGCGGCCAGGGTACGGCGGTTGCGCCGGCCGACACCCTGGCGGTCGTCCTCGGCGTACTGCAGGTGGCGCAGTTCGGTGGTCGGGGCGAGCTCCCGGAGGTGCAGGTACGCGATCCGGGCCGCGGCCAGGGATGCCTGCAGGCGTTGCGCATTCGCCCAGGCGTAGTCGGGTCCGCGGACCCCGCGTCGCTGCCGTACGTCGATCACCAGGCTGATCCCGGCCTGCGCCAGCCGATCCAGGAACGCCTCGCCGTCAAACCCGTACACACCGATCGTGATCATGGAATTCCTGATCATGAACTCACCCCTTCCACCGACCGGTCAGGCGACGGCAGTGCCTTCGAGTTCGACCAGCTGGCCGGGGATCGCGAGCCGGGTCACGCCGAGCATCGTCGTGGCCGGTGCCACGCCGGCGGCACCCAGCCGACCGGCCAGAATCCCGTAGTGCTGGAACAGCAGGTCGACGTCGGTCGTGTAGACGTTGAGCCGGACGAGGTTCGCCAGGGTCATCCCGGCCTCGCCGAGAACCGCCTCGAGGTTGTCCAGGCTCAGCCCGAGCTGCCCGGCAAGATCACCGTCGTGCTCGGGCTTCCCGTCGGCATTCATCGCGGTCTGCCCGGAGCAGTACAGCGTGCGGCTGGCCCCGGTGACGAGCTCACCCTGGTTGAATCCCAGCTCCGCCGACCAGGTCACCGGGTTGACCGCGTTGCGTTCCATGATCACATCAGCTCCACTTCTGTTTCGAGATGTACGAACGCGGGCCAGCCTGGCAAGCAATCACGACACCCTTGGTCAGGTATTCCCCACTAGAGTTCGGGGATGCGTGCGGACAGGCTGGTGTCGCTCGTGTTGCTGCTGCGGCAGAGCGGCCGGCTGAGCGCCACCACGCTGGCCCGCGAACTCGAGGTCTCGACCCGTACGGTGCTGCGCGACATCGAGGCACTGTCGGCCGCCGGGGTCCCGGTGTACGCCGAGCGGGGGCGGCACGGTGGTTTCGCGCTGCTGCCCGGCTTCCGCACCGAGCTGACCGGGCTCAACCACGACGAGGCCCTGGCCCTGCTGATCGCCGGCTCGCGGCGCGGCGCGGAGGCGTTTGGTCTCGGGTCGGCGCTCGCCTCCGCGATGCTCAAGGTGGTCGACGCGCTGCCGGACGGCTATCGCGACACCGCGGCCGGCGTGGCCGAGCGGCTGCTGATTGACCCGGAGACCGATCTGCTGGCGCGCCGCCTGGTCGCCGACGAGGTGCCTGACGCGGTCCTGGCCGCGATCCGGCGGGCCGTGCTCGCCGGGCACAAGCTGCGGATCCATTACGAGGCCGCCGACCAGCCACCGGCCTGGCGCACGGTGGACCCGATCGGGCTGGTGAACGTACGCGGGCAGGGCTATCTGCTGGCGACGAGGAGCGGCGAGGACCGTACCTATCGACTGTCCCGGGTCCGGGCCGCCGAGGAGCTCGCCGAGCCGGCCGACCGCCCGCAGCGGGTCGACCTCGACCGCGCCTGGCGGGACCGCAGCACCCGGTTCCGGACCGGCGGCGATCAGGTCACCGTGCAGGCCCTGGTCGCTCCGCATCGACGCGAGGAGATCGCGGGTACGGCACTCGCGGTGATCACCGAGCGCACCGAGCCGGACGGCCGGGTCCGGCTGGAGCTGACGTTCCAAGATCAACGCCACGCGCTCTGGGCGCTCTGGCAGCTCGGGCAGGACGCGGAAGCCCTGGCGCCGTCGTCGTTGCGCGCCGAGCTCCGCGAGCGGGCCGCCGCGATCGCGGCGCGGTACTCGTACTAGCCCAGGCGCCGCTGCAGCACGCCGGCACCAGGGCCGGTGAGCTCACGGGCGACGGTCGCCCGGCCGGCCAGTGCCATCAGCACCGCCTCGGCGCTCCCCCGCGCCTCGGGCCCGCGACCGTACGACCAGTCCAGATCGGCGGCGACCACCCGCACGCCGCGGACGTGCCAGAACCCGCGCAGCGGCGGCGCGGTCACGGCGAACGGCAGCACCGCGCGGAGTCGCTCGGCCGGGATCGCCCGGGGCGCGCCCAGGGAACGGCGAATGTCCTGGTGGTGGATCACCGCGTCGGCCAGCCCGACCATGCCGCCGAACTTGGCCGTCGAGCCCTGCGGGGTCAGGTGCGCACGCAGGAACGCGATCAGCTCCGCCGGGCCGAGGTGCGCGTAGTCCGCTCTGGCCACGTCGTTGAGCCGGGCGAAGCTGAACCCGGCCCGCCGCAGCCGGTCCACGAAGTCCCGCAGGTTGTGATCTTCGTAACTGATCATGTGGGAGACGACGTCACGGACCCGCCAGCCGTCACAGAGGGTGGGCACGTCCCACTGCTCAGGAGTCAACGTGGCAAGGAAATTCGCAAGATCGGCTCGCTCCGCCCGGGCCAGGCTCATCACGTCCACGCCCGCATTCTTGCAGGGCTAGTGTCGCGCGTCCCTAGCGGACTCCCACCGGAGCGATCAGGGCGGCGATCGCGGTCAGCGCGGCCGGCTGCAGTCGGTAGTAGGCCCACTTGCCGCGCTGTTCCCGGGTCATCACGCCGGCCTCGACCAGGAGCCTGAGGTGGTGCGACACGGTCGGCTGGGACAGCCCGACCGGCTCGGTCAGATCACAGACGCAGGCCTCTCCCCCGTCGTACGCCGCGACCAGGGAGATCAGCCGGAGCCGGGTCGGGTCGGCGATCACCTTGAGCGAGCCGGCCAGTGCCTCGGCCTGGTCGACGCTCAACACCTCGCCGGACAGCGGCGAGCAGCAGGTGACGGACGTGATCGGCAACATGGCTCGAGTGTAGATCATGTATTGACAGATATCGATGCGACGTGCCTAGAATCGGCACACATCGAAGATCATCGATTTGAAGGGAAGTCCACCATGACAGGGATTTCAGGGGCCGAGAGCGACCTGGTGGAGCAGGTACGGCAGCGCTACGCCGGCGCCGCCACCCAGGTCGCGCAAGGCGCCGAGCGGGTCGGCTGCGGCGAGACCGCGACGGGCTCGTCCGGCGGCTCGTGTTGCGGACCGGAGCCGCTCGAGATCACCGAGACATTCGGCTCCGCGCTCTACGCGGCGGCCGAGCGCGACGAGCTCCCGGTGGCGGCGGTCGCGGCCAGCCTCGGTTGCGGCAATCCGACCGCGGTCGCCGAACTCCGGGAGGGCGAGCGGGTGCTCGACCTCGGCTCCGGCGGCGGGATCGACGTGCTGCTCTCGGCGCGCCGGGTCGGCCCGACCGGCTTCGCGTACGGCGTCGACATGACCGACGAGATGCTCGAGCTGGCCCGGACCAACGCCGCCCAGGCGGGCGCCGCCAACGTCGAGTTCGTCAAGGGCACCATCGAGGACGTACCGCTGCCCGACGCCGCGGTCGACGTGGTGATCAGCAACTGCGTGATCAACTTGTCGGTCGACAAGCCGAAGGTGCTCGCGGAGATGTTCCGGGTGCTGGCCCCGGGCGGCCGGATCGGCATCAGTGACGTGGTCGCCGAAGATCAACTCGCTCCGGCCGAGCGGGCCGAGCGGGGCAGCTACGTCGGCTGCATCGCCGGGGCGCTGTCCCGGACCGAATACCTGGAGGGTCTGGCCGCGGTCGGGTTCGTGGAGACCTCGGTCGAGTTCACCCATCAGGCCGCCGACGGCATGCACGCGGCGATCATCCGCGCCGTCAAACCGAACTGAGGAACGGATCCGGACCGGATCGACGCTCCTCCCACTTCAACGTATATCGCGACCGGGGCCTTGCCGCAAGGCCCCGGTGCGGCTGCAGAATCTCCGTCGTGGCCGGGGCAGGCGCAACGCGCGACCGGCCGAACCGACCAGGGGGATTGCATGCTCGATGTGATCATTGCGGGTGGCGGGCCGACCGGCTCGATGCTGGCCGCCGAACTCAGGCTGCACGGCGTCGCGACCATGATCGTGGAACGCGACGCCGAACCACCGGCCTTCATCCGCTCGCTCGGCCTGCACGTCCGCAGCGTCGAGGTGCTGGACCAGCGCGGCATCCTTGATCGTTTTCTGGCCGTCGGCCGGCGCCATCCGATCGCCGGGCACTTCGCCGGGATCGTCAAGCCGCCGCTGGACGACCTGGACACCACGCATCCGTACATCCTCGGCATGCCGCAGCCGGTCTCCGACCGGCTGCTGTTGGAACGGGCCGTCGAGCTCGGGACCGAGGTCCGGCGAGGCTGTGCGGTCACCGGCCTGGAGCAGGACGAGGACGGCGTGACGGTCGAGCTGGCCGACGGCAGCCGGCTCCGGTCGCGCTATCTCGTCGGCTGTGACGGCGGCCGCAGCACCGTACGCAGGCTGCTCGGCGTCGGCTTTCCCGGTGAGGAGTCCACCACCGACCTGCTGCTCGGGGAGGTCGAGGTCGGCGTACCGAACGAGGAGGTCGCGGCGGTCGTCGGCAGGGTCCGTGAGACGGATCTCCGGTTCGGCGCCGGGCCGGTCGGCGACGGGGTGTACCGGATCGTCGTGCCGGCCGCCGCGGTGGCCGAGGACCGGTCCGTGCCGCCGACGCTGGACGACCTGGGCCGGCAGTTGCGGCGGATCGCCGGCACCGACTTCGGCATCCACTCCCCGCGCTGGCTGTCCCGGTTCGGCGACGGCACCCGGCTCGCCGACCGGTTCCGGGTCGGCCGGGTGCTGCTGGCGGGCGACGCGGCGCACGTCCATCCGCCGGCCGCCGGGCAGGGCCTGAACCTCGGCATCCAGGACGCGGTCAATCTCGGCTGGAAGCTCGCCGCGGCGGTGGCCGGCTGGGCGCCGGACGGCCTGTTGGACAGCTATCACGACGAGCGGCACCCGGTCGCCGCCGACGTCCTGCACAACACCCGGGCCCAGATGGAACTGCTCTCCCCCGAGCCCGGGCCGCGGGCGGTGCGCCGCCTGCTGGCGGAGCTGATGGACCAGGTCGAGGTCCGACGGCTGCTGATCCAGAAGATCACCGGCCTCGGCATCCGGTACGACCTCGGCGACGAACCCGAACCGGTCGGCCGGCGGCTGCGGGACCGGCCGCTGATCCGGGGACGGCTCTACGACCGGCTGCATTCCGGCCGCGGGCTGCTGCTGGACCGGACCGGCACGCTCTCCGTCGACGGCTGGGCGGGCCGGGTCGACCGGGTCGCCGAGAATGTACCGGATCTTGATCATTCCGGCTATCTGGTCCGGCCGGACGGCTACGTCGCCTGGGCCGGTCATGATCAAACCGAACTGCGGCAGCGACTACACCGGTGGTTCGGTGCGCCGACCTCGTGAGCCGCGTGCTTGACTGGTGAGTGATGGCGATCAGTGCGTACGACATCGATCTGTTCGAGCGGAGCCGGGGCCGGCTGGAGGCGATCGCCTACCGGCTGCTCGGCTCCGCCACGGACGCCGAGGACGCGGTCCAGGACACCTTCCTGCGCTGGCACGGCGCGGACCGGGACCGGATCGAGAACACCGAGGCCTGGCTGACCAAGGTGCTCACCAACGTCTGCCTGAACCAGCTCGGCTCGGCCCGGGTCCGGCGGGAGCGCTACGTCGGGACCTGGCTGCCGGAGCCGCTGCTGGCCGGCGACCGGATGCTTGGGCCGGACGAAACCACCGAGCAGCGCGAGTCGGTCTCGATCGCGATGCTCACCCTGATGGAACAGCTGTCGGCCAACGAGCGCGCCGTCTACGTGCTCCGCGAGGCGTTCGGCTACCCGCACGCCGAGATCGCCCAGATCCTCGACCTGTCCGAGACGAACTGCCAACAGCTGTACCGGCGCGCCAAGCAGCGGCTGACCCGGGCCCGGACCCGGCGGACGATCAAGGCCGCGACCGCGGACAAGATCACCGAGGAGTTCCTCGCCGCCGCCCTCAGCGGGGATCCGGAGTCGTTGATCAAGCTGCTCACCGACGACGCGGTGAGCGTGGCGGACGGCGGCGGCAAGGTGCCGGCCCGGAGCACACCGATCGTGGGAGCGCTCAAGATCGCCAGGTTCCTGACCGGCGTTTTCCGGCCCAGCGCCTCCCGACGGGCCCTCGCCGAGGACTTCTTCAGCGGCGCGCCGGATCTCTATCCGGCGGTCAGCAACGGCGACCCGGCCGTGCTCGCCGTGGTCGGCGACCGGGTGATCGGCGTGATCGCGCTGGAGCTGACCGAGGACGGCGTCGCGGCGCTGCACATCCAGGCCAACCCGGACAAGCTGGCCCGGCTCACCCGGCAGTGGCCGGACCTCGATCACGGCGAGCCGATCGCCCGCTTCGGCGCCTGATCGAGCCGGGCCTGTCAGGTTTCGCCGCCCGGCCCGGTTCTTGGGGTGTGACCTCAGACAGGAGCGGGAAGCTGAACCATCGCATCGTCGTCCTCGGCGCCGGCTACGCCGGGGTCCTGGCGGCCGGGAGGCTGGCGCGGCAGCTCGGCGACGGCGTCGAGATCGTGCTGGTCAACGCCGACGGCGACTTCGTCGAGCGGGTCCGGCTGCACCAGCTGGCCGCCGGTCAGGATCTGCGGCCGCGGCCGTTGCGGGAACTCTTCGCCGGCAGCACGGTCGCGGTCCGGCAGGCCGTCGTCGACGGGCTCGACGTCGATCGCCGTACCGTCAGGCTGCGGGAGGACGCCGGTGCCGCCGAGATCGGCTACGACACGCTGGTGTACGCCCTCGGCAGCACGGCCGCCGATCACGGCATCCCGGGCGTCACCGAACACGCCCAGACGCTGGCCGGCCGGGCCGGCGCGCTGCGGTTGCGGGACCGGCTCCGTGAGCTTCCGGCCGGCGCCTCGGTGGCCGTGATCGGCGGCGGATTGACCGGGCTGGAGGCGATCACCGAGATCGCCGAGTCGCGGCCCGACCTGAAGCCCGCGCTGATCACCCGGGAGCCGCTCGGCGACCGGCTCGGCGACCGGGCGCGGCGGCATCTGGGACGGGTCCTGAACCGGCTCGGCGTCGCCGTGTCCGACCAGCGTGAGGTGCTCCGGGTCGAGGACGGAGCGGTGATCACCCACCGCGGAGCGGTCCCGGCGGCGGTCACGGTCTGGGCGGCCGGTTTCGGCGTCCAGCCGATCGCCGCGGCCGCCGCCCTGGAGGTCACCGGCGGCGGGCGGATCGTCGTCGACGAGACGATGCGGTCGGTCTCGCACCCGGACGTGTACGCCGTCGGCGACGCCGGTTCCGCGGCCGGCGTCAACGGGACGACGCTGCGGATGTCCTGCGCCTCGGGACTGCCGATGGCGCTCCGGGCCACGTCCGCGATCATCGCGCGACTGACCGGCCGCCCGGTCCGGCCGCACCCGATCAGCTATTACCTCCGCTGCATCAGCCTCGGCCGGCGGGACGGGATCATCCAGCCGGTGACCAGGGACGACCGCGCGCTGGCCGCGGCGATCACCGGCCCGGCCGCCGCGCGGATCAAGGAGTTCGTCTGTGCCGGCGCGGCCTGGTTCGCGACCCATCCAGTGGTGCTGCGGCGGGCCGGGTCCGTCCTGCTACCGGGACGGGACCGGCAGCAGGCGGCGTGACCGGCCGGACCGGGGGCTGCCGGCCGGCGACCGCACTGTTCAGTCGGCCGACTTCCTCGGCTCGGACAACTCGATAGCGTTGCCCGACGGATCGTCCAGCAGGATCTGCTTCCCGCCGAAACCGGCGACGATCTCGTTGCGGAAGGACGCGCCGCCGGCCCGCAGCCGGTCCACCTCGGCGTCGAGATCCTCGGTCGTGATCACGATTCGGTTCCAGCCGCCCGGCTCGGGGCGGCGCCCGTCCGGCATGGCCTGGGCAGCACCGCCGGCGCCGACCGGTTCGGACAGCAGCAGCCGAAGGTCGCCACGGCTCAGCGCGGCGAAGCCCGGTGCCGGATGCAGCTCCACGGTGAAGCCCAGAAAGCCGGTGTAGAAGGCGATCGCCGTCTCCACGTCGTCCACGATGTAGCGCACCGATACCATGATCGACATCTCCCTCGATAGATCAATTCCATTTGATTCAAACACCGCTGATGTATCGTGTCAACATGGTCTCGACCGCCGCCGCCCCACCTCCCTTCCTCGGCCTGGTCGCCCACCCGCTGCGCTGGAGCCTGCTGACCACCCTGGGCCGGAGCGATCTCCGGGTCCGCGAGCTGACCGAGCTGGTCGGCGAGCCGCAGAACCTGGTCTCCTACCATCTGGCCCTGCTCCGGCGAGCGGGCCTGGTCGAGGCTCGGCGGAGCAGCTTCGACGGCCGGGACAGCTACTACCGGCTGGAGCTGCAGGCCTGTGCCGAGGCTCTGGCCCACGTCGGATCGGAACTGCACCCCGCGCTCCGGCCCGCCGAACCCGCCACCGGAGGACGACGCCGGGCACCGGTCCGGGTGTTGTTCACCTGCACCGGCAACAGCGCCCGATCACCGATGGCCGCGGCCCTGCTCCGGCAGCAGGCGGGCGACCGGGTGCAGGTGCACAGTGCCGGCAGCCGGCCGCGGCCGCTGGATCCGCGCACGGTCAAGGCCCTGCGCCGCTACGATCTGGACCTGGCCGGTCACCGGCCGCAGTCACTGGACCGGTTCGCCGGCCGCCGGCTGCACCACGTGATCAGCCTGTGCGACAAGGTGCGCGAGGAGCTGCCCGGCTTCACCCACCAGCCCGAGCTCCGGCACTGGAGCATCGCCAACCCGGCCGACGCCGATGATCAAGAGGCGTTCGACCGGACCGCGGCCGAACTCGATCTCCGGGTCCGGCAGCTGGTCCCCGCGCTGCTCGCACCCTGACCGCGATCACTCGCCGACGGTCTGCCGGTCCGGGTCGGAGAAGGAGATCACGAAGATCGCCTGCTCGGTGCCCAGATTGCGCGCGTTGTGCACCTTGCCGGACGGGATGCTCACCGTGTCGCCCGGGCCCATCTCGAACGTCGCGTCGTCGACGCTGTGCAGGATCCGGCCCTGCAGCACGTGCAGCACCTCGTCGCAGTTCGGGTGGTAGTGCCGCGGGTTCTGCTGGCCGGGATCGAGATAGCACCGGCCGACCGTCATCGTGGTCGAGTTGCCCTGCCGGCCGGACACCATCCAGACCAGCCGGCCCCACTCCTGATCTTCGGTGATCACCCGGTCGGCGGGCATGAGGTGCGGATCAACGTCCGGCATGGTTCTCCTCGGTTGGGCTAGTGTCGTGAGTCAGTGGTGCGGTGCCGATAGTCGGGCTCAGAAGTGGTGAGCTGCAAGGCGGAGGACGGAGGCGTATCGGGAATACGTCGACCGACGACAACGCAGCAGATCGCCGCTTCTGGGCCCGAATATCGGTGCCGCATTACTGACTCACGACACTATCGTGTCCGGGTGGGGTTCACCCGGGCCGAACTGGAGTCGTACCGAAACCGTACCGTCCCCGACCTGATCGGTCCCGGGGTGCTGCTGCTGTTCGTCGGCATCAACCCAGGGCTCTGGACGGCCGTGACGCAGACCCACTTCGCGCATCCGGGCAACCGGTTCTATCCGGCGCTGCGGCTGGCCGGCATCGTCGATCGTGATCTTGATCGCTCGGCCGGCCTGACCGACGACGACCGGCGCTACCTGATCTCCCGCGGGGTCGGCATCACCAACCTGGTGCCGCGGGCCACCGCCCGGGCCGACGAGCTGACGCCGGAGGAACTGCGGGCCGGCCGGCAGCGGCTGCTCGATGTGATCACCGAGCACCGGCCGCGGGTGGTCGCCGTTGCCGGGCTGTCCGCATACCGGATCGCGTTCGGCCGGGCCAAGGCCAGGGCCGGCCAGCAGCCGGAGCCGATCGCGGGTGCCGAACTATGGCTGGTGCCGAACCCGAGCGGCCTGAACGCGCACGCGACGACCGCATCGCTGGCCGCGGACTACGCCGCCGCGGCACGCGCGGCCGGGGTGATCGGATGACCGGCGAGGTGATCATTGCCGCCGAGCGGGCGGTCGACGACCAGGACCTGATGATCTTGTACGGCTCCGCCGGCTGGACCGCCTACACCGCGGATCCGGACGTCTTCCGGAGGGCGATCGCCAATTCCTCGCACGTGGTCACCGCGATCTCCGACGACGCCACGATCTGTTACCTGCAAGACGTTCTGGTGCATCCGGGATGAGCGCCGGCCGGGATCGGCCGGGGCCTGGTGACGCGAGTTCGGCGACGGGACGCTGCGTGGCTTCGTCAGGTTCGACCGGTCCTGATCACCCGCTGGCCGACGCCTGGTTGGCGTACACCTGGGCGACGGCCAGCTTCAGCTGGTTCGCCAGCGGATCAGCTCCGACCAGGTCCTTCGCCCGCCGCCGCAGCCGGGCCCGGTCCTCGGTCGGCACGAGCTTGATCAGCAGCCCGGCCGCCAGCACCAGGGCCACCAGGACCGAGGTCTCCGGATCGGGCTGGCCGTCCGCGATCAGCGCATAGTGCAGCCGCTCCCGGGTCACCCGGTCCGGCCGGGGATCGCGGATCGGCCAGGCCGTGGTCGGGAACACGCCGAGCACCCGGTCGGCCCGCTGTCCCAGGATCCCGGCCGCGACCAGCCGCCCGGACAGCAGCCCCGACACGTCCTTGATCAGCGGGCGGAACCGGAACGCGTTGATGGCCTCCGACAGCTTCTGGTCCGGTTTCGCCACCAGCCCGGCCAGCATGGCGTCCAGGACTGCGTCGCCGGTCGGTGTGGGGTCGAGGACGGCGAGTCGGCGCCGGCGCATCAGCCCGTCACTGTCCGGCGTGATCGCGATCCTCCCGCACAGCACGAGTTCGGCGGCGACGGCGCCGTGCAGCGCCGGTTCCAGATGGCTCCGACCGGCGACCCGCCGACCGGACTCCGGGTCGAGGCAGAGCAGCAGGAACCTCTCCGCGGTGAGCATTCCACCACGGTACCGACGGTGCCCGGTCACCGCTTTCGCCGATGTGCTGTGATGTCCTGCATGAGCTCGCCCGCACCCGAGACGCCACCCGACCTGCCGGGCCCGTCGCCGACGTCGTACCCGATCTCTCAGACCGTGCTCGGCAACGGCTTGCGGGTGATCGCGAGCCCTGATCACGGGGCGCCGTCGGTCGCGGTCAATCTCTGGTACGACGTCGGCTCGCGACACGAGCAGCCGGGCCGGACCGGGTTCGCGCACCTGTTCGAGCACATCATGTTCCAGGGCTCGGCCAACGTCGCCGCCGGCCAGCACATCGGGCTGATGCAGGCGGCCGGAGCGATGGTCAACGCGACCACCTCGATGGACCGGACCAACTACTTCGAGACGCTGCCCACCGGCGGTGCCGATCTGGCTCTGTGGCTCGAGGCGGACCGGCTGGGCACGCTGCTGGACGCGCTGACCCAGGAGAACCTGGACACCCAGCGCGAGGTGGTCAAGGAGGAGAAGCGGCAGCGCTACGACAACGTCCCCTACGGCGACGCGATGCAGCGGCTGATCGAGCTGACGTTCCCGGCCGACCATCCGTACGGGCATACGACGATCGGCTCGATGGACGATCTGAACGCGGCGACCGTGGACGACGTCCGGGCGTTCTTCGCCACCCACTACCTGCCGAACAACGCGGTGCTCACCATCGCCGGTGATCTTGATCCGGAGGACGCCTTCGAACGGGCCCAGCGCTACTTCGGCGACCTGGCGGCCGGACCGGCGCCGGCCGACCCGGACCCGACCCCGCTGCCGGTGATCACCGGGCTGCCGCAGGCCGAGACGACCGCCGTGGTGCCGGCCGAGGCGATCTACCTGACCTGGCGGCTGCCGACCCGGGACACGCCGGAGTTCGACGCGGCCGACCTGGCGCTGTCCGTGCTCGGCCACGGCCAGACGTCTCGGCTGCACCGTGCCCTGGTCCGCGGCGCCGAGCTGGCCGAGAGCGCGGCGGCGATGACCATGCCGCTGATCGGCGGCACCTCGATCGGGATCTGCTACGCCCGGGCCCGGTCCGGCGTAACGCCGGAGCGGCTGACCGAGGCGCTGCTGGCCGAGGTGCACCGGCTCCGCAACGACGGCCCGACCGAGATCGAGGTCCGCCGGGCCAAGGCCCAGTTCGAACGCCACTGGCTGAACGAGCTGGCCCGGATCGACTCCCGCGCCGACACGATCGGCGAGTACGCCACCCTGCACGGCGACCCGACCATGATCAACTCCCGGTTGGCCACCTTCACCGCGATCGACCAAGATCAAATCGAGGCCGCCCTGACCGACCGGCTCGATCCCGATCATCGGGCCACCCTGATCTACCGCAAGGAGTCCGCGTGACGTCCCACCTGCCCCAGCCGTCGATCGAGCCGCCGCGGGAGTGGCTGTTCCCGACCCCGGAACGGCACCGGCTGGACAACGGGCTCGCGGTGGCGATCTACCGGATGCCCGGGCAGCACGTGATCTCCGGCCATCTGGTGATCGACGCACCGCTGGACACCGAGCCACGTGACCTCGAGGGCGTCGCCACCATCTGTGCCCGGACCCTCGACGAGGGCACCCGGCGGCACGGCGGCGAGGAGTTCGCCGAACAGCTGGAGACGCTCGGCGCCGGCTTCGGCGTCGACGTGTCGCTGGCCGGGCTGCAGGCGGTCCTCGACGTACCCGCCTCCCGGCTCCGGCCGGCCCTGGACCTGTTCGCGGAGGCGGCCATCGAGCCGGCCTTCGCCGACAGCGACGTGGAACGGCACGTCACGCTGCGGCTGGCCGAGATCGACCAGGTGTACGCCAACCCGGCCCAGTCGGCCAGCGTCGCGTTCCGGTCCGGCGTGTTCGCTGCCGAGAGCCGGGCCAGCCGGATGAACAGCGGCCAGCCGGACACGGTGGCCGCGGTCACGCCGGAGTCCGTACGAGCCTTCCACCATGATCATTTCCGGCCGGACCGGGCCACGCTGGTGCTGGCCGGCGACTTCGCCGAGGACCCGCTGCCGTTGATCATCGACGCGTTCGGCGGCTGGACGGTCGCCGAGCCCGGGCAGCCGGCGCCGGAGCATCGGCTGCCCCGGCCGGCCGAGCCGCGGGCGGTGATCATCGATCATCCCGGCGCCGTCCAGGCCGACCTGCGGCTGGGCGGCTTCGGGATCGACCGGACCGACCCGCGCTGGGCCGACGTCACGGTCGCCGGTTACGCCGTCGGCGGCGCCTTCCTGTCCCGGCTGAACGCGGTGCTGCGGGAGGACCGCGGCTACACCTACGGCGTCCATCTCGCGTTCGGCCCGCTGCGCCGGGCCGGTTCGTACGCCGTCCAGGGAGCCTTCCGTACCGAGGTCGCGGCGGCGGCCCTGGCCGAGGGCCGCGAGCTGCTCGACCTCGCCGAGAAGCCGATCACCGCCGACGAGGTGCGCGACGCCGTCGCCTACTACACCGGGGTGTCGCCGCTGCGCTACGCGACCGCCGACGGGGTCGCCGACCAGGCCGGCAGCCAGGTGCTGGCCGGGCTGGACGATGATCATCTGAACCGGAACCTGGCCGAACTGCGGCAGGTGACGCCGGAATCGGCCACCGCCGGCTACCGTTCGGTGGTCGACCTGGACCGGCTCAGCCTGGCCGTGGCCGGCGACGCGGAGAAGCTGGCCGAGCCGATCCGGGCGCTCGGCTACGACCTGGTGGTGCTCGAACATCCCTGACCCTGCCGGACGCGCGGCTACCCTGGTCCGCATGCAATGTCCCGTGGATCAGACCGTCCTGCAGATGTCCGAGCGCCAAGGCATCGAGATCGACTACTGCCCGACCTGCCGCGGGGTGTGGCTCGATCGCGGCGAGCTCGACAAGATCATCGAACGCGACAACGCCGGCGGTGCAGCCGCTCCGCGGCAGGACCCGCCGGCCACCGCACCGACTCAGGCCCAGCCGGCCCGACCGCCAGTCGCGCCGCCGCCGGATCCGTACGAGAGCGTCGGATATCCGCAGCAGGGCTACCAGCAGCAGCGTTACCGCTACGGCTCCCCCGGCTCACCCGACTCGCCGGACTACCGCCACGGCGGCTACCAGCAGGGTCACCGGCGGCGCCGCAAGGGCGGCTTCCTCGGCGACCTGTTCGACTTCGACTAATCCTCGAGCGCGCTGAGCCTGTCGAAGCGCCTCGCGCCCCGAGCCCTTGCCAGGATCGGGGCGCGTTCTGCTTTCCTACCGGTTCAGCGCTTCCTCGGCCCGCTTGATCGCTTCCTGGGCTTCCCTGATCTTGGCCTGGTAGCCGGCCAGGTCGCCGCGCTTCAGGGCCGCGTCGGCCTCCGCGAACGCCTTGTTCGCCGCCGCGATCGCCGCGCTGGCGGCCGGGTTGTCCGGGTTGTCACCGCCGGGCTTGGGCGGCGTGTCGCCACCCTCCTCCTCGGTGGTGGCACCGGCGTCACCCTTGAAGACCTGGTCCAGCGCATCCTGAAGGGTGTCCCCGATCGCCACCGAGGATCCGAACCGGACCAGCACGAACCGCAACACCGGATAGGCGCCGGTGCTGCCCTGCCGCTGGGTGTAGACCGGCTGCACGTACATCAACCCACCGCCGACCGGAAGGGTCAGCAGGTTCCCGAACTGTGCGGCGGCGGTGCCCTGCTGGAACGGACGCAGCCGTTCCGCCACCACTTCGTTCGAGTTGAACACGTTCGCCGTCTGGCCCGGACCGTCGATCTGGGTCTGCGCGGACATCCGCAGGATCCGCAACCGGCCGTAGTCCGGGCTGCTCGCGTCGGCATTCACCGCCATGTAGGCGGCGAGGTTCTGCCGACCCTCCGGGACATAGGTCGAGGTCAGCGAGAACACTGGCGCCTCGTCACCCGGCCACTTGATCGACAGGAAGTTCGGCGTCTCCTTCGAACCCGTCTGCTGCGGATCGTCCGGCACCCGCCAGAGATCCGAGTTCTGGTACCAGTTCTGCGGATCGGTGATGTGGTATCGCGCCAGGATCTCGCGCTGCACCTTGTACATGTCCTGCGGGTAGCGCAGGTGCTTGAGCAGGTCGGCCGAGATCTCGGTCTTGTCCTTGACGATGCCCGGGAAGGCCTTCTTCCAGGTCTGCAACACCGGGTCCGTGTCGTCCCAGGTGTAGAGCGTGACCGTGCCGTCGTAGGCGTCGACGGTCGCCTTCACCGAGTTCCGCATGTAGTTGATCGCCGAGTTCGGCTGGGCCGGCAGCCCCATCTGCGTCCGCGAGTCCGACGTCGCTTCCTCCAGCGAGACCCGCTGGCTGTACGGATAGGAGTTGGACGTCGTGTAGCCATCGGCGATCCACACGATCCGACCGTCGACGACCGCCGGGTACATGTCGCTGTCGACCCGGAGCCACGGAGCCGCCTTCATCACCCGTTCCCGCGGCTGCCGGTCGTAGATGATCTTGGACTCGGGGTTCAGCTCGGTGGACAGCAGGATGTTCACATCGGCGAACTTCGCCGCGTAGAGGATGCGGCTCCAGAAATCGCCGATCGGCACCCCGCCCGTGCCCTCGTACGTGGTCGTCGCCGGGTTGCCGCCCTCGCCACCGGACGGCGTGTCGAACTCGACCGCGGGCGCGCCCTCCGGAGCTCCGACGATCGAGTAGTCCGTCTGCTTCTCGCCGAAGTAGATCCGCGGCTCGTACTCGGTCAACTTGCCGGTCGGCGGGATGTCCCGGACGATCCACTCCGGCTCCCCGCCGGGCTGCCGGCGGTTGCCGTAGGCGGCGACCAGGCCGTAGCCGTGGGTGTAGACACGCTTCAGGTTGTTCCAGTTCTGGGCTTCGATGCCCTGGTGGTTCATCTCCCGGACCGCCACAACGGCATCGGTCTCGGCGCCATCGATCGTGTACCGGTCGACGTCGAGGATCTCGCTGAACGAGTAGTAGCCACGGACCTGCTGGAGCTGTTCGAACGCGGGGCCCACCCGAGAGGGATCAATCAACCGGATGCCCGGCAGCGCCTCGGCATCGGCCCGCAACTGCCCGGCGGTGGCCGACGTCTTGGCCGAGTAGTCGGCGATCTCGACGTCCGCGACACCGTAGGCCTCCCGGGTCGCCTCGATGTTCCGTTCGATGTACGGACGCTCCCGGACCGGTTCGTTCGCCCGGACCTGGAGCAGCTGGACACCGGCCGGGTAGACCACACCGAGGATGATCGCGGAGAGGATCATCAGGGTGAGCCCGATGATCGGGACCGACCAGCGGCGCAGCGCGGCGTTGGCGAAGAACAGCAGCGCACACAGGCCGGCGATGATCGCCAGGATCACGTCGGCGTTGCGGGTCGCGTTGTCGGCGGTGTAGTTGACGCCGGTGAGGATCGTCGCGTCCGCGATCATCAGCCCGTACTGGTCGAACCAGTAGCCGACGCCGCGGACCAACACCGCCAGGCCGACCAGGATCGACAGGTGCGCCTGCGCGCCGGCCGTGCCGCCCCGGGCCGGGCCGGTCAGCCGCAGTCCGCCCATCAGGTAGTGGATGACCGCCGCCGCGGTCGCGCTGAACAGCAGCACGACGAACACGAACGACAGCGCGAACCGCCACCACGGGTAGTCGAAGACGTAGAAGCCGATGTCGAGGTTGAACACCGGATCGGTGGTGCCGAAGGGCGTCGAGTTGCGCCAGGCCAGATAGGTGAACACCTGCCCGCTCGCGGTGGCTCCGGCGAACAGGCCGACGACGACGCCGAGGCTGACGATCACCCAGACCAGCCGCGCCTCCAGCACCTCCCGGTAGCGCTCCAGCAGCGGACTCGACGGGCCCGCGCCGCGGACCCGCGGCCGCAGCCGGTACGCGATCGCGGCGTTGGCCGCGACCACCGCCGCCATCAGCAGCCCGAACGAGGCGAACAGCCCGATCCGGGTGATCAACATCGTGTTGAACACACTGCCGAAGTCGAACGAGACGTACCAGAGGCGATCGGTCCACACGTTGGTGAAGATCGCGAACAGGATCACCAGCACGGCCGCGATCACCAGCGTGGGCAGCAGGGCGCTCCGGGGCCTACCCAGCCGAATCGTACTCACGGTCTCTCCTCACCATCAGGCTCTTCACTGTTCAGCGTATGTGCTAGTGCCGCGCCCAGCCCGGGCACCAGGTCCGGTGCCGCCAGCAGGTCCTCCGGGCGCGAGGTCAGCCGGGCCACGCCGTGCCGATGGCCGGCCCGGTCGACTCCGACCACGACTCGGACATCCTGCCGGTCCGGGTGCTGATTGACGAATTCGGCGGCCCGGTCGGGGTCCTCCGGCAGGTCGGCCTCCGCGGCCGCCGGCAGGAAGGTCCGCTCCGCCGCGATCGCGCAGCCGAACACCGGTTCCGGCCAGATCACCGGGGCCAGGTCCGCCACCAGGTCGCCGGTGCTCTGGAAATGATCTTGCTCGATCGCAGTCAGCGCGTCCGCCGGGGCACCGTCGGCGCTGCCGCGCAGGCCGAGCCGGTCGACCAGGCCCGGTTCCGCGGCGATCACGTCGTCGGTGCGGACCAGGGCGAACAGCCGGGGCGGCTGGTCCCAGCCGGCCTCGCCCACGTGCCGTTCCAGTTCGATCAACGCCGCGACCAGTGCCTCGTCGGCCTGGGCGGGTCCTTCGGAGTCCGTACTCATCGAATCCTCATCCGCATCGGGGCAGGCTCTCCGGCCGGTCCAGCCGGCTCAACGAGTCGATACCGTCCTTCAGCGTGGTCACCTTGATCAACTCCAGGTCGGTCTGCAGCCCGGCGAGCTCCGGGCAGTTGGGTGCCGGCACCAGGAACACCGTGGCACCGGCGTTGTCCGCGGCCGTGATCTTCTCCTGCAGTCCGCCGATCGCCCCGACGTTGCCGTCCGGGTCGATCGTGCCGGTGCCGGCGATGTGCCGGCCGGCCAGCAGCTCCCCCGGCGTGATCTTGTCATAGATCGCCAGCGCGAAGACCAGGCCGGCGCTCGGCCCGCCGATCCGGTCACCAAGATCGAATTCGATCTGCGGGTCGTAGGAATAGCCCAGCCCGATGGTGATGCCGACGATCGGCACCCCGGGGTCCGTCTTCGACTCGACCGTCTGGACGACGACCTTCACCTTGCGATGATCACGCAGCACCTCGAACGGCACCCGGTAGCCGACCCGGTGCCGCTTGATCAACGCACCCGCCTGATCGACCTGGCTGACCGGCTGGCCGTCCACCGACATGATCAAGTCGCCGGGCTGCAGTCGATCATGGGCCGGCCCGTCCACGATCACCGAGGACACCACCGGCATCGGCCGCACCGGCCGGTTCGCCGCCCGCAGCGCGGCCACGATCGCATCGTGCTGCGCCGTCGCCATGCTCACGGTCTGTTCCTGCTCGGACTCCTCGACCGAGGTGCCCTCCCGGTAGACGCTGGCCCGCGGCAGCGCGTCCCGCCCCGGCAGCCAGTACGACAGCACGGCCTCCGGCAGGCTGACCCTGGCGTCGACCCGGGACACCGAGACGGTGGTCAGGTCGAGCCGGCCGTTGGTCGGATACGTCGGCGTGTCCTTGATCGTGATGATCGGGGCGCCGTTGACCTCGCCGAGGGTGTCCTGCACGCCGCCCGGCGACCAGGACACGTACGGCGCCGGCACGAACACCAGCAGAGCCGTCAACGCGATGAACACGGCCGCCGAGCAGAAGGCCGTCCAGGTCTGCTTGGTCACCCGACCACTCCGGCCGACGGGGACTCAGGCAGGCCGACCCAGGAGGTGTCGCCCGCCGCGTACTCCTGTTCCTTCCAGATCGGCACCTCGGCCTTGATCCGGTCGATCAGTTCGTGGCACACGTCGAGCGCCTCGGCCCGGTGTTCCGCGCCGACCGCGACGATCACGGCCAGGTCGCCGATCTCGAGCCGCCCGGTCCGGTGTTCGACCGCCGCGGTGAGCACCGGGCGGTCCGCTGTCGTACGGCGGATCAGGTCGGTCAGCACCGCCTCCGCGGACGGGTGCGCCGTGTAGTCGAGCGTGGTCACCTCGCGGCCCTCGTCGCGCCGGCGCACCGTACCGACGAAGAGGCCGATCCCGCCGATGTGGTCGTCCGCGACGGCCGCGAGCACCCGGTCGACGCTGAGCGGCGACGGGGTGATCTGGACGTGCCGGACGGCAACCATGCGCAGCACCCTACCCAGCGGGCCTGTGGATCGAACGGGGCGGACGGCGCGCTCGGCCGATTCTCAGGAATCGGAGAGTGCGCAGGTCTGTGCGGCACCAAGACTGTGCGCTGTCAGCGATCAGGTACGGGGTGCTCGGGCGGGGACGCGTACGGTGGTGGGAAGACGTCAACGAACCCCACGAGGAGATGGCCATGGCCGAGGATCGTCGCCCCGACGACCAGCCGGACCCGGACCGCGAGCCCGACGACGGGACCGGACCCGACGAGGCCGCGCGTTCGGACAAGTCCGGCGACGGGCCGGCCAATCCCCTCGAGGCCTTGTTCTCGCAGCTCGCCGGCGGCAACGCCGGTCTGGGCAAGCCGGGCGAACCCGGGAATCCGCAGGACATGAACGCGCTGATCGGCCAACTGCAGAACGCTTTCGCGATGCTCGGCGGGTCCGGTTCGATCTTCTCCCAGACAGCCGAGACCGGCTCCGGCGTGAACTGGGACGTGACCAAGGACACGGCACGCAAGGCCGTCGCCGCGCTCGGTCCCGACCCGACCCCGGACGACCGGCAGCGGCGCGAAATCGACCAGGCCGCGTCGATCGCCGAGGTGTGGCTGGACGAGGCGATGATCTTCCCCCGCACCACCGGCACGATGCGGGCCTGGAGCCGGGCCGACTGGGTCGAGCAGACGCTGCCGGTCTGGCGCCGGCTGGTCGAGCCGGTCGCGAGCCACATCGCCGACGCGATGGAGGGCGCCCTCAGCTTCAGCCTCGACTCCGAGGAGCTCCAGCAGCTGCCGCAGATGGCCGGCCTGGAACAGATGCTGCGGCCGATGCTGCGGACCTCCGGTGCCTCGATGTTCGGGCTGCAGCTCGGCCAGGCGCTGGGCCGGCTGGCCACCGAGGTCGTTGGCGCGACCGACATCGGGCTGCCGCTGAGCAAGCCCGGCCAGGCGGCCCTGCTGCCGACGAACGTCGAGGCCTTCGGCGAGGGACTTGATCAGCAGCAGAGCGACGTCCTGCTCTATCTGGCCCTGCGGGAGGCCGCCCGGCAGCGGCTCTTCGCGGCCGTGCCGTGGCTGCGCGAGCAGGTCCTGGCCCTGGTCGAGGAGTACGCGCGCGGCATCACGATCGACACCTCGGCGCTCGAGGAGGCGGTCGGCCAGATCGACCCGAACAACCTCGAGGAGCTCGGCCGCTCGCTGGAGGGCGGGCTGTTCGAGCCGCAGAAGACGCCCGAGCAGAAGGCGACGCTGGACCGGCTGGAGACGATGCTGGCGCTGATCGAGGGCTGGGTGGACCACGTGGTGACCCGGGCGACCTCGAAGTGGATGCCGGCGGCCGATGCGCTGGCCGAGACCGTACGGCGGAATCGGGCGTCCGGCGGCCCGGCCGAGGCGACCTTCGCGACCCTGGTCGGGCTGGAACTCCGGCCGCGGCGGATGCGGGACGCGGCGAACCTGTGGGCGGCGCTGGCCGAGGCCCGTGGCGTCGACGGCCGGGACGCGGTCTGGTCGCACCCGGACGTGCTGCCGACCTCGGCCGACCTGGACGACCCGCTCGGCTTCGTCTCCGGCGAGACCAAAACCGACGACTCCGACTTCGACGCCGCCCTGGCCGAACTGCTGGACGCCGAGGAGAAGCGCGACGAGCAGCATGATCGGAAAGACGGAGATGATCATGAGGGCGGGGCCGGCAAGGAGTGAGCCTGCTCGACAGCTGCCGCGACGTGCTGTCCGGCTGGCGTCCGGCCGATCCCGACCAGGAGTCGCTGCGGCTCGCGTACCTTGATCATCTTCGGGCGCGGCCGGACGGCTGGTCGCGCGACTGCCCGGGCGCCCACCTCACCGCGAGCGCGCTGATCAAGGCGCCGGAGACCGGACAGGTGCTGCTGGTGCTGCACCGCAAGGTCGGCCGGTGGCTGCAGGCCGGTGGCCACCTCGAGGCCGGCGACACCAGCCTGCCCGGGGCCGCCCTGCGGGAGGCGACCGAGGAGACCGGCCTGTCCATGATCACGATCGATCCGGTCCCGCTGCGGCTGTCCCGGCACCGGGTCGCCTTCTGCGGGCCGGGCGGCAGTGATCATCTCGACGTCCAGTTCCTGGCCACCGTGGCCGGGCGGCCCGATCCGGTGGTCAGCGACGAGTCGGACGACGTCCGCTGGTTCGACCCGGAGCGGATCCCGGCCGACGACCGATCGGTCACATCGCTGGTCCAGGCCGCGCTGCTTCGCTGAGTGTCCTTGATCATGACCGGTGGCGGGCTCTGGCAGGGTTGCTCCATGGCGCACGACTCCACGCACCGCTCCGTGTCCCTCACCCGGGACGCCGACGGCACGTTCACGGCCACCAACGTCCGTGGCGGCACGGTCACGATCGGGTCGGCGGACAGCGACTTCACCCCGGTCGAGCTGCTGCTCGCCGCCATCGCCGCATGTACGGCGATCGACGTCGGCACCGTGACCGCACGACGGGCCGAGCCCGACTCGTTCCGGGTCGAGGTCGACGCGGAGAAGATCCGCGACGAGCAGGGCAACCGGCTGACCGACCTGGCCGTGACGTTCGACGTGACGTTTCCCGACGGCGAGGCCGGCGAAGCGGCCCGTGAACTGTTGCCGAAGATCGTCGCGCAGTCCCACGACCGGCTCTGCACGGTCGGCCGGACCATCGAGCTCGGTACGCCGATCGCGACCCGGATCGAGTGAGCCGACGGACCGGAGTTGCCACTCCGCTCCGATCCCGCCAAACTGGCCATGCCTGCGGCGCCGCAGTGAGGCCGCGCTTGGCGCCGGCCTCGCCGCCTCACCTTCCCCCGAGGGTGGGGCGGTTTCACGTCTCCGGACGCTGAACAGTCAGATCGCCCGTGCCGGTCACGGCCCATCGTCGCCGGACAGCACTCCGTGGGCTCGCCCGTTCGGGCTGGGGAACTCGGACTCGAGTCAAGGCGCTCGACAGCATGCTCCGACCGCGAGACTGGATACCCGTGATTCCGGGCGGACCGAGCCGCCCCGGCCGCGCTCCGGAATCGCCTCGACCGTTGGGCCCTGACGAGACTGCACGGCCCGATTCGAACGGTTCGTGTCCGGGCAGGCCGGATCGTTGTCGTCCGGGGTCGATCTCGAGCACGTTCGTGCCGTGGTGGTCAAGAAACCGCCGACCTCAACATCCGCCGTGCGAAGGCGGAAGCACTACCTCCACCTGGCCGGGTGGAACCGGAACCGATCTCCCCGCTCGAACCGAAGATTCTTGGGCTCAGGCCCCAGGGCGCGCCGGCCAGGTCGGGCTCGGTTCACCGAGTGGTGACTTGGCGACCTCCTCCGGCCCCCGATCGCGGTCGCAACGTCACTCTCGGTGCAGCGGCAGAAATGCCGTCGACCCGGCTCAGGCAGCGGACGCGAAATCTTGCGGTTCGCCCTGATCCGACCGGTTCACCCCTGTCCCCACCCGGCCTCTCTCCGCGCCGACCGGCACCCCTCCCACGGCCAACCCAGAGCCGCACCGCAGAACTCCCCACACCGACCTGGACCGACTCCTGCCCCGCCGGCCCACCCCTCTCCCGCGCCGGCCGGTCACTTCCGCTGCGACACGCCGGCAGAACGGCCGCGGTGGTGACCGGTCGGCGGTTTGTACGGTGGGAGGGTGATCGAGGCGACGCTGGCGTACCGGCTGCTCAAGGCGTCGAAGGCCGCCCGGCCGGCGATCTGGCCGGTGCTCGCCGATGTCGGGCTGCATCCCGGCCAGGATCTGCTCTTGGCCCGGCTCTGGGAGTCGGACGGGATCACCCAGTCCGAACTGATCGCGCGGATCGGGGTCGAGCCGCCGACGGTGACCAAGGCGCTGCAGCGGCTGGAGCGGGCCGGCTACCTGCGCCGCGAGCCGGGCCCCGGACGGACCAGGACGGTCCACCTCACCGAGGCCGGGCGCGCGCTGCAGGCGCCGGTCGAGCAGGCCTGGCTGGAGGCCGACGCCTTGATCACCGCGCGACTGAGCGAGGCCGACGCGGCGCGGCTGGCGGAACTCCTGGGTCGCGTCACCGGTTAGATTAGCCGGCTAACATGGGCGCATGAAGATCGGACTCCACGTCATGAAGTTCGGCCTGCCCGACGGGCCGGCCGCCATCGGACCGGCCCTGAGCCGGATCGTCCGGGACGCCGAGCAGGCCGGCATCCACAGTTTCTGGCCGATGGATCATTTCTTCCAGATCGGGATCGCCGGGCCGCCGGAGGACCCGATGCTCGAGGCCTACTCGACCCTCGCCTGGGCGGCGGGCCAGACCACCACCCTGCAGCTGGGCGCTCTGGTCACCGGTGTGCACTATCGACACCCGGGCCTGCTGCTGAAGACCGTCTCGACGCTGGACGTGCTGTCCGGCGGCCGGTCCTGGCTGGGGCTCGGCGCGGCCTGGAACGAGCACGAGTCGCGCGGGCTCGGCGTACCGTTCCCGCCGCTGGCTCAGCGGTTCGAGATGCTGGAGGAGACGCTGCGGATCGCGCACCGGATGTTCGCCGGTGACGATACCCCGATCGAGGGCCGGCACTACCGGCTGGAACAGCCGCTGAACCACCCGGCGCCGCTGCGCCGGCCGCCGATCATGATCGGCGGCATGGGCGAACGGAAGACGATGCGCCTGATTGCCGAGTACGCCGACGCCAACAACTTCTTCGAGCTTCCCGCACCGGGCGCACTGAAGCAGAAGCTGGACGTGCTGCGCCGGCGCTGCGACGAGGCCGAGCGCCCGTACGACGACATCGTCAAGACCACGATGGGCCGGCTCGGCGAGCGCGACCTGGACGCGGCCCGGCGCCGCTTCGAGGCCCTGGCGGACCTGGGCGTCGACCTCGCGATCGTCGACCTGCCCGACCCGGCGGACCCGAGCGCGTTCGACTACCTGGCGCAGCTCGTCGAGGAGGTGGCGCCGCTCGGCCGGCCCACTCCCGCCCTGCTCGGGTAGCCGCTCAGAACAGCCGCGGCTCGCCCGGCCCCAACGCCTCCGGGCCGGCCTCGGGGGCGTCGTCCTGGGCGGCCGGCGTGCCCTGGCCGGCCAGGTAGCCCTCCAGATAGCCGCGCGCCTTGGCGGCCTCCGGGTAGCGATCGACCAGGGCCCAGAACTCGGGCGAATGGGCGCCGTGGACGAGGTGCGCCAACTCGTGCAGCAGGACGTAGTCGACCACCCAGGCCGGCATCGGCTGCAGCCGGTGGGAGAGCCGGATGGTGCCGGTGCTCGGCGTACAGGAACCCCAGCGCTGTTGCTGGTTGTGCACCCAGCTGACCCGGGTCGGCCGGGGCGGGTAGCCCAGCGCCGGTGCGAGGAATCGCTCGGAGAGGTCGGCGGCCCGGCGACGCAGCTCGGCGTCGCCGGCCGGTGCCCGGTCCCGGATCTCCCGGTCCAGCACCTTCTTGACCATCTCGCTGACGAACCGGGACTCGTCGGCCTTGGACATCCGCTGCGGGATCAGGACCACGATCGCGTCCCGCTCCCGGTACGCGGTGACCGTGCGCTTCCGCCGCGCGCTCCGCCGCACCACCACGTGCGGTTCGCCCTGCTCCACCCCGCCTCCTCGGTCAGAGAGCTCCCAACTGCTGCTTCAGATTGAACACCTCGGGTACGACAGTCGCAGCCTCATCGGCGCGTCGGTCCAGCCCCACGAAGAACTCCTGCATCGACGCCTCCCAGCGGGCGGCGACCTCCGACCGGGCCAGATAGGCGGCGCTCGCCTCGTCGGAGTCGGTCTCGTAGTAGCCGATCAGCAGTCCGTCATCGCGCAGGAACAGCGAGTAGTTGCGCCGGCCGGAGGCCTCGATCTCCCGCAGCATCTCGGGCCAGACCGGGTCGTGCCGCTGCCGGTACTCCGCCAGCCGTGCCGGATCGACCTGCACCGTGAAGCAGACCCTTGCCATCGACTCTCCTCCGGGATCGTTCTCGTGCTACGTCCGGGCACGGGCGAGGGGGCCGCCCGGTGCCGTCATCCGACACCGTACGACCCCCTCGCACCGAGTTCCGCGCCGCTAGTTGGACGCCGCCAGCCGCTCGGTGGCGACGGGCGCCTCCTCCGACTTCCGGGCCTTCTCGAGCTTCACAGTCTTCTCGGCCTGGTCGGTCTCCTCGGAGACCTCCGACTCCTCCGCCGCAGCGGGTTCCTCGAGCCGAGCCTGCTGCTTCGACCAGACGTGGAGTTCGCCGCACCAAAGGCACTGAGTCGCACCCTGGTCCAGCTTCATGGCATCCCACGCCGCCTTGTCGAGGTCGATCCCGGTCGGGATGTCCTTGTGCGTAGACGGACAGTTGATCACGACCTGTGACATCGCCTCTCACCTCCTCCCCTGTTTCGGGGCCCCCGGTCATTCGATGTGTGAGCGCAAGCCCAAGGACCACCCATTGTCCGGGACCCCACCCTCGACCAGCTCGGGGTCGTTTCCCCACCAGGTGCCGGTCCCGAATTCATCACGCGCGGAAGATTCTAATTGCTGGTCTCAGTCTGCAGGAAATTCCTTCGTACCACTGCCACAAGAGGTCTTGAGTTTCCATTTGGCTCCTGACCAGCGCGGGCGCATTAATCCTCAAGGTTGTCCACAGTCCCAGACGCCCAATTCACAGGGATACCCACAAGATTGTCCACAGATTCTCCACGGCCTGACGGCGTCCTGTGTTGACGCCGGCCGACCGAAGCCATAGCGTTCAGTCCACGAAGCCTCCAGTTGGTCGGCGCGCTCGCAGGGGAAGGCAAGCGCACACCGAACTCTGGAGGCTTCGTTTTGCCCTCACCGCGCCTCGGCCGGCCCCGATAACACGCCGCGCGTCAACACGCCAGTCCGCGTCCGCTCGCGTAGAGTAACCGGCGACCGAGCGCTGCAGGCCGCAACGCGGTCCCGCGGACAATCGACCAGGTCTGCGGAGGATTTCGAGCAAGGAGACGAACGATGGCTGCAGAAACCTACAGCGGTGAGTTCTACTGCGTGAAGTGCAAGGCCAAGCGTGAGGCGACCGGCGAGGTGCACGTCAACGACAAGGGCACCCGGATGGCCAAGGCCAAGTGCCCCGAGTGCGGCACCAACCTGAATCGCATCCTCGGGAAAGCCTGAGCAAGCCTGGCTCCGGCCGGGCACTGCGGCTCAGGCCGCACCCGATGAACGGCCGCGGATCGCCTGCTTTCGAGCGGCGTTCCGCGGCCGCAGCATTTTCCCGACCTCTGGGTGATTGACCCTGTGGACAACCACCTCGCCGGGCTGCAGCCCGAGCGAGGATGAGTCCGTGAAGCCGTCCGCCGTCGCGCCCGCTCGGCCACGACTGGCCAGATATCCGGGGCTGACCAGGTCGACCGTGTTCCTCCGCCGCAGCCCGGACGCCGTCCAGGTCGGGATCGACACCGACGCGTCGCGGCTGCTCGCCGGCGTCGCGCCGGCCCTCGCCGAGGTGCTGTCCCAGATCGACGGACGGCAGACGCTCGGCTCGCTGCGCCGGGCCGCTCGACGGCTCGCCGTGCCGGAGCGCCAGCTGGACGAGGCCCTGGCCCTGCTGCGGCAGGCCGGCCTGGTCGTCATCCGGTCCTCGGCCGGGCCGCCCGCCGATCCCGCAGGTACGCTCTCGGGCGCCCGGATCGGCCTCGTCGGCAGTGGGCCGCTCGCCGACCGGCTGGCCGAGTCGCTGACCGGCTGCGGTCCGGCCGAGTTGCTCCGCTCCCCTGACCCGGACGCTCCGCCGCCGGACCTGACCGTGGTCGCCACCGGCACCGCCGAGCCGGACCGAGTGCTGACCGCAGGCCTGGTCCGGGCCGACCAACCGCACCTGATCGTCCGGACCGCCGGCGACCTGGCCGTGGTGGGGCCGTTCGTGCTGCCCGGCCGGTCGGCCTGCCTGCGCTGCGTCGACCTGACCCGGGCCGGCGCCGACCCCGGCTGGCCGGAACTGCTCGCCCAGCTCTGCCGACAGCGGCCGACGGCGCCCGAGCTGGTCGCCGGCTGGGCCGTCGGTGCCGCGCTGCTGCAGGTCCACTCCGCCCTCCGGTACGTCGCCGCCGGGCCGGACGCCGAGCCGCCCGAGACGCTCGGTGCCACCCTCGAACTGGACGGCGCGAGCCTGGCGCCGGGACTGCGGCGCTGGCGCAGCCATCCCGGGTGCGGGTGCGGTTGGGGCGGCCCGGCAGAATGACCTGCATGACCACCCCACCGCCAGCCGACGACCCGTCCGGTCTTCCGTTCGAAGGCGGTGCCGAGGCGGCCGAGTCGAGCGACCTGGCCAGGTCGGCCTGGCGCCGCGGCGCGCGCCTCGCGTCACTGCCGTTGGGGTTCGCCGGCCGGGCCACCCTCGGACTCGGCAAGAAGCTCACCGGCACGCCGGCCGAGGCGGTCACCGAGGAGATGCAGCGGCGGGCCGCCGATCAGCTGTTCCGGGTCCTCGGCGAGCTCAAGGGCGGCGCCATGAAGTTCGGCCAGGCGCTCAGCATGTTCGAGTCGGCGCTGCCCGAGGAGGTCGCCGCCCCGTACCGGAAGCACCTGTCGCGGCTGCAGGACTCGGCACCGCCGATGCCGACGTCGCGGGTGCAGTCCGTGCTCGCCCGCGAACTGGGCGGCGAGTGGCGCAGCCGGTTCCGCTCCTTCGAACCGAGGCCCGCGGCCGCGGCGTCGATCGGCCAGGTGCACCGGGCCGTCTGGGAGGACGGCCGCAAGGTGGCGGTGAAGGTGCAGTATCCCGGCGCCGACGAGGCGCTGCGGTCGGATCTGAAACAGATCCGGCGCATGTCCCGGCTCATCTCGCCGCTGGCCGGCGGCCTCGACGTCGAGCCGCTGGTCGACGAACTGGCGGACCGGATCGCCGAGGAGCTGGACTACACCATCGAGGCGTCGTCGCAGCAGCAGGCCGCGGTCGGCTTCGCCGGCCATCCGGACTTCGTCGTGCCCGAGGTGATCGCGCAGACCTCGCGGGTGATGGTCAGCGAATGGCTGAGCGGGGTCCCGATGTCGCGCGCCGAGGGCTTCGAGCCCGAGCGGCGCAACGCGATCGCGCTGCGTTACGTACGGTTCCTGTTCGCCGGGCCGTCCACGGTCGGGCTGCTGCACGCCGACCCGCACCCGGGCAACTTCCTGATCCTGCCCGAGGACCGGCTCGGCGTGGTCGACTTCGGGCTGGTCGCGCGGCTGCCCGAGGGGCTGCCGCCGGCGATGGGCCGGATCCTGCGGATCGCGCAGCGCGGTGACGCGGCGACCGTCACGGCCGGCCTGCGCGAGGAGGGCTTCGTCAAGGCCGATGTCGACCCGAGTGACCTGCTGGACTATCTGAGCCCGTTCGTCGAGCCGGCGACGGTGCCGGAGTTCCAGTTCACCCGGGACTGGATGCGGGAACAGTTCCAGCGGGTCAAGGACCCGACCACGTCCAACGGCGTGGCGACCCGGCTCAACCTGCCGCCGACGTACCTGCTGATCCACCGGGTCTGGCTCGGCGGGATCGCGGTGCTGTCCCAGCTCAACGCCCGGGCGCCGTTCGCTTCCGTACTCGAGGAGTTCCTGCCCGGGTATACGGAGCCGAGCCCGAACTGAAACGTCATGGAACGCTGTGCCGAATGCGGCCGGGAACCCGAGCCGGATGAGCCGATCTGGACCTGGAGCCAGGAACGGCTCGACGACGGCAACCGTACTCAGGTATTGATCTTGTGCCCGGCCTGCGCGCGCGAGCACGCCCGGAGCATCGAGGCCAAGCTCGATGCCGAGTGGTGGTGATCGAAAGTCTTCCGTACGGCCGTGGAAGGCCCGGGCCCACTGTCAGTTGATCATGCTCGCGAGCGAGCGAAGTTGATCATGACAGGGCCCGCGCCAACCAGAGCCGCACGGCGTGGACGAACCGGGCCGGCGCCGAAACGCCGGCCCCCGCGACGGCGGCGGACGGACCTGCCGATTCCAGGTCTACGTCCGCACGCCGCCGCTCGGCGATGCCGTTCATGCCGCCTGACCCGCCCCGGCTTCGGTGTACGGGTCGACCGGGTACTTCCGGGGACGACCCCGCGGCCGCTTCCGCGGCACCACGACACCGGACACGAACAGCTCGCCACCCCAGACGCCCCACGGCTCACGCCGCTCCAGGGCGCCGGCCAGGCACTCCGCCACGACCGGGCAGGCCTTGCAGAGAGCCTTCGCCGACTCGACATCCGCCGGGGACTCGGCGAAGAACACCTCCGGATCAACCTGCCGACAAGGCAGTTTCTCCAGTTCCTGCGCTGAACCAAGTGACTCCAGCACTGAGACAGTCACTTGTTCACCTCCTTGATCAATTCGGCCTACTTCGGATCGACCGGTGATGTCGATCCGGAACTTCTGGGCCGGGAATCACAAAGGCCGTGATTCCCGGTGGTCTGGGAGTCACGGCCTGGAGGCTGCGCGGTGTGTTCTACACCGGCGGACTACAGGAACTTCGTCCCAGATGGGTCGGCTTGGTGGCGGCCTTGCCACGGTTGGACAGCTGATGGGTCATGCCAGCGGAGACCCGGAGACCCGTCACCGGACCGCCGATCATCACCGGGCTCGCCGGAGCCGGGATGGTGACGGAGGTGCGCGGGCCGTAGGAGACGTGCGACGCGGCCGGTGCGCCCATGTCTGCACCGGAATCGGCGACGCAGACTGCACCGGAGACGATCGCGCGCGCTGCGACCTTGTCTTCACGACAAAGAACCGGCAGCACGACGGAGGCGCGCAGAGCAAGATCAACCTGGAAGGTGGTGATCTTGTTCGGGATGATCAAGGTGTTGGTATCCATCTCTGCGTGCCTCCTCTCGATGAAGGTTTGTGGTGTTGCTCTGACTGTTGCTCTCCGGCCGTACCCGTCCGTCCGGCCGGTGAGCCTTGCTCAGCTTAGAGAACCGTCTGCCGCGGGTGCAAACTCTTTTCGCAACAATCTCAGATTATTTGACAAATCCCCGTCCGGGCCCGCGGAGCCGCTCGTTCCGGGGGCCGAATCGGCCAGGACGGCAAGGACTTCCGGCCCGTACTTCTTGGCCTTCGCCAGCCCCAGACCATGGATCTTGATCAGGTCGGCGGGGGTCGCGGGCCGCGCCTCGGCGATCGCCACCAGGGTCGCGTCGGTGAACACGCAGTAGGCCGGCACGCCCTGCTCGGCAGCGGCCTCCTTGCGCCACGCCTTGAGTGCCTCCAGCGTCGCCTCGTCGTACGTCGACGGACAGTCGGTGTGCCGGCCGAGCTTGCGTTCGGCCGCACCGGACAGCGGCCGGCCGCAGCTGCGGCAGCGGGCCGAGAGCTCGGACCGGCGGTTCCCGGTCGACCCGCCGGACCGCGGCGCGCGCCGGTCCGCCGACGGCAGCACCGGGCCGAGGAACCGGGACGGTTTGCGGACCGCGCCACCACCGTTGCGGGTCCGGGCCCAGGAGACCCGGAGCCGGCGCCGGGCCCGGGTCACGCCGACGTAGAGCAGCCGGCGTTCCTCGGCCAGCTGGGCCGGGGTGTCGGCCAGGACGAACGGCAGCGAGCCCTCCTGGATCCCGTACAGCGCG
The DNA here is from genome assembly GCF_013407955.1 of Microlunatus parietis. Classification (GTDB taxonomy): domain Bacteria; phylum Actinomycetota; class Actinomycetes; order Propionibacteriales; family Propionibacteriaceae; genus Microlunatus; species Microlunatus parietis. The sequence goes on along the minus strand of NZ_JACCBU010000001.1, from coordinate 6,798,968 downwards.
ACGGCGTCCCACTCCAGGCCCTTCGCCGAGTGCAACGTGGACAGCGTGACGCCCTGCGCGGCCGGCACCTGTTGCGCCTCGGCCCGCCGCTCCAGCTCGGCGGAGATCGCGGCCAGCCCGACCGGGCCGCCGGCCGCGGCGGTCAGGTCCTCGGCGACCGCGACCAGCGCGGCCAAGGACTCCCAGCGCTCCCGGACCGCACCGGCACCGGACGGCGGCTCCGGCGTCCAGCCGAGCGCGGCGAACAGTGCCTTCAGCCGGTCCGCTCCGCTCACCCCGTCGTCGGCACCGTCGAGGGTCCGGGCCTCGGTGCGGACCTGGAGCAGGGCCTGCCGGACCTCGGGCCGCTCGTAGAAGCGTTCGCCGCCGCGGACCAGATACGGGATGCCCGCCTCGGCCAGGGCCTGCTCGATCGGCGGGCTCTGCGCGTTGATCCGGAACAGCACCGCCATCTCCCGGTACGCGATCCCGGCGTCGGCCAGCCGGCGCAGCCAGTCGGCGATCCCGGACGCCTCGGCCGACTCGCTGGCCGCCTCCGCGTACTCGACGGCCGGGCCGGACGGCTGCTGGGCCACCAGCGTCACCGCGCCCAGCTCGCCGCGACCGCCGCCGGCCGGGGCGGCGTCCATGATCGCGTTCGCGACGCCGACCACCTCGGGCGTCGAGCGGTAGTCCCGGACCAGCCGGATCACCGTCGCCCCCGGATGCCGGCGGGCGAACCCAGTCAGGAAGTCGGCCTGCGCACCGGCGAAGGAGTGGATCGTCTGGGCCGGGTCGCCGACCACGCAGAGGTCGGTCCGCTCGCCGCGCCAGAGGTCGAGCAGGGCCTGCTGCAGCGGGCTGACGTCCTGATACTCGTCGACCACGAGATGCCGGTACGTGCCGCGGACCTGGTCGGCGACCTCCGGGTTGTCGGAGATCAACGCGGCCGCGCAGAGCAGGATGTCCTCGAAGTCGATCCGGCCCCGCTCCCGCTTGACCTCCTCGTAGCCGGCGAAGACCCGGGCCACGGTCTCGTGGTCGAACGAGGCCAGCCCGCGGTGCCGGGCCGCGGCCACCTGGGCGTAGTCCTCCGGCCCGACGTTGCTGACCTTGGCCCAGGCGATCTCACCGACCAGGTCGCGCAGCTTCGGCGTGTCGACGGCGACCCGGAGCCGGCCGGCCGCGTCGGCGACCGCGCCCATCCGGTGATCCAGCACGGCCGGCAGTTCGCCGCCGTACACCTTGGGCCAGAAGTACTGCGCCTGGCGCAGTGCCGCGGAGTGGAAGGTCCGCGCCTGCACGCCGGGCACGCCGAGCTCCTGCAGCCGGCCGCGCAACTCCCCCGCCGCGCGCTGGGTGAAGGTCACCGCCAGCACCGCCGTCGGGCGATACACCCCGGTGGCGACTCCGTACGCGATCCGGTGCGTGATCGCCCTCGTCTTGCCGGTGCCGGCACCGGCGATCACCGCGACCGGCCCGCGCAGGGTGGTCGCCACCTCCTGCTGCTCGGGGTCCAGCGCGGCAAGCAGACGATCAGGATCCACAGCCACCCGTTCACCCTAAACCGCCCCACCCACACCCACCCCAACCCCGCCGACCGGTCACAAAAGCAGGCGATTTCACGGCGTGTCGCTGCACAACTGACCGGTCGATGCGAGATTGCGGCGGCCGTACACCTGGCTGTCGGAGGCGGGCCCTAGGGTGGCCTGATCATGAGCCTGCATCTCCATCGCGCGGAGCGCTCCGACCGTCTGGTCGCGGCCCTCGGTGACGTGCTCGGGCGGCCGCTGGCCGACCCGTTCGCCACCGAGATCGTCTGCGTGCCCACGCACGGCGTCGAGCGGTGGCTGTCGCAACAGCTCTCACACCGCTTGGGTACGGCAGCGGGCGGAGCCGACGGGGTCTGCGCCGGGGTGGAGTTCCCGTCCCCACACCGGCTCGCGGCCCGCGCCACCGCAGCGGTCACCGGGATCGAGCCGGGCGCCGATCCGTGGCAGCCGCACCGGGCCGTGTGGCCGCTGCTGGCCGAGATCGACGCGGCCCGGACCGAGCCCTGGGCGGCGCCGTTGTGGGCGTTCCTCGGCCCCGACCGTTCCGCGTCCTCCGACGCCCCGGAGGAAGACCCGCGGGGCGGGCGGCGCTGGTCGATCGCGCAGCACCTGGCCGAGCTGTACGGGGCGTACGCGAGCAGCCGGCCGGCCATGGTGCTGGACTGGCTGGCCGGCCGGGACGCCGGCCCGAACGGCACCCTGCTCGGCGCCGACCGCAGTTGGCAGGCCGAACTGTGGCGACGGTTGCGCCGGCGGATCGATCTGCCCAGCCCGGCCGAGCGGATCGGGCCGGTCTGTCAGCGGCTGGCCGAGGAGCCGGGTCTGAGCGACTTGCCGGAGCGGCTGTCCGTGTTCGGGCCGACCCGGGTGCTGCCCGATCACCTTCGGCTGCTGACCACGCTGGCTCGGCATCGCGACGTCTATCTCTGGCTGACCCAGCCGTCCCCGGTGCTCTGGGACCGGATCGCCGCGGCGGCCGCGGAGGCGGCGGGTTCGCTGGTCGGGCCCCGTGCCGCTGACCACACCGTCGACCTGCCCCGGCACCGTCTGCTGGCGTACCTGGGCAGGGACAGCCGGGAACTGCAACTCACCCTGCTCGACGAGCTGAGGTCGACCGAGGTGACCCACGTGCATCACCCGGCTCCCGACCGGGACGGCCCGCCGACGCTGCTCCGACTGCTCCAGGACGACCTTGCCGCTGATCGCGACCCGACCGGGCAGGCCGAGGAACGCCGGCTCGCCGGGACCGACGAGAGCATCCGGCTGCACGCCTGCCACGGCCCGGACCGGCAGGTCGAGGTGCTGCGCGAGGTGCTGCTCGGGCTGCTCGCCGACGACCCGACGCTGGAGCCGCGGGACGTGATCGTCATGTGCCCGGACATCGAGACGTTCGCGCCGTTGATCTCGGCCGGGTTCGGGCTGGCGGACGCGGCACCGGACCAGGCCCATCCGGGACACCAGTTGCGGGTCCGGCTGGCCGACCGCTCGCTGCGCCAGCTGAACCCGCTGCTGAACACGTTGTCCACGCTGTTCGACCTGGCCACCTCCCGGGTCGAGGCGGCGGCCGTGCTCGACCTGATCTCGACCGAGCCGGTGGCTCGCAAGTTCTCCTTCTCCGACGACGACCTGGCCCGGATCGCTGACCTGGTCGAGCGGTCCGGGGTGCGTTGGGGGCTGGACGCGCCGCACCGGGCGGCGTTCGCGATGTCCGGGTTCGGCCAGAACACCTGGGCGGCCGGGCTGGACCGGCTGCTGCTCGGCATCGCGATGGACGAGTCCGGCCACCACTACCTCGGTACGGCGCTGCCGCTGGACGACATCGACTCCTCCGACGTCGACCTGGTCGGCCGGCTGACCGAGTGCGTGGAGCGGATCCGGAAGGCGGTCACCGAGTTCGGCCGGGCGTGGCCGCTGCCGGAGTGGATCCGGCTGGCCCGGGAGGCGATCCAGGCGCTCACGGCGGTGGGCCGGACGGATTCCTGGCAGCTCGGCCACGCGTACGCCGAGCTGGCCCGGATCGGCGAATCGGTCGAGCCGGCGGCGGCGGCGGAGACGCTGCTCCGGCCGGCCGAGATCCGGGCCCTGTTCGCGGACTCGTTCCGCGGCCGGCCGAGCCGGGCCAACTTCCGGACCGGGACGCTGACCATGTGCACGATGACGCCGATGCGGTCGGTGCCGCACCGGGTGGTCGTACTGCTCGGCGTCGACGACGGCGTGTTCCCCCGGCACTCCTCGATCGACGGCGACGACGTGGTCGCGGCACAGCCGTGGATCGGCGACCGGGATCCGCGGACCGAGGACCGGCAGCTGCTGCTCGACGCGATCCTGTCCGCCGAGGAGCGACTGGTGGTGATCTATTCGGGCGCCGACCCGCGGACCGGCGCCGACAAGCCACCGGCCGTCCCGATCGGCGAACTGCTGGACACCCTGGACCGGACCGCGCTCCCGGCGGACGGGCACGCCTCGGTCCGTTCCATGATCACGACCCGGCATCCGTTGCAGCCCTTCGATACGCGGAACTTCGCGACTGATGATCATGGTCGGCCGTTCAGCTTCGACCGGCAGGGGCTGCGTGGTGCCCGGGCGGCGATCGGTCCGCGGCAGCAGCCGGCGTCGCCGTACGCGATCGGGGAGCTGCCGCCGCGGCCGGCGGACGACGTGATCGACCTGTCCGACCTGTCCCGGTTCTTCGCCCATCCGGTCCGGGCGCTGCTGCGGATGCGGGCCGGCCTGTTCCTGTACGAGGACGACGAGCGGCCCGACGACCAGATCCCGATCCAGCTGGACGGGTTGGAGTCCTGGTCGGTCGGCGACCGGATGCTGCGGCTGCTGCTCCAGGGCGCGGACCTTGATCAACTCACGGCGGCGGAGTGGCGTCGCGGGACACTGCCGCCGCAGCGGTTCGGCAGCGCGGCACTGGGCCCGGTGGTCGACCAGGTCCGGGAACTGGCGGCCGGCGCCGAACCGTACCTGACCGGCCCGGCCCGCGGCGTCGACATCACGGCCGAGGCCGGCGGCGCGGTGATCACCGGGACGCTGCCCGGGATCCGTGACGACGGGCCGGTGTCGGTCAGCTATTCCCGGCTCGGCCCGAAGCATCGACTGGCTTCCTGGATCGACCTGCTCGCGCTCACGGTGACCGAGCCGGACCGGCCCTGGCGGGCGGTCACGATCGGCCGGCGCGGCTGTTCGATGCTCGGGCCGGTACCGGCCAAGATCGCCGGGCTGCTGCTCGGCGACCTGGTCGACCTCTACCGGACCGGGCTGCAGGGGCCGCTGCCGCTGCCGCCGAAGGCGTCCTGCGAGTACGCGCGGCTCAGCCTGGCCGGCCGCCCGATCGCGCCGCTGCTGAGCAAGATCGGTCAGCTCTGGGCCGAGGACCTGGATCCGTCGTACGAGCAGGTGATCGGCCCGACCCTGGAGGACCTGATGGCGGAGCCGGCCCGGCCCGAGGAGCGGCGTGGCGACATCGACGAGCCGAGCCGGTTCGGAGCCCTGGCCCGGCGGGTCTGGCAGCCGTTGCTGCGCGGGGAGGAACTGCGGTGATCACCGACACGTCCGGTCCGCCCGTCGCCGCCGAGGCCGCGGCCTTCGATCTCACCGGTCCACTGCCGACCGGGACCACCGTCCTCGAGGCCAGCGCCGGCACCGGGAAGACGTACACGATCGCCGCGTTGGCCGCGCGCTATCTCGCCGAGGGCCTGGTCGAGCTGGACCAGCTGATGCTGGTCACGTTCGGCCGGATGGCCACCAACGAGTTGCGGGACCGGGTGCGGGAGCGGCTGGTGCAGGTGGAGCAGCGGTTGACGGCGGTGCTGGCCGGCGCTGACCCGGCCGACGGTGATCCGGTGGAACGCCTGATCTGCACCGGGACCGAGGCCGAACTGCGGGTCCGGCACACCCGGATCGCCCGGGCCCGGGCCGACTTCGACGCGGCAACGATCGCGACGACGCACGAGTTCTGCCTGCGGATGCTGGACGGGCTCGGCGTGATCGGCGACCGCGAGCCGGACGCGATCTTCGTCGAGCACCTGACCGATCTGGTCCGGCAGGTGACCGGCGACTGCTATCTGCGCCGCTACGCGGGCGGGGCACGGATCGCGCCGCTGCCGCCGGAGCAGGCCCTGCGGCTGGCCGAGACGGTGGTGAACGCGCCGCACGCCGGCCTGGTCCCCGAGCGGTCCGCCGGCGCACCCGAGGACGCCGCGGCGGAACAGGTCGACTTCGCCCATGAGGTCCGGGCCGAGGTGGCCCGGCGGAAGGGTCTCGGCCGGCTGTTCAGCTACGACGACATGCTGACCCGGCTGCACCGCTCGCTGACCGACGCCGAACAGGGCGAGGCAGCCTGCGCCCGGCTCCGGCAGCGCTACCGGGTGGTGCTGATCGACGAGTTCCAGGACACCGACCCGATTCAGTGGGACATCGTCCGGACCGCGTTCCACGGCCACGCGACGTTGATCATGATCGGCGACCCGAAGCAGGCGATCTACGCGTTCCGCGGCGCCGACGTGTTCAGCTATCTGGACGCGGTCGGGGTGGCCGACCGGATCGCGACGCTGGACGTGAACCGGCGCAGCGACGCGGCCCTGGTCGATGCCCTGCAGTCGGTGTTCGGCGGCGCAGCACTCGGCGACGAACGGATCGTGGTCCGGCCGGTCCGCGCCCACCACGCCGAACAGCGGCTGCTGCCGGGTGCTGCCGCGACCGACCAGGCGCCGGTCCGGTTGCGGGTGCTGGAGCACGATCCGGAGGCGACCCGGATGCCGATGGTGCGGTCGGTGCGACCCACGATCACCAAGGACCTGGTCGCCGACGTCACCCGGCTGTTGGCTTCGGGGGTACGGCTGCGCGGGCTGGACCCGGGTCGGGTCGGGGACGACGAGCAGGTCGGGCCGGGCGACATCGCGGTGCTGGTCCGGCGGAATCGACAGGGTGAGGAGATCCGGGACGCGCTGACCGAGGCCGGGGTGCCGGCCGTGGTGCTCGGCGCGACCAGCGTGTTCGGCTCACCCATGGCCCACGAATGGCTGACCCTACTGCGTGCCCTGGAGCAGCCCCGGCAGGCCCGGGTCCGGCAGGCCGCGCTGACCTGCTTCGTCGGCCGTACCGTCGACGATCTGGTCCGGGCCGACGACGTCGCGCTGACCGAACTGTCCCAGCAGCTCCGCTGGTGGAGCCGGACGTTGGAGCGGCGAGGGGTGGCGGCGCTGCTCGAGACCATGATCACCGACACCGCGGTCGGCGCCCGGCTGCTCTCCCGGACCGACGGCGAGCGCCAGCTGACCGACCTGCGCCACATCGGCCAGACCCTGCACGCCGCGATGGTGTCCGGCCGGCTCGGCGTCAGCGCCCTGGTCGAATACCTGGTGGACCGGATCGCCGACGCGCAGCGCGACGGCACCGAGGGCACCCGCCGGCTGGAGAGCGACTCGAAGGCCGTGCAGATCCTCACCGTGCACCGCAGCAAGGGCCTGGAATTCCCGATCGTCTACCTGCCGGAGGCCTGGGACCGGCACGTCGGCGACGACGAGGGGCAGGTCCTGCAACTGCACCAGCCGACGAAGCCCGCGGACGGCGCCGGCCGCCGGCTCCGTGCGGTGCTGGACGTCGGCGGGTTGACCGGCCCGGGCCGGGCCGAGCGGCTGGCCCAAGCCCGGCGCGAGGACGGCGGCGACGACCTGCGGCTGTTCTACGTCGCGGCGACCCGGGCCAAGTGCCAGCTGATCACCTGGTGGGCGCCGACCCGCAACACGGCGCCGTCGGCCCTGCAGCGGCTGCTCTACGGGCCTCGGATCGAGGGGGTCGAACCGGAACCGGCCTACCCGGTGTCGGGCGATCCGACGACGCTCTCCCACCTCGGGCCGGGCGTCGCGGTCGAGGTGGTCGAGCCGCGCGACGCGTTGCCGCCGCCGGCGCGGCCGGAGCCGCCGGAGCGGCTGGCGGTCCGGTCCTTCGACCGGTCGCTGGACCTGCTGTGGCGCCGAACCTCGTACTCGGGGCTGACCGCGGCCGCGCACGGCCTGGCCACCGACGCCGCCGGAGTCGGCAGCGAGGCCGAACCGGCCAAGGAGGACGACGAGACCACGACGGCGTTGCCGGTGGGCGACGGCCCGGACGCCGCGGAGGCGCCGGCCGGGGAGCCGGCCGGCCTGGACCGGCCGTCACCGATGAGCGGCCTGCCGAGCGGCGCCGACTTCGGCACCGTCGTGCACGCGATCTACGAGGACGTCGACCCGGCCGCCGACGACCTGGCCGCCGAGCTGCGCCGGGCCGCGGCCGAACAACTGAGCCGGATCCCGGCCGGGACGATGACGGTCGACGGCCTGGTCGAGGCGCTGCTGCCGACCTATCACACGCCGCTCGGTCCGCTGGCCGGCGACCGCACGCTCGGCGAGTTCGGGGCCACCGACCGGCTGGCCGAGCTGGACTTCGAGTTCCCGCTCGCCGGCGGTGACCGGCCGACCGGCGAACTGATGCTGCCGGAGCTTGCCGGGCTGCTCCGCCGTCACCTGCCGGCCGACGATCCGCTGGTCGACTACCCGCGGCATCTCGAGCTGCCCGAACTGGCCGGCGAATCCCTGCGCGGCTATCTGGTCGGCAGCATCGACGCCGTGCTGCGGGCCGGCGAGCCCCGCCGTCCCCGCTATCTGGTGGTCGACTACAAGACCAACTGGATCGGCGAGCCGACCGACGAGCTCCCGCTGCGCCGCTACCGGCCAAGGTCGCTGGCCCGGGCCATGATCGGCGCGCACTACCCGCTGCAGGCGCTGCTCTATTCGGTCGCGCTGCACCGCTACCTGCGCTGGCGGCAGCCGGGCTACTCCCCCGATGATCATCTCGGCGGTGTGCTCTATCTGTTCCTGCGTGGCATGGCCGGCCCGGACACCCCCGAGATCGACGGCGTCCGCTGCGGCGTGTTCAGCTGGCGGCCGCCGCCGGCCATGATCATCGAACTGTCCGACCTGCTGGACCGGGGGCGCCCATGACCGAGACGATGATCTTGGATCCTGCGGACCCGAATCTGGTGTTCGGCGCGACCGGGCTGCTGCAGACGTTCAACGCCGCCGGGGTGCTCGGTCCGGCCGATGTGCATGCGGCGACGGCGATCGCGCGGCTGGCCGGCGAGGCCGACGACCGGGTCCGGCTGGCGCTGGCGCTGACCGTACGGGCGGTCCGGGCCGGGTCGGTCTGCATCGACCTGGCGGAGGTGCACACGACCTCGTTCGACACCTCCGAGGTCCGGATCGACCTGGCCGGCCTGCCCTGGCCGGAGCCGGCGGCCTGGCTCGAAGCGGTCCGGGCCAGCCCGATGGTCGCCGACGGTCATGATCACGAAGGCGGCCGGCCGCTGCGGCTGGCCCACGGCCTGCTCTACCTGGAGCGCTACTGGCTGCAGGAGGAAGAGGTCCGGACCGAGTGGCTCAGCCGCGAGGAACGGAACCCGCCCGAGCTCGACCGGGACCGGCTGACCGGTGCGCTGGACCGGCTGTTCACCGGTGAAGGCCTGCCGGCCGGCGAACCGGACCAGCAACGCCGGGCCGCGGCGGTCGCGGCGTTGCGCTGGGTCAGCGTGATCGCGGGCGGGCCGGGCACCGGCAAGACGACGACCGTGGCCCGGGTGCTGGCTCTGTTGCTGGACCAGCCGGGGCTCGACCACCGGCCCGGCCGGGGCCTGCGGATCGCGCTGGCGGCGCCGACCGGCAAGGCCGCGGCGCGGCTGGAGGAGGCGGTCCGGGAGGCGGCCGACCAGCTGCCGGCGGCGGACCGGGACCGGCTCGGCGAGCTGAGTGCCTCCACGCTGCACCGGCTGCTCGGCTGGTTGCCCGGGTCCCGCGGCCGGTTCCGCTACCACCGCGGCAACCACCTGCCGTACGACGTGATCGTCGTCGACGAGACCTCGATGGTGTCGCTGACGCTGATGGCCCGGCTGCTGGAGGCGGTCCGGCCGGACGCCAGGCTGGTCTTCGTCGGCGACCCGGACCAGCTGTCGTCGGTCGAGGCCGGCGCCGTGCTCGCCGACATCGCCACCGCACCCGGCCCGGACGACACCGCCCTCGACCGGGGGCTGGCGGCCCTCGGCCTGGACAGCGAGCCCGCACCGCCGCACGGCGTGGTCCGGCTCAGCCACACCTGGCGCTACGGCGGCGCGATCGAAACCCTGGCCCGTGCGATCCGCGACTCCGACGCGGACGCCGCGATCGACGTGCTGCGGTCCGGTGCCGAGGACGTGATCTTCGTCGAGAGCGATCTGGACCGGGCCGACCCGGCCGGGCTGGAGCCGCTGCGGGAGCGGGTCCTGACCGCCGGCCGGACCAGCCACGACGCGGCAGCCGCCGGCGATGTCGAGGGTGCGCTGCGCGGGCTTGATCAACATCGGCTGCTCTGTGCGCACCGGCAGGGCCCGTACGGGGTCGCCCGCTGGGGCGCCGAGGCGGAGCACTGGCTGATCGAGGCGTACGGGTCGTGGGCGGTCCCGGCCGCGCCCGGCAGCCCGGTAAGCGGCCGGGACCGTACCGCCGAGTGGTATCCGGGCCGGCCGTTGTTGATCACCGCGAACGACTACGAACTCGGGCTCTACAACGGCGACACCGGGGTCGTGGTCGCGACCGAGCACGGGCCACGGGCGGCGTTCGCCCGCGGTGCCGAGCCGACCGTCGTGTCCCCGGTCCGGCTGGACGCCGTCCAGACCGTGCACGCGATGACCGTGCACCGAGCGCAGGGCAGCCAGTTCGGCTGCGTCTCGTTCATCGTCCCGCCGCCGGACTCTCCCCTGCTGACCCGGGAACTGCTCTATACGGCCGTCACCCGGGCCACCGACCGGGTCCAGGTGTTCGGCACCGTCGACGCCATCCGCCGCGCCGTGCTGCACCCGGCCAACCGAGCCAGTGGCCTGCGGCCGCGGCTGCGACCCGCGAGCTCCGGATCGTGAACCGTTCGGCGGGTCAGGGCAGTTCGTCGTCGCGCCAGGCCTGGACCAGCCGGGACGCGATCGAACTGCGGCCGGGCAGCGCGATCTCGCCGGCCTCGAGCTTGGCCGTGAGCTCGTCGCGGGTGAACCAGGCCGCGTACCCGATCTCCTCGCCGTCGATGCTGATCTCGGCGCTGACCGCCCGGGCGGAGAAGCCGAGCATCAGCGAACGCGGCATCGGCCACGGCTGGCTGCCGAAGTAGGTGATGTCGGTGAGTCGGACGTCGACCTCCTCGGCCATCTCCCGGTGTACGGCCTGCTCCAGCGATTCGCCCGCCTCGACGAAGCCCGCGAACACCGAGATCCGGTTGCCCCACTTGGCGTTGCCGCCGAGCAGCAGCCGGTCGTCAGGATCCCGGATCGCGACGATCACGGCGGGATCGGTGCGCGGGAAGTGCTCCTGCTCGCAGGTCGGGCAGTAGCGGGCCGAGCCACCGTTGATCACCGAGGTCGGGCCGCCGCAGCGCGGGCAGTGCGGCTCACTGCGGTGCCAGTTGATCATGGCCGTGGCGGTCGCGGCGACGTCCCGCTCGTTGTCGGTGAGCTGGTGCGCGACGTCGCGGAAGTCGTGCACCTCTCCCTCGGTCAGCGCCTCCACCGCGAAGATCGGCGCGTCGTCGAGCAGGCCGAGCAGCCGGTGCCGCTGCGGGTCGTACTCGACGAACGGCTTCACCAACCGGAGCTTGCTGCCGCCCGCGTTGGTGGTGAACCGGCTCTGGTCGTCGAGCTTGAGCAGCTTGGCCTCCGGGGACCGCCACAGGTGGGCCACCCATTCCGCGGAATGCCGATGTTCGTCCACCCGGTCGAGGTCGCTGGCCGTCGCCCAATTGATCACGGCATCCAGCCTAAGGGAATCCCTTTCCCGACCGCTCGACGTCACACGGCACCCGGACCATGATCAAGTCTGAGTTATGAGACACTCGGTCTCTCGATATGGACGGAGAAGAGAGTTGAGTACGTACACGCACGGACATCACGAATCGGTGCTGCGGTCGCATCGCTGGCGTACCGCGGAGAACTCGGCCGGCCACCTGCTGCCGCATCTTCGCCGGGACCAGCGGCTGCTCGATGTCGGCGCCGGGCCTGGCACGATCACCGTCGACCTGGCCGGCCGGGTCGCCGAGGTCACCGCGACCGAGGTCGGCGAGGCCGAACTGGCGCTGTCCCGCGAGCTCGCTGCGGAGCGCGGCGCGACGAACATCGCCTTCTCGGTGCAGGACGTGCATGCGCTCGACCTGCCCGACGACGCGTTCGACGTCAGCCATGCGCACCAGGTGCTGCAGCACGTCGCCGACCCGGTGCAGGCCCTGCGCGAACTGCGCCGGGTGACCCGGCCCGGCGGGCTGATCGCGGTCCGGGACAGCGACTACCGAGCGTTCGCCTGGTGGCCGCTGCTGCCCAAATTGGATGAGTGGCTGGACCTCTACCAGGCAGCCGCGCGGGCCAACGGCGGCGAGCCGGACGCCGGCCGGCGACTGCTCGGCTGGGCCCAGCAGGCCGGCCTCACCGACATCACCGCGACCTCGTCCACCTGGTGCTTCAGCACCCCGGAGGACCGGGCCTGGTGGGGCGGCATGTGGGCCGACCGGATCCTGCAGTCCGCGCTGGCCCGGCAGTTGGTCGACACCGGCCTGGCCACCGCCGACGATCTGGCCCGGATCTCCGCGGCCTGGCGGGATTGGTCCGACCGCGAGGACGGCTGGTTCTCGATCCTGCACGGCGAGATCCTCGCCCGCGTCTGAGCGTCAGGGCTCGGTGATCCGGGCCAGGAAGAGGATGGCTCCGCTCGGCCGGTCCCGGATGACCGCCAGGAAGGGCCGATCGACGTGCACCGGGATCGGCGGCGCGGCGGCCATCCCGGCCCGCGCGATCAAGGCCGTCGCCGCGGCCCCTTCGGCGCCCTCCTCATCAACGGTGAGGACGGCCCGATGGATGACCTCGCTGATCTTGATCGGCACATCGCTGATGCCGGAGAGATCGGCGTCGTCGGTGAACAAGGTCCGGAGACCGAGGCTGCCGAGTTGCCTCGCCAGGAGCGCGCTGCCACTCGCGTCGAAGCGGGGCAGCCTCAGGTCGACCTGTTCCGGTCGGACCGAGGCATACAACTCGTGCAGGAGTTCGGCGCTCGGCGCGGTCAGCTCGCCGTCCGGCAGCAGCACGTCGAGCACCAGGTCTCCCGGCCGTTGACCGGAGTCGGCCCGGCTGACGTACGTGACGAGCCGCCAGCCGGCCGCCGCCCCGTAGTCCAGCCGGCCCTGGTGCGCCATCGTCGGTACATCGCGCGTCCCGCCGGGCGCCCGGAACGGCAGCGCCCGGGTCGCACTGCGCTCGAACGGGTGCAGCCAGTCCAGCCGGACCCGCAACGCGTTCACCAGGACGGCCAAGGTGCCGCTGTCCACCGAGCCCGGTCCGAGCAGCCCACGGATCCAGCGGTCGGTGGTCTTCTCGACGTCGGCGTTGATCGCGGCCCGGGCGGCTTCATGATCATGGGCGAAGTCGGCGACGTGCACCTCGGCGACGTCGTACGAATCCTTGATCGGGACGGACGTGTCGGCCCAGATCGTGTTCGCGACCCGTACGCCGTCGGGAAAGACCACCCCGCCCGGAGCATCCTCGAGCACGGCCGCCAGCTCGTCGCGGGTAGAGCCCGCGGCTCCTGCCATCGCCAGGCGGAGCGCCTCGGTGATCGAGTACGGCGACCAGGCGAGGTTGGCGTCACCGGAATCGGCGAGCAGAGCGTGCAGCTGGGTGACGAATCCCAGCCCGGCCGGCCCCATCACCGCTGCACGTCCCCGGTCCGGCCGCGTTCCTCGCGTACCGGCTCGGGTTCGGCCAGCAGGTCGTCGGCCTCGAAGTCGTCCAGAGTGAACCCGCCGGTCCGTTCCGCGGTCAGCGCCCGCTGGTCCCGAACCGCGCCGTCCAGCGGATGCTCGGCCGGTTCGGCGACCTCCGGCAGCGGCTCCATGCTGACGCCGGGCAACGTCACGATCGCCGGATCGAACTCGACCGGCACCAGATTCGGCTGGTGCTGACCCCGCTGCGGCTCGACCAGCAGCATCGCGTGCTCGGGGAGGTTCTGCAGCACGTTCGGCTCGACCACGTACTCCTGCACCCGCTGGTTGGTCTTGGCCTCGCTCCAGTTCGTGCCCTCGGCAAAGGAACGGGTGGCGGACCAGTTGCGCGACGACGACCAGTTGCGGCCCTCGTTGGTGTTCTCGCTCTTCGAGTAGCCCTTCGAGGAGCTGTACGACTCGTCCGGCGCGAGCAGACCGGCCTTGCGGTTGGCGTTGCTGCCCCAGTTGCGGTTCCAGCCGACCGAGGTGCCGACGTTGACGCCCATCGTCTCGCTGTGGCCCCAGCTGTCGCCCGTGGTGCGGGTCTCGTTGGACCCGACGGACGCCGTGATCTGGCTGATCACGAACTTGTGCTCCCGGCCGATGTGGTCGGCCGCCCGGCCCGCCTCGGCCGCGTTGCCGAGCCGCATGAACCCGGCGATGCCGCGACCGATGAAGTTCTCCGCCTCGCCACGCAGGTTACGGAACATCAGCGTGATCCGGATGCCGCGCCGCTCGCAGGCGTCGGAGAGCCGCTCCAGGTGCCGCAGCTTGATCGCGTCCGCACCGACGACGATCACCTCGGGCTCGCTCAGGTACGGGTTCGCGGTGATCCGCTGGGTCAGCCATTGCACCAGCAGGTCGGTCAGGAAGTCCGCCGCCGCGTTGTTGCCCTCGCTGGCCAGCGCCATGCAGGTCAGGTAGCCGAGATCCCGCGGCTGCGCCTCGGTGCCGAGTCGTTCCAGCGGCTGCAGGTACGACTCGAGCCGCTGCAGCCGCTCCGCGGACTGGCGCCGGTAATCGGCCGGGAACACGTCGTCGGCGATCCGGTTACGTTCCCGGGCCGACAGCACGCCGTCGTCGTCCGGGTGGTCCATCAGGGCCCGCAGTCCGGAGGCCAGCCGGGCCAGTGTCACCGAGTCGCCGAGTTCGTCGGCCAGCGCGGTGAGCAGCCGACGGTCCATGGTCCGCTCGGCCCGCGCGGTCGCCTCGTCGTCGCCGTACATCGACTCGATCAGGGCGTCGATCAACTGGCCCGGCGTCAGGTCGGCCAGCAGGGTCGTCGTGGCCAGGTCCTTCGGCAGCAGCTGTGCGTCGATCGGGACCCGCGCCGCCTCCGCGGCCCGGACCAGTTCCTCGCTGACCACCTCGCGGGACAGGTCGAGCAGGACCACCGGGTGCCGGGCCAGCGCCGACGTCCCGTACACGGTGAGAAAGGCCTGCCAGGACCAGATATTGCCGCCGAAGATGTCCAGCCGCCTGGTCTCCGGCGGCGTCGTGACCGCGCCCCATTCGGGCAGCTTGCCGACCCGCTCCCGTTCACCGATCTGCCAGTCCAGCTGGCGATCCAGCCAGTCCGCGCGACGCCGTACGTCCTCCTCGGCGGCATCCTCGCTGATCTTGGCCGCGGTCTTGACCAGTCGGCCGCGCCCGGTCCAGCCGAAGATCACCGTGCCCAGCGCGAGCACGATCGACACCACGACGCCACCGACGAAGAAGCGGAAGAAGTCACCGCCGGGCACGAACAGTGCGTTGTAGAGCGCTAGGGCCAGCGAGATCAGCGTGCCGACCCAGAACATGATCGCGGCCAGGTTGCGCCGGCTCCGGAACCGGCTGGCCGCGGTCTGCGAGACGTTCTGGATCCAGTACGGCAGTGGCGTCTGCTCCGGCTCCGGCTCGGTGAAGGGCTGGGCGAAGCCGAACCGGTCCCGGAACTGCCAGCCCAGCCGCTCGCCCGGCTCGAACAGCCGCGAGCGCGCTTCGAGGTCGCGTTGGCTCGAGTTCGCAGACGTCATGGCAGGACTCCGGATGCCGGGTCAGGGACTATGGATTCACAAAATTATCAGTCTCCGGGACCCGTCGGGCAGGTCGATCCACGGCCGCACGGCGGGCTATCGTGCGTGATCATGACGAGCGGGAGTCGGCGGCCGATGGCGGACGGCCTGAACGGTCTGGCCGGTTGTGTCCTGACCGAGCTTCCCCGGTGGTCCGCTTCGGCGGACACCGGCGACCCGGCGCCGACCGATCGACAGCGCCGGCTCGCAGCCCTTGTCTCCGCCTTTCACGCCGACTCGGGTCCGGTGGCGGTGAGCTGGCACCGCGCGACGGCATCCGGCCCGGTGGAGGTACGGATCGCCGGGGCCGGCCTGATCTCGGCGGCACCGGACTCCGCCTCGGCCCTGGTGAGCCTGCCGACCGGCGGCCGGGGTCGGCTGGAACCGGCCGGGGTCCTCGCCGCGACCCTGCGCGGAGTGCCGGCCTGGACGACGATCTCTGTGGTCAGCGACCCGCTGCTGGTCGACGACCGGCCCGAGCCCGCCGCGCCGGAGTCGCTGCGCCCGTCCTTGGAGGACTGTCTGCTCGGCGTCTGGCACGGACCGTTCAGTTGGGTGCTGATCGCGGAACCGGTCGCCGGCGAGGATCTCGACGAGGCGGTCGCGGTCGTCGGCAACGAGAAGCGCCGGGCCGCCGCGCGTGGCGAGTCGTCGCCGGACTACGCGGTCCTGACCGCCCGGCTGGAGGCCCGGCATCGGGAACTGTCCCAGGCGGCGACCACCGGACTGTGGCGGATCGGCTTCGCCGCCGGTGGCGAGACGCCCGAGGCCGCGCGCCGGATCGCGGCGCTGGTCAGCGCGTCGGCCGACACCGCCCAGCTGCCGTACGCGCTGCGTCCCGGGCGCACCGCCGCCGACCTCGACGAGGCGCTGGCCGCGGACGACGACCCGACCGGCGGGTACGTCAGCACCCAGCTCCTGGCGGCGATCGCGACGCCGCCGTCGGTCGAGCTGCCCGGGGTACGGTTCCGGCTCCGGCCCGAGTTCGACGTGACGCCGGAACCCTTGATCGGCGGCGAGAACTCCGGACCGGGTCTGGCGCTCGGCACCGTGCTCGACCGGAACCGGCTGCCGGCGGGTCCGCTGGCCGTACCGCGGTCGAGCCTGAACCGGCACACCTTCGTGTGCGGCGCGACCGGTGCCGGCAAGTCGCAGACCATCCGCGGCATGCTGGAGAACGCCGCCGCAGCCGGCCTGCCCTGGCTGGTGGTCGAGCCGGCCAAGGCCGAGTACCGGCTGATGGCGGCCCGGCTGGCCGGCTCCGGGCAGCGGGTGATCGCGATCCGGCCCGGGGATCCGGACGCCGTACCGGCCGGCCTCAATCCGCTCGAGCCGGGCGTCGACGCCAACGGTCACCGCTATCCCCTGCAGACCCACCTGGACCTGGTGCGAGCCCTGTTCCTGGCCGCATTCGAGGCGGACGAACCGTTCCCGCAGGTGCTGTCGGCGGCGCTGACCCGGTGCTACGAGGAGGCCGGCTGGGACCTCGCGCTCGGCGAGGCGGCCGACCCCGACCGCACTCCGGGCTATCCGAGCCTGGGCGACCTGCAACGGACGGCGATGGCCGTGGTCGAGGACATCGGGTACGGCCGCGAGATCACCGACAATGTGCGCGGCTTCATCTCGGTGCGGCTGGCCAGCCTGCGGCTCGGCACCACCGGCCGGTTCCTCGAGGGCGGCCACCCCCTGGACATGGACGCCCTGTTGCGGTCCAACGTCGTCTTCGAGATCGAGGACGTCGGCGACGATCGCGACAAGGCGTTCCTGATGGGCACGGTGTTGATCAGGCTCGTCGAGCACCTGCGGCTGATGCAGAAACATGATCAAACTCGGTTGTCCGGACTGCGCCATCTGAGCGTCTTCGAGGAGGCGCATCGCCTGCTCCGCAACGCCACCGAAGGTCCGGCCGCCCACGCGGTCGAGATGTTCGCCGACCTGCTCGCCGAGATCCGCGCGTACGGCGAAGGCTTGATCATCGCCGAGCAGATCCCGTCCAAACTGCTCCCCGACGTGATCAAGAACACCGCGATCAAGATCGTCCACCGCCTGCCCGCCCAGGACGACCGGGACGCCGTCGGCGCCACCATGAACATCACCGAAGCCCAGTCCGACTACCTGGTCACTCTCACCCCCGGCCAAGCCGCCGTCTTCACCGACGGCATGGACTACCCCCTCCTCGCCGCCATGCCCGACGGCACTGCCCGGGAACAATTCGAAGCCGAACCCGACGGCCCGGCCGCCCTGGTCGGCCGCCGCTGCTCGACCTGTGGCACCGATTGCCGAGAGAAGTCCCCCTGCACCCTGCGCCAACTCCGGACCGCCGAGCTCGCCCTCGACACCGACCCCTTGATCACCATCTGGGCCGAACTCGCCGTCGTCGCCCACCTCACGGGCTGGCCCACCCCTCGACCGTCGAACGGCTTCCTCGGTCGGTTGAGAACAATCGGCAATCGCACCCGCGATTGCGCCCTCTCTCATGCCGTCGATCGAGCCGTCACCGCACGATCTGCCGTGCTGCCCACCGGCGCACGCCGGTACGGGGAACAGGTCGCCGGCCAGCTCAGGCGCCTCGCCGACCTCGACGGTCGACCAGTCCCGCTGACCCGCGATCTCACGTGGCTCGCAGCCTCGCACCGTTGGTCAAGCATCCGAGACGAACTGGCGCACCTCGACCCATCCCGCCCCGCCGTCGCCCGTGTCCGAGTTGCTGAGATCGAGCACTCCTTGTCCCTGAAAGTCGCCGGAACCACACTCGAGGAGCAACTGCGGCTGGCAGACGAGCAGGCACAGACCGACTTGGTTGATCGCCAAAAAACGCTCACGGTCGTGGCGTTCGGCTCCGACACCGAACCAAGGCTCTTCACGGCAATCGGAGCCCGACCGGATCATTCCGACTGGGATCTGAAGCTCGGCAACGCCTTAGCCAGCCTCATGTACAACGATTGGATCGCCAGTCTTCTGGAAGACGCGCACAAGGTCGACCAGTCGAACGGCACACGGCCGGGGGCACGGGCGTGATGGCTGGCGAGCTCGGACGCGCCGACGCATCCAGACAACCCGCGGACGAGACCGCCGACAAGGCGGTCAAGCAAGACACGCATCATGACCGGTCCCCAGCCGACGGTGAATTGGTTGACCCGGGGCCACCAAGGCTCGACCAGCGGCCGCCGACGGTCATGACTGACGCCAACGGTCTCACGCCCGTCGCGTACATCAACCACCACAACAAGCGCCTCGCCAACGCCACGGATCATCCGAACAGTACGGACCAACTTCCGAACTCAGCATCCATACCCGAAGGTGCTGAGACGACGGAGCCGGCTGAGACGGATCGACGCGGCCCGGTTCAAGTTCCGTACGAATCGACGTCGCTGGCCAGGGCCGTGGCAGAGGGGCGCAGGGATTCACCCAATCCACTGACCATGAAGAATGCAGCAATCTTCGAGTACTCCCACGACGGCGTTCCCAAGTTGAGCCAGGTCGGGTTCAGCAGAAATCCCGGCCTGCACGCTGAACGAAACATCTGGAGCAACCTCGAAAAGCAAGGAGTCCGGCCCGACCAAGTGACGAGGATTTATACGGAACTTGAGCCATGCACGATTCCAACACCTGCCGCAGGCTGTGCGGCTTGGATCGATAGAATGTTTCCCCAGGCCGAAGTCACCTACAGTTTCGAGTACGGGTCGACGCAGGAATCACGCTCTGCCGGCAACGAGGCTCGCCGGAGCTACATGATCGAACGATTCGGAGAGGAATCCTCAGACCGTGAATGAGATGGATTGCCGAGAGACCTGGGGCGACTCAAACGTCGTCGACACCGTGGCCTGGCTCGGCGAACTGGGAGACAATCTGCCCTCAACCACCAAGGCGGAACTGTTGGCGGCATGTCTGCCGCTCGAGGTTGCGCCGCTCTACTCGAGTGCACCACCTGAACGAATTGAGTTGTCCTCAGCTCAACACGCAGTGAAATTCGGGTTGGCTTGGCATGGCGAATACGCCATGTGTTTGACGGAGACCAGCGGTCGAGTCGTGTCGAAACATCTCATCGCGGATGAGATCACACCCGTCAATACGGGACTTAGAGAATTCTCCCAATTTCTTGCGATCACAAGTAGGATCAGTCAACTTTACGATCGGGTCGAGGACGGCAAGACCTCGAGGGAAGACTACCTTCACGTGGTCGAGTCAGCTCGGATGGAGCTCTCGAAGATCGACAGCAGTGCGCTCGAGCCCGGAGCTTGGTGGTCGGGGATCGTCGAAGAGTTCTCCATGATCTGAATCCTGCGCCGATCAGGGACCAGACCAGGAGGTGACGCAGGTGGAAATCGACAAGGCCAAACCTACCGACGGCATGCCGATCCTGCTCGAAGGAGCGGCATCGAAGGGTACCGAAGCGATCGACAAGGTCGACCAGCGCCCACGAGAGGTCCCGGTCACCGATTCCCAGGGACGCAGCCCTGTCGAGTACATCAACCAATACAACAGCCAACTCTCAGACGTTCGGGCCACCACCTTGCGGGATGGACGACACGGACCAGGTCCGAATCTGAGTCGTGAGGCGATCCGGGAGGACCCAGCGCCGGACGGCGACCGGGTTCCACCCGAGTCGCGCACCTTGAAGGAGGGTGCAGACCATCGAACTTCGCCGGTGGCGGATTCCCCGAACCGCACTCCGGTCGAGTACATCCGTGAACACAACCAACGCCTCGCTGAAGCGAGAGGTGAGTCAAGAACGACATCGGTGGGCGCGCAAGGCGAACATCAGGAACCCCTACCGGCCACACTCGTCGATCGCTACGCGCAGCCTCCGCGCAACGCGGACCCGGGGACGCAACCAGATCGAACCCTTGGGCCGCCCGCCACCGACCGACCCTACTTCGATCTGAGCGACTCAGAAATTGCCCTGCGCAAGAAGAACGTTGTCGGTATAGATGACCTCAAAGCCAGCAGCCACGTCAATGGAGCCTATCAAGTTCTTTTCTCCGACCGCAGTTCCGGCATATACAAGCCTGGCCAGGAAGAAGCTCCCGGCGTTCGTGCCGACATTCCGGTCGGGCACTACTGGAACCGTGAGGTGGCAACATCTCGACTCGATGAAGCATTGGGATTCAACCTCGTGCCCACCACGACCGAGTGGAATGGCCCCAAGGGCATGGGCTCCTTGCAAAAGTGGGACGAGGAGGCGAGCCCAGGCCGCTCGGTCTACTGGTACGAAATTCCCGATCGCGAGAAGATGGCTGTTCTCGATTATGTGAGCGGCAATTCGGACCGCCACGAGGGAAACTATCTGACGACTGAGGCGCGACGCCCAGTCGCGATCGACCATGGCTGTTCCTTTCCCGAAGGCTCCAGCACAGCGATTCGATCCAATTTCGTGACGGAACGCATCGGTAAGCAACTGAGTCCGGAGGTGTTCAACCACGTGACTTCCGTGGACTGCAATGAACTTCGAACTTCCTTGGAAGCCTCCGGACTCAGCGAACCAGCAGTAGCTGGCGCCCTCGCACGCCTTGAGGAGATACAATCGAATGGAATGATCAACGGATCGGCCTGGCTCGGCAAGATTGTCGATGCGTTCTGGAGAACGGCTTAACGAAAGGGTGACAGTGTCAACAACTACGCCTACGCGTGTTGTCCTCTACTCGATCTTGGGAGGCCGCAACTGGACGGCTTGTGCCGAGTTCACGTATTCGCCCGAGTCCGGTATCCAACTCCTGGTCCATGACCCTGAGCGCGGCGGGAGACTTGCGCAGAGCTATTTTGACAACGGAGTCCCGAATGAGGAGGAACGACGCGGCGTGACGACGAGTGAACCGGAACTCTTCATGCGGACGTTGCTCCTACCAACCCGTACCACCGCCTACCGATGGGTCGATGAGAGCACGCCGTAGTCAGTCCTGGCGAGTCCGGACCGACCCGTCGGCGGCAACAAGGCTCGAGGGTTCGGGGCATCGGCTCTGATGTCACATTCCACCCCGACAATGAGGTCACGCGCGACTCCGAGGAGTTCCGGATCATCACCGGCGCCGGCCATCCGCGGGCCGAAACGGTCGTCAAGCAGTCCCTCGTCGCCTGGGAAGGCACGATCACCGACGCCGTTTTGACCGAATCAAGTAGAGGAACTTTCTGTGAATGGCTTTTGTCATCGTCTGGACGCAAATGGCAACTCTCGGCGCTGAAATCTGCCATAAGCGTCCATTCGGCGAATGCAGTCAGGGGCTCGCGACCCGGCCGTGACTTTCGCCTGGATCCAGTGGCGAGTTATCGACTCGAACGAGGGCTCCGCACGTCGATTTCTCGCCACTCGATCGACGCGAAGGATGGAAATGAATGACTGCGTGACGAGAACCGCGGTCCGGGATGTGCGCCCTAGCCGGGAATCCCTGAGCGAGCCCTGGAGACGATGTCGGCCACCGCGACCTAGCCGACCCTCACGTCGGTCAGGGCTTCAGCACTCCGGTCAGGCGGTCGTACTCGTAGACGGTGCTCCGGCTCTGCCCCGGCCGCTGGCGGTCGGTGATGGTGAAGATCATCAGGCCTCGCTTGACGTCGTCGGAGGTCCGGATGGTCAGCCAGGGCTTGTCGTCCCGGGTCACGTTGATCTCGTTCAGGAAGGTCGCGTCGCGGCCGGGCTTGATCGCGTAGGTGCGGCCCTCGGGATTGATGATGTCCAGGCCGCCGTCCTCCCGGATGACGGTGGTGGCGACGAGGTTGCCGGCGAAGTCGTACATCGGGGCCGGGTCGCCCACGTAGTACCTGAGCCGGCCCTGGCCGCTGACGTCCATGCCGTTGTAGTAGTTCTTGCCCAGCTTGTCGAACCAGAAGTGCGGCAGGTAGGCGCGCGCGCTCGTGTTCGGGCCGGCGTAGTAGGAAAGGTGCCAGTGCGGCGGGTTGTCCGGGTGCAGGGTGTTGTTCGTCTCGAAGCCCATCAGATACCAGGTGTGGCCCTTCGTCGCTGCCGTGGCGGCGAGCCCGGAGTCCTTCAGTACGGCCTCGGAGGCGACCAGGTAGCTGATCACCGAGGTGACCTGCCCGGCCGGCCAGGCCACCGTGGTCCACGGGCCGGCGACGCGGTCGGGATCGTTGTGCTCGATCCGCCACTGGACGCCCGGCACGGTCGGGATGGAGCTCCAGACCTGGATGGTCGGCTGCTCGGCGTTCGTCGTCGCGGCGGTCACCGGCACCGTGAACGTCACGGTGTCCCGGTCGGGCCGGTCGAAACTCAGGTGGTTGTCCCGCCAGACGATGTCGGCGATCCTGATTCCCGGCCACCGCACGGTCACCGTGATGCCCGCTTCGCTGCGCGGCCCCTGGATGAACGTGTAGTACTCGGCCCGGCTCGCGACGTGGAACTTCTCCCCCGCCACGAACGCATAGCCCTCCGGCAGGGTGACCTCGGGAACGCTCGGCGTGCCCGGGCTGGCCCGGACGATCCGGATTCCCGCGTACGACACCTCGGCGGCCGACGACGTCGCGGCCGGAATCGCCCCGAACATGATCACCAGTCCCGCGACAAGAACCAACAAGCGGCTTCTCATATGAGGAAAACAATCACATGTTGCAATCGGTTTCAATGGGTACGGCGGGCGGCGAGACAGGATTCCGGCGTTGTTCACCGTACGATGGCCATCCGTGAACCGCGACCTTCTCGCCGAGTTCGGCCTCGATCCGGACGTCCTCCATCTCAACCACGGCGCCTTCGGCTGCGCCCCGATCGTCGTCCGCCGCGCCGCCGAGGCCTGGCGCGATCGCGCCGAGCGCAACCCGCACCGCTTCAACGGTCGCGAGCTCCCGCCGTTGATCAAGAACTCCCGGCAGCGGGCCGCCGCCTTCCTCGGCGTCGACGCCGACTCGATCGGCCTGGTCCGCAACGTTTCCGAGGGCGTCTCCTCGGTCCTCGCCTCGCTCGAACTCGCCGCGGGTGACGAGCTGGTCCTCTGCAATCACGGCTACGGAGCGGTACGGATCGCCGCCCAGAACTGGGCCGACCGCCGCGGCGCGGTGATCAAGATCGCCGAATTCGATCTTGGTGCGAGCGACGACGAGATCATCGCCGCCTACACCGCGCAGGTCGGCCCGCGGACCCGCCTGCTGGTGGTCGACCAGATCACCGCACCCACCGCCACGGTGCTGCCGGTGGCCGCAATCGCCGCAGCGGTCGACGCCCCGGTGCTGGCCGACGCGGCGCACGTCCCGGGCACCCTGCGAACCGACATCGCCGGCCTCGGCGTCGCGCACTGGATCGGCAACCTGCACAAGTGGGCCTACACGCCACGTGGCACCGCCGCCCTGTGGACCCGGTCCGACCTGCGTGACCGTACCTTCCCGAGCACGATGAACTGGCAGCTCAACGAGGGTTACGCGGCGGCCTTCGACCACCCCGGCACCTGGGACTACGCCGGCTGGCTCGCCCTCGGCGACGGCCTCGACTTCTGGGAACGACTCGGCGGCTGGGACCAGGTGCAGCGCCAGGCCGACCTGGTCGGGGCCGGCCAGCGGCTGCTCGCGGAGGCGTTCGGCACGTCGCTGGACGGGCTCGCCGTGCACCCGGCGCCGACGATGCGGCTGGTCCGGTTGCCCGACGCGATCGCCGACGCCGAGCAGGCCCGCCGGCTGGGCGACCGGCTCGCCGAGGAGTACGCGATCGAGGCCGCGGTCTCGTTCCGGCACGGGCGGGGCCAGGTCCGCCTGGCCGCGGCGTCGTACAACACCGTGGACGACTACGACCGGCTGGCCGCGGCGGCGACCAAGATCATCGCCGGCTGATCCCTCCAGGGCGGTCCTGATCGATCAGGAATCGAGAAGTGGCCGGCTCCGCGCCGCGGTTAGCGTGAACGCGTCGTACACGCCAACCACACAAGGAGCATCCGATGACCGACTCGTCGATCGAAGGCATCAAGACCGTCCTGCATCCCGTCACCGACCTGGCCGCCGCCAAGAAGGTGTACGCGACCCTGCTCGGCATCGAGCCGCAGGCCGACTCGCCCTACTACGTCGGCTTCGACGTGGCCGGGCAGCACATCGGCCTGGTGCCGGCCGGCGGTCCGCAGAGCCTGGCCGGGCCGGTCGCCTACTGGCACGTCGCGGACCTCGACGGCAAGCTGGCCGAGGTCGTCGCCGCCGGCGGCACCGTCCAGGAGGAGCCGCACAAGGTCGGCCCGGGCCGCCGGGTCGCCACGTTCACCGACCCCGACGGCAACGTGCTCGGCCTCCTCGAGGACGAATGATTGGATCGGCACCAGGACCAAACCCACCGTCCCCCAGCTACCACGATGGAGACCCGATGAGCACGGCCACCAGGACCCGGAAGCAGACCGCCCGCAAGGAGACTCCGGACCGGCACCCGGCGGACAGCCATGATCTGATCCGCGTCCACGGCGCCCGGGAGAACAACCTCAAGGACGTCGACCTGGAGATCCCGAAGCGCCGGCTGACCGCGTTCACCGGAGTCTCCGGGTCCGGCAAGAGTTCCCTGGTCTTCAACACGATCGCGGCCGAGTCGCAGCGGATGATCAACGAGACCTACAGCACGTTCGTGCAGGGGTTCATGCCGACGCTGGCCCGGCCCGAGGTGGACGTACTGGACGGGCTGACCACGGCGATCATCGTCGATCAGGAACGGATGGGCGCCAACCCGCGCTCGACGGTCGGCACCGCCACCGACGCCGATGCAATGCTGCGGATCCTGTTCAGCCGGCTCGGCAAGCCGCACATCGGGTCCCCGAAGGCGTACTCCTTCAACGTGGCTTCGATCAGCGGGGCCGGCGCGGTGAACTTCGAGAAAGGCGGCCGCACCGTCAAGGAGCGCCGCGATTTCAAGATCATCGGCGGCATGTGCCCGCGCTGCGAGGGCGTCGGCCGGGTGTCCGACTTCGATCTCAGCCAGCTCTACGACGACACCTTGTCGCTGAACGAGGGCGCGCTGCTGGTGCCGAACCACACCGGGGACAGCTGGTACGGCACCATCTACAAGAACTCCGGCTTCCTCGACGCGGACAAGCCGATCCGCAAGTACACCAAGAAGGAGCTGGAAACCCTGCTCTACAAGGAGCAGACGCGGATCAAGGTGAACGGGGTCAACGTCTGGTTCATGGGCCTGATCCCGCGGATCCAGCAGTCCATGCTGTCCAAGGAGCGGGAGGGCATGCAGCCGCACATCCGTGAGTTCGTGGACCGGGCGATCACGTTCCAGACCTGCCCCGACTGCGACGGCTCCCGGCTGAGCGAACTGGCCCGGTCGTCCAAGATCAAGAAGATCAGCATCGCGGCCGCCTGCGCGATGGAGATCAGCGAGCTCGCGGACTGGGTGCGCGGGTTGAAGGAACCGTCGGTCGCGCCGCTGCTGACGAAGCTGCAGGAGACCCTGGACTCGTTCGTCGAGATCGGCCTCGGCTACCTCTCGCTGAACCGCTCCTCCGGCACGCTGTCCGGCGGCGAGGCGCAGCGGACGAAGATGATCAGGCATCTCGGCTCGTCGCTGACCGACGTCACGTACGTCTTCGACGAGCCGACCATCGGCATGCATCCGCACGACATCCAGCGGATGAACAACCTGCTGATCCGCCTTCGGGACAAGGGAAACACGGTCCTCGTCGTCGAGCACAAGCCGGAGGCGATCGCGATCGCCGACCATGTTGTCGATCTTGGTCCGGGCGCCGGCTCGGCGGGCGGCGAGATCGTCTTCGAGGGTACGGTCGACGATCTGCGCAAGAGTGACACCCTGACCGGCCGGCATCTGGACGACCGGGCATCGGTCAAGGGATCGGTCCGGTCGGCCAAGGAGGTCCTCGAGGTACGCGGAGCGAACGCCAACAACCTGCGCGATGTCGACGTCGACATCCCGCTCGGAGTGCTGTGCGTGATCACCGGCGTCGCCGGCTCGGGCAAGAGTTCCTTGATCAACGGCTCCGTGTCCGGCCGGGACGGTGTGGTGACGATCGACCAGAGCGCGATCCGCGGCTCCCGGCGGAGTAACCCGGCCACGTACAGCGGGCTGCTGGAACCGATCCGGAAGGCGTTCGCCAAGGAGAACGGCGTCAAGCCGGCCCTGTTCAGCGCGAACTCCGAGGGCGCCTGTCCCACCTGCAACGGCGCCGGCGTGATCTACACCGACCTGGCGATCATGGCCGGTGTCTCGACCGTCTGCGAGGAGTGCGACGGCAAGCGGTATCAGGCCGAAGTGCTGGAGTACAAGCTCGGCGGCAAGGACATCAGCGAGGTGCTCGCCCTGTCCGTCACCGACGCGGCCGAGTTCTTCGCGACCGGACCCGGCGCGACGCCCGCCGCGCAGAAGATCCTGGACCGCCTCGCCGACGTCGGCCTCGGCTACCTCACCCTCGGCCAGCCGCTGACCACCCTGTCCGGCGGCGAACGGCAGCGGCTCAAGCTGGCCACGCAGATGGGTGAGAAGGGCGGTGTCTATGTCCTGGACGAGCCGACCACCGGCCTGCACCTGGCCGACGTCGAGCAACTGCTCGGGCTGCTGGACCGCCTCGTCGACGCCGGCAAGTCGGTGATCGTCATCGAACACCACCAGGCCGTCATGGCGCACGCCGACTGGATCATCGACCTCGGCCCCGGCGCCGGCAACCAGGGCGGCACGATCGTCTTCGAGGGCACCCCGGCCGACCTGGTCGCCGGCCGGTCCACCCTGACCGGCGAGCACCTCGCCGACTACGTCGGCGCCTAGTTCCGAACGCATCCGCGACCGCTCCACGCATCCGCGGCTGTTGCAACGGTCGCAGATGCGTGCAACGGTCGCGGATGCGTGGGGCCGTCGCGGACGGGTGCGTGGTCGCGGATGCGTGGGGCGGTCGCGGACGGGTGCGTGGTCGCGGACGCCTACCGCGGCCGACTCCGACCTGCTGTCATTCCCGGCCGGTATGCTCAGGCGTTCGTACGGCACCCCGGCCGAGGGACCTGGGGACGCGGGCACGGAAGGGTCACTCGATGCGCTTTGGACCGATGGAGTGGTTTGCGGGCAGCACCCTCCAGGCCCGACTGCGCGGACTCGGTGTGCTCGCCGGCCAGGTGGCTCAGCAGGCCCGCCAGGTCGCCGACGACGAGCACCGCTCAGCGCTGGACCGGGAGGCTGCGGCCCGCCACTCGATCGAGTCGGCCTCGGCCGGCGACGCGCTGATCCGGCAGGCCATGATCGATGCGGCCCGGACGGCTGCGCCGACCATCGACGAGGCGGTACGCCAGCTGGCGCCCGGCCTGGCCTCGCTGGCCCCGGAAGCACCGGCCTGGCGCAGCCCGGAGTCCGTCGGAGGCCGTACCGCCGAATGGGTGCGGGTCGGCCACTTCGCGCTGCCGGGCGAGCGGGCGCTGCCGGTGATCGCCCCGTTGCTCGGCACCAGCGGCTGGTCGGTGATCGCCGACCAGGCGGGCTCGGCCCACCGGCTGCTCAGCTCGGTCGCGGTCCGGCTGCTCGCGGCGGCCCAGCCGTGGCTGGTTCGGATCGACACCTACGATCCGCAGTTGACCGGAGCGATGGGCGTGTTGCGGTCGGTCAGCAGCGAACATCCGGACCTGCTGCCGCGACCGGTCCGAGCCCCGGCCGACCTGCGCACCGCGGTGGACGGGCTGATCGACGTCTCCGCCGCCCGGGCCGCCCGGCTCGCCGAGACCGGCTTCGCCACGTTCGGCGCGATGATGGCGGCGCAGGGCTGGAACCTCGATCCGTACCGGGTGCTGTTGATCTTGGACTATCCGGCCGGGATCGACGAGGCGATGCAGCAGGACCTCTTGCGGCTGGCCCGCACCGGCGCCGGCCGCGGGATCACGTTCCTGGTCGGCTGCGACACCACGGTCACGCCGGAGCGCGGCGTCGATCCGTACGAACTGATCGACCTGTTGTCCCCGGTCGAGATCCGCGGCGACGCGATCTCACTGAACTGGCTGCCGGACGTGCCGGTACGGATCGACGCCGACCTGGACGCCGCGACGACCGCCGGAATCGCCGAGTCGATCATCGGGCTCGCGACCAGGGCCGAGCTGCCGGTCGCACCGTTCGAGAACACGCTGCCCGGGCCGACGCCGTGGTGGCAACCGGTGGACGACGAGCTGCGGACTGTGGTCGGTCTGGACGACCGGGACCAGGTGGAGCTGCGGCTGCGCACGGGCAACCCGGCCCTGCCGCACGTGCTGATCGGTGGCGCGGTCGGGCAGGGCAAGTCCAACCTGCTGCTGGTGCTCATCCACGGGCTGGCGGCTCGCTACGCGCCGTCCGACCTCGAGATGCAGCTGCTCGATTTCAAGCACGGGCTGGAGTTCTCGGCGCTCGGACCCGGTCGGGACCGGGAGTTCTGGCTGCCGCACGCCCGGGTGCTCGGCGTGCACAGCGACCGGACGTTCGGGCTCGCCGTGCTGCGGCACGTGACCGAGGAGATGACCCGGCGCAGTGATCAGTTCAAGCAACGCGGCGTGACCGATCTCTCCGACTACCCGCCGGAGCCGGACCGGCCACCGCGGATCCTGCTGGTGCTGGACGAGTTCCAGGTGATGTTGGAGGACGACGACGACATCGCCGAGGAGGCCGCCCGGCTGCTGGAGCGGCTGGCCCGGCTGGGCCGTGCCTACGGCGTGCATCTGGTACTCGCGACACAGACGCTGGACGGGATGAGCCGGCTGGCCACCCGGCGGGGCTCGATCTTCGGCCAGGTGCCGATCCGGATCGCCCTGAAGACGACCTCCGCCGACTCACAGGCGATCCTGCGCGAGGGGAACCGCGCCGCCGGGCTGCTCCGGTTCCGCGGCCAGGCGGTGCTGAACCAGAACTTCGGCGATCCGGACGACAACCGGCAGATCCTGGTCACGTTCGCCGACAAGCCCAAGCTCGCCGAGCTGCGGCGGCAGTTGTTCGCCAAGGCCGGCCCGGCGGTACGGCCGCCGCGCATCTTCCACGTCGGCGAGCCGGCCCGGCTGCTCGACCTGGCCGCGGCGCCGCAGCCTGCCGCCGGTGCCGGGGTCGCCGCCTGGGCCGGGATGCCGATCGCGGTGACCGAGCAGCCGGTGACGATCGACGTACGACCGGAGCCGGGCGCCGGCGTGGTGGTGCTCGGCGACGGACCGGCCGACGCCTGGGGCGTGCTGAGCGGGCTGGCCGTCTCCTCGGCGCTCGCCGAAGCCGGCCGCCGGCCGGAGTTCGTGATCATGGACGCGGTCGCCGGCGATCCGGAGCTTGATCAACATCGGCAGGCCTTGATCAACGTCCTGACCGGGCTCGGCTGCGGGGTCGAGGTGGTCCAGGGTCCGGCCAAGATCATCGATGCGATCTTCGAGCTGCGGACCAGGCTCCGGGAGGGCCGGGTCAACCAGCCCAGCCACCTGCTCGCGTACGGACTGCACGCCGTGCCCCGGATGGCGGTCCAGCTTCCCGGTGCGTTCGTCAGCCCGAAGGACGCGCTGCAGGAGATCGTCCGGGAAGGCCCGGCGAGCGGCCTGATCACGTTCGGCTGGTGGAACCGGCTGCCGGTCGCGACCTCACAGCTCAGCTACACCAGGGCCGACGTGAGTGCCGCGGTGTTCCTGCGCCATCCTCAGGACGGCGTCCGCAGCGTCTGCGGTCCGCGGGCCCGGTGGGGTTCGGAGCCGTACCGGGCGCTGGTCTGGGACGGGATCAACCCGGAACCGATCCAGGTGGTGCCGTTCGCGCCGCTGACCTCCGCCGACGCGGACCACTTGGTGCGACGATGGGCGGCGTCATGAACGAACCGTACGATGCCGAAACGCACGGGCGCCTGTATGCCGAGAGCCTGACCCGGATCATCCGGGCCGGAGAGCGGGAGCGGGACCGACAGCACCGCGACGCGACCGGTCACCGGCTCGAGCTGGACGGCGCGGAGACGGCCGCGGCGAGCGCCGGCCGCCGGCGTGAGCAGCTGCGGCAGAACGCCGACGAGCTCGAGCAGTTCGCCGCCGACCTCCTCGCCCGGGCCCAGCTGCCCGTCGAGGGCGAGCGGATGGTGCTCGAACCGCCCGTGATCACCACGACCGCGGAAGCCGAGACCGCGATCCGCCGGATCGCCGACGAGATCGCCGTGACGGCCGAGGAGGTGATCCGCGAGCGGGAGGACCGGACCCGGAAGCTGCGCCTCGCGATCGTGATCGCCAGCTGGATCGTGCTGCCGGGAAGTCAGCTGCTCTGGGCCGTGCTGTCGTCGGGCAGCTGGTTCAACGGCATCGTCGGCGCGGCGCCGATCCTGCTGGCCATGTTGGCCGCGCGCAAGGCCGGGCTGGAGCTCGGTCAGGCGATCACCGGGCTCGCGGTCATCGCGGCGTTTGTGCTGTCGTTCCTGATCGGCGGATCGTTCCTGTCGACCCTGCTGATCCTCTTCCTGATCGTGGCCGGGATCGTCGCGGTGATCAAGATGCCGCGAGACTGGGTCCTGAGGCGCCGTCTGGCCGCGCAGAACCGTACGAATCCCGGCGGAACCGAACCCTGGAACGAAAGTGAGGTCTGAACTTGTCCGATCTCGAACAACTGAAGCAGGCGCTGTACGAGGTGGCGTCGTCGGCCAGGCAGACCGCCGGCGGGCTCGGCGACTTCAAGCAGAACTTCAGCCAGCACTCGGCCCGGATCGAGTCCTTGATCTCCGGCACGTCCACCGGCGCCGACCGGCAACTGGTCGAGCTCCTGGACGGTGCGAACAAGGCGATCGAGGCGGCTGCCCAGGCCCTGGACGCCGCGGCCTCCGGCGCCACGGGTTACGCCGACCAGATCTGACCCGCCGCAGCCCGTGGACCTCGAACCGGAGCTGACGGCTCTGGCCGCCGAAGCCCGTGGGATGGCCGGCCGGGTGGCCGCCTCGACGCCGGACCTGACCGGACTCGGCGACCGGGTCGCCCAGGTCCTCGGCGGCACCGTCCGGCGCTCCGACATCGCGATGGCCGGCCTGATCGATGGGACGTCGGGCCGGCTCAACGAGGCCGTGGCCGCATTGGCCGAGGCGGCGGCGAGGGCGGACGCGGAACTCGCCGCCCGCGCCCGGGGCGGTTCCTGATGGCGTCGTCCGACCTGCAGTCGATCATCGACGACCTGTCCGGCCTGCTGGCCCGAACACCCGCGCTGACCCAGGACTGGGCAGCCGTCGCCCGCTGGTGCGAGCACAAGATCGACGTGCTGTCGGCCCGGTCCGGCGAACCCGGCCTCGGCCCGATCCTCGCCGCCCTGGAACAGGCCGCCGTCGCGCTGCACCAAGCGATCGGCGACCACAGCTCGGGCCACCCGGGACTCGCCGAGGTGCACCGGGTCGGCACCTGGTGGATCGCGGAGACGCAAGCCACCGGCATCCCGCAGACCGGCGCTCCCCCGGCGCACTGGAGTCCCGGCGGATCCGGCTCGACCGAAGGCCCATCCGGAACCGCGGGTCCCGCAGGTCCGGCGGTGCAGCCCGGCCCGCCGGCGCCGCAGTTCCGGCTGAGTCGGGTCGTCACCCGCCCCGGCGGCTTCTCGGCCCCGAGCGGCGGCTATCTCACCGCCGAGGACCTGGTCACCAGCTTCGACCCGGCCAAAGACGCCAACCTGCCGCAGGTGACCCACGAGGACGCGACGAAGTATCTGGACGCGCACCGCGCCGACCGTCCCTGGCTCGACTTCACCGCGAACCCGCACCCCGACCTCGACCATCCAGATGTCCTCCGAGCCCTGGTCGCGATCGACCAGGGCGGCGGCCACGCCCTGTCCCGCCACGAGGGTTTCGCCGCGAGCGGTGACCGGCTGAGTCTCCGAGTCGCCGCGCTCGAGGATCCAGCCCAGACCGATCCGGCCAAACGACGTGCGGGTGTCGACGCCTTCAAGGCCGGGCGCCTGTCGCACGTCTGTCAGACCAGGGCCACCGCGATCACCGACCCGATCGCGTTCCTGACTGCGTATATTCACGCAACCAAACATCCGGACGTGCGCGCGATCCTGGATTCCGGTGTAGTACGTGGTACTCGTCCTTGGGTGGTTCTCCCCGTGCTGGATCTGCTCGGCGCCAACGGTCATCGATTCTGCGCCGGTGTTCAACTCGAATCCGACAACGGTGACCTCAAGCTTGCACGAGCACGCCGGGTTCGGTGGATCAAGTCTGGGCGCCCAGCCGGAGATTCGACTCAACCGGAACCAACCACGTCGCGAATCCCGGACTTCTCCGGAGCGGATGTCGTGATCGCGCTTGGTGTAGGCGCCAAGGGCAAGGCCGAAATCCGCACGCTTTATGTCGACCTATGAAGGAGGAGTGAGACTGTGAGGTTCAGAGACCGACCATGGGTCAACGGAAACCCCGATGAGATCGAGTACGGCTGGCTCTACCGCATCTTGGAGAACTATCTCAACCCGGAGATCAACGACTTCGAGGAGTTGCAAGGTTTCGTTCAGTCTGGTGATCCCCTATCGAATGTCTTCAAACGACAGCTACGGGATGCGATGGAGGGTTTCAACGACGGGATCGAAGAGAATATTGGCTCCATAACAGCCTTTGACGACGGATCTGGGATGCTCTACCTGCGCCGCCTGTGGCGCGACCTCTACCCCGGGGAGCCCGTGCCTGGTGGCGACGACGAGTTCCGCGAAACCCTGCGCCGGACCATTCTCCAGGACCTGGATGAACTGCCGGAAATGCTGATCCACTACATCGACTTCGACCTACCGGATTTCCGCCCAGCCGCCCGCGCCCTCTGGGAACGCCACTTCCCCGACGAACCCGTACCGCAATCCTGAACGTCGGCACGCGCACGTCGACTCTGACGTCAACGACGCCGAATCGGGATTTCAACCTGTTCCGGATTCGGGACACTCGGTTGCTGGTCCGTGACTTCATCGAGCGGACGCGTTGACCGGCGGAATCGTTCGAAATCGGGGTCAACGCGTCCACTCAGTGATGGGCCGGTCGGGCGGACTGCCCGCGCGGCTGGTCGAGCCGTCGAGGCGACCACCTGCGGTGAATTTCAGGGTGGAACTGCGACAGCCGAAATCTCAGAGGATGACGCCCGCGGCCCGCATTCTGCAATAGGCTCGTTCGGCGTTAGGAATCGACACAGTCGGTGTTCGAACCGGGCCCGCCATTCGCGGGTGAAGGTGGGTGGGTCCGCGGTATCCGCGTTCGGTCAAGGATCGCGTGGACCGTTTCGGCGGTCTCGGGAAGGTCCGGCATCCGGCCGTGGGTGACCCGGACGATCCGGTATCGGGCGGCCTCGTGTCGTGCAATGTCGCGACTCCATTGCATCGGGTCGGTCCGGTGCTGGTCTCCGTCCTACTCGACGATGATCATCAACTCTTCGAGGCGAGGTCCATCCCGGTCGATCGGCACGTCGACGCCGATCCTCCGATTACGGGCGGGCTCCGGGAGACCGGCCGACGTGAGCAGCAGCCGCAGTTCGTTCCCTCGGCGAAATCGACCCCGGTCCGGGTCGGCGCAGCCGCACGCCGGGCCAGGCGGCCCGCGACCCGACGCCCGCTCGGCCCGATCCCGGAGCCGGTCCGAAACCGCCCGTCCGAACCCGGACCAGCCAGTCCGCCGGAGCCACGGCGGCCACGGGATCGCGGTCGGCGCAGGCGGCGAGCCAGGCCGTCGGCCGCCGGCAACCGGGCGACTCAATCGTCTTCGAGGGCACCCCGGCCGACCTCGTCGCCGGCCGCTCGACCCTCTCGCCGACGACGTCGACGCCCAACTCCGAACGCATCCGCGACCGCTCCACGCATCCGCGACTGTTGCAACCGTCGCGCATGCGTGGGGCGGTCGCGGATGAGTGCGTGGTCGCGGGTGCGTGACGTGGCCGCGGATGTGGTGGGGGTCGCGGATGCGGGGAGGTTCGCGGACGTGAGGTGGTCGCGGACGCCCGGACGGTCCCAGATGGGTGAGGCGGTCGCGGACGCCCGGACGGTCCCAGATGGGTGAGGCGGTCGCGGACGCCCGGACGGTCCCAGTGGGTGAGGCGGTCGCGGATGCACGGACGATCGCGAAAACACGAGGCGGTCGCGGATGCGGCGGCGGTCGCGGACACCCGGGGTCCCAGATGGGTAGGGCGGTCGCGGACGCCCGGACGATCGCGAAAACACGAAGCGGTCCCAGATGGGTCGGGCGGTCGCGGACGCCCGGACGATCGCGAATGCACGAAGCGGTCGCGAATGCACGAGGCGGTCGCTGATGCGGCGACGGGCGCGAATGCGCGGACGATCGCGAATGCGGGCCGGTGGCGAGCCGGGGTCGCTCGTGGACGGGTCGCGGTTCGGCGAACTGCGGTTACGCTGCTCCGGTGATCGGGTGTGCGACGGAGTAGAAGTAGCCGAGGTCTTCGGGGTAGCGGCCGTCCGGGTGCCGGGCCAGGAGGCGTTGGCGCAGGTCGGCTTCGAAGTCGGCGGCGTTCGGGCCGAGGGCGCGGCGGGTCGAGTTCGAACGCGAATAGACGTGGCCGATCACTTCGTCCAGCGTGCGTTCCCGGGCCACGACGAAGGAGCGGTGGCTGACGCGGTAGCCCTCCTCGACCAGCAGGTCCTCGTGGGAAACCTTTCGCTGATCGGGCGGGCTCTGGTCGGAGGTCGGAGTGGCCGGCGGATTCGACTGGTGCCAGTCCCGGATCGCCGTCCGGACCACGGATTCCCAGTCGGGCAGGGGCTCGCCCGGGATCCGTCCGGAGCCCATGATCACCAGCGCTCCGCCGGGCCGCAGCCAGCCCCGTGCCGACCGGGCGACGGCTCGCCGGTCGAGGCGGTGGAAGGCGTTGGCGACGGTGATCAACTCCAGATCACCGTCGGTGATCGAGAGTCGTTCCGCGCTGCTGCAGGTCCAGCGGATCTCGACCCCGGCCCGGGCCGCTTCCGCCGCGCCGACCTTGATCATGTCCGGCTCCTGGTCGACGGCCCACACCGTACGGAACCGCCGTGCCATCGGGATCGCCACCTGGCCGGTACCGCAGGCCAGGTCCAGCAGGACCCCGTCGCCCGTCGCGCCGGCCACGCCGACGATCTCGTCCAGCATCGCGTCGGGGTAGCCGTCGCGATAGCGCGCGTAGTCCTCCCCCGCACCGGCGAAGAGATCGGGAGCGAACTCCGGACGCAACGGGAACTCCGGCCGTGGGCGGGTGGGTTCGGCGTCCGCGGTGGTCATCGTCGAAGTCTAGGTTGGTGCTGTGACCGAGGCAGAGGAGGTTCTCGCGGTCGTTCGGCTTCGGGCGGAGGCGCTCGCGGCCGTGATCCCGACCAGTTGCGGGAGCTGATGCACGAAGAGTGTCGCTGGACCTCCTAGGCCGAGCTCGTGCTGGACCGGGACGACTACGTACGGCGCAACACCACAACAGTCAGTTGGGCCGCGCAATCGATCGAGTGGCCGGTGGTCCGCGTCGTCGGTGACTGCGCCGTGGTGACCGGAACGGTGGTCGACCTCGTCATGGACGAGACCGGCCAGCCGGCCGCTGGTGCCTGCTGGCCGGGCACGCCGGTCCCCGGTTCGACGCGGCGCCCGGACCGGGAACGGCGTGAGCTGACCAGCGATCCGCGGAAGCATCGAGTCAGCCCCTGGCGTCTCCGGCGAGGAGGCGTTCCAGTTCCGGGCGGCCGGGGAGGTCGGCGGGGTGTTGCAGGCGGTCGTCGCGTACGTAATAGAAGGCCGCGTCCACCCGATCGAGGGGAAGGCTGGTGAGTTCGGCCCACGCGACCCGGCAGATCGCCAGCTGCAGCGGGTCGGCGTCACCGATCCGGCTGGTCTTCCAGTCCAGGACCTGGAACCGCGGGCCGGTCTCGTCGTCGAGGCGATATACGGCGTCGATCCGGCCGCGGATCAGCCGGCCGCCGAGCAGCAGGGTGAACGGCGCCTCCAGCGCGTACGGGATCACGGCGCCGAACCGGCCGCCGGCGAACCGCTGGCACAGCTCGCGCAGCTCGTCGTCGTCCGCGGCGCCGCTGTCAGCGCGGTCGGGCAGGTCGTCCGGGTCGATCAGCGGCAGCTGGCCGACGCCGCCGGTGCGCAGGGTGCCGGAGAAGTGCTGTTCGACCCACTGGTGGAAGCGGGTGCCGAACCGGGCCGCCCGTGACGGCGGGCGTGGCATCGGTCGGGCCAGGTCGGCGGCGAACCCGGAGGGGTCGGCGTTCAGCCGCAGCACGGCCGACGCCGACAGGGTCTCCGGCAGCCGCACCGAACGGTCCGGGGTCCGGGCCGCCCGCTGCTCGGCCAGCAGCCGTTCGATGTCGTCGTCCCAGGCCGCGACGATCTCTTCGTGATCAAGGAGCAGCGGCTCGGTCGACCCGTCGTAAGTCCCGCTTTGTGCCTTCCGCTCCCGGCCCTCGGCCACAGCCGCAGCGGCCGTCCGGCGGCGGCGCAGCGCATCCGGATCGTACGGCTTCGGCCACGGCTGCGGAGCCGCGGCGACAACCAGCGGATTCGCCTCGCCGGGCGGCGGCGCCTCGGCCACCAGCTCGCCCTGCCGGGCCGCCTCCGCCATGATCGTCTGCAGATAGGTCGAGATCACCCGTGGCTTGATCAACTCGGCTCGCCACCAGTGGCCGGACCCGATCAGCAGCTGCTTGGCCCGGGTCGCCGCCACGTAGGCCAGCCGGTCCTCGGACAGCAACTGCTGCTCGGTGAGCTGCCGCTTGTAGTTCCCCATCGCCGAGTTCGTCGTGTCGGCGAGCTGCGGGATCGCGTCGGCGTCGCCGCGCAGGTCGGCCGGCAGCACGGCCGGGTTGGTCACCCAGTTGTCGGTCACCCGGTCGCTCGGGAACGTCCCCTTCACCAACGCAGGAAGGAAAACGACCTCCCATTCGAGCCCCTTCGCCTTGTGCACGGTGAGCAGCTTGACCGCCTCGCGGTCGGTCGGCACCGCCTGGTCGAGCCCGTTTCCTTGATCGATCTCGGCCTGCAGGTACGCCAGCAGACCGGACAGCGAGGCCTCGCCGTCGACGTCCACGTAGTCCGCCACCGCGTCGAGGAACGCCCCGAGTTGATCACGGCGGGCGGACCGGGCGAACTCCGGCGTCGCGGTCAGTTCGACGTCCAGGCCGAGGATGTTGATCACCCGGCGGACCAGGTCGAGCACCGGCTCCTCGGCATGCCGGCGCAGGTACGCCAGCTCGCCGGACAACTGGCGGAACCGGGTCAGCGCCGCCGCCGAGTAGCCGGGGTTGCCGTCCGACCCGAACCGCGGCTCGGCACCGTCCGGCCGGGATCCCGGCTCGTCGTACGGGCCCTCCAGGGCATCCAGCAGGCTGACCACGTCGGTCGGATCCACGTCGGCGACGGCGAGCTCGAGCGACGCCACCAGGTCGTCCCCGTCGTCGGCACCGGAATGATCATGGTCGCGGGCCAGCGCCCTGGCCCGCCGGCCGAGCAGAGCAAGATCACGAGGCCCCACGTTCCACCGCGGCCCGGTGAGCAGCCGGATCAGGTCCGGGTTGGCCGTCACATCGTCGACCGCCCGCAGGGTGGCGATCACGTCGGCGATCTCGGGCAGGTTCAGCAGGCCGCCGAGGCCGACGATCTCGACCGGGATGTCCCGGCTGGTCAGCTCGGCGTAGATCGGCCCGATGTCGGCATTGCGGCGGGTCAGGATCGCGATGTCGGCCCAGGCCTGCACCTGCTGCTCGGACCTGATCATGATCACCTGGTCGGCGATCCAGCGGACCTCCTCCGGCCAGGACTCGAACGTCGCCGCCCGCACCGTGCCCGGCCCCGCGCTCTCCGGTGCCTGCAGCAGGCCCATCCCCTGCGCCGCGTCCTCCGCTCCGGGCAGGGTCTCGGCCCGCAGCGGGCGGCTGAGCACGTTGGCCACGTCGAGGATCGTGTGGCCGCTGCGCCGGTTCACAGTCAGTGCGTAGCGGGGACTGCGCTGGCCCTTGACGGTACGGAACTCGCCGGCGAACTGCAGGATGTTGCTCGCCGCGGCGCCGCGCCAGCCGTAGATCGCCTGGAACGGGTCACCGACCGCGGTGATCGGGTGACCGAGCCCTTCGCTCGGCGTACGCCCCGAGAACAGGCCGCGGAGCATGATCGCCTGCGCCGCCGACGTGTCCTGGTACTCGTCCAGCAGCACCACCTTGAAGGCGGACCGCAAGGACGCCGACACCTGCGGCACCTCGGCCGCGAGCCGGGCCGCGATCGCCATCTGGTCGGCGAACTCGACCACGCCGAGGTGGCGCTTCAGTTCCTGGTAGTCGCGGACCAGGCTGGCCAGTTCGAGCCGTTCCTCGGTGGCGATCATGGCCCGCTTCACGTCCGCGTACACATTGCCGCGGTTGTTCAGCGGAGCGGACGCGAACCCGGTCAGCACGTCCCGGGCGTGCCGGTCCAGCTGCCCCGCGTCGACCAGGTGCTGCTGCAGGTCCGCATCCAGCCGGAGCACCCGGTCGGTCACGGTGCCCGGCCGCAGCCGGGAGATGTACTCGAACGGACCCGCGGCCGCCCGCACCACCCGCGACGCCAGCCGGTACCGGGTCGCGCCGCTGATCATGGTCGGATCGGAGTCGACGCCGATCCGCAGGCCGTGTTCGGACACCAGCCGGGCCGCGAACGCGTCGTAGGTCATGATCAACTGCTCGCCCGACTCGTCGATCCCGCGATCACTCACCACGCCGGCCCGGACCAGCGCCGTCCGGACCCGGTCGGACAGCTCGGCGGCGGCCTTGCGGGTGAAGGTCAGCCCGAGCACCTCCTCCGGGCGGACGGCGCCGATGCCGACCAGCCAGACCACCCGCGCCGCCATCACCGTCGTCTTCCCGGACCCGGCGCCGGCGATGATCACGCTCGGCTCGAGTGGCGCGGTGATCGCGGCCAGTTGCTGGTCGGAGAACCGGATGCCGAGCGCCTCGATCAGGTCGTCGGTGCCCTCGAACCGGCGCGCCGACGCCACCGGGCGGAGCGCGTGAACCGTCACGGGATCACCCGCTGGCCGCCGGACTGGGCCGGGCAGCTGCCGGCGAACGGGCAGTACCGGCAGGACCCGTTGACCGTCGCGTGGAAGGTCTCGGTACGGATCGTGCGGGCCGCCCGGAGCAGCCGCCGGTGCACCCAGGTCGGTTGGCCGGCCAGTTCCGGATCGTCCTCGGGTTCCGGGTCGGCGACCGGGAACGGTACGTCGTCGAGGGAGGCCTGCTGGAACACCTTGGGCAACTCGGCGCCGTCCGCCAGCCGCAGATAGACCAATTCCGCACCGGCCGGGCGGGCGTTCGGGCCGGCCACCTCGGCGAACGCGCCCTGCGCCACGGCCAGCTGGTAGGCCCCGAGTTGATCTTGCAGGGCTACGTCGACCGCGGCCGGCTGGGACCGGCCGGTCTTGAAGTCGATGATCCGGATCCGACCGTCGGGATCCCGCTCCACCCGGTCGGCGACGCCGGTCAGCCGGACCCGGTCCGGACCAAGATCAACTTCGGTCGCGAACTCGACCTCGGTGCCGAGCAGCTGCTGCCCGGTCCGGTACTGCTGCCAGGCGGCGAACCGTTCCAGCGCCGATTCGGCCTCGACACGTTCGGTCGCGGACAGCCACTTGGCGTCGAAGTCGAGCTGGTCCCACACGGTTTCCAGGTGGTCCGACAGGCGGTCCGGGTCGATGCCCTCCCGGGCGCCGTGCTCGGCCAGGACGTGGATCACCGAGCCGAAACCGGCGGCCGAGCCGCGGGCCTGCTCGGCCTGCGCGCGCCGGGACAGGAACCACTGCCGCGGGCAGGCCAGCGCCGAGGCGAGCTGGCTGCCGGACAGCTGGATCGGCGCGTCCGGCGCGACGACCGGCGGAACTTTCGACGGGCCGGGGTCGTCCGGGCCTGGCCCTTCGACAGGCTCAGGGGGCGTCTCGTCGGTGTCGCTGAGCGGGAGCATGCCCCACCAGCGCTGCGGGTCGGCGGCCGGCACCAAGGGCCGGCCGTCGTCGTCGCGGGCGTCCGCCAGTCGGGCCAGCCGGAGCGCGGCCTGCTCGCGGAGCACCGGCGGCAGGTCGGCGTTGACGCTGGCGGCGCGGAGCTCGCCGACCAGGGCCGGCAGGGTCAGCGGCCGGCGCGGCCGGCCGGGCAGATCCCGTACGGTCACGCCGAGTTCGGACAGGAACCGCGACGGCTGGTCGCCCTCCCCCTCGGTGCCGGCGACCGCGGTGATCACCAGCCGGTTCCGGGCCCGGGTGCAGGCGACGTAGAACAGCCGCCGCTCCTCGGCGATCCGGATCGCGGTCGGCACGTCGTCGGCCAACCCGTGCCGGGACAGCCGGTCGGGTTCGAGCAGCGAGCCGCGGCGCCGGACGTCGGGCCAGACGCCTTCCTGCACGCCGGCGACCACGACGAGCGGCCACTCCAGTCCCTTGGACCGGTGCGCTGTCAGCACCCGTACGGCCTCGCCGCGGAGGTCCGCTTCGCGCAGGGTGTCGGCCGGGATCTGCTGGCCCTCGACCTCGGCCAGGAACCCGGTCACGCCGCGCAGCCCGACCACGTCCTCGGACCGGCCGGCCACGTCGAACAGGGCACAGATCGCGTCCAGGTCCCGGTCGGCGCGGCGGGCCGGCTCACCACCGCCGGACGCCTCGCGGCGCAGCTTGTCCGGCCAGCCGGTGCCGGTCCAGAGCAGCCAGAGCGCCTCCTCGGCCGAGCCGCCGTCCATGATCAACTTCTCGCAGTCGATCAGCAGCGCGGCCAGGCCGGCGGCCCGGTCGCGTTCCGGGGCGGCCGGCAGTTCGGCCAGCAGGTCGGGCTCGGTGACCGCCCGGGCGATCAACTCCGGCGACAGCCGGGGCAGGCCGGCGCCGGCCAGCTCGGCCCGTTCGGCGGACCGCAGCGCCCGGCCGAGCCGGCGCAGGCCGAGGCTGTCCAGGCCGCCGAGCGGCGAGGTGAGCAGGGTCTGGGCCTGTTCCTGGTCGATCCGGCGGCCGGTCGCGGCGACCTGCAGGGCCAGCAGCAGCGGCCGTACCGCGAGCTCGGCGGACAGCGGGATCTCGTCGCCGGCCACCTCGATCGGGATGCCGGCCGCGCTGAGCGCGCGGCTGAGCGTGGGGATGCTGCGCCGGCCGGACCGGACCAGCACCGCCATCTCGGACCAGCGGACCCCGTCCCGCAGGTGGGCGCTGCGCAGGATGTCGGCGATGTGTTCGGCCTCCGCGCCGGTGCTGGCGCAGGTGAACACGTCGATCCGGCCGGGCGGCAGGCCCGCCGTCGGCTCGGGGTTCCGATAGCTGGCGTACACCTCGGGCGGGAGCGGCCGCGGCAGTCCCATCCGGTCGGCCAGGTTGCGGCTGACCGA
Source organism: Microlunatus parietis (assembly GCF_013407955.1). GTDB lineage: Bacteria > Actinomycetota > Actinomycetes > Propionibacteriales > Propionibacteriaceae > Microlunatus > Microlunatus parietis. Next base: position 6,757,391 of record NZ_JACCBU010000001.1, on the reverse strand, counting down.
CAGCAGCGCCTTGCCGAACCGCCGGGTCCGGCCGAGCGCGATCACCGGCGCCCGCTCGCCCGACGCGGTCGGGAACGCGTCGCCGAAGTCGAGGATGCCGCGCGCCTCGGCGCCCCGGAACGCGTAGATCGACTGGTCCGGGTCGCCCACCGCGACGACGTCCCGGCCGTCGCCGGCGATGGCCTGCAGCAGCCGGACCTGGGACGGGTCGGTGTCCTGGTACTCGTCGACGAAGACGGCCCGCAGCTCGGACCGTACGGTGTCGCGGATCACCGGGTCGGCGAGCAGGATCCGGCACCGGTGCACCAGCTCGGCGTAGTCCATCACCCGTTCCGAGTCGAGCACGTCAAGATATTCGTCGAAGAACTGGCCGACGCTCACCCACTCCGGCCGGCCGGCCGCCTCGCCCGCGTCGATCACGTCCTCCGGATCCATCCCCAGCTGCCGGGCCTTGGCCAGCACCGACCGCACCTCGGCCGCGAAGCCGCGGGTCGGGAACGCCGCCGCCAGGCTCGCCGGCCAGTCCGCCCGGCCGGTCTCCGGACTGCCCTCGAGGATCTCCCGGACCCGGAACTCCTGCTCCGGCGCGGTGAGCAGCCGGATCGTCTGGCCGGACCGGTCGACGGCGGAGAACCGCCGGATCAGCGCGTAGCAGAAGGAGTGGAAGGTCATCGCCAGCGGCGTCGCGACCGACCGGCCGAGCCGGGCCGCGATCCGGGTCCGCAACTCAGCGGCGGCGCGGCGCGAGAACGTCAGCACCAAGATCGACTCCGGACGCATCCCGCGCCGCTCGATCCGGTCCACCACGGACTCGACCAGGGTCGTCGTCTTCCCGGTGCCCGGTCCGGCCAGCACCAGCAGCGGCCCGCCCGGATGATCGACGACCCGTTGCTGGGTCGGATCCAGCTCCGGCATCGGTGCCGCCGGCCGCGGAGTGCGGATCAGCTGATACATGGTGTCCTTCGTCGTCCACAGGTCGACGGTAGTGCACCAGACGCCACCGACAGTGATGCCACCCCGGCACTGTGCCGTCTCAGGCTTGGACGAACCCGAGTTCGTTGCCGTCGGGGTCGCGGATGGTGAACTTCCTTGTTCCGTACGGAGTGCTGAAGAGCGGTTCGACGATGTCGGTCTGCTCGGTAAGCCGGGCCCACCAGCCGTCGACGTCATCGACCTCGAAGTTGAACCGGGCGCCCGTCGGCGCGGGCGTGAACTCGGCGATGGCGAACCGGACCGGGCCGAGCTCGAAGTGCGCGTAGGTCGGCCGGTCGTCGGGCCAATGCCCGCTGGCCGGGACGGCAAGCAGGTCCTCGTACCAGCGAATCGCCTCGGCGAGATTGCGTACGTTCACCCGCACGTGAGTGAGCCGTGGTGGATTCATGCCGACGATTCGATCATGTCTGCGCACGTCCGTCATGCCTCGCGGCCCGTGTGACCGGTGGCAACGAACCGCGATGGGTCAGGGCCGAAGCCGACTCGCCAACACGGCGAGCAGCAGGACGAGCACCGCGCCGCGGTCGTCAGCAGGCCGAGGTGGTGCAGGCCGTCGCTGCTCAGGTCGCGTTCGAAGATCAGCCCGATCATCGCGGTGGCGAGGATCGCGCCGAGGTAGCGGAAGGTCTGGAACAGGCCGCCCGCCGAGGCGGTCCGGTCGGCCGGGGCCGCGTCGTACAGCGCGGTCTGCAGGCCCAGGTCGAGGTGATCACTCAGCGGCCCGAGGACCTCCTCCGATCAGCACTGGCGCGCCTCGAAACCTGATCCGGAAGCGACCGGTAGTCCTGGCGGCCCACTGTGCAGCCGCCTTCCCGATGTCGCTTTTCCTCCACGGGCGACTACCACATCGCGATTGCCACGCGGAAACGCTTCGCCCGTGGAGGAATTCCGACACCGGGCCACCCGCTCAGACCTGCTCCGGTCCACTCAAAACGCCGCACTCCTCACCCGCTCGGTGACCAGCCCGCCGACAGGCGTGATTGGCGACCGAGCCCGGCCACGAGGAGCTATCGCCGGTCCGAGCATCCAGCTAGGACAGGACGTACTTCCAGCCCGGGCGCCAGCGGAACTCCTCGACGGCGAGCTCGTCCAGGCTGACCGACTCGGTCCGGCGGCGCAGGGCCCAGCGGGTCGCGATGTGGCCGACCATGACGACCGTGCCGCCGGGGAAGAGGTCGCACAGATCGTTCAGGGCCCGGTCGACCCGGTCCAGGGCGGCCAGCCAACTCTCCCCGCCGGGATAGGGATTGCGCAGGAACCGGCCGATCGCAGGCCCGTGCACCTGCTCCTTCGGCGCGCCGCCGAGCAGGCCGTAGTGGCACTCGCGCAACCGCCAGTCGTAGAAGACCGGTACGTCGAGCGCGGCGCAGCCGAGGGCGACGGTCTGCCGGACCCGCGCCAGGTCGGAGCCGACGACGGCGTCCGGGGCCCGGTCCCGGATCCGCTCCCCCAGGTCGCCGGCCTGCCGCCGGCCGAGTTCGGAGAGTTCGCCGGGCAGCCAGCCGGTGGCCCGGCCGGCCTCGTTGTCCGTGGTCGTCGCGTGCGTCTCGTACAGAATCGTCAGGGCGGCCATCGGTCAGCCCAACCGACGGTTGGCCAGCACCGGCAGCTGATCCCGGATCGGACCGATGGTGTCCGGGTCGAGGTCGGCGACCAGCAGCTCCGGGGCGATCCCGGCCTCGGCGATCACGGCCCCGTTCGGGCCGACGACCAGGCTGCCGCCGACCCCCGTCGGCGCACTGCCCACGGTCTCGATCCCGAGCGTGCTCGGGTCGGCCTGGCCGCAGGCCGCGACGAACGTCGTCGAGTCCAGCGCCCGGGCCCGGACCAGCAGCCGCCACTGATCGAGCTTGCCGGGGCCGGCACCCCAGGACGCCGGCACCATGATCAACTGCGCGCCACGGTCGGCGAGCCGGGTGAACAGTTCCGGGAACCGCAGGTCGTAACAGATCGCACAGCCGATCCGGAGTCCGGCCAACTCGACCACCACCAGGTCCTGCCCCGGGGCGACGGTCCGCGACTCGGTGAAGCCGAACGCGTCGAACAGATGCACCTTGTCGTAGCGGGCGTCGACGTCCGGGCCGGTGATCAACAACGTGTTGGTCACCCGCCCGTCGCCCGTCGGCGTGAACATCCCGGCCGCGACGGTGATCCCGGCCTCGCGCGCGATCTCCCGGACCCGGGTCGCCCACGGGCCGTCCAGCGGTTCGGCGACCTCGGCCAGCGACCGGCCGAAGCACCGCATCGTCGCCTCCGGGAAGATCACCAGGCTCGCCCCGGCGGCGGCCGCCGCAGCCGTCTGTTCGGCCACCAGGTCGAGGTTGCGGGCGGGGTCGGGTCCGCTGACGAGTTGGGCGAGGGCGATCCGCGTCACCCGGCGATCCTACGCATCCTGGATCACGTCTTCGCGCCTGATCCCGAGCATGAAGAGGATCGCGTCCAGATGCGGTACGGACACGGTGGCGTCGGCCTGCTCCCGGACCACCGGCTTGGCGTTGAACGCGATCCCGAGACCGGCCGCGGCCAGCATGTCGAGATCGTTGGCGCCGTCGCCGACCGCGACCGTCTGCGAGGTTGGTACGCCCTCCAGCTCGGCGATCCGGGCCAGCAGCCGCGCCTTCTCCGGCCGGTCGACGATCGGGCCGAGCAGCTCGCCGGTGATCACGCCGTCGCTGATCTCCAGCGTGTTCGCGAACGCATGATCAAGACCGAGCTCGGCCTTCAGCCCGTCGGTGAACTGGGTGAAGCCGCCGCTCACCACGGCCACCGCATAGCCCAACCGGTGCAGCGTCGTGACGAACGTCCGGGCGCCCGGGGTCAGCGTGATCCGGGCCCGGGCCCGCTCGATCGCGGCCAGGTCCAGCCCCTTGAGCAGCCGCACCCTCGCCCGCAGCGACTGCTCGAAGTCGAGTTCGCCGGCCATCGCGCGACTCGTGATCGCCGCGACCTGATCACCGCAGCCGGCCTCGTCCGCGAGTAGTTCGATCACCTCGTTGGTGATCAAGGTCGAGTCCACGTCGAGCACCACCAGCCGCTTGGCCCGGCGCTCCAGGCCGTCCGCCTGGACGGCCAGGTCGACCCCGGTGCGCTGGGCGACGCCGACCAGCCGTCGGCGCAGGTCCTCAGGCCGTTCGGTGATCACGACGAGTTCGTACGCGATCACCGGCTCGGTCGCCAGCCGGAAGATCCGGTCGATCGTGCCGTCGTGCTCGGCGACCGCATCGGCCACCTCGGCCAGGCTGTCCGGCCCGACCCGCGATCCGAGGACGGTGATCACGTGCCGGCGCCGGCCGGCCCGGGCCGAACGGGCCTCGACCCGTTCGAAGTCGATCTTGAGCTCGCAGGTGAACGCCCAGTAGAGGACGTCCTTGATCACCCGATCGGCGGCACTGTCCAGCCGGACCAGCACGTCCAGGGTGAGCCGCTCCCGGACCACCAGCTGTTCCATGTCGTCCACCTCGGCGCCGGCCTCGGCCAACAGCCGGAGCAGGTCCCGGGTCAGCCCCGGCCGGTCCCGGCCGGTGACCCGGATCAGCAGCGGCGGTTCCGGCGTGATCGGTGAGTTCATGCGGCCAGCTCCCAGACCAGCAGCTCGGCGTCCTCGACCCCGGTCAGCCGCAGCCCGCCGTGCCCGCGCAGCCGTACCGCATCGCCGGCGGTGAGCCGGCCCACCGACTCCAGGTCGGCCACGCCGTCCACCACGCTGACGTGCAGCAGCGGCCCCTCCGGCAGGATCCGGGTGATCCCGGCCGCGGCGCGGACCGCCCAGAGGGTCGAGCCGACCGAACCGATGGTGATCACCGCATCGGGGTGGCTGCCGGAGGCCACCGGCACCCAGTCCGTGTCCAGGTCGGCCGGGTCCAGCTCGCGCTGCTGATAGGAGGGCTCGGCACCGGACTCGTCCGGCCGGACCCACATCTGCCAGAAGTGCACCGGCGTCTCGGGCTGCTCGGTGTCGATCCGGTACGCGTCGTTGCGCTCGGAGTGGACGATGCCGGAGCCGGCGCTCAGCCGCTGCGCCAGGCCGCGGTGCACGACGCCGGTGTTGCCGCGTGAGTCGGTGTGCACCAGCGAGCCGGACAGCACCCAGGTGACGATCTCGGAGTCCAGGTGCGGGTGCGGGTCGTACCCGGTGCCGGAGGCGACGACGTCCTCGTTGACCACCAGCAACGCGCCGAAGCCGACGTTGTCCGGGTCGTAGTGCTCGCCGAACGAGAACGAGTGCCGAGTCGTCGCCCAGTCGGTCCGGGTGACGAACCGGTCCGCCCCGCGGCGCAGGTCGATCCTGGTATCCACACCCGCCAGTATTCCGGTCGCCATCCCGTGGCCGGAGCCTAGCCTCGATCCGTGGACGGGCGCCGTAGCGAGCGGCGTCAGCGGGGTGCGATGGCGGTGTCGCCGGCGCGAGGGCGGTCTGGGCTGACCATTGAGCGTCGGCGACGCCGCCAGCGTGCCGCTCTGGGGCCGCGCAGTAGGCGCCCGTCCACGGATCGGGGCTAGGGTCGTGCGGTGGACAGCAGGACGGGTGGCCGCATCGTGGACGAGGAGTTCATCGAACTCGTGCTGAGCGCCGTCGAGGCGATCCCACCCGGCCGCGTCGCCAGCTACGGCGACATCGCCGAACTGATCGGCCGCGGCGGTCCCCGCCAGGTCGGCTGGGTGATGTCGCACCACGGCGCCGCCGTCCCGTGGTGGCGAGTGGTCCGGGCCGACGGCCGGCCCGCCGACGGCCACGAGACGCGCGCATTGCGAGAGCTCCTGGCCGAGGGCGCCCCGCTGCGCGGCGAGCGGGTCCGGATGGCCGAGGCCCGGATTTCGGAAGATCAACTCGGGCCCTGGCGGGACGCAACATTCGCGGCCCTGCCCTGATCCGGGCCGCCGGCGAGGCGGCGCGACGCGCGGGGGCGGGAGGGGTTCACACACCCACGGGCTTTGTGCAAGGCTATTGCCGCTGTTGCAAGTGGTCTGTGTCGTGGTTAGCGCTACGCCCCCAGAACTATTGCGGTGGGCGTTGGATCACTCTGGCGCCCAGGCAGCAATCGGAGCCGTGAGGTGCGGCTGCGAAGGCACATGCTAGGAGAGGTTCATGGCGCAGGGAACCGTCAAGTGGTTCAATGCCGAAAAAGGCTACGGATTCATTGCTGTTGACGGCGGCGGTCCGGACGTATTCGTGCACTACAGTGCAATTGAGTCGACCGGCTTCCGGACCCTCGATGAGGGGCAGCGGGTCGAGTTCGAGACCACGCAGGGGCCGAAGGGCCCGCAGGCCGACCGGGTCCACACGGTCTGATCACTCGTTGTTGATCTAGGGACAAGATCGAAGAAAACCCCCCGTACGGTCATCGTACGGGGGGTTCTTTTCCGTGCCCTGTCGAAAGGGTGATCAATAAGCCGGCTGGGCCGGGTCGATCTGGCTGACCCAGGCGCTCACGCCGCCACCGACGTGCACCGCATCGGCGAGTCCGGCGCCGTGCACGATCGCCAGGCATTCCGCGGACCGCGTACCGGCCTTGCAGTACAGCACGACCTGCTTGTCCTGCGGGAGTTTCCCGAGCGCGGAGCCGTTCTGGAAGTCGCCCTTGGGGATCAGGACCGAGCCGGGGATCTTGTTGATCTCCCGCTCCACCGCCTCCCGGACGTCGATCAGCTCGAAGTCGCGCTTGCCGGACTCACGGTCGGCCAGCCACTCCTCCAACTGCTTCACGGTGATCGTGTTGCCGGCCGCGGCATCGGCTGCCTCGTCCGTGATCGCGCCACAGAAGTCATCGTAGTCGATCAAGCCCGTGATCGGTTCGCCGTTCGGGTCCTTGCGCAGCTTGAGCGTCTTGTAGCTCATCTCCAGCGCGTCGTACACCATCAGCCGGCCGATCAACGGATCACCGATCCCGGTGATCAACTTGATCGCCTCGGTGACCATGATCGAACCGATCGACGCGCAGAGGACCCCGAGCACGCCACCCTCGGCGCACGACGGCACCATTCCGGGCGGCGGCGGCGAGGGATAGAGATCACGGTATTGCGGACCATGATCAGCCCAGAACACGCTGACCTGTCCCTCGAACCGGAAGATCGAGCCCCAGACGTACGGCTTGTGCGAAAGGACGGCCGCGTCGTTGACCAGATAACGGGTCGCGAAATTGTCGGTGCCGTCGACGATCAGATCGTAATCGGCGAAGATCTCCAGCACATTGTCGTTGTCCAGCCGGGTGTCGTGCACGATGACGTTCACCAGCGGATTGACCTCGGCGATCGACTCCTTGGCCGACAATGCCTTCGACTTCCCGATGTCGGACTGGCCGTGGATGATCTGCCGTTGCAGATTCGATTCGTCCACGGTGTCGAATTCGACGATACCGAGCGTGCCGACGCCGGCCGCGGCCAGATAGAGCAGCGCCGGGCTGCCCAGTCCGCCGGCGCCGATCACCAGCACCTTGGCGTTCTTCAGCCGCTTCTGACCGTCCATCCCGACGTCGGGAATGATCAGGTGCCGGCTGTAGCGGCGTACTTCCTCGGTGGTCAGGTCGGCGGCCGGTTCGACCAGCGGCGGTAGGGCCACGATTCCTCCTGGATCGACTGCTGTTTGACGCGCGTGCTCGGTGGGCGGAGTCCAACCTACGACGGCTCGACCGGGCATCCGGCGCAACGCCGTACGGTGGACACCTATTCCGGGATCCGGACTGACACTGGCTACTCACCGGTAACATGTCGGCCATGGCCAGCTCCCGCGTCCTCCGCCTCCCCCGCGACCAACGGCGGGCGCAGCTGCTGCAGGCGGCGATCGACGTATTCACGGCGAAGGGCTATCACGCCGCCGCGATGGACGACATCGCCGACGCGGCGGGCGTCTCCAAACCCGTGCTCTACCAGCACTTCGGCTCCAAGCTGGACCTCTATCTCGCCGTCCTGGACGCCAGCTGCGACCGCCTGACCACAGAGGTCGAGCAGGCACTCGCCTCGACCGAGGACAACGCGGAGCGGGTCAGCGCCACCATGGACGCCTACTTCGACTACGTCGCGCGGGCCACCGGCGAGTTCCGGTTCGTCTTCGAGTCCGACCTGACCGACGATCGGGTCCAGGACCGGATCAACGCCGCCCAGGAGGAGATCGCCGACGCCGTCGCCGGCGTGATCACCGAGGACACCGGCCTGTCCCTCGACCAGGCGAAGCTGCTCGCGATCTCGCTGGTCGGCCTGGCCCAGGTGAGCGCCCGCTACTGGCTCAACGCCGGGCCGGGCCGGCTCGACCTGACCGAGGCGAAGCAGCTTGCCAGCACCCTGGCCTGGCGCGGCATCGCCGGCTTCCCGCGGACCGGCTGACCCACTGCTGGGCGGGGAGAAAATGCACCTCGGAATCCCTTGCAGGGAAAGAAAATAGCCCCGGCCGTTTGATCTGTCGCGAGGACTACAGGGACGGTTCCGGGGCGTTCGCCGCGGCGATCCTAACAGGCTTCGACCCCCGGGCGCGAGGCGACCACCGCCGGCACTTCGGTACGGTCGCGGATCCACCGCTCGAGCCGCGGATCCAGGTAGCGGGCCAGCAGGGTCAGGTCGGCGTGCCGGCGTTCGACCGGCAGGTCCAGCAGTTGATGGTGGTGCCCGATCCGGTTGCGCAGTTCGCGCAGCGACGTCACCAGATCGCCGATGGTGTCCTGCCGCCGGTCCGGCGCACCGGGGAACGCCGCGGCCAGGTCCGGCCAGAGGAACATCTGCCGCCGCGAGACCAGCTGGTGCCAGAGCCCGAGCTCGGTCTCGGAGATGATCTGGTCGGGCGTGACGGGCTTGCGGCGCCGTTGGACGGTCTCCCGGGCGCGATGGATGTCGAGGTACGGCTGCGCGTGCCGGCCGCCCGGCAGCCGGCCCTTGCCCAGCTCGCGGGTCGGGTCGTCCAGCCAGTGCCCGGGGCGCTCCCGCCGGGCGTGCCGCTCCTGCATCCGGCCGTCGAGAGCGTTCCGCAGGGCCACCTCGACGTGGCCGAGGTCGACCCAGAGCGCGGCCGCCAGCCGGGCGTTCCAGTGATAGAGCGCTCCTGCCAGCGCCGGATCACCGCCACCCGCCGTCAGGTACGCCTGCAATCGCGCCGATCCGAAATGGCGACGATAGAACGATTCGGACACGGCGACTCCGGCATGTCGTGGCTGCGGGTGGCGCGGGCCGGACCGCCGACCCACGCCTCCAGCATGCCGGACCGCCTTCCGGCGCCGGATCCGGGCACCCGGTGTCGCGAAAGCTCCACGGGCCGAACACCGGCGCGGCGGGCTCAGACGGTCGTCGCAACAACGATCTTGGAGGTTGTTGTGGCGGTCGATGCTGGTTTGCGGGCGCGGGTGTTGGAGTTGGTGGCGGCGGGCGAGTCGTGCTCGGAGGCGGCGCGCCGGGTCGGTGTTAACCGGCGGAGCGCGATGCGGTGGGCCAATCTGGCGGGCATGGAGTTGCAGCCGGGTCGGATCGGTGGGATCCCTGGGGTCAGTGCGTTTCGGCGGTCGCCGCGGTCGCGGCAGCCGCGGGTGCTGCCCGAGGGTGACTATCTGGATGAGAACGGCCGATTGACGCTGGCCGGGCGGGTGGTGATCGCGATCCGGCTCCGGGAACGCCAGCGGCATGCTGCGATCGCCCGAGAGCTGGGGGTGCACCGGTCGACGGTGAAGCGTGAGGTCGAGGCCGGCAGCGTGGACGGTCGTTACCGGTGCAAGATCGCTCAGCGGCGGGCCGACGAGCGGCGGCGGCGGCCGAAGTCGGACCGGGTCAAGCTCAGGCCCGGGACTGAACTGTGGGACGAGGTGATCGCCCGGTTGAACGCCAAGCAGTCACCCGAGCAGATCGCCGGCAGGCTGGCCCGAGACTTCGCCGGGCGTGACGCTATGCAGGTGAGCCACGAAACGATCTACCAGGCCCTCTACGTCCAGGGCGCCGGAGCGTTGCGGCACGAGCTGGCCGTGGAGAAGGCGTTGCGGTCGGGCCGGACCAGCCGCCGTCCCCGGTCCAAGCTCGGGCCGCGGTCCAACCGGTCCTGGATCGGCGAGGCCAAGATCACGGCCCGACCAGCCGAGGCCGCTGACCGGGCCGTGCCCGGCCACTGGGAAGGCGATCTGATCATCGGCGGTGACCAGCGCTCGGCCCTGATCACCCTGTTCGAACGCAACACCCGGTTCTGCCTGATCAGCCGCATCACCGTCCACGACGCCGCCACCGTGACCGACCGGCTCACCGAGATGGCCGCCCGGCTCCCCGCAGCGTTGTGGCGATCGTTGACCTGGGACCAGGGCGTGGAAATGGCCGAACATGCCCGGTTCACCATCGCCACCGGCTGCCCCGTGTTCTTCTGCGATCCCCACTCGCCCTGGCAACGCCCGACCAACGAGAACGGCAACGGACTGATCCGAGAATTCTTCCCCAAAGGCACCGACTTCACCAAGATCACCGACCAGCAAGTCGCCGAAGTCGAGCGCCTGCTCAACACACGCCCCCGCAAAGTCTTGAACTACCAGACCCCCGCTGAGAAGCTTGATCAACTACTCACTGTTGCGACAGCAGCTTGAATCCGCCCGCCGATGGCAACGATGAACCACCCAAGTCGAGGAGCTTTCGCGACACCACCAACCGCGGTCCACGTCGCCGTCCCGCGCGACCCGAAACCGCTCGGCGGCCCCAGACCCGAGCGAACTCCGAACCCGCATCAACGCGAGCCCTTCCCGCCGGCCGCCAACCCACCGAACGGACCCAAAGGGCAAGCCTCGGCGCGATTCCGCTGCCATTTCCGTTCGATCCGATCCGGAACTCATCGAGGACTGAGTCAGTGGACCCAGGTCCCGTCGCGCATCACGGTCCGGTTGGTGAACTCGTGGAAGCCGTTCCAGACCTGGGCGCGGCGCGGCCGGAAGCGGAGGTAGATCAGTCCCGGCATGACCCTGGGGTCGTGCGACACCCTGGCGAAGGCCTCGGCGAGGTCCGGCTCCAGCTCGCCCACCGGAACCAGCGCAACCGTTCCGTCGATCATGGTCACGTCGTCGTGGTCGCCGACCGCCACCCGGGCCGCAGCGTTGACCCGGAGGTTGGCCACGGTCGGGCTTGCCTCGAAGGTGGCCATGATCAGCTGGGCGCCGTCCCAGACATAGTTGACCGGGATCAGGTGCGGGCCAGCCACGCCGCCGGTGGCCAGCCACAGTTCGTACCGGTTCCGCAGCTGAGCCTGAGCGTGCTCCCGGCGCTGCGTGGTGGACCGGGGCGCAGGTGGGGCCGGCCTGAGCTGGGTCATTCGCGCGCTCCGGCGACGGCCAGGTCGGCGTAGCGCTGCAGGTAGAGCGGCCAGCCACCCGGGCCGGCGACCCCGTCCCGCTCGCTCGGCCAGCCGTCGCCGTGCCGGTCGAGGTGGCGGTGTTCCAGGGCAACGCGGGTCCGCGCGTCGCCCACGCCAACGAAGCTGACCTCGACCTCGCTGCACCTGGCCGGGTCGGTCTCGACCTCCCAGCGCGGCGTGATGTCCCAGCTGATCACGAACAGAGCCGGCGGCTCGAACTCGAGCACCCGCGCCCAACGGCAGGTGGAGCCGTCCTCGCCGCGGTCGTACACGGCACCACCGACCCGCGGCTCGAAGACGGTCTCGGCGATCGGCACGCCGAGCAGGTTGTGCTCGCGCGGTTTGATCTTGTCGAACTGCTCGGTGAAGAGCGCGAACGCCCGGTCGGCCGGAAGGTCGACGACGACCTCCTGCCGGACCACGGTGTCGGTGGAGATGCTGCTGCTCATGATCAAGTTCCCTTCTGCGATGTTGAGCGCGCCTCGGCGTCGGCCAGGCGCTTGAAGTTGGCCAGGGCACCGGACCAGAACCGGTCCAGGTCGGCCCTGAGTTGGCGCAGTCCGTCCGGTCGGACCTGATAGATCCGCCGAGTGCCCTCCGGCCGGACGTCCACCAACTCCGCCTCGAGCAGCACCTTCAGGTGCTGCGACACGGCCGGACGACTGATCGGCAGGTCCCGGGCGAGCTCGGCCACCGACAACGGTTGCTCGGTCAGCCGCTCGAAGACCCGCCGCCGGCTCGGATCGCCGAGCGCGGTCCAGCCGTCCATTTGGTAAGTCGTCACGAACGGTAAGTTATCACTTACCGATGCGGTTGGGAAGACGTTCCGACCGCAGACTTGGCCCGGTGAGCGACGACCTGCACTTCTATCTCCAGTCGGCCCGCGAGGCCCTGCTCTGGAAGCTCGACGGCTTGCCCGAGTACGAGATTCGGCGGCCGTTGACGCCGACCGGGACCAATCTCCTCGGACTGATCAAGCACGCGACCTTCGTCGAGTCCGGCTACCTCGGCGACACCTTCGGCCGCCCGTCCGGCCTGCGCTTGCCCTGGCTGGGGCGGGCACGCGGTCGTCCGGGTGCTCGCCGACACCCAGCGCCATGCCGGCCACGCCGACATCCTGCGCGAATCCATCGACGGCGCCGTCGGCATGGACCGGGACAACGCCAGCCTGCCGAGCCAGGATCCGGCGTGGTGGCGGGACCGCTGGGCCAGGATCGAAGCGGCCGCGGTCGCCGCCTCGCACAGGTCTGCCTAGAAACGGAAGCCGTACGTCCGGAACTCGTTCTAGGGTCGGCAGCATGGAGTACGAGTTCAGCGGTGAAGTCGTCGAGTGGCGCGGGCCGTCGCCGTACCACTTCGTCCCGGTGCCCCACCGGCAAGCCTCCGAGATCAAGGCCGCGGCGAAGGCGGTCAGCTACGGCTGGGGCATGCTGCCGACCGAGGTCGCGATCGGAAGTACCCGCTGGAAGACCTCGCTCTATCAGAAGGACGACGGCTACTGGCTGCCGCTGCGGGACTCCGTCCGCAAGCCGCTTGGCCTCGGCCCGGGTGACCCGGTGCACGTCCGACTCACTCCGGATCTGAGCCCCCGGAAGCCAAGGCAACCGCCGGCACAGCGGCGGCGGCCTCCCCGGCCGGTGGGTTCACGGGAGCCGGTGACCGATGATCAACTACGGGTCGTACCGGCCAACGAGGCGTCCTGGGACGACCTGCGCGCGATCTTCGACACCGGCGGGGATCCCGGCCGCTGCTGGTGCCAACGGTTCCGGATGCTGCCGTTGGAGTCATGGGCATCGGAGGGCCCGGACGAGCTCGCCGCCCGGCTCCGCGACCAGACCGCCTGCGGCGACCGTACGGCCTCGGCGACGAGTGGCCTGGTCGGCTACCTCGACGGTGAACCGGTCGGCTGGTGCGCGGTTGCGCCCCGGTCGGACCATGCCCGGCTGCTGCGGGACTTCCGCATTCCCTGGCTGGGCCGCACCGAGGACAAGACCGACCCGACCGTCTTTGCCCTGACCTGCTTCGTCACCCGGGCCGGCTATCGGCGCCGGGGCATCAGCCGGATCCTCGCCCGCGCCGCGGTCGCCTTCGCCCGGGATCGCGGGGCGCGCGCCCTCGAGGGCTATCCGGACTTCGTCGACGGCGGCTTCGTCGGCACTCCTGCCACCTTCCTCGACGCCGGCTTCGCCGAGGTCAGCCGGCCCGGACCCCGCCGCGCCGTGATGCGGATCGACTTCTGACAGCTCAGTACAGATAGAGCGTCGTCTCGTCCGCGCTGAACTGGGAGTACGGGAACGGCTCCGCGGACAACCCCGCCAAGCCGTCGCCGAGGAACTCGCGGGCGACCGCCGAGCCGGTCTGGGCATAGATCAGCAGCGGTACGCCACGTTCCCGGCACCGGGCCAGGATCGTGTCGAAGCTGCCGTTGCCGAGCGTCATCCCGGTCGCCACGACCACGTCGGCGTTGTCGAGCACCTCCCCCATCCGCGGCGTCACCGGGTCGCCCCAGCGGCTCTGCTTGAGGTTGAGGTCGCAGAGCAGCGGTTCACCGCCGCGCTCGCGGATCGCCGCGACCAGCGGGTTGACCACTCCGATCAGCCCGACCCGGGCCCCGGCCGCGGCTGGCAGCAGCCCGGCTACGGCGGCGTCCCGGGCGGCGGCCCGGACCTCGGGCGTCCCGGCCGGCAGCACGACCGGCCGGGCCCTCTCGTCGGTCCGGTGCGGCCGCACCGAGCCGAGGTAGGCGTCCAGGACGGCGATCCGGAGCGGTTCCGGCCCGGCGGCCAGCAGGTCGGCCACCGAGCGGCCGGAGGCCTCCGCGCAGACTGCCGGGTCGATCGCGCCGGCCTCGAACGCGCAGCCGCCGAACGCGGCGCCGACCCGGGCCAGCAGATAGTGGTTGCGGTACGTCACGTCCTCGCCGGCCAGCCGGGTCCCGTGATGCAGCCAGAACACGCTGGTCACGTGTACCTCGGCTGGGTCCGGCCCGTGCCGCCCCGCCAGCACGTCCTTGATCAACTCGGCAATCGGACCCTCAGCCATGCGTTCCCCCGTACGCTCGTCGACTCGCCCCTGCCGACCATGCTGCCCGAGCACGGCCGGATCACGCGGCTCAGTTCATGATCATCTCAGGCCGCCCCGCCGGCCCGCGCCAGCCGTACCCGCTCGGCCAGTGGTCCGGTCCAGTCGGCCACCGACCAGGGCGGCGCCAGTTCGTCGGGCTGCCGGACCGCGAGCGGCGCCAGCCCGTCGATGGCCGGCACGTCCCGATGCCCGGCGTAGGCGGCGGCGACGTAGCGGTGCCCGGTGTCCGGCGCCAGGAAGACCACGGTCCGGCCGGGCTCGCGGCAGCGTTCCCAGCGCGACACCAGGTAGGCCGCGCCGGACGACAGCCCGGCGAAGATCGCCCCGTCCCGGAGCAGCCCGATCGCGCCGGCCCTGGCGTAGCTGAAGCCGACCCAGTGGATCCGGTGATAGAGCTCGTGCCGAACGTTCGCGAACTCGATCGAGCTGCCGATGCCCGCGATGATCATGTCCGGATCCTCGGTGTGCTCGGCGCCGAAGGTACGGCTGCCGAAGGGCTGGATCCCGATCGACAGCACCTCCCGGCCGGCCGCCCGCAACCCCTCCGCCATCGCACCGGTCGAGGCACCGGTGCCGATCCCGCCGACCAGCGTGACCGGCCCGGCCGGCAGCCGCCGGTGCAGCCCGGCCGCCACCTCCGCATAGCCGTGGTAGTGGATCGGGTCGTGGTACTGGCGCATCCAGTGATAGCGGGGATGCTCGGCCAGCAGCCGGGTGATCCGGTCCACCCGGCGGGCCTGGTCAAGCTTCAGGTCGCTGGACGGCGGCATCCGTTCCAGCGTCGCGCCGAGGATCTCCAGCTGGACCCCGAGCGTCTCCTCGACCGTGGCCGACCCGACGATGTGGCACCGCATTCCATACCGGTGGCAGGCCAGCGCCAGCGCCAGCGCGTAGATCCCGCTGGAACTGTCCACCAGGGTGTCGCCGCGGCGGATCCGGCCGGTGTCCAGCAGCTGCCGTACCGCACCGAGGGCCGATCTGACCTTCATCACCTCGAAGCGCAGGCAGACCAGGTCCGGCGCCAACCGCACCGGGTCGGGATCGGCCATCGCATCGGTGATGTGATCATGGATGCCCGCCGGGCCCCATTCATGATCATCGAGGTCCACGCCACCGTCCTTCTCAGAATCGTCCGCATCCGCTCTGCGCGCCGTCCCCCGAAGCTTGATCACCAGCCGGCTGCACCATCTTAATGACAATGGTTGTCATTCGCTCAAGTGGGTCCCGGAGAGAACCCGGGGAACCCGCCTGCTGATCCGCGTCTCCGGGTAGATTTGCACCGGAAATCCACGGCCCCGGTAGAACAGTGCGTCAGCGTTGAACGAGAGGAAGCTTGATGACCGACCCGACCCAGCCCGGCGCCGCAGCGCCAGCGCCGCTGACCCCGCCGGCCGGGCAGGCGTTGACGTTGACGCCGCCGGCCCCGGTCGCGCCGATCCAGCACACCGCGGCTCCGGCGATGGCGCCGAAGGTGGACGAGGCCCAGCTGCCCGAACTGAACGGGAAGGTGGACGGCTTCCTGGACGCGGTCCTGCAGGCGCAGCCGAAGTCTCCCGAGTTCGAGGCGCAGGCGGCCAACGTGCGGACGATGGGCGACGCCGACATCCGCCGGTCCGCGGAGTCCTCAAACCGGCTGCTGGAGAAGCCGGTCAAGTCGCTCCAGGAGGGCGCGCTCTCGGAGGGCTCCAAGGTCGGCAACACGCTGCTCGACCTCCGCCGCACCGTCGAGGAGCTGGACCCGAGCGGTGCCCAGGGAGCGAAGAAGTTCCTCGGCTTCCTGCCGTTCGGCGACAAGATCGTCGACTACTTCCGCAAGTACCAGGACGCCCAGTCGCACCTGAACGGCATCCTGCACAGCCTGCGCAACGGCCAGGACGAACTGGCCAAGGACAACGTCGCGCTGAACATGGAGAAGCAGCACCTGTGGGAGACCATGGGCCGGCTGAATTCGTACGTCTACATCGCCGAACGACTCGACGCCCGGCTGTCGGCCAAGATCGCCGAGCTCGAGATCTCCGACCCGGAACGGGCCAAGGCGCTCAACACCGATGTCCTCTTCTATGTCCGGCAGAAGCACCAGGACCTGCTCACCCAGCTCGCCGTGTCGATCCAGGGCTACCTGGCGATCGACGTGATCATCAAGAACAACATCGAGTTGATCAAGGGCGTGGACCGGGCCTCGACCACGACGGTCGCGGCGCTGCGGACCGCGGTGATCGTCGCGCAGGCGCTGAACAACCAGAAGCTCGTTCTTGATCAGATCTCGGCGCTGAACACCACCACGTCCGACCTGATCCAGCGGACCTCGGAGATGATGCGGGACAACTCGGCGCAGATCCAGCAGCAGGCCGCGTCGTCGACGATCGGGCTGCCGCAACTGCAGGCCGCGTTCCAGAACATCTACCAGACCATGGACTCGATCGATCAGTTCAAGGCCGGGGCGCTGGACTCGATGGCGCAGACCATCGGCGTACTGGAGAACGAGGTCGCCCAGTCGCGCAGCTACCTCGACCGGGTCTCGGCCGCCGACCAGCGGATCGCCGCCGGCAGTCTCGACATCGACGGGGGCGCCCCGGGTGGGGCGCGTTAGCGACGATGGGTATCCGGGACTGGTTCGGCCGGATCTTCGGCAGGGAGCCCGAGCCGCCGGAGCCCGAGGAGCAACGGCCGAGCGCACCGACCGCGCAGGACATCGAGGCGGCGCTGCAGCGGGTCGAGGAACTGGTGGCCGGCGGCGCCGTGCCGACGGTGGTCACGTCGCGGGTGCGCCGGGTCGCCAAGACCGTCCGGGAGACCATTCCGCGGCTGGCCAATCTCGGGATGGGCAGCCCGCAGGCGTACTCGGTGGTGGCGACCGCGACCGACTATCTGCCCGAGGCGCTCGGCGGCTATCTGCGGCTGCCCCGGGACTGGGCCGACTCGCGGCCGATCGAGAACGGCAAGACGTCGCTGATGCTGTTGATCGACCAGCTCGACCTGCTCGGCTCGACGATGGACAAGATCTTCGACGCGGTGGTCCGGGTCGACGCGGACGCCCTGATCGCGCACGGCCGGTTCCTCCAGGAGAAGTTCGGTACGCCGGGCACGGGACCCCGGCCGACCCGGCTGGAACCGCCGCCCGAACCGCGCAGCACGTTGGATCTGGGGTGAGCTGCCGATGAGCGATTCCGTCACCGACCCGGTGCCACCACTGGACCGGGCCCTGGAACGGCTGAGCAAGATCGCCGAGCGGTCCGGCCAGGACGCGGGCGAGGCCCGGGCCGAGGGCGAGGCGCTGGCCGCGGCGGTCGCCGAGTCGTCGCCGCGGGCCCACGTCGACTGGTCCCGGCGGACCGGCCGGGCGGAGCTGCCGGCCGACCAGCAGGCCCAGGCCTTCTTCGACGCGGCCTCGCGCGGCCGCAAGTGGCGGTCCGCGCCGACCCTGCTACTGAGCCGACTGGTCGCCGGCCGGTCGACCGAGGCGAGCGAGTACGCGGAGGCGCTGGCCGCCGTCACCGCGGCCGCCTGCGATCTCGGTGCCGGCGGCATGCGGGTGGTCGGCAATGCGTCGGTCGCCGCTTCCGTACAGCTGGGGGCGGTGCGGCCCAAGGCTCCGGTACCTTCTCCGCCGGACCCCGCCCCCACCGAGGCACCGGTGACGGAGCCGGCGACGGGACCGGTGAACCCGATCCTGAGCGCGCTCCGGCTGACCGGGACGAACCTGTCCGAGCTGGCCCAGCCGCTGCTCCGGCGGATGGAACAGCTGGACCGGCAGCGCAGCACGGGCTCGTCGCTCGACCTGCAGCCCGGTGACCCGCTGCTGCCCGTACTCCCCGATCCTTCGGCCGCCCAGCAGCCGGCCCCGGCCCAGCCTTCGGCGAATCCGACGACCGGCGCGGTCGCCCAGCCACAGACCGAGGCGGCGACCGAGGCCGCCGTCGCGACCGAGCCCGAGGAGGAGCCGAAGTCGCTGGACGAACTGCTCGCCGAACTGGACGAACTGACCGGCCTGGCCGAGGTGAAGTCCGAGATCCACCGCCAGGTCGCGATGCTCCGGATCGAAGGGCTGCGCAGCAAGGCGGGGCTGGGCTCGCCGACGATCACCCGGCACCTCGTCTTCGTCGGCAACCCCGGCACCGGCAAGACCACGGTGGCCCGGCTGGTCGGCGGCATCTACCGCGCGCTCGGCGTGCTCAGCAAGGGTCAACTGATCGAGGTCGACCGGTCCGAGCTGGTCGCCGGCTACCTCGGCCAGACCGCGATGAAGACCGCCGAGGTGGTCAAGTCGGCGATCGGCGGCGTGCTCTTCATCGACGAGGCGTACAGCCTGTCCGGTGATCAGAACGGCCCGCCGGACCAGTACGGCAAGGAGGCCATCGACACGCTGGTCAAGGAGATGGAGGACAACCGGGACGACCTGGTGCTGATCGTCGCCGGCTACCCGGAGCCGATGGCCGGCTTCATCTCCCGCAACCCGGGCCTGTCCAGTCGCTTCCGGACCACGATCGAGTTCGCCGACTACTCCGACGAGGAGTTGCTCGACATCTTCACCTCGATGGCCGAGGAGGCCGACTACGACGTCACCGACCGGTGCCGGAAACGGTTCGCGATGATCTTGGCGATCACGCCGCGCGGCCCGTCGTTCGGCAACGCCCGGTTCGCCCGGAACCATCTCGAGGCAGCGATCGGCCGGCACGCCTGGCGACTCCGCGACATCGACGAGCCGACCCTGGAACAGTTGCGCGCGCTGGAGCCGGAGGACTTGGACGACCACGCCGACGAGGAAGCCCCAACGCGCACTGAGCCTGTCGAAGTGCCAGGCCAGATCGACCCTTCGACAAGCTCAGGGAACGAAGGGACAAGCTCAGGGCACGAAGGCGGGTCGAGCGACGACCCGACCAAGGAGGACCAACGATGAGCCAGTCAGCCGCCGGCCCGCCCGCGGCCCAGTCGGCCACCGCCACCGCGCCGGCACCGGCGCCCGCCCCGGCCGGTCGGCCCGCGGTCGTCGTACCGGCCGGTCAGTCCGCGGTCGCCGTACCCACCTCGACGGAGCAGCCCAGCCTGACGCCGCGCCGGCTGCGCCAGCTGATGGTTGCCCTGGTCGTCGGCGCGCTGCTGTTCGGCGTGCTCGGCGCGGTCGGTCTCGGCCTGCAGGCGTACGCGCTCGGTAAGGCCGACGAGAACACGGCCCAGCTGATCCGGGTCCAGGAGATCCAGACGAACCTGCTCACCGCCGACGCGACCGCGACCAACGCGTTCCTGGTCGGCGGGCTCGAGCCGCCGGCGCAGCGGGAGACCTACGACAACGCGATCAGCACCGTGAACCGGCTGATCGTCGACGCCTCCGACGCGCAGCCGGCCGACGCCGAGGTGCTGCAGGCGCTGAACACCCAGGTCAACCTCTACACGGTGGCGATCGAGGAGGCCCGGGCCAACAACCGACAGGGCTTCCCGGTCGGCGCCCAGTACCTCCGCGAGGCCAGCGCCCAGCTCCGCACCGACGCGTTGCCGATCTTGGACAACCTGGTCGCCGCCAACACCGAGCGGGCCGACCGGGAGATGGCGGCAACCCATCCGCTGCTGTTCCAGATCGCCGGTGTGATGATCTTGATCGGGTACGTCCTCGCGATGATCTGGCTGGCCCGGCGGTTCAAGCGGACGATCAACGTCGGCGTCCTGATCGCCGGGATCACGCTGTTGCTGTCCTTGATCATCGGCGGCATCGTGGTCAGCGCCACCGGCAGCACGGTGAACGGCCTGCGCGGCGGCGACTTCACGAACGTCACCGCGGCTGCCGAGGCCCGGATCGAGGCCGGCGACGCCAAGTCCAACGAGAGCCTGACCTTGATCGCCCGCGGCAGCGGAGCCGCGTTCGAGAAGGCCTGGCAGGAGTCGTCGGCCGAGGTGGCGAACCAGCTGCAGGAGCTGCGGGTGGCCGACCTGACCCGGAGCTGGACCGCCTACAACGCGGTGCATGCCGAGATCAGGAAGCTCGACGACAACGGCAGCTGGGACGAGGCCGTCGCCGTGGCCACCGGCACCGGCGCGAACACCTCGAACCAGACGTTCAACGCGTTCGACGCCGCCCTCGCGACGTACATCTCCGACACCGCCCAGGACACCCGAAGCGGTCTCAACGGGCCCGGGGTCGCCTTGATCATCGGCGCCGGGTTGATCTTCGCCGGCGGCATCGTCGCCGCCGCGTTCGCCCGCCGCGGCGTGGCCGTCCGACTGAGGGAGTACCAATGATCACCGGGAGCCGGCTGGGCCGGCTGGCCGTCGCGGCCCTGAGCGGTCTGGCGATCATGATCGCCGCCGGCTGCGGCTACTCCGCAACCCAGCTGCCGCAGGGGACGCCGAGCGCGGCGCCGAGCACGGGGGCGCCGACCCAGGCGCCGCAGTGCAGCAACCCGCTCGCCTCGTACCAGCCGGAGGGCGCGCTGCCGAAGGCGGGCGCGATGCCGGCCGGCAGCACGATGAGCAAGATCGCCCAGCGCGGCCGGGTGATCGCCGGCGTTTCGGCCGACACCTACCTGCTCGGGTCCCGGAACCCGCTCACCGGCAAGATCGAGGGCTTCGACATCGACATGGTGAAGGCCGTCGCCAAGGCGATCTTCGGCGACGAGACCAAGTACGAGCTCCGGGTGATCACCGCGGCCGACCGGATCAAGGTGCTCACCGAGGGCGACGTCGACATCGTGGTCCGCAACATGACGATCAACTGCGACCGCTGGGAGCAGATCGCGTTCTCCACCGTCTACTACCAGTCGGGCCAGAAGATCCTTGTTCGCAAGGGATCCGACGCGACCACCCTGGCCGACCTCAAGGGCCAGAAGGTGTGCGCGCCGAACGGTACGTCGAGCATGCAGAACCTGGTCGAGCAGGCGCCGGACGCGATCCCGGTGCCGGCCGACAACCACACCGGCTGCCTGGTCCTGTTCCAGCGCGGCGAGGTGGACGCGATCACCGGTGACGACACGGTGCTGGCCGGGCTGGCCGCCCAGGATCCGTACGCGTTCGTACCGAAGCAGAAGGCGTTCACCGCCGAGCCGTACGGGATCGGGATCAACCCCAGCCAGGTCGACCTGGTCCGGTTCGTCAACGGCGTGCTCGACCAGATGCGCGGTGACGGCTCGTGGGCCAAGGCCTACGACCGCTGGCTCGCCGAACCACTCGGCCCGGCCCCGCAGCCGCCCAAGGCCACCTACGGCAGGACCCCGTGACGGTCGATCCCGCGCTGGCGGTGGGCGGCGCGCCGGCCGTCGCACCGCCCGCCCCCGGCCGGCTCGGCGAGCCGCTGCCGTTGTCCGCCGCGGCGAAGTATGTCGAGGCGCTCGGCCGCTGGCGGGACGCCCGTCGAATGGAGCTTGATCAACTCGACCGCGCGGCGTTGCAGGGAGCGGCCCAGCAGAGCGCCGGCGGCAGCATCGACGTGACCCACGACATCACGCTGTCGATGGCGCTCTGGAAGGCCGCCTCGGACCGGTACGAACTGCTCCGGGCCACCTGGGACGGCGGCCGGGCCGGCGAGGCGGAACGGGAACGGATGGCGACCCTGATCTGGGGCCGGCTGGACGCGACCGTCGACCCGAGCCTGCTGGCCCGCACCGGCAGCGCCGGCCTGGCCGTGTCGCTGCCGGAGGCGTGCCGGCTGTCCGACGCGCTGGCCGGGCAGCTGCGCGAGCGGCTGGCGCTGGAGACCTCCGGCCTCGAGGTGGCCGAACGGATCCGGCAGCTCCGGGTCCAGCTGGAACGGATCCGGGACCAGGTCGGCCTGGAGCCGGCCGGTGCCCGGCAGCAGCAACTGGCCGAGCAGCAGGCCCGGCTCGGCCGGCGGCTCAAGGAGATCGGCGAGAAGGCGGCCCGCGGCGGCGACGTCGGCGGCCTGCTCGGCCCGATCGAGATCGAGGTCGCGACGTTCGAGCGGGATCTGATCGTCGCGGCGGCGACCCGGCGCGAGGCCGGCGCCAAGGTCGACCAGGCGCGCGATCTGCTGGCCGAGTTGAGTGCCCGCGAACAGGCGCTGCGGACCATGGTCCGGCGCTGCGTCGAGACGGTCGACCCGTCCCCGCACTACGCCGTGCCGGAGGTGTCGGCGCTCGGCCCGGTGCCGAACACGCTGGCCCGGCTGGACCCGTTCCTGGAGCGGCTCGGCAAGGTGTCCCAGGCGATGAACGTGGTGGCGGACGCGTACACCGGCGCGTTGCGCGACCACGAGGAACTGGCCGGCCGGCTGGCGGCCTACCGGGCCAAGGCGACCAGCCTCGGCCACGCCGGGACGGCCGAGCTGCAGGAGGCGTACCGGTGGGCCGAGGGCGAACTGAACCGGCGCCCGGCCCGGCTCCGGATCGCCCGCCAGCTGGTCGAGCTGTATCAGAGCTATCTCGAGGTGCAGGCGCCGAGGAGGAGCGAATGACCCAAGGGACCCAGGCGACACCGTGTTCCCAGCCGGGATGTTCCGGCACGATCGTCGACGGCTACTGCGACGTCTGCGGCTCGCCGGGCGGCGTGATCGGCACCACGACGCTGCCGAGCGGCTGCACCCAGCCGGGCTGCAGCGGCACCTACGTCGACGGCTACTGCGACGTCTGCGGCGCGCCGGCCGACACCTCGGCCGCGGCACCCGCCACCGGCACCCCGGGCCCCGCGACCGGTCCCGCCGTTGATGACGGCGGCGGGATCGCCGACCCGGCCTGGACGCCGACCACTCCCCCGGTCAGCCCGCCGTCGGTGCCGAACCGCGGCAGCGGCGACGGTTCCGGCGCGGCCGGTGCCGCCGGGGTCGGCTCGACGATCACCCGCAGCTCCAGCCGGCTGGACTCGACCGCCCTCGGCTCCAAGCGGGCCCGCGGCAGCGGCTCCACCGCGACCCGGCGCACCCATTCCGGCTCGACCCGGCTCCGCGCCGCCCGGCTCGGCGCCGGCCTGACCCGGGTGCCGCCGGCGCCCAAGGTCGACGCGTCGACGGTGATCATGCGCAACCCGGAGGTGCCGGAGAACAAGCGCTCCTGCCCTTCCTGCGGCGCGCCGGTCGGCCGCTCCCGGGACGGCCGGCCGGGCCGTACCGAAGGCTTCTGTGCCAAGTGCCGCAACCCGTTCTCGTTCACCCCGAAGCTGCAGCCGGGCGAACTGGTCGCCAACCAGTACGAGGTCGCCGGCTGCCTCGCCCACGGCGGCCTCGGCTGGATCTACCTGGCCCGGGACAAGAACGTGTCGAATCGCTGGGTGGTCCTCAAGGGCCTACTGAACAGCGGCGACAAGGACGCCCAACAGGCCGCGATCAGCGAGCGCCAGTTCCTGGCCCAGGTGCAGCATCCGTTGATCTTGGAGATCTACAACTTCGTCGAACACGACGGCGCCGGCTACAGCGTGATGGAGTACGTCGGCGGCTCGTCGCTGAAGGACATCCTCAAGCAGCGGATGCGGGCCAACGGCGGCGACTACGACCCGCTGCCGGTGGACCAGGCGATCGCGTACATCCTCGAGGTGCTGCCGGCCTTCCAATATCTTCATGATCATGGACTGGTCTACTGCGACTTCAAGCCGGACAACCTGATCCAGATCGGCGACGCGATCAAGCTGATCGACCTCGGCGGCGTGCGCCGGATCGACGACGAGGAGTCGGCGATCTACGGCACGGTCGGCTACCAGGCGCCCGAGGTCGCCGAGGTCGGCACGTCGGTCGCCTCCGACATCTACACGATCGGCCGGACGCTGACCGTGTTGATCACCGAGTTCCGCGGCTACCAGACCGCGTACGTGAACCGACTGCCCGAGGTGCAGAGCACGCCGGTGTTCCAGCAGCACGACTCGCTGTACCGGCTGCTGGCCAAGGCCTGCGCGCCGGACCCGGCGGACCGGTTCGCGACCGTCGACGAACTCCGGGTCCAGCTGCTCGGCGTACTCCGCGAGGTGGTGGCCGCCAAGACCGAGGGCACCGCGCTCACCTCGGCTCCCTCGATGCTGTTCGAGACGCCGGCGATCACCGGCGACCGGCTGGAGTGGCACGAACTGCCGCATCTCCGCCAGGACACCACCGATCCGCAGTACCCGTGGCTGGCCAACCTCGCCGTCGAGGATCCGGGCGCGCGGCTGCAGGCGCTCGAGCTGGCCCCGGGCGACTCGGCCGAGGTGCGGCTGGCCCGGGCCCGGGCGGCACTGCAGCTGAACGACTCGGCCCTGGTCGAGCGGTACACCAACGAGATGCTCACCGAGGACCCGTGGGAGTGGCGGGCGCTCTGGATCAGCGGCCTGTCCGCCCTGCAGCAGCAGGACTTCCCGTCCGCGCAGGCGGCGTTCAACGCGGTCTACGGGCAGGTGCCCGGCGAGCTGGCGCCCAAGCTGGCGCTGGCGGCGGCGTGCGAGGAGGACGCGTACGACATCGCCGAGGTGCTCTACCAGGTCTGTGCCAGCACCGACGCCAACTATCTCGGCCCGGCCGCGTTCGGGTTGGCCCGGATCCGGGTCCGGGTCCGCGGCGACGTGACCGGCGCGGTGCAGGCGCTGGACCTGATCCCGTCCACCAGCCACGGCTACACCGAGGCGCGCCGGCAGCGTGCCGAACTGCTCTACCAGCACGGCTCCGACCTGAGCTCGCTGGCCGCGGCCGCCGACAGCCTGCGCGGCGTCCGGATCGACCGGCGCGAGCGGTCCCAACTGACCGCGATGATCTTGGTGAAGGCGCTCGACCTGGTCCAGAACGGTGCCGAGTCGACCGTCCGGATCGGCGACATCCCGGCGGACCCCAAGTCCCTGCGCGACGGGCTCGAGACCGCCTATCGTGATCTCGCGCGGTCGGCCCCCGATGAGCCGACCCGGTATCGCCTGGTCGACGAAGCCAACCGTGTACGGAGGTGGAGCCTGCAATGAGCCTGGAGCCCGAGACAAGCTCAGTCGAATCTGATGCGCCCGCGGCAGCCGGCTCGCAGACCTGTCCCAATCCCGACTGCCGAGCCGAGGTGCCCGCCGATGCCTCGTACTGCGAGGTGTGCGGGGCCGAACTGAGCCCGACCGCGGCGCCCGCCGAGGCCGGCGACTCCGGGGAGGAACTGCCGATCACGCTGTCCCGGTCGATCCGGGCCGAGCAGACCGACGAGCCCGTCGTCGCCCCGCCCCGTACCTGCAAGGAATGCGGCGGTGAGATCGGCGCCGACGACTACTGCCAGACCTGCGGTACGAAGGCGCCGCGGGAACGTGATCATTACACCGAGCAGCCGGCGCCGTGGGTCGCGGCCGTCTGCGACCGCGGGATCCGGCACCACCGCAACGAGGACGCCTCGGCGATCGCCGCCGACCCGGAGCCGGGCTCGCGGGCCGTCCTCGTGGTCTGCGACGGCGTGTCGACCTCGCCCAACTCCGACGTGGCCAGCCTGGCCGCGGCGCGGGCGGCGCGGGACGTCCTGGAGGCCCATCGCGCCGCCGGGATGGGGACGCTGGAGAGCCGGGCCGCGGCCCTGACCCAGGCCCTGCAGGCGGCCGCGGTCCAGGCCAACGCCGCCGTGCTGGACGCGTCGGCGGAGCTGGAGGCCGAGGCCAAGGCGCGTGCCGCCGAGCAGGGCGGTACGGAGGACGGCGCCGCACCGGAACCGACCGAACCGATCAACACGCCGTCCTGCACGTTCGTCGCGGCCGTCGTGGAACCGGATCTGATCATGGTCGGCAACGTCGGCGACAGCCGGGCCTACTGGATTCCTGATCTTGGGCACGGTGAACCGCAGCAGCTGAGCGTCGACGACTCGGTGGCCCAGGCCCGGATCGACATGGGGGTGCCGCGGGAGCAGGCCGAGAACGGGCCGCAGGCGCACGCGATCACGAAGTGGTTCGGCCGCGACTCGCCGGACGTGATGCCGCGCACCGCCAAGGTGACCGTCACCGGCCCGGGCTGGGTGCTGGTCTGCTCGGACGGGCTGTGGAACTACGCGTCCGAGGCGACCGACCTGCAGAAGCTGGTCGGCGAGCTGGCGATCACCGAGCCGTTGCCGCTGGCCGAGGCGCTGGTCGCCTGGGCCAACGAACAGGGCGGCAAGGACAACATCACCGTCGCCCTCGCTCGCCGTACCGCTTGATCTTGATCTTGATCCGATCCCTGAGCTTGTCGAAGGGCCTGATCCCGTCGAAGGGGCTTGCGGCCACCGGAGCCGGCGGGACGGCATACTGTGAGACCGACCACTCAACCGACGATGGGGAGCCTGATGGCTGAGTTTTCCGCCGCTGTGTACCAGAACGAATTCCTGCCCGACGGCGGCACCGACGTGAACGCGATCGTCACCGTCACCTGCACCGGCGCGGGCCAGGCCGGGCAGAGCGGCGGCGCGGCGGGCGAGATCATCATCGTCGACACGTCCGGGTCGATGGGGACGACCAACATGAACGCGGCCAAGGTCGCCGCGGCCGCCGCGATCGACCAGATCATCGACGGGACCTGGTTCGCGGTGGTGGCCGGGAACCATCAGGCCTACCTGGCGTACCCGCCGGTGCGGACCGGCGCCGGCATGGTCCAGATGGATGCCGGTACGCGAGCGGCGGCGCACCAGGCGGTGGGCGACTTCACCTCCGAGGGCGGCACCGCCATGGGGACCTGGCTGACCCTGGCCGGGCGGCTGTTCGACTCGGTGCCCGGGCTGGCCCAGAAGCACGCCATCCTGCTCACCGACGGCGAGAACCACAACGAGCTGCCGGAGCAGCTGACCGCGGCCATCCACAACGTGACCGGCAAGTTCCAGTGCGATTGCCGCGGCGTCGGGATCGACTGGCAGGTCGCCGAGGTGCGCCGGATCGCGCAGGCCCTGCTCGGCACCGTCGACATCATCCCGCAGCCGGAGCAGATGGCCGACGTGTTCGCCGAGCTGATGCAGGCGGCGATGGGCCGCGGCGTGGCCGACGCGCAGCTGCGGGTCTGGTCGCCGCAGGGTGCGCAGGTGCAGTTCGTCCGGCAGGTGTCGCCGCAGCTGGAGGACCTGACCCACCGCCGGACCGACGTGAATCCGCTGACGGGGGCGTACCCGACCGGGGCGTGGGGCGACGAGTCCCGCGACTACCACGTCGGGATCCGGCTCGCCGCGAAGGCGGTCGGCCAGGAGCAGCTGGCGGCGCGGGTGCAGCTGGCGCTCGGCGACGAGGTCGTGGCGCAGGGCCTGGTCAAGGCGCGCTGGTCCAACGACGACGCGCTGACCACCCGGATCGACCCGGCGGTCGCCCACTACACCGGGCAGACCGAGCTGGCCGACGCGATCAAGGTCGGGCTGGAGGCGAAGGCCGCCGGCGACGACGCGACGGCGACCGCGAAGCTCGGCCGGGCGGTCCAGCTGGCCGCGCAGACCGGGAACGACGAGGCGACCTCGCGGCTGCGGAAGGTCGTCGACATCGACGACGTGGAGACCGGTACCGTCCGGTTGAAGCGGTCGGTGGACAAGGCCGACGAGATGGCGCTGGACACCGCCTCCACCAAGACGACCAGGATCAAGGGCTGATTCCATGACTGTCACCTGCCCGGACGGGCACGTCTCCACCTCCGACGACTACTGCGACGTCTGTGGCGCGCCGATCGTCGCGTCCGGCGGAGCCGAGGCCACCCCGGCACCGGCCCAGCCGGCGGCGTCCTCGGGCACGCCGGCGAGCGGTACGTCGGCCCCGGCCACGGAGGTGGAATGCCCGAACTGCTCGGTGCCGAACCCGCCGGAGGCCTTGTTCTGCGAGGCGTGCGGGTACGACTTCACCACCGGCACCATGCCGCGGACCGCCGAGCCGGGCGACTCCGGCGGCACCGGTGGCGAGAGCGGCGAGGGCGGCTCGGGTGACGGCGATGATCAAGCCGGGCTCGGTGATCAAGGCGGTACGGCGTCGACCGGTCCGGCCGGGCCGGATGATCAACAGGCCGCGGGATCGTTCGACTGGGTCGCCGAGGTCTGGATCGACCCGGACTGGTACGCGGCCCAGCAGAGCCCGGACCCGCTCCCCTCCGCCGGACCGCCCGAGATCGTACCGCTGCGCGCGAAGTCGATCTTGATCGGCCGTACTTCGCGGAGCCGGAACATCCATCCCGACCTGCCCTGCGAGAACGACACCGGCGTCAGCCGCCGGCAGTCCCAGCTGACCACCGACGGCACGCGCTGGTGGGTCGAGGACCTCGACTCCAGCAACGGGACGTTCGTCGGTTCGGCCAGCGGCCCGCTGCCGGAGCAGCCGATCCCGGTCGGACCGAAGCACGAACTGGACAGCGACGACCGGATCTACCTCGGCGCCTGGACCCGGATCGTGATCCGCGAGGCGACCGAGGACGAGAAGACCGCCGGCTGACGTACTCCGCCTTCGGCGAACAGGCTCCCGACGCGGTGATCAACTGTGGCACCGTTGACGGTACGGTGTCCCACCCGGGCAGTGTCTGGCAGAGGGTTCAGGAGGAAGCGTGGAGATCAAGGTCGGCATCAAGCAGGTCACGCGGGAGATCGTGGTGGACACGAACGCGTCGGCCGACGACGTCGCGGAAGCCTTCACCAAGGCCCTGAGCGACGACGGCCTGCTCACCCTCACCGACACGTACGGCCGCAAGGTCCTCATCCCCGCCGCCGCCGTCGGCTACCTCGACCTCGGCGAGGAGAACGCCCGCCCCGTAGGCTTCGGCGCCGTCTAACCCCGGTCCCACCCCCAAGAAACTCCGCCGACCGGTCACAAAAGCAGCGCTTTTGACGGCGTGACGCTGCTGTTGTGCCCGGTCGATCGTGAAGCGGGGTGGGGTGATTCTCCGGGTACGAGCCCGGCAGCCGCGCGGACACCGAGCGGGAGCAGCGCAACCGTGTGCGCCGATCGAACGAGGGCTGCGGTTTCGTCGAGTGGTGAGATATCGACGCGAAAGTCGTGGCGGGACGTCGTTAAGTCGCAACTCGATCTCATTGGCGGCATCGATGTCGGCGATTCGGTCCTTGACGATCCGGTCTTCCGGCTAAGCCTGACAACTGATCCGTAGCGATCCTCCCCGCCCACGCATCGCGTCCCGAGTCTCTTCCACGCCGAACCGATTCCGGGCCGGTCTCACCGACAACGTGACGACCGTCGCCCTGCCTCACCCGATTCTGCTCCCTGCCGGCGTCTTCTCGGCCCGATCCTCGTCACACCCCCAACGCCCTCCTCATCCCGACCCCGCGCCGCTGCACTCGACCCCGTACTCTCCCGATCCCATGCACACCCGACCCCTGCACACCCCGACCCCTGCACACCCCACCCCGCTGCACCCGACCCTGCTCGCCCGATTGCCTGCACCCCGACGCCCGGCTCACCCCGACCGCCCGGCCTGACCCGACGGCCGTCTCATCGACGCCTTACCGTTCCCGCCCGAACCCCGACTGCGTCCCGAACCCTTCGCGACGAAACCTCCAGTGCAGTGCCGGCCGCACTCCGCACGACCCCCATCCACAGCTCCCGGGCCGACCGCCCGCTCGCTCCTCCGCCTCCTGTCCGCCGTTCCTCCGCAGCCTGCCCGCCTCCCGATCACCACCCATCCCCGAATCGACCGGGCACAAGTGCAGCGACACGCCGCCCCCTTCGACAAGCTCAGGACAGGCGCCACGGCTGCTTTTGTGCCCGGTCGGCGGAAGGTTATTCGGCTTGGCGGAGGGCGGCCATGGGTTCGATGGCCGCCGCCTTGAGGGCCGGATAGGCGCCGGCGGCGAGGCCGATCACCGCGCCGAGGATCGGCGCCAGGACGGGGAGGGCCGGGTGCAGGACCGGGGTCCACTGCTGGGCCAGCGAGACGACCAAGATCACCAGGATCGAGAAGGCGGTGCCGATCAGGCCGCCGACGCCGCCGAGCAGGCCGCTCTCGGCGAGGAACTGGGCGGCGATGTGCCTGCGCCGGGCGCCGAGGGCCCGGCGCAGGCCGATCTCGCCCGACCGTTCCATCACCGACAGCAGGGTCACGTTGGCGATGCCGATGCCGCCGACGACCAGGGCTACGGCCCCGAAGGCGAGCAGCAGCGTGTTCAGGTCGGCCTGGACGTCGGAGCCCAGGCTGCCCGGCGGGGGCGGCGCGGTCACCCGGACCTGGGTCGGATCGTTCGGCGACGCCGCGATGGCGGCCTGCCCGGCCACCTGCTGCGCCGCGCCGAGTACGGTCTTGACCTCGACCTGCTCCGGAGCGTCCAGCCCGTAGCGGTCGACCGCCACCTGGTACGGAATGATCACCGAGTCCAACAGTTCCGGCCGGCTGCCGGCATCGCCGACGATCCCGATCACCGAGTACGGATGATCACCGATGAAGATCACCGGGCGCTGGTCGACCCGGGTGATGCCGAGCCGTTCCGCGGCCCGGGACCCGAGCACCACCACCGGATCGGCCCGCCGGTCATGGCCGGCGTCGAAGGAGCGACCGACGGAGATCGAGCCACCCGCCGCGCGCAGCAGGTCGGCGCTGGTGGCGTACACGTCGAGATCGATCTGCTCGGAACCGGCCGGGTCATTGAGCAGTACGCCGCTTACGGTCTGATCACCGATGTCGACCTCGCTGATCGTGCCGGCCGCGACCACCCCGGCCAGCCGGGCGATCCGCTCGGCGACATCGGCGGCCAGCTGCGGCGCCGAGCCGTCGGCCATCCCGAAGCCGCTGTCGGCCGGCCGGACCACCACCCGGGTCGCCGCCGCCGCGTCGAACTTCTCGGCGATCTGCCCGCCGGCGGTCTGGCCGAGGCCGATCGTGGCCACCAGCGCGCCGATCCCGATCACGGTGCCGATCATGGTCAGCAGTAGCCGGGCCGGCCGCGACCCGATGCCGAGGATCGCCTCGTCCAGCAGGTCTCCCGGTCTGATCATGGACTTCATGAGCGCTCCTCCAGGACCGGTTCCAGTCGGCCGTCGATCATCCGGACCCGGCGGTCGGCCCGCCGGCTGACCTGGTCGTCGTGGGTGATCACGGCCAGAGTGAGCCCGTCGGCGTGCAGGTCGTCGAACAGTTCCAGGACGCCGGACGCGTTGGCCCGGTCCAGGTTGCCGGTCGGCTCGTCGGCGAGCAGCAGCGACGGCCGGCCGGCCAGCGCCCGGGCGATCGCCACCCGCTGCCGCTCCCCGCCGGACAGCGTGCGCGGGGTGAACTCGCGCCGGTGGTCCAGCCCGACCCGGTCGAGTGCCTCCACGGCCCGCTCCCGCCGCTGCCGCCGCGGTACGCCCTGATAGAGCATCGACAGCATCACGTTGTCCAGCACGGTCCGGCTCGGCAGCAGGTGGAAGGCCTGGAAGACGAAGCCGATCCGGCTCCCCCGGACCGCTGAACGACGCCGCTCCGGCAGCGCCGACACGTCCTCGCCGTCCAGCCGGTACGTTCCTCCGCTCGGCAGATCGAGCAGCCCGAGCAGATGCAGCAGGGTCGACTTCCCGGAGCCGGACGGGCCGACGATCGAGACGTACTCGCCGGAGCGGATGATCAAGTCGACGCCGCGGACCGCGTGCACCTCGGGCGAACCCGGAAAGGATCGGGTGAGTCCGTCCAGCTCGACCACGATCTCCCGTTCCGGCGCAGGGATCTCCCGCTCCGGCGCAGCGATGATCATCGGCCGACCACCACCAGACTGCCCTCGGTCAGCGTGTCCGGCCCCTCCTCGACATCCTTGCCGTCGGCTCCGACCGGGTGCACCTCGGTCTGCCCGTCGGCGGTCAGGCCGGTCCGGACCGGCTGCATCCGGGTGCCGCCCTCGGCGGTCTGCACCTCCACCTGGGTCGCCCCATCGGCCGTCGAGAACAGCGCCGCCGACGGCACCGACAGGACCTCCCCGTCGCTGTTGCCGACCGACACGGTGACCTTCACGTTGGCGCCGCGCAGGTCGGCCGCCTGCTTCGCCGTGATCTTGTCCGGGGCCAACGTGATCTTCCGGCCGTGCTCGTCGCCGTCCTCGATCTTGGTGATCTTCGCCGGGATCTCCGTACCGTCGGGAAGTTCCAGGGTCGCCTTCATGCCCTTCTTCAGCAGCTCAGCCTCGGCCGCGGTCACGGCGGCCACCACCCTCGGCTCGGTGCCCGCGACGGTCATCACCGAACCGGAGACGGCGGCACCGAGCTTGGCCGAGACTTCGTCGGCCCGGCGCGGCAGCTTGGGCAGCACCACGACCTCGCTCTGCGGCAGCGGTGTCGCGGCCGCGGCCGCCGCCTCGGCCAGATCCTCCTCGGCGTCCTCGACGTCCTCCTCGGCCTGGTCCACCGCTTCCCGTTCCGCGTCGCCCTCATACTTCGCCAGCATCTCCTTCAACTGGGCCTTGGCGATCGCCAGCTGGTTCTCCGCGGCGTCGATCGCGGCCTCGTCCTTGGGCTGCTGCTGCTTCGCCTTCGCCAGTTGGGCCCGGGCCTGGTCGACCTGGCCCTCGGCGGACAGCCGCTCGGAGCGCTTCGGGCCCTTCTTGATCTCCGCGAACGTCTTCTTCGCCGAGGTCAGTTTGGCCTTCGCCGACGCCAGCCGTTCCTTGGCCGACTTCTCGGCAGCGGCCTTGTCACCGGCCGGCTCCGGCGGCTCGTAACCAAGATCACGATAGAGCTCGGCCACCGCGTCGGCGGTGTCGCTGTCGTACGTCCCGTCGGCCTCACCCGGGTCGTAGCCGAGCCGCTCCAGGGCCCGCTGCAACTGCTTGACGTCCGCGCCTTCGCTGCCCGGCTGCAAGGTCCGGTAGTTCGGGGTCGAGCCGGCCAGTGCGATCACCGGCCGCCCGGACACCTCCAAGATCACCATGCCCTCGTCGATCATGGTGCCGACCTTGGGCACCTTGCCGGTGATCACGCCCGCTCCCCCGCTGCCCGGCGCGATCGTGATCTTGGTCGTGTCGTTGAACCCGACGTCGCCGCGCGTCACCACGGTCGACGTCAGCGGTCCCTTGATCACCGGGACGGTGACCGGTCCGGCCGACGGCGGCGCCAGCTCCGCCGCCCGATCGGCCGGCGACTTGAGGAACTGCGCCGCAACGAAGCCACCGCCGGCGGCCAGCACCGCGGTCAGCGACACCGCGGCGACGAGTCGTCGTGCCGACACGTCACCGCCCCTGGTTGATCAGGTCGCGGTACCGCTCCAGCTCGGCGCGGTGTTCCTCGATGAACCGCTGCTCGAGTTCCCGCCGTACGTTCTCGTACGTCCCTGTGTAGTCCTTGCGGCAGTCGACATCGGCCAGCGCCAACTTGATCTCCGCGGCCCGCAGCTCGGCCACCTTCTCCGGGTCGGGTGCCTTCGCCTCGCCCTGAGCCGGCCGCGCCATGGTCACCGAGCCGCCGCCGTTCTCGCCCTCCTGGTACTTCCAGCCGTTCAGGTCGGCCCACTTCTTCTGGATCGACTGCTCCGGCTCGTTGATCTTGCTGAAGCCGCCGAACCCGGCGCCGGCCAGGCAGCCGGCCCAGTCGGCCACCAGCGGCGTGATCCGTGGATCGGACTGGACCTGATCGTCCAGCTTCGCCATCGCCTCGAACAGGCCCTGGAACTCCTCGAAGTCGATCGGCTTCGCGTCCGGGAAGACCTCCTGCTGCGCCTTGCCGTAACAGCCCGAGTCCTCCCCCGGCTGCCCCATCGGCATCCCGCCGCCGCCGACCGTGCGGGACATGCCACCGCCCTTGCCGTGCAGCGCCTTCAGGTACGCCTCGCGCTGCTTCTCGGTCATCTTGTCCAGCCGGTCCATGTTCGGATCGTCCTGTTCCTCCATCGGCTGTTCGTCACGGGTGCTGATGCCGTAGCCGTACTTCTCGACCCACCCGCGATCGGTCAGGTTCGGCCCCATCGGCTCGTCGGGCTGTTCCACCGCGGGCCGCGGCGTGTAGTCGAAGCCCTGGTCCTTCATGCAGCGGGCCACGGCCTCCTCGATCTTCTGCTGATCGGCCATCGACTTCTGCTGGTCCACCGGAGGATTGAGGTACGCATCCAGGGGGCGACTGGTCGGATCCCCGCCCGGATCCGGGCTTGAGGTGGGCCCGGAGCAGGCGGCGACGAGCGCCAGCGCGCACGCCGCGACAGCCGCTCGGGCCAGGTGCGTGACCTTCATGGTGATCTCCTCGATCGTTCGTGTCGGTTCGGTGCGACCAGGTCTATCCGTGGGCCGGTTAGGCGGCGGTTCGGCCGCAGCTAACCCCGGGCTAACCGGGCCGGTGGCATCCTGGGAACGCTTCCGAGGAAAGGGGACGGCGCGGATGCGGATCCTGATCGTCGAGGACGAGACCGACCTCGCCGAGACGCTGACGACCGGGCTGCGCGGCGAGGGCTTCACCGTCGACGCGGTGCACGACGGCGACGCCGCGCTGACCTTCCTCGGTGATCATGATGTCGACGTCGTGCTGCTGGACCGGGACCTGCCGGCCCTCTCCGGCGACGCCGTCTGCCGGGCCCTGGCCGCGATCGGTCATCCGGCCCGGATCCTCATGCTGACCGCCGCCGGTACGTTGTCGGACCGGGTCACCGGACTCGACCTGGGGGCCGACGACTACCTGGCCAAGCCGTTCGCCTACCTGGAACTGCTGGCCCGGATCCGCGCCCTCGGCCGGCGCGGCGGCGGCTCGGTCGCCGCGGCGATCCTGGAACACTCCGGGGTCCGGTTGGACCCGGCCCGCCGGCTGGCCGAGCGGGACGGCAAGCCGCTCCGGCTGACCCCGAAGGAGCTCGGCGTGCTGCAGGTGCTGCTGGAGTCGGCCGGTGGTGTGGTCACGCCGGCCGAGCTGCTGGACCAGGTCTGGACCGACGACGGCGAACGGTCCCGCAGCGTGGTCAAGGTCGTGGTGCACGCACTGCGCCGCAAACTCGGCGAGCCCTCGGTGATCATCACCGAGTCCGGGCTCGGCTACCGGATGGGATGATGATCATGGGCCTGCGCTTCCGTACCCGCTTGACGATCATGATCACCGGCCTGGTCGCCCTGACCGGCCTGCTGCTGCTCGGCATCGAGTACGTGATCATCACCCAGCTGTTCCGCGTCTCGCTCGCGGTCGCCGGGCAGTCCGCGCCGACGCAGGTCTACCCGGCCGATCCGTACGAAACCCAGTCCTTCCAGACGACCAGCCGGCTCGCGGTCGAGTCCGAGCTGGCGAACACGGTGCTGGGCGGATTGATGCCCTGGTCGGTGCTGGCGCTGATCGGGTGCACGGCGCTTTCCGCGGCGCTGTCGTACCTGCTGGCGGGGCGGGCCGTCGGCCGGATCACCGAGGTGACGACGATGGCGCGGGACCTGTCCACCCGGGACCTGCACCGCCGGCTGTCGCTGCCCGGACCCCGGGACGAGATCAAGGAACTGGGCGACACGTTCGACGCGATGCTGGACCGGCTGGAGGCGGCGTTCACCGCCCAGCAGCGGTTCGTCGCGAACGCCTCGCACGAGCTGCGGACCCCGCTCACGGTCAGCCGGACCGCGCTGGAGATCCCACTCGCGCAGGGCCGGGTGCCGGCCACCATGGAGGGTTCGGTACGGACCGCGCTGAAGGCCGGCCGGCAGAGCGAGCGGTTGATCAACGCCTTGCTGGCGCTGACCCGGACCGACGACGTGGCGATCAAGGTCGAGCCGGAGGATCTGTCGGCGATCGTCGACGACGCGGTGTTCGACCTGGCCGAGCAGGCCGAGCGGGCCGGCGTGACCATGATCAACCGGCAGCCGGCCGGGCTGGTCGTCGAGGCCAACCAGACCATGCTCGGCCAGGCGGTGAGCAACCTGATCGACAACGCGATCACGCACAACGCCGACGGCGGGACAGTCTGGATCGACGCCGCGCGGGTCGGCGACACCGTCGAACTCAAGATCGAAAACACCGGCGTCCTGCTCGCCGGGCACACCGTCGAACTGCTGCGGGAACCGTTCTACCGCGGTACGGAGACCAGGCTGGCCGCGGCCCGCGGCCGGGCCGGCCGCAATGTCGGGTTGGGGCTGTCCATCGTCAACTCGATCGTCGCCCGGCACGGCGGGACGCTCGAGCTGGCAGCCCGCAGCGGCGGCGGCCTGATCGCGGTCCTGAAACTTCCCGCCGGAGCCGGGCCGGCACCGCAGCCGAAGGGGTCAGGCCTGCAGGCCGAGCCGCGCCATCCGGGCCGTGTGCCGCTCGACCAGCCGGGTGAACATCCGGCTGATCGCCGCCAGATCAAGGCCGGGGCGATCGACCGTGCCGGTCAATAGGCTGGTCAGCGCGTCCCGGTCGGCGGCCACCCGCTGCGCCTGGCTCAGCGCCTCGCCGACCAGCCGGCGGCCCCACAGCGCCAGCCGGCCGGCCACCCGCCGGTCGGCCCGGATCGCTTCCGTCACGCGGGTCACCACGTACTCGGCCTGCAGTTCGTTGGCCAGCACCTCGTTGACCAGGGCCCGGGTGTCCGCGTCGACGAAGGCGGCCACCTCGCGGTAGAAGTCCGCGGCGAACCCGTCGCCCACGTACGTCTTGAGCAGGCCCTCCAGCCAGTCCTTCGGCGCCGTGTGGGCGTGGAACGCGTCGAACGGGGCGTGGAACGGCCGCATCGCCGTCATCACGTCGCTGCCGAGGTCGGTCAGCCGGACCGCGACCCGGTCGAAGTGGTCCATCTGCCGAGCCGCGAGCTGGGCGATCTCCACCTTGTCCGCGAGCGTCGGCGCGGTCCGCGCGTCCTCGGCCAGCCGCTCGAACGCCGTCAGCGCGCCGTACCCCAGCACACCCAGCAGGTCGACGGCCCCGGCGAGATATTCCGGGTCGGACGGTACGGCGGCGGTCATGGCAGTAGTCTGCCCGGTCGCGCCGGATTCGCGGGTTCGCTAGGTGGGCGGGTTACAATGCCACCTGGTGCGGGGTTTGTGCGCCCTGCCGTACCGGCGACATCGTGCGCCGGAGCCGAGAGGCTCCCCGATGCTGCTGCCGGACCGCCGTACCACGAAGACTTACACGAAATCGCAGACTGACAAAGGGAAGATCCTGACGAACGAGACGCTAGCGGAGAACGCGCCCCAGACCGGAACAACACCGTCCGGCGGACCGCAGACCGACCACCCAGAACCGATCGCCGAGCAGACCTTCGCCGACCTCGGCGTGATGCCGGCCATCACCGAGGCCCTGGGCAAGGTCGGCATCACCCATCCCTTCCCGATCCAGGCGATGGCGCTGCCGATCGCCCTGACCGGGTCCGACCTGATCGGTCAGGCCCGCACCGGCACCGGGAAGACCCTCGCGTTCGGCATCACGATGCTGCAGCGCGTCGTCGCGCCCGACGAGCGCGACTTCGAGGAACTGGCCAAGCCCGGCGCGCCGCAGGGCCTGGTCGTGGCGCCGACCCGCGAGCTCGCGGGCCAGGTCGCCAAGGATCTGACGACCGCCTCGACCAGCCGCAAGGTGCGCATCTGCACGGTGTACGGCGGTGTCGCGTACGAACCGCAGTTCGCCGCGCTGTCCGAGGGCGTCGAGATCGTGGTCGGTACGCCCGGGCGGCTGCTGGACCTGGTGGACCGGCGGGTGCTCGACCTGAGTCACATCAAGGTGATGGTGCTGGACGAGGCCGACGAGATGCTCGACCTGGGCTTCCTGCCCGACGTCGAGCGGATCCTGTCCAAGACCCCCGAACTGCGCCAGACGATGCTGTTCTCGGCGACCATGCCGAGCGCGATCGTCAACCTGGCCCGCCGGCACCTGCGGCACCCGGTGAACATCCGGGCCGAGGCGAGCGGCGAGGAGGCTACGGTCCCGACCACGGCCCAGTTCGTCTACCAGGCGCACGATCTGGACAAGCCGGAGGTGGTGGCCCGGATCCTGCAGGCCGAGAGCCGCAACCGGGTGATGATCTTCAGCCGGACCAAGCGCAGCGCGCAGCGGATCGCGGACGACCTCGTCGACCGCGGCTTCTCCGCTCGCCCGATCCACGGCGATCTTTCCCAGATCGCCCGCGAGAAGGCGCTCAAGCAGTTCCGCGGCGGCGGCGTCGACGTCCTGGTGGCGACCGATGTCGCGGCCCGCGGGATCGACGTCGAGGGCGTCAGCCACGTGATCAACTACGAGTGCCCGGACGACGAGAAGACCTACATCCACCGGATCGGCCGGACCGGCCGGGCCGGGGCGACCGGGGTCGCGATCACCTTCGTGGACTGGGCCGACCAGACCCGCTGGAAGGTGATCAACAACGCCCTTGGGCTGCCGTTCGAGCAGCCGCAGGAGACGTACTCGACCTCCGATCACCTCTTCCACGACCTCGGCATCGACCGGTCGGTCAAGGGTCGGGTCGGGCCGCCCAAGGACGACGACCGGCCCGCCCGCTCGGAACGTTCCGATCGCTCGGAGCGGTCCGACCGCTCGGAGCGCGGGGACCGTTCGGAGCGCGGCGATCGTTCCGAGCGTGGCGACCGCGGCGATCGCAGCGAGCGGCGGCGGGAGCGGAGCCCGGCGGCGGACCGCCCGCGCCGGTCCCGGACGCGGCGCCGGCTGCGCAACGGCGAGCCGGTCGAAGCGACCGCCAGCGACAGCGAGTCCTGACACCCCTCCCTCCATCCCCGCCGACCGGTCACAACAGCAGCGGTGGTGCCTGTCCTGAGCTTGTCGAAGGGACGGCGTGTCGCTGCAGAAGTGACTGATCGGTTCTGACGTACGGCGGCAGCGGGCGGCCGGTCCGAGGAGCGAGGCGGTGCAGGTCCACCGGGAGACGGGTGAGCGCACCTGAATCCCGGTACCGATTTCCGACCGTGCTGTCGCAGCGGCTGGTCAGTCGATCAGGTCACGCTCCACGAGGGTCCCCATCACCTCGCGGACCGCGCCGGTGACCCGGTCGCCGTCAGCGGTGGTGACCCAGGCGATCTCCTCGACCTCGCTGTGCGGCGCGATCTCGCCGTCGTGGCGCGCCGTGTAGGCGATGTAGGTCAGCAGGTCGTCCCGGCCGTCCCGGAACGGCAGATACGTGCCGACGTGGCTCACCGTGTCCGGCCGGATCGTCACGCCCAGTTCCTCGGTCACCTCACGAGCCAGCGTCTGCAGGTCCGACTCGCCCGGCTCACGGGCTCCGCCGGGCAGGTAGAACAGCGCCCGCCCCCGGTTCCGGCCGACCAGCAGTCGCCGGTCGACAATGTGCACCCCGGCCACCTTCTCCACACCGCTGTGCTTCGGAGTCATCGCCCGATCCTCCCCCACCGGCGCCGACTTCAGTCGATCAGGCCTCGCGCGACGAGGGTCGCCATCAGTTCGCGTTCGGCCTCGGTCACCCGGTCGCCGTCGGCGGACGTCACCCAGGCCAACTCCTCCACCTCGCTGTGCGGGGCGAGGTCGCCCTCGTGCTCGGCGGTGTACGCGATGAAGGTGATCAGGTCGTCGCGGCCGTCGCGGAACACCACGTAGGTCCCGACATGGCTGGCCGACTCGAGCCGGATCGTCGCGCCGAGTTCCTCGGCCACCTCGCGGGCCAGGGTCTGCAGGTCCGACTCCCCGTCCTCGCGGGCGCCGCCCGGCAGGTAGAACAACGTCCGCCCCTGGTTGCGGCCGACCAGCAACCGCCGGTCGACGATGTGTACCCAGCCGACCTTCTCCACACCGCTGTGCTTCGCCGCCGTCTGATCCAGCTGTCCCGAGGTCATGACGCCATCCTGCCCGGAATCCGTACCGCAACGGCCGTCTTTCTTCGGCTCCGGACCATCCGGGCCGTCCTCAGGGAGCCCTACCCCCGCTCGCCGACCGGTCAGTTCTGCAGCGACACGCCGACAAAACCGCTGCTTTGGTGACTGGTCGGCGGAATTAGGAGGAGACGTCCTTGCCGGAGAAGCGGGCCCAGGCGGCGAGCCAGAAGACCAGGGCGTAGCCGGCGGCGGTGAGCAGGCCGCGGCCGACGGAGTCGAAGGCCATCGGGTCTCGGAGCAGGTCGCCGAAGGCGGTCCACCAGTGGGTGAGCAGCCAGGGGTGGAGCCAGTCCAGTTGCGGGATGGTGTCGCAGACGAACATCACGACGTTGATCAACACCGTGGCGACGGTTGCGGCGATCGGCTGCTCGGTGAGCACCGAGACGAACAGCCCGATCGCTCCCAGGGCGGCGAAGCCGGCGGCGAGATAGCCGATGATGATCAACAACCGGCCCAGGCCCGCGGCGAAGCCGAGTTGAGTGCCGGAGAAGGTGATCATGGGACCGGTGCCGAACAAGATCACGCCGATCAGCACGCCGACGGCGGCGACGAGCAGGGTGGCGGCCAGCGCGAAGATCACGATCGAGGCGTATTTGATCAAGAGCAGCCGGGTCCGGCCGACCGGCACGGTGAGCAGGTAGCGCAGGGTGCCGAGGTTGGCCTCGCCGGCGATGGAGTCGCCGGCGATCG
This sequence comes from Microlunatus parietis, assembly GCF_013407955.1. Classification (GTDB taxonomy): domain Bacteria; phylum Actinomycetota; class Actinomycetes; order Propionibacteriales; family Propionibacteriaceae; genus Microlunatus; species Microlunatus parietis. Next base: position 6,716,816 of record NZ_JACCBU010000001.1, on the reverse strand, counting down.
TCGCGACCGCCAGCGGCAGGAACAGCGGCAGCTCGATGGCCAGCGCCGCCAGGGCGACGAACAGGCCGCTCTGCGTGATCGAGGAGATGAAGTCCGGGCCGCCGCCGTCGCCGCCCCAGACCTTGACCGACACGGCGAGCAGGATCGGGACCGCGGCCAGCACCGCCATCCCGGCGATGTTGCGCCGGCGGGTGAAGATCAGCCGCAGCTCGGAACCGAGCAGCCGCCCCGGCAGCCGGAACCGGCCGCCGGCCTCGAGTTGCTCGGCCCGCTCCCCCTGCACCGCCTCAGCCGCTGACATCGAAGCCCTCCCCGGTCAGCTCGACGTACACGTCCTCCAGGCTCGGCGCGTCGACGGCGAACCCGAGCACCGGCACGTCGGCCGCGACCAGGGCCGGCACGATCTCCCGTACGGGCACCGCGGTCGAGTCCGGCTCCGGCCCGTCCAGTTCCGCGCGCACGGCCGCCGCGTCGGTGCGCACCCGGCGCAGGCCGAGCCGGTCCAGCACCGCGGCCGCCTCGGCCGGCCGGTCGGTCTCGACCCGGACCGTCCGTACCGCCGCCGAGCCGAGGTCGCCGGTCAGACCCTGGGCGATCAGCCGGCCGTTGTTCATCACCCCGACGTGGGTGCAGAGCTGCTGCACCTCGGACAGCAGATGGGACGAGACCAGCACGGTCACGCCCTCGGCGGCCAGGCCGGCGATCAGGTGCCGCACCTCCCGGGTGCCCTGTGGATCGAGCCCGTTCGTCGGCTCGTCCAGCACCAACAGGTCCCGCGGCATCAACAGCGCCGCGGCCAGCGCGAGCCGTTGCCGCATGCCGAGCGAGTAGGCCCGGAAGTTCTTGCCGGCGGCGCTGAGCAGGCCGACCCGGTCCAGGGCGGAGTCGACCCGGCGGCCGCTGGTCCGCGGATCGGCCGCGCGGTCGGCGGCGTCCAGCCGGTTCAGGTTGGCCCGCCCGGAGAGGTACGGATGGAAGGCCGGCCCCTCGACCAGGGCGCCGACCCGCGGCAGCACGGCCCGGGTCGAGGCCGGCATGGGCAGGCCGAACATCTCGTGGCTGCCCGCGCTGGGCCGGATCAGGTCCAGCAGCATCCGGATGGTGGTGGTCTTGCCGGAGCCGTTCGGACCCAGGAAGCCGTACGTCGAGCCGGCCGGCACCACCAGGTCGATGGCGTCGACGGCCACCTGCCGTCCGAAGCGTTTGGTCAGGCCCGACGTGACGATCGGATCGGTCACCGGCCGGTCATCGGCCGAGCGCGTCGTAGAGCAGTTCCGGCCGCACCGCGCCGGCGGCGACCCGGCCGTCGTCGGCGATCACCGCCGAGACCAGCCGGGAGCTGAACAGCCGGCCGCTGCCCCAGGCGCCGGACACCCGCGGCAGCGCCTCGAGGGTCGCGTTGTCGGTGATCGTGCCGGCGTCGCCGCCATCGGCCAGGTAAACCGCGGTCCAGCCCTTGCCGATCACGTTCGGCTCACCAGCGTCCTTCGAGCCCCGGTCCGGCTTCGCGTTCTTGTCCGGGCGGGCCGGCTTCTCGCCCCGGTCGGTCCCTTCGCGCTTGACGTCGGTGCCGGGTGGCGGGGTGAACTCGAAGACGCTCGGGTCGGGCGCGGTGAAGGAGATCTCGGTGAACGCCGCCTCGACGGACGGCTCCGCAGCGCCCTCGCCGAACACCTGGACCCGGAGCGGCAGGAACCGCTCGCCGTCCACGGCGATCCGGACCTGCTCGATCAGCGACCGGTCGTCCTTGGGCTGCAGGACCAGTTCGTACGCGGCCCGGCCGGCGATGGTCACGTTGCGTGCGACGCTGACCTCGGTGGTCGGTTCGATGGCCGCGATGGCCTGGGCCGCGAGCTGCTGCGGCGTGAGCTCCGGCTCGTCGGAGTGCCGTTCGCCCCGGTCCGGCACCGTGCGGTGGATCGCCGTCTTCTCCTGGCTGTTCCAGAGCCACACGTCGGAGCCGTTGCGGATCAGATCGGACTCGCCGAACGTTCCGTGCACGGCGACCCGGCTCTGGTCCTCGGTTCCGGCCCAGACCCGCACCGTGTTGGTGCCGGCCAGCAGCGCCTCGAAGTCGCTGCCGCGGCGGCTGCCCGGCAGGGCCGGCAGGCCGAGTTCGGCGCGAGTCTCCGCCGTCCCGGAGAACTGGGTCGGCCGGGCCTGGGCGACCTCGGCGACGAGTTGCTCGGCGGACCGTTCGGGCAGCGACGGCTCGGCGACTGCCGTACCGGCGACCAGGCTGCCGGCCACCAGGGCCGTGGCCGCGGCCACCGGGATGATCCACCGCAGACGGGGGCGGGACTGGAATGCACGCATGCGCCCATTGTTGTTCCGGATCGGCGTCCGTTCCACCCCCCAGCGGGTGAACTCCGTGGGGAGCGTCACACCACGGTGCTACGCGAGCGGCCCGCAAGCCACTCCGCCGAGCGCTAGGGACAGCCCGACTGTCGATTCGGCGGTCTGCCCGATTCCGCCGGATCGGCGGCATCGGTCACTCTTGACGCATGCCGAACCCTCTCGGACCGGAACACCAGGCCACGCGGACCCTCTCGAACTGGGTCCCGCCGGCCGTCGTGATCACGCTGGCGATGCTGTCGCCGCTGCCGGTGCTGGCCGGCCAGTTCTCCGGTACGAGTCTCGACCCGCTGTCCGCCCCGATCAGCCAGTACGTCCATCTGCCGGGCGGCTACCCGATGGTGCTGCTCGGGGCCTGGCTGCTGGCCGGCTGCGGCGCGGTGATCGCGGCTGATCTGCTCCGCGACGCGGACAGCCGGCAGCAGCAGTTCGGCGCGGTCCTGCTGGCCAGCTTCGCCGTCTCGCTGATCGTGGTCGGCGTGGTGCCGACGGACCCGGCCGGCAGCCACCGTCGTCTCGAACCGGGAACTGGTGCACCGCGTCGCCGTCGGCTGGGCCTTCTTCTCGCTGCCGCTGGCCGGTCTGGTGCTGGCCCGGGCACCGCGCCTGCTGGGCGCCGCCGGCGGTGCCGCCCTGACCCGGCTCGCCGCGGCCCTGCTTGGCGGCGTGCTGCTCTTCGGGTCGGTCCAGCTCCCGCTGCTCGCCGTCGGCGCGGAGGGGATCCCGGCCCTCGGCCTGGTCGAACGGATCGCGTTCGGTTTCATGATCGGCTACCTGATCCTGCTCGCCGTCGTGCTGCGCAGCCCGGCCCGGGTCGCCGTACCCGTTCCATGATCATCCGGTCCGCACCACGTCGCGGGTGGGGTTAACCCGAGGTCCGGTTCGGGTGGCTGCCTGATCGATCGCGACGGCGAATTCCGGAACGCTGTTGATCATGCCGATCACCCGCTCCGCAAGGCCTGCCCCGACCTCGGCGACCCCCTCGGTGGTGGCGACGCTGTCGCTGATCTCGCTGGTCCCGATGGCCGTCCTGCACGTGACCGGGACCGGCCTGAACCCGGTCGTCGCGCCGATCAGCCACTACGTCTTCGTACCGGGCGGCTACCCGATGGTGCTGCTCGGCTCGCTGCTGCTGGCCGGCTGCGGGCTGGTCATCGCGGCCGACCTGATCCGCCGGTACGGCAGCGCCCGGGCCCGCGGTCCGCTGGCCGCCGCCGGCTTGTTGATCAGCTTCGCCGTCGCCCTGATCTTGGTCGGGCTGTTCCCGACCGACCCGCCGGGCAGCGCCGCCGGGGCCGCGACCCTCTCCGCGATCATCCACCGAATCGGGGCGGCCTGGTCCTTCCTGGCGCTGCCGCTGGCCGGCGTCCTAGTCGCCCGTACCTCCGGCTGGTGCCGGGCCGGGCACGCCCGGTCCCTGGTCGGGCTGGCGATCGGCCTGCTCGGTGCGGTGCTGATCTTCCTGTCGATCCACCTGCCGCTGGCCCTGGCCGGGTCGGGGCTGCCGGCCTTCGGCCTGCTGGAGCGGATCGGATTCGCGTTCCTGATCGGCTACCTGATCCTGCTGGCCGTGGCACTGCGACCGGCCACCACGGTGGCGCCGCCGGCGGCGATCAGGGTGCCCGCGCGCGAGGCCGTACCGGTGCTCGGCGGCGCGGACCGGAATAGCGTCGAGGCGGCCTGAGTTGACCCAGGTGTGCTGCCGGGGAGCGTGACGACCACCAGGGTTGTCGCGACATACGGAACGAGGAGCGGCGCGCGTGCGCCGCTCGACGATATCCTGTCCGGGGTCTCCAGTGGCTGAACGTCCGGGTGGACCGGAAAGGGGTCGTAGCTGAGGCTCATGTCGAACGCGTCGAAGGCTTCTCGCTCGGCCCGGTCGAAGCAGTCGCGGTCGAAGTTCTCGCAATCATCGCTGCGGACCCAGACCTGGGTGACGGTCGGTGCACTGCTGGCCATCCCGCCCATGGTGATCGCTCATCTGACCGGAGCGGCGACGATCAACCCCGTGTTCGCACCGGTCAGCGACTACGTCTGGATCCCCGGCGGCTACCTCATGGTGTGGTTCAGCGCCTCGCTGCTGGCCGGGTGCGGCGTCATCCTGGCCCACCGGGTGCACCGGGCGGCCAAGCTGTGGCCGGAGCTGCGCGGTCGGCTGCGCTGGGTGGTCGGCCTGTTGATCAGCTTCGCCGTCGGTCTGTTCATCTCCGGCGTACTGCCGACGGACCTTCCGGAAGCCGTCAGCCCGACGGTCAGCTCGATGATCCACCGGATCGGAGCCGGCTGGGCGCTGCTGGCGCTGCCGGCAGCCGGACTGGTGCTGGCCCGCTCCGCCCCGGCCGTGGTGCTGGCCGGCTATCCCGGCAAGCTGACCACGGTCGCCAGTTGGCTGCTGTACGGGGTGCTGGCCGCCCTGGTGGTGCATTTCGCGATGTTCTTGATCACCGGGACCGGGCTGCCGGCCTTCGGGTTGTTCGAACGGATCGGCTTCGGCGTCCTGATCCAGAACCTGATCCTGCTCGGGTTCGCGTTCGGCAATCAGACCGCGGCCGAGCTGAACGCCGCCGCCGCTGCCGCCGAGGAACGGTTGATCAGCGCCAACGGCGGCCTAGTGACGGGTCCGCTAATGAAAGTCGCGGGAGCTATGGCGAGCCGGGATCATCGCGCCGAGCTCACCGAGCACGTTGGCGAGCGTTTCGATCCGGTCCGCGACCAGATTGGTGACGCCCGACGTGTGCTCGATCACGCCGCGGATGACCAGGCTGTTGCTGCCCCGCGCCGGCCGCCGATAGCGGGACCACAGGGACGCTGAACAGACCACGTTGAGCATCCCGGTCTCGTCCTCGAGATTGAGGAAGGTGACCCCCTTCGCGGTGCCCGGCCGCTGCCGGTGGGTGACCAGGCCGGCCACCCTGACCCGGCGCCGGTCGTACGCCGCGCCGAGGGCCGCGACCGGCAGGACGTCGTGACCGTCCAGCAGTTCCCGGAGATGGTCCAGCGGATGATCATCGGGCGAGATCCGGGTCGCCCACAGATCGGCCAGCGTGAGCTCGGCCGCGCTCATCCCCGGCAGCGTCGGCGGCGCCGCGTCGATCGCCGAGCCCGGCAGCTGCTCGGCGCTGTCGGCGTACCCGGCGTTCCACAGGGCCTGCCGCCGGCTCAGGCCGAAGCTGTCGAAGGCGCCCGCGGTAGCCAGCACCTCGGCCTGGGCGGTGGTCAGCCCGGCCCGGCGGATGACGTCGTTCATCGAGGTGTACGGACGCTCGGCCCGGGCCGCGACCAGCCGCTCGGCGACCTCTTCTCCGATCCCGTGCACGTCGGTGAAGCCGAGCCGGACGGCGAACCGGCCGTCCCGGCGATGCTCGGCGGTCCGGTCCGGTGAGTCCGGGTCGAACTTCTCGACCGGCGGCTGGTGCTCGTCGAGGCAGCGCGGATCGCCGGTCGAGCGGAGCGGGTGCACCGGGCCTGGTCCTTCGACAAGCTCAGGGAACGACGCCTCGCGATTCCCCTCCTCGAGCGGTTCGAGGTCGGAGTCGACGCCGGACCGGACGATGTCGGGCCGGAGCACCCGGACCCCGTGCCGGCGGGCGTCGGCGGTCAGCGACTGGACCGAGTAGAAGCCCATCGGCTGGGCCCGGAGCAGCCCGATCAGGAACGCCCCCGGATAGTGCAGTTTCAGCCAGGACGAGGCGTAGACCAGCAGCGCGAAGCTGATCGCGTGCGACTCGGCGAACCCGAAGTTGGCGAACGCCTGGATCCGGGCGTAGATGTCGTCGGCCAGCGCACCCTCGATGCCGTTGCGGGCCATCCCCTGATACAGCTTGTCGCGCAGCCGTTCGATCTTCTCGGTGCCGCGGCTGGAACCCATCGCGCGGCGGAGCAGGTCGGCGTCGTCACCCGTACAGCCGCCGACGGCCACCGCGATCTGCATCAGCTGCTCCTGGAACAGCGGCACACCGAGGGTCCGTTTCAGCACCGGCTCCAGCAACGGGTGCGGATAGGTCACCGGCTCGGCACCCATCTTCCGCCGCAGGTACGGGTGCACGGCGCCGCCCTGGATCGGGCCGGGACGGATCAGCGCGACCTCGATCACCAGGTCGTAGAACTTCCGTGGCTGCAGCCGGGGCAGGGTGCCGATCTGGGCTCGGCTCTCCACCTGGAAGACGCCGACCGAGTCGGCCCGGCAGAGCATGTCGTACACCCCGGCCTCCTCCTTCGGCAGGGTGGCCAGGGTCCAGGTCTCGCCGAGCTGCTCGGCGACCACGGTCAGCGTGTGCTGGATCGCGTTCAGGATGCCCAGGCCGAGGAAGTCGAACTTGACCAGGCCCATCGTCGCGCAGCCGTCCTTGTCCCACTGCAGCACGGTGCGGTTCTCCATCCGGGCCGGCTCGATCGGGCACACCTCGGAGATCGGCCGATCGGTCAGCACCATCCCGCCGGAGTGGATGCCGAGGTGCCGCGGGCCGCCCAGGAACTGCAGGGCCAGGTCGATCACCGGCTTGGGGATGTCATGATCATCGGCGGACCCGATCGCGGCCCAGCTGTCCTGCTGCTTGGACCAGGCGTCCTGCTGGCCGGTGGAGAAGCCGAGCGCCTTGGCGGCGTCCCGGATCGCTGACCGCGGCCGGTAGCTGATCACGTTGGCCACCTGGGCGGCGTTGCGCCGGCCGTAGCGGCGGTAGACCTCCTGGATCACCTCCTCCCGGCGGGCGGCGTCGAAGTCGACGTCGATGTCGGGCTCCTCGTCCCGGGTCGCGGACAGGAACCGCTCGAACGGCAGCCCGAACTTGATCGGGTCGACGGCGGTGATCTCGAGCACGTAGCAGACCACCGAGTTGGCCGCCGATCCCCTGCCCTGGCAGAGAATCCCCCGCTCCCGGGCGTACTCCACCATGTCGTGCACGATCAGGAAGTAACCCTCGAAGCCCTTGCTCTCGATCACCGCCAGCTCGCGCTGCAGCCGTTCCTCCGCCTCCTCCCGGTTGCCCCGGTAGAACTTGTCGGCACCGAGCCGGGTCAGCTGCCGGAGCCAGCTGGTCGGCGTGTGGCCGGGCTCCACCATCGCCAGCTTCGGCAGCTTCGGCTTGGCCAGGCTCAGGTCGAAGCCGCACTCGGCCGCGATCCGGACCGACTGCCGTACCGCCTCGGGATGGCGCCGGAACTTCGTGATCATCTCCTCGCCGGACCTGAGGAAGGCCGTCGGCGGCGGCAGCCAGCCGTCCATCGCGGCCAGGTCGCGCCGGGCCCGGACCGCCGCCATCGCCGTCGCCAACCGGTAGTCGTCGGGAGTCGCGTAGTGCACGTTGTTGGTCGCCACCACCGGCAGACCATGATCATCGGCGAGCCCGGCCAGCCGGTCGTTGATCAAGGAGTCGTCCGGTTGATCATGGTCGAACAGTTCCACGACGACGTTGTCGGCGCCGAACAGAGCGACCAGCCGGTCCAGCTCCGCGGCCGCCGCCGACTCGCCGCCGGCCGCCAGCGCCCGCCGGACCGGCCCCTTCCGGCAGCCGGTCAGCACCGTCCAGTGATCACGGCCGAACTCGGCCAACTGCTCCAGCTGGTGCACCGGCCGGCCCTTCTCCGGCGTCCGCAGGTGGGCCTCGGTCATCGCCGCGGACAACCGGTGATAGCCCTCGACGCCGCGGGCCAGCATCACCAGGTGCGACCCGACCGGATCGGCGACGCCGACCTGCTGCTCCGGCAGGTCGAGCGAGAGTTCCGCGCCGTAGACCGTACGCAGCTCGCACTCGGCCGCCACCTCGGCGATCCGGGGTGCTGCGTAGAAGCCGTCGTGGTCGGTGATCGCCAACGCCGACAGGCCGAGCGCGACGGCCGTCGCCACCAGGTCCTCCGGCTCGGAGGCACCGTCCAGGAAGCTGAAGTTGCTGTGGCAGTGCAGCTCCGCGTACGGCACCACCGGGCCGTCCGGCCGCTTGACGTCCCGGATCGGGCGGCGCGGCTTCCGTTGCTTCCAGCCCGGCGCCGAGTCGGTCTCGGGCGTCGCCCCGGGATGGGCCTCCGGCCGGCCGGAGAGCCGCCGTTCCAGTTCCGACCACGGGATGTCCGGGTTATGCCAGCCCATGGCGGCTCCCCTCCGGGCTACTCATAGCAGGCCTCCGCGTACCAGTCGTCGTTCTCCAAGATCAACAGCCAGGCGGTGCCGTCGGAGCCGACGACCTGGAAGCGGGCCAGTTTCCGGTGCCGGGCCGGGTCCCACCACTGTTCCTCGATCGGCCAGGGGCCGGCCCAGGCCTGGATCCGGCGGGCCCGGTCGGAGTCGGTACGGAAGCTGATCGGTTCGGTGGTGATCAGCCCGCGGTCGGTGAGCCGGACCGGGCGGCCGTCGTGGCCGTACACCATCGCCGGGCGGCGCTCGGCAAACACCCGGGTCGGGGCGGGCGGCGGGATGCTGCCGGGCCAGGGCAGCTCGACCGGCCGGCGACCGACCGGCTGCTCGCCCCACGCCGACGCCGACTGCCGGTCGGCCGGATCGCGGCCGCCCTGCAGCCCGACCGCCTGGACGCCTTCGTGACCGAGCATGCTCTGCAGCCGGGCGATGCCACGCTCGATCCGCTCATCCGGGGCGCTGCCCCAGAGTCCCTCACCCTGATCGCTGAGCGGCTCGATGCCCTCCGGGATCAGCCGAACCTCGATCACCGGTGCCGGTGCCGGATCGGCCTGCAGCTGCCAGCGCACCCGGTCGATCAGGTCGGCCGAGCCGAACCACCGCGGATGGGCCCAGCGGCGGGTGCCGACCCAGCCGTCGCCGGATCCCGATTCGGACCACAGCGGCTCGGTCTCGGCCTCGATCCGGACCGTGGTGCTGACCAGGCCGTGCCGGGCCAGTCCGGCGACAAAGGCGTCCGCGGTCTGCCGGAGGCTGAAGCCGATCGTCTCAACCGAGGTCAGGCCCGGCTCGAACCGGCAGACCCGGGTGAACTCCAGCGGCGGGGTACGGCTGGCCAGCAGCCCGGCGTCGGCGCCGCCGGCCAGCCGGTGCAGTCGCCCGCCGGGCTTGCCGAACCGGGTCACCACATCCCGCGCCGACAGCGCGGCGAACGCGCCGAGGGTCTTGATCCCCAACCGGGACAAGAGACTGACCAGCTCCGGCTCGTCGAGCGCCCGGATCGGCAGCGGCGCCAGGAAGGCGGCCGAGCCGCCCGGCGGCACCACCCGGTGCCCCTGCTGGTCGGCCAGCCGGGCCGCCTGCTCGGCCGCGAACACCCCGTCGGCGATGCCGATCCGGCAGTCCCAGACGCCGGACCGGACCAGTTGCTCGGCGATCACCGCGGCCGCCTCGCTCTCGCCGCCGTAGAAGCGGCTCGGCACCCGGACCGCGCACCGGCCCGGGGCGATCGGCATCACGCCGGTGCTGACCTCCTCCATCGCCGCCAGCACCGCGCCGAAGACCCGGAGATCGCGGTCGGGCTGATGGTCCAGCAGGGTCAACTCCGGGCACCGTCCGACCGCGTCCCGGCGGCGCTGCCCCACCCGTACCCCCTCGGACCGGGCCGCCGCGGAGCAGGCATACACCTCGCCGCGCGCGATCACCGCGATCGGCACGTCCGGTGCCAGGTCCTCCTCGGTCCGGGCCGCGACCACCGGCCAGTCCGGGCACCACACGACCATCACGCGGGCTGGTGGCATGACCCGCTCCGGACCGCGCGCCATCTCAGACCGCCTCCGCGATGCGTTCCTCGGCGATCTCGGGGACCGTGTCGACCCGGAGATCCGGACCGGGCAGCCACAGCTCGATCCGGCTCGCCGGGCGGCCGGCCCGGCGCACCGTCACCACGGTCCGGCGGCCGGTGATCCGCCCATGTCCCCGGCCCAGTCCGTCCCAGGCCGAGGACTCGATGCCCAGCCGAGCTTCGCTGCGCGGCCAGTCGCCCCAGCTGATCAACATCGCGTCCCGCTGCCGCAGCCTGGTCCGCAGCCTGGTCCGCAGCCGGGCCGCCTGATGCTCGGTCACCCGGGGCGGCCGGACCATGATCACCGAGACGATCTCGGCCAGCCCGGCGACTACGTCCGGCCAGCGCTCACCCGGCTCGGGCACCGCGATGGTCCGGGTCAGGTCGACGCCGAAGCCCGCCGCCGCCGCGAGCCCGAAGTCCGCCGCACCGACCACAGCGACCCATTCCCCCGCCTGGGACGGCGCCGCCATCAGCAGCATCGCCAGGCTCGGGCTGTCCACCACGTACGTCCCGCCGGTCCGGGGCACCAGCAGTGGCTCCAGCGGCGCGATCACCGGCAGGGCCCGGGAGATTCCGCTGCCCTGCATCCGCAGCACCCGGTCCTGCAGTTCGCGGATCCGCGCGGAGTCCGGAAGGCGGGCGACACTCATGAACCCATAATCGAACACAAGTTCGATAGAGTCAATTCCGAGTCAGGCCCCCGCAGGACCCTCTCCCGGATCGGAAGATCAGCGCCGTTGGTCGCGCACGTCAGTGCGGGGTCAGTGGCCCTGCCTAGAGTTCGGCGCAACCGAAGACCACCGGGCACCACGGCCAACCGGGATGGTGCGACCGAGGTGCGTCCCGAAGGGAGGGTGATGTGCAAGAGCTTCGAGCCGTGAAGGGGGCGGCCGGACTCGAGGCCGACGGCAGCAGTAGCCGACTGCCACCGGCGAACTGGCCCAAGCCCGCAGAGGTCACCAGTCGACACGAGCCCAAGGGTCCTGACGATGTGGCGTGAGGCGCGAGAGGCCGGGTACTCCGAACACGAGATCGCAGCGCTGCTGCCGCGGTTCGAGCCCAGCCGCCCACGGGATGCCGTCAGTGTGGTGCACCTCCGATCTGCCCTGATCCTCGTCGGGATCCCACTTCTCGCGTCGGCCCCGTTCCTGGGCGCATTTCCCGTGCCGAACGCTGTGGCAGCCACCGCCGTTCTGCTCGGGATGTGCCCGCTGGCGTGGCTCGTGGTGGCCCTGCCGGCGTTTCATCCCCTTCTCGTCACCATCGACGATTGCACGGTCCGGGTCTTCCTCGGACGGCGCCGGCTGCTCCGAATGGCCGGACCAGACCGGGCCCGCCCGGAACGGCGCCGGAAGCCATTGCTGCGGATCGTTGGTTGGTCGGTCTCGGCCGCGCTGCCGCTGGGTCTGGCCGCCCTGTATTCGGTGACGGGACACCTCCACCTGATCGGGCCAACGGTCGGCTGGATCGCGATCATGCTGATCGTCATCGCGGCGGCGCTGGCCCTCGTGCCCAGATCGGTGTTCCATCTCGTGATCTTGCGGCCCGGAGTTGAACCACTGCACCCTCGAGTCGCAGCCGTGCTGCTGGTCGACTATCTGGTCCGAGGCGGTGATCCCGGTCGACTCGGCACCGGAATCACCCTAGGCGAACTGCGCGTTCCGGCGACATTCGTCGACGGGACCGCCACCACGGAGTTCAGCTGATGCCCGCAGTTCGGATCCCGACGACCCTTCCTCGAAGATCACAGTTCGCCGAACGTGCGCGCCACCAAGCGAGATCGCCGGGCGAGCAGGATCCGGGTCAGGCTCCGCCAGGCGGCGCGGACCCGGGCCGGCGGTTGGAATTCCCTCCGCCGGCGCGACAGCCGGTGTGCCACTCTCTCCTCGGCGCGAGACACCAGCAGCTTGGCGTACTCTTCGCGGGGCGTTTCCGGAGGCATGAGATACATGACCGTCTCCTCGATCTGGTTGCTGACCTTTGCCCCACCGACGAAGGCGCCACCGCCCCGATCGACATCGCGGAGAGAATCTCCGGTAGCCACCTATCTCGAGGTACGGTGCGCGGGCGTCAAGGCGGCGACGAAGCGGCGTGCGATGTCGATCATGTGCTGTTGCGCGGCGGTACGGTCCTCGGCGGCGATGACGTACAGGGCAGCTTCGTCGGCGACGGCGATCAGTGCATGGGAGAGCGGCTCGATCGGTGCGCGTTCGAATTCGCCGGTGCTCATGCCCTGTTCGAGCGCGGCACGGATCAGGCCGAGGACGTGTCGTTTGCAGATCTCTCGCCACCGCTCCCAGCCGAGCACCGAGGGCCCGTCGAGCAGCACGATCCGCCGGGCGGCCGGATCATCACACGACTCGAGCCAGCGCACCATCGCGGCATCGAGCATCGCGCTCGCACTGTCGGTCGCGGCCGCTGCCCGCATCAGCTCGGCGGCGATGTCGCGCTCGACCTCCTCGACGACGGCGGCGAACAGTTCGACCTTGTCGCCGAACTGGTGGTAGAGCGCACCTCGGCTGACGCCGGCCGCGGCAACGATCGCGTCGGTGCCGACCTGGCTGAACCCGAGGTCGGCGAACAAGGTTCGGGCCGCATCGAGGAGCGCGCGCTTGGTGGCTGCGGTCCGGTCGGCCTGGGTGCGGCGGGCGCGGGGACCTCGATCGTCGGTCGAAGTCCCTTGCCTCGGCGGAGAGTTTTTCATACAGTCTGTCTGTAATTTTCGTGCAGGTTGTCGGTTTTTCTTCAGTCTAGGAGCCAAGGTGCCTTTTCTCGAACTTCCCTCCGGCGCGGTGCGCTACGACATCTATGGGCCCGAGGTGTCGGCGGCGCCGCCGGTGGTGCTGGTGCACGGGCTGCTGAACGACGCCGTCATCTGGACGGAGGTCGCGGAACGGCTCGCCGGGCAGGGCATCCGGTCCTATGCGCCGGACTGGCCGCTCGGATCGCACACGGTGCCCCGTGATCGTGATGCCGATCAGTCGCCTCGGGGTATCGCCCGGCTGATCGTGGAGTTCCTCGCCGGCCTCGAGCTGAGCAACGTGACGCTGGTCGGCAACGACACCGGCGGTGCCTTGTGCCAGTTCGTGATCGATGAGGATCCGAGCCGTGTCGCACGGCTGGTGCTCGGTAACTGTGACGCCTTCGACGTCTTCCCGCCCGAGGCTTTCGCGCGACTGTTCGCCGCCATGCGCAGCGAACGACAGGTCGCCCTCCTGGCCAAGCTCATGCGCCTCCGGCCGCTGCGCCAGTCCGGTCTGGGCTTCGGGCCGTTGGCCCACAACCTCCCGGCCGACCTGACCGCCCGCTGGATCCGCCCGCTCAACGAGAACCCGGGCAGCGTCGCCGACCTGGCCCGGTTCGCCCGCGCGGTCGATCCCGCCGAGCTGCTCGAGCTGTCCACCCGGCTGCACCGCTTCACCGGTCCTGTCACGTTGGCCTGGGGAACCGACGACCAGGCCTTCACCGAGGAACTCGGGCGCCGGCTGCAGCAGGCGTTCAGCGACGCCACGTTCGTGCCGATCCCCGGCGCCCGGACCCTCACTCCGCTCGACGCGCCCGAAGCCCTCGCCGAACAGATCGCCGCCATCGCCGCGAGGCCTGCCTCGACCGACCAGAAATGATCGCGGCCGATGTCGATCCCGGCCCATCCTTCTTCGTCGGTCGGTCAGACAACGTCACCGCGGAAGGAACGCCGATGACCACGTAAGCCGACCGACGTTCCCCCGCCCGAGAGTCAAGGAGCTGACCCCGAATGACCATCGAGAACGCCCCCGAGCCCGTGATCGCCGACCGTACGACCTTCGAGGCCGAACTGGCCGAACTGCGAACCCGGGAGAAGGCCCACACCCGGGCCGGCGACGCCATCGCCGCCGCCCGGCGCCGACTCCCCGTGGTCGAGGTCGACCCCACCACGCCGTTGATCGGCGCCAACGGCCCGGTCCCGCTGATCGACACCTTCGAAGGCCGACACCAGTTGATCACCTATTACTTCATGTGGCACCACGGCCGGCCCGCACCCGAGCAGTGCGAAGGCTGCACCTGGAACAACACCCAGCTCGACGAACTCTCCTATGTCCACTCCCGCGACATCACCTACGCCGTGTTCTGCCAGGGACCGTACGAGGAGAGCCGCCGCTACCACGACTTCATGAACTGGACCATGCCCTGGTACTCCGCCCAGGACTCGCTCGAGACGCTGCTGGTCGGGCGGCAGATCGGCATGATGCACGTGGTCTGCTACCTCCGCCGCGGCGACCGCGTCTTCGAGACCTACTGGACCAACGGCCGTGGCGTCGAGGCCGTCGACATCAACTACCGGCTGATCGACCTCACCATCTTCGGGCGTCAGGAGCCGTGGGAGGACTCGCCAGAAGGTTGGCCCCGCAACCAATGGGAGACCGACCCGAGCGTCGTCGACGTCCACCCCTTCCGTACCAACGGCCGTCCCATCGCCCACTGGTCACGGATCCACGCCGGCCGATCGGACGACCTGTCATGAAGTACGTCCTGCTGATCTGTGACGACGAGATCGATCCGCCCACGACCCAGGAGATGCTCGTCGATCCGGTGCACCAGATCTGGGAGGAGAAGGTCCGCGGCTCCGAGCTGTGGGGTGCCCGACTGCAGCCGACGGTCAACGCGACGACGATCCGGGTCCGCGGCGGGGAGGTGCTCGTCTCCGACGGGCCGTTCGCCGAGACCAAGGACTTCGTCGGCGGCGTGGTCGCCATCGAATGCGACAACCTCGACGACGCCATCGACATCGCGGCCAGCCATCCGTACGCACGCCGCGGGAGCGTCGAGATCCGCCCCGTCTGGGAATGATGACGGCACCGGCGCCGCCGCTACGCAACCGGAAGTTCCTGACCGTCATCGGCGGCGAAGGGCTGTCGATGATCGGAGACGCCGCCTTCGCCATCTCGCTGGCCTGGCTCGTCCTGGAGTCCACCGGTTCCGTCGCCGCCCTGACCGGGGTGCTGCTGGCCCAGACGATCCCGCGGGGCGCGCTGCTCCTGCTGGGCGGGATCGTCACCGACCGGCTCACCCCTCGGGTGGTCATGGCGGCCTGCCATCTTCTCCGCGCCGCTGCCACCGCGGTCACCGCGATCGCCGTAGCCACCGACCAGTGGAGCCTGTGGCACCTGTACGTGCTCGCGGTGTTGATGGGCGTCACCGGAGCCTTCTTCACCCCCGCCTCCGAGTCGGTGCTGCCCCGGTTGATCCGGCCGGCCGACTACGCCCGCGGCAACGCGATCCAGAGCATGACCGAGCAGCTGTCCTTCCTGGCCGGCCCGCTGATCGGAGGCTTGATCACCACGGCCTACGGACCGGGCCCGGCCATGATGGCCAACGCCGTGACGTTCGGCATCGCGACGCTGACCTGCCTCGCCATCCCGGCCGGACGCGCCGAACCCACCCCGGACAAGGGATCGGCGGGTGTGGTGGGCCAGCTGAGGGAAGGCCTCCGCCACGCCTGGCGCAGCCACAGCGTCCGGTTGGTTCTCCTGATCGTCTCCGCAGCGACGCTGAGCTACTCCGGGCTGTTCGCCGTCGGCCTGCCGACCCTCGCACTGTCGCTGGGCGAATCGGCCCTCGGCCTGTCGATCCTCGTCTCGTCCTGGGGCGCCGGCCAACTGATCGGCACCATCGCCGCCGCCATCACCGGCCTCCCCCGGCGCTGGGGAATGTTGATCATCGGGATGACCCTCGCCGAGGGTGTGGTGTTCGTGCTGCTGGGCCAGGTCGGCAGCGTATGGTGGGCAGCAGCGCTCCTCATTCCGCTCGGCATCGGCGTCGCCTACAGCTCCGACGTCGCGCTACCCACGTTCGTCCAGACCACCACGCCGCCACACCTGCTCGCCCGCATCAGCTCCCTGATCGCCCTCCCTCGGGTGATCTTCGAACCGCTCTCCATCGCCCTGATCGGCCTGGTCCTGCAGCAATCCGTGCCGTGGGGCTTCGCCATCGCCGCCCTGCCCGTACTGGTCGCCGGAACGATCTTGGCCGCCGACCGCCGCGCGCGCCGGCTCTCCACCGACGACGCCGGAGCACAACCGGCCGACAGGTCGACTGCCTGACCGGCAGCACGACCGCCCGCCGCGGCGATGAACCGATGATCAAGGACGGCTCCTACAGCGCCTCGCCGGGAGTGTACGGGCGCTCGAGCCGGGTCCCGGCGCTCTGGCCGCCGTCGACCGGCAGCGTCACACCGGTGACGTAGGACGCCGCGTCGGAGCAGAGCCAGAGCACGGCCGCCGCAATGTCGTCGGTCGTCCCGACCCGACCGATCGGGACCGCCGCGGCGGCGGCCTGCTGCGCCGTCGGCCCGGCCGCCCGGAGGTGTTCGGTGAGGATCGGGCCGGGGGCGACCACGTTCACCCGCACTCCTTGCGGGGCGTAGTCGAGGGCCGCCGTCCGGGACATCCCGATGATCCCCGACTTCGCGGCGACGTACGCGGTGAAGTGGCTGATCCCGCCGAGCGCGGCGACCGAGGCCAGGTTGACGATCGCGCCGCCGCCGGAGTCGATCATGGCCGGGATCTGATGGCGCATCCCGAGGAAGGTCCCGGTCAGGTCGACGCCGATCGACCGCTCGAAGTCCGCCGGGGTCAGCTCGGCCAGCAACCGCGGCGGCGGCCCGTCGGCCGCATTGTTGACCGCGACGTCCAGGCGGCCGAACTCCTCCCGTGCCGCCGCGACGGCGTCCCGCGCCGAGTCGTCACGGGTGACGTCGCCGACGACGGCCCGCGCCGCACCACCGGCCGCGACGATCCGATCCGCCACCTCGGCCAGTCGATCGGCCCGCCGGGCCATGATCACGACGGCCGCGCCGGCGGCCGCGAAGGCCTCGGCCAGTGCCGCCCCGATGCCCTGACTCGCCCCGGTGATCAGGGCCACCCTGCCGCTGAACTCTCGCTGCACCGCGCACCTCCTGGAAAGACTCCCCTCACCGTTGCACAGGCCCGGCCTCGCCACATCGACCGGACGGCGACGTCCGACTACGTACTCCGACGTAGTTCCGGGTCGGGGCCGGCAGTGCCGGCTGTCACATCCGGTCGGCCAGCTCCTGGGCGCACTCGACGGCGATGTCCACGGCCTGGGCCGCGAGCGGCGACTGGGTGCGCCCGACCGGCCAGTACAGGTACCAGATACTGATCGGCGACGGCCGCAGCGGATGGAGGGTGAGCCGGTCGTCCGACCAGGCCTCGGATCCGTACACGGCGAGCCAGGGCAGCACCGCCGAACCGATGCCCGCCCGCACCATCGACACGATGGAGTCGTGGCCGGCGGTACGGAACACGATCCTGGGCCGGGCCCCCGAGCCGATCAGCTCCCGCTCCAACCAGCGTTGATGAGCGTTGGCGGGCCACGCGACCAGCGGAGCACCGTCGAGTTGCGCCACCTCGACCGGCCCCTCGGGAAACGTGCCGGCAGCCGCCACCAGCAGGTACGGCTCGTGAAGCAGCTCGGCGTGCTCGACGTCGCCGTCGATCCGGGCGTAGTGGAACAGCAGGTCCAGCTCACCGAGCCGCGGCTCCTCCGGGCCTACCTCGGACAGCCGGATGTCGCAGCCCGGATGCTCGCGCAGCAGCCGGCTCATCACCGCCGGCAGGATGAGCCTGGTCGCGCCCGGGAAGGTGCCGATGTCGATCCGGCCGTTGCCGGCCCGGAAGCGGTCGACGGCGTCCGCGAGCGCCCCTGCCTTGGCGAGCACCTCGCGTCCGTGGGCCAGGATCACCTCGCCGAGCGGCGTGACCCGGACCGGCCGCGGACCTCCGGGCCGGTCGAAGACGGCGCCGCCGACGGCCTTCTCCAGAGCCGCGACCTGCTGGCTGACCGACGACTGGGTGTAACCGAGCCGGTCGGCCGCCCGGCCGAAGGTCCCCTCCTCGGCGATCGCCACCAGGGTTCGCAGGTGACGCAACTCCAGGTCGACCACACCAGGAGCATAGCCAACGACGATCGATTTGATCAGAAATCATCGCTTTTCTGAATGGCTGGCCGCGCCTAGCGTCAGTCCCATGACCATCAAGTCGAATTCCACGGCCGAGCGCATGATCGATGTCGGCACCGCCGAACTCTGTGTCGAGACCTTCGGCGACCCGGACCGGCCGGCCGTGCTGCTGATCGCCGGTGCCGCGTCGTCGATGCTGTCCTGGGCCGACGGTTTCTGCGAACGGCTGGCGAACGCCGGTCACCACGTGATCAGGTACGACCAGCGCGACACCGGCCGGTCCACCTGCGACCCGCCCGGCAAGCCTTCGTACGCCATGCCGGAGCTCGCCTCCGAGACCGTGGCCCTGCTGGACGCGCTCCGCTTGCCGAAGGCCCACCTGTTCGGCATGTCCATGGGCGCCGGCATCACGCAACTGGTCGCCCTCGACCACCCGGAGCGGGTCGCCTCGATCATCCTCACCGGCGGTACGCCCGGCGGTCCCGGCCCGTTCTACGACGACCTGCCGAGGCCGGCCCCGGTGATCATGGCCACGTTCGCCGAGGAACAGGCCGAGCCCGACTGGACCGACCGGGAGGCCGTGATCCGCTGGCTGATCGAGGCCGAGCGCCCGTACGCCGGGTCGGCCGGCTTCGACGACGCGGCCTGGCTCGACCTCGCCTCCCGGACGTACGACCGCGCGGTCAGCATCGCCAGCCTGAACAACCACTTCGTGATGGGCGACGGACCGGAATGGCGGGACCGGCTCGGCTCGGTCCGGGTGCCGACGCTGGTGTTGCACGGGGCCGACGACCCGATGTTCCCCGGGCACGGCGCCTTCCTCGCCCGCGAGATCCCGGGCGCCGAGTTGATCAACCTCGCTGGCGTCGGTCACGAGACGCCGCCGAGGTTCGCCTGGGACCGGGTGGTCGCCGAGATCGGACGCCGCACCGGGGCCTGATCGACGTGAGGTAAGGTCAGCCTGACCTTTGTGACGGGAGAGACCTTCGATGCGCATCCGGTATGCCCTGTTGGCGATCATGCTCGTGCTCGCCAGCGCCTGCCAGTCCACCACCACCGAGGCGCCGGCCGGGCCGCCGGCGGCCGCCTCCGACGCGGGTTTTCCGCGCACGATCAAGCACGCGATGGGCGAGACCGAGATCCCGTCCCGCCCGTTGCGGGTCGTTGCGCTGGACCAGACGTTCGTCGATGCGGTGCTCACCCTGGACACGGAGTTGATCGGCTACACGACGTACCGGGCAATCGAGGGCGGCGAGCTGCCCGACTATCTCGAGCCGGTGCTGGACCAGGCCGGTCAGGCCGTCCCGGTCGGCTCGCTCGAGGAGCCCAATCTGGAGGAGATCGCCAAGCTCGAACCGGATCTCATCCTGTCGGCGAAGGTCCGCCACGAGAAGCTGTACGAGCAGCTGTCGGCGATCGCCCCGACGGTGTTCAGCGAGACCACCGGCGCGCTCTGGAAGGACAACCTCCGGCTCACCGCGACGACGCTCGGCCAGGAGCAGCTGGCCGAGCAGCGGCTGGCCGACTACGACCGGCGGACGAAGGCGATCGGCGCGGCGATCAAGGAGAAGCAGGGCGCGATGCCGGAGATCTCGATCGTCCGGTTCGCCGGCGAGCCGACGATCCGGCTGTACGTCGAGAACTCCTACTCCGGCCTGGTGCTGTCCGACGTCGGCTTCGTCCGGCCACAGGACCAGCCGACCACGCAGGACTCGATCGTGGTCGACGTCAGCCCGGAGAACATTCCCGATCTTGATGCCGAACACATCTTCGTGGCCACCTGGGACGACCCGACGGCCCGCGAGGCGCAAGGCAAGATCATCGCGAATCCCTTGTGGGACAGGCTCAAGGGCACCAAGCACGAGGTGTCCGACCTGATCTGGATGAGCTCGGTCGGCCTGCAGGGCGCGCATGCGATGCTGGACGACGTGGCCAAGATCTTCGAGGTGGATCCGGCCGCCGACGCCCGTTGATCATGGAGTTGGCGGAGACGTTCGCCTGGCGCGGCCGGACCGTGCGCTGGCAGCGGCTCGGGGCCGGGCCGCCGGTCGTGTTCTGCCACGGCACGCCCTGGTCATCCTGGCTCTGGCGTCCGTACGCGGAGGCACTGGCCGCCGAGTTCAGCACGTACCTCTGGGACATGCCCGGGTACGGCAGCTCGTCCAAGCACCCGGAGCACCGGGTGTCGCTGGACGTGCAGGGCGAGCTGCTGGCCGACCTGATCGACTTCTGGGGACTGGACCGGCCGCACGTGGTGGCGCACGACTACGGCGGCGCGGTCTCGCTTCGGGCGACCCAGCTGCACGGCGCCCGATACGCGTCGCTGGCGCTGGTCGACGTGGTCGCCCTGGCGCCGTGGGGATCGCCCTTCTTCCGGCTCGTCGGCGAGCACCCGGACCTCTTCCCGCAACTGCCGCCGTCGGTGCACGAGGGCGCGCTGCGCAGCTATCTGGGCACCGCGAGCCATCACGGGCTGACCCCGGAGCAGGAGTCGGCGCTGGCCGGGCCGTGGCTCGGCGCGGAGGGGCAGGCCGCCTTCTACCGGCAGATCGCCCAGGCCGACCAGTCTTACACCGATGAGATCGAGCCGCGCTACGGCGAACTCGATCTGCCGGTGTCGATCATCTGGGGTGCCCAGGACCGCTGGATCCCGGTCGACCGGGCCCACCGGCTGGCGGAGCTGATCCCGGGCGCCCGGCTCGAGGTGATCGACGGTGCCGACCATCTGATCCAGCTCGACCAGCCGGTCCGGCTGGCGACCAGCCTGCACCGCTGGCTCACCCGGCAACCTTGATCAAGATCGATGATCAGCGGAGTCGGTCGGCCAGCTGCGCCTGGTACAGCGAACCCGGATTGAGCCCGGCCCGGTTGGCACCCTCGATGTGCCCGGCCGGGTGATCGAACGGTCCGTCGCCGGTGATCACGCCGCGACAGCCGATCGCGTAGTTCTGCCCGGTCGGCGGCCGCTGCACGACCAGCTTCTTCCCGGCCATGTCGCAGTTCCAGCCGACCGAGTGCACCGTCGCCCAGCCATGCCCGGTGCCGTAGTCGCCGCGGTTGTAGATGCCGAGCGTGATCGAGGTCGCCGGGTCGACCTCGCGGTGGTTGTCCCAGAGCATGCCCTGGCTCCACCTCCGGTGACCTTCCGAGGCGGCGAGGCTGCCGACCGAGGTGCCGCGCAGGAAGACCAGGCCCGACGCACTGCTGGTGCCGTTGGAGATGAACGCGTGCCTGGCCTTGGTGGCATAACAGTCGCTGAACAGGATCTGCTGCGAATACCCTTCGCTGTTGAAGTTGTAGCGCATTCCGCCGGTGATCACCGACGCCGGGTCCAGCGCCCGGCAGTCGGCGACCGTGACCCGGGTCGTCTCATTGGTCTCCACGCCCGCCTTGGCGAAGTGCAGGAACGTGCAGCCGGTGACCCAGCCGTCCTGCAGCCCGCGCAGCCGGACCGCCACCCAGGCATGATCTTCGTCGGCGTCCGGATCGCCGGCGAATTCGATCATGATCCGAAGGTCCTCCACTCCGGACTCGGTGACCAGCCCGGCCCGGTCCCAGCGGTGCACTGTCGAGGTGGCGAGGGAGCGGTCGAGGTGGTTGTAGACCGGCACGTCGACGGTGATCGACTTCCCGGAGATGCCTGTGACGAAACGGTTGTACGTGATCGGCTGGCTGCCGACCGTCCAGCCCGCGTCGGCTCCGGTCGCACCATGATCGACGGCGGCCAGCCACTCGGCCGTGCACGGGTGGACGATGATCACGTTGTCACCCGGCCGGTACGACGACGAATCCGCCACCGAGAACGTACGGGATCCGACGGGGACCAGGTCGGAGGTCACGTCGGTCCTGGTCCCGGGCACCTCGCCCGCCCACCTGGTGCTGGCGCCGCTGCCGATCACCAGCACGTCCCGGCGCACCGGGGTGTTGCCAGTGGCCCGGATGATCGTGCTGACCGCCGGGTCGTCGCCGTCACCGACCCCGCGCAGCACCACGCCGCTGTACGGGATCCGCAGCGTGCCCGCCACCGGGTAGGTCCCGGCCTCGAGCAGCAGCGCGCCGCGGTGCCCGTCCGGGCCGAGCGGGAGCGCGCCGACCGCATCGATCGCGGCCTGCAGGTGCGCCGTGTTGTCGCCCTCCACCGGCCGCACGGTCGCCACCGTCGGCACCTCGGGCAGGTCGACACCGCCGCCGCGGTAACCGGCATGACTGAAGTCGGGGATCTCGTTGCCGTCGGCGTCGGCCCGATAACTGAGCCGGCCGCGCCCGTCGAGGCGGACCAGCCTGGACTGCCAGCCCGCGGCCTCAGCCGTCGTCGTTCCGAGGATCGACAAGGCCGCCACTCCTCCGCCTGCTGCCAGGAGACGTCGTCGGGTCAGTTCGTTCATGATCACCGCACCTCACCACGTTGTCGAGACGGTCCAGGGGTGCCCTCAGTCTCGTCAGAACCCCAGAGCTCGGGCAAGCGTTTGCCAGGAGTTTCCGGCTCGGGAGTGGTTCGTTCTCGTCGCGTCCAACCATCACTGATGTCGTGATCACGGACGCCCGCGTGTGCGGCTGTTGGTTCCGGATCGTCATCAAGTTCTCGGGGGAATGAGTGCGTTCACGAGTTGTCATCGCCGCGGCTGCCTTCGCCTTCGCGGTGTTCGCCGCGACCCAACCCGCGGCGACCGCCGACACAGCGGCAGCCGATCCACGCGTGCCTGCCGGATATCTCGCAGACGCGAGTGACCCGGCCGTCACCTCTCTCGCCGCGGACTTCGGCCTCACGATCGGTGAGGCCCGGGCCAGGATCGGCTGGCAGGAGGCAGCGATCGAGCTCCATGATCGACTGGTGACCGACGATGCCGAGCACTTCGGTGGCCTCTGGATCGATCAGGCCGACGGCGGCCGGGTCAAGATCGGCGCCGTCGGCGATGCGACGAAGATCAACACCGTCGTCCAGGCGGCCGGAATCGGCAAGATCACCGATGTCGTCCGGGTCCGGAACACCTGGGCGGACCTCAGCGCGGACATGCTCGAACTCGAGCAGACTGTCGCGCAGCTCAACAAGGCCGCGGTCGGCCCGGCGCAAGCCATCACCATGGCGACCAAGCCGAGCGAGAACCGGAACGTCCTCTACGTTCCCGACCAGGTCACCAAACTTCCAGCCGTGGCCGCAGCGCTCGACGGAATCAGATCCCGCAGTGCCGGGCGTCTGATCGTCGACACGAGCGAAACGCCGGTCGTCACCAAGGAAGCGTGCCTGCTCAGTCCTCGCACCTGTGATGCCCCGCTGCGCGGCGGGCTCTACTTCAAGCGCCCGGTCGCCGGTGGCTACTGCTCGACCGCGTTCAATGCGCGGAGCAATTCCGATGGCAAGTGGTACATGATGACCGCAGGACACTGTGGCAACGAGGGCACCGTCTTCGACGTGTATCAGCCCTCGACCGGGCAATGGCACCGGGTCGGACACATGCACGCTCAGCGAGACTTCGTCGACGACGACTACGGAATCGTCACGATCAACAACGTCGCCGGCTGGCGGCCGACCAGATGGGTCCGAGTCTATGGATCCAGCGACACCGTGGCGGACAACAGCTACCCGATCTATGGAACCTCGACCAGCCCCGAAGGCACCCGGGTCTGCCTGTCCGGTGCGAGAACCGGCTCGTCCTGCGGCGATGTCGTCGAGCTGAACTACCGCGGCATCAGCGGTGGCTTGGCACGGGCCCACTACTGCCACGGACCGGGTGACAGCGGTGGCGCGATCTACTCCTACAACAGAGCGCGAGGCATCCACGTCGGGTCCGGCAACGGTGACGACGACGCCTGCCACTGGGGCCTCTTCCAAGGTATCCGGGAAGCAGAACGCAACCTGAACGTGCACGTCTACACGGGCTGAGATCGCACGACTAGGGTTGAGCCCGTGCCTCGGCCTCCGATCCCGATCATCGTGCTCGCCGGATTCCTCGGGTCCGGCAAGACCACCGTGCTGAACCATCTGCTGCGGAACAGTCTGGACGTCCGGATCGGGGTCGTGGTCAACGACTTCGGGGCGATCAACATCGACGCCATGCTGGTTGGCGGGCAGACCGACAGCATGATCACCACCAGCGGCGGCTGCCTCTGCTGCGTCTCCGACGGCGGCGAGATCGCCGGCATGCTGGACCGGCTGGCCGCGCCGTCGGCGAAGATCGACGTGATCGTGATCGAGGCCAGCGGGATCGCCGAACCGGGAGCCATGGTGCAGCTGGTGTTCCAGGCGCTGGACGACCGGATGGCATACGGCGGCCTGGTGGAGGTGGTGGACGCGGCCGCGTTCCCGGAGTCGCGGCTGGAGCACCCGGAGCTGGACCGGCACGTCGAAGTGGCCGACCTGGTGATCGTCAACAAGATCGACCGGATCGACGAGACCGAGCAATCCCTGCGCCGCAAGGAGATCCGGGAGTTGAACCCGATCGCACCGATCCTCTGCACCACAGAGGGCCGGGTCAACCCGGAGCTACTGTACGAACTCGAACTGCGCCCCAACCACCAGCCGACGCTGGCCCTGGCCGACCATGATCACGATCATGACGACCATGATCATCTGCACGACCGGTTCGAATCGGTGAGCTTCGAGACCGAACGGCCGCTGCACCCCCGGCGACTGATGGCGCTGCTCGACGACGACCTGACCGGGGTGTTCCGGATCAAGGGCTTCGCCACGTTCGCCGTGCCCGGTGATCGCCGCCGGTACGTGATCGGCAAGGTCGGTCCGTCACTGCGGATCGACCCGGAACGCCGCGGCGCCGACCGGTCGAGCCAACTCGTCTTGATCGGCGCCGGAATCGACCGGGACCGGCTGACGAAACGGCTCGAGGCCTGCATCGCGACCGACGACGAGGCCGCCGCCCTCACCGAGGACGACCTGATGGGCGTCCTCCGGTTCTCGGGCCAGACCTAGGACGACGTTCCCTGAGCAAGGCGGAAGGGCAAAGCACATCTGACCTTGACCTTCGACAAGCTCAGGGCGCCTTCATGGGCCTGGCACTCGACAGGCTCAGTGCGTGCCGGGCCCGTCGCGGCGCGGCTCGTCGTCGAGCGGGAAGACCGTGTCCCGTTCCTCGGCCGGCTGATCCGGCTGTTCCTGTTGATCTTGCTCCAGCGGGGTCGGCGACGCCTCGGCCTGGCCGTGGTCGGGCCCACCCTCCGGCGGCGTGGCCGGCTGCTCCGCCGCGGGCTGGGCGGGCGGCTTGTAGCCGATCTTGGAGACCAGGCTGTAGAGCACCGGGACCAAGATCAGGGTCAGGATCGTCGAGGAGACCAGGCCGCCGATCACGACCACGGCGAGCGGGCGGGAGATGAAGACGCCGCCGCCGGTCAGGCCGAACGCCATCGGGGTCAGGGCGCAGATGGTCGCCGCGGCGGTCATGATGATCGGCCGCAGCCGGAGCCGGGCACCGTCGACGATCGCCGCCTGCGGCTCGGCACCGCGCTCCCGGTAGGTGTTGATCAAGTCGATCAGCACGATCGCGTTGGTCACCACGATGCCGATCAACATCAACAACCCGACCATCGCGGGTACGCCGAGCGCGGTGTTCGTGGCCAGCAGGCCGACCAGGGCACCGGTCGCCGCGAACGGAATCGACACCAGCAGGATCAGCGGCTGCAGCAGGCTGCGGAACGTCGCCACCATGATGATGAAGACGAGCACGATCGCCAGCAGCATGGCCAGCCCGAGCTGGACGAAGGCCTCCTGCTGCTCGGCCGAGGCGCCGCCCTGCTCCTGGGCGATCCCCGGCGGCAGTTCGACGCCGTTCACCGCGGTCATCAGGGCGGCCGACACCGCGCCGAGGTCGGACCCGGTCGGCGTCGCGGTGATCGTCACCGCGCGCTGGCCGTCGACATGCTTCACCGTGATCGGCGTCTTCTGCTCGACCACCTTGGCGAGGCTGCCGACGGTGATCGCGCCGGCCTTCAGATCGGCCAGGTCCTGTTGCTCCTCGGCCAGCTTCTTCTGGTCATCGGCCAGTTCCTCCTGCAGATCGGCGATCCGCTCCTGCTCGTCGGCGAGTTCCTCCTGATCCTGGGTCTGCTCGTCGCTCTTCTCCTGCTGCTCGTCCATCGCCTCGAGCTGCTCGTCGATCTGCTCGAGCGCCTGCTCGGCCTGCTCGACCGCGGCCTGGAGCTGGGCGATCGCCTGCGCGCGCTGCTCCATCTGCTTCTGCCAGGCGAGTTGCTCCTGGGTCACCGGAAGACCACCCGGACCGGGCGGCTGGCCCGGCGACGGCGGCGCGGGCGGCGGGGGCTCCGGGCTGTTGCGCAGTTCCCGGAGCTGGTCGCGCAGATCGGCCAGCGACTCCTGGGCGTCGTCCCGGGACTCCTCCAGGTCGCGGCGCTGATCCTCGGTCTGCTCCTCGGCCTCCCGCTTGGCCTCGTCGGACTGGTCCTTCTGGGTCTCCTGCAGGTCCTTCTGCCGCTCCTGCAGGTCCTCCTGCCGCTTCTCCAGCGCGTCGGACTTCTTCTCCAGCTCGTCCTGCGCCTTCTCCTGCGCCTTCTGCTGCTGCAACTGCGACACCGGCAGCTTCAGTTGCTCGATGTCCTCCGGCCCTGCGGTGCCCTTGAACGTCCGCAGCACCAGGTCGTGGGTCTCGCCGTCCAGGGTGACCTCGCCGATCGGCGTACCGCGCAGGGCGCCCGCGACCGCGGCGCCGATCTCGGCCTGGGTGAAGCCGTAGTCGGCCGCCTTCTGCTGGTCGACCTGGACCCGGAGCACCGGACGCTGCTCGGAAAGATCGGTGCGTACGTCGGTCAGACCCGGCACCCCGGCCACGGCCGCCTGCACCGCTGCTGCGGCGGCGTCGAGCTGCTTCTGATCATCCCCGGTCAGGGTGACGGTGACGTCGTTCGAGGTGTACGCGGCCGTCGCCGAAGTGACCCTGACCTCGCCGGCGTCCGGGATCGCGGCCAGCTGCTCCCGGATCCGGTCGGTCGCCGCGCCGGCATCGGCCTCGTCGGTCAGGGTGATCGAATAGGTGGCGACGTTCGCCTCGCCCGGCTGGCCGATCGTCGACTGGTAGCTCTTCACGTCCGGGTCGTCGGCGAGCACCTTCTCGATCTTGGCCGCCGACTCGGCGGTCGTTTCGAGCCGGGTGCCGGACGGCAGCTCCTGGTTGATCTGCAGCGCCCGGTCGTCACCGAGCGAGCCGAGGAAGTCGGTCTTCAGCAGCGTCGATGCGCCGAGCGTCCCGAGGAAGATCACGAAGGAGATGATCAAGGTGATCACCGGGTGCCGCAGGGTCCAGTTGAGGACCGGCAGATAACCCTTCTGCAACGGGGTGACCCGCTCCGGGTTCTCCTCTGCCCGGGCCGGCGCCGCGCCCGCCTTCTGCTTGCGGCCGCGGAAGAACCAGAACGCCAGCAGCGGCACGATGGTCAGCGACACCAGCAGCGAGGCGGCCAGCGCGATCGCGACGGTGACCGCGAACGGCCGGAACAACTCGCCGGTGGAGCCGGTGACGAAGGCGACCGGCAGGAACACCGCGATCGTGGTCAGGGTGGACGCGGTGACGGCGCCGGCGACCTCCTTGACCGAGTCGACCACCTGGTCGATCGACAGCCGGCGTCCGCTCATGCCGAGGCTGTGCCGTTTGATGTTCTCGACCACCACGATCGAGTCGTCCACCACCCGGCCGACCGCGACGGTCAGCGCCGCCAGGGTGAACAGGTTGAGCGAGTACTGCCCGATCCACAGACCGACCATCGCGATCAGCAGGGACAGCGGGATCGAGATCGCGGTGATCAGCGTCGACCGCGCGGACAACAGGAAGAGCAAGATCACGATGATCGCGAAGACCAGGCCGAGCCCGCCCTCGACGGCCAGGTCGTGCAGCGACTGCTCGATCATCGGCGCCTGGTCGAACACCGTACTGAACGAGGCGTTGTTGCCGAGCTCGGTCTGCAATCCCGGCAGCGCGGCCTGGACCGCGTGCGAGACCCGTACCGTGTCGGCGTCGGGGGTCTTCATCACCGCGAGACCGAGCGACGGCCGGCCCTCGGCGCGCGCGATCGAGCTGCGGGCGACCGACTGGAGCTTCACCTCGGCGATCTCGCTGAGCCGGACCGGCCCGTCCGACGTCGCGATCGCCAGCTTCTTCACCGCGTCCACCGAACCGGGTGCCGCGCCGACCTCGACCGACAGTTCGGTACCGCCCCGATAGGTAGTGCCGGCCGGCAGCACACTCAGCTGAGCTTCGAGCGTCTGGTTCACCTGCTGGGCGGTCAGTTCATGATCATCAAGCTTCTTCTGGTCCAGCGTGACCGCGAGTTCCTTGGTGTCCTGACCGGACAGCGTCACGTCACGGACGCCGGGCAGCCCCTTCAGGGCGCTCACCGCGACGTCGTCCACCAGCGGCCCGAACTTGTCCAGGGGCAGGTCGGAGGCGACCGCGAGCTGGATCACCGGGATGTCGTCGGTGCTGCCGGCGAACACCTCGGTCGTCACCTGCTCGGGCAGGGTCGACTTCGTCGCCGAGACCGCGGAGTTGATCTCTCCGAGCACCTTGTCGTCGTCCAGCCCGTACTCCCACATCACCGTGATCTGGGACGAGTTCGTGGAGGAGACGGAGTCGACCTGGGTGACGCCGGAGACGTTGCGGACCGCCTGCTCCAGCGGGGCTGCGGCATCGTCGGCGACGATGTCCGGCGCTGCACCCGGGTACTGCACGATCACCACGGCCTGCGGCGCGGTGATGCTGGGCAGCAACTCCTGCTTGAGCGAGGTGGTGGCGATCACGCCGAAGACGATGATCGCCAACGAGATCAGCGCTACGACGAGCCGGTTGATCAAGCTGAGCCGGGTCAGCAGGGCCATGACAGGCGGGTCCTCTCCAACACCTGGGCGGCCCAGGTGAGACGCTCCCCCGAGGCCATGGTCGGCACCCTAGCGGTGACCGCTCGGGTGCTGGCAAAACCCTAATGATCAGGGGCAACCCTGGCCGTGCCCAGGGTCCGCCTCACCCTTTCGGGGGAGGCGGTCAGGCAGCTCCGCCGCGCTCTCCCGGCAGCACCTCGCGCAGCGCCTCGGCGGCGGCCATCACCTCGTCCTGCAACGGCCCGATCTGCTCCAACTCCGGCGGGATCGGACCGGTGAACACGGGCCGTACCTCGAACACGAGATCGAGCAGCCGGTCCCGGGACAGGGTCGCCTGGCGCTGGGTCATCGCCTCGCCGGCCAGCCGCCCGTACTCGGCGACGCGTTCCCGCCAACCGGGGTTCTGCAGCCGGGTCCGATCCTCCTTCATCGCGGCGACGAGCGCGTCCAGAGACTGCTCCAGTCGCAGCAGCTGAGCCTTGCGCTGTTCGACGTCAAGAGTGATCGGAAGGTCCGGCCCGGACTCCTCGTCATCGGATCTGCCGAACAGCCGCTTGAGGAAATTCACCCTTCATTATGACCAGATGCGTCGAGCCGCCGACCCGAGGTTGGGTGCCGTCGGCAATAATCTCCATGGAATAAGCCGATGACAAGGTTTCGATCCATCGGGCACCCTGGTTGGTCGGAACGGCTAGTTCGACTGAGGAGGTGCAGCATGTCGGTCATCGCGACAGCGGCCGGGCCCTTTCGTGCTGCCCCCGGAGTCCTGGTCCTGAACACCGACAACACCGCTCTGCACACGGTGACCCTGAAGCACGCGATCCGGATGCTGGTCCGTGAGGTCGCGGTGGTCGAGCAGGCCCACGAGGACCGCCGGATCGGACCGTACCCGTGGCCGCTGGTGCTGCGGTTGATCCGCTACGTCAAGACCACGTTCCTGTACGCCCGCAGCCCGCTGTGGTCCAAGCGCGGCGTGCTGCGCCGGGACCGGCACACCTGTGCCTACTGCGGCCGCAGGGCGACCACGGTCGACCACCTGATGCCGCAGTCCCGCGGCGGCCGGAACACCTGGCTGAACACGGTCGCGGCCTGCCAGGACTGCAACGCCCGCAAAGGGAACCGGACTCCGGCCGAGGCCGGGATGCTGCTCTCCTGGAAGCCCCGGGTGCCCGGCTGGCGCGAGCACGCGAACGCCTGCTGACGCCTGCTCTCAGGACAGGGCCGGATGGCGCGAGCTGGGCAGCCCGATGGCGACGCCCAGCCGCCCGCCGGCCTCGTCCACCAGCTTGCGGGCCTGGTCGGCGTCGACGCCGCGGGTGATCATCACCGAGGCCGTCTTGACCTCCTGATCGGCCGCGTCCAGGGCCTCCTCGGCCGGGCCGGCGTCGACCTGGGCGATCGTGCTGACCAGCCGGATCGCGCGCTGCCGCAGCTTCGCGTTGGTGGCCTGCATGTCGACCATCAGATTGCCGTACGTGCGGCCGGTGCGGACCATCAGTGCGGTGCTGATCATGTTCAGCACCAGCTTCTGCACCGAGCCCGCGTTGAGTCGGGTGGAGCCGGCCACGACCTCGGGCCCGGCCGGCGCCTCGATCGGGTGATCGGCGTGCTGGGACAGCTCGGCCGGGCTGTTGCAGGACAGCGAGATCGTCACCGCACCGGCGCTCTTGGCGGCCTGCAGCGCGCCGCGGACGTACGGGGTCCGGCCGCTGGCCGCGATGCCGACCACGGTGTCGTCCGGGGTCGGCTTCAGGGCCGTGATATCGGCGGCACCGGCGGCGGAATCGTCCTCGGCGCCCTCGATCGAGTCGACCAGCGCGGTCCGTCCGCCGGCGATCACCCCGACCACCCGGCCGGGGTCGGTGTGGAACGTGGGCGGGCACTCCGAGGCGTCCAGTACGCCGAGCCGGCCGGAGGTGCCGGCCCCGACGTAGATCAGCCGGCCGCCGGCCGCGAAGCCGGGTTCGGCGGCCGAGATCGCCGCGTCGATCTGATCGCCGGCCGCGGCGACCGCCCTCGGCACCGCGAAGGCCGCCTCGGTCATCGTGTCCACGATCTCGGCCACACTCATCTCGTCCAGGCGACCGAACCGCCGGTCGTACGCCTCGGTCCCGAGACCCTCGAGACGTGGCCGGTCCGGAGGTGGCGTCATCTCTCTCCTCGTTGGTCCTGCACGGCCCAAAACGCTTGGTGCGGTATTTACCCGCACAGTCGACCTTGGGTAATTTCTCTACCTGTAGCCCGCATCGTAACCGGAAAGGTCACCGATGGCCGACATATCCCGCAAGCAGCCCCGACCCGGTCCCGCCGACCCGTCCGGCCCATCCAGCCTGTCCGGCACGTCCGTCACCAGTGGCGCGGACCGGCTGATCCTAGACCCGGGGCTGTTGGGCGGTGACGGCCCGGTCGGTCTGATCACGAACTTCACCGGTGTGCGCCGCGACCTGCGGCCGATCGCCGGCGGGCTGCTCGAGGCGGGGATCGAGCTGACCTCGCTGTTCGGGCCGGAGCACGGGCTGCTCGGCACGGCGCAGGCCGGCTTCGTCGAGGCCGGTGATCATGATCCGGTGACCGGACTTCCCTTGTACGACACGTACCGGACGACGCCGGAGCAGCAAGATCAACTCATCGAGAAGTCGGGCGTGTCGACCCTGCTGTTCGACCTGCAGGACATCGGGGTGCGCTACTACACCTACATCTGGACGATGTTCGACCTGATGCAGGCGGCCGGCCGGGCCGGGCGCCGGTTCGTCGTCCTGGACCGGCCCAACCCGCTGACCGGGCTGGTCTCCGCGGGCCCGTTGCTGGAGCCCGGCCAGGAGAGCTTCATCGGCCGGGTGCCGATACCGTTGCGGCACGGGCTGACCGTCGGCGAGCTCGCCGATCAGCTCAACCGGACCGCCGTCGCGGACCGGCTCGGGCAGCCGATCGACCTGGATGTGATCACCGCTGACGGCTGGAGCCGGGAGCTCTGGTACGACGAGACCGGGTGGGCCTGGGTACCGCCGTCGCCGAACATCCCGACCCTGGACACGGCGATCTGCTATGCCGGTACGGGCTTGTTCGAGGGCACCAACCTGACCGAGGGCCGGGGCACCACCCGGCCGTTCGAGACCCTCGGTGCCCCGTTCTGTGATCACCGACTGGCCGACGCGGTGACCGAGCGCGGCCTGCCCGGCGTGCTGGTCCGAGCCACCTCGTTCGTCCCCACGTTCCACAAGTTCGTCGACCAGACCTGCCACGGCGTCGCCCTGCACGTGATCGACCGGGAGGCGTTCGACCCGCTCCGGACCAGCCTGGTGATCATGGAGGTCGCCGGGGAGCTCTACCCCGAGTTCGGGGTTCGGGAGGACGGCGACACCGGCATCGACATCCCCGGCGCCCGGGGCTTCGCCCTGGACAAGCTCTGGGGCTCCCCCGCCCTCCGCGAGGCGATCGCCGCCCGCTCCCCCTTGGAGCCCCTGCTCCCGCCCTCGACCCACCCCACCGCCTGGATCGCCACCCCCGACCTCCTCCGCTACTGACAACCCGCCGACCCGTCACAAAAGCAGGCGTTTGGGCGGCGTGTCGCTGCGCTTGTGACCGGTCGGCGCGGAGGAGCGGGCCCGGTGTCGAGCACTCGCAGCGCCCAGCCTGTCGCGATTTCTCTTGTGGTCGCGCACTCCCGGCTTCTGAAGCGCTTTATCACTTCATGCGAAGAGAAATCGCGACACTCCGGAGGTGAAGATCAGGTCGACGGTCCGCCCGTTCGCGCCGCCGTCGACCGGAACGTCGATCCAGGCGGCGTCACCGGGCGGCGCACAGTCGGTGCGCACCGTACTGCCGCCGCCGTACGACCGCACCTCGAAACGGGGGTCGCCGATCAGCACCCGCTCGATGCAACGGCCCGGCGCGCGGGACCCTGCAAAAGCCGCAGCCCATCCCGATCGGCAGCCTCCGGCGCAGGAACGCCGGCCGCCACCCGGCCGGCTGCCAGCTGCGGGCGGCCCCCGGCACCCCAGCCCGCCCCCGGCCTCTCGCCGACCGGTCACTTCTGCAGCGACACGCCGACAAAACGCCTGCTTTTGTGACCGGTCGGCGGGTTGGGGGGGTTAGGGCTTCTCCCAGACGGAGATGTGCTTGGTGCTGTCGGCAGTGAAGGCGGAGCGGTCCCAGTCGGACCAGCGGTGCTTCAGGCGCATCCCGGCGATCCGGGCCATCAGGTCCATCTCGGCCGGCCAGGCGTAGCGGAACGGGATCCGGTAGAACCGACCCTTGCCGTCCGGGGTCACGGTGACGTGGTTCGAGCTGAACTGCTGGGTGACCACGTCGTACTGGTCGAAGCCGACGTAGCCGCCGCCTTCGGCGCTCGGGGCGACGGTGAACGGGACCGTGTCCTGGCCCGGCGGCAGCCGGCGCAGATCGGGTACGCCCACCTCGATCAGGAACAGGCCGCCCGGCCGCAGGTGTGCGGCGGCATTGCGGAACACGTCGACCTGGCCGTCCTGGGTCGTCACGTTGCTGATCGTGTTGAAGACCAGGTACGCCAGCGAGAACTCGCCGGGCACCCGGGTGGAGGTCATGTCGCCGATCGTCACGGCGACCCGGTCCCCACCCGGCTTCGTCGCGACCCGCTCGGCCATCGCCCGGCTCAACTCGATCCCGCTCACCGCCACGCCGCGGGAGGCCAGCGGGGCGGCGATCCGGCCGGTGCCGACGGCGAACTCCAGGGCCGGTCCGCCGGTCGCCAGGTCCTCAAGCAGGTCGACCGCCGGGGTGATCGCCGCCGGATCGTTCGCACCGCCCGGGCTGTCGTAGTTCGTCGCCACACTCTCCGGGAACCAGCCGTCGGCCGCATCGTCGCCCGGCCGGAGGATCGCCGCCAGTCCGTCGTCCGCCACATTAGTCATGATCACGACGCTAGTGATCAACCCGGCGGACCGCCACCTGATTTGGCCCGCCGTCGCCGTGTGAGAGCATCCGTCGATGAGCACCGTGAACGTCCGGCCGATGACGGACGACGAGTATCCGCAGTGGCTCCGGGCGCTGTCGGAACGGTTCGCCCGCGAGCAGGTCGAGGCCGGCACCTGGGCCCCGGAGGGGGCTCTCGAGGCCGCCCTGGCGAAGAACCAGAACTTCCTGCCGCAGGGGCTGGCCACGCCGGGAATGTTGATCTTGGTCGCGACGGACCAGACCGGGTCCCCGGTCGGCCGGGCCTGGGTCGGTCTTGATCATCCGGCCGGCAAGGCCGACTGCGCCTTCCTGTACGACATCGAGATCGAACCCGCCCAGCGCGGCCGCGGGTTCGGCCGGGCCCTGCTCGAGGCGGTCGAACAGGCCACCCGGGAGGCCGGTGCGCCCGCGCTCGAGCTGAACGTCTTCGCTCCCAATCGGACCGCCGTCGCGCTCTACGGTTCGGCGGGCTACACAGTGACCACCCAGCAGATGCGCAAGGACCTGGCCAGCTGACATGTTGAGAACCCACACACCGAGATACCCGCCGGAGATTTATTGACCCGGCTCGGCTAGGCTCGGTTGACTGGTCACGTTCACGCGACAAGAAGGTTGATCATGAACGACACTGCCACCCCTTCCGGGGCAGCGATCCGCGGCTTCCGGACCGGCGACGGGCCACGGTTGGCCGAGGCCTGGACCAGAGCCGCGCCCG
The DNA here is from genome assembly GCF_013407955.1 of Microlunatus parietis. GTDB lineage: Bacteria > Actinomycetota > Actinomycetes > Propionibacteriales > Propionibacteriaceae > Microlunatus > Microlunatus parietis. The sequence goes on along the minus strand of NZ_JACCBU010000001.1, from coordinate 6,682,326 downwards.
GCGACCCGATCGGCTACCGGCGGTTTCGGGACCTGGTCCTACTGGACCGCAACTTCGACGCCGACGGCCTCCGGGTGGCCGAGCTCGACGGTGCCCCGGTGGGTGCCGCCTACGCGGTGCGCCGGCTGATCCCGGAGGCCGGCGGTGATCTTCAGCCGGAGACCGGCTGGATCGGCTTCTTCTTCGTCGACCCGGCGGCGCAGCGGCGCGGCATCGGCCGCGAGTTGATCATGAGTGCTCTGGACTGGCTGCGGTCCCAGGGCTGTCGTACCGTCTTCTTCTCCCCCACCACGCCGAACTACTTCCTGCCCGGATTGGACGCCGACCGCTATCCGGCAGCCGATGCGTTGCTGCGCAGCCAGGGCTTCCAGACCCACTACCAGGCCGTCGCAATGGACCTGAGCCTGAACGACTATGCGATGCCGACCGACGTCAGTGATCAACTCGCCCGGCTCACCGGCGACGGCTACCGGTTCGGCACCCCGGACTCCGACGAGCTGCCGGCCTTGATCAAGATCGCCGGCGAGGAGTTCAACGCGGACTGGGCGCGGGCCATCCGGGAAGCGGTCGTCGCCGGGCTGCCGCTGGACCGGATCGTCGCCGCGTTCGGTCCGGGCGGCGAGCCGCTCGGCTGGGCGATGCACGCCGCGTACGAGCAGGTGCCGGAGCGGTTCGGCCCGTTCGGCGTGCTGCCGGCCCAGCGCGGCCTGGGCCTGGGCAAGCTGCTGCTCCACCTCACCCTGGAACGGATGCGGGGCGCCGGCTGCCACAGCGCCTGGTTCCTCTGGACCGGACTCCAGTCGGCGGCCGGCCAGCTCTACCTGAAGACCGGCTTCACCGTCACCCGTACGTTCACGATCATGAAGGCGGCCCTGTGACCGAGCAGCAGCCGAGGACGGTGCTCGCGGTGGGCGGGCACATCGGCGACATGGACCTGACCGCCGGCCCGACGCTGGCCCGGGTGACCGGCGCGGGCGGCCGGGCGATCATCGTCGCCCTGACGTACGGCGAGCGCGGCCACCCCAGGCTCTCGCCCGCGGACTACAAGGTCCAGAAGATCAACGAGGGCCGAGCGTTCGCCGACGGGATCGGCGCCGAGTTCCACGTCTTCGACTACAGCGACGGCTTCCTGCCGAACGACGACCGGGTGACCGAGCAGCTGGCGACCCTGATCCGGCAGACCAAGCCGGACACCTTGATCGCGCACTGGAAGCACAGCATTCACCGTGATCATGAACACGCGTCCGCGATCACCGAGCGAGCCCGGTTCCTGGCATCGCTACCGGGTGATCATGAACTGCCCCGGCACGGGATCCGGCAGTTCCTGTACGCCGAGAACTGGGAGGACGCCGACGGCTTCGTCCCCAACGTCTCGGTGCCGATCCCGGACCAGGCGTTCGACCGCTGGCACGCCGCCATTTCGGGCCAGGCGTTCGCCCGCGGCGAGACGTACGGCTTCCGCTACATCGACTACTACACGGCGCTGATGACGGTCCGCGGCTGCCTGGCCGGACACCCGCGCGCCGCCGGCTTCCATCGCCCGCAGACCGGCGCGCAGGTGCTGACCGACTTCTAGCCGGCTAGTGCCGCTTGCCGGAGGTGTGCCGCGACCGGACCACGGCGTAGGTGCTCTCCAACGCCTCGATGGCCGTGTCGTAAAAACGCTGCGCCACCCCGGCGAACAAACAGTCGACCAGGGCCAGCTGTGCGATCCGGCTGGACATCGCGCCGGACCGGAAGGTGGTCTCCCGGGCCGCGGTGATCAACAAGTGATCGGCGACCTCGCCGATCGGCGAGCCGCGGAAGTTCGTGATCGCAATCGTGGTCGCACCCCGCTGCCGGGCGGCGCCGAGCATGTCGATCGTGTCCACCGTGGTCCCGGTGTGCGAGATGCCGACGGCGACGTCGCCGGGGTTGAGCACCGCGGCGGAGGTCAGCGCCTGATGCGGATCGGGCCAGATGAAGGAGATCAGACCGATCCGGTGCAGTTTCTGATGCAGGTCACCGCCGACGAGCGCGCTCGCGCCGGCACCGTAGATGTCGATCCGGCCGGCGTTCGCGACGGCGTCGACCGCGGCCTCCAGCTCGGTCAGGTCGAGCGCGGTCGCGGTCTCCTCGATCGCCCGCGCATCGGCGTGGGTGATCTTGCGGACGACGTCGGCCAGCGAGTCGGTGGCGCTGATCTTGCCCGTGATCGGGCCATCACCGTTCTGCCCGGACTCCTCCCACTGGGCGGCCCGGGCCAGGGCGATCCGCAGTTCGGGGTAGCCGGCGAGCCCGAGCGCCCGGCAGAACCTGAGCACGGTCGTCTCGGAGGTCTCGCATTGTCGGGCCACCGCCGTGATCGAGCTCTCCGAGACCGCGGCCGGGTCGGCCAGGACGGCCTGGGCGACCCGTTGCTCGGCCGGCCGCAGATTCGGCAGGATGCCCCGCACCCGGATCAGAATCGAACCGGGTCGCGGCGTCTCCGCCGTGCCATTCGTCGTCGGCATGTATTCCTCTTCACTCAGGTCGACAGCATGGGAGTATCCCCCACTGAATCCCCCGCGTACTCGGCGAACCCTCGTCCCTGGTGCTTGGAGCCTACCGAGACCAGCTCCGGCGCGCAGGGAACCCACCGAAGGACACCCCATGACGTCGAAATCCACCGCGTTCCTGATCCACGGCGGCCTCTGGGCCGAGCAAGACGCCGCCCGGTTCTGGCACGGCCCCGGCATCGTAGCCGGACTGATCGCCGCCGGGATCCGGGTGCTGGCGCCGGACCGTCCACCCCGCCCGACTGGGCCGCGGAGGCCCAGGACCTGGAGCGGCTGCTGACCGGCGACACCCTGCGCGGAATCGGTGACGCCGAACTGGCCGCCCTGGCGGTGCCCGTGACCGTCTTGCCGTCACTACGGGAGAACCCGCCGCACCAGTGCCGGACGGTCGATGCGCTGCTCCGCCTCGTGCCGGGTGCGGTCGAAGTGCCCGGCTCGCCGGAGCCGCCGCGGCCCGACTTCGCGGGGCACCCGGACGCGCTCGTCGCCACCCTCGCCGACCTGATATCTTGACGTCAAGATATCCCGACTCGAGGAGCCACGATGCCGGTCTGGAACCCGTCCGTCTATCTGCAGTTCGCCGACCAGCGGTCCCGGCCGTTCTTCGATCTCGTCGGGCGGGTCGACGCCGACCGCCCGCGGACCGTGGTCGACCTCGGTTGTGGGCCGGGCCAGCTGACCGCTTCGCTGGCCGAGCGATGGCCGTCGGCCACCGTGATCGGCCTCGACTCCTCGCCGGAGATGATCGAGCAGGCGCAGGCGTACGCGAGCGATCGGGTCTCCTTCGCCGTCGCCGATCTACGCGACTGGCAGCCGGACGGACCGGTCGACGTGATCATCAGCAACGCAACGCTGCAATGGATCCCGGAGCATCGCGACCTGCTGCCGATCTTGATCGACCGGCTCAGCGACGGCGGCTGGCTCGCCTTCCAGGTGCCGGGCAACTTCGATCAGCCGAGCCACGTCCTGCTGTACGAACTCGCCCGCGACCCGCGCTTCGCGCGCTGGACCGAGGGCACCGCGTTGCGCCCGGTGATCGGCGCCGCCGAGTATCTCGATGATCTTGCCCGCTTCGGCCAGGTCGATGCCTGGGAGACGACGTACCTGCATCTGCTGGAGGGACCGGACCCGGTGTTCCGCTGGATCTCCGGCACCGGCGCCCGCCCGGTGCTCCAGGCCCTGCCGGAGCCGCAACGGACCGAGTTCGTCGCCGAGTATCAGGCCCTGCTGCGCGAGGCCTACCCGGCCCGGGAGCACGGCACCGTGCTGCCGTTCCGCCGGATCTTCGTCGTCGTCCGGAAGCCCTAAGGTTGGGCGCATGGTCTCGCCCGACTCACCCTGGTTCGACCCCGTCCCGCTGACCGGCCGCATGCTCCGCCTCGAGCCGCTGACCGAGGCCGACGCCGACGACTACGCGGCAGCGCTCGGGGACCCGGCCACCGCGGCCGAGGTGGTGGCCCACATGTCCTTCCTGCCGCCCACCTCGAGGGCCGACATCGTGAAGATCATCGCCGCGGCCACCGCCGACCCGGGACGGATCGCGTACGCACAGCGGCTGCGGGACACCGGCGAATTCGTCGGCACCACGTCCTTCTACGAGATCACCCCGAACGTTCGCGCGCTCGCAATCGGGCACACCTGGATCGGTCGCCGGCACTGGCGCACCGGGGTCAACACCGACTCGAAGTTGATCATGCTCGGCCGGGCGTTCGACGAGCTCGGCGCGGAGCGGGTGGTCTGGCACACCGACATCCGCAACACGCGCTCCCAGGCCGCCATCGAACGCCTCGGCGCGACGAAGGAGGGTGTCTTGCGGCATCATCGGATCCGGCCCGACGGCAGCTGGCGCGACACCGTGCAGTACTCCATGCTGAGCACCGAATGGCCGGCCGTCCGCCAACGACTCGAGGAGAGCAGCCGATGACGAGGATCGACCCGGACCGCCTCACGTTCCTCCGGGACGAACGGAAATCCCGCTACGAGGCACGCCTCGACGACACGGTGGTCGGCGTGGTCGAGTACTCACCGCGGGACCGGACCATGATCATCGTGCACACCGGGACGAAGCCCGAGTTCCGCGGTAACGGGATCGCCGCCCGGATCACCCAACACGTGCTCGACGAGGCTCGGAAGCTCGACCACCGGGTGGTCCCCGAGTGCCCGTTCACGGCCCAGTTCGTCGCCGAACACCCGGAGTATGCCGACCTGGTCGCCTGACCTTCCGCGAGCGGCGCCGACCACCTGGCCGCCGATGATGTATACGTATACAATCCTCACCAGCGAAGGGAGATCCGCCATGACCACGACCCAGCCCACCGAGTTCCCGGTCGCATCGACGCTGCTCAAGGCGCCGGCCGCCGGACAACAGCAGCGCAGCGCCGATCCGGAGGTCCGGCAGACCGTCGAGGCGGTGATCAACGACATCGCCGAGCGCGGCGATGCGGCCGTTGCCGACTACTCGGCGAAGTTCGATTCCTGGTCACCGGAGCGCTTCCGGCTCAGCGCCGAGGAGATCGAGGAGATCGTCGCGCGGGTGCCGGACCAGGTGATCGAGGACATCACGTTCGCGCAGGCCCAGGTGCGGCGGTTCGCCACCCGGCAGCTCGAATCGCTGACCGACTTCGAGATCGAGACGCTGCCGGGCGTGCACCTGGGCCAGAAGAACGTCCCGATCCGCGCCGCCGCCGCCTATGTGCCGGGCGGCCGCTACCCGCTGCTCGCCTCGGCGCACATGACGATCGTCACCGCCAAGGTCGCCGGCGTCGAGCGGGTCGTCGCGGCAACCCCGCCGATCAAGGGCGAGATCCCGGACGCCACGATCGCCGCGATGCACCTGGCCGGTGCCGACGAGATTCTGCTGCTGGGCGGGGTCCAGGCGGTGGCCGCGCTGGCCATCGGCACCGAGTCGATCGCGCCGGTGGACCTGATCGCCGGGCCCGGCAACGCCTACGTCGCCGAGGCGAAGCGGCAGCTCTTCGGCCGGGTCGGGATCGACCTGCTGGCCGGCCCGACCGAGATCTTGATCATCGCTGATGATCAGGCGGATCCGTACCTGGTGGCGGTGGACCTGCTCAGCCAGGCCGAGCACGGACCGGACTCCCCCGCGATCTTGATCACCACGTCCGAGGATATCGCCCGGTCGGTGCTGGAGCACATCGACCGGATCCTGCCCGGCATGCCGACCAAGGACTTCGCCGAACCGGCCTGGCGTGATCATGGTGCGATCCACGTCGTCGCCGACCTGGCCGATGCCTGGCGACTGGGTGATCACTACGCCGCCGAGCATGTCCAAGTGCTGACCGCGGAGCCGCGGCGGGCGCTCACCGACCTGCACCACTACGGTGCCCTGTTCCTCGGCGAGGGGACCTGTGTCAGCTACGGTGACAAAGTGATCGGCACCAACCACGTGCTGCCCACCCGCGGCGCGGCTCGCTACACGGGCGGGCTCTGGGTCGGCAAGTACCTGCGTACGGTGACGTACCAGGAGGTCACCGACCCAGCGTCGTCGGCACTGCTCGGCGAGGTGTGCGGCCGCGCCTCCCGGGCCGAAAGGTTCGAGGGCCACGCTCGGTCCGGCGATGTGCGTGCCGCCAAGTTCGGTTCCTCCACCTACGACTGGGATCCCGGCCGTCCATGATCGACTTCTCGCTGACCGGCCGGACCGCCCTGGTCACCGGGGCCAGCCGCGGGCTCGGCCTGGCCATCGCCGACGGGCTGGCCGAGCTAGGCGCGACCGTGTTCGGGACGTCCCGGTCGGCAGAGGAGTCGGCCCGGATCGCCGAGCGGTACAGCAGCCGGCCGTGCCCACTCGACGTGTCCCGGCCGGACACTTTCGCCGCGTTCGCGGATGCCCTACCCGACGTCGATCTCTTGATCAACAACGCCGGGACGATCGTCCCGGCCGCGGCCGTGGACGTCCGGGTCGAGGACTACGACGCGGTGATGGACGTCAACCTGCGCGGGACGTTCTTCCTCACCCAGGCGTTCGGCCGGCGCTGGATCGCCGCCGGAACCGAGGCAAGCGTGGTCAACGTCGGGTCGCAGACCGGGACGGTCGCGATCGAGGAACGCTCCGTGTACGGCGCGTCGAAGGCGGCGCTGGACAACCTGACCAAGAACCTGGCCCTCGAGTGGGCCCCGCACGGCATCCGGGTCAACGCGATCGCGCCGACCTGGATCCGGACCGAGCTGGCCGAGCTCACGCTGTCCCGGGCCGATCTGGCCGAGCGGCTGCTGGCCCGGATCCCGCTGGGGCGGTTCGGTGACCCGGTCGACGTGGTCGGTGCGGTCGCGTTCCTGGCCGGGCCGATGGCGAAGTTGATCACCGGCCACACGCTGATGATCGACGGGGGTTACACGATCCGATGACCGAGCAACTCGCCGTCGTCGGCGGCGGCTACATGGGCGGCGGTATCGCCCAGACCCTCGCCCTGGCCGGCTTCCGGGTCGCCCTGGCCGACGTCGACGCCCGCACCACCCGTGACCTGCGGGAGAAGTTGATCATGGGTGTGCAGCGGTACGCCGAGCAGGGCCTGGTCGATCGCGACGCCGCGCGGCGGGTGCCGGAGCTGCTGACCGCGGCCGGGTCGGTCGCGGAGGCTGTCGGCGAGGCGGTCTATGTCAGCGAGGCCGTACCGGAGGATCTTCGGATCAAGCGCACCGCGCTGGCGGCCATCGCTACCGCGGCTCCCGAACGGACCGTGATCGCCACCAACACGTCGTCACTGCCGCTGGACGCGCTGGCCGAGGCCGTCGACCGTCCGTTCATCGCGGCGCACTGGTTCAACCCGGCACCGTTCCTGCCGCTGGTCGAACTGGCCGGCGACGACGAGGATGCGCTGGCGCTGGCCGAGCGGCTGCTGGCCCGGGCCGGCAAGATCACCGTACGGGTGCCGGCGGTGCCGGGCTTCCTGGCCAACCGGCTCCAGTTCGCCCTGTTCCGGGAGGCGGCCATGATCGTCGAGGAGGGGCTCGCGACGCCGGAGCAGGTGGACCTGGTGGTGAGCAACTCGTTCGGCTATCGGCTGCCGTTCTTCGGCCCGTTCCAGGTCGCCGACATCGCGGGCCTGGACGTCTACGCGGCCTCGTACGCGACCCTGGTCGAACGCTACGGCGACCGCTTCTCCGTCCCGCCGTCGCTGGCCGAACGGGTCGCCGCCGGTGATCTCGGACTGAAGACGTCCGGCGGTTACCGGCAGACGCCGGCCGACCGGCGGGACGCGCTGCAGGACTACCGCGATCACGCCTTCACCGCCCTGGCCGCCTTGCGCGCGAAGGTCTCCCCGGCGTAGACCACCGCCATAGACGTCACCATCCGACCCCGCCGCGACACCGACCTCGCCGCCCTCCTGCAGGTCTGGCGCGCCGTGGTCGAGGCGACGCACCTGTTCCTCACTCCCGCCGACATCGACGGCTTCGCCGACCTCGTCGCCGGCTATCTGCCGCGGATGAATGATCTTCGCGTGGCCGTCGACGCCGCGGACCGCCCGCTCGGCTTCAGCGCCCAGGACGGCGGCGAGATCCACATGCTGTTCGTCGACCCGGCCGCCCACGGACAAGGCATCGGAACCCTGGTCCGACCTTGATCACCAAGGCCGCCCCTTCCCCTGCTCCACCTGAGGGCGCTCGCTCCCGGATCCCGTCGGCCTCCTACTTGAGGGAGCCGGCGGTGAGGCCTCTCGTGATGTGCTTCTGCAGGAAGGCGAAGACGACCAGGACCGGGATGACGGTGATCATCATGCCGGCGAACAGGGTGACCCACTGGCTGCCGTAGGTCGCGGCCTGGTTCAGCTGCCAGAGGCCGACCGGCAGCGTCATCCGCTCCGGAGTGGTGATGAACACGAGGGCGTAGAAGAATTCGTTCCAGTTGTTCAGGAAGCTGATGATCGTGATCGAGGCCATGCCGGGGCCGAGCAGCGGGACGATCACCCGCAGGAAGGCGCTGACCGGGCCGGCGCCGTCCACGGCGGCGGCCTCCTCGAGCTCCCGCGGCAGGGTTTTCATGAAGCCGACCATCACGTACACGTTGAACGGCAGGTTGTACGTGGCGTAGACCAGGATCAGGCCGAGTTGGCTGTCCAGCAGGCCGAGGTCCTGCAGGGTCAGGTAGAGCGGGATGAACGTCACCATCCAGGGCACCATCAGGCCCGAGACGATCACGGCGAGCACGATCGACGAGCCGCGGAACCGGACCCGGGCCAGCGGGTAGGCGGCGAGGACGGCGAAGCCGACGCCGATCGCGGTGGCGCAGACCGAGACCAGCACGCTGTTGCCGAAGTACGTCGCCACGCCTGCGGTCTGCCAGGCCTCCAGGTAGTTGCCGAACGACCAGGTGCTGGTGATCGCGAACGGCGAGGTGCCGATGAAGTCGACATTCGTCTTCAGCGACGCGTTGATCACCCAGAGGTACGCGGCGATCGCCGACGCCCCGCCCGCGCCCATGATCAGGTAGAGCACCAGGTGGAACAGCCGGAACGGCGGATGCTCGCCACGGCTGCGCCGACGCCGGACGCCTCCGATCCGGGCGGTACGGCTTGGCGCCGCCATCGTGTCAGTACTCAAGATCGTCTCGCTTCAACAGCCGGTTCAGCCCCAGCGCGACGACGAGCAAGATCAACACCAGCACGATGCCCATCGCGGCCGCGTAGCCGTAGTCGGCCTGGTCGGTCGCGGTCCGGTACATCAGGGTGGCGGTGATCTCGGTCGACCCGAACGGGCCGCCGCCGGTCATGATGAAGACGAACGCGAACGCCTGCAGGCTCTGCACGAACCACAGCACGATCAGCACCCGGAACAGGTCGCTCATCATCGGCAGCATGATCCGCCAGAAGATCTGCCACTCCCCCGCCCCGTCGATCCGGGCCGCTTCGATCACCTCGCCGGGCAGCCGGGCGAAGCCGGCGGAGATCAGGATGATCCAGATCCCGATCCCGTGCCAGACCGCCGCGAACGCCACCGCCGGCAGCGCGGTCCGCGGATCGCCGAGCAGCACCGGGATCAGGTCACCCAGCCCCATCGCGGCGAACGTCGGATTGATCAAGCCGAACGTCGGATGGAAGATGAACGTCCACATCAGCGCGACGACTGCGACCGAGAGCACCACCGGCGAGAAGATCAGGAACCGGAAGACCCGTTCTCCGTACAGCCGGTGGTGGAACGCCCAGGCGATCGCGATCGCCGGCGGGAACAGCATGAACCCGCCGATCACCGCGAGCAGGATCGCGTTGCGCAGCGAGTTCAGGTAGTCGCCGTCGCCGAACACGCCGAGATAGTTCTCGAACCCGACCAGCGTCGACCGGCCGGTCCGCGAGTACTCGCTCAGGGAGATCACGAACGTCCGGCCCAGCGGGAAGAGGAAGAACGTCCCCAGCAGGGCCAGCGCCGGCAGCAGGAAGGGGATGGTGATCAGCCGCTGGGACCGGGCGAACATGATCAGTTCTTGTGCTGCTTGCGCAGCATCGCGTCCAGCCGGTCCAGGGTCTGCTGAGCGTCCTGCTCACCGAAGAACAAACGGGCGATCTCGGCGTAATACGGCTCGTACACCTTGGTCCCGCTGAGCGAGAACTCGCGCGGCACCAGGGCCGACGCCTCGCTGATGATCTTGTCGATTCCGGTCACGCCGGTCGGGCTCGGTACGCCGACGACGGCGGAGAGATCGCCCAGCTTGGTGGCCCGCTCCGTCTGCACCTCGACGCTGGTCAGCCGGCTGGCCCAGGTCAGCGCCATCCCGAGGTTCTTGCTCTGGGCGTTGATCGAGATCAACTGCGCGGCAGCCATCAGCGCCTGCTGATCACCGGCACCGCCGTCGACCGCCGGGAACGGCAGCACGCCGACCTCGAAGCCCCTCGGGATCACGGCCTTCATCTCGCTGACCAGCCAGTTGCCCATCAAGATCATTCCGGCCTTGTTCTGGAAGAACAGCGCCTGAGCGGGCGTGAAGTCGGTGCCCTGGAAGCCCTTGATGAACGCGCTCGCGTCGCGCAATTCCTGGACGTGCTGCAGCCCGGCCAGGAAGCCCGGGTTCTCGGTGATGTGGCCCTCGCCGGTGACCAGCACCTTGTTGGCGGCCTCCCAGCCGACCGTGCGCAACCACAGGTTGTCCGACCACATGCCCATGTAGGGCTGGAAAAGCCCGGTCACGGCGATCGGGTCGACCCCGGCCGACTTCAGCGCCTCCACCGCGGCCATCAGCTCGGTCCAGGTGGTCGGCGGGGTGATCGACTTCTCGGTGAAGAGCTTGGCGTTGTAGAAGAGCACCTGGGTGGACAGTTCGGTCGGCACGCCGAAGATGCCGCCGGTGTCCGGGTGGGTCATGAAGCCGCGGGCCGCCGGCGAGAAGTTCTCCAGCCAGGGCTTGCCGGTGGCCGGGTCGTTCTGCTCGAGGTACGGCTTCAGGTCGAGCAGCATCCCGTCGTCGGCCCAGATCCGCTGCGCCGGATTCGTACCGTCGAACATGCCGTAGTCGACGTCCAGGCCGTCGCCGCCGCGCCAGCGCTGCTCCAGCGCCGGCCGGGCCTCGGTGTTGGCGAACGTCAACGTGATCTCGGCTCCGGAGACCTCGGATTCGATCTTCTTCGCCAGCTGCTCCAGGTACGTGAGCCCAGGCGTGCCCTTGGCCGTCAGCACCCCGGCCTCGATCGGGCCGCCAGTCACCTGCGACCGCCAGTCCTCGGCCTTCGGCGCCTCGGACGGCGTCCCGCCCCCGCCCGCACTGCACCCCGACAGCGCCATCCCGGCCGCTACGGCCCCCGCGCCGAACAAGAGTTCCCGCCGTCTCATGTCTCCCCCTCCCACGTATCTTCAGTATGTCGTAAACGTATCCAGAATATTGAGAACTGTACGCCGAGCGGCGGGTGCCTGCAAGGAATTCGGCACCCTGTTACGCACCCGAAACGCTGATCAACGCAGCGACGGCAGCAGGTCGCCGAACTCGGCCAGGAAGCGGTCGATCATGGCCAGTTCCTCGGCGTCCAGGTCGTGCCGGGGCGGCCGGCAGTGCGGGCTCTGGATCAGCCCGCGCCGGTACGAGATCATCTTCTCGGTCGCGATGATCCGCTCCGTGTCGAGCATCCAGTACGAGATGTACGGGAGCAGCCGGGCGTGCAGCCGGTCCCCGCCGGCAAGATCACCGTCGGAGAAGCGGCGCCAGATCTCGCAGTAGACCTCGGTCAGCGAGCAGCCGGGCTGGGTGCCGACGCAGCCGCGCCGGAACGCGTCCGGCAGCTGCACGCCGGCATAGCCCTCGACGGCCGGGATCGGCGGGTCGAGCCGGCCCAGCTCGGCGATGTACGGCCCCGGCGGCGACGACTCGACCTTGACCAGGACCAGGTTGGGATGATCCCGGACCAGGCCTGCCAGGCCCTGTGGATCCAGGCTCGTTCCGGTCTCCGCCGGCGCGTACTGCAGCACCACGGCGGTGTCCGGCACCGCGGCCAGCACGGTCCGCAGGTGCGCCTCGATCGCGGACGCCGAGGGCGCCAGCAGGTGTGGCGGCAACAGGTTGATCGCGTCGGCACCGGCTTCGACCGACCAGCGGGCCCGCTGCACGGCGAGCCGAGTGGCGTGATCTTGGACCGCCGCGATCACCGCCACCTCGGTCCCGGTGTCGACGGTGAGTTCACGCACCTCGGTGATCAAGATCTCGGTGAGCAGCCGCCGCTCCTCCTCGGACAGCTTGTAGAACTCGCCGGCGAAGCCCGGGAACATCACGCTGGTGACACCGGTCCCGACGACGTACCGGACGACGCGCCGGAAGTCCTCGACGGCGATCTCGCCGTCGTCGGTGAACGGCACCTCCAGCACCGGGGAGACGCCGCGGATCAGCGCGGCGGCCTCCGCCGGACTGCGTCCTGAGCCGGTCGAAGGACGTTGGGACGTGATCATGGTCATCTCAGGCCCGGTCCGTCCCGCGCTCGAGCAGCCTGGCCAGCGTGCCGCCGCTGACGGCGGCCTTCTCGTCGTCGCCGATCGGCCAGTCCCGGATCCGTTTCACCTCACCGGCCGGCGTCGCGTACGGCAGATCGGTGCTGAATATCACCCGGGACGCCCCGATCTCGGGATCCCGGACGAACTCCGAGAGCACCGTGTCCCACGGTGCGTAGCTCGTGTCGGCGTAGAGGTTCGGCGCGTACCGCAAGGCGGGCGCTGCGTCGATCCAGAAGTCGGTCGCGCCGCTGCGGCCCATCAGGAAGTCGATCTTGGGGAATCGGCGGGCCAGCAGCGCCAGCGGCAACGGCAGGTGGCCGGGTGGAGTGCCGGTGCGGACGTAGACGAACCAGCCCGCCGACTCCGCGTACGAGAGCAGCGGGTCGACCAGCCCGTCCAGCAGGTCGAAGCCCTGCAGGCTGGAGTCCACCGCCAGGGCTCGGGCGCCGGCGGCATGGGCCCGCTCCAGCTCGGCGACCGCATCGTCGCCGGCCCAGGGATTGGCCACGGCGTAAGGGATCAGCCGACCGCTCGAGGCTGCGGCCGCAGCGGCGGTGGCCTCGTTGCCGGCTCGGTTGGCGTACGCGATCTGCGCCTCGCTCGGCGCGATCATGGTCTTGTCGATGCCGTGCTCGTCCATGATCGACAACAGCTCGGCGACCTCGAGCGCACACTCCCGCTGCTGCCCGATCCTCACGTGGGCGTCGATGATCATGACTTGGTCCTCCCCCGCGGGTCTGCCAGCCCGAGCGCGCCGAGTGCGTCGGCGTTGATGATGTTCTCGATCACCTCGTCGGGGATCCTGGGAAACTTCGTACCCTCGACGATGTCGTTCGCGCGGCGCAGCCCGGCGATCGCCTCCGCGGTGGTGGCGATCGGGAAATCCGAACCCAGCAAGAGCTTCCCGGCCGCACCCCACTCGGTGGCGAACAGCAGCGACTCGTACAGCACCCACGGCCGCAGGTAGATCGAGGACACGTCGGCGTACACGTGCGGGTGCTTGCGGATCGTCACGACGGTCTCCCGGGCCCACGGATGACCCATGTGCGCCATCACGATCCGCAGTTCCGGGAACGCGATCGCGACCTCGTCGGTGACCAGCGGAAACGTATACCGCAAGGGCGCGTGCCGGATCGGCGAGGCGCCTTGATGGAACAAGATCGGCAGACCTTCGCGCTCGCAGTACGCGTAGAACTCCAGCGCCGGCTTCCCGAGCGGTTCGAACTCCTGGTAGTTGGCGCCGAGCTTGACGCCGACCAGCCCGAGCTCGCGGGCCCGTTCGACCTCGTCCCAGACATCCGGTTTGGTCGGGTTGACCGACATGAAGCCGATCGCCTTGGTCGGGTTCTCCTTCACGTAGGCGGCGGTCGCCGTGTTCGTGTCCTCGGGCCGGTAGGACAGGCCGGTCGAGCCGAGCGGGTCGTCAGCGGCGATGTTGAACACGATCGCCACGTCCGCCGGCTCGATCGCCGCGTCGAAGTCGGCCCAGGTGTTGGACGTGACCACGTCGCGGTCGGTGCGCCAGGCGCTGAACGACCGGAAGTCCTCCTCCGGCACCTCGTGGGTGTGGGTGGGCGTATGGCAGTGGACGTCGACGATCATGAACGCGTGAGCCTCTCCAGCAGTGCGGCGGGGTTGTCGATCAACATGGCCTGCTTCTGTTCCGCGGTGATGCCCCAGTGATCAATCTCGAGCACGCGAGCCTGGGCGTAGTCCTGGCTGGCCTTGTCGGACAGGCCGGCGTCGGTGCCGAACAGCACTTTGCCCGGTGCGCCGCGGCGGCAGATCTCCCGGGCCGCGTACGGGGGCGTACCGCAGATGCAGATGTAGAGGTTCTCCGTCTCGTTCGTGTACGCCAGCGACTCCCGCCACAGGTCGTGCAGCCCGGCATGGCCGAGCACCACCGGTACGGTCGGGTGCCGCCGGGCCAGCGCCGCGATCTGCCCGGCGGTCGAGTACGGCGGCGTACCGTCATGGCAGAGCAGGATGCCGGAATGTTCCGCCACCACCTCCATGATCGGATCGAGCGACGTCTCGTGCGGGCTGAAGCCCTGCAACCAAGGGTGCAGCTTGAGCCCGCGCAGCCCGAGCTCGGCGAAACTCCGCTTCGTCTCCGCCAGGGCCTCCGGCCGGCGCGGGTTGTAGGAGCCGAAGCCGATCAGCCGGTCGGGATACTCGGCGACGAAGGCCGCCAACGCCTCGTTGGCCTGCGGCGTGGAATTGAACAGCCCGTCGTGACTGAGCACGACGGCCCGGTCGATGCCCGCGATGTCCATGAACTCGACGAACTCGGTGGCACCGAACGTGGCTCCACCGAGCCACGTCGCCGTCTCCCAGGCCGGAGTGTGGGTGTGGAAGTCGATCACCTCGGGGTCCTCGCGAATCGTGGAGCGAAGCGGAGCGATTCGTGGGGTGGGGTCATGTGTTCGTCTCCTCCTGCGCCAGTTCCATGATCACGGACTCGGTCGCGGCGACCAGCTCGTCGAGCAGTTCCCGGCCGAGGGCGGCCGTCGCGCGTTCCGGATGGTCGGTGTACCCGTCGGTGGCCAGCCAGGCCCCCGCGGCGTGGATCGTCGCGCCGCCGGTCGACGAGCCGATCGCCGGCGGATCCGAACGGATCGGGCGGTCCGGCACCAGCTCCGGCCGTACGGCCATGATCATCGCGGTCTCGAACTCGCCGGCGTGGCCCGGCACCGGGCCGGTGCAGGTCGCCCGGGCCGTCCAGCGGGAACGGTCCTGGCCGCCCGCGGCCCAGTAGTCCAGGTGTCCCACGATCAGCTCCGGCGCCGCGTTGGTGGCGGCCGCGGCGGCCGCGGCGCAGCCGCCCATGTTGCCGCCGTGCCCGTTGACGATCAGCACCCGGCGGCCGCCGCAGGCCACGATCGAGGACAGGATCTCGGTCAGCATCGTGGTCAGCGTGGCCGGGCTGATCGACAGAGTGCCGCCGAACGGCAGGTGATGATCGGAGGCGCCGACCGGCAGCGTCGGCGTGATCAACAACTCGGTGGACAGGTTCGTCGCGGCCCGCTCCGCGGCCCGGGCAGTGACCTCGCCGGCCAGCAGGTGGTCGGTCCCGGTCGGCAGGTACGGGCCGTGCTGCTCGGTGGCCCCGATCGGCAGCAGCACCAGCGCTTCGGGCAACAGCCGGGTCAGCGTCTCCCGGTCGGTCTCGGCCCAGTAGCGAACGGTCATCGGTGATCACTCCTCATCGGTTCGTTCCTGCCGATGTTGCCAGCTGCTGCAGCCGCTGGCTGGTGATCAGCGCGGCGATGCCGTCGTCGAGGCTCGGTTCGGCACGGCCACCGGCCAACAGATCGGCGAACCGGACGGCCTGCCGGTCGAAGCAGCGGGTGGCCCGGTCCGGCTGGAACTCGTACCGCTGGAGTGGCCGTCCGGCCAGTTCGACGGTGAGGCCGAAGCTGCCGCCGTCCAGGGTCGCCAAGCCGCCGTCGCCGACGAAGATCAACACGCAGCCGGGCAGGATCGGCGTGTACCAGCCGAACTCGACCAGCACCGTCGCGCCGGGGTACGTCAGCCGGCCGCCGATCAGGTTCGGTGCGGCGAGGCCGGGCCTGGTGGTCAGGGCCCAGGCGTCGTCGATCTCGCCCGGCCCGCCGAACAGGCTGGTCAGCCAGTCGAACACGTGGGCGCCCTCGTGGATCACCGGCGAGCCGTGCTTCAGGGTCTCGGTGATCAACCGGTCGTGCGCCGGGTCGCCGTCGGCCGGCTCGTCGTAGATCGACGCCCGGACCAGCAGCGGCCGGCCCAGCGCACCGTCCTTGATCAAGGTACGGAGCTTGTCCAGGGCCGGGTCGTGGCGATAGGTCAGCCCGATCTGGATCCTGGCCCGCTGATCGGCGTCGAGCACCCGGTAGCGGTCCGCGTCCTCGATCGACGGGGCGACCGGCTTCTCCGCCAGCACGGCGATCCCGGCCTGCGCTGCCCGTACCGCGAGGTCTGGGGTGACCCAGGGCGGCGTCGCCAGCACCACCCCGTCGACGCCTGCGGCGAGCACAGCCTCAAGATCATCGAGGATCGCCACGTCGTCCCGGCCGGCCCGGGCCAGCTCCGTGCCGATCACCGCGCGGCGCTCCGGGGACGGATCGGCCACGGCGACCAGCCGAAGCCGACTGGACCGGAGCAAGGCCGGAAGATGAGCCGTGGACCCGATCGCGCCGAGCCCGACCAGTGCCACGCGCGGGGCCGCACGCTGAGCCGCTGACTCCGTCACCCGATGATCACCCCCGCCGTCGAGGATTCGAAATAGCGAAGATACTTTCACCTCGCCGAACAAAGGCTAATGCCCATCCGACGTCGATGCAAGATCACCCCGGCCTCCGTGAGCGCAGCGGGAACCACCGACCCCACCAGCCCCGCCTCACCAGGTTTCCTGTCGCTTTACCAGAGAAGCAACTGTGGTATAGCGCCAGTTTTTCACGTTACGTGAAAAACTGGCGGGCGCGCGCGGGGCGGGCGGGCGCGGGGGTCAGCGCAGGGCGGCGTGGTAGCCGAGGCGGGTGGAGATGGTGGCGGCGATGTGGGTGAGGCCGTCGGTGGTGCGCTGGAGCAGGTCGCCGACCAGGTCGCGCTTGAAGCCGGTGACGCCGACCGCGCCGGCCGGGCCGCCCTCGGCGTCGAAGAACGGTGCCGCGACGCAGGCGATGTCGGCGCGTTCCTCCTCCACCTCGATCGCGTACCCACGGGTCTTGATCTCGGCCAGCTGGTTCAGGAACGCCTTCCGACCGGCGGGCAGGGCGCCGGGTCCCTCGCCCTTGCTCAGTTGGTTCAGCAGCGGGCTGAGCCGTTCCTCGTCCAGGAAGGCGGCGATCGCCTTGCCCAGCGCGGTCAGGTTGTAGGGCGCCATCTTGCCGGGGTACGTGTCGAACTGGATGAAGTCCGAGGTCGCCGCCTTGGCGACGTAGACCACCGAGGCGCCGTTCAGGACGCCGATGTGCACCGGCATGTTGATCTCGATCGCCAGCGCGCGCATCTCGTCCTGGGACACGGTCGCAAGATCAACTTTGCGGACCAGCTGGGTGGCCAGCCCGTACAGGCCGAGGGTGGCACGCCAGAAGTGGCTCCGGCCGACCACCTTGCGTGCGGCGTACCCGCGTTGCTCGAGCGTGTAGACGATGGAGGCGCAGGTCGCCAGCGGAATCCTGGTCGCCTGGGCGAGCGCGGTCAGGGTCATCCCGTCGTCGGCCGCGACCAGGGTCTCCAGCACGGTCAGCGTGCGCGCGACCGACTGCGACGGCGCCTTGGTCTCGGTCGTTGTGGTCCCTGCCATAACGGACAGAATAGAGGCACCCGCCCGCGGACCGCCGTATGATCTCTGCGAAACTTCGGAGACATCTTCGAAATCTCGCATGCCGACCCGCACCGGAGGAGCCTTTCCGTGACCGCCGCCGAACGCCACCAGTCCGCCGCAGCCGAGCCGCCCGCCCAGTCCGCCCCGCCGACGATCGCCCCGGCCCGGATCTACGGCGACCAGCTGATCACCTCGGGCCAGACCGCCCACATCGACGGCACGAACATCGCCGAGGGCATCGTCGGCGACGGAATCGATCTTGACACGGCACGGCGGTGCGCCTGGCAGTGCGCCCGCAACGTCGTCGAGGCCGCCCGCGGCGAGCTGATCAAGGCCGGCCGCGACCTGGACGCGATCACCGGCGTCACCCGGGTCACGATCTTCGTCGCCAGCGCCCCGTCGTTCACCGACCAACACCTGGTCGGCCACGCCGCGACGCAGTATTTCCTCGAGGTGTTCGGCCCGGAGATCGGGTTCCACACCCGCGCCGCCCTCGGCCTGGCCGCCCTGCCGACCAACAGCCCGGTCGAGATCGAGGCGATCTTCCAGCTCGCCGACTGACCCAGCTCTCCCAGACTCCGCCTTCCGCACCGGAGGGCGGCGTCTGCCTTTTCTGGACATTCATGATCAAGATCGGTTTGCCAATATTCCGGCACCAGCCATGGAAATTTGCTTGGTAAGCTAGTGGTATGAGAACCACCATCGATCGTGCCGGGCGACTGGTCATTCCCAAGGCACTGCGCGATCGGGTAGGAATGTCGGCAGGCGAGGTCGAGATCACGATCGAAGGATCGACCCTCTCGATCGCTCCCGTGACCACCGACGAACTCGTCGAGCACGACGGGTTCCTGCTCCTGCCCACGGCGGACGGAAGTCTGACCGATCAAGACATTCGAGAGCTGCGCCTTGCCGACCAGGCGTAGGACGCGGCGCGTTCCGAGCTCGGAATGCCTGCTCGACACCAGCACCGCGATCGCCTTCGTTCAACCCGATCATCCGGGTCACGAGGACACCTTCGATCGGCTGTCGGCACGATCCATGGGGCTCGCCGGTCATGCGTTGTTCGAGACCTTCTCGATCCTGACCCGCCTCCCACCCCCGCAGCGACTTGCTCCGGAAGCGGCACGACGCCTGATCGAGCACAACTTCCCGGACAGCAGGTTCATCTCGGCAGAGCGGTCCAGCACACTGTTGGCCGAGTTCACCAAGCTAGGAATCTCCGGCGGCAGCATCTATGACGCACTCGTCGGATGCGCGGCCCGGGAACACGAACTGCCGCTGGTCAGCCGTGACCGCCGAGCAGCCGAGGTCTACCTGAGCCTCGGAGTCGACCTCGAACTGATGTGACGGACCCTGAACCTTCAGCGGAAGGCCGCCTCGAGGTCTTCCGTGAGCGTCACGCCGAGTCCGGGTCCGTCGCCGAGACGGGCCCGGACTCCGGTGGCGTCCAGGCCGCCGGCCAGGATGTCGCTGGTGTAGTAATGGGCGCCGATGATGTCGGACGGGATCTCCTCCGACAGCCGGTCCAGGGCGCAGGCCACGTGCAGCTGGGCCGCGGCACCGACGCCGAGCTCCCCGTTGGAGCCGATGATCACATCCAGACCGGCCGCGGCGGCGATCCGGCCCATCGCGACGGCACGGCCGGGACCGCCGCTCTTGCCGACGTAGAGGCTGATCACGTCGGCCGCGTCGGCGGCCAGCACGGCCATCAGGTCGTCCATCCCGAAGACGCTCTCGTCGGCGACGATCGGCAGTCCAAGATCACGGAGCGAGGCCATCCCGGGCAGGTCGCCCGGCTGCACCGGTTGCTCGAAGAAGGCCGGCTCGTACGGCAGCAGCAGCCGGCCGGCCCGCCGGGCGGCGGTGCGGCTGTAGCCCCCGTTGGCGTCCAGGCCGATGAACGCGTCCGAACCGACCAGCTCGCGCAACTCCCGCAGCCGCGCCACGTCGGTCGGGACGTCCATCCCGATCTTGATCTTGTACGCCTCGAAGCCGGCCGCCCGGGCGTGCTCCAGCCCGGTCCGCAGCCGCTCGCCGTTGCCGCTGAGTGAGCACTTCACCGCGATGTCGGTCCGGCGCGGGCCGCCGAGCGCCACCGCGAGCGGCACGTCCAGCGTCCGCGCGTACGCATCCCAGAGCGCGATCGAGATCCCCGCCTTGGTGAACGGGTGCCCGGCCAGCACGGTGTCCATCGCGGCCTCCAGCTCGGCCACCGGGGTCAGCGGCTTGCCGATCAGGGCCGGCCGCAGCACCGTGTCGATCACGTGCTGGGCGGTGGTCGAGTCCTCGCCGCTCCAGGTCAGCGTCGCACTCACCTCGCCGATCCCGGCGACGCCGGCCGAGGTGATCATCTTGACCAGCAGGAAGTCGCTCCGGTCGTGGCTGCCGCGAGCACCACTGACCAGCAGCTCCGGCTTGACCCGCGGGCTGATCGCCACGGTCTTGAGTTCGGCCACGGTGGCCTGCAGGGAACGGTTCACAATCAGTGATTCTCCTCGTCGCGCCAGGCGAGGTCGATGGTCAGGTCGAGCGCCTCGCCCGGGCGCAGCAGGTGGTCCATCCGTTCGGCCGGGCTGGTCACCGGCTCGACACAGATCCCGCGCGGGTGGACCGAATAGACCGTCAGGTACGGAGAATCGTGGGCGATCTCCAAGGATCCGACGCCGGGCCAGGTCAGCGTCGTCGGCCCGGCGACCTGCAGGCAGTCGTTGAGGGCGCGTTCGGCCGGATCGACCGTCTGCCAGAGCCCGGTCGGTGCCTCGTCGGCATCGCGATGCTGCCGCCAGACCGGTCCGGCCAGGCCGAGTTCGACCGGACCGGAGCCCGGCAGTTCGCGGGCGAACCACGGATGCCAGCCCACCGCGGCCGGCTGTTCGCGGTCGCCGGCCTGGACCCGCAGCACCACCCGCAGCCGGCCCTCGGACAGCTTCGGGATGATCATGACCCGGCCGCCGAACGGCCAACCGCTGCCCTGGTCCAGATCGCAGACCAACCGGTCGCCGTCGATCCGCCAGGGCAGCTTCCAGGTGAGTCCCAGCACGGCATGCCGGCCGTCGTCGGCGGGCAGCCGGTGGGTGGTGCCGCCGAACTCGAAGACGGCGTCGCGGATCAGGCTGGTCCAGGGCGCCATCACGAACGAGCCCCAGAACCAGGAGCCGCGGGGCGGCGGCTGCTGCTCCGGCCCGACGATCACCTGATGTGCACCGAAGACCAGCGACGTCAGCCGCCCGGCCTCCGTACTGAACGTGGCCCGGCTGCGGGCCGTCTCCAGCACCAGCAACTGGTCTGGCCCATGATCATGAACTCGGTCCATCGTCCGTCCTGCCCGTTGCGGATCCGCCGAACGGTAGGTTACCTTGATCAACGAGATATTGGTCTTATTTTCCGTAATTCGAAGATAGTCGCCATCGTTGGCTCGATCGGAGCACCGACACCATGTCCCAAGATCAACTCCCCCGACGTTACCGCGCTCCCGGATTCAAGGCCGGGCTGCCGCCGGGCGGCATCAAGTCCGCACTCCCCGGCGGCAATACGGTCGGCGGCTGGATCCGTGAGGCCGAACCCCGCAAGGATGGCTACCGCCACGTCGACACCCCTGCCATGATCGAACTCCTGCAGCGGATCGGCGCGAACCACTACTTCTTCGGCATCTGGGACTCGCCGACCGACTTCGACGACCTGCGGCTGGAGTTCGCGCCGGCCGCCCAGGCCGCCGGGATCCAGCTGCTGCCGTACATCGTGCCGCCGACCGAGACCTACAGCTGGGGCCGTGCCTCGCGGCCGTACGTGATGGACTACCTGGCCTGGGCGAAGGCACTGGCGGAGCTGTCGCTGGAATACCCGGTGCTCACCGGCTGGGCGATCGACGACTTCGACTGCGGCGACAACCCCGCCGTGTTCACCCCGGAATACCTCGCCGAGATCCGGGAGGCTCAGTTCGCGATCAACCCGGACCTGGGTTTCTTCACCTGCGCCTACCACGGTTCGGCGACGTCGGACGAGTTCATGATCAAGTACGGGCCGTACATCGACGGCATCATCTATCCGTACCTGGACGGGCCGAACATCAACACGATCGTGACCGACCGGGTCCGGCAGGACATCACCGAGATCAACGAGGTGGCCCGGCGGCACGACGTCGGGCTGATCTTCCTGGTCTACACCGGCCGGTTCCTGGACGGGGTCCTCGCGCCGACCGCCGAGTACGCCGGTTCCTGTGTCAGCCAGGCGGTCCAGGCCGCCGCCGAGGGCGAGACCTTCGGCGTCGTCTCGTACGGGCTCCAGGTCGATGGCGCCCCGACGGTAGCGAACGAGCGCCGGTCGATGTACGGCGACGGCCGCGGTGCCCTGGTCGCCTCGCACGCCCGGATCAAGGCCGGCGACTACGCGGAGCTGTCCACCAAGATCACGATCGATCCGGGCAGTCCGCGTTACGAGCTGAGCTTCTGGCACTCCCGGGCGTTGCAGCTGTGGCGGATCCCGCAGCGCGGCGACTTCCGGATCCTGGTCCTGGTCGACGGCGCCCAGGTCTGGGCCGCCGACGTGCACGACGCCACCTGGCAGCAGCTCTGGGTGCAGGGACTCGATCCGCAGGGCCAGTTCGACGTCTCCTCGGCCATGATCGGCAAGACCGAGGCGACGCTGAGCTTCCGGCTGACCGCCCTGCGCGACATCTCGGGGCGCAGCGTCGACGTCGGAGTTGATCATCTGGAGACGATCGGATTCAGCCTGGCCGATCCCGGCTTCGAGGACCCCGCTGCCTGGCAGGTCAGGTCCTCCGGCGGACCGATCGTAGGCCTGGTCGACGTCTTCGTACCGGATCGTCCGGCGCAGATCATCGAGGCGGTCGGCGCCGCGTACCGGCAACAGCCACAGAGCTGAACGGCCCCGGGCCGGGCGCTCAGGGAACGTTCGGGTTACAACGATCCAGGAGCACCCGGGAACCCTTGACGGGGATTCACAGCAGATTTAGATTCAGAGAACCATCGAGACATCGAAGTTATGTCCGATATTTGGAAAATAGTGGTTCGGGGGGCACTGGGGCTCCAGTGGTCACGGCGCCGCCCACCCGACGCACCCGAGTGAGGTAGCACGCCATGACATCGCCCCTGAACCACGCACTCGACCGCCGCGACTTCCCTCGCCGTGATCTCCTTCGCGCCGGCACCGCCGCCGCGGCGGTCACCGCCCTGGCCGGCTGCTCGGCCCTGGACATCGCGCCGGACACCGGCGGCCAGGCCACCGGGCCGGCGCTGGACACGACGCAGAAACAGTCGCCGATGCTGCAGAAGCTCGTCGACAGCGGGAAGCTGCCCGATCTTGCCGGGCGCCTGCCGGAGAACCCGCTGCAGATCCCGATGCAGGAACAACTCGGCCAGTACGGCGGCAACATGCGCCGGGCCCAGGTCGATCCGGGCTCCACCGGCGGCCAGTACATGGTGTTCTCCGGCCTCGCCGAGTGGAGCCCCACCACCCCGGGCCAGCCGCAGCCGGGGCTCGCCGAGAAGTGGGAGATCAGCCCGGACGGCCGGGTGTATACGTTCACACTCCGCAAGGGACTGAAGTGGTCCGACGGCGAGCCGTTCACCACGGCCGATCTGATGCACGTGTACGAGAAGGTCATGCTCAACAAGGAGCTCAGCCCGGTCTTCCCGGGCTGGCTGACCGTCGCCAAGAAGCCGGCCGTGTTCGCCGCGCCCGACGACATCACCCTGACCGTGACGTTCGCGGCACCGCACTCGCTGTTCCTGAAGTTCCTCTGCTTCATCCCGTTCGGCGGCTGGCTGATCCAGCCGACGCACTACCTGTCCCCGTTCCACAAGGAGATCGCGGCCAAAGATGATCTTGCCGCGGCGATGAAGAAATACTCCGTGACGACCTGGATGGACCTCTACAACAACCGCAACAACTCCAACCAGAACCCGGACCGGCCGGTGCTGGGGCCGTGGCGGCTCACGAAGTCGATCAACGCCACCAACACGACCGGCAGGCTGGAGCGCAATCCCTATTACTGGAAGGTCGACGAGGCCGGCCGCCAGCTGCCGTACCTCGACACCGCGTCGTTCCAGGTGCTGTCCCCCGACGCGATCGGACTGCGGGCCGCCAACGGCGAGCTGGACATCGCCCTCTGGGACCTGCCGGAGACCTCGCTGCCGGTGTTGATCAAGAACCAGGACAGCAAGCCGTTCAGGGTGCTGCGCTGGCAGACCGACGCGAACACCTCGATCCTGCTGAACCAGAGCCACCGGGACCCCGTGATCGCCGAGCTGTTCCAGAAGCTCGACTTCCGCGCCGGGTTCAGCCACGCGATCAACCGCACCGAGCTCAACGACGCGCTGCTGGCCGGGCAGGGCAAGCCGGTCCACCCGTGCGGCCAGGCCGGTGACGAGTACTTCAGCGAGGGCATGGGTCAGCGGTTCATCGAGTTCGATCCCGACGAGGCCAACAAGCGGCTGGACGCGGCCGGGCTGACCGAGCGGGACGGCAAGAACATGCGGCTGCGGCCGGACGGCAAGCCGATGCGGTTCACCATGCAGACCTTCCCGGTCGGCGTCGGCCTGAACCAGATGACCGTGCTGGAGTACGCCAAGCGGAACCTGGCCGAGGTCGGGATCGACACGGTGATCAAGACGATCAGCCAGGACCTCTGGTACACCGAGATCCCGCAGGGCAACTTCGACATCATCTGCTACCCGTTCCCCGGCTACCAGTGGGACATCGATCCGCTCTGGTATGTGCCGAACTCCAACCTGACGTACTGGGCGCCTCGGTTCGGCACCTGGAGCTACGACCCGAAGAACAAGTTCGCCGCCGAGCCGCCGGAAACGATCAAGAGCCTGCTCGACCTGTACGACCAGCTGAAGGTCGCCCCGAACGACGAGGAACGGATCAAGTACGGGCGTGAGATCACCAAGCTGCACGACGAGAACGTGTGGATCATCGGCACCATGCCGCTGCCGTACACGCCGATGGTGGTCGCCGACGACCTGAAGAACGTCCGGCCCGAGGCGGTGGCGAGTTTCCGGCAGCACTACGAGGGAGCGACGGACCTGGCGCAGATCTTCTACGCCGAACCCGCCAAGCACGCCTGACGATGATCAAGTACGTCGTCCGGCGGATCCTGTTGATGATCCCCACCGTGTTCGCCGTGTCCCTGGTGTCGTTCCTGGTGATCCAGTTGCCACCGGGCGACTACCTGACCACGGTGATGGTCAACCTGCAGCGCGAGGGCCAGGTCGTCCAGCCCGAGCAGTTGATCGCACTCCGGCAGCGGTACGCCCTGGACCAGCCGATCATCGTGCAGTACTGGACCTGGATCACCAACATCGTCTTCCGCGGCGACTTCGGCCAGTCGTTCAGTTATGCCAGGCCGGTCTCGGACCTGCTGGCGGAACGGATGCCGCTCACCCTCGGGCTGGGCATCACCGCGTTCCTGGTCGGCTGGGTGATCGCGTTGGCGGCCGGGATCTATTCGGCGGCCCGTAAGTACGGCGTGATCGACTACATCATCACCGTGCTGGCGTTCCTCGGCGTCGCGGTGCCGGGCTTCCTGATCGCCCTGGTCTGCATGTACGTGCAGTTCCAGGTGTTCGGCTGGAGCGTCGGCGGCATGTTCTCGGCCGAGTACGCGCAGGCGAACTGGAATCTGGGCAAGGTGCTCGACCTGCTCAGCCACCTCTGGCTGCCGGCGGCGGTGCTGGTCTCCGGCGGTGTCGGCGGCACCATCCGGGTGCTCCGGGCGAATCTGCTCGACGAACTGGGCAAGCCGTACGTCGTCGCGGCGCGCGGCCGCGGCCTGGACGAGCGCAGCCTGCTGCTTCGCTATCCGGTCCGGGTCGCGCTGAACCCGTTCATCGCCACGATCGGCTGGGCGATCCCGGCGATCTTCGACGGAGAGGTGCTGGTGTCGACCGTGTTCGGGCTGGAGACGACCGGGCCGCTGCTGTTGCGGGCGCTGCAGAGCCAGGACATGTACCTGGCCGGCAGCGTGCTGCTCATCGTCTGTGTGCTGACCGTGATCGGGACCTTGATCAGCGACCTGTTGCTGGCCGCGGTCGATCCCCGAGTCCGGGCGGGGCTGGCATGATCAACGACACCCTGGAGGAAACGCGCCCTGAGCCTGTCGAAGGGCCTGCAGCCGTTGCGGACAAGCGATCCGTCGCCACCGCCTCGCAGCGGCAGCTGATCTGGTGGCGGTTCTCCCGGCACAAGCTGGCCGTGATCAGCCTCTTCGTGCTGTTGATCTTCTATCTGGTCGGCGCGACCTGCGAGTTCGTCGCGCCGCGGGCCCAGGACACCGCGCTGCCGCAGGCCGCGTACTCGCCGCCGCAATGGGTGAAGATCTCCCCCACCGCGCCGCACCTGTACGTCAACGGGGTGGTCGGGGTGCCCAACGTGGACACGCTCAAGCGGGACTACCAGATCGACGAGAGCGTACGGATCCCGGTCGGCTTCTTCGTCAAGGGCGATCCGTACCAGCTGTTCGGGCTGATCCCGGGCGACGTGCACCTGTTCGGGTCGACCGAGCCGGGCGCTCCCGTGTTCCTGCTCGGCTCCGACCAGCAGGGCCGGGACCTGTTGTCCCGGCTGATCTACGGGTCCCGGATCTCGTTGTCGGTCGGCCTGATCGGCGTGGTGCTCAGTCTGACCCTCGGCCTGTTGCTGGGCGGGCTGTCCGGCTACTTCGGCGGCCGGGTCGACAGCGCGATCCAGCGGATCATCGAGTTCTTCATCTCGATCCCGACCTTGCCGCTGTGGCTGGGGTTGGCGGCCGCCGTGCCGCCGGGCTGGGACTCGTTGAGCACGTACTTCGCGATCACCTTGATCCTGTCCCTGATGGGCTGGACCGGGATGGCCCGGGTGATCCGGAGCCGGCTGCTGCAGATCCGGCACGAGGACTTCGTGCTGGCCGCTGAACTCGACGGGGCCCGGCCGTTGCGGGTGATCGGCAAGCACATGCTGCCCGCGTTCACCAGCCACATCATCGCGTCGCTGTCGCTGTCGGTGCCCGGAATGATCTTGGGCGAGACGGCGCTGTCGTTCCTCGGGCTCGGACTGCAGCCGCCGGTGGTCAGCTGGGGCGTCACGCTGGGTGATGCGCAGTCGATCCGGGTTCTGGCCGAAGCCCCCTGGATGTTGTTCGCCGGGCTCGCCGTGGTGATCACCGTGATGGCCTTCAACTTCGTTGGCGACGGGCTCCGCGACGCCGCCGACCCGTACGGATCCTAGGGAGCGCGCGCGATGGCTGAGCAAGATCAACCGCTGCTCCGGGTCCGCGGGCTGAAGACGCAGTTCGCCGTCCGGGAGGGCACCGTACGGGCGGTCGACGGCGTCGACCTGACCATCCGGCCGGGCGAAACCCTTTGTGTGGTGGGCGAATCCGGCTGCGGCAAGAGCATCACCGGCCGGTCGATCATGCAGCTCGTCGACGAACCGGGCCGGATCACCGCCGGCGAGATCTGGTTCCGGACCCGGTCCGGGGTGAACCTCGGCCCGGCACCGGGCAGCGGCCTCCGCCGCGCCTGGCGCCGCAACGAACGACGGCCCGAACGTTCCCTGAGCTTGTCGAAGGGCAAGGGAGATGATCCCCAAGGCCCTTCGACAGGCTCAGGGCACGAAGCGATCGATCTCGCGCCGCTGCCGACCGGCGGCCCGGCGATGCGGGCGATCCGGGGCAAGGAGATCTCGATGATCTTCCAGGAGCCGATGGCCTCGCTCAGCCCGGTGCACACGATCGGCCGGCAGCTGACCGAGATGATCATGCTGCACGAACGGCTCTCCGCGGCAGAAGCCAAGGACCGGGCGATCGACGCGCTGCGCCGGGTCGGGCTGCCGAGCCCGGAGAAACGGTTCGACGCGTACTCCTTCGAACTGTCCGGCGGAATGCGGCAGCGGGCCATGATCGCGATGGCGATCGTCTGCGAGCCGCAGCTGTTGATCGCCGACGAGCCGACCACCGCGCTAGACGTGACCACCCAACGGCAGATCCTGGACCTGCTGCGCCGAATGCAGGACGAGCTGGGCATGGCGATGATGTTCATCACGCACGACCTCGGCGTGGTCGCCGAGATCGCCGACCGGGTCGCGGTGATGTACCTCGGCATGGTGATCGAGGAGTGCGACGTCCACCAGCTGTTCGCCTCGCCGCGGCACCCGTACACCCGAGCCCTGCTGGCCTCCATCCCCGACCTCGAGGCGACCGACCGGCAGCGGCTCAGCACCATCCGCGGCACCGTCCCGCACCCGTTGAACCGCCCCGACGGTTGCCCGTTCGTCACCCGCTGTGATCATGCGATCGACGACTGTTCGGCCGCGTTGCCGTCCATGATCGACGGCGCCGCCGGCGCCCGGCCGCGCGGCGTCCGCTGCGTCCACTATCCCGACGCGGCGGCCGTGGACGACGGGATCGGCCGCGATCTCGACCCGGCACCGCACGCGGAGGTGGCCTCGTGATCAAGGAGAACCCGCCGCTGCTCGAGCTCCGGGACGTGTCGATGGAGTTCGCCGTCGCCCGCGGCTGGTTCGGCGCCAGGGGCCGGATGACCGTCCGGGCGGTCCGCAACGTGTCGCTCAGCATCGGCCAGGGCGAGACGATCGGACTGGTCGGCGAGTCCGGCAGCGGCAAGACGACCCTCGGCCGCTGCATCCTGCGCGCGCACCGGCCGACCGGCGGATCGATCGTCTACCACACCGAGGCCGGCGAGGAGGTCGACCTGGTCACCGCCGGCCCGGAGCAGCTGCGCCGGCACCGGCGGGACATCCGGATGATCTTCCAGGACCCGAACTCCTCGCTGAACCCGCGGCTCACCGTCGCCCAGATCATCGGCGAGCCCTTGATCACCAACCGGCTTGCCCGCGGCGCCGACCTCAAGGAGCGGGTGCTGGAGACGATGCGGCTGGTCGGGCTCCGGCCGGACCAGGCCGAGCGCTACCCGCACGCCTTCTCCGGCGGCGAACGGCAACGGGTCGGCATCGCCCGTGCGTTGATCACCAACCCGCGGCTGGTGGTCTGCGACGAGGCCGTCACCGCGCTCGACGTGTCGATCCGCAGCCAGGTGCTCAACCTGCTCCAGGAACTCCAGGAGCGGCTCGGGCTGACGTACCTCTTCATCTCGCACGACCTGGCCGTGATCAAGCACCTGTGCGACCGGGTGGCCGTGATGTACGTCGGCGAACTGGTCGAACAGGCCCCGACCGCGGAACTGTTCGCCCGGCCGCGGCACCCGTACACGGAGGCACTGCTGGCATCGCTGCCGGTGCCGGACCCCGACCGCCGACGGGACGAGCGACCGCCGATCAGCGGCGAGATCCCCGACCCGGCCGAGCAGATCCCCGGCTGCGTCTTCCACCCCCGCTGCCCGCACGCCCAGGACCGCTGCACCCACGACGTGCCCGGCGAGCACCACACCGCCCCCGACACCGTCTCCCGCTGCCACTTCGCCGAGGACCTCCACCTGCTCGGCATCGGCGGCCGGGGATCTGCCGGTTTTTCACGTAACGTGAAAAACTAGCGCTTCCCCACAGATACTTCTCACGTAAAGCGACAGGAAAGTTGGGGAAGTGGGGCGCACGGGGCGGGTGTTGTGCCGGATGTAAGGATGGGCCGGTGCCGGACCGAAGCTTCGCCCGACTCCGCCTCCTGATCGCCGGAGGACTCGCCTTCGCCCTGACCGCCTGCACGGCCGGCGGAGGCGGCGGTACGGAACCGCCGCCGCCCGGGGACGACCCGGCGCGGGCGGCCGCCGAACTCGCCGCCGGGCTGCAGTCCGGCGATCTGACCAAGGTCCAGTTCTCCCGGCTGGACGGCACCGCCGTCGACGAGCAGTTCGACGCGCTGGTGGCCGGGCTGCCCGGGTCGAAACGGACCGTCGAGGTCGGTGAGATCCAGACCAGCGGGGACGAGGCGACCGCGGTGCTCTCCTACACCTGGGCCTTCCCGGGGGTGAAGGACCGCTGGGTGTACGACGCGACGGCCCGGCTTGTCGTCGAGGACGGGCGCTGGCGGACCACCTGGGCGCCGGACGTCGTCCAGCCCAACCTGGACGGAACCAACCGGCTGACCGGCCGACGGCTGGACCCGACCCGCGGCGAGCTGATCGGCGCCGACGGCGAAACGATCATGAACCTGCGGCCCGTGGTGCGGATCGGGATCGACAAACAGAAGGCCGGCAAGGACGCGGCGAAGTCCGCCGAACGGCTGGCCAAGCTGGTCAAGATCGATCCGGCGGCCTACGTCAAGGAGGTCGAGCAGGCCGGCAAGCAGGCGTTCGTCGAGGCGATCGTGCTCCGCGAGGAGGACAAGGCCCGGCCGAGCAACGAGTCCGTCCTCAAGATCACCGGCGCCCGCGCGATCAGTGCCGACCGGGTGTTGGGCCCCAGCCGCACGTTCGCCCGGGCCCTGATCGGCACGGTCGGCGAGGCCACCAAGGAGATCGTCGACAAGTCGAAGGGCACGGTCGTCGCCGGCGACCAGGTCGGGCTGTCCGGCCTGCAGCGACGGTACGACGAGCAGCTGCGCGGACTGCCCGGCATCGAGGTCAAGGTGATCCCGGACTCGTCGCAGCCCGGCGGGTCGCCCAGCCCGACCCCGTCGCCCACGTCCTACCCGACCGGGCCGGAGACCACGGAGCCGATCTTCACCGCGAAGCCGGTCCGCGGCGTCGACCTGACGATCACACTCAACGTCGCGCTCCAGCAGCTGGCCGAGAAGACGCTCGGCGATGTCAAGGGCGACGCCGCGATCGCCGTCCTGCGCAAGTCCGACGGGGCGCTGCTGGCGGCCGCCACCGGACCGAACTCCGAGGGCGAACCGATCCCGAACTTCGGGCAGTACCCGCCCGGCTCGACGTTCAAGGTGATCACCGCGCTGGCCCTGCTGCGGGCCGGGCTGAAGCCGGACAGCATGATCGAATGCCCGGCGACGATCACCGTCGACGGCCGCCGCTTCACCAACTACAGCGACTATCCGAGCGGATCGCTGGGCCGGATCCCGCTGTCCGAGGCGTTCGCCCAGTCCTGCAACACCGCCTTCATCGGCCAGCTGTCCAAGATCAAGGACTCCGGGCTCGCCGAAGCCGCGGCCTCGCTCGGCTTCGGCGTTGATCACG
The DNA here is from genome assembly GCF_013407955.1 of Microlunatus parietis. GTDB lineage: Bacteria > Actinomycetota > Actinomycetes > Propionibacteriales > Propionibacteriaceae > Microlunatus > Microlunatus parietis. Next base: position 6,651,451 of record NZ_JACCBU010000001.1, on the reverse strand, counting down.
ACTCCGGCTTCCCGTCCTTCTACGGCAAGCTCGGCGAGCCGAAGCTGCAGACCGAGCGGGCCGCAACCCTGATCGGCCAGGGCCAGGTGCTCGCCTCCCCGATGGCGATGGCCGCGGTCGCCGCCTCGGTCGCCGGCGGTGGCACCCGGCTGCCGTACCTGATCAAGGACCAGGTGCCGGAGCAGAAGGGCAAGCCGCTGACCAAGGCCGAGGCGACGCAGCTCCGGTCGCTGATGCGCGGCGTGGTCACCTCGGGCTCGGGCCGGTTCCTGGAGGACCTGGACGGGCCGGACGTGATCGCCAAGACCGGCACCGCCGAGTACGGTTCGGACACGCCGCTGAAGACGCACGCCTGGATGATCGCGGCCCGCGGCGACCTGGCCGTCGCCGTGTTCGTCCAGGACGGCAAGTCCGGGTCGTCGGCCGCCGGGCCGTTGCTCGAGGAATTCCTGGAGGGAGTGGGATGACCGACTCCGAGGTCGTCACGTTCGGCGAGCCGATGGCGCTGTTGCTGGCCGAGCGCGACCTGCCGCTCGACGCCGCCACCGGCTTCGCCTGGTCGATCGCCGGCGCCGAGAGCAACCTGGCCATCGGCCTGGCCCGGCTCGGGCACGCCGTGGCATACGCGGGGCGGGTCGGCGACGACGTGTTCGGCGCCCGGATCCGGCGCGAGCTGCGGGCCGAAGGGATCGACGTCTCCGGGCTGATCACCGATCCGGAGCTGCCGACCGGGCTGCTGATCCGGGACTCCCCCGTCGACCGGCCGATCACCGTCCACTACCGCCGGTCCGGCAGCGCGTCGACCGCGTACAGCGTCGATGATCTTCCCGGTACGGCGATCCGGGCGGCCCGGCTGCTGCACCTGACCGGGATCACCGCCGCGCTGTCCGCGTCGTCCTTCCAGGCCTGCAAGACCGCGATGATCATGGCCCGGGGGGCCGGCGTCACGGTCACCTTCGACCCGAACCTGCGGCTCCGGCTGGCCGGCCCGGACGAGTGGGCCCGGATCGTCGACGAGCTGGCCCGGCACGCCGATCTGATCTTCGTCGGCGCCGACGAGGCGACCATGATCACCGGTGGTGTGCCGACCGAGAAATGGTTCTTCGAACGGGGTGTCGGCACGGTCGTGATCAAGGACGGCGGCAATGGTGCCGTCGAGCACACGCCCGGCAGCAGCACCGCGGTCGGCGTACGCCGGGTGCCGCTGGTCGACCCGGTCGGCGCGGGCGACGCGTTCAACACGGGCTGGCTGTCGGCGTGGCTGCGCGGCCTCCCGGTGGACCGGCGGCTGGCCGAGGGCGCCGCTGTGGCATCGTTGGTGGTCGCCACCCACGGCGACGCGATCGGACTGCCGGACGCGGCCACCCGGGACCGGGTGCTCGCCGAGGGCGCCGACATCGACCGATAGGAGTTGATCATGACCTCCGGCTCGGCCGCCGTCCGCGCGGCGGTGATCGACAGTGCCGTGATCGGCATCGTCCGGACCGGCGACGCCGACGACGCGATCGTCAAGTCCCGCCAGATCTGGGACGCCGGAGTCGGCGTCGTCGAGGTCGCACTCACCACGCCCGGCGGCCTGCGCGCCATCGAGACCCTGGCCGCCGAGGCCGGCGACGGGCGGATCATGGGCGCCGGCACCGTCCTCGACGCCGCCACCGCCCGCGCCGCCGTGCTGGCCGGTGCCCAACTGCTCGTCACGCCGACGCTGGCACCGGACGTGATCGAGGTCGGGCTCCGCTACGACGTGCTGACCGCAATCGGGTGCGCCACCCCGACCGAGATGCTGCAGGCCAAGTCGCTCGGCGCAGACCTGATCAAGGTCTTCCCGGCCAGCCGCTGGTCCCCCGGTTCGCTCAAGGACGTCCTGGCCGCCCTGCCCCAGCTGGACTGCGTCCCGACCGGCGGCATCGCCCCCGACACTGCCGCGGACTGGATCGCGGCCGGCGCCGTCGCCGTCGGCCTCGGCTCCGCCCTGACCAAGGGCCCCGACCCCGCCGCGTCCGTCGCCGAACTGCTCGCCGCGATCCGTACCGTCCGGAACTCCTGAGCCACCGCGCCCTGAGCCTGTCGAAGGGCCAGGCGAGCGCGGCGCACCCTGAGCCCGCCGACGGGCCAAGCCAGAACCGCACCCATCCTGAGCCCGCCGAAGGCCAGGCCCGAACCGCAGCACACCCTGAACCCGCCGAAGGGCCAAGCCCGAACCGCAGCACACCCTGAACCCGCCGACGGGCCAAGCCCGAACCGCGACGCACCCTGAACCCGCCGAAGGCCAGGCCCGATCCTGCCCTTCCCGCCTGCTTGACCCAATCCATCGACTGGGCACCTCCGCAGCGACACGCCGCGGAAACGGCTGCTTTTGTGCCCGGTCGGCGGATTGGGGGCGAGGGCGTGGGCGATCCAGCCGCCGCTCCTGGCCGGTGTCACAAATCTGCAACGCAACGGATCCAGCAATCGGTTTCCCGGCTCCCGGGAGGCGTTCCATCGCAGATCTGGGACACCCGATTCGCCCGACCGGGGGTGCGGCTTGGACGGTGGGCCGTGGCCCGGTTCGCGGCTAGCGACAGACCAGACCCGGCGGAGTCTTGACCGACAGCTGGCCGTCGGTGCGCCCGGCCCAGAGGCCGCCCCGAACCGGGCTCAGGGCGTAGTCGGTGCGCTCCGGTTCGCCGCCGAGTTCGAGGTCCTCCAGCCAGTCCTCGCCGCCCTTCTGGACGGTGAGTGTGCAGGCGCCGTCGCCGGAGATGGTCAGGTTCCGGATCGCCTGGCCGTTCCCGACCGTGATCGATCTGAACTCGACCGTGGTCGGCATCGGCGTCCGCCCATGCTCAGGAGTGATCTGCGCGCAGGCGGCATCGCCGTCGGTGGCGACCTCGCGCAGCGCAGTTCACCTTGTCGATGGCGGCCCGATCGCCAGCGGGCACCGGTGAACTGCAACCGCCGACCGAGACGAGCACGGCGAGAACCACAGCGTGTCGGTCGTAGCGGACCAACGGGCTGGCTGGAGCTTGCCTGTCAGGGGCCGACGTACCGGCCGGTCGGGCGGAGGCGGAGCGGCGGGCGCTGATATTCGTCGAGGGCGTGGGCGATCCAGCCGCCGATCCGGGCGCAGGCGAAAATCACCTCGCCGGACTCGGGCGCCATGCCGAACGCGCGGACCAGACAGGCGAGGGCGAAGTCGACGTTGGGCGACTGACCGGTGCGGCGGGTCACCGTCTCCGCGACCGAGTCGGCCAGCCTCAGGGTCCGGCCGGTCCCGGGCACGGTGGCGAGTCGATCCAGCAGCACCGTGGCGCGCGGATCCTGGCCGGCGTAGAGGCGGTGGCCGAGGCCGGGGACTCCGGTCCGGCCGCGCAAGGTCTCGGCGAGCGCGCGGTCGACCGAGGTTCCGCGCTCGACCGCCGACAGCAGGTGGTACGCGTCGACGCTCGCGGTGCCGTGCAGTGCCGAGTCCAGGGCCGCCAGCCCCGCCGACACAACGCTGTACGGATCCGCGCGGGCCGACGCTGCCGCCCGGGCGGCCAGGGTCGAGACGGCGAGGTCGTGGTCGAACAGCGCGACCAGCGCCGCGTTCAGGGCGGCCACCCGGGGCCGGGTCGGCCGCCGAGCGGTGAGCTTCGGCCAGAGTGCCGCGGCGAGCGTGCGGCCCCGGCGAGGCGCCGGTCCGGGCTCGGCCTGATCGGGCAGGGCGGCGATCAGGCCGGCCAGCAGGGCCCCGGCAGCCCTGGTCACCCGGCCCGATGACAGGTCGCTGCGGAGCGGATCGGTCTGGCCGAACACCCGGGTCGCGACCATGATCAGATCGATCGGCCGGGTGCTCGCGGGCATCGAGCCCAGCACGATCCGGGCGGCCGTCACCGCGCCCTCATCGGCCCGGAACAACTCCGGATCGATCCGGAACGACGTCGATTCGGGCCCGATCAGTCCCGGCTCGGCCACGGCGCCATCCGGGACCGACCCGGTCCCGGACGGACCTCGCTCGGACCCCGCCGATCTCGGCTCCATCCGCGCCGATCCCCGCTCCACCCCGGCCGGGACTCCCGCCGCGTCGGCCGGCCCACGTTCAGCCCCGGTCGTGAACCGCCCCGATCCGGCGTCCCAGAGCCAACCAGCGACCTCCTCGTACGTTCGCTCGGTCAGCCCGGCGATGTCGCGGCCGCGCAGGTAGAGCCGGCCGTCCTCGATCAGCGCCAGATCGGTGTCCAAGATCATCAGCGGGGTGCCGGCCGGGCCGGGCCGGCGATTCACGGCCGGGTCACGCCGCCGGTCGGCGGCCAGCCGCTCCACCTCCAGCGGGTCGAAGGTCGAGCCGTCGCTGTCCCGGTGCCGGGTGATCCGGCCGCGAGAGACGTACGCGTAAAGGGTTTCCAGCCGGATGCCCAGGCGGGCGGCCGTCTCGGCGCTGGTCAGCCGCGGCAGGTCGGGCACCGCACACCTCCCTCAGGTTGATTCGATCAACGTTGACTGTGCCATCAATCAAACTGACAGTGAAGCGTAGTCAAGACGAAGGGGAACCGACATGCCGCGCATGATCATCGACCGGATGGACGACACGCCGATCGACGTCCCGCCCGGGCTGACCAACGTCGTCGTCACCGAGACCTCGCTCGGCGAGGTGCGCGGGCGGGAGGGCTTCTACCACTACCGGCAGTACTCGGCGGTTGACCTGGCCCGGGAGGCGAGCCTCGAGGAGGTGTGGCACCTGTTGCTGCTCGGCCGGCTGCCGAACGCGGCCGACCTGGCCGGGTTCGCCGAACGCACCGCCGCCGTCCGGGCGATCCCGGCCCCCGTCGTCGCGCTGCTGCCGCCGTCCGTCGCCACCGGAGCCGAGCCGATGGCGGTCTTGCGCACCCTGCTCAGCGGGTACGGCGCCGCGGCCGGACTCGCCCCGCTCTACGACCAGACCGCCGAGGAACGGCTCGACGCGGCACTCCGAGTCGGCGCCGTCACGCCCGGCCTGATCGCCGCCGCGCATCGGGTCCGGCAAGGCCTGCGGCCGGTCCCGCCGCGGCCCGAGCTCGGCTTCGCCGCCGACTACCTGCACCGGCTGACCGGCGCCGAGCCGACGCCGGAGCAGGTGGCCGGGCTGAGCGCGTACCTGATCGCGGCGATCGACCACGGCTTCAACGCCTCCACCTTCACGGCCCGGGTGATCGCCTCCACCGGCGCCGACCTGGCCGCCTGCGTCACCGGTGCGGTCGGCGCGCTGTCCGGGCCGCTGCACGGCGGCGCGCCGGGCCGGGTGCTGGCCGCGTTGGACGAGATCGGCACGGCGGACCGGATCGAGCCCTGGGTCCGGGACAAGATCAACTCCGGCGGTCGGATCATGGGGTTCGGGCACCCCGTCTACCGCACCGAGGATCCCCGGTCGGCGATGCTGAAGGAGCTCGTGCGCGGGTACGGGACGCCGCGGGCCGACTTCGCGCTCGAGGTCGAGCGGACCGTGATCGACCTGCTCGCCGAGTTGAAGCCGGGCCGGGCGCTGAATACGAACATCGAGTTCTACGCGGCGGTGGTGATGGAGCACTGTGGCATCCCGGCCGAGCTGTTCACGCCGACCTTCGCCGTCGCCCGGGTGATCGGCTGGACCGCCCACATCCTCGAACAGGCAGAGGATTCCAAGATCATCCGGCCGTCGTCCCGCTATGTCGGCGCGACCCCGCCGGCGCCGGTGCCGCCGCTGTCGGAGCGCTAGCACTCGTGGCAGGATCGACGGATCAGCTTAGTGAGGAGCCGCCGATGTCTGCCGAACCGCCCGTCCTGGTCGCCACCACCGACCAGGTCACCGCGATCACCCTGAACCGGCCGGACCGGCTGAACGCTCTCACCGCGGAGGCGACCGGCGTGCTGGCCGCCGCGCTGGAGGATGCCGCGGCGGACGAGACGGTGCGGGTGATCACGATCACCGGTGCCGGCCGCGGCTTCTGCGCCGGCGCGGATCTCGCCGCCGGGATCGAGGGCGACGGCGGCGCGCTGATCGACGTGCTGAACCGGATCGCGACCGCCATCTGCACCGCGCCGAAGCCGGTCGTCGCGCTGCTGAACGGGCCCGCGGTCGGCGCCGGGGCCTCGCTGGTGCTGGCCTGCGACCTGGTCGTGGCGCACCAGGACGCGTACCTGAAGCCCGGATTCGAGTCGATCGGGCTGATGCCGGACGGCGGCGGCACCGCCTTCTGGACCGCCGCCCTCGGCCGGGCCGCGGCGCTGCGGGTGTTGCTGCTCGGCGATCCGGTGCCGGTCGCGGAGGCGCAGCGGCTGGGGCTGGTGGACCAGGTGCACGGGCCGGAGGAGTTCGCCGCGGCCTGTCGGCGGACCGTCGAGCGGCTGGCCGGCGGGCCGACCAGGGCCTACGCGGCGACGAAGGCGGCGGTCAACGCGGCCGCCCTGCCGGACCTGCCCGGCACGCTGGCGTACGAGCGGGAGCACCAGGTCGAACTGCTCAGCGGCGCGGACCACGCCGAGGGGCTGGCCGCGTTCGCGGAGAAGCGGCCGCCGCGCTTCACCGGTCGCTGACCGGCCGGGCGTGCGCGGTGCCCGGCAGCCGGAGGAAGGATGCCGCGGCCAGCGAGACGATGGCGACCAGGCCGGCTGCGGCGATCGCCAGGTGCAGCCAGTTTCCTTGGCCGAGCAGCAGGGCGCCGAGGGCCAGGGTCAGCGCCAGCACCACGCAGAGGCCGAGGAGCAGCAGCGGGCGCGGGATCCGGCGGCCGGCCGGGGTGATCGCGAGGACGGCGATCGCGACCGGGACCAGGCCGAACGCCGCGTTGCCGAGTTGGGCGAGGGCGGGGTTCGGGATGTCGGCGTACGCCTCGGGCGGGATCGGCGAGCCGACCATGCCGATCCTGCCCTGGCCGGCCAGGTAGACCTTCTCGATCACGTACAGCAGCCAGTGGCCGGCCGTGGCCAGCCCGGCGACCCGGACCAGCCGGCGAACTCTCGTTGCCGTGGCGTCGGTGCTGACCTGAGACGTCGTCATGGCCTCAAGCCTCCCGTCTGCGACCGGTACGGGGATCCGGTGGCGGGGTGAACGAACTCCCCGGCGCGGGTGAACCCGCCGGACCAGGACGACTCAGTGCGGCGCCATCCGGATCGCGCCGTCAAGGCGGATCACCTCGCCGTTGATCATGGGGTTGGCCACGATGTGGGCGGCCAGCGCGCCGTACTCGGACGGGTCGCCGAGCCGGGACGGGTGCGGCACCTGAGCCGCGAGCGAGGCCCGTACCTCGTCGGTCATGCTGGCCATCATCGGGGTATCGAAGATCCCCGGCGCGATCGTCACCACCCGGATCAACAGTGGCGCGAGGTCGCGGGCGATCGGCAGCGTCATGGCGGCCACGCCGCCCTTCGACGCGGAGTACGCTGCCTGGCCGACCTGGCCGTCGAAGGCCGCGACCGAGGCCGTGTTGATGATCACGCCCCGTTCCTCGCCGAGCGGCTCGACGGCCGAGATCCGCTCGGCGGCCAGCCGGGTGACGTTGAACGTGCCGACCAGGTTGACCATGATCGCCCGCTGGAACTCCTCCAGCGGGAACGGGCCGCGCTTGCCCACAGTCCTTGCTGCGTTGACGATCCCGGCGCAGTTGACCAGCACTCGAAGATCACCGAGGGTGCCGGCCAGGTCAAGCGCGGCGGAGACCGAGTCGGGATCGGTCACGTCGCCGGCCGCGAACCGTACCTGCTCGCCGAGCTCTCCGGCGACCTGCTCACCGCGCGACGACGGCAGGTCGAAGATCACGATCTTGGCACCCGCAGCCTGCAGCGCGCGCGCCGTCGCGAGCCCGAGGCCGGACGCGCCGCCCGTCACCAAGACCACCTGACCGGCAAGGTTCATGATCGTTTTCCTCTCTCAGAGCCGCTCGATGATCATGGCGTTCGCCATGCCGCCACCCTCGCACATCGTCTGCAGACCGTACCGGCCGCCGGTCGCCTCGAGGTGGTTGACCAGCGTCGCCAGCAGCTTGGTGCCCGACGCGCCGAGCGGGTGCCCGAGCGCGATCGCGCCGCCGCACGGGTTGAGCCGCTCCGGGTCGGCGTGCAGTTCGGCGGCCCAGGCCAACGGGACCGGGGCGAACGCCTCGTTCACCTCGTACGCGTCGATCCGGTCCAGCGACAGCCCGGTCCTCTCCAGGATCCGGTGGGTCGCCGGGATCGGCCCGGTCAGCATCATGATCGGATCGTCGCCGACCACGGCGAACCCGACGAACCGGGCCCGCGCCCGCAGGCCGAGCTCCGTCGCGCGACGCTCGGACATGATCAACGCCGCCGAAGCGCCGTCGGTCAGTGGCGACGAGTTGCCGGGCGTGATCAGCCAAGGCAGGCCGCCGAACCGGGCGTCCGTGGCTTCGTCGTAGAAGGACGGTTTCAGGCCGGCCAGTCCCTCGACCGTGGTGGCCGGGCGAATGGTCTCGTCGGCGGTGTGCGCCCGTTCCGTACCGTCCTCCGCGGTGATCGGCACCGGCACCAGTTCGTTGTCGAACCGGCCGGTCGCCGCGGCGGCCGCGGCCCGGCGGTGCGACTCGGCGGCATAGCCGTCCACCGCGTCGCGGTCGAAGCCCCAGCGGGCCGCGATCAGCTCGGCCGAGATGCCCTGCGGCACCAGACCGGGCGCGAACCGCTCCGCCATCTTGGGTCCGAACGGATCCCGGCCGCCGACCGGCGAGCCCATCGGGACCCGGCTCATCGACTCCACCCCGCAGGCGATCACGATGTCGTACCCGCCGGCGATCACGCCCTGGGCCGCGAAGTGCGCCGCCTGCTGGCTGGACCCGCACTGCCGGTCGATCGTGACGCCGGGCACGGTGATCGGGAAGCCCGCCGCGAGCGCCGCGTTGCGGGCCAGATTGAACGTCTGCTCGCCCGCCTGGGAGACACAGCCGGCGATCACGTCGTCGACCTGGGTCGGGTCCAGGCCGTTGCGTTCCACCAGCTTGGCCAGGACGCCGGCCAGCAGGTCCACCGGATGGACGCCGGACAGCGCACCGCCGGGCTTGCCTCGCCCGGAGCCGGTCCGGATCACGTCGACGATCACCGCGTCATGCATAGCAATCCCTCCCACCGTTTGTCCCGGTCACAGTAACCCGTCGCGCCGCTGCGGGGAGAGGTCAGCCGCGTCGCCGCCGTACCGTCTTGATCACTCCGTCGGCGATGTCCCAGACGGCGACGATGACGAAGCCGGCGGCGACCACACCCGTGGCGACCTGCCGGACACCGGCCGGGTCCCCCACCGCGACGATGTCGAAGAACGCGCTGTTGAACAGGACGCCGGTGGAGGTCAGGAACAGCCCGACCGCCCCGGCCGCGATCGCGATGGCCGCGTTGGCCACGGCCAGCGCCGGAGTCCACCAGCGGTTGCGGTAGAGCACGATCGCGAAGATCGTCTCGGCGGCCAGGATCGCCAGCAGTACGCCGATCCAGGCCGACCAGAGCTGCGGATTCAGCACCGGCACGCCCTGCCCGCCGATCTGGACGAACCCCTCGAAACGATCCCAGAGCACAGCGCCGATCATGACCGCGAGGAAGATCAGCGTGGCCACCAGATCCGTCCGCGCGACGGCACCCTCCGGACGGACGTCCGGCAACTGCTCAACGGTCCACGGCGCCGACGGCGATCGGACCCCGGCCCGCTCCAAGATCACGAAGAACAGCGTCGTCCAGAATGCGACGTGCACGCCGACCGTCAGCATCGAGGTCACCGTCGCCCCGATGATCTCACCGCCCGACGCGCCGGTGGCGGCCCGGACGATGACGCCGACCACGGCGACCGGCAGCACCGCCCACAGCAACAGCTTGAGCATCCGCAACCAGTCCCGGTACAACTCGGGTCCGATCAGGTAGTTCCGGCGCTCGGCGTAGCCGGCGGCCAGCCGGTCCGGGTCGCCGAGGCCGGTCAGGACGGCATGCTCGGCCGTTGCGTGGTCCTCCCCGTTCTCGGTCCGCGCCTCGATCGCGTCGGCGATCGACGCCTGCAACTCCGCCCGCAGATCGGCGCGGTTGTGCTCCGGCACGGTGCGGGTCGCCGCGGCGACGTACCGCTCGGTGTAACTGGCCATGTCAGTGCTCCTGGGTCAAGGATTCGATGGCGGTGGTGAGTGACCGCCAGTCGGCGATGAGTGCCTCGGCCAGGCTGCTGCCCGCCGGGCTGGTGCGGTAGAACTTGCGCGGGCGCGCCTCATCGGTGTTCCACTCGCTCGCGAGATAGCCCTGCTTCTCCAGCCGCCGGAGCAGTGGATAGAGGGTGTTGGCGTCGACCGCGAAGCCGTGCCGGCCGAGCTCCTCAAGCAGGCCGTAGCCGTACCCGGGGCGGTGCAGCAGCTGCAGGCACGCCAGCACCACCGTGCCGCGGCGCAACTCCTGCAGGTGCATCGTCAACGCCTCGTCTTCGCTCATGCCTACACGATACTGTGCGACACACACTAAGACAAGATACACATTAACGTCCGACGCGCATTCCTGTGTTTGCCTCGGACCGCGGGGTGGTCCCTTGACCTCAACCGGAGTTCAGGTTGCAGAGTGGAGTTCGTACCTCGACGGATCACGAAAGGAACCCCTGCAGTGCCTGCCTACGAGCTTCCTGATCTTCCCTACGACTACGCCGCGCTGGAACCCCACATCTCCGGCACGATCATGGAACTCCACCACGACAAACACCACGCCACCTACGTCAAGGGCGTCAACACCGCCCTCGACCAACTCGACGAAGCCCGCAGCACCAACTCCTTCGCCAACATCAACCGCCTCGAAAAGGACCTCGCCTTCCACCTCGGCGGCCACATCAACCACTCCGTCTTCTGGCCCAACCTCTCCCCCGACGGCGGCGACAAGCCCGACGGCGACCTCGGCGCCGCCATCGACGCCACCTTCGGCAGCTTCGACGCCTTCCGCGCCCAGTTCGAGGCCAACGCCAACGCCATCCAGGGCTCCGGCTGGTCCATCCTCGCCTACGACGCCCTCGGCCAGCGGCTGAACATCGTCCAGCTGTTCGACCAGCAGGGCAACCTCCCCCTCGCCCAGATCCCGATCGTGCTGCTCGACATGTGGGAACACGCCTTCTACCTGCAGTACCAAAACGTCAAGGCCGACTACGTCAAGGCCTGGTGGAACGTCGTCAACTGGGCCGACGCCCAGCAGCGCTACGCCGCCGCCAAGACCCAGACCGCCGGCCTGATCATCCCGGCCTGACCCAGACCATCGCGGGCTGAGCCTGTCGAGGCCCACCTTGATCAAGTCCCCTTCGACAGGCTCAGGGCGCGGGCAGCGGGGAATGCGGGCGGGTGGTTCTTGGTTCGTTCGGGAGCGGCGGCGCTACGCTTCGGTTGGCCGCCGGTCCAGCGCGACGAAGGAGATTCGATGCCCCTCCCCCTGAAGCTCGGCTACAAGGCCTCCGCCGAACAGTTCTCGCCTCGAGAGCTGGTCGAGTTCTCGGTGTCGGCCGAGCGTCACGGTATGGAAAGCGTCAGCGTCAGTGATCATTTCCAGCCCTGGCGGCACACCGGCGGCCACGCACCGTTCTCGCTGGCCTGGATGGCCGCGGTCGGTGAACGGACCTCCACGGTGCAGATCGGCACCTCGGTGATGACGCCGACGTTCCGCTACAACCCCGCGGTGATCGCGCAGGCGTTCGCGACGCTCGGCTGTCTCTACCCGGGCCGGATCATGCTCGGCGTCGGCACCGGCGAGGCGCTCAACGAGATCGCGACCGGCTTCCGCGGCGCGGGGCCGCAGGACTGGCCCGCCTTCAAGGAGCGGTTCGCCCGGCTGCGCGAGGCGATCCGGCTGATGCGGGCCTTGTGGACCGAGGAGCGGGTGACGTTCGAGGGCGACTACTACTCCGCCCACGACGCGAGCATCTACGACCGGCCCGAGGGCGGAGTTCCCGTCTACATCGCCGCCGGCGGACCTGTCGTCGCCAAATACGCCGGCCGCGCCGGGGACGGCTTCATCTGCACCTCCGGCAAGGGCGCTGAGCTGTACGTCGATCAGCTGCTGCCGGCCGTCGCCGAGGGCGCCCAGGCGGCCGGCCGCGAGGCCGACTCGCTGGACCGGATGATCGAGATCAAGCTGTCGTACGACACCGATCCCGAGGCCGCCCTGGAGAACACCCGGTTCTGGTCGCCGCTGTCGCTCAGCAAGGAACAGAAGCACGACATCACCGACCCGGTCGAGATGGAACGCGCCGCCGATGCACTGCCGATCGAGACGATCGCCAAGCGCTGGATCGTCGGCTCCGACCCCGACGAGACGGTGGAGCAGATCGCCCAGTACGTCAGCTGGGGCTTCAATCACCTCGTGTTCCATGCTCCCGGAGCGGACCAGGAACGCTTCCTCGACCTGTTCGAGCGCGACCTCGCACCCCGGCTCCGGGCGCTGCCGCAGAACTGACCCGGCCCTGCTGGCCGGTAGCTCGACGCCCTGCTGCCCGTACGCGATGCTGGCGGAGAACCTCCAGGGAGGTGTCCGGGCAGCCGGGTTCTGATCGTCCTCGCCTTCGGAAAGCCTGAAGAGGCAACACCAGCACCCAGGCACTCGAGGGAGATCGACCATGACGTATGCACCGGCATCCGTGGCGCAGCGAACCCGAACCGGCGCGATCCGCAGGAAGGGCCGACTCCGGCGGCTCTGCGCGATCGCGGCCGTGACGACAGCGGTCCTGCTGACCGCCACCATCGCGCCGGCGGGCGCTGCCGGCCCCGCGACCCCGGACACAGCGATGACGCTGGCACCGACGTGGACCAGCCATTTCGGTGACGGCAAGTACCGCTCCTCGCCGGTGGTCTCGGGCGATCACGTCTACATCGGCGATGAGGACGGCCGGCTGACGAAGCTGCCGCTGGCGACCGGGACGGAGGGTGACCCGGGTTCGTTCGTGCCCACCTGGTCCAGCAACGATTGCGGCCACCAGATCCAGTCCTCGCCGGTGGTCGCCGGCTCACGCGTCTTCGTCGGCACGCTTGCCGGCTACGTCTGCGCCTTCGACGACGCGACCGGCGGACTGCTCTGGCGCCAGGCCGTGCCGCACGGCGGTTGGGTGAACGGGCTGGCGATCGTCGGCGACACGCTCTACGCGACAGCCAGGGGCGGCGCCGTCGTGGCGTTCGACGCCTTCTCCGACCGGGGCAATCGGCGTTGGGCGGCGCGGGCCGCTGAGGGAGATGCCGAGCATCCGATGCTCGCCGGCCCGCTGGTGCTCGACGGCACGATCTACGTCGGCACCTTCGACGGCAGGATCGTCGCGGTCGCCCCGCCGGTCCCGGGTGGCACGGAACCCACCGTCACCGAGGTCCGCAGGTTCCTCGGCGGCCGCATCGACGACACCCTGGCCTCCGACGGTGCCGACCTGTACTTCGCGGTCAACTACCGGGTCGGCCAGAACATCGGCATGGTGCGGCTGGTCTCGCTGACCACGGAGGGGCAGGTCCGGTGGAACCGCAGGGCTGAGAGCGACCCGCTCTACAACGACCGCGTCCCGACCCCGACGACGGCCGGCGATCGGGTCTACTTCCCGACGCACTCCAGCATCCTGGTCCTCGACTCCGCGACCGGCCGCCAGACCGCCGTCGCCGACACCGGAGCCCAGAAGCCGACCACCCCGACCGTCGTCAACGGCGTGCTCTACACCGGCGGACTGCAGATCGGCGGCCAGGCGTTCGGAGCGCTCCAGGCCTTCGACGCGGCGACCGGAGCGCTGCTGTTCTACCGGCGCACGCCGACGGTCGCGAACACGACGCCCGCGGTCGCCCCGGACGGCACCGTGTTGCTCGGCGGCGGGAACGCCGGCGGCGGCCAAGGCGGTGGCGTGGTCTGGGCCTATGCCCCGTCCGACGCACCGCAACACCGGTGATCCAGGGGCCTTGTCCTTCGGCGGCTCCTCAGGCGACCCCTTCCCGGGGAGTGGCGGTCTCCCCCGTCCGGGCGGCCAACCGCCAGCCATCGGCCGAGCCATCCACCAGTGCCTCCCCCTCCAGCGCCGTCAGCTCGGCCAGGGCCCGTCGCAGCGGCACCCCGGCGATCAGCGCGATCTCACCGCTGGGCCGCCGGCGGCGGGCCGGGACCGCCTCGAAGACGGCCAGCCGGATCGGATCGAAACCGTCGGTGACCCGGCGCTCACCCCGCTGCACCGGCGCCATCTGCTGGCCGACCGGCGAGATCAGCTCGAGCACGTCCGCCGCCGAGGTGACCAGCGTCGCCTGGCCTTCCCGGACCAGCAGGTGCGGGCCGGCCGACAGCGTCGAGTGGACCGGGCCGGGCAGCGCCATCAGCACCCGGCCGGTCCCGACCGCCCAGTTGGCCGTGTTCCGAGCGCCGGACCGCAGTGCCGCCTCGACCACGATGACGCCGTCCGCCAACGCGGCGATCAGCCGGTTCCGCGCCAGGAACCGCATCCGAGTCGGGGCGGCCCCGGGCGGCAGCTCGGAGACGATCACGTGGTCCGCGGCGATCCGGTCCAGCAACGCCTCGTTCCCCTTCGGGTACGGGACGTCCGCTCCACCGGCCAGCACGGCCACGGTCCGCCCGCCGGCCGCGAGGGCGCCGCGGTGCGCTGCGGCATCGATCCCGTACGCACCGCCGGACAGGACGGTCACCTGCCGCTCCGCCAGGTCGGCGGCGAGCTCGGTCGCCACCGCCGTGCCGTACGCCGTGGCCGCCCGGGAGCCGACGATCGCGACCGCCCGGCGACAACTGTCGGCCAGCCTGGCCGTGCCGCGCAGCCACAGCCCGAGCGGCAGGCCGCCCCGCCGCTGCACCGGCTCGGCGCGCCGGAGATCCTCGAGCGGAGCCGGCCATTCGGCGTCGCCCGGCATCACGAACCGCATCCCGAGCTGGGCGGCGTCCGCGAGCACCGCGCGCAGGTCGAGCCTCGCAGCCCGGCCGGCCAGCGGCGCTCCCAGCGTGCCGTCGCGGGCCCGGCGCCAGACCTCGCTCGCGCCGAGATCGTCGACCAGCCGGCTGAGCTCCGCCTCCCCGCTCTCCACGACCGCCGACAACGCCATCCGGGCCCGACGATCGTCGAGTCGCTCCGGCGTCGTCATGACGCCACCCGCTGGGCCGAGCCGGGCGGTTCGCCGCGCCGCATCGCCAGCGCCACAGCGACATCGTCGGCGCTCGGCCGGTCGCGTCCCTCCAGATCGGCCACGGTCCACGCCAGGCGCAACACCTTGTCCACCCCGCGCGGACTGAGCGAGCCACGGCTCACCGCGTCCTCGACGCGCTCCAGTCCCTCGGCCGGTGGCAGCCTGGTCCGCAGAAACGGCCCCGGCACGTCGCCGTTCGTCTGCCACGGCGAGTCGGCCAGCCGGCTCGCCTGCCGCGCCCTGGCCTCGGCCACCCGGCCGGCCACGACCGCCGTCGACTCGGTCTGGGCGAGCGCCCGCAGATACGCCTTCCGCATCGGCCGCATCACCTGCTGGATGTCGAGGCGATCCCGGATCGGGCCGGACACCCGGTCCGCATACCGGCGGATCGCCATCGGCGGGCAGGTGCAGTCCGCACCGCGGGTCGCCGCATTGCCGCACGGGCAGGGATTCGCGGCCAGCACCAGCTGGAACCGGGCCGGATAGCGGGCTTGCACCTCGCTCCGGCCGATCATGATCACGCCCGACTCCAGCGGCCCGCGCAGGGCGTCCAGCACCCGCGGCGGGAACTCGGGCGCCTCGTCGAGGAAGAGGATGCCGCGATGGGCACAGGAGATGGCACCGGGGCGGGCCATCCGGGAGCCGCCGCCGACCAGGCTCGGGATCGACGCCGAATGGTGCGGATCGGAGTACGGCGGCCGGCGGACCAGCCCCTCGCTCAGGTCGAACCCGGCCAGCGAGTGGATCGCCGACACCTCCAGCGACTCCTCGACGGTCAGCTCCGGCAACAGCCCGGGCAGCCGCTCGGCCAGCATCGTCTTGCCGACACCGGGCGGACCGTGCAGGAACAAGTGATGCCGCCCGGCGGCCGCGACCTCGAGCGCCCAGCGCGCCTCCAGCTGCCCGGCGACGTCGGCCAGGTCGAGCCGGCGATCCACCGGCGGACCATGATCATCGACGAGGTCGACCGGGTCCGCGGTCGGGACCTGGTCGCCGCGGGCCAGTGCGATCAGCTGGCTCAGCGACGCGATCCCGATCACCTCGAGGTCGGCCACCAGCCCGGCCTCGGCCGCCTGCCGGACGGGCACGATCACCCGGCCGAACCCGGCCTGGGCCGCCGCCAGCGTGGCCGGCAGGATCCCGCGCACCGGCCGGATCCGCGCGTCCAGGCCCAGCTCGCCGAGGAACACGGTCCCGGCCAGCTCGGACTGCGGGATCGTCCCCGCTGCCGCGAGCACCGCGGCCACGATCGCGAGGTCGTAGTGGCTGCCGCCCTTGGGCAGCGTCGCCGGCGACAGGTTGATCGTCAGCAGCGACTGCGGCCACTGCTGCCCGCAGTTGGAGACGGCGGCCTTGCAGCGGTCCTTGGCCTCGTGCAGGGCGGCATCGGGCAGTCCGACCAGCACGGTCCGCGGCAGCCCGCCGCCGATGTCGGCCTCCACCTCGACGATCCGGCCGTCCAGTCCGGCCAGCGCCACCGAGCGGGCGCACGCCAGCCCCATCAGCCGATCCCCCGCACGTGGTTCACCAGCGGCACCACACCCGGGCGGAGCAGTACCCCGATAGCGTCCAACCGGATCCCTGTCGGCGGCAGCTCGTTGGCGGCCAGCCACTCGGCCGACAGCTGCCGCAGCCGGCGCAGCTTCTCGTACGTGATCGCCTCGAGCGGGTCGCCATAGCCGAGCCCGGTCCGGCACTTCACCTCGCAGAAGACGATCGTCCGGCCGGCGCCCTCGCCCTCGCTCGCCACGATGTCGATCTCGCCGGTGCTGCAACGCCAATTGCGCTGCAGCATCCGCATCCCTTCCGCTTGCAGCGCAGCCGCCGCCAGGTCCTCGCCCCGGTGACCGACCCGCGCCTTCCATCTGTCAGCCATGTCGCACCTCCACTGGGGAGTCTGCGCACGTCCGTCCGAATCCGCCGGGCGCCAGAAAATCTGTGGACGACGGTATTCAGGAGTCGAGGGCTGTGGAAAGGTCCCCGCGGGCCGGGTGGACTGTCGGTGGTCTGAGGTAGGTCAGTCGCCGCTGACGCTCTTCGGCACCTCGAGATCGGAGTGGGCGATCTCCTCGATCGACACGTCGCGGAAGGTGAGCACCTTGGCGCTCTTCACGAAGCGGGCGGGCCGGTACATGTCCCACACCCAGGCGTCGCCCATGGACACCTCGTAATAGACGTCGCCGCCCTCGGTCCGGACCTTCAGATCGACGGCGTTGCAGAGATAGAACCGGCGTTCGGTCTCGACCGCGTAGTTGAAGATGCCGACGACATCCTTGTACTCGCGGTACAGCTGGAGCTCCAGTTCGCTCTCGTACTGCTCCAGGTCCTCGCTACTCACCGCGCGCGCTCCATCCGTCACAACTCATGATGCCGACATTAGACCCGCCAGCAGCCCACGCGTGCGGTCCGGTCGGATACCGGTCTTCGCGGAGGCCTGGCGGACGTTCTCGAACCGCCACCGGTGGGTCGGGCAGGGCCCGTTGGCGTCCAACTTCTCCTGGTGCAGCGGCGTGCAGTAGCCCTTGTGCACGGCGAATTCGTACTCCGGGTAGGTCCGGTCCAACTCGTCCATGATCCGGTCCCGGGTGACCTTGGCGATGATCGACGCGGCGGCCACGCAGGCGGCCACCCGATCGCCCTTCCAGACGGCGAGACCGGGCACGCCGAGGCCGTCGACGGCGAAACCGTCGGTCAGCACGTACGTCGGCGCGACGTCGAGCCGGCCCAACGCGCGGCGCAGCGCGGCCAGGTTCGCGACGTGCATGCCGAGCCGGTCGCACTCGTCCGGTTCGACGCTGACACAGGCCCAGGCGACGGCCTTGGCCAGGATCTCGTCGTAGCACCGTTCCCGCTGGGCGGCGGTCAGCAGCTTCGAGTCCTTCAGCCCGTTGATCTGCCGCGACTTCTGGTCGGACAAGATCACCGCGCCGGCCACCAGCGGTCCCGCGCAGGCGCCCCGGCCGGCCTCGTCGGCGCCGGCGACCGGGCCCAGTCCGACCCGGCAGAGGGCGCGTTCGTAGCCGTATAACCCGCTGTTGCGGCGCACCTGGATCGGCGGGATGTCGAGCGGCTCGCCTCCGGCCACCATCAGCAGGTCACCCCCTCGGGTTTGATCACCGCTTCCGTCGGCGGCGGTTCACTCGGCTCCGGTACGAGATCGAAGATCGGCGGCCGCTGCACGGTGCTCAGCCGGCTGAGCGGCATCACGATCGCGAAGGCCGGCCCGACCACATTATCGATCGGTACGAACGCGACGGAACCCTCGGGTCCGGTGAGCGACGTGTCGGACAGGTGGCACCGGGAGTCGGCGCTGGCGGACCGATGATCACCCATGACGAAGATCCGGCCCTCCGGCACGGTGACGTCGAACTCGAGGTCGGACGGCTCGTCCTGCTGCCCGTCCGGCGACGTGTACAGATAGCGCGTCTCGTCCAGCGCGACGCCGTTCACGGTCAGCCGGTTCAGCTTGTCGCAACAGACCACTCGGTCGCCGGGCATGCCGATCACTCGCTTGATCAAATAGTCGGAGCCGGGCACCAGGCCGATGAACTCGAGGCCCTGGGTGATCGGCCCGTCGTCCTCGGTGCCCTCGCCGGAGGAGCCCAGCCAGCCGCCCGGGTCGGCGAACACCACCACGTCGCCGCGCTGGAAGTCCGTGATCTTCTGCACGGCGACCCGGTCCTCGATCTGCAGCGTGTTCTCCATCGACCCGGAGGGGATGATGAACAACTGCCCGACGAAGGTCCGCAGCAGCGTCGAAACGATCAAGGCTCCGACGACGACGATCATGAGTTCGGTGAAGAACCGGCTGGTACGGGAGCGGCGCCGGCCGGCCGACTTTCCCGCATCCGGCCTGGACTCAGCAGTTCGCATCGGGCCCGGCATCGATCGTGGGTTTGTTGGGCGGCGGAGATCCGGCTGGCACGTCAGAGAACGTACTCGGTATTGCCAAGGCGCGCAGGTTGCCGAACGGCCAGACGACCGCGATTCCTCGGCCGACCACCAGATCGGTCGACACGAAGGCGTTCTCGCCCTTCACCATGCCCGCCCGTTCGTCACCGAGGTGGCAGCGCGAGTCGCGGCTGTTGGCCCGGTTGTCGCCGAGGACGAAGATCCGGCCGGCCGGCACCACCACGTCGAAGTTGATGTCGGACGGGTCGGCCTTGCGGCCGGAA
Organism: Microlunatus parietis; assembly: GCF_013407955.1. Lineage (GTDB taxonomy): Bacteria > Actinomycetota > Actinomycetes > Propionibacteriales > Propionibacteriaceae > Microlunatus > Microlunatus parietis. The sequence goes on along the minus strand of NZ_JACCBU010000001.1, from coordinate 6,632,211 downwards.
CTGTCCGTGTACAGGTATTCGGTCTCGTCCAGCGGCTTGCCGTTGACCTCGATCCGGCCGTCGGCCGAGCAGCACCGGACCCGGTCGCCGGGCAGCCCGATCAGCCTCTTGATCAAGTGGTCGGTGCCGCTCTCGGGCAGGACGCCGATGAACTCGAGCGCCTTGCCGAACGGCCCCCGCTCCGGCGCCTCCGGGCCGCTCAGCCAGCCGCCCGGGTCGGCGAACACGACCACCTGGCCGCGGGTCAGGCCGGTGATCTTCTCGGCCACCACCCGGTCGTCGACGTGCAGCGTGTTGAGCATGGACTCGGACGGGATCAGGAACATCTGGCCGACGAACGCCCGCAGCAGGGCGGCCACCACGATGGCGCCGACGACGACGATCGCCAGTTCCTTGAAGAACACCAGCACGTGCTGCCCGAAGGTCAGCTGCTTCTCGTCGTCCTCGTCCTCGTCGCGGCCGCCGCGAACGTCCACGGCCGATTCGGGTTCGGGCTCGGCGGCCTCGGCAGGTTCGTCCTCGGGCCACGCCGCGTGCTGCGGCTCGGGGCGGTCCTGCGCGGTCTCGCGCCGCTCCGGTACGACTCGAGGTTGCTCGGCCGTGTCGGCGTCGCTGTCGTCATCCTCCGGCGGCAGCGCTCGGCGCGGGCGTGGCTCGTCGGCCTCATCACCGGTCACCGGCACCGTCCCTGGGCCGGATCAGCGAGCGTTGTCGCGCTTCTCCTTGATCTTCGCCGCCTTGCCGCGGAGATCACGCAGGTAGTACAGCTTGGCTCGGCGGACGTCACCACGGCGCTCGACCTCGATCTTCTCGATGATCGGCGAGTGCACCGAGAAGGTCCGCTCGACGCCGACACCGAAGCTCACCTTGCGGACCGTGAAGGACTCCTGCAGCCCGCCACCGGACCGGGAGATCACCACACCGGCGAAGACCTGGATCCGGGACCGGTTACCCTCGACGACCTTGACGTGCACCCGTACGGTGTCGCCGGGCCGGAACTCCGGCACGTCGGTACGCAGCGATGCCTGGTCGATCTCGCGGATCAGCTCGTTCATTTCTTCGTTCCTCGCCAGTGCCACAGGTCACTACCGTGATGGTGACGTTTCGGGGTTCCTCGGTCGCGATCGATCCCCCTGTGGCAGGAGTCGCGGTTCCCGAGGACAACAGCCGCTAAGTCTGCCATACGGCGACGGCTGAGCAGAAATCGGCCCGGGGAGGCTCGGCCGTGTCGTACCCGAGCCCCTGAGAACGCCGCACGGCCCGGCCCCCAGGAATCCCCTGAGGACCGGGCCGGTTCAGCTGTTACAGCGGCGTCAGGCCGTCAATCAGGCCTTGTTCCGCCGGCGAGCGGCAGCGGCGATCGTGACGCCGGAGCCGACCAGAACGATGCCACCGATGCCGAACAGCGTCAGCGCGGTGCTGGCACCGGTCGACGGCAGACCGCCATCGTCGTCACCACCGTTGTCGTCCGACGGAGGCGGCGTGGTCTCGTCGTCCGACGGCGCGGGCGACGGGGTCTCGTCGTCGCTCGGCTCCGGGGACGGCGTCTCGTCGTCACTCGGCTTCGGCGACGGCTCGTCGTCGGCCTTCACCACGGTCAGCGTCGCCGACCCGGTGTAGTCCTTGTCGTCGTCCGCGGTCAGCGTCACCTTGTGCTTGCCGACCTCGAGCTTGCTGCCATCGAAGACGAACTCGACCTTGCCGTCGTCGTCGGCGATCTTGGTGCCGAGTTCGACCGGTTCCGAGTTCACCACGCCGCTGACCTTCTGGCCGGCCGCGAAGCCGGTGCCGACCACGGTCACGCCGCCGTCGTCACCCTCGGTGATCTTGCTCGGGTCGACCTTCACCTTGACCTCGGGCTTCTCCTCCGTGATCACGGTGACCGAGGCCGGGCGGGAACGCTGCCCGTCCTTGGCCTGGCTGACCAGGAGCTCGTCGCCCTCCTTGGCTGCCGGATCCAGGGTGACCGAGTACTTGCCGTCGGCACCCACCTCCGCGGTGCCGATGACCTTGCCGTCGGCGTCCTGCACCTCGACGGTCGCGCCCGCCACACCGGTGCCGGCGACGGTCTCACCGTAGGTCGGGTCGACCGCCGGCGGAGCAAGCTCCGCAGCCGCGGTGCCCTGAACGGCGAGCTGGTAGACGCCCAGGTTGCCGTACTTCGGCGACGCGCCGGCCTTCTTGACGGTGTTGCTGTTCAGGCTGCCCAACGAGGCCTGCTCGACCTTCACGAAGTAGGTCTGAGCGCCGGTCCCGAGGTGATCGACCTTGGCGTCCTGGCCGGTGGCCTCGAGCACGACGACGTGTCCGCCGTCGTCCACGATCGGCTTGACCTCGGGATCGTCGGTGGCGAGCTGCTTGAGCTCGGAGTCGTACAGCGTCACCTTCAGGTCCAGCGCGGTGAACGGCTGCTGCGGCGTCACGGCCACGCTGATCGGGCCGGCGGCCGCGTCGAAGCGGTACCAGTTCCCGACCCCGTCACCGAGGTTCTTAACGAACTCGCCCCAGGCGTCGGCCTTGCCGTCCTGGATGGTCAGCGCGCGGGCCCGGCTGTCGGTGTTCGACTCCTGGTTGTCCCGATACGTGACCCGGCCACGAAGATCGTTCTGCCACTTGAGCGGCTCGTCGTCGTAGCACTCGTCGGTCTCGCTGTCGCCCTTGACGACCTCGCCGGTCTGGCTATTGGTGCAGTACGCGCCCCAGTAGACCTTGCCGTCCTTGTCGTAGAGACGCTTCTTGGTGGCGTCCTTCTCCGACAGCTTCTTGGTCATCACGGCCAGGTCGTCCTGGTCCTTGCTGTTGTTCGGGTATGCGCCCGACCAACGGTGCATGCTGGCGATCGGGGATCCCATGGTCGGACCCCAGACGCTCGCGGACGCTTCGGTCCAGTCGGCGCCAGGAGAGTAGTACTCCTCCTTGGTCTCGCCGTCGTCCCAGCCCTGGTGATCGAGGCCGAGCGTGTGCCCGACCTCGTGGACCGCGATGTCGCCGGTCAGCCGGCCGAGGTAGGTACGCACATCGCGCGCCTCGACGGCCTTGCGGATGGTGCCCTTGCCCCGTTGCTTGAGCTTGCCGTTGCCGGCATCGCCGAACACATCGGTCGTCGTCCACGTGTCGTACTCGTACGGATCGCCGAAGCCGGAGACGACGCCCTTACCGGCGGCGACACCCGGGACGAAGATCTTCTCGAATCCGGCCGAGGAGCTGTTGCTGTCCGTGATGTGCGCGATGCCGCCGTATTCCTCGTCGTCCATGCTGGACCGCTCCAGCTTGGCCTTCGCGGGCTTCTTGGTCGTCACGTTCACGTCGAACGGCGCGTACGCCTGCACCATGCGCTGGTACGCCTCGAGCTTCTGTGCGTCCGACAGCTTGTCGGCCGGCTCGAACTTGAGCTCTTCGTACCCGCTGAGATCGTTCCAGTTCGTGTTGGTGACCGTGCCGCCGCCAAAGTTGAGCCAGATCGTCTTCTTCGCCGAGGGATTGCTCCCGTCGGCCGGAATCTGATCAAGCACCAGCGGCTTGATGTCGGCCTGCGTGCTCGCGTCAGCGGCCGGATCGGCGGCGGCGGGTGTCGCCAACGCCAGTGATCCGACCATCCCGCCCAACGCAAGCGCCGGCACGAGAGTCCGAGCTACCCACCTTCTCTTCCCTTGCAAGGTTCGTAGTCCCCTTCGTCGGTGTTCTTCAGCCCCGCACCCACGGGCGAGCCTGTCGCCCCGCGTATGTCTACCGTTCCTCCGGGGTCACGTCAACCAACGACACCCGTATCGCGGGCATCGAGGTCCAACCTTCCGGTTAGCTCAAGATCATCCAAAAAATGTCGATCATGGCTTGCCACCAGGAGCGCGCCGCGATACTGCCGAAGCGCCGACGTGAGTTGAGCCACACTGTCAAGATCAAGATTGTTCGTGGGCTCGTCCAAGATCAACAATTGCGGCGGTGGTTCGGCCAGCAGCAGGGCGGCCAGGCTGGCCCGGAACCGTTCCCCGCCGGAAAGATCACCGACCCGGCGGGCCACCACCTCAGCTCCGAGCAGGAACTTCGCCAGCTGGGATCGCAACGTGTTGTCGTCGGCGGTCGGCGCCAGCCGGGACACCCCGGCCAGCACCGTCTCGTCGTCGTCGAGTACGGTCAGGCGCTGCGGCAACAGGCTCGCCGGCACCTTCACCTCGATCGTGCCCTGCCGCGGGGGGAGCGTACCCATGATCGTGTTGATCAAGGTCGTCTTGCCGACGCCGTTCCGGCCGACCAGCGCGAGCCGTTCCGGGCCACGGATCCGCAGCGACAGCTCCAGCCCGTTGCGGAGCACCAGGTCCTCGGCGATCACCACGTCCCGGCGGGACGGCACCGTGGTTGCGCCCAGATCGACCTTGATCAGATCGTCGTCGCGGACCCGCTCCTCCGCCGCGGCCACGGCGGCCGTCGCCTCGGCGAGCTCGCCGCGGGAGGTGTCCATCAGCTTCGCCGCGGACACCTGCGCCTTCCGTTTCAGGTTGCCGGCGACGATCCGCGGCACGTTGTCCTGCTGGCCCTTCGCGTAGCGCTGCCGGCGGTCCAGCTTCTCCCGGGTCTCGATCAGTTCGCGGCGCTGCCGGCGCAGATCGGCCTCGGCGTTGCGGAGGGCCCGCTGTGCCGCCTGCTGCTCGCTCTGCACGGCCTCCATATATAAGGAGTACGGACCGCCGTAGATCCGTACCTCGCCGTCGCGCACCTCGGCGGTCTGATCGACCCGTTCGAGCAGTTCCCGATCATGGCTGACCAGGATCACCGCGCCGCGCCAGTCGTCGACCGCCGCGTACAGCCGCTCCCGGGCGTTCCGGTCGAGATTGTTGGTGGGCTCGTCCAGGATCAGCACGTCCGGGCGGTCCAACAGCAGCGCCGCCAGCGCGATCAGGACGGACTCGCCGCCGGACAGGGTGCCGATGGTCCGGTCCAGGCCGATCCCGTCGAAGCCGAACCGGGACAGGGCGGCGCCGACCTCGGCCTCGACGTCCCAGCGGTCGCCGATCACCTCGAACTCGATCTCGCCTCCCTCGCCGCGATCGACCACCGCCAGGGCGGCCAGCACGTCGGCGACGCCGAGCACCTCGGCGACGGTACGGTCCGCGGCGAGCACCAGATCCTGCGGCAGGTAGCCGATCCGGGTCGCGCCGGTGACCGTACCGGAGGTCGGCGAGAGGTCGCCGGCCAGGAGTTTGATCAAGGTCGACTTGCCGGCGCCGTTGCGGCCGACCACCGCGGTCCGGCCGCGCGGGAACGCGACCTCCAGCCGGTCGAACACCACGGTGCCGTCGGGCCAGGCGAACGAAAGTTGATGGCAGACAAGAACGTCGGGCATGGAGCGCCTCCTGAGGTCGTCGAGTCGGCCCGACCGCGCGGATGGCTGATCAAGGGCCAGGGGTTGAGGTGACGGACCTCAGATCGACACGGGCGCTCCTCTGGTCGACGACAGGGACAGGTGGCCGAACCACCGACGAAGAAGCATAGCGCCCGCCCGCCGGCGGTTATTCCGTTGCCGCTGTCAGTGGTGCCTCGTAGGCTCGACAGGCTCGCTCGGGGGGCTGCCTCGGCGGGTGACGAACCCCCTTGCGAGGAGCGACAACGACGTGCTTCGGCTGATCCGGTATTCCTGGCGGTTGAGTCCGCTGAACACGGTGTTCGCCGTGCTGTCGGCGCTGCTCAGTGCCGGCCTGCTGGTGGCGGTGCCGATCTTCACCGGCCGGGTGATCGGCATGCTGCCCGGCGTGGTGGCGGCCGGGCTCGATCCCGACTTCAACCAGTCCCTGGCCGCGCTGCTGATCCTGCTGGTGGTCGGGCACGGGGTCGGGCTGGTCGCGAAGTCGGCCGGCGAGCAGTTGATCGGCCTGTCCGAGCGGGACGCGACCTCCCGGATCGGGCTGGCCCTGTCCGACTCCCCCGACCTCTCCGTCGCCGAGGACTCCGACGCCGCCGCCCAGGTGCAGAAGGTACGGAACCGGCGCTGGGAGATCGAGATGGCGCTGCGGATGGCGACCGGGCCGGGCATCACCCAATGGCTCGGGCTGATCGGGACGTCGGTCGCGCTGGCCGTCACCCTGTCCCCCTGGGTCGCGGTGCTTTTGTTCCTCGGCGCGCTGGCCGAGGGCGAGTACCTGCGCCGGATCATCATGACCGAGATGGACGTCTGGTCCGGCCAGACCGAGCCGCAGAAGCATGCGTACTACGCGTTCGAGCAGGGCATGGGCAAGTCGGCCAAGGAGATCCGGATCTTCGGCCTGACCGGCTTCATCCGGCGCCGCTGGTGGGACAACATCACGTCGGCCTACCTGCCGTACTGGCGCAAGCGGCGCCGCGGCGCCATGATCAATCTCGCCATCGGCGGCGGCCGGGTCCTGGTCACCTGCGCCGCGATCGGGTACGCGGCGTGGCTGGCCTCGGACGGCCGGATCGACCTGACCGCGCTGGCCACCGCGCTCTCGTTGATCATGGCGATCGGCAGCACCGACCTCTGGTCGCTCGGCCAGCTCCAGCGCGGCGTGGCGGTGCTGGCCTGGCTGGACCGGATCGCCCCGGCCAAGGCCGTCCTGCAGCGGATCCGGACCAGCCCGCGGACCGCCCCGGAACCGGCGCCGGTGCCGGCCGGCGCTCCGTCGATCGTGTTCGACGACGTCACCTTCCGCTATCCCGGCGCCGAGTCCGACATCCTGCGCGGGCTCAGCTGGGAACTGCCGGCCGGCGACGCGGTGGCGCTGGTGGGCGTGAACGGCGCCGGGAAGTCGACGCTGGTGAAGCTGGCCTGCGGCGCCTACCTGCCGACCTCGGGCCGGGTGCTGGTCGGCGGCGTCGACCTGGCCGACCTCGACCTGGACCAGCGGCGGGCCTGGCAGCGCCGGGTCGCCCCGATCACCCAGGACTTCGTCCGGTTGCCGCTCGCCGCCGGGGACAACGTCGCGCTCGGCACCGGCCGGATCTGGTCCGGCCGGATCGACCTGGCCGCGGACCGGCTGCCGGACACCACCGAACTGGACGCCACCGCCGAACGAGCCGGCATCGTCGACCTGATCGAGAAGCTGAAGACCGGCTGGGGCACGCCGCTGAGCAAGACCATTCCGGGCGGCACCGACCTGTCGGGCGGCGAGTGGCAGCGGATCGGGCTGGCCCGGGCGCTCCGTGCGGTGGCCGCCGGAGCCGGCGTGTTGATCTTGGACGAGCCGGCCGCGGCGCTCGACGTCGAGTCCGAGGCGCGGATGGTGGACAGCTATCTCGAGCTGACCTCCGGCGTCACGTCCTTGATCATCTCGCACCGGTTCTCGGTGGTCCGGCCGGTGCCCCGGATCTGCGTCCTGGAAGGCGGCCGGATCACCGAGGCCGGCAGTCACGAGGAGTTGATGGCCGCCGCCGGCCGGTACGCGGCGATGTTCCGGCTGCAGGCGAGCCGGTACGTCGATGATCATGAACCGACCGTGCCGGAACTCGTCGAGAACGGGGAGGTGGCCCGATGACGATGCTGCGGATCCTCGCGCTCTGGATCGGGACGGCGTTCCGGGCCAACCCCCGGCTGACCCTGCTGATGTGCGTCACCACGGTGCTCGGCGCCGCGCTCGGCCCGATCTCGGTGTACGGCGTGAAGCTGATCATCGACGGCGCCACCGGCGCAGACACGCTGATGTCCGGCGTCGCGGTCACGGTGATCACGCTGCTGGTCTCCACGGCGGCGAACCAGATCGCCGGGCCGCTCGGCGACACGCTGGACGACCAGGTGGTCCGCTACGTCTACGACGACCTGCTCCGGCTGACCGCGGGGATCCCGTCCTTGGCCCACCACGAGAACCCCGAGCTGGCCGACCGGGTCTCGCTGATCGAGCGGGACGCGCACCAGTTGGGCGGGATCTGGCGGATGCTGATGACGATCGGCGTGGTCAGCGGTGTCACCACGGTGATCGTCATGCTCAGCTCGGTCGACCCGCTGCTCAACCTGCTATTGCTGCTGGCCATGTTGCCGGCGGCCGTCTCGGCGCTGCTGCTGCACCGCCGGAACAGCCTGTGGCGCGAGAACGAGCGCTTCCGCCGGCTGGCCAACGGCGTGACCGATCTGCTCGCCGAGCCCAAGCACGGCGTGGAGGTGCGCTGCTTCGGGCTGGTCGCGCCGCTGGTCGAGGTGGTCCGCGGCGCGATGGACGCCCGGCGGATCCCGTGGGTCGGGATGACCCGGCGGTACGGCGTGCTGGAAGGCCTCGCCTGGGTGGTCTTCGGCGCCGGGTACGCCGTCGCGATCGTCGGCGTGCTCGGCTGGGCGCAGGCCGGCCAGGCCACCGCCGGCGACGTGATCCTGGTCGTGTTGATCGGCCCGCAGATCGCGACCACGGCTCAGGGGATGGCGGCCAACCTGGCGATCGTGATCGGCGCGGCCCAGACGTTCGGCCGGTACCAGTGGCTGCGCGACTACGCCACCGAGCACGCCTGGTCCGGCAGCCTCGGCGCTCCGCCGGAGCGGCTGACCCGCGGGATCCGGTTCGAGGACGTGTCGTTCAGCTATCCCGGCACGACCCGGACCGTGCTGGACCGGGTCGACCTGACTCTGCCGGCCGGCCGTACCGTCGCGTTCGTCGGCGACAACGGCGCCGGGAAGTCGACCCTGGTGAAGCTGCTGGCCCGGCTGTACGACCCGTCCGAGGGCCGGGTCACCATCGACGGCACGCCGCTGACCGAGCTCGACCCGGCGGCCTGGCGGGACCGGATCTCGGCCGGCTTCCAGGACTTCGCCACCTTCGAGTTCCTGGCGTCGGACTCGGTCGGCGTCGGCGACCTGAAGCGCCGCGACGACCGCGTCATCCTCGACGACGCGGTCCGGTCCGGCGAGGCCGGCCCGGTGGTCGAGTCACTGCCGGACGGGCTGGAGACGATGCTCGGCCGTCGGTTCACCGACGGCGTCGGGTTGTCCGGCGGTCAGTGGCAACGGCTGGCGCTGGCCCGGGCCTTCATGCGACCCGAGCCGCTGCTGATGCTGCTCGACGAGCCGACCGCCGCACTCGACCCGGAGGCCGAGGCTGCGATCTACGACCGCTACGGACAGGCCGCCCGGGACCTGGCCCGGCGCACCGGCGCGGTGACCATCCTGGTCTCGCACCGGTTCTCCACGGTACGGATGGCCGACCTCATCGTGGTCGTCTCCGACGGGCGGATCACCGAGTTCGGCAGTCACGCCGACCTGCTCGCCGCCGGCGGGCACTACGCCCGGCTGTTCGAGCTGCAGGCCCGCGCCTACCGCTGACCCGCCCCAGCGCAAGTCACATGGATTCCGGCATCGCTGACTGGACACAAGGGGCACCTTGTGGACACGATCTCGTGCCCTTTGGGTCCATTCGGCGAGGTCGACGCTGGCCGATGTGATCCTGCGCAGAAAATGTGCAATGGGTATGCAACCCCGCCGCGACACCGGGCGTAACCCCTGCGAACAGATCCCCAGCGAGAGGGAATCCGATGGACCGGGGCGCGCCGTGAGCGGCACAACCGTGACCTCGACCGTCCTTCCGGGCATGATGCACCAGGAAGGTTCGGCGATCGGGTCGAGCCGTGGTGCTCGCCCGACTACGGGGAAGTTGATGGATTCGGATTCCTTCGACGCGTTCTACAACGCGTCGTTCAGCCGACTCGTCGGTCAGATCTACGCCATGTGCGGCAACCTCGCCGAGGCGCAGGACTGCGTGCAGGAGGCCTTCGTCCGAGCCTGGGACAAGCGCCGGATCCTGGACACCGAGCAGTCGCCGGAAGCTTGGGTCCGTACGGTCGCGTACCGGCTGGCGGTGAGCCGCTGGCGGAGGGCGCGCCGGGCGCTGCTGCCGCCGGACCGGGCCAAGCAGCCGGAACAGTCGCCGCCGGAGCCGGACGTCACCCGGGTCGCGCTGGCCCAGGCGCTGGCCCAGCTGCCGGCCGACCAGCGGCGCGCGATCGTGCTGCATCACCTGTGCGATCTGTCGGTGGCCGAGATCGCGCAGGAGGTCGGCTCACCGGTCGGGACCATCAAGGCCCGGCTGTCCCGAGGGCGCACCGCCCTCGCCTCCCTCCTCCAGGACGAACCGCAGCCCGACGAACCCGCAAGCGAGGTGCGACATGACCGGCCGTGACCCGCTGGACGACCTGCGCGACCTGGCCCAGGTGGGCGAGCGCGCAGCCCGGCCCAGCCCACCCGAGGAGATCCGAGCCCGCGGCGAGCAGCGCGGCCGGCGCCGGCGGATCGCCGCTGCGGCCGGCACGCTGGCGGTGGCGATCCTGGCCGGAGTCGTCGGCGGCGGCATCCTGAACCAGGCCAACCTGGTGCCGCTGGACCCGTCCGGCGGCGGCACCACGCCGCCACCGGTCACCGCGGCACCGCCGGTCCCGTTCTCGGACCGCCTGCTGCCGACCGAGACCGACCTGGAGTGGCAGCGACCGGGCGACTGGAAGATCGGCGAGACCCGGAACCAGACGCGGTCCGGTGAGCAGGGTTACGGCGTGGTCAGCGAGTGCCTGCAGGACCAGCTCGAGGCGTTCGACGCTGAGCACCTGCGGCACCGGACCTATCTGATGGGCGAGGACACCGCATCGGCGACGGCGCTCGAGTTCCGCGACGCCGCGGCGGCCCGGCGGGCGTACGCGAAGCTCGTCGAGTGGGGCGACGCGTGCGAGCAGACCCTGACCGAAGCCGGCCACGAGAGGGTCAAGGTCTACGACTGGGTGAAGGTCCCGATCGGCCAGGGTGAGGCGCAGTACCGCGTCCTGCAGGCCGATCAACTCGAGGATGCGTCCGGGTCGCAGACCATGAGTTCGGAGTACGGCGTGATCCTCACCGGTGCGCGGGTCGAGCTGGTCGTGATGACGCTGCGCGCGGGCGGTGAGGACCACAACTGGGCCCAGAACCAGGACCAGGCCGAAAGCACCGGGCTGCCGCTGGATCCGATGATCAGGTCGTTGCCGAAGGCGGCGTCCCGGCTGGCCGGCGAGCCGGTACGGGACACACCCGCCCCGACGCCGACCCGCTCGTTGTCCGACGACAATCTGCTCCGGGCCGGTGACCTGCCGCAGCACGAGGGACTGGAAGCCCAGGAGTACAAGCGGAGCGCGCGGCCGTCGACCCGTCCGTCGGCCTGCCTGCAGAGCCTGGAGAACCTCGGCGCGGTCGACCTCCAGACCCGCAGCTTCAACTACAAGATCACCGATCCGGAGGCCAGCGCCGACAGCTCGGATCCCCTGTACGGCCAGCCGACGATGTACGCCAGCGCGCTGCAGTTCCAGAACGAGGAGCAGGCCAAGCAGGCGTACGACACCGTCAGCGGCTGGATCGAGAACTGCGCCGACGCGCTGGACTCGGACGGCTTCCGGGCACCCGGCGGTGGTCCGGTGCGGGGGTTCGACCAGTGGTACCCGGTGCGCGGCAAGGTGCCGTCCGCTCGCTTCACGGAATTCGTCTACCAGCGGCCCGACTGGGGTGACGGAGAGGGCGCCTTCTGGGAGTCCGTCGGCCTGGTCCGAGTCGGCGACCGCCTCGCGATCACCGTCACCGTCGGCTTCGGGATGGACTCCAACTGGGACGCCGATCCGGAGGAGAACATCGCCGGCCCGCACCCGCAGGCCGACATCCTGCCGGCCGCAGCCAAGCGCCTCGCGAACTGACCCCGGTCGGCGGCACGCCGACCGGACGGTCTCGTGGGGAGGGGCAAGTGTCGCGCGTCCCTAGTTGCCGGGGCGGAGCATGGCGCCGAGCAGGTCCCGGTTGAGCCGGGAGATGGTCTCGAGCGGGATCCCCTTCGGGCAGACCGCGGTGCACTCGCCGATGTTGGTGCAGTTGCCGAAGCCCTCGGCGTCGTGCTGCTCCACCATCGCGAGCACCCGGGACTTGCGCTCCGGCTGGCCCTGCGGGAGCAGGCCGAGGTGGGTAACCTTGGCCGCGGTGAAGAGCATCGCGGAGCCGTTCGGGCAGGCGGCGACGCAGGCGCCGCAGCCGATGCAGGTGGCGGCGTCGAAGGCGTCGTCGGCGTCCGACTTCGGCACCGGCACGGCATGCGCGTCCGGTGCCGAGCCGGTGTTGGCGGCGATGTAGCCGCCGGCGGCGATGATCCGGTCGAACGCGCCGCGGTCGACCACCAGGTCCTTGATCACCGGGAACGAGTCGGCCCGCCACGGCTCGATGTCGATCACGTCGCCGTCGGAGAAGGACCGCAGGTGCAGCTGACAGGTCGTGGTCGGCACGGACGAATCACCGCGGCCGTGCGGGACGCCGTTGATCACGACGCCGCACATGCCGCAGATCCCTTCCCGGCAGTCGGAGTCGAACGCGATCGGGTCCTCGCCGGCCAGCGTGAGCCGCTCGTTCAGGACGTCGAGCATCTCCAGGAAGGACATGTGCTCCGAGACGTCGTCGACCGGGTAGGACACCAGTTCGCCCTTGGCGTCCGGGCCGGACTGCCGCCAGACCCGTACCGTGATCTTCACTTGCCGCGCTCCATTCTGATCACTTGTAGCTGCGCTGTTTCAGCTCGACGTAGTCGTAGACCAGCGGTTCCTTGTGCAGGATCGGCTTGCCGTTCTCGCCGCCGAATTCCCAGGCCGAGACGTGCGCGAACTCGGCGTCGTTGCGCAGCGCCTCGCCGTCCTCGGTCTGGCTCTCGGCACGGAAATGGCCGCCGCAGGATTCCCGGCGGACCAGCGCGTCGGTACACATCAATTCGGCGAGTTCGAAGAAGTCGGCAACCCGGCCGGCCCGTTCCAGCGCCTGATTCAATTCCTCGTTACCGCCCAGCACGCGGACATCGGACCAGAATTCGGCCTTGAGTTCGCGGATCTCGGAGATCGCCTTGCGCAAGCCGGCCTCGGTGCGCTCCATCCCGCAGTATTCCCACATGATCTTGCCGAGTTCCTTGTGGAACGAGTCGACGGTACGGCTCCCCCTGATCGACAACAGCTTCTCGATCCGGCCCTGCACCGCTTCGATCGCCTCGGCCGCCGCCGGATGCGAGGCGTCGACCGGCTCGAACGGACCGTCGGCCAGATAGTCGTTGATCGTGCTCGGCAGCACGAAATAGCCGTCCCCCAGCCCCTGCATCAGCGCGCTCGCGCCGAGTCGGTTCGCCCCGTGGTCGGAGAAGTTCGCCTCGCCCGTCACGTACAGCCCGGGAATGGTCGACTGCAGGTCGTAATCCACCCACAGGCCGCCCATCGTGTAATGCACGGCCGGGTAGATCCGCATCGGCACCTGGTACGGATCCTCGCCGGTGATCTGGGCGTACATGTCGAAGAGGTTGCCGTATTTCGCCTCGACCGCCTTGCGGCCCATCCGCTTGATCGCGTCGGCGAAATCAAGATAGACGCCGAGCCCGCCCGGGCCGACACCACGACCCTCGTCGCAGACATTCTTCGCGGCCCGGGAGGCGATGTCGCGCGGCACCAGATTGCCGAAACTCGGATAGATCCGCTCCAGGTAGTAATCCCGGTCCTCGTCCGGGATCTCCCGCGGATCTCGCTTGTCCTCGCCGGATTTCGGCACCCAGATCCGGCCGTCGTTACGCAGCGATTCGCTCATCAGAGTGAGCTTGGATTGGTATTCCCCGGACACCGGAATGCAGGTCGGGTGGATCTGCGTGTAACAGGGATTCGCGAAATAGGCGCCCTTGCGGTGAGCCCGCCAGGTGGCGGTGACATTGCAGCCCATCGCGTTCGTCGACAGATAGAAGACATTGCCGTAACCACCGGTCGCCAGCACCACGACATCGGCGAAATGCGGCTCGATCTCGCCGGTCACCATGTCCCGGACCACGACCCCGCGAGCCCGGCCGTCGACGACGATCAACTCCAGCATCTCGTGCCGGGTGTGCACCTCGACCGTGCCGGCGGCGACCTGGCGCTCCAGCGCCTGATACGCGCCGAGCAGCAGCTGCTGCCCGGTCTGGCCGCGGGCGTAGAAGGTCCGCGACACCTGCACGCCGCCGAAGGAGCGGTTGTCCAGCAGTCCGCCGTACTCCCGGGCGAACGGGACGCCCTGCGCCACGCACTGGTCGATGATCTGCAGGCTGACCTGGGCCAGCCGGTAGACGTTGGACTCCCGGGACCGGAAGTCGCCGCCCTTCACCGTGTCGTAGAACAGCCGGTAGACCGAGTCGCCGTCGTTGCGGTAGTTCTTCGCGGCGTTGATGCCGCCCTGCGCGGCGATCGAGTGGGCCCGCCGCGGCGAGTCCTGGTAGCAGAAGCTCGTCACCGCGTAGCCGGCCTCGCCGAGCGTCGCCGCCGCCGAGGCGCCGGCCAGACCGGTGCCGACGATGATCACCCGCAGCTTCCGGCGGTTGGCCGGGTTGACCAGCCGGGCGCCGAACTTCCGCTTGTCCCAGCGGTCCTGGATCGGGCCGTCGGGAGCCTTCCGGTCCTGGATCGGTTCGCCCTCGACGTAGATCGAGTCCGCGTCGACCGAATCGATGTTGATCTCGCTCATCTCAGCCCACCACTCCTAGGAAGATCAGCACGGGCGGGGTCAGGAAGCCGACGATGATCACCAACGCGACCGCGGTCGCCAGTTGGTTGAGCACTCGGCGGGTGCCCGCGCTGAAGTTGGCGCCGAGCGTGGTCAGGCCGCTCCACAGGCCGTGCCGCAGATGGAAGCCGACCGCGATCAGGGCGATCACGTACGACAGCAGCACCCACCAGATCTTGAAGCCCGCCACATACCGCAGGTACGGGCTGTCGCTGGCGCCGCCCGGCGCGATCACGTTCAGGGTCAGGTGCAGCAGGTGGTAGATCACGAACAACGCGATGATCGCGCCGCCCCAGCGCAGGGTGAAGGAGGCGTAGCTGCGCTGCATGCCGCGGCGGTGCTGGTTCGACGCGTACCGCTTGCCGATGCCGCCGCGCGCGTGATGCGACCGCCGGGCCAGCACCACGGCCGACCAGATGTGGGCGACCACGCAGGCCAGCAGGACGATCCGGACGATCCAGAGCACCGTCGAGTGCGGCACCATCGGCTCGCCGATCGTCCGCAGGTGGTGCGCGTAGGTGTCGAAGGCCTGCTGCCCGCCGAACACCCACAGGTTGCCGCCCATGTGCAAGATCAAATAGCCGTACATGATCAGTCCGCTGATCGCCATCAGCGCCTTCAACCCGACCGTCGACCTCGCCGCACGCCGCGCCGGCGTCACGATTGTGCCTGCCACGTGGGTAACACTAGAACCTGAGGCTCGCTGGTCTTAAATCCAGAACGCCCTTTGTGGCGGATCTCTCAGGGCTGTCGGAAACCCACCGATTGCCGCTACCGTTAGCGCGAACCGTTGCGTTCGGGGTGTCGTTCCTGGCAGCACGTCGGGGCGAGTGGCGGAGATCACCGGTACGACAGATGGATCCCGCAGATGTACCTCTCCAGACGCCGTCCCCTCGTCGCCACAGCCGTCGCGCTGCTGGCCCTGGCGCTCAGCCCTGCGCTGGCGTACGCGGAGACTCCCACCAGCGACGACCAGATCGTGATCGGCGAAGGAGGACGGATGGGCGGCGGCGACGACCGCTCGGCCGGACCTCGCGAACGGCGCGATCGCTCCCAGGCCGCCCCCGCCCCGGAAGAGCCTCCGGCCGTGCTCGGCATCGATGTCTCCGGTCACAACAAGAGCGTCGACTGGGCCAAGCACTGGCAGGACGGGAAGCGGTTCGCCTACGTCAAGGCGACCGAGGGCTCGACCTTCCGGAGCTCGAAGTTCAGTGCGCAGTACACGGACTCCTATTACGCCGGCTTCATCCGCGGCGCGTACCACTTCGCCCGGCCGGACGGGAAGCCCGGCGACGTGCAGGCCGACTTCTTCGTCGATCATGGCGGCTCCTGGTCGGCCGACGGGCAGACCCTGCCCGGTGTGCTCGACATCGAGGGGCCGTACTTCGACTTCGACGAGTGCTGGGGCCTGACTCAGGACGAGATGATCACCTGGATCCGCGCCTTCACCACCCGCTACTTCGAGCGGACCGGACGCCAGGCCGTGATCTACACCGGCTACTACTGGTGGGAGAAGTGCACCGGCAACAGTGCCGCGTTCGGCGAGACCAACCCGCTCTGGCTCGCCGCCTGGCGGTCCACCCCGCCGGAGAAGATCCCGGCCGGCTGGAGCGGCGGCTGGACGTTCTGGCAGTACACGGACACGCCGCTTGATCAGAACCGGTACGCCGGCGACTACGCCCAGCTGCAGGAGTACGCGACCGGCGGCCCGATCGACTGAAGCCCGACGTTCCCTGAGATCTAGGAGTCCTCGCGGTCCCGGTAGTCCTTGGTCCGGATGCCGATCTTGTTGCCGAGCCAGACCAGCGGGTCGAACTTGCGGTCGATCACGCGTTCCTTCATCGGGATGATCGCGTTGTCGGTGATCTTGATGTTCTCCGGGCAGACCTCGGTGCAGCACTTGGTGATGTTGCACATGCCGAGGCCGGCCGCGCCCTGGGCCAGCTCGCGGCGATCGTGGGTGTCCAGCGGGTGCATGTCCAGCTCGGCGTACCGGAGGAAGAAGCGCGGCCCGGCGAACGCGGGCTTGTTGTCCTCATGATCACGAACGACGTGGCAGGTGTTCTGGCAGAGGAAGCACTCGATGCACTTGCGGAACTCCTGGCCGCGCTCGACGTCGACCTGCATCATCCGCCGCTTGCCGTCGGCGTCCCGGGGCGGCGGCGCGAAGGCCGGCAGCTCGGCCGCCTTCTCGTAGTTGAAGGACACGTCGGTGACCAGGTCGCGCACCACCGGGAAGGTCCGCATCGGCGTGACGGTGATCGTCTCGGTCTCGTCGAAGTCGGACAGCCGGGTCATGCACATCAACCGCGGCCGGCCGTTGACCTCCGCACTGCAGGAGCCGCACTTGCCGGCCTTGCAGTTCCACCGGACCGCAAGATCACCGGCCTGGGTGGCCTGCAGCCGGTGGATCGCGTCCAGCACGACCTCGCCGGACTCGACCTGCACGGTGTAGTCGGTCAGTTCGCCGCCCGACTCGTCGCCGCGCCAGATCCGCATCTTCAGGTCGTATCCCATGATCAACTCACTTGCTCTCGAAGAAGGTCTTGAGCTCGTCCGGCATGACCGGCAGCGGCTGCTGGGTCAGCTCGACCCCGTCGCCGCGTTCGTTGAGGGTGAGCGCGATGTTCTTGGTGCCCCAGCCGTCGTCGGTCATCGGGAAGTCGTCCCGGGTGTGCCCGCCGCGCGACTCGGTGCGCTCCAGTGCCGCCTTGGCGATGCACTCCGACACCAGCAGCATGTTGCGCAGGTCGATCGCCAGGTGCCAGCCCGGGTTGTACTGCCGGTGCCCCTCGACGGACAGGTTGCGTACCCGTTCCTTGAATCCCTCGACCGCCTCGGCCGCCTTGCTCAGCTCGTCGGCGGTCCGGATGATCCCGACCAGGTCGTTCATCGTCTGCTGCAGCTCTTGATGAATCGTGTACGGGTTCTCGCCGCCCTCGGTCTCGAACGGGGCCAGCGCCGCTGACTGGGCCGCCTTCACTTCCGCGTCGTCGACCGGCGGCCGGTTGTCGCCGACCTCCGCCGCGTACGCCGCCGCCGACTCACCGGCCCGCCGCCCGAACACCAGCAGGTCGGACAGCGAGTTGCCGCCCAGCCGGTTCGAGCCGTGCATGCCGCCGGAGCACTCCCCGACCGCGTACAGCCCGGTGACACCGGTCAGCTCCGTGTCGGCATCCACCTCGACGCCGCCCATCACGTAGTGACAGGTTGGCCCGATCTCCATCGGCTCGGCGGTGATGTCGACGTCGGCCAGTTCCTTGAACTGGTGATACATCGAGGGCAGCCGGCGCCGGATGAACTCGGGCGAGCGGCGGGACGCGATGTCGAGGAAGATCCCGCCGTGGGGCGATCCCCGGCCCGCCTTGATCTCGGAGTTGATCGCCCGAGCCACCTCGTCCCGCGGCAGAAGTTCCGGCGGCCGCCGGTTGTTCGCCTTGTCCTCGTACCAGCGGTCGGCCTCGGCCTCGTTGTCCGCGGTCTCGGCCTTGAAGAACTCCGGGATGTAGTCGAACATGAACCGCTTGCCCTCGGAGTTCTTGAGGATCCCGCCGTCGCCGCGGACCGACTCGGTGACCAGCAGCCCCTTCACCGACGGCGGCCACACCATGCCGGTCGGGTGGAACTGGACGAACTCCATGTTGATCAAGGCGGCGCCGGCGCGCAGGGCGAGGGCGTGCCCGTCGCCGGTGTACTCCCAGGAGTTTGAGGTGACCTTGAACGCCTTGCCGATCCCGCCGGTCGCCAAGATCACCGACGGTGCCTCGAAGACGACGAACCGGCCGGTCTCCCGCCAGTAGCCGAACGCGCCGCTGATCTTCTTGGAACCTTGATCGGCGCCGGTGAGCAGGTCGGTGATCGTGCATTCCATGAACACGTCGATGCCGAGCTGCACGGCCCGCTGCTGCAGGGTCCTGATCATCTCCAGCCCGGTCCGGTCGCCGACGTGGGCGAGCCGGGCGTAGCGGTGACCGCCGAAGTCGCGCTGGCTGATCAGCCCGTCCTCGGTGCGGTCGAACAGCGCACCCCAGTCCTCCAGTTCCATCACCCGCTCGGGCGCCTCCTGGGCGTGCAACTGGGCCATCCGCCAGTTGTTCAGCATCTTCCCGCCACGCATGGTGTCGCGGAAGTGCACCTCCCAGTTGTCCTCCGGCCACCGGTTGCCCATCGCGGCGGCGATGCCGCCCTCGGCCATCACCGTATGAGCCTTGCCCAGCAGGGATTTGCAGACGATCGCCGTACGCGCTCCGGCGTCGTGGGCGGCGATCGCTGCCCGCAGCCCGGCCCCGCCGGCGCCGATCACGACCACGTCGTACGCGTGCCGTTCCAGGCCGCCGGGCTCGCTGCCGGACATCTCGTTGCCGGTCATGGGATGACGATCACTCATCAGAAGAACCTCACATCGGTGATCACGCCGGTGGACAGCAGGTAGATGTAGAGATCGGCCAGCGCGACCGAGAACAGCGAAGCCCAGGCCAGCAGCGAGTGCCGCGCGTTGAGCTTCGACACCCAGGTCCACAGCTTGTAGCGGACCGGGTGCTTGGAGAAGTGCCGGAGCCGGCCGCCGAGGATGTGCCGGCAGGAGTGACAGGACAGGGTGTAGAGCCAGATCAGCACGACGTTGATCAACAACACGACGGAGCCGAGGCCCATGTGGCCCCACTCGTGCTCGGCGTTGCGGAACGACAGCACCAGGTCGAACGTGAGCACGCAGGCGATCACCATCGCCGCGTACCAGAACCAGCGGTGGATGTTCTGCAAGATCAGCGGCAGCCGGGTCTCGCCGGTGTACTTCTTGTGCGGCTCGGCGACCGAGCAGGCCGGCGGCGACAACCAGAACGCCCGGTAGTAGGCCTTGCGGTAGTAGTAGCAGGTCATCCGGAAGCCGAGCGGGAAGATCAAGATCAACAGCGCCGGCGACAGCTGCCACCAGGAGAACGGCTGCCCGAAGTCGGAGGCACCCTCGACGCAGAGGTTGGTCAGGCAGGGCGAGTACAACGGCGAGAGGTACGGCGAGGCGTAATAGTGGGCCCCGCTGAACGCCCGCCAGGTCGCGTAGATCACGAACGCCGTGAAGACGACGAAGGTCGTCAGCGGACTGAGCCACCACCGATCCCGCCGCAAGGTCCGCGCGTCGATCTGGGCCCGGGTGGGTCCGTTGACCCCTGTCGGCGTTTCGGTTGACGCCATTGCCACCTCCGCTGATCCGATCCGATCTGCAGGGTGCAGTCTGCCAGCACGGCGCGCGGTGGTGGCAAGGGACCCGCCGCCGAAGTGGATTGTTACCCGGCCGCGCTTGTCCGTGCGATGTTCTCCACCCGTTGGACTATCGGGTCACCGAGGACGTCCCGTACACCGTCGTCACTCTGGCCACAAGTTTTTCACGTAACGTGAAAAACTGTCGCTTTACCACAGAAGCTTCCCTGGTAGAGCGCCAACTTTTCACGGGACGTGAAAAACTGCACGACTCGAGTGACGGGTGGGAATTCAGAGGACGTCGATGGGTTCGGTGCGGCGGATCGCGAGGGCGGCGCTGACGGCGGTGATCACGCTCATCGCGGCGAGGACGACGGCCGGGTGCCACCAGGCGTAGTCGCTGGCCTGGCCGAGCAGCAGGGTGACGGCGGGGACGAAGCCGGAGATGATCGCGGCGACGGCGTACGCGAAGGAGATCGCGGCGTAGCGGAACCGGCCGGCGAACAGCTCGGTCATCAGCCCGCCGAGCGCGGCCCAACTGAGGGTCGGCAGGATGCCGCCGATGATCATCATCGCGACCAGGATGCCGAAGCTCGCCGACTGCAGCAGCGCGTAGATCGGGAACGCGACGACCAGCGTGCCGATCGCGCCGATCAGCACGACCCGGGCCGACCCGATCCGCTCGGCCCAGAACCCGAACAGCGGGATGGTGATCAACTGCAGCAGCCCGCCGATCGTCGTCGCCAGCAGCAGTTGGCTGTAGTCGAAGTTCAGCGTGGTCACGCCGTAGTTCAGGGTGTACGTGTTCATCAGCGAGTACGACCCGATGCCGAGCAAGGCCGCGCCGGTGGCCAGCAGCATCGCCAGCGGACGCTGCCGGAACGCTTGCAGCAAAGGGAGCCGGGCCCTGCGGTCCTCGGCCACGACCTCGCGGAAGATCGGCGTCTCGTCGATCGAGTAGCGCAGCCAGAGCGAGACCAGCAGCAACGGGAACGCGGCCAGGAACGGCACCCGCCAGCCCCAGGCCAGCAGATCGGCCTCGGACAGCAGCACCGGCAGGGCGAGATAGAGCGCGGCGCTCACGATCGAGCCGACCGGCGACCCCAGCTGCGGTACGGCCGCGTAGAGCGCCCGGCGGCCGGGCCGCGCGCTCTCGGTGGACAGCAGCACCGCGCCACCCCACTCGCCGCCCAGCGAGAGCCCCTGGACCAGGCGCAGCCCGACCAGCAGCACGGCACCGAGCCAGCCGGCGGTGGCGTAGTCGGGCAGCAGGCCGATCGCTCCGGTCGCCACGCCCATGATCGTGATCGTGATGATCAACGCGGCGCGGCGGCCGAACCGGTCGCCCAGGTGGCCGAACACGATCGCGCCGAGCGGCCGGGCGACGAAGCCGAGCGCGTTGGCCAGGAAGGCGCTCAAGGTGCCGCCGAAGACGCCGAGCGGTTCGAAGAACAGCGGCCCGATGAAGAACGCGGACAGGTAGCTGAAGACGTAGAAGTCGAACGACTCCAGCGAAGTCCCGACCAGGGAGGCCCAGAGGACCTTGCGGGCCTTCCGGTCGTTCGTCACCCGGGAGCCGTGCAGCTGCGTGGTCACCTCCGGGCCAACCTCCGCGACCGTCCGCTCTATTCCCGGGCCCTAGGCCCGGTGTTCCAGGACCAGGGCGAGCTTGCCGCGGAGCCCGCCGGCCTCGCTGTCCCGGTGCGCGGTGACGACGTCGGCGAACGGATAGGTCCGGACCGGGATCCGCAGGTCGCCGGCGGCGAGCGCGTCGGCCACCTCGGCCAGCGCGGCGACCGGGTCGCCACCGCCACCGGTGACCTGGACGCCGGTGTCCGCGGCGCCGAAGTTGGCGATGCTGACCACCCGCCGCGGCTCGCCGGCCAGCCCGATCAGGACGTCCATGATCGTCTTCCCGGCGACGTCGAAGACGGCGTCCGGGCCGTCCGGCCAGAGCGCGCGGACCCGGTCGGCCAGCCCCGCGCCGTACTCCACGGGTTCGGCGCCGAGCGAGCGCAGGTAGTCCTGGTTGGCGGCACTGCCGGTGGCGACCACGCGGTAGCCGCGGCGCCGGGCCAGCTGGATCGCCACCGTGCCGACGCCGCCGGCGCCGCCGTCGATCAGCAGCCGCGCGTCCGGGTCGAGACCGAGCAGGTCGAAGGACCGGAGCGCCGCCTCGCCCGTGGTTGCCGCGGCCGCCGCGGTGGCGTCGTCGATGCCGTCCGGCTTCCGGGCCCAGGCGTGCAGCACCGCTTGTTCCGCGTACGTCGAGCGGCCAATCCCGAACACCGGGTCGCCCGCCGACCAGCCCGTCACGTCCGGCCCGACGGCCGCGATCACCCCTGCGGCGTCGACGCCGATGATCACCGGCTCGACCGGCTCCGACCCGGCGGCGAACATCCCGGTCCGGACCTTCCGGTCGAACGGATTGATCGAGGCGGCGCCGACCAAGATCACGATCTCCCCGGGCCCGGGAACCGGCGGCTCGGCTTCTTCGACCGCCAGCACCTCGGGTCCGCCGAATCGATGCAGTCGGACGGCAAGCATCAGCCGCTCCTTCCTCCTAGCCTGGTACGGAGAACGTAGCCGATCGCGCCGACCAGCAGCACCGCCGCGCCGGTGAGCGCCGAGGCCGGCGGCAGCGCGGCCGCCACCACCAGGCAGCCGATCAACCCGATGATCGGCACCGCCCGCGGCGGCCGCCCCTCGGCGCGGGACAGGGTGAGCGCGGAGGCGTTCGCGATCGCGTAGTAGACCAGGACCGCGAACGAGGAGAAGCCGATCACCGACCGCAGGTCGGCCAGCCCGGCCAGCAGCGCGACGACCAGGCCGACCAGGATGATCGTCCGGTGCGGCACCGCGAAGCGAGGGTGGATCGCGGCCAGCGGCGGCGGCAGATGCCGGTCCCGGGCCATCGCCAGGGCGGTCCGGGAGACGCCCAAGATCATCGCCAGCAGGCTGCCCAGCGCGGCCAGTGCGGCGCCGGCCGCGACCACCGGCAGGAAGCCCGGCACCCCGGCGCGGATGACCAGGTCGCTCAGCGGTGCGATGGACCCGGCCAGATCCGGCCCGAGCACGGCGATCACGGTTGCGCCGACGACGGCGTACAAGATCAGGACGATGCCGAGCGCCACGCCGACGGCGATCGGGATGGTTCGTTCCGGCTGCCGTACCTCCTCGCCGAGGGTGGCCACCCGGGCGTAGCCGGCGAACGCGAAGAAGATCAGCCCGGCCGCCTGCAGCACGCCCCACACCGAGGCGTCCGGCCCCAGCGCGAGCCGGGCCGGATCGGCGGCGGGCGAGGTCAGCCCGATGATCACCACCGTGGCCAGCACCAGCAGCACCGCGCCGACGATCAGCCGGGACGCCCAGGCCGCCTTCTGCACGCCGAGGCAGTTGATCACGGTCAGCACCAGCACCGCGGCGACCGCGACCAGATGGGCCTGGTCCGGCCACAGGTACCAGCCGGCGGTCAGCGCCATCGCCGCACAGGACGCGGTCTTGCCGACCACGAAGCCCCAGCCGGCCAGATAGCCCCAGAACGGGCCGAGCCGTTCCCGCCCGTACACGTAGGTTCCGCCGGAGTCCGGATAGCGAGCCGCCAGCCTCGCCGACGAGGTGGCGTTGCAGTAGGCGATCAGCGCCGCGACGGCGAGCGCGATCGGCAGTCCGGTCCCGGCGGCACCGGCGGCCGGCCCGAACACCGCGAAGACTCCGGCGCCGATCATCGCCGCCAGACCGACGGTGACGGCGTCGCCGACGCCCAGCCGGCGATGCAACTCCCCGTTCAAGATCACGTACCAGGACCCTACCGAAGGGTGAGCCGTCCACCGCGGGCGCCGCCGATTCGTCTAAAGTCCGGTCATGGCCCTTCGACGTCGTGCCTTCCTCACCCTGAGCGGCGGTCTCGCCGCGGCCGCCGGACTGACCGCCTGCGGTTCGAACACCGGTCGGCCCGAGCCGGGCGGCTCCGCCCCGGCGACCGGTGGCGCCAAGCCGACGCTGAGCCAGTGGTACCACGAGTACGGCGAGGACGGCGTCGAGGAGGCGGTCAAGAGGTACGCCGCCGCCTACGACCAGGCCACCGTGACGGTGCAGTGGAACCCGGGCGACTACGAGAAGCTGGTCTCCTCGGCCCTGCTCACCGACAAGGCGCCGGACGTCTTCGAGTACGCCAACGGCCCGACCCTGGACATGATCAAGGCCGGGCAGGCGCTCGACCTGACCACGATGCTCGGCGACGCCAAGCCCCAGTTCACCCAGTCCGTGCTGGACGCGGCCAGCTGGGAGGGCAAGGTGTACTCCATCCCGCAGACGGTGGACATGCAGATGCTCTTCTACCGCAAGTCGGTCCTGGACCAGGCGGGCGTCGCGCCGCCGGCGACGATCGACGACCTGATCAAGGCCGTGCCGGCGGTGCAGAGCAAGGACATGGGCGGCTTCTACGCCGGCACCGACGGCGGCATCGGCGTGCTCAGCTCGATGTTCATCTGGGCCGCCGGCCAGGAGCAGATCTCGGCGGACAAGACCACGATCGGCTTCGACAACGCCGAGGGTCACGCGGCGTTCGCCAAGTTCGCCGAGCTGGCCGCGGCCGACGGGTACGTACCCAGCGCGTCCGGCGACTGGTCCACCGCGTCCCCGTTCGTCAACGGCGAGACGGCGATGCAGTGGAGCGGCCTGTGGATCCTGCCGGAGGTCACCGACGCGCTCGGCGACGACTTCGGCGTGCTGCCGTTCCCGTCGGTGGGCGCGGCCGGCCGACCGGCGGTCCCGTTCGGCGCGTTCGGCGCCTGCGTCAACGCCAAGGGCAAGAACGTCGAGGCCGCGACCGAGTTCGTCCGCTGGCTCTGGGTCGACCAGGAGGACTATCAGCTGGAGTTCTCGAACGCGTTCGGCACCCACATCCCGGCCAAGACCGCGCTGGTCCCCAAGGCCGACAAGGTGGCCTCCGGCGCCGGCGCGGAGGCGGCGAAGTTCGTCGCGGAGTTCGGTCACGCCAACGACAAGCTGTGGACGCCGGCGATCCAGCAGGCGATCACCGCCGCGGTGACCAACGTGGTGCAGAAGAAGGCCGACCCGAAGTCGGAGATCGCCGAGGTCGCGGCCACGGCCAAGGCGGACATCAAGCGCCTGAACGGCTGAGTCCGCGATGCCGCGCACGGCACTGTCCCGGCGGATCCGCGGGCTGCACGACCGCAACCTGTGGCAGTTGATCTTCGTCGCGCCGTTCTTCGCCGGCCTGTTGATCTTCACCATCGTGCCGATCGGCTGGAGCGCCTGGCTGTCCGTGTTCGACGCCCGCAACACGGTCACGCCGACGAAGTTCGTCGGCTTCGACAACTACCTGTATCTGCTGAACGACCGGGCCTTCCAGACCAGCCTGGGCACGTTCATCGTGTTCGCGCTGTTCATCGTGCCGACGACGTTCGCGATCTCGCTCGGTCTCGCGCTGCTGGTCAACCGGGCCACCGTGGCGAAGGCGTTCTTCCGGTCGGCGTTCTTCCTGCCGACCGCGTGCTCGTACGTGATCGCGGCGATGGTGTGGCGGCTGGTCTTCTTCAACGGCGCCCGGTTCGGCATGATCAACAGCTTCCTCCGCGAGCTCGGCCTGGACCCGGTGAACTGGCTCGGCGGCGGCAACTACCTGTACTGGGTGGTGCTGGTCACGCTCCGGCTGTGGCTGCAGGTCGGCTTCTACATGATCTTGTTCATCGCCGGCCTGCAGCGGATCCCGACCGACACGTACGAGGCGGCGGCGATCGACGGCGCCCAGGGCTGGCGGGTGTTCCGCTACATCACGTTCCCGCAGCTCCGGGCCACCTCGATCGCGGTCGTGCTGCTGTTGTTGATCAACGCGTTCCAGGCGTTCGACGAGTTCTACAACACGCTGATCTCGGTCGGCAGCTATCCCCCGTTCGCCAAGCCGCCGCTGGTCTACCTCTATCTGGTGTCGTTCGGCTCCGGCAGCCAGGACCTCGGGCTGGGCAGCGCCGGGTCGATGATCCTGACCGTGGTGATCGCGATCTTCGGGCTGGCCCAGCTCGGCATCCTGTCCCTGGTCGGCAGGGACCGCAGCCGATGAGACCACGACCGCTGCCGACCGCGCTCCGCTACGCCGCGCTGATCTTGCTCGCGGCCGTGTTCCTGCTGCCGTTCTGGGTGATCCTGCGCAACGCGTTCTCCACCAGCCAGTGGATCACGGCGGCCGAGTGGCACTGGCTGCCGAACGCGGTCGGCCTGGACAACCTGACCGAGCTGCTGGACAACTCCAGCGTCCCGATCGTCCGCAGCTTGATCAACTCCGCCGTCGTCTCGGTGCTGCAGACGGTCGCGACGGTGATCATCTCCGCGCTGGCCGGCTACGGGCTGGCGATCGACAACAAGATCAGCAAGGTGTTGTTGACGATCACCCTGGCCACGCTGATGGTGCCGGCCGCGGTGACGTTCGTGCCGACGTTCGTCATGGTGTCCAGCCTGGGCTGGATCTCCAGCCTGCGCGGCCTGATCATCCCGGGCATGTTCTCCGCGCTGGCCACGTTCCTGTTCCGGCAGTACTTCCTGTCCTTCCCGCGCGAGCTCGAGGAGGCCGCCTACCTGGACGGGGCCGGTTACTGGCGGACGTTCTGGCGGATCGTGCTGCCGAACTCGTACGGCATCTGCGCGGCGGTCGGCACGTTGATCTTCATCGGGTCCTGGAACGCGTTCCTGTGGCCGCTGCTGATCGGCCAGGATCCCGGCTACCGGACCATCCAGTTGGCGTTGAGCCAGTTCCTCACCTCGCAGCGGGTCGACTATCCGCAGCTCTTCACGGGCGCCGTGGTCGCGATCATCCCGGTCCTGCTCGTTTTCCTGTTCCTGCAGCGCTATCTGATCCAGGGAGTGGAACGGTCCGGCATCGATTGATCATCGACGCCGGACCGTTCGATCGCCCCCCGCCCCGTCGGTTCCCCCAGGTACCGGCGGTAGCTCAACTCATCCCTGGCAGAAGGGAATCTCCTTGCTGGTCTTCACCGCACTCGCCGGGACCCAGCCGTCCTCCAGCGTGACCACCCAGCGCTTGCTGCCGCCGGCCGCCGTGTACACGTAGCAGAGCACCTCCTGGCCGCCACCGGCGTGCTGCAGCCGGCGCTTCTTGTCCAAGGTGGACGGGCCCTGCCGGGACCAGACGTCCTTGGTGATCTTGACCGAGATCGTCTCGCCCGAGTCGCCACACCAGCGCGGCGCGGGACCCGTGAGATCGACGTACCTGGCGGAGACCCAGTTGGCGTCGCCCTCGGCGGCGACCAGGTACCACTCGGCGTTGCCGCCGACGATGGTGCCCTT
The DNA here is from genome assembly GCF_013407955.1 of Microlunatus parietis. Taxonomy (GTDB): domain Bacteria; phylum Actinomycetota; class Actinomycetes; order Propionibacteriales; family Propionibacteriaceae; genus Microlunatus; species Microlunatus parietis. The sequence goes on along the minus strand of NZ_JACCBU010000001.1, from coordinate 6,605,213 downwards.
GGTCCGGCAGTCGATGCTGATCTTCGACCCGTCCCGGAAGAGATAGTTCTTCGCCGTGTGAGTGCTGGGCGCGATCCGGCCGTTCAGGCCCCCGTTGGCGTCGACCGTGCCGGTGACGAACCTCGGGGCGGCGGTGGCGCTCAAGGCCAGGGCGGCCATCAGGCCGGCACCCGCAATCACAGCACCGACAATCCGCGTGACCATACGCATCGAGTCATCCTCCTCAGGATGGAAGGTTTTTCTTCTGTCACCCGGGAGTAGTCCGGCGGCGGCCGTACGGTTGCATTCTGTGACCCAACTCACAATCCACCGCTCGCGACGACGCGGCGGACAAGAAACGGCCGCCCGGCAGGCCGGGCGGCCGCTGCCCCGGTCGCTCGGACCGGGGATCACCACTGACGGTGCGGAGGTCAGCTCTCCTGGTCGCCGGCGGACAGGTCGCCGGTGACGGCGATGTTCAGGCCCAGGCCGAGGTCGACCGAGAGGTCCACCGCGACGTCGGCGCCGAGGGCCGCCGCCAGGGCAGCCTCGACCGAAGCCTCGAGGCTCGCGACGACGTCGGCGTCCACCGAGCCCGAACCGGACAGGTAGGCCTCGACGACCGCCTTGATCTCGGCCGTGACGGCGGCGGACACCGCGGCGGCGGCCTCGGCCGACGCGTCGGCGGACAGCTCGGCCGACAGCTCGTCGGCCAACTCCGCCTCCAGTTCGGCGGTCAGGCCGGCGGCCAGCTGGGCGACGACATCGGTCTGGACGACCGTCGTCGCGGTGCCGGTCAGATCCGTCGTCACCGGCGCAGCGGCAGCGGTGGACACTCCGGCCAGACCGGTGATCGCGCCTGCGATCACCGCCACGGCGCCCTTGGCCAACGGCTTCAGAACAGTCACAGGTACTCCCTCGAGTCGTGGGCCCGGCCCGCGCGGGTCTGGCCCGGTCGGCTACAGCCGCCCCGGCGGGACGGCCCTGGGCACGCTAGCGAAGAACCTCCCGAGTTTGTCCAGGGTTGGTATCGGACCGTGAGAGTTCCAGGAACCGACGTCGGGACCGGGATCGCGCAACCCGGCGTCCGCCTCGGGCCAGCAGGCAGGGGGCCGTCCTCCTGCGACCCTCGCGGGATAACCTCTGCCGCATGTCGACACCTGGCTGGTACCCCGATCCGGGTGGCCGGCCGGGCACATACCGCTACTGGGACGGCCGGGCCTGGTCGGACCGGACGACGACCCGGCCGCGGCCGGCGCCCGGTGATCCGCGCCAGGGATCGCGGCGCGGCGTCGTGCTCGTCGTGGTGGCGCTGGTGCTGGTCGTCGTGCTGGCGGTCACCGGCATCCTCATCGCCCGTACCCTCACCGGTGGGGCGCGGCCGATCACGGACCCGCAGCCCGAATCGACGGTGAGCGCCTGGGACGACTCGAAGCCGACCGCCTCGCCCACCCCCTCACCGAGTCCGTCGCCGAGTCCGTCGCCGTCGGGGACGCCGTCGCGCCGGGAACGGGTCTCCTGCCCGAGTGGGGCCCCGGGAGAGGTCGCGGCGCATCCGAGCGACGGCCGGGTGCACGGCGGGAAGCTGTCCTTCCCGATGGTCGGGTCCGGGTACGGGCCGCCGCGGCCGAAGCACGGGCTGAGCTGGTTCTACGACGTCGCCTCCCAGTCCCAGATCACCGAACCGGGCTGGGAATCCTGGTTCGCGGTCGGCGAGGTCGCCGTCCTGCCGGGGTTCGAGTCGCCGGCCGACGCGGCGGAGAGCTCGATGCAGTGCGTGATCAACCCGAGCTGGTTCTCCGACTTCGAGAGCCGTACCGATGTCCGCAACGAGGCGTACGAACTCGACGGCCGGAAGGGCTGGATCATCTCGGCCGAGATCCGGGTCGACAATCCCAGCATCAGCGTCGACGGGGACGTCGTCACGATCGTGATCATCGACGACGGCCGTACCGACCGGCTCAGCGGCTTCGTCAGCATCGTCCCGATCGGCGACGGTCCGCGCAACCAGCTGGCCGAGGAGACCCTCGCCGGGCTCCGCGTCGGTTGATCATCGTTGGGTCAGGCTTCGAAGAGGGATCGCCACTCGGTCCCGAAGCGCGGCGGCCGACCTCGGTAGCCACGTTCGGTCAAGTGATCATGAATCGTCGTGACCAGAGCCCGGGCCTGTCGCAGTCGCGCCGCGGTCACCCGGATCACGGCGTAGCCAGCTGCGGCGAGCGCCTCGTACCGTTCGATGTCGGCGCTCCACTGCCAGCCGTCGGTCCGATGCTGCTCGCCCTCGTACTCCACCACGACGCGGAACTCGTCGTAGTAGAGATCAACTTCGGCGATCCGTCGCTGCTCGTCGCCGACCGCGACGTTGCACCGCGGCTCCGGCAGCCCGGCCATGATCAACATCAGCCGCAGCTCGGACTCGCGCACCGACGCCACGTTCGGCCGGGCCAGCTCTGCAGCCCGGCGGGCGGTACGGCAGCCGCGACCGGTCGCCGCCGCAGCCGCCTCGACCAACTCCTTCCTGGTCGCCCGGCCCAGCTTGATCAACCGATCGGCGACCGCGACCGCATCGACGATCGAAAGTTCGGTGCAGGCCTCGACCCAGGCCGGAACAGGGAGTGCGACGCGATTCCGGGCGAGCGGCAGCAGGTGCCGTCGGACCAGCCGGAGTCCCGGCGTCCGGCGGCGCAGATCGGTGGCGGTCGCCAGTCGTACCGGAAGCGGATCGGCGACCTCGACTCCGTGCAGCCACAGCGCCGTCACCCCGACCACGACCGTGTCCGGTGGCGCGGCGAGCACGGCCGCCGCGCACCGCTCGAGCAGCGTCGGCTCGTCGTCCTTCTCCAGGTACACGCCGCGGACCAGCCGGCGCAGCGATCGCACCCGATTCCGCCGCCCTCGTTCCCGCTCCCGACGCGCCGTGGTCAACCTCACCTCCCCCATCCGGACAGCCTCACCCGCCCGGCCCGACCGCGCCACCCCCGTCCGTCAATCTGTGGACAACTCCGCGACGCAATGTTCGCGCCTACCTCCGGACTGTGGACGATCCGTACTTCTCCGAGGCGATCTCGCCAGCACCACCTTCCGATCGCGCGCGCCCCCGACCCACCGCTCAACACCATCGAGCGGACTGGTTGACCCGCAAACCGGCCGAAATCGAGGTCAAATCGTCCGTTCGGCAAGGTGCCGAGGCCGTAGCCTTCCGATGGTGCCGATCTCGACGACTGGGTTGAACGACATGCTGGCTGAGGTCGCGAGCCAGGCCGAGGTCACGAAGGTGGAGCGACTCCACGGGCTGGATGCGGAAGGGCGTTGATTCGGTTCGCCGGCTCTCGTGATGACTCGGCTGAGCGGTCAAGGCGACGTTCGACCGCCCAATCTGGATCGCTGGCTGCAGATCGCCCATGCCTTGGCTTCAGTTCACGCCACGGATACCGCAGGCGCCGGCGGCCCCTGCTTCCGCAGGACAACTGGGGCAACCGCGAGCTCACCCGAATCCAATGGCCGTCGAACTCGTCTCTCGTGCAGCGTGCCATGGATGCCGTCCGGCAGCATCGCCCAGATCCGACCGCAGGCCGCACCCTGATGCACGGCGACTATCACCCGGGGAACCTGCTGTGGCGTGACGGTGCCCTCACCGGAGTGATCGACTGGAACGGGGCGAGGCTCGGCTCGCGTTGGTTCGACGTGGCCTACTGCCGTGCCGATGTCGCTGCCCTCTTCGGCCACGCATCACACCATTCCTCCGCCAAGCCCTCGCGGAACTCGGTGTCCGACCCCGCCGAACGGACGGGTTGACCGGCAGATCGGGCCTGTCATGTCTCGGGTTCGTCCGGACAGTATGTCCGAGGTCAGTGTGGACAGATGGTGGTGTGGTTGGTCAAGGGTCGGGGCCGCGCGGGAGCTGCGAGGAGGGTGGCGTCGTCCTCGTCGTGGTCAAGGCCGGGGCCCTTCGGGTTGGCCTTCGGCCAAGCCTTGACCTCGTCTCCGGGCGCCTGCCGATTCGCGGTCAGCTTCAGCGTGGCGGGTTTGGGCCGAAGCCGCTAGAAGGGTTGGGACCGCTCGGTGGCGTCGCGGCTGCCGTGTTCTGGTTGCCAGCCGCTGGATTCGTCGAGGAAGTCGTCGGGCCAGGGTGCGGGCCGGCCGGTGTCGTCCCACCAGCCGGTTTCGTAGCCGGCTTCCAGGGCTGCCCGGTATTGATCTTGGGTGAAGCCTGGACCGTGGATGTCGCGGAGGTCGATCTTGGTCTCGTCTGGTTCAGCGGCGTCTGGTTCACGATCGTTGTTGATCATGGTTGTTCCTTGCGTTGTCGTTGTTGGTGGATCAGCAGGGGCAGCCGGCCGCCGCGGGGCCGTCCGTTGCTGTAGTAGGTCTTGCCGGGTTCGAGGACCTGGGTCCGGAGGTGGCGGCCTCGGCCATCGAAGATCGTCACGGTCTGACCGGTGCTGATCGTGGTGACGGTGGTCTTGGCATGTTCACGGCCGAGCTGGATCCGGACACCGTCGACCCGCACGCTGCCGTTCGCGGCGACTCTGGGCTGTTTCGACCGTGCCGGCCGTGCCGGTGCCGGTGCCGGTGGGGCCGGGACCGGCGGGACCGCGACCGGCCCAGCGGCCATGACCTCGGCCGGTGTGCGCAGGCCGAGGGCTTGATGGCCACGGTCGTGGTTGTAGTAGCGGTCGAACTGATCCAGCTGTGCTTGCAACTCGGCCAACGAGGTCGCCCTCGGCCGGGCTCTCAGCCAGCGTTGCACGGTCTGATGAACCCGTTCGTCCTTGCCCTGGGTCTGCGGATGCCCCGGCCGGCCGGTGATCGGACGACACCCCAGTCCGGTCAGATGATCAACCAGACGGCTCCGCCGGCCGATCCGGGTCTGATTCAACGCGCTGCCGTTATCGGTGAGCAGCAGACACGGCACCTGGAACGCAGCGATACCCCTGTCGACCACCAGGATCGCCGCCTCCACCGTTTCACCCCACGCCGCGAGCGAGGCGATCATGAACCGGGAATGATCATCCACGAGCTGGAAGATCACACACGCACGGTCAGCGGCCAGCACCCAGTCGAACGCGTCGAGCTGCCAGCACTCATGCACCAGCGCGAACACGAACCGTCGCACCGCCGACCGCGGTCGTTTCTGCGGTTGCGGGACCACCATCCCGCGACGGGAGAAGATCCGGGCCAGCGTCGACGCGGCCGGCGGCGTCACACCCAGCCGGTCCATCCGGAACCGGACCGAGACCGGTCCGTAGTCACAGCCCTGATCCCTCAGCTCCTTCCGGAGCCGGACCGCCAACTCCTCGATCTCCAGCCCGACCGCGAGCGGATGCCCCTGCGGCCACGACCGCGAACGTGGCTGGACCGCCGCCGCCGGATCCTCCGCTCGAGCACGAGCCCGGAGTTCGTAGAACCAGGACCGCGACAGCTTGTGCCGCTCACAGAACCGAGAGACCGCGCCCCGCGGCGCGTCCTCGGGCCAGAACGCGATCTGAACACGAATGTCCACCGAGACCACCCTGTCTGCCATGAACGCCAGCATGCGTTCGTCCGAACTGTCCGGACGAACCCGAGACATAACTGTCCGGTCGAACACAAGTCAGGACACCGGCAGATCGGGCCGGAATCGAGGTCAAGGCGTCCGTTCGGCGGCCCCGATCGGGCTAGGGGGCGGCGAGGGCCTCCGTCGGGGAGAGGCGGGAGGCTCGGACGGCGGGATAGAGGCCGGCGATGCAGCCGACCAGCAGGGTGGCGGCGAGACCGCCGGCGACGGCCCAGAGCGGGACGACCGCGGTCCAGCCCTGGTACGTCGCGTAGCCGACCGTCGCCGCTGCCCCGATCGCGGCTCCGGCCAGGCCGCCGAGGCCGGACAGCAGCAGCGACTCGACCAGGAACTGGGTCCGGACCTGGCCGTGGGTCGCGCCGAGGGAGCGGCGCAGGCCGATCTCGGCTCGCCGTTCCAGGACGGAGATCACCATCGTGTTGGCGATTCCGACGCCGCCGACCAGCAGCGCCACCGCGCCGAGCCCGACGAGCAGCCCGGTGAAGGCGCGGTCCGCCGCCTGCTGCGCCGCCAGCGCGTCGGACGGGCGGGAGACGTCGACCTCGTTCGGCGCCTCCGGGTTGGCCGTCGCGCCGAGGACCGCCGCGACCTGTTCGACCTGGGCCTCGGCGGACCGGGTGTAGACGCGGGTCGGGTGCCCGTCGAAGCCGAGCAGGGACTCGGCGACCGGCCAGCCGGTCAGCGCGGCGCTGTCCAGTTCCGGGGCGAGCACCGACGGCTCCAGGATGCCGACGACGACGAACCGTACGCCGCCGATGATCACCGTGACGTCCGGACCGGGCGAGGTGATCCCGAGCCGTTCGGCCGTGTAGGCGCCGAGCACGGCGACCGGGTAGTGGCCGGTCGCGGAGTTCAGCCAGGAGCCCGCTTTCAGGGCGGTGCCGGTGGTGGCGAGCAGATCGTTCCGGGCCGCGTACGTCGCGATGCCGCCGGACTGCTCCACCGGGATCCGGTCGTTGCGGTACACCTTGGCGTCGGGCACCAGCCCGGTCGCCGAGGTCGCCTCGACCGGCCCGATCCGGCCGATCATGGACTCGGCCGTGAGCGGCAGCGTGGCCGCGCCGCCGGTGAACGTCGACCCGGCGTCGGCGGTGAGCAGGTTGGTGCCGAGCGCGTCGAGGGTCCGGTCCAGCTCGGCCCGGGACGACGCGGAGATCCCGATCACCGCGACCATCGCGGCGATGCCGATCGCGATCCCGAGCGAGGAGAGCACCGCTCGCAGCGGTCGGGTACGCAAGCCGACCGCACCGACCCTGATCACGTCGGAGACCGGCATCCGGCCCGGTCGTAAGGCCCGACTCACGATGCCACCTCACCAAGATCATCAACTCCGCGCCCATGATCATCAGCACCGTGATCATGATCATCGACGGCGGCGCGGCGATCTTCGACTACCCGGCCGTCGAACATCCGGATCTGGCGCGGCAGCGAGTCGGCGAGTTCTCGATCATGGGTGATGATCACGACCGTGGTGCCGTCGTCGTTCAGGTCGCGCAGCAGCCGCAGCACGGTCGCCGACGACACCGAGTCCAGCGCACCGGTCGGTTCGTCGGCCAGCAGCAGGGCCGGCTCCCCCACCACGGCGCGGGCGATCGCGACCCGTTGCCGTTCGCCGCCGGACAGCTCGTGCGGCCGGTGATCGATCCGGGCGGACAGGCCGACTCGGTCCAGGGCCGCGGCGGCCCGGCGCCGCCGCTGCCGGCGGGAGGTGCTGGTGTAGAGCAGCCCGTCGGCGACGTTGTCCAGCGCCGGTACGCCGGCCGCCAGGTGGAACTGCTGGAACACGAACCCGATCCGGTACGCCCGCAGGGCCGACAGCTGACGGTCGGACAGGTCGGCGACCTGGTGCCCGTCGATGATCACCGCGCCGGAGGACGGCCGGTCCAGGGTGCCGATCAGGTGCAGCAGCGTCGACTTGCCGGACCCCGACGGGCCGACGACCGCGACGAGTTCGCCGGGCTCGACCCGCAGCGAGGCGCTGTCCAGGGCGACGACTCCGTCCGGGTAGCTCTTGCTGGCCCGGTCCACGGTGATCATGCCGGGCCCGGGCCCGGCCGGGGCGATCATTCGGGTATCCCGACGACGGTGCCTTCGTCGATGCCCGCGCCGGACACCTCGACCCGGCCGTCGGCGAACAGGCCGGTGTCGACCTTGACGTAGGAGGTGGTGCCGCCGGCGACGACCTCGAGCCCGTACCCGCCCTCGGCCAGCGCGAGCAGTGCGGTCACCGGGACGGTCAGCACGTCCTTGCGTTCGCCGGTGGTGACGATCAGGTCGACCGCCGCCTGGTCGTAGCCGGCCGCGGCCTCGATCGCCTTGTCGCCGCTGAGTTCGGCGACCGCGATCACCACGGTCGACGCCTCCTCCTGCTGGCCGGACCCGGCCTGCACCTCGGTGGACAGCTCGGTGATCTTGGCCGGCACTCGTTTCCCGTCCGGCAGTTCCACCTCGACCTCCGCCCCGGTCTTCACGTCGGCCAGGTCGGACGGCTCGAGTTGGACGGTGACCGCCTTCGCGGTCGAGGTATGGCTGAGCACCGGCTGCCCCGGCGTCGCGGCGGCACCGAGCTCGACCTCCAGCCCGTCGATCCGCCGCGACTCGGGCAGGAAGGCCACCCGACCCAGCTCGACCGTCCCGGTCTCCGCCAGCCCGAGGTCGTCCTGCCACTCCTCGACCGCCGCCGCGGTGCGCCAGGTGAACTCGTCGTCGACGGTGAAGCCGTCGTAGCCGAGTTCCTCCAGGTTGCGCTCCAACTGCTCGACGTCGGGGCCCTCGTCGCCCTCCTTGAGCGTGCGGTAGGCCGGCAGCTCCCCGTACAGCAAGATCACCGGGTCGCCGTCGACGGAGTACAGCGACTGACCCCGCTTGATCACGTCGCCGACGTCGGGCAGGCCGGTGATCGTTCCGGTCAGCCGGTTCGTGGTGGTGGTGGCGACGCCGTAGCCGAGTTCGCCGTCGTACTCCGAGGTGGCGGTCAGCGTCTGCCGGGTCACCTCGGCGGTCGCGGGCGGCAGGACGGGCGGGCTCTGGTTCGCCGCCTTGCCCCATCCCTGCGCGCCGAACCAGACCGCCGATCCGCCGCCGGCAGCGGCCGCGACGAGGAAGATCACGGCGGCCACCCGGCCGCCTCGCCGGCGCCGCGTCACTTGCCCACCGCCCCGCCGAGCAGGTCCTTGCAGGCCTCCTGCGCGGCCTCGAAGTCGGGATCGCCGGCGAGCTCCTTGTTGATCTGGATGCCGGGCTGGTTCGGGTCGGGATCCGGGAACTTCTCCACGCCGTTCTCCCGCATGCACGTGGCGTGCTCCTGCGCGGCGCCCATCCGCTGCTGGTACTTCGGGTCGTTCTTGTCCATCTGCGGCGCCAGGTCGCGGCAGGCCTCCATCGCCTCCCTCGACTTGGCCTGGTCGCCCTGCACCCTCAGCTTGAGCCGGCCGTCGGGGCCGGGGTCGTCGACCTCCATGCCGTGCTCGCGCAGGCACTCGACGTACGCCATCGTCGCCTGCTTCGGGTCCTGGCTCGGGCCGCCGGACGCCGACGGCCCGGCCTCCCCGCCGCCGGCACTGGCCACGCCCCCGCCGTCCGTACCGGCACAACCGGTCAGCACCACCAAGATCAACAGCAGGCCGGCGAACGGGCCGGCTCCGCGCTTCAGCATCGTCTTTCTCCTTCACTCGAACGGATTCCCCCCAGTGAAGCCCTGCCCACGTTTCCCGGCCGTTACCCGATTCATGGCCGGCTAACAGGAAGGAAACATAGGTTCACGGAGGATCGCGGGGGTGCTCCAGGGAAAGGGAGAGTGATCATGCGCGTGCTGGTGGTCGAGGACGAGCCGATCCTCGCCGACGCGATCGCCGAATGGCTGCGGGACGAGCCGCATGCGGTGGACGTGGTCGGTGACGGCGGCTCGGCCGTGGAACGGATCCACACCTACGACTACGACGTCGTCGTGCTGGATCGCGATCTTCCGGTGCTGCACGGCGACGAGGTCTGCCGGCTGCTGATCGAGTCGCCGTCGACGGCCCGGGTGCTGATGCTGACCGCGTCGGCCGCGGTGGCGGACCGGGTCGGCGGGCTGAGCCTCGGCGCCGACGACTACCTGACCAAGCCGTTCGCGCTGGCCGAGCTGGCTGCCCGGGTGCAGGCGCTGGGCCGCCGGTCCCGACCGGCCGCGCCGCCGGTGCTCCGCCGCGGCGAGCTCGAGCTCGACCCGTCCCGGCGCGAGGTGTTCCGCGACGGCGTCCAGATTCCCTTGGCCAGAAAGGAGTTCGGCGTACTGGCCGAGCTGCTCCGGGCCGACGGCGCGACGGTCTCGGCCGAGCAGCTGCTGGAGAAGGTGTGGGACGAGTTCGCCGACCCGTTCACCGGCTCGGTCCGGCTGACCGTGCACAAGCTGCGCCGCAAGCTCGGCGAGCCGACCTTGATCGACACGATCACCGGCGTCGGGTACCGCCTGCGATGAGAATCCGGAGACTGCGCCGCTCGATCGGCCTGCGGGGCCGGCTGACCCTGATCTACGGCGGGTTGTTCCTGGCCGCCGGGGTGACGTTGTTGATCACCACCTACCTGCTCTTCCAGCAGCAGTTGACCGGCCAGCTGCTGCGGCAGAAGGTCGCCTGGATCGGTGGGCCCGGCGCCGAACCGCTGCCCGACAAGGCGGGGCTGCCGACCAAGAGCCAGGTGTACGTCTACACGCCGGACGGCAGAATTCTGTCCGGCGCGGACGCCCGGACCTTCATGGCCGAGCAGGCGGCCCGGCTGCAGGACGCGGCGTCGCAGTCGCTGCTGCTGCTCGGCGGCATCGCGCTGCTGATCGTCGGCGGCATGGCCGTCGGGCTCGGTTGGCTGGTGGCCGGCAGGGTGCTGGCGCCGCTGCACCGGGTCCGCGGCGCCGCCGAACGGATCGCCGCCGCGCCGACCGCGAACCACGGCCTGCGGGAACGGATCGCGCTGTCCGGGCCGGACGACGAAGTGAAGGACCTCGCCGACGCGTTCGACACCATGGTGGAACGACTGGACGCCTCGTTCGCCGGCCAGCAACGCTTCGTGGCCAACGCGTCGCACGAACTGCGCACCCCGCTCGCCCTCAGTCGGGCCATGATCGAACTCGCCCTGCACCGCAAGCAGACGTCACCCGACCTGCGCCGGCTCGGCGAGGACCTGCTCCAGGTCAACGCCCGGCACGAGACGTTGATCAACGGGCTGCTGGTGCTGGCCGGCATCGACAACGAGCCGCTCGAGGCGCGCCCGGTCGACCTCGCCGAGATCGTCGACCACGCGGTCGGCGACACCGCGGCGGAGGCGGCCGCGGCCGGCGTGACCGTACGGGCGACGACCGGCCCGGCCCCGACCGTCGGCGACGCTCTGCTGCTCCAGCGGCTGGCGCACAACCTCGTGCAGAACGCGATCCGGCACAACGTCGCGGAGCAGGGCTGGGTCGACGTCGAGACCGGGGCCGCGGACGGCCAGGCGACCCTGCGGGTGATCAACTCCGGACCGGTGATCGGCGCGCACCAGGTGCCGCACCTGTTCGAACCGTTCCGCCGGCTCGACGCCGACCGGCTGGCCGGGCGCAACGGCTCCGGGCTCGGCCTGTCCATCGTCCGCTCCGTCGTCACGGCCCATCGCGGCCGACTGGACGCCGAGCCGGCACCGGGTGGCGGCCTGGACATCACCATCAGCCTGCCCGCCTCCCCGCCGGCCCTGGAACGGGCCGGCTGATCACCGCGGCGGCCCGGCCAGGATCCGGGCCCGCGTCTCGGCGAGCGTCTCCTCCCGGTGTCTCGGCCCGTCGATCGCCCAGGTCGCGCCGGCGTCGGCGAGCTCGTCGGCCGGGGCGGCCGCGAGCGACGTCACCACGTCGAAGCCCGGGCCCGGATCGAGCTCCGCGACGAGCGCGGCCAGGGCCTCCGGGGTCAGCGACCCGGTGTCCCGCGACTGCGGGACGATCCCGTCCCAGCGGGCCGCTCGCCGTACCCCGGCGCGGGCCGGCAGCGTCGCCGCCACCCAGATCGGCGGTCGCGGTCGTTGCACGGCGGCCGGCAGCAGCTGTGCCGACACCCGGTAGTGCTCGCCCTCGTGGTCGACCGGTTCGCCGCGGAGCAGCCGGTCCAGCACCGGCAGGGCCTCGTCCAGTCGGGCCGCGTGCACCTTCGGCTCGACCGGCTCGCCGAACGCCCCGTACTCCGTCGCCTGTGGCACCCCGAGCCCGACACCCAGCACCGCGCGACCGCCGGTCAGGTGGTCCAGCGTGACGATCTCCTTGGCCAGCTTCCACGGTCTTCGCCGCGGCACCGGCGTGACCATGGTGCCCAGCCGCAACCGTTCGGTGTGCGCCCCGATCGCGCCGAGTTGCACCCACGGGTCGTAGGTCGGCTCCCGCCGGTCCGGATCGAGCTGCACGTGGTCCCAGAGGAAGAAGCCGTCCCAGCCGGACTGCTCGACCTCGACCGCGAACCGGACCAGCTCGGCCGGCGGATGCCCGTTGGGCAGGTTCACCCCGAATCTCATCACCATCCCACCGTCCTATCAGCCGGCACAGACAGTCGCCTGGGCCGCGACGGGACCTACTGTCGGCGGCGGGATCTACTGTCCCGGGCAGACACGACGAGAGGGAGCGGACTGTGACGGAAGCGACGATCACCCGGAGGCTCGGTACGGACGGCCCCGAGGTCAGTGCGATCGGGTTCGGCGCCTGGGCCATCGGCGGCCCGGCCAGCCGGGACGGCCGGCCGATCGGCTGGGGCGAGGTCGACGACGACGAGTCGGTCGCCGCCCTGCACGCCGCGCTGGACGCCGGGGTCACGTTGATCGACACCGCAAACGTGTACGGCGCCGGCCACAGCGAGCGGGTCGTCGCGCGGGCGCTCCAGGGCCGCCGCGACGAGGTGGTGATCGCGACCAAGTTCGGCAACCTGATCGACGAGGCGAAGCGCGAGGCGATCGGCCGGGACGCGTCGCCGGAGTCGATCCGGGAGCAGTGCGACGCCAGCCTCAGCAGGCTGCGGACGGACGTGATCGACCTCTACCAGTTCCACATCGGCGACTACCCGCTGGACCGGGCCGGCGAGGTCCGGGACGCGCTCGAGGGCCTGGTCGCCGACGGCAAGATCAGGTTCTACGGCTGGAGCACCGACGACCCGGACCGGGCCGCGTTCTTCGCCGAGGGTGAGCACTGTGCCGCGGTCCAGCAGTCGTTCAGCCTGGTCAACGGCAACGAGGACACCCTCGCCGTCGCCGAGCGGCACGGCCTGGCCAGCATCGTCCGCGGCCCGCTGGCGATGGGGCTGCTGACCGGGAAGATGACCCGGGAGACCACGTTCGCCGAGACCGACGTCCGGCACGGCTGGGACTGGTCCGGCGACCCGGGCCGCCGGCTCGACGCGCTGGATAAGGTGCGCGAGATCCTGACCGAGGACGGCCGGACGCTTGCCCAGGGCGCGCTCGGCTGGCTGCTGGCCCGGAGCGAGGCGTTCGTCCCGATCCCCGGCATCCGTACCGTCGCGCAGGCCCGGGACAACGCCGGCGTCCTCGCCGCCGGGCCGCTGTCGGCCGACCAGCTGGACCGGATCGCCGCGGCGCTGGCCTGACCGCAAGCGGCGTCGCGTGACCTCGGTCACCTGGGCTTGACCATGCCCCAAGGTCACAGCCTGGAGTGGGATCCGTCATGTCCCACGACAGGAGGCTTGAGATGGAACGAGGACGAAGGGCGCGCCGTTGGCTGGCACTGATCGTCGCTGCCGGGCTCGCCGGATCACTGCTGAGCACGCCGGCCGGCGCCGACGACGGCGCGGGCTCGGGCTCGGTCGGCGCCGTGACCTGGGGCGCCTGCCCGGCGGACGTCGCGGAGAAGGCACCACAGCTCGAGTGTGCGGAGATCCCGGTGCCGCTGGACTACGACGAGCCGCACGGCACCACGATCAAGATCACGGTGTCCCGGCAGGCCAGCTCGGACCCGGCGAAGCGGCGCGGCATCCTGCTGCTCAACCCGGGCGGTCCGGGCGGCGCCGGCCTCAGCCAGCCGGCCGACCTGGTCAACCTCGGCGCGCCGGCGAGCGTCCTGGACAGCTACGACCTGATCGGCATGGATCCGCGCGGCGTCGGCCATTCGTCGCCGGTCAGCTGTGGTTTCACGGCCGACCAGGACTACCGCGGCAACATCCCGCCCTTCGCAGCCGACGCGGCGGCGGTCGAGCGACAGGCCGAGGCCGCCAGGAAGATCGCCGACCAGTGCGCCGAGCATGATCAGGACGGCCGGCTGCGCCATCTGACGACCGCGAACACGGCCCGCGACCTGGACCGGATCCGGGTCGCGCTCGGCGAGCAGAAGCTCAACTTCTTCGGGCTCTCGTACGGCTCCGCCCTCGGCGCCGCGTACGCCTCCCTGTTCCCCGAGACCACCGACCGGCTGATCATCGACAGCAACGTCGGCGACACCCATCTCGGGTACGAAGGGATGCGCCAGTTCGGGCTCGGCGCGGAGCAGACCTTCCCCGCCTTCGCGAAGTTCGCGGCGGCCCGGCACGACGCGTACGGCCTCGGCCGCACCCCGGCCGCGGTACGGCGGAACTACCTGGAGCTGGCCGAGCGGCTGGACCGCGAGCCCGTCGACGGGGTCGACGGCGCGCTGGCCCGGTTCCTGGTGTTCGTCGGCCTCTACTCCGAGAAGGGCTTCGCGCCGACCGCCCAACTCCTGCAAGCGCTGGGCGACTCCGATGCCGCGGCCGTCCGCCGGCGGCTCGCCGAGCGCCCGCCGGTCGGCCCGGCCCAGCCCAGCACACCGGCCGAGAAGAAGACCGACGCCCTGTCACCGTACGACAACACCTGGTCGGCGTTCCTGGCCGTGACCTGCAACGACTCGGACTGGCCCGAGGACGTCGCGACCTATCAGCGCGAGGTGGCGAAGGACCGCGCGCGCTTCCCGCTGTACGGCGCCGCCGGCTCGAACATCAACCCGTGCGCCTTCTGGCACCACGAGCCGAGCGAGCCGCCGGTCGCGATCAACGACAACGGCCCGGCGAACGTCCTCGTCGTGCAGAACCGGCGCGACCCGGCGACCCCGTACCTCGGCGGGCTGAAGATCCGGCAGGCGTTCGGCGACCGGGCCCGACTGGTCAGCGTCGACGGCGTCGGGCACGGCGTCTATCTCTACGACGACGACCCGTGCGCGATGAACGTCGCCACGCAATATCTGGTCGACGGCACCTGGCCGCGTCGCGACGTCACCTGCTGATCCGCGGAAGGATCAGCGGGTTCCGATCAGCCGGCGGCTCTGCCAGCGCCGGCCGATCCGGAACCCGAGGCGCTGATACAGGTTGATCGCCACCGCGTTGGCGGCGTAGACGCCGAGCGTGCAGACGCCGTGCCGCCGTACGGCGAGCCGGGTCAGCGCGGCGGTGATCACCCGGCCCAGTCCGCCGCCCCGGTGCGCGGCATCGACGGTGATCCCGGACAGCAGCGGCCGGCCGGCCACGTTGTCCTCGATCACGCCGCAGGCGATCAGGGCGCCGGCCCGGTCCCGCAGGCCGAGCCAGGTCTGCCCGGGCGCACGGCCCGGCACCCCGTCGCTGCCGGGGTTGTGCTCGGTGATCAACGCCGTCAGCTCGGGATGATCGGCCCTGTCGAGCTCGATGATCTTGTCCTCACCGGGCTGGTCCGGCGGCGCCTCGGCCGTCCACATCCAGTGCCAGTCGCCACCCGGCCCGAGCTCGAGCCGGTCCGACACCTCGGCGTAGCACCGCTCCTCGATCGTGATGATGTTGCGCGGCAGCTCGTCCAGCCCACCGGTCATGATCAACTCGTCGAGCAGCACCGCCACCTCGGCCGGCGGCCCGAACACGGCACTGCCGTCGCCGCGGGTCTGGGTGGTGCGCGGGATGATCATCGCCGCACCGTACGCGTAGCCGGGCCGGGCCAGCGTGTCCGGGATCTCCCAACGGAGGAAGGGGTCCTCGGGGTCGAGCCGTCGCAGCTCGGCCGCCGAGGCCAGGCTGATGATCATGGACCGGCTCAGGCCTTCTTCTCCGCCTTGGTGGTCTCGCCGGTGGACAGGGCGGCGACGAACGCCTCCTGCGGCACCTCGACGCGGCCGACCATCTTCATCCGCTTCTTGCCTTCCTTCTGCTTCTCCAGCAGCTTCCGCTTCCGGGTGATGTCGCCGCCATAGCACTTGGCCAGCACGTCCTTGCGGATCGCCCGGATGTTCTCCCGGGCGATCACCCGGGACCCGATCGCGGCCTGGATCGGCACCTCGAACTGCTGCCGCGGGATCAGCTCCTTGAGCTTCCCGGCCATCAGCACGCCGTACGAGTACGCCTTGTCCTTGTGCACGATCGCCGAGAACGCGTCGACCGGCTCGCCGTGCAGCAGGATGTCCACCTTGACCAGGTCGGACCGCTCCTCGCCGGCCGGCTCGTAGTCGAGGCTGGCAAAGCCCTTGGTGCGCGACTTGAGGGCGTCGAAGAAGTCGAACACGATCTCCGCCAGCGGCAGCGTGTAGCGGATCTCGACCCGGTCCTCGGACAGGTAGTCCAGGCCCTGCTGGACACCGCGCCGAGCCTGGCACAGCTCGAGGATGGTGCCGATGTATTCGGCCGGGCTGAGGATCGTCGCCTTCACCACCGGCTCGTAGACAGCCGAGATCTTGCCCGCGTTCGGATACTCCGACGGGTTCGTCACGACGTGCTCGTCGCCGGTCTCCAGCTCGACCCGGTAGACCACGTTCGGTGCCGTGGAGATCAGGTCGAGGTTGAACTCCCGCTCCAGCCGCTCCCGGACGATCTCCATGTGCAGCAGGCCGAGGAAGCCGATCCGGAAGCCGAACCCGAGCGCGCCGGAGGTCTCCGGCTCGTACGTCAGCGCGGCGTCGTTGAGCTGCAGCTTGTCCAGCGCCTCGCGCAGCTCCGGGTAGTCGGCACCGTCGATCGGGTACAGCCCCGCGAACACCATCGGGTTCGGGTGCCGGTAGCCGCCGAGCGACTCGGCCGCGGGCGCGGACGCCGAGGTCACGGTGTCGCCGACCCGGGACTGCCGGACCTCCTTCACGCCGGTGATCAGGTAGCCCACCTCGCCGACGCGGAGGCTCTTCGCCTTCACCGGCTCCGGCGAGATGACGCCGACCTCGAGCGTCTCGTGGGTCGCCTTGGTCGACATCATCAGCACCCGCTCGCGGTGCGACAGCTCGCCGTCGATGACGCGGACGTACGTGATCACGCCGCGGTACGTGTCGTACACGGAATCGAAGATCAACGCCCGGGCCGGCGCGTCCGCGTTCCCGGTCGGCGCCGGCACCTGGGTGACGATCTGGTCCAGCAGTTCGATCACGCCGTCGCCCGTCTTGGCCGACACCTTGAGCACGTCGGAGACGTCGCAGCCGATGATCCCGGCCAGCTCCTCGGCGTACTTCTCCGGCTGGGCGCTGGGCAGATCGATCTTGTTCAGCACCGGGATGATGCGCAGGTCCGCCTCGAGCGCGAGGTAGAGGTTGGCCAGCGTCTGCGCCTCGATGCCCTGCGCCGCGTCGACCAGCAGCAGGGCACCCTCGCAGGCGGCCAGCGACCGGGACACCTCGTAGGTGAAGTCGACGTGCCCCGGGGTGTCGATCATGTTGAGGATCTGGGTGGTGCCCTCGAACGGGCCGGTCCGCGGCGTCCACGGCATCCGGACCGCCTGCGACTTGATCGTGATGCCGCGCTCGCGCTCGATGTCCATCCGGTCCAGGTACTGGGCCCGCATCGCCCGTCCGTCGACGACGCCGGTCAACTGCAGCATCCGGTCGGCCAGGGTCGATTTGCCGTGGTCGATGTGGGCGATGATGCAGAAATTGCGGATGATGTCGGGGCTGGTCCGGCCAGGGATGGGTGTCACGCGGTCAGGTTCCAGTCTGTAGCTGTTCGATGGTTCGGTACGGGTGCGCGGGGGCACCGAACGCCCATCATCCCACGGCGCACCAGCGACTAAATCGCCTCGACGCGCCCGGACCGCTTCCGCGACGATGATGGCCATGAGTCTTCCGGTGACCTTCGCCGTCGGGGTACGGCGCCCGTACCTCGATCTTCCCGCCGAGGTCCGCGCCTGGGTCGACCGGACCCTCGGCGAGCCGGTGGTCGAGGTCGCCGACAAGCAGGGCGGCTTCTCCCCCGGCGTCGCTGCCGTGGTCGCCGGAGCGAGCGGCCACAGCCTGTTCATCAAGGCGGTCGGCTCGGCGGTCAACCCGGATGCGATACGCATGTATCGGGAAGAACAGCAGCACTCGGCCCGGCTGCCGGAGATCGACTTCGTCCCTCGTACGGTCGCGACCGGTGAGCTGACCGTCGGCGAGGAGCAGTACGCGATCTCCGCGCTGCCCGCCATCGACGCCGCCCCGCCGCCGCACCCGTGGACTCTCGCGGACGCGAACCGGGCCTTCGACACGGTCGGCGAGCTCGGCGACCGGCTCACCCCGTCGCCCTGGCCGGAGCCGACCGGCGACGAACTGGGCCGGTTCTTCGGCGGCTGGCGCAACCTCGGCGGCGGCGATCCGTGGCTGGCCGATCCCTGGATCGCCGAACGGGCGGAACGGTTCGCCGAGCTGGAAGCGGCGACGGTCGAGCGGATGGCCGGCGACACGCTGAGCCACACAGACCTGCGCGCCGACAACCTGCTGTTCGGGCCGGACCGGGTCTGGGTGGTCGACTGGGCCGCCGCGCAGAACGCCGCCCGCTGGCTCGACCCGGCCCTGCTGCTGGCCGACCTGGTGGTGTCCCGGGCCGACCTCGGCGACGGTGGCGAGATCGACGTGGCCCGCTTCGCCGTCGAGCATCCGGCCCTGGGCACGGTGCCGTTCGAGGTGAACTGGGCCGGCGTCTGCTGCCTCGCCGGAGCGTTGCACGGGTTCTCCCAGCGGCCCGCTCCACCCGGCCTGCCGACCATCCGCCCCTGGCAGGCCCGCTGCGCCGACACCATGATCGCCTGGTGCCGCCGGACCGAACCCGGATCATGATCAACACCTGGTCATGATCAACAAGGGCCCGGAGTTCCTCCCGGCACAAAACGCCCGCCTTGTGCTCCGGCGAGACCCCGACCAGCCCGGCTCGACCTTCTTTCGGCGAACGGCCGGCGCAAGATCGTCCTGGATCCGATGATGATGTCATGGGGACACCCGCGAGGCGCTGGGAGTTGATCGTCTGGTGCTCGCTGACCTTCGTCGCCGAACTCGGCGCGCTGCTGGTCCTGGCGACCGGCGCCGCCATGCTCATCATGGGAATTCGGATGTACTACGGGCCCTGGGCCGACCCGCCCGGAACGGACGAACTGCACGTCGCCCTCATGGCGCTGGCCACCGTGGTGACGGTAGTCCACACCGTGGTGCGCTGGAAACGCGGCACCGTGCCGGAATGAGCGAGGGTCAGAGGTCGAGTTCCCAGGTCTGGCCGACCAGGTCGGTGCCGAAGCTGTGGTGCCGCTCCTCGTCGACCAGCCGGAAGCCGGCCCGCTGGTAGATCCGCCGGGCCGCGACGAGGACGTCGTTGGTCCACAGCACCAGCCGCCGGTAGCCGGCGGAGCGGGCGAACTCGATGCACGCGTCGACCAGCCGGGTGCCGAGGCCGAGACCGCGGGCCCACGGCTCGGTGAGCAGCAGCCGCAGCCGGGCCGTCTCGTCGTCGTCGCGGACGCAGAAGACGCTGCCGGCCCGCTGCCCGTCGACGGTCGCGATCCAGACCCGGGCTCGGTCCGGGGCCGCGGTCGCGGCGAAGTCGGCGACGATCCGGGCGACCAGGGCCTCGTAGGTCGCGTCCCAGCCGTACTCCTCGGCGTAGAGCACGGCGTTCCGCTCGACGACCCAGCCCAGGTCGCCCGGCTCCGGCCCACGCAGTTCCACCCGCGGCGGTTCGCCGGCCGGCTCGAGCAGCGTCCGTACGGTGCTCATCGCGTCGACCAGCCGGGCCCGGTCCGGGGCGCGCAGCGGTGCCAGCAGGCCGGAGACGTCGCCCACCGAGCCGCGAAGCAGCTCCTCGAAGGCCGCCCGGCCGGCCTCGGTGAGCGTCACGGTCTGCCGCCGCTTGTCGGTCGCGGACCGTTCCCGTTCGACCAGGCCGGCCGCGCCCAGCCGGTCCAGGATCCGGGTCGCGTAGCCGGGATCGAGGCCGAGTTCGGTCCGCAGGCCGACGATGTCGACCCGGCCGACGGCGGCCAGTTCGAACAGCACCCGGGCCTCGGTCAGGCTGAACGGCGAGCCGGCCAGGCCTTCGTCCAGCACGCCGATGATCTTGGTGTAGAAGCGGTTGAAGGAACGGACCCGGTCCACGGTGGCCGGGTCGACGGAAACCTTTGACATAGTCAAAGATTACGCCGCGGACCGCCCGAAATCGACAGCGTCCCGGACCCACGGACAGGGCAAGGATCTGCCGGTCATCGAAGCCTGCCGCGCGCTGCCGCTCGGCGGCGGCGCCGGTGGTTCCGTTCGGATCGCCGACCACGCCGCGGGCCCAATCGACCAGCGCCACTGAGCGGAACTGCCTCAGTGCCGCCGGATTTGGGCTGCCGCGAGCCGGGCTGCTAAAGTCGACCGTCGCGTGACCGCTCGGTCGTGCACGTCCACCTGTCGTACGAAGAGAGTGTCAGAGGCCTGCCCCGTGGCGAACATCAAGTCCCAGATCAAGCGGATCAAGACGAATGAGAAGGCGCGTCAGCGCAACAAGTCCGTCAAGTCCGCCTTGAAGACATCCGTTCGCCGGTTCCGCGAGGCCGCCGAATCCGGCGAGGCCGCCAAGGCGACCGAGTACGCGAAGTCCGCGACCCGACTGCTGGACAAGGCCGCGAGCAAGGGCGTCATCCACAAGAACCAGGCTGCGAACCGCAAGTCGGCCATCGCAACCCAGGCTGCCAAGCTCGGCTGACCTGATCGGCCTCGGTGCCGGGTGGAGATCGTGGACGATCTGCTGACCCGAATCGAGGCCGAGAATCCGCGCCTCCGCGCCTTCGTCGACGAACCCGATCGACGGGAGCGGCTTCGGCGCGACCTCGACCATCTCGCGCAGCGGTGGCCGGACCCTTCGGACCGGCCGCCGCTTTTCGCGCTCCCGGTCGCGGTCAAGGACGTGTTCCACGTGGCCGGTCTGCCGACGCGGGCCGGTTCCCGGCTGCCGGCCGAGCTGATCACCGGTGAGCCCGGACCCCTGATCACCAGCCTGCTGGACGCCGGCGCCGTGGTCCTGGGCAAGACCGTGACCGCCGAGTTCGCGTTCCTGGCGCCCGGCGAGACCCGCAATCCGCACCGGCTGGAGCACTCCCCCGGCGGGTCGAGCAGCGGCTCGGCCGCGGCGGTGGCCGCCGGCCTGGCGCCGATCGCCCTGGGCACCCAGACCGTCGGCTCGGTGATCCGGCCCGCCGCCTACTGCGGCATCCTCGGCTTCAAGCCCACATTCGGCAGGATCGGCAGCGAGGGCGTGATCGCCAACGCCCCGACGTTCGACACGGTCGGCTTCCTGGCCGCCGATTCCGACGTCCTGGTCCGGGTCGCCGCCGCCACGCTGCCTGACTGGCAGCCCACCGATTCGGCCGCGCTGCCGACGTTGGTGGTCCCCCGTGGCGCCTATCTCGACCAGGCCGAGCCGGTGGCACACACCGCGTTCGAGCGCCACCTGGACGTGCTGCGCGAGGTCGGCTACCAGGTCCACGACGTCGAGATGCTCGACGACATCGAGCAGGTCAACCAGCGCAACTTCGTGATCAACGGCTACGAGCTGGCCCGCTCCCACGATGCCTGGTTCGACGACCACGCCGTGCTCTATCATCCGCGTACGGCAGCCGCGATCAGGGACGGCCGGACGATCGACCGGCGCGACTACGAGGCCGCGTTGCGGGAACGGGCGGTGTTCGCCGACGCCCTGATGGCCGCGCTGGCCGGGATCGATGCGTACGTCGCTCCGGCCGCGACCGGGCCCGCGCCGCACGGGCTCGACACGACCGGCAGCCCGCTGATGAACCTGCCCTGGACCCAGGCCCGGCTGCCCGTGCTCGGCTTGCCCGCGGGCCGGACCGACGACGGGCTCCCGCTCGGCGTCCAGTTCGCGGCCGCGCCGGGCCGTGACGAGGCACTGCTCGGCTGGGCCGCCGGTCTCGTCGCCGCACTGGCCAAGGGTCACCACGGTCCTTCAGCCTGACCGGGCGGCGTACAGGGCCACCTCCAGGCATCTTGATGCAGCCGCCGAAGAGCATCATGGTGTCTTCATGAGGATCACCTTGACTCTTGACCCGGACGTGGCTCGGCTGATCGATGACGCCGTCCATCAGCAGCGACGTCCGATGAAGCAGGTGATCAACGACGCGCTGCGACGGGCGCTGGCGCCACAGCAGCAACAGGACCTGCGCCCATTCCAGATCGAGCCGCATACCAGCAGACTGCGACCGGGACTTGACCTGGCCGGGTTCAACCGACTTGCCGACGAACTCGACGACGAGGCAATCGTGACGGGTCTGCGGAACGCGTCGTGATCTTTCCGGACGTCAATCGGCAGCACCAGCGATCTTCGGGTATCTGCGGTTGGCGACCAATCCCCGAATCTTCGATCCGCCGATGGCCATTGACGCTGCAACGGCGTCCGTGACCAGCTGGCTCGAACGTCCACAGGTCGAGTTTCTCGGGCCTGGCCCGAGGCACCTGGACATCGCTTTCGGTCTCCTGGAATCCGCCGGCACCGCGGGAGATCTCACGACCGATGCCCAACTCGCGGCCTACGCCATCGAACGAGGCGCCAAGCTGTGCTCGAACGCCGCGGACTTCGGCCGATTCGACGATCTGATCTGGGTCAATCCGCTGGCTGACGGCACCCGATAGGCAACGTCGCCGCACAGGCCAAGGGCTGACCGGCTTCAGTCGGGCAGGTCGACGGCGAGCACGCGGTCGTCGTCCGGACCGGGACTGCCGCGGCCGTCGGTGTTGTTGGTGATCAGCCACAGCCGGCCGTCCGGTGCTCGGGCCACGTCGCGGAGCCGGCCGTAGTCGCCCGCGTAGTGGCTGGTCGAGGTGGTCGGATCGCCGACCGGGACCGTTCGCAGCACCCGGCCGCGGAGGTTGGCGACGAAGATCGTCTCGCCGATGATCGCGATGCCGCTCGGGCTGGCGTCGGCCGGGCGCCACTGCTGGACCGGGTCGACGTAGCGGCCGTCGCCGGCGATCCCCTCGACGACCGGCCAGCCGTAGTTCGCGCCGGGCGTGATCACGTTCAACTCGTCCCAGGTGTCCTGACCGAACTCGGCGGCGAACAGAGTGCCGTCGGCCGCCCAGGCCAGGCCCTGCGGGTTGCGGTGGCCCAGGCTGTAGACCGGCGAGCCGGGGCTCGGGTTGTCGGCCGGGACGTCGCCGTCGGGCGTCAGCCGGATGATCTTGCCGGCCAGGCTGGCCGGGTCCTGCGCCGCCTCGCGCTGACCGGCATCGCCGACGGTCGCGTACAGCATGCCGTCCGGGCCGAACGCGATCCGGCCGCCGTCGTGGTAGCTCGCGGACGGCAGGTCCTCGATGATCGACTCGGCCGGGCCGAGGCCGAGCGACCCCGGTTCGCCGGTCAGCGGGTAGCGCTGGATCCGGTTGCCGGTGCGGCCGGTCGAGTAGGCATACAGCCGGTCTTGATCATCGACGGCCAGGCCCAGCAGGCCCGACTCCCCGCTGTGCTCGACGTCGGCGACCGTCCCGATCACTCGGGACCGGCCGGCGCCGTCCAGTTCCAGGATCTCGCCGTCGTCGCGTTGGCTGATCAGGGGCGTTCCGCCGCTCAGGAAGACGACCGACCAGGGCGCCGCGAGACCGGTTGTGATCACCGCGGGCGTGCCCAGCTGCGAACTTCCGGTCGGGGCGGCTTCCGGGGTGCAGGCGGCCAGCGCCACGGCGAGCAGCAGCCCGAGGATCCGCCGGGTACGGACAGCTTTCATGATCAACAGGACCTAACGTTCGAGGAGCCGGGGCCGGGCCAGGACCAGGAGTCCGATCAGGGACAGGCCGGTGCAACTGATCATGAGAATAGCCATCGGTACCGCAGTGCTGCTGCCGCCGAGCCCGGCCAGCGGCGCGATCAGGCCGGCGAACGCCCACTGGACCAGGCCGAGCACGGCGGAGCCGGTGCCGGGATGGCGCGGCACCTGGGCCGCCGCGAGGGCGCCGCCGTTGGGACCGATCAGCCCCTGCGCGGTCATCAGGACGAAGAAGCACGGTACGGCCAGCCACAGTGGCGCGTGGAGCCAGAGGGCGCCGATCAGCATCGCGACGCCGGCGGCCAACGCGGCCAGCTGCCCGGCCAGGATCAGCTTCCGGGTGGCGATCCGCCCGGCCAGCCGGGCGGCGGCCAGGGCTGCGACGGTCATCCCGCCGGCGTTCGCCGCGAAGTCGATCGAGTACGCGATCGGCGACAGGCCGTTCATCGACTGCAGGACGAACGCCGAGGTCGCCACGTAGGCGAACACCGCGCCCATCGACGATCCGCTGACGAGGACGTACCCGAGGAAGGGGCGGCTGCGCAGCACCTCGCGGGCGGTGCTGCCGAAGGCGGCCAGGCCGCCCCGGTGCCGCTGCTGCACCGGCAACGATTCCGGTACGGCGAGCGCCACCGCGACGGCCATCGCTAGGCCGAGCGCTGCGACGGTCCAGAACGACATCCGCCAGTGCGACAGCTGCAGGATGACGGCACCGACCAGCGGCCCGACGATCGGCGCGATGCCGCCGACGCCGGCGATCACGTTGAGCACCCGAACCAGCCGGGCGCCGGTGGCCAGGTCGACGATCACCGCCCGGCCGATCACCATCGCCCAGCCGCCGGCGAAGCCCTGGACGAAGCGCGCCGCCATCATGATCGAGATCGCCGGGCTCACCGCGCAGACCACCGAGGCCGCGGCCATGATCAGCGTGCCGATGATCAAGAGCCGCCGGCGTCCGTACCGGTCGGAGACCGGGCCGCCGATCAGCTGGCCCAGGGCCATTCCGGCGAAGAACGTGGTCAGGGTCAACTGGACCTGGGTCGCGGTGGCGCCGAGATCACCGGCGACCACCGGGAACGCCGGCACGTACAGGTCGGTGGCCAGTGGCGCGATCGCGGTCAGGAACACCACGGTGCCGACCAGGGTCGCGGTGATCTTGGCTGCCGACCGGTCGGCGATCGGCTCGGTGATCACGGTCACGGCCGGAGCAGCACCTTGATCGCCCGGCGCTCGTCCATCGCCCGGTAACCGTCCGCCGCCTGATCAAGATCGAGTTCGAGGTCGAACACCCGGCCCGGGTCGATCCGCCGGGCCATGATCAACTCGATCAGCTCGGGCAGGAACCGGCGCACCGGGGCCGGACCGCCGTGCAGGTGGACATGGCTCATGAAGTAGTCCTCGCCGCGGATCGCGACGTCGTGCAGGACGCCGACGAAGCCGACGTGGCCGCCCGGCCGGGTCGCCCGGATCGCCTGCATCATCGACTCCTGGGTGCCGACCGCCTCGACTACCGAGTGCGCACCGAGGCCGCCGGTGAGTTCCCGGATCCGCTCGGCACCGGAGTCGCCGCGCTCGGTGACGATGTCGGTGGCGCCGAACTCGCGGGCCAGCGCCTGCCGACTCGCGTGCCGGCTCATCGCGATGATCCGTTCGGCGCCGAGCTCGCGGGCGGCGAGGACGGCGAGCAGCCCGACCGCGCCGTCGCCGACCACGGCCACGGTCTTGCCCGGGCCGGCCTCGGCCGCGACCGCGCCGAACCAGCCCGTACCGAGGACGTCGGAGGCGGCCAGCAGGCCGGGCACCAGGTCGTCGGTGGGCAGGTCGGGCGTGGCGACCAGGGTGCCGTCGGCGAGCGGGACCCGCATCCGTTCGGCCTGGGCGGCGCCGCCGGTGCCCAGCACCTCGCGGTGCACGCAGGAGGTCTGGTAGCCGGCCCGGCAGAGCTCGCAGGTGTTGTCGGAGGCGAAGAACGACCCGACCACGAACTGGCCGGGCTTGATCGTCGTCACCTCGGCGCCGACCTCCTCGACGATGCCGGCGTACTCGTGACCCATGTGCAGCGGCTCGGTCACCGCGTCGGCGCCCCGGTAGGGCCACAGGTCGGAGCCGCAGATGCAGGTCGCCGCGAGCCGGATGATCGCATCCGTCGGCTTCAAGATCGTCGGCTCGGCGACCTGCTCCACCCGCACGTCACCGGGCCCGTACATCACCACTCCACGCACTGGCGTTCTCCTCGAACTCTCTGGGGATCCCGTCGGCCGACCGGCCGACGCCTCCAGTTGAGCGCCCCGGCCGGGCGTGGAGAAGTCACTGCCGTGAGGTGTACTGACAAGGCATCCCAGGGCCGGGGCGGCGCGAGGTAGCGTCGGCATTGTGGACAACCGAGCCGAGGTCCGCGAGTTCCTGACCTCGCGGCGAGCCAAGATCAGCCCGCACGACGCCGGGCTGCCCGAGACCGGGTCCCGCCGGGTCCCCGGACTCCGCCGCACCGAGGTCGCCACCCTGGCCGGGGTCAGCATCGAGTACTACTCCCGGATCGAACGCGGCAACCTGGCGGGCGTCTCCGGCGCGGTCCTCGACGCGATCGCCCGGGCGCTGCGGTTGGACGACGCCGAACGGGCCCACCTGTTCCACCTCGCACACGCCGCCGACGGCACCAGCGCCCGGATGCGGCCGCGCCGCCGGACCGCGAAGCCGTGGACCCCGCCGCCGAGCCTGCAGTGGACGCTGGACGCCATCACCGGCGGTCCGGCCATCGTCCGCAACGGCCGGATGGATCTGCTGGCGACCAACCACCTCGGCCGCGCCGTGCACGCGCCGCTGTACGACCGCGACCCCGACCGGCCGCCCAACTTCGCCCGCTACACGTTCCTCGACGAGGATTCCCGCCGCTTCTACCCCGGCTGGGACGAGGCGGCCGACATCTGCGTCGCGATCCTGCACACCGAGGCCGGCCGGGACCCGCACGACAAGGCGCTGCACGACCTGGTCGGCGAGTTGTCCACCCGGAGTGAGGAGTTCCGGCGCCGCTGGAGCGCGCACGACGTCCGTACCCACGGCGCCGGCACCAAGCATTTCCACCACGCGGTCGTGGGCGACCTCACGCTGGCGTACGAGAGCGTGGACATGATCTCCGAGCCCGGCCTGACCCTGACGATCTACACAGCCGAACCCGGCTCACCGACGGCCGAGGCGCTGCACCTGCTCGCCTCCTGGGCCGACACCAGCCTGGAGAGCCGCCGGCACAGCCCGACGTGATCGAGAGCGGTCAGTTGCCGTAGTGGGCCCAGGACTTCGGGTACCGCTTGCCGGGCGTCGTCTTGCCGAGCATCTCGCTCACCGTGACCAGCGTGTAGCCCTTGTCCTGCAGGCCTTCGATGATGTCCTCCTGGGCATCGATCGTGGTCTGGTGGATGTCGTGCATCAGCACGATCCGGTTCTTGGCCGCGCTGTGCAGGACCTTGCTCTTGATGTCGTACGGATCGTGGCTTTCCCAGTCGAGCGTGTCGACGTCCCAGAGGATCTGGGCCAGGCCGAGTTTCTTGGTCGCCTTGTCCACGCCCTTGTCCGTCGCCCCGTACGGCGGACGCATCAGGGTGATCCGGCAACCGCAGGCCTTCTCGATCGCTTCCGACGCCTTCTTCATGTCCATATACGCCCCGTCGACCGACTTCCGGTCCAGCGAGTCGTGGTCCCACGAGTGGTTGGCCACCTCGGACCCCATGTCATGGATCTCCTTGACCAGCTCCGGGTATTCGGCGGCCAGATTGCCGAGCTGGAAGAAGGTGGCCTTCGCCTTGTACTTCTTCAGGATCTTGATCAACTCCGGCGTCGTCCCCGGGCTCGGGCCGTCGTCGTAGGTGAGCGCGATGCACTTGAGTTTCTTACAGTCGACCGCGGGCCGCTCCGGCGGTTCGGAGCTGGCCGGCGGGGTCGGGGTCGGGCTCGGCGACTCCGGGGCGGCGGAGCTCGGCGGAGCGCTCGACGAACCGCCGGGCGAGGACCCGGTGCCGGTGGAGGAAGCGGGCGGGCTACCGGCCGTGCCGGGCGGAACTGTCCCACATGCCCCGAGCAGAAGGGAAAACCCGATCAGAAGTACCGCAGCCGCAGACACAGGCACGGATCGCTGGAAACGCACCGGACCGACGATACCCCGCACGGAGTACATCCATTGCACACCACGAGGAACCGTGGCGAACACCACGTGACCGGCTCGGATCAACGGCGGGTCCGGGCCGCCGTGACCGCCAGAACGGCCCGTTCCAACGCGTACTCGGCGTCACCCTCGGCCCCCTTGACGGCCGCGTCCGCCGAGGCGACCGCGTGCAGCGCGGTGGCCAGCCCGGTCGAGTCCCAGCCGCGGGCCTGACCCCGCATCGTCTTCAGTTTCCACGGCGGTACGCCGACCTCGCGGGCCAGGTCCGGCTCGCGCAGCCCGCCCGGAGCGCTGATCAACTTCGCCAGCCCGCGCAGGCCCGAGGCGAGCGCGCTGGTGACCAGCACCGGCGCCACCCCGGTCGAGGTGGCCCAGCGCAGCTGCTCCATCGCCTCCCCGGTCCGGCCGGCCAGCGCGGCGTCCGCCACGGCGAAGCTGGTCACCTCGGCCCGGCCGCCGAAGTAGCGCCGGATGGTGGCGACGTCGATCCGGCCCTCGGTGTCGGCGATCAGCTGCCGCACCCCGGCGGCCAGCGACCGCAGATCGTGGCCGATCGCGTCGACCAGGAACTGGGCCGCCTCCGGTTCCAGGGTGCCGCCCGCCTTCCGTACCTCCGCGGAGACGAACTTGGGCAGTTCCCAGGCCTTCACCTGCGGGCAGTCGACCACCGTGACCGGCTTCAGCTTCTTCAGCTTGTCCAGCAGGCCCTTGCCCTTGTTGCCGCCGCCGTGCACCAGGACCAGCGTCAGGTCCTCGACCTGGGCGCCGGCGATCTCCAGCACCGGGTCGAACAGGTCGGCCGGCAGCTCGGCCAGGTTGCGGATCACCGCGGCCCGGGAGCTGGAGAACAGCGAGGGGCTGGCCAGCTCCGCCAGCCGACCCGCGTCGAGCCGGGCCGCCTCGACCTCGGTCACCTCGAGCTCCGGCGCGACGGCCCGGGCCTTGGCGAGCACGTCGGTGACGGCCCGGTCGGCCAGCAGCGACTCGGGGCCGGTGACCAGCAGGGTGCTCGGCACCGATGACCGGTTGCTGGAGGCCGAACGGCTGGTGGAAGGCGGCACGGGCTCATCCTGCCACTGCGGTACGACAATCGGACGCACGCTCACCGGTCCGGCAGCGGGACCGCATTCTGGCGCTAACCGCGCGCGTGATGCAGTCTTGGACTGACATGCCAACCCGCATCCCCTGCTACCCGCCCCGCAAGGACACGCACAACCCGCTGAGTACGCCATGACTGAAGCCGTCCCCGAAGCCACCGACCCGCCGCATCTGTTCACCGGCGAGCGGCGACTCCTGGACCGGCTGGCCAGGGTGCGCCCGGGCACGGTCGTGATCCTGTTCGACGGGCGCCGGCCGGCCAGGATCAAGCTGCCCGGCGAGTTGCTGGTGCCGAGCTGGTGGCCGCTGCTGCCCGCGCTGGAGGTGCTGCCGGTCACCACCGACACCATCGAGGCGGCGATCACGCTCGACGACGTGGTCACCGCGGACGGCGGGATGATCCACCGGATGGAGCTCCAGGTGCTGCTGCGGCTGCTGGACGACGAGGAGTACCACGGGTTGCAGCAGTTGGCCGAGCACTACGGCAGCGAGCTCGGCCTGTTCCTGGCCCGGGGCGTGCAGGCGGAGCTCGAGGTCGCGGTACGGACGGCGATGCGGATGAACGACTACGCCGAGATCCGGCGGCAGTCCCTGCTCAAGGTGCTGCGGGAGGCCTGGCTGCCGTACAACGTGGTCGACGACATGGTCGACGTGCAGGGCGTCACGATCCGCCGGGTGGAGTGGTCGGCCGAGCAGGAGCCGGTCAAGGAGGTGGCGCCGCCGGCGGAGCGGCTCTGGGTCGATCCGTACGTCGACGAGACCTATGTCGAGGACTCCGACCTCGGCGGCACCCTGGCCAGCAGTTCCGAGGACGACCAGCGTTCCGGAGTCGGCGGGTGAGCACGATCACCTCGCTCAGCGCGGCGACGCAGCCGACGCTGGCGGGGCTCTCCCGCGACGACAGCTACCTGCCGACGGCGAAGGTGCTGGAGCTGTCCCGGCTGCCGATGTTGATCATGGTCGTGGTCAACGTGATCTTCTTCGTCGCCTACTGGCTGCCGGAGCTGGCCCGCGGCAATGACGATCCGCTGCTGGGCCAGTTGGCGCCGCTGGCCTCGGCCGCGTTCGCGACCGGCGGCGAGGTCTGGTTCGCCACCCAGCGCAGCACCGGAACCTGGTTGTTGATCTTCGGCCTGGCGATCGCGGTGCTGATCCGGTCGCGGCACTGGGTGGCCCGGTTGATCTTGTTCCCGGTCGCCTATCTCGGCGCCGCCCTGGTCCTGGTGATGATCTTCGGGGTGATCATCCGAGGCGAGCTGTTCGGCACGCTGCTCTCGGTGCTGCTCGGCGTGGTCTGGGTGGCGACCGCGGTGACCACCACCTGGCGCAGCCTCTGGCAGAACATCGACGACCTGCCGCCCCGGAGCCCGCCGCGGCTCTGGCCGCTGGTGCTGGCCTGCGTCGCCGCGGTGATCCCGCTGGCGGTCGGTCGGGCCGTGTTCGCGCCCGACCTGCGGCAGGCGGCGGCGGACCTCGCCGTGTCCGGTTCGGCGATGCGCTGGGCGGCCCTGTTCACCGAGGCGACCCCGCGGCTCTACCTGGCCGGCGTCGCCGTGCTGGTGGCCGGTTGGGCCGCCTGGCGGCTGCTGCCCGGCCGCCGTCCGGACCGCCCGGCCGGGACGGTGGTCACGCTGCTGGTCGCGCTGGTGATCGGAATGGGTGGCATCGGCATGTCGGCGGCCCAGTTGGCGGCGCAGCGTACGGAACAGATCAGGTCCGGTGACCCGACCCCGGAACTGCTGTTCAGCTGCGTCTCCTGGCGGCAGCCCGGCGAGGGCCCGGTCCGGACCCTGGTCGTGCACGGTGCAGGTTGTCAGCAGTTGAGCGGGTTCACCGGGTACACGCCGTCGACGGACCGCGCGCTCGGCTACTCGGTGTCGCCGGTCAAGGCGTCCCTGCCCGGCGGGCCGGAGATCACGAGCAGCGTGATCTCCGCCTCGTACGGCGACATCCTCGTCCTGGCCGGCACCAACCGGTTCGACGACAAGGCCGACCGGATCGTCGGCCTGCGGATCACCGACGGCGCGGAACTGTGGTCGTTCCCGTGCGCGGTCGAGTCGGGCCGCGGCGCCAGCCTCGAACTGCGCTTCGCCGGGGCGCCGGACGGCGACGACCCGGCCGCCGGCCGGCTGACCGAACGCGGCGAGACCGAGGCGGTCGTGGCCGTCTGCGGCGGCGTCGGCAAGACTCTCGACCCGCGGACCGGCGCCGAGCGGTGACCGGGTTCCCGGCGCTGCGGACCCGCCGGCTGACCCTGCGCCCGGTGGTACCGGAGGACGCCGAGGCGATGGTGGCCGTCCTGGCGGATCCCTTGCTGTACACGTTCACCGGCGGCAGCCCGCCGGACCTTGATCAACTCCGGGACCGTTACCGGCGGCTGGCCGGCGGCCGGTCCCCCGACGGCGCCGAACGCTGGCTGAACTGGATCGTCCGGCTCGACGAGGTGCCGATCGGCGTGGTCCAGGCGACGGTCCGGCCGGCCGCCGGCGAGGCCGACGTCGCCTGGGAGATCGGCACCGCCTGGCAGGGCCGCGGCTACGCGTCCGAGGCCGCCGCCGGGCTGGTCGACTGGCTCCTCGCCGACGGCGTCCGGGTCGTCGGCGCGTACGTCCACCCGGAGCACGTCGCCTCCCAGCGCGTCGCCGCCCGGGCCGGCCTCAGCCGTACCGAGGCGACCGTGGACGGCGAGCAGCGCTGGGTTCGTACCGCTTCCTGAGCGACGTCAGCGGGCGCCGAGCAGGTGCTCCAGCGCGAGCTGCTGCAGCCGGACGAAGCCGAAGCCGCGGGCGTTGTGGTAGCCGGCGGCGTCGAAGTCCTCGTAGCTGGAGCGGTCCGCGACCAGGTCCTGGTAGCTCTCGCCCTCGTTCAGCGTCGGCTGCGCCAGCTCCGCGACCTTGGCGTCGGCCAGGGCCTGCTGCACCTCCGGGTCGGCCCGGAACGCCTTGGCCCGTTCCTTCAGCAGCAGGTAGGTGACCATGTTGGCGCGGGCCGATTCCCAGACGCCGGCGTAGTCCTCGGTTCGGCTCGGCTTGTAGTCGAAGTGCCGCGGGCCGTCGTAGGCCGGGCCGCCGTCCGGGCCCCCGTTCTCCAGCAGGTCGACCAGCGAGAACGCGTTCTGCAGGTCGCCGTGGCCGAACACCAGGTCCTGGTCGTACTTGATGCTGCGCTGGCCGTTCAGGTCGATGTGGAACAACTTGCCGGCGTCCAGGGCCTGCGCGATCGCGTGGGTGAAGTTGAGCCCGGCCATCTGCTCGTGGCCGACCTCCGGGTTGACGCCGAACAGTTCGGACCGGTCCAGCGTCTCGATGAACGCCAGTGCATGGCCGACCGTCGGCAGCAGGATGTCGCCGCGCGGCTCGTTCGGCTTCGGCTCGATCGCGAACTTCAGGTCGTACCCCTGATCGGTCACGTAGTCGGCGAGCAGGTTGACCGCCTCGCGGTAGCGGGCCAGCGCTGACCGGACGTCCTTCGCGTGGTCGTACTCACCGCCCTCCCGGCCGCCCCACATGACGAACGTCTGGGCGCCGACCTCGGCAGCAAGATCAAGATTGCGGATCACCTTGCGCAGCGCGAATCGGCGCACCGCGCGATCGTTCGAGGTGAAGCCGCCGTCCTTGAACACCGGGTGGCTGAACAGGTTGGTGGTGATCATGGGGACGACCACGCCGGTGTCGGCGAGCACGACCTTGAGCCGGTCGATCTGGGCGGTCCGCTCGGCGTCGGTGGCCTCGAACGGGAACAGGTCGTTGTCGTGGAAGGTGAGCCCGTACGCGCCGAGCTCGGCCAGCTTGGTCACCGCCTCGACGACATCCAGCGGCTCCCGCGACGGCGCGCCGAACTGATCCTGGCCGACCCAGCCGATGGTCCACAGGCCGAATGAGAACTTGTCCGCAGGGGTGGGGGTGACTGCCATGACTTCAACACTCCTTGATCATCTTTGAATTGTTGCCCTCCGCAACATATTCGCGCACAATCATCATCGTCAACGAAGGCGGGTGCCGTCAACGGAAGGCCGGTGAGATGTCAGCGGGTACGGACTCCTCGCGGCGCCGCAACCTGTCCGCGGTGCTCCGGCTGGTGCACACCCGGCGCGGGCTCAGCCGGGCCGAACTGACCCGGCTGACCCGGCTCAACCGGTCCACCATCGGCGGCCTGGTCGCCGAACTGGCCCAGCTCGGGCTGGTCGTCGAGGCGGAGCCGGCGATCGACGGCGTCGGCCGGCCCAGCCCCAGGATCGAGCCGAATCCGGACGTCCTGGCCGTCACGGTCAATCCCGACGTCGACGCGGTCACGGTGGGACTGGTCGGCCTCGGCGGAGTGGTCCGGGCCCGGGTGCGGCGGGCGACCCGGCGGGTGCCCACCCCCGAGCGGGCGGCCACGGTGGCCGACGGCGTGATCCGGAAGCTGCTCGCCAGGTCGCCCCGGGCACGCGTGATCGGGCTCGGCGTCGGGGTGCCGGGCCTGGTTCGGGAGGCCGACGGCACGGTGGTGCTGGCCCCGCACCTCGGCTGGCGCGATCAACCGGTGGCCGACGTTTTCACTGCAGGTACGTCGATCCAGGCCAGGGTGGCCAACGATGCCCGGCTGGCCGCCGTCGCCGAGGCGACCTTCGGCGCGGCCGCCGGGCACCGGTCCGTGGTCTATCTGAACGGCAGCGCCAGCGGCATCGGCGGCGGCGTGCTGATCGAGGGCCGCCCGTTGCGCGGCCGGTCCGGCTTCGCCGGCGAACTCGGCCACACGACTGTCAACCCGGACGGTGCCCGGTGCCACTGCGGTCGCCGGGGCTGCCTGGAGACTGAGGTCACCCGGGACCGCCTGCTGGCCGCCCTCGGACTCGCCGACGCCGCCCCGGAGGACCTGGAAGGCCGCCTGCTCGCCGA
Source organism: Microlunatus parietis (assembly GCF_013407955.1). Classification (GTDB taxonomy): domain Bacteria; phylum Actinomycetota; class Actinomycetes; order Propionibacteriales; family Propionibacteriaceae; genus Microlunatus; species Microlunatus parietis. Next base: position 6,571,600 of record NZ_JACCBU010000001.1, on the reverse strand, counting down.
CGATTCACCGGCCCGGCCGGAGATCACCCGGCAGCTGGACTGGCTGGCCCAGGCCATGATCGACTTCAGCAACGCGTTCGACCCGGAGTTGATCATCCTCGGCGGCTTCCTCGGCTCCCTGCAAGCCGCCGACCCGGCCCGCCTCGACGACGCGATCGCCCGCCAAGCCTTCGCCGCCCTCGGCACTCCCCCGGAGATCCGCCGAGCCACCCTCGGCCCCGACCTCCCGGTGATCGGCCCCGCCGAGTTGATCTTCGAATCCCTGATCGCCGACCCCAAGTGAGGGCTCAGACCCTCCGTCGAGTGGTGAGTTATCGACGTCGAATTCGACGATCTGCGTCGTTATGTCGCCACTGGATCGATTCACAACGCTGGAGGAGTCCCGACATCTGGCTCAGGAACTAGGGACGCACGACACTAGCTGCCTTGCCCGTGGCGCCGATTCGATCTTCGCTGAGGAGGTCCTGGCGGGCGGTGGCGCACTTGTTGCCGTGCTGCCGTCCGCAGGCTACGCGGAGGCGAAGGGCAAGACGGACGACAGCGACCAAGATCCCGATCCGTTCCCGTCGCCGTGATCTGGCCGATCGGTGCCCCCGCAGCCGCGCGTGACACAAATCTGCAACGCAACGGCCCTCGAAAGCCGAGAAACCGGTTACCGTAGCTGTTGCGCTGCAGATTTGTGTCACCGGCCCCGGTGCCGCTGACGCGTGCCGAAAGCACCGGCGGCGGCGTAGTGATCGAGGGCCACCGCTGCGCCGAGGGTCCGGCTTCGCCGGCGATCGCCCGCTACGCCTTCGCCGCCCTCAGCCCGAGATCCGGTCGCGGCGGAGGGGAACGCGCGGATCACGATCCGTGGCTGCGTGGGCCTTGAGGTCGCGACCGGCGACCAGGTCCGGCCTCCGCCGAGCCACCCTCGGCCGCGACCCCACCGATGATCGGCCCGGCCGAGTTGATCTTCGAACCTTGATCACGCACCCAGACCCTCCGGCGTGACGATCGCCCCGAGATCACCGCCCGCTCAGAACCCGTCCGCGACCGTTACACGCATCCGCGACTCGTGCGTCGGTCGCGGATGCTACGAACAGTCGCGGCCAAGCGCGGATTCCTGGCGGCGGCGAGCGGTAGCCGCCGTCCGGGCCCTCGGGCCCCCGGACCGACCGCGAACCCAGCCCCACGCGGATGCCGACCTCGCCCGGAACCACCCGCGACCGTTACACGCATCCGCGACCGGTACAACAGTCGCGGATCAGGGCAAGGGTCGCGGATACCGAAACGGTCGCCCTTCCGGGCCTCGGCGGCCGCTGAGCGTGGACGATTCCGCCGCTGCTCCCGGGACCGGTCACGAACGCGGTCCCACGCGGGGGTTGGGCCGGCCCTCGATCGATGGGCGCCAGAAGGCGTAGGCCTGGTCGCCGATCGTGTTCGCGATCCAGTGCCGGGGTGGCGTCGCGCCGCGGCGGTCGAATCCTTGGGCGATCGGATCACCGGAACCGTCGCCCGGCCAGAGGCCGTAGAACACGTTGTCCCGATGGGTCCGGTTCGTCGTGCGCCGGGAGGTCTCGTCGTTCGGATTCAGGTAGAAGGTCGCGGTCTCGGCTTCGTTGTAGAAGGCGTTCCTGGTGAACTGGTAGGTCTGTTCGGCCTCGAAGTTCGTACCCGATCGCTCGTGGGTCTCCCAGATCAGCTGCGGATAGCCGCCGGCGATCTCCCGGTCGGGATTGACGTAGTCGGGATGGGTGTCCGGATACTCGACGTCGGGAACCGGCCGGGCCCACAGCGCGTTGCGGTCGAACGTGACGCCGGTGAAGCCGTAGTTGATGTTGAGCAGCCGGCCCTTGCCGCCGATCTCGAGGTTGCGGGTGACCTCGATCCCGGCGTCGGTCGGCCGGGTGCACAGCGTGATCAGCCCGTAGTTGTTGTCGTGGCTGTAGTTGTAGCGCCACACGGTGCGCGGGGAGTCGAGGTCGGGGTCGAGCGCGGCGCCGTCCATCGCGTCGTGGGACAGGTTGTGGTGAACCTCGTTCCATTCGACGACGAAGCGGTGCACGCTGACGGTGAAGACGGAGTTGCCCGAGGCGACCCGGTCGCTGGTGTAGCCGACCTCGTTGTGGTGGAACGATCCGCCGTCGGCCATCCGGATGATCACGCCGTTCTTCCCCGTGTCCAGGATCCGATTCCAGCCGATCTCGACACCGGTCCAGGCCACCTGCTCCCAGGTGTAGCCGCGGTAGACATCATCGGTGCCGGGGGTCAACTCCTTGTTGCGCAAGTTGCTGTCCAGCCACAGGCCCGTCTGGTCGACATGTTCGATCACGTTGTCGGTGATCGTGATCTTGTCGAACCGGCCGATCCGCCACGAGCCGTCCGTGTGCTGCCGGCCGTCGAGCGCGAAGCCGATGCCGCCCGAACGCTTGCCGTCGTTGCCGTCGGGGACGATCAGGCCGGCGACGTCGTGGATGTGGAGATTGTCGATCAGATAGCCCGAGTAGACGGGCTGGGCGGGTTCGTCGACGGCGACCAGCAGTCCGTTCCGCAGGCCCTGGTCGTCGGCGTCGTTGGTGAGTTCGAGATCGCGCACCTGAACGTGCTCGGCGTTGTGGATCAGAACGGTCGCGGCCAGCTCGGCGTCCGCGGCGAACGATCCGTCGATCCGCGGTCGCGGGCCGTTCCCGTACGCCCCGACGACGATCGGGGCGTCCGCCCGGCCGGAGTCGTCGATGACGATGTTGCCGGACCAGGTGTCGCCGGCCCGGAACAGCACCCGGTCACCCGGCCGGAAGGTGGCCTCGTTCACCCGCTCGGTGGTCGCCCAGGCGGCCCGGGGATTCCGGCCGGACGCGTCGTCGGAGCCGCCCCCGGCGTCGACGTAGAAGGTGCGGCCTGGCGTCTCCGCGTGCGCGGCCGGCGCGATCGTGATCATGGCCGACAGCAGCACGGCGGCGGTGATCAAGGTGACGGGTGGTCTCGGCTTCATCGGGAGGCCCTCCTCGCACGCTCACTCAGGAATCGTGCAATCGATTGCACGATCGTAGGAGGAACAGTCGTCCGAGGTCAAGGGACACCCAACGCGCCCGGTCCGCCCGGTCGGCGGAACCGTGCCCGAACTTTGGGCTCAGAGGGCGATATGGAAGAAGTAGAGGGCGAACTCGCGGTAGAAGCGGAGGCCGATCGCGGCGATCACGAGCAGGTACCAGACCGCGATGATCGTGATCTTGAAGGCGTCGAGCCGCTGCCCGATCGCCTGGGCCTTGTCCCCCAGCGACCCGTCGGCCAGGGTACGGACGACCGTGGTGGCGACGATCGGGATGGTGACCAGCCAGACCAGCATGCACCAGGGGCAGAGCTTGCCGATCACGTACAGGCTCTGGGTCTGCAGCCAGGTGATGAAGACGCCGGCGAGCACCGTACCCACAGCGAAGCTGATCCGGTACCAGGGCGCGAACCGGGCGCCGGCCAGCAGGCCCGCGCCGAGGGTGATCACGACCGCGAAGCCGCCGATCCCGAGCAGTGGGTTGGGAAAGCCGAACAGCGAGCCGGCCGCGGAGGTCATCACGGGACCGCAGGCGACGAACGGGTTGACGTCGCAAAACAGCCTGGCTTCCGGGTCCTCCAGCAGGTGCAGCCGCTCGATGGTCAGCGCCATCGAGGCGATGAAGCCCAGCGCGCCGGCGATGATCAACAGCAGCGGGTACGCCAGCGACCGGCCCCCGGCCGTCTCTTCGGCCTGGCCGGTCTCGGGCGAACTCACCGCGACCATGATCAGGCTCCGGCCAACTGATGCACCTTGTCGATCAGCTGCTGCCCGACCAGCAGTTCCGACTTCTCGCCGTTGATGATGACGGTCGGGGTGCCCTGGACACCGGCCTTGACCGCCTCACCGGTGTTGCCGGTGATCCAGGAACTGTACTTGCCGTCCTCGATCGCCTTCAGCGCTTCGGGATTGGTCACGCCGTTCTGCTCGGCGAAGGCCTTGAAGTCGGCGTTCTGCCAGATGTCGGTCTGCTCGGTGTGGTTGACGAACAGGGCCGAGTGGAAGGCCAGCCAGTCGGCCGGCTGGTACGCGACGACGGCGGCGCTGGCGTTGCCCGCGGTCTGGCCGTACTGCGACTGGAACTGGATCGGGCGGAAGTTGATCGCGAGATTCCCCTCGCCCAGCAACTGCTCGTACGTCTTCGCGGTGGCGGCGTCGTACTCCTTGCAGTGCGGGCACGAGTAGTCGTAATACATGTCGATGGTGACCTTGGCGTCGGCCGGCCCGATCCGGATCGCGGTCCCGTCGACGATAAGCGGGAGCTCCCGTCCGGCCACCGTGATCGTGGTGTTGGCGCTCGGCCGTCGGTCGTTCTGGGTCACCACGGAGATGATCACGGCCGAGCCGATGATGCCGATCACCACCAGGGCGACGGCGGCGATCACGATGATCTGGGTCAGCCGACCGCGCTTCTGAGCCGCGGCGGCCTGCGCCTTGGCCAGTTCGCGGGCGGACTTCTTGGACCCCCCGGACTGTGACTTCGCCTTCACCGACGCCATCTGATGTCAACCTTTCGTCTTCGTACGCTCGAAGCCTAACAATGCCGCGGCCGTGGCCCCGCCGGCTCCGGCGCACGGCCAACCTGTGAGTTCCTGTGTCATGGGGCGATCTCGACGTCGACGGCGGCCACTGGCTCCGCGAAGGTGGAGGTCCGGGCGGAGATCTCGAACCGCCAGGTCCCGGCGAGCGGGAGGTCGAGGGAAGCGCGGTACGACCCCGCCGCGGCCGGCGAGGTCGTACCGTCAATCGGTCCCAATCCGGATGCCCGATGGATGGCCCGGAGTCGAGGATTCTCGACGGTCCGGGTTTGACGCCCCGCGCGGTCAACGATCGTCAGTTCGACCACGTTCCCGCCGACCCGCCCAGGATCGATGTGTCCGCGGACCGTGATCAGATCGAGATGAACGGTGAAGTCCCGTACCGGCGGACGGGGCGCGGCCGGCACCGGACTGAGCCCGACCAGGACGCCCGCGGTGATCACCGCGAGGACGAGGATCGCCGCCTCGTTGAGCGCGCCGCGCCGCAGCCGGCGGAGGGCCGCGGTCCCGGTCCGGGCCTCCCGGATCCGGGGCAGCATCCGGTAGTGGTGGCCGGCGGCGAGGGCGGCCGCGACGGCGGTCAGCCCGATCTTGACCAGCAGCACCCGGCCATAACCGGTGTCGATCAGCGACCGCGGCTCGGGCAGGATCAGCAGCGTCTGCACGACGCCGGTGGCCGCCAGCAGCACCAGCGCGGCCGCGGCGAGGATCGAGAACCGGTCCAGCACTTTCGCGTACGACAGCGCGGCGGAGACCGCCGGCGAGCGGAGCCGGGCGGAGCCGAGCAGGATCACCAGCCCAGCCAGGCCGCCGAGCCAGAGGGCGCCGGTGAGGATGTGCAGCAGGTCGGCCGGCAGCATCAGCCAGACAGGGCCCTTGGCTGCGCCGTGACCCAGCGGCAGCGCGGCGGCGGCGGCCACGACGGCACCGGCGCCGACCAGCAGCCGGCCGGCCCGGCTGCTCCGGTCCGGAGCGACGGCGAGCAGGCCGAGCCCGGCGGCCGCGAGCAGGACGGAGCCGAGGGCGGGCACCAGCGGCGCACCGGTGCGACCCGTGATCACGGCGACACCGATCCAGCCGGCCAGGCCGAGGGCACCACCGCCGAACTCGAGCCGGTGCCGCAGTCTGGCCTCCCCGGTGCGGTGGGGCCCGCCGTCCCGGCGCAGCAGCGTCGTGGCGATGAGGTCGAAGACGGCGAGGCCGATCGCGAGGAGCAGCCCGAGGTACGCGGCGGCCTGGGCGGCGATCCGGAACGGCTCGGCGACGGCGGCCGGGTCAGCCTGGGGTCCGGCCGGCGGCGGGCCGCGGTGTCCGATGGAGAACTCGAGTACGCCGGAGATCGGGTGCGAGTCCTGCGAACCGGCCCGCCAGCCGAGCAGATAGGTGCCGGGCCCGAGGTCTCCGGGCAGGGCGACCCGGAGCTCGTTGCCGTCGGCCGTCGCGGGCAGCGTCCGGGGCGGCCGGTCCGCCGCGTACAGCACGGTCCCGCCGTCGATCGGGCGGACCGGCTGGTCGAAGGTCAGCCGGACCGCCTCCGGCCGGGTCGCGACGACGGCGTCCTCGGCCGGGTCGGTGCCGAGCAGCCGGGCATGCGCCGCCGCCGGCGTTGCGGTGACGATCACACTGACCCCGGCCAGCAGGAGCGCGCTCAGCCAACGGAGGGGCGCGCGGCGGAGAACGGTCAGGACGACGACCGCCTGGTCCTGATCAGGGCGTAGCCGCCGGCCGCGAGCCCGAGCAGACCGGCCACCAGTCCGGCCGGGCCGGTCCAGGCGAGCGACGACGAGTCACGGTTCTCAGCCGACTCCGGTGCGGCGGCCGGTTCCGGGCCGGTCACCTCGAGGGCCGGGGCGGGCGTCTCCAGAGTGTCCGGGTCCTGCCCGGCGGCGGGCACCTGGATCCAGGCCGTCTCGCCCTCGGTGCAGGTCTGCACGGTCGGGAACGCGAGCGTCGTGCCGGCCGCGTCGTCGGGCAGCTTGACCTGGACCTGGAACGTCTGCCGGAGTTCGTCGGGCAGCGGCTGCTCGGCGGTGTAGACGACCTGGTCGACCCGCTCCGTGACGGTGTTCCCGTGGCTGTCGGTCCTCGGCTCGGCCACCTTGGCCCGGACCACCTCGGCCTTCCAGTCGGCGACGACGGTGGGCTTGGTCGTGGTGATCGACTCCGGGATCTTGATCGCGATCTTGGTCGTCGGCGAACCTTCACAACCATGGGGTACGGCGAACGTCAGCACGGCGTACTCCCCCGCGACGGCGCGCTCGGCACTGACCGAGACATGGGCGCCGGCCGGTGTCGCGCCGAGCAGCAGGAGCAGGAATCCGCCGATCACGGCGGGGACAACAGGTCGCATCACGGTCTTCCTCGTTTCGCTGGTCCGAACGCCGATGATTCTACAACTTGTAGAATCGATCTGCGCTCAGGTCGACACGGCAAGCATGGGTACGGTCATGATGATCATGCCGAGCACCATCGCAACGGTCGCGGACCGGTCGGCGACCCGCCGCCCGTGCCGCCGGACCAGCGGTCCCGCGAGGGCGACGGCCTGGCGACTGCCGACCGCCAGGAACGCCACCAGGACGGCGATCCCGGCCAGCGAGGCGATCGGCCCCGGCGGGCGGATGATCATGACGAGGGACATCCAGGACATCCCGAACATCATCACCGCGTGGGTCGGCCAGGTCTCCCGGTCGCCGCTGCACCGGACCCGGGGCAGGAGATACCAGACGCCGGCCAGCGCGAACCCGGTCAGCTGCAGCCAGCCCGACCAGGCCGGCTGGGGCAGCCAGACCATGGCGATCATGGCCACGGCCATGATCACGTGCAGCAGCTGGGAGATCACCCCGGTGCGGCCCGCGCAGCCCCACGGACGGAGCAGCCGGAGCACCCCGTAGGCCGCCACGGCCACGGAGATCACGGTGATCGCCCAGGCGTCGATCATGATCGGAAGTTGCGCAGGCGCAGGCTGTTGGTGACCACGAAGATCGACGACAGCGACATCGCGACGCCGGCGATCAACGGGTTCAGCCAGCCCGCGGCGGCCAAGGGAATGGCGGCGATGTTGTAGCCGAAGGCCCAGATCAGGTTGCCCCGGATCGTCTTCAGCGTGCGCCGGGACAGCTCGATCGCGTCCGGGATCACGCCGAGGTGGCGCCGGACCAGGATCAGGTCCGCCGACCGGAGCGCGATGTCGGTGCCGTTGATCACGGCCAGCCCGAGGTCGGCCGTGGCCAGCGCGGTGGCGTCGTTGATCCCGTCGCCGACCATGGCGACCTTCGCGCCGCCGGCCTGCAGGGACTCGATGGCGGCCGCCTTCTGGGTCGGCAGCACGTCCGCGATCACCGCGTCGACGCCGATCGCCGTGCCGACGGCGTTGGCCGCGCGCTCGTTGTCGCCGGTCAGCAGCACCGTGGTCAGGCCGAGCCGGCGGAGTTCGGCGACCGCCTCGGCGGCCGAGTCGCGGAGCGTGTCGGCGAGCCCGAGCACCGCGACCACCGCGTCGTCGACCGCGACCAGGACGGCCGTCTGTCCCTCGGACTCGGCCGTCGCCAGCGCCTCGCCGGCCGCCTCGGGCACCGCGATCCCGGACCGTTCCATCAGCTTGGCGTTGCCGATCACCACCCGCCGTCCGTCCACCGCCGCCCGGGCGCCCAGGCCCGGTTCGGCGGCGAAGTCGGTCACCGCCGGCTCCGGTGCGTCGGGATCGGCCAGCGCCGCGATCGCGGCCCCGACCGGATGCTCGGAGTGCCGTTCGGTGGCGGCGGCCAGCCGGACCACGTCCGGCTCGGCGAGGTCGCCGACGATCCGTACCGAACGGACGGCGACCGATCCCTCGGTCAGCGTGCCGGTCTTGTCCAGCACCACGGTGTCGATCTCGCCACTGGCCTCCAGCGCGTCCGGTCCCTTGATCACGATGCCCAGCTGGCCGGCCCGGCCGACGCCGACCATCAGCGCGGTCGGCGTGGCCAGTCCGAGCGCGCACGGACAGGCGATGATCAACACCGAGATCGCGGCGCTGGCCGCCTCCCGGACACCCGAGCCCGTGATCAACCAGCCGGCCAGCGTCAACGCCGCGATGATCAACACCGCTGGGACGAACACGGCGACGACTCGGTCCACCAGCCGCTGCACCCGCGCCTTGCGGGCCTGCGCCTGCTCGGCCAGCACCGCCATCTGGGCCAGCTGGGTCTGCTCCCCCACCCGGTCGGCCTTGATCAACATCCGGCCGGTCAGGTTGATCGTGCCGCCCAGCACCGTCGAGCCGGCGGTCGCCTCCACCGGCAGCGGCTCGCCGGTCATCATCGACACCTCGATCGAGGAGGCGCCGTCGAGCACCGTACCGTCGGCGGCGATGGTCTCCCCCGGACGCACGGCGAACGTCTCGCCGACCCGGAGCTCGGCGACGTCAATCACCCGTTCCTCGCCGTCGCGGACCACCCGGACCCGGTTCGCCGCCAGCCGGTTCAGCGCACCCAGCACGTCCGCGGCGGACCGCCGGGCCCGCGCCTCGAAATAGCGGCCGGTGAGCAGGAACGTGGTGACTGCGGCGGCAACCTCGAGATAGATCGAATCGGCGCCGGCCGGCGTGATCCCGTACCCGAGCCAATAGCCGCGGTCATCGGGCGACCCGGTGATCAAGGAAACCACCGACCAGCCGAACGCCGACAACACGCCGAGCGAGACCAGCGTGTCCATGCTGAACGAGCGGTGCGCCAGGTTGCGCAGGGTGGCCCGGTGGAACGGCCAGGCGCACCAGAACACCACCGGGATCGCGATCAGCACGCACAGCCATTCCCAGTACGGGAAGCGCAGCCCGGGCACCAGCGCCAGGGCGATGGTGAGGTTGCCCAGCGGCAGAGTGAGGATGGCCGCGACGGCCAGCCGGCGGCGCAGCATGCCGACCCGGTCCGGCCGGCTGCTCTCGTACCGGTCGGCGCCGGTGTCGGCCGGGATGACGTCGGCGGTGTAGCCCGCCTTCCGTACCGCGTCGACGACGTCCGGCGCCCGGTCCGCGGTGAGCCCGGTGACCACGGCCCGCTCGGTCGCATAGTTGACGATCGCTGTCGCACCGTCGAGCCGGTTCAGCTTCTTCTCGATCCGGGTGGCGCAGGCGGCGCAGGTCATCCCGCCGATCTCGAGCTCGATCCGGTCGGTCCCTTCGGTGGCCGTACCGTTGTTGATCAACTCAGTGCCGGTCATCGCGTACGACCTCCCGATCGGATTCGCGCCGGGCGAGTTCGGCCAGCATCGTGTTGTACGCGTCCAGTTCGTCGTCCCGCCCGCGGACCGTCCGGTCCTTGCGCCGGGCTTCCCGCTGGTCGGACCGGAACCACTGGGCGACCAGCGCGACGATGATGATCAACAACGGCAGCTCGCCGGTGGCCCAGGCGATCTGGCCACCGACCTGCTGATCGGCGGCGAGATCGTGCGGCCAGGCCAGGTCCAGCGAGGTGTAGAAGTTCTCGCCGATGATCGATCCGCCGGACAGCACGGCCACCGCGAAGAAGGCGTGGAACGGCATCGCGGCGAAGACGAAGCCGAGCTTGGCCACGTGCGGGATCGGTCGCGGCGGCGCGTCCACGCCTACGGCCAGCCCGTAGAACAGGCAGCCGATGATCAGGAAGTGCAGCGTCATCAGCTGGTGCGCCCAGTGGTACTTCATCGCGGTGTCGAACAACCCGGAGAAGTAGAGCGCGTAGAACGAGCCGATGAAGATCACCCAGACCACCAGCGGGTGCGTGATCAACCGGGTCGGCCGCAGTTGCAGGAACGCGTTCACCGCGTCCCGGATCCGGTACGGCTCGCCGGGCCGGGACACCCGGGCGGCCCGCTGCAGCAGGGTGATCGGGCCGGACAGCACGATCAGCACCGGGACCAGCATGTTGAACGTCATGTGCACGGCCATGTGCCAGCTGAACATGGCCGACGAGTACATCCAGACCCGGCTCGTGGTGACCACGAGCACGATCAGCCAGGCCAGCGTCCAGGTGATCATCCGGTGCACCGGCCAGTGATCACCGCGTCGGCGCAGTCGCAGGAATCCCCAACCGTACAGGCCGATCGCGGCGACGGCTGCTGCCGCGAACAACAGGTTCGGCCGGCCCGGGAGCAGCATCTCGGCGATCTGCGGCGGGTTCGGGACTTCGAAGCCGAGGTAGTTCTCCTGAGCCGACTGCGGCCACCAGTAGCGCGGCGGGATCATCGCGGTCAGCGCCGCCTGAGCGCCGAGCACGAAGATCATCAGGACCGGATCCCAGCGCGGGGTGATCGCCGTCCGGAGCCGGACCAGCCAGAGCGCGGCCACGATGATCAGCAACGCGAACAGGCCGGCGAGCACCGTCCCGTAACCGGACTGCCAGGGGAGTTCGTCGACGAGCTCGAAGGCCGCGATGCCGACCCGGGTGGCCAGGCTGAGTAGCAGGGCGATCCCGGCGACGAGCCGGTAGCGGGCGATGACGGTCGATTCCCGCCAGGACTCGCCGGCGGCCCAGGTGATCGCGAACCAGGCCGACGAGGCGAGGGTGAAGATCGTTGCCGCGTCGGTGGCCAGGTCATGGCCGGCGCCCACCGAGACCTGGTTGGTGAGCACCGGCGGCAGCCCGGCGAAGGCGACCAGGCCGGCCAGCACCGCGACCGACGGCCAGCTGCCGACGAACCGGGTCAGGATCGCCACCAGGAACGCGATCAGCGAGGTCAGCAGCCAGGCCTGCGACGACTGGTTCGCGGTGAGGAAGTCGCCCGGCGAGTAGAGGAAGTAGGCGACCGGCACGCCGGTGCTGATCGCCGCACTAAACGGTACGGCGGCGAGGGCGGCCACCGCCCAGTTCAGGGACCAGCGGCTGGCGGAGGTGAGGACGTCCAGCTGGTCGGCCGACAGCCGGTGGCCGGACTCGCGCGCGGGCCGGCGGCCGAAGGCGACCACCTGGACCAGCCGGGCCAGCGTGACCAGCGCGCTGACACTGGCGACGAACCCGAGCAGCGCCCCCATCGCGATGGTCACCACGTCGGCCTCGACCCGGCCCGGCAGGCTGGTCTGGGCCGACTGCCAGGCCGCGGCGACCGCCACTCCGCCGGCGGCGACCAGCGTCGCGAGGACGAGGACGACGGAGCGCACGGCGGTGGGCCGGTGCGGAACGACGGGGGCGGTGCGGGAGTCGTCGGCCAGGGAGTCTGTCTCGTCCATCTCGCCGGAGACTCTACGCTAGGCTTCAACGACTTGTAGAAGGAGTGGCATGGTCCGGGACCGGGGCGAACTCGAGGCGAAGGTCATGGCCGCGTTGTGGCGGCACGACAGGCCGTTGACCGCGCGCGAGATCCAGGCTGCGATCGGCGATCCGACGCCGGCCATCACCACCGTCCTGACGATCCTGGAACGGCTCCGGACCAAGGGCCGGGTGCTCCGCGAGGAGACCACCGGATCGACCTACCGGTTCACCGCCGCGAAGTCGGAATCCGAGGACGCGGTGGAGAAGATGCTCACTTCGCTCACCGCGACGGAGGACCGGGCGGCCGCATTGGTCCAGCTGGCCGGCAACCTCGACGCCCGCGACGCGGACACGCTGCGACGGGCCCTGGAGGCCCGCCGGAAGCGGGGCGCTCGGTCATGATCCTGGTCGCGGCGCTGGTCGCGTACACGCTGCTGACGATGTTCCTGGCGCCGCTGCTGCTGGGCCGCGGGCACTGGCGGATCGACCGGCCGCGGCTCTGCCTGTGGCTCTGGTTCGCGCTGTTCCTGTCCGGGCTGGTGTCGGCGGCCGCGGCGATCGGCCTCGCGATCACGTACGGCATCGAGGCCCATCTGGCCGCGAGCCGGGAGGACTGGCTCGTCCCGACCGGCGGCACCGTGCTCGCCTGGATCTCGCTCGGGCTGGCCGGCGGCCTGCTCAGCGTTGTGGGTACGAAGCTCGGCGCCATGATCATCGCCGAGCGGAAGCTGCGGGCCGACTTCGCCCGGCTGATCAGCACGGCCGGCTACCGGCAGGAGACGATCGCCGGGCTTTCCGTGCACTACATCAACTCGCCCCGCCCGCTCGCCTGCGGCCTGCGCGGCCGTACCGCGGAGATCGTGGTCAGTTCCGGGCTCGCCGACCGGCTCTCCCCGGCCGAGGTGCGCGCCGTGATCGAGCACGAGCGAGCCCACCTGCGCGGCAGGCACGACCTGGCCACCCGCCTCGCCGCCCTCAGCTGCGCCTGCCTGCCCACCCTGATCGCCTCCCGGGAACTGCACCGCGCCACCCTGCTGCTGACCGAGCTGATCGCCGACGACGCCGCCGCCCGCCACTGCGGAGCCGGCATCACCGCCTCCGCCCTGGCCAAGCTGTCCACCGGCGACGACCACCTGTTCCACCTCCGCGCCCAACGCCTCCTCCCCGCCTGACGCCAATAAAGACCCGCCGACCGGTCACAAAAGCAGCGGTTCTGGCGGCGTGTCGCTGCGTAAGTGACCGGTCGATCCTGTCCGGCCCACGCCACGACCGCGCCACGGGAACGCGAGTCAGGTTCTCGGATCCGCGCCGCTGCTTCTCCGGTCCGCCGCCCAACGCCGCGCCGCGCGGGTGAACTCCAGCAGCACCGACTCCTTGGCCGTGCCGTAGTCGGCCCGGCTGTCCGGATGGGCGAGGGCGGCTGCCCGCTTCGCCTCGGCGTAGCGCCGGGCGGCGTCGGGGTGTGCGATCAGGTAGTCCCGGAAGTCGCGGTCGGCCTGCGGCGCCGGCGACCGGACGTGGAAGACGTGCAGATGTTCGGTCCGGACGCCGTCGGTGTCCCGCTTGAAGAAGATGTGGTCGGGATCGTCGGCGAAATACTTCGGGTTGTACGTGTAGCCGAGGCCGAACACCCCGGATCCCTTGCCCAGCACGGAATCCGGGTCCGCGGTCGTGACGAGCAGGTCGATGATCGGCTTGGCCGGCAAGCCGGGCACGCTGGTCGACCCGATGTGCTCGATCGTCGCGTCGGCGGGCAGCACCGGTGCCAGCTCGGCGGCGTCGGCGGCGAACCGTACGGCCCAGTCCGGGGTCCACTCGACGACCTCGACCAGCGGGCGCTGCTCGGTCACGATGGCGGAACGTCGAACTCGAGCAGCACCTTGCTGCTCGTCTGGCCGGCGGCCACCTCGAACGCCTCCGCGACCCGGTCCAGCCCGAACGTGTGGCTGATCATCGGCTCGACGTCCAGGCCGTCGGCCAGCAGCGCCAGCGCGTCGCTGATCTCGTCGACGAACCGGTAGCTGCCGCGGTAGTCGATCTCCCGCGACACCAGCGCGGCGAGGTCGGTGGGATGCGGTCCGGCGGGCAGGTTGCCGACCTGGACCAGGACGCCGCCGCGCGCCGTGGCGGCGAGCACCGGGCCGACCGCCGCCGGCGCGCCGGACGCCTCGAACGCCACCTCGACGTCGGCCGGCAACGGCTCCCCGGCGGACAGGTCGATCGCGACGTCGGCGCCCATCCGGCGCGCGATCCCGAGCGGGTACGGGGCGACGTCGGCGACCGTGATCGCCGCGGCGCCGGCGGCCCGGGCGGCGGCGACGACGAGCACCCCGATCGGGCCGCAGCCGCTGACCAGCACGGTCCGGCCGGCCACGTCCCCGGCCCGGTTCACCGCGTGCAGCGCGACCCCGAGCGGCTCCGCGACCGCGGCCCGCCGCAGGTCGACCCCGGAAGGTACGGGACGCAGCTGCCCGACCGGAACGGTCCGAAAGTCCGCGAACCCGCCCGGCGTGTGCGGAGTGAACGCCGCTGACCCGAAGTACCGGACCACCTGATGCAGGTTGGTCCGGCCGGCGATCCGCTCCGGCAGCGGGTCGTCACCGACGACGGTGGCCGGGTGCACGGTGACCGGGTCGCCGACCGCGAGACCCTCCGGTCCCGGGCCGGGCCCGAACGCCGCGATCCGCCCGGACACCTCATGCCCGAGGACCAGTGGTTCGGTCATCACGGCCGCGCCGGTGCTGCCGTGCCGCCAGTAGGAGAGGTCGGAGCCGCAGATACCGCCGAAGGCCATCCGGATCAGCGCTTCGCCGGGTCCCGGTTCCGGGTCGGGCCGCTGCTCCACACGGAGATCGCCCGGCCCGTACGCCACCACGGCCCTCATCGGTCACACCCTGGCATGCGCGGCAGCGTAACCGATGCCACACTCCGCGCCGTTGCCCACCTCGTGACCGAATGACTAATCTGGTCATCAGTCAGACAGGAGGAGAGAATGGCCGAGGACCCGTACGCACAGCGAGACCGCCGCATCCTGGATGCCGCGGCCGACCTGGTGCTCCGCTGGGGGGCCAAACGGGTGACGATCGATGAGGTCGCCCGCCACGCCGGCATCGGCAAGGGCACGGTGTATCTCCACTTCGAATCGCGCGCCCGGCTGCTGGACGCCATGCTGATGCGGGAGTCGGTGGCGATCACCGACGAGCTGATCGCGGCGATCGAGCGGGACCCCGTTGCCGTACTGCCGGGCGAGCAGGCGCGGCTGACGTACCTGATCGTCCATCGCCGACCGCTGAGCCGAGCCATGATGACGCGGGACCGGGACCTCCTCGGCGAGCTCGCGCATGAACAGGCGGTCCGGCCGCTGGCCGAATCCAGTCGGACCTTCGGCCACGAGTTCTTCGCCCTCCTTCGTGATCATGGTCTGCTGCGCGCCGATCAGGAACCCGGCACTCAGGAGTTGATCTTCGGAGCGATCCAGACCGGCTTCTATCTCAATCCCGCCGCAGCCGAGCTCGCCCCGGAAGCGACCGCGAACGCGTTGCGGGACACGATCGCCGCGACCCTCCAGCCACCCGAACCACCCGATCCCACCCGTCTCGAGTCGGCCGCATCACAGGCAGTGGCCCGCTATCGCCGACTCCGTGACGATCTTGCGGACGAGATCGCCCGCCGACCCGAAAGGTCCCGATGAACCACATCGTCATGGCCGCCATGCCGGCCGCCGGTCACGTCAACCCGAGCCTGCCGGTCATCCGCGAACTGGTCCGGCGCGACATCGGCGTCACCTACTACGCCACCGAGGAGTTCCGGGCGCCGGTGGAACGAGCCGGTGCGAGCTTCCGGCCGTACCCCGACGGCACGATCTCGTCGACCATGATCGCCGACGCGACCCAGCACGGCGGACCGGTCCAGGTCGTCAGCCGGATCATGGACGCAACCCGCACCCTGGCCCCGTTCCTGGCCGAGGAACTCCGCCGGCACCCACCGGCCGCGATGATGTTCGACTCGAACGCGCTGTGGGGCCGGGTCGCCGCCGCCGACCTGAAGCTGCCGATGATCTCCCTGATGACCACGATGCTGG
The DNA here is from genome assembly GCF_013407955.1 of Microlunatus parietis. Classification (GTDB taxonomy): domain Bacteria; phylum Actinomycetota; class Actinomycetes; order Propionibacteriales; family Propionibacteriaceae; genus Microlunatus; species Microlunatus parietis. The sequence continues at coordinate 6,555,748 of NZ_JACCBU010000001.1, read as the reverse complement.
TGGGTACGGAGAGCATGCGCACGATGAACGGCCGGGAATGGCTCACGTTCATCGGCGAAACCCTGTCGGCCTTGCCCACCGTCCTCGGCTCCCGGAAGCGGCTGATGAAGCAGTTCCCCGCGGAACTCCTGCCGCCGCGCCCGGTCTTCCCGATGCGCGGCGACCTGACGATCTTCCCGATCCCGCGCTGGCTGCAGCAGCCCGATCCGCGGATCGACGAGACCTGCCACTTCGTCGGCCCGACCTTCGACCCGGCGGCGGTACGGCAGAGCGCACCCGACCCGGAACTGGCCGATCTGCTGGCCGGGCCGGAGCCGGTGATCATGGTCTCGCTGGGCACCCTGCACGCGGGCAGCGAGGAGTTCTTCCGGACCTGCTTCACCGCTCTCGGCGACCTGCCGGCCCGGGTGGTCCTCGCGGTCGGCCGGCCCACCGACCCGGCCCGGCTCGGCTCCCCGCCGCCGAACACCCTCGTCCGGACGTCCGTACCGCAACTCGACGTGCTCGCCCGGGCCGAGCTGTTCGTCACCCACGGCGGCATGAACAGCGTCCTGGAGGGCCTGCACCACGCGGTGCCGCTGGTGATCATTCCGCAGCAATTCGAGCAACTGCTGATCGGCCGCGCCGTCGCCGAGCGCGGCGCCGGGGTCGTGCTCCGGCAGAACCTCGCCGGCCGCCCGGTCCCGCCGGCGGCCTTGCGCGCCGCCGTCGACCAGGTCCGCTCCGATCCGGCCCATGCAGCTGCCGCCCGGACGACCGCGGACGGCATGCGCCAGGAAGGTGGTGCCGTAGCATCGGCGGAACTGATCGACCAGTTCCTCGCTCGGCCACGGGTCGGCTCATAACAATGTTATGTTGTGCCGAGATCTACCGACCGACGAGAGGAACCGCCCCATGGGCAAGATCATCAACTCCACCAACATCTCGCTCGACGGGGACATCACCAACCTCGAGGAGTGGCACTTCGACTACTTCGGCGAGGATGCGATGCGCACCGCCGGCGAACTCCTGTTCGGCAGCGACGCCGTGATCATGGGCCGGGAGACGTACGACGGTTTCGCGCCGGCCTGGTCGGAACGCTCCGGCGACGAGTACTCCGACCGGATGAACAGCATCCCCAAGTACGTCGTGTCCAGCTCGCTGACCGACCCGACCTGGCAGAACACGACCGTGATCGGCGCCGACGTCGCCGAGGAGATCGGCAAGCTCAAGGAACGGACCGAGCGTTCGATCATCCAGTACGGCTTCGGCGACGTGACCCGGCTGATGCTGGAGCACGGCCTGCTCGACGAGCTGTACCTCTGGGTCCATCCGGTCATCTCGGGCAAGGCGAAGCCGGCGGACCTGATCTACCGCGACTTCGCCAAGACCAGCTTCGACCTGGCCGGTACGGACACGCACGCCACCGGCGTCGTCGTCCTCCGCTACACCGCGAAGCCCGCCGCCTGATCCGCGCCGATCGTGATCATGGTCCGGCCCAGCGCCGCCGCCACGCCGATGGCGACTGCCCGGTGTGGCGCCGGAACTGCCGGGAGAAGTAGTACGCGTCGCTGATCCCCACCCGGCGGGCGATCTGGGCCAGCGGCAACGACGTGGTGATGATCAACTCCTTGGCGGCATCGATCCGGACCCGGAGCACCCAGGCCAGCGGTGAGGTGTCCAGGTGGCGCCGGAACAGCCGAGTCAGCGTCGCCGTGCTGCAGTCCGCGACCGCCGCCAGATCGGCCACCGTGATCGGCCGGCCCGGCTCCGCGGTCACCCAGGTCAGCACCCGGCGCAGCCGGAGCGGCAGCCGGCGATCGTTCTGCGGCAGGATCTGGTCGGCGGCCCGCAGTTCCCCGGTCACCAGGACACCCAGCGCGCGGGCGGTCTCGACGTCCGGCGTGCCGCGGTCCCAGACCTGCGCGATCAGTTTGATCAAGGTCTTGAGCGTGGGATGGCTGGTCTCGTCGGTGACCCACAGCTCGTCGCCGATGCCGAGTTCGGCGTCGGCCCGCCAGCCGACGCCGGCCAGCGGATGATCGGGATGGTGCGGCACGGCGAGCTCGACCGGCTGGTCGGCTGCGTGCCACGGGATCAGGTGCGCGCCGTAGACGAGGTAGGGATCCGCCGGGTCCGGCCGGTAGGCGACCTGGTGGCCCCACGGCAGGACCATGATCATGTCCGGTCGCAGGTCGTGCTCGGTCCCGTTGATCACGACCCGACCGCGGCCGGAGTTGCCGGCCAGCAGCATCCGGGACTCGACCCGCGGATAGCCGGAATGATCACCGGGGTGAGCCTGCACCGTTGCAGCGAAGGCGACCAGCGGGAAGCCCGGCCCGCCGTCGGCAGCGGGCCGGGCGATCCTCGGCGTCTCCGATCTCAGCAGATCTTGTTCTTCTGCCAGCGCAGTTCCTCGTCATGATCGACCAGCGTCAGGCCGCGGTCGCGCCAGTAGTATTTCAGGCTCTCGTCGGTCCAGCCCTGGTAGATGTCGTCCCAGGGCAGGATGTCGCAGTGCGGCGTGATCGACCCGCGGGTGATCGGCTCGTCGGCCCGCTGGTAGCGCAGGTCGAGCGACAGCCGGACCCGCTCCCCCTTCACGTTGGGCATTCCACGGTGCACGGTCAGGCTGGTGAAGGTCAGCACGTCGCCGGCCTGGAAGTCGGCGACGCCCCAGGACAGCCCCGAGTCGCAGATGTAGGCCTCCAGTTCCCCGGCCCCCTGCGCCGCGTGGTACGTCAGCAGCCCGTCGGCCTGCGAGCCGACCAGCACGGTCAGCGCACCCAGCTCGACCGGGCAGTCGCCCAACGGGAACCAGGACGTCCAGACGTTCTTGGTGCCCTGGATGTGGATGAAGTCCTGGTGGGCCGGCGTCGGCTGGAAGTTGGAGCTCGGCACCATCACCCGGGCGATCGACAGCGGCTGCCGCAGCACGTTGCCACCGAGCAGTCCGTCGTACAAGTTGATCATGGCCGGGTCGTGCCCGATCGCGTGGAACTCCTGGATCCGGTAGATGTCCCGGTACGCGTCGAGCGGGACCCCGGTGCCGCAGAAGGCGGCGGCCACCGGGTCCACCTTGTCGAACGCGGCCCGGTCGGCGATTCCGTCCATCGGATCGGTGCCCGCCCGCAACCAACCATGATCGGCGACGACCTGCATCATCTGCCGGCGCAGGCCGAGCACCCGGTCCCGGTCCAGCAGGCCGCGGAAGAACAGGTAGCCGTCGACCGCGGCGCGCTCCAGCAGCGCCTGCGGGTTGCCGAGCAGCGGGCTGGAGTCGACGAGCTCGACCGTGGGATTGGCCGTCGCGATGTCGGACGTGGTCATGAGAATCACTCCTGTGAGTAGATCGCCGATGGCGGTCGTTTCGCTCAACTCTGACCCACCAGCGCGCTGCGGTTCCATGCCCGAGAGGCGTACTTCCTGGACGATCCGATCAGCTCGATTCAGGCACGGAGGTCGGAAAGCCCGCGGTCGCGAAGCAGCTCTTTGACGCCCTCGTGCTCGTCCATGACATAGGCGCGCGCGAGCAGGTCGTTGAAGGTGTCAGCAAGGCCGGGATCATCCTCGTCGACCGGGATCGTCAGGAGCTTCCCGTTCCCGGAGCCGATCAGCAGCCCGTTCGGTACGAACAGTGCGGTGCGCTTGTTGCCGTCCTCGAACGGCTGGGCCTTGGCGAGTTGGACGAAGACCTCCAGCGCGCGCTCGTTCGGGTCGTCGTGGGAGGACAAGGCCTTATCCAGCAGGCGTTGCAGGCTCTCGTCGGTGCACGCCTCCGGTTCGTGGCGACCGTAGCGCGTACGCACGCCGATCCGCTGTTCCTGGGTTCGGAACTCGCCTGGGCTGAGCGCTGCGGTGCGCGTGAGCTGTGCATTCACCGCCTTGACGAACGCAACGTCAATCGGCCGATCGCTGTGGTCGATGATGAATTGCGATACGTCGCGGAGATCCTCCAGCAGCGCCAGGTCGGCACGGGATCTGACGCCAGTGACGCTCCCCGAGCGCAGAAAGTTCTCCGTGTCCAGGCGGCCGGTCGAGAGTCCGTCGAAGACCTTGCCGGAGGAGTACACGACCCCCGCAAGATCACTGACGGTGATCCGGGACATGTGCGCGCTCCTCTCGCGGGTACGGGCTAGCAGTTGGATTCTCCCAGAATCGCTCACTCAGTATGGATCAACTCGGTCGAGCACGAGCAGGTGGCAGTCGTCGGCGACAGCGAAGCCGATCTCCACCGCGCTGCCCGCTGTGATCACCCTGTCGCCGCCGCGGACCCGGAAGCGCTCGCCGGGGCGCAGGGTGCGCGGGATGATCTTGGGACGGTCCGGGCGGCCGGGGCGGCCGTAGACCAAGATCACCGTACGGTCCGCGGTGCCGTACTCGAGCGCGTAGACCGGGTCGGCCGGCTCGCCGTGCCGCTCCACCCGGCCCTGCTGAATCGTGGGTCTCAGCTCCCGGTAGAGCTTGATCAACTCCGCGGCCCGGGCCCGCTCGGCGGCGGTCCAGGCGAGCAGGTCGGACCCGACGCCGAGGACGCCGGCCATCGCGACCAGGAACCGGAACTCGAAGCTCGCCGGGTCCGGATCACGGCGGTCGGGCTGATCGGTCACCCAGGAACTCATCAGGTGCGAGCCGAACGCGGACAGGAAGCCGTGCTGGATCGCCAGCCGGGCCCGCGGCCCGGTCTCGTCGCTGGTCCACACCACGTCGGTCAACGCGAGCACCGCCGCATCGATCCGGCCCCCACCCGACGAGCAGGCTTCCACCGTGACGTGGCCGAACTCATCCCGCAGCATCCGGAGCACCCGGTGGTAGCCCTCGACGTGCTGCACCGACCACTGCCGACCATGATCGTCGCCGGGCCGGCCGCCGTCGCTGACCGGGCGGTTCATGTCCCACTTCAGGTAGCTGATCCGGTGATCGGCCAGCAGCCTGCGCAGGGTCTCCTCGCACCAGGCGACGACTTCCGGCCGGCCGAAGTCAAGCAGGTACTGGTTCCGCACCGTGACCAGCGGGCGGTCGCCGGCGCGGTAGACCCAGTCCGGGTGGGACCGGAACAACTCGCTGTCCGGGTTCACCGCCTCCGGCTCCACCCAGAGGCCGAACCGCATCCCGAGGTCCGTGACCGAGGTGATCAACGGGGCCAGGCCCTGCGGGAACTTCACCGGGTCCGGAGTCCAGTCGCCCAGGCCGGCCCGGTCGCTGGTCCGGCCGGCGAACCAGCCGTCGTCGACGACGAACACCTCGGCGCCGATCTCCGCCGCGACCTCGGCCAGCGCCGTCTGGTGCTCGGGCCGGACGTCGAATTCCGTGGCGTACCAGGAGTTGTAGACGATCGGGCGATGAGCCGGACCGATATCACGGCTGAGCACCCGACGTTGATGATCATGCCAGCGGCCGGGCAGGCCGGCGACACCCTCCGGTGCCCGTACCCCTAGGCTCTCCGGCGTCGCGTACGACTCCCCCGGGTCCAGCGTGATCACACAGCTCTCGTCGTCGACCCCGGCGCCGATCCGGACCCGGCCCGACCCCGGTACGACCTCTGCGGCAAGTCGCCAGGACCCGCTCCAGGCCAGCGCCACCCCGTAGCCGGGGCCGCCGCCGGGCGTGCCGACCGCGATCACCGGCGCGTAACTGTGCGACGTGACGCCCTGCCGGCTCCCGATCGTGAACGTCCCGGCCGGCAGCGTGACCCGGTGGGTGCCGAACTCGCGGGCCCAGTCGCCGGCCAGGAAGTCGATCACCGGCGGTTCCGGGACCGGCAGGTCCCAGGCGGGGGCGAACGCGCGCGGCAGGATGAGTCGGCGCCGGCCCACATTGGTGATCACGGCCCGTTTCGTGATCACGTCGTGTTCGGTGTCGGCGGTGATCCGCAGCTCCAGTTCGAGCCGGCCGGTGCTGTCGACCGCGCGGACCCGAAGCGTCGTCCCGGTCCCATCCTTGATCAACTCGCCGTCGGAGTCCCAGATCACCCGGGCGCCGACCAGCCCGTCGCCGTGATCGACGATCAGCTCCGACGCCTGCCGCTGCCGGGTGCCGAACACCGCGTACTCCAGCGGCAGCACGTCGGCCGGAAGGTCCCAGCCACCGGCCAACGGCAACTCAACCTCCGGAGCCTCGCCGGGATCGGTCCAGGACAGGAACACCGGACCAAGATCATCGGGAGCCAGTCCGACCCGATAGACCCCGGTCGCGGTGGGCAGCTCCCAGGCCGGGCTCACTTGTTCGCCCCGACCAGCAGGCCGGACACGAAGTGCTTCTGGAACAGGAAGAACACGACCGCCGGCGGAATCGCGGCCAGGATGGAGCCGGCGGCGACCACGTTCCACTTGCTGACGAAACTGCCCTGCAGGTTGAGCAGCGCCGCGGTGATCGGGAACTTGGTCTCGGTCCGGAGCACGGTCATGGCCCAGATCAGATCGTTGAAGACCCAGGTGGTGGCGAGCGCACCAAGCGCGGCGAGCGCCGGCCGGCAGAGCGGCAGCACGATCTGACCGTAGGTTCGGATCGCTCCGGCACCGTCGACCACAGCCGCCTCGAACACCTCGCGCGGGATGCCGCGCATGAAGCCGTGCAGCACGAACGTGTAGAAGCCGAGGCCGAAGCCGATCTGCACCACGATCAAGGCCAGCAGCGTGTCGTAGATGCCGATCCCCTCGGCGATCTTGGCCACCGGGATGAGCAGGATCTGCGGCGGCAGCAGGTTGCCGGCGAGCATGATCAACAGGATGCTCCGGCGGAACGGGATCCGGAATCGGCTCAGTGCGAACGCCGCCATCGAGGCCAGCAGCAGCGTGAAGATCACCGTCACCACGGTGACCAGCGCGCTGTTCAGCAGGGCGCCCCGGGTGCCGGCGTCGAACGCCGTACTGAAGCCTTCGAAGGACAGGGCGGCGGGCAGCGCCGCGAGACCGCGCATCGTGATGTCGTCGAACGGTCGCAGGGAGACGCCGATGACGAAGATCAGCGGCGAGATGTAGAGCAGGGTGAACGGGATCATCCCGACGTGGAACCAGGGTGAGGTTTTGTTCATCGTTCAGTCCTCCTCACCGCGGGCCGCGCGGGCCAGGTAGGTGATGATGAAGATGATCGCGAGCAGGAAGATGATCACGGCGATCGCGGAGCCGTAGCCGAGGTTCACCACGGTGAAGCCCTGCTGGAACATGTACGTGCTGAGCAGCTGGCTGCTGTCGTACGGGCCGCCGCGGGTCATCGACCAGACGATGTCGAACGTGCGCAGCGAGTCGATCACGGTGACCGCGAAGACCACCGTGTTGACGCCGGCCAGTTGCGGCATCACCACGTGCCAGAAGCGTTGCCAGCGGTTCGCGCCGTCCACCGCGGCCGCCTCCTCCAGCGCCGGGTCGCAACTCTTCAGCCCGGCCAGATAGAGCACCATGATGTAGCCCACCTGGCGCCAGACCGCGGCGACCAGCACCCCGTACAGGGCGAGATCGGGCGAGGCCAGCCACGGCGTCGCCAGCGCCTCGATCCGCAACGCCTCGAAGAAGCCGGTGATCGGCCCGTCCGGCGCGTACATCACGCGCCAGAACAGGCCGGTCACCGCGAGCGAGAACACCATCGGCAGATAGATCGCGGCGCGGTAGATGCCGACCCCGCGCCGCGGCCGGTTCAGCAGCACGGCCAGGGTCAGCCCGCCGATCACCGAGAGCCCGCCGAACAAGATCACCCAGATCGCGTTGTTGCGAAGGGCGGTCAGGAAGACCGGATCGGTGGACAGGTTGACGTAGTTCTGCAGGCCGATGAACTCCGCCGCGCCGACACCCTGCCACCGGGTCAGCGACAGCTGGAAGCTGTTGAACGCCGGCCAGAAGACCCAGAACACCTCGACCGCGACCGGGATGATCAAGAACAGCCAGACGACCGGCGGCACGCGCAGCGCACCGCGGGCCCGCCGCGTTCTGGTCCCGGCGGCCCGGTCCGGAACCGTAGCCGTGGCCGTCACTGTTTGAAGACCCGCTCGGCGGCCTTCTGCCAGTCCTCCAGGGTTCCCTTGATGTCGGACGGATCGTCCAGGAACTTGGTCAGGGCGGCATCGGCAGTGAGCTGCAGCGCGTCGGAGGAGTCCCGGTTGAAGAACTGGGTGATCTCCTTCGTCTCGTTGAGCAGCTTGATCCCCTTCTGCACCATCGGCGAGAAGCCGGACGTGTCGACGTCGGGCGAGGTCGGCAGGTTGGCCGAGCCGGACAGCTGGATGTTCTTCTGTTGCGCGTCCGGCGAGGCCAGGAAGGACATCAGCTTCTTCGCCTGATCGACGTTCGGGGCCTTGGCCGATCCCATGTAGCCGTCGGTCGGCGCCTCCTCGGCGCTCGGGACGGCCGGGTCGATCGTCGGCACCGAGAAGAAGTCGATGTCGTCGACCTGGTCCTTCGGCACCGATACGACGATGAACGCGCCGGTCAGATACATGGCCGCCTTGTCCTGCACCAGCGGCGTGACCGCCTCCTGCACGGAGTAGGAACGCATGTTGGGATCGAAGTACGGGATCAACTGCTTGTACCGCTCCAGCACGGCGGCGACCCGCTCGTCGGTGAACGGGAACTTTCCGGCCAGCAGGTCGCGGTGGAACTGGGCGCCGTTCACCCGGAGGTTGAGGTAGTCGAACCAGCCGGACGCCATCCACGGCGTCGAGCCGATGCCGTTGGTGAGCGGGTACACGCCGCGGCCCTTGAGGTCGTCGCAGAGCGCGATGAAGTCGTCCCAGACCTTCGGCGGCTCGGTGATGCCCCACTTCTGGAAGGCCGACTTCTTGTGGAAGATCGACCACCAGTAATAGCTGGTCGGTACGAAGATCTGCTTGCCGTTCTCGTCGCTGCACAGGGCGCGCAGCGATTCCGAGTACTTCGCGCAGGCGCCGTCGCCGGTCCAGAGATCACTGACATCGAGCAGCAATCCCTTGCTGGCATAGTCTCTGGCGACCGAGCCGGCCAGCCAGCCGATCACGTCCGGCGGGTTGGCCGAGGTGAGATAGGTGGACAGCTGGGCCCGGAACTGCTCGGTGGCGACGGCGTTCACGGTCGGCGCCGGGCCGTCGTAGTCCTTGATCGTTTCCAGCAGCGCGTCGCGCGTCTTGGGCTCCGAGAACGCGATCTGCAGCGTCGCCGGGCCGCCGGTCGGCCCACCGGTCGGTGGTGCCGAGGTGCCCGGGCCGGTGCCGATGCAGCCGGACAGCAGGGTCGCCCCGCCGAACGCCGCGGCGCCGCCCAGGAGCGCGCGCCTGGACAGGCTGGTGGGGCTGGGTGGTGATGAGAAGCGCATGGTCATCGAACCTCTCCTGTGAGTGATGGACTCTGATCTTGGGTCTGCAGCCGCCGCTTCAGGTCGATCGCGTCGGCGTGGTTGGGATCCTCGGCGAGGATCTCGTCGAGCCGGCTCAGCGCGGCCTGCCGGCACCCGTTGACCGCGGCCAGCTGGGCCCGGAGGAAGCGGACCCGGCGGTTCTTGATCAACTCCGGGTCATCGGCGAACAGCAGCAGGGTCGGCAGCGAGGTGGCGAAGTAGTCGACGGTGGCCGGAGTCGCCTCGAGTTCGTCACAGAAGATCGACAACCCGGCCGCGAGCTCGTCGGCGGGGCCGGACCGGCCGAGCCGGCGCAGCGCCGTGATCGACGCCGCGGTCGCCTCGCTGAACGGCGTGGTGCTCATGGTCAGGAAATCGCCGGACTGTGCGGCCGCCTCGGCCCATTCCATTCGGGCGGCGTCGTGATCACCGGCCGCCGCCAGGGCGTCGCCGCGGGCCAGCCGGAGCCAGGCCGAGTTGGCCAGCGGATGGCGTTGTTCGCCAAGGGATCGGGGCGGGTCCAAGGTGCGGTCGAGCCAACCCACCGCGTCCCGCGGACGGCCGGCGGCCAGGGCAGCGTCGGCCTGGGCGAGGCAGGCGCGGTCCCAGGCTCGCAGGGTCTGCCCCTCGCCGCCCTCCCAGGGCTGGAACTCCCGCTCCAGCAGCAGGTCGGTCGCCGCCTCGTGATCACCGAGGGACAGCCGCAGCTGGGCCAGTTCCACCACCGCGTCGTCCCGCTGACGGACCAGGTCGGGCCGGTCCTGCAGCCGGGCCCACCGCTCGGCCGGCGCGATCCCGGCCCGGGCCTGGAGTTGATCATGTTCGAAGCGGAGCCGGGCGTCTTCCGGCGCCGCCTGGACGGCGCGTTCGTAGCTCTGCAGAGCGCTCGCCAGGTCGCGCTGTCGGTTGTACGCCGCGAGGCCGAGGTTGCGCCAGCAGACCGGGTCCGACGGGTCCAGCCGGACCGCCCGCTGCCAGGCTTCGACGGCCTCGCCGACCCGGTCCCGGTCGTAGAGCCAGTGGCCGAGCAAGGCCGCCGCACAATGATCGCCCGGCTCCTCGGAAACCCTTCTGGACAACAGGTCTGCGTCGTCCAGCCGGGCCGGGAAGCACCAGCGGTCCGAGCCGGTCCGGGCCTCCGCGAGTGCGGCCGCGGCCTCCTCGGCGCGGCCCAGTTCGGTGAGCAGTTCGGCCCGGCGGTACGCGATCAGTGGGCCCGCGGCCGGCGCGCCGAGGGGTCTGGAGCCGTCGGCGATGGCCGCCCGCTCGAGCACGCGCAGGGCGGCTTCCGGTTCGCCGACGCGGACGTACTCGAGGGCGACATCGAGCAGGGTCTGCGCGTCATCGGTGAGCGGCTCGCCGGCGAGGTCGTTCGTCCACCAGTGCAGCGGATCCAGCCTCCGGGTCTCGGCGAGCAAGCGCTCGGCCTCGTCGGTCCGGCCGAGCCGGCGCAGGATGATCACCGAGAGGGCCCGCGCCTGCAGGTGTTCGGGTTCGGCCCGCAGCACGTCGGTCAGCCGCTCGACCGCTGTCTCGTTCCGGCCGGCCGCGGCGTCGAGCACGGCGGCCCGGTAGCCGGCCGGCGCGCGCCAGGCCCGGTTCCAGGCCGCCTTGGCGTACGCCGCGTAGGCGCCGTCATGATCACCGAGCCGGTCCCGGGTCAGGCCAAGGTAGTAGTGCGCGGTGGTGTCGGCCGGGTTGGCATTCCGTACCGACAGCCTGGCCACGGCGCGGCGGAGCAACTCGTCGGCCTCCCGGTAGTGCCCGGCCCGATACCGGCGGGCGGCGAGCGCGGTGCAGGTCGGAGCATGATCGGGATCGCGGCGCAGCGCCTCCGCCCAGTACGGTTCCGGGGACCGGGTCGCGTGCCGGTACTGCTCCAGGTGAACCCCGGTCAGATAGAGCTCCTCCACGCTGCCGACCGCCTCCGGCGCCGGCGGTTCGGTCGCCGGGCCGCCGGGCTCGGCCGGCTCCGTACGGGCCCAGCGCGCCAACTCCACGCCGCCGGCGACGACCGTGATCACCAGGTCGTGATCTTGGTCGCCGGCGAGCGGCAGCCGGACCGGGCGGCCCGGGGTCAGCACGACCGGGTGCTCGGCCCGGCCCGCGGCGCTCTCGATGATCACCGTCGCATCGTCGTGCCGGGCCGTCGCGGCGATGCCCACGGCGCGGTCGGTGACGCTGATCGCCGCGTCCAGGGTCGCGGCCTGGACCGGCCCGATGCCCTGGTACGGATACCAGAACTGGCTGAACACCTTCGTCTCGCCGGGCGCCAGGAAGGAGAAGTCCGGTTGGTTGTCGGTGAACACGCCCGCCATCAGCTCGATGTAGGCCGAGCTGTCATCGGTGAGGTTGCGGCACCAAGCCTCGCCGAACGGCGCGTTGCCCCAGGTCCACAGCTTCTTGCCGACCGCGGTCCGGTGATCGGCGACGTGCACGAAGCCGGCCCCGGCCTCGTGGTCGTACGCGCCGAAGAAGTCGCCCTCGCTGCCCAGGCACATGTAGGAGGTGGGCACCGGGATGTTGCGGTACCAGTCGATCCGGTCCCCCGGAACGCCACCGTCCGCTGAGCCTGTCGAAGCGCGGTGCGGGTAGTCGATCCCGTAGTAGGGCCGGTCGGCCGCCGGGAACGCCGTGACGGCCCGGCGCGCGTGATCGGCGACCATCGACACGTCCGGCGGGAAGAACGCCTGAAGTTGATCATGGGCGCGGACGGCTACGTTGGCCCACCAGAGGAACGTCTGCGGCTCCTCCGAGGAGTTGTAGAGCCGCACCTTCAGCTCGATCGCTGCCCGGTCCGGCCGCAGGCAGATCCCGTGCATCCCCTTCATCCGGGTGAACGGATCATGATCGGAACACCAGACCGTCACCGAACCGTCCGGATCCTGCTCGATCGTCGCGTCGGTCGGCAGGTAGGTCGCCGGCCGGTGGTGCTGCGGCCAGTTGAACTCGACGCCGCCAGCGATCCACGGCCCGGTCAGCCCGATCAGGGCCGGCTTGATCACGTCGTTGCGGTAGAAGAAGTCGTGCTCCGCGATCTTGTCGTAGCCGACGTGGATCCGGCCGCCCAGCTCGGGCAGGATCATCAGCCGGATCCACTCGTTCTCCAGGTGGATCGCGTCCCAGGAGACCGGGCGGCGGACCGGGTCGATCCGCTCGAAGAACGGCAGCGGGTAGACCCGGCCCGAGGAGCCCTGGTAGACCCGTTGATCAAGATAGGCCGGATAGCGGTCCGGCGGCAGCGGCGCGTAGGTCTCGATCAGCACCGGTTCGCGCCAGCCCGCGACCGGCGCGGCGGCCAGGCTCGATGGGCGTTCGGGCAGCGTGAGCCGCGGCGACTCCTCGATGAGCATGGGCGCGACGGTAGCCCGGCCGGCTGCCGGTGAGAATGACTGATCCCGCGATCTCCCTGGACGATCCGACGATCCGGGAGCAGCATGGGAGGCATGTTGATCGCGGACGGCTTCCCGGGACAGCGCCTGCTGGTGCTGCCACGTCCGCTGGTGCAGCGCGCCCTCCGGCGGAACCCGACCTCGCGGCTGCTGGTGACCGATGCCGGGCACTTCCCGCATGCGGCGAGCCATGGCCGGATCCGGAGTCACGGTGCGCCCGAGGCGGTGGTGATCATCTGCATCGAGGGCCGGGGCTGGTGCACCCTGGGCCACCGTACCTTCGCCGTGCCGGCCGGCACCGCCTTGATCATTCCGCCGCACCTGCCGCACGGCTACCGGGCCGACGACGATGAACCCTGGACGATCTGGTGGCTGCACGCCGCCGGCCGTGACGTACCGTCGCTGCTCGAGCCGATCCTGCCCGACCGCGTGGTGCCGATCGGTGATCTCTATCGCGCGACCGCGACCGTGACCCACGTCGTCGACTGCCTGAGCCGCGACGAGACCGAGCCGAACCTGATCATGGCGGCCGGCCTCGCCTGGTCGCTGCTGGCCCAACTGGCCGCGGACAAGCTGTCCGGCGGCCACGGCCAGGCCGAACCGGTCCGGGCCGCTCAAGATCATCTCCGGGAGCACTTCGCCGACCCGGTCCGGGTCGGCGACCTGGCCCGGCTGGCCGGCCTCAGCCCGTCCCACTTCGCCGCCCTGTTCCGCCGCGCCACCGGCTCCGGCGTGATCGAGTACGTGAAGCGGCTGCGGATGGCCCGTGCCCGCGAGCTGCTGGCCACCACCACCGCCGGCGTCCGCGAGATCGCCGGCGAGGTCGGCTACGACGACCCGTTCTACTTCTCCCGCCAGTTCCGCGCCGTCCACGGCTGCAGCCCCACCACGTACCGCAACTCCTTCACCTAAATCGCCGACCGGTCACAAAAGCAGCGATTCTGACGGCATGTCGCTGCGCTACTGACCGGTCGGCGGCTGGGATTCGGACGCGGGCGTCGACGGGAGCGGCTGCGGAACCCGCGGGTACTGTTCCTTGGTGGCCTCTCGATTCCGGACCCTCCGCAGTGCGTTCGCGCGGTGGATCGGCCGACCCGGACTACACGACCTTCGCGGGTACGTCAGCGTCGTCGAACGGGCCGGCCGGCTCGAGGACGACTTGACCGGACTCGACGACGAGGCGCTGCTGCGCCGGGCGACCGCGATCCGCGAGGGTGCCGAGCCCGCGCTGCCCGCCGAACTCGTGGCGCTGGGCCGGGAGGCGGCCCGGCGGGCCCTCGACGAACGCGCCTACGACGTCCAGCTGCAGGCCGCTGTCGCGCTGCTGGCACCGCTCGGCGGCGGTCCCGGCATCATCGCCGAACTGGCCACCGGCGAGGGCAAGACCCTGGTCGGTGCGATCGCCGCGGCCGGGTACGTGCTCGGCGGTCAGCGGGTCCAGGTGCTGTCCGTGAACGACTACCTGGCCCGCCGGGACGCCGCCTGGATGGGACCGGTACTCGGCAGGCTCGGCGTCACCGTCGGCTGGATCGAACAGTCCTCGACCCCCGAGCAGCGCCGGGCCGGCTATGCCGCGGATGTCTGCTACGTGTCGGTCAGCGAGGCCGGGTTCGACCTGCTCCGGGACCGGATGCGGACCGCCGACGAGGACCGGGTGCAGCCGGAGCCGGACGTCGCCCTGATCGACGAGGCGGATTCGGTGCTGCTGGACGAGGCCCGGGTGCCGCTGGTGCTGGCGGGCAGCGCGGGCACCGGTGACGATCTCGCGGAGGCCGCGCTGCTGGTCGCCGAGCTGGTCCCGGACCGCGACTACGCGGTGGATCCCGACGGCCGCACGGTCAGCCTCACCGACGACGGCGTACACCGGGTGGAACGGCTCGCCGGGGTGGACAACCTGTTCGAGGACGGCCGGCTGCTGACCCGGGTGAACGTCGCCCTCTACGCCCGCGCCCTGGTCCGGCGCGATGTCGACTACCTGGTCGCCGACGAGGCCGTACGGCTGATCGACCCCGACCGTGGCCGGGTCGCCCGGTTGCGGCGCTGGCCGGACGGGCTGCACGCCGCCGTCGAGGCGAAGGAGGGGCTGCGGCAGAGCGAGCGCGGCGCCATCCTGGACCAGATCACCGTGCACGAGTTGATCAAGCGCTACCCGGTGCTGATCGGGATGACCGGCACCGCCGTCTCCGCCGCCGAGCAGCTCCGCGAATTCTACCAGTTGGAGACCGGCGCGCTGCCGACGCACCGGCCGACGATCCGTCTCGACGATCCCGACGAGGTGTACGCCGACGTCGAGACCAAGGAGAAGGCGATCCTCGCCCGGGTGGCCACCGAACACGCAGCGGGCCGGCCCGTCCTGCTCGGCACCTCCGACGTGGCCGAGTCGGAACGGCTCGCCGAGCAACTCCATGATCAAGGGATCGAGGCCGCGGTGCTGAACGCCCGCGACGACGCCCGGGAGGCGGAGATCATCACCGGCGCCGGGGCGTACGGGGCGGTGACCGTGTCCACCCAGATGGCCGGCCGCGGCACCGACATCCGGCTCGGCGGGCCCGGCGAGGAGGACCGGGACCGGGTCGCCGATCTCGGCGGGTTGCTGGTGATCGGCACCGGGCACTATCCGAGCCGCCGGCTCGATGATCAACTCCGCGGCCGGGCTGGCCGGCAGGGCGACCCCGGCCGGAGCGTGTTCTTCACCTCCGACGCGGACCCCTTGATCACCCGGACCGGTGATCAACTGAGCGGCGCCGATGTCGATCATGCCCAGCGGATCGCCGAGGGCGAGGCGGCCGAGCTGCGCCGGATCACCTGGCACTACAACGAGCAGCTGCGGGCCCAGCGCCGGCAGGTGCTGGAACACCGGGAACGGCTGTTGATCACCGGGCTGGCCGGTGATCAACTCGCCGCCGCGGCACCGGAACGCTGGTCCGAGCTGACCGAGACGATCGATCCGGAGGTGCTCGGCGAGGCGGCTCGGCAGCTGGTGCTGGCCTTCCTGGACCGCCGCTGGAGCGACCATCTTGCCTTGGCCGAGCACGTCCGGGAGGGCATCCACTTCCGCACCCTGGGCCGCGAGAATCCGTTGCACGGCTTCAATCGGGAGATCGCCGAGGCCTACCGCGGGCTGATCGACGAGGCGCTCTCGGACGCCGTCGAGGCATTCGGCGACGCGGTGATCACCGAGGACGGCATTGACCTCGCCGGCGTCGGCGCCGGCCGCCCGAGCGCCACCTGGACCTATCTGGTCAGCGACAACCCGTTCGGCTCCCCCGAAGATCAGCTCCTGGCCGCCGCCGGCCGAGCCCTCCGCCGCATCGTCCGCCCCGGCGCCGACTGACACCGCCCGAACCGCTCCCGCATCGAGCGGAGGGAAGGACCTGCCCGACGCAGCCCTCCTCCCGCGCCCCGCCGCAACCCCGCTCCGCATCCGCGTCCCTCCGACCCACCAGCCGCGACCGTTCCACCCATCCGCGACTGGTGCAACGGTCGCGGATACGTGCAACGGTCGCGGATCGGGACGGGATGGCTCCTGGCCGGCAGCCGCGTTGGTGTCGGAGTTCCGTCTCGCGACCGGCCAGCACTGCCGAACTCGCGGGCCAAGCCAGAGCACACCGGGCCCCGACCCACCAGCCGCGACAGTTCCGCCTATCCGCGACTGGTGCAACGGGCGCGGACACGAACAACGGTTGCGGATACGGAGGTGTGGCGAGTCAGGTGGGGAAGGCTTCGGGGTGGTCGAGGGCGTAGACCAGGGCCCAGTCCTGGTCGTTGGCCAGCGGGTCGGCGTGGTGGGTCGGGTTGCCGTTCACGCAGCTCGGGTAGACGAAGGCGCAGGTGGCCCAGCCGTCGTCGGCGAAGTTGATCAGATTCGCGCGCAGGATCGCGGCACCCTGATCGCGGAGTTCCGCCCGGCGCTCGTCCGGGACGATCCCTTCCGGCAGGCCGAGGAACACCTGGGCGCTCAACACGGTCCAGTAGTGCGGGAAGACGTCGCCCCAGTGTCGTTCGGCGCCGAACCAGTAGCCGTCCCAGTGCCGGATCGGGATGTGCCGCAACCGGGCGTCCGGTTGATCACCGGCGAACGCGGTCAGCCAGGGCAGCCGGAGCGCGATCTCCTCTCCCGGCACCGCGTTCGGATCGAGCCGGTGCACGTTGATCATCAGGTCCAGCAGGGGCGCGACCATGGATTGTTCGTAGTTGACCTCGTGCGACGGCAACTCGGTGGCGACGTCGACGAAGTGTCGGCCATGCGCGATCAGCGATCCGCGCAACGCCTCGGCTCGGTCCGGGTCCCCGGTGGTGATCAACTTCTCGGCCAGGCCGGCCACGATCCCGCCCAGCCCGAAGGCGAGGAACTGCTGGCCGCCCAGGGCGTAGTAGCGCTCGATGATCTTGGCGGCGAGGTCCAGGTCGGCGGAGTTGCCGGTCCGGTCGTGCTCCGCGGCCAGGTAGCGCGCGTACCAAGGGAAGTTGTAGAGCCTGGTGTGAACGGCGTGGCGGCTGTCGTCGACGACCGTACCGTCGGCCGCAACCACCCGGTTCAGCACGAAAGCCCGATGCCGGTCCAGCACCTCGTCCAGCCCGGCCGGGTCGCCCCAGCCGAGGGCTCGCGCCTGCTGCAGCAGCAGCGGCATCGCGACCCGTTCGCGGACGTCGTTCCAGTCCCGCCAGACCGTCGGCAGCGTGGTCAGTCCGGACCTGCGGTCGTACGGGACGAACGCGGCCGCCGACTCGTCCCCGCGTTCCGCGGCCACCTGACGCTCCGCGATGAAGGCGACCCGCCGCTCGACGACCTCCCGCAGCGGCCGGTGGAAGAACACGCTGGCCCGGGCGGTCCGGCCGTCCCGGGTGGCGCGCAGCTCGATCACGCCTGGACCATCGGAGTTGATCATGCCCTCGTGCCCTGAGCCTGTCGAGGCGTCGTCCTGAGCCTGTCGAAGGGGGCTGAGCCCGATGTGACCTGGCCCTTCGACAAGCTCAGGGAGCGTTGTGGCTGTCGTCGTGATCGGCACAGCCTGGCCGGCCTCGGCGACCACCGCGTCGAGCGTGATCAACGGACTCCGATCGGCCTGCAGGCCGGCCCGGTCGTCGCACCAGGACAGCCGCCACGACCACTCGTACCGGCCACCCGCCTCGATCATGATCTCCGGCTGCCCGCCGAAGGCGTCCGGCGAACGGGCCTGATCGGTCGGGTGCAGGTAGAGGTGGCCGCGGATGTTGGAGGAACTGACCGTGTCCCTCGACTCGACCGAGTAGGCCCACAGCTCACCGGTGATCAACACCAGACCGAGTCCGGGCCCGGCACCGTCCATCGGTTCGGCCCAGACGTACGCATCCGCGCCGCCCGGCCAGACGTGGGCGTGGACGGCACCGCCCAGGCTGTCGGCGCTGGACTGGTAGACATCGCGCCACGGCGTGCTGATCCCGATCGAGCCGATCCGGGCCGGTTCCGCGCCGGTGTTGATCAAGGAGTAGTGCTCGGTCCAGTGATCGTCGAAGCGGCGATCGACCTCGAGCCGCAGCCCGTGCTCCGGCCAGGCGTGCACCAGCTGAACGCCGTCCTCAGTCCAGGTGACCGTGTCCGGACGGTCCCAACGCAGCCCGCGCGGTCCGTCCGCTGCCTGGACGATGCAGAACCCCTTGCCCCAGCGCCGGGACGGATCGTGTACGGCTCCGTCCGCCGGGTCCGAGTCGTCCAGCAGCACGGTCCGCCCGGTCCGCGGATGCACCACCCGCAGCACCGACCCGTCGCCGGCCAGCCGCACCGAGCCGGCACCGAACCGCAGTTCTCGATCTTGTTCCGCCATGGCCATGACCCTAAAGGCCGTGCCGGTGCGCCGCGTGCCGGGCTAGCCTGAGCGGCGATGAACGAATCGCTGAACGATCTGGACCTGCTGCGGCGGGAGATCCGGCTGCTCTGGGGCGTGGATGATCATGGCCGGGAAGCCGAGCCGCCGCGGGCGGCCGTCCCGGACCCGGACCCAAACCGGACCGAACCGCCGGCGGAGCTGTTGTTGATCAAGGATCGGCTCGACGCCACCACGCCGACCGAGATCACCGGCTGCGTCAGCTACCTGATCGACCCCGCCCGGACCGTTCCGGTGCCGCCGGAACTCGCCCTCCACCGATCCGGCGAGCCCGTGCCACCCGACCTGGCGGCCTTGCGGCCGGATCCGGAGTGGGAGCCGGACGAGTGGGCCGACCTGCTCGCCGGCCGGCTCGGACCGTGGGCGTTCGGGATCACCGACGGGCGGATCGCCGCGATCTGCCACACCCCGCGCGACGCGGACGGTGCGGCCGAGGCTGGGGTCTGGACCCATCCCGATCATCGCGGCCGGGGCTACGCGGCCGCGGTGACGGCAGCCTGGGCCGAGGTCGCCGCGGCGACCAGACCACTGCTCTACTACAGCCACCTGTTCGACAACGCCGCCTCCCGCTCCGTCGCCGGCAAGATCGGCGCCCGCCCGCTCGGCCGGATCTGGCAGCTCCGGAACGTGGGAAGTTCGGCCACGACTCTTGCCACACCCGACGTTCATTGACAAGCTTCAGCCCGGACACCGGAGTTTGATCACGGACGGGGCTGATCACGATGGGGCTGGATCGTTCGACGCTGCGCCGATCCCCCGTCCGGCCGACCGTGACGATCCTCGTACTCATGATCATCGCGACGTTGCTCACGGTGCCCCGCGCGTACGCCGACGGCCCGGTCGGCATCGAAGCCGTCACCGTCGGCGCCACGACGATCACGATCACCGGCCGAGCCGCCGGTGAGGTCGATCTGTACGCGATCGGTGCCGAGCGGACCGCCTCGATCGCCGGCGCCGACCCCGTCTCCACGGTGATCCCGACGTCGGGCCGGTTCAGCGCAACGATCTCCCGGATCGCCAGGGACGGCACGGACCGGCTCTTCAGCCAGTTCGTCGCCGCGGCCGACGGGAAGCCGGTCGGCCCGAGCCGGTACGCCGACCGGTTCGACTTTGCGCCGGCCAATCCGGCACCGCTGCCGGCGACGACCAGCAAGAAGGGTCTCCAGGTCCAGCTGACCGACGACGCCGAGGAGTTGGGGATCCAGCACGCGGCGCTCAATCTCGATCTTGCCGACATCATGCTGCTGAAGTCGGCCGACCCGGACTCTGAGATCGCTTTCGATCATGGTGGCAGCACCTACTACTTCGATGCGGCGGCGGTCACCGCGTTCGACCGGCAGATCAAGCCGCTCACCGACGACGGCATCCTGGTCAACGTCATCCTGCTGCTCTACCGGCACCCCGGCGAGGCCAACAGTGCCGCCGAGGTGCTGATACATCCGGACGCGTCCACCGAGCCGGGCGCCGGGCCGGTGTTCGGCTTCAACACCGAGACCGCCGACGGGGTCCGGTACCTCAGTGCCGCCCTCGACTTCGTGGCCCAGCGGTACGGCCGCCAAGATCATCGGCACGGGCTGGCCTCGGGCTACATCGTCGGCAACGAGGTCAACGCCCAGTGGACCTGGTCGAACTCGGGTGAGAAGTCGCTGGCCGAGTTCGTCGACGGCTACGCCCGGGCGGTACGGCTGGTCTCGCTGGCCACCAAGTCGGCGTTCCGCGCCGCGCGGACGTACCTGTCGCTGGAGCACCACTGGACCCTGCTGCCGCCGGGCAACCCAGACCCGGAGAACCCGACCCGCAACTACCGTGGCAGGGACCTGGTCGACGAGTTCAACCGGGTGGCCGAGCGGGGCGGGGACTTCGACTGGCAGGTCGCCTACCATCCGTACCCGGAGAATCTGTTCGAGCCCGACTTCTGGAACGACGAGACGGCCACCGAAACGCCGGACACGCCACGGATCACGTTCAAGAACATCGAGGTGCTGCCGCAGTACCTGGAGGCCGCCGAGTTCCGGTACGGTGACCAGCCGCGCCGGATCATCCTGTCCGAGCAGGGCTGCAACACGCCGGGCCAGGGCGATGCGCTGACCGAGCAGGCCGAGCGACTCCAGGCCGCCTGCTACGCGCTGGCCTACTACAAGATCAAGTTCCTGCCGTCGATCGACTCGTTCATCCTGCACCGGCATGTCGATCACCGGCAGGAGGGCGGGCTCAACCTCGGCCTGTGGGCGGCCGATCACAGCCGCGAGTTCCCCGCCGCGCCGCTGCGGAAGAAGATCATCTACGACGTCTTCGCCGGCATCGACACCGCCCGCTCCACCGAGGTGACGACGTTCGCGCTGCCGATCATCGGTATCGACGACTGGGCCGAGCTGGTGGACGGCTTCGACCCGAGCAAGCTCGCCGACCGGGCCGAGGTGCTCGCGGTGCCGAGCCGGGTCGGCGGCAAGCTCGCCGACGTCCGGCCGCTGGGCACGTTCGGCCGCGACGCCGACGGCTGGCTGCCGTCCAACAACGCGGCCGCGGCGACCGCGCAGGACGGGGTGCTCAAGGTGACCACCGCGGACGGTACGTTCGGCAAGCAGGACCGCGGCGTGGTGCGCGCCTTCGACCGGCCGATCGCCCTGTCCGGCAAGCGCTGGCTCGGCGCGACGGTACGGGTGCCCACCGACGCCGGGCTCGGCCCCGAAGTCCTGGTCCGGCTCCGCGCGACGCTGGACGACGGCATGATCATCAACGGCCGGGCCCGGATTCCCGCCGACGGCCAACTGCACCCGGTCGCGATCGCGGTGCCGGCCGATCCGGGCCGGCTGACCCGGCTCAAGGTGCTGGTCGGCGGGACCGGCACCGGCACCCCGGGCGCCTCCTTCGCGATCGGTTCCGTGGTGGCAGCCGGCAAGGCCGACCCGTCCCGGCTGCCCAACGTGACCGCCAGCGCGGCCGCCGAACGCGCCGAACTGATCGGCTCCCGGCTGACGATCAGGCTGGGCAACCTCGATCTGGACCCGCTGACCGGACCGATCATGATCGGCAACGGCTGCGGCGACGTCAGGACCGACCCGGCCCGGGTCGACGGCGACGGCTCGACGTTCGGCGAGACGCAGACGATCACGACCAAGATCACCGCCGTGACCGGCGAGGACCCGTCGGCCGTCTGCCTGGAGCTCGCCGGGCAGCGGCTGTTGGTCCCGGTCGACATCCCGCCGCCGACCGAGCACACGGTGATCGACTTCGAGAACGACCTCGGCGGCTTCACCCCCGGCGACGGGGTGGCCGGCATCGCCCGGGTCGGCTCGTTCGCCAACGCGCCCGGCCGGCCACGCTCCGGTGCCTACGCGCTGGAGGCGACCAGCGAGGCCGTACCCGGTGATCAACAACGCAGCATCGCCGCCCGCTACCGCCAGCCACTCGAACTCGGCGCCGCCGGCACGGTCTACGTCTGGATGAACGCGTACGGCGGGCTGCCCGGCGCGACCGGCTACCGTGCCACGCTGACGCTGCTCGCCGAGGACGGCACCAGCATCACCGAGACGCTCGACTCGTTCAGCCCGGACCGCTGGAACCGAGTCGCGGTTGACGTCTCCGGCTGGCCGGGTCGGAGCAAGATCACCGGGATCGAGGTCGGGTTCGCCGGCGTCGGCAGCACCACCACCTGGCAGCCGCGGTTCCAGCTGGACGATCTGGGCTGGTTCGCCGGCTGACCGGCCGCCGCGGTCACCGGTCCGGCGCGACCGTCGCGGCGCCGAGCAGGAGTTCCGCCTCGTCGCAGAGCCAGCCGAGGTCGGCCTCGACGCTGCGCCGTTTGATCATGATCCGGCGAGCCCGGCCACCGGTCGCAGCCGTGGTCACCGGAGGCGGCAACCGGACCAGCTGCCAGGCGAGCGACTTGATCAACAAGCGGTACCGGAAGCCGAACCCGAGTTGATCGGGGTCGACCGGGCCCGCCGCAGCTTCGACACCGCACCGGTACTGCTCCAGACAGTCGGCCAGCGACAACCGACGGTGCCGGATCGACGGATTCGGCACGGCCAGCAGCACGCCGAGGTCGCTGCCGACCGGCCCCCGGTGACAGGACCCGAGGTCGAACATGATCAACACGTCACCGCGGACGGTCACGTTGGACCGGGTCGGGTCACCGTGGCACAGCGTCGACGGCAGGGCCAGGAAGCGTTCCCGGAGCTCGATCCGGCGCGCCGCCAGCCGGTCCAGGGTCTGTTCCAGCCGGTCGGCGATCTCCGGCGCCACCGTACCCCGAACCGTACGGCCGAGGTCGCGCAGTTCCTCCAGCCGCCGGTACGGTTCCGCCCGGTCGGTCAGCCAGGGCAGTGAGCCGAGCACCGGATCACCCAGCCGGGCCCCACCGAACTCACCGAGCGCCCGCGCCGCCGTCAAGATCAACTCCGGCTCCTCGAGTCGCTCGATCGAGCCGAGGTCCTCCAGGAACAGGTGCCAGCGCGGCACCGCCCCGGGCACCGCTTCCCGTTCGGCGTGGTGCAGCCGCGGCACTCGCCAGGTCCGCCCGCCCGACCAGAGTCCGGACCGGTAGCTGCTCACTTCGCGCGGCCGGTCGCCGACCAGCGTCTTTCTGATCATGGTCCCGCCGCCCGGCAGCCGATACCGCACCACCGCCTCCACGTCCGCCCCGCGGCCCGCGAGCCCGGTGACCGGAACCGGTGTCCGACCTCGCCGGCCCGGTCCGGCCGCCGCTGCGGCTCGGCGCAGGACTGGTGCGGAGATCGTGCCGGAATAGCCGGCCAGCAGCCGGTGCAGCCGTCGCAGGTCGACCGGATCGGCGCCGGTCCGACCCGCGAGCCGGATCAGGGCCCGCGCTTGCCGGGTCCGCCCGGCCGCCGCCAGCTCCCGGATCGCGGGGAAGATCAACTCCGGCGCCGGGCGGTCCCGGCGCAGCCGGCGTACCGTCTGGTTGGCCGCCGTCCAGGCACGCAGCCGCCGAACCGCCGGCAGCCGCCGAATCCACCGCAGCCGACGGAAGGCACGCAGCGACAGGACCGGGTGGAGGGTGCGGCACAGCACCGGGTTGAGCATGAGCCGGAGTGTTGCGACGCCCGATGAGACGCCGATGAGTCCCGGATGAGGCGCCCCTCATGATCAACACCGGCCGTGATCACCCGGATCTGGAACGCAACGTGGCGATCAGCAGCACCACGGTGCCGGACAACAGGAACAGCGTGCCGACCAGCACCAGCCCGGCGCCGCCCAGCGCCAGCAGAGTGGACAGGTAGTTGATCTGCAACGCCTGGCCGAGCAGGAAGCCGGCGACACCGAGCCCGAGGAACACTGCCGCCGTGATCAGGTACGGCCGGGCCAGACGCAGCGGGGAGACGGAGTCGGCCATGGGCCGCACGATAGGTCACCCGGCGGTCACCGCGCCACGCCGCCGAGCGCAGGCTCCTCCGGACGGCAGGACGACCGGCGGCTGTGGTTCCGGTAGCTCCGAGCCCGAGGCGCAGTCCCGGCTGGCTCGGCTCGCGTCCGTACGGTCTGATCGATCCCATGATCATCAACGGGTCGCGGACAGCGTTGCTCCGGCAGGTGGTTGACACGGGGCTCTGACCTCGATCATGATCGTCAGTGGCGTCGACCAAACGCCCAGCCTGCGAGGACCCGCCCCAGCCGGGACCTCGGAATGGCGAAGGGGAAACTGCCCTCACGGTCACCATCGTCCAGGCCTGTTCGAGTGTCACGTTGCTGGGGAGCGGCGACACGTCGAGGAGGCTTGTCATGACCAAGCAGAGCAGTTTCAAGCGCGCGGTACGTGAGCGAGCCCGCGCAACCGGGCAGCGTTACACCCAGGCGCGGGCCGATCTGGAGTTGGCGAACCGGCAGGAATTCGTCCACTCCCGGCCGTACGAGCAGGCGACGCTGAAGGCCCATCTCGAAGCGCATTACGGGATCCGGATCGACTCGATCCTGCCGATCGACGACGATCCCGCCACCCGGCCCCGAGACTCCTGGCCCGGTCACTACGCGTCGACGCTGGTCGTCAAGCACACCGACGGCGGGCGGTGGATCGCGCGGGTCTTCTCGTCCTCGGCCGACCGGGTCAGCCGAGTCCAGGGTGACGCCGAGATCCTGCGGTTCCTCGCGCTACACGACTTCCCCGCGGAGCGGATCGCTGACGACGATCCGGTCACCGTCCTCGACGGCAAGGGGATCATCGTCACCCGGTTCATCGACGGCGGGCGCCCGAGTGGCGGGCCGGAACTCTGGTACGAACTCGCCGGCCTGCTGGGCCGGCTGCACACGCTGCCGCCCGGCGACGGCGCCGTGGCCAGAGACGGCGGCGCCGAAGAGACCGACGGCGGCTTCCACGTCGGACGGCCGAAGGAGGACCTGACCGCCGCGATGAGCTTCCTGGTCAGCGTCGAGGACAAGGTCGACGACGCGGCGCGCGAGAAGTTCGACTGGCTGCGCGATCAGGTCGAGACCGCCGACGACGCCGAGGGCCTGCCGGAGGCGCTGACGCACGGCAACTACCATCCCTGGGCCGCCGTCGGCACGCCCGGCGACCTGGCGATCGTCGGCTGGGCCGGCTCCGGGCGCGGGCCCCGATTGCCCGCGTTGGCCTGGCTCCTGCGCACCGCGGCCGAGCGCAACGGCACCGCGAACGTCGCCGCGGTCTCGCGCGGCTATGCCGAGCACGTCCGGCTCACCGACGAGGAACTCGACCGGCTCCCGTCCATCCTCAATCTGCGCGCCTTGTGGCTGGAGTGTCTCGGCTTCCGGATGACCGTCAACAGCGGCGGCACACCCGAGCTGAACGAAGGCTGGCTGCAGCCCGCCAGCCACGAACACACCGAACGGCTCGCGGCCCAAGCCGCCGAAGCCCTGCGCCCCTAGCCGGACGCGCATCGTGCCGAGTGGACGCCGAGGGCAGATCCCGGGCGGCCGCGGCCCTTCGGGTCCGCTCGGCACGGGCCGACAGCGGCGCACGCGTTCGGGATCACCGGGACACGACGGCGCCGAGCTCACCGGCAGCCGTGATCGCGATCGAGCCCCGTTCGCTGGTGGCCAGAACGGTCATGCCCAGCGACTCCAGCAGGGCGACGGTACGTGGAGCGGGATGCCCGTAGTCGTTGTCCCTGCCGGCGCTGGCCACGGCGACCCGGGCCCGGGTCGCGGCCAGGAAGTCCCGGTCCTGCCGCGACGAGCCGTGGTGTGGCACCTTCACCACGTCCACCGTCAGGTCCACGCCGGAGGTCAGAATGGCCCGCTGACCGTTCGGTTCAAGATCACCGGTGAACAGGATCCGCAACCCGCGGTCCCGGCCGGGTGACGGCGCCAGAGTGGCGATCAGGGCGAGGCTGGCGTCGTTCTCGGCCGAGGACTCGCCCTCGTCGTCGCCCGGGAACGGCGGGGGTACGGCGACCGGGCCGATCACCTGCCAGGCGGTGCCACCCACCGCGACCCGCTCCCCCACTCGCGGAGTCCGCACTCGTACCCCGTGATCAGCCGCAAGCCGTTGCACGGCGACGGCCTGGGCCGCCGGGGCGGGCAGCGGTCCCACCCACAGCTCGCCCACCGGGCGGCCGTCGAACACCCCGGCCAACCCGTCCACGTGATCGGCGTGGAAGTGGGACAAGATCAACAACGGCACGCCCCGGATGCCGAGTTGATCAAGGCAGCCGTCGATCAGCCGCGGGTCCGGCCCGGCGTCGACCACCACCGCCTGATCGCCGCCGACCGGGACCACCAGCCCGTCACCCTGGCCGACGTCGCAGGCCACCAGCGCGGCGGCGGCGGGCGGCCAGCCCGGCTGGACCGGCGGCCGGAGGAAGCCCACCGCCATGATCAGTGCGACCGGCAGGGCGAGCCAGCGCCGGGCCAGCACGTGCGGCATCAGCCAGGCGGCGGCGAGCCCGGCCCCGGCCAGCAGCGCCAGCGCCGCCGGATGTCCGGGCCACGGCCAGGCGGCGCCGGGAAAGGCGGCACCCCAATGCGCGACCCACAGGATCGGCTGGGCCGACCAGGCCGCACCGAATCCGGCCACGACCGCGGCCCACGGGTGCAGCAGCGACAACCCGGCCGCCGCGAAGCCGAAGACGGTCGCCGGGCCGACGAACGGCCCGGCCAGCGCGTTCGCGACGATCCCGACCACGCTCACCGTGCCGGACAGCGCGGTCACCACCGGCAGTGTGGCCAGGTGCGCCGCCAACGGCACCGTGATCGACTCGGCGATGATCTTGGGCAGCCACCGGTGCAGGACCGCCGCCCAGCGCGACGCCCACGCGATGATGCCACCGCTCGCCAGCACCGAGAGGGCGAATCCCGCCGACCGGCCCAGATACGGATCGATCAAGATCAGCACGACGACCGCGACCCCGAGGTTCCGCAGCCCCTTCAGCCGCGAGCCGCCGCCCAGCGCGGCGAGCGCCACCAATCCCATGGCCGCCGCCCTGAGCACGCTCGGCTCGGTCCGGCACAGCGCCACGAAGATGATCACGCCGAGCAGCCCGACGCCGCGCAACCACCAGCCGCGGACACCGCACCACCGGGCCAGCAACAGCAGGAATGCGAGCAGCAAGGTCAGGTTGGCCCCCGACACCGCCGTCAGGTGGGTCAGCCCGGTCCGGACGAAGTCCTCCTCGAGTTCCGGGGTGATGCCCGACGTGTCGCCGAGCACCAGCGCCGGCACCAGCGCCCGCTGTTCGGCCGTCCGGTCCTCGACCGCGGCCCGCAACCCGGCCCGGACCCGCTCGACCAGGGCCAGCCCGGCGTCCGGGCCCGCGGTCACCGTCACGCCGCCGCGGACCCTCGCGATCGCGGCAAGATCATCACCGGCGTCCGGTGCCCGCAGCCGCGCGTCCACTCGGAGCGCCGTACCCACCGGGAGCCGCTCGAGCGTGGCCAGCGCCGGTCCGCTCGCGATCAGCAGCACGGGCGCGGCGACTCGCCAGTGATCACCCCGGCCGGCGACGGTGACCGTGTCCACCCGCACCGACAGGTAGTCGCCGCCCGGACCGGCGTCGCCCCGCCTCGGATCGGCGACGGTACGGACCTCGAGGGCCACCACCGCCTCCGCCGCGGCCAGCTCCGCCACCGGACCCGACCGCAGCCGATGATCATGAAGCGCACCGGCCGCGGTGATCGCGATGATCACCAGCCCGGCCGCGACCGGCAACAGCAACCGCCGGGCGGCGCCCGAGATCACCAGCAGCAACCCCACCGCGGCGGCGACCGCCACGACGACCGGCTGTCCCGCGGTCCCGGCCACGGACGCCGCCCAGGCCGCAATCGCGATCGGCACCATCCGCAGGTCGCCGAGCCGCCCCTGATCCTCCCGTTCCGCCTCGGCACCCGGGTCGGGCACCCGGGGCCGGTGCCGGTCAGACACGGACGTGCGGCGCGAGCTGCGCGAACGTCTTGGGTCCGATCCCGTCGACCTCCTGCAGTTCCTCCACCCGGCTGAACCGGCCATGCTGTTCCCGCCAGGCGATGATCTTGCCCGCCGTCACCGGCCCGACGCCCGGCAGTGCCTCCAGTTGCGACTGGGTCGCCGTGTTGAGGTCGACCTGCCCGCCACCGCCGGCCGGGTCGCCGCCGCCGGTGTTCGTACCGCCGCCGTCACGCACCTCGCCGGCCGGATCCGCCCTGGTCCCGATCACCACCTGCTGGCCGTCGGCGAGCACCTGGGCCAGGTTGAGTCGGTCCGGGTCGGCCTCCCGGGTCAGTCCTCCGGCCCGTTCGATCGCGTCGGCGACCCGCGATCGCTCGGGCAGCGTGACCAGGCCGGGTCTTCGGACCGCCCCGACGACGTGCACCATGATCACCGCCGGCGTCGCTCCTGGCGTCGCCGGCGGTCCGGTCGACGGCTCGGGCGGCTGGGACTCCGGCTGGACCTGCGGCACCGGGGTCGCCAGGCTGACCGGCTGCGCACGCAGCACCGCCCAGCCCGCGACCGCCAGCCCGAGCACGGCCACGACCGCGATCACGGCCAGGTGCGCTGGCCCGAACCTGCCGAACCCGCGCGGCCGGATCGGCAGCCGGTCAACGGCGTCCGGGCCGAGGTCGTCGTCCTCCCCGTACTCCTCGACATCGTCGGCCGGCTCCGGTCGCGGCGCCTGCTCGGCGAGCATCCGGGCGATCCGCTCCCGGACCCGATGCGCCAGGTCGGGCTCCGCCCCTTCCGTCACTTTCATGCCCGGGAGGTTAAGCAGCATCGCCCGCATCAGCCGGCGCGCAGAAAATCTGTGGATGACGAAGATTTCAGGTCGCCCGCTGTGGACAACCCGCGGCCGCGAACCCGCAACGTCGATCAAGTCTCGGATCAGGGCAGACCAGAGAATGGGGACATGACGGACGGACCGAGCGATACCTTCGCCGCCTTCGTCGACGCGCTGTCGGACGCGCTCGACGACCATGCCGTCACGGCAGCCGACCTGGCCGCACGGGTGCGGCTGTCCCGGTTCCACTTCGATCGAGTGATCGCCAGCACCGCGGGCGAGCCGCCCGCCCGGTTCCGCCGCCGCGTGCTCCTGGAGCGGGCGGCGTTCCGGCTCGTCACGAGCGACGCAACCATCCTCGACATCGCGGTCGAGGCCGGCTACTCCTCGCACGAGGCCTTCACCCGAGCGTTCGCCCGCGCCTACGGGGTATCCCCGAAGCGTTGGCGTCGCGAACCCAGCCGCTTCGCGATCGCATCGCCGAACGGCGTCCATTTCCATCCCCCCGGCAGCCTGCGGTTGCCGGGCCGAGAGAAGGTGCGCTCCATGGACCTCCTAGTCCGGATGGTCGAACATCACGTCTGGCTCGTCGGCCAGATGCTGGACCGGGCCGGCCGGCTCACCGCCGACCAACTCGACACCCCGGTCGAGATCTCGGTCGAGGGCATCGACGACGACCCGACCCTGCGATCCCTGCTGTCCCGGCTCGTCGGCCAGCTCGACATGTGGAGCTCGGCGATCGAGAACCGGGAGTACGACTTCTCCGTCGAGCGCGGCGAGAGCGTGCAGCACATGCAGCGGCGGCTGGCCGAGGTCGGGCCGAGCTTCATCGCCGAGGTACGAGACGCCTGCGAAGCGGGCCGGCTCGGCGACGCCCTCCTGTGCCCCGGCGGTGACGGGGTCGAGATCTACACGTTCGGCGGCATGATCGCGCACGTCCTGACCTTCGCCGCCCATCGCCGCACGCTCGTCGCGGGCGCCTTGGCCGACGCCGGGTTCGACGACCTCGACTCCGGCGACCCGATCCACTGGGTTGCCGAGTCCGCCGGCTGACGAAGGAGGCCAACATGACCAACCCGGCAGGTCATCTGGTGGCCGTCAACGTCGTGCACGAGATCCGCCCCGGGCCGACCCGGGAGACCGCCATCGACAAGCGTCCGGTCGCCGGACGGGTCACGGTCAGTCAGCTCGGGCTGGACGGCGACCGGCAGTGCGACACGCGTCACCACGGCGGGCCCGACAAGGCGCTGTACGCCTACGCGCACGAGGACGCAGCCTGGTGGGCGACCGTGCTGGGCCGAAACATACCGCCCGGCCTGTTCGGGGAGAACCTCAGGACAGCGGGACTCGACGTCACGCACGCCAAGATCGGCGAATGCTGGCGGATCGGGGACCCGGGACGCGGCGTCCTAGTCGAGGTACGGATGCCGCGTACCCCGTGCGAGAACCTCTCGGCCCGGATGGGCGATCCGCAGTTCCACAAGCGGTTCGCGGCCACCCGCCGGGTCGGGGCGTACCTGATGGTGCTCGAGACCGGTTCGATCCAGGAGGGCGACGCCATCGTGATCATGGAGCGGCCCGATCACGATCTCACCATCGGCGACTACCTCAGCCGGCCCGACGCGGCTCAACTGCGGCGGCTCCTCGACTCGGGCGTCGACCTCGCCGAGACCGTACGCCGGCGGGCCCGCCGGATCGTCGCTCGCGCAGCCTCGCCGCGCTGACGGCCGGAAACGTACGTGCCCGAGCGACGGGTCAGCCGCTCCGCGTGGCGCGGCGCGTGGTGTAGATGTCGACGACGGTCTTGATCACGACGAGGATCAAGATCACCTCGACCCCGTCGGTCCGGAACCGGTGCGGCAGCAACGCGAAGATCGGGTCGAGCACCCGCAACACGGCCGCGGGCAGGCCGTCCCCGCCACCGAGCGTGAACCAGAACGCGAACAGCACCGCGAGGTGCAGCACGATGATCCTCGGGTACGGCTGCAGCATGGCCTGCTGCGGCGACACGACGGTCCGCAAACCGGTCGGACCGAACCACGTCGACAGCAGTTCGACCAGGTAGCGGACCGCGACGACGATCACCGGGAACCCGAGCCACAGGAAGGTCGGCTCGACCCCGAGCTTGATCGTCACGATCAGCGTGAACACGCCGTGCACCAGGCAGAAGATGCCGTAGTGCAAGGTGAAGAACAGCCCGTAGCGGCCCGGAGTGCCCCGGACCGGACGGCCGTTCACGGTCAGTCGGGAACCATCGGTCGCCGTGCCGCGGGCCGAGACGACCCGGACCAGGCTGATCATGCCGATGATCACGTTCTCGATCCAGAACAACAACATCACGTTGCCGGCCGGCCAGCCCCAGGCCATCACTCCGACCAGGGTCAGCACGTTCATCGTGACCGAGAAGCC
Source organism: Microlunatus parietis (assembly GCF_013407955.1). Lineage (GTDB taxonomy): Bacteria > Actinomycetota > Actinomycetes > Propionibacteriales > Propionibacteriaceae > Microlunatus > Microlunatus parietis. Next base: position 6,524,620 of record NZ_JACCBU010000001.1, on the reverse strand, counting down.
GATCGCGATGATCGAACCGGTGATGCCGTCGTCCGGATCTGCCTCGGGTGCGGATCCTTGCTCCGTCCGCACCATGGTGGATGGGCGCGATTGCTGAAGAGACACCAGGCGACCCCCTCTGCTCGTCCAGTGACTGCGGATGTACCACTCCAGCCAGCAGCATTATGGCGGACGTCATGATCATCCGGCGGCACCGGGTCAGTCGGGCGAGACGACGACCCCGAGCGTACGGGGTCCCGTGTGCACCCCCAGCACGGCGCTGACCGGGGTGATCACCAGATCCATCGGCCCCTCGGCCCGCCGCTGCAATCGGATGGCGAGCTCCTCGGCCGGCGCCGGATCGTCCAGGTAGTGCACCGCGAGGCCGACCCCGCGGCCGGCCGCGTGGGCGGCGAGCATCGCGTCGGCGGCGAGTTCCTCCAGCCGGAGCCGGGCCCGGTTCGCAGTACGGACTCGCTCCCGCGGCCGGATCTCGCCGGCAGTGATCGTCAGCAGCGGCTTGACCGAGAGCGCCGAGCCGACCAGCGCGGCGGCGGCGCCGATCCGGCCGCCCCGGCGCAGGTGCTCCAGGTCGTCGACCACGAAGTACGTCCGCGCGGCGGCGGCCCGCTCGATCGCGACGGCCGCGACCCGGTCCGCGTCGGCGCCCTCGGCAGCACACCGGCCGGCGGACACGGCGGCGAAGCCGAGCGCCATCGCCAGCGTGCCGGAGTCGATCACCCGGGTCGGCACCGGCGCGGTCCGGGCCGCGACGGTCGCCGCGTCGTAGGTGCCGGACATCCGGGCGCTCATGGTCAGCACGACGATCGCGGTCGCCCCGGCCTCGGCGGCGGAGCGGTAGGCCGCCGCGTACTCGTCGATGGACGGGCGGGAGGTGCTGACCCTCCGGCCGGCCCGGATCGCCTCCGCGACCGCGCCCGCGGTGGCGCCGGTCGAGCCCTCGGGCCGGCTGACGCCGGCGATGACGACCTGGAGCGGAACCACCCGCAGCCCGGCAGCGGCGACCCGGTCCGGCGGCAGGGACGCGGTGGAGTCGGTGATCACCGCGACGTCGGCCATTGCGAAAGAGTAGTGGAGTGTCGCCACGCCGGTGCCCGCGCGAATCGCCGCCCCGCTCACACCCCGATCGGGCTTCGGATGGCAGCATGGTGCTGAGTCTGCGGAATCGCTCAGGTGACTTGGCCCATGACGTACTGTGACAGCGTCGTAGGGTGGCAGGCCTGGGCGCCCAGCCGCCGATTCCGAGTGACGGTCGAACGGGAGGGGGTTGAGCCGTGGCGAAGTACAAGCCGCGCCGTGCCCTGATCGAGGACGACAACCACGAAGATGCCCCGACGCTCGCCGACCTGAAACGGGAACCCGCCGGCCCGCAGCGCACCCCCACCCCGCCGACGCCGGCCCCATCGAGCCCGAACGCCTCGACTCCGAACGCCTCGACCCAGAACCCCGCGACCGCAGCCGACACGGCCCCAAGCGACGCAGCCCCGGACGACACGGTCGTGATCGACCCGGCGAAGCCGCCGGCCGGCCCGGCCGCGAGCGCGCCCGATCGGACCGCCGAGACCCTCGAGTCGCAGTACCGGAGTGCCGCGGATGCGCTGTACCGCCGTCCGGAGGAGCCGACGGCGGTCGAGCGGACCGCCGAGACCCAGCTGCTGGCCCCCACCCTGCGCCGCACCGGGGACCGCGCCCGGAGCCGGCAGGTGATCAAGGACGACGCCGACTTCGACGAGCCCGAGGAGTCTCCCGCCGATCGAGCGTCGCGCCGGGTCTGGCGAATCGGCCGGCGGACCATCGTCCTGGTCACCATCCTCACGGTCCTCGTCGTCGCGGCGCTCGGGACGCTGGCGTACCTGATCTTCCGGGACGCCCGCTCGCTGCCGCTGACGATCGGGCTCGGCGCACTCGCCCTGCTGTTGTTGATCTACGTCTGGCGGATGGTCTGGCATCCGCGGCTCGTCGCCACCGGCAGCAAGCTGACCGTCTACAACCCGCTCAGTAAGCGGGTGATCCCGTGGTCCGACGTGACCCTGGTGCAGCCCGGCCCGAACGGCATGATCATCGGGACCGACCGGGACCAGGTCGAGGCCTGGTGCGTCCAGAAGGGCCGCTCGGCGCTGAAGCGCGGGCATCACACCCGGGCCGACCGGATCGCGGCCGAGCTGTGGCGGATCTGGGATTCGGCCGCTCCGGCGCTGACCGACGAGCAGGGCAGCTGGCGGATCCGCCGCGCCCGGCCCGACGAAGCCCAGCTGCTGACCCGGCTGGAGCGGGCCGCGAGCGAGCACGCGCTCGGGCACATCTTCCCGCCCAATCGCTTCCCGTACCCGGTGGCCGACGTGGCCCGGCGCTGGCAGCGGACCCTGGCCGAGCGCCAGGTCCGGGTCCGGATCCTCGAGGTCGGCGAGACCCCGGCCGCCTTCATCGCGTACGACCACGAGACGGTACGCCATCTCGGCGTGCTGCCCCGGCACACCCGCAAGGGGTTCGGCACCGCCCTGCTCTCGACCGCCGAGGAGGACGTGTTCTCCTCCGGCGGCGCTCAGGTGCAGCTGTGGGTGCTCACCGAGAACCGGGCCGCCCGGGCGTTCTACCGGGCCCACGGCTGGACCGAGACCGAGGACCGGCGGCGCAGCGAGTTCCCGCCCAAGCCCGACGAACTGCGGATGATCAAGGTGCACCGCCGCGGCGAGCGGAGCCGAACGGAGTGAGCTCGTCCGACTACCGGGCCGGCGCCGGCCCGGCCTGGGACTCCGTGCGCCCGGCTCGCCGTTCCCAGGTGGTCCTGGTGATCTTCGCGCTGCTGTTCGCGTTGCCGGCGGCCGTCTTCACCGTGCTCCGGTTCTGGCAGCCCGCCGGGCAGAGCGCCGAACTGCTGTCCGCCTTCATCGGGTACGCGATCATCGGCTACCTGGTCTCGCTGCTGCTCTTGGTGATCGCCTTGATCAGGGCCCGTAAACGCGCCGTGGTCGCGGTGATCACGATCATCGTCGCGGCCCTGGTCTGCCTGCACGGCTCCTGGATCGGACCGCTGTTCGTCCCGGACGGCCGGGCCGCGACGACCCCGGCCTTCCGCGTCCTCAGTCTCAACATGCTGCACGGCGGTGCCGATCCGGAGCGGGTCGCCGAGTTGGCCCGGTACGCCGACGTGGTGGTGCTGCTGGAGGTCGAGCCGGACACCCGCGCGGCGCTGGACCGCTACGGCTGGTCGGAGCGCTTCCCGCACGCGCTGGGCGCCGACGACCGCGGCGTCAACGGGTCGTCGGTCTACTCGCGCTTTCCGTTGAGCGATTCGGAACTGCTGCCGCAGACGACGTTCCAGCAGTGGATCACGACCGTCGAGGTGCCGGACGTCGGGCCGGTCCGGCTGATGGGCGTGCATCCGTGCAACCCGTACTGCGGCAGCAGGACCTACGTCTCCGAGCACCGGTTGATCCGCCGGATCGCTGCCGAGCAGCCGAAGGACCGGCCGTTGATCATCGCCGGCGACTTCAACGCGGTCGATGATCACGGTGCGATGCAGAACCTGCGGGCGGACGGGCTGCGCAGCGCCACCGACGTCGCCGGAGCCGGCTGGCTGCCCACCTTCCCGGCGAACCGGCGCTTCCCGCCGCTGATCCCGATCGACCACGTCATGATCAACGACCGGCTGACCGCCACCGAGGTCCGTACCGTCGAGGTGGCCGGCACCGATCACCTCGGCATCGTGGCCACCCTCGCCGGTACCACCTGACCCACCTCACCAGGTTTCCTGGCGCAATACCAGAGAAGTTTCTCGGGTAAGGCGCCAGTTTTTCACGTAACGTGAAAAACTGGCAGACGCGATTCAGGCGGGGACGATCGAGACCAGCTTCGGGGCGCGGATGATGATCTTGGCGATCTCGCGGCCGTCCAGGGCGCGCTGCACCGATTCCTCGGCCAGGGCCAGCTCGCGCAGCTCGTCCTCGCCGATCGTCGGCGAGACCTCCAGCCGGCCGCGGACCTTGCCCTTGACCTGGATCACGCAGGTGACCGACTCGATGGTCAGCAGCGACTCGTCGACCGTGGGCCAGCCGGCGTTGGCGATCGACGGCGGCTTCCCCAGCTGCTCCCACATCTCCTCGGCCACATAGGGCGAGACCAGGCTCAGCGCAATCGCCACGAACTCACAGGCCTCGCGGACCGCGGGGTCGGCCGGGCCGGCGCCGGTGTCGATCACCTTGCGGGTCGCGTTGACCAGCTCCATGATCCGGGCCACCGCGACGTTGAACCGCTGCGTCTCGATGCACTGGGTGATGTCGGCCAGGGTCCGGTGCGCGGTCGACCGCAGGGTCGCGTCGCCGCCGGCCGGGTCGACACCGGGCTCGCTGGTGACGTCCGCGGCCAGCCGGTAGGCCCGCTGCAGGAACTTCACCGAGCCGCTCGGCGACAGGTCGGCCCAGTCGATGTCCTCCTCCGGCGGGCCGGCGAAGATCATCGTCAGCCGGACCGCGTCGACGCCGAAGTTCTCGATCTGCTCGCCCAGGTCGACACCGTTGCCCAGCGACTTGCTCATCGACTTGCCCTGGTTGATCACCTGGCCCTGGTTCAGCAGCCGGCGCATCGGCTCGGTGAAGTCGACCAGGCCCATGTCGTACAGCGCCTTGGTGAAGAACCGCATGTACAGCAGGTGCAGGATCGCGTGCTCGACGCCGCCGACGTACTGCGCGACCGGCATCCAGCGCCGGACGTCCTCGGGGTCGAACGGGCCACCCTCGAAGCCCGGCGAGCAGTACCGGAAGAAGTACCAGGACGAGTCGACGAACGTGTCCATCGTGTCGGTGTCCCGGGTCGCCGGGCCACCGCAGGTCGGGCAGTCCACGTTCACCCAGTCGGTCGCCGCCGCCAGCGGCGACGTGCCCTTGGGGTTGAGATCCGTGCCCGTCAGGTACGGCAGCTCCACCGGCAGCTGATCATCGGGCACGGGCACCTCCCCGCACGCCTCGCAGTGGATGATCGGGATCGGGGCGCCCCAGAACCGCTGCCGGCTCAGCAGCCAGTCCCGCAGCCGGTAGGTCGTCGCGCCCCGGCCGGCGCCCTTCTCCTGGAGCACCTTGATCATCGTCGCGACACCGGTCTCGGTGTCGGAGATCCCTTCCAGGACAGGAGAGTTGACGTACGGACCGTCGGCCTTGGTGGCGATCCCGGAGACGTTCGGGTCCTCCTGGCCGGAGTCGATCACGACCAGGATCGGCAGGCCGTACTTGCGGGCGAAGTCCAGGTCGCGTTGATCATGGGCGGCGGACCCCATCACCGCGCCGGTGCCGTACTCGGCCAGCACGTAGTCGGCCACGAAGACCGGGATCTTCGCGCCGCTGACCGGGTTGATCGCATCGACGCCCAGGTAGACGCCGGTCTTCTCCCGGTCGGTCGACTGCCGCTCGATCTCGGTCTCGGACTTGGTCTTCTCCAGGTACGCCTCGAACTCGGCCCGATGATCATCGGTGACGATCTTCGGGGCCAGTTTGCCGTCCGGCGCGATGACCAGGAAGCTGGCGCCGTACAGGGTGTCCGGCCGGGTGGTGAAGACGGTGATCGGCTCGTCCGAGCCGGGCAGCGCGAAGTCGATGTAGGCGCCCTCGGACCGGCCGATCCAGTTCCGCTGCATGGTCAGCACGCGCTCCGGCCAGCCGGCCTCCAGCTGCTCCATGTCGTCCAGCAGCCGGTCCGCGTACTCGGTGACCTTGAAGAACCACTGGGTCAGCTCGCGCTTGGTGACGGGCGAGCCGCACCGCTCGCACTCGCCGTTGATCACCTGCTCGTTGGCCAGCACGGTCTGGTCCTTCGGGCACCAGTTGACCCAGCTCGCCTTCCGGTACGCCAGCCCGCGCTCCCGGAACCGCAGGAACAGCCACTGGGTCCACCGGTAGTACTCCGGGTCGGAGGTGTGCAGCCGCCGGGACCAGTCCAGGCTCAGCCCGTACCGCTTGAACGAGTTCGCCTGGGTGTCGATGTTGGCGTAGGTCCACTCGGCCGGGTGCGCGTTCCGCTTGATCGCGGCGTTCTCGGCCGGCAGCCCGAACGAGTCCCAGCCGATCGGGTGCATCACGTCATAGCCGCGCAGCTTCAGGAAGCGGGCCCAGACGTCGCCCATCGCGAACGCCTCGGCGTGACCCATGTGCAGGTCGCCGGACGGGTACGGGAACATGTCCAGCACGTAGCGGCGCTCCTTGGAGCCGTCGTCGAGCGGCGTGAACGTCTGGTCGGCCTCCCAGAAGGCGGCCCAGCGCTCCTGGGCCGCGCGCGCGTCATAACGCGCGCCGGTGGCGTCGGCTTCCTCGACCGAGGACTCATTCACGGTACAAACTCCCTTGTGCTCTTGGTCCGGGCATGAAAAAACCCCTCGAGCAGGAGGGGTTGGCCGCGCTGGACTGTGGTCCGCGCGGCTAGCTAAGGAGCGCCCGGCGGTGCTGCATGCCGGCCATGCTAGCGCAATCCGGCGATCGCCGTCCGATCGTGCCTAGGAGGGTGGTGTCTTCACCCGGACCGCCGCCGGCACCACCTCCGCGACCAGTCGCGAGGCCTCGCCCTCGGTATCGCCGTCCAGTTGGTACGCCTCCGGGGCCGGCACCGTGATCTCCACCCGGTGGCCGGTCCAGTGGTCGAGGTTGGCGTCCTCGTGGTGCCGCCGCAGCAGCACCCGGACGAACGCCGTGATCCAGTCCCCGAGCCGGCGCGGTGACGCCACCAGCAGGTCGAGCCGGCCGTCGTCCAGCCGGGCCTCCGGGATCAGACTGACCAGCCCCGGCACCTCCCCGACGTTACCGACGACGCACAGCACGGACCGGCGCCGGACCGTCGGGCCGTCGTCGATCGTGATCTTGGTCCGGAGCGGCTTGCGGCCGAGGTTGCGGGCCGCGGCGACGGCGTAGGCGGCCGGCCCGATCGACTTCTTGAGGTCGGCGTCGGCCTCCTCCATGATCGCCGCGTCGGTCCCGATCCCCGCCATCACAGCGAAATGGTCGGGCTCGCCGTCGTCGGCGGTGAGCTTGATCAGGTCGATGGTGCGTTCCTGATCACCGAGCGCGACCTCGATCGCGTCCTCCAGCCGGAGCGGGATGTCGAGGTTGCGGGCGAGCAGGTTCACCGTGCCCGCCGCGAGCAGGGCGACCGGGATGTCGGAGCCGACCAGGCCGGCGATCACCACCCGGATGGTGCCGTCGCCGCCGGCCGCGACCACCAGGTCGACCCCGGCCTCGACGGCCTCCGCGGTCATCGCCCGGCCGGGGTCGTCCGGCGTCGTCTCCAGCCAGAGCGGCTCGGCCCAGCCGGCGTCGACGAACCGCTGCCGCAGCAGGCGTTCCAGCGCGTCATCGATCTTGGTCGCGTTGATCACGACCGCGGCACGCCGCTCGGTCCGCTCTCGATGATCTTGCTCGGTCATCGGCACAAACTACCGCGAGACCGGCGGTTCTCGCGGTTCATTCCGTCGGCCAGGGACATGTCCCAGTTCCGGTGACCGATCATTGAACCGACGGTGAATCCCCGGTTACGCTCATAGGACGTCCGATGAGCGGGGGTGCGCCATGCCGCAGACCGACCATCCTCTTCCTCTCGACCGCCGATCGTTCCTGATCACCGGCGCCGCGGCCGGAGCCTCCGCGCTCGGGCTCGGCGCGGTTCAGACGCTTCCGGCCTCGGCCGACGAGAGCGCGGCGCCGCCGCCGTACAGCGAGACGACGGTGTTCACCAACGCGGACCGGACGCTGCCGTACAACGTGTATCACCAGGTCGGCATCGTGCAGGCCGGCGACGGTGTCCTGCTCGCGTACGCCGAGGGCCGGATCGCGACCTCGGACCTGACCCGGACCGTCGATCTCGTCTACCGGCGCAGCCCCGACGGCGGCCGCACCTGGGACGCCCAGATCAGCGTGCTGACCAGGCACGGGACCGTCCGGCACGACGGCGCCGACCGGCCCGTCTGCTATTTCAACGCCAACCTGCTGTACGACAGCGCCACCGGCATCATTTGGGCCTTCTGCGACCGCAAGATCGGCGAGCCGGACTACACCGAGCAGCACCAGTTCGAGGCGAACCGGATGGTCTACCTGACCAGTCGCGACAACGGGCGGACCTGGAGCGACATCCGGGAGGTGCCGGCCGACCTGTTCGAGGGGAAGCCGGGCGACCGGCACGTGTCGACGGCCGGCCACGGATTGAAGACGAGCAGCGGCCGGCTGCTGATGCCGGTCTCCCACCAGTACCGGCACTACCGCCCCGATTTCACCGCGTCCTTCCTCTACAGCGACGACGGCGGCGACACCTGGCGGATCAGTGAGCCCATTCCGCCGCGAGCACCGTACGCGGGCTTCGCCGAGCTGCGGATCGCCGAGACCGCACCGGGCACGATCCTGGCGATCGGCCGCGGCCGTAACGGCGACAGTGAGCCCGGGCTCACCGGCGGCCACTTCAAGGTGCGCTCGGTCAGCACCGACGACGGGCTGACCTGGTCGCCGGCCGAGCTGGAGCCGGACCTGCCGGAATGGTTCAACGGGGTCGACCACGGCATGATCAATCTGGACCGCCCGCGGCACGACCTGGTGATCGTCAGCTCGTCCGACGTGCCGTCCGGCTTCACCGAGCACCGGGGCAACCTGACCGCCTACTACAGCCTCGGCCAGGGCCGGGCCTGGCGCCGCGGACCACGGCTGGTGTCTGGCGCATCCAACAACTCCGACCTGGTGCAACTCGGCTCCGACCTGGCCGGTTGCCTTTTCTGCAAGGGAAAGTACGCCGGCCGCAGCGTCTATCAGTCGCCCCGGGTGGTGTTCGCCCGGTTCACCCTGGACTGGCTGTTCGACACCGACCGGCCAGCGCCGGTGGCCCGCTGGCGGCTGGACGAGGGTTCCGGCGATCGGGTCGCCAGCAGCGGCAGCGAACGCTACGACGGCCGGGTCGTCGACGCCTCCTGGGTCCGCGACGGCGGCCGGCCGGTGCTCGAGTTCGACGGCCGCGCCGGCTTCGTGGACTTCGGCGACGTGCTCGATCCCGGCCCGGGCAGCTTCACGGTTTCACTGTGGTTCCGCCGCGCCTCGGCCGCCGTACCCGGGCGGCAGTTGGGTCTGATCACCAAGGGCAACCTGGTGTCCACCCGGGCCGGCTTCTCAGTGGTGCTGTCCACCGCGGGGTTGCCGGTGGTCCGGGTCAACGCCGGCGGCGGCACCGCCCAGCGGGCCTCGCAGCAGGCGACCACGGCCGTGCTCGACGACGACTGGCACCACCTGGCCCTGGTGATCGACCGGAGCCGACGCCTGGTGAACGGCTTCCTGGACGGCTCCATCCTGCGCTGGCAGTCCGGCGGCAGCGGCCCGGCGACGGACGTGATCGACGGCTTCGGCCCGATCGACACCGCCGAGCCGCTGCGGATCGGCTGCACCAGTGTCGACGGCGTCGTCGGTGATCATTTCGAGGGCCGGATCGCCGACGTCGCCGTCTTCCGGCGGGCGCTGTCCAATCTGCACCTCGAGGAACTCGCTCGGGCCGGTCGCTAGTCAGCGGAGCCGGCCGGCGCCGATCGTCACGCTTCCGCTCCAGGTCGTGACCACCTGCTTGTCGCTGACGGCGATCGGCTCCGGGTTGCTGCAGCGCAGCTCGTACCCGTCGATCACCTGGTGCACGTCGAAGGTGTCGGCACAGCGGCCTTGATGATCCCGTGCCCAGTCCGCGATCTTGCGCCGGGTCGGGCCGGCGGCGGGCAGCACCAGGTCCAGCCCCAGCTGCAGCGCCTCGACGGTGCGCCGGTTCGCCTGACCGGTCCGGTCGGGCGGATCGGTACCGACGGCGGAGGCCGAGCCGAGCGCCATCAGGCTGGTCAGCCGGTCCGCGTCCCGCAGGCTGTGGTTCAACGCGTAGGTGTGCTGGTCGCGGCTCGAGATCCGCTTGGTGCAGCGAGTGCCGTACGACCCCGATTTCTCGCACTGGAAGCCCTTCGACCGCAGCGCGGCCACGAGTTTGCCGACGCTCACCTTCGGGAAGCATCCCTCGCTGGTCCTCGCCTGGCACCGCACCGGGCCGGGCCCGGACGGGGACGGCGACGGCGACGGGGAAGGCCGTGATCGGTCGGCCGCGTCGGTGGGCGGCGGGGCGGTGGTCTCGGTCGCGGCCTGCAGACTACGTATCCACAACGTTCCTCCGGCGACCAGTCCGATGATCACCACCGCCGCCACGACCGCGACGAGGATGATCAAGGGCGCTGCGGAACGCCGGGGACCGTTCGGCGGCCCGGGGTGGGGCGGCTGTTGCTGGACCGGCAGCCACTGTCGGCCGTCCCACCACCACTGCCCGTCCGGCGACCGTGGAGGCGGAGCCTGAGACATGCGGCGCATCGTACCGGCCGTCGCCGGTGACCACCGGCACCGATCCGGGTACAGGTCGGAGGGTCACGGAGGAAGGGAGACGCGCCATGACTGATCTGACAGCGAACACGCCGTTAGCCGGACCTGAAGGCACGCAGGTTCGCCACCGCCGGACCGAGGTCGCCGGCATCGAGATCTTCTACCGCGAGTGCGGACCGGCGGACGCGCCGGTCCTGCTGCTGCCGCACGGCTATCCGGCGTCGTCGTACGCGTTCCGCCGGCTGATGCCCGCACTCAGCGACCGCTGGCGCACCGTCGCGCCGGACCTGCCCGGCTTCGGCTACAGCGCGACGCCGGACCCGGAGTCCTTCTCGTACACTTTCGACGGCTATTCCGACTTTCTGCGGCGGTTCACCGAGGTCGCCGGCCTGACCCGCTACGCGCTCTATCTGCACGACTACGGGTCCCAGTTCGGCTTCCGGCTGGCAATGGCCGCGCCGGACCGGGTCTCCGCGTTGATCATCTCCAATGGCGACATCTACGAAGATCAACACGGTCCGAAGTACGCGCCGCTCAAGGAGTTCTGGAACAACCCGACCGACGAGGGGCGGCGCAAGCTCGGTCAGGCCGTATCACCGGAGGGGTTCCGGGACGAGTACGTCGGCGAGGTCGACGACCGGCTGGCCGAGCGGATACCGCCGGATCTGTGGACGCTGGCGTGGGCCCAGCTCGGAACCCCGCAGCGCCGGGAGAACCTGACCTCGCTGCTCGCCGACCAGCGTCACACGGTGCCCTGGTTCGCCCGCCAGCAGGCCTACCTCCGTGATCATCGACCGCCCACCCTCATCGTGTGGGGCCACCAGGACGGGTACATGCCGGCCGGTGCCGCGCAGGCGTACCACCGTGATCATCCGGCCGCCGAACTGCACCTGATCGAGGGCGGCCACTGGCTGCTCGAGACGAACTTCGACGAGGTGCTGCCGATCATCCGCGACTTCTCGCCCGGACGCTGAACTGATCTCCGTCCCTAGTGTCGTGCGTCCCTAGAAGAGATCCGGCGGCACCGGCGGCACGTCGTCGAGGAACGCGTTCAGCATCGGCAGCAACGTCGCCGATTCCGCCGCCAGGCCGACGTGGGACATGGCCGGCATGATCACCAGACGGGTGGCCGGTGACTCCTGCAGCACGCCGGCGCCGGCTGGCTGCTCATCGCCGCCGCCCCGCAACCGGAACAGCGCCAGCGCATGCTCCGGTCGCACCGAGTCGGCGTCCCCGACGATGATCATGGTCTTGGCGGGGAACGAGCGCACCTGGCCGTCGCTGAGGTGATGATCATTGCTCCCCAGCACCTTCATCTTCTCCAGGTACGCGTCGAACGCCGCCCGGTCCGGCGTGTGCTCCAGGAACGCCCGCTCGACGGCCGTACCGGCGAACGCGGCGGCGGTGAGACCGGAGATTCCCTTCAGCACCGATGGATACCAGCCGTCCCGACGGTAGGTGGCCGACAGGACGATCAGCTTCTCGACCAGGCTCGGGCGGCGGACCGCGAGTTGCAGCGCCACACTGCCACCCTGTGAATAGCCGAGCACGGCCACTCGTTCGACCCGTAATGCCTCCAGCAGCGCCGCGGCGTCGTCGGCGAACTGCTCGTACGACATCGGGCGCGAGGTGTCCGGGGTCCGGCCGTGGCCTTGCTGATCGAAGATGATCACCGGTCGCTCGGCTGCCAGCTGGTGGATCCAGTCGGCCATCGAGCCCGTACCCATGAATCCGCCGGGGATCACCAGCAAGGGAGTCCTGGCCGACCCGCGGAGCTCGCCGTACACCTCGTGATAGAGGCTGAGTCCGTTGATCGGCAGCCACCCGCTGCTCGTCGGTTCAACTCCCATCGCCGGCAGGGCCGTAGAGCCGGGCGATGTCGGGCGAGTCGAGCCAGTTGGAGTAGGTGGGCGCCTTGGGCCAGCCGTCCGGCGAGTCCTGCCACTCCTCCTGCCGGCCCCACGGCAGCAGATCGATCAGCGGGAACGTGTGGCTGAGCTGCTCGGTGCCCCGACCGTTCGTGTGCCAGGTGCGGTAGACCTTGTCGCCGTCGCGGAGGAACACGTTCACCGCGAAGCCCGCCCCGGGCGGCGCGTCGACGTCGGCGCCGAACGGGCTCTCCGCGGAGGAGTACCAGTCCATCTGGTTGCCGACCTTTTCCTTGTACGCCAGCGCCTCCGCGATCGGACCGTTGGTGACGATCACGAAGCGGGCGTCGTAGTTGTCCAGGAAATCCAGCCGGACGAACTGCGACGTGAAGCCGGTGCAGCCGCCGCACTGCCACTCCGCGCCGTCGGTCCACATGTGGTTGTAGACGATCAGCTGGGACCGCCCGGCGAACACGTCGGCCAGCCGGATCGGGCCGTCGGCTCCGATCAGCGTGTAGTCACCGAGTTCGACCATCGGAAGCCGGCGGCGTTGCGCGGCGATGGCGTCGAGCTCCCGGGTGGCCGCCTTCTCCCGCCGCCGCAGCTCGTCGAGCTCCGCCTGCCAGGTCTCGCGGTCCACGACCGGCGGCAGTGCCTTGGTGGTCTGTTCGGTCATGCTTCCTCCCGGGTGTGCTGGATCGGTCCCGAGGTGTAGACCAGCGTCGGCGGCCGAAGTCATCGGTTCCAGTCAGCCGAATTCCCGGCTGGTCGTCAAGACCTCCCGGTCGACGGCTCCCGGCCGGCGCCCGAGGACCTGACAGGATCTCGGAATGCGAATGCTGATCCAGGAGATCATGATCGACAGCGAGAGCCCGGCGGACCTCGCCCGCTTCTGGGCCAGCCTCATGGGGTGCCGATGGGGCTCCGTGAACGCTGATCTCGCGGTGGTCGCTGCCGCGCCGATTCGGATCGCGTTCCAACGGGTCCCAGAACCCAAGCAGGTCAAGAACCGGCTCCACCTCGACGTCCAGGTCGCCGACGCCGGCGAAGCCTGCGCCAGCGCGATCGACCTCGGCGCGCGACGAGCCGGTCGGGAGGAACTCAACGAGACCGGCGACGGCTATGTCGTGATGATCGATCCGGAGGGCAACGAGTTCTGCTTCGTCGTCGACAACGACGGCGGCTGGGAGCGACTTGCGGCCGAGTCACTGTCGCAGAATTGACGATAGTTTGCACAACAGCCCGTTTCCAACGGTGGAATGGAAGCTATCGTCAATTCTGCGACATCGAGTCACCCCTTCACGGCACCCGTGAGCACACCCTTCGCGAAGTGCCGCTGCAGGAACGGGTAGACGATCAGGATCGGGACGATCGAGATCACCAGAATCGCCATCTGGATGGCGGCCTGCGGCGGCAGATGCTCCACGCCCAGTTCGGCGGCGCCCAGTTGGGTGTCGTTGATCACGTACGTGCGCAGCACCAGCTGCAGCGGCCACAGGGTGGTGTCGTTGATGTAGAGCAGCGCGTTGAAGAACGCGTTCCAGTAGCCGACCGCGTAGAACAGGCCGATCACCGCGAGCACCGCCTTGGACAGCGGCAGCACGATCGAGGTGAAGATCCGCAGCTCCCCCGCCCCGTCGACCCGGGCGCTCTCGATCAGCTCCCGCGGCAGCCCGGCGAAGAACGCCCGCAGCACCACCACGTTGAACGCGCTCACCATCGTCGGCAGGATCAGCGCCCACAGACTGTCGATCAGGCCGACGCCGCGGACCAGCAGGTAGGTCGGGATGATGCCCGGCGAGAACAGCATGCTGATCAGGACGATCAACAGGAACGGCCGGCCGGCGATGAAGGCGGGCCGGGACAGGGCGTAACCGAGCAGGCTGGACACGGTCAGGCTGAGCAGGGTGCCGACCACCGTGACGAACGTGCTCACGCCGATCGCCCGGGTCACCACGCCGCCGGCGAAGATCGACTGGTACGCCTCCGTACTGATCGACTCCGGAAACAGCACCAGGCCGCCGGCCCGGGCGATCTGCTCGGCCGGTGCCAGGCTGGTCGAGACCACGCCGAGGAACGGGATGATCACGGCCGCACAGAAGATGATCAGCACGACCGCCTTGAGCAGCCGGACCGGCCAGGAGGCGATCGGCGTTCCGTGTACGACGGGACGGCTCATCGGCGATACACCCCCTCCTGGCCGAACACGTGGGCGATCCGGTTCGCCGCCAGCACCAAGATCACGCCGACGATCCCCTTGACCAGGCCGACCGCCGCAGCGACGCCCCAGTTCCCGCCCAGCACGCCGTTGTTGTAGACGTAGGTGTCCAGCACCTCGCTGACGCCGCGGCCGACCGCGGCCTGCTGCAGCAGGATCTGCTCGAACCCGACGCTGAGCGAGTCGCCCAGCCGCAGGATGAAGAGCAGGATGATGATCCCGCTCAGGCCGGGCAGCGTGATGTGCCAGAGCTGCCGCATCCGCCCGGCGCCGTCGACGCTCGCGGCCTCGTACAGCTCGGGCTCGATCTGCGACAGCGCGGCCAGGAACAGGATCGTCGCCCAGCCGGTGTCCTTCCAGATGATCTGCGAGGTGAGCAGGGCGTGGAACGTGTCCGGGTTGCCGATGATGCTGACCGTCGCGAAATCGTTGGAGCGCAGGAAGTTGTTCAGCATCCCGCTGCCGCCGAGCAACTGCTGGAACAGCGAGACCACGATCACCCAGGACAGGAAGTGCGGCAGGTAGAGGATGCTCTGGACGATCTTCTTGATCTTCTCCGAGAACAGCGAATTCATCAGCAGCGCCAGCAGGATCGGTGCCGGGAACACGAACACCGCCTGCAGCGTGGTCAAGATCAACGTGTTGCCGAGCGCCTGCAGGAAGGCGCGGTCGCCGCTGAAGATCACCTCGAAGTTGTCCAGGGCCGACCAGTCGCTGGCCATGATGCCGAGGAACGGCTGGTAGTCCTTGAACGCGATCACGTTGCCGAGCAGCGGAACGTAATGGAACAACAGGATCAGCGCGACGCCGGGCACGGCGAAGATCAACAGCACCCGGTCGTCGAGGACCCGCCGGGCCAGCGACGGCCGGCGTCGCTCCGGCGGCACGGTCGCGGCGATCGGGGCCGAGCGGGCCTCAACCTCCGTTGACATCGGCGTGCGCCTGCTGGAGTTCGGACCGGATGTCCTCGCCTCCCGCGGCCAACCAGTCCTGCACCCCGGTCGCCCAGGCCGACACCGGCTGCTTGCCGAGGATGATCTGGGTGCTCAGGTCGTTCAGCGGCCCGTCGATGATCGCGCCCTTCTTGCTCAGGGTGTCCGAGTAGAGCCCGTACGAGGCGTTGGCGACCAGCCGCGGAGCGATCTTCTGCTGGATCTTCTGCTGCTTCTCCGGCACCTCCGGATGCCCGGCCAGGTAGAGCGCCATCGGCGCATCGCAGACGTACTGCAGGCCGATGCCGGTCTCCAGCACGCCGACCTTGTTCGGGATCGGGTCGGAGCCCTCCAGCGCGTAGTGCCGGCCCTCGACACCGAACTTGCGGAACAGGTATTCCTGGGTGCCGAACGGCGCGGCCATCCAGTTCGCGATCTTGAGCAGCGTCTCCGGGGAGTGCTTGGTCTGCGCGTTGATCGCGGTGATGTTGTTCAGCGCCGCGCCGAGCCACGGGGTGCCCTCGCCGCCGTCGAACCCCGGCACGTCGAGCATGTTCACGGCGAACGCGTCGCCGGCCGTGTTGTCGGCGTAGTACTGGTTCCAGGCCACGAAGCTGTCCAGGTCGAAGCTGACGATGCCGCCGTTGAACCACTGCTTGCGGGCGCTCGCGCCGGAGGTGAACGCGTCCGGGTTGACCACGCCCGCCTCGACCAGCTTCCGTACCGCCTCGAGGGCGTCGGCGCTGCGCGGATGCTCGTTGGCGCTGGTGAACTTGCCGCCGTCCTCGGCCCACAGGTACGGGATGCCGAGCATCTGCTTGAGGTAGTTCGTCGGCGCCGTCGACCAGGCCCAGCGGTTGCCGCGCTGGTCGGTCATCTCGACACAGAGATCGAAGAACTCCTGGAAGTTCTTCGGTGCCGGATCCTTGATTCCCTTGGCGGCAAGGAGATCCTCGCGGTAGAGCGGCAGCGAGGTGCGGGCCATGCCGCGCGGCACCGGCACCCCGTAGATGCCGCCGTTGAAGACGCAGCCGCGCCAGTAGACCTCGGGCAGGTTGGCCAGGAACGGATACTGCTTGACCGCGTCGCCGGACAGGAACTCGGTCAGGTCGCGGGCCTTGGCCTTCAGCAGGCCGGGCAACTGCGCCGTGCCGGGCGGGATGTTGATCAGGTCCGGCAGGTCGTCGCCGGCCACCCGGGTGGCGAACTTGTCGCCGTACTCGTCGTTGGAGGCCATGCTGATCTCGAGCGGCGAGCCGAGCCGGTTGTTCAGCTCGGTCCAGAACGCGTTGTCGCTCGCGGGCGGCGGGATCGCGCCGGGGATGTTGGTCATGAAGGTGACCGGTTGACCGTCGCCCGGCGCCTCGGTGATCACCTGCTTCGGCTCGGCCGGAAATTTCAGGTAGCCGTCCAGGACCGTCTCGTCGCCGGGCAGGTCCGGGTCGACCCCTTCGTACGGCTGGTGGGTCGGCAGCTTCACCGCCGCGTTCACCGCGGCGTCGTCGCCACCACCGCCGCCGGTCGAACAGCCGGCCAGGCCGCCGAGGCCCGCCACCCCGACCGTGCCGGCGAGAGCGGCACCACCGCCGAGCAGGCCGCGCCGCGAAAGTTGCGTACGCCCGTGCAGATCCATGTTCCCCATCTCCTTCGTTGGGTCGAGCCCCCACCCCCGGGTGAGTTGCGACGGACTATGACATAGTACGTCCTATGTCTTCAAGCCTGAAGGACGAGTTGATCTTCGATCCGGCCG
Source organism: Microlunatus parietis (assembly GCF_013407955.1). Lineage (GTDB taxonomy): Bacteria > Actinomycetota > Actinomycetes > Propionibacteriales > Propionibacteriaceae > Microlunatus > Microlunatus parietis. The sequence goes on along the minus strand of NZ_JACCBU010000001.1, from coordinate 6,507,500 downwards.
ACAGCGACTACCACACCTATCGCATCCCGGCCCTGATCGCCGACGGCGAGAACGTGATCGCGTTCTGCGAGGGGCGGGTGAACTCGGGATCCGACACCGGCAAGATCGACCTGGTCTGCCGGAGATCCACCGACGGCGGGGCCAGCTGGGGCGACGTCCAGGTGGTCCACTCGGCCGACGACGCGACCTGCGGCAACCCGGCCCCGGTGGTCGATCCCGCCAGCGGCGACATCGTGCTCGTCTCGGTACGGAATCCGGGCGACCTCTCCGAGAAGAAGCTGCACCTGTCCGACCAGGCCTACCTGGCCCGCCGCGTGTTTCTCCAGCGCAGCGGCGATCTGGGCCGGACCTGGACCGAGCCGGAGGAGATCACCGACGCGGTGAAGCACAAGAACTGGGGCTGGTATGCGACCGGCCCCTGCCACGGCATCGCGCTGACCCAGGGCCCGCACGCCGGCCGGCTGCTGATCCCGGCCAACCACACCGTGCTGCCCGAGCCGGACCAGGATCCCGACCCGCGGCAGCGCTACAGCGCCGGCCACTGCATCGTCAGCGACGACGGCGGCCGCAGCTGGCGGCTCGGCTTCGTCGATGATCATGTCGACGACGAGGATCCGCTGGCGATCAACCCGAACGAGTCCGCGGCGGTCGAGCTGGCCGACGGCCGGGTCTACTTCAACACCCGCAACTTCTCGAGCTCGGTATCCGGCCGCGTGCACGCCTGGTCGGAGGACGGCGGCGACACCCTGGACGCGCCCTATCGGCCGGTCCGGGCCACCGTCGCACCGGACGTGCAGGCCGCGCTGATCCGGCTGCCGGACGACCGGATCGTGCTGTCCACGCCGCGCTCGGCCGGCCGCCGGGTCCGGCTCGGCCTCTACGTCGGCAACGCCGGCGGCACCGGCTGGCGGCGCGGGCCGCTGCTGCACGCCGGGCCGGCCGCCTATTCCGACCTCGCCCTGCTCCCCGATGAACGGCTCGGCGTGCTCTACGAGGCTGGCCAGAAGCGCCCGTACGAAGGGATCCGGCTGGCCCGCGTACCGTTGTCGTCGATCGACGACAGACGATCATGAACGGAGGAACGACCATGATCGGCGACCCGAGGCTGCGGCTGCACGGCGTGATCCCGCCCTTGGTGACACCGCTGACCGACCAGGGCGATGTGGACGCGCGTTCGCTGGCCCGGTTGATCGGGTACGTGCTCGCGGCCGGCTCCACCGGCGTCTTCGTACTCGGCAGCAGCGGCGAGGGGACGTCGCTCTCCGATGATCAACGAGCCCGGGTGCTCGACGTGGCTCGGTCCGAGACCGCCGGAGCCGCGACTCTGCTGGCCGGCACTCTCGAGCCGTCCACCAACCGGGTCGCCGATCTGGTCCGGCAGGCGATGAAGTTCAGCGTGGACGGCCTGGTGATCACCGCGCCGTTCTACATCCCGCCGCACCGCAACGAGATCGACCGGCACTTCCGCCGGCTCGCCGAGATGGCCGGCCAGACCCCCGTCTTCGGCTACGACATTCCGTCCCGGGTGAAGCTCAAGCTGGACGGTGAGTTGATCTTGGAACTCGCCGCCGACGGCGTGCTGGCCGGGGTGAAGGACTCCAGCGGTGCCGAGCTGAGCCTGCGCTCGCTGGTGAACGGCCGGAGCGACCGCGGGCTGGACGGCTTCTCGATCATGACCGGGTCGGAGGTCACCGTCGACACCGCGATGCAGCTCGGCGTCGACGGCGCCGTGCCCGGCCTCGGCAACGTCGACCCGGCCGGCTACGTCCGGATCCTCGCCCTGGTCGAGGCCGGCGACCTGGCCGGCGCCCGGGCCGAGCAGGACCGACTGATCAAGCTGTTCGACATCATCAAGGCCGGCGACCGCAGCCGGGTCGGCGGGGCGTCGGCGGCGCTCGGTGCGTTCAAGGCGGCGGTCTGGCTGCTCGGCGTGATCGACTGCCCGCGGCTCGCCGAGCCGGCGATCGGGCTGAATGACGCCGAGATCGCCGGAATCCGGGGCAGGATGGAGGCCGCGGGGCTGCTCTGAGGGGTCTTGAGGAGGAACGATCATGACCGGTACCGGTTCGACGGCGCGGCGCCCCCGCACGGCTGCGACGAACCAGGAGTTCATCCGGGACGCGGTCAAGGCCTACATCCTCGACCACAACCTCGTCTCCGGCGACCCGCTGCCCACCGAGCAGGAACTGATGACCCAGCTCGAGGTCGGCCGGCATCCGTTGCGGGAGGCGATGAAGGCGCTGCAGGCGGTCGGCATCATCGAGATCCGGCACGGGTACGGCACCTATGTCGGCACCGTCGGGCTGAAGTCGCTCGAGGACGGGCTGGCGTTCCGGATGTCGCAGTCGATGGCCGGCGACCTGCGCGAGGTGCGCGACGTGCTCGCGGTCCGGCAGGCGCTGGAGATCGGGCTGGCCGACGACGTGGTCGCCCACTTCGCGGACGGCGACCTCGGCGAGCTGACCGAGATCGTGGAACGGATGGAGGCCAAGGCGCGGCGCGGGGTGCCGTTCGCCGAGGAGGACTGGGAGTTTCACCGGGCCCTCTACCAGCCGCTCGGCAACGCCCTGATCCTCGATCTGGTCAGCGTCTTCTGGCGCACCTTCGCCGACGTGAACGCCCGGCTGCCCGGTGATCAATACACCAAGAAGGAAGCGGCGCGCTGGCACCGCGATCTGCTGAACGCCCTCGCCGCGGGCGATGCGGAGCGGTTCGCTGCGGCGATGAAGGATCATTTCGTCGGTATCCGCGCGCGGTTCGAAAGGTGACCGGAGCGGTCATCTTCGGCCCGTAGAGTGTGCCGCGTGACAGACGACGGCTTGGTTGTGGCCGGGGACCTCCGGCTGTTCGTTTCCCGTACCGGGGTGCCGGATGGGCCGCCGGTGATCCTGCTGCACGGGCTCGGCGGTGATCACACGACGTGGGACCGGTTCGCGGAACACCTCGGTGATCGCTACCAGGTGTTGGCGGTGGATCAGCGCGGGCACGGCGGCAGTGATCATGCCGACGGATACTCGTTCCGGGCGCTGGCCGAGGACGTCTGGCTGCTGGCCGACGCGCTGGACTTGGATCGGGTGACCCTGATCGGGCACTCGATGGGCGGCCTGGCCGCGTTGATCGCCGCCCAGCTGCGGCCGGACCGGGTGGCCGCGCTGGTGGTCGAGGAGGCACCGCCGCCGGTGCCGCTGGACCGGCCCGACGTCGAGCCGCCGGATCAGCCGACACCGTACGACTTCGCGTTGATCAACCAACTGCGGGCCGAACTGCGCTCCCCCGACCCGGCGAACTGGTCCGGGCTGGAGTCGATCACCGCGCCGGTGTTGATCTTGGCCGGCGGCCCGGACAGCACGCTGCCGCAGGAGGCGCAGGCGGAGGTCGCCGGGCGGATCCCGGGAGCGAGCTTCCGTACGCTGCCGTACGGGCACGGGATCCACGCCGGGGAAGGTTTCTCGGCCTTCTGCGACGCCATCGACGAGTTCCTCGGGTCGCGGGTCCATGCGGCTCGATCGTGATCAACTCGCGGAGCTGACGCTGCGGCGGCAGTTCCCGACTGCTCCGGCGGGCCGACCCACCCTGCGCGACCTGCGCACCGTGTTCCGGCGGCTCGGGCCGATCCAGTCCCAGGCGCCGCGGGCCCCGTTCCTCGCCGCCGCCAGCCGGCTGCCCGGGCTCGACTACCACACGATCTGTGCGGCCCTGGAGTCGTACCAGCTGGTCAAGACGAGCAACCTGCGCGGCACCGTGCACACCTCGGTGGCCGACCGGTTCACCCTGCTGGACGCGGTGGCCCGGCTGGCTCGGCCGGCCATGATCACCCGGCAGCTCGGGCTGCGCAAGGTCGACCCGGCCGACCTCGACGCGGAACTGGAGGCGTTCTGCAGCGACGCCTGGCGACCCCGGGACGAGATCTGCGCGCACGCCGAGGAGTGGCTGGCGGCCCGCGAACCGGATTTCGCGGGGCTGCGATCCAGCAGTGACCGCGGCCTGATCTGGGGTCACAGCGGCCTGATCCGGCGACCGAAGGACGCCGCCTGGGAGAAGCGGACCGACATCTATCACCGCACCGGAACTGCGGTGCTCGACGAGTGGACGCCCGTCGACCCCGACGCGGCGCTGGCCGAGTTGATCATCGGCCACTGCACCGCCTATGGCCCGGTACACCGGCGCGACCTCGCCTTCTTCTTCGGCGTCGGGCTGACCAGGGTCGACAACGCCGTGGCCACCCTCGGCGACGCCCTGGTGCACCACACCGGACCGGACCACGAGCCGCTGTTCGACCTCGCCCGGCCGCCCCGCGGCGGTGAGCCCGATCCCGGCTGCCGCCTGCTCGGCGAGTTCGACGGTCTGCTGCTCGGCTTCAGCGGCCCGAACCGGACCCGGTTCTGCACCGAGGAACAACTCGCGGCGATCTGGCGCAAGGCCAACGGACTCTTCGCGCCGGTCGTGCTCCATGATCAACGCCTGGTCGCCACCTGGCGCACCGTCGCCCGAGGCCGCCGGACCGAGATCGAGATCACCCCGCTCCCCGGCGAGGCCCGCCTCCCCGAGGATCTCGTCGCCGCCCCGGCCCAGGACGTCGCCACCGCCCTCAACCTCGACCTCGCCGACCTCCGCCTCCTCCCCGACCGCTGACCGGTCACAAAAGCAGGCGTTCTGGCGGCGTGTCGCTGCACTTGTGCCCGGTCGGCGGAAGGGCGGTGGGGAGGAAGTGATGCGGCGAGTCCGAGGACGAGGGGAAAGGCGCCCGGGGCGGGCGACAACCAGAGTCCGCCCCCAGACCGAACGACAACCAGAGTCCGCGTCTGGACGGGCGGCAACGAGGTCGGTCGGCCGCGAGAGGAACGGCGACAGACGGACGGCCACAAGAAGGGCGCAGCGGACGAAGGAACGACGGCGCGAAGGAGCGGCGGCAAACCGGCAGCGACAACCGGCGGCGGAGCCGGCGCGGCGAAACCGGAAGCGGCAACCGGTGGCGGAGCCCGCGCGGCGAAACCGGCAGGGGCAGAACCCGCGCGGCCGAACCTGCAGCGGCGAAACCGGCGACAGAGAACCCGCGCGGCGAAACCCGCACCGACTCAGCCGACGACAGCAGAACCCCGCGCAGCCGAACCCGCACCGACCCAGCCGACGACAGCAGAACCCCGCGCAGCCGAACCCGCACCGACCCAGCCGACGACAGCAGAACCCCGCGCAGCCGAACCCGCACCGACCCAGCCGACGACAGCAGAACCCCGCACGGCCGAACCCGCACCGACCGAGCTGGCGACGGCAGAACCCGCGCGGCCGAGTCAGCGGCGGCAGAACCGGCGCGAACCGGCGCGGCAAGACCCACATCGGCGATCGGCAGCGGCAGAGCCGGCGCGGCAAACCGGTGACGACGAACCCGGCAGCCGCCGCTGGGGAAGACGGCGGCTCTGTGCGGCTCGTCGGATCGACCGGGGCGCGGCCCGCTGCCGTCCGACACCGGCGAACTGGGCGAGAACTCGGCACCCGGACCTGTCGCGAAATCTCTTGGTGGCGAGCGCTCCCGGGATCTGAAGCGCTTTATCAGCCCGTGCGAAGAGAGATGGCGACACGCCTCTCGGCACCCGACCCGCCACACCTGCCCAAACCCACGGCCGATCTCGTCGAGTGTGAGGCTACGACCAACTGAAACCGTTTTCAGGGGCCCGGAACCTCACACTCGACGTCGACGGGCGGCGCAGGTCGGCGAGCGGGGCGAGGCGACCTCACGAGCCTTTGCCTGGAGGGTCCGCCTGGGACGCGGGCGCCGAACGCCGCACCCAGTGGGAATCCGGAGGCCGCTGGGACCGGGAGGCTCGGGCCAGCCACCACCCACGGCAGCAGAAACCCGGCGACCAGAGTCGTAACCACCGGATGCCCCGCCGGCGCGCGCCCGCCACGGAGCCCGGCATCAGGGACCCCACCCGGAGCGGGCCGCGGTACCGAAGCATGACGAGGCGCCGCCTGATCGGGAGCGATGCCACCCGCCGCCCGACCGGGGCGATGCCACCCGCCACCCGACCAGAAGCGAGACCACCCGCCGCCCGATCGGGGCGATGTCACCGAGTGTGACGTTACGAACCGATGAAATCGATTTCGGTGGTCCGTAACCTCACACTCGACGTCGGCGTGCTGGGCCGGGCGCTGGGCGCGGCGATCGGCCGGGCCTGGAGAGCGGGGCGCTTTGCGGCGCGTTCCAGCGGCTTGTGGTGGGCCTGACCGGCGGCGACTGGCGGCGCGGTCGCCCAAGCGGTCAGTGCCTGCTGGATCGTCTCGACCGGATCAATGCGTGTGGATGCGGAGTACGGGCTCGGGATCGGTGATCAGTTCGACGTCGCCGCCGATCGGGAGGGTCGCGATCGGATTGGTGTGGCCGAAGTCGAGGTTGGCCAGGACGGGCAGGCCGGCCAGGACCGGCTGGCGGCGGACGATCTCCTCGAGCAGGTCGCGGGTCACCCCGCTGTTGGCCTGGAAGCGTCCGATCAGCAGGCCGCGCAGGCCGGCGGCGTCGGGCAGTTGGAGCAGCGAGGTGAGGTCGCGGGCGAACTCGTGCGGGTTGGTCAGGTAGTCGTCCTCGACCGCCAGGACGGCCCCGTCGAGACTGGGCCACCACGGCGTGCCCTGGAGCAGGTTCAGCGTGCACAGGTTGCCGCCGACCAGCCGGCCGCGCGCCGTGCCCGGGGTCAGGGCCCACCAGCCGTCGGTGGGCCGGACCGTGCGATCGTCCTGATCAAGGAACCAGGGGTCGTCGGTCCAGGAGCCCGCCGCCCGAATCGGGTACGGTTCGTCGGCCAGGCAGGCCTGCCGGAACCAGGCGACGGTCGGCTCGAGATGATCACGCATGCCGAAGGTCGACCAGTGCGGACCCGAGTAGGTGATCATGCCGGTCCGGGCCAGGATCGCGTTCTGCAGCGCGGTGATGTCGGAGTAGCCGCAGAAGATCTTCGGGTTCGCAGCGACCAGCTCCCAGTCGAGGTACGGCAGCAGCTCGTTGCTGTTGAAGCCGCCGATCACGGTCAGGATCCCGCGCACCTCGGGAGCGGCGAACGCCTCGTGCAGGTCCGCCACCCGGGACTCGATCGAACTGGACTCGAAGGCGTCCCGCTCATCGACGTGACGGCCGAACGTCACCCGCAGGCCGAGCTCGGCGAACCGTCGTTCGATCACCGCGGAATGATCATGGTCCAGGACGAACGCGCGGCTCCGCGCCGGCGCGATCACCCGTACGGTGTCGCCCGGCCGCAGCTTCGCGGGGACGATGGGCTCCGAGGTCTCCACGACCACCAGCCTGCACCACGCGTCAAGCCGTTTCCGCGGCGGGATCCTCCGGCTTCGCCCCCGTTCCGGGCGCCCGCCGCCGCTGCCGTTTGCCGCGAGCCAGCTCGGTGGCCAGCGCGTCCAACGGCTGGGCGAACTGATCATGGAATTGGGCCAGCCAGGCATGCAGTTCGTCGAGCGCGGGTAGGTTCACCGCGTAGATCCGGCGGGTGCCGTCGACCCGTACCGTCACCAGCTCGGTGTCCCGGAGCACCTTCAGGTGCTGGGACGTGGCCGGCTGGGAGATGCCGAACCGGTCCCGCGCTGCCTCCGCGAGTTCACCGGCGGTACGGTCTCCGCGGGCGAGCAGCTCGAGCAGATGACGGCGGACCGGGTCGGCCAGGGTTTCGAAGATCGCCATGATCAGCCGGGCCGCCTCAGGACTCGGCCATATAGGCGGCCGCCGTCCGGTCGGCCGCCGTCGCGGCCAGCCTCGCGTCCTCGCCGCCCACAACAGCCGCCCGGCCCCAGTCGGGCGCTGGACCGCCGAAGCGCGTCCCGTCCGCCCGGGGTCGACCTCCACTCCTGCTCGATCACCAGCCCACTCCCCCGGCGCCCGGCCCGTACGTCCGCCAGCTGTCACGGTCCGGCTGCTCGTGCCGTCGTTCGATCATGGTCCGGCCGTCCGGCTCGGCGGACAGGTCACCTTGATCAACTCCGGTGGCACCCCGGCGTCGTAGGCCCAGGGCGTTGATCACGGCTGCTCCTCCGGCACGACGGTGTAGAAGGCGAGCACCGCCTCCGCCGCAGCCCGCGCCTCCGCCGGATCGGTGCCGTCCCCGATGTCGGCCCGGGCCCAGTCGTCGGCGGCGTAGCGGTGGAACTCCACACCCTCCGGCGTGGTGGGCCAGCTGGCCACCTCCTCCGGCCGCTCGGCTCCCGATTCGAGATGCAGCCCGAGGCCGAGGAACGCGCCGTCCCAGCCGACCCCGACGGCACCAGGTCCGTACTGCTTGGCGAATTCGGGATCGACGTGCGCCTCGTGGATCAGCTCGACCGACGTCCGGTCGCCGTCCGGACTGAGCCTGATCTCCAGCCAGGAGACCTGGTCGCCGAACTCCCAGGTGGTCTTGATCAACTCCGGCTGCCGACAGGTCTCCACGGTGCCGCCGGCGTTGCCCTCGAACTGGTACCGTCCGCCGACCTCGAGGTCGCCGGACACCGGCAGGAACCAGCGCGGCAGCCGCTCGGCGTTGGTCAGCGCGTCCCAGACGTCGTCCTGCCCGGCCGGGAAGGCGCGGCGGGCGATCGCGATCTTGGTCGGCTTGCCGTCCCGCTCCCCGGTCCGGACCTCACGGGTCACCGCCTTGACATGTTCCAACGGGTTCATCCGAATCCTTTCTCTAAGACCAAACTTATATAAGTGCAGACTAAAGCACGACCCGGATAGGGTGCAAGCCATGAAGGTTCTGGTGACGGGCGGTGCCGGCTACATCGGCGCCCATGTGGTGAGGCTGCTGCAGCGGCGCGACGACACGGTGATCGTGGTCGACGACCTGAGCACCGGCGTGGCCGAGAACGTCGGCACGGCCGCCCTGGTCCATCTTGATCTTTCGGTGCCGGACTGCGTGGAGAAGCTGGAGAACGTGCTCACCGAGTATGCGGTCGACGCCGTCATCCACATCGCCGCGAAGAAGCAGGTCGGCGAGTCGGTGGAGCGCCCGGTCTGGTACTACCAGCAGAACGTCGGCGGCTTCGGCCACCTGCTGCAGGCGATGCAGGCGGCCGGCGTGAACAAGATGATGTTCTCGTCCTCCGCCGCGGCCTACGGCAAGGCCGACGTGCCGGCCGGGCAACTGGTCACCGAGGACACGGCGCCGCAGCCGATCAGCCCGTACGGCGAGACGAAGCTGGTCTGCGAGTGGATGATGCGCGCGGCCGGCGTCTCCTGGGGTCTGCGCGGCGTCGGGCTGCGCTACTTCAACGTCGCCGGGACCGGCTGGCCGGAGCTCGGCGACCCGACCGTGCTCAATCTCATTCCGCTGGCCCTGCGCTCGCTGACCGCGGGTGAGCGGCCCAAGGTGTTCGGCAACGACTACCCGACCCCGGACGGCACCGGGATCCGCGACTACGTCCACGTCCTTGACCTGGCCGACGCCCACCTGGCCGCGCTCGACTACCTGGAGCGGGACGACCGCCCGTACGACATCTTCAACGTCGGCACCGGGCACGGCTCCTCGGTGCTCGAGGTGCTGGCCGAGATCGGCAAGTCGTCCGGGTACGCGATCGACCCGGAGATCGTCGCCCGCCGGCCCGGCGACCCGGCCGAGGTGGCCGCCGACGTGAGCCGGATCAAGGAGGCCCTCGGCTGGACCTCCCGGCACACGCTGGCCGAGATGACCGATTCCGCCTGGACCGCCTGGGAGCTCACCCACGGCGAGCCGAAGGTCGCCCCGACCGGAACCGGGCGGGCCACCCCGGCCCGTCGTTGATCATGAACGACTCGATGATCATGGATGAGAAGTTGATCATCCGGGTGGAGGAGCTGCTGGCCGGACCGCGGCCGGTCTCGATCGTCCTCGCCGGCGACCCGGTGCTGCGCCGGCCAGCCGCCGACTACCACGGACAGCTTCCGGCACCGCTGCTCGCCGAGTTGCTGGCGGCGATGCGCGAGACGATGCGGGCCGCGCCCGGCGTCGGCCTGGCCGCGCCGCAGATCGGCCTGGGCCTGCGGATCGCGGTGATCGAGGACGACGCCGATCTGCCAGAGGAGGTCACCACGGCCCTCGACCGGCGGCCGCTGCCGTACCAGGTGATCATCAATCCGGTCTACACGCCGCTCGACGATGATCAGGCCGAGCACTACGAGGGCTGCCTCTCGGTGCCCGGCTACCGCGCCGTGCGAGCCCGGCACACCCGGGTCCGGCTGAGCTACCTCGATGATCAACTCGTGCCGCGGGAGCAGGAGTTCACCGGCTGGTCGGCCCGGATCGTCCAGCACGAGACCGATCACCTGAACGGGACGCTCTACCTGGACCAGGCGGATCTACGTTCGCTGAGCTTCACCGGTTCTTGATCATTCCGCCGGCCCGTCCGATTCGGGTACGTCGAGCCGGGCCAGCATCCGCTTGAGCATCCGGTTCAGCGCGGCCAGTTCCCTGCGGGACAGCGCCGCAGCCATCTCCTCCTCACGCTGACCGCGCAGGTCCATCGCCCGCCGCCACAGGTCGGCGCCGGACCGGGTCACCTCGACGTCCAGGCGACGCCGGTCCGTACCGCCCGGAACCCGTTGCACGTAGCCGGCCTGCTCCAGCTTGGCCAGCCGGCCGGTCATCCCGGCCGGCGAGATGCCCATGTCCTCGGCCAGCCGGGACGGCGATGCCCGGCCGGGCGTCTCCCTGATCATCAGCGTGTGCAGCGTCGCGTACTCGGCGAGCTCGAGCCCGACCCGCGCCGCGGCCTCGGCCTTGTAGTCGGTCAGCCGCCCGGCGATCAGTTGGATCCGGTAGATCGCCGCCTCGACCTCGTCGTCGAACGGTACGTCGATCCAGTGGTTGCGCCACCGTTGCACGTGGCGGTCGGCCGCATCGTCAGGCATGTCCCCAGCATAGTGATACTTCGTTGACAAAATATTCGCCAGCAAATTACTTTTACGCACGTGAACGAGAGCAAGGCGAGCCCGCTGACGTCGGTCCCGTTCCGCTGGCTGCTCGGCGGGACCACGATCCAGTCGCTCGGGGCCGGGATCGCGCCGGTCGCGCTGGCGTTCGCCGTGCTCGACCTCGGCGGGTCGGCACAGGAGCTCGGCCTGGTGATCGCCCTGTACGCGGCCGCGGACGTGATCACCTCGCTGTTCGGCGGCTGGCTCGGTGATCGGATCCCTCGCAGCCGGCTGGTCGCGCTGGCCACCGCCGGCAGTGGACTGGTCCAGCTGATCGCGGCGGCCGGTCTGATCGGTGGCTGGGCGACGATCCCGCTGCTCGGAGCGATCGGCGTTGCCGGCGGCTGTGCGACTGCGCTGGCGGTGCCGAGCTCCCGGGCCCTGATCGGCCAGACCGTGAACGACGCCCAGCTCGCCGGCGCTGTCGCCAGCCGCCGGCTCGGCCAGAACGTCGGGATGATCATGGGCACCGGTCTCGCCGGGATGCTCGTCGTCTGGATCGGCTCCGGCTGGGCACTCGCCGTCGACGCCGCGGCCCTCGGCATCGCCGCCTGGTGCTTCTCCCGGCTGCGCGCCGAACGCCCGACCGGCAGCACCGACGAGTCGATGCTGCGCGGACTGACCGAGGGTGCCCGGGAGGTGTTCCGGCACGCCTGGCTGTGGCTGCTGTTGCTGCAGGCGCTGATCTACCACCTCTTCTTCGGCGGCGCGCAGGCCGTCCTCGGACCGATCGTCATCGGCGAGACGCTCGGCCGCGACGCCTGGGGCTGGGGCCTGGCGGCGATGATGACCGGCTTCCTCACCGGCGGCCTGGTCAGCCTGCGCTGGCGGCCGCAGCGCCCGCTGCTGGCTGGGGTTGCGCTGCTCATCCTGACGGCGGCGTTCCCGTTCGCGATGGCGTACGCGAGCCCGACGGCGGCCGGGCTGGCGGTACTGCTGGCCGGGGCCTTCGCGCACGGGTTCGGGCTGGAGATCTTCAGCGTCGGCTGGGACCTGTCGATCCAGCAGAACATCGCCGAGGACAAGCTGGCCCGGGTGTACGCGCTCGACCAGGTCGGCTCCTATGTCGCCCGGCCGGTCGGGCTGGCGCTCACCGCTCCCGTCGCGGCACTGACCGGTTTCCGGCCCTGGCTGGTCGTCGTCGGGGCCGTCATCGTGGCCAGCTGTCTGGCCGCGCTCGCCGTACCTTCGGTGCGCAGGTTGCGTTGCCGAACCGGCACCGGTGAGGTCACGGAAGCACGGCTGTAACCGATTCGTCACGTGATGGTCGAATCTGAAACTGCCGCGTAACAACACGGCGCGCCCTCTGCAATATCCGCTCAGCAGAGTCGGGGCCAGGACTTTCCAGCTTCTTCACCGAAGGAATCTCCATGACTCCACTCGAACTGAATTCGGGCGACACGGCCTGGATTCTCACCTCCGCGGCCCTGGTGTTGCTGATGACACCCGGCCTCGCGCTCTTCTACGGCGGCATGGTCCGCGCGAAGAGCGTGCTCAACATGATGATGATGAGCTTCGGCGCGCTGGCACTGATCTCGGTGCTCTGGGTGCTGTACGGCTACTCCATCGCCTTCGGCAACGACGTGGGCCTCGGCCTGCTCGGCAACCCGATCGAGTACCTCGGCCTGAACGGGCTGATGGCCGACGATCCGGAAGCCTCGCTGCCGGCCATGGCGTTCGTCGGGTTCCAAGCCGTCTTCGCGATCATCACCGCGGCCCTGATCTCCGGCGCGATCGCCGACCGGGCCAAGTTCGGCACCTGGATGATCTTCATTGGCATCTGGGTGACTCTGGTCTACTTCCCGATCGCGCACTGGGTGTTCGCGTTCACCAGCGACGACGGCTCCGTCGTCGGCGGCTGGATCGCCAACAACCTGGCCGCGATCGACTTCGCCGGCGGCACCGCGGTGCACATCAACGCTGGTGCGGCCGGCCTGGCCCTGGCCCTGGTGCTGGGCAAGCGGATCGGCTTCGGCAAGGAGCCGATCCGGCCGCACAACCTGACCCTGGTCATGATCGGCGCCGGCCTGCTCTGGTTCGGCTGGTTCGGCTTCAACGCCGGCTCCGCCGTCGCCGCGGACAACACCGCCTCCGTGGTCTGGGTGAACACGCTCGTCGCGACAGCGGCCGGTACGCTCGGCTGGCTGCTCACCGAACGGATCCGGGACGGCAAGCCGACCTCGCTCGGTGCCGCCTCCGGTGTGGTCGCCGGCCTGGTCGCGATCACCCCGGCCTGCTCCTCGGTCTCGCCGGTCGGCGCGATCATCATCGGTGCGATCGCCGGTGCGCTGTGTGCCCTCGCGGTCGGCCTGAAGTACAAGCTCGGGTACGACGACTCGCTCGACGTGGTCGGCGTGCATCTGGTGGCCGGCCTGTGGGGCACCATCGCGATCGGCTTCTTCCTCACCAGCGAGGCTCCCGCCGGGGCGCCCACCGAGGAGACGCCGGCCGGGCTCAACGGCCTCTTCTACGGCGGCGGCTTTGATCAACTCTGGCGCCAGGTCGTCGGAGCCGTGGCCGTGATGGTGGTCAGCTTCGTGATCACGTACCTGATCGGTTTGATCTTGGAGAAGACGATCGGCTTCCGGGTCGACAAGGACAGCGAGCTCGACGGCGTCGACAGCAGCGAGCACGCCGAGACGGCGTACGATCTCGGGACCCTGGGTGCCACCCGCCGGGGTGGGCTTGGCACCACGACGACCCGTCCGGCCGAGCCGGCCGAGGCGACCGGTAACGGCGTCGACAGCAAGTCATCCGAGGAGGTGACGGCATGAAGTTGATCACCGCGATCATCAAGCCCCACATGCTGGACGAGGTGAAGGCCGCCCTGGAATCCTTCGGGATCGAAGGGATGACCGTCAGCGAGGCCAGCGGATTCGGGCGGCAGCGTGGACACACCGAGGTCTACCGGGGGGCGGAGTACACCGTCGACCTGGTGCCCAAGGTGAGACTTGAGGTGCTCGTGGACGACGAGGATGCCGGTGACATCATCGACGTTCTGGTCAAGAGCGCACGGACCGGCCGCATCGGTGACGGCAAGGTCTGGTCCGTACCGGTCGAGGACGTGGTCCGCGTCCGGACGGGCGAGCGCGGGCTGGACGCGCTCTGAAGCGTGACCTGACCACCGAGCGCCTCGGCGTCGCGATCCGGTCCTCCTGGGCAACCACGGCGGGGCCGGATCGTCGGCGTTCTGTCGCTCGGTTGGTCGAGGATTTCTTGATCGACTTGTACGGCTCCGCGCCGGGCACCGACCGCGGCGGGGTCGCGCTGGCCGCCGTCGGCAGCCTGGCCCGACGGGAGCTCGGGCCGCGGTCCGACATCGATCTGGTGATCTTGCACGACGGCTCCGATCAGGCCGCGATCGACGCGCTGGCCGAGCGGATCTGGTACCCGCTCTGGGATTCCGGGCTCCGACTTGATCATTCGGTACGGACCCCGGCCGAGTGCGCCGAGGTGGCTCACCGGGAGCTGAGCGCCGCGGTCGGCCTGCTCGACCTGCGGCTGATCGCGGGCGAGGCAGACCTGGTCGAGCGGGCCCGGTCCGGGCTGTTGGAGGCCTGGCGGTCCGGGGCCCGGCGCAGATTGCCGGAACTGCTGGAGTCACTGGCCGAGCGGCATCAGCGCAGTGGTGATGCGGCCTCGCTGCTGGAGCCGGATCTGAAGGAGTGCCGCGGCGGGCTGCGGGACATGATCATGTTGCGGGCGTTGGCGGCGACCTGGCTCACCGACCAGCCCCATGCCGGGGTCCGGGAGCCGTACCAGCGACTGTTGGACGTCCGCGACGCCCTGCAGGTGGTCTCCGGCCGGGCGCTGGACCGGCTGGTCGCGGGCGAGGTGCCGGACGTCGCCAAGCTGCTCGGCTACGACGACGAGGACGAGCTGCGCCGCGACGTCAGTCTGGCCGCCCGCCGGATCGGCCACGCCGTCGACCTGACCGTACGGTCGGCCCGGCAGGTGCTGCCGGCCCGGCGCCGCTTTCCCTTCGCCCGCAGGGAACGGCGGCCGCAGTACGACACCGCACCGCACGGCCTGATCGTGCACCTCGGCGAGGTCGGGCTGGCCCGGCTGACCTCCCCCGCCGAGCCGCTGCTCGGCCTGCGGGCCGGTGCGCTCGCGGCCAGTCGCGGACTGGTGCTGTCCCCGATCACCGCGGAGAACCTCGGGACCCACGCGCCGCCGCTGCCGACACCCTGGCCGGACGAGGCGCGGGAGGCCTTGCTGGAACTGCTGGCCGGCGGCGAATCCATGATCGCGGTCTGGGAGGCACTCGACCTGGCCGGCTGCATCAGCCGCTGGATCCCTTGCTGGGAAGGGATCCGGGCCCGACCGCAACACAACCCGGTGCATCGGCACACGGTCGACCGGCACTCGGTGCAGGCGGTCGCCGAGGCCGCCCGGCACCTGACCTCGGTGGAGCGGCCGGACCTGCTGCTGCTCGGCTGCCTGTTCCACGACATCGGCAAACTGCCCGGCGCGGAGCATGATCATCCGCGAGTCGGGGCTCCGATCGCGCGGCAGGCCGTGGCCGCGATGGGGTACGGCGAGGAGGACGCCGCGCTGGTCGAGCTGCTGGTCCGGGAGCACCTCACCCTGGCCGAGCTGGCGACGAAGCGTGATCATGCAGACCCGGCGACGATGGACGCGCTGGTCGGTGCCGTCGACGGCCGGATCGAGGTGCTGCGGCTGCTCCGCGCGCTGACCGAGGCCGACGCCCGCGCCGCCGGTCCGGCGGCCTGGTCGCCGTGGCGGGCGCAGTTGATCAATGCGCTGACCGAACGCGCCGAGGACAAGCTGGCCGGCGAGCCGCACACCGGCCGGGCCGGCGGAATGATCGATCTCGGCCTGGCCCGTTCGGTCGGCCTGGACGGCCGGTCCCGGATCATCGTCGAGGAGAAGCCGGCCGGGATGCAGGTGATCATCGCGACCCCGGACCGGCTGGGCCTCTTCGGTGACACCGCCGGCCTGCTGGCGGCGCACGGGATCGCCGTCCGGTCCGCGCTGCTGAGCACCATCGACGGCGTCGCGGTGAACACCTGGCGGGTCGAGTCGGCCGGCGCCACCGACCTGCCCGACCCGGCCTATCTGATCAAGCAGTTGGAGCGACTCGGCCGTGGTGAGCCGGGCGTCTTGGAGGGGATCCGGCGGCGCGAGGAACGGGTCCGGTCTGCCGGAGCGGAGCCTTGGGTGGCTGCCGTACCCGACGCCAGCGAGAGCGCGGCGGTGATCGAGGTCCGGGCGAACGACCGGCGCGGCCTGCTCTACGCCTACGGCCGGGCGATCACCGCTGCCGGCTTCTCGATCCGGTCCGCGCACATCGCGACCCTGGCCGGGCAGGCGATCGACACCTTCTACCTGACCGAGCCGGACGGGTCACTGCCGTCCGTCGGCCGCGTCGACGCAGCCACCCGGGCCCTGGCCGACGCGGCCCGCGGCACGCCCCCGTCCGGCGACTGACCCTGCTCGACCTTCCCCGTCGCTAGTGTCGCGAGTCGGCCGACCTGGGTCGACTCGCTCCGGTGAGCGAACCCGGGAAGTCGGTGATGATGCCGTCGACGCCGAGAGCGACCAGCTCGCGCATCCGGCTCGGATCGTTCACCGTCCAGACGTTGATCGCCAGGCCGAGCCGGTGGGCACGATCGATCAGCGCACGGTCGGTGTCGTCGGAGCTCGGGTTGATCTGGTCGGCCCAGCCGCTCAGCTCGACCAGCTCGGCCTCGGTCGGCCGGGAAGCGTGCAGCAGGCCGACCGGAACCTCGGGCAGTCGGGCGTGGAACGCCTTCGCATCGGCGACGCTGAACGACTGGACGGCGAGCGCGCCCGCGGCCAGCGCCTGATCCAGGAAGCGCGGCGTGGCGGCCAGTTCGGCGGCGAGCTGCTCCGGCAGACCGGTGCCGACATAGTGGGCACAGGGGCTGATCTCGGCCAGCAGCCCGGTCCGGTGCCGGACCAGCCCGATCACCTCGCCGAGGGTGAGGATCGGCTCACCGGCGAACCGCGGGCCGAACCAGGAACCGGCGTCCAGGGTCTTCAGCTCGGCCAGCGTGAAGTCGGAGACCCGGTAGCCGGTCCGGCCCGGGAAGCGTTCCTCGACGTCGGTGGTGCGGACCAGGGTGCAATCGTGGAAGTTGACCAGCTTCCCGTCCTTGGTGCGCTGAACGTCGATCTCGACGAAGTCGGCGCGCTGAACGATCGCGGCCCGGATCGCGGGGGCGGTGTTCTCCGGTGCGACGCCCGAAGCGCCACGATGGGCGATGACGTCGACGCCGGCGGCCTGTTCGGCCCGCGCCGGAAGGCTGTACGCGGTCACCGCGACACCCGCCAGGACCAGGATCGCGACGGCACGAGCGAGAACGATAGCGCGGGAGATCGGCAGGCGGAGGCTGGGCACCGTGCGGGACCTTTCGTCGGCGGGCCGACCCCGATGGTTTCCGGACTGAGTGACGATCCGAGGTCCAGCAGGCGATGGCCGGCTGAGCATCCCGTGAGCGGTCGGCACCCTTGTCCGCTACCGCCGGTTTACCCGAGTTGATCAAGCCACCAGAGCCACCGCTCGCCACTCCCCGGCCGAATGATCAATCGGCCGGCACCGAACGTCCCCACCCGACCTTCACTGACCGGTCAACTCTGCAGCGACACGCCACCGAAACACCTGCTTTGGTGACCGGTCGGCTGGTTGGTCAGGGGCGGGCCCAGCGGTGGTCCAGGCTGTCCTCGGGCTGCCAGCCGAGCACCTCGGCCAGGCCGTCGGCGCGGTAGCGGCCGTGCGGCGACGGGGCGCGGACGTGCAGCACGGGGCACGGCTCGGGCAGTTCGGGTACGGTCGCGGCGGCCCGGATCGCCCGGCCGGCGTCGGGCCAGCTGATCATGAACGGCGAGGTCCAGCCGTCCGTCGCGGTTGGCGCGATCAGGGTCTCGAAGAGCAGCACCGGCGTCGCGATGCCGTACCGCTCGGCGAAGATCCGGCAGATCTCGGAGCCGAGCAGCTTGCTCAGGAAGTAGATCGCCGAACCGGCCCGGGCCGGCGTGTCCGGCCGCACCGCCCGATCGCTCGCGTACCCGATCGGGTCGGCCAGCAGAACCTGCGCCGGGCCGGTCTGCACCACCCGGCGGATGCCGTGCTCCACGGCCGCCTTCATGATCGCGTACGCGCCGAGTACGTTCACCCTGAACGCCGCATCGACGTCGTGCCTGATCACGGTGCAGTTGATCAAGCAATCCGCACCGGTCGCGGCCTGCAGAACCTGATCTTGGTCGGTGACGTCGACCAGTCGCTCCGAGTGCGGCGGCCGGGCCGGCGCCGGCAGCGGCGCGCCCGGGCTCTGCGGCGCCCGTGCGGCGAGTTCGGCCAGCGGGCGCACGTCGGTCAGGGTCGCCGTCAGCCCGGGCACCGCGGCCAGTTGCTCGGCCGCGGACGCGCCGAGCGGGCCGCCGGCGCCGAAGATCACCGGACGGCCGGCGGCGGGCACCCGGACCGGGCCCGGCTCCGCCGGCGGCTGCGGTGCCGGTCCGGCCGGGGTCGGATCGCCGGGGTGCGCCGGCCGGAAGCCGAGGTCACCCCGGGTCCGGAACCGGCCCGGACCGCGGACCGCGTGCAGCACCGTCCAGCCGGGCCGGTCCGGCTCCTCGATCAGACACTCCGCGGCCCGGACCGTGTAGCCGACCGCGTCGTCGACGTGCAGCCAGTCCGGCCCGGTCGGGCTCCGGTCGAAGTCGGCCGCCGCCAGCACCCGGTCCAGCCGGAGCACCTTGACGTTGATCATGGTCGTCCGGGAGATCTCCCGCGAGGCCAGCTCGGCCAGCTGCGCGGACAGCCGGACCGGGTCGTCGTCCGGCCGCGGCGCCCAGGCCTCGTCGACCGCCCAGCCGGGATCGTAGTCGTCCAGGAGGCGCAGCGTGGACAGCTGCAGGTAGCGGCGGGCCGACGTCGTAGTGAGCAGGTTCCAGGTGCCCCGCGTCGCCGTGTCGATCATGGTCGCCGGGTCGTCGTGATCTTGGACGGCGTGGATCACCAGGTCCACCTCGGCATGCGCGGCACAGGCGTCCCGGTCCAGCGTGACACCGTCGAGCATGATCATCTCGTGCCGGGAGCCGAGTTGATCACGGACTCCGGGAATGATCAACGGGGGCAGGTCGACCAGCAGGATGCGCATGGTTCACTCCGATTCGGGGCGAGGTGGGTCAGGACTTCGGCAGCGGCACGGCGACGGCCGAGCCCTCGATCTTCTCGGGACCGCGGTACGCGATCGCGAGGTCCGGCGTCTTGAGCCGGCCGGCGCCGGCCCGGGACCGCATCAACCCGTCGATGACGCCGCCGGTCAGCAGGGTCCGTTCGACCGGGTACGGAGCTCGCCGGTCGATCATCAGCTGCTCGATCTGGAACACCAGCCGGGCGAAGTGCGGGAAGAAGTACGGCTGCTCGCCGAGCAGCGCGATCCGGTACGCGAGCGCGTCGTCCGGTCCGCGAGCCGCGACCAGGAAGTCCGTCACAGCGTCCGTCATCAGCACGGTAAGCCGGTCCCCGTCGGCGTGCTCGACCAGGTAGACGTCGGTCGCCTGCTCGATCAGGTTCTGAGCGTCGTCGAAGCCGCCGGCGCCGGCGGCCGCGGTGATCAACTCGGGCGGGAGCGGTCCCGCCGGGTCCGTGGCGAGCCGGCCGACCTCGGGTCCGGTCCACGCCTGGACCGCGACCACGCCGGTCTCGCCGCCGGCCCGGCGCTCCAGCAGCGCCTGGCCGGCCTCGAGGGCATGGAACCCGTACACCTCCGCACCGCCGTAGCCGATCACCAGGCAGTCGGTGAGCGGTGCGCCGAAGCGCCAGTCGGCCCCGGTCGGTTCCCGGTACGCCAGCGGGACGCTCGACCCGGCCAGCAGCGGGATGCCGAGCCGCCGTGCGTCGTCGTACATCGACCGCGCGTCGGTGAAGGCGTAGCTCAGGTGCTTGTCGACGAAGATCGGGATCGTCCGGCCGCCGGTGATCATGGCCGCCACCGCGGCGTCGAACAGCCGGCGCCGCGGATACAGCTTCTGGCCGAACTCGTTGTCCTCGTAGTCGCCGTGCTCGCCGATCAGCACCACCCCGTCGACGGCGACCCCGGTCCCGCCCAGCGTGATCGCCTCGGCCACGGTCGGGAAGATCGGCACGCCGTGCTCGGCGAGGAAGTCGGTGCCGACATCGGGCCTCGGTTCCGGCCTGGTCACGCCCTGCTGCTCCAGGTAGGCCGAGACGACCTCGACCCGCGGCTCCCGATGCGGTCCGTCGAGCTCGTACCCGGTGATCAGCCGAGACCACCCCACGACGTTCTTCTCCTCCGCTTCGCTCCCCCGAACAACGTCGCGGGGACCCCGGAAAAGATGGCGGGCGATCACGTCGGCATGGGAGTTCGGGAACCAGGTGGTGATCACCAGCGCCACCCTGGGCTTGGACATGCGTGCTCCTTGATCACCGGGCGATCCGCCGCGGACGAGATTACCAGCGCCGGACCGGCGCGGAACCGGAAATGCCGTGCGCGATCACGGTGCGGCTGCTACCGTCCGGGCATGCGTTTCACTTCCTGAGCTGACGATCCAGCGGGCCCGGTCCGAGACCTGGGCCCGATCTCAACGACCCCGCGATCGGGGTCGGTCACGCTCAGGAGACTTCGTTGTTGATCACTCTGTTCCGCCGGTTGCGACGTCCGGCGGACGCTGCCCGTACCTATTACGTCTTCGAGGCCGGATTCGCCGGCTTCAACGCGCTCGCGTTCACCCTGATCATGGTCTACCAGGTCCAGGTGGTCGGCCTGACGCCACTCCAATTGGTCCTGGTCGGCACCGTGATGGAGGCCACCTGTTTCCTCGGCGAGATCCCGACCGGGGTGATCGCCGACCGCTACTCCCGGCGGCTGTCGGTCCTGATCGGGTTGCCGATCATCGGCGCCGCGATCATCCTGCAGGGCGCGGTGCCGGAGTTCGCCGCGATCCTCGCTGCGCAAGTGATCTGGGGCATCGGCTGGACGTTCGTCTCCGGCGCCAACCAGGCCTGGATCACCGACGAGGTCGGCGTCGAGGCAGTCCAGCCGGTGCTCACCCGCGGGCATCAGCTGGCTCTCGGCCTGTCCTTCGCCGGTACGGTGCTCGCCGGCCTGCTCGGGCTGGTGTCGCTGCAACTGCCGATCATCGTCGGCGGGATCGGCTTCGTGATCATGGCGGCGGTGCTCGCGCTGATCATGCCGGAACACAACTTCACCCCCGATCCGGACGCCCGGGCCGGCACCGCCTGGGCCACCCTGCTGGGCACCTTCCGGTCCGGGCTCGGCCAGGTGCGGCGGCGGCCGCTGGTGCGCTGGTTCTTCGTGATCAGCCTGCTGTTCGGCTTGTCGAGCGAGGCGATCGACCGGCTCTGGACCGCCCGGATCCTGGAGTCGTTCACCCTGCCCAGCCTGTTCGGGCGGACCGAGCCGGCACTCTGGTTCGCCGCCTTCGCCGTGATCGGCTCGCTGATCTCCATGATCAGCAGCATCGTGGTCAACCGGGTCGCGCCCGGGCTGGTCAGCGGAACCCGGCCCGGCCGGGTGCTGGCGCTGCTGGTCGTGATCCAGGCCGGCGGCGTGGCGGTGCTGGCCCTGTCCGGCCACCTCTGGCTGGCCATGGGGGCGCTGTGGCTCAAGCGGGCGGCCGGGTCGATCGCGTACCCGATCCAGGCGACCTGGCTGAACCGGCAGCTGGAGTCCCGCTCCCGGGCGACCGTCCTGTCGATGAACGGTCAGGCCGACGCAATCGGCCAGGTCGTCGGCGGACCGCCGCTCGGCGCCCTGGCCAGCCTCACCTCGATCCCGATCGCGCTGATCGGCTCGGCGGTGATCATGAGCCCGGCCGCGGCGCTCTATCTGCGGCTGGGCGGGCGTCGGAAGCAATCTCTAGAGTCCAGTTGAGGAAAGGAGAACATCATGGTTCTGCGTTGGTACAGCAACGTGATCGACACCCCGGACCCGCGGTCGCTGGCCGGCTGGTGGGCGGAGGCGATCGGCTGGCAGAAGATCTACGAGGCGGACGACGAGGTGGTGCTCGTCCCCGGCTACCTCGGCAGCGAGGAGGAGGCCCGAGCCGTGCCGTGGGAGCGGATGCCGCCCGGCCTCGTGTTCGTCCGGGTGACCGACCCGAAGACGGTCAAGAACCGGATCCACGTCGACCTGGCCCCGCACTCCAGCCAGGACCGCGACGCCGAGATCGCCCGGCTGGAAGGTCTCGGCGCGACGCGGGCCGACGTCGGTCAGGACGACTCGGCGACCTGGACCGTGCTCGCCGACCCGGAGGGCAACGAGTTCTGCGTGCTCTCGTCGCGCGACTTCTGACCGCTCGCCGTACTCAGGTTCCGGTTGTCAGCCGGTGGCGGCCGGAGCCGAGCTCGCGGGGCGGCTCGCCGGGCAGCGTCACCTCGGCGACGGCGTTGACCGGGACCTGGACGGTCAGCCGGAGCCTGCCCTTCCGCCGCTCCCAGCCGACCTCGATCCGGCCGCGCACGGTGTCCAGCTCGACGGAGGCCGACGGCAGGTCGCCGTAGGCGCGGGGCGCGACCCGGAACCTCGACCAGCCCGGCCGCAGCAGTTCCAGGCCGACCACCCGTTCCAGCAGCCACTGCACCGGGCCGGACAGCATCGGGTCCTGGTGGCCGCGCGAGTCCGTCTCCCAGTTCTCCCACAGGGTCGTCCCGCCGAGGCTGCGCCAGAAGCCGTAACCCGGATAGCTGTGCTGCCCGAGCACGGCCAGCGCCAGGTCCGCGTTGCCATGATCGGAAAGGGCGTACGGCAGCGCCCAGGTGCCGACCGAACCGGTGTTCAGGTGCCGGTCGTGATCTTCGACGTCGCGGGCGAGGCGGGCGGCCACCCGGTCCACGTACTCGGCGGGAACAAGATCAAGTGCGAGCGGGATCGCGTTGCTGGCCTGCCGGTACTTCTTGGTCTCCGAGGTCCGGTAGAGACCGGCGGCCCGGTCCAGGAACGCCTCGTTGAACCGGTCGGTCAGCGCCTCCGCCTTGGCCCGCCACTCCGCCGCCTCGGCCGTCTCGCCGGCCAGGTCGGTCAGCGTCGCTAGATCACGAACGCTCTCGATCACGTACGCGGTGCCGACGAGTTGGCCGCCCTCCGGCGGTGCCGGATGGTGATCGTTGTGCGGCGGATACCAGTCGGCGAAAACGTCCATCGCCAGTCCGCCCTGCGCCTCGACACCGGCCAGCAGCCAGGTGACATAGCGCAGCACGGCGGGCAGGTGGTGCAGCACCAGACTCCGGTCGCCGTAGTGCTCCCAGTGTTGCCGGACCAGTTGGGCGTAGCTACCGGTGTACGACGGCGAAATCGGGAAGTCCGGCGGGAACGGGCCGAGCGGTGCGACGATCCCGAGCGCGCCGGACTCGGCCTGGGACAGCCGGAGGTCGTCCAGCCACTTGGCCAGCCAGGCCGCGCTGTCGAAGCCGTTCAGCAGCGTGGCGCTGGCCAGTCGCGGCTGGGCGAGCCAGGCCAGCTTGGTGTACATCGGCGCGACGTCCGGCTGGCCGTGCAGCGCGTTGAGGTTGGTCCGCAGCGTCGCGTCGACGATCCACTGCAGCACCGGCTCGGCCACCCGGAGCCGCATGGTGCGGTCCAGGTCGCTGTGCACCGGCACCGCCTCGACCCGGAGCGACCGGTCGCCGCCGGTCACCTCGACGTACCGGAAGCCCTGGTACGTGAACCACGGCTGCCAGTCCACCGGGCCGCCGGCGGCGACGTACTCGTCGCGCTGGTGCCGCCCGGTCACCGACGGGTTCCGTACGCCGGCCGGGGCGCCGAGCTCGATCCGGCCGCTGTCGCCGAGCTTCTCGCTGTACTGCACGATGATCTTGGTGCCGCGGGGCAGCCGGCCGCGGAGCCTGACCCAGCCGGCCGTCACCTCGCCGAAGTCGTACAGCAGCGTGCCGGGCTCCGGCTCGGTGACCTTGGTCGGCCGGAGCGGGCGGTCGGTCCGGATCGGCTGGTTCGGATAGGCCTCGATCCGGCCGCCGGGCGATTCCATGATCACCGCGGCGGACCAGTCGCTGTCGTCGAACTCCGATTCGGACCAGCCGGCCAGCGCGGCCTCGCGCCGGCCGTCGAACGTCTCGCCGGTGTAGACACCGTCGTAGGTCACCGGTCCCTCGGTCAGCCGCCAGTCCGGGCCGCTGGCGATCTTGATCATGGTCCCGTCCGGGAGCTCCGCCTCCAGCAGGGCCAGAAGTCGCGGCTCGCCGGTCCACGGATACAGGTTGCTGCCGTCCGAGTCGGGAGCCCGGCTGCCGAAGAAGCCGCGGCCCAGCGCCACCCCGAGCCCGTTGCCGCCGGCCCGCAGCAGCGTCGTGACGTCGTGCGTGGTGGCGAGCAGGCGGCGGTCGTAGTCGGTGGCCGGCGGCGACAGCGCGAAGTCGTCCACCCGGTGCCCGTTGATCATGGCGCGGCCGTGACCGAGACCGATCAGGTGAAGCCGGGCCCGCGCCGGTCGCTCCGGCAGCTCGAAGGTGGTGCGCAGCAACGGATCCGCGGGCGGGTCCGGCGGCAGACCGTACAGCCAACGGTCCCGCAGCGGTTGCTCCTTCCCGTCGGTGTAGGCCGCGCCGTCGGCGTAGGGCGACTTCTGCTCGGCCTCCGGGTTGCCGTCGGCGCTCGCCCAGGACAGGCACGGGCTGTCGGTGGTCGCCTCCAGGTAGTAGGTGCCGGCCGGCCGTTGTTGATCAAGGTCGAGCCGGGCGGCCATCTCACCGGCCAGGCCGGTCACCTCCGCGGTCGCGAGTTGATCACCATCCGGTCCGTCGGCGAGCAGCCGCAGGGTGACCGTGGCCGGCTCGTCGCCCGCGGCCCGGACCAGGATCGCAACGCCGACGATCGGTCCGGCGGTCGTGAACGTCTGGCCGAGCGTGTGCCCGGTGATCGGTTCGGCGACGTACTGGGCCGGCTGCAGCGTCCTGGTCGGCTTCGGCAGCTCGATCCCGCTGCCGATCCATTGCGCCGGCCACGGTTCGCCGGCCGGCAGCCCGGTCTCGAACCAGGCGCTGCGGCTCCACGGACCCGCGACGCCGGCCTCGTCCCAGACCCGGACCGACCAGATGTAGCGGGTCCGCGGCTCGAGCTCCGTTCCGCCGTAGCCGATCCCGTGCTGGTCGTTCGACTCGACCCGGCCGGAATCCCAGACCGGATCATGATCATCTCCGGTCCTGACCCGGATCCGGTAGGCCGTCTGCCGCCGCTCCGTGCCGGAACCCGCCAGCCGCCAGCCGAATCGCGGCTCCGGGTCGTCGATGCCGAGCGGGTCGATGAGGTGATCCGTGCTGAGCCGGTACGGCAGCAGTCCCCGCCCCGCCAAACGGTCCTCTGCCGCCGCACTCCCCGCCACCGCCGTCGTCGCGGCCACCGCCGTGGCCCCGGTCAGAAAGCTCCGTCGCTTGACGTTGCGCACACCCGCTCCTCGTTCGTTCCCCCTCGGAGCTCCCCAATCTCACAGCGGGCACGCGCCTCCACCAGTGACAATGATCATGCGTCTCCCCGACCCCGTGCCCAGGTCCGCGCAGCCGCGACCGTTCCTCGCATCGGCGACCGCTGCAACGGTCGCGGATCGGTGGAACGGTCGCGGTTGAGTTCGAGGCTGCCAGGTGCACCCTCGAGCGCGGCTCACACCGGGGTCGTGAGCTTGCCGTTCTTCGACAATTCCGGATCGGTGCAGGAGGCGAGGTCGAAGCAGCACGGGCGCCGTTTGCCGGACCTCAGCTTGGCGACACTGACCTCGATCCGACGCTCGCGCGTCTGTTGGTTCCTGGTGGCGTTGACCCAGCGCACCCACTCCCAGCGCGCCATGGGCGTGATGTCCTGCCACACGTCGGCCAGGTCCGGCGCGTCCGCCAGGGCGGCGTCGAAGTCCTCCGGCAGGTCGGGCTCCGGCCAGGTCCCGGCCACCTCAAGCCGGAGCATCACCTCGTCGCCGTCGTTCAGCTCCAGGCTTCGCCACAACCCCTCGTCGAGCGCCAGCCAATGACCCCGCATGCCGTCGGGTTCGACCACCGTGTCGAAGGGGTTGCCGTCGATCGTCGCCGTCACCGCGACCTGGCCGCGAGCGGGCAGTTGCGCGCTCGCCTCGTCCGGCAGCCGCACGATCGCACGATCACCGACCCGCCGCACGCGCGCTGCGCAGTCGATCGACTCCGTGCTCCGTACCTCACTCCGGTCAGCCATCGCTCCGCTCCCCTTCCTGATCATGACCTCGATGCCATCAGGCTAGGTCGGTCCCAGGTACGGGCGCTTCTCGATTCCTGATCGACCAAAGCCGGTCAGGTCCGGTATCCCCTCCCGAGGGCGCGCCGTCACTGCCGCGGTCCGAGTTCACCCGCTGCCGGCGAGGTTGCGGACTGGTGGCCGCTCGGCGTCAGCGTCGGGTGGTCTTCTTCGCCGCCGTCTTCTTCGCCGCCGTCTTTGCCCCTGCCGCCTTCCTCGCCGGTGCCGTCTTTTTCGCGGCCGTCGTCGTCGCGGCGGCCGTCTTCTTGGCGGCAGTTCCGTTCGCGGCGGCCGCCTTCTTGGTGACCGCCTTCCGCGACACCGCCTTCTTCTTCGTCGCCGGCTTGGTCGTCGCCCGCCGGTTCGTGGTGGCGGCGGCGGTGAAGATGTCCGGCTGTACGTCGGTGCCGACCGGGACGTGGCGGCCGTCGAGGATGTGCGAGAGGAACGCGCCGGTGTGCGAGGACGGGTGGACGGCGATCTGCTCCGGGGTGCCCTCGGCGATCACCGTACCGCCGCGCGAGCCGCCCTCCGGGCCCATGTCGATGATCCAGTCGGCGGTCTTGATCACGTCGAGGTTGTGCTCGATCACGACCACCGTGTTGCCGGCGTCGACCAGGCGGCCGAGCACGCCGAGCAGCTTCCGGATGTCCTCGAAGTGCAGGCCGGTGGTCGGCTCGTCCAGCACGTACATGGTGCGGCCGGTGGACCGCTTCTGCAGTTCGCTGGCCAGCTTCACCCGCTGCGCCTCGCCGCCGGACAGGGTCGGCGCCGGCTGGCCGAGCCGGACGTAGCCGAGGCCGACGTCCAGCAGCGTCTTCAGGTGCCGGTTGATCGACGGCAGCGCGGCGAAGAAGTCGACCGCCTCCTCGATCGGCATGTCCAGCACCTCGGCGATCGTCTTGCCCTTGTAGTGCACCTCGAGCGTCTCGCGGTTGTAGCGGGCGCCGTGGCACACCTCGCACGGCACGTACACATCCGGGAGGAAGTTCATCTCGATCTTGATCGTGCCGTCGCCGGCGCAGTTCTCACACCGGCCGCCCTTGACGTTGAACGAGAACCGGCCCGGCTGGTAGCCGCGGACCTTCGCCTCCGGAGTCTCGGCGAACAGTTTCCGGACGCTGTCGAACACCCCGGTGTACGTCGCCGGGTTGGACCGCGGCGTGCGGCCGATCGGCGACTGGTCGACATGGATCACCTTGTCGATGTGCTCGGCGCCGGTGATCGTCCGGTGCCGGCCGGGCACCTCGCGCGCGTTGTAGATCCGCTTCGCCAGCGATGTGTAGAGGATCGAGTTGACCAGGGTCGACTTGCCCGAGCCGGACACGCCGGTGACCGCGATCAACTGGCCCAGCGGGAACGAGACCGTGACGTCCTTGAGGTTGTGCTCGACCGCGTTGTGCACGGTGATGCAGCGGTCCTCGAGCTGGGCCCGCCGCTGCGCCGGCAGCGGGATGACGCGCCGGCCGGACAGGTACGCGCCGGTCAGGGAGTCGTCGCTCTCCAGCAGCTCCTCGACCGTGCCGGACACCACGACGTGGCCACCGTGCTCCCCCGCGCCCGGACCGATGTCGACCGCCCAGTCCGCGGTCCGGATCGTGTCCTCGTCGTGCTCGACGACGATCAAGGTGTTGCCGAGGTCGCGCAGCCGGACCAGGGTGTCGATCAACCGCCGGTTGTCCCGCTGGTGCAGCCCGATGCTGGGCTCGTCCAGCACGTACAGCACACCGACCAGGCCGGAGCCGATCTGGGTGGCCAGCCGGATCCGCTGCGCCTCGCCGCCGGACAGGCTGCCGGTCGGCCGGCTCAGCGACAGGTAGTCCAGGCCGACGTCGAGCAGGAACCGGAGCCGTTCGTTGATCTCCTTCAGCACCCGCTCCGCGATCTGCCGCTCCCGCGCGGTCAGCTCGAGAGTGGACAGGAACGCGGCGGCCTCGTCGATCGACATCGCCGACACCTCGGCAATGTTCTTGTCGCCGACCGTCACCGCCAGCGACGACGGCTTCAGCCGGGCGCCGTTGCAGGCGTTGCACGGCACCTCGCGCATGTAACCGGCGAACCGGTCCCGCGAGGTGTCGCTCTCCGCCTCGGCGTGCCGCCGCTCGATGTAGGAGATGACGCCCTCGTACTTCGCGTTGTAACTGCGCTCGCGCCCGTACCGATTCTTGTAGCGGACCTGCAGCTGCCCCGGGACGCCGTGCAGCAACAGCTTCTTCACCCGGACCGGCAGCTCGCCCCACGGCGTGTCCGTACTGAACCCGGCCTGATCGGCCAGGGCGTCGATCAGCCGGATGAAGTAGTCCGCGATGTGGGCCGACGACCAGGGCGCGATGGCCCCCTCGGACAGGCTCTTCTCCGGGTCGGGCACGACCAGTTCCGGATCGACCTCCATCCGGGTGCCGATGCCGGAGCAGGTGGGACAGGCGCCCCACGGCGCGTTGAACGAGAACTGCCGCGGCTCCAGCTCCTCGATCGCGATGTCGTGCTCGTTCGGGCAGGCCATCTTCTCCGAGTAGCGGCGCTCCCGGTTGGGGTCGGACGGGTCGAGGTCGACGAAGTCGACCGACACCACGCCCTGGGCCAGCCCGAGCGCGGTCTCCACCGAGTCGGTCAGCCGCTGCTTGACCGAGGTCTTCACCGCGATCCGGTCCACGATCACGTCGATCGCGTGCTTCTTCTGCTTGTCCAGGGTCGGCGGCGCCGTCAGCTGTACGGTCTCGCCGTCGACCCGGGCCCGCGCGAAGCCCTGCCCGGCCAGCTGCCGGAACAGCTCCACGTACTCACCCTTGCGGCCGCGCACCACCGGGGCCAACACCTGGAAGCGGGTGCCCTCCTCGAGATCCATCAGCCGGTCCACGATCTGCTGCGGGCTCTGCCGGCTGATCGGCTCGCCGCAGACCGGGCAGTGCGGCCGGCCGGCGCGGGCGTAGAGCAGCCGGAGATAGTCGTACACCTCCGTGATGGTGCCCACAGTCGACCGCGGGTTCCGGTTGGTCGACTTCTGGTCGATCGAGACCGCGGGCGAAAGCCCCTCGATGAAGTCGACGTCCGGCTTGTCCATCTGGCCGAGGAACTGCCGCGCGTACGCCGACAGCGACTCGACGTAACGACGCTGTCCCTCGGCGAAGATCGTGTCGAAGGCGAGACTCGATTTTCCGGAGCCGGACAGGCCCGTGAACACGATCAGCGCATCACGCGGAAGGTCCAGGGAGATGTTGCGCAGATTGTGCTCGCGAGCACCACGGATCATGAGTCGATCAGCCACGTCGGTCATGCTATGCCCGGCCACTGACAGTCCCGTTCCCGCTGACTCCTCGCACCCTCACCCGACCGGCCCCGGCCGTGCCGCAGTAGGTTATTGGGCATGACTTCCGCGGGAACGGCCGGCGATCCGGCCGCCGACCAACTCGAAACCCTGCGCGGGCTGCTGTCGGCGGCCACGGCACGGCTGCTCGGCGACACCATCGCCGTCACCGACGAGGACTGGCGCGCGCCGAGCCGACTGCCCGGCTGGACCCGCGGGCACGTCGCCACCCACATCGCCCGGCAGGCGGACGCACTGGGTCGGCTGCTCAGCGGTGCCGCCAGCGGGACGCCCGGCACGATGTACGCCTCCGACGAGGAACGCAACGCCGAGATCGAGGCCGGCGCCGGGCGGTCCGGCCTTGACCTGCAGATCGATCTCGACACCGCCGCCGAGCAGCTCTGGGAGCGGATGGAGGAGGTCGACGCCGCCGGCAAGTGGGGCGAGTCGGTCGCACTGCGCGGCGGCGGGACGGCTCCGGCCCGGCTGCTCCCGCTGGCCCGGCTGACCGAGGTGGTGCTGCATCACGTGGATCTCGACGTCGGCTACGAGATCGACCAGGTGGACGAGACCGTCGCCGGCTGGATCCTGGAATGGTGTTCGCTGCGGCTGCGGACCCGGGACGGCTTCCCGAGCCTGTCCCTGATCGTCGACGGCGGCACGACCGTCGCCGTCGGGTCGGCCGGCGAGACCCGCGAAGTCCGCGGTACGGCAGCGGCGCTGCTGGGCTGGCTGACCGGCCGGTCCAGTGCCGACCGGGTCAACGGCGCGGAGGGGCTCACCCTGCCCGCATTCTGATCACCGAAGGGACCCCTCGATGTCTGGCCTGAACCATGTCACGCCCGGCGGCCCGCCGGTCACCACCCGGCTGTCCGAGACCGTGACCATGATCAAACTCTCGGTCGGGCCGATGGACAACAACGCCTACCTGCTGCGCGGCCCGGGCGGTTCCGTACTGATCGACGCCGCCAACGACGCCGACCGGCTGCTCGAACTCATCGGTGACCAGGCCCCGGACACGATCGTCACCACGCACCGGCACGGCGACCACTGGCAGGCCCTGGCCGACGTCGCCGAGGCCACCCGGTCACAGTTGGTCTGCGGCCGGCCGGACCAGGACGCGATCGCCACCGGCGCCTGGGTGGAAGAGCTGACCGGAGTCTGGGACGGCGACACCGTCGCGCTGGGCGAGGAGTCGCTGGCCGTGATCGGCCTGGTCGGTCACACGCCGGGGTCGATCGCGCTGGCGTACCGCGGTCCGGGCGGCGTCGATCACCTGTTCACCGGCGACAGCCTCTTCCCCGGCGGGCCCGGCAAGACCGGCAGCCCGGCCGACTTCGCGTCCCTGATGGACGACCTGGAGACCAAGATCTTCGGGGCGTACGACGACGCGACCGAGGTCCATCCCGGCCACGGCGACGACACCACCCTCGGCACCGAACGTCCGCACCTCGGCGAATGGCGCGCCCGAGGCTGGTGACCGAAATCCAGCGGACTTCGCCGGAATCCGGCCGTGATCGCTGGAATCGGTGAACGTCCGCTGGATTTCGGTCACCGACCGTGGCCAGGAGCGAGCACCAACGGGTCGTCCGGACCGAACGGCTCCGGAAACGCGGTCAACGGAAGGTCGATCAGCGCTGTGCAGCCGGGGGCGGCGCACTCGCAGTCGAAGGCCCGGACGATCTCCTCGGGTCGGGTGGTGGCCCAGGGGCGGGCCAGGCCGGCCCGGTACTGGCCGACGATCGCCGCATTGCCCTCCCGGATCAGGGCCCGCCGCTCCTCGGTCGAGGTCGCCCGCGGTTGATCATGAAGCCAGTCCGCGCAGACCCGGACGACGGCGTCGACGGTCTGCTCGGCGGATTCATGATCATTGGTGATGATCTTGGTGCCGCCGGCGGCGTCGACCTGCTCGGCCATCCGAGCGGCCCGGTCCAGGTCGGCGGGACCGCCGGCACCGCCCCAGCCGCGGCCGCGGTTCCGGGCGGCGCGGATCCGGGCGTCGGCGAACAGCCAGACCGCATGGACCGGCGGCCGGAGCGCGTCCGGGCCGACCACGTCCGGCGTGAACGGGGTGCCGTCGGTGATCACGGACGGGCGGTCCGGCAGTGCCGCCAGATCCTCCAGGGTCAGGCCGCGGCGATCATGCTCCAACTGCCGCGTCTGGTCGAGCGACAAGGCGCTCCGCTCGGCGACGGTCAGCGACTCCCATATGATCGCCCGTTGATCACCGGCCGCGATCGCCCGGTCCCGGTGGTCCCAGGTCTTCGTATCGCTGCTGTGCCAACGAAATCCGTACCGACGGGCCAGCAGGCGGGCCGCCGTGGTCTTGCCCGAGCCGGACGGGCCGCCGATCCACAGGACGTGTTCCAGTGAGGTCACCGGCTCCGGTTTACCAGAGTCTCGCTCAACCGACGGTACGGAACGGCCCGAGCCGTACCGTGCCGAGCGCACCCTTGCGAACCTCGACCGTGGTCACGGGCTTGCCGACCACGCCCGACGGCAGCTTGACCTGCGCCAGATACCGGCCGGGCTTGACGTCGACGAAGCCGAACCAGCCGGATCCGTCGGAGCGCCGTACCGTATTCTCCCCGGTCGACAGGCTGGTCAGGGTCACCTCGGCCTGGTCGAGCACGCCGCCGCCGCGCAGCTCGAGCTTGCCCTGCAGGTGGCCCCGGGTCGGCCGGCTCTTCCACGGCATGTCCGGAACGGCCGCCTCCTCGGCGAACAGGTCGGCGGTCAGGGCATCGGCGAGCGCGTTGCGCTGGGCGTCGGCCTGGGTCGGGTCCGTGATCACGAGCGCGCTCGGATTGGCGTACGAATAGCCTGTCCAGCCGATCACCCGGTTGCCGGCGGCGGTCGGGGCCAGCGCGTCGCGGGCCTGGGCGAGACTCTCCTCGAGGCTGTTGAGATAGAGCGCCGGCCCGTTCACGGAACTGCGGCGGCCCTGGTTGTCGGCGAGGAACTCGCTCCACTGGTCGAACATCACGGACTGGTCGGCGCGGCTGTCGCGCTTGTAGTTCATGGCGATGTTCGTGTCCATGATTCCTTCGGCCAGCCAGCCCCGCCAGTCCTGCAGCACCTCGGCGTAGGTCCGGGTCTTCTCGTAGCCGCCCTCGGTCCCCTGCGGTCCGTAGCCGTACGTGATCCCGTCCATGGACAGCCGCACCGCCGGGTCGACCTCGTGCAGCTTGAGGTAGATCTTGCGCACGTACGACGTCACCTGGGCCCGCCGCCAGTCCGAGAACTGGGCGTCACCGGGAGCCGGGACGTCGGTCCGGCCGGTCGCCGCCTGGAACCTGGCGATCGAGGTCTCGCTGTAGCCCCACTCGCTGTGGGTCGTCACCGAGCTGTAGTCGGGGTAGCGGATGTAGTCGAGGTTGATGCCGTCGATGTCGTAGTTGCGGGCGATGCTGGCGATGCCCTCGACCATGTAGTCGACCGCGTCGGGGTTGGCCGGATCGAGGAACACCCGGTTGGCCATCACCTCTTCGCCGTCCACCCGGCGATTGATCCAGCGGTCCCGGCCGGTGGCCGTCACGCCGTGCTCGTGATACGCGTGAGTTGGATCCACCGGCGGGGTCAGGCTGCGCCACAGGATGGTCGAGTTGACCCAGGCGTGCACCTCGAGACCGGCGGCATGGGCCTGCTCGATGACCTCGGCCAGCGGGTCGTACGGGGCCGGGTCGACGCCGCCGGCCTGGGTCCGCGGGAACGCCGAGTCGTTGCAGAAGCAGTCGGTCTCGCGACCGACCTGGACCACCAGCGCATTGGCGTTGATCCGCTTGGCGTCGGCGACCAGCTTGGTCACCTGCGCGGGGTTGTAGATGCCGGCGTTGAAGGAGTCCACCCAGTAGCCGCGCCACTGCTGCTGCTTGCCGGTGTCGGCGGCCGCGGTCCCCATCGGCACCGCGAGCGCCATCGCGAGGATCAGCGCCGCCGCGACCGCACCGAAACTTGGACGTCTGCTGGACAAGATCGACCTCCCCCTGCCGATCCCCGGCGCCACCCGCCATTGGGATTTGTGGAGATTTCACCAGTTTGGGTCTGGCTACGTCAAGGTCTTACGGAAGTACGTCCGAACTGAGGTCAGGACAGCTGGGCCTGGCCCGGCCGCAGCGTGAAGGCGTGCTTCCCGTTGAGGCAACGGACCGAGTCGCCCGGACCGGTGCTGCAGGCGACGCCGTAGAACGCCAGCACCTGACCGACCGGCAGCCGCTTGGCCGGAACGAAGCCCGACCCTTCCGTACGCAGGAAGGCCGGATCCCCGGAGAACACGAACCGTGCCTTCTGGTCCCGGGTGAGCAGGACCGTGTTGGCCGGCACCGGGTCGCCGCCCGGCGCCTCGCCCCGCGAGCCCTTCGGGAGTTTGCCGTGGCAGCCGACGTAGCCGGGCCCCCGGTCGGACGGCGGCCGGATGCCGCAGGTGAAGACACCGCCGCTGGACGAGAAGTGGTACGGATACCCGCCACCCGAGAACGAACCGGCATAGTGCTTCACGTCCACCTGGGCCCCGGCCGGCACCGGGCTGTCGGCCGGCCAGGCCTTGATCAACTTCTTCCCGCTGGCGCACTCGTACGCGACGGTGTAGATCGAGGCGTACGCTCCGGAGCTCCCGTCCAGGACGGCGCAGCCCCAGCCGCCGACCTTGATCGTCTGGCCGATCTCGATGTCCTTCGTGGCCACGAACTTCTTCATGATCGCGACCACCGTCGCGCACTCGGCCTCCCCGCGGGCCACCAGCGCGACCTGCTTCCGGCCGATCGGGCCACAATTCGTTCCGGGACCGGCGGGCGGCGGCGGAGTCGGGGACGGGGTCGCCGTCGGCGCCGAACTCGGCGGCACGTTCGCGGTGGTGGTCACCGGATCCCCGGGCGGTGGCGCGACCGGAGTGCAGGCCAACGTACCGAAGATGATCATGACCAGCGCCGCGGCGACGCCGGCCGTCCGTCGCGACCCGTTCCAGATGTCCATGATCGCGGCAGGCTATCGCAGCGGCTGGATAACTTGCTGTCATGATCAACGGAGCTCACGCGATCCCGTACAGCAAGGACGCTGAGGCGGACCGGCGGTTCCTCCGGGACGTGCTCGGGTTCCCGTACGTCGACTCCGCGGTGGCTGGTTGATCTTCGCCCCTGCCGCCCGACCCGAGGGCCGGGAGCAGCACGAGTCCTTCCTGCAGTGCGACGATCACCGAACAGGCGTGGGGCCGCTCTGCGCGCTCCGGCTGCCCGGCTCAGCGGAGCTTGGCGATCTGCTCCAGTTCCTCCGCGCCGAGCGGGCCGCGTTCCTCGGCCGCGACGCACTCGGCCAGTTCCTGCCGGTTCTTCACGCCGAGCACCACCGTGGCAACGCCCGGCACCGAGAGCGCGTACCGGTGGGCCAGCGAGGCCGCCGACTCCCCCAGTTCCGCGGCCAGCCGGCGGAACCCTTCGGCCCGCGCGTAGTCGACCGCAACCGACGAATCGTCCGCGACCTCGCGGTCGACCGTGTCGGTGAGCGAGCCGGCCGCGACCGCGCGGATCCCGATCACCGGCACGCCGCCGGCCTGCGCGGCGGCCACGATGTCGCCGTTGGCCGGTCGGCCGTGATCACCGAACACCCACATGTCGCCGCTCAGATCGAGCGCGTTGACCACCACCTGGACGCCGTCCGGCCGCGGGTCGGTGCCCAGGGTCTCGATCACCGCGGACGGGAACCCGACGCCGGTGATCCCCCAGCCGCGGATCAGGCCCTCGTCGCGGAGCCGGACGAACTCGGGCACCACCTCGTCGCGGAAGACCTGCCAGCCGGTGGTCCGCGGGGCCGTGGCCGGACCCTCGGCCGGCCGCAGCTGGGCGTGCCAGACGAACAGGTCCAGGTGGTCCCGGCCGAGCCGGGCCAGGCTGTCCTGCAGACTCTGCCTCATCCGGGCCGGCAGGTCGGTCTCGTCATCGTCGGGCAGGCCGAACTTGGTGGTGATCAGCACGTCCGGGGACGGCTGCTGCCGCAGCGCCTCGGCGGCGACCAGTTCGGCCTCGAAGCCGTCGCCGTAGGTCGGAGCCAGGTCCAGGTGGGTGATCCCGGCGTCGAGCGCGGCCCGGACCGTGGCCACCGATTCCTCGCGGGAGGTCGGACCCCAGACCGCGCCGATTCCGCCGCCGCCCAGGGTGAGCGCGCTGACCGTACCCAATCGGCCGAAGTTCCTCGCTTGCATCGTTTCTCCGTCTGTCGCTCCGTCGCGGTGCCGCCCGGCACCGCCACCGACGAAACTACGACCAGATCGGCCCGGCCGCACGAGCCAATCCCCCGCCCGAGATCCAGACCGATACCGCCGGCGCTTTGACCGGCGGATCAGGCGGTGGATTCGCCGGTCAGGGCGTCCGCTCGACGACGTCACCGCACCAACAAGATCTTCCGCGGCGACGCCCGACGGTGCCGAATCGGCAACAGGCTCACTGATCGGCCGAGATCCACCTCAGGTCCCGGGCGACGGTCAGCCGGCCGACAGCGCCACCTTGGTCAGCTCCTCGGACAGCCGCCAGACCCGCTCGGCGTCGGCCGTGCTGCGCAGCGGCCGGTACAGCGGCTGCTCGGCGGGCGGGCCGCCATAGTGACCGGGTCCGCTCGGACCGTACAGCGCGCCACCACGGGCACCCGGGTCGGTGGCCGCCATCAGCGCCGGCAGCTTGGCGCTCTCGACCGTGCCGACCAGGATGCCGCGGGCCGACAGCGCCCTGATCATCCGGACCGCCAGCGTGTCCCGGCTACGGCCGACCTCGGGCCGCGCCGCGAGCAGGCTGGTCGGCGCGACGCCGGGATGGGAGAGGTTGCTGGTGATCCCCCAGCCCTCGGCCCGGCTGCGCCGGTCCAGCTCCAGGCCGAACAGTCCGAACGCGATCTTGGACTGGCTGTACGCGCGCATGCCGTTGTAGCTGCGTTCCCAGTTCGGGTCGTCCCAGTTGATCGTGCCGCTGCGGGCGGCGACGCTGACCTGCGAGGTGACCCGGGACCCGCCGTCGCGGAGCAGCGGCAGCAGCTGCCCGACCAGGGCGAAGTGACCCAGATGGTTGGTACCGAACTGCAGCTCGAACCCGTCGGCGGTGGGCTGCCGGTCCGGCGGCGTCATCACGCCCGCGTTGTTGATCAAGATGTGGATCGGCCGACCCTCCCCGCGCAGGGTCTCGCCGAGTGCCGCGACCGAGGCGAGCGACGACAGGTCCAGGCTGCGCAGCGACACGTTCGCGCCGGGCACCCGCTCCCGGATCCCGGCGATCGCGGTCTCACCCTTGCGCTCGTTCCGTACCGGAAGGATGACCTCGGCCCCCGCCGCGGCCAGCCGTTCGGCCATCCCGAGGCCCATGCCGTCGCTGGCCCCGGTGACGACGGCGCGTTTCCCGGTCAGGTCGGGGATCGTGATGTCGATGGCTGTCATGAACTTGATCCTGACGTACCGCCGGGACCGTATCCACGGCCTGGCGATCCCAGGCTCAGCGCGTGCTTCCGCAGCCCCGAGGCGCTAGAAACGAACCATGATCGATCGGACCGGGCTGGCCGAATTCCTCCGCCGGCGCCGCGAACTCCTGCAGCCCGAGGACGTCGGCCTGCCGCGCGGGCGGCGGCGCCGCACCAAGGGACTGCGGCGGGAGGAGGTCGCGGCGTTGTGCCACCTGTCGGCCGACTACTACTCCCGGATCGAACGGGAGCGTGGGCCGCAGCCGTCCGAGCAGATGATCGCCTCGATCGCCCAGGGCCTGCACCTGTCGATCGACGAGCGGGACCACCTGTTCCGGCTGGCCGGGCACCAGCCGCCGCCCCGCGGCGCCGCCAGCGAGCACATCAGTCCCGGCCTGCTCCGGATCCTGGACCGCCTCGACGACACGCCGGCCGAGGTCGTCACCGAGCTCGGCGAGACGCTCCGGCAGACCCCGCTCGGCGTGGCGCTGGCCGGTGACACGACCGGCTACCGCGGCCCGGCCCGGAGCATCGGGTACCGCTGGTTCACCGATCCCGGCACCCGGCAGCGGTACGCGCCGGAGGACCACCCGTTCCTCAGCCGCATGTTCGCCGCTGGGCTGCGGCAGGTGCTGGCGCTGCGCGGCCCGAATTCCCGCGCCGCCGAGTACGCCGAGCTGCTGCTGGCCGAGAGCGAGGAGTTCCGGCAGGTCTGGGACGCCCAGGAGGTCGGCGTCCGGCCGAACGACGTCAAGCACTTCGTCCATCCCGAGGTCGGTGCGCTGGAGTTGACCTGCCAGACCCTGCTCGACCCGGAGCAGTCGCACCGCCTGCTCGTCTACACCGCCGAACCCGGCAGCGAGAGCCACGAGAAGCTGCAACTGCTCGCCGTTCTGGGCGCCCAGACCGCCGCGTTCGCTCACGGAGAACGCCCGGAAGAAACGGGACCCCTAGTGCCTTGAGCCTATGACGCTCAACTTGAGTCGGGCGTCACCGATGACTGGAGGCTGAACTCAGATGACGACGACTGAATTGCCCGTTCTGTTCCTCAACGACCTGGTCGTCCTGCCCGGCATGGTCGTCCCGATCGAGCTCGACGACAGCTCCCGCGCCGCGATCGACACGGCGCGGGCTAGCAGCGACGGGCACCTGCTGGTGGCACCCCGGCTGGACGACCGCTATGCCTCGTACGGTGTCGTGGCGACCATCGTGCAGACCGGCCGGCTGCAGACCGGCGAGGCCGCCGCGGTGATCCGGGCCGAGCGCCGGGCCAAGATCGGCTCCGGCGTGTCCGGGCCGGGTGCCGCGCTCTGGGTCGAGGCCGAGGACCTGCCGGCCGAGGACACCGACACCGAGGAGATCCGGACGCTGGCCGCCGACTACCGCTCGCTGGTGGTGGCGACGCTGCAGCGCCGGGACGCCTGGCAGGTGATCGACACGGTGAACCGGGTGACCGACCCGTCCGCCCTGGCCGACCTGGCCGGCTACGCCTCGTACCTCTCCGACGAGCAGAAGCGGCAGCTGCTGGAGACGCCGGCGGTGGCCGAGCGGCTGACCGTCCTGATCGACTGGACCAAGGACCACCTGGCCGAGGTCGAGGTGAACGACAAGATCGCCGACGACGTCCGCGAGGGCATGGAGAAGAGCCAGCGCGAGTTCCTGCTCCGGCAGCAGCTCAACGCGATCCGCAAGGAGCTCGGCGAGGACGAGCCGGACGGCGCCGAGGACTACCGGAGCCGGGTCGAGGCGGCGGACCTGCCCGAGGCGGTACGGACGGCGGCGCTGCGCGAGGTCGGCAAGCTGGAGCGGTCCAGCGACCAGAGCCCGGAGGCCGGCTGGATCCGGACCTGGCTGGACACCGTGCTGGAGCTGCCCTGGAACGTGATCACCACCGATTCCGAGGACCTGGCCGGCGCCCGGCAGGTGCTCGACGATGATCATCACGGGCTGGAGGACGTCAAGGAACGGATCGTCGAATACCTCGCGGTACGGGCTCGCCGGGCCAAGCGTGGCCTGAGCGTGGTCGGCGGCCGTGGTTCCGGAGCGGTGCTGGCGCTGGCCGGTCCGCCCGGGGTCGGCAAGACCTCGCTCGGCGAGTCGATCGCCCGCGCGCTGGGCCGGAAGTTCGTCCGGGTCGCCCTCGGCGGTGTCCGCGACGAGGCCGAGATCCGCGGCCACCGGCGGACCTACGTCGGCGCCCTCCCGGGCCGGCTGGTCCGAGCGATCAGCGAGGCCGGCTCGTTCAACCCGGTGGTGCTGCTGGACGAGATCGACAAGGTCGGCTCGGACTACCGCGGCGACCCGAGCGCGGCCCTGCTGGAGGTGCTCGACCCGGCGCAGAACCACACGTTCCGTGATCACTACCTCGATTTCGATCTTGATCTCTCCGACGTGATCTTCCTGGCCACGGCCAACGTGATCGAGAACATCCCGCAGCCGTTGCTGGACCGGATGGAGTTGATCACGCTGGACGGCTACACGGCCGACGACAAGATCGCGATCGCCCGCGATTTCCTGTTGCCGAAGCAGCGGGAGCTGGCCGGGCTGACCGACGACGAGGTGGACCTGACCGACGAGGCGCTCCGCGAGATCGCCGCCGACTACACCCGCGAGCCGGGCGTCCGGCAGCTGGAACGCCTGCTGGCCAAGGCGTTGCGGAAGGCGACGACCAAGCTGGCCGACGCCGAGGGCTCGGCGAACGAGGGTGACCCGGAGAAGTTGATCATCGACCTCGGTGATCTGAAGGACTTCCTGGGCCGGCCCCGGTTCACCCCGGAGTCGCATGAGCGGACCTCGGTGCCCGGCGTCGCGACTGGGCTCGCGGTGACCGGTCTCGGCGGCGACGTGCTCTACATCGAGGCGAGCGCGGTCGAGGGCAAGGCCGGGCTGACCCTGACCGGTCAGTTGGGCGACGTGATGAAGGAGTCGGCGCAGATCGCGCTCTCCTACGTCCGGGCCCACGCCGCGGAGCTGGGCATCGACGACCCGACGGTGCTGGACCGGCAGATCCACATCCACGTGCCGGCCGGCGCGGTGCCGAAGGACGGTCCGTCCGCGGGCGTCACGATGGTCACGGCGATCACCTCGATGGCGACCGGACGGCCGGTCCGGTCCGACGTCGGGATGACCGGCGAGGTCACGCTGAACGGCCGGGTGCTGCCGATCGGCGGCGTCAAGCAGAAGCTGCTCGCCGCGCAGCGGGCCGGGCTGACCACGGTCTTCCTGCCGCAGCGCAACGAGCCGGACCTGGACGAGGTGCCGGCCGAGGTGCTGGAGACGGTCGACGTCCGGCCGATGGCCGACGTCGCGACGCTGGTGGCCGCGGCCCTGACCCCGATCGCGGAGGCCCAGGCCCGCGCCGCCTGACCGCAAACGCACGAACCCCCGGAGCCACGAAGTTCCGGGGGTTCGGCGTTCGCGCTGGCGGTCAGTTTTTCACGTTACGTGAAAAACTTGTGACCAGAGTGACGGCTGGGTCGGCACTCAGCCGGGAGCCGGGGCCAGGCAGGTCAGCGCGGCGTGTGCCGTACCGCGTAGAGGGCACCGGTCAGTTCGGTCAGATCCTGTGGATCGGATGGCGAGCGCCCGGTCAGCTCCTGCAGCCGCCGGAGCCGGTAGCGGACCGTGTTGGCATGGCAGTGCAGATCCGCGGCCGCCTTCTCGGCCGAACCGGAATGGGTCACGAACGCCTCCAGCGTGTCCAGCAGGACGTCCCGGTCCTCGCTGCTCTGCGCCAGCACCGGGCCCAGGACCAGGTCGGCCAGCCGAGCGCCCTCGGCCGGTTCGGCGGCGAGTACGGCGGCCAGCGGGCTCGGGCTGAACACCCGGACCCCGCCGCTGCCGGACGGCAGCATCACCAGGGCTGCCCGGGCCAGCCGGAACGCCCGCGGTGATTCCGACAGCTTCCGGTACAGCGGGCTGACCCCGGTCCGAGCCGCCGCCGAGTCCCGCAGGATGTCCAGGAACGGCTCGTACTGGCCGTCCTTGACCGCGACCACCCCCATCTGCAGGGACGGCGTCAGTCGCCAGCCCGAGTCGATCCCGGCCGCGGCGAGCCGGCGTTCGATCTCGGGCAGGCTCTCCTCGGCGAGCCCGCGGGTCTCGGCGACCACGACCACGGCCCGGCCGTCGGGCGGCAGTCCGAGCAGGGCCGCCGCCTCCCAGGGACCGGCCGCCGACCCCGGACCGCCGGTCAGCAGCGCCTCCACCAGCGCCGACCGGCGTCGCTGCTGCGCCCGGAGCAGCTGCGCGGTGGTCTCCCGGTAGGACTCGGTGACGGCGAGCGACGTCTCGTCGATCACTCGCCAGATCGTGCCCGCCGCCTCGAGCAGCACGTCGGTGGCGAACCGCCGCCGTTCGTCCAGCAACGCCCGCCACAGAATGGCGTACGCGAGCCGGTAGACCTGCAGGACCTCGGGCAGCGGCATCCCCTGCTCGGCCCGGCGACGCCCCGTCGCCCGCGCCGCGGTCAGGTCCGTCGGCCCGCCCTCAGGGCCGAGTGCCGCGACGAGAAAACCAAGATTGTGCTCCAGCGACTGGCGCAGCTGGTCCCGCGAGACAAGCTTCTCCCGACCGTAGATCGGAATCTGCTCCAAGGTCGCCGCGATGATCTCCTCGACGAACCGCGGCACCCCCGCTTCAAGCCATTGTGCGACCTCCGTGATTCGCGTGTTGCTCATCAACCGTTCCTCCCGACTGCATCGTGCCCCAGTCCCGCGACCAGAATGGCAGCGTTGTGCCGCAGCGTCGAACACCCGGTGCCGGGCGGGCCGAAGTCCGGGACCGCTGTGTCCGCGGACAGCCGGCCATGTCGGACCTGACAAACCTTTCCACGACCTCTGCGGGCGGGCTCGCCGATCCTTGACCGCGATCGGGAACCCGTCGAAGGTGGCGTCAGAATCGACCAGACAGCGATCAAGGAACGGCGGGAACGTTGATCGACGACAGCGACTGCGGCACGCCCGCGACCGGGATCGGCCGAGCCGAGGCGTGCTCCCTGCAATGCCCGGCCTGCCGGTTCTGGAGTCTCTGGCCGGTGGCCGCGGCGGAACTCCCGCAGTGCGCCGGGTGCGGCCGGCCGTTGCCCTGGGTCGTCCCCGGTACGGCAGCAGGGTTCGACGCGGCGATCGATACGCCGGCGCTCGTGCTGGTCGAGTTCTGGGCGCCGTGGAGCGGCTCCAGCCTGGCCCTGGCGCCGCAGCTGCACCGGCTGGCCGCCCGGCACGCGGGACGGCTGAAGTTGATCAAGATCGAGATCGACCGGGAGCCGGGGCTCGGGATCCTGCACCGGGTGACCGGGGTGCCGCTGCTGATGATCATGACCGACGGTGAGGAGGTCGACCGGCGCCACGGGTCCCCCTCGGAGGGCCAGCTGACCCGCTGGATCGATCGCTGGGTCACCCATCGGGGCCGTACCGCGGCGACGGCGGAGTGAGACACCCGCGCGCGCAGCCGGTGCTGGCCTACCCGGCCCGGGCGGCGATCTTCCTGGTGCTGACCGTACGACCAGGCGGTCAGCACCAGGTTGCCGAGACCCTCGACGGCCTCGGCGCGCTGACCCGGGCGGTCGCGGCCGGCGGGCTGACCTGCGTCGCCGCGGTCGGGGCCGAGTTGTGGGACCGGCTCTGGCCGGGCCCGCGGCCGGTCGGCCTGGAGCCGCTGCGCAGCATCGCCGGCCTGGTGCACACCGCCGTCGCGACCCCGGGCGACCTGCTGTTCCACCTACGCGGCGACCGGCTGACGGCGTGCACCGAGCTGGCGTACCAGCTGCTGGAGCGCCTCGCCGGAGCGGTCGACGTGGCCGATCGGGTGTCCGGGCTGCGCCGGCAGGACGGCGATCCGGACCTGCCGCAGCTCGGCGACGAGCTCGACAATCCGGCCGGGCTGGACGCCGTGTCGGCGGTCCAGGTCGGCGCGGAGGACCCCGACCACGCCGGCGGCAGCTACGTCCTCGTCCAGCGGTATCGGCACGACCTGGCCGAGTGGCGGTCGCTGCCGGGGACCGGCCAGGATCCGGCGGCCCGGAACGGCCCGGCCGCCCGCCGGATCGTCCGGGACGCGCTGCCGATCACCACGGCCGGGTCGGACGAGGTCGGCAGCTACCTGATCGCGTACGCGAGCTCGGCCGGCGCACTGGACCGGATGCTGCGGGACCGGTTCGTCGGCGACGCGTCCGGCCGGACCGACCCGGCGCTCCGCTTCTCGACCGCGGTCACCGGCGGCCTCTTCTTCGTGCCGACCCGGGATCGGCTGCAGGGCTCCGCCACGGGATGGCGTCATAATCATCACGGGATCCGGCGGGCCGTGCCGGCCGGCCCGGCACAATGATCGCCATGCAGCGCACCGACCCGGTACCGGTGATCATCTTCCACTCCACGCTCGGGTTGCGGCCGGTGGAACTCGCGGCGGCCGACCGGGTCCGCCGGGCCGGCCACCCGGTCGCGGTCCCCGACCTGTTCGGCGGCGAGGTCGCGGCCGAGGTCGATGGCGTGCCGTCGGTGCCGGCCGGCTTCGAGATGCAGCGCCGGGTCGGCTGGGACACCGTGCTGCGCCGCGCCGCGGAGGCACTCGACGACCTGCCGCCCCGGACCGTGCTATGCGGCTTCTCGATGGGCGTCGGCGTGATCGCCGACCTGTGGCCGGGCCGGCTCGCGGCGGCTGCCGTACTGCTGTTGCACGCGACCACCCCGGTGCCGGACGGCGTCGCGCCGGGCACACCGGTGCAGACCCACGTCGCGGTCGGCGACCGGTTCGCACCGGAGCGCCGGTTGGCGGAATTCCAGGACAGCGTGGCCGCTGCCGGCGTGGCCGGCGCGCTGTTCCGCTATCCGCGGGCCGGGCACTTCTTCACCGACCCGGACCTCCCCGATCACGACCCCGCCGCGGCAGCGCTGGCCTGGCAGCGGATCGAGACCGTACTGGCCGGAGTTCGGTAGTCCAGTCAGGGGAGGACGGAACTGCCGCGGACCACGAGCTGCGGCTGGAACACGACGCGGCTGTGCGGGCCGCCGCGGCTGATGTCGGTGTGCAGCAGGTCCATCGCGGTCCGGCCGTACTGCTGCCCGGAGCGGGCGATCGACGTCAGCGGCACCAGGGCGCCGGCCCCGAAGTCGGTGTCGTCATAGCCGACGATCGCGATGTCGTTCGGCACCACGATGTCGGACACCTCGCGCAGTCCGTGCATGATCCCGAAGGCGAGCGCGTCGTTGGCCGCGAAGATCCCGTCGGGTCGGTCGGCCGCCGGCCGCTGCCCGATTGCGTGACCGACCGCTCGCCCCGCGGCGACCGTACGGGCGTCGACCTCGACCACCTCCAGGGCGGCAGCGGGGCACCGCTCGACGGCCTGCCGAGCGCCGACGAGACGGTCGGCGACGGTCTCGATCCCGAGCGGCCCGCCGACGAAGAGCAGCCGGCGCCGGCCGGCCTCGACCAGATGACCGGCCGCCAGGTCGCCGCCGGCCACCTCGTCGAAGCTGACCGACGAACAGGTGTCGGTGTCGGCGCGGGCGCCGACGATCACGGTCGGGATGCCGCGCTCGCGCAGGTGCTCGATCCGTTGCTTCGGGAACGCGCCGACCGGGGACAGCAGGAGGCCGCGGACCCGCTGCGACTCGAACAGATCGAGGTGGGCCGCCTCACCCTCCGCCGTACCGCCGTCGCTGCCGATCAGCACGGTGTAGCCGACCTCCCGGGCCCGCTCGGCCACGCCCGCGGAGAACTCCGAGAACGAATGGTTGCCGACCTCGAACGTGACATGCCCGATTGTCGTACTCGCCCCGACCCGCAGCTGTCGTGCCGCATGGTTGCCGACGTAGCCGAGATCCTCGATCGCCGAGGAGATCCGGGCGGCCGTGGCGGGCGCCACCTTGTGCGGATGGTTGAGGAAGTTGGACACGGTGCCGGGCGACACCCGGGCTCGCGCCGCGACGTCACGGA
This sequence comes from Microlunatus parietis, assembly GCF_013407955.1. Lineage (GTDB taxonomy): Bacteria > Actinomycetota > Actinomycetes > Propionibacteriales > Propionibacteriaceae > Microlunatus > Microlunatus parietis. The sequence continues at coordinate 6,462,664 of NZ_JACCBU010000001.1, read as the reverse complement.
GGGCGATGGCGGACATCCGGCCTCCTCTCGAGCGAACACCCATCGATCCTTTGAACGTTACAACAATGTGGCCGATCTCGGGTGGAAGGGCTGCCGCGATCCTGCCGGCAGCACAAGGAGAAAGCCTTGTTGCGCGCGCGTTAAATCGTTATATTCAGACGTGGCAAAGGAGCTAGGCGCCACACCATGAAGGCGTGCGAATGGGGTGACAGCGATGTCGGCATTACAGTCCACGGAGCGCACCGCGATCCGGGTCCGGCCACCGCGCAGTGGGCCGCAACCGAGTCCGTTCAGTGACGACGAGTTGAGGATGATCGCGCTGTTCGCCGAAGGGCTGTGCCTCGACACCATCGCCAGACGGCTCAACATGTCCGACCGGACCGTGCGCCGGCGAGCGCGCGACGTGTGTGACCGCCTCGGCGCCGGCAGCATGATCCAGGTGGTCGCCTGGGCGGCCCGGCACCGGTTCATCTGACTGACCCGGCGGGCCGCCCGGACGATCACCGGCGGGGCCGGTCGTAGTAGCCGACCGAATCGATCTGGAACTGGCCCGCCCACTCGGTGTCGGTGCCGAGGGCTCGCATGCCGACCTCGATCCGGTCGACCGCCGACCGGCCGGGCCAGCCGGCGACCGGGAGCACCAGTTCGTTCCACCGGTTCGGCGCGTACGGGAGCGTGACCGTGACCTGGTCCGCCCCGGCGTGCAGCGTGACCGTCGCCTCGTACCCGGTTGCCCCGGGCGCACCGCCGTAGGAGTTCAGGAAGACGGCGACCTCGTGGGCCGCCGACAGGTCCAGCGGCTCGGCAGGCCGGAGTTCGACCGTCCGGGGTGCCCCGGCCGATACCCGGGCTCCGGTCGCGCCGAGCGCGTGGCTGCCCTCGTACGGCAGCCGCGGACCGTTGGCGAACGAGGTGACCGCGGCGACCGCCGTGACATGGGCCCCGGCCTGCCAGCCCTGAGTCGTCCCGTCATCGAAGTCGAACAACCCGACCGGTGTCGGCGGCGGCTGCTCCAACGGCACCCGGTAACGGGTGTCCTGCAGCGCCAACTCCAGTTCCGGAGCGGCCACGTCGGGCGGTTCGTAGCCGGTGATCGTGCCCGAGTACGTGCGCTGCTGCCCGGTCGGCAGCGATTCGACATCGAACGAGTCCGGGTCGAGCATGACGCCGGTGCCCGGCATCACCCGCAGGGCACCGTCCACGGGCCGAAGATCCCAGTTGGTCAGGGTGATCTGCGCGGGAGCACCCGCCCGGGCGCCCTCGGGTGCGGTCGCCGTCAGCTGCACGTTGGTCGTCCGCCCGATGTCGGCCAGCCGGCTGCCGCGCACCACCTCGGCGACCCGCACGGTCCCGGCCCAGTCCACGTGGTCGAGCCCCGAACCCAGATCTTCAGCCGGGTGATCGCCGACCGGGCTGCCCACCGGGACAGGTCGACGGTCAGCCGTTGTTCGTCGCCGCCGTCGGCGAGCCGTGCGGTGCCCGCCGCGACCACGCCGCCGTCCTCCCCGTACGCCCGGATCCGGGCGAATCTCGGCCCGATCTCCGGCTGGGCCGGGACCCGCAGCCGGACTCCCAGGTACGGCGTCGCGGTGGCGTCGAGCGGCTGGTCGAACTCGACGTCGGCCCCGCGCCACAGCTTGGCGAGCGAGTCGAAGCCGATCACCAGGTCACCGCTGTCGGCCGCGACCGAGGAGGCATTGTCGGAGACCCGCCAGCCGTCCAGGCCCTGATCGAACGTGCTGATCGGTGTCGTCCCGCCGAGTCTGGCGGTGCTGCTGATGCCGGCGACGCTGGGCAGCGGCCGTTGGGCGAGGGCGGCGGGATCCCAACCGGGGACCAGCTCCGACCAGTCCTCGATCCCGATCACGTCGAGCGCGAACTCCGTCACCTCGAGCGACCGTTCGGTGTCGATGAACGCGAAGACCTCGTGGATCAGCTTCGGCTTGTCGGGCAGGTCGGGCTCGGGCCGCTCCTGGTCCGCCGTCCACAGTCCGAACCGGAAATTGCCCTCGCGTTTGTGGTCCACGTGGCGGTGCAGGATGAACGCGTCGATGCCGTCCAGGAATCTGGTCTTGTAGTACGCGAGCGCATAACAGGCCGCCTGGAGCCGTTCGGCCTCCGCCGAGGTGCCCGGAGTGTTGCAGCCCTGCTCCGACAGGATGATCCGCCGCGGCTGCCCGTCGTACCGCAGCTCGTCGCGCCCCAGATACCGCGGCAGCAACTCGAGATTCTTGAACGTCAGGAACGGCGTGGTCTCGATGTCTCCGGTCGCCTTGTCGTCGTTCCAGAACGCCGGATTGGCCAGCGTCTGCGGGTACGGGTGGTGGGCGACGTGCCAGCCGTAGTCGCCGTGGTCCTTGGTGAGCCGGTTGATCCCCTCGATCACGTCGGGGGCCGGGTAGAAGCGGGTCGGGTTGGCCGGATCCGGATTCGTACCGCAGACGGTGATCCAGCAGTGGGTCAGCGAGATGTACGTCCGCGCCTCGCTGTAGGCGGCCCGGGCCGCGAGGTCGGTGATCCGCAGCGCGCGTTCGTAGTCGTGGACGAACTCCCCCACGGGCTTGTCGCCCATGTTCGCCCAGGCCCACTGCGCGTTGATCTCGTTGCCGACGATGAAGCCGGTCGCGCGCCCGTACCGCTGATCGTTGCGGGTGTAGCGCTGGGTGAAGAACTCCACCGCGGCGGTGTAGTAGGCGACGCCCTCGGCGGTCACGGTGTTGAACCCGAGGATCCGGCCCGCCGGGTCGGCGTCGGGATGGGCGAGCACGCGCCCGGCCGAGTTCGGGTCCGTCGTCGGCTGGACGAGGAAGATCAAGTTGAGCACCCCGCCATTGTCCGAGACCGGCTTGATCAACCGGTCCCGCGCCTCGACCGCCTTGGCGTCGAAGTAGAACTCGCGGCCGTTCGAGGTGAACGCGATGGTGTCCGCCGGGTCCTTCGGCTCCAGCAGCATGAACTGGTTGAGCGCGATGTTGACCGTCCCGTGCTGACCGCCGATCTCCTCGAAGTCGTCGGTGACCGGGAGCGTGACGCCCTTCTTGTTCAGCGGCTCCGGGTACGGATAGCTCGCCAGCGGGGTGACCCGGTTGTCGTCGACGTACCGGTAACTGCCGAGCACCGTGCCGTCGGTCACCGCGAGGTACTTCGCGTAGTACAGGTCGGTGCGGCCCTCGGCCCGGGGCACGGTCGCGGTGAACGCACCGTCGGCCGTCGCGGTGACGGTGGCGATGGGCTCGCTGCTCGACCAGGCGGACTCGGGCGCTTCGGTTCCCAGCGCGTAGAGCGTCACCGAGGCTCCGGCCGGAGCTCCGCCGAAGACCGTGATCGAGGCGTCCCGGGCCACGACCGTCTGAACCCCGCGGCCGGGCTCGGCCTGCGCGGCCGGCGGCGCGACCAGCAGCGAGGCGATCAAGCCGGCGACGACGGTGAGCACCACCACGGCAAGCCGCGGCGTCCGGATCCGGTGTCGCCCTGATCGCTGATTCGTTTCAACCATGCTGAGGACGCTAGGAGCCCGTGCCGGTAAGGGTCAACGATCTGGCCGGATCCGGCCGCTGCTGTCGCCGGGTCCGTGATGAATCGTTTCGCCATCGGGATTGCCCCGCCACGGCGTGAGGTCGTGGAGCAGCTCGACCGGCGCCTCGGGAGCGTCGCCGATCAGTGCGTCCAGTTCGGTCTGGGTCGGGAATGGGTCGTCGAAGTAGTCCAGCCAGGCCATGGTCAGCTCGTGCAGTTCGCGTTGCACCGCCTCGATGCCGCTGAACCCCTGGATGTCGGTCTGGCCGAACAGGTTGCGCAGTTGATGGGGGTCCTCGAGGTGGTCGTACAGCACGTCGTAGGTTCGCAACAGTCTGGTCCTGCCGACGTCGGACCCGATCGCCTCGATGGCCGCCGGCGTGCGGTCGATGTGCTCGATCGCGTACGTCCAGCGGCGGGTGACCACGCCGCGCCACGGTGTCGGGAAGTAGAACAACGGAACGGACTCGACCGCGTCGTCGTCGCCGTCCCGGATCGCCGCCGACAGGTCGGCTCCCTGGCAGGCCTCGGGCGCCCGGATCCCCATCAGGCCGAGGATCGTCGGCATCAGGTCGAGGGTGCCGACCAAGAGGTCGCGCCGGACTCCCGCCAGCTCACGGCCGGGCAGCTTGATGATCAACGGGACCGCGATCGACACGTCCTCGGGCGTGCTCTTGTGCCAGTGGGCGAGGTAGCCGCCGAACGTCTCGCCGTGATCACTGGTGTAGACCACGATCGTGTTGTCCAGCAGGCCCTGCTCCTCCAGCCGGTCGATGATCCGGCCGACGTGATGATCAACTTCGCTGCACATTGCGAGGTAGCCCTGCATCATCCGCCGGGTGCGCTGGTTGTCCGGCAGGCTCGGCCGCAGTTCGATCTTGTCCGGGTCGTACCGAGCCTTGAACTCCTCGGGCGCGTCGAACCCGGAGTAGCGGTCCTCGTCGCCGCCGAGGTGGTTGTGCGGCGGATGGTAGGAGACGAACAGCGAGAACGGCTGATCAGCGGTCTGGCCGTCGAGGAAGGCGAGGGCCTGATCGGTCTGGCCCTCGACCTCCCAGGTGCCGAACCGGTGCACCTCGTTGTCGTCGCCCCAGTAGAACGCGTGGTCGGGGTGGTAGTTGACGTCGCAGTTGTTCGTCAGGAACGTCGCGTCGAAGCCGTGCCGGTCCGGGCCGGGCGGCACCGGACGGTAGCGGCTCCCGCCGTAGAGATGCCACTTGCCGACGTAGCCGCTGCGGTAGCCGGCCTTGGCCAGCACCTCGGCGAACGAATCCCCGAGGTCGGTCGCCAGCCGGCGGTCGTTGGTGAAGCAGTTGTTGCGCATCGGGTGCTGACCGGTGATCAACATCCCGCGGTACGGCGTGCACACCGGCGAGCTCGAGATGCAGTTGGCGAACGTGATCCCGTCGGCGGCGAGCGCGTCCAGCCTCGGCGTCTGCACGCTGCCGACGCCGTAGGCGCCGACCATGTCCTTGGACTGCTGGTCGGAGAAGATGAACACCAGGTTGGGCCGGTCGCTCCTGCTCATGCCGGACTCCTCTCGCTCGATGATCATGGAGTCGGTTCAGTGGGACCCGGGCAGTCCGCCCTGGACCCCGGCCAGGAAGTGCTTGGACAGGAACGTGAAGAGCAGCAGCAGCGGCAGGCTGGCCAGCAGGTAGCCGGCGAACATCGGGCCGTACTCGGTGCCGGACTGGCCGTTGAAGAACAGCAGGCCGACCGACACCGTACGCAGTTCGTCCTTGGTGATCGTCAGCAGCGGCCAGAAGAAGTCGTTCCACACTCCGTTGACGGTGATCAACGCCACCGTACCGATCACCGGCAGGGACAGCGGCGCCATGATCGAGGTGAAGATCCTGATGCCGCCCGCGCCGTCCATCCGGGCCGCGTCGAACAGCTCCTGCGGGATGCCCTCGATGAACGTCTTCATCAAGATCGTGCCGAGCACGCAGCCGCCCGCGATGTGCGGCAGGATCAACACGGCATAGGTGTTGAGCAGCTTGAGATCGCGCATCATCACGAACAGCGGGATCAGGGCGCAGATGCTCGGCACCATCAGCAGTGCGGCGATCATGACGAAGAAGAACCGGCGGCCCGGGAAGGAGTACCGGGCCAGCACGAAGCCGGCGATCAACGACAAGATCACGATCCCGACGGTGGCGGCCGCGGCCACGATCACCGACGAGATCATGTACGGCTGGATCTGCTGCCAGGCGGTCGAATAGTTGGACCAGTGGATCGGCAGCACCGGTTGCCAATAGTGCTCGGCGATCTGGAGATTGTCCTTGGCGGACGTGATGATCATGAACAGGTACGGGAACATGGTCAGCGCCACCAGGAGGGCCAGGACGCCCTTCACGCCCCACTGTCGCGACCGGCGCCGCGTTCGCCGTCCGGTCACCGGGCTGCCGATCGAGGTCATACGCGCACTCCTCGTGCCGAGCGGGTCATCACATTCCCTTGACGTTGGACGTGTCCGAGCGCCGTACGAACACGACGATCGCACTGAAGACGAGCGTGATCAGGAACAGGGTCGTCGACAGGGCCGCCGCATAGCCCCAGTCCTGCCCCTGGAAGGCGACGTTGAGCATCCGCAGCACCGGCACGGTGGTGGCGTCGTCCGGCCCGCCGGCCGTGACCACGTAGGCCATGAACCCGTACTGCAGGGTATGGATGATCGCCAGGAAGAACAACAGCTTGAACTGCCGCGCCATCAGCGGCAGGTCGATCGCCCAGAACCGCCGGAACCGGCCGACGCCGTCCAGGGCCGCCGACTCGAAGATCTCGGGCGGGATGCCGCGCAGGGTCGAGTAGAAGATCAGGAACGGCAGTCCGGAGATGAACGGGAAGCCGATGAAGAGCAGCGATCCCAGGGCCAGCTTCGGGTCGCCGGTCCAATTCTGGGCCAGGAAGCCGAGGCCCAGTCCCTCCAGCGCGCGGTTGATCAAGCCGTTGTTCGGGTGATACATGAACGACCACATGAACGCGGTCACCACGCCGGGGAAGGCGATCGGGACGATCAGCAGCGTCCGGAACACGAACTGAGCGCGTTCACTGCGCAGCGTGATCAACAACTCTGCCGCCAGCAGCGGCAGGGCCCAGATCAGGATGCCCCAGACGAAGATGAAGCCGAGGTTGCGGAACGATTGCCACCAGATCTCGTCGGCCAGCATGGTCCGGTAGTTGGCGAGCCCGATGAAGATCGACTCGCCGCCCGGGTTCCACTCCCACAGAGAGCGCACGATCCCCAGCACCGACGGGTAGTACTGGAAGGCCGCCAGCATGCCGAGCGTGGGCAGCAGGGCGAGGTACGGCGCCCACGGGATCCGGCGGCGCCGGCGGGCGACCGGCGGGGGCCGCTGGCCCAAGTCGTCCGGCGCACTCGTGATCATGGTCGGGACGGTGCGCTCGGACCGATCCTGAGCGGTCACCCCTTGGCCCAATCCTCGGTCCATTTGTTCTCCTTGGCCGACTCCTTGGCCCAGGCGATCCAGTCCTCCTTCATCTCCGCCAGCTGGGCGTCGAGCGGCTGGTTGTTCAGCAGGTAGCCGTCCCAGATGTTCTTGGTGCTCTCCGCCTTGGGCACGAAGCCCGTGCCCTGCACCACCGGTGCCTTGAACCACTCGCCGCTCATCAGCTCGTCCAGCCCGGGCGCGGGCTTGGCGTCCGCGGTCGCGGGGATGCCGCCGGAGGCGTCCAGCCACTTCTGCCCGTGGGTCGGGCTGGACGCGAACTGCAGGAACTTGACCGCGGCCTCGAGCTTCTCCCCCTCGACGGTCGACGGGATCATGTAGTTCGTGCCGCCGACCTGGGCGCCGAACTGGGCGGGTTCGCCGGTGGCCAGCGGCGAGTCGGCAGTGGTGATGGTGGGAAACGCCATGGTGCCCCACTTCCAGGAGACGTCGGCCAGGTTGCCGACCGCGAAGTTGGTGCCCCAGGCCATCGCGGCGCGGCCGCCGGCGAAGTCCTCGCCGCCGGTGAACGCGGCGCCGCCGGTAATGCCGGACCAGTTCGGGGTCGCGCACTCGTCGAAGAACGTCTTGAACAACTTGAGTCCCTCGGCGATCTCGGGCGTCGTGGTCGGGTCCAGTTCGCCGGTCAGGATCGCCCGGGCGAGGCTCTTCGCCGTGACCTGGTCAGCCTTGCCGGGATTTCCCTCGGCGTCGAACTGGTTCCACTGCTCGGCGTACTTGGCCGCCATCATCGAGCTGATCACGCGCTGCGTCCAGCCCTGCCCGAGCCGGCCGCCGTCCATCGCGAACGGGATGTGGCCGGCGGCCTTGATCTTGCCGCAGGCCTCGATCAGGTCGCCGTAGCTGCTGATCGGGGCGGTGACCCCGGCCTCCTGCATCAGGTCCTGGTTGTAGAACACGCCGATGATCACCAGGTTCAGCGGGATGAACTCGTAGTCGTCGGCCGCATTGCGCCCGGCGGTGGCGTTGGCGCCGAAGTAGTCCTGGTTGAAGAGGTCGATCCAGCGCTCGTTGCCCTCGACGTAGGGGTTGGGCTGTTCCAGGTACGCGTTCAGCGCGGTGACCTGCTCGGCCTTGTGCGGCGCCTGCGAGAACACCAGCTCCGGGGCCGTACCGGCGGCCAACTGGGTGGACAGGGTCTGGGCGAACTGGTTCAGCGGCAGGACCGTCGTCTCGACGTTGATCGACGGCTCGGCCTCCTCGAACCGCGCGACGAGGTCCTCCCACGCGGGGCCGAAGCTCTTCGGGTCGTTGTTCCACTGGTTCGGCCCGGCCAGCGTGATGGTGACCTTGCCGCTCTCGGAGCCCGGGTCGGCGCAGCCGGCGCACACCATCAGCGTCGCGGTGGTGAGTACGGTCAGCAGCCGGATCAGCGAGCTCCGCAGCCTGCCGGGTCGTCGCCGGGCCGCGACCGCGGTGGTGGACAGGAGTGCTGCTGGGGTCCTGGGCAGGTTCATGGCGAGCTTCCTTGTTCGCGTACCGATTGGAACGTTTCAGCCAGCTGAACCTAACACCGTTCGTCTCACACGTCACCGGAAAGCCGGGTGATCTGGCCGGTTCCGGCCAACCGGCGCAGCTCCCCCGCCGCGGCCGCTGCTCAGGTGCCCGGCAGCGCGCCGAGGGTGAGCCAGGCGAAGCCAAGGTAGCCGTGGTGCCCGGCCAGCCATTCCCGGCGGCCCTCGTCCAGGCGCCGGCGCAGGCCGGCGGCGTCCGGATGATCGGGGTGGGTGAGCAGCCACTCCTCCTGGTTGCGGACCAGCCCGCACTCGTACGCGTTCCACTCCGACTGCGACACCTCGTGCAGGTCCAGCAGTCGAAAGCCCGCGGCGGCGGCCGCGTCGACGACCTCGCCGAGCGGCCGACTCTCCGCCAGGGTCGCGCCGCCCCACATGATCTCGAGGCGCTCGGGCGGCGGTTCGCTCAGCCAGTAGTCGATGCCGAACAGCAGCCGGCCGCCGTCGACGACGAGACCGCGCAGGGCCGTGAGCGCCTTGCCGACGTCGGGATCGAGTGCATGGTGGGCCCCGATGCTCAGGGCCAGGTCGTAGGTACCGCGGTGGGCCGAGGCGTCACCGACCTCAAGCCGGACCCGTTCGGTCAGACCCCGGCGGTCGGCCGCGTCGCGGCCCCGGTCGGTGTCGGCGGGCTCGAGATCGATGCCGACGCCGGTCGCGCCCGGCACCGCCTCGAGCACCCGGAACAGCACCTCGCCCCAGCCGCAGCCGAGATCGACGATCCGCTGCGGCCGCGCCGCGGCCAGGTCGGCCACGATCCGGTCCAGCCGGTCCGGGTCGATCGGCGAGTTCAGGGTGAGCGAGAGTCCGTTGATCGGCACCGAGGTCGTCATGATCGACAACCCTGGCCGAACGGCGACGCCGGCCGCCACCCGATTTCCGGCCTGGCCGTCCCCCATGACGCCGCGAACCGCGTCAGCGGGTCAGCGGAGCTCCTCCGCCGGCGTCGCCGGCTCGGCCGGGCTGTGATCGTCGACCCACTTGGACTTGATCAGGCTGGCCACGGTGGTCACCACCAGTACGACGATGATCACCATCAGCGACAGCCAGGTCGGCACCTCCGGCACCACGTGCGGGTCGATCCCGACCCAGGACAGCACCGGGGTCGCGTGCAGCGCGTGCATCAGCAGCTTCACGCCGATGAAGGCCAGGATCACCGAGAGACCCAGCGACAGGTAGACCAGCCGGCGCAACAGGCCGCCGAGCAGGAAGTAGAGCTGGCGCAGGCCCATCAGGGCGAACACGTTGGCGGTGAAGACGAGGTACGGCTCCTGGGTCAGCCCGTAGATCGCCGGGATCGAGTCCAGCGCGAACATCAGGTCGGTGCTGCCCAGCGCGATGATCACCATCAGCATCGGCGTCGCCATCCGGCGCCCGTCGATCCGCGGCACCATCCGGGTGCCGTGGAACTCGGTGGTGGACGGGATCCGCCGCTTGACCCACCGCATCGCGATGTTGTCCGGTGCCTCGTTCTCCTCGTCGTGCTTGCGGTAGTCCATCACGAGCCGTACCGCGGTGAAGATCAGGAACGCGCCGAACAGGAAGAACACCCCGGCGAAGGCGTTGATCACCACGGCGCCGAGGGCGATGAAGATGCCGCGGAAGACCAGGGCCAGCACGATGCCGACCATCAGCGCGAACTGCTGCAGATGCCGCGGCACCTTCAGCGCGCCCATGATGATGATGAAGATGAACAGGTTGTCGATGGACAGGCTGTATTCGGTCAGCCAGCCGGCGAAGAACTCGCCCGCGTAGCGCGCGCCGGAGACGGCCCAGACGCCGAACCCGAACGCGACCGCCAGCGCGATGTAGACGGCGATGAAGATTCCGGCTTCCTTCATCGACGGTTCGTGCGGCCGGCGGCCGATCACGAACACGTCGAGGGCCAGGATCGCGACGGTGACGCCGACCGTGATGATCCAGGCATACAGATGAACGTCCATGCGTGACCTTCCGAGACTCGGGCAGGGGGGACCGTCTCGGAGGTCTCTTCCGCCGGGGATGTCCGGCCACGACGCCGGGGAGCCATTCGGATCGCTGGTCTGTGATCCGCTGACCGCCGTGGTGACGACGCCGCGCGGGGGAATACTCCCCTCCGGCGGCAATTGTTCCAGGAGTCACTCGGGCCTGGGAAATTTGACAAGCCCGCGCCGGGCGCCTCCGCCAACGGCCGCTGCACGTCACAGCGCGCCGGCCCTACCTGCTATTCCGGAACACCGCTCCGGCCCGCTGAGACCTCCACCACACGCACTCCGCCTGCCGCTCCGCCATCCGCGACCGTTGCACCGATCCGCGACCGTTGCAGCGGTCGCGGCTGCGAGGAACGGTCGCGGCTGCACCCGGAAGGACCGTCGCCGCCGCGCCCCCACCAGGTCGGTACCGCTGACTGCTCCGGCCGGGAGCGCTGGCTCCACGCCATCGGGACCGCGGGCTCCGCGCGTCCACCCCCACCGCAGCCGCGACCGGTGCACCGATCCGCGACCACTGCAACGATCGCGAACGCGAGCAACGGTCGCGGCTGCACCCGAAAGGACGGTCGCCGCCGCGCCCCCACACGGCCGGGACCACCGGGTCCGCGCCGTCCACCCCCATCCCAGCCGCGACCGCTGCAACGGTCGCGACGCGAGGAACGGGCGCGGTTGCGAGAGGACGCGTCAGCGGTTGGCTTCGACCATCTGGCGCAGTTCCTTCTTCAGTTCCGAGATCTCGTCGCGGAGGCGGGCCGCGACCTCGAACTGGAGGTCGGCGGCGGCGGTGTGCATCTGGTCGGTCAGGTCCTGGACCAGGTCGGCCAGGTCCCCGGCGGGCAGGCCGGCCAGTTCGCGGGCGCGCTCGCTCAGGTCGGCCGCCTTGCCCAGCGACGGGACGGCGGCCTTCTGGCGCCGGCCGCCGCGCTTGGACAGCAGGTCCTCGGTGTCGGCGTCCTCCCGGGCCAGCATGTCGGTAATGTCGGCGATCTTCTTGCGCAGCGGCTGCGGGTCGATCCCGTGGGCCTTGTTGTAGGCCTCCTGCTTCTCCCGCCGCCGGTTGGTCTCCTCGATCGCCGCGGCCATCGAGTCGGTGATCTTGTCCGCGTACATGTGCACCTCACCGGACACGTTCCGGGCGGCCCGGCCGATGGTCTGGATCAGGCTCTTCGCGCTGCGCAGGAAGCCTTCCTTGTCGGCGTCGAGGATCGCCACCAGCGACACCTCGGGCAGGTCGAGGCCCTCCCGGAGCAGGTTGATCCCGACCAGCACGTCGAAGGCGCCGGTGCGCAGCCCGCGCAGCAGCTCGACCCGCTGCAGCGTGTCCACCTCGGAGTGCAGATACCGGGTCTTGATCCCGTTCTCCAGCAGGTAGTCGGTGAGGTCCTCGGCCATCTTCTTGGTCAGCGTGGTGACCAAGATCCGCTCGGACTTCTCGGTCCGGGTCTTGATCTCCCCCATCAGGTCGTCGATCTGGCCCTGGGTCGGCTTGATCACGACCTGCGGATCGACCAGCCCGGTCGGCCGGATCAGCTGCTCGACGAAGCCGTCGGAGCGCGCCATCTCGTAGTCGCCGGGCGTCGCCGACAGGTAGATCGTCTGACCGATCCGCTCCACGAACTCCTCGAACCGGAGCGGCCGGTTGTCCAGCGCGCTGGGCAGCCGGAAGCCGTGGTCCACCAGGGTCCGCTTCCGGGACGCGTCGCCCTCGAACATGCCGCCGATCTGCGGCACGGTCACGTGCGACTCGTCGATCACCAGCAGGAAGTCCTCCGGGAAGTAGTCCAGCAGGCAGTTCGGTGGCTCGCCGGGGGCCCGCCCGTCCATGTGCCGCGAGTAGTTCTCGATGCCGGAGCAGGTGCCGATCTGCCGCATCATCTCGATGTCGTAGCTGGTCCGCATCCGCAGGCGCTGCGCCTCCAGCAGCTTGTTCTGCTGCTCCAGTTCCGCCAGGCGTTCGGCCAGTTCGGCTTCGATCTTGACGATCGCCTGCTCCATCCGGTTCGGCCCGGCGACGTAGTGGCTGGCCGGCATCAGGAAGACCTCCTGGTCCTCCGAGATCACCTCGCCGGTCAACGGGTGCATCGTGGACAGGGCTTCGATCTCGTCGCCGAAGAACTCGACCCGGACCGCCATCTCCTCGTACTTCGGGAACACCTCGAGCGTGTCGCCGCGAACCCGGAACGTGCCGCGGGTCCCGGCCAGGTCGTTGCGCACGTACTGGATCCCGACCAGCTTGCGCAGCAGCGAATCGCGCTCGATCTCCTGGCCGACCCGGAGCTGAACCATCTGCTCCAGATACGACTCCGCGCTGCCCAGACCGTAGATCGCCGAGACGGTCGCGACCACGACGACGTCGCGCCTGGTCAGCAGCGAGTTGGTGGCCGAGTGCCGGAGCCGCTCGACCTCCTCGTTGAGCGAGGAGTCCTTCTCGATGTACGTATCCGTCTGCGGAACGTACGCCTCCGGCTGGTAGTAGTCGTAGTACGAGACGAAGTACTCCACCGCGTTCTTCGGGAAGAACTGGCGCAACTCGTTGGCGAACTGCGCCGCCAGGGTCTTGTTCGGCTGCATCACCAGCATCGGCCGCTGCACCCGCTCGGCCAGCCAGGACACCGTCGCCGTCTTGCCGGTGCCGGTGGCGCCGAGCAGCACGACGTCCTGCTCGCCGGCGGCCAGCCGGCGCTCCAGGTCGGCGATCGCCTGCGGCTGGTCGCCGGCAGGCTCGAAGTCGCTGTGCACCTTGAACGGCGCGACGGTTCGGATCAGTTCATCCAGCGGACGCATGCGTCGAGCCTACGACCCGGCACTGACAACGCGGTGATCGCGCAGCCAGGCTCCGGTGGTCCGGCCGCCCTGCGGCGACCGGACCCTCCCTGCTGCCGGGTGACCAGAGCTCAGATCATTGAGCTGAGCATGGAGCCGTTGATCGCGCCCCAGTCCTTGCTGAGCTGCGCGGTGTCGCTGCTCGGCGTGTAGTAGACGGTGCTGGCCGCCAGCGTCCCGTCCGACTTCAGCGCCATCAGGCAGTTGACCATCAGCTGGCCCGAGCCGCCGCTGCCGGTCACCGTGCCGCTGACGCCGCAGCTCGCGATCGAGAGGCTGGACGCCTTGGAGGCCTTCGCCTCCAGATACTTGGCGTTGGTCATCTTCTTGGCGACCTGCTGCATGAACGCGTCGCAGACGTCGTCGACCGCGTCGCTGATGCCGGTCACCGTCTGACCGGTCCACTGGTCCTCGCCGTTGCTGTACCGGACCACCGAGCCGCTCTTGCCGAGGTCGGACCAGCCGTTCGGGATCCGTACGCTGACGCCGTTGCCGAGGCTGACCTGCTCGCTGCTGCCGCCGCCGGTCGGGTCGTCGGTCGGCTGCTCGCTGGTCGGGTCGTCCGTGGGCGGCTCGCTGGTCGGATCCTCCGTCGGTTCCTCGGTCGGCTCCTCGGTGGGATCCTCGGTCGGGCCCGTCGTCGGCGGCTGGGTGTTGGTCGGCGTGATCGTCGCCTCGGGGCCGGCGGAGTTCCGGTTCAGCAGCATGAAGATGCCGCCGATCGCCACCAGCAGCACGACCGCCGCGACCACGATGCCGATCACCATGGCGCCGCTGCGCTGCGGGGGCCGCTGGCCGGAGCCACCCGGCGGCTGCTGGTAGCCGCCGCCACCGCCGCCGTACCCGCCGGGCTGGGTCCGGTAGCCCTGCTGCCCGTAGCCCTGTTGCTGGCCGGGCTGCTGGTAGCCGCCCTGCTGGCCGTAGCCACCCTGCTGGCCGTAGCCGCCCGGTTGCCCGCCCTGCTGCCCGTAACCGCCCTGCTGTCCGCCGCCCTGTTGCCCGTAGCCGCCACCCTGCTGCTGGCCCCAGCCTTGCTGCGGCTGTTGCGGCTGCTGGGGTTGCTGCGGGCGGCCCTGCTGCGGCGGCCAACCCGGCTGGCCGCCCTGCTGGTGGCCCCACTGTCCCGGCTGCTGGCTCACGACCGGCCCTCCTCACCGTCGGTGGGGCGCACTTCCGGCGCCGCTGTGTCGGCCTCCTCGGCGGTCGCCGGCTCCTCCGCCGGAGCCTCCGGTACGGCCTCGTCGGCCGGGGCGGTCTCGTCGGCCGGAGCGGCCTCGTCGAACGTCGCGGTCTGCTCGGCCGGAGCGGGCGGCATCGGTGGCGCCTGATCCTGCGGTACGCTGGCCGGCGGTTGCTGCGCTTCGGGCGGATACACCGGCACCGTGTCCTCGGTCTCGGCCAGGCCCGGCACGCCGGCCTCGGGCAGCGCGGCGGCCGCGGCCACGACGGCCCGGCCCCGCACATGGTGCGCCTTGGGCTGCACCCGGACCGCCGTACCGCAGGCGTTGCAGAACGCCGCGTGCTCGAGCAGCGGCATCTCGCAGCGGGCGCAGAAGCCGAGTTCGCCGTCCTCGCCGACGCCGCCCTCGCGGGCCGTCCGCTCCAATGCGGCCTCCATCAGGCCGGAGTGCAGCACGGTCCGTACCCGAAGGATCAGGATGGACAGGATCAGCACGCCCCAGATCACGTTCAGCGAGATGCTCAGGGCGAGGTTGCCCAGGAACGAGAACAGGTAGATCCCGCCCTGGTAGGCGATGTTGGCCACGACGGCCTCCACCAGGCCGCGGAAGTAGCGCGGCGTGAACCCGTCGTAGCCCCGGCCGAGCCCGGAGAACTCGGCACAGGCGATGCCCGTTGCCGTGCCCATCAGCAGCGGCTTGACGAAGCCCTCCAGGAACATCAGCGGCACCCAGACGCCTGGGTCCGCGGCCTGCAGGCCTCCGGTCAGCAGGTCCCAGTGCCGGACCAGGGTGTCGAACGTCGCGTACGAGACGCCTGAGATCACGCCGAAGGTCAGGCCGTCCATCAGGTCGTCGAACTGCGGCCGGCTGGCCAGTACCAGCGGGCCGACCTGCCGGATCGCCTCGCCGATGATCGGCACCAGCAGCGCCGCGATCAGGAAACCGGCCACGCTCGGGCCGCTGTCCAGACCCTCCAGGTCGGTCGTGATCACCCGCGGGCCGCCCAGGCCGCGCCACCAGACGATCGTGAAGACGATCGCCAGCACGCCGGTCAGGCCGAACGCCATCGCGGTCACCGGCACCGGGGCGTCGTCCCACAGGTTCACGTCGTACAGGTAGACGATGTAGACCAGCGGGATCGCGAACGCGGCCACCAGCACCGCGATCGGCAGCGCGCCGAAGATCGCCGCGACCAGCGCGACCACCAACGCGAACACCAGCGCGATCCGGTACGTCTGCGGGCGTTCCCCGGTCCCGCGCGGCATGATCGTCGAGATCAGCGCGAACGAGGTGACCGGCTCGTCCGGCTTGACCGCGAACGCCTTCCGGCGCGCCTGGTCACCGGAGCGCTGGTCCTGGCCGCAGACGTGACAGAAGTGCGCGACCTCGGGGAGTTCGGCTCGGCATCGTGGACACTCCACGCGAGTCCTCCTACGGGCTGGGCCGTATCGACAACGGCTGTGTCGGATGTGCACCCGGAACGCGCAGCCGAACTCACGGGCCGCAGGGTGCGTCCGCCGGAGAGTATGTCACTTCGCGTCCCGAATGTCCTGGACCCTGCGCCACAACCGGTCCACCTCGCCCGGCAGCGCCTCGGCCGGGCCGGTGTTGTCGATCACCAGGTCCGCCACGGCCAGCCGTTCGGCCCGGCTCGCCTGCGCCGCCAGCCGCTCCTCGACCTGCCGTTCGTCCAGGCCGTTGCGGCGTCGCAGCCGTTCCCGCTGCTGGGCCGGGTCGGCGTCGACGACGATCACCAGGTCGAAGCCGTCCGCCAGCCCGGCCTCGACCAGCAGCGGGATCACCTGGATCACCACGGCGTCGTCGGGCGCCGCCCGTTCCAACTCCTCGGCGCGCTGCCGTACCAACGGATGGGTGATCGCCTCAAGATCACGCCGGGCCGCCGGGTCGGCGAAGATGATCTTGCCCAGCGCCGCCCGGTCGAGTTGATCACCGTCCAGCACCTGCGGGCCGAACCGCTGGACCACCGCAGCCAGCCCGGGCGTTCCCGGGGCAACGACTTCGCGGGCCAGCAGGTCGGAGTCGATGATCACCGCACCTCGCTCGCAAAGCAGGTCCGATACCGCCGACTTGCCCGACGCGATGCCGCCGGTCAACGCGATCCGCATCCAGGGTCCTTTGCAGGTAGGACGAAACGGCCCCGGGCGCTCGCGCGTCCGGGGCCGTTCCGTGGTGATCAGTTACTGCGTGATCAGTTGCTGCTGCCGGTCAGCTTCTCGCGCAGGGCCTGCAGTGCCTCGTCCGAGGCCAGCGAGCCCTCCGGCGCGCTGGGGGTCGGAGCGGAGCTGCCACCGCTGTTGCTGCTGCTCGAGTACGAAGCGGTCGACGGCGGCGCGACGACGTCGCCGTTCTCGGCCTCGACGACCTGCTTCTTGTGGGCCTCCCAGCGAGCGTGAGCCTCGGCGTACTGCTGCTCCCAGGCCGCCTGCTGCTCCTCGTACCCTTCGAGCCACTCGCCGGTCTCCGGATCGAAGCCCTCGGGGTAGATGTAGTTGCCCTGCTCGTCGTAGTTCGCCGTCATGCCGTAGAGGGCCGGGTCGAACTCCTCGGAGGTGACGTCGACGCTCTCGTTGGCCTGCTTGAGCGACAGCGAGATCCGGCGACGCTCCAGGTCGATGTCGATGATCTTGACCATGACGTCGTCGCTGACCTGGACGACCTGCTCCGGGATCTCCACGTGGCGCTCGGCCAGCTCGGAGACGTGGACCAGGCCCTCGATGCCGTCCTCGACCCGGACGAACGCACCGAACGGCACCAGCTTGGTGACCTTGCCCGGAACGATCTGGCCGATCTGGTGCAGCCGCGCGAACGCCTGCCACGGATCTTCCTGGGTCGCCTTGAGCGACAGCGAGACGCGCTCGCGGTCCATCTCGACCGACAGCACCTCGACCGTGACCTCCTGGCCGACCTCGACGACCTCGGACGGGTGGTCGATGTGCTTCCAGGACAGCTCGGAGACGTGCACCAGCCCGTCCACGCCGCCGAGATCGACGAACGCGCCGAAGTTGACGATCGAGGAGACCACACCCTTGCGGATCTGGCCCTTCTGCAGCTGGGTGAGGAAGGACTGCCGCACCTCGGACTGGGTCTGCTCGAGCCAGGCCCGGCGGGACAGCACGACGTTGTTGCGGTTCTTGTCCAACTCGATGATCTTGGCCTCGAGCTCCTGGCCGACGTACGGCTGGAGGTCGCGGACGCGCCGCATCTCCACGAGGGAGGCCGGCAGGAAGCCCCGCAGACCGATGTCGAGGATCAGGCCGCCCTTGACGACCTCGATCACCTGACCGGTGACCACGCCGTCCTCGTCCTTGATCTTCTCGATCGTGCCCCAGGCGCGCTCGTACTGAGCCCGCTTCTTGGACAGGATCAGCCGACCCTCTTTGTCCTCTTTCTGCTGGACCAGGGCCTCGACCTCGTCGCCGACGCTGACCACGTCGTGGGGATCGACATCGTGCTTGATCGAGAGTTCCTTGGAGGGGATAACCCCTTCGGTCTTGTAACCGATGTCGAGCAGGACCTCGTCGCGGTCGACCTTGACGACGGTTCCGGTGACGATGTCGCCGTCGTTGAAGTACTTGATTGTTGCGTCGATAGCCTCGAGGAAGGCTTCCGGCGAACTGAAGTCGTCTACCGCGACCTGCGGCGGCGCTTCTAGGGAGGACGTCATGTAGTAGGGCTCCGATATGGCTGGACTAGAAATTCGGGTTGCTGCGGCCCTTCCGTACAATCCGTTCCGCCGAGAACCTTGACCTGCTGCCAGCTGCCCAGGGTGTACGAGCGTGACCCACTCCGTCCGAGGTCGCGCAGGCCACAGCGACACGACAGCCTATCGCCGCGGACAAAGCAGGGTCAATTTGAGTCCGGGTCATTCGAGCTCGTGCAACGTACCGTCGGCCAGGGCCGCGAGCCCGGCGGTCACCAGCGGTCGGCTGCGCGGACCCAGACGGTCGCCGATCCGGTCCACCTCGACGAAGGCGTACGACCTCAGCTCGTCGGCCGGCAGCCTGATCGCCGCGATCTCCGGTTCGGTCAGCACGCCGCCGTCGTAGCCGAACTGCAGGGAGCCGTACGGATCCGTCGGCGGGTCGGGTCGATTCGAGTTGATCACGAGCAGCCGGCCGAGCGGGCGGTCCAGCCCCAGCTCCTCCAGCACCTCGCGGCGGCACGCGGTGCTCGGCGATTCGTCGGCCTCGACCGTACCGCCCGGCAACAGCCAGTCCGGCCGGTAGGTCGGCTCCACCAGCAGCACCCGGCCGGCCTCGTCCCGGATCAGCGCGCCGGCCCCGATCCGTCGCCGCGGCAGCGTCGCCAGGAAGCTCGCCCGGTCCAACCGTTCCCCGCTCACCGGCCCGAGTGTAAGTGGGTGCCGGGTGTCACCGGGCGGCGGTAAGTTCGGAGCATGTGCCGAAACATCACCACGCTGCGTGGTCTCGATCCGCCCGCCACCGACGAGGAGATCACCGCCGCAGCCCTGCAGTTCGTCCGCAAGGTCACCGGGGTGACGAAGGTCAGCGACGCGACCCGAGAGCCGGTCGAGCAGGCCGTCCAGGAGATCTCCGGCATCGTGACCCGGCTGCTGGAGTCCCTGCCGGAGCGGCGCCAGCCGCCGAAGAGCGTGCCACCGCTGCGCCGGCCCGAGGTCCAGGCCCGGATCGCACAACGGATCAAGGAGCGCGAGGAGCACGAGCGGATGCACGAACTGGGGATCGCCCACACCCACTGAGCCCACCCGGACTCGAATGTGCGACTCGGCAGACGTCTCGTGGGCTGCGCAGGTGTCGCAGCGGCGCGTACTGGAATGGCAGGTCGTGTATCAGCGCGACGGCCGCTGCACGAAGCGCCTGCACGGCGGCGATGAGGTCCTCTTTCTGAAGACGGCGCCCGACCTCCGAGCCGAGCGGGATCGGCTCCGATGGTTGGGGCGTCACCTCCCAGCCCCGCCGGTCCTCGGCTTCCGCCCGGGTGATCCTGATCTGCTGCTCACCCGGGCGGGCATCGGCCGCGACCTGACCGACGACAACCACAGACGGAAGCCGGTCCTGGTGGTGCAGTTGCTCGCGGCAGCTCTGCGTCGCCTTCATGGAATCGACCCGGACACCTGCCCGTTCGGCCGTCAGGGTCCGGGGCTGGTCGTGGTGCACGGCGACGCCTGCCTGCCCAACTTCCTCGCCACCGGCGAGCGAATCACCGGCTATCTCGACGTCGGAGAACTTCGGATCGATCGTGCTGAAGTCGACCTTGCCGCGGCCGTCTGGAGTCTCCAGCACAATCTCGGGCCCGGTTGGGGCCCGCCTTCCTCGACGCCTACGGCTGGCCCTTCACCGACGAGGACACCGTGGAGCGACTCCGACTCGCTTACAAGGGTGTTTGACCTGATCCAGGTCGTCGCCCCCCGAACCGAAAAAGGTAGTCAGGCCTCGGACTTTCCGCCGGAAGCGTCCTGGTACTGGTCGGCATAGGTGGGTGTGTCCTTGATCAGGTTGTCGGCGAAGGCGGCGACGTCCTTGCCGGTGAGTTCGAGGACGCCCTTGCCGGCCGCGACGCCCTCCTCGAAGAAGTCGACGAGTTCGGCCAGCAGGTTGCCTTCGGTCAGGGAGACCGGGCCGACCTTGAACAGGTAGCGCTGCAGTTCGGCGTAGACAATCCGGTAGTCCGGCGGCAGCGCCTTGACTCGGGCCAGGTGGGCCCGCCACTGCTTCTTGCCCTCGATGAGGTCTTGGATTCCCATCTCAGCCTCCCAGCCGATCCAGTTTCCTGGCCACGTTGCGATTCAGCTGCTCTCGCCACCGGTCCCGATAGGTCCGGATCTCGGGTCCGCCGGTCAGCGCGGCACAGAAGCCGGGAAGGTCGTCGCCCAGCAGCACGTCCCGAGCGCTCTGCCCGTCGGCCGCGGTCTCCTCGAGCAGGCCGAGGACGCCGTCCAGGACCGGCATCAGCTTCCGGCCGCTGAAGTCGCCGGGGACCGCGAGTGGAACTTAATCTTGTCCCAGGCCGCCTTGTGGTCCGGTGGCAGCGCCGCGGCTCGGGCCTCGAACGCCTTTCATTCCCTGGTCAGATCACTCCCGGTGATCGTTTCCCAGAAGTTCATCTGCTTCCCTCCTTGAGCTTGCCGACCCGCGAGGTGAGGTAGTCCCATTTCGCCCAGAACGTCGCGAGTTCCGCCCGGCCGACGTCGTTGAGTGCGTAGAACTTGCGCGGCGGGCCCAGCTCGGACGGTCGTTCCGTGACCTCGACGAGGCCGTTCCGCTCCAGCCGGACCAGGATCGTGTAGACCGTTCCTTCGACGACGTCGGGGAAGCCGAGCTCGTTCAGCCGGCGCGTGATCGCGTAGCCGTACGTCTCCTCGCCGCCGATGATCTCGAGCACGCAGACTTCGAACTGCTCCGAGACTCATCGTTCTGGCAAGCCGACCCGGCACCGGCAAAGTCGACCGTCGCGCGTCGCCGCGCACCGCGATTTTCAGCCGCCTACCTCAGCGTCGATGCAATGGTGGTCCCGATCCTCGCATCGCAACAGATCGATGAAGCGTCCACGGCGGCCATCGGGTACGACATCTGTGCCGAAGTCGCTGCCCAGAACGTTGAAGCCGGCCTCACTGTCGTTGTCGACGGCGGAAACGCGACGCACGATCGTCGCTAGACCTGGCTCGAGGGGTCCAAGCGGCTGGACGTGCCACTCGTCTTCGTGGAGACCCGGCTCGAAGCCGTCGAGCACCGGCGCCGGGTGGCGCAGCGGCAACGCGGATCAACCGGCTATCTCGGGCCAACGTGGGAGCAGCTCCAGCAAGTCCCCTTTGATCCCTGGCAGGCCGAGCACCTCGCACACAAGATCACGATCGATACGGCAGTCATCGAGGATGCCGTCGCACCGGCAACCCGATGGATCCGCGCTTACCCCGGATGATTGCTGTCGGGATCGACCTCAACTCAACCGATAGTGCGTTTTATCCTCGGCCAACGCCCGAGCTCAGGTCGTTTCGCGACACCCGGCGCGATCAGTCGGCGTCGGGCCGGACGTAGGTCAGGGCGAGGTTGCCGCGCGGGAAGGACTTCACGTCGACCAGCTTCAGCTTCGTGAACTCGGTGAACAGCGGGCCGCCGGCGCCGTGGGCGACGGGTTTGATCAGGAGGTGGAACTCGTCGACGAGGCCGGCGCGGACCACGGACTGGGCGAACCGGACACCGCCGTGCACCATGATCGGCCCGACGCCCTTGGCCTTCAGGCCGGCGAACTCCGTGGCCAGGTCGCCGGAGCAGACGGTCGTCTGCTCCCATGGGGTCTCGATCGGGCGACTGGAGAAGACGACCTTCGGGATCGTGTTCATCGCGTCGGCCTCGACACCGCTCTGGTACGGCCAGTGGCCCGCCATGTCCCGATACGTCCGCGAGCCCATCGCGTGAACCCCGGCGCGGCCGAGGAACTCGCCCATGTGGGCGACGAACTCCTCGTCCTCGTCGTACTCCACGAAGAAGTCCTCGGGCACACCGGGCGGGGCCGCGCCGTAACCGTCGAGTGACAGGCCGTGCCGGAGGATCACCAGGTCTGTGTTCATGTCTTGCAGACCGGTGCCGCCGACTGAACTCATCGGGGAGCCCCGGAGAAGTTCACGAAGCCGTGCGTACGTACAGCTGCGCGGTGTTCTTGTTGGCCAGGCCGCCGAGGGCGCCGAGGGCCCAGAAGCGGAGCGTGACATCGACCGCGCCCGGGTCGGCGAGCCGGACCCGGAACCGGGTGTCCTGCCGCGCCGCTCCGGTCAGCTCGGTGTCCGGGGCGTCGACCTCGAGGCCGGGCAGCCGGGACCAGCGCAGGTGCAGCGGCCCGGTCACGTACCCCTGGTTCAGCACGGCGACGTCGATCTCGGCCCACTCCCCCGGCCGGACCGGGGCGACGGCGAGCTCGGTCCGGGCCGCCTCGACCCGTCCCTCGGGGTTGATCGTCACCACGAATGCTGCGTCGGCGACGGCCGGAGTGCAGCAGGAACAGCCCGGTTCGCAGGACATCAGTCGACCTCGCTCTCGTCGCGGCGTTCGGCATAGACGGCCTGCGCCTGGTCGTACGCGAGCCGCGCCGCCGGCCGCTCGGCCGGCCGGATGAAGCCGTGCTTGACCTCCCACAGTTGATCAACGCAGTCGTGCAGCCACTGGGCGCTGCGGCGGGACGCGCGGATGGGCCGGCCGGCGATCTCGACGAAGACCGGCGACGTGTGCAGGCTGGGCAGCAGCCGCAGCGCCACCCAGGAGGAGCGTTCCAGTTCCAGGTCGAAGCTCACCTCCTGCTCGGTCCCGTCGGCCACGATCTCCTGGCGGGCCACGGCCTGTCCGTTGACCACGGCCTCGACGGCGACGGTACGGGTGTCGCCGATCCGGGCCCATTCCAGGTGCCAGGCCGACGCGTCCCAGTCCGACGATCCGTCGCTCGCCACGGTGAGTTCGGCCGGCGCGAGGTCGTAGTCGAAGTCGGGCACGCTCGGCTCCGGCCGCTGCTCCGGCAGCAGGGCGGCGACGGTCGCGGTCAACCGCACCGGCCCGGCGGCGGACCGTCGCTGCTCCCGGGACTGGTCGCCGTCCAGGGCCACGTCGAAGGCGTGGCTGCGCCCGTCCCCGAAGTACGAGGAGCGGGTCCGCAGCCCGTCGATCCAGGCCTCCAGCGCGCGGTCGCCGGCCGGCGGTTCCGGCAGCGACACGTACGTGCGACCGATGCCGGGCCGCTCGTCGGAGACGCACGGGAAGTCGGTCTCGCCGAGCATCAGGGTCCGGAACCCGGTGTTGAGCAGGTGGTACCAGACGTTCATCTCGGCCGCGAGCCCGAACTCGGCGCCGGCGATGAAATCCGCGGCCCCGTGCGGGACGTCGACGACGAGTTCGTTCGACCCGATCGAGGAGAACGGCGGCAGGTCGAAGTTGGGCAGTTCCCGGGACGGCGTCGCCATCCCGAGCCCGCAGTGCGCGAACCCGGTGAACGCTCCCTGGGCCTGCGCCCACTGGTGGATCGGCAGGTTCCAGGACGGCCAGTCCTCGAGCACCGACGTGCCCGGATAGTCCTGGTCGGTCAGGCCGAGCAAGATCAAATGGCCGGAATGGCTGGACGGGAAGCCGGAGATCTCGACGTCGTAGCGGAGCACGCTCTCGCGGTCGGTCTGGGTGGGCTGCGGCTGCCAGGTGACGCCGTTCGCCTCCTGGTGCGACGGGTGCTCCAGGATCGCCGGCGGGCTGATGCTGCGGCCGGTGAAGAACTGCTTCTGGTAGTAGTAGCAAGGCCCCCAGGTCAGCACGCTGGACACCCAGATCGCCTCGCCGCGGGCGTGCCTGATCATGGTCTCCGGCGACACGCCCTCGGTCGGCTGGCTGTAGTGCGAGCAGCCGCCGCCGTGGATGTGCGGGTCGCCCGAGTAGTAGCCCCGCGCCGCCGGGTCGATCCACCGGTCCAGCTGTACGGCGAGCGGCGCCGGCCCCGCCGAGTCGACGGTGAACCGGGTCGTCACCGGCCGGTACTCGGGGCCGCGCCAGGCCGTGATGGCGTACTCCCCCGCCGGCAACTGCAGGATCTCGCCGGACGAGCGGTACACCTGGTCCTGGAAGAACATGTCCGGCGCCAGCCGCAGCCCGCGGTTCGGGTAGACCCGGCCCAGGTCGTCCTTCGCGATGATCGAGGCGACACAGGTCCGGCCGTCGGCGTCACGCACGTCCAGCACGACGTCGTGGGCCGGCACCGCGTCCACCTCGACGTCGACCGACGCCGAGCCGACGGTCCAGAGCCGGCGCCGCTGGGTCTGGGTCCAGCTGTCACCGGCGGTGCCGTCGTTCGGCCGGCCGGTGCGGGACACGGTGATCGGGGCGGCGCGCCGGCCGGCGTCCCGGCTGTGCAGGCTGATCACGAAGAACTCGAGTTCGCGGCCGGTCAGCGCGCCCGGCCCGTCGAGCTTGAGCTCGTACCACCACTTGTCCCGGATCGTCGCGGCGTGCTCGATCCGGTCCGGCAGGTACGGCCGGGTGACCATCCCGCTCGCCCGGGTGACGTCGCTGCCGCCGCCGGACACGGAGAACGTCGCCTCCAGTCCGCCCGGGTTGACCGCGCAGAGCAGGAAGCTGTTCCAGCCGCCCTGCACCAGCCGGGCCGGCTCGCCGTGCTGGACCAGGGTTTCCGGGCCGTGCCGGCCGACGGTGAGTTCCAGCAGCAGGTGCGGTGCGAGCAGGCGCAGCAGTTCGTCGGCGAGGTCGGCGTCCGGCCGCTCGGCGAGCGCGGTCACCGCCTCGCGAAGCGTGGGATCGACGGGTTCGCCGAGTTCGGCCAGCCGGCCCAACGCCCGGGTCGCGGAACTGAGGATCGGCTGCGCCGCCGGGTTCGCCGCTGTCAGTTGGTCGGTGTGGTCGAGGGTCACACTGCTCCCATCGCAGGCGTACGCCCCCGCGGGGAAACGGGGCTCCCGCCGAGCCTACGTCGCCGTTCCCGGCGCGGCGAGCGACTTTCCACACCCTCGACTAATTTCGGATTCTGTGAAATATTCGGAACAGCGACAATCAATTGAGGAGAGCCAGATGGACTCCACCGCCGAGGTCCTCACGTCCGTCAGCGACATCCTGCTGCACAACTGGCCGAAGGAGGACGTACCGGACACGCTGGTGCGGGCCGGCTACACGGTGACCGTCTACGGCGGGCCCGAACCCGACGACATCTTCGTCCACGAACTCGGCGCCGACGACACGATCGAGATCCGGCGCACCGGACGTCCGCCGGAACGAGCCGACCTGGTCTACGTCTTTCCCTGGCCGACCTACACGCTCGCCAAGGATCTGCCCTGGGTGGCCGATCAGGCCGGGCAGCTCGGTGCCCGGTGGCTCTGGTACCAGTCGGGCCGGTTCGAGGACGGCACCACCGGGCCCGAGGGGTGCTGGCTGCCGGACGACGAGGCCGGCCGGGTCCGGTCGATCGTCGAGGGCGCGGGCCTGATGTTGATCATGGATCCCTATCTCCCGGAGGCCGTACGGACGGCCGGCGCTCGCCGCTGAGAAACGCCGCCCGACGCGCCATCGTTGCGGGGACGGCCACGCCGTCGCCCGCGAAGCCAGGGCCAGGCGACTCGGACCGCGCGAGAACCTCGACGGCGCGTTCGGCGCTACGCGCACCCAACCCGCTCCACCGACCACTCGCACGACGCCGACCCGAACCCACTCGCCCACCCCCGCTCCGCCGACCGGGCACCTCAGCAGCGACACGCCGCAAGATCGGCTGCTTTTGTGCCCGGTCGGCGGGTTCTTTTGGGGGGTGCGGGTGGTCAGAGGGTCATGGCGGTGTCGATGTTCTCTTGGGAGACGTTGCCGTGCAGGGCCGCGTAGTACGGGTGCCCCGGGGTGAGGTCGGCCCGGTTCACCGGGCCGCCGGTGATCGCCGAGGCGTAAAGCGCGGTGACGAACTCCATCGTCGGCCGGGTGCTGGCCAGCGTGGTGTCGTGCGTCCGGCCGGCGAGCAGGTCGTCGACCACCCGGGTCAGCTGGGCCCGGTGGCTGCTCGGCACCTCGGGGCCGGCGGAGGCCGTCCACGGATCGAGTTCATGATCATCCCCGGC
Organism: Microlunatus parietis; assembly: GCF_013407955.1. Lineage (GTDB taxonomy): Bacteria > Actinomycetota > Actinomycetes > Propionibacteriales > Propionibacteriaceae > Microlunatus > Microlunatus parietis. Next base: position 6,436,606 of record NZ_JACCBU010000001.1, on the reverse strand, counting down.
CGTCGCGGCGGCCAGTTCGCCGGTCGCGGTACGGACCCCCGGATCCGCTCCGAGCTTCTTGGCCCGGCGCGGGTCGGGTGCCGGGTGGAAGCTCCAGTCGGCGTCCTTGTAGCCGTACACATGATCGACTTCGAGGGAGCCGCCGGTCGTGTCGATCCGGATCCGGCTCAACTCCTGCGGCGACAGCAGGCTGTTGATCACGGTCCCGACGGCGCCGTTCTCGAAGATCACCGTGGCCAGCGACACGTCCTCGAACTGCACCGGCCGGTCCAGCCGGACCGCGGTCGCGGTGATCGTCCGCCACGGGCCGAGCAGGTGCAGCAGCAGGTCGATCTGGTGGATCCCATGGCCGAGCGTCGGGCCGCCGCCCTCCCCCTCCCAGGTGCCGCGCCAGTCCGGGTCGAAGTAGCTGCGCGGCCGGAACCAGAGCGTCTCGCAGACGGCGACCTGCGGCGTGCCGAGCGCACCGCCGGCCAGCAGGTCGGCGGCCCGGAGCGCGCCGGAACCGTGCCGGTGCTGGAAGATCACGTACGCGGAGCCGTCGCTCGCCTGCTCGGCCTCGGCGATCGCGTCCAGCTCGGCCAGCGACAGCACCGGCGGCTTCTCGATCAGCACCGAGGCGCCCGCGCGGAGCACCTCGATCGCGATCTCGGCGTGGCTGCCCGGTGGCGTCGACACCGAGACCAGGTCCGGCTGCTGCGCGGACAGCAACTCGGCCGCGCTGCCGTACGGCTTCGAGCCGTAGCGCTCCGCCGCGGCCTCGGCCCGCTCCGGCACGATGTCGGCCACGCCGACCAGCTCGGTCCGGCCGACGTCGGCGTACCCCTCCAGGTGCCGGCGGCTGATCCCGCCGCAGCCGACCACCGCGACCTTCAGTTTCCGATCACTCATCGGGCCGCTCCCCGGACCGTCGCGTTCTGCTGGGCGGTGAGGGCCAGCCGCATCGTCTCGAACGTGTGCTCCTGCGGCGCGGCTGTCGTGGTCCGCTCCCGTACGTCCTGGACCAGGGCCGGGTAGTACGGCAGCTCGACGTCGCTGCAGTCGATGTAGTGGGTGCCCTCCTGGTCGACCAGGAACAGGTGGTTGCCGCCCTCGCGGCCCTCCAGGTCGACGTACTTGCGCATCTCGATGTAGCCCTGGGTGCCGAGCACCATCAGTCGCCCGTCGCCCCAGGTCGGCAGCCCGGCCGGGGTGTACCAGTCGACCCGGACGTAGCCCTGTGCGGTCTCGCTGCGCAGCAGGACCTCCCCGAAGTCCTGCAGGCCCGGCGTGTCCGGATTGGCGAAGTTGCCGACCGTGCTGGCCACCACCTCGGCCGTCTTCGACCCGGTGAACCAGAGGAACTGGTCGATCTGGTGCGAGGCGATGTCGGCGATGATGCCGCCGTAGCGCTGGTTGTCGTAGAACCAGTCCGGCCGGCCCTTGCCGTCGCCGAGGTGGCCGCGGTCGCCGACCCGGTGCGGGCCGAGGCCGAGCGTCTGCACGACGGTGCCGATCCGGCCCTCCCGGACCAACTCGCCGGCCTTGATCACGCACTTCACCTCGAACCGCTCCGAGAACGTCACCGACCAGAACCGGCCGGTATCGGCGACCGCCTTCTCGATCTCGGCGAGTTGATCAAGGGTGACGCAGCCCGGCTTGTCGGCAACGACGTCCTTGCCGGCCCGGAGCGCCGCAACGGCGATCGGGCCGCGCCGGTCCGGCACCGCGGCCGTGACGACCAGGTCGATGCCGTCCCGGACGGCCAGCTCGTCGGGATCGTCGGCAACCTCGACGTCCGGGTGCACCTCCCGGACCTTGGCGGCGATCGCCGCGTCCGGGTCGTCGGTCGCCATCGCGACGAACTCGGCGCCGGACCGGATCAGGCCGGCGATCTGGCCGAAGATGTGAGCATGATCAAGTCCGACGGCGGCGAACCGTACGGGCTGCGGGGTGGTCATGGATTCCTCTCGATCAGGAAGGTGGGACGCCCCTTCGCGACCGGAGGGGCGTTCCTTTCACAACGTGGATGATCTTGTCCGTCAGCGGGATTCGGCGAGTGCCTTGCTCAACTCCTCGGCGATCTGATCACCGCCGTCAGTCTTCCATTTCTTCACCGCCGGCGCCCAGGCCGAGATCGGCTTGCGGCCGGTGATGATGTCCTCGGTGACGTCGTCGAGCGCCTCGTTGATCTGCGGGCCCTTGCGGCGGTCGGTCTCGGAATACATGCCGGTGACCGGGTTGTCGAGCGCGTTCGGGATGATCTCCTTCATCGCGTTGAAGCAGGTCTCGGTGCTCTCCGCGTCCTCGGGCAGGAAGATCGTCCACGGACCGTCGGCCTGGTAGGACAGGCCGAGCTGGGTCTCGCTGAACCCCTTGTCGTTGATCACCGGCTTGCCGTCGACCATCTTGTGATGGACGCCCTCAAGGCCGTACTTGCGGAACAGGTATTCCTGGGTGCCGAACGGAGCGGCCAGGAAGTTGAGATACGCCAGGATGGTCTCGATCCGGTCCTCGGCGTTCTTGTTGATCGCCACGGTGCCGATGACGTGGCCGCCCAGCCAGGTCGCGCCGACACCGGAGCCGTCGGCCTTTGGCGGCGGGATGATCGCGATCCGGGTGTCCTCATCGACCCGGGTCTGCAGGTAGGTCTGCCAGCCGCTGAAGGTGTCCACCACCAGCGGGCTGGACCCGTTGTTGAACCGCACCTTCATGTCCTGGTTCTGGCCCGAGTAGGCGTCCGGGTGGATGTAGCCGGCCTTCCAGAGCTGGTTCAAGATCTCGAACACCGCTTCGTGCGCCTCGTGTTCGCGGAAGTTGACCAGCTTGCCGCCCTCTTCGCTCCACTGATTGGGCATCGCGAACATGTTCCGGACGTACTGGGTCGGCGCGGTCGCCAGCGCGAACCGGTTCTTCCGCTTGTCGCTCAGAGCCTTGCACAATTCGACGAAATCATCGGCGCTCTTGACCTCGGCCTTCAGGCCCTGGTCCGCCAGCATGTCCTCGCGGCTGTAGAGCACGCTGGAACTGATCGCGCCGCGCGGAATGGGGATGGCGTAGATCTTGCCGCCGAAGATGCAGGAATTCCAGCCGTCTTCGGGAAGATTGGCGAGGAACGGGTATTTCTTGATGTTGTCGCCGGAAAGGTGCGGCGTGAGGTCGACGGCCTTCGCCGCCAGCATCTGCGGGACCTGCGGAATTCCACCGACCAGGAAGATGTCGCCGAGCTTGTTGCCGGCGACCGCCGTGGCGAACTTCTGGGTGTAGTCGACCGACGGGGTGAGGCTCACCTCGATCGGGGATCCGGCCTGCTTGTTCAATTCCTGCCAGAACGTGTTCTGCTCCAGCTTGGGCGGAATCGGGGTGTTCGTGTAGGTGGTCACCGTGATCGGCTTGCCGTCGCCGGGCGGTTCCGTGATCGCGTCCACCGGAGCCTCCGGGTATTTCAGGAACGCGTCCGGGATCTTGTACTCGGCGCCAGGCAGGTCGGGCTGGACGCCCTCGTAACGGACATAGGCCGGCCGGACCTGGGTCCGCGTCGCCTCGTCGTTGTTGCCGGTGGTGCCGCCGCGGCCCTCGTTCGAGCAGCCGACGACGCCGGCCATGCCGAGCGCCGCACCTCCGGCGAGCATCGCCCGGCGGGTCAGCCGTGAATCGGGAGTCTTCATTGTCTCGTACCTTTCATTTTCCTAGGGCAAGAGGACGACCTGTTCGGGTCAGCCCTTCACGGCTCCGGTCAAGACGCCCTTCGCGAAGTGACGCTGAATGAACGGATACACACAAAGAATCGGAATGATCGAAATCATCAGAATGGCCATTTGGATCGAAGTCTGCGGCGGCAGGATCTCCTGGCCGACGCCGAGATCCTGGCCACCGATCTCGACACCGTTGACGACATAGGTGCGCAGCACCAGTTGCAGCGGCCATAGACTGCTGTCGTCGAGATAGAGCAGGGCGCTGAAGAAGCTGTTCCAGTAACCGACCCCGTAGAACAGGCCGATCACCGCCACCACGGCCTTCGACAGCGGCAGGCCGATGTGCCAGAACAGTTTCCATTCCGTGGCGCCGTCGATCCGCGCCGAATCGATGACCTCGTGCGGAAGTCCGACGAAGAACGCCCGGACGACGATCACGTTGAACGCGCTGACACAGGTCGGCACGATCACCGCCCACAACGTGTCCAGCAGGCCGAATTGCTGAACGGTGAGATACATCGGGATCAGGCCGGGGTTGAACAGCAGGCTGATCAGGACCAGGAGCAACAGCGCCTTGTTGCCGATCGTGCCGCGCCGGCTCAGCGCCCAGCCGAGCGTGCAGGTGAGCAGCAGGGCGATCGCGGTGCCGACCGTGGTGATGAAGGTGCTGACCAGCAGCGCCTGCGTCACCGTGCCGCCGGCGAAGATCGAACGGTACGCGGACAGATCGAGCCCCTGCGTCGGGATCAGCACGAAGCCACCCGACTGGACCACCTCCTCGGGCGTCGCCAGGCTGGTCGAGATCACCCCGATGAACGGGAAGACCACCAAGCCGCAGATGACGAAGAGGAAGATCGCCTTGATCACCCGCTCGGGCATCCGCGGCATCACCATGCCGCCGACGAGCACCTGACGCCGCTTCCCTTGTGCACGAGCAGGCCGTGCCGCCGTGAGCTGGGTCATCCCTTGTACACCCCCTCTTCGCCGAACTTGTGCGCGATCTTGTTGGCCAGCAGGACCAGCGTCAGCGCGACGACGCTCTTCACCAGGCCGACCGCGGCCGAGACGCCCCAGTTCCCGCCGATGATCCCGTTGTTGTAGACGTACGTGTCGAGGACCTCACTCGCATCGACCCCGACCGCGGACTGCTGCAGGATGATCTGCTCGAAGCCGACCGTCAGCGAGTCGCCGAGCTTCAAGATCAACAACAGGATGATGATCGGCTTCAGGCCCGGCAGCGTGACGTGCCAGGTCTGCCGCCAGCGGCCGGCACCGTCCACCGCCGACGCCTCGTACAGCGAACGGTCGATCTGGGACAGCACGGCCAGGAACAGGATGGTCGCCCACCCGGTGTCCTTCCACATCACCTGCGAGGTCAACAGCGCCCGGAACGCCTCCACGTTGCCGATGATGTTGATCGCCTCGAAGCCGTTCATCCGCAACCAGTTGTTGATCATGCCGGTGCCGCCCAGCACCTGTTGGAAGACCGCGACCACGATCACCCAGGACATGAAGTGCGGCACGTAGATGATGCTCTGCACCAGCTGGCGGAGCCGGTTGGAGAGCAGGCTGTGCAGGACCAGGGCGACGACGATCGGAGCCGGGAAGACGATCACGGTCTGGATCGCGGTCAGGATCAGTGTGTTCTGGACCGCGTTCAGGAAGGCCGGGTCACCGCTGGCGATGATCTTGAAGTTCTCGAAGCCGACCCAGAGACTCTGCTCGACCCCGAGGTAGGGCTGGTAGTCCTGGAACGCGATGACGTTGCCCCACAAGGGGTAGTACTGGAACGCCAGGATGATCAGCATTCCCGGAATCGCGAGCAGCAGCACGGGATAGTCACGCCGTAATCGCGTGAAGATGGAGAGTCTCCGTATTTGATGCGGAGATTCCGTTATCGCCTCCGGCCCGCGTGTTCGGCGGGCCGGCCGGGCGAGATCGACCTCGGTCACGAACGCTCCTTTGGGTCGGCCGGCAAAAAGTGATCGATCCACTTTTCTGTGCGGGACAGTAATCGGGACCGACGCAGGGCGTCAAGGCCGTGGCCAACGGTTGCCATCGTTTGCCATGGATCGTTGCAAACCGGTGTCCGAACCCGGTCCCGTACCCGGAAAACCATGCCGACAAGGCATCCCCGAGGACGCTCGGGCGCCGGACCCACAGTCCGCCGGCACCGGTCCGGCCACCCCGCCCGGCCGAGTCCGGTCCAGCCGATGAACTGGTCCGGTCGACCGAGAAGGTTCCGATCGTGCAATTTCTGTACGTGATGCCGAAATTCCTTGGAATCCCGTACGATCGGTGGATCGATCACTTTCTTGGTCACGGATTTGATGAGGTTTTCCGGCATCAGCGAGCCGAGTTGCGCATAATCGACGGACAGCTGTCCACCCAGTGATACTGTGACTCGGCATGCGGGAGCGTGAGGAGGACACTGTGACGACTTCCAGCCCGAACAGACCGGCGACGATCCATCAGGTGGCCCGGCTCGCCGGTGTCTCCCACACGACGGTCTCGCGGTATCTGCAGGACAAGGAGAGCCTGAAGCCGACCACCCGGGTCAAGGTGGACTTCGCCGTGAAGGCGCTCGACTACCGGCCGAACCTGGTGGCCCGCTCGATGCGGACCCGGCGGACGAACCGGCTGGCGATCGTGATGCCCGCGAGCCCGGAAGCCTTCCCGGGCCGGCTGCTGGCGGCGGCGACCGAGACCGCGCATCAGGCCGGGTATCAGGTCGAGATGGTCAGCGTCGAGGGCAGCGTGCGGTCTCGTTCGGCCCGGATCATCGATCTGGCCCGGTCCGGTCAGGTCGAGGGCATCCTGTCCATCTCCTCGATCGACGTACGCGGCCGAGCCTCCGCCGAGATCCCCATCGTGGCCACCGGCACCTATGACGACAACCTCCGCGGCCTGGGCGAGCTCGCCGACGCGACCGAGATCCGGGAGATCATCGAACACCTTGCCGGGCTCGGCCACCGGGACTTCTTCCACGTCGCCGGACCGTCGACGTTCGCCTCGGCCCGGAACCGGAAGAGCGTCTATCTCGAGACGATCGAGCGGATGGGCCTGCGCTCGGTCGGCGTCCACGACGGCAACTGGACCGCCAAGTCGGGGTACGACGGGATCACCAGCCTGCCGGACGACTGCGGCGTCACCGCGGTGGTCGCGGGCAACGACGTCGTCGCCACCGGGGTGATCCGCGGCGCCCGGTCCCGCGGCTGGGAGGTGCCGCGCGATCTCAGCGTGTTCGGCTGGGACGATCTCGAGTTCGCCCGGTTCACCACCCCGTCGCTGTCCACCGTCGCCGTGAACCGCGAGGCCCAGGGTCGCGACGGCATCCTCCGCCTGCTCGCCGAGATCCGCGGCGAACCCGCGCCCGAACCCACCACCAAGACCATCAACCGCCTCATCTACCGCGAGTCCACCGCCCCACCCCCACCCAAATCCCGCTGACCAGTCACAAAAGCAGGCGTTCTGTCGGCGTGTCGCTGCACAAGTGACCTGTCGGCGAAGGGGTTGGAGGCGGCGCCCGGTGCGTGCCGCGGCGCGAGGACACCCCCGCAGGGAGCCGGCTGCACGGCGCCGGACCTGACGGGCTCCTCGCGCCGCGGCGCGAGGAGTTCGCGCGGAACCGACGGAGTGGATGCTGGCATGATCACAGCGCCGCAGCACCGGGGAGATCGCGCGGAACGGACGGGGGTGGACGCCGGCATGATCACAGCGCCGCGACCGGGAAGATCGCCGGCGCCCAGCACCGAGAACGCCGCCAGCCCCGACGCGCCAAGCCGCCCGATACCGGTCGGAGCACGCCACCCGACCACACACTCATCGCGACGAAGCCGCCCGGATCCGGCCGGACCACATCACCCGGACCACACCCCGGCGCGACGAAGCCGCCCGCACCGGCCGGAGCACGCCAACCACCGGATCGCACGCCCGACGCGAGGAAAGGCGCCCGGACCCAGCCGAGGCGTGCCCAGCAGGCCCCACGACTGACGCTACGATGCCGCTCGGACCCAGCCGAAGTACGCCAGCAGGCCCACCCGACGCCAGGAAACCGCCCGGCCCGGCCGGGCATGCCACGGGATCACACGCTCGACGCGACGAAGCCGCTCGGACCCGGCCGAGGCGCGTCGCTGCTGACTGCACGCCCGACGCCAAGGCCCCGGACTCAGCCGGAGCTAGCCAGCAGACCACGTGCCCGACGCGACGAAGGCGCCCGGGACCCCAGCCGCAGCACCCACCACACCACACCCGACGCGCCGAGCATCGTCGCACCAGGACTCGCTCGGGAACCAACTAGGGTGATCGAAGGCGTCGCGGCGATCGGACGTGCCCGCTCTCACCCCGAAGGCGTCGCCCAAGCACAGCGCGTCCGGCTCGTGCGGGACCGGGCGGCGATCGTGCGTCTTCGGGCGGCCCGGTCATCACCGAGCGGACCCCTTGACCTCGATTTCGGCGATTCTGCCGGTCAAGGCGTCCGCTCGGCGTCGTCCGTGATCGAGCTGAAGCGAGGGCTCAGGTGGCGGATTTGATCTTGTAGCGGTGCAGCTTGGTGCCGGGGAAGCGCCAGGAGTGTACGGCGGCGGTGACGGTCCAGACGAGGCGTGGGCTGGACCAGGACTGGGAGGGCTTGTTGTGCACCCAGCCGTCGCCGAGGGTCACCACGGCGTGCCCGAGCTTGCCGCGCTCGGTCCAGACCAGGACGGTGCCCGGTTCCTGATCATGGCCGGTCCCGCGTACCGGCTCGGTGGCCTCGTCCAGCCAGGTCTGGAACTGTCCCGGGCCGACGCTGACCGTCTCGCTGTCCGGCACCCCGGCGGCGGCCAGCACGTTGCCGAAGCAGTTCGGGCCGGAGCCGGCCGGCTCGAAGGTGCCGGCCAGCCGCTCGGCCTCGGGCAGCAGCCGGCGGGCGGTGCGCCAGACGTCCCGCGGCACCTCTCCGTGGCGGCTCGGCTTGATGCCCGACTCGATCCAGCTGAACATCGGTTCGTCGCCCGCCCGGGCGAGTTCCGACGGCCAGAGCACCGGCGCCGTCTTGGGGCGCATCGTCCGCCGGCGGGCCGCCAGCAGGGCTCGCCGGCTGCGGGCGGGCAGCGCGGCGAACTCCGACTCGTCGAACCAGGTCCACGAGCCGCCGTACATGAAGAAGGTGTCCACCCACTCGGCGGTCGGCTTCATCGTCCGGATCGGGATGGCCGCTGCGGCGGCATCCGGCACCAGGCCGATCGGGAACGCTTGCCGGGCTGGCGCGAACCAGTCACGCCAGCGCCGGACCAAGCCCTTGTCGACGGCGATGCCGACGACCTCGCGCGTGCTCACCCGGCCAAGCCTTCCGTACGATCCCGGCCGCCGCGAGCCGGTTTCCGGCGGCCGGCGGCGAGCCGGGGAACCGGATCGGACAGGATGGGGCCATGGCGAACTTTCGGGCGACGACGGGTGACGGCCGGGTCATCGAGGAGATCACGCCGGAGACGCTGCGGCCGCTGCTCACCGGCGGCGCCGGCTCCGTGATCATGGAGGGACCGGACGGCCGGGTCGCGCGGGCCGAATCCGCCGACGACGGCCGCTGGATGATCAAGATCACCCCGGGTCAGGACGCCCCGAGCGAGGCGGCGACCGTACCCAATGGCGACGCGGCGTTCGACGCACTGCGGTCCTGGGCGGCCGACGACGACTGGTGGCGCGAGGCCTTCACCTGGACCCCGCTGCCGTGACGGTGCGGCTGATCGCCACCGACCTGGACGGCACCCTGCTCCGGGACGACCTGTCGGTGAGCCCGCGGACCCGGCGGGCCCTGGACGCTGTTCGGGCCGCCGGGATCGAGGTGGTCCCGGTCTCCGCCCGGCAGCCATGGGGCATCCGGATGATCGCCGAGCAGGCCGGTTTCACCGGCTGGGCGCTCGGCGGCAACGGGGCCCAGTGCCAGCACCTGACCACCGGCGAGGTGCTGTTCGAGGCCCACGTCGATGTCGCGGTGCAGCAGCCGGTCGCGGCCGCGCTGGCCGAGCGGTTGCCCGGCGTCCTGTTCGTGAGCGTACGGTCGGGCGGCGAGGTGTTCGTGGCCCAGGACGGGTACGCCCAGCTGGCCCACTTCGAGGATCACAAACGCGACCCCGCGACGATGGGCGGGCACGAGCTGACCGCGGTACTCGCCGAGCCGAGCCTCAAGTTCATCGTCCGGCACGCGGAGTGGGCACCGTCGGAGTTGATCATGGAGGTACGAGCGCTCGGCCTGGACGGTTTCGCGGTCACCCACTCCGGCGCCCCGTTCGTCGAGATCCTCGCCGATGGGGTCAACAAGGCGTGGGCCGTCGCGAAGCTCAGCGCCCACCTCGGCATCGACCGCGCGGAGGTGCTGGCCTTCGGCGACGCCCCGAACGACGCCGAGCTGCTCGCCTGGGCCGGGCGTGGCGTCGCGATGGCGAACGCGCATCCCGAGGCGGTAGCCGCTGCGGACGAGATCGCGGGCGGCAACGAGGAGGACGGCGTCGCTGCGGTGCTCGAGCTGCTGCTGGCCGACCTCCCGCGCTGAGGCTGCGGTTCAGCCCGTCGAAGATCCTGGTCAGGTCCCAACGGTCCCGCGGGTCGTACTCGGCGGCCAGCAGCTTGCCGTACACGAAAGCGAAGCGAGCTGGCGGTTATAGTCGCCACGACAGCCGATCCTGTCTATGATGGCGGTTCTAATCGCCACGGGAGATGCTGGATGAGTCTTGTCGACAGGCCGCTCTATCTGGACCGGATAGAACCATTCATCGACGCTCCGGTCGTCAAGGTGCTGACCGGCATGCGCCGATCTGGCAAATCTCGGCTACTCGAACTCACGGCCGGACTGATCCGAGGACGCGGTGTGCCGGCTGAGCGGATCCTGCATCTGAATTTCGACTCGCTCGAATGGTCCCATCTCCGCACCGCCAAGGCACTGGACTCCTACATCGCGTCCGAGCTGCCAGCGGACGGCCAGCGATATGTGTTGCTGGACGAGATCCAAGAGGTCGACGAGTGGGAACGCCTGGTGAACTCCCTCACGGTTGACGGCCGGACGGACCTCTACATCACCGGCTCGAATTCGCGCCTGCTGTCCGGAGAGCTGGCCACCTACATCGCCGGTCGATACATCTCGATCGACGTCTGGCCGTTGTCCTTCCGCGAGTATCTCGACTTCACGGCAACGTACTCGAACCGAGAAACCTCACGTACGGATGAAGAGTTCACCAGGTTCCTCCGATACGGCGGCTTTCCCGGCGTGCACATCCTTCCGTTCGAGGAGTCCGACGCCCGCGCGCTGGTCACCGACATCTACCGGTCCACCCTCGTCCGGGATGTCCTGACCCGCCACGCGATCCGCGACGCCGACATGTTCGAACGTGTGGCCACCTTTGCGCTGGACAATGTCGGCAACCCGTTCTCCGCCCGCCGGGTCGCGGCCTACCTGAAGTCCCAGCGACGCGCCATCCGGCACGAGACGGTGCTGAACTACCTCTCCGCGCTGGCCGAAGCCTTCGTCATCGCTCGGGTTCCACGCTACGACCTCAGAGGGCGCGCGCTGCTCGCCACCGACGAGAAGCACTACGCGGGAGATCACGGGCTGGTTCATGCCCTGTTCGGCTACTCGGATCAACGCCTTCCCGGTGTCCTGGAGAACATCGTGTGGTCCGAACTTCGACGACGCGGCTACCAGGTGACGGTCGGAAAGGTCGGCCCGGCCGAGGTCGACTTCGTTGCGACCCGGCGCGACGAGACGCTCTACGTCCAGGTTGCGGCCACCATCGCCGCGTCGGCAGCCACCCGGCAGCGCGAGTACGCACCCTTGGCGGCCATCCCGGACAACCATCCGAAGTACGTCGTGACGCTCGATCCGCTCGCCGGCGACCGCACCGGTGGCATCATCCACCAGCGCATTCCCGATTTCCTCCTCGCGGACACCTATTGAGCACGCCGACGGCCGAGCGTCAGTGGGCAGCCTCGTGCCAGGAGCGGCCCAGGCCGACGGAGACGTCCAGCGGGACGCTCAGGTCGACGGCGTGGCTCATCTTGTCCTCGACCAGGTCGATCGCGGCGTCGCGTTCGCCGGGGGCGACCTCGAAGACGAGCTCGTCGTGCACCTGGAGCAGCATCCGGCTCCGCAGACCTTGATCAGCGAGGGCCTGCTCGACGTCCAGCATCGCGATCTTGATGATGTCGGCGGCGGAGCCCTGGATCGGGGCGTTCAGCGCCATCCGCTCCGCCATCTCGCGGCGCTGCCGGTTGCTGCTGGTCAGGTCGGGCAGGTAGCGCCGACGACCGAGCAGGGTCGCCGTGTATTCCGTCCGCCGGGCGTCGTCGACCAGCGACCGAAGATAGTCGCGGACCCCGCCGAACCGCTCGAAGTACTCGTCCATCAGGCCCTTGGCCTCGGACACCTCGATGCCCAGCTGCTGGCTCAGCCCGAACGCGCTCAGCCCGTACGCCAGGCCGTAGTTCATCGCCTTGATCTTGGCCCGCTCGGCCTGGTTGACCGAGTCCGGCTCCACCCCGAACACGCGGGCCGCGGTCACGGTGTGGAAGTCGGCGCCGGACTTGAACGCGTCGATCAGGCTCTCGTCGCCGCTGGCGTGCGCCATGATCCGCATCTCGATCTGGGAGTAGTCGGCGGTGAGCAGCGTCTCGTACCCCTCGCCGACGACGAACGCCTCCCGAATCCGGCGGCCCTCCTCGGTCCGGATCGGGATGTTCTGCAGGTTGGGCTCGGTGCTGGACAGCCGCCCGGTGGCGGCGATCGTCTGCCCGTAGGTGGTGTGGATCCGGCCGTCGTCGGAGATCGACTTGAGCAGGCCCTCGACGGTCTGCCGGAGCCGGGTCGCGTCCCGGTGCAGCAGCAACTGGGCCAGGAACGGGTGCTCGGTCTTCACGTACAGCTGCTGCAGGGCGTCCGCGTCCGTCGTGTAGCCGGTCCGGGTCCGCCGGGTCTTCGGCATCTTCAGCTCGTCGAACAGCACCGTCTGCAGCTGCTTCGGCGAGCCCAGGTTGATCTGCTTGCCGAGGATCGAGAACGCCTCCTCGGCGGCCGCAGCCACCTTGGCGCCGAACTCGCCCTCCAGTCCCTCCAGGTGATCGACGTCGACCGCGACCCCGGTGCGCTCCATCCGGGCCAGGGTCCGCTGCAGCGGCAGCTCGACCTCGCGGAGCAGCATCGTCTCGTTGCGCTGCTCGACTTCCGCGTCCAGCGCGTTGGCCAGGTCGATCACCGCGTGGGCTCGGATCATCGCCGCGTTGGCCGCCGCGTCGGCGCCCGAGTCGTCGTCGCCGAAGTCCAGCGCCAATTGATCACCGGCCTCCCCACCGGTGTCCTCGGCCCGCAGCTCGCGCTTCAGGTACCGCAGGGTCAGGTCAGCCAGGTCGAACGTGCGCTGGTCCGGCCGGATCAGATAGGCGGCCAGTTGCGAGTCCGAGGTGAGCCCGGCCAGCTCCCAGCCGCGGTCCCAGATCGCCAGCAGCGGCCCCTTCGCGTCGTGGATCGCCTTCGGCCGGTCCGGGTCGGCCAACCAGGCGGCCAGCGCCGCGTCGTCGGCGGGGTCGAGCTCGGTCACGTCCAGATACGCCGCGGCGCCGTCCCCGGCCGCCAGCGCGATGGCCCGCAGATCGCCGGTGCCGGCCGTCCAGCTCCCGATCAGGTCGACGCCGGTCCGTTCGCCGGTCGCGTGCTCCGCCAGCCAGCCCGCCAGGGCCCCGGGCGCCAGCCGCTCGCCCTCGACCTCGAAGCCGCCCTCGGGTGCGGTCTCCTCGGCCGGCAAGGTCTCCAGCAGCCGGTCCCGGAGCACCCGGAACTCCAGCCCGTCGAAGAGCTGGTGGGTGGCCTCCCGGTCCCAGTCGCGGCGGAGCAGGTCGGTCACCGTGATCGGCAGCTCGACGTCGGTGATCAGCGCGTTCACCTGGCGGTTGCGCCGGACGTCCTCGATCCGCTCCCGGAACGCCTCCGCCGCCTTGCCCTTGATCTCGCCGGCGTGGACGAACAGGTTCTCCAGGCCGTCATAGTTCTCCAGCCACTTGGCCGCGGTCTTCGGACCGACGCCCGGCACGCCCGGCAGGTTGTCGCTGGACTCCCCCACCAGCGCGGCCAGCTCGGGGTAGCGCTGCGGCGACACGAAATACTTCTCCTGTACCGCCTCCGGCGTCATCCGGGCCAGGTCGGAGACGCCCTTGCGGGGGTAGAGCACCGTCACGTGGTCCGTCACCAACTGCAGCGCGTCCCGGTCGCCGGTGCAGATCAGCACGTCGAAGCCCTCGGCCTCGGCCTGCCGGGCCAGCGTCGCGATGATGTCGTCGGCCTCGAAGCCCTCCTTGTCGACATGCGCGATGTTGAGGGCGTTCAGCACCTCCTTGACCAGGTCGACCTGGCCGCGGAACTCGTCCGGTGAGGTGCTCCGGTTCGCCTTGTACTCGGTGTAGAGCTCGGACCGGAACGTCTTCCGGGACACGTCGAACGCCACGCCGAGGTGGGTCGGCTGCTCGTCCCGCAGGACGTTGATCAACATCGACGTGAAGCCGAAGACGCCGTTGGTGTGCTGGCCCGTCTTGGTGCTGAAATTCTCCACCGGCAGGGCGAAGAAGGCCCGGTAGGCGACCGAATGGCCGTCGATCAGCAGCAGGCGCGGGCGCTCGCCCGCCTCGGCGGGGGCGGACGCTGCGGTTTCGGTGATGGTCGACACGCAGGCGACTCTAGCGACAACCTCCGACAGTCAGGGCGGTCAGGCTGAGGAGTCGTCGTACGCCGGCATCGGGACCCGGCGATCGGCGGCCGCGATGGTGTCCGGGCGGTGCGCGATCAGCAGGGTCGCGCGGTCGGCGGAGCGCTGCAGGAACTCCATGATCACGGCGTCGGCGTCCGGGTCGAGCGAGGCGGTGGCCTCGTCGAGCACCAGGACTCGGGGGTCGCGGAGCAGCGCCCGGGCCAGGGCGACCCGGGCCCGCTGCCCGCCGGACAGCCCGGTGCCGTGCTCGCCGACCGGCGTGTCCAGGCCGAGCGGCAGGGCGCTCTCCCGGTCGAGCAGCCCGGCGGACCGGGCCGCGGTGTTGATCATGGTTTCGGTCGCGTCGGGGTCGCCGAGGACGAGGTTGGAGCGGATCGTGCCGCGCAGCAGCGGCGAGGACTGCGGTACGGCCGCGACGGCGGCCCGGAGTTCGTCGTCGCCCAGCCGGCGCAGGTCGATTCCGTCGATCCGGATCGAGCCGGCGTCGGGATCCCAGAGCCGCAGCGCGAGCCGGGCGGCGGTCGTCTTCCCCGCGCCGGACGGCCCGGTCAGGGCAACCGTCTCACCGGGACGTACGTGCAGCGTGAGGCGGTCCAGCACGGGCCGCCCGGGTTCGTACCGGAACGACACCTGGTCGAAGACGAGCCCCGCCTCGTCCCGAGCCGGTACGGCATCGCCGCCCGCACCGTGCCCATGATCAACGACGGCCGGCGGCTCAGCGAGCACGCCGGTGATCCGTTCCGCCGCCGCGCGCAGGGTGCCGGCGTTGCGGAGCAGGTCGGCGATCTGCGCGGCCGGTCCGAGACCCGCGACGGCGACCGCAACGGCGAGCGGGATGTCGGCGGCCGCCATCCCGGTCCGGTCGACCACCACGATCAGGATCGCGCCCAGCGCCGCGAGGGCGAGCGTCACGTCGGCGATGCCGCGTTCGGCCCCGAGCCGCGCGGCTTCCCGTACCTGAAGGCGTGCCTGGGCTCGGGTGTCCTCGGTCAGCCGGTCCAGCTGCCGGTCCAGCGCCTGCGCCCCGGTGAGCTCCCGTAGCCCGCGGACCACGTCGAGCAGGTCGGCCCGGAGGGCGGCGGCGCCGGCGGCCAGGCGCGCGCCGTCACGGCGTGCCCGAGCGCTGGTGAGCAGCGGGACGATGACCCCGACGACGAGGAGCGGTAGCCAGACGAGCAGCAACAACGGGTTGAGCGACGCCGACACCGTCACCCCGACGACCAGGATCAGCAGGGCGCTGAGGGTCTGCGCGGCGGTGTGCGCGTACAGCCATTCGAGCGTCTCGATGTCGGCCATCACGGTGGTGGCGAGGTCGCCGCTGCGGTGCTGCCGGCGGCGCGACGGCAGCGCCCGCCGCAGGACGTCGAACACGCGGCCCCGGAGGTCCCCGATGATCCGGTACGCGAGGTCGTGCGACACCCAGGACTCCCGCCACGCCGTGAGCGAGGCGAAGACCGCGAGCCCGATCAGCCCGCCGGCCAGACCGGACAGTGGTACGGGTGCGCCCGCGATGATGTGGCCGACGGTGAAGGCCAGGCCGAGCGCGATGCCCAGGACGGCGAGCTGGGTGACCACGCTCCACAGCACGGTCTCGACGAACAGGGCGCGCCGCTCGGCGATGATCGGCAGCAGCCGGAGCACAGTCCTCACCGGATCCGTCCCGACAGCGAGGCCCGCGCCGACGGCGGGCCGTCGCCGGTGTCCGCGATGCGCCCCTGGTCCAGCGCGATCCAGCGGGTCGCGTGGGCGCAGGCCGTGTCGCGGTGCGCGATGAGGATCGTGGTCCGGCCGGATGTTGCCGCGGCGACGCCGTCCATGACCCGCCGTTCGGTGTCGAGGTCCAGGGCCGAGGTGACCTCGTCGAACACCAGCACCGGGGCGGTCGCCAGCAGGGCCCGGGCGATGGCCAGCCGCTGCCGCTGCCCGCCGGAGAGCTGCTCGGCGTTCTCGGCCAGCACGGTGTCGTAGCCGTCGGGAAGCCCGCCGATCACATCCCGCAGCTGGGCGGTCTCGGCGGCCTGCTCGACCTCGGCCTCGGTCGCGGCGGGCCGGTAGAGCCGCAGGTTGTCGCGGACGGTCCAGGCGAAGAACACCGGATCCTGCGGCACCACGACGACGCTGCGGCTGCGGGCCTGCTGCGTATAGCCGCGCAGCTCCATACCATCGAGAAGGACCTGACCCGCCGCGGGATCGACGTCCCGCTCGAGCAGCCGAGCCAGGGTGCTCTTCCCGGATCCGGACCGGCCAACCACGGCGACGGTCTCCCCCGGAGCGATCCGCAGGGTGAGGCCGGCGACGCCGCGATCCGTACCCGGATAGCGGTAGCCGACATCATCGAGTTCCACCACACCATGGCGAGCGGGCTCGGATCGGGTGCCGTCCTCGATGATCGCCGCCGGGTACGCCAGCAGCCGGTCCAGCCCGTCCACCGCGGTCAGGCCGAGGTAGCCGGCGTGCCAGGCCGCGCCGAGCTCCTGGACCGGGCGGAAGCATTCGCGCGCCAACAGCAGGACGGTGACCGCTGCGGCCGCCTCGGGACTGCCGCCGACGACCGCGGCCAGTGCGGCGATCACGGCCAGCACGGTGCCCAGCTGTACGGCCAGCGCACTCAACCCGGTCTCGACCAGCGACAACCGCAGCTGCGCCATCGTCGAACGGCGCAGGCCCTCCGCGTCGTCGGCCAGCCGGGCGGAGGTCCGGCCGGCGGCACCGAACGTCCGCAGCAGCGGGATGTTCTGCAGCGCCTCGACGTAGTCCGAGGACAGCCGGGCGAACCGTTCCCAGCGCTGCCTCCCGTTGCGCAGCAGCCGGGCGTCCCAGGCCCGCGGCGCGATCACCGCGATGGCCGCGGCGCCGGCGAGCACCAGCCCGGCCGTCGTGGAGTACGTCAGCGTGAGGGCGACGACGGCCGCGGGCACGACGAGCACCACGAGCAGCTGCGGCAGGTAGCGGGTGTAGTAGGCGTCCAGGCCCTCGACCCCGTCGATCACGGTGGCGGCGGCCTGCCCGGAATCCCGCTCGGCGACCGGCACGGCCGACAGCCGGCCCAGCAGCCGGCGACGCAACCGGATCCGGACCGCCGCGCCGGCCCGGGCCGCGACCGGCTCCCGTACCCAGACCAGCAGCCCGCGGGCCACTGTCACCGCGGCCAGGGTCGCCATCGCCGGCCACGGGTCTCCCGTGCCGCGGACCAGGGCGGCGATCACCGAGCCGGCGGTGATCGCGAAGGTCACCTGGAGCGCGGCGATGACGATCCCGATGGCGGCCAACCCGAGGATGGCCCCGGGGACGGCGCCGGCGAGCTGCAGCAGACGGCGATGGATCACGGCTCAGAAGGCGTCCGGGTAGAGCTGTTCGGCGATCCGCCGCACCACCGAGACGTTGCCGAGCGTTCCGGGGAACATGTCTGACGTCGAGACCGCGATCAGCCGGCCGTCCCGGACCGCCGGCAGATCCGGGAACGTCGTGGTCAGGTACTTCCGGGTCGCGGCCTCGTGCTGCTCGTCGTACGCGGCGAACACCAGCGCCTCCGGCTGCTCGGCGGCCAGCGATTCCGGCGTGATCGTGGCCGCGAAGAACTCGGCGAACGCCGGCTGGTCCGGTGCGTAGACGTTGTCGGCACCGGCCTGGCGCAGGATGTCGTACTCGACGCCGGCCCCGATCGCCTGCAGCGTGGTGCCGTCGACGTACACCTGGGCGACCCGCAGCCGGTCCACCCCGGCCACGGCAGCGGCGACCTGGTCCAGCTCCGCCTGGCTCGAGGACACCAGCTCGGCGGCGGCCTTCTCGACCCGGAAGATCCGGCCGAGGTGCTCCAGGTCGGTGAACAGGTCGCGGACCTCGCCGGTCATCCGGCGCTCCTGGCAGCCGCCGCCCGCCACGTACACGGCGGCACCGGCCTGCTCCAGCTGCTCGATGCTGGCGAAACCCTGCTCCGCGGTGAATTCGTACGTGGTCGGCGAGTACACGAAGTCCGGCTCGACGGCCAGCAGGTCCTCGCGGCTCGGCGGCTTGACGTCACCGATGACGGGTACGTCCTTCGCCAGCGGCGCCACGTCGTCGGGCAGCGCCTGCGCCGTGGCCTGGGCCTGCCCGGCCAGCCGATCGGCCAGGCCGAGCCGCAACATGAGTTCCGTCTGCGCCGGGTGCATCCCGACGGCGGCCTCGGGGATCCCGTCGACGACGACCTCCCGGCCGCAGTTCACCAGCGTCACCGCCGCGGCGGACTGGCCGCCTGGTTCCGAAGGAGCCGTCACGGACGATCCGCAGCCGGTCAGGAACAGGGTCCCGGCGGTGAGGACGGCGGCAGCGCGGACGAGGGCGGGACGAAAGATGATCATGAGCGGGCGTGGCTTTCTGTGCGGGTGGAGGTGCCGTCGGCGGCGAGGCGGCGGAAGGCGAAGACCGGCTGGTCGGGATCGCCGAGGACGCGGACCTCGACCTCGAAGGTGGCGGTGATCAACTCACGCGTGAGCACCCGGGTCGGCGGGCCGTCGGCGACGACCCGGCCGGCCGCGAGCACCACGACCCGGTCGCAGTACTGGGCGGCGAGATTCAGGTCGTGCAGCGCGGCGATCACCGTACGGCCGAGGCTGCGGACGGTACTCATCAGCTCGTGCTGGTGGCTGATGTCGAGGTGGTTGCTCGGTTCGTCCAGCACCAGCACCGGGCTCTCCTGGGCCAGCGCGCGGGCGAGCATGACCCGCTGCCGCTGCCCGCCGGAGAGGGTGGCGACCATCCGGTCGGCGAGGTCGGTGATCTCGGCCCGGCGCATCGCGTCGTCGACGATCCGCAGGTCCGCCGGGGTGTCGCGCCCGAACGAGGCGTGGTGTGGAGCCCGGCCCAGCAGCACCGTCTCCTGGACGCTCAGGTCGAAGTCGGTCGGCGGGTCCTGCAGCATGACCGCGACGGCCCGGGCCGCCTGCCGGCCGGTGAGGCGCCGCACGTCCAGCCCGTCGATCCGTACCGTGCCGAGCCGCGGGGTCAGGACCCGATAGAGGGTACGCAGCAGCGAGGATTTCCCGCTGCCGTTCGGGCCGACCAGCCCGACCACGCTGCCCGGTTCGACCGCGAGCGTCGCGTCCCGGACCACGTCCCGCCCGCCGAGGGTGACGGTGACGCCGTCGAAGTCCACCCTCATCGGCCGAACCCCGCCCGGTCGGCACCGTCGCGCCGCATCAGCCACAGGAAGAAGGGGGCGCCGACGAAGGCGGTCAGGATGCCCAGCGGGATCTCGGTGGGCGCCGCGACCGTACGCGCGAGCAGGTCCGCGATCATCAGGAACGACGCCCCGCCGAGCAGGGTCACCGGAAGCAGCCGGCGGTGGTCCGCGCCGACCGCGATCCGCGCGACATGCGGGACGACCAGACCGACGAACCCGATCCCGCCGGCGACCGACACGACGGTGCCGGTCAGCAGCGACGCCACGACGAGCAGCACCCCGCGCAGCCGGGACGCGTCGATGCCGAGCGACACGGCCGACTCGTCGCCGGTCATCAACGCGTTGAGCGAGCGGGCCAGCAGGGCCGCGATCAGGGCGGCGACGACGACCGCGACCGCCGGGCCGACCAGGCTCGCCATGGTCGCCGCCGACACGCTGCCGAGCAGGAAGAACAGCACGCTGACGACGTTCTGGGCGTCGGTGGAGATGGTCAGGTAGCTGGTCACCGCACTCAGCAGGGTGCCCAGCGCCACGCCCGCGAGGATCATCCGGGTCGGCGACAGCGCTCCGTTCTTCCGGGCCAGCGCCCACACGCACCCGCACGCGGCCAGCGCCCCGCCGAACGCGGCCAGGTTCAGCGACAGGCCGCCCAGCACCGCCGAGCCGAAGACGATCACCAGCACCGCGCCGACGCTCGCGCCCGACGAGACGCCGAGGATGTACGGCTCCGCGAGCGGGTTCCGTACCGTCACCTGCATCAGCGCCCCGGCCAGCGCGAGCCCGGCTCCGGCCAGCCCCGCCAGCAGAGCCCGCGGCAGCCGGAACTGCCAAACAGCCTGGTCCTGCAACGGGGTCAGGGATCCGTCAGACATCCACGGCATCCCCGGCAGCAGGTGCCCGACCACCAGGCGAGCCGCGTCGGCCGGGGTCACTGCGACCGAACCGACCGCTCCCGAGATCACGATCAGCACCATGATCAACAACGTCAGGGCGACACACAGCAGGGCGGTCCGGCGGGCCAGCCGGACCCGGACGTCGGCGGCCCTGCGCAACCCGAGCGAGGGCACCTGGGCGTCCATGATCACCAACGAAACCTAACTGACAATGATTCTCATCTGCAACTTGGGCGTCGTGCTCCCAGAATCTGCCCGGAATCTGCCGGCGGTCCTGGCTACCCTTCTGGAATGACCACGGCGCTGCCCGATTGGGTGACCACGCTGTCCAGTGCGCTGGACGGCCGCATGGGACTGGAACTCCTCGAGGCCTCCGCGGAGCGGGTGGTCGGCCGGATGCCGGTGACCGGCAACACCCAGCCGTACGGGCTCTGGCACGGCGGGGCCTCCTGCGTGCTCGCCGAGACGCTTGCCTCGATCGGTGCCTCGGCGCACGGCCTGCCCGACAAGGTGGCCGTCGGCGTCGACCTGAACGCCACTCACCACAAGGCCGTACGGGAGGGCTGGGTGACCGGGACCGCGGTCCCGCTGCACCGGGGCTCCCGGGTCGCCACCTACGAGATCGTCCTCCACGACGACCAGGGTGCCCGGGTCTGCACGGCCCGGGTCACCTGCCAGCTGATCGACCGCCGGACATGACGTCCCGTACCGCCGCCTGGTTGCTCGCGTTGCTGGCCGTCCCGGCCAACCTGGCGATGATCTTCGTCGCGCTGGTGCTGAACTTCCAGTTGTCCCGCTCCGCGGCGGCGATGGCCGAGGCCACCAAGGGCAAGTTCGTCGGCCTGCTGGCCCTGATCGGGCTGGTCGCCGCCATCGTCGGCCTCGTCGTCAACCGCCGGCCCGCGGAATCGGGCAGGCGGGCCTGGCTGGCCACCGGGATCGCCGTCGGCGGCGCCCTGGCCGCCCTCGCCATCGCGGTCCTGGTCCCGGTCCCGGCCGGCTGAGGCGTTGGGCCCAGGGGCCCAAGGAGGTTGGGCCTGCGGACTCAGGCGCCCGGGCGGTCGCTCGGCCTAGGGTCGGACCATGATCAACTCTCGGGTACGGGCAGCCGCGGCGGGACGGCACCAGACCACCCGCGTCCTCGAGTACGTGGGCGTGGTGGCACTGGCCGTGGTCCTGGTGATCGGCATCGCGCTAGCCGGCTGGGGCAGCGAACTGCGCACCCTGACCGGCCAGGCGCTGTGTTCCCTGACCCCGCAGCAGGACTGCGCCGACCGGTCACCGAGGACGCCGTGACCGGCCGGCTGCCGCTGCTGCTGCTCGCCGTGGTGATCAGCTCCGTGGTCGCGGCCTGCCAGCCGGCGGCGCAGCCGGTGCCGCCGCCGGACGTACGGCCGGAGGACTATCTGATCAGCGTCGACGACCTGCCGAAGGAGTGGCGGCCGAGCAACGATCCGCAGACCGGCTACCGGACCCAGGTCTGCGGGGTCGACCTGGAGCCGTCGGAACCCGCCGCGACGGCCAGCGCGCGGTTCTCGATGGGCCCGTTCGGCCCGTTCGTCCAGCAATACGTGCGCAGCTACGCCGACGACACCGCCGAGCAGGTGATCACCGGGCTCTCCGGCGAGGTCCCCGGCTGCACCTCCTACGTCGCCACCGGGACCCGGCAGACGAAGAGTGCCACGTTCCTGATCAAGCCGCTGCGGCTGGACACGGCCGGGCCCGGCGTCGTCAGCTGGCGCCAGACCCCCGAGACCGACCCGGGGTTGATCACCGACCTGGCCTTCTTCCGGCGCGGCAACACCATGATCGCCTTCCTCTCCTACAGCCTGCGCCGCGAACCCGACCCGAAGGTGCTCGAGCGGGCTATTGCCGCCGTACCGAAGTAGACCCGCGATACCGAACCCACGGCCGCCGGACGAATCCCGTCCGACGGCCGTTGTCGATCATGAACCGAAGTTGATCTTGGGTCCGGGGACCTAGCCGGATTGGGCCTCCGGGCTCAGGCGCCGGGCCCGCACCGGACCGTACGGTCGGTTCATGATCAACACGTGGCGCACCCGGCAGGGGCGGACCGATCGCGGCACCGGTGCCCTGGAGTACGTCGCCGCGATCGCGACCGGCGCGGTGTTGATCATCGGGATCGCCCTGGCCGGGATCGGCGGCCAGCTCCAGGCGATGGCCGCCGAGGCGATCTGCTCGATCACCCGGCAGGCCAACTGCGTGAACCGGCTGACGCTGACCCCGTACCAACAGGCCTTGACCGGGAAATACGTCGCCCTGGGCGACAGCTTCGCTTCCGGGGAAGGCGCCTGGGACTACGAGGAGGGTACGGATTACGACGACCGGGACGACCTGTGGCCGTTCAACAACGACGACGAAGATCACAACCGGTGCCACCGCTCCAAGAACGCGTACGCCCAGATCCTGGCCGCCGACAACGACTTCGCCGGCGGCAGCGGCTTCGTCGCCTGCTCCGGGGCGGTGATCGACGACTTCACCCGGCCCAATGGCGACAACACCGGTGAGGACCCGCAGCTGGCGGCGCTGAACGACGACACGTCCCTGGTCACGCTCTCGGTCGGCGGCAACGACCTCGGCTTCGCCGACGTACTGCGGGACTGCGTGATCAACGGCGAGGGCGGCGTCGGGATGATCGACTCCTGCCAGGAGAAGCATGATCAACGGATCTCCGAGCGGCTGCCGGAGCTGCGCTCCGAACTGGTCGAGCTCTACCAGAAGGCCCGGCAGAAGGCGCCGAACGCCCGGATCATCGTCGTCGGCTACCCGCCGCTGTTCGTGGAGGACCCGGACGACGACTACGGCAACCTGTTGTTCGCCGAGGACCAGGAATGGATGAACGAGCGGGCCGGCGACCTGAACGCCGTGCTGGCCTCCGCGGCCGCCGAGGCGAGCGTCGAGTTCGTCGATCCGACCGACGCGTTCCGCGGTCACGGGCTGGGCAGCGACGACCCCTGGTTCAACGATCTCGACTGGGGCGGCCCGGGCCTGATGCTGGTCGACCCGAGCAGCTTCCACCCCAACGCCAAGGGCCATGCCGCGTTCGCGAAGCTCATCCAGCAGCAGCTGGAGGATCCCCGGTAACGGCTGCGGCACGGACGATCTCCAGCACACCGCCCGGCTCGATCCCCCACTCGGCCATCGCGCCGGCGGCCGCCTCGATGGTGGCGCTGGCGCCGCGCCGCGGCCAGGTGCCGCCGGTCCACGGCCGCAGCGTCTTGATCAACAACACCAGGCCGGCCCGGTCCACCACGGCGACGTCGATCGGGTACCGCATGCCGATCATGTGCACCGACGGGCAGCGGGTGATCCACAGCGCGCCGATCACGGCGTCGGTGCCGAGCAGGCCGCGCTGCCGGGTCCGGTAGGACTCGGCGACGGCGAGTGGCGCGACGTCGGACCCGTTGTAGCGTAGCCGGTGCGGCCCCGGCCCGAAGACGCGTTCGGCGACCATGATCACGACCCTACCGCCGCTGGGTCTCTGGGCCCAGGACCGGCCGGGCAGGTTGGGCCCCGCGCTGGGCCCGTGGACTCTCACCGACGGGTCCCGGCCCGACCAGGATGACTTCATGATCAGGACCCAGGGACGGCACCAGCGCGGCCAGGCCACGCTGGAGTACGTCGCCGCGATCGCCGCCGCCGCGGTGATCGTGATCGGCGTCGTGATCAGCCTGGCCGCGCAGCACTCCGAGTTCCGCAGCCTGGCCGGCTCCGCGCTCTGCAAGGTGATCACGCTCGGCTCGGCCGGCTGTTCGGAGAATCCCAGCCAGGAACAGGATCCGGAGGACCCCGAACCGTGGGTCTGCACCGTCTTCGGCTGGGGCTGCGGCGGGAACGAGGACGGCGCGGACGACACGCCGTGGTACTGCGACCTGTTCGGCATCGGCTGCCCCGATGATCAAGCCGATCCGCCGGTGGACCTGCCGCAGGGCCTCGACGCCGACTCCGATCTGGTCGAGACGATGCTCTCCACCGAGCGCGGCCGGCTGACGCTGCAGTGGCTGGCCGATCAGGGCATCGAGGTGGAGATCGATCCGAATGCGACCGGTGCGTACTGGGACGGCACCAAGATCGTCCTGGGGCCCGGCTACGAGGACGCGGCCGTGCTGGTGCACGAGGCGAACCACGCCCGCTACACCGCCGAGGGCCGCAGCGCCGACATCAGCAACCCGGACCGGGACGCCTACGTCCGGGCCGCCATCGACGAGGAGATCGACGGCACCATCCAGCAGATCTACGCGGCCCGCGAGTTCCGCGCCGCCGGGCACGACGCGGCGACCAACCAGTCCGAGCAGAACTACGAGAACGCTTACGAACAAGCGATCCAGGACGGCCGTACGGAAGCTGAGGCCGATCGGGCCGGCCGCGCTGCGGTCGCCGAGGGCTTCTACAACGGCTCGATCACCACCTCCAACAACGGCCAGTCGTACGTGGACTACTACGGCGACGCCTGGGACCGGGTGCACTGAGATGGCACGCCCCGAGGATCGGCCCGCGCTGTGGAAGACTGACCGCGTCGCCGGAAAGGAGGCGGTCCCGATGCGGAGGACGCCGTTGATCGCCACGATCGTCACGATCGCCGCGCTGGCCTTCGGCGGCTGCGTTCCCGGGGTCACGCCGCCGCCCGCCGACCCGCCGAGCAGCCCGCCGTCATCAGGTCAGGAGGGTGACATGAGAACCCGACTCGCCCGGGCCCTGCAGCCGGTGTCCCCGGACACCGCCACGCTGGTCGAGGACGCCGCCCGCACCACGCTCACCGAGGTGCCCGCGGAGTGGCTGGACGGCTGGATCCTGATCGACGTCCTGCACTACGGCGCACACCACCCGCGCCGGGTCTACGTCGCGCTCTCCGACACCGACGAGGTGCAGCTGCTCACCGGCCGGCCGGACGGCTTCAATGCGGTGGTCCGCGGGACCGAACCGAGCCAGGACACCGCCGCCGACGTCGCCCGGACCTTCCTCGACACGACGCGCGACTTCAGGAAGTGGTCCTACCGGGTGGAGCGGGTCGAGGACGTCACGTGGCTGCCGAAGCCGACCGCCGAGCAGAGCCGGGCCCGGGACGCGTTGATCAAGAAGCTCCGGTCCAAGATCACCGCGCCGCGGCCGGTCGCCGACGGCGACGCGTGGTCGGTCACGCTCTGGACCGTGACCGGAACGAGCCTGGTCCAACACGAGCTGACGGTCCGCGCGGATGGGACGGTCGAGGACACGGCGGTGGTCGCCGAGCCGGACCTCCCGGTCCCGGATTCCATGTGACAGCAGGGTCCTGGACCCCGCTCGACGTAACTTCGTTTCCGCTAGGCTCCGCCCCAGGAGGGTGCTGAACGTTCCTTGCACTCTGCTCCCCGGACGGGTTGCGGAAGGGATGCGGTGGCTCGGCTACGACGTTCCGTTGAGCGTTTCGGTCTGCGGATGCGGATCCTGGACCGGCTGATCGTCGCCGGGCTGGCGGCGATCGCGATCGCCGGCCTGATGAGCTTCGCGTTCGGCCCGCGGCAGGCCGCGGTGTCCCGGGTCGCCTGCCTGGTCGGCTCGCTCGGCCTGGCGACCTGTCGCGATCCGCTCCCCGTCCTGGACCCGGTCCGGCTGGGCGAGCCGCGGTGTCGCTTCCTGGCCGCCCTCGACACCGCCCTGCCGGAGGTACGGACCGAGACGCTGACCCTGCCGAGCGGGCTCGCGCTGACCACCAGCCGGGCCCGGTCCGGCGACACGGTGGTGCAGGCCGGACCGCCGACCGCCGCCGATCCCCCGGCCGTGCTGGCCGGCGAGCCGCGCCGGACCCGGATCCCGGCGCCGGGACTGGAGATCCCGGCCCAGACCGAATGGCTGGTGCCGGCCGGGCAGGACGTCCGCGAACTCGCCGTCGCGCTCGAGGACCACCATGATCATCAGGCCCGCAGCCGGTCGGCGATGGCCCTGTTCGCCCGGCTGGTGCATCCGTCCGCCGGGCCCGGCACACCGCCGCCGACCGTGCGCTACAGCACCGTGGCGCTGCGCGACGCGCCATTCCCGGTGATCGACGGATCACCGAAGGCGCCGACACCGGGCCGCGACCGGCTGGTCCTGGACGGCGACCGGCCGGCCACCGCGCGCTACCGGACGACCGACCGTCAGCTCACCGTGATCGCACCGGTCGCCGGGATGATCACCGGCCGCGAGGCCGCCGGAGTGATCAGCTGGACCAGGGATGCCGACGCCCGGCTGACCCGCGTGTTGATCATGGTCGTCGCCGACGGGGCCCTGATCGACGGCGGGCCCAAGATCACCGACTCGCTCTCGATCGGGTACGTCGACCTGCCGATCCGGGCCGACGACGAGCGGGAGCTGGCCGAGCAGTGGCTGAGCCGGCCGGGCGGGCTGGCCGTGTCGACCCGGGACCTGTTCGGGCTCGCCGCGCCGGACCCGAAGGACCGGCTGGCCAGTTGGTTCAGCCGCGGCGCGACGGTGACCGTGCTCCGCTATCAGGGCGTCGCGGCCGCCACCGCGCTCGGCCGGGCCGGCGAGGAGGTGCGGCTGTCCCGGCGGACCGAGTGGACCGACGTCCGGCTCGCCTCCGTCCAGCAGCTGGCGCCGCGCCCGGACGGCTCGGCCCGGACCCTGGTCGACGACCCGGCCTGCGGACGGTCATGATCATCCGCGGCGAGCCGGTCCGGCGCTGGTCCCGGCGGTCCCTGATCGGGCTCGCCCTGGCCGCTCTCGCGGTCACGGCCGGCAGCCCCCGGGCGCAGGCGGCACCGGTCCTGCTGGGCCGGTTCGGCTTCGAGGTGCCGGCCACCGTCCGGGCGCTGGACCCGCCGCGGGCCGGCTGGCAGTGGCAGGGTCAGTTCGTCGAGGGCGGGGTGCCGTCGATCATCGTGCTGGCCCGGGCCGACCTGGCCGACGTCGCCCCCGAGGAGGCGTTCGGGCTGCTGCTGGCGTCCGGCGCGGGCGGCGGCCTGCCCGGTCTCACGGCCGGGCCGGCCAGGTCCCGGACCACCCAGGACGGGTCGCCCGCGCTGCGGTCGCCGCTCTCCTACCGGCCGTCGCCCAAGATCAACTACCGCGGCACGGTGTTGATCACCGAGAACGCCGGCACGACGGCCGTGCTGGCGGTGCTGGGCACCGAGCGGCTGACCGCGGGCCGGGCCGATCAGATCCTCGATTCCGTACGGTGGTCGGCATGATCAAGAACCTCGGCGCGGGCTGGGCGGCGGCCCTGGTCTCGTTGATCATCGCCGGGGCCGGCATGTCGGCCACACTGTCCGGCAGCGCCACCACCGACCCGGTGCGGCTGTCCTTCGCCGCGGTCCTGCTCGGCTGCTATGCGGCCCTGGTCGGGGTCGTCTTCACCGAGCGAACCGCACGGACCCGGCTGCGCTGCCTGCTCTGGGGCGGCGGCATACCGATCATGGTCGGCTGGCTGACCGCTGTCGTGGTCGCCGTCGACGCGGGCGTGCCGGCCGGGCTGCTCGCGGGAGCGCCGTGGTTGGTCGGCCCCGTGCTGGTCGCCCTGACCGGCCGGCGGCTGCCGGCCTTCCAGCCGTACCGCTGGATCCGGGACCGGCTCGCCGACCGTTGATCACCCGGTCAACCGCGGCCGTACGTCGGCCAGGGCAAGATCAAGATCGACGAACGTGAACCGCAGCGTGCCCGGGTCGAAGATCAACGTCAGCGCACCGAACCCACAGTCCATCGAGGTCTCGACCGGCGGCGGTGGCGGCGGCGGAGGGGGCGGGGGCGGCGGCGGTCCGGTCGGCGACGGTGCGGGGCCGGTCGGCGTCGGGGTGGGGGTGGGAGACGGGGTCGGCGTCGGCGTTTCGAAGTCGGACGCGATCGTGCAACGGGACAAGGCGAACCGGGTCTCGGCCTCGGCCTCGGCGGTGGCCGGCTCGCCCTCGGCGGTGTGGTTCAGCCGGACGGTCACAGTGACCCGGTCGGTCAGCACGTTCCAGCAGTACGAGGTCAGGGTGGCACCGTTGGCCGTCGCGAGCTCGGCCGCCCGGACCTTGCCGCGCTGGCCGCACGGGCCGGCGCCGGCCAGCTCGGGCAGGCTGGTCACCGCGGCGAAGCCGTCCGCCAGCAGGCCCGGCAGGTCGTCCAGGACCCGTTGGGCGCCGGCCAGCGCGGCCGCGTCGGCGGCATGCTGCGCGGCCGAGCGTTCCTCGCGGGCCATCGCGCCGACGGCGACCACGCCGATCACGAACAACAGCGCGCAGATGCCGAGGACCAGGACCACGGTGACCGGGCCCGAACCGCGGTCGGCCGGCCTGCTGCCGTACCTGTTCATCACCCAGACCTCCTCCCCGTGGGAACCGCTGATGGCCGGGGCGGGGTTCACCCACCCCGGCCACCGCCGGATCGATTGATGCCTCAGTTCGCGGGCGGCACTCCCGGCACCTGCACCGAGCCCTTGACCGCGTCGATGAAGCCCCTGACCCACTCGCCGAGCTCGGCGCCCTTCAGCACCCCGATGACGGCGAAGATGATCACTGCCGCGACGGCGATCATGCCGACGTACTCCAACGTGCCCTGACCGGCTTCACGCCGGGCCCGCAGCTTGTCAGCCACGGTGAGCTGCCACACGTACAGCGTGACGAACAGCTTGTCCATGATGCTTCCCTTCCGGTTCCCGGCTCTGACCAGCCGTTTCAGTTTCTGTGTCCCGGTCTCCCGGGTCCGTCTCGATGACCTCAAACTACGGCGATCCGGCGCCCGAGCCATGGGTCCAGAGGCCCAATCCAGGGCCCAAGCTGCCCGCTCGCCTCTCCCTGCCTGCGCGTCCGCTCCCGTAGCCTTGGCACAGCGAGTCGAACGAGGCCCAGGAGGACCAGCGACGATGGCACAGCGGAGGCGGGTCCGGCGGGCGCTCGTCGCGGTCCTCACCCTCGTCCTGGCCGCGACGATGGCGACGGCAGCGGGGCAGTTCGCCCGCGCCGACGATCCGGTGAAGATCCTGCTGCTGCTCGACGTGTCCGGCTCGATGAACGAGAAGATCTCGTCCGGCGGGACCAAGCTGGCCGCGGCCCGGACCGCCCTCAAGCAGGTCGCCGACGCACTGCCGGACGGCACCCAGGTGGGCTTGCGGGTGTACGGCTCCGAGATCGAGGAGCCGAAGGAGGAGAACCCGAAGGCATGCCAGGACACGAAATCGGTGATGCCGGTCGGGCGGCTGGACCGGGCCCGGATGCACCGGGCGATCGACTCCTTCGACGCGGTCGGTGAGACTCCGATCTCGTACGCGCTGGAGCAGTCGATCAAGGACCTCGGCGGGCAGGGCAAGCGGGTCGTCGTGCTCGTCTCCGACGGCGAGGAGAACTGCGTCCCGGACCCCTGCCCGGTGGCCGAGAAGCTCGCCGCGGCGGGGGTCGACCTGCAGTTCAACGCGATCGGGCTCGACGTCAACTCCAAGGCCCGCCAGCAACTCCGCTGCATCGTCGACGTCACCGACGGCAGCTACTACGACGCCGAGGACACCGAGGAACTGACCGATTCGCTGCAGAAGCTGACCAAGCGGGCGCTGCGGCCGTTCACCACGTCGGGGGCTCCGATCAAGGGCAGCCTCGACCGCGGCGAGGCTCCGGTCGCCGCCCCCGGGCAGTACGTGGACAGCTACGACGCCACCGCAAAGCCGCGCTACTACCGGATCGAGCGAACCCCCGGTTCGACCGTCAGCGCGGCCCTGTCGACCGTCGTGTCACCGTTCCGCGGCGGGTTCAACCAGGAGACCTGGAGCCTGCGGCTGCTGACCGACGACGGTGAGACCTGTACGACGGGCACGTCGGGCGGCACGGCCTCGTTCGGTACGTCGGTCCACACTGCCTCGGTGACGACCGCCTACTGGGGCTTCGACCCGGCCGACCGGTGCGTCGGCGAACCGGTCCTGCTCGAAGTGGTACGCACCTCGTACCAGGGCAACAAGGCCACGGCGAAGGTCGAGCTCGTCGTCCGGGAGGATCCACCGATCACGAACCTGGCCGAACTGCCGAAGAACCTGACCGCGTGGAAGGGCGCGAGTACCGTCCCGAGCCGCAAGTCCGCGCCCGTGGTCGGCGGCACCGCCTTCTCGAACGCGGCCGAGCTGAAGCCGGGCAGCTACCGGGACACCATCGCCGCCGGCGAGACCCTGTTCTACCGGATCGCCGCCGAGCCGGGACAGACGATCCGGGCGACCGTCGACTTCCCGCAGCCGGGTACGGAATCCGCACAGGGCTCCGTCGCCGTCACCCCGAAGGTCCGGTTGCTTTCGCCGATCCGGAACACGATCCACGAGGACTCCAGCGGCATGGTCGGCGAGATCGAGCAGCCGACCCGCCTCACCACCGGCACCCCGCAACTCCGGATCCGGAACCGCGAGATCGACATCAAGGACGGCGAGACGGGCGCGATCGGCGCGGCGACGTTCGGCGGAGTCCACTACCTCGCCGTCGCCCTGTCACCCAACCTCGACTCCGAGAGCGGCCGGATCATGCCGATCCAACTCAACATCGCCGTCGACGGCGCGCCGGCCGGCCTCCCCGTCTACGCGTCGCCGTCGCCCACCCCGGAACCGTCCACCGCCGCCCCGACCGACCCGGCCACCTCCCCCGGCGGACCCGGCTCCGAGCCGACGCCCGGCCCGACGAACTCCGCCGGCCCGGTCGACCCCGGCCGCCTCGAAGGCGCCCTGCTCGGCACCCTCGGCCTGCTCGGCGTCCTGCTGGTCGCCGGCGTGATCACCGTCCTCGTCCTCCGCCGCCGCAAACGCCCCTCCTAGCGCGGATGCTGGTGAGGGCACGCTGCGATAGCGAGCGTGCAGGCTTGGGCGTCGGGGACGGCGCCCGGGACCCAGGCCCGGCCAGGCCGAACGTGCGAGGCGGCCGACCGACGAACACCGTGCGCGACCGCGCGGACCGGTCCCGACGCGGAGCGAGAGAGGGCCCGCAGGTTCCGCCGGCAGGGGGTCCGGCCGGGCGCAGCGGACCCCCAGGGCGCCGAAATTCGCTCGTGATCCGGTCAAGGCGTCCGCTCGGTGTTCGTTTGACGCGTTCCCTCGGCGAGGTACGGGGACCAGGCCGGCGCATCGACGACGAGTCGCGGCGGCAGCGGAACCTCGAGACGACGCCGCGCAGATGCCGGGCCTGTACGCACCCGCCGAGCTCTGGCCTCCATCGCGTCGGCCTCGTCCGCCAGCCGGCGAGCCGAGATCCGCTCACCGTCGTGCCAGTCTTCAGCCTCCACGCGCGCCCACGAGCGAACGAGGACGGTCTGATTCGCCGCGCCCGGGCGCTCGTGCTCCCCTCGCCAGGCTCCGGGACCTCCCGCCAAGGCTCGAGCAGCCGGAGCACCCGGAGGAAAGTTGGGAGCAGCGGCGTGGGCGAAGCGTCGATCGATGATCTTGAGACCTCCGCACCACGGTCGTCACGACCAGAGCAGCGGGCGAGGACTCTCCGCCCCACACGACACTAGGAGCCGGCGTGCCAGAGGGAGATCGCGTGGCCTCGGTTGTTGGCCTGCAGCTTCGCGAAGATCCGGTTGATGTGGTTCTTCACGGTCTTCTCGGAGATGAACAGGCCGCGGGCGATGTCGGTGTTGGCCGAGCCCTTGGCGATCAGGTCCATCACCTCGGCCTCCCGCTCGGACAGACCGAAGCGTTCGGCCAGCTGAGCCACGCTCGGGGCCGGGTTGGACAGCGCGGCCAAGGTCTGCGCCGAGAACGTCCCGATCCCGCCGGCGACCATCCGGACCGCCTGGATCAGCTCGGTGTCGCCGAAGTGCCCGTGCACGAGATAGCCCTTCGCCCCGGCCCGTACGGCGGCCGAGATCACGTCCGGTGCCTCCGAATAGGTGAGCATCAAGACGTTGGTCAGCTGGGCGATCTCGCCGGCCGCGGTGACGCCGTCCTGCCGCGGCATCCGTACGTCGAGCAGCATCACCACCGGCCGCTTGGCCCGGGCCAGCGCCACCGCCGCCGCGCCGTCGCCGGCCTCGCCGACGACCTGGATGTCCGGCGTGGTGGCCAGCAGGCCGCGGATCCCGGCCCGGACCACCGCGTTGTCGTCGGCGATGCCGACGGTGATCATGGCGACCCCGGTGTCATCGGCCTGTCGTTCATCTGACGCTGTGCTGTCCATCGGTACGTCGTCCCTTTCCCGATCGTCGATTCGACCGCCGAGGTCCCGCCGACGCTCTCGGCGCGTTCCCGCAGCCCCCGTAGCCCGAAATGGCCGTCCCGCTCTCCCGCCGCGACGGCGTCTGGATCGAAGCCCCGGCCGTCGTCCGACACCTCCAGTTCGATCCGGTCGGCGTCGCCGCGCAGGACGATGTCGACCCGACTCGCGGCCGCGTGCTTGTGGATGTTGTGCAGCATCTCGCCGAGCGCCTGCCGCATCTCCCGGGTCACCCGCGGATCGGCGTCCACGGCCTGCACCGAGGTCAGCGTGGCCACGATCCTGGTCTCGGCGCGCCACTGGTCGACCTCATCCCGCAGCACTTCGATGGTCGGCCGGTCGCTCTCCCCCACCCGCAGCGAGACCAGCAGCGCGCGGGCCTCGGCGGCGGCCGTCTCGGCCGAGCTGGACAGGGTCTCGGCGACCTCGCGGGCCAGCCGCGGATCGGTGTCGATCGACCGGGTCAGGGCCTTCGCGCTGAGCGAGATCCCGTACAGGGACTTGCCGACCGAGTCGTGCATGTCGCGCGCCAGCCGGGCCCGCTCCTCCGCCGCTCCGGCGGCCGCCTCGGCTTCCCGTACCTGCTCGCGGGCCTCGATCATCCGCTCGGCGTACCGGCGGATCACGGCGCCGATCAGGCACACGCCGGCCACCAGGA
Source organism: Microlunatus parietis (assembly GCF_013407955.1). Taxonomy (GTDB): domain Bacteria; phylum Actinomycetota; class Actinomycetes; order Propionibacteriales; family Propionibacteriaceae; genus Microlunatus; species Microlunatus parietis. The sequence goes on along the minus strand of NZ_JACCBU010000001.1, from coordinate 6,403,344 downwards.
CCGGCATCCCGGTCAGCTCGACCAGCCAGCCGCGCCAGTCCTCGTCGGAGGTGATCAGCCCGGGCGAGCCGATCGCGCCGAAGGCCAGCGGGATCAGCAGCACGAGCAGGATCCGGCCCGGGAACAGCAGGCCGGCGGCGAGCGCGGTACAGACGACGGCGAGTCCGGCCGGCTGGTCGGCGTCCAGACTGATCAGCAGCAGTACGGTGAGCGCGACGTCGAGCGAGGCCAGCAACGGGTGCAGCAGCAGGTGGTGCATCACCCGGTCGCTGCGGCTGAGCAACAGGCTGGTCCCGGTCAACAGCACCAGGCTGACCCCGGACAGCAGCGTGCCGGAGCTGGTCAGGAACGCGGCCGGCGCGGCCAGGGCGAGGAACACCAGCCGGGCCGTGAACACGCCGCGGACCAGCCGGACGAACTGCGGCTCGTCGAGCAGCCGGGTCTGGGCGTCCGGGTCCAGCCGGGCCAGCCGGAGGGCGGGCGCGCTCACGAGAACGCCTCGAAGAGTTCGGCGAAGTCGATGTCGGCGCCGATGACGAGCCCGGCGATGACCAGGATCAGGCAGGCCGGGACGAGCACCATCGACGTGACCAGGGTGACCCGCGGCGCGGTCTGGCCCGCCTTCCGTCGCATCCGCTGCGCGCTGTCCCGGCGCATGTCGACGGCGATCTGGTTCAGCGTCGTGGCCAGCGGCGCACCCAACTCCTCGGCCTGCAGGAACGCCGTAACGAACGTGCGAACCGCCACCGAGCCGGTCCGCTGGGCCAGCCCGGTGAACGCGACCCGGACGCTGGAGCCGTGCGAGAGCTGGCCCAGGGTCAACCGGATCTCGTCGGAGAACGCGCCCGAGAAGTGGTCGGCGACCCGGGCCAGCGCGCCACGGAAGGACATCCCGGCGCTCACCGTGACGGCGAGGATGTCGAGGAAGTCCGGCAGGTCCCGGTCGATCGCCTCGCGGCGGCGCCGGGCCCGGGCGGCGACCGGCATCAACGGCACCAGGACCGCGACCAGCGGCAGCAGCGGCAGCGCCACCAGCTGTCCCTGGACGACGAACAGGATGCCGACCGGGATCATCAGCAGCAGCCACCAGCACATCCGCCGGAGCAGGCTCTCCACCGTGACGCCGGGCGGCCGGCCGGCGTAGTCGACCTGCCGCTGCAGCGCGTCCAGCACGGCCGGGCTGATCAGGCGGCGCAGCCGGGTGGCGAACCGGCCGGCCAGTCGGGTCAACGGGGAGGTCCGGGTGACGGCCTCGCGGCGGCGCTCGTCGTCGAGCAGGATCAGGTCGGAGGCGTCCAGGTAGTCGGCCACCCGGCCGCGCAGCATCCGGTACCCCATCAGGAACAGGACCAGGGCGCCCGTCGCGGCCAGCGCCGGCCAGAGCGGGGACATCATCGCTCGATCCTGGTCATCCGGTGCACCAGCAGCTGGCCGGCGACGAAGAGGCCGCCGGCGACGACCAGGGCGACCTGACCCAGCGGATTCTGCGTCATCCGCTCCACCGTCCCCGGCTGCACCAGGTTGAGCATGAACAACATCGAGACTCCGAGCAGGGTCACCAACAGGCTGGTGCTGCGGGCCTGAGCCAGAGTGGTACGGACCTCGCGGCGGGTCTCCTTGCGGTCGTCCAGGGTCTGCGAGATCTCCCGCAGCGCCGTGACCAGCGAACCGCCGGACCGGGCGCTGACCACCAGGGTCGACATCAGCACCCGGACCTCGCGGGACGGCAGCCGGTCGTTCAGCTGCAGCATCGCGTCCTCCAGCGTCGACCCGAACCGGACGGCCGTGTTCAGGCGCCGGATCTCCGACTTGGCCGGCTCGGCCAGCTCCTCCTCGGCGACCGCCCAGGAGGTGGCGATGCTGAGCCCGGCGTCGGTCGCGTTGGACAGCACCCGGGCCAGCTCCGGGATCTGCTGGACGAACTTCTCCCGTCGTCGGTCCCGGGCCCGGTTGACCCAGAGCCGGAAGGCAAGGAACCCCGCGGCCAGGCCGAGCACGCCGAACACCGGCGCCAGGACCTGGGCCAAGCCGATCGGTACCGCGACGGTGATCCCGACCAAGATCAGGAAGACGGTCAGCGGGGCCTGCCGGATGCCGGCCAGGGCAAGATCACGTTCGATCAGCCGGCCCAGCCGGGTGCTGACGAACTGCTGGTTCCAGCGAGCGAAGCGCGACCCGGCCGGTTCTCGGCTCGACGAGCCGGCCAGAGTGGCCGCGACCAGCCGCCGCTGGTCGGCCGTGTTGATCAAGAACTGCGCGGTGCCGGTGATCAACAACGCGACGAACAGCACCAGGCCGGCGTAGATCACGATCAGGGGCACGGTTCAGCCCTCCCGCACCGGCCAGGTGCCCGGTACGCCGACGCCGGCATGATCAAGTCCGCGGCGGAGACCGTCCGGTATCGCGTGGTAGCGGAACCGGCGGTCCACCGGGTCCCACTCCACCAGCGGCTGCAGGCGATACTCCTCCCGGCGGGCCGAGACCACGGCGGCGATCTCGGTGATCCGGCGGGTGCCGTCGGAGTGCCGGGTGAGCTGGATGATCACGTCGATCGCGTTGTTCACCTGGTCCCGGATCGCGAGGAACGGCACCTCGATGTCGCTCATCGTGGCCAGCGTCTCGATCCGGGACAGCGCGTCGTCGGTCGAATTGGCGTGCACGGTGGCCAGCGAACCCTCGTGGCCGGTGTTCATCGCCTGCAGCATGTCCAGCGCCTCGCCGCCGCGGACCTCGCCGACGATGATCCGGTCCGGCCGCATCCGCAGGCTGTTCCGGACCAGGTCGCGGATGGTGATCTCGCCGCGCCCGTCGACGTTCGGCGGCCGGGTCTCCAGCCGGATCACGTGCTCCTGGTTCAGTGATAGCTCGGCCGCGTCCTCGACGGTGACGATCCGTTCCCGGTCCGGGACGAACTGCGACAGCGCGTTGAGCAGGGTGGTCTTGCCCGACGCCGTACCGCCGGAGACGATGATGTTGCGCCGGGCCTGGACGCACGCGGCGAGCAGGTCGGCGGCCGGCCGGTCCAGGGTCCCGCGCTGCAGCAGTTCGGTCAGCCCGTACGCCCTCGGGAACAGCCGGATCGTCACCAGCGGCCCGTTCAGCGACAGCGGCGGCAGCACCACGTTGACCCGGGCCCCGCGCGGCATCCTGGCGTCGGCCGGCAGCCGCGCATCCACCATCGGGCTGGATTCGTCGACCCGGCGGTTCACCGAGGAGACGATCCGGTCGACCGTCTGCAGCAGCTGCGCCTCGGAGGTGAAGCCGGACGGGATCCGCTCCAGCCGGCCGAACCGTTCCACGTAGACGGTCTCGTGCCCGTTGATCATGATCTCGGAGATCGTCGCGTCGGCCAGCAGCGGCTCCAGCACGCCGAGGCCGATCGACTCGTCGACAACCCGCCGGATCAGGATCGAGCGTTCCCGGCTGGACAGGATCAGTCCCTCGCGGGAGATCAGGTGCGCCAGGACCCGTTCCAGCCTGGCCCGGCGCTCCTCGGCGGGCTGCGCGGACATCTCCTGAAGATCGATCTCGTCGAGCAGGATCTGTTTGAACCGGCGGACCTGGAAGTCGTCGGCCTCGGTCTCGCGGCCCGCGGCGGGCGACGGGCCGACGAAGCCGGTCGAGAACGAACGCCTCATGGCATGACCACCTCCCTGATCACGGTCCGGTCGCCGATCACCTGGATCGCCGGGCCCTCGACGACCACCCGGACGCCGTGGTCCGGGCCGAACGTGGTCACCTGGACCAGTCGGACCGCACCGGGCAGGCTCGCGGCCGCGGCGGCCTGCGGCGACTCGCCCAGCGAGTAGGCCCGCGCCGCGTCCCGGGCGGCCTGGGAGGCCGCCTGGGCCGTGTAGGCGGTGGCCAGGATCTGGAAGACCAAGATCATCACGATCATGACCATCGGGACCAGGGCGACCATTTCGATGCTGGCCGTCCCCCGCTCGGCGGTACCTGATCGCGCGATGATCATCTCGGTTCCTCGACCACCGCATGATCGACATCGACGGTCACGGTGCGGGTCACTCCGTCGCCCATCAGCAGCGGCGTCCGGACCCGGACCACGACCCGCGGGCCGTCCCGGTCGACCACCACCTGGTCGGCCATCGGCCCGGGCACCACGTCCCGGGCCGCCGCCACCGGATCGGCGCCGATCGACACCGCCCGGGCGGCGGCGTCCGCGGCGACCCCGGACCAGACGAACGACAGCCCGAGCAGGACCACCTGCAGGCAGAGCACCAGCACGATCAGCGCAAACGGGAACAGGACGACGTTCTCGACCGTCACCTGGCCGGCCTCGCCGTTCGCCCGCGCGTTCGGCCGCCCGTTGGCCGTACCGGGCGAGGCCGCGCCCGGAACGAGCCCGGCAGCCGGCGCCACGGGCACCGCCGGCGGGCCGGCCTCGGCCGGCGGCTGGGTGCCGTTCGGTCCCGCGGCCGCGGCCGGGACCACGGTGCGCCGGCTGGTCACGCCGAGCTCCTGGCCGATCCGGCGCAGGCTCTTCCACCACACCGCGTTGCGCACCTCGGCCGGCGTCCGGCTGTTGCCGGCACGCTCCAGGCCGCGGTCCAGGTCCGGGATCAGCACCTCGGACCGCTCGCCCAGCACCAGCAGGTCGACCGTGTCCTGCTGGATCTCGCTGCGCCGCTGGAACCGGTTAACGACGACCCGTACGTTGTCCGGCGATACGACACCGAGCGACTCCCAGAAGACCACCTGGCGCCTGGCCGACCGCAGCGCCGGCACGTCGGCCGAGACCACCTGCAGGGTCTGGTCCGCGGACTCGACCGCGGCCGCCTGGGTCGCCGTCACCGCCGACCCGGTGTCGATGATCACCAACTGGTAGAGCCGGCGCAGCTGGGCCACGATCTGGCGGACCGACGCGGGCGTGATCAACTCGGTCTCGCGGATCTCGGTGGGTGCCAGCAGCAGGTGCAGCCCGCTGTTGTGGACGACGACGGTGTCGGCGACCGCGCGGGCCGTCAGGTCCTCGCTGATCTTGGCCAGGTCGGCCAGCGAGACCCGGTGGCTGACGTCGAGGTAGCTCGGCACGTCACCCTTCTCGACGTCGAGGTCGACCAGGCAGACCCGCATCCCCTTGACCTGGCGGACCACGTCCCAGGCCAGGTGGGTCGCGATGATCGTCGTACCGAGGCCGCCCTTGGCGCCGGCGACGGCGATCACCCGGCCGCCCGCCGAACCGTTGCCGGTCTCGGCGGCCTGCGCACCGGCCAGCGCCTGGCTCATCGAGGCGCCCCATTCGATCACCGCACTCAGCCGGTGATCGACTTCCTCCAGCCCGAACGGGTAGTCGAGCACCCCGCGGGCGTCGGCGTCCATCGCGGACCGATAGGCGTCGACGTTGGGGTTCGAGGTGACCACCAGCACGGCCAGCCCGGGGTGCCGCAGGGTCAGCTCGCGGATCATCGGCATCGCCGCCGCCGGGCCGAGTTGATCATGGACGAAGAGCAGGCTGGGCCGGTGCCGGATCACCGCGGACAGCGTCTCCTGGGTCGATTCGGCGACGAACACCACCTCGACCTCGTGCTCGCTCTGATCGAGCCGGGAGCGCAGCTCCTGGACGATCACCTGGTCCGCGATCGCGACGACGGCCTTGATCATCTCCGCTCCCCCTCCGGGACCGCCTTGCCGCCCAGCCGGCCGGCGTCGAAGGTGCGGGTCTCCTTGCTGCGGTCCTGCGCGACGCCGGGCGGCAGCCCGACCAGCCGGACCTGCTGGGCGAACGAGCTGGCGTACGTCACCGCGAGGGCCGCGTCCGGCTGCAGCGCCAGCGTCACCGGAATGACGTTCTGCAACGACTCCCGGTCGGGCGACTGGACCTGTTGCTGCCCGGCGACCGACACCACCCGTACGTTCTGGACCAGGATCCGGGCCTGCTTCGGCAGCCCGGGGACGTCGGCGAACACGACGTAGACGTCGACCCGGTCACCCGGCCGGATCCGCCCGGCCAGGCCGGTCACCGCGTCCACGTTGACCGCGATCTCCCGTTCGTCCGGAGCAAGATCACTGGGCGGCACCAGCACGTCCAGGCTGACCGCGCTGCCGGCGCTGAGCGCGATCGCGGTGACCCGGCCGTCGATGTCCTGGGCCCGCAGCACGGTGTTGTCGGCGGCCCACCGCTCCGGCACCTGGGCCACCTCGGTGTTCTCCGACGACAGCGTCGTGAAGGCGGGCAGGTCCTGCTTGACCCGGTAGATCGTCACCATCGGGCCGACCTGGCTGTTCACCTCGGTCAGGTAGCTGGAGACGCCGACGAAGACGAGCACCGCGACGGCGACGGACAAGATCATCAGCAGCAGGCCCCGGCGCTGGCGCGGATTCATGCCGACACCCCCGTCCCGGTCGTCGCGGTCCCGGTCGACACACCAGCCGGCGCCAGGTCACCGGCGGGTTGCGGGTCCGGCGCACCGACCGGTCCGCAGCCGCAGAACACGCAGAGGCCGTCGACCATCGTCGCGGAGCAGTCGTCGCAGGCCGGTCCGGTCCAGGGCCGGGCGGACGTGGTCGCCAGCTGGGTGATCTCGACCGAGTTCCGGCCGGCGTAGGGACGGCGCCCGTACGGGCTGAAGTCGACCGGCTCCACCGCCAGGACGCCGAGCCCGGCCCGCAGTTGCGGCGCCGGCGGCCCGGCCACGTGCCAGCCGTCCGGCGACGCGGATCCCGGGCCGGACCGGGCCGGGATCACGGCCGGCGCACCGAGTTCGTACAGGTAGCTGCGGGCGGGCAGCAGGCCGGCGGCCCGTTCGCCCAGCGAGGTGACCGGCTCGCTGACCGTACCGAGCCGGGGATGCCAGACCAGGCTGCGGCTGCGCGCGGCGAGGCTGAGCAGCAGCTGCACGGCTTGGCCGGGGTCGGTCCAGCCGCCGGGCCGGAGTTCCGCGGCGAGCACGGCCCGGCCGATCAGCGCCAGGGTCAGCGCGTGGTGGTGCAGCGGCAGGATGCCGATCCGGACCGCCGGGTCGGCGGCGACTGCGACGTGGGCCTGCTCCCGGACCTCGACGGCGTGGTGCCGCGGTGTCGGCACCAGCACGTGCCGGTGCCGGAACGGACCGAACCGGTCCCGGATCGTCCGCAGCAGGGCGTCCGGCCGCGCGGCGTCGAATCCGAGCACGCCGCCCAGATCGGACGACCCCGGGATCGCAATCAGCATCGTGCATCTCCTGCCCACAACCGGAGACGGCGGACGCGAAACCCCGACTGCCGCCCGGCAACCGACCTGATTTCCCACTTTCCGGCGTCAGCCTAGTGGGAAATCGGTCACTCGTGGCCCGGTCTGAGCAGGAGATCGGTCTCCAGGCGGTCAGACGGGCGGCAGGATCGCCCACAGGTAGGCGCCGACGATCATGGCGGGCCCGAAGGAGAGATGGGACCGCCGGTCCGCCCGGCGGCTCACGATCAAGATCACCGCGACGATCCCACCGAGCACGAATCCGGTCAGTAGGCCGAGCATCGCGGTCGTCGGCCCCAGCCAGCCGAGCAGCCCGCCGAGCACGCCGGCCAGTTTGACGTCGCCGAAGCCGAGCCCGTCGCCGCCCGGCGAGAACAAGGCCAGCAACAGGAACACCACCAGGGCCACCGCGGCCGCGATGCCGGCGATGGCGAGGTTGCGCCAGGAGCCGGCCAGTGCGGAACAGGTGATCAACCCGGCGGCGAACACCGGGTAGCCGGGCAGCGTCAGCAAGTCCGGCAGCCGGCGCACCTCGAGATCGATCAGGGCCAGCACGAGGGCCCAGACCAGGGCGACGGTGTACGTGATCGTGACGGCGAGCGGGTGCCGCCACAGCAGCGACGCCAGCAGCACCCCGGCCACCGCGACAACCGGCAGCAGCCACGGGTTGAGCGTCCGCCGCACCTCGTCGTCGGGATACCGGTAGCCGCGCCTGCGCAGCCAGAGCGCCGCGGCCACGCTCAGGACGAGCGCGACGGCCAGCGCACTCCACAGATCCACGGCGACCTCCATCACCGACCACGGCGAACCGATCCCGTGGCGACTGTAGCGTGTCGGGTGCCGCTCCACCCTCGACCCGAGGAGGACCCCGCCATGGCTCGCAGCCTCGCCGCTCCGGCCGTCCTGATCATGGTCCTCACCCTGCTCAGCGGCGGCTGTACGGCTCCGGGCCACGGCTACGTCTCGGAGTCGGTGGGCCGGCTCACCGTCGACCGGCCGGCTGGCTGGGACCTCGAGACGACCGTGGAATCGCCGTGGCACAAGGGATTCCGGGACGCCGCGGACGCGCCGGAGCAGCTCCAGCTGTCCGGCGACTTCGGCGCCTACGCCTCGGCCGGCCAGGCCATGGGCACCTTGATCGGCAAGGCCCAGGTCGGCCTGCCGTCGTTCCGGGTGATCGAGTCCCGGGAGATCACCGTGACCGGGGCGACCACCGCCCAGCTGACCCGCTACACCGTCGCGGACGGTCGGGACGGCGAGTTGTCCGGGCTGTGGATCGTCGCCGCCCACTGGCCGTACCCGCAGTCGGTCGCGGTCTCGGTGCTGGCCGCCGAGCGCGATCCGGCCCTCGAGCAGCGGTTGATCACCTCGATGCGGCTGCGGGCCGACCGCCGGTGATCATTCCCGGCTGATCATTTGGGCCTCGGGCTGGGTCCACGGACCCACGACCGGATGATCATGATCACCGTAGCGTCGGCGGTGTCCGAGGTACCGGAGCGGTCCGGGAGATGCGATGCGCCGATCAGCGAGACGCGAGGCCGGGGTGGCGACCCTGGAGTACGCGGCGGCCCTTGCCGTCGTCGCGTCGCTGCTGATCTCGGTCGCCCTGGCGCAGGCGACGGAGGGGCTCGACGTCCTGGCCCGGAACGCCATCTGCGCGGTCAAGAGTGCCCTCGGCTCGGCGGCCTGCGCCACCGGCCCCGAAGACCCGCCGCCCTTCGATCCGAAGCCGGAGCGGTGCACGGTCCGGAAACGTACCGAGCAGGTCAACTCGGAGATCAAGATCGCGTTCATCAAGATCGGCGAGAACGCCGGCTTCATCGAGACCCATTACAGCGACGGTACGGTCACCTACACCGCCACCGACGGCGCCGGCATCGGGGTCACCGGCGGCGTCGGCGCCGACCTCGAGTGGGGCAAGCTCGAGGCCGGGGCGAAGGTGGACTTCGGCTTCGGCGTCGAGGCGACGTACGGCAGCACCTGGATCTTCAAGGACCAGGCCGAGGCCGAGCGGATGTCCGGGCAGCTGCAGGACTACCTGACCGAGCAGCAGATCCTCCGGCACGACCCGAACTATGCGATCTGGCTGGCCATCCACGGCGCGACGGAGCCGCCGCGGCCGCCGGACCAGCAGGTGAGCACGATCAAGGTCGAGGGCACTGCCGAGGGTGACCTCGGGATCAAGCTGCCCTGGGAACAGGATCGGGGCCCGGGCACCGAGAAGTCCGAGGTGCCCGGGCTGAAGCTGGCCGGCGCCGGCATCGAGTTCGGCACCAGCGGCACCTGGACCGAGGTCCATGATCAGCGCAACGGCAACACGATCTTCACCACCCAGGGCGAGGTGACCGGTGCCGGCGAACTGACCGGAGGTCCCTTCGGCGACAAGCTTTCCGGCCTGCTCGGCTCCAGTCTGGCGATCACCCGGAACAAGGAGGGCATGATCACCAAGGTCATGATCACCACCACCCGGCGCGGCGATCTGGCCACCTCGACCCGGGGCGGCCAGGGCAACCTCGGTGGCGAGGTGACGGACACCGACTCCGAGGGCAAGGCGACCGTGACGACCGCGACGCTCGAGGTCGGCACCCCGGAGCAGCGCGCCGTCGTCGAGGCGTGGCTGTCGAGGGCGGCGTGATCTCGCCGGAGACCGCCTTTCCGGAGACCCTGGTGCCGAACGACACCCTGCAGAACCTCATGTACACCAACGCGACGGTGAGCAACGTCCAGTACGACAACGTGACCGACCGGACCGGGTTCGCGGCCGAGGTGAAGGTCGGCGTGGCGTTCGGGGTCGACTTCAGCCTGGAGACCGCGGAGTCCCGGGCCACCAGGGCCAGCTACCTGGGCACCTCCGGGCCGGACGGGATCCGGTATCCGATCGACTTCCGCGAATGCGTGGCGCGATGATCACCGATCCGTACCGCGCGGGCCCCGCCCAAACCGCCACCGCGGACTCGGGCTGGAGCGCCGTGGTGGTCCGGTTGCTCTGGCTGACCGTGCTCGGCCAACTACTCGGGTACGTCCTCGGCGCCCTGGTCGGCGCCGGCACCGGAATGTTCGGCCGGGCGCCCGGGCTCGGGCTGGTGGTGAGCGTCGGCGCGGCCCTGGTCGCCGGTTCGGCGGTCGGGCTCGCCGTGACGCCGGGGCGGTGCCGCCTCCCGGCTCTGGTGGTGATCAACGTCGTCCTGGCCGCCGTGGTCAGCAGCTTGTTGATCATGCTCGCCCAGGCCCGGCTGCCGGCCGGGGTGGATCGGCCCGGGCCGGCTGGGTTCGCGCCGACCGTGCTGGTCACGGCGTTCGGCCAAGGCCTGATCGGCTGCCTGATCTGGATGGCCCGAAGCCGTCGCCGATCACGCGCGGCGGCCCGCTGAGCCGAGTGAATCCTTTGACCCGGGCCCAGGCCGTTGCCGCGGCTCAACGCGTCCACTCGGCGATGCACGGTCGCGTCGACCGCTCATGATCACGATGCCGCATGGATGAGGCGCCAGGCCTGGCCGGCCAGGCGGCCCGGGCTGTCGGCCGGGTCTCGCTGCAGGGCCAGGGCGATCACGCCGGCGGCCACGTACCGGGCGTGCAGATCGGGCCGGACCCTTGCGAATCCCGGCGGCCGCTGGCCGGCCCGGAACCGCTCCACGAGCACCTCGGCCAGCGCTTCGACCAGCTGATCCTGCACCCGCGCGGCGGCACTCGGCCCGAGTTTCGCCAGCGTGGGTCCGGCGTCCGCGACGGCCGCGAACAGCGCCACCAGGTGCCGCGGCGCCCGGTCCCGGTCCGCCGCGAACGGGCATCCGGTCACTGCCCCGGCGATCGCGGCGACCCGATCGGCCAGCGCGTCGCAGATCAGGTCGTCCAGACTCGCGTAGTGCTGGTGCACGGTGCTCCGGTTCACGTCGGCGGCCACGGCGATCGACGCCATCGTGAGCCGGTCGGCGCCGTCGTCCAGCAGCCGCAGCGTCGCCGCGCGCAGCTGGGCCCGGGTGCGGCGGACCCGACGATCTCCTTCGTCCACGGCGGGAATGCTATCCGCCATCCGCACGTTAGCCAACACATGACGGATAACCGACTGATCATCGACGGGTACGCCGACTTCCTGTGCGGCTGGGGCTACATCGGCAAGCGCCGGCTGGCCCGCGCGCTCGACCTGGTCCACCGGGAGGCTCCGGCGGTCGAGGTGCAGGTGCGCTGGCGGCCGTACCTGATCGACCCGACCGCGCCGCAGTGGTCGGAGTCGATGGCCGGCATCCTGCAGCAGCCGGAACTGGCCGAGGAGCTCGCCGGTTGCGGCCCGGGTTCCGCCGCCGACAACCGGCTCCGGGCTCGTGACGCGGCCGCGCAGGAGGGCATCGAGGGTGACTTCGGCGCTCGCTGGCGGGCCAGCAGCTGGGCCGCGCACCGGCTGGCCACGGCCGCGCTGGCGCACGGGCCGCAGGTGCAGGACGAGGTCGTCGAGGAGCTGTACCGGCTGCACTTCGTCGAGCACCGGGATCTCAATGATCTTGGTCTGCTGACGGCGCTGGCGGAGCGGTTCCGGCTGCCGATGCCGCCCGGCACCGGCGAACTTGGCGCCGGGCTGGTCTATCTGCAGCCGGGCTTCGAGCCGGACGACCCGGTGGAGCGGGCGACCCGGGAGGCGCTGCTGACCGGCCGCGCGATCGGAGTGGACACGTCGCCCACGTTCGTGATCAACGGGCGGACCGCGGTGGCCGGCGCGCAGCCGGCCGAACTGCTCGCCGACGCGATCCTGGCCGCGCCCGCCGCGGGCCGGCAGCCGGAGGAGGTCCGCCGGCTCCGGCTCGCCGAGGCGCTGCTGGACCGCAAGGACCCGCACGGCAGCCTGTACCTGGCCGAACCGCTGCGCCGGGAGCACCCGGACGACCCCAACGTCCGGTCCCTGCTCGCCCGCGCCCGCGCCGCCTCGGCCAGCCTCGCCCCGGCCCGGGACACCCTGGCCGAACTGGTCGCGCAGTATCCGGACGACGGCTACCTCCGCGAGCTCTACGGCCGCACCCTCCGCCGCCTCGGCGACCCCGCCGCCGCCCGCGAGCTCGCCCTGGCCACCGCCCTCACCTCCTGAAACACCCCAAATGAATCCGCCGACCGGTCACCAAAGCAGGCGTTCTTGCGGCGTGTCGCTGCGAAAGTGACCGGTCGGTCGGAGGGAACCGGGGCGCTGCCGAGGAACACACGGGGAACAGCGTCCTGAGGACGAGATTCGCTCGCACCGGGAACAGGTGAGGGGCGGACCCGTCGGCCTGCGTTCTGATCATGGACGGTTGCCGATCATGGTCGCCGGTAGGCCGGTGTCGCGGACCGGCCGCTCACCGAGGAAGTTCGTCACCTTGATGATCTTGCCGCCGGCGATGGTGAGCACGGTCAGGTGATCTGCCCGGTACGAGCCGTCCGGCTGGCGCAGGTAGCCGGCCGCGGCGGGCTGGCCGTTCGCTCTCGTCGGAAGCATCCGCAGTTGGCCGGCCGGCCGGAACTGGCGCCGGGCCAGGAACGGCAGACAGACGGCAAGGCCACGGAACCAGGTGGTGTGCCCGGCCGCCTCGAGGCTGAAGTCCGAGCTGATCAAGGACTCGAGGTCACGGACATCGGCCCGCTCGAAGGCACTGATCCAGCGGTCCAGCAGCTCGCGGTCGCGGGCGGAGTCGGGCGGTTCGGCGATCTCCTGATCGGCCCGGACCTCGGCGATCCTGACCCGGGCGCGTTGCAGCAGGCTCTTCACCGCGGCCACCCCGATCCCCATCGCGGCGGCGATCTCGGCCGCCGGCCAGCCCAACACCTCGCGGAGCAGCAGGGCCGCTCGTTGCCGGGGCGCCAGGTGCTGGAACGCGACGATGAGGGCCAGCCGGACCGTGTCGCGTTCGACCACCTCGGCGGCCGGATCGCCGCCGGACCGGCCGAGGGCCGCGTCGGGCAGCGGCTCCAGCCAGGCCACGGTCGAGTCGGTCCCGACCGGAGCATCCGGGTCACCGGACGGCGCGCCCAGACCCGACGGAAGGAAGCGGCGGCTGTGGTGCTGCAGCGCAGTCAGGCAGGCGTTGGTCGCGATCCGGTACAGCCAGGTCTTGACCGACGACCGGCCCTCGAAGTCGCCGATCCCTCGCCGCGCCCGCAGGTACGTCTCCTGGACCAGATCCTCGGCATCGTGGTACGAGCCGACCATCCGGTAACAGTGCGCCAGCAGGGCGCTGCGCAACGCCTCGAACTCGCGCTCGAACTCGGCGTCCGTCAGCGCAGGCACGGTTGCTGCGGTCACGCGATGCCCTCCTCGGCTCCCGTTGACTTCGTCATACCGCTCAGACTTCCGCGCCGACCGAGAGGAATCGGTTCGTTCGGCGACGGCCGACGACCAGTCGAACGCAGAGCGCCGATCACCGATTCCCCGGCGCCTCGATCGAGGTCAACACCTGTGGGACGGCCGACCGGCCACCCGACCCCGAACCCGGAGGCCCCGTTGTCACCACAGTCATCAGCCACCAACCGGATCGCCCGCGCCGAGGAGTTCCGGCGGCTGCACCAGGACGTGTTCCTGCTCCCGAACGCCTGGGACCCGCCGAGTGCGTACGCCCTCGCCACGGCCGGAGCACCGGCGCTGGCGACCACCAGCGCCGGCATCGCCTGGTCCCGCGGCGTCCCGGACGGCGGCGGGCTCGCCGTCGCCGACGCGCTCGACGCCTTCGAACGGATCGCCGCCACGGTGGATCTCCCGGTCTCGGCCGACCTGGAACGCGGCTACGCAGACTCGCCGGCAGAGATCGCCGCCAACGTCGCCGAGTTCGTCGAGCGCGGGGCGTCGGGCGTCAACCTCGAGGACGCCACGGCCGGCTCGGTCGTGCCGCTCGCCGACCAGGTCGTGGTGCTGGAGCGGGTACGCGCCGCGATCGACCGGACCGGCATCCCGGCCTTCCTCAACGCCCGGACCGACGTCTTCCTCAGGGCCGCCCCGGACGCCGACCCGGAGGACCTGCTGAGCCAGGTCGTCGACCGCGCCGGGGCCTACCGCGCGGCCGGTGCCGACGGACTGTTCGTGACCGGGCTGAGCGACTCCGAGCTGATCCGCCGGTTGTGCGGCAAGGTCGAGCTGCCGGTGAACATCGGTCCGGTGACCACCGACCGTGACGACCTGCGAGCGCTCGGGGTCCGGCGGGTCACCTGGGGGCCGACCCTGGCGATGAGCACGTACGGATTCGTCCGCGACCGGGTCGCCACGGTGCTGAGCGGCGAACCGGCGGCCCAGGCTGCGATGCTCAACCTGACCGAGCGCTGGCCGTCATGATCGATCGCGGTCCCGCCGAGATCGGCCGCCCGACCTGACCCGATCGCCCGGCCCGACCTGACCCGATCGCCCGGCCCGACCAGACCCGGCCTCTCACCACCCTCACCGAGTAGTCACTTCTGCAGCGACACGCCGCCAAAACCGCTGCTTTTGTGACCGGTCGGCGGGTTCTTTTGGGGGGTCGGCGGTCAGTCTTCGCCGAGGTAGGCCTTGCGGACGTTCTCGTTGGTCAGCAGGTTGACGCCGGTGTCGTGCAGGACGATCTTGCCGACCTCGAGGACGTACCCGTAATCGGCGAGTGAGAGGGCCGCCTGGGCGTTCTGTTCCACCAGCAGGATGGTGACGCCTTCGGCCTTCAGCTCGGCGATCGTGTTCATGATCACCTGCATCATGATCGGCGACAGTCCCATCGACGGCTCGTCGAGCATCAGCAGCCTCGGGCTGCTCATCATGGCCCGGCCGATGGCCAGCATCTGCTGCTCGCCGCCGGAGAACAGGCCGGCGGACTGGTGGCGGCGCTGGGCCAGCACGTCGAACAGCTGATACACCCGGGCCAGGTCGCGCTGGATCCCGGCCCGGTCGCGCCGGGCGAACGCACCCAGCATCAGGTTCTCCTCGACCGTGAGGCGCGGGAACAGCCGCCGGCCCTCGGGCGACTGCGCGACGCCCAGCCGGACGATCTGGTGGGCCGGCATCCCGTCCAGCCGCACCCCGTCGAACAGGATCTCGCCGGATTCCACCGGCAGCAGCCCGGACACCGTCCGCAGCGTCGTCGTCTTGCCGGCGCCGTTGGTCCCGATCAGCGTGACCACCTGGCCTTCGTCGACGGTGAAGCTGATCCCCTTCACCGCACGGACCCGGCCGTAGGCGACCTTCAGGTCTTTCACCTCAAGCATCGCGGGTCCCCCGTTCGCCGACAGTGCCATCCGGTTCGGCCCGGCGCGGCGCCGGTTCGGTCTCGTCCCGCTCCGCCGGCCCAGTTCCGATGTAGGCCTCGATCACCTGCGGGTCGGACTGGACGACCTCGGGAGTGCCCTCCACCAGGATCTTGCCCTGGACCAGGCATACGACCCGGTCGCACAGGTTGAAGATGAACCGCATGTCGTGCTCGATCACGACGATCGCCAGGCCGAGGTCGCGGATCCGCCGGATCAGTTCCTCCGCCTGCCGGGTCTCCTGCGGATTCATGCCGGCGGTCGGCTCGTCGAGCAGCAGCACCTTCGGCTCGGTGGCCAGCGCCCGGGCGATCTCGAGCCGCCGCTGGTCGCCGTACGAGAGGTTGCGGGCCAGGTGATCGCCGGAGCCGCCGATCCCGACGAAGTCGAGCAGCTGGTCGGCCAGCTGTTCGGTCTCGCGCTCCTCGCGCCGGTACTTGAAGCCCCGGATGATCGAGGTGAACGGGCCAGCGCTGGTCCGGCAGTAGCGCCCGACCATGACGTTCTCGCGGGCGGTCATGTTGGCGAACAGCCGGATGTTCTGGAACGTCCGCGCCATCCCGGCCTGGACCACCTTGCGCGGCTTCGGCGGCAGGACGGTGCCGTTGAACGTCACCCGGCCGGCGGTCGGCTGATAGAGCCCGGTCAGGCAGTTGAAGAACGTGGTCTTGCCGGCGCCGTTCGGGCCGATCAGCCCGACGATCTCGCCGAGCCGGGCCTGGAAGCCCACGTGGTCGACGGCGACCAGGCCGCCGAACCGCATGGACACGTCCTGGGCCTCGAGGATCGGCCGGTCCGGGTCGATCCCCATCAGTTGCGGCGCCAGCTGCTCGCCGGTCTCCGGATCGGTGCCGGGCGGCGGCTCGTCGTGCGCAGTGCTCATGTCCGCGCCCCCTCGGCCGGTACGGGCTCGCCCTCGTCGAGCTTCTCGGCCAGTTCCTCGTCCTCCTCGTGGAACTCCAACTGCCGTCGACGGCTCGGCACCATGCCTTCCGGCCGGAACCGCATCATCACCACGAGCAGCACGCCGAACAGCAGCAGCCGCAACTCGGCGAAATCGCGCAGCTTCTCCGGCGCCAGCTTGAGCAGCGTCGCGCCGACCAGGACACCGACCACGGTGCCCATGCCGCCGAGGACGACCGCGGAGAGCAGGAACGCCGACTCGAGGAACATGTACTGACCGGGATTGATCGAGATGTCGTGATGGGCCTTGACGGAGCCGGCCAGGCCGGCCAGGAAGGCGCCGCCGGCGAACGCGAACAGCTTCAGCCCGAAGGTGTTGACCCCCATCGCCTCGGCCGCCTTCTCGTCCTCCCGGATGGCGATCCAGCCGCGCCCGATCCGGCTGTTGTTCAGCCGAGTCACGACCAGCACCACGAACAGCAAGATCAACAACAGCAGGAAGTAGTAGTTGGCGAACCGGGGCAATGGCGCGAAGATGCCGAGGAACGGTGGCGGGTTGCCGAAGTCGTACCCGAGCGGATCCAGGTCGGGAATCGCGGGGATGCCGTTCGGGCCGTGCGTCAGATCCGGGCCGGAGATGCCGTCCAGGTTGAGCACCGCGATCCGGAAGATCTCGCCGAACGCGAGGGTGACGATCGCCAGGTAATCGCCGGACACCCGCAGCGTCGGCGACCCGATGATCAGGCCGAAGGTCGCGCTGACACAACCGGAGATCAACATCACCACCGGGAACGGTGGCTGGACGTCGATCGTCGCGAACGCCGACTGGGACAGCATCGCGGCGACGTAGGCCCCTGCGCCGAGGAACGCGACGTAGCCGAGGTCGAGCAGGCCGGCCAGGCCGACCACGATGTTCAGCCCCAGCGCCGTCATGGCGAAGATGATCACCTGGGTCGCGATCGAGAGGTTCGCGTCCGAAGTGCCCTGGGTGAACGGGAACAGGATCGCCGCCAGGATCGCCGCCGTGACCAGCACCGGCCGGCGCCGGGACGACACCCCGGAGTACCAGGCCATGACTCCGGACCGGACCAGCACTGCCGCCGCGATGCCGACGAACGTGACAAAGCAGACGAAGCCGCCGCCGTCATCGAAGTCGAGAGCGAACACGACCGCGAAGAACGCTGCGCCCATGAACGCCGCGACGGCGAGGATCTCGACGACCGCCGGTCCCTCCAGCTCGCCGAATCGCGGCTCCGGGGCGGGCTCGATCAGCCGGGTGCCGGCGAACGCGATCACCGCACCGGCCAGGGCCAGCCAGCCGCCCGGCTCGACGTTGATCAAGCCGCCGAGCTCCAGCGCGATGGTGACCATGATCAACGCGAGGTAGATCAGCGCACCGGTCGCGGCGGCGCGGGCGCCGCGACGCCAGCCCGGCGCCCGGCTGCCGCGCCGGCGCGGGATCAACCGGTCCAGCAGCGTGCCGGCGATGATCACCGCGCCGAGCGCCAGCGCCAGGAACTGCAGCACGGACGGGTAGAACGCCACCGACATGTCGTCCAGGGCCGCGTCGTCGTAGGCCCAGGGCAGGAACGGCGCGACCACGATCAGCGCCCCGCCGACCAGGGCGACGATCCACGCGAACGGCTCGGACCGCCGGATCAGGTCCGGGGTGATCAACCGGGGCAGCGCCAGCCTGGCCCAACCACCACCAACACGCGGGCTCATGCGCGATCGACCACCCTCGCGCCGAGCAGGCCCTGCGGCCGGAACACCAGTACCAAGATCAACAGTACGAAGGCCCAGACGTCCTTCCAGGCCGAGCCGCTGAACGGCAGCGCGGTCGCCAGCGCCTCGGCCACGCCGAGCACCAGGCCGCCGACCACGGCACCGTAGATGTTGCCGATGCCGCCGAGCACCGCGGCCGTGAACGCCTTCAGCCCGGCCAGGAAGCCCATGTGGAACTGCACCTGGGTGTAGCGCAGCCCGTACGCCAGCCCGGCGACCGCGGCCAACGCCGCGCCCACGCCGAAGGCCAGCATGATGATCCGGTCGACGTTGATGCCCATCAGGCGCGCCGTGTCCGGATCCTGCGACGCCGCCTGCATCGCCCGGCCGAGCCGGCTCCGGTTCACGAACAGGTAGAGGAGCACGGTGCAGAGGACCAGCGCGAGCAGGGTGAAGACGGAGCCGCGCTGAATACTCAGTCCTGGTCCCAGCGGGATCGCCGAACCGCTGACCAGGTCGAGCTGCGGGAACACCACCGCGGCCTTGGCGCTGGGGAACCCCGGGATCCGGTCGTAGAAGAGCCGGACCGCCTCCTGCAGCACGATCGAGACGCCGATCGCCGTGATGAACGGCGCCAGTCTCGGTGCGTTGCGCAGCGGTCGGTACGCGAATCTCTCCATCAGCAACGCCACCGCCACCGCGACCGCGATGCCACCGATCAGCATCAGCGGGAAGATCCACAGAGCGACCGGCCGTCCCGGCGACAGCAGCCACACCGCCACCGCGCCGAACCCGCCGAGCATGAAGATCTCACCGTGAGCGAAGTTGATCAACTGCACGATGCCGTACACCACCGTGTAGCCGACCGCGATCAGGGCGTACATCGCACCGAGCGACAGTCCGTCGATCAGCTGCTGAAGCAGCACCACGAGGTCAAGCTCCTCTCATCCACTTCCCGCAGCTGCACCTTCAAGACGCCCGGTACAAGTTCGGCGCGAGGCTCCGGGTGGGAGCCTCGCGCCGAGGTAATGATGGTCAACTGCCGGTCTCGACCGCCGCCCACTTCTGGTCGGTCACCTTGTAGACGGTGAGGATCTTGGTCGTCGCGTCGCCGTACTCGTCGAAGGCGACCTTGCCGGTGGCGCCGTCGAAGCTCACCTTCCCGATCGCGTCGATGGTCGCCTGCCGGGCGTCCTCGACACTCTCGGCGTCCTTGAGCGAGACCTTGAGGCCTTCGATGATCGCGCGGGCCGCGTCGTAGGCGTACGGTCCGTACGCGGCGTACGGGTCGGAGTAGCCGGCGGCCTCGTAATCGGCCACGAAGGTCTTCGCCGTCGGCAGGTTCTCCACCGGGGCGCCGACCGAGGTGGCGAGGTCGCCGTCGGACTCGGAACCGGCCTGCTGGATGAACGCCGGGTCGAAGATGCCGTCGCCGCCCATCAGTGGGATGTCCAGGCCGGCGGCCTTCATCTGCTGGCTCAGCGGGCCGGCCTGCGGGTACTCGCCGCCGTAGTAGAGCGCCTGCGGATTGGTCGCCTTGATCTGGGTGATCACCGCCGAGTAGTCCTTGTCGTCGGGGTTGATCGTCTCGGCCGCGACAATCTGGCCGCCGAGCTCGGTGAACGCGTCGCTGAACGTCTTCACCAGGCCTGCGCCGTAGGCCTTCTTGTCGTTGACCGTGGCCACCTTGGTGAACTTCGCCGTGTTGTAGAGGTACTTCGCGGCGAACGGGCCCTGGACGTCGTCCGTGGCGCAGGTCCGGAAGTAGTTCGGGTAGAGCCGCTTCGGGCTGTTCGCGTAGTCCTCGCCGCGGGTCAGCGCCGGGCCGGTGTTGGCCGGCGACACCATGGCGATCTTCTTGCCGTTCAGGACCGGCTGGACGCCCTGGGCGACGCTGGTGTTCAGCGTTCCGACAACGGCGACGACCTCCGGATCCGAGGACAGCGCGGTCGCGGCGTTCAGGCCGACGTCGCTCTTCGCCTCGTCGTCCTTGACATCGATCTGCAGGGTCCAGCCGGGAATCTCGTTGTTCGCGTTCGCCTGCTTGATCGCGAGATCCACCGAGTTCTGAATGCCGAGCCCGAGCGCGGAGAGCCCGCCACTCATCGGTGAGATGACGCCGATCTTGGCAATCTTCTTCTCATCGCCGGCACCGCCGCCCGGGTCTCCGTCGCCCCCACGCTGACCGCATCCGGTCAGTGCCAGGGCTGCGGCGACCAGGGTCGCGACACCGACCTTCGCAAGCCGTCGATTAAGCACTGTTCCTCCTCCTGGGCAGCTCGACCACGAGCTGAATCACGGCCGGCCGCGGAATTCCGACATCCGGAATCCACGGCCGGGTTGCCAAGCATGATGAACACTACGACGACTCACCGCTGCGCTGTCCAGTTCCGCTGAGTGAGTTTCGTGTTCGTTACATGACCGCATCACGCAACGATGCAGCGCCGCGTGCGCGTGCTGCGCTACTTCTTCTTGGATCCCGCGCCGTGCTCGATGACACCCTCGGCGACCTCGCGCATCGACTTGCGCAGGTCCATCGCCGTCTTCTGGATCCAGCGGAACGCTTCCGGCTCGGTCAGCCCGAGACCGGCCTGCAGCATGCCCTTGGCCCGGTCCACGATCTTGCGCGATTCCAGCCGCTCGGTCAGATCGCTGACCTCGGCCTCGACCGCCTTGATCTCGGCGAACCGGGCGGCGGCGATCTCGATCGCCGGCACCAGATCGGACTTGCCGAACGGCTTCACGACGTACGCCATCGCGCCCGCCTTGCTGGCCCGGTCGACCAGGTCCCGCTGGCTGAAGGCGGTCAGCATCACCACCGGGGCGATCCGCTCACCGGCGATCTTCTCGGCGGCACTGATCCCGTCCAGCTTGGGCATCTTGACATCCAGCACCACCAGGTCCGGCCGCAGCTGTGTGGCCAGTTCGATCGCCTGCTCGCCGTCGCCGGCTTCGCCGACGACTTCGTACCCCTCTTCGGTGAGCATTTCGACCAGGTCGGTGCGGATGAGCACCTCGTCCTCGGCCACCAGCACGCGGGTGGGCGAGGTGGCCCCGGGGTCGTTCTTCTCGTTCGTCACGGGAGACACTTTAGAGCAGCGTTGTTACGGAGCCGATTCTCACCACGGCTGGAGGGATGTGGCAGAATGTTCCGGGCCCCGGCCGGGGTGGCGGAATGGTATACGCGGACGGCTCAAACCCGTCTGTCCGAAAGGACATAGGGGTTCGACTCCCCTTCCCGGCACGGCAAACGAGTCGCCACCAGCACACCACGGAATTCGGTGCGTTGGTGGCGACTCGGCCGTTCAGAGCGGGGCGCCGATCCGGCGGACCCGGACCATGTTGGTGTGGCCGGCGACCCCGGGCGGGGAGCCGGCGACGATCACGACCCGTTCGCCCTCGGCGATCCGGCCCGACTCCATCAGCGCCTTGTCGACCTGGCGGATCATGTCGTCGGTGTGCCCGACCATCGGCACCAGGAACGACTCCGTACCCCACGTCAGCGTCAGCGCCTGCCGGGTCGCCTCGATCGGGGTGAACGCGAGCACCGGGATCGACGAGCGGAGCCGGGACATCCGGCGGGCCGAGTCGCCCGTGTGGGTGAACGCCACCAGATACTTCGCGTCGATCCGCTCCGCGACCTCGGCGGCGGCCTTGGTGATCACACCACTCGTCGTGTGCGGGTCCCAGACGATGTCGTGCACCTGCTCCAGGCCGTGTTCCTCGGTGTTGACCACGATCCGGGCCATCGTCTCGACGGTGACCACCGGATACTGGCCGACGCTGGTCTCGCCGGAAAGCATCACCGCGTCCGCGCCGTCCAGGATCGCGTTCGCGACGTCGGAGGCTTCGGCGCGGGTCGGCCGCGGCGCGGAGATCATCGACTCCAGCATCTGGGTGGCGACGATCACCGGCTTGGCCCAGCGCCGGGCCGCGGTCACGATCCGCTTCTGCACCAGCGGAACCTCTTCCAGCGGCAGTTCCACACCAAGATCACCACGGGCCACCATGAACGCGTCGAAGGCGTCGATGATCTCGTCGAGGTTCTCCACCGCCTGCGGCTTCTCGATCTTGGCGATCACCGGCACCCGGCGACCCTCCTCGTCCATGATCTTGTGGACGAGATCGACGTCGGCGGCGTTGCGGACGAAGGACAGCGCGATCATGTCGACGCCGTGCCGCAGCGCCCAGCGCAGATCCTCGATGTCCTTCTCGCTCATGGCCGGGACGCTCACCGCGACCCCCGGCAGGTTGATCCCCTTGTTGTTGCTGATCGGGCCGCCGACCTCGACCCGGGTCACCACGTCGGTGTCGGTCACCGAGGTCGCGCGCAGGGTGAGCCGGCCGTCGTCGATCAAGATCGTGTCGCCGGGCTTCACGTCCCCCGGCAGATCCTTGTACGTGGTCGAACAGCGACGGACATCGCCCTCGATGTCGTCGGTCGTGATCGTGAAGGTCGCGCCGTAGGCGAGCACCTCCTTGCCGGCGGCGAACCGGCCGAGCCTGATCTTGGGCCCCTGCAGGTCCACCAGCACCCCGACCGGCCGGCCGGTGATCTTGGCGGCCCGGCGGACGCCGGTCAGGTTGTGCTCGTGATCGGCATAGTCGCCGTGGCTCATGTTCAGCCGGGCCACGTCCATCCCGGCTTTGACGAGTTCGATGAGGCGCTCCGGGGCCGACGTGGCCGGCCCGAGGGTGCAGACAATTTTCGCTCTACGCACGGATCGACACTAGCGTCCCGACGCTGCCTGGCCACATCGGCTCCCCCTTGGGTACGGGTCGGCAGGCTCAACCGGTCCGGACGAGCTCCAGGGCGTGCGCCAGGTCGGCCGGATAGTCGGAGTCGAAACTCACGTACTCCTGGGTCCGCGGGTGGGTGAAGCCGAGGCGGACCGCGTGCAGCCACTGGCGGTCCAGGCCCAGCCGCTGGGCGAGCACCGGGTTCGCGCCGTACATCGGGTCGCCGACGCAGGGATGTCGGATCGCCGCCATGTGCACCCGGATCTGGTGCGTCCGGCCGGTCTCCAGGGTGACTTCGAGCAGCGTCGCCCCGACGAACGCCTCCAGCGTCGTGTAGTGGGTGATGCTGTGCCGGCCGCCGTCCATGATCGCCATCTTGTAGTCGGCCGACGGGTGCCGGCCGATCGGCGCGTCGATCGTGCCGTGGAACGGGTCCGGATGCCCCTGCACCAGCGTGTGGTACGTCTTGTCGACGGTCCGGGAGCGGAACGCCCGCTTCAGCATCGTGTACGCGTGCTCGCTCTTGGCCACCACCATCAGGCCGGAGGTGCCGACGTCCAGCCGCTGCACGATCCCCTTCCGCTCCGGGACGCCGGACGTGGTGATCCGGAACCCGGCTCCGGCCAGGTGGCCGAGCACGGTCGGGCCGGCCCAGCCGACACTCGGATGCGCGGCCACGCCGACCGGCTTGTCGATCACGACGATGTCGTCGTCGTCGTACACGATCTTGAGGTCGGCCACCGTCTGCGGCGCCACCTCGGCCGCCGGCCGTTCCGGCTCCAGCTCCACCTCGAGCATGGAGTGGGCCCGGACCCGGTCCGACTTGCCGGCCGGCTTGCCGTCGAGGAGGACCTGGCCCTGCTCGACCAGGCCGGCGATCCGGGTCCGGGACAGGCCGAGCATCCGGGCCACGGCCGCGTCGACCCGTTCGCCGTCCAGCCCGTCCGGGATCAGCATGACCCGCGTCGACGAGGACATCAGTCGGTGCTCGCCGGTCCCGGCTCGTTCGGCGTACGTTCGGCCGGCGGATCCCGGCGGGTCCGCGGAGTCGGCGCCAGCCGCTTGCCGTCCAGGCCGATGTTCTTGATCACCGAGAGGACGATGATCAAGATCGCCGCCGCCGTGATGCACATGTCGGCGACGTTGAAGATCGGCCAGTACGGCAGCTGCAGGAAGTCGACGACGTGCCCGTGCAGCGGGCCGGGGGCCCGGAACAACCGGTCGATCAGGTTGCCGGCGACGCCGGCCGAGACCAGGCCGAAGGCAACCGCCCAGCCGGTGTGCCCGATCCGCCGGACGCCGAACAGCACGACGCCGACCAGCACCGCCGCCGACAGCACGGCGAACACCGGCGTGAAGTTCTCACCGAGGCTGAACGCCGCGCCGGGATTGCGGACCAGCTGCAGCCGGAGCAGCCCGCCGAGCAGGTGCACCGGGTCGGCCGGATTCAGCCAGGCCACTGCCATCACCTTGGTGATCAGGTCGAGCGTGACGCCGATGACGGCCACGGCGGCATAGAGCAGCCGCAGGCGGAGCAGATGGGTGGGCGGCCGGGACTCGTCCTGGGCCGTGCTGTTCTCGGTTATCGCCGTTCCTCGCGCTGCTTGCAGGTGACGCAGAGCGTCGCCCTCGGGAAGGCCAACAGCCGGCCCTTGCCGATCGGGTTGCCGCAGTTGTCGCAACTGCCGTAGATCCCCTGATCGATGTGGCGCAGGGCGAGCCGGGACTGCTCCAGCATCTCGGCGGCGTTGTTGACCAGGGACATCTCGGCGTCGCGCTCGAAGTTCGCCGAGCCGACGTCGGCCGGGTCCCGGCCGGCGCCCTCGGCGCCGTCCCGGAGCATCCCAACCAGTTCGGCGTTGGACGCGGCGAGCTGGGCGGTGAAGCGTTCGATGTCGGACTCGAGGGTTTCCCTCACCTCGTCGAGCTCGGCCTTGGTCCAGGGGTCTTCGCCTTCCCGGACCGGAAGGGACGAGGGCTTGACGGGCTTGACGGTGGCTGCCGGTGCGGCTTCGCTGGTCATGGGGTCGCTCCGAGGGGTCAGGGCTGTGTCGGCCGGGTTGGTGGTCGAGGTCGTGCGGTCGGTGTCGGACCGCTTGCTCGCAGGGGCTTGCCGAGACCGGGTGCCGGTCCGCTTCGAGGTCCGGCCGGTCGCGGCGGACCGCTTCGCAGCCGGAGTCTTCGAGGTGGACCGCTTCGTCGTGCCGGTCTTCTTCGTCGTCGGCTTGGCGGCCGACTTCGCTGCCCGCTTCTGCACGGCCGGGGTCGACGGGGTGGTGTCGTCCCGCTTGGACCGTGATCCCTCACGCGATGCTGCCTTCGGAGCGCTCGACGCCGCAGTCTTCGATGATCGAGCCGATCGGGCCGGTGCCGATCCCGAGGCCCGACCGTCCTTGCTCGGCGTCTTCTTCGCCGACGACTTCTTGGTCGTGCTCATCGTGATCCCCCCTTCGGAGGTAATGCGGCGCCGTCCCGTTCTCCGGGTAGCAGTGACCCAAGGGAGAGTAGGGGCGATTCGCTCTATCTTCAACGATGGACTCGTGTTTCGTGGCCGATTTCCCGAATCCTGGAGCGGAAACAATCGGCGTCGAGCCGATATTTCAGCCTCCTCTTAGCCTCGCCCGTTTCCGCGCGCAGCACGGGAACGGCGAACACCGCACGGGAGCTGGGGCGACGCCGCGTGAGCGATCAAGCCCGCGCGAGCGCTGGAGAGATCGGGCGAGTCGGCGCAGGCGAGTCTGCGTGATGGAGGAGGCGCGGCAGCTGATGTCGTGGCACGCGATGGAGTAGGCGCGGGCGGAGTCCGCATGGAGTGGAATCCGGGCCGAGTGGAATCCGGGCCCAGCGGAGACCGGGCCCAGCGGAGACCGGGCCCAGCGGAACCGGGCCGAGCGGAGTCCGCGCGGACGTTGAAGTCGGCGCGACGGTGGGCGATGCGTGGGGATGCGACCCGCGCGGCGGTCGGGTCGGCGGGTGACGTGCCTCGATCTGAATCGATCGGACGCAAAGGGCAGCGGATGGCGAGCGGAAGTTGCCATTTGCGTCCGCTCGATGATCACCGGGGCGGGCCGGGCATGGAAGAACCCCGCACCTTCGAGGTGCGGGGTTCGACCGATGATGGGTTCAGGCGTCGATCACGGTCTGGTCAGCGCTGGTCACCCAGGAGGGCGTCCAGACGCGGCGTGTCGCTGGTCGGCGAGCCGCCGCCGAGGGTCGGCGAGTCGTTGTCGACCGACGAACCGTACGGCGAGGGGCCGGTGCCGTTCTTCTGGCTGTTGTCCCGCATCGACCGGGGCTCCGGCTTGTCGTCCAGATCACGGACCAATTGCGGCGTGTCGACCGGCTCGGCCCGGGAGGCCTCGAGCGTGTCGATGTGCCGGCGCAGCTGGCCGGTCAGGTTGCTCCGGAAGTTGGCCTCGAAGTTGCGCAGCTCGCGCACCGAGTTGCTCAGCTGGTCGCGCTGACGCTCCAACTCGCTGAACATGTCGATCCGGCGCTGCTCGATCTCACGGTCGAGCTGGGCGGCCCGAGCGGTCGCGTCGGACTGCACCCGCTCCGCGTTCACTCGAGCCTCGGACTCGACCCGCTCAGCCCGGGTCCGCGCGTCGGTGGTCACCTGGTGCGCCGACCGGTTGGCCTCCTCGCGGATCCGGTTCGCGTCCTCCTCGGCCTCCGAGACCAGGCGCTCGGCCTGCTCGGTCGACAACTCGACCAGGCGCACGACCGCTGCGCTGGCCTCCTTGCCGGTGGTCACGACGAGGGTCTGCTTGCCGTCCGGCTGGGCCGCCGGCTGCAGGATCGTGGTATCGGAGGCTGCGGGGTCCTGGACTGGCGCGGCCCGCAGCGACTCGATTTGCTTCTTGAGGTTCTTGTTCTCCTCGATCAGCTGAGCGAAGGCCTCTTCGACCTCGTCGACGAACTCATCGACCTCCAGGACCTCGTACCCCGACTTGCGGGCCATCCGGAAGCGCTTGTTGCGCACATCGTCCAGCGACAGCGTCATCGTTCACCTCAAACAATCGGAACTCGGAACCGTGATGCGTCCGTTACCCATCTGCCTTACCGTACCGAATTTGAGCCTAATGCACACATCCGGCAGTGAGCCAGATGTCAACTGAAGAACACGAGGGCGTTGATCCTCATCAAAATGCTGACCAGGATTGCCAGCGCGATGAAAGCCAGATCGAGCATCATCGAGCCGATCCGGACCGGGCGCAGCACCTTGCGGAGCAGTCGCAGCGGCGGGTCGGTGATCGAATAGATGCCCTCCGCGACGACCAGCATGGCCCCTCGCGGTTCCCAGTCCCGGACCAGGACCGGCACCCAGGACAGGATCATCCGGGCGAACAGAATCATCAGGAACAGCCACAGGACAAAGTTGATGATGAGACCGATGATGACCATCTGCGCCACGTGCCTCGCGTTCGTTTCGACATCCGACCAGGTCGTGACTGCAGCCTATCGCGACGGCTCGCCACCACGGGCTGCCGCCGGACGTCCGTACCGACCGGTGATCAACTCTGGTTGAAAAAGCCACCCGCGATGCGTTCCTTGTCCTCCGCGGTGACATTGACGTTCGGCGGCGACAGCAGGAACACCTTGCTGGTCACCCGATCGATACTGCCACGGAGCCCAAAAATCAGGCCCGCCGAAAAATCGACCAGACGCTTCGCGTCGGTGTCCTCCATCTCGGTCAGGTTCATGATCACCGGGACGCCGTCACGGAAGTGCTCGCCGATCGTCCTGGCCTCGTTGTACGTCCGCGGGTGCACGGTGATGATCCGCGAGATGTCGGACGAGCGTGGCGTCGGCGCAGGGGTCGGCTTGGGAGTCGGGCTCGGCTGCGTGGCCGCGGCCGCACCGGTCGACGCCGCGACCGGACGCTTGGTCTCCAGGTGGGTGACCTTGGAGTCCTCCCGGTCGGCCGGGGTCGGCACGCCGGTCGTCGGCTCGTCGTGCCCGGGCTCGTCGTACTCCGAGTAGCGGTCGTCGGTGACCAACCCGAGCCACGCCGCCGCTCGCTTCAACCTGTCCGCCATCTGACCGCCCTCACGTCCGATCCCTCACACACCGAAAACAACTTGGGTCCGTCTCGGGACGGGATCGACATTACCGGCCGGGAACGCGCATCCGGCGCACCTTGCCCGGTGACACGCTGGCGGTGTCTCTCGGCGATCCCCGTCGCCGCTGACGCTCTCTATTTCAGGAAGTCCGGCACATCCAGGTCGTCATCCGCCGGAGCGGGTGGCGCCGGCCGGTAGGTCGGCTGCGGGGCCGGCCGGGGCGCCGGGCTCGGCTGGTGGCCGTTGCCGGACGTGCCGGGCTGCCCGGAGCCGTTGGTCCGCTGGCCGACCGGCTGCGGCTGTTGCGTGGCCGGCGACTGCTGCGGCTGCTGACCCGGAGCCTGGCCCGGGCCGGACTGCCCCGGCGTCGAGTGTCCCGGCGCTGCCTGTCCCTGGGACTGGGGCACCTGGGCCAGCGGCTGCTGACCCTGCTGCCGGGACTGGGCCAGGCCGGGTTGCCGACTGATCCCCTGCTGCCGGCGCGGCGGCTCGCCGCCAGCGAAGCCGGCCGCGATCACGGTGACTCGGACCTCGTCGCCGAGCGCGTCGTCGATCACGGTGCCGAAGATGATGTTGGCTTCCTCGTGCGCCGACTCCTGGATCAGGGTCGCGGCGGCCGACACCTCGAACAGGCCGAGGTCGGATCCGCCGGCGATCGAGATCAGCACGCCGTGGGCGCCCTCGATACTGGCCTCCAGCAACGGTGACGACACGGCCATGTCGGCCGCGGCCCTGGCTCGGTCCTCGCCGCGCGCGGAGCCGATGCCCATCAACGCCGAGCCTGCGTTCGACATCACCGACTTCACGTCGGCGAAGTCGAGGTTGATCAAGCCCGGGGTGGTGATCAGCTCCGTGATGCCGGACACGCCCTGCAGCAGCACCTGGTCGGCCTGTTTGAAGGCGTCCAGGATCGCGATCTGCTGGTTGTCCATCATCTGCAGCAGCTTGTCGTTCGGGATGACGATCAGGGTGTCGACCTCTTCGCGGAGGTTGGCGATCCCCTCCTCGGCCTGCACCGAACGCCGCTTGCCCTCGAACTGGAACGGCCGCGTCACCACGCCGATCGTCAGCGCGCCCATGGCGCGGGCGACCCGGGCGACGACGGGTGCCCCGCCGGTGCCCGTACCGCCACCCTCACCGGCGGTGACGAAGACCATGTCGGCGCCCTTGAGCGCTTCCTCGATGTCCTGGGCGTGATCCTCGGCTGCCTGCCGCCCCTTCTCCGGGTCGGCGCCTGCACCGAGCCCGCGGGTCAGATCCCGCCCGATGTCGAGCTTCACATCGGCGTCGCTCATCAGCAACGCCTGCGCGTCCGTGTTGACCGCGATGAACTCGACGCCGCGTAGGCCCGCCTCGATCATCCGGTTGACTGCGTTGACGCCGCCGCCCCCGACGCCGACAACCTTGATCACGGCCACGTAATTCGTTGATGCAGAAACCACGAACCTCCGCCTCTTTCCTGCTCAATGACTACTGACGCCTGCCCAGGTTGCCAAGTCTTGGCCTCGGATCGAGGGGAAGATTCCGCGGCAGACCAGGCGTTTCAGCAAGGCTATGAGTTAGCCCCCGACCGGTACGGCATCCGCGGCGGGACACGCCAAACTGGCTGATTCCCTCCACCTGAACCTCAGCTTTACGCGTGGTGGGTGGCGGGACCGTCAACGTACTGGATCAGCGAGTGGTCACTTCTGCTGCGACACGCCGTCAAAACGCCTGCTTTTGTGACCGGTCGGCGGAAGCTTTCGGAGGGGGTTTAGCGGGTGGCGGGGTGGCGGGGGGCGGAGACGTTGTAGACCTTGGCCTTCTGCTTCATCAGGTCCAGCAGGACCGCGGCCTTCAGGGCCGACTCGTCGGCGGTGCCCCAGATCACCCGGTCGCCGTTCTTCAGTTCGAGCTCGATCGAGCTCTCGCTGGTCGCGCTGAGCCGGTCCAGCTGCTGGGTCAGTTCACCGGGGAGGGCGGCGGCGACCACGCCGAGCTGCTCGGCCAGGGGCGTGTTGCCGGCGTTGAACTCGGCCAGCAGGACTCCGGGTGGCAGCTTCTGCACGGTCCGGTACGGGACGCCGTGCCGGTCCAGCAGCAGGTAGCCGCCGCCGTCCGCCACGCCGATCACCGCGGCCCGCTCCTTGATCACGATGAGCACCGTGTCCGGGTACTGCCGGGTCACCTCGACCGACTCGACCGGCGTCAGGTCGGCCACCCGGGCGGCGATCGCGTCGATGTCCTGCCGGGCCAGTGGCAGCCCCAGCGGCACCGCGGCGGTCCGCTCGACGTCGCGCGCCGCGACCGCCTCGGCACCGCGGACCTCGACCCGGTCGGTGCCCAGCACCGAGGAGAAGCCGACCAGCCAGACCGCCGTGCCGGCGAGCGCGAGCAGCAGCACGCCGATCAGGACGACGGGCCAGAGCCGGCGCCGCTTCCGGTACGACCTCGAACCGCCCGACCGGGCCACGCCGGGCGGGCGACCGAGCGTCGAGGTGGCCATCAGGCCTCCCGGGCCTCGGCGGTGCGACGGCGGAGTTCGTCGACGATCTTCGGCGCCACCTTGGTCACGTCGCCGCAGCCGATCGTCACCACGACGTCGCCGGGCCGGGCGATGGCGGCCACCGTCGGGGCGGCCTCGTCCCAGACCGGCTGGTACGTGACGTTGGCGGTGCCGGGCCGGATCGCGTCGCTCACCAGGGCGCCGGTGATGCCGTCGATCGGATCCTCCCGGTCGCCGCAGACGTCCATCACGATCACCTCGTCGGCCTGTTCCAGGGCGACCGCGAACTCGCGCCAGAAGTCCCGGGTCCGGCTGTAGAGGTGCGGCTGGAAGCAGGCCACGACCCGGCCCTCCCCCGCCGCCGGGCGGGCCGTCTCGCCGAGCATGTTGGCGACCTCGGTCGGGTGGTGCGAGTAGTCGTCGTACACCCGGACCCCGTCGACGGTGCCGACCAGCTCGAACCGCCGGTGGGTGCCGCCGAACTGGCCGAGCGCTGCCCGTACCGCACCCTCGCTGAAATCGGGCGCAGTCTCGCCGCCGAAGTAGGTCGCCACTGCGTAGGTCGCGGTCGCGTTCAGCGCGTTGTACTTGGCCGGTACGGCGAGCCGGACCGGACCACCGACGCCGCGCCGGGTGTCGGTCAGCGTGAACGTCGAGCCGGTCCCGGTCAGCTCCAGGTCGGTCAGCCGCAGGTCCGCTTCCGGAGCCGTACCGAACGTGATGATCTCCGGCACCCGGGCCGCGCTCTCCCGGAGCGTCTTGACGAGTTCCACGGCGCCCGGGTCGTCGGCGCTGACGATCAGCAGCTTCAGCTCCGGCTTGGTGGCGAACCGGACGAAGCCGTCCGCGTACGCCTCCGCGGTGCCCCAGTTGGTCAGGTGGTCCGGGTCGACGTTGGTCACCACGGCGACCTCGGCCGGGTACTGCAGGAAGGAGCCGTCGCTCTCGTCGGCCTCGACCACCAGGGCCTCGCCGGTGCCGATGTGGCCGCCGGTCTTGGAGCCGAGGAACGCGCCGCCGATCAGGTACGAGGGGTCAGTGCCGAGCTCGGTCAGCACCCGGGCGATCATCGCCGTCGTCGTGGTCTTGCCGTGGGTGCCGGCGACCGCGACGCCGCGCCGGCCCAGCATCAGCGCGCCGAGCGCCTCGCTGCGGTGCAGGATCCGCAGGCCCCGGGCCCTGGCCTCGACCAGCTCCGGGTTGTCGTCGCGGATCGCCGACGAGGCGATCACGGTCTTCGCGTTGCCGAGCTGCTCTGCGGCGTGCCCGATGTAGGTCCGGGCGCCGCGCTCCTGCAGGCCGCGCAGGTACTTCGAGTCCTGCCGGTCGCTGCCGCTGACCTCGTACCCGAGATCGAGGAAGGCCGAGGCGATCCCGTTCATCCCGGAGCCGCCGATGGCGATGAAGTGGACCGGCGCCAGCTCCTCGACGCCGACCAGTTCGCGCGGCGTGATCAGGCCCATGACTGTGCTACCTCCAGGGTTCGTGCGGCGAGCTCGGCGGCCGCGTCGGTCCGGCCGACGTCCCGGCTTGCCGCCGACATCCGGGTCAACCGCTCCGGGTCCAAGATCAATTCCGGGATCCGCGTGCGGACCCAGTCCGGTGTGCAGTCCGGGTCCTCGAGCAGTTCGCCGCCGCCGGCCTCGACGACGCCGGCGGCGTTGCGGCGCTGCTCCCCGTTCCCGAACGGCAGCGGTACGTAGACGGCCGGCAGCCCGACCGCGCAGGTCTCCATCACCGTGTTCGCGCCGCACCGGCCGAGCATCAGGTCGGCGGCGGCGTAGGCGAGCTCCATCCGCTCCACGTACGCCAGCGGGGCGTAGACGGCGCCGGTCTCCGGGTCGGTCCGCCGTACGGTCTCATCGGTGAAGTTCTTCGGGCCGAGCGCGTGCAGCACCTGGATCCCGGCCCGCAGCAGCTGGTCCACCGAGTCGATCACGGCCCGGTTGATGCTCAGCGCGCCCTGCGAGCCGCCGCTGACCAGCAGGGTCGGCTGGTCGTCGGCCAGGTCGAACTCCTTGCGGGCCTCGGTCCGGGTCGCGGCGCGGTCCAGCTCGGTGATCGCGCGGCGCAGCGGCAGGCCGATGTAGGTCGCATTCGGCAGCGGCGTGGCCGGGAACGAGGTGAAGACGTGGCTGGTGAACCGGGCGGCCAGCTTGTTGGCCAGCCCGGGCAGCAGGTTGCCCTCGTGGATGACGATCGGGATCCGGAGCCGGCGCGCGGCCAGGTAGGCGGGCGTGGACACGTAGCCGCCGAAGCCGACCAGGGCCGACGCGTCGACCTTCTTCAGCACGGCGGCGGCGGCCGAGACGGCCTTGGTCAGCCGGGCCGGGACCTTGATCAGGTCGAGGCCGGGGCGGCGTGGCATCGGCACCGGCGGAATCAGTTCCAGCGGCAGCCCGGCGGCCGGGATCACCGTCGTCTCCAGGCCGCGGGCGGTGCCGATCGCGGTCAGCCGCACCTCGGGGGCCTGACGGCGCAACTCGTCGGCGGTGGCGATCAGCGGCGACGTGTGTCCGGCGCTGCCGCCGCCGGCCAGCGCGATGCTGAGCCGTCGGTCACCGGAAGGTTCTGTCGTCACCCGCGTCCCTTCTTACCGTTCTTCGTCGCCTCGGCCTTGGCCGGCTTGGACTGCTTGGCCGACTTGGACTGCTTGCGGTGCCCGACCACGGTCGTCAGTTCCGGCCGGGCCCGGCCGGAGCGCCGGCTCAGGTAGGTCCGGGCCGCCGGTTCGTTGCGGGCACAGGCCAGCAGGACGCCGATCGCCATCAGGTTCGCGATCAGTGCCGAGCCACCGTACGAGAGGAACGGTAGCGGCACCCCGGCGACCGGCAGCAGCCGGAGCACGACCGCGAGATTGATCAGGGCCTGCACCATCAACCAGACGGTAACTCCGGCCGCCGTGTACCGGAAGAACGGTTCGTCGCTGCGCATGGCGATCCGGATGCCGGCGTAGCCGAGGATCAGGAACAGCGCGAGCACGATCAGGCTGCCGAACAGGCCCAGCTCCTCGCCGATCACGGCGAAGATGAAGTCGGTGTGCGCCTCCGGCAGGCCGCCCCACTTCTGCTTGCTGCCGCCGATCCCGCTGCCCCACCAGCCGCCCATCGCGACGGCCAGCAGGCCGGCCGCGGTCTGGTCGTTGGCGCCGCCGAGGTCGGCCGACGGGTCGAGGAACGCGGCCAGCCGGGTCATCCGGTTGGAGCTGGTCAGGAACAGGCCGACCACGCCGGCGACGCCGGCGACGGCGATCGAGACGAAGATCCGCAGCGGCGCGCCGACCACCCAGAGCACGCCGACCATGATGCTGGCCAGCACTACGGCGGTACCGGCGTCACGTTGGAAGACCACCAGCAGCACCAGGATCAGCGTCGCCGGCAGGTACGGCACGATCAGGTGCCGCGGCTGGTCCAGCAACTTCTGCTTGCGGGCCAGCACGTCGGCGCCCCAGACCACCATGGCGAACTTGGCGAACTCCGACGGCTGGATCATGAACAGCGACGACCCGAAATAGAGCCAGTTCTGGTTGCCGCCGACGTTGCGGCCCAGCCCGGGGACGTAGGTCAGGATCAGCAGCACCGCGGCCAGCGCCAGCCCGGCCCAGGACAGCACCCGCAGCGTCTTCGGCGGCAGCTTCATCACGAGCAGGCCGGCGGCCAGCCCGGCGGCCAGGAAGATCCCCTGCCGCTTCACGTAGTAGTAGGCGTCGTCGTACACAAGTTCGGCGGAGACGCTGGACGCCGACAGCACCATCATCATGCCGAGCGCGACCAGGATGCCGGTCGCGCCGAGCACCAGGTGGTAGCTGGCCAGCGGCCGGTCCAGCACCGCCTCCAGCCAGGCGCCGACGGAGCGGCGGGAGCCGGACCGGTTGCTCCCCGGCAGCAGCCCGCCGCGCTGGAGCGGGCCGGTCACGGTCGCCACGGCTCTCTCCCCTGCCTTTCCTTCCGGCTGGTGCTCCTACGCGCCGGGCAGCTCGGCCACAGCGGCGGCGAAGGCCTCGCCCCGTGCGGCGTAGTCGGTGTACATGTCCCTGCTGGCGCAGCCGGGGGCGAGCAGCACTGCATCACCCGGTTTGGCGAGGGAAGCAGCCGCCGTCACGGCTTGAGCCATGGCCCTAGTTTCCGTCGAATCGACCCGAATCACCGGGACCTGCGGCGCGTGTCGGGCCAGTGCCCCGGCGATCACCTCGGCGTCCACGCCGAGCAGCACCGCGCCGCGCAACCGGTCGGCGTGTTTGATGATCAACTCGTCGAACGTGGTGCCCTTGGCCTGCCCGCCGGCCACCCAGACGACGGAGTCGAACGCGGACAGCGCGGCGTCGGCCGCGTGCGGGTTGGTCGCCTTGGAGTCGTCGACGTACGTGACGCCGCCGAGCACCGCCACCGTCTCGATCTTGTGCGGGCCGAGCCGGACGTTGCGCAGGCCGTCCCGGACCGCCGTGGCCGGCACCCCGAAGGAGCGGGCCAGGGCGGCCGCGGCGAGCGCGTTGGCGACGTTGTGCGGGGCCGCCGGCGACACGTCGGCCACCTTGGCCAGCTCCAGCGCCGAGTCGGCCCGCTGCGGGATGAACGCCCGGTCGACCAGCAGGTCGTCCACCACGCCGACCATCGACCGGTCCGGGATGCCGAGGGTGAACCCGATCGCGCGAGCCCCCTCGATCACCTCGGCGTCGACCACCATCTGCTCGGTGGCCGGGTCCTCGACGTTGTAGACGCAGCTGGCCTGCACCCGCTGGTAGATCTCGGCCTTGGCGTCGCGGTAGTTGTCCGCCGAGCCGTGCCACTCCAGGTGGTCCGGCTGCAGATTGAGTACGGCAGCGGAGTGCAGCGACAGCGAGTTGGACCAGTGCAGCTGGTGGCTGGACAGCTCCACCGCGAGCACGTCGTACGGCTCCGGGTCGAGCACGATCTCCATGATCGGCCGGCCGATGTTGCCGACCGCCGCGGTCCGCAGCCCGGCCGCGGCCAGCATCGCCTCCAGCATCAGCGTGGTCGAGGTCTTGCCGTTGGTGCCGGTGATGCCGATCCACGGAACGATCTTGTTCGGGCGGCTCAGCCGCCAGGCCAGCTCGACCTCGCTCCAGATCGGCACGTCGCGGGTGGCGGCCTGGACCAGCAGCGGCGCGTGCGGCGGGAAGCCGGTGGTGATCACCAGGTGCGCCGGCTCCGGCAGCGTCGCTGTCGAACCCGGGCCGAGCCGGACCTCCGCGCCCAGCGTCTCCAACAGCGTCGCCCGGTCCCGGACCTGCTGGTTCTCCGCGTCGTCCAGCACCGTCACCTGGGCGCCGAACTCGAGCAGCCCGTCCGCCGCGGCGAACCCGGCCACGCCGAGCCCGGCGATGATCACCCGGGCCTGTGACCAGGGCGAGGCGCCGTCGGCCGTCGGCAGCCACTCCGGGGTCTGGTTGTTGATCACGTGCCGGCCACCCATTCCGCGTAGAAGATGCCAAGGCCGGCGGCGACGAACAGGCCGGCCACGATCCAGAATCTCATCACGATGGTCACCTGCTGCCAGCCCAGCAGTTCGAAGTGGTGGTGCAGCGGGGACATCTTGAACAAACGTCTGCCCTTGGTCGCCTTGAAGAAGCCGACCTGCAGGATCACCGACGCCACCTCGATCACCAGCAGCCCGCCGAGGATGATCAACAACAGCTCGGTCCGGGTGAAGATCGCCAGCCCGGCCAGGGCGCCGCCGAGGGACAGCGAGCCGGTGTCGCCCATGAAGATCTTGGCCGGCTCGGCGTTCCACCAGAGGAAGCCGAAGCAGGCGCCGGCCAGCGCGATGGCCACCACGGCGAGGTCGTACGGGTCGCGCACCTCGTAGCACTTCGGCCCGGCGGACGACTCGTACGCGCAGGACTGGTTGTACTGCCAGATGTTGACCAGGGTGTACGCGCCGAAGATCATCACGCAGGCGCCGGCGGCCAGGCCGTCCAGGCCGTCGGTCAGGTTCACCCCGTTGCTGGCCGCGGCGATCAGCAGCATCACCCAGATGATCACTAGGATCACCGGCAGGTTCGACAGGAAGTCGATGTCCCGCAGGAACGAGATCGCATTGGACGCCGGGGTGACCCCGCGCTCGTCCGGGAACTGCAGCGACAGCACGGCGAACGCGATCGCGACCAAGGACTGGCCGAGCAGTTTCGCCTTGCTGCGCAGGCCGAGCGAGCGCTGGTTCTTGATCTTGAGGAAGTCGTCCAGGAAGCCGACCACGCCGAGGCCGGCGAACAGGAACAGGACCAGCACCGCCGACGCCGACGGCCGGGTCCAGGTGATCAGGTGGCTGATCGCGTACGCGCCGATGGTGGCGATGATGATCACCAGGCCGCCCATCGTCGGGGTGCCCCGCTTGGTGTGGTGCGAGGTCGGCCCGTCGTCGCGGATCAGCTGCCCGTACCCCTTGCGGACCAGGAAGCTGATCGCCAGCCGGGTGCCCAGCAGGGTGCCGAGCAGGGCCAGCGCTCCGGCGATGACGATCGTTCTCACGGATGACCGCCCTCGGCCGCGGCCGACGATGCCGCCGGCTGACCGGTCAGGATCGCCTCGGCGACCGTGTCCAGGGCGAGCCCGCGGGACGCCTTGACCAGCACCGTGTCGCCGGGCCGGGCCTCGACCAGCCGGACCGCCTCCTCGGCGTCGGTGGCCGCGGTCGCCTCGGCCAGGCCGGCCTTGCGGGCGGCGCCGACGAAGACCGGGCCGTACTCGCCGACGCCGATCAGCCGGTGCACGCCGCGCTGGGCGGCGTAGCGGCCGATCGCCCGGTGCTCGCTGTCGGCCGAGTCGCCGAGCTCCAGCATGTCGCCGAGCACGGCCCAGACCCGGGCGTCCGGCCACTGCTGGGACCGGCCCGCGGCCAACTCGGTCAGCGCGTCGATCGCGGCCCGCATCGATTCCGGGTTGGCGTTGTACGCGTCGTTGACGACCAGCACGCCGTCCGGCCGCTCGGCCGCCTCCATCCGGAACCGGGACCGGGCCTCGGCCGCCGACAGTCGCTGCACCACGTCGTCGAACCGGACGCCGACGGCCAGCGCCGCCGCCGCGGCCGCGACCGCGTTGCCGACCTGGTGCCGACCGAGCACCCGGAGCCGTACCGGCCCCGCGGTCTCGGCCGGGTCGCCGGCTTCGTCCGGCAGCCGGGCGTGCAGCGTGAACGCGTAGCGGCCGGTCCGGTCGCCGGTCAGCCGGGTCGCCCAGACCGCCCGGTCACTGCCCGGGTCGTGGCCGACGCCGGTCGCGACGACCCGCCCGGCGGTCCGTTCCCGCATCGCCCAGACCAGCCGGTCGTCCGCGTTCAGGACGGCGCTGCCGTCCGGGCCGAGGGCCTCGGCGAGCTCGCCCTTGGCCTGGGCGATCGCCTCGACGCTGCCGAACTCGCCGACGTGGGCGCTGCCGACGTTGAGCACGACCGACACGTCCGGCGGGGTCAGCTCGCACAGATAGTGGATGTGGCCGACGCCGCGGGCGCCGTGCTCGGCGACCAGGAACCGGGTGCCGGCGTCGATCCGGGCGACCGTCAGCGGTACGCCGATCTCGGTGTTCAGGTTGCCCAGCGGCGCGACCGTCGACGCCTCCGCCTCGAGCAGCTGGGCCAGCAGGTCCTTGGTCGAGGTCTTGCCCTGTGAGCCGGTGATCGCGATCACCCGCAGGCCGCCGGCCTTGGCCCGGTCGATCAGGTGCCGGGTGATCCGGCCCAGCGCCAGCAACGGATCCGGCACCACCAGCTGCGGCCCGGCACCGGGCACCTCGCGGGCGACCAGGGCCAGCGCCGCCCCGGCGGCCCAGGCGGCGCCGACGAAGTCGTGGCCGTCGACCCGCTCACCGGGCAGCGCGACGAACAGTGCCCCCGGCTGGACCTTCCGTGAGTCCACGGAAAAGTCGGTGATCACCCGGTCCCGCTCGAACCCCGCCGGAGCACCCGCCCCGGACTCGATCACCAGGTCGGCGACCTCGCCCGTGGTCAGTTCGATCATCGAATTACCTCTCCCCGCTCCCGTAAGAGCATGCCTCCCCGCCCCCGTCGGGATTCAGCAGCGCGCTTCCTGCCGCTGCCACTCCTCCACCGCCACCGTCGCGTCGTCGAACGGCAGAATCTCGGTCCCCACCTGCTGCCCCTGCTCGTGGCCCTTGCCCAGGATGGCCACCACGTCTCCCGACCGGGCCAACCGTAGTGCGGTCGCGATCGCGGATCGACGGTCCCCTCCGTCGAGCACCGTGGTCCGGCCGGTCCGGGCCCGCTCGGTGGCGTTCGCGCCGGCCAGCGCCGCGGCCCGGATCGTGGCCGGGTCCTCGGTGCGCGGATTGTCGTCGGTGATCACCACCAGGTCGGCCCGCTCGGCCGCCGCGGCGCCCATCGGGCCGCGCTTGTCCGGGTCCCGGTCGCCGCCACAGCCGACGACCACGATCCGCCTGCCCTCGGGAAGCGCGTCGATCGCGGCGCCGACCGCCTGCGGGGTGTGCGCGAAATCGACGTAGACGGCGGGGGCGTCGCCGCCCAGCGGGACCCGCTGCATCCGGCCCGGCACCGTCGCGGCGGCCAGCCCGGCCAGCGCTGCCGGCAGGTCGAGGTCCTCCCCCAACGTCTGCAGTACGGCGAGCGCGGTGAGCCCGTTCGCCACGTTGAAGTCGCCCGGCAGGCTGAGCCCGAACTCGCAACTGCCGGCCGGCGTCCGCGCCGTGATCATGGTCCGCCCCGCGGTGCCCGTGACGGCCAGAGCGGCGTAGTCGCTGTCCGTACCGGCGCCGATCGTGCGGACGGCGAGGCCGGCGTCGCGGGCGCGTCCGATCAGCTGCCGGCCGCGCGGATCATCGGCGTTGATCACGCAGGTCCGGGCCCGCTCGGGCGTGAACAGCTTCGCCTTCGCCTCGAAGTAGTCCTCCAGCGTGGCGTGGAAGTCGAGATGGTCCCGGCCGAGGTTGGTGAACGCCGCCACGTCGAACCGGATCGGGTCGGTCCGGCCCTGGTCCAGCGCGTGCGAGGTGACCTCCATGATCACGGTGTCCGCGCCCCGCTCGGCCATCGCCGCCAACAGGCCTTGCAGCTCCGGTGCCTCCGGCGTGGTGACCGTCGTCCGCGCCGACGGCAGCGCCGCGCCGTCCAGCCGGAAGCCGATGGTGCCGATCATGCCGACCCGGCGGCCGGCGGCCAGCAGCGCCGACTCCAGCAGCGAACAGGTGGTGGTCTTCCCGTTCGTCCCGGTCACCGCGATCATGGTCAGCCGGTCGGCCGGCCCGCCGTACACCTTGGCCGCGAGCGTGCCCAGCCCGGCCCGCGGATCGTCGACGACGACCACCGGCACGCCGATGCCGGCGTCGATCAACTCCCGCCCGGCCGCGTCGGTGACGATCGCGACGGCGCCGGCCGCGACCACGTCGGCGGCGAACCGGGCGCCGTGGGCCAGCCGGCCCGGCAGCGCCACGAACAGGTCGCCCGGCCTGATCAGCCGCGAGTTCAGGCTGACCCCGTGCAGCACCGGATCACCGCCGGAGGTCGTACCGAACAGGTCGGAGAGCCGCAGCGGGGCGGCCAGCTGTGTGGGTCGCGGCACCCCCGAGCCGCTGGGCTGATCGGATTTCACGTGGGTAAGCTACCGAGGACTTGCGCCGGCAACGAACTGAGTCTGAGCTCGTTCAGCACCGGTCACCACTTGATCTTCTCCTTCTTCGGCCGCTCGGTGGTCGGCGGGATGCCGTAGCGGGGCAGCGCGAGCTGCATGATGTCGACCGCCGCTGGCGCCGCACCCGTGGTGCCGGTGTCGCTGTTGGTCGGGTTGTCCACCACGACGTAGGTGAGCAGTTCCGGGTCGTCGATCGGCGCGGCCGACACGTAGGACACGGTGTAGCCGCGGTAGCAGCCGCAGTCCGGGTCGTAGCGCTGCGCGGTGCCGGTCTTGCCGCCGCTGGCGTACTCGTCGAGGGCGAGCCGGTCGGAGCCGTGGTCGACGACGGCCTGCATCAGGTCGCGGATCTGGTCCGAGGTGCTGGACGAGACGACCCGGCGCGGATCCTGCTTCGGCAGGTCGACCGGCTTGCCGTCCTGGTCGGTGGCGCTCTTGATCACCGACGGCTGGTTGTAGACGCCGTCGTTGAGCAGCGCCGCGATCGCCGCGGCCTCCTGGATCGCGGTCACCGAGAGGCCCTGGCCGAACGCGATCTGGTCCCGGGTGTAGTCCGCCATGTCGGCCGGCGGCAGGTGCCCGCTCGACTCGCCGGGCAGCCCGATGCCGGTCTTGCTGCCGAGGCCGAACGAGGCCAGGTAGGCCCGCAGCCGGGACGTCTCCAGCTGCCGGGCCAGCATGATCGTGCCGATGTTGGACGACTTCGCGATCACGCCGCGCATCAGCAGGTTGATCTCGCCGTGTGCGAACGCGTCCTTGACCGTGCCGTCGCCGGACCCCAGCAGGGCCGGGATGGTCAGCTTGGTGTCCGGGTTGGCCACCCCGGCGTCGATCAGGGCCGCGGCGGTCAGCAGCTTCTGCACACTGCCCGGTTCGTACGCCGCCGAGACGGCCCGGTTGCCGAGGTCGTCCGGGTCAGCGGCGCCCGGCTTCGACGCGTCGTAGCCGGGGTAGTTGGCCATCGCCAGAACCTCGCCGGTCTTGATGTTCATCGTGATCGCGGTGCCGGTCTCGCCGCCCGCTTTGCGTACCTGCTCCTCGAGGCGGCGCTCCACCATCCACTGCAGTTCGGCGTCCAGGGTGAGCTGGTAGTCGATCCCGTCGACGGCCGGATTGATCTTGCTCTCACCGAGCGGGATCCGGCTGCCGTTCGGCGCCATCTCGAACGTCTCCTGGCCCTCGACGCCGGCCAGCTTCCCGTTCAGCGAACGCTCCAGGCCGGCCACCCCCTCGCCCTCGCCGTTGACGAAGCCGACCACGCCCGCGGCCACGTTCGTCCCCGGGTAGACCCGGATCGGGTCACTCTCCCGGAACACCCCGTACAGCTTGAGTTCGGTGAGTTCGGCGGCCAGGGCGAGATAGGTCGTCGCCGGGATCTTCTTGGCCAGATAGACGAAGCGGGTGTCGGGCTTGTTCAGCCGCTCCAGCAGGGTGGCCCGATCAAGATCAAGATGCTTCAAGATCACGGCGGCGAACCTGGCCGCCCGCTCCGGATCCTTGGTGGTGTTCCGGGTCAGTGTGGGGTCGGCGGTCACCGCGACCGCCGGCTGGGTGGTCGCCAGCACCTGGCCGTTCCGGTCGACCAGGTCGCCGCGGGTCGGCAACAGCGGCAGCTTGGCGGTGAACTGATCGCCGTCCGCGGCGTACGCGGCGGAGTCGAAACCCTGTAGTTGCAGCAGCCGGCCGCCGCACAGCGACAGCGCGATCGCCATCGCGACCAGCACCACCCGGAGGCGGCGCGGCGAATTGCCCAGCGGCACCCGGCGGACCGGCTTGTAGACCTTCTTCTTCGCGGCCCGGGCCGAGTTCCGCGCGGTGGCCTTGGCGGTACTCGCGGCGAGCTTCTTCTCCGCCTGCGGGCGAAGCCGGCGGCTCGCCGACGCGGCCGTCGTTGCCTTGCTGGGCCGTCGGGTGGGCCGGGGCTGCCGGCGGCGATCGTCGGCCATCAGCGGTTCGCCTCCTGATCCCGCTCCTGTTCCTGCTGCTGCTTGCGCTGCTGCTCCTCGACCTTCTTCTTCTGCTCCGCGAGCTCCCGCCGCTGCCGTTCCTCGGCCTCGGCGCGCTTCTTGGCCTCCTTGGCCGCCTTCTTCGCCGCCTGCTCGGCCTTCTCCGCGGCGAGCTCCTCCGGGGTCTTCACGACGATGCCGGGCAGTTCGTCGCCGTCGACCCTCTTCTTGTCGCCCTGCACCTCGCCGCCGGGCACACGCAGGATCAGCGGGTACGGGTTCGGCCGCAGGCCGAGTGCCGACGCGCGGCGGGCCAGCTCCTGCGGGGCGGCGGCCTTGTCGAGCTCGATCTCCAACTCGGCCTGCCGGTACGCCAGCTCGGACTCCTGCCGCTGCAGCGCCCGGGTCTCGAACGCGTTGCCCTGCAGCGACGTGTTGAGCATCAGCAGGCCGGCCAAGCCGATCCCGAGCACCCCGATCAGGACCACCAGGAACGGCATCGGGGCCAGTCGTGGCGGCAGATCCGGCACGGTGCGCAGCCGCTTCTTGCGACCGGTCCCGACCTCCTCCTCCGGCTCGCCCGCCGGTGCCAGTAACGCGCTCACGCAGCCTCCCCCTCGCCGCTCGAGTCGGTCTCCTGTTCCGCGGCGCCGATCTTCATCGCGGCCCGGAGCCGCGCCGACGCCGCCCGCGGGTTCTCGGCCACCTCGTCCGCGCCGGGGCGCTCCGCTCCCCGGGTCAGCAGGGTGAGCTCGGGCCGCAGCTCGGGCGGCACCACCGGCAGCCCGCGTGGCGCCCGGTCCGTGGCGCCGGCCGCGAATGTGCGCTTGACCAGGCGGTCCTCCAGCGAGTGGTACGCCAGCACGGCGATCCGGCCGCCCGCGGCCAGTGCCTCGATCGCCGCCGGCAGCGCCGACTCCAGCGCGGCCAGCTCGGCGTTCACCTCGATCCGGAGCGCCTGGAACGTCCGCTTCGCCGGATGCCCGCCGGTCTTGGCCGACTTGGCCGGGATCGCCTGCTGCAGCAGCGCCACCAGCCGGGCCGAGTTGGCGAACGGCTCCTTGGCCCGCTCGGCGACGATCCGCCGGGCGATCCGGTCGGCGAACCGTTCCTCGCCGTACACCCGCAGGATCCGGGTCAGTTCCGAGACGTCGTAGGAGTTCAGCACCGCCGCCGCGGTGAGCGGCTGGCCCTGGTCCATCCGCATGTCCAGCGGCGCGTCGACCGCGTACGCGAAACCGCGGTCGGTCCGGTCGATCTGCAGCGACGACAGGCCGAGATCGAACAGCACCGCCCGGACCGAGCCGACCCCCGCGTCGGCCAGGACCCGCGGCAGCTCGTCGTACACGGCCTGGACCAGCTGCACCCGCTCCCCGTACCGGCGGAGTCGTCGGGTCGCCTCGGCCAGGGCGTCGGCATCGCGGTCGAGTCCGATCAGCCGGGCCGCCGGGCAGGCGTCCAGCAGCGCGCCGGAGTGGCCGCCGAGGCCGGTGGTGCAGTCGACCAGGACCGGCTGGGGGTCGGTGGTGGTCGGTTCGAGGGCCGGGGCGAGCAGGTCGACGATGCGGCCAAGCAGGACCGGGACGTGGCGCGGCTCGTCGGTCGTCATCGGCGCCTCGCCTCGCGCCGCTGTGCCCAGCACCGCTTCATCTCGACCCCCACCCTTGTTGCCGGTGTCCCGCTCGGGACAACGGAAATGCGTGGCTCGTGCCTTCAGGTTTCAACCCGAGATCCGCGGGAAGTGCTACCTGGCGCCGGGGAAGGTGCGCCAGGGAGCCGGATCGCGGGTTGAAGCCTGGGGGCACGAGCCTGCTGCTCCATTCCGTTGTCCCTGTTCAGTTGTCGGTCCACCCGGGTGGTTCGCGGTCCTACAGGCCCGGGAAGACCTCGTCGTTCATCTCGGCGAAGGCGGTCTCCTGTTCGTCCGAGTAGGACTGCCAGGCGGCCGCGTCCCAGACCTCGACCCGGTTCATCGCTCCCACCACGACGCAGTCCTTGTCCAGGCCTGCGTACGCCCGCAGGTGCGGCGGGATGGTGATCCGGCCCTGCTTGTCCGGGGTCTCGTCCGAGGCTCCGGAGGCCAGCATCCGTTGGTAGTCCCGCACCTGCTTGCTGCTGGAGGGGGCGTTCCTCAGGGCTTGGGTCTGCTCGATGAACGTCGCGACGGGCCAGATCGCCAGGCATCGATCCTGAGCTCTCGTGATCACCAGTCCGTCCGCCAATTCATCTCGAAACTTCGCCGGGAGGATCAGTCGGCCCTTCTCGTCGAGTTTCGGAGTGTGGGTCCCGAGAAACACGGTCCGCACCTCCTGGCTCCACAATCAGCCCGATCCGCTCCACTTTCCGCCACCATACTCCACTTTGCCCCACTTAGCACCCCAATCCACCCCAAACCCTCCCCCAGGCCCCTTCGGTGCGGCTCGGCGACGTACCGCGATCGCCCGATTCACGGCGTGGCGGGTCGGCGCACGGCGCCGATCTCCGGAGACCGACGCGGGGGTGGAACAGAGCCGAAGGAGGGCGAGAGGCGCCGAACGGAGATGAAAGGCCGGCGCGGACCGGGGCGAATCGGACGCGAGGCCGGCGCGGACCGGCAACCGACACGCGCGCACCGATCGGCGTGGCCCGAGCGCAGCCGTGGCCAGCCCGGCCGGCTTCGGCGAGTGTGACGAAAACGACCACCTGAAATCGATTTCAATGGTACGAAACCTCACACTCGACGACACGGTGCGCGGAGCGGGCCGGGTGCTCGCCGTGGTGGAGGCCGCGGCCTGCGGGCGTTCGGCGATGGGTGTGATCTCGAGGGTCCGGGTCACACCGGGCCGTGGTCCGGAACGGTCGTCGGGCGTTGGCCAAGTCGTAACAATCGCGCCCTCGGCCACCACCGACTGGAATCACCGCGTAGGGTCTTCGTGGGAACTTCTCCCATCGACGAGTGGTGCCGAAGAGACGGTTCAGGCTGTCGC
Source organism: Microlunatus parietis (assembly GCF_013407955.1). Lineage (GTDB taxonomy): Bacteria > Actinomycetota > Actinomycetes > Propionibacteriales > Propionibacteriaceae > Microlunatus > Microlunatus parietis. The sequence continues at coordinate 6,358,494 of NZ_JACCBU010000001.1, read as the reverse complement.
GACACGGCCTACCAGGGACACGGAGGACAGGGTGACCTTGAGCTACGCCAGAACCGGGGACGGTTCGTATTCCCTCGCCGACGTGGTCCGGGTGATGGGAGACGTACGCCAAGCGATCGAGGGCATCATCGAGGGCAAGCGGAGCGTCATCGACCTCGCCCTGGTGGTCCTGCTCGCCGAGGGCCATCTGCTGGTCGAGGACGTACCGGGGGTCGGCAAGACGATGCTGGCCAAGGCGCTCGGCCGCTCGATCGACTGCACGGTACGGCGGGTTCAGTTCACCCCCGACCTGCTGCCGTCCGACATCACCGGCGTCTCCGTCTTCAACCAGGAGACCCGCGACTTCGAGTTCAAGCCGGGCGGCATCTTCGCCAACATCGTGGTCGGTGACGAGATCAACCGTGCATCGCCGAAGACCCAGTCGGCCCTGCTGGAGTCGATGGAGGAACGGCAGGTCAGCGTCGACGGGACGACGTACCTGCTGGAGGCCCCGTTCATGGTGGTGGCCACGCAGAACCCGATCGAGATGGAGGGCACCTACCCGTTGCCGGAGGCGCAGCGGGACCGGTTCATGGCCCGGATCCAGATGGGCTACCCGACGCCGAACGCCGAGTTGGACATGCTCGACGCGCACGGCTCCTCCGACCCGCTGGCCGACCTGCGCCCGGTCACCGACGCGGCGACCATCCGCGGCCTGATCGCCGCCGTCAAGGGCGTGTACGTTTCGCAGGCCGTGAAGCAGTACATCGTCGCGGTGGTCAACGCGACCCGGCAGTCGCGGGACCTGCGGATCGGCGCCTCCCCGCGGGCCAGCCTGCAACTGCTCCGGTCCAGCCGGGCCTTCGCCGCGCTGTCCGGCCGCGACTACGTGACGCCCGACGACGTCGGCGCCCTGGCCGGTTCGGTCCTCGCCCACCGCGTGCTGCCGTCGACCGACGCGCAGCTGGCCCGGCGGACCGTCGCCGACATCATCGCCACGGCCGTCGCCTCGGTGCACATCCCTGACCGCAACCCGGCCGACGCGCCGAACCGGGCCGACCGCCGGCGCGACCGACAGGGCCAGCCGGCCCGCCAGGCCTGACCGCCGGCCATGCACCGCTTCTGGCAGCTGCTGACCGGTCGCGGCCGGATCTTCGCCGTCTTCGGCCTGATCGTCACCGTGGTCGGCATCGTCGGCGACCAGCGCGACATCATGCGGCTCGGGCTGCTGCTGCTCGTGCTGCCGATCCTGGCCGCGATCCTGGTCGCCCGGACCCGGCTCCGGCTGTCCTGCGAACGGACCGTCGAACCGGCGCAGGTGGCGCTCGGCTCCCCGATGCGCGGCCGGATCGTGCTCGGCCAGCAGGGCCGGCTGCCGATCGGGATCCTGATGCTCGAGGACGCCGTACCGCGGGAACTGGGCAACCGGCCCCGGTTCCTGATCGACCGGGCCACCCTCAACTGGCGCCGCGAGGTGGAGTATCCGCTGCTCGGCCGGGTGCGCGGACGTTTTCGTACCGGACCGCTGATGGTGCGGACGACCGACCCGTTCGGCCTGGTCCGGATGGACCGCCAATTCGTCGCCACCTCCGAGGTGATGGTGACGCCCGAGATCGTTCCGCTGCCGACGCTGCGGGCGGCCGGCGGGGCCGGCAGCACCGGCGAGGCGCAACCGCACCGGATCGGCGTGGTCGGCGCCGACGACGCGCTGATCCGGGAGTACCGGCAGGGCGACGACGTGCGCCGGGTGCACTGGCGCTCGACCGCCCGGCGGGACCAGCTGATGGTCCGCCGCGAGGAGCAGGCCTGGGACCCGAGCGCCAGCGTCCTGCTGGACTCCCGCGAATCGGCGCACGCCGGCCGCGGCATGCACAACTCGATCGAGTGGGCGATCTCGGCCGCCGGTTCGGTGGCCACCCACTTCCTCGACTCCGGCTTCAGCGTGGAGATCTTCGACGCCGGCGGCCCGCTGCACATCAGCGGCGCGCTCGGCCAGCACAGCTCGGCCAGCCGGCAGCTGGTGGTCGAGCGGCTGACCGATCTGCGGCCACGGACCACCCGGACACTGCACTACGCGGTCGAATCCGCCAATGCCGACCGGCCCGGCCAACTGATCGTCGCCATCCTGGGCCGGCTCACCCCGGCCGACGCCGAGGTGCTGCTCCGGGTCCGGGGCAGCCGGGCGCGCGGCCTGGCGATCATGCTCGACGTCGCCAGCTTCGCCGGTGAGGAGGACGACGAACGGCAGCGGGACGCCACCGACCTGGCCCAGAAGGTGCTGCTGGACAACCAGTGGCGGGTCGTCCGGGCCGACCGGACCACCACCGTCGGCGACGCCTGGACCCGGCTGGACGAGCTGAGCCGGGTGGCCTGATGCGCGACACCGACCGGAGCACCGTCGCCGTCACGATCGCCGTCCTGCTGGCGTCGCTGACGATCCGGCCGCTCACCTCCGACGGCCGCTACCTGGTGCTGGGCTGGCTGCTGGTGCTGACCCTCGGCCTGGTCACGCTGCTGCTGCGGCGGGCCCGGCTCGGGCCGACCACGGTGTTCCTGATCCAGGTCGCGGTGTTGATCATCGGGCTGGGCATGTTGACCTGGTCGATGTCGGATCCCGGCGGCGGCACCTGGTACGACAGCCTGCTCGACCTGTGGCGGTCCGGGATCGCGCACATGCAGACCCAGACGTCGCCGATGCAGCCCAACGACGGCGTCACCCTGATCTTCGTCACCGCGGTCGGCATCGTGATGGTGCTGACCGACCTGCTGGTGGTGGGGGTGGGCCGGCCGGGCTGGGCCTTCGCGCCGCCGACCGCGCTCTACCTGGTGCCGGCGCTGGGACTGGCCAAGGACGCCTCGATCCTCAGCTTCGGTCTGGTCGCGGTCGGCTACCTGGCGATCCTCATCGCCGACGGCCTGAACTCCAACGCCCGCTGGACCCGCGGCCTGTCCCGCGATTCCTCCGAGACGATGGGGGCCGCCGCACCGGTCGTCTGGCGGGCCGCCGGCTACCTCGGCGTACCGGCGCTGGTGATCACCGTGATCGCGTCGCTGATGATGCCGACCCTGGCGGTGTCCGGCTTCGGCATCGGCAACGGGTCCGGCGGCAACGGTCCGCTGCAGTTGGGCGACCCGACGCTCGACTTGAGGCGGAACCTGACCCAGGCCGAGGAGCGGCCGGTGCTGCGCTACCGGTCGACCCAGGACGACCGCTCCTCGGGGACGTACCTGCGGCTGACCACGCTCCCCCAGTTCGGCAACGCCGGCTGGTCGCCGGTCCAGATCCAGGTCACGCCGGGCAATCGGCTCGGCCAGATCCCCGGGGTGACCACCGAGCCGCGCGGGCAGCGGACGACCGACGTCTCGGTCAGCCAGGGCTTCGAGTCGGAATATCTCCCGGCGCCGTACGCCCCGCGCAACTTCAGCGCCGACGGCTCCTGGGGATTCGACCCGGGCGCGCTGTCGATCCTGGCCATGGGCAACGAGGACGTACGGCGGCGACAGATCGCCGGGCTGACGTACCGGGTGCAGAGCATCGACATCGAACCGACCGCCGAGCAGTTGTCGCTGGCCGCATCCGGCACGCCGCAGGACTCGGCGATCACCACGGCGGTGCCGGACGACCTGCCGCAGAGCCTGATCGATCTAACCAACCAGGTGACCGAGGACTCGACGACGGCGTTCGAGCGGGCGATCGCGATCCAGTCCTTCCTGCGCAGCGACGCGTTCGAGTACGACACCCGGCCGCTGCCGGGCAGCGGCTACCAGGCGCTGGAGAACTTCCTGCTCACCGACCGCCGCGGCTACTGCGAGCAGTTCGCCGGCGCGATGGCGATGATGGCGCGGGTGGCGAACATCCCGTCCCGGGTGACCATCGGGTTCCTCCCCGGCCAGCGCAACAGCGACGGCAGCTACACGGTCACCAATCACAAGATGCACGCCTGGCCCGAGCTCTACTTCTCCGGCTACGGCTGGGTCCGGTTCGAACCGACGCCGGCCAGCCAGGCCGGCACTGTGCCGGACTGGTCGGTGCCGCCGTCGGAGACCGGCAACAACCCCGACCCGACCACGGCGCCGACCACGGCCCCTACGGACGAGCAGACGGGACCGACCGCGGGCCCGACGGACGTGCCGACCGAGACCCCGACCGACCCGAACCAGACCACGACCGACCCGTGGCAGGCGCTGGCCGCGACCGGAATCGCGCTGCTGGTGCTCGCGGTCCTGGCGGCCCCGGCGACGCTGCGGATCCGGCGCCGGGCGTCCCGGCTCAGTGCGCACCAGGACGGCCGGCGACGGGTGGAGGGGGCCTGGCAGGAGATCCGGGACACCATGATCGATCTCGGCGGTCGCTGGCCGGACGGTTCGCCGCGCCGGATCGGCGCCACGGTCGCGAACCGACTGGACCGGAGTCAGGCCGACGAAATGACCAGTGTCGCCGTGCTCGTCGAGCGCTCCCGATATGCCCCGACGGCACCGGACGGCGAACTCGACGAATTGCCGGAGATCACCCGGAACGTGCGCGCCGGCCTGGCCGAACCACAAAGCCGCTGGCGCCGATTCCTGGCCTTTTGGCTGCCCCGTTCATTGTTCCGTCGCCGCTAGGAAACCTGACCCGATACACCGCCTGACGGTCGATCGGCCTGTAAAACAAGGGAAATCCTGATCCGGCGTGCGACCGTGGTCTTGACCCGATCCGCGATACTGGACGACGGTCGGCGCCGGTGAAATACTGCGAAAACCGAGTCGGCGGGCGAATTCGTACGGAATCGGAAGGCGGTCCAATGGCGCGCAGGATCGAAATCACCCTCGAAGACGATCTCGACGGGAGTCAGGCCGATGAAACCGTCGACTTCGCCCTCGACGGCGTCGACTATGCGATTGATCTGTCGGCCGAGCACGCCGCCCAATTGCGCAGCATCCTCGAACCGTACGCGGAGAAGGCCCGCCGTCGAAGCGGGCGGAACGGGGGCCCGGCCGCGACGTTCGTGACCGAACTGCCCCCGGCCAACGCGACCCTGCGGGCCTGGGCCCAGTCCAACGGTTACAAGGTGCCCGACCGGGGCCGGATCCCGGCCGAGGTGCGCCGGGCCTACGCGGCGGCCCAGGAATCCGCGCCCGAGCCGGTCAACGGCGACAGGCCGCAGCACGACCTTTCGGTCGGCATCGAGTCGGCGAGCGCCTGACCGCACCGCATCGCGGCGGCGAGAGAACAAGAACGAGGCTCGTTCTTCGGGTGAAGAACGAGCCTCGGGGACAATCGGCTCCGGTCAGAAACCCTCGTCGCGCCGGCGGCGCCAGCGCTCCTCCATCTTGTCCATGAAGTTGCGGGTGCTGTCCGGGCCGGACGGTTGAGACGCGCGTTGCCGCTCCGCGCCGGTCCGATGATCCGGGCCGGAACCCACGTGCTGCCACGCATAGATCGCCGTCACTGCGGCGGCGACCATCACCACGAAACCGAGCACACTGAGGAACAGGTAGGTCGACATTCCTGCGATCAGGAGTGCCAATCCGACGAAGAACCCAACCCCGGCGAGCGCTGCCCGTCGACGATGGACCCGTCGCGGACCCGTCCCGCGCATGGTGTTCACCAGCTTCGGGTCTTCCGCGGCGAGGGCGGCTTCCATCTGCTCGAGGAGCCGCTGCTCTTCCTCTGAGAGGGCCACGTGGCCACCTCCGGCTTTCCATGCGCCAACGGCGCTGCTTGCGGTCCTCACACCCTGTCTGGCGTGATTCCTTGACCCTAGTCTAGGCCCACCCTCTGCCCAGGAAAACCCACCACCCGACGCTCCGGTGATGCCCTGATCTGCGGTACGGGGAAGACCCGTCTCCGACACTACCGTCGGGCGGCTCAAACCGCACCACCCCGACCGCCGACTCGCCACGCCAGCCCCCGGAACGTGACCAAACCGACCCTCTCTGGCGGCCCCGACGATCACGCCTCCCGAGCGCGGCACACACCGACCGCAGCCCCAGCCCGAGGAGCCCGGCCCAGATCGCGACCGATCAGACCCTGAGGACGATCACGGCCCCGATCGCTGCACACCAACCGCAGCAGCGATTCCCGGCCCCGAAACCCGCCGGCGCGACCCGACGGTCTCACCAGAGCGACCAGACCACAGGATCTGTCGCGGTCCGCGTTCCGGTCGCTTCGAGCAGACGCAAGGGCAACCTCCGGACGCCGGATCGGGGTCAAACGATCCACTCGAGGTCGGCGACTTCGAGTCTGACGGGCCCGGACCGTAAGAACGTCGAGGTGGTCCGCGGGCCGCGGCTCGGGCACCGATCGGGGCCGGCCCGGGACAGGGTCGTCACGGTGCGGCGCGCCGGCTCGCGAGCCAGGTTGACCATGCGCAGGTCTGGCGCGCGGCCGCGGTCGCCGGCTGCCGGTGCGAATTCTCGGTGCCGTTTCCCCTCGGCGGCCGCCGCTCACTTGGGTTGGTGGGCTCGGCGGTCGGGGTCGCTCTGGCCGGGGGCACCCATGGCGGCGACCCAGTTCCGTGGCGCGGCCAGGACGGCCCGCTGGACCGCCTTGGGACCGAATCGGCCGACGGCGGCGTCGACGGCTCGTTCGGCCTCGCGCCAACCGAACTCCGGGTCGTCGAGGAATGGCTGCCGTTCGGCGCGCTCGGCCGGGACCAGGCCGCCGACCTTGATGCCGACCCGCCGGATCCGGGCCTGATCCAGGCCGAGCCGGTCCAGCAGCGCGAGGGCCGCCGCGTAGATCTCGTCGGTCACGTCGGTCGGGTTCGGCAGCGTGGTCGACCGGGTCAGGGTGCGGAAGTCTGCGAACCGGATCGACATGGTCACCGTGCGGCCCAGGTAGCCGGCCCGCCGCATCCGGCGGGCCGTCTTCGCGGCCATTCGGAGCAGTTCCCGGCGGACCACGGTCGGATCCTCGGTGTCGGAGCCGAACGTCTCCTGGGACCCGACACCGCGCTCGGGGACGGCCGGCACCACGCGGGTCCGGTCCCGGCCCCAGGCGAGCTCGACCAGCTGGTGCGACAGGTGCGGGCCGAACGTCTGCCGCAGCGCGCCGGGCGGCGTCCGCGCCAGGTCGGCGATGGTACGGATGCCGAGCCGGTGCAGCTTCTCCGCGGTGGGCGGCCCGACGCCGAACATCGCGTCCACCGGCATCGGGTGCAGGAAGTCGGCCACCCGCGCCGGGGGAACCTCGATCAGCCCATCCGGCTTGGCCGCCCGGGAGGCCATCTTCGCGACGAACTTGGAGGGCCCGATGCCCACCGAACAGGTGATCTGCTGCTCGTCGCAGACCATGGCCCGGACATACTCCCCGATCGCGTACGGCGAGCTGAAGCGGTGCCGGGCCCCGGCGAGGTCGAGATAGGCCTCGTCGATCGAGGCGGCCTCGACGATCGGCGTGACGGTCTGGAAGACGGCCACGATGCCCTTGGCCACCGAGGAGAAGTCGTCATAGGTCGGGTCGATGAAGTTGAGCTCGGGACAGAGCCGCTTGGCCCGCCCGGACGGCATGCCGGAGCGGATCCCGTACGCCCGCGCCTCGTAGTTGGCCGACAGCACCACGCCGCGGGGATAGCCGCCGACGACGACCGGGGTGCCGCGCAGCTCGGGCCTCCGCCGCATCGAGACCGAGGCGAAGAACGCGTCCATGTCGACGTGCAGGATCACCGCCATCGGCGACCACCGCCCGGCGTGGAGCGAAGGATCAGTCGGCGCGGCGGGCCGAGACGTGCAGCGCCGGGGCGATCGGCTGGAAGGCCGGGTCGGTGCTCAGCTCGTTCTCCAGCGCGAGCAGTTCCGCGTAGGCCCCCGCCGCCGACTCGACGACCGCCTCGGCGACGTAGTCCGCCGCCGAGCCGAGGCCGTGCTCGGCCACGACCTCCAGGCCGGCCCGCCGGACCAGCTCCAGGGTCGAAGCGTGATCGAAACGGCTGCGATCCGCCAGCACCTCCCGGGCCAGCGCGATGTGCCCGGCCAGGGCGTGCGAGAGGACCAGGGCGTGCCGCTGCTGCACCAGCAGGCTGAGCCGGCCGCCGGGCCGGAGCACCCGGGCCACCTCGGTCAGGGCGTCGGCCGGGTTGTCGACCACGTCCAGGACCCGGTGGCACAGCACCAGGTCCACCGTGCCGGGGCTGACCAGGTCGGCCAGGTTGCCGGCGTCGCCCTGCTGCCCGCTGATCCGGTCCGCCAGGCCCAACTCCGCGGTCCGCCGCTCCAGCGAGGCCAGCGCGTCCGGGCTGGGGTCGATGACCGTCACCCGGTGGCCGCGTTCGGCCAGCGCGGTCGCCACGCCGCCGGTCCCGCCGCCGAGGTCGACCACGGTCCGGGCTCCCTCGCCGTCCAGGTCGGCGAGCTGCGAGTCGAGGATCTGCAACAGCAGCGCCTGGGTCACCGGCAGGCGGCGCTTCGCGCGGTGCGTCGTGGCGCGGGTCGCCATGCCGCCCTCCTTCCGCCGAAACACTCGGCAGCCTCGTGGTGGAAGGAAGCCTAGTGCCGACGGCTCGCCGGCCGCCGGGCGCCCACGCCCGCCGCCCCGAGTTCCTGATCATGATCGGTCCCGCCCCGCCGGTTCCGGGCCGAGCCGGGTGTGCACGTGCTGGTAGAACAGGCCGGCGTCGCGCAGCAGGTCGGCCGCCTCCCGCTCGGTGACGATGGAGGTCGCACCGGACCGGACCGCCTCGCGTTTGCCCTCGGTCGCGGCGAAGAAGGCGGCCCATTCCGCATACTCCGGGGCGACCGCGGCGACCAGCGACCATAGGTGGCTCGGGAACCGCACCTGGGCCGAGCGGAGCCGGACGATCAGCGCCCCGGTCCGCAGCGCCGCCAGGTGGGCCGCGAGATAGCGGTCGCTCGGCCGGCCGGCCAGTTCGGCCTCCAGCAGGGTGCCCTCGATCCGGTGCAGATCGGCCCGCAGCGCGACCGGAAGTCGATCATGGTCGGCGCGCGGGAAGGAGCCCGGCAGCACGGGCTGAACGGGCAGGTCGCGGTCGGTCGGGTCGGTGACGAGGACGGTCGCAGGCAGGGGCATGTCAGGGGTTCCTGTTTCGGGGCGCAGTACGGGAGCAGGGAGGCTCGACCCGGGTGAGTGGCGGCCTTGGCGTGGACGGGGGTCGAGTCCATCCACGCCAAGGCGAGCCAGAGCGCGTGCCGCGAACACGGCGCTGTGCCGAACCCGCGTCCGCGATCCTTCCCCAAGTATCGATATCGAACGCGTGTTCGAACAAGGATCAATCTACACCCGGCCACTGACAGTCCGTCAAGACCGAACCACGAGACCTGAGGATCAGCCTCCGAAGGCGAGGAAGTAAACCTCGAACGGCGCCGCGAATGTGGTGCCCAGCCGGGTCCCGGCAGGCCGCGAGAAGCCCTCCAGGAACTCCTCAGGATCGAACGCCCAGCCGAGCCCGTCGATGTAGGCCTGGTGCGCCTTCAGTGAGGCGACGCCCCGGTCGAAGGTGGCCGTGGTGTCCACGGCGTGTCCGGCCTCCGGCGAGCCCGAGGCCAGCACCTGGCGAACCCCGCCCCAGGGCTCCAGCCCGTCGGTCAGCTGGTCGGCGAAGATCCACCGGTTGCCGGCGTCCCGGGCCGCATCCAGGACCGCACGGCCGGTGGCGATGTGGTCGGCCTGGTTCAGCGCCCGGCCGCCCCAGGTGTCCCGGAAATTCGCCGTGATCACGACCTCGGGGCGATGCTGCCGGATGGTCCGGCAGATGGCGGCCCGGAGGGCGATCCCGTACTCCAGAATCCCGTCCGGCAGCCCCAGGAACTCGACGGTGTCGACGCCGACGATCCGGGCCGACTCGATCTGCTCGGCCTCCCGGACCCGCCGGCACTCGTCCGGCGTCATCGAGTCGATGCCGGCCTCACCGCTGGTCACCATGACGTAGGAGAGGTGCTTGCCCTGGTCGGTCCAGCGCGCGATCGCGGCCGCCGCACCGAACTCGAGATCATCCGGATGCGCGACGACACAGAGTCCGCGCTGCCATTCTTCGTCGACCGGTTCGAGGTCTGCCATGGCGGCAGGCTACTCGGCAGCCGCCCGGGCCGTCCCGCGTTTCCGGGTCGCAGCCTGACAACGCTCGTCCGTCAGGTGCTGTCGGGACCACACCATCAGTTCCTCCAGCGCGGGCAGCAGGGCCTCACCGGCGGCGGTGAGCCGGTAGCCGACGGTGACCGGCGGACCCTCCCGCACCGTCCGCTGCACCAGCCCGGCACCGGACAACTCGGAGAGCCGGTCGGACAGTACGGAGTCGCTGATCCCGGGGATCGCCCGGCGCAGCTCGGCGAAGCCGGCCGCGCCACCCATCAGGGTGCCCAGCAGGACTCCGTTCCACCGCTTGCCGAGGAACTGGAAGGCGCGCGCCAACGCCTCGTCACAGCCGTGTTCCTCGTGAGGGATCTCACCTGTCGGCGCCATGTGCACCACTTTACCCGGCGGACTATGATCTCCGATGGTACTCGTAATTTCCTAGCGACTTGGAGATAACTATCATGACCGAGATGCTGACCGACCCGGCGACCACCGGACGGCTCGACGACGCCGCGCTGGCGACGCTGTTCACCGGCGCGCACACGATCAACGCGTTCGCGCCGACCCCGGTCACCGACGATCAGCTCGCCGAGATCTGGAACCTGACCCGGTGGGCGCCCACCGCGGTCAACATCCAGCCGCTGCGGGTGGTCTACGTACAGTCCCGGGAGGCGCGGGAACGGCTGATCCGGCACCTGCACGAGGGCAACCAGGCGAAGACCCTGGCCGCGCCGGCGGTCGCGGTGCTCGCGGTCGACAACGGCTTCCACGAGCACATCCCGCGGGTTGCGCCGTTCCGGGCCGAGCTGCGCAACGAACTGGCCGAGAACCCGCCGGTACGGGAGCAGCTGGGTCGGTTCAACGGCGCACTGCAGGCCGGCTACTTCATCCTGGCCGTCCGCGCCGTCGGCCTCGGTGCCGGCCCGATGGGCGGCTTCGATGCGGCCGGACTGGACGCCGAGTTCTTCCCCGACGGCGGCTGGACCTCCACCCTGGTGGTCAACATCGGCCACCCCGAGAACTCCGACGCCTGGCACCCGCGGCTGCCGCGGCTCGAGCACGACGAGGTGGTCCGCTGGGCCTGACCGCAGCGGACCGAGGCGGGCTCTGATAGGACGGAGCCATGCCAGCCGGGCCGGACACCGACGTCGACGTGATCGTGATCGGGGCGACCCTCGCCGGGCTGGCCGCCGCGGCCCGGCTGGCCAAGGCCGGGCACCGGGTCGCGCTGGTCAGTGACGGCCTGGAGCCGGGTGGACCGTGGGCCGGTCGCCCGCTGGACGCCCCGTCGGGCCCGGTGATCGACGACGCGCCGCCGGTGCTCACCCTGCCGGCGGCCTGGCGCGACCTGTTCCGCAAGAGCGGCCGGCCGCTGGACGCGGAGCTGGCCCGTTCCGGCTGGGAGCTGGCGCCCGCCCCACCGGCCCGGCACCGGTTTCCGGACGGCAGCGAGCTCCGGCTGCCGACCGACCGCGGCGAGCAGTACACGGCGCTCTCGGAGACGTACGGGAGCGCGGCCGCGGACCGCTGGCGCGACCTGCTCGATGATCTTGACGAGGTCTGGCAGACGCTCCGGCCGTTGGGCCTGGAGTCGGAACTGCACGGCCGGTTCCAGCTCACCCGCCGAGTCGAGACGATCTTGAAGAGCAAGATCAGCATCGATCGGCTCGCCGAGCTCCAGGGGCACCCGGCGCTCCAGGCCCTGGTCCGCGATGTCGCTTATCTGCAAGGGTCCGTACCGAGTTCATCGCCGGCCCATGCCGCCGTCGACCTGGCCGTGCTGCGCCGGTTCGGCCGGTGGACGATGCGTCGCGCCGACGGTACGGAGACCGGGCGCACGTCGGCCCTGATCGAGGCCGTGGCCGGCCGGCTGGCGACCCGCAAGGTGACCACGATCGACTCCGCGGCGACCAAGATCATGATCGAGAACGGCCGGCCGGTCGGCGTGATCACCGAAGCCGGGACCTTCCGGTCCAGGGCGGCGATCAGCACGGTCGATCCACCGCGGGTCCTTGATCAACTCCTGGCCGATGTCGAGCTGCCGCCGCAGCGGGCGACGCTGCGCCGGCTCCGCCCCGCCTTGGCCCCGACGGTCACCGCGACCCGGCTGCCGGGGCCGGTGACCGACGAGCTGACCGAGACGGTGCAGCACCGGGCCGGCGCCGGGCCGCTGGTCACGGTGGTGCGGCGGGCCGGCGACACCATGGTCGAGCTCAGCTACGACTACGCCCGGCCCCGGCCGGACTGGAGCCGTGGCCTGGCCTGGCGGGGCTTCGGCGGCTGGCTGGTCCGGCCGCCGATCCGGGGGCCGCTGCCCGGGCTCTACCAGGCCGGCCCGTTCTCAGCGGCGGGGCCGGGGCTGTCCCAGACGCTGTTGTCCGGCGCTCTCGCCTCGTACGCCTGCCATGACGACCTGACGGCCGAACATTTGTAGACTGGAGTGTTTCGTCACTCGGGTAAGGACACGCTTTTGACTTCATCGTCAGACACCGCGGCGCCGGAATCCGTACAGTCGGACCAGGACGCGGCTGCCGTCCTGGACCGCGAACTCGCCGCGGAACAGGCCCACGTCGACAAGGTCTATCAGCGACTGGACGTCGCCTCTCGGTCGGCCCGACTGGTCGCCGCCGAAGGGCGTTCGCTCTATCAGTCGGACCGCTCCAGTTATGTCCGGGAGGAGGACGGCACCGGCCTGCTGGAGCGCGACATCTTCGCCTTCCAGGCCGCGAAGCGACTGGCCACGCTGGACGCCGAGCACGAGGGCCTGGTCTTCGGCCGGCTCGACCACGTGGATGCCGAGGCCCGCTACATCGGCCGGATCGGGGTTCGGGACGCCGACTACGAGCCACTGGTGATCGACTGGCGGGCACCGGCCGCGGCGGCCTTCTACCGGGCCACGCCGAGCAATCCGATGAACGTCACCCGGCGCCGGGTGCTGCGCTGCCAGGGCGCCAAGGTGGTCGGGATCGAGGACGACCTGCTCGACTCCGAGCACGCGCCGGACGACCTGGTGGTGATCGGCGACGGCGCCCTGCTGGCCGCGCTGAGCCGGGCCCGCGGGCACAACATGCGCGACATCGTCGCGACCATCCAGGCCGAGCAGGACGAGGCGATCCGGGCGCCGTGGCAGGGCTTCACCATGATCAGCGGCGGCCCCGGCACCGGGAAGACGGTCGTCGCGCTGCACCGGGCGGCCTACCTGCTCTACTCGAACCGGCGCCGGTTCGAATCCGGCGGGGTCCTGGTGGTCGGGCCGAGCCAGGTGTTCATGAACTACATCGAGCGGGTGCTCCCCTCGCTCGGCGAGGAGTCGGTGACGCTGCGCTCGATCGGCACCGTGCCGAACGACATCCTCGAGGTCGCCGGGATGCGGCACGACCCGGCCGAGTTGTCGGCGATCAAGGGCAGCCTGCGGATGGTCCGGGTGCTGCGCCGCCTGGTCACCGAGCCGCCGGCGGGCGTACCGAACGAACTCCGGCTGACCGTGGACGGGGTGGTCTACGCCTTGGACGGGCCGACGCTGGCCCGGATCCGTACCGACGTGCTGGCGCACCACAAGCTCAACCAGGCCCGGGACGCGGCCGAGACTGCACTGCTCACGGCGCTCTGGCGGCGCCGGCCGCGGGAGCTCGACCTGGACCGGCCGGACTTCGACGACGCGGTCACCTCGACGGCGGCGTTCCACAACTTCACCTCCGCCTGGTGGCCGACCCTCAGCGCACCCGCCGCGCTGGCCCGGCTGGCCGACCGGGCGCTGCTCGGCCGGGCCGCCGGGTCCCAGCTGTCCCGTCAGGAGCAGGACCTGCTGGCCGCGGACTATGCCCGGCTGACCTCGGTGCCGCCCGCCCGGCGCGACTGGTCGGTCGCCGACAGCGCGCTGCTGGACGAGCTGGCCTCGCTGCTGGGGCCGGTGCCGGAGTCGAACTCGGTCGAGATCCCGCTGTTCCTGGAGAGCGGCGACGACGTACCCGAGGTGTTCACGACGATGGAGCGGCTGGCCGACCGGTCCGAGCCGGACCCGTTCGCGACCCCGCACGACACGTACGCGCACATCCTGGTCGACGAGGCGCAGGACATCAGCCCGATGCAGTGGCAGATGCTGCGGCGCCGCGGCGGCAGTGCCAGCTGGACCATCGTCGGCGACCCGGCCCAGAGTTCCTGGCCGGACGCCGCCGAGTACGAGCGGGCGATGTCGGAGCTGGTCCGCACCGCGCCGGTGCGCCGGTTCCGGATGAGCACCAACTACCGGAGTCCGGCCGAAGTGTTCGACCTGGCCGCCCAGGTCGTCGTCGGTACGTTCCCGGACGCGGATCTGCCCACGGCCGTCCGCTCGGTCGGCTATCAGCCGGAACTGCTGGTCGGCGACGTCGAGGACACCGTGATCAAGGCCGCCCTCGAACTGCTGGAGCAGGTCGAGGGCACGGTCGGCGTGATCGCCCCGCCGTCCCGGCAGCAGGCGCTGCGGGATGCCCTGGCCGACGCGAAGTTGATCACCGACGACGCGGCGGCGGACCGACTGGTGCTGGTCACCCCGCTGGCCGCGAAGGGCCTCGAGTACGACGGTGCGATCGTGGTCACGCCGGACGACATCGTGGCCGAGTCCCCCGGCGGTGTCCGGGTGCTCTACGTCGCACTGACCCGGCCGACCCAGCGGCTGGTCACGGTCGACGAGCGGCCGGACGCGGCCTGGCGGGCCACGCTCGACTGAACCGCCGGGAACGGGCGAGACGGCATCCGGTTCGCCGACGGTCCGGGGATCGAGCGACGCCTCCGGACCGCGGCGTCGCTAGGCTGCGGACCGGACCTGCGGCCTCGACCGCGGGCGGCGTCGAGCAGGAGGAGACCGTCGTGACGCTGAGCCGTCGGTTCGTGGGCTGGGCCGCGATCGCCGTACTGACGCCGCTGGTGGTGTCCTGCGCGGCACTCGTTCCGGAACCCGACCGGTCGAGCCGGCCCTCCCCCGGCGCCGCCTCGTCCGGCGGCCCGTCCTCGTCCGGCGGACCGTCCCCGGCGGTGCCCTCGATCAGCGTCTCGCCGCTCGATCCGCCGAGAGCTCCGACGCCGGAGCAGACGCCGCGCCCGCCGACACCGGCGCCGTCGGCCAGCTCGTCGGACGGCGAGAACGGAGCCTGGAAGCCGGCCCGTCGCCCACGGGCCCGGGATCTCGATCTGTCGGCGATGAAGGACTGCGCCGCACTCGACGACGTTCCGGTCACCCGGTGGCAGGTGAGGGCCGGGCGCCCGGTCGGCGAGGCCCTCGAGACCCGTACCGTGTCCTGCTCCTGGGCACACCGGAAGCCGCCGTACGCGCTGACCTTGATCAAGTACCAGGAGAGCATCTACGACGGGCACATCTTCTCCGAGACCAGGCCGAAGGAGATCGAGGTCCGCGGGTTCCCGGCGTGGACCGGACAGCGGATGGAAGTACGGCCGACCTGCCTGATCGCGATCGACATCCATGACGACCAGTACCTGGCCATCAGCTACCGCGTGACCGGGCCGATCGAGGACAACACCGTGGATTGCGGCCGGCTCCGCGACATCGGAACGACCCTGGTCGACGCCCTGCTCCGCTGACGCCTAACCGTGGCTGGGATTCAGCCGCGCGTAGATCTCCCGGGTCGCGGTCGAGCGGTTCATGGTGAGGAAGTGCAGGCCGGGCACGCCGCCCTCGAGCAGAGCGGCGCAGAGCTCGGTCGCGATGTCGGTGCCGGCCTGGCGAACCTTGGCCGGGTCGTCGCCCGCCTGCTCCAACCGAGCCACGACCGGTGCCGGCAGGTCGGCACCGGACAGTTCGGCGAACCGCTGGATCTGGCTCAGCCGGGTGACCGGCATGATGCCCGGGATGATCGGCAGGTCGCAGCCGAGCGAGCGGACCCGGTCGACCAGTTCGAAGTAGCGGCTGGGCGTGAAGAACAGCTGGGTGATCGCGAACGACGCGCCGGCCTGAGCCTTCTCCACCAGCAGCCGGGCGTCCAGCTCCGCGTCGTACCGCTCCGGGTGCAGATCCGGGAACGCGCCGACGCCGACACAGAAGTCGCCCAGCGAGCGGACCAGCTCGACCAGCTCGGTCGCGTTCCGCAGGCCCTGCGGGTGCTGCTCCCAGGGCACGGTCGGCCCGCCCGGCATGTCGCCGCGGATCGCCATCACATGCCGGATCCCGGCGGCCGCGTACCAACCGATCACCCGGCGCAGCTGCTCGGCCGGCTGGCTGGCGCAGGTGAGGTGGGCCATCGTGCGCAGCGTGGTGTGCTGGGCGATCGCCTCGGTGATCTCGATCGTCCGCTCCCGGCTGGAGCCGTTGGCGCCGTACGTGACCGAGACGAAGTCGGGCCCGAGTGCCTCCAGCCGGCGCACCGTCTGCCACAGGGTGCGGCGCTGGTCGTCGTCCTTGGGCGGGAAGAGTTCGAAGGAGAACAGCGGGCCCGTCGGGGCGGCCAGCAGTTCCGCGATCGTCGCGTGCGGATCCGTCCGGGTGGTCATCCCGGGCCGGCGGTCGAGCGTCGTTTCAGGCGCCATGCGAACCACCCTAGTGGCCGCGGGCGGGCGGGCCGGGCGGGTTCCCAGGATTCGATTCCGTAGGCTCGGCGGGTGACCACTTCACAACTCGACGCGGGCCCGGCGCTCGACCCGGCGGATCCCCTCGCGGCCGGGTTCCGGGACGCCGTCGCGGACGTACTGGACGGGTTCCTGGACGGCCAGCGGGACGTGCTGGCGGCGATCGACCCGTCGCTGGCACCGCTGCACGAACAGGCCCGGGCGCTGGTCGCCGGCGGCAAGCGGGTCCGGCCGGCCGGCTGCGTCTGGGGGTACGTCGCGGCGGCCGGACTGCCCGGCGCTGACGACCGCGGCCCGTTGCTCGGGGCGGCGGCGAGCCTCGACCTGCTGCACGTCAGCGCCCTGGTGCACGACGACGTGATGGACGGCTCCGACCTGCGCCGCGGCCGGCCGTCGGCGCACCGGCAGTTCGAGCAGTTGCACGATGATCATGGTCTGATCGGCGACCCGGAGGTGTTCGGGCGAGCCGCCGCGATCCTGTACGGGGACCTGCTGCTGATCTGGTCCTCCGAACTGCTGCACCGGTCCGGGCTGCCGCCGGCGGCACTGGCCCGGGCGCTGCCGCTGGTCGAGGCGATGCGGACCGAGGTCACCGCTGGGCAGTATCTGGACATCCTGGCCCAGTCCCGCCCGGTCACCGAGCAGGACCTCGCGACGGCGATCGAGGCCGCAGAGCGAGTCGTCGAATACAAGTCGGCCCGCTACACGATCCGCCGGCCGTGCCAGATCGGCGCCAGCCTCGGCGGCGGTTCCGAGTCCTTGATCACCATGCTGGCCGAGTACGGCTCCGCGCTGGGCCGTGCCTTCCAGCTCCGCGACGACCTGCTCGGCGTCTACGGCGACGAGCAGCTGACCGGCAAGCCGGCCGGAGATGATCTTCGTGAGGGCAAGCGCACGGTCCTGGTCGCCCATGCCCTCGCCGCCGCCGAACCCGTTGCCCGCAAGGCGATCCGGGATCTGTTCGGCCGTCCTGATCTTGATCGGGAGCAGGTGGACCGGCTGCGGACCTTGATCACCGGCACCGGCGCCCGGGACCAGGTCGAGTCCATGATCGAATCCAGCCACGCCGACGCCCGGGCCGCACTGGCCGCGCTGCCCGGCTCGGAGATCACCGACGAGGGCCGCCTGGCGCTCGACACCCTGGCCACCCTCGCCACCCATCGCACCCACTGATCACCCCATCGAAGGGCCACCGCCGTGACCAAGGATCGCACCGATCCGCCGCTCCGCGCCGACGAGCTGACCACGCTCCTGGGCTTCCTGAACTACCACCGCGACACGCTGCGGCAGAAGACCGCCGGCCTCGACCAAGATCAACTAGGGCGGACCCATCCGCCGTCGACACTCACCCTGGCCGGCCTGCTCAAGCACGTCGCGCTGAACGAGTCGCACTGGTTCGGCTACGTGCTGCACGACCGGCCGCTGCCCGAGCCGTTCGCCTCGGCCGACTGGGACGCCGACATCGACTGGGAGCTGACCACCGCGGTCCAGGACTCCCCCGCCGAGCTGCACCGGCTGATGGACGACGCTGTCCGTACCGCCGATGCAGGCATCGCCGAGGCCTACGCCGCCGGCGGCCTGGCCCACCCCTCGGCCCGCCCCAGCCGCGACACCGGGGAGCCGTTCTCGCTGCGCTGGATCCTGCTGCACATGATCGAGGAGTACGCCCGCCACAACGGCCACGCCGACCTCATCCGAGAGTCCATCGACGGAACCACCGGCGAGTAGCCCCCACCCACTCTTTTCGCCGACCGGTCACCAAAGCAGGCGTTTTGTCGGCGTGTCGCTGCAGAAGTGACCGGTCGGTGGCGCCGGAGGACGGGGGAACTCGACCGAGCGGGCTGTCGAAAGCACCGACGAACCCGACCAGCCCGCCGAAAACACCCGCCAACTCAACCAACCAGCCCGCCGAAGACACCGACGAACACGACCGACCAGGCCGCCCCACCCCCGCCGACTCGACCAACCAGGCCGCCCCACCCCGCCGACTCGACCGACCAGGCCGCCGGGGCGGAACGAAGCAACGTGTCCGCGGAAGACCGGCGTGCCCCCGACCGGACAGGCCCGCGAGGGGGCCTTCGCAGACGTGGTCTGCGCCCGCCTTCCGGAGTTGCGGCACGCGGCGCCTCGACGATCCGGCCGTAGCCCGTCGGATCGGGAGCGGTCGCGGTGAGCACGGCCCGCTCCGGGGAGCGTGTCGCGAAATCACTTCCCGTGGAGCGCTCGGGCCCATTTCAACGTTGCACCATCCGAACCGAAGAGAAATCGCGACATCGCCACCGGGATCCTCGCCGCCGGATCGCCTGACAGTCGCCGACCGATGTCCCACGACAACCGCACATCAGGTCGGCCAACAGATCGTGCTGCGCCCGTCGGCGCCAGGCGAATGGCCGATCGGGCAGCAGGCTGCGGACCGTTGACTGAGCCGAGCGGGTCGTTGCCCGTCGCGAACCGTCGTGACCGTCGCCGACCGGGTGACTCCAGCGGGGGTCCGACGGCGGCAGTTCTTCTTCGAGTGGCGCGGCAACTACTTGAGCGGCGCGAGCAGTGGCACAGACGGCGGGCCAGGCCCCGCGGCCCAGCGCAACGACCGGCAGCGACGATCCGCGCGGAAGCGCGTCGACGGAGCGTCGGCAACGACGGTTGCCTTCGCCGGATCGTTGCGCGCGCAACGCGCGGTCGTTGTCCCAGCCCGGTCGTCATCCCAGCCCGGTCGTCATCCCAGCCCGATCGTCATCCCAGCCCGATCGTCATCCCAGCCCAGTCGTCGCCACCCCGGGTCGCTGCCCACCTGGTCATCTGCCTTCGCCGCGCAGGTCGGTCGCAGATTCCGATCAGCGGCCGGGACCGCCTGCGACTGACCAGCACCGCGCCGCCCTCAACCTCCCACCCCTCACCGACCGGTCAATTCCGCAGCGACACGCCGCCAAAACGCCTGCTTTGCTGACCGGTCGGCGGTTGTCAGAGGCGCAGGTCCAGGTAGACGGCGTGGTGGTCGGAGGCGTCGTTGAGGCGGGCCAGCGGCGAGTCGGGGGTGGGCCAGAAGACGCCGGCTCCGCGCTGCACCAGGCCACGGGACGGCAGCACCAGGTCCACGCGGAGGTTGCCCGGTGCGGTGTCGTTGAAGTCGGCGGTGTCCAGGGCCGGGTCGCCGCGGTGGGTGGTGTTCGCCTGGCCCTGCTGCTCGGCCGCGATCACCGCGCCCTCGCTGGTCGGTTCCGGGTCGGCGATCCGCGGATGGCCCAGCAGCTGGTTGACGGCGCCGTCGACGCTGTCGCCGTCCAGCGGGTCGGCGTTGTAGTCGCCGGCGATCACGAACCGGCTGCCCGGCTTCAGGCCGCCGCGCTCGCCGGCGTCGTCGTAGATGTAGCGACTCTGCCGCCGAGAACCCACATAGTCGGCCCAGAACCGGATCTCGTCGTGGTTGCGGACGCCGTTGCGGTCCTCCGGCCCGTCGAACGTCGGTGGCGTCGGGTGCGCGACCAGGAAGTGCACCTCGCGCTTGCCGATCTTGATCGGGACGTCCCAGTGCGACTTCGAGGACAGCCGCAGCACGTCCAGCGCCTCGTCGGAGTACCAGTCCGCGGGCTCCGGCGTGGCCGGGTCGTCCGGCAGCAGCGCTCCCGGCATGTCCTGCCAGAGGAAGTTCTGGAAGGTACGGATCTCGTCGAACGCGATCGGGTACTTCGACAGCACCAGCATCCCGTACTGCCCCTCGAAGAGGCCGAACCCGTGCGAGTCGTTGCCGCCGCCGACCTGACCGTTGCGATCAAGGTCGAACCCGGTCGCCACCCCGGTGTTGACCGGCGCCGTGTACGCGTACGGATACTCGATCGGGTCCGCGCCCTGCTGCCCGACCTCCAGGTAGTTGGCCCGGAACGCGTCGGCGGCGGCGTTCTCCGGCACGTAGTCGAACTCGTTGATCAGCAACACGTCCGGCCGGACCCGCTGGATCACCTCCGCGGCTTCGCTGGCCTGCGGATCGCCGGGCTTGGACAGGTCGGCCAGCAGCTCACCGGCGGCGGCCCGGTTGAGTGAGGCGTTGAACGTCGCGAACCGTACCTTCGGCACGGCCGCCGACGCGAGATCCGGCGCCAGTCCGACGGCCAGGACGGCGGCCAGCAGCGACAACAGAAGTCCCCGAACGCGTGTCATGGGGCGAACCATAAGGGATCGCGGCGACCCCTGGGTTACGGCTGGATCCGGAGCACGCCCTGGGTGCTCTCGACGACGTACAGGTCGCCGGACCGCGGATCGGCGGCGACCCCGACCGGGTGGGCCAACTGCGCCGCGCTCGCCGGACCACCGGCCCGGCCGGTGCCGCCGTACGTGCCGACTCCGGAGTAGGTCGCGATGGTGCCGCCGGCGATCCGCCGGATCCGGTTGTTCAGCGTGTCGGCCACGTACAGCGTCCCGTCGGCGGCGACCTCCACGTCGTGCGGCGTGGCCAGCTGCGCCGCCGCGGCCGGGCCGCCGTCACCGCCGAAGCCCGCGGTGCCGGTCCCGGCGACGATGCTGACCCGGCCGTGCGGGTGAATCCGGAGGATCCGATGGTTGTACGTGTCCGCGACGTAGACGTTCCCGGCCGCGTCGACCGCCACCCCCTGCGGATGGTTGAGCCTGGTCCGGGTGGCCAGGTCGCGGGCGCCGTCGGCCCCGGCCTCACCGGTGCCGGCGATGGTCCGTATCGAGCCGCCCGGCGACACGGCCCGGATCCGGTGGTTGTACGTGTCGGCGACGTAGACCGTGCCGCGCGCGTCGACCGCAACCCCGCCGGGGTGGTCCAGCCGGCAGTCCACCGCCCGGCTGCTGCCGCCGTCGCCCGATTCCCCGGTCCCGGCGATGGTCCTGATCCGGCCGCGCGGGTCGACGGCCCGGATCCGATGGTTGTACGAGTCCGCGATCACGACCGTGCCGTCCGGGCCGACCGCGATCCCGGCCGGTGCGTTGAGCCGGGCTTCGGTGGCCGGACCGCCGTCCCCGTCGCCGCCCAGCCTGGCCATCCGGCCGGCGATCGGCGCGGTGGCCCCGGTGACCTGGCGCTGCTGGATCGACGCCCCGAACACGATCGCCTCGATCCGTTCCTGCGCGATCGGGCTGCGCAGCTTGAAATCGAGCGCGCCCGGCGCGAACACCTTCTCCGCGATCAAGGTCTGCGGCGTGTCGCTGAGCGTGATCGTCTGGCTGTAGATCTCGACCCTGCCGTTGTACAGGTTGAGCACGACGGTGCCGCTGCCGACGACGGTCAGCCGGCCCACCCCGGTCGCGCCGGCGATGATCGTCGGTTGCAGGTAGAGCACGGTGTGCCGGTCGGCGTTCGTCGCCACGTAGTGCACCGCACTCTGATCTTGGTACGTCGTCGCCGCGAACGCGCCCACCGCTGCCGCCGACGGCGAGTAGAACCGCCACGGCAGGGCGCCGGTCGGCGCGGTCAGCGCCTCGCCGAGCGGCTGCTCGGTCCAACTGGCCGGCGCGGCGATCCGGCCGACCACGTTGTTCACGGTCGCGGAGACCAGGATCCGGCCGTCGGCATCGACGGCGATGCCCTGGTTGTGCCCGAGCATCCGGGAGCTGGTGCCCAGCTGGCGCAAGTCGACGTTCGCGGCCGGGCCGCCGAAGCCGGTCTGGTCGAACCCGTACCCGGTGACGGTGCTGATCGTCGCGACCATGATCATCGACTCCCTTCACCGGTGCCGCCGGCCGGTCTGACCCGGGTCAGCGGCGGCGGGTCGATCGTCGGGTGTGCCCGGAGGTAGGCGATGAACACCTCGCGATCGCGTTCGTGCCGGACGGCGTCGGTGAAATCGGCCAGGGCGGTGGTGCCGTCGGCGGCGATCAAGGTGTACGCCAGCGCCGCGACCCGGTAGGACTGCGCCGGCTCCAGCACCTGGTTGTTGATCTTGACCGAGGCCGGGTCGACCCGGCTGCCCGGCGCCGCCGCAAGATCGACTTCGTACGACACGTTGGCCGAGACAGCCAGCGGCGAGGTCGAGACCCCGGCCCCGCTGACCTTCCACTGATCTTGCAGCGCGGTCAGGATCGCCGCCCCGGTCACCGTCACGCCCAGTACCGGATTGCCGTACCCGAAGGCCTTCCAGGCCTCGCCGAACAGGATCCGGCCTGCCGTGTCGGCGGCGTTGCGGCCGGCGTCGTAGAGCAGCCCGTCCCCGGCCAATGCGACCGAGCCCTTGCGCGGCGCGGTAGCGAACAGGGCAAGATCGACTTCGTCGCCCTGTCGGTGCGCCTCCCAGAGCAGCACGTCGGCGGCCAGGTTGCCCATCGCGCTCTCGCCGAGCGGCGACGGCGCCCGGGTCAGATCCGCGCTCTGCTTCGCCAGCGGGGTCTGGAAGCGCCGGACGCCCTGGTCGACCCAGTAGTTGACGATCTTGCCGACCCGGGGATCCGGCGGGATCTCGTGGGTGTTGGCGTGGTTCTTGGACGTGGTCAGGGACGGCACCACGGCACCGGTCCGCCGGTCCAGCTTGAGGGTGATCTCGTTGATCATCTGGCCGTGGCAGCCGGCTTCGACCACCGGGCGCGGCACCCCGTCGGGTCCGGGGACCATCCCATTGAACGCGGCGTGCCAGTGGCCGGTGACGAACGCGGCGATGTCCGGCGTCGCGGCACGGGCCAGGGTGAAGCACGGGCCGGTCGGATCGGTCAGGGCGTTGATGTCCCGGCCGGCGGCGCCGCCCTCGTGCATGTTGACGACGATCGTCCGGACGCCCTTCGCCTTCAGCTCGGCGGCGATCCGGTTGACCGTCTCGAGATGATCAAGATTGCGCATCCCGGGCTGGTAGGAGGTGGAACCGGTGGCGGTGCTGGTGACGGTGAGGTGGATGAAGCCGATCGGCAGCTTCCGGCCGTTGCCGGCGTCGACCTGGACGATGTTGTACGGCGGGCGCACGGTCAGCCCGGTCTCGTCGAGCACGACATCCGAACTGTAGAAGGAGAAATCGGCGCCGCCGAACTGCCGGCCGCGGGAATCCGGGAACGAGCTGTCCCGCCCCGGGACGCCGATCGGCTCGCCCCGTTCGATGTGATCGACCAGGTACTCGGGGAACCGCTGGTCGAGCTCGTGGTTGCCGACGGTGCTGAACTGCAGGCCGAGCGCATTGAGGACCTCGATCGTCGGCTCGTTGGCGTGCGCGTCGACCGTGAACGGCCAGCCGGCGAAGTTGTCGCCGGCGGAGAAGAAGATGCTGTTGCGGCGGCCGGCCCGGAGCCGCTTCAGGTGCGCGGCCAGGTAGGCGGCGCCGCCGACCACCTTCGGCACCCCGCCGTCGTTGACCAGGTTGTCGCCGTCGACGTCGGTCGGCGACAGATAGCCGTGGAAGTCGGTGATGTTGAGCAGCTGGACATCGACGTACCGGTCGCTGTCGACGTCCGGCGGCGCCTGGTCCTGCCCGTTCTCGTCGGCATAGGCCCGGGTCCCGACCTGGGTCGCGGCGACCATCCCGGCCCCGACTCCCAGCACGGCTCGGCGGCTGAACCGCCCCGGATCATCGCACGCGTCCATCATGAACTCCGCTCGTCGTGAGGCCCCCGAATGCGCATTCGTGCCAGATGTCAGAAAGCTACACACAAACTTGCGCAGCTGGGAATCGGTTGTCCAAGATTTTCGGACCGTTCCGACGGACGGCGGAACGGACGGCGAACCGCACCGAAATCCGGGGCGACGCGAACCGCAGAGCGGCGGCGGCTTCGTAGACTCGCCGGATGAAGATCATCAACGCCTTGATCGTCGACGGTACGGGAGCCCAGCCGAGGTCGGGCGAGGTGATCGTCGAGGGCGAGTCGATCACCGCGGTCGAACCGCCGGGCACCGTGCCGCCGGACGCCGCGGACGTGATCGACGCCGGCGGGCGGGTGGTCTGCCCCGGTTTCATCGACGCCCATTCGCACGCCGACAACGCGCCGGTGCTGGCCGAGGACGACCTGTCCAAGATCAGCCAGGGCGTGACGACCGAGATCGTCGGCAACTGCGGCTCGTCGCTGGCGCCGATCCGTGCCGGCGACGACGCGTCGTTCGCCCAGGGACCGGGACGGCTGTTCGGGATCGAGCCGGGCGGCTGGCACAGCAGCGCCGAGTGGTTCGCCGCGATCGACGCCGCGGGCAGCGTCACCAACGTCTGCCCGCTGGTCGGCCACGGCACCCTGCGCCAGGCGGTGATCGGGCCGACCGCCGCCGTACCGACCGAAGATGATCTTGCGGCGATGGGCGATCTGCTCGACGAGGCGCTGGCGGCCGGCGCGTTCGGGCTGTCCACCGGGCTGATCTACCCGCCGGGACGGTACGCCGACACCGCGGAGGTGATCGCGCTGGCCCGCCGGCTGCCCGCCGACCGGGTGTACGCCAGCCACATCCGCAACGAGAGCGCCGGGCTGCTGGACGCGATCGACGAGGCGGTCCGGATCGGGCGCGAGGCGGGCTGCCGGGTCCAGGTCTCCCACCTCAAAGCGGCCGGCCGGGCCAACTGGGGTCTGGTGGAGCCGGCCCTGGAGCGGCTGGACGCGGCGCGCGCGTCCGGGTTGCCGGTCACCCAGGACCAGTATCCCTACATCGCCTCCTCGACCGGCCTCACCTCGAGCCTGTCCGGCTGGCTGCTCGACGCCGGGCCGGCAGAGGCGCTGCGCCGGTTGCGCGACCCGGACGCGCTGGAGCGGTTGCGGGCCGAGGCCGACCCGAATTACGACCGGATCATGATCTCCTCCACCCGCAGCCACGCCTACGAGGGCCGCCGGATCCCGGAGCTCGCCGACGAACTGGGCCTGGACCCGCTCCAGACCGTGGTCCGGATCCTGCTCGAGGAGGAGCTGCACGTGACCACCGTCCTGTTCACGATGAGCGAGGACGACGTGGCGACCGTGCTCCGCTCCCCGTACACGGCGATCGGGTCGGACGGGCTGCCGCCCGGCCTCGGCGGCACTCCGCACCCCCGCCTGTACGGGACCTTCCCGCGCGTCCTCGGCGAGTACGTCCGGCGGCGCAAGATCATCGATCTGGCCGAGGCGGTCCGCCGGATGACGTCGCTGCCGGCGGCGATCTTCGGCGTGCCCGGCCGCGGCACGCTCGCCCGCGGCGCGGTCGCGGACCTGGTCTGCCTCGACCCGGACGTTGTTGATCATGAAGGCAGCTACTCCGATCCGGACGTGCCGCCGGTCGGGATCGGCTGGGTGATGCAGCGCGGCCGGGTCGTGATCAAGGACGGTGTCTGGGGCGGCAGCCGGCACGGCCTGCGGCTGACGCCGGCCTGATCACCGCGGTCAGGCCTGTTGGAAGCACCAGAGGTGGTGCTCATGATCAAGAGCGAGGTACTCGCGGGCTCCGTGCTGGGTGGTCAGCGGCCGGACGATTCTCGCGCCCGCGTCCCGGGCCTGCGCGTAGTGGGCGTCGAGGTCGGCCACCTCGACGGTCGTCATCGACGACGGGTCCCGCGCCGGGTCGGGCGGGCTGAGGCCGGGGCGCGGCCAGTGCAGCCGGATGTTGCCCATCGGCCCGGTGACCTCGGCGTAACCGACGTGGCCGTCGCCGTCGCGGGCGATCACGCCCGGGCCGAAGCCGAACATGTGGATCAAGGTCCGGTACGCCAGCTCGACGTCGGCGTAGACCAGCAGCACCACCGGCTGCGACGCGATCGGATTCGGGGTCACCCAGTTGATCAACTCGCGGAGCCGGCGCGGATCCCGGGACAGCTCGTCGATCGACGCGTCCTGCAGCCGGCGGCCGAACTCGACGGTGTCCATCAGCACCGACTCGAGATCGCGGCGCTGCTGGTCGATCAGGGCAGCGACGTCGATCCGGTCCCGGTCCAGCACCTCCTTGATCGCGGCCAGGGAGAGACCGGCGCGGCGCAGGACGACGATGTACATCAGCCGGCGGACGTCCGCGGGCGCGTACAGCCGATGGCCGCCGGCGCTGCGAGCGGCCGGGTCGAGCAGGCCGATCTGGTGGTAGTGGTGCAGCGTGCGCACGGTCAGGCCGGTGGCCTGGCTGAGCTCGCCGACCCGCCAGTACGGTCGCTCGGTCTCCGCCACGCGTCAGTCGCCGACCGGCGTGAGCAGCTCGACCGTCAGGCCGCCCGGGCCGCGGACGTAGGCGGAGTAGGTGCCGAAGTCGGTCCGGCCCGGCCCCCAGCCCACCTCGCCGCCGTGGTCGACGGCCGCTTGGGCCGCGGCGTCCACGTCGGCGACCTGGAGTTGGATCAGCAGGCCGCCGTGCGGCGGCGTGTCGATCATCGCGCCGCGCATGATCGACAAGTTGACCGACGGGCCCTTCACCTGGACGAACCCGTCCTCGCCCTCGACCGCGAGGCCGACCGCCGAGAGGAACGTGGCGGCCCGGTCGACGTCGTCGTTGGTTTCCATGATCACGGAGAGTCCGAAGACTGTTGCGGTGTTCATGCAGGCACCGTAGAACATGACGTTACGTCGGGTTCAAGCCCGCAACCTGATCCTCGAGGTCCAGCGCTCCGCGGTTGGCCAGCACGACCGCGAACGGCGTGCCCTCCCGGGTCCGGTCGGTCAGCAACGAGAGCAGCCGGGCCGCGTCGCGCGGTTCGGGCAGCGCGAACCGGCTCCAGTCGGCGATGATCAGCGCCGTCGGCTCGATCAGGTCGGTCAGGCAGTCCCAGAGGGCGTCCAGGTTGCGGCCGAAGTAGCGCGGCAGCCCGAGCGCATCGGCGACCTGGTCGTAGAAGCCCTCCAGGTCGTCGAACGCGCCGACCTCGGCCACCTGCCAACCCGCCGCCGCGGTCCGCTCCGACAACGCGAACTCGCCCGGTCCAGCGCGATACACCCCCGGCCGCCGGCCGCCGTCCAGCAATCCCGCCAGGTCATCGATCATGATCGGATCCTCGAGAACGACGTGTAGTGATCACCGGTGTAGTAGAAGATCCGGTCCCGGTCGCCGGTGACGATCCGGCGCGCGCCGCGATCGTCCTCGCCCGGTGTCGGCACCGTGTATTCGCGATAGTAGCCGCGCGGCCGGTCCGGCAGCAGACCCTCCCGGTTGCCGAACGTCGACCCGTCCTTCCGGTACGGGAACGGACCGCCCGCCTTGATCAACTCGAGCGTCCGAGCCGCCTCGGGCGGAAGTTGATCAAGCTCGACGACGACCAGCCCGGACTCCGGGTCGCGGGCCCCCGGACCCGCCTCCGGCTCGGTCACCGTACCGACGGAGCAGCCGACCAGCAATGCGACGGCAACCAGCAGCCCGACGATCACCCCGGTCAGCCCCGCTCGACCGCCCAGCGTCACCAATCCGGCCCCGACCAGCCCAGACCGGCCGGCGAGCGTCACCGGTCCGGCCCCGACCAGGCCGCGGCGGCGATCGTGTATGCCTCCATGGCCGGGTCGTCGCGCCAGGCCTGCCGCAGTCGCTCCGACAACCGCCGCGCCGCCGCCTCCGGGTCGTCGGCTTCGGTGATCGCGCGCACCACGGCGACCCGCCGGGCGCCGGCCTCGATGACCTCGTCTATCGTGTCCGGCCCGATCCCGCCGATCGCGAACCAGGGCTTGCTGTCCGGCTCGGCGACCGGCGCCAATCGCGCGGCATAGCGGACCAGGTCGAGCCCCACCGCCGGCTGGTCCGGCACGGTCGGCGTCGCGTACACGGGCCCGACGCTGACGTAATCCACGTCCTCGTCGGCGACCGTGGCATCGAGCGCCTGCGGCGTGTGCGCGGTCCGGCCGAGCAGGGCGTACCGGTGCAGCTTGCGGCGCGCGACCCGGCTCGCCCCGTCGTCCGGGCCGAGGTGCAGCAGGTCACCGTCGAACCGGGCGGCCAGGTCGGCCGAACCGTGCGCCACCACCAGCGCCTGGTGCATCCTCGCGGCGGCACGACAGGTCTCCAGCGCGGCCAGCTCCTGGTCCGGATCCAGGCCCGGCTGCCACAACTGCACGATGTCGACTCCGCCGCGCAGCGCCGCGGCCAGGAATTCGGCCAGGTCGCCGGACCGAGTGCGCGCGTCCGTACACAGATACAACCGGGCCAGTCGCAATCGGGCGCCGAGGCCCAGCAGAGCGGTCATCCGGTCAGATTAGTGTCTTTCATCCCATAAGCCGCTCCGGCACGATGACGATCGGCACCGAGAACATTGCGGCGAACTCGGCGGCGGAGTCGAACAGGGCCCCGATCCGCTCCGCGTACTTCACCGTGAACGCCGGCACCTGGTCGGCCGGCGGCACGGCGGGGTCGATCCGGGCCTTCCCCTCGATCCGGATCACGTCCCGGCCGATGTCGGTCACGTCGAGGACCAGGCTCACCCTCGGGTTCTGCTCGAGGGCGGCCAGCTTGTGCTTCCCAGGCCGGGTGTAGACGAGGACGGTCCCGTCGTCGCGGTGCAGGAACCAGACCGGGACACTGTGCGGTTGGCCGCGCCGGTCCACGGTGGTCAGCCAGGCGATCAGGTTGCTCGCCAGCCGCCCCCGGACGCGCTCCAGCCGCTCCGGATCCAGGTCGACCCCACTGTCCAGGGCACTCGTCTTCGTCACGACGGAGACGTTAGACCGGACCACTGACACCGTCCTCCGAGTCGGCGGGCCGGCACGGATTCGTACCGACATTCGACACCCGTTTGCGGCACTCGGCAGACTGGCTCGTGCTTGACAGCAACAATGAGGTCGGAGGACGGTCTTGGGTTCGGGGGAACCGCACGGTGGACAAGGTGACGGAGCGATTCGGTACGGAAGCGGCGTGCCGGAGCTTCATTCGACCCGACCCCTTCTAGACTCCGGTGCAGGCCAACACGGCCACTTCCCCACCGTGTTTGGAGCAAGCGTGACCATGACGAGCATCAGCGACCCCTTGGTGGGTCTCGTGCTCGACGGGCGCTACCGGATCACCCGTCGACTCGCCCGCGGTGGCATGGCCACCGTGTACGAAGCCGTCGACGCCCGGCTGACCCGGACCGTCGCCGTGAAGGTGATGCACGTCGGCCTCGGTGACGACGCGGAGTTCGCCCGGAAGTTCGACCGGGAGGCCCGCGCCGCGGCCCGGCTGTCCCATCCGCAGGTGGTCGCGGTGTTCGACCAGGGCGCCGACGACATCGGCGGTCAGGGCCGGCGCCCGTACATCGTGATGGAGTACGTCGAGGGCCAGACCCTGCGCGACGTGATCGGCCGCGACGGTGCGATGCCGCCGCTGCGGGCGCTCGACCTGATCGAGCCGGTGGTCCGGGCCGTCGCCGCCGCCCACGACGCGGGCCTGGTGCACCGCGACATCAAGCCGGAGAACGTACTGATCTCCGACCAGGGCCAGATCAAGGTGGCCGACTTCGGGCTGGCGAAGGCGATCACCTCGCAGACCTCGACCGCCACCCAGGGCGTTCTGATCGGTACGGTCTCCTACCTCCCGCCGGAGCTCGTGGTGACCGGCAAGGCCGACGCCCGCTCGGACGTCTACAGCCTCGGCGTGGTCCTGTTCGAGCTGCTCACCGGCCGCAAGCCGCACACCGGCGAGACGCCGATCCAGGTCGCGTACGCCCACGTCCACAACGACGTCCCGGCGCCGTCCGGCTACCGGACCGTCGCGCCGATCCCGCCCTACCTGGACGCCCTGGTGGCCCGGATGTCGGCGCGCCGACCGGAGTTCCGGCCGCACGATGCGCGGGTGCTGCTGGCCCACATCCACCGGGTCCAGGGGGCGCTGCGGGACGGGCTGCCGGACGACCCGCAGCTGACCGCCGACCTGGCGCTGCCCAGCAATCCGGGCGGCATCCAGGCCGTTCCCGGCAACGAGCTGACCCAGCCGATCCACAACCTCGGTGACCTGGTGCCCGGAGCGGCACCGGCCGCCGGCCCGGCGGGGTTCGCCCCGTCGATCGAATTCGTCGAGGTGCCGCCGGCGACCCCGGTCTCGCCGAGCCCGGCTCCGCCGACGCTGGTCTCCCCGGCCGTACTGAACGACCAGCCGGTCCGTCCGGTCCGGTCGCCGGCCAGCCCGGAGTATCGCCGGGCCCGGACGCCGCGCACGCCGTCGGTGTTCGACGCCGGCCCGCCGACGCTGCCACAGCCGGCGGTCCAGGAGACGACCCGGACCACGGGCGGACCGGGTCCGTCCGCGCTGGCCCAGCAGCGCCGGGCCGCCCGACGGCGCCGGCGCGGCATCGTGATCCTGCTGCTCGTGCTGGCCCTCACCACGGGCGTCGCGGTGACCGCTTGGTACCTGGTCGAGGGCCGGTTCACCACCGCCCCGGACCTGACCCGGATGACCAAGGACCAGGCCACCCGGGCCGTCCAGAACGCCGGGCTGGCCGCCGCATTCGGCGAGACCTACTCCGAGGACGTACCGAAAGGGCAGGTGGTCTCGACCGACCCGGAGAAGGGCAGCCGGATCCTCGACGGCAGCGAGCTGACCGTCCTGCTGTCCCGCGGTCCGGAGCGGTATGCGATGCCGAAGATCATCGGGCTGAGCGAGGAGAAGGCCCGGATGGCGCTGATCGAGGCCAACCTGGCGATCGGCGAGGTGGCGGGCCGCTGGGACGAGAAGGCCGACGTCGGCATCGTCCTCGAGGCGTCCGAGAAGAAGGGCGCCGCACTGAAGAAGCAGACCCCGATCGACCTCGTCGTGTCGAAGGGCCCGAAGCCGATCAAGATCGAGAACTTCACGGGTGATTCGGCGAAGAAGGCCGAGCGGGAACTGTCGGACGACGGGTTCAAGGTCAAGATCGTCTCCGAGCACTCCGACACGGTCGCCGAGGGCTTGGTGATCAAGCAGTCGCCCGATTCCGGCAGCGGCCACAAGGGCGATTCGATCACCCTGACCAAGTCCCTCGGCCCGATCCTGGTCACCGTGCCCAACGTGGTGAGGCTGCCCGAAGACCAGGCCCGCCAAATCATGCGAGATGCGGGGTTCGAGGTAGTCGTCAAGCCCGCTCCGATCAACTTCCTTAACCTTGGCTACGTCGCCTACACCGACCCGAAGGAACGCAGCAAGGCACCCAAGGGATCCACGATCACCCTGTACCTGATCTAAAACCCGCCGACCGGTCAGAAAAGCAGGCGTTCTGGCGGCGTGTCGCTGCGGAAGTGACTGGTCGGCGGGGGTGGCGCGGGGCCGAGGGCAGTTGAGCGGTGCGGCGGCGCGGGTTGGCGGTGCGGCGGTGCCCGGGTAGTTGGGCGGCGCGGCTGCGCAGGTTGGCGGCGCGGCTGCGCACGTTGGCGGCGCGGCTGCGCAGGTTGGTGCGCCAGCGCCGTGGTGTGGTGCCGGTGCGCCAGCGCCGGAGAGTGGTTGGCGGAGCGTGGCGCAGGTTAGCGGTGCGGCGGCGCCGGGATGGTTGGCGGTACGAGCGGGCCTCGGGATGGTTGGCGGTAGCGCCGGCCCGGGATGGATGACGGCACGGCAGCCGAGGATGGCTGGGCGGGTAAAGCGGCGCCGGGGATGGTTGGCCGTACAGCGGCGCCGGGGATGGCTGGGCGGGTAAGCGGCGCCGGGATGGCTGGCGATACCGGGGATGGCCGGCGATACCGGGGATGGCCGGCGATGCGGCAGCGCCGGAGATGGCTGGGCGATACCGGGGATGGCTGGCGATGCGGCGGCGCCGACAGCATGGGCCGAGCCTGCGCGACCGAACCAGGCTGCCGGGCGCGCCGTCGGTGTCGCGAACGTCCCCCGCTCTGGCCGGTTCGGGCCGAATCCCGCAGGTTGCGCCCACAGCGAGGCGCATCCGCGACAAGGCTGCCCGATTCCGGACGGCGATCAGCCACCAGCACGCTCGCGCTCCGGCCGGGAGCGCGAGTGACACGAATCTGGCTTGCAACCTGTCGCGGAAGCCGAGAAATCGGTTACGCACGGCGTTGCGTTGCAGATTTGTGTCACTCGTCCGGAGTGGGTGAAGCCCGCGCGGCCACGACGGATGCTGCGGTCGCGGATGCCGGAGATCCGACGAGCGGCAGCGCCGCCGATCGAGCGCCCGAGGCGTTCCGCTTGGAATCCCGGACCCGCTGCTCGCCACCGAACGGTGGCACAGAACGCGGCCGGGGCGAACGGCCGCGGACCGGACGAGCAACCCCAGACACGACAAGCAACCCCAGACACGACGAGCAACCCGGACGGGGCGAGCGATCGCGGCCGCTGGTGAGCCGAAGATCGGCTGAGCCGCCTCTCGACAGACTGGGCGCGGCGCCGGAGGCTCCTCGTTCGTGCTCGCGACCGTTCCTCGCAGCCGTCACTCGCCCTCCGATCGCGGTGCGAGGCAGTCGCGAATGCCTCCGCGGCGGCACCGGGACGTGCTGGCCGAGTCGGGTCGGGACCTTAGGCTGTCCAGGTGAAGCGGGGCGGACGAGGGACGACGCTCGCGTTCGTCGCCCTGATCGCGATGACGGCGGCTTGGGGTTCGACGTTCTTCATGATCGGCGACATCGTCACCCGGATCCCGGTGCCGGATCTGCTCGCCGTTCGGTTCGGGATCGCCGCGCTCGCGCTGATCTTGCTGGCCGCGCCGACGATCGGCCGGCCGAACGGGCTCCGGGTGGATCGCCGCATCCTGCGGGACGGCGCCCTGCTCGGTCTGCTCTACGGCGGCGCCCAACTGCTGCAGACGTTCGGGCTGGCGCATACGGCGGCCAGTGTGTCCGGCTTCATCACCGGGCTCTACGTGGTCGCGACGCCGCTGCTCGGCGCACTGATCCTGCGTACCCGGATCAGCCCGCTGACCTGGGTCGCGGTCGGGCTGGCGACGGCCGGGCTCGGCATCCTGTCCCTCAACGCCACTGCGAATGGACTCGGTCCGGTCGGGTACGGGGAGCTGCTCACGCTCGCCTCCGCCGTCGTCTACGCGGGTCACATCCTCGCGCTGAGCCGGCTCAGCAAGCCCGGCGACGCGCTTGGGCTGACCGCGGTCCAGTTGGTGGTGATCACCGTCCTCTGCACGAGCTTCGCGCTGCCCGGCGGCATCCAGCTGCCGGCCACCGGCACCGACTGGGCGATCGTTCTCTACATCGCCGTGGTGGCCGGTTCGCTGACGATGCTGCTGCAGACCTGGGCGCAGGCCCGGATCGAGCCGACCCGGGCCGCGGTGATCATGGCCGGCGAGCCGATCTGGGCCGCCGGGTTCGCGGTCGCCTTGGGCGGCGAGTCGATCACCTGGCGGATGCTGGCCGGCGGCTTCGCCATCGTCGCGGCGATGTACCTGACCGAACTCGCACCCCGCCTGCGCCGTCGCGGCACGACTCCGCGGACCGAGGCGGAGCCGGCCGTGACCGAACGGACCTGAACCGCCCTCAGACGGCGCGGACGTGGAAGATCGCCAGCCGCGCGTTGTGCGAGTCGACGTTCATGTCGATGATCTTGGTGGCGTTCAGGGTGATCTGAACGTTCCCGTTCCTGCCGGGCAACCAGTGCAGCCGGTCGATCCCCGTACCGAACGCCTTCTGTTCCGCCGACAGGTCCGACGCCGTGCCGAAGTCCCGGCGGTTCGTGTCGGCGCCCCAGATCACCAGCCGATTCGCCTCGTGGTGGAAGCGGGACCGGGCCCGGTGGACGTCCCGCATCAGCCACCACTCGTCCTGGAGGTCCGTGCGCTGGTCGCCGTTGAACGCGTTCGCGATGTAATGGGTGTTGAGCACCGCGAACTCGAGGTTCACATGGTCCTGGTGCCGGACGATGACCTCGGTGAGCCAGCGTTCCGGGGACCACCCGGAGACGCCGCGGTGTGCGAAATAGGCCTGCTGGGACACGACGACCCACGGCCGGCCGACGCAGATCGGGACCCGGAACGCCCTGGCGTCGCGCAGGAAAGCCTTGGTGTAGAGCGGTCCGAAGTAGTGGTCGATCATGGCCTCTTCGCCGCTGTCGCCCTCGCTGATCTCCTGGAAGCAGACCAGCGGCCGGTTCGTGCCGTCGGCGTTGCGTACCGCATCGAAGGCCGCGTCCCGGGCGGCGAGGTTGTTCCGGCCGATGTTCGCCGTGATCACCGGCAGCCGGTACCAGTCGGTCGCCGCCGAGGCCGTACTCGTGCCCGCGACGGTGCCGGCGAGCGCGCCGCCCCCGATCGCAAGTGCCCTGCGCCTGCTCACCCTGCTGCTCATGATCGGACTCCCGTCAGTCGAGTGGTGGGACGACACTAGAAGCATCATGACGTGACCCCTGCCGAGGTCGATGGGCCCGCCACCAATCCGGTCAAGATCGTCCAAGCGGGATCGCCGCGCGCAGGCCGGCCGGCGCATTCGCTATCGTCACAGCGGTGTTTCCGACCGAACAGGCCTCCCGATGAACGAACCGTTGCTGATCGTCCTGACCGTGCTGCTGGTGATCGGCGTCGCGATCGCGACCGTGTTCATCGTCCGTCGGCAGCGCTGGAAGGGCCGGGTCCGCGAACTCGGCTGGACCTTCGAGTCGTCGCCCTCGCTGGCGCCGGTGCTGCCGCTGGCCAATCCGCCGTTCGACCTCGGCTTCGACCGCCGGACCGACGAGTTGATCACCGGGCGCACCGCGTCCGGCCGGCCGTTCGCGGTGTTCGACTACAGCTATGGAGGTACGGGCGAGCGACGGCTGGCCCTGGTCAAGCTGCCGATGCCGTTGCCCGAGCTCTACCTGACCGCAAGCGGGCCGCGGGCCGGCGTCACCGAGCCGCCGATCGACCTCGGGCCGGGCGTCCCGTTCCAGGTGCTCGGTGCCGACCCCGGCTACGCCCGCGCGGTGGTCACGCCCGGCCTGGTCCAGGCCGTCGATCGGCTGGGCCGGCCGCCGGGCGCGGAACCGCAGCCGATCGATCTCAGCGTCGACGGCGACAACCTGGTCTCCAGCGGCGCGCCGAAGGACCCGGACGAACTGCGCGGTTACCTGGACCGGCTGGACGCGGTCGCCGCCACCTTCGACCCGGCCGCCCTCGCCCCGTACCGGATCGTGCCCAAGCCGCCCCGGCTCGGCTTCCACGGCACCGACTGGACCCTGGTCGGCACCGACAATTCGCTGATCGACCGGTTCCAGGGGCTGCGCCCGTTCGGCCAGGGCCACGGCTGGAGCACGTCGAACGTGATCGTCGGCACCGCCCGCGGCACGGTGCCGCTGGTCGCCTTCGTCTACCACTGGAAGACCACCCACACCCGTACGGTCTCCGACGGCAAGGGCGGCACCCGGACCGAGAGGTACACCCGGTCGCACCAGCAGCCGATCATGGCGCTGAACCTGCCGGTGCACACCCCGTCGCTGACGATCGCCTCCGACGGCGCGTTCAGCGGACTGTTCGGGAGCGGCTCGATCGACTTCGAGAGCTCGGCGTTCAACGACCTGTTCGACGTGACCAGTGATCATCCGAAGTTCGCCCACGACGTGGTGCACCCGCGGATGATGGAATTCCTGATCTGGGCCAAGCCGCCGCAGTTGATCATGACCCGCGGGATGTTGATCACCTACCCCGGGGTGCATGATCCGACCGCGGTGTCCCGGCTGGCCGACCTGATGACCTCGTTCCTGGGCCGGATCCCGGAGTTCGTCTGGGATGATCTCGGAGCCGCGCCGCCGGTGCCCGCTCCCCCGGCCGGACCTGATGCCGCGGCTGACCCGATGCTTCGCTAGTCTCGCGCCTCGGATCGCCCGCCGGAGTCGCCGTCGCGGTCCCGACGACCAGACGAGCAAGGAGAATCCATGATCCGCAAGCTGTCGATCACCCTGGCCGGCGCCGTGGCGGCGTCCGCGCTGCTGCTGTCCGGCTGTGGCGGCTCCGGCGCCGCCGAGACCGGCCAGCCGCCGGCGGCACAGCCGTCCAGCCAGGCCCCGGCGAGCAGCTCCGCGCCCAACGAAAGCAGTGCGCCCAGCGAAAGCAGCGCCCCGAGCGAGGACAGCGGGGACAGCGGCGGCGCCAAGCCGGCCAAGGCGGAGACCGTGACCGGCTTTGCGAAGTACTGGGAGTCGAACGGTCTGCCGAAGGACAAGGCGGAGAAGCTCGCCACCTGCATCGTCGACGCGATGTACGACACGGCCAAGCCCAAGACCATGATCGCGTTCAAGGACGGCGAGCCGACCAAGATGGATGCGAGCGACGCGTCCGCGTTCTCCAAGGCCTCCGGGGATTGCACGAAGGCCATCGCCTGATCCAGGCGGCTTCGCCTGATCAGATCGCAGCGACGGCCTCGGCGACCGGCGTCGGCCCGGTGATCAACTCCAGCTGACGCCGGACGCCGTGGCCCGTGATCAACAACTCGGTGATCACGGCCGCGACGTCGGCACGCGGCACCTGGCCGCGCTCGGTTTGCTCGGCCAGCGTGACCAGGCCGGAGCCCGGCTCGTCGGTCAGCCCGCCGGGCCGGACGATCGTCCAGTCCAGGTCCCGGCCGCGCAGGTCCGCGTCGGCCTCGCTCTTGGCCTTCAGGTAGATCTGGAAGACGTCGTCGGACTCCGCATCGAAGTCGTCGGTACGGTGCGCCGAGATCATCACGTACCGGCGGATGCCGGCCCGTTCGGCCGCCTCGGCGAGCAGGATCGCCCCGTCCCGGTCGACCGTCAGCTTGCGGGCCGCACCGCTGCCCGGCCCGGCGCCGGCCGCGAACACCACCGCATCAGCGCCGGCGAGGTCCCGGCCCAGTTCGTCCGGGCCGATCGCCTCCAGGTCGAGCACCAACGGAATGCCGCCGAGCGCGACCAGGTCGGCGGACTGCTCCGATTTGCGGATGATCCCGATCGCCTCGTGACCCGCCGCGGCGAGCCTTTCGATCATGATCAGGGCGATCTTGCCGTGCCCGCCGGCGATGACGATCCGCATGGTTTCCTCCCGCTCAGAACGTGTGTGGCTGATGATCCCGAAGATCGGTGACCGCGGTCTCGGTCATCTCGGCGATCCGGCCCGCGACCAGCCCGCGGCCCCGGTCGTTGAGCAACTCGTCGTGGATCGGGAACGCCTGCGCCGCGCCGACCGCGCGGACGAAGTCGACGGTCTCCTTCATCGCCGCCCATGGCCCGTAGGCCGGCATCGCCAGCACGTCGATCCCTTCCGGCGCCGTCGCGTACGAGTCGCCGGGATGGAACAGGGTCGGCTCGCCCTCGGCCCGCAGCACCAGGCCGATGTTGCCGATCCGCGGGATGTCCCGGTGGATCTCGGCGTGCTGCCCGCCGACCGTCTCCACCGTCACGTCACCGATCGTCAGGGTCGTGCCGACCGGCGCCGCCGTCAGCCGGTCGGCGAAGGGCAGCGCGGCCTCGGTGATCGACGGCTCGACGTGCACGGCCGCGCCCGGGTTCGCCGCCAGCAGGTCCGCCGCCGCGGCCGGATCGAGGTGATCGGGATGGACGTGGGTGACCAGCACCGCGTCCAGATCGGTCAGGCCGTGCCAGGCCGGCTCGAAGTTGCCCGGGTCGATCAGGATCCGGGTCCGTTCGGTCTCGACCAGGACGGCCGCGTGCCCAAGGTGACTGATCTTCATGATCGCCACGGTACGCCACCCGGACCGATTCAGCCGGTCGGGGCGGCGGCTCGCGTACGCCAGCGATCAAGGTCGGCCGACCAGGCCTCGGCCGCGGCCAGCAGCTCGGCCAGCAGCTCCGGCTGATCGTCGGACCGGTCCTCGCGCTCGGCCGGATCTGTCTCGAGATCGAACACCAGCCGCCCCGGCACCGACGGCGTGCCGAGCCGTTCGCTCGGGTCGATCACCAGCTTCCAGCGCCCGCGCCGGACCGCCAGCTGGCTCTCGTACGCCCAGCACAGGGTCCGCTCCCCCGCCCGACCGTCCCGCAGCAGCGGACCAAGATCAACTCCGTCCGCGTCGTCGACCGGGTGGCCGGCCGCGGCGAGCACGGTCGGCAGCACGTCCATCATGATCGCCGGCTCGTCGCACACCACGCCCTGCGGCAGGCCGCCCGGCCACGACCAGATCCCCGGCACCCGGATCCCGCCCTCGAACAGGGATCCCTTGTGCCCGCGCAGCCCGCCGGCCGACCCGCCCGGATAGGCGATCTCCTCACCGCCGAGCCAGTTCCGCTCCTCCGCGGACGGCCCGTTGTCGGACGAGAAGACGATGATCGTGTCGTCCAGCCGCCCGGTCCGTCGCAGCGCCTTGACGATCCGGCCGACCCCGTCGTCGACCCGGCTGATCATGGCCGCCATCACCTGCCGTTCCCAGGGCAGGTGGGCGAACCGGGCCATCGCGTCCGCCGGTGCGTGCATCGGATAGTGCGGCGCGTTGTAGGAGACGTAACAGAAGAAGGGATCCCGGACCGCTTCGAGGAAGCCGACCGCCTCGTCGGTGATCACGTCGGTCAGGTACTCGCCGTTGCGCCAGACCTCGGTATCGTCCTCCCAGAGATCGTGCAGCGGGTGCCGATGGCCCCAGTACATGATGTGCGAGTAGTAGTCGACGCAGCCCGCCCGGAAACCGAAGTGCCGGCCGAACCCGCGCCGGTGCGGTGCCGAACCTGGTTCGACGCCGAGGTGCCACTTGCCGAAGATCGCCGTCTCGTAGCCGAGTTCGCCGAGCCGGGACGCCAGCGTCGGCTGGTCCGGCAACCCGGTCACCGTCCGCGCCACGCCCAAGATCGACTCGACGCCCGCGTGCGCCGGGTGCAGGCCGGTCAACAGCGACGCCCGGGACGGCGAGCAGACCGGGGAGTTCGAGTACCACTGGGTGAACCGGACGCCGCGCTCGGCCAGCGCGTCCAGGTGCGGCGTCTCAACGTCCATACTGCCGTAACAACCGAGGTCGCCCCAACCAAGATCATCGGTGTAGATGATCACGACGTTCGGTCCGCTCACGGTGCGCCCTCCTGATCTTGATGCGATGGTACGCGACGGAAAAGAGGTCGCCATCGAGCACCCCGGCGCGCCAGACTGTCCCGGCATGGGCCACGTCGAGGTGTCAGGGATCGACTACCGACTCCCCGACGGGCGGCGGCTGCTCGCGGAGGTCGGATTTCGGGTCGGCGACGGCGCCAACGTGGCGCTGGTCGGGGCGAACGGCTGCGGCAAGACGACCCTGCTCAAGATCATCGCCGGCGACCTGGAGCCCGATGCGGGTGCGGTCACGACCAGCGGCGGGCTCGGCGTGATGCGCCAGTTCGTCGGGTCGGGCACCGAGACCGTACGGGAGCTGCTGTTGTCGGTGTCCCCGCCGCGACTCCAAGCCGCCGCGGCCGCGGTGGACCGGGCCGAACTGGCCGCCATGGAGCGCGACGACGAGGCCACCCAGCTCGGCTACGCGACGGCGCTCGCCGAGTGGTCCGACGCCGGCGGCTACCAGGCCGAGGTGCTCTGGGACATCTGCTGTACGGAGGCGTTCGGCGTCCCGTACGACCGGGCGAAGTATCGCGAGCTGGGCACCCTGTCCGGCGGCGAGCAGAAGCGGCTGGTGCTGCGGGTGCTGCTGCGCAACCCCGACCAGGTGCTGGTGCTGGACGAGCCCGACAACTACCTCGACGTGCCGACCAAGCGCTGGCTCGAGCAGCAGCTCAACGAGACCCCCAAGACCGTGTTGTACGTCAGCCACGACCGCGAGCTGTTGGCCAACACGGCCGATCAGATCGTCACACTGGAGGGCGGCGCGGCCGGCAACACGGCCTGGACGCACGGCGGCGGCTTCGCGACCTATCACCAGGCGAGGGTCGACCGGCACGAGCGGTACGCCGAGCTGGGCCGCCGCTGGGAGGAGCACCGGGCCCGGCTGGCCGACCTGGTCCAGACGCTGCGGCTGGCCAAGTCGCCGAAGGTCCAGGCCGCCGTGACCCGGCTCCGTCGCCATGAGGCGGTTCGGCCGCCGGAACCGCCGCGCCAGCAGAGCCTGCGGATGCGGCTGCCCGGCGGGCGGACCGGAGTGCGCGCGCTGACCTGCACCGGGCTGTCACTGACCGGCCTGACCGAACCGTTCGATCTCGAGGTGTTCTACGGCGAGCGGGTCGCCGTGCTGGGCGGCAACGGAACCGGCAAGAGCCACTTCCTGCGACTGCTTGGCGGCTGGCCGGAGCCGGACGCGGTCGCCAACAGCGGGACCTGGAAGCTCGGCGCGCGGGTGCTGCCCGGCCACTTCTCGCAGACGCACGAGCACCCCGAACTCGCCGGCCGGACCCTGCTCGAGATCCTCTGGACCGACTGCTCGCTGCGCTCCGAGGAGGCGGCCCGGGTGCTCAACCGGTACGAGCTCGTCGCCGCCCGCGAGCAGACCTTCGACACCCTGTCCGGCGGCCAGCAGGCCCGGTTCCAGATCCTGCTGCTCGAACTGTCCGGCGCGACCATGCTGCTGCTCGACGAGCCGACCGACAATCTCGACGTCGCCTCGGCCGACGCCCTGCAGGCGGCCCTGGACGAGTTCGACGGCACCGTACTCGCGGTCACCCACGACCGCTGGTTCGTCCGCGGCTTCGACCGCTACCTCCAGTTCGGCCGCGACGGCCGGGTCCTCGAAACCCCCGAGCCGGTCTGGACCTGAGCCGGCTCCACCGGTCGCGTGGGTCGACGGCGCGGCCGGGTGCTGTCGTTTCTCCTCAGTTCAACTGATAAAGCGCTTCAGCGCCTTCCAGCGTTCGAGTTGAGGAGTTCTCGCGACACCGGGCTCAGGGCGCAGAGGTCGGGACGGCGAGCAGGGTGCCGATGATCTTGCCGGCGGCCGCGCAGGAGGCGGCGTCGACGTCGAGGTGGGTGACGGCGCGGAGCATCCGGGCACCGAGCACGGAGACCCGGACGCCCTGGGCCGCGGCCGCGGCGGCGATCGGACCGGCCGGTCTGTCGCCGGTGTCGATGATCACGATGTTGGTCTCGACGGCGTCCGGATCCACCGCTTCCGGTACGTTCTCGGCCACCGCCTCGGCGAACGTCCGCGCCGCCGCATGATCATCCGCGAGCCGGTCCACGTGATGATCAAGGGCATGCAGCGCAGCCGCGGCCAGCACACCAGCCTGCCGCCAGCCGGCGCCGAGCCGCTTCCGCAGCACCCGGGCCCGCTCGATCCGGTCCGCGTCGGCCACCAGCACCGAACCCACCGGCGCCCCCAGTCCCTTGGAGAAGCAGACGCTCACGGTGTCGCACAGCCGCCCGTAGTCGATCAAGGGGGTGCCGGTCGCGACGTGCGCGTTCCACAGCCGGGCGCCGTCCAGGTGCAGTCCGAGACCATGATCACGACAGAGCTCCGACACGGCCTGGAGTTGATCAAGACTCTGCACCGTACCGCCGCCGAAGTTGTGCGTGTTCTCCACCGCCACGGCCGCGGTGGAGACGAGGTACGGCCCGGCGGAGGGCGAGATGATCTTGGCCACCTCGGCCACGTCGATCCGGCCCCGGTCGGACGGGAACGTTCGCATGGTGAGCCCGCCGAGCGCGCCGTGGGCACCCATCTCGGCCCGGGCGATGTGCGCCTCGACGTCGCAGACGACCTCCTGGCCCGGTTCGACCAGCAACCGTACGCCGAGCAGGTTGGCCAGCGACCCCGTCGCGCAGAACAGCCCCGCCTGGTGTCCGAGCAGCTCGGCGACCCGCCGCTCCAGCGCAATCACCGAAGGGTCCTCGCCGTACACGTCGTCGCCGACCTCGGCCATGATCATGGCCTGCCGCATCGCCTCGGTCGGCCGGGTCACCGTGTCCGAACGAAGATCAACGATCATGCTGGCTCAGATCACTCGTCGGCTTGGAAGGCCTGCACCGGGTTCGGTCGCTTGATCCGGCCGGTGGTCAGCCGCTCGGCGACCAGGAACGCCAGTTCCAACGACTGGTTCCGGTTCAGCCGCGGGTCGCACAACGTCTCGTACCGGTTGGCCAGGTCGGCCTCGACCAAGTCGTCGCCGCCGCCCAGGCACTCGGTGACGTCGTCGCCGGTCAGCTCGACGTGCACACCGCCGGGCCAGGTGCCGAGCTCCTCGTGGACGTCGAAGAAGCCGTTCAACTCGTCGATCACGTCCGCGAACGCCCGGGTCTTGTAGCCGTTGGCCGACTCGAACGTGTTGCCGTGCATCGGGTCGCAGACCCAGGTCACCAGCCGGCCGCTGGCGGTCACCTTCTCCACCACGTCGGGCAGGACGTCCCTGATCTTGCCCGCGCCCATCCGGGTGATGAACGTGATCCGGCCCGGCTCCTGCTCCGGGTCGAGCCGGTCGGCCAGCTGCAGCGCGGTGTCCGCGGTCGTGGTCGGGCCGAGCTTGACGCCGAGCGGGTTGCGGACGTGCCGGAGCAGCTCGACGTGCGCGCCGTCCAGCTGCCGGGTCCGTTCGCCGATCCAGAGGAAATGCCCCGACACGTCGTACGGCAGCTGGGTGCGGGAGTCGATCCGGGTCAGCGCGTGCTCGTACTCCAGGCTCAGGGCCTCGTGACTG
Source organism: Microlunatus parietis (assembly GCF_013407955.1). Taxonomy (GTDB): domain Bacteria; phylum Actinomycetota; class Actinomycetes; order Propionibacteriales; family Propionibacteriaceae; genus Microlunatus; species Microlunatus parietis. The sequence continues at coordinate 6,315,721 of NZ_JACCBU010000001.1, read as the reverse complement.
GAGTAGAAGTCGACGGTCCGGAACTCCTCGTCGTCGATGCCGCAGGCCACCATGAACGCGAGCGCCCGGTCGATCTCGTCGGCCAGGTTCTGGTAGCGGACGCCGGCCGCTGACGTCTTGACGAAGTTGGCGTTCCAGCTGTGCACGCTGCGCAGGTGCGCGAACCCGCCGGTGACGAACGCACGGGTCAGGTTCAGCGTCGCGGCCGAAGCGTTGTAGGTGTCCAGCAGCCGGCGCGGGTCGTGCATCCGGGACTCCGGTGTGAACGCGAACCCGTTGACCGAGTCGCCGCGGTAGGCCGGCAGTGTGACGCCGTCGCGGGTCTCGGTGTCGGAGCTGCGCGGCTTGGTGTACTGCCCGGCCATCCGGCCGACCTTGACGATCGGCACCTGCGCCGCGTACGTCAGCACCACGGCCATCGACAGCAGCGTGCGCAGCTTGCCCTGGATGTTGGCCGCGGTGACCCCGGCGAACGTCTCGGCGCAGTCGCCGCCCTGCAGCAGGAACGCCTCGCCCGCCGCCGCGCTGGCCAGCTTCGCCCGCAGGTCGTCGCACTCGCCGGCGAACACCAGCGGCGGCAGCGCACGCAGCCGGGCCACGACCTCGGCGACCTGCTCCGCGTCGGGATAACTCGGCTGTTGCAGCGGCTTCAGGGCATGCAGTGAGTCGAGCGAGGGAAGGGTTACGGACACGGAGCTACTGTAGACGCTCCAGCACGGCGGGAAGGACGGCGACCATGGCAGGACAGGCGGCCTTTGTCCGGGAGTTCCTCCGGGAACGAGCGATGATCCTGATCAACGGCCGGCTGCGCGGCGACCCGCTGGCCCTGCTGCACCTGGACGAGGGCCGGATCGACCCGTACCCCCTCTATGAGCGGATCCGGGCGGCAGGCCCGCTGACCCTGACCAGGCTCGGGGTGTTCACGACGGCCGACCACGCGGTCTGTGACCAGGTGCTCCGCGACCGCCGGTTCGGCGTCGGCGGCCGGGTCGTCGACGACACCGCAGAGCTGTCCTTCCTGGAGATGAACCCGCCGGACCACACCCGGCTGCGCCGATTCGCGGCGCCGACGTTCGGCCCGCGCGCGATCGCCGGCTTCGACGGCACCATCACGGCGGTGGTACGGCGGCTGCTGGACCGGCTGCCGACCGGCCGGCCGTTCGACCTGGTGGCCGATTTCGCCGCACCGATGCCAATCGCGGTGATCACCGAGCTGCTCGGCATCCCGGACGCCGACGCCGAGGAGTTCTCCCGGTACGGAACCGTGTTCGGCAGTGCCCTCGGCGGACTCCAGTCGCTCCGGCACGTGGGCCAGCTGATGGAGGCCAAGCAGCAGCTGGCGCGGATCTTCACCCGACTGTTCGACCTGAAGCGGGCCGAGCCGGGCGACGACGTGATCAGCCGGCTCGTCGCGGCGGAGGGCGACAAGGTGAGGCCCGAGGAGATGGTGCCGCTGTGCACCCTGCTGCTGATCGCCGGCTTCGAGACAACGGTCAACCTGATCGGCAACACAACCTTGGCCCTGCTCAAGCATCCCGAGGCCTGGCACCGGGTCGCCGCCGATCCTGATCTTGCGGCGGCGGCGATCGAGGAGACCCTGCGCTACGACGCCCCGGTGCAACGGACCGGTCGCGGAGCGATGGAGGACGTCGAGATCGCCGGCCGGATCGTCCGCAAGGGCGAATACGTGGTGACCCTCCTCGGCGGCGCCAACCGGGATCCGAAGGTGTTCGACCGGCCGGCCCGATTCGATCTTGATCGGCCCAACGCCAATGATCATCTCGGTTTCTCCAGCGGCATCCACTACTGCGTCGGAGCACCGCTGGCCAAGCTCGAGGCCCGGATCGCGATCCAGGAGATCACCCAGCGGTTCGGCAACCTGGCCATGATCAAACCCGGCGTGCGGCGCCCCGGCAGCCTGATCCGAGGCCTGTCCAGCTTCCCCGTCGTCGGCTACCCGATCCTCGCCCGAGCCTGATCACGTCCCGGGGGCGGCCAAGGAGAACGGGTGGCCCTCCGGGTCCGCGAAGAAGTCCAGGCCCGTCTGGCGGGACGTGAGTCGGGTCGCTCCCAGCGTCAGTGCCAGTTCCTCGGTCCCTCGATGATCATCGGTTTCGAGTTCCAGGTACGCCTGGCGCGGCCGCCTGGGGTCCTGCCAGCAAGGTGCGTTCCCGGCGGCCGCGGCAAAGGACAGGCCCGGCGGCCGGCCGTCGGCTCGCCTGATGATCACCCAACCGGGCGATTCCTCGACCCGATCGCGCAGCCCGAGCAGGTCGGCGTAGAACGACGCGAGATCGGGCGCGGAGACGAAGCAGTCGATGACTGCGTGCGGTTCGACTGGGGCCTCATCTCCGGCTCGTGGCGCGGCGCACAGGCAGAACGGGTGCCCCGCCGGATCGGCATAGACCGGACAACCGCCGCCCCGATGGGGAAGGCGCGTCGCACCAAGATCGAGCACCCGCTCATGCCACCATGGTGAGAACCAGGCCGGCTCAGTGTCATCCCTCCCCTTGACGCGGTCGTCGTCGAAGGCCGGAATGTCGAGATGCACCTGCTGTGGGTAGGCGGGATCCGGCCAGGTCGGTCGGCGATGATCAGGTACGGTCACGAAGGCCAGCCGGGTCCGGCCATGATCATGACCGATCTCCACCCGCTCGGCGGTGTCGACGAACCTCACCGGCAGGCTCATGATCTCGGAGTAGAACGCGGCGAGGCTCCGAGCGTCGGGACAGTCGAACGTGATCGCACGGATCCGCGCCGTCTCGTCTCCTGATCGCTCCACCTCACCACCTTTCCTGTCGCTCTACCTGAGAAACTTCTCTGGTAAAGCGACAGTTTTTCACGCAACGTGAAAAACCGACGGTGTCGATCGGGCCGAGACTGTCGGCGCTCCGGCACCCGGACTCCACATCGCCGAGCGGACTGCTTGACCTCGATTTCGGGCCCGATGCGCCGGTCAACGCGTCCGCTCGGCGCGTCTCGCCCCACTCAAGGTCGGCTCGAGGATGTTCCTCGCATGAGCTCCAGATCGTCGCCCCACTCGTCGATAACGGGGCCGTGCCCAGCAGCTCGGGCATGCGGTTCGAGCTCGACGAAGAGTGATCGAACGGTCCGCGCGGCGTCCTCCGAGCCGGCCCGGATGAGGCGTGGCACGAGCCTTTCGTGAGCCCATTCCGGTTGGCTCAGTGGGTAGCGTTCCAATTCCCAGGCGAGATACTTGTTGTAGGGGCGAACTCGGTTGTGTAGCGCGAAAAGATAGGTGAGGTAATGCGGTACCGCCTCGGCACCGTCCAGGCGAGCAGCGGCCGCATTTCCGTCGCGGTCATTCTTCAGACACCGATAGAGGCTGTTCAGGAACGCGTCGAGAACCGCCGGTGCCCGCCGCGCCACCTCGGCCGGGCTCATTCGGGCTTTCTCGTCGATCAGCGCCGCGATGAGGCCCTCACCAGTGTCCTTGATCACCTTGCACTGAGTGAACGCGTATCGGTTCCACTCCGAGGCGAAGCCGGGCAGTGCGTGCGTACGGAACTCCCTCAGCGGCATCGTTGACACGTCGAGCCGTGAATCTCGGCGATGCTCGGCGGAGAGAAGCCCATCGGCTTCATCAGTGACGACCAGGAGCACGTCGTAGTCCGAATACGCGGTCGTGGCGCCCTCACGAGCCCGAGACCCACTGAGAATCACCCCGAGCACTCGGGGATCATCCTTCGATCGTGCCAAAAGTGCCGCGAACTCGGCAGCAGCTACGTCAGACACAGGCTCAGCCAACCATGGGGCGCGGTCTGACCGCACGCCCTTTCTACGCTCCGACAAAGCCGGCGTTGCTCGCGGCGACCTGGTAGCTGATCAAGGCATGAGCGGGGCGAAAGCCGGCGGTGCGGTAGAGGGTCGGGCCGGATTCGGGGCCGAAGACCTTGATCCGTTCGGCGCCTCGGCGGGCGAGCCGGTCGACGCCCTCCAGCAGCATGGCGGTGGCGAGGCCGCGGCGCTGGAACTCGTCCTCGACCCGCATCGGCTCGACCAGGCCGACCCGGGTGACCGGGTCGAACCAGTAGAGCGAGTAGCCGGCGAGCCGGCCGTCCTCGGTCTGCACGGCCAGGTCGAGCTCAGGGTCGTAGAGGGGGCAGGCCAGCAGGCGTTCGGCGACCTCGGGGCCGTTGCGGCCGCGCATCGGGTGCGGGGCGTCCGGCTGCGTGGTGCGGTCGATGATCTTGAAACCGGGCGCGGGCGCGGGAGGCGAGGCCCGGTCCTCGGGTGCCAGCCAGTCGATCATGCTGCGACCCTGGACGGTGAAGCCCGAGTCCATGATCAGTTCGCTGAAGGACTCGTCGTCCTCCCGTACGGTGAGCTCGACGGTCCCCCGGGCGTACGTCTGCACAAGATCAACAGCGTGCGCCCAGATGACAGCCGGCTCCGGACCAGCGGAACCCGGGACCATGATCGGATCGCACTGCCAGCGATCGTCCCGCCAACTGGTGATCAACACGCCGGCGACGGGGCCGTCGTCGTCGAGCCAGAACGGCCGCGGTACGTCGTCCGACGCTCGCGGCCGCCGGCTCCACCATTGGACGTCCGCAGCCTCCCAGACGCCGCCGTACGGATCGGCCAGCCGGGCCCGCCGCAGCAGGTCGGTGGCCAGGGTCAGCGCCTCGGGACCACTCGCCCACTGCTCCTGCAGCGGCCCGTTCACCGGCTGATCCAGTCCGCCCGAGTGATCGCGTAGACGGTGGCCTCGAACGGCACTCCGTCCTCCTCGAGCACGGCCTCGTGGTCGAGCGTCATCCCGAGTCGGCGCATCACCGCGATGCTGCGGAGATTCGGGGTGTCGGTGACCGAGATGATCCGCGGCAGCCGCATCGATTCGAACCCGTGCTCCAGCCAGGACGCCGCGGCTTCGGTCGCGTAGCCGTGGCCCCAATGTTCGCGGGCCAGGCGCCAGCCGATCTCGTAGTCATCCGGATACCACGGCGTGTGTTGCAGTCCACAGGCCCCGACGAAGGCGCCGTCGACTCGGCGCTCGATCGCCAGGAACCCGGTGCCGTCGGCGGCGTAGCGCTCGTTGACGCCGGACATGATCAGATCGGACTGCTCCCGACTCAGCGGCGATCCCCCGAGATACTTCATCACCTCAGGATCCCGGTTCAGACTGGCCCACGATTCAAGATCATCGTCACGAAAGGGACGCAGGATCAGGCGTTCCGTCGTCCGCACCGTCAGGCCTGGGGCGAGGTCTCGGCCTCGTCGTCGGCGGCCTTCTCCTTCGCCGCCAGCTCCTTCGCGGCCGGGGCGTAGAGGTCGACGTACTCCTGGCCGGAGAGTTCCATGATCGCGTACATGATCTCGTCGGTGATCGAGCGCAGGATGAACCGATCGTCGCTCATCCCGGCATAGCGGGAGAAGTCGAGCGGCTTGCCGAACTTGACGGTCGGGCTGATCACCTTGTGGATGATCTTGCCCGGCGGTGCGATCAGGTCGGTGCCGATCACGGCGGACGGGATCACCGGAACGTCGGCCAGCAGGGCCATCCGGGCCACTCCGGTCCGGCCCTTGTAGAGCCGGCCGTCGTGGCTGCGGGTGCCCTCGGGATAGATGCCGAACAGTTCGCCGCGCTCCAGCACCTTCAAGCCCGCCCGCAGCGCGCCCTCCGACGCCCGGCCACCGCTGCGGTCGATCGGCACCTGCCCGGTGCCGGCGAAGAACCGCTTCTGCGCCCACCCCTTGAGACCGGCGCCGGTGAAGTAGTCGGACTTGGCGACGAAGGTGATCCGCCGGTCCAGGGCGAGCGGCAGGAACAGCCAGTCGGCGTACGAGAGGTGGTTGCTGGCCACGATCGCCGCCCCGGTCGCCGGTACGTTCTCGGCGCCGATCTCGATCGGCCGGAACAGCCGTCGCACGGTCGGCCCGAGCACCACGTTCTTCAGCGCCCAGTAGATGCCCCGGCCGGCGTTGCGGCGCCCACCCGGCGGCCGCGGGTCGACGGTGACCAGCTCGTCGTTCATGTCCTCATCGTGCCCGATCGGCGTCCCGGGAGGGGGAACCCGGCGGCGCGGCGGGCCGATCGCCCGGCAACGGCGGCACGCGCCCGCCCGCCCCGGGCCGCTCCAGCACCGGAGCCTTCAACTCCCGCCCCTCCTCCTCGGCCGACTTCACCGACGCCGCGTACGCGTCGACGTAGACCTGGCCGGACAGCTCCATGATCGAATTCATCACCTCGTCGGTGATCCAGCGCAGCACCTCGCGGTCGTTGCCGGCGGCGGCGTACTGATCGAAACGGAGTGGTTTGCCGAACCGCAGCCCGGGCCGGTGCATCCACGGGATCCCGAACAGCTTGGTCGGCACCAGGTGGGTGTTGATCATGGCCGCCGGGACCACCGACGCGCCGGTCTGCAGCACCAGCCGGGCCACCCCGGTCTTGCCCTTGTAGAGCCGGCCGTCCGGCGACCTGGTGCCCTCCGGGAAGATGCCGAGAACGCCGCCCTCGCGCAGGATGTCGGCGACCTGGTCCATGTCGGAGGCACTGACCCGGCCGCCCGACCGGTCGATCGGCCGGATCCCGATGCTGCGCAGGAACAGTCCCAGCAGGCGCTCCGGCAGCGACTTGCCCTGAAACAGTTCGATCTTGGCCGGGAAGCTCATCGAGCGCCTGATCATCGCCGGGATCAGGAACGTCTCGCCCGCCGACAGATGGTTGCTCGCGATCAGGACCGGGCCCTTCGCCGGAATGTTCTCCTCACCCTCCATCCAGGGCTTGAACAACACCTTCACCAAGGGCCGGACGATCAGCCACTTGAGCACCATGAACAACAATCCGCTGCCTCCTTCACCGGCCCCAACTCTATTCGCGGCGACTAGGGTCGCCTCATGAACACCCCTCGGATGAGTCCGGCGGGTCTCGGCCGGGTGTCGGTACGCCCTGGCGCCGAGGCGTTCCGGGGCGGCACCGGCGAGACCGCGATCCTGCTCTGCCACGGCTTCACCGGGTCGCCGAAGTCGCTCCGGGCCTGGGCCGAGGATCTGATCGGGCGCGGCTACACCGTCGACCTGCCCCGGCTGCCCGGCCACGGGACCGACTGGCGCGAACTCAACGCGACCGACTGGACCGATTGGTACGCGTGCGTCGAGCGCGCCCTCCTCGAGCTGGCCCGGAAGCACCGGACCGTGTTCGTGTTCGGGCTGTCGATGGGCGGCAGCCTGGCCCTGCGACTGGCCGCGGAGCACGCCGACAAGGTCGCCGGGCTGGTCCTGGTGAATCCTTCGGTCCGCAATCCCGACCCCCGGCTGTACGCGCTCCCGGTGCTGCAGCTGCTGACCCCCTCGCTCGCCGGGATCACCAACGACATCGCACTGCCGGGCGTCGACGAGGGCGGCTACGACCGGCTGCCGTTGCGGGCGTTGCGGTCGTTGACCAAGCTCTGGCGAGACGTCTCGGGCCGGCTGGACCAGGTCACCGCACCGCTGCTGCTGTTCCGGTCGGAGATCGACCACGTCGTGGACCCGTCATCGGCCCGACTGATTCTGGAAGCTGTGAATTCGCCCACGACGGAGGAGATCGTGCTCCGCCGTAGCTACCATGTAGCCACCATGGACGCCGACGCCCCGGAGATCTTCGATCGTTCGGCGGCATTCTGCTCGGTCATCGCCGGGGAGGCCCGGTCCGCGGGATCGGAAGGAGTGACGTGATGAGCACGCCCGACTCCGAGCCGGATCGACCGGACAGTCCCGTGGATCCCAGTGATCTCTCGCCCGAGGACCAGAACGAGATCGACCGAACCTTCGCCGAGATCGTCGCCCGCTTCCATACCGCCGACGGCCCGGCGCACGACCCGGAGCCGCTGCCGCCCCGCTCGGACCGCGATCCGGTCGACCCGCCGGAGCCAACGGTCTGGGCCGATGATCACCCCCTGTTCACCTTCGACCCACCGCCACCGCAGCCCGAGCCGGAGCCCGAGGACGAGCGCTACGTTCCGGAGCCGCCGCCACCGCTGCCCCGGCCGTCCTGGCCCACGACGGTCGCCACCGTCTCGATCGGGTACGCGACGCTGGTGATGATCGCCCTGATGTTCGGCGCGCCGCTCCCGGCCTGGGCCGGCATCCTGGCGATCGTCGGCTTCCTGGTCGGCTGCGCGATCATCGTCCTCCGGCTGCCCCGCAACCGGCCGCCCGGCTCGGACGACGGCGCGATCCTCTGACGTCCGTCTCCGAGCGAGCTTGCTGGGACGGTCGCATGCGGCAGGCACCCTTCAGAACACGCTCGAGTACGTCAGCCTCGCCGAACTCCTTTGCGCCCGGGGCTCCCGTGCCCTGCTGCTCGAAGGCTCGACGACCGCGCCGGCGTCGCCGATCAGTCCGGCCTCATGATCACCGAGCAGGACCGGACCCCGATCCACGATCCACGACATCGCCCCGCCGCCGCGAACCCCGGTCGAGCGCACAGTCGCCGAGTAGCGGCGGGGACGCTCGGCACTCCACGGCTCCACCACCCGGGCAGCGTGATCGGCACCAGGTCCTCGGCGGCGCGGTAGATGTGGTCGATCCCGAGCTCGGGAATCTCAATCGTGACAGGGAAAGCGGAAGCGTCGGCGACCAGTTCCGGGGTTACGGTGCCGACGCCACCCGACTCAGATCGAGTGCCGGAGCCTGCCGTCCCTCACCGATGGTCGTGACCCAGATCTGCAGCGCAACGCGATCCGCCGACCGATCGCTGTGCCGACACGAGCGACACAACGATCCTCGCGCCGGCCTCTTGCGCCCGCACCAATGCGTCGAGTGTGAGGTTCCGTACCGATGAAATCCATTCTGAAGCGTCGCAACCGTCACACTCGATGAGCTGATCAGTTGCCGAACCAGCCCGGTGCGTCCAGGCGGAACAGGTCGTCCGGGGTGAGGCGCTGCAGGTCCTGCTCGAAGGCCCGGAACCGTTCCGGACCGATCGTCTCGGCCCATTCGCGGCGCAACCGGTCGAAGATCCGGGCCGAGCGGCGGAGGGCGTCGAGGCCGCGTTCGGTCAGCCGCACGGTGCGGCGCCGGGCGTCGGCCGGGTCGGTGCTTCGGGCCAGGTAACCGAGTCGTTCCAGCTGCTCGATCGTCTTGCCGGCGGCCTGCTTGCTGACGCCCAATCGCCGGGCCAGCTCGACCCCGGTGATCCCGTCCCGGCCGACCGCCTGGAAGACGAACCCGTGCAGCGGGCGCAGGTCCGGGTGGCCCTGCCGGGCCAGCTCGGCGTGCAGCCGGTCGATGATCATCCGGAACCCGAGCAGCAGCCGCAGCGGAAGCTCGAAGCCGGGCGGTTCCCTTGACACGATAGACAACCTCATTGACTATATTGGTCAATCTGATTGACCAAACTATAGAGGGGGAACGATGACCGACGCCATCAGTCGCGCCGACGCGCGACGCACCGAGACGCCGAACGCCGTGATGACCACGCTGGCCTCGCCGACCCAGGGCACAACGAGCCTTGCGGTGTGGCGGGTCGAGATGAAAGCCGGGAAGACGGGGCCCGACCACGCCTTCGACGCCGAGCAGGTCTGGACCTGGCTGTCCGGGGCGGCCACGGTGTCGGTCGACGCGCGGGCGATCGACGTCCGCGAGGGCGACACGCTGGTGATCCCGGCCGGAGTGTGGCGGCAGGTGCACACCGACGCCGGGTTCACCGCCGTCGTGGCGGCCGCCGGCGGTTCCCGCGTCACCACGAAGGACGGTCGTGATCCGTTCGTGCCGCCCTGGATCGCCTGACCCGCACCGGGCCGGGGTGGACTCGGGCTCGGCCCTTCGACAGGCTCAGGGGACGTTGGGGCCGCGGCCGCGCAGGATGCGCCGGGGCTTCCGCTTCCGGCGGCGCGGCCAGAAGCCGGAGCCCGAACCGGGCGGCTCCGACATCGAGACCCGGGCCAGGTCGGCCGCGCCGATCAGGCCGGCGTCGTTGCGGAAGGAGGCCAGCGCGACGGTGGCGGTCGGCCGGTAGCCGCGGCCGGTCAGGGTCCGCTCGAACGCGTGCCGAGCCGGCTGCAGCAGCAGGTCGCCGGCCGCGCTGACCCCGCCGCCGATCACGAACAGGTCCGGATCGAGGGCGGCCGCGAGATTGGCAATCCCCTGCCCCAGCCACTGGCCGACGTCGGCCAGCAGTTCGATCGCGGTCGGCTCGCCCTCCAGCGCCAGCGCCGTCACGCCCGGCCCGGTGATCTGCTCGATGTCGCCGTTCACCGACTCGAGCAGCCGGTACGCCAGCGGCGACCTGGTCCGGGCCAGCTCCCGGGCCTCGCGGACCAGGGCGTTGCCGGAGGCGTATTGCTCCCAGCAGCCGCGGTTGCCGCACTCGCACCGGTGCCCGCCGGGCACGCTGATCATGTGGCCCCACTCGCCGGCCATGCCGTACGTGCCGCGGAACAGCTGCCCGTTGACCACCAGCCCGCCGCCGATGCCGGTGCCCAGCGTGATGCAGATCATCACCGAGGCCCCCTGTCCGGAGCCGAACCGGTATTCGGCCCAGGCTGCGGCGTTGGCGTCGTTGTCGACGATCAGCGGTACGTCGATCCGCGACTCCAGCCGGGCCTTCAGCGGCTCCGACCGCCAGGCGAGGTGGGGCGAGAACCGGATCGTGGCCTGGTCGCTGTCGACCCAGCCGGCCGCGCCGATCCCGACCGCGTCCACCGTGTGCCGGCTGCGCAGGTCGTTCACCACGTCGACGATGGCGTCCTCGACCGCCTGCGGGCTGTGCGTCGGCGTCGGGACGACCAGCCGATCGGTCACCGCACCCTTGTCGTCGACCACTCCGGCAGCGACCTTGGTGCCCCCGATGTCGACACCGATCGCCGTGGTCGTCTCGCGGGGCGTGATCATCCTTCGACGCGCCGCTTCAGCCCCTTCAGGGCGCCGTCGATGATCGTCTTCTCCGCCTTGCGCTTGAACATCCCGATCATCGGCAGGTTGACGTCGACGGTGAGCCGGTAGGTGACCGTGCTGCCGTCGCCCGCGGCCGCCAGTTCGTAGCTGCCGTCCATGGCCTTGAGCAGCGATCCCTCGACCAGCTTCCAGTCGACCCGCTCCGGCTGCCAGGCGTAGCGGAGCACGTAGGTGTCCGAGACGAGCGGGTGCTGCAGCGTCATCCGTACCGTCTCGGCACGACCGTCGGCCCCGGTCGAGAGCACCTCGGCGCTCCGCATCGAGTCGACCCATTCCGGGTAGTGCTCGAAGTCGGCGATGACGTCCATGATCGCCACCGGCGGGGCACCGATCCGGATGCTGGCGCTGGTCTGTTCGCTCACCCGGAACACCCTAATGTCCGGCGACCGGCCGGGGATGTACCGCCCAGATAGCTTGCCGGTTGCGGGAGCCCGGACGTGCACGTCGGAACCCTCGGCGATCACGCGGCAGCGCTCACGCCTCGTCCCGTCGCGTCACGCACGCCCTGGCACCGGCAAGCTACCTGGGCGGCACACCCCGCGGGGGCGCCGACCGTCAGGTGCCGGCTACTCGGTCTCGTCGGCGAGCTGCGGCATGGCGCCCAGGTCCCGTCGAGCCCGCTCCCGCCGAATCACCTCGCGCAGAGCCAGCTCGACGGCACGCCGCGCGGTCCGCACGCCGAGCACCGACTTGGCCCGTTCGAGCAGATGGACCTCGACGTCGACGGTCGTCGACCCGGACGACTCCGACTCGGTTCGTGTCCCCTTCATCGTCAACCACCCGGAGCAGCTGAGCCGTGACGGAAGACTGTTGACCTGTCCATGGTTTCTCCCCCCGCTCTCCCTGTTGTCACCTTCCATTGTTCCTGGTCAGTGTTGGCGGACCTGTTGTCCGACCGCCGGCGGGTGTCCACCGTGACGCGGAGGTGTCATCCGGCGCCCGGCCGCGGCCGGTCCAGCCGGTCAGCGAGCCGGCGACCTGCCTCGATCAGTTCGTCCGGTGCGACCAGGTCCAGCTCGACGTCGAAGAACCCGAACCAGGCCGCCAGGCCGCCCCAGGTCCAGGAACTTGCGGTGACCCGGCACCGGTCCGGACCGTCCGATTCGACGACCGCATCGGACCCGACCCAGGGCAGCACCTGCTCGGCCGGCAGGTGCAGCACGGCAGTGCCGCGGCAGAGCAAAGGGCCGCCGCCGATTCGTTCGGAGAGAAACTCGGCCGGGCCGTCGGCGGGCAACTGCCTCGGCTCGAACCGCGGCCCGGTCGGGGTCCGGGTCCGGAGCCGGTCTACCCGGAAGGTCCGCCAGTCGGCGCGGTCGGCATCCCAGCCGATCAGGTACCAGCGCCCGCCCCGGGCCACGACATGGTGCGGCTCGACCCGCCGGACGACCGTCCCGTCCCGGCCCGGATAGTCGAAGCGCAGCACCTCTCGGCGCCGGATCGCCTGGGCGATCGCGATCAGTTCGTCCGGCTTGACCGGCTCCCGCCCGGAGCGCGTCGCGCTCACCTCCAGCAGGTCCAGCCGAACCCGGAGCCGGGCCGGCAGGACCTGCCGGATGCCGGCCAGGGCCCGGTCGGCCGAGTCGGCCAGTCCGGCGATCGAGTCGGGCATCGTCCGCAGGGCCACCGCGATGGCCAGCACCTGGTCGTCGTCGAACAGCAGCGGCGGCAGGTCATAACCGGGCACCAGCCGGTAGCCGCCGTCCGGGCCGGTCAGTGATTCGACGGCATACCCGGCGTCGCGCAGCCGGTCCAGGTCGCGGCGCAGCGTCCGCGGGCTGATCTCGAGCCGTTCGGCCAGCTCGCTCGCCGGCCAGCGGCGGCCGCCCTGGAGCAGCGAGAGCAGGCCGAGCAACCGGGTCGGCGCCATTGGACTCCTCTCCCCGTTCGTCGATGATCCTTCCAGTTGTGGTCAGAATCCGTCCACAACCATCTCTAACGTCGGTCTCACCCGCGACCGAAGGAGATTCGTCATGAGCCAGTTGAAGCCCGTCCCGGACGGCTACCACACCGTCACCCCGTGGATCCTCGGCCAGGACACGGCCGGTCTGATCGACTTCCTGACCACGGTCTTCGACGCCGTGGACCTCGGCCGGATGACCGACGAGGAAGGCCGGATCGGGCATGCCGAGGTACGGATCGGCGACTCGGTGGTGTTGATGTTCGACGTCCCGGACTGGCCGCCGACGCCCGCCTTCCTCCGCCTGTACGTCAGCGACGTGCAGGCCGTCCACGACCGCGCCGTCGCGGGCGGCGGGACCTCGGTGACCGAGCCGACACACGTCTTCTGGGGCGACCGGATCGCCCGGGTCACCGATCCGTACGGCAACCTCTATTGGCTGATGCAGCGGATCGAGGAGGTCGACGACGCCGAGGCGACTCGCCGGCTGTCCGACCCCGAGTTCAGGAAGAACCTCGAGTACGTGCAGGGAACGCTGTACTTCCCTCCAACTCGTCCTTGAGCCCGAACATCGCGGTGCGCCAGCGGCGGCCGGCGTTGCGCCGGTGCAGCAGGTCGCGGCGGCCGGCCAGCGGTCCGTTCCGCAGCCAGTCCCGGCGGGGCGGCCGGGTCCGGAGCCAGAAGTGGATCACGGCACCGCCGCCCGGCCGCGCCTCGATCCACCACTCGCAGCTGCCGGTGAGCAGCCCGGTGACGACGGCCCGTACTCCCTCGACGCCGCGGTCATCGTACGGAAGGAGGCGCAGTCCGCCGGCCCACTGGGCCTGCCAGGCCGGGTCGGCGAGGGCGGCGGCGATCCGGGCCGGGTCGGCACGGATGAAGGTCTCGGCCTCGATCGCGGTCAGGCTCGGTCCCGTGGAAATGCTCATGTGATCAACTCTCGCAGAGTCGCGCGGGCCCGGTCCGACCCGAACCCGGCCAGCGCATGATCACGGCCGGCCCGCCCCATCCTGCGGCGCAGTTCGGGGTCCTTGATCAACTCCAGCAGCCGGTCGGCGAGTCGATCATGGTCCAGCGGATCGACCACCCAGCCGGAGACGCCGTCGCGCACGGTCTCCGGTGCTCCGCCGGAGTCCCCGACCAGGATCGGCAGACCGGTCGCAGCCGCCTCCAGGAAGATCAGCCCGAGGCCTTCCGGTTCCAGGCCGGCCAGCCGGGTCCGGACCGGCAGCGCGAACAGGTCCGCACCGCGCAGCACCTCGGCCACCTGCGGCCGGGTCAGCGGGCCGGTCCAGCGGACCGTGCCGGCGATCTTCAGGTCGCCGGCCAGCGCCTGCAGCCGCCGGCGTTGCGGACCGTCGCCGACGATGATCAACTCGGCACCGCCGCCGAGTTCGGCCTGGACTCGCCGCCAGGCCCGGAGCAGGACGTCGATTCCCTTCCGGGCCACGAACCTGGCGGCCGCGACACAGCGGACCACCCCGTCGGGCGTCCGGTCTCCCGGGTGGAACACGGCCGGGTCGACCGGCGGCGGCATCATGATCAACTTCCGGCCCTGGTCGGGCGGCATGGCTGCCCGCAGCCGGTCGCCGGTGAACTCGGAGATCACGGTCAGCCGGTCCAGTCCGGCGACCATCCGGCGCAGCAGGACCCGGCTCGGCGGCAGCCGGGCCCACCAGAGCTCGTGGCCGTGGCTGATCCCGATGATCTTGGTCGCGCCGGCCGCGCGCAGCGAGGGCGCGAGCAGGCTGAGCGGTGCGGCAGCGCCGAAGATCACCCGCTCCGCCCCGTACCGCCGCAGCAGTCCGGCCGCGTCCGCGGCGACCGCCGGTGCCGGCAGCAACACCGGATCCCGCCGGTGGATCGGGAAGCCGGCCGCTCGGTCGTACGCCTCGCTGCCCGGCACCCGACAGGTCAGCACGACGACGTCGTGATCAAGGAAGCGGCAGACGTCCTCGACGAACGACTCGATGCCGCCGATCCGCGGACCGAAGTCGTTGGTGATCACCAGCGTGGTGCCCGGCGTGCTCATCGCGGCTCGGTGAGGTCCCGTACCCACTCGGCCCGGAACTCGGCCAGGCCGATCCCCGCCGTCGCCCGGAGCGCCCGGTCGACCGGCTGGCCGGCGCCGGCCGCCACGACGAAGCGGTTCAGCACGTCGTCGCCGTAGCGCCGGGCGATCAGGCGACAGGCGGACCAGGCCAGCAGGTAGGCCCGATCGAGATCACCCCGCCGGAAGGTGTCGTCGCCGGGCAGTCGGTCCGGCGCGCCGTCGGACCGGATGGTGTCCCGCAGGCTCTGTTCGGCGGCGGCCCGCAGCTCCGGCGAGCCCGCGTACGCGACGTGGTCGGCGAAGCCCTCGACCAGCCAGAGCGGTGCCGGCGAGCCGGCGTCGTAGCGGGCCAGGTGGGTCACCTCGTGGGTCAGCAACAGCTCCAAGGCCCGCGGGTCGTGCACCGGCTGGTCCGGGTTGACGACGATCCGTACCGCGATCCGTTCCCGGCGCGGGTCGGCGATCCCCTCGGCCCAGGCGACGGCCGCGTAGCCGGAGTGACTGCCCGGCTCGCCGCCGAGCAACCGGTCGTAGCCGGCGCCGTCGGCCGGCAGTTCGACGACGACGACGCCGGTCCAGCCCTGGCGCATCGACGCCGGCAGCGCGTCGGCCACCCGGTCGGCGGCCCGGTCGGCCTGATCCGCCCAGAGGCCGGCCCGGCTCTGGTCGACCCGGCCGGTGGCGACCACCGTGGCCTGCCCCTGCCGGAACAGCCGGAGCGGGTCCGCCCACCAACTCGGCCGGGCGGCGGGAGCCGCCGCCGGTGCCACCGCGGCGACCCTCGCGGCGCCGTCCGAACCAGCCCGGAAGCTGAACCGCGCCAGGTGGCTCGCGATCCCCGAGTCGCCGGGAACGGCCCAGTCGATCGTGATCTCGGCGGCCCCGGCCGGGTCGAGCGGGCCCGCGGTCAGGGTGAACCGCGTGACGTCCAGCGCCGTGAGGTTGGCCCACCACAGGTCGGCCGTCCGGCCCAGCGCCTCGTCATCGGCCGCGAACCGCGCCCGGAAGTCGTCCGGCCGCCGGTCGCGGACCGCGACCTCGATCCCGCGCAGCGTCTGCTCGGCGACCTCCTGGCTCGGCGGCGTCACCGGCGGCGACGGCGGGACCGAGCACCCGGTCACGAGAAACGCCCACGTGACCAGGACTGCGGTCACGTGGGCGATTCGTACCCGATCTGGGTTCAGCCTCGAAGGATCAGCCGTAGCGACGGGCACCGACGTACGGCATCGAGTCGAGCGGAGAGTAGCCGAGCGGCTTGCGCGAGTTCGGGGCGTGGAAGATCTGGCCGTTGCCGGCGTAGATCCCGACGTGGCTGGGCCGGGACGAGCTGTAGTAGAAGACCAGGTCGCCCGGGCGGAGGTCTTCCTTCGACACCGGCGTGCCCATCCTGAACTGCTTCGAGGACGAGTGCGGCAGGCTGACTCCGACCTTGCCCCAAGCCTTCAGGGTCAGACCGGAGCAGTCGTACGAATTCGGGCCGTCCGAGCCGAACACGTACGGCTTGCCCTTCTGGGTCAGCGCCCAGGCGAGCACCTTGGCGCCCTTGCCCGAACCGGAGACCTTCGGCTCGTCGTCCGAATTGCTGTCGTCGGAGTCGCTGTCGTCGTCGGAGTTGCTCTCGTCGGAGTCACCGCTGTCGGAGTCGTCGTCGCTCGCCTGGGCCGCGCGTTCCGAGTCCTGGGCCTGGCGCCGTTCCTCGGCGGCGAGCGCCTCACGCTGCTCGGCGGTCAGCCGGTCCAGGATCTTCTCGGCGTCCTTGACCTTCTTGTCGGCGTCCTTGCGGATCTTCTTGAGCTCGTCGCGCTGCTTCTCCAGCGACTCGAGCTCGTCCGCCGCGGACTGCTCCAGGGTGACCAGGGCGGCCTGCTGCTCCTGGTAGTCCTGCAGCGCGCTGTTCTGGTTCTGGGTGATCTTCTCGACCGTCGACAGCTGGCTCAGGAACCGGTCGGTGTCGGCGTGCAGGAACAGCTGCGCCGTGGTGCCGAGGTTCTTGTTCTGCAGGTTGGCCAGCGCCACCTGCCCGACGATCTTGCGGAGCTTGGCGATCTTGGCCCGCTGCGCCTGGAGACTCTGCTGCTTCTCCTTGAGCGACTTCTCGGCGTCGGCGATCTCCAGCTTGACGTCGTTGTATTCCTGGTCCAGCCCGGCGGCCTCAGCCTCGTGCTGTTCGATCTGGGCTTTCGCATCCTCCACGGTGAGCGGCGGCTCGGCCTGGGCGAACGTGCCCTGGGCGCCGACCAGCATGGTGACACCGAGAGTGACCGCAGCAAGGCCGAAGCCTGCCCGCCGGGTCACGGTGCGAAACAGCGATGATGTCCGAGCCCCAACGGAGCGTGCGGTCACGCGTACAGTCCCTTCTCACTCGACGCTTACCAGGTGAGCTGACGGATTCGGGCTGGGAAGGACGCCCTACGACTGCGCGTTCAGCGACTCAAGGCCGACCGCGCCCGCCGATTCACCCCAATAGATTGGTTCCCCGGCTTCCTCGTCCGCGCCGCTTCGTGGGCGACCCTCACGGTTGAGGAACTCAGCGTGCGCGATGTCCATCGCGCAGGGAACACACTAGGTCACGGAATGATCACGCGCAAACACCCGACACGCCGAATGTCGGCGTGTCGTTTCGAAGGGTGGAACATCCGCCCACGACACGGCCGGCCGACGGGGTTTCAGGCGTAGTCCTGCCAGGTCAGCGGGGACTGCACCGGCTCGACCTTGGCCGCGCCGGGGATCAGCCGGAGCGGCGGCACCATGCCGGACTCGGCCAGCGCCGCCAGCGCGGCCCGCTCGTCGGCGTCCAGGTCGACGCCCTCGGCCGGCGCCCCGAGCAGGACGCTGATCACGCAGTCGTCGCAGGCCGGGCCGCGTGCCGCGCAGGTGCCGCAGTCCACATGCAGACTTTCACTCATCGGTCCTCCTCGGGCCCGTTGTGCTTCCGTACGCCAGACTCTGCCGGGCACCACTGACAGTCTCGGTTTCCCGGGCGGGCCGACGCTCCCCGTACCCTCATGCCCGTGACTTCCGGCCCCGACTGGGCGACGCTGCGCGCGGCCTGCTGCTACGAGGACGAGGCGATCCTCGCCCTGAACAAGCCGGCCGGCATCTCCGTCATGGGCGAACGCCACGACACCGACCTGATCCGGCTGGCCGAGGCGACCGGCGAGACGCTGTATCCGGTGCACCGGATCGACAAGGTCACCTCGGGCCTGATCCTGCTGGCCAAGGAGTTGCGGTTCCACGGCGGGCTGACCCGCCAGTTCGCGCAACGGACCGCGGAGAAGCACTATCTGGCCGTGGTCCGGCCCCGGGGACTGCCGGAGCGCGGCACGATCGACCTGCCGTTGAGTACGGGCCGCAAGGGCCGGATCCGGATCGCCGCGGACCGGGCCGCGATCGAGCAGCACGGCGACCCGCCGACCTGGTCGGTTCCCGAAGCGGCGGTCTTCGGCCAGGTCCGCACGTATCCGTCGTTGACCACCTTCCGCCGGCTCGCCCAGGGCCCCGACGCGGACCTGCTGGAACTCAGCCCGGTCACCGGACGGCGGCACCAGCTGCGGGTGCACCTGGCCTGGATCGGGTACGCGATCGTCGGCGATCCGCTGTTCGCTGCGCGCGACGACTCGCCCGGCCGGACCGCGCTGCACTCCTGGCGGCTGGCCGTCGACGCAGAGTGGGCCGGCGGCCGGCGACTGCAGTTGCGGGCCGAGCCCGGACTGGACTTCTTCGCGGTCGCGCCCGGTCTCGACACGCCGGGACGTGCGGCACTGTCCGCGGCCCACGATTGACGGCACACTTGGCCCCGTGGGAACCGTGACCATCTCGGCCTCGTACGGCGCCGGCGGCAGCGTGCTCGCTCCGCGCATCGCCTCCCGACTCGGCCTGCCCTTCCTGGACCGGGCGATCTCCGTCGCCATCGCCGCCGAGCTCGGCATCTCGCCGGATGCACCCGAGGCGAAGGGTGAGAGTCCGGGCGGCTGGTGGGCCCGGCTCGCCAATGTCTCGGCGATGTCCTTCTACGCCGACCCGAGCCTGGCCGCGGTGCATCCGCCCGAGCAGCTGGTCCGGGAGCGATCGGAGAAGCGGCTCCGGGAGATCGCGGAGGGTGCCGGCGGGGTCATCCTCGGCCGGGCCGCAGCACTCGTCCTGGCCGACGTACGGAACGCGCTGCACGTCCGGCTGGACGGGCCGATCGAGGCCCGGATCGCCGCCGCGATGGAGCAGCACGGCCTCTCCGCCGAAGAGGCCAAGCAGAACCGCAAGATCAACGACGAGGCCCGGACCCGCTACGTCCGGCAGGCCTACCGGGCCGACCCGAACGCGGCCGAGCACTACCACCTGGTGATCAACACCAGCGCCCTCGGCTGGGACGCCGCGGAAGAGTTGATCATGATCGCCGCCGCCGCCCGCGGCATCCACCCGCCCGCCACTTGACCCGACCGCAGGCTGCGGCGAGGGCTGTCGTTATTCCTCCACGCCCGGAATGGTTAATCGTCAAAATTGCCTCCAGCGTGCGACTGGTGGAGGATTCGCGACAGCCTTCCGCGTGGCAGCGGGGCACCGACGACGAGGTTTGCGGAGACTGGGCAGGTGACGGAGGAACTGCTGGCCGGCGGGCATGACTCGGGACCGGTGTCTCGGGTCGGCAACACGGTGCGCCGGCCGGTCCGGCCGTGGACCCGGTCGGTGCACGCATTGCTCCGCCATCTCGAAGCGGTCGGCTTCACGGCAGCGCCACGGGTCATCGGTGTCGAGGAGTCCGGGCAGCGGGAGATCCTGACGTACGTCCACGGCAGCGACGGCCGGACGGCCCGGTGCTACGACGACGAGGCCCTGGCGGAGGTCGCCGGGCGGATCCGGGAGCTGCACCGGGCCGCCGCCGGCTTCCAGCCGCCGCCGGACGCACGCTGGCGGCCCGATCCGTACGCTCCCCCGGGGCCGCTGGTCTGCCACAACGATCTCGGGCCGGCGAATACGATCTACCGCGACGGAAAGCCACGGGCGTTCATCGACTGGGACTTCGCCACGCCGACGACGGCGGTCTGGGACCTGGGCTACGCAGTCCGGTCGTTCGTCCCGCTCTACGCCCCGGCGGATTGTGTCGCGATGGGCTACCCGCCGGACCGCCAGGCCGAACGGTTGCGGCTCTTCTGCGACGCGTATGGCATGGACCGGCCCACCCGCGAGGCCCTGCTGCCGGCGGTCCGGGCCCGGCTGGACGCGCAGTCCTCGGCCTTCACCGACCGCACGAAACAGACCCTCACCGACCACTGGCAGGACTGGTCCCGCTCCCTCACGATCTAGGGCTGGTACCGCGCCGGCGAACAACCCACCGAGTGGACCTGTTGACCGGCCAATCGGGCCCAGATCGAGGTCAAAGGATCCGCTCGGCGAAGTCCAGAGGGATTCGTCGAGCATGCGACGCGCAGTTGCGCGGATCCCGATTCGAGTTACGATACGGTCCGTGCCGTATCGAAAAAATCCAGCCGCGTCCCGCGCCGGACGGCCCAGGGACGATGAGCTGGAACAGCGCATCTTGGCCGCCGCCGCTGCCGTCCTGGCCGAGGGGGGCTACGAGGGCGTGACGTTCGAGGAGGTCGCCCGGCGCTCCGGTGCCGCGAAGGCGAGCCTGTACCGCCGCTGGAAGACCAAGCGAGAGATGGTGATCGCCGCGCTCAAGGCCGGCCCGGCGCGACGGGACGGTGCGGACGCGATCGACACCGGCAGCCTGCGCGGCGACCTGCTCGCCCTGTGCCGCCGGCTGGACCGGACGATGCGGTCGGCCGACAGCCGGACCGCGATGCTGCTGCTCCAGGCCGGGCTCGAGGACCCGGAGCTCTGCGAGGCGATCGAGGTCTCGACCGGGCCGACCGGCGCCCGGCTGCCGCGCCCGGTGATCGACTCCGCGATCGCCCGCGGCGAGCTGCCGGCCGGCGCGGATCCCTTCCCGTACGAGGAAATCGTCGGCTCGGCCCTGCTGCTCCGCCGGGTCAATGGGCTGCTCGTCGACGACGCCTATCTCGAGGCCTTGATCGACACCGTGCTGCTGCCCGCCCTGACCGCCACCGCCGGCCGCGCCAACCTGCCGGCCGGCATCTTCTCCGGCCGACCCGCCACCCAGACCAAGGAGATCCCGTGACCGACCTCGCCATCGACGGCTTCACGTACCAGAGACTGCCCGGCGCGGACGGCGTCGTCCTCAACGTCGCCGTCGGCGGCACCGGCCCGGCCGTCGTCCTGCTGCACGGCTTCCCGCAGACGCACTACATGTGGCGCCACGTGGCGAACCGGCTGGCCGACCGGTACACGGTGATCGCACCCGACCTGCGTGGTTACGGGCGCAGCGCGAAGCCCGCCGGCACCGATCCGGAGACGTACGCGAAGCGGACCATGGCCCGCGACGTCGTCGCCGTCGCGGAAGCCCTCGGGTTCGAGCGGTTCGGCATCGTCGGGCACGACCGCGGCGCGCTGGTCGGCGTCCGCGCGGGCCTGGACCACCCGGACAAGATCGACTTCCTCGGCGTCCTCGACGTGCTGCCGACGCTGGACACCTGGGCGGTGCTGCAGGGCGTGAACGCGAAGGTGGCCTGGCACCTCTATCTGATGGCCCAGCCGCCCGGCCTGCCGGAGAAGATGATCACCGCGGTCGCGCCGGAGTTCTTCGCCTCGTTCCTGGACGCCTGGGACACCGACGGCTCGACCTTCACCCCGGAGGTACGGCAGCACTACCTCGACAGTTCGGTCGCCGCGGTCGACTCGATCGTGGCCGACTACCGGGCGACCGCGGGCATCGACCTGGTCATGGACGAGGCCGACCGCGCGGCCGGCGCGACGTTGATCATGCCGGTCGGCGTCGTCTCGCAGGACTGGGGCTCCCGGCTCGGCTTCGACGCTGCCGCCCTGTGGCGCGCCTGGGCGCCCGATCTGACCTACCGGTCGATCCAGGCCGGGCACTTCATGGCCGAGGAGAAGCCGGACGAGATCGCCGCGTTCATCGGCGACCTCGCCGCCCGCGCCCTGCCCCGGCCGATCAGCCGTTCGCGGCCGTGAAGGCCTCGGCGTATTCGGCGGCGATCTTGTCGCCGCCCTCGGAGCGCCACTTCGCGAACGCCTCGTCGTAGTCGCTCAGCGGGTTGCGGCCGAACATGATGCCGGTCACCACGTCGCCGATCAGCTTGCCGAGTGTGTTCGCCTTCCGGCTCGCGGTGTCGGAGTAGAGGCCGATCGTCGGGTCCCGGACCGGGTCCGCGGTGGCCCGCTGGTGCCAGGCGTGCTGCCGGTCCACGCCGTCCCGCGGCCCGGGCCCGAGGATGGTCGGGGCGTCGACGATGTACTGCAGGTCCAGGAAGTTCGTCGTGCCCTGCTGGGTCAGCGTGGGCAGGTCGTTCTCCCAGGTGAAGTCCTGACCCTCGACGCCGTACTTGCGGTGCAGGTGTTCGGCCGATCCGATCGGCGCCGCTAGGTAGTTGAGGACGTTCAGCACGCCGCGGGTCCGTTCCTCGCCGAGTCCCTTCTTGATCACCGTGATCGCCTGGAAGCCGGTGCCGGCGAAGTGCGGGGCGTCGCCGCCGCCGTCGTACTTCGGCAGCATCATCAGGCCGAGCTTCTCGGTGCCCTCGGCGACGCCGCCGAGCTGGCGGACGAAGAGGTCCCAACCGGCGTAGCCGTCGCTGAGCAGGACGGTCCGGCCGGCGAAGAAGAAGTCGCGGAACTGGGTGTAGCTGGCCGAGGCGGCGTCGGGATGGAGCAGACCGGCCTTGATCAACTCGGCGGTCCGGGCGACCGACTCCTTCGTCCGCTCGTCCGCGTACGCATTCGTGAACTCGCCGCCCGACTCGCTCCAGCCGTTCGGCGCCCCGAGCATCTCGGCGATCTGGCCGCGCGCGTTGCCGGCGTTGGCCATCGCCCAGCGGCTCTGCTTCGGGTCGGTCACCGCCTTGCAGAGCTCGACGAACTCGGCGTAGCTGGCGGGCTCCGGATCGACCTGCAACTGCTCGAACAGGTCCCTCCGGTAATACATCGCTCCGCCGGCCACCGAGCGCGGCTGTGGCACCGCGTAGACCGTGCCGTTGGAGACCGTGGGCTTCCAGGATGCCTCCGGAATGTTCGCCAGATAAGGAAAATCGTTGATCTTGTCGCCGGCCAGGTAGGGCCCGAGGTTCTCGAACAGGCGCTCCATCACGCGCGGCTGATCCGGTGTCGGCAGCGGGAACATCATCACGTCCGGCAACGAGCCGCCGGCCACCATGGTCTGGAACTTCGGCGCGTAGTCGGCCGACGGGATCGGCTGCAGCTCCAGTTGGGCCCCGATCTCGGTCTGCACCTGGGCGTAGAACGTGTTCCGGTCCGGTCCCGGCGGTGCCGCGATGAACGTCGGGTACATGATCGTGATCTTGTCCAGCCCCGCTCCCGGCGGGGAGTCGAAGACCGGCTTCGGATCCCTCGGGTACGCGTAGTAGCCGGGCATCAGGACTTGATCACCGGGCAGGTCGGGCTTGATCAACTCCACCGGCGTGTACGAGGGCAGCTGGGCGTTGACGTTGGCCGCGCCCTGGTTCGTCTCGATCGTCTTGTCCGGGGTGCAGGCGGCCGACGTACCGACGGCCAACGCGCCGCCGGCCAGCGTCGCGGTCTTGATCAAGGAACGGCGGGTCAGGGTCCGGGACTCCCGGTCGAGCTGCGTGGGGTTCTCCATGGTTCACTCCGATGTGGTTATGGATGACCCGGCAAACGGCTACCGCCGTGTGGCACGGACCTGGTCGGTCCAGGCCAGCCGGGTGTCGAGGGTGGTGGCCAGCAGGCGTTGGAACTCCGCCAGCCGGGACGGGTCGTTACGGATCGCGCGCGGCGTCTGGTTGGTGTCGAGCGCATGCGCGGCCAGGGCGCCGGCGGCTTCGCCGATCACCCATTCCACCGGGTGCAGCCGGTAGCAGCCGTTGGTGATGTGGGTGGAGCCGATGTTCTTGTTGCCGGGCAGCAGGTTGTCCACCCGCTGCGGGATCAGCGCGCCGAGCGGGATCTGGAACGGGTAGTTGGACACGTCGATGTAGTTGCGCGGCCCGTTGCCGGAACCGGTGCTGGGATGCAGGTCGATCCGGTACGACCCGACGCCGACCGTGTCATGGAAGATCTCCGAGCCGTCCGGGAGACCGGCGGCCTCTCGGGCCTGGACGCCCAGATGTTGTTCCAGCACAGTGAATTCGGCCTTGATCCGCCGCGATTCCCGGATGTACGGACGCAGTGCGAGTTGATCATCGGAGCCGAGCAGATCACCTCGTGGCCGCAGCCCGCGGTAGCCGGTGCCGCCGTCCAGCCGGGGGGCCTCGGTCTGCATCCAGTAGAGGAAGGACAGGCTCTGCGCCCGGGAACCGGCCAGATGCCGATCGACGGTTCCTTGATCGACTCCGAGGATCGGGCCGTCCATGTAGTCGATCTGCGGCCAGTTCACCAGCGTCACGTCGCCGCGGTAGCGGCCCTGCTCGTGATGCCGCCGGGTGAAGATCCGGCGGTAGTGCCAGAAGTCCCGGGTCACCGCTCCCTGCCAGGAATCCGGGTCCTCGAAGATCGCCCGCTTGCGCGGCGCCAGGGTCTGCGGGTCGACGTCCGCCCAGCCGAACAACGGGCCGGGCCAGAACTCCCCCGGCCGGTAGTCCCGCCAGTAGTCGTAGGCGGCCGGCTTGTCGATCGTGTGATCACCGTCCGGGTCGTAGTCCACCGCGAAGCACCAGGTGAACGACTGCTGGTTCAGCGGCTGCGCCGGGCCGTCCACCGCGTGCAGTTCGCCGGTCTCGTCCCGGCTCTCGGCCCCGTAGACGTGCTCGACGCCGGCCAGCTCCAGCAGGTCGCCGGTCTCGGTCGCGTCGATCACGTACGGTGCGGTCAAGATCGACTCCGCACCGGTCCGGCTGGACCGGACCCGGACCGAGCTGACCCGGTCCCCGTCCGCCTCGGCCGCCACCGGTTCATGATCAAGAAGGACCAGCAGCTGCCCGTCCGAGCGGTACGGCGCGAGCAGCTCGTCGATCACCGCGACCGCGACCCGGGGTTCGTGACAGATCGGGCTCACCCCGCCGCCGCCCGGGTTCAGCAGGTCGTTGGTGCGGGCGTCCTCGTTCAGCGGGTAGGTCCGCCGGTAGTAGGAGCGGACCCCGTTGCGGAACCGCCGGTACAGCCGCGACGGCGATTCCTTCTCGATCCACGGATGCTCGTCCGGCGGCACCGCCTGCGAGGTCACCTGGCCGCCCAGCCAGGGCGACTCCTCGGTCAGGATCACCTTCCGGCCCAGCGTCAGCGCGGCCAGCGCGGCGCCGACGCCGCCCAGTCCGCCGCCGATCACCAGAACCTCGGTCGATCGCTCCGTCATCGGTGACCACACCTCCGTGGGATAGTGATAAAGCGCATTACGCAATACGCTAAGAGCGGGTCGGGGCCGGCGTCAAGGTGCTGTCCGGCGCCGATTCGGCGAGAATCCACGGACGAGGTCGTACGAGAGCCTCGAGATCGGCGCGGCGAGGGAGGACGAACGTGGCACGCAGGGCTCGGACCGGGCCGCGGCGGGTGTCGCAGGCCGACGTGGCCCGGCACGCCGGCGTCTCCCCCGGCATCGTGTCGTCGGTGATCAACGGCCGCGACTACGGCTCGATCCGGGTCAGCGACGCGACCCGGGCCCGGGTCATGGAGTCGGTCCGCGAACTCGGCTACGTGCCCGACATCGCGGCCCGCAACCTGGCCGGCGGCAGCAGCCGGCTGATCGGCGTGTTCACCTACGAAGCCCTGTTCCCGTTGGGATCGCAGAGCTTCTACCACGACTTCCTGGTCGGCATCGAGGAGGCGGCCGACGAGGCCGAGTACCACCTGCTGCTGGTCACCGGCGCCAAGAACGAGGACCGCCGCCGGTCCATCTACGCCGGCGGGGTCAACCACCTGCGGCTGGCCGACGGCGGGCTGCTGCTCGGCACCAACGAGCAGACCGACGAGATCGTCCGGCTGGCCGGCGAGGGCTACCCGTTCGTCTTCGTCGGCGAGCGCTCCTTCCCCGGCGTCGAACTGTCCTACGTCGCCGGCGATTACGTGGGCGGCACCGCGGCCCTGGTCGGCCGGGCGGTCGAACTGGGCCACCGGCGGATCGCGATGGCGCAACTGCAGCCGGACGAACCGATCCCGGGCCGGCAGACGGGCTTTCGGACCGGCCGTGAGCAGTACGGGCTCGCTGCCGAGGACGCGCCACTGCTGCCCGTCTCCCTCGGGCCGACACCCGGCCGGCTCAGCCTGGACGACTTCCTGGCCGAGATCGTCCGGCGCGACATCACCGCCGTCATCCTGGAGAACAACGGCTTCGTCGAGCCGTTCCGGGCGGCGGCCCGGGAGCGCGGCCTCGACATCCCGGCCGACCTGTCCCTGATCGCCCTTGGCGGCACCCAGTTCCGCCCGGAGAACGCCGGCCTGACCGAGCTGAGGATCCCCCGCTACGAGATGGGCGCCGAGGCCGTACGGCTTCTGCTGCGGCTGATGGCGGACCCGTCCGGCGGCCCGCTGCGCACCCGGCTCAGCTGCGGCATCCTCGAGGGCGAGACCCTGGCACCGCCGCCGGTTCGAGCCTGAGCGCCCAGGCGGGATCAGTCCCGGTTCTACCCGGCGGCCTCGTCCTCCGTGGTGCCGGTCTCCTCTCGATCATGATCAAGGTCGTCACCGAGCGGGTTCCAGGCGTCGATCAGCCGACGAGTGTCGACGGCGTGCTCGGTGCCGGGCGGCAGCTCGGCCCGCCCGGCGAGGAGACGACGCCACAGGCCGCGGTGCCGATCGCCGTCGAGCGTGATCATGATCTGGCCGCGGATCGGTGCCTCCCGGTGGGTGGCGGTCAGGCACACGTACCGGCGGCCGGTCTTCTCGGCCCGCCAGATGATCATGGTCGGCAACGGCAGCAGCCCGGCCCAGGCGACCAGCTCGCCGGGGCTGTCCACCAGCACGGACACGTCACCGATGATGTCGAGTTCACGACTCGCCCGGAGCAGAACGGCGATCTGGTGCGCATGATTCGATGACATCGACCACCTCCTCGGTACGCGGCGAGGGGGAGGGCTTGGCCTTCTCGATGAGCCTCTGACACTAAATCTATGGAGACATCACACATTATGGTCAGCGTGCGGAAGAGATTCAAGGACGGATACCGGTGATCGGAGGAGGGATTCCGGGGTCGGGTTAACCGGAGGGTCGGGTCGTCGGCCTGCCGGATGGGCACTCAGGCGTGCGGTAACTACGCTGCCGGAGTGGACCGTGTCGCCATCCCCGCCAACCCTGTCCGGGCCTGGGCCTCGCCCGGCCTGTGGCTGGCCGGGGCGACGCTCTGGCTGGACGGCCTGACCGGCCTGCTCGGCCTCGGGGTTCTGCTGCTCGCCGCGATCGGCCTGCTGACCCTGCCGATCGTGGTCGGCTTCCCACTGTTCGCCCTGCTCGGCCGGCTGCTCTGGCGGCTCGGCGACAGCCAACGGCGGATCCTGGCGACCGGCACCGGTGCGGTGATCGCCCGGCCGGACCCGCCGGCGGCCACCTCGGCGTTCCGCGGAGCCTGGGGTTACCTGCGGAACCGACACACCTGGCGCCAGCTCGGCTACTGGCTGGTCCGGCTGCCGCTCTCCTTCGTCACGGCGATGGGCGTCGTACTGGCGCTCGCACTGCCGATCACGCTCGCCCTGCTGCCGGCCTACTGGTCGTCCTTCCCGACCCGGTCGGCGTCGGTCGGCCCGATCACCGTCGACTCGTTCTGGGTCGCGGGACTGGTCAGCACCTGCGCGGTCGCCGCCGGTCTGGTGGTCAGCCCGTTGTTGATCAAGCTGCTGGTCGAGGTCGATCTCGCGGTGGCCCGGCGGCTGCTCGGCGGGACGTCGCTGACCCGCCGGGTCGAGGAGCTGACGGTCAGCCGGGCCCGGGTGGTGGACGCCGCCGAGGTGGAGCGGCAGCGGATCGAGCGGGACCTGCACGACGGTGCCCAGCAGCGGCTGATCGCCGTCGCGGTGGCAATCGGCCGCGCCAAGGTACGGCTGCGGGCGGCCGGAGCCGACGCCGATCCCGAGATCATCCGGTTGCTGAACCAGGCGCACGCCGACGCCAAGACCGCGATCACCGAACTGCGCGACCTGACCCGCGGGCTGCATCCGCCGGTCCTCACCGACCGCGGCCTGGACGCGGCGCTGTCCGCCCTGGCCGGCCGGCTGCCGATCCCGGCCGAGATCACCGTCACGCCCGACCTGACCGGTGACCGGCGGCCGCCGGCGGCGATCGAGTCGGCCGCCTACTTCGTGGTCAGTGAGGCGCTGACCAACGCCGCCAAGCACTCCGGCGCGACCAGGATCACGGTCCGGATCGGCCGCCTGGGCACGAATCGGATGTCGGTCGAGGTGATCGACAACGGCCGCGGCGGCGCCCGGTTCTCGGCCGGCGGCGGCCTGGCCGGCCTGGCCGGGCGGGTGCAGGGAATCGACGGAACCTTCACGGTGGACAGCCCGCCGGGCGGACCGACCATGATCAGAGCGGAGTTGCCATGCGAGTCGTGATCGCCGAGGACTCGGTGCTGCTGCGCGAGGGCGTACGGCATCTGCTGACCGACGCCGGCGCCGAGGTGATCGCCGCCGTCGAGGACGCCGAGCAGTTGCTCCGGGCCGTCGACCATGATCAACCGGACGTCTGCGTCGTCGACGTACGGATGCCGCCGACGTTCCTGGACGAAGGGCTGCGCGCCGCCCTGGTGATCAGGCAGCGGTGGCCGGAGATCGGCGTCCTGGTGCTCTCCCAGTACGTCGAGGAGCGCTATGCCACCGAACTGATCGGGGACCGGACCGAAGGGGTCGGCTACCTGCTCAAGGACCGGGTGGCCGAGGTCGAGGAGTTCATCGAATCGGTGCAGCGGGTGGCCGCCGGCGGTACCGCGATCGACCCCGAGGTGATCAAGCAACTGCTGGCCCGGAGCCGCCGCGCCGACCCGATCGCCGCCCTGTCGCCGCGGGAACGGGAGGTGATCGCGGCGATGGCCGAGGGCCGTTCCAACGCGGGCATCGCCGAGCTGCTGGTGATCGGCCCGGCCGCGGTGGAGAAGCACATCTCGAGCATCTTCAGCAAGCTCGGTCTGAACCCCGACGGCGGCGAGCATCGCCGGGTGCTGGCCGTGCTGCGCTACCTCGGCGTCACGGGATGATCACCCGATGAGCGAGATGGCGACCACCATGATCACGCCGACCCGGCGCCGGATGTTGATCATCGTCCTGCCGCTGCTGGCGCTGAGCGTCGTGATCGCCGGGCTGATCATCAGCCAGGACCTGCTGCCCGGCACCAGACCGTACGAGTTCAGCACCGAGCGCGCCGCCGTGCCGACGGTCACCGTGGACGCCGGTCGGACGGGAGTTGATCTTGATCTGCGGGCCGGGCCGGCCGGCCGGATCCGGGTCTACGGCAGCGGCAGCTACAGCGGCGAGGTACCCGAGATCACGGTGTCCGACGACGGCAGCCGGATCGACGCCGACTGTCCCTCCTCGTCCTCGTACGACTGCGAACTGGAGCTGTCGGTCGAGGTCCCGGAAGGCACCACCGTGATCGCGACCAACCGGGACGGCCCGATCGAGGCGCAGGGCTTCAACGGCAGCCTCCGGCTGAGCACGCGGGACGGCCAGATCCGGATCACCGACGCGGCCGGCCCGATCGACGCCGAGAGCGACAACGGCCGGATCCTGGTCGAGGAGTCGTCGGCCCGGTCCGTGTCGGCGAAGACCCGCAACAGTGAGATCACGCTGGAACTGCTCCGGCCGGACAGCGTGGACGCCAGCACGACCAACGGCACGATCGGGATCGACCTCGGACCCTGCCAGCCGTACGCGGTCGAGGCGGACGCCGGGGATGAGGCCCTCATCGTCGTCCCGACCGATCCCCGGGCGCCGCGGACCGTACGGGCCCGCGCCAGCAACGGCAGCGTGTTCATCGAATGCGGCGGCTAACCCCCTCAGTCTCGGATCGGCGGCGATCCGAGGCACGGCAGTCCCACTGGTCACTCTGGCCCCAAGTTTTTCACGTAACGTGAAAAACTGACGCTTCCCCACAGTTACTTCTCGCGGGAAGCGACAAGAAGTGTGGGGAAGACGGAGACCGGGCCAACGCGAAATGTCAGTCGTGTGATTTAGCGTCGTCGGCATGGTCCAGGGATCGGCGGCTCGCGACGCGATGGCGGCCCAGCCGTCGTTCGACGAGCTCGGCACGCCGCTGCCGGCGGTCACGTTCTGCGTGGTCGACCTGGAGACCACCGGCAGCACCGACGCGGACGCGATCACCGAGATCGGCGCGGTCAAGGTGCGCGGCGGCGAGGTGCTCGGCGAGTTCCAGACCCTGGTCAACCCGCGGTCGGCGATCCCGGCGCTGATCCAGGTGCTGACCGGGATCACCAACCGGATGGTCGCCGACGCGCCCAGGCTGCCCCAGGTGCTGCCGGCGTTCCTCGCGTTCGCCGAGGGCTGCGTGCTGGTCGCGCACAACGCGCCGTTCGACCACGGCTTCCTGCGCCGGGCCTGCGCCGAGTTCGACTACCCGGCGCCGCGTTGGCTGGTGCTGGACACGGCGGCGATGGCCCGGCAGATCCTGCTCGCCGACGAGGTGGCGAACTGCCGGCTGGCCACGCTGGCCCGGCACTTCCACTCCCCCACCACGCCGAACCACCGGGCGCTGACCGACGCCCGGGCCACCGTCGACGTGCTGCACGGGCTGATCGAGCGGGTCGGCAACCTCGGCGTGCACACCATCGAGGACCTGCGCGAGTTCAGCCGCAAGGTGTCGCCGGGCCGCCGGGCCAAGCGGTCCTGGGCCAGCGATCTGCCGGACGCCCCCGGCGTCTACCTGTTCGTGGCGGAGCACGGCGACGACCAGCAGGTGCTCTACGTCGGCAAGTCGGTCAACATCCGGCGCCGGGTGAGGACCTATTTCACCGCTGCCGAGTCGCGACGCCGGATGGACGAGATGGTCCGGGTCGCGACCGGCGTCGAGGCGGTCGAATGCGTGACGGCGCTGCAGGCCGAGGTGTGCGAGCTGCGGCTGATCGCAACCCATGCGCCGCGCTACAACCGGCGGTCCAAGTTCCCGGAGCGGCAGCACTGGATCAAGATCACCACCGAGCCGTTCCCGCGGCTGTCGCTGGTCCGCACCGTCCGCGACGACCAGGCCAGCTACTTCGGCCCGTTCCGGCAGCGGCAGTCGGCGAACGACGCGATGCTGGCGCTCTACGACGGCTTCCCGATCCGGCAGTGCGCGACCCGGATCACGCTGGCCCAGACCTCGCCGTCCTGCGCGCTGGCGGAGCTGGGCAGGTGCAGCTCGCCGTGCGACGGCAGGATCAGCCGGGCCGACTACGACCGGATCGTCGACCAGGTCCGGTCCGCGCTGAGCGACGACGTCCGGCCGGCCGTCGCGGCTTTGCAGCACCGGCTGCGTCGGCTGGTCAGCCAGCAGCGGTACGAGGAGGCGGCGACCATCCGGCACCGGCTGGCGACGCTGACCCGGACCGGCCGGCGCTATCACCGGGTCAACAGCATCGCCCGCTGCGCCCAGATCGTGGCCGCCCGCCGGGTCGAGCGGGACTGGGAGATCCACGTGATCCGGCACGGCCGGCTGGCCGGGGCCGCGCTGGCCAGGCCGCACGAGGTGCCGCAGGCGGTGGCCCGGGCGTGCGTCGCGACCGCCGGGACGGTGGCACCGCCGATCGGGCCGCTGCCGGCCGCCGGGATCGAGGAGGCGGAGCGGGTCGCCGACTGGCTGGAGCAGCCCGGGGTGCGGATCATCGAGATCGACGGCGACTGGTCCTGGCCGTTGTACGGGGTGCTGACCGACGAGCGGCTGCCGGAGCTGCTCGACGTCCTGCCCGGCTGAAAAGACCCCAACTGAAAAGGCGTTGTCGCGCGCGGCTTCGGGTGGGCAGGATCTGCGGCATGCGTCCGTACGAGGAGTTGGTGAGCGAGGCAGCCGAGGCCGACGTGACGGGCTGGAGCTTCGACTGGCTCGACGGCCGGGCGACCGAGGAGCGGCCGCCGTGGGGCTATGCCCGGCTGCTCGCCGAACGGCTCGGCCGGGTCGCCAGCGCGCTCGACCTGGACACCGGTGGCGGCGAGGTGGTCGCCGAGGCGCCGCGGTTCCCGGCCCGGATGTGCGTCACCGAGTCCTGGCCGCCCAACGTCGAACGGGCCCGCGCTCTGCTCGGCCCGCGCGGCGTCGACGTGCACCCCACGGAGCAGGGCGGGCCGCTACCGTTCCCCGACGGCACCTTCGAGCTGGTCACCTCGCGGCACCCGATCCGGCCGGACTGGCCGGAGATCCATCGGGTGCTGGCGCCGGGCGGCCGCTACTTCGCCCAACACGTCGGGCCGAAATCGGTGGTCGAGCTGAGCGAGTTCTTCCTCGGCCCGCTGCCGGGAGCCACCGACGGGCGCGATCCCGCCATCGAACGGGCCGCCGCCAAGCGGGCCGGGCTGGCCATCACCGACCTGCGCACCGCCCGCTGCCGGATGGAGTTCTTCGATGTCGGCGCTGTGGTCTGGATTCTGCGCAAATGCGTCTGGTGGGTGCCCGACTTCTCGGTCGAGAAGTACGAGGCGGAGCTGCGCCGGCTGGACGCCCTGATCCGGGACCGCGGCTCGTTCGTCGCCCACTCGACCCGGCACCTCATCGGGGCCGCCCGGCCAGCAACTCGTTGATCACGGCGGCGGCGTCCATCGCATCCCCGCCGGGCCCGATCTCGCCCCGGTCCGCGTACCAGAGCGCGCCCTCGACCAGCCGGGCGAGGCACCAGGCGAGCAGCCGGTCCGGCGGCACCTGGACGATTTCGGCCACCAACGCGACCCGCTCGCGCAGCACCGGCGCCGGGTCGGCGTGGGTGAACGGGTCGTCCACCTGGAGCAGCAACGGACTGAAGTCGTAACCGGGGTCGCCGATCATCGGCTTCGGATCGATGATCTTCCAGGAGCCGTCGGCTGCCGACAGCACGTTGCCCGGATTGAAGTCGCCGTGCACGACGACCTCGCGGTCACCGGTGTGCGGCAGCGTGCGCAGCAGCTCGGCGCCGCGGGCGACCAGGCTCCGGTCGTACGGCGGCGCCAGTTGCCGCAGCCGCTCCTCGACCAGGTCGGCCCACTCCGCGGCCACGTCGGTGAGTCGTTCCATCCCGGAGTCCGGCGGCGGGATCCCGTGCCGCCAGACCCTGGCCAGCAACTCGGCCGCCACCGTCAGCCTGGTCCGCGGCGGCTGCTCGGCGGCGGTCAGCGGGACGCCCGGCCGACAGCGCTCGATCAGCAGCGCGTAGTCCGCGGGCTCCTCCCGGAGCAACCGGACCGCACCGTCGCCGGCCCACCAGCGCAGCGCCGCCGCCTCGCCCCGCGCCTCCCGGTGCGGCAGCGACAGCTTGAGCACCGCGTCCTGCCCGTCGGCGGTGGTCGCCGCGACGACGTGGGCCGCGCTGCCGCCGCCGAACGGCTCACCAAGATCAAGTTCCCACCGGGCGGCATAGCGCGCGACGAGCTCGGGAACGCGCTGCCGCCACTCGGTCTCGGGCTGAAGCATTCCGTCACCTTAGGAGGGGTCGGCGCCGGCGGCACAGGCGAGGTCGGTTGGAGACGATCTTCCTGGCCGGGCGGGCCGGCGTTCGGGAATACTCACCCGTCGTGATCAGCCCGCCGGACGACGACGCCCTGCTGGAGTTGGTGCACCGGCATTGGCCGGTCGGCGAGGTCCGGCTGCGACCGCCGCCCCGAGGGACCCACAACCTGACTCGGATCGTCGTCGCCGACCGGCCGATCGCCGTGCTCCGGCTGTATCAGACTCTTGATCATGATCGGGTGCTGGCCGAGCACCGGCTGCTGGCCCGGCTGGCTGCCGCCGGCCTGCCGTTCCGGGTGCCGACGCCACGGCCGACGCGCGACGGAGCGACCGTGATCGAATCCCGCTGGGGTGCGGTCAGCCTGATCGACTGGATCGAGGGACAGCGTCCCGATCTCGGCCGGGACGACACGGCGCGGGCGGCCGGGCGCGCCCTGGGCCGGCTCGATGCGGCCCTGGCTGGCGTACCGGCGAAGGATGCTCCGTTCGACTGGCTCAGCACGGACGTCGGCCGGGCCGGGCTGGACCACGCGATGATCACGGCGCTCGCCGCCGCCGGCCTGCCCGGTGATCAGGTCGATTGGCTTCATGATCATTCCGGCAGCCCGCTCGGTACCGCGAACCTGCCGGTGCAGATCATCCACTGCGATGTCGGAGCCTACAACCTGCTGGCGATCGACGATCCGGCGATCCGGATCACCGGCGTGATCGACTTCGAGTTCGCCGGGCGCGACCTGCGGGTGTTCGACCTGACCATCCTGCTGTACCAGAGCGGCTACCTGCACGACCCCGATTGGCGAACCAGGACCACGGCTCTGGTCGGGGGCTACGCCGAGGCGGTCCGGCTGGACCCCGCCGAGATCATGATCATCCCCGAGCTGATCATGGCCCGGGCGCTGGGCGCGGTCGGCTGGCGGGCCGGCTTGTGGCGGAGGGGTGCCGTCTCGGTGGAGGACGTCGCGGCCCGGATCCCGGACGCCGTACGGACCGAGCGCTGGATCGGCAGGCATCGCGCCGAGCTGATCGACATCCTCGGCCGCGCCATGGTTGCCCCACCAGGGTCTTCGCCGTGATGACCGGACGAGACCCGCCGAGTTCTCGGTCGCCCGCTGGTCTATCCGACCAGCGCCACCAACCTTCGGAGGTCCACCATGGCCAAGATCATCGCGCAGGCATCGTTTCACTGGACGGCTACATCGCCGGACCCGACAACTCAGGATTCGACCGCCTCTTCGCCTGGTGCACAGCCGGTGACGTCGAGACTCCGTCGGCGCAGCCGGACCGGCTCACCTATCGCACGTCGGCCGCAACCGCCGCCTACCTGCAGGACCTGGTCGATCGCACCGGGGCCTTCGTGGTCGGCCGGCGCCAGTTCGACGACACCAACGGCTGGGGCGGTTCGCACCCGGCCGGCAAGCTGCCGGCCTTCGTCGTCACCCATCGACCGCCCACCGGGTGGGTCAACACCGACACCCCGTTCACCTTCGTCACCGGCGGCATCGAGTCGGCCATCGGGCAGGCCGTTGCCGCCGCCGATGGCAAGGACGTCGGCATCGGACCCGGCAGCATCGTCGGCCAGGCCCTCGACCTCGGCCTCCTCGACGAACTCCGAGTTGATCTTGTGCCGCACCTCCTCGGCGGCGGCACCCGCATGCTCGACGGCGTCACCGACGCGCCCGTCGACTTCGCCGATCCCAAGATCATCACCCGCACCGGTGTCACCCACCTGATCTACCGCCGAACCACCAGCACCTAGTGTCGTGCGTCCCTAGTTCCTTAACAGTTGGCGACGCCCAGGCACGCACCTCGCGGCGTTCTCCTCAGTCGATATATGACCCGATATGTCTTCCTCGTCGGCCTGGCGATGCACGCACCTGGACACCGCCACCTGTCAAGGAACTAGGGACGCACGACACTAGACGGATGAGCAGAGCGCGCGCAGGTAGCGGCGCCGGACGACGTACTGCGCGATCCGCAGCAACGGGTGCAGGGCCCGCCACGGCTGGTGCGGCGCCGGCCGCGTGATCGAACTGATCGTCAGCCGTACCTCGTCGCCGGTGCGGTCCAGCACGAAGGACTCCGTGCCGGAGACGGGGTGGCCCGGCAAGGTCCGGTACGTGAAGCCGACCCGGTCCGGCTCGGTCATGACGGCGACGACCTCGACCGGCTCGACCACGGCGAACCGGCACAGCCGGGCGGTGATCATGACCCGCCGGCCGGGCACCACCGGGCGGTCGTCGTCCACCCGGAACCCGCTCGCGGTCTTCACCCGCCAGCGCAGCAGGTCCGCGGCGGCGCGGTCCCAGATCTCGGCGCCGGTCCCGATCACGGCGCTCGCCTCGGACCGGCGGTCTTTCATGATCATTACCCGCGCCGCGGTTCCGGGTCCGCCCTGCCGCTCTTCCGCAAACCGCGCCGCAGCGCCGCGGTGATCGCGCGGCGGATCACCGGGTTGCGGTCGTCCAGCAGTGCGGCCAGCGCGGTCAGTTGATCAAGGGCGGCGAACGCCGTGGCGCTGCCGTCCGGGTCGACGCCGTCGTACAGCTCGAGGCCGATGAAGGATGCGGCGACGGCGCGGGACAGCCCGGCCGGATCGACCAGCCCGGCCAGCGGGGTGTCCGCGATCAGCCGGGCCGCCACGGTCTCGATCTCGTCGATCCAGAGCCGGAGACCGGCCGCGGTCGCCGGGCCGAGCTGCGGATTCGTCTGGGCGCCGGCCAGCAGCTGGGCCAGCACCCGGACGTTGCCGTCGGCCTGCTCCTCGGCATGGATGGCCCGGCCGAGGTCGAGCAGTTCGGCCAGCGAGCCGACCCCGGCCAGCCGGTCCCGATAGCGGGCGACGCGAAGTTCGGCGGCGTGCTGGCAGGCGGCGGCGAGCAGGGCGTCGACGGTGCCGAAGTGGTAGAAGATCAGCGCCTGGTTGACGCCGGCGGCGGCCGCGATGGTCCGGGCCGACGTCTTCGCGATCCCCTGCTCGGTCAGGCAGGTCAGGGTGCCGGCGAGCAGCCGCTCCCGGGTCGCAGCCGTTCTCGATTCGGTCACGCGCGGGCCTCCTCACGTACGGGTCGGAGCCGGCCCGGCGCCTCGGTGACCCGGACGAACTCGGCGTCGAACGTACCGTGATAGCCGAACAGCGGCCCGAACCACCGGTTCACCACGCGCACCCGGACCCGGAACCGGCCGGTCGCGTCGTCGTACGACTCCCGCACCTCGGCGTCGCCGCCGATCAGCCCGGGCACCCGCAGGTCGACCGGGCCCTCGCGGAACCGGTGCTCGCCGGACCTGATCAGCAGCGACCCGTCGGGTTCGGCACTGAGGTGCATGTCGCTGGCCAGATGCTGATGGGTGCCGAGATAGTCGACGATGCAACCGCGCGCCGGGCTGTGGATCATCGTCGCGTCCCAGTGCCGCTCGCGGTTGCCAGGGAAGCTGAAGGTGCGGGCGAAGGTGACGGTCTCGCGGCCGTACCGGTCGAGATAGGGGAAGTTGTCGATCCGGAACGGCACGCCCGCGCCGGCCTGCGGGACCAGGATGTGCCGGGTCGCGCCGAGGGCGAGGAACGGCCGGACGAAGCCGCGGCCGTGCCAGACCCGCTCCATCACGCCGCGGCCGATGCAGGCCTCGCCGCTGTCCAGGCCGACCGAGAAGCGTCGCCGCAGTTGCGGGTGCAGCCGGTCGAAGTCGGCCCCGATGGCCTTCTGGAAGATCGAGGTCACCTTCACTCCTTCGTCGGTACGGCGGCTCGGCGGCAGCGACAGCCGGCCGCGTGGTAGTGGCACCGGCGGGCGGCCGGCGTGGTGGGCAGCAGGGCAGGCCAACGGCGGCCACCGCCATGATCAGCGGGTACGGCGAGCGCAGTGCGACGACCAGGCCGACCGCCAGCGCGACCGCCGCAGCGCGCACGGCGACCTCGGCCCAGGCCTGCCGGAGCGACCGTTCCGGCGCGATCCCGCGCTCGCACCAGAGCCGCAGCCGGTCGAACGACCAGGCCGTGGCCCAGGCCAGCAGCGGCCGGACCAGCAACCGATCGACCCAGCG
Source organism: Microlunatus parietis (assembly GCF_013407955.1). Taxonomy (GTDB): domain Bacteria; phylum Actinomycetota; class Actinomycetes; order Propionibacteriales; family Propionibacteriaceae; genus Microlunatus; species Microlunatus parietis. The sequence goes on along the minus strand of NZ_JACCBU010000001.1, from coordinate 6,278,219 downwards.
GCCGGGCCGGCCCCAGCGCGGCTGGTAGTCGTACCCGGTGCGGAACCGGACCGTGCCGCCGTCCGGCCGATAGCGCCAGTAACCCTGGCCGGTCCGGATCGGACAGTACGGGTGCGGCGAGCCGAACCGGAGCACGGAGATCGCGCCGCCGTCGCGATGCCGCCGGTCGGCGGCCGTGGCACCGGTGCCGGCGATCACCAGGCCCGGCGCGACCCGGGTCGCGTACCGGAACCGCTGCGGCGTGCCGGGCCCGTCGGGCGGCAGGTAGCTGATCGAACCGAACCGCAGATCCCAGCGCTGGTGCTGGTCCGGGCGTTGGGTCCGCTGCCAGAGCAGGTCGAGATCGGCCGCGATCACGGTTTCGACGAGGAGTGCCATGCCACCTCCCGGTTCGCACCGCTTGAGCGATCGCTCAAGATGAATCTAGCAGATGTATTGAGCAATCGCTCAAGATGGAGTGCGGCCCCGGTGAGCGTCTCGTCCTTCCTCCACGGTTCGACCATTGCCGCGTGGCATTCGTGTGGAGCGCGGGTCGTCCGCTCTCCGGCCCGTGGCGGCTCACCCCGGTGGGCCGGGCACCACTAGGCTGAGCGCCATGTCGACTTCGCCCGAGGAGCAGCGCCGATGGTGACCGCGATCGTCTTCGTCAAGGCCGATGTGGCCCGGATCCCCGAGGTTGCCGAGCAGCTCGCCGCGCTCGACGGGGTCAGCGAGGTCTACTCGGTGACCGGCCAGATCGACCTGATCGCGATCGTCCGGGTCCGCGACCACGACGAGATCGCCCAGGTCGTCGCCGACCGGCTGAACAAGGTGCCCGGCGTCCAGAGCACGGAGACCCACATCGCCTTCCGCAGTTACTCCAAGCACGACCTCGATTCGGCCTTCGCGCTGGGCACCGACTGAGCGATGGCGAACCAGCAGCCGCCGGAGCCCTGGTCCTGGGACCTGCCGCAGGCACCGCAGCAGCCTCCGGCACCTCCTCCGCAGCAGCAGCCGCCTCCGCAGCAGCCGCCTCCGCCGCCGCAGCCGCCGCCCCGCCGACCGCAGGCCCAGCAGCCGAGCGGCCCGCCGCCGGACCGGTCCCAGCAGCCGCCCACCCCGCAGCGGGCCCTGCCATCCTCCGCGGCCGAGCCGCTCGATCTCGGCGGACCGGCCGTCGCCACGGACGAAGCGCCGGCGGCCGACCCGGCTCCGGCGCCGGGATCCGATCCGGTCTCGGATCCGGTGCCGTGGCTGCCCACCCGGGTGTTGTTGATCATCACCGCTGTTGCCGTGGTCGCCCTGATCGTCACCGTCGGCGTCATCCTGGCCCTCTGGCTGACCCCGCCGATGCAGCCGCTGAACGTACCCACGATTCCGGCCGGCTGACCCTTCGACAGTGGCGTTCGCCCCTGGTGAAGCCCGCTCCGGCGGTCCTATCCTCCAGCCATGGCGGGCGGGCGGCGGGTCGTGGTCTGGCCGGCGGTGCTGATCGCCCTGGGCGTCGAGGCCGCCGGGCTGACCGCCGTGACGCTGGCCAGCTACCTGACCGAGTCGGACACCGGACTGTTGCGCTGGGTGCTGCCGGCCGTCGTCGCCTTCGGCTTCGCCATGATCAAGATCGGCATCGACCTGAACCGGCCCGAGATCCCGCCGCCGCACGGAGCTCGGCCGGTCCGGCGCGGCCGGACGGTGGGCGTCGCGGTCCTGGTCCTGGTGCTGCTGGCCGGCACCGGGGTGGTGGTCGGGCTGGGGCTTCGGACCGGTTTCCAGCTCCTGACCGCGACCCAGGACGGCGTGAACCGACTCGACGAACCGGTCGCCGTCAACCGGTCCGGGCTCCGGTTCCAGGTACGGGAGGTCGTCGTCACCCGCGACTTCACCCGGGTCCGGCTGGCCGTGACGAACCGCACCGACAACACGGTGGACCTGCCGCTCTACCGGAACTGCCTGCTGACCGCCGCGACACGACGGCCGAGGCGAGCTCACTGCCGCTGCGCAGCCGCTGGAGCGAGACCGTACCGGTGGGAGCGACGGTCAACGGCGTGATCGTCTTCACGTCACCGCTACCGGCCGGCGCGGACGAGGCCGAGCTGAGCTTCGGCACCGTCTTCCGGCACGGCTTCGACGGACCGGAATCGGTCTCGATCAAGCTCCCGCTCAGCTGAACAGGACGAGCTTCGCCGCGATCGCCACCAGGCAGGCGGCCGCGACACTGGCAAGACCGACGGCCTCCCAGGTCCCGCGCCGGTCCCGCGGCGCGTAGGCGATCGTGGCGCCGGCGATCGCTCCGACCACGATCCCGCCGATCAGGCCGATCCAGCCGAGCGAGTTGAACGCGGCCAGGATGTTGAGCAGCACCAGCAGGACGAGCAGGGTGATGTCGGGCCGGATGTCCTCGCCGGTCCGCCGTTTGAAGATCGCGTTCGCGCCGAGCAGGCCGACCAGCGCCGTGGTCGATCCGGCGAACCCGTAGTTGGTCGGTGCGACCAGGAACAACACGGTCGCCCCGCCCAGCCCGGCGATCAGGTAGAGCGCCGCGAACCGGACCGAGCCGAGCTCCGATTCCAGGCTGCGGCCGGCCATCCAGAGCACCAGCAGGTTCATCAGCAGGCCGAGGATCGCGAAGAACGATCCGGATCCCGTGGTGATCAGCCCGTACGTCAGCAGCCGCCAGAACTGGCCCGTCTCGATGTAGTAGCCGGCCATCTCGAGAACGGCCGACACCAGCCCGCCGGTCGGCAGGTCGAGCAGGAAGGTCGCGACCAGGATGCCCATCAGCACCTTGGTGACGATGCCGCCGCCGGCCCGCAGATTGGCACCGAACAGCGAACGCGGCGTGCGGGTCGTCTGCTGCCCGGCGCTGACGCAGCGCGGGCACTGGAAGCCGACCGACGCGGTGTTCATGCACTCGCCGCAGATCGGCTTCCTGCAGCGCTGGCAGCGAATGCCGGTCGGCCGGTCCGGGTGTCGATAGCAGACCGGATCGGCCGGCGCGGTGAAGTCGGGTCCGGCCACCTATCGGTCCTACTCGCCGCCGCTGATCTCGACCGACTGGATCACGACCGGCTCGACCGGGCGATCCATCCGGCCGGTCGGCACCTTGCCGATCGCGTCGACCACGTCGCGGCCGGCCTGGTCGGCGACCTCGCCGAAGATCGTGTGCTTGCGGTTCAGGTGGGACTGCGGCCCGGTGGTGATGAAGAACTGGGAGCCGTTGGTGCCGGGGCCGCGGTTGGCCATCGCGAGCAGGTACGGCCGGTTGAACTGCAGCTCCGGGTGGATCTCGTCGCCGAACTCGTACCCGGGGCCGCCGGTGCCGGTGCCGAGCGGGCAGCCGCCCTGGATCATGAAGCCGTCGATGACCCGGTGGAAGGTCAGGCCGTCGTAGTAGCGGCCGGTCGTCTTCTGCCCGGACTCCGGGTCGACGTACTCCTGGGTCCCGTTGGAAAGGCCCACGAAGTTCTGCACGGTCTTCGGCGCGTGGTTCCCGAACAGGTTCAGCGTGATGTCGCCGTGATTGGTGTGCAGGATGGCGGTCTGCTGCGGCACGGAATGGCCCCCTTCGTCTGGTCGTCGTCTGATGTCGCGTGCGCCATCCTGTCATGCCAGGCCAAGCGCTCAGCTCACCCCGCCGGGTTCTGACCACCGGCCAGTGGGTAACGGTACGGTGTAGAGATGCTCCGGACAGGAGCTGTAGGTGACCCAACGGAGGAATCGTGAAGCGCAAGAATTCCGACCGCGTGGAAGCCGCCCGAAAGCTGGTTGCACCAGCCGCCGACGATGCGATTCACGCGGCCGCTGACCGACTTGGACCGCTGGTCCACACCGCAGCCGATCGAGTAGGGCCGCTCGCGCAGTCAGCCGCAGACAGGGTTGGGCCGCTGGCCCAGTCTGCCGCCGAACGGGTGACGCCCCTCGCCCAGTCGGCATTCGAGCGGGTCAATCCGTACGTGGAGCAGGCTGTCGAACGTGTCGGACCGTACGCTGCGGAAGCCAGGAAGCGCGGGGCCAAGGCCGCGCATGACGCTGTGGAGAAGTTCGGCCCGCGGCTCGACGAGGCGCTGGAGCGGGTCTCACCGGCCGTTGAGGCCGCCCGACTGCGGATGAACGAGGAGCTGCTGCCGAAGCTGACCGAGGCGCTGAACGCCGCCGCCGGCAGCCAGGTGGTCGTCGAGGCCGGCAAGCGGGGCCGGGCCGTGGTGGAGGCCGCCAAGGGTGAGCTGGAGCCGATCAAGGAACAGAAGTCGAAGAAGAAGGGCCGCTGGATCAAGCGGATCGCGATCGTCGCGGTCGTCGCCGGGGTCGCTGCGGTCGTGGTGAAGAAGCTGCTCGGCAGCTCGGACCAGGGCTGGCAGGCCGCCCGGCCGTCGGCTCCGTACGCACCGACGCCGCCGACGCCGAGCTCGCCGTGGTCGGAGCCGGCCGGTACCGCGGCCAACGGGCATCGTCCCGCCGCCGACACGGCGCCGGTGAACGGGACCGGCCCGGTGGGGGTTGCCGACGACTCGCCGACCGAGGAGATCGCCGCGGTCACCGACGAGCCGGCCGACGTCCCCGCGACCGACAGCATCACGGCCGACAGCACCTCCCCCGAGCTTGCCGAGCCGGGCGACCCCGACTACGCCGCCTCCTCGGCCGAGCCCGCCGACGTGACCGAGGAGTCCGACGCGGGCGAGCCGGCGAGCGAGCCGGGCACGGAGTCGGACCCCGACGCCGCGCTCCGCGCCAAGTACAACGGCGAGGGCGTCTACGTCGGGGCCGAGCCGCCGGCCGGCTTCACGATCAAGGGCAACGAACGCTCGATGAAGTACCACCTGCCCGAGGCTGCCGGCTACAACCGGACCATCGCCGAGGTGTGGTTCAACAGCGAGGAGGCGGCGCAGGCCGCCGGCTTCGTCCGCGCCCAGCGGTGACCTGAGGTCGGGACACGACGCGCCGGCGGGTTTCCCGCCGGCGCGTTGTCGTTCGGACCGGCGACCGGACCAAGATCATCGCCGGACCAAGATCAACGCCGGAGCAAGATCATCCTCAGACCAGCCGGGCGCGGAGTGCGGACCGTTGGTCGGCCGTCAGGCCGCCGGCCTCGAGGAACCCGTCCACGCTGCCGTACTTGGCGGTCAGGTGGTCCAGCACCTTGATCATGTTCTCCGGCGGCGTCGGCACCAGACCGGCGACGATCTCGCGTTCGCGCGGATCGGCGATGCCCGCCACATGGGCCGCGGCCTCCTCGGCCAGCCGGGCCTGGGTGAGCGCGTAGTCGGCGGCGATCACGGCGGGCTCGACACCGGCGACGGCGAGCGACAGCGCGACGGTGATCCCGGTCCGGTCCTTCCCGCCGGCGCAGTGCACGACGACCCCGCCCGGCGGCGCGTCGGCGACGGCGGCCACCGCGGCCGCGTAGAGGTCGGGCCGCAGGTCGAGCATCGCGATGTAGATCTCGGCCAGCGTCATCCATTCATGATCGGGATCGGCCGGATTCTGCACCGGGTGGTGCAGGTAGAGCGGATCGCCGAAGAACGGGCTCGGCTCCCGGTCCAGTTCGCGTTGCCGGCGCAGGTCGATGATCCGCGCCACGCCGTAGTCCCGCACCGCGGCGACGCCCTGCTCGGTCAGCTTGTGGTGACCGTCGGTCCTGATCAAGGCGCCGGTACGGATCCGGCCGCCGCCCTTGATCGGCATCCCGCCCAGGTCGCGGGCGTTCAGGCACGACGGCCAGTCGAGATGCAGCGGACGGTACGTCTCGTCGAGTTCCCCGGTGGCAGTCATCGAGGTCAGCGTACGTCGATCGCCGGCGGTGTGCTGGCCACCATCACGGTCGCGAGCACGAACACGACCGCGATGAACCCGACCATGGCCGGTGCCCACCACAGCTGCCATGCCGAATCCACCCGGGCCCGATCCGGGTGCCCCCGCGGCACCAGCACCGGGATCCGCTCGCCGAGCGTGTACCGCCGGGTCTGCACCTGGAGCCGGTACCGATCGCCGCCCGGCGCCGAGTAGGAGACCGTGGCGAACCACAGCTTCCGCGGAAGGATCCAACTCCGGTCCAGCGGATGCGGCTCCCAGTACACGTTGATGCACTGCCCGGTGACCCGGTGTCCGGTCCGGCGGAGCAGCAGGATCCGCCAGACCAGGACGACCACGATCCCGATCAAGATCAACGAGATCGTCCCGAAGATCACGATCCCCAGCAGTTGCGGTGGCATCGGCGTCAGCGGGCGGCCCGCGGCGGCTCCGGCTGCGGCGGGGCCGCCGCCGGCCGTTCGGCCAGCAGCCGCTCCGCCTCCTCGATCGCCCGGTCCAGCTGCGGGTCGGCGGGGCCGTCCCACTGGGCCGGGGTGATCGGGACCTCGACGTCGGGATCGATGCCGTGGTTCTCCACACCCCAGCCGTAACCCTCGAGCCAGAACGCGTACCGCGGCTGGGTCACCCCGGTGCCGTCCACCAGAGAGAACCGGCCGTCGATGCCGACGACGCCGCCCCAGGACCGGATGCCGACGACCGGCCCGATCCGCAGCGCCTGCGCCGCGGCCGACACGATGTCGCCGTCGGAGCCGGCGAACTCGTTGGTCACGAAGATCACCGGGCCGCGCGGCGCCTGACTCGGATACTCCTCGGCCGTGCGGATCTGCCGGGCGACGTCCCAGCCGATCACCCGGCGGGCGAGCCGCTCGATCACCAGCTGGCTGGTGTGCCCGCCGCGGTTGTAACGGACGTCGACGATCAAGCCCTCGGCGCGGGTGGCCAGGTCGATGTCGCGGTGCAGCTGGGCCCAGCCCGGTGAGGCCATGTCCGGGATGTGCAGGTAGCCGAACCGGCCGTTCGTGGCCTCCCGGACATACGCCGAGCGGCTCGCCACCCAGGCCTGGTAGCGGATCGGCTCCTCCGACTCCAACGGCCGGACCACGACCCGGCGGTCCTGGTCGCCGCCCGGCCGGCGCAGCGTGAGCTCGACCGGCTGGCCGGCGGCACCGGCCAGCGAGGCCGTCGGCCCGAACCGCGGATCGACCGGCCGTCCGTCCACCGCGACGATCCGGTCTCCCGGCTCGGCGCCGACACCGGCCGCGCGCAGCGGCGACCTGGCCTCCGGATCCGAGGTCTCCCCCGGCAGGATGGCCGTGATCTCCCAGCCGTCGTCGGCCGGCGCCAGATCGGCTCCGAGCAGGCCGACCCGCTTCTCCTCCCGATCGGGCCGGCTCGCCGGCATCACGTACGCGTGCGAGGTGTTGAGTTCGCCCACCGTCTCCCAGAGCAGGTCGACCAGGTCGTCGTGGCTGCCCAGCCGGTCCACGATCGGCCGGTAGCGGTCGAGCACGGCCGACCAGTCGACCCCGTCGAGATCCTCCCGCCAGAAGTGGTCGCGCATCAGCCGGCCCTGCTCGTCGAACATCTGCCGCCACTCGGCGACCGGGTCGAGCTCGAACCGCAGCCGGGAAAGGTCGACCGTGACCGCGGCCGGATCGTCGTCCTCCTTGATCGGCCGCTCGGCCGGCACCACCTTGACCTCGGCACCGGACCGGACGACCAGCCGCGTCCCGTCGCCGCTGACCTGGTAGTCGTCAACCGGGTCGGCCAACGTCTCCAGCTTCCGCTCGGCGAGCAGATACACCTCCAGCGCGTCGCCCGGCCCGTCGCCGGGGACGTCGGCGCGGGCCGAGCCGAGCACGCCGCGGTCGATCTCCCGGATCCAGGCCACGCCGGCCTTGGTCGCGTTCAGTTCGCGGTAGCCGCCGGCCGGCACCGGGAACGGCAGCATCCGGTGCTCGAACCCGTCGACCGCGACCTCGTCGGTGGGCTTCACCCCGACGCCCGCGTCCTTCGCGCCCGGCTCCGCCGGGTCGTCGCCCTTGGCGTCCGAGCCCTCCTTGCCCTCGGCCTTCGGGTCGGCCGGCGCGACCGGCCAGCCGTCGGCGCTGGGGCCGAACGGAGCCTCGGTGGTCGCCGCCAGCGGCACCAGATAGGGGCGGACCGCGCTGGCGAAGCCGAGGTCGAACGTGTGGCTGTCGTACCGCGGGTCGAAGGTCCGGGCCGACAGGAACGCGAGGTACTTCCCGTCGGCGGTGAACGACGGCGAGGAGTCGGAGAAGCGGCCACTTGTCAGCTGGACCGGCTCGGTGCCCGGTGCCGCGGCCAGGTCGGCCAGCCGCAGGTAGCGATGGGTCGGGTTCGGCTCGCTCCAGACCAGGTAGCGGCCGTCCGGCGAGAAGGCGAGACCGGTCGCCTCCCCGTTCACACTGCGGCCGAGCTCGCGGATCTCGCCGGACTCGACATCGACCAGGCTGACCCGGCCGTCGTGGCTGACCGCGGCCAGCCGGGCCCCGGCCGGATCCGGCTCCAGCGCGAGCACCCGGCCGAGCCGGCCGCCGGCGATCCGGCGCGGCGGGGTGAGCGCGTCGGTGGCCCGGATCTCGATCGCGTCCTCACCGTCGGCGTCGGTGACGTAGGCCGCCCGGCCAGTGTCGCCGAGCACCCGCGGCTCCCGGATCCGGACGCCCGAGTCGGCGGCCAGCGCCCGGGCCGGGCCTTCCCGGTGGGTCAGGTAGAAGGCGTTGCCGCGCCACTCCAGCACGCTCCCGTTGCCGGCTCGGTCCGGCCGGATCTGGGTGAGCTGCTCGGACGGTTCGAGGGCACGCGGCTGCCGGCCCGCCAGCGCCGTGCCGAGGGTGAGCTCGATCGGCTCGGGATCGGTGTTCAGCCCGGACATCCGGTACAGCGCGCCGTGGGCGTGGTAGACGACGGTCCGGCCGTCGCTCGCCGGGTCCCGGACGTAGCCGTGCCGGACCGTGTGCTGGGTGTGCCGGGTCAGGTCGTCGCCCTCGGCCGACACCGAGTAGAGATTCGCCTGGCCGTCCGGGTTGCCGGGCAGGTCCGCCTCCAGGTCGGACGCGAAGACCAGCCGGTCGCCGTACCAGAGCGGGCTGGTCAGGCTAGCCTCGACGTCGGGCAGCAGCCGGCGCCAGTCGCCGTCGCCGGCCGGGTCGAGCCAGAGCCGGGACGCGGTGCCGCCGCGGTAGCGCTTCCAGTACTCGGCGGGACGGCTGTAGCGCGTGGCCAGGGCGACCGCGCCGGACTCGTGCACGGCCAGCATCGACGTGGGACCGAAACCGAGCCGCTCGGACCTGCCGTCCACGCCGACGGCCCGGACCGTGGTGTGCCGCAGATTGATCTCGCCCGCCGACGACACCACCAGCACGGTCTCGTCGTCCCGCCAGCCGATCACCGTCGTCTGGTCCGATCCCCAGTACGTGAGCCGCTGGACCGCCCCGCTCTCCAGGTCGACCAGCCGCACCTCCCAGCCGCCGTCGCGGGCCGAGGCCCAGGCCACCCGCCGGCCGTCCGGTGAGAACCGGGGATGGCGGACCGGCGCCGCGTCGGCGGTCAGTCGGGCGGCCCGGCCTCCGGCCAGCGGAGCGAGCCACAGGTCGTCCCCGGCACAGAAGACGAGTTGATCATCGTTGACGTCTGGGAAGCGGAAGTATCCGGCAGTCATGGGGCGACCCTAAACGGCCGCGGTGACAGCCGTGCCGCCGGATGACGGTTTCGACAGAACCGGACAACACTCGGCCGCCCTCGGGCAACACCAACGTGGGTCGGGCCAACGTCTGCCGCCGACGGGCAACAAGCCACCCGGGACGGACGACAGCCGCAGTCCCCGCTCCGGCCCGCCGTCTGGCTAGCTGGGTGCAGGCGATCCTTCCCACGACAGCCCAGGAGCATTTCATGATCAACACCCTCGTTGCCGAGCCGGAGCCACCGGTCGCGGCCGGCCCGTTCCGAGCCCAGCTGCGGTTCCTGATCAGCGCCGGCTCGGTGTCGGCCGGCGTGATCGCCGAGCTGGCCGACCTGCGCCATGATCAACTCCGGCCGCTGCTCGGTCGAGGCGGCCCCGGCGACGACGTGATCCCCGCGGCGGTCGCGCGCCGGCTGATCACGGTGACCGCTGCCGAGGTCCGTGCCGTCCGGTACGAACTCGTCCCGGCCGAACCGGTCCGGCAGGGTCTCGAGCGGCTGCTCGCCGGCGACTGGGACCTCGACCGGCTGACCCGCTACCTCCGGATCCGCCGGCCGGCGCTGCGCCTGCTGCTGGACGGGCAGACGCTGGCCTGCTCCCGGCTCACCCAGCTGCGCGTGCTCGCGGCGCTGCGGACGCTGCCCCGGCGAGCGGTCTCCGCGGCCACTCGGTCGCTGCGGCCGGTCGCCTGAGGTGGCCGGACCAGTAGCCTCGTGCCTCGTGGATCCACGGTGGGTGGGCGATGCCTGAGCCCCTGATCGCGGCGCTGTTGATCACCGTCACGGCGGCCGCCGTCGGCGTCGGCCTGCCCGTCGTGCTGCGTCGGCTGCCGGAGCCCCCGGCGCCGCAGCCGGGTGACGGCGACAGCAGCGAGGCCGGTAGCGGGGCCCTGGTCGCCGAGCCGGCCAAGATCCCCTACGCCGACCTGGCCCGGCCCGGTTTCGTCGCGGCCTGCGCGCTGGCGGCGGCCGGTGCGGCGGCGATCGCCCTGGTCTGGATACCGCCGAACCGGGTCGCGCTGTGGCTGGTGCTGGCCGTGTTCGGAGTGGCCCTGGCCGGGATCGACTGGGCGACCACCTGGCTGCCGATGCGGCTCAGCTATGCGGGCTGGATCGCGATGGCCGCGGCGACCGTCGGGACCGCCTTCGCGTTCGGCGACGCCTGGATGCTGCTGCGGACGGTGGCCGGCGCCGCCGTCGCCGGAGTCGTGTACCTGGGGATCTGGGTGCTCAGCCGCGGCGGTTTCGGGTTCGGCGACGTCAGATTCGCCCCGCTGCTCGGCGCCGCGGCGGGGTCGGTGTCGTGGACCCTGCTGCTCTGGGCCCTGCTCTGCGGCGCGTTGCTGGGCGGCGTGTTCGGGATGATCCGGCTCATCGCCGGCCGGCGCGGCGGCTTCCCGTACGCGCCGGCGATGCTGGCCGGGGTCTACGTCGCGGGACTGCTCAGCCTGCCGTCACCGTTCGGTTGACCGGTCCGGCACGGCAGACGGGTCCTGGTCCAGCAGGTGCAGCAGGGCGATCGCGTACGCGTCGGCCGCTGACGGTTGCGCGGGCGTGTGGAAGGCGCGCGGCGGGCCGCTCAGCGTGACCAGGTAGCCGTCGCCGGTGCGGTCGAGCGACACGAACCGGTCGCCGATCAGGTCCCGCAACTGGTCCTCGCGGGGCAGCCAGACGACCTCGCCGACCTCGACCGAGTCCAACGCCCATTCCACCGTGCCGTTGAAGTGGAACCGGCGCTGCCCGTCCCGCACGATGAGCTCGACGACCATGTCGCTGACCAGGAACACCGAATCGGAGATCTCCGGCCGCGGAATGAAGAACAGGTCGCCGTTCGCGGGTTTCCAGGTCAGCCGATCGCTCAGCCGGCCGGCCAGCTCGCGGGAGATCATGAGCAACCAGTGTTGCACGACGCTCCCGCCTTGCGTCCCCCGCCCGCGGTCCCACGGGTTGGTCGCTCCGTTGCAGGCTTGGGTTGTCGGCTCGATTAGGCTCGTCGCCGTGACCGTCCCGAGGCCCGGCTGGTACCCCGATCCAGCCGGGGTGCCCCGACGCTATCGCTGGTGGGACGGCACCCGGTGGACCCAGGCGATCGGTGAGTCGCCGAAGGCCCCGCCGCCCGACGCCCTGGCCGCGCGACTGGCCCGGGGAGACTTCGCCCCGGACGAGCCGCGTTCAGGACGGGCGGACGACGACCGCCCGGGCGCCGCGCGGGAGAACGGTGGCCCTGCGGCCGGCCAGGAAGACCCGTCGGCATCGGAGCGACTCGGGGCCGGCCACGGCCGAGGGGCCGACGCCGACCGGGGCTGGCTGACCGGCTATCCGGAACTGGACGACCCCGAGGTGATCGAGCCGCGGCGGGCGTCGCCGGCTCGGATGGTGCTGGCGATCACGCTGAGCCTCACGCTGGTGGTCGCGGCCGGACTCGGCGCCGGCCTGGTGATCTGGCGCGACCCGGGGCCCCCGGCGGCCGTCAGGGAACCGGCCCCCGGCAGTCGGCCGCCGGCGACCAAGCCGGCCACGCCCGGCGCCGCGCCGACCGGCAAGCTCGACCCGAAGACCCGGACCGCCAGCCTCGGCCCGGCCACGCTCACCCTGCCGCATTCCCCGTACCGGCTCTACGCGGACCCGATCACGGTGCCCTATCTGTTCCAGGCCTGCTTCCTGGCCAACGCGCCGGTGCACGAGCGGTACGACGGCAAGGCGACCTGGTCCGCGACCGTGGCGCTGGCCCAGATCAGCCCCGACCTGATCAACTCGACCGACCTGGAGAAGACCGCGACCAAGGCTGCCGAACGTTATGCGCAACGGTTCTTCGGCGGCCACGCGACCAAGCTGGGCCGGCTGTCCGCCTCCGACTGGGCGGTCGACGGCCACCCTGGGGTCATGATCAACTTCCGGGTCAGCTACGACGTCGACGGGCTGCGGAGCAGGTACGACAAGGTGTCGGTGATCCTGGTCCGGCTCGACGACGGCTCGTTCATCGCGGCGACCAGTTCGGTGCCCAACGACGCGGACCCGGAACTCGCCGAGCTCGCCCGGCAGTCGCTGGAATCGCTCCGGATCATCGAATAGCCGAAGCGATCCGGGCGGGACTCAGTCGGCGACGGTCCGGCTCAGCGTGACCCACTGCTCCAGCTGGGCGGCCGCGGCCCCGGTGTCGATCGCCGTCGCGACCCGCTGCAGGTTGTCGCCGAGCTGCTCGACCAGGCGGTCCGGCCGCGGCGTGTCCCAGGCGGTCAGCCCGGCGGCGGCGTTGAGCAGCACGATGTCGCGGACCGGTCCGCCGGTGCCGGCCAGGACGTCCCGGGCGATCTGCGCGTTGACCGGCGGCGGTCCGCCGACCAGGTCCTCCGGACGGGACCGGGGCAGCCCCAGCGTGGCCGGGTCGAACTCGAGCGTGGTCAGCTGGGTGTCCGGTCCGAACACCCACACCTTCGACGACGTCGTGGTGGTCAGTTCGTCCAGCCCGTCGCCGCCGTGGAAGACCAGGCCCTGCTGCCCTCGGGCCGCGAAGACGCCGGCCAGCAGCCCGGCCATCCGGGCATCGGCGACGCCGACCGCGACGGCCGACGGCTGCGCCGGGTTGGTCAGTGGGCCGAGGAAGTTGAAGGCGGTCGGCACGCCGAGCTCGCGACGGACCGGGCCCGCGTGCCGGAAGGCCGGGTGGTAGTGCGCGGCGAACAGGAACCCGATGCCGGCCTTGGCGATCACCTGGTGCTGCTGCTCCGGGGTCAGGTCCAGCACCAGCCCGAGCTCCTGCAGCAGGTCGGCCGAGCCGCAGGCCGACGAGGCGGCCCGGTTGCCGTGCTTGACCACCCGGGTGCCCGCCGCGGCGGCGACGATCGCCGCCATCGTGGAGATGTTGACGGTGCCGGCCCGGTCGCCGCCGGAGCCGACGATGTCCAGCGCCGGGCCCGGCACGTCGAGCGGGGTGGCGTACCTGATCATGGTCCGGGCCAGGCCGGTCAGCTCGTCGACGGTCTCGCCCTTGGCCCGCAGCGCGACCAGGAACGCGGCCATCTGGGCGGGGGTGGCGACTCCCTCGAGAATCTGCTCCATCGCCCAGGCGGTGGCCTCGGCGGTCTGGTCCTCGCCGCGGATCAGGTCGGACAGCAGTCCCGGCCAGGTCGGATCGGCGACCCCGGTGTCGTCGGTCATGGTCGGTCTCCTCAGGTTGCGCGGGTCAGGTAGCGCGATTCGGGGGTTGGCGCGATTCAGGGTTGCGCGGAAGGCGCGGCCGCGATCGACCGGCGGACCAGGTCCGCCAGGGCGGTCGGCAGCCGGACCGGATCGACCGGATAGGCGACGATCGCGTCGGCCAGGGCCCAGGTCGCCAGCCACGCGTCGTCGGGACGCGCGGCGAGCAGCAGTACCGGCGGCCCTTCGAGGATCTCGTGCTTGATCTGGCGGCACAGGCCCATCCCGCCGGGCACCGCCTCGCCGTCCAGGATCACCACGTCGATGCCGCCGGCCTCGATCGTGGACAGGACCGCGGGTTGGGTGGCGACCTCGAGCACGGTGATCTCGGGCAGGTCGGCGGCGATCCGCCGGCCCAGCGCGAGCCGTACGTTGTCCCGGCGGCCCCGATCGGAGGCGTAGAGCAGGACGGTCAGCGGCTTCTCCGCCGCCTCGCCGTGGTGCTGGTCAGAAGCCATGATCGTCATCATCCTCACCGGTCGCGCTGGAAACCGTCAGATCGTACCGAAAGCCCGAGCGGATCAAGCCGCCAGGATCTGTTCCCGGAGGATGTCGGCGTGGCCGCAGTGCTGGGCCAGCTCGCGGAGCAGGTGCAGATAGATCCAGCGCAGCGGCAGCGGTCCCCGGCGATTCCCGGTGACCACGTCGTCGAGCCCGAGCCCGGCCGCGGCGGCCCGGGAGTCGGCGCAGGCGGCGCGGTACGCGGCCCGTACCGATGCGATCGTGGCGTCCGGCGCCACCCGGAACGACTCGTCCGGCGTGTCCGGGATCCCGATCTCGGCCCGGCTGCGGCCGGTGACCGCCTCGTCGAACCAGACCCGCTCGACGAACGTGCCGTGCTGCACCAGGCCGAGCAGGGTCGTCGCCGACGGGACCAGGCGGCGCCGCGCCTGCTCCTCGGTGAGCCCGTCCAGCGACGCCTCGAGCGCGGCCCGGTGGTCGTCGAGAAACGTGTCGAACTGGGTCCGCAGGTCGGCGTGGAAGGCGTCCGGACGCAGCGCCACCGGTATCGATTCGGTCACCGCCGCAGCCTACGAAACGCCCGGCAACGAAGACGTGGCCAGACACACACACGACATTGACAACCCCGACGTGACCGGGCGCGGCGGCACAGACATAATGACCCCGTGGCTCTACACACGCACTCCACGACGACCGCCGCCGAGAAACCGGCCGGGGCCCTGCACTCCATCCCGCAGTCGCGGCTGCACGGTCGTCCGGGCCGTCCGGACATGGTGGCCGTGGGGACGATCGTGTGGCTCGCCTCCGAGCTGATGTTCTTCGCCGCGCTGTTCGCCGGCTACTTCACGATCCGCAATGTGACCAACGGCCAGAACGAGGCGGCCGGTCTGCCGGCTTCGGAGTCGCTCTGGGCGACCCAGTCCGGGATCCTCAACATCGAGTTCGCGATCCTCAACACCAGCGTGCTGGTGGCCAGTTCGATCACCTGCCAGCTCGGCGTGTTCGCCGCCGAGCGCGGCCAGGTGGGCCGGACCGGCTCCCTGCTGCAGGTGAACAAGTGGGGCCTGCGCGAGTGGTACGTGCTGACCTTCGTCATGGGTTCCTTCTTCATCGGCGGCCAGGTGTACGAGTACGCCGAGCTGATCCACGAGGGTCTGACCATCTCCGCCAACGGCTACGGGTCGGTGTTCTTCCTGGCCACCGGCTTCCACGGCCTGCACGTGCTGGGCGGCCTGATCGCGTTCCTGATCCTGCTGGGGCGTACGTTCCTCGCCCGCACCTTCACCCACGAGCAGGCGGTGTCCGCCGTCGTGGTCTCGTACTACTGGCACTTCGTCGACGTGGTGTGGATCGCCCTGTTCTTCGTGATCTACATCCTGCGCTGACCGCCGTACGCATCCGTACATAACTGAAGAGCTCGACCGACTGAAGAGTCAGCCCTGACACCGAGAGGGACCCCCGACGTGCGATTCCTGTCCGCCAGACGACGCCATCCGGCCGCCAAGGTCTTGATGCTGTTGTTCGCCCTCGTCGTGGTCGGCGGCATCTATTCCGTCGTCTCACCGGCCGACCAGGTTGCGGCCGACACCGGCAAGAGCCAGCAGATCGCCGAGGGCAAGGCCCTGTTCGCGGTGGGCTGCGCGTCCTGCCACGGCCTGCAGGGCGAGGGCCAGGTCAGCGGGACCATCCAGGGCCCGCCGCTGATCGGCGTCGGCGCCGCCGCGGTCGACTTCCAGGTCGGCACCGGCCGGATGCCGATGGCGCAGCCCGGCCAGCAGGCCCCGCGCAAGAAGAACCTCTACACCGACGAGGAGATCGCCGCGCTGGCGGCCTATGTCGCCTCGCTCGGCCCGGGCCCGGACATCCCCGCCGAGGAGGACTACAACCCCGAGGGCCTGTCGGACGAGGACCTCGCCCGCGGCGGTGAGTTGTTCCGGACCAACTGCTCGGCCTGCCACAACTTCGCCGGCTCCGGCGGCGCGCTGCCGAACGGCAAGTACGCGCCGACCCTCGAGGGCGTCAGCAACCGGCACCTGTACGAGGCCATGCAGACCGGCCCGCAGCAGATGCCCGTCTTCCCCGACCGGGCCCTGACCCCGGAGGAGAAGCGGCAGATCATCGGCTACCTCAACCACCTGAACTCGCAGCCGAACGCGGGCGGCTTCACGCTCGGCGGGCTCGGCCCGGTGAGCGAGGGCTTCTGGGCCTGGGTCGTCGGTCTCGGGGTGCTGATCGCGTTCACCGTCTGGATCACCGCAAAGGGAGCTCGCGCGAAATGAGTGACACCCGGGGCGAAACCGACCCCCAGGGCAAGGAACTGGCGACAGCCACCCAGGGTGGCGTGGACACCGGGCGGGACTGGCCCCGCTACCCGGTCCCGGACCCGGGCCTGGAGGAGCACCACCCGCGGCTGACCGACGTCGACCCGAAGGCCGCCGATCGGGCCACCCGCCAGGTCGCCGCCATGTTCGGGCTGGTTCCGGTACTGGCGATCGCGTTCGTCGTGATCTACTTCGCGATGCCGCGGGACATGTACGTGAACTTCGGCCCGCTGCACGCCAACGCCCAGCACGTCGGGCTCGGCCTGACCGCCGGGTTCGCGATCCTGCTGATCGGCATCGGCGCGATCCAGTGGTCCCGCCAGATCATGGCGAACCACGAGATCAGCGACGAGCGGCACCCGCTGCAGTCCAGCGAGGAGGACCGCAAGGACACGATCGCCCAGGTCAACACCGGCATCGACGAGTCGGCGATCACCCGCCGAAAGGTGCTCGGCCGCAGCCTGGCCGGCGCCCTCGGCGCGCTCGGCCTGCCGGCCCTCGTCGTGCTGGCCGACCTCGGCCCGTGGCCGGTCGCGGCGACCCGCAAAGAGACGATCATGAAGACTATCTGGGCCGAGGGCGTCAAGCTCGTCCAGGACGTCAGCTACACCCCGATCAAGGCCTCCGACATGCGGATCGGCCAGTTGATCAACGGCCAGCCGGAGAATCTGCAGGAGCTGCACGGCGCCGAGTTCCAGCAGGCCAAGGCGAAGTCGTCGATCGTGATCGTCCGGATGGACCCGAACCGGATCAAGATCCCGGAGTCGCGCCGCGACTGGCAGGTCGGCGGGATCCTCTGCTACTCCAAGATCTGCACCCACGTCGGCTGCCCGATCAGCCTGTGGGAGGACCAGACCCACCATCTGCTCTGCCCGTGCCACCAGTCGACGTTCGACCTCGGCGATTCCGGCATCGTGGTGTTCGGCCCGGCGGCGCGTGCCCTGCCGCAGCTTCCGATCACCACGGATGCGGAGGGATACTTGATTGCCCGGAGCGATTTCACCGTTCCGGTGGGGCCGAGCTTCTTCGAGCGCGACTCGCACGGCGACTTCCAAAAGGGTGATAACTGATGGCGAAACCGGCCAACAAGGTCACCGAGAGTCAGGCGACCCAGGCGACTACGCCGCCCAAGCAGCCGGGGCCGGTGCTCAAGGCGGCCGCCGGTCCGGCCGGCTGGGCCGACGAGCGGCTGAGCCTGGCCAAGCTGGGCCGGTCCAATCTGCGCAAGATCTTCCCGGACCACTGGTCCTTCCTGCTCGGCGAGATCGCGCTCTACTCCTTCATCGTGCTGCTGATCACCGGCGTCTTCCTGACCCTGTGGTTCAAGCCCTCGATGGCCGAGATCGAGTACGACGGCTCGTACCAGCTGCTCAAGGGTCTGCACCTGTCGGAGGCGTTCGCCTCCACGCTGGACATCTCGTTCGACATCCGCGGCGGCCTGCTGGTCCGGCAGATGCACCACTGGGCCGCGCTGCTGTTCGTGGTCGCGATGTACGCCCACATGATGCGGACGTTCTTCACCGGCGCCTTCCGCAAGCCCCGCGAACTGAACTGGATCCTCGGCGTCATCCTGCTGATGACGACGATCCTGGCCGGCCTGACCGGCTACTCGCTGCCGGACGATCTGCTCTCCGGCACCGGCGTCCGGTTCGTCGACGGCCTGATCCGGTCGGTCCCGCTGATCGGCACCTGGGCGGAGTTCTTCGTCTTCGGCGGCGAGTTCCCGGGTGACCTGATCATCTCCCGGTTCTACATCGCGCACGTCCTGTTGGTGCCGGGGATCCTGCTCGCCCTGATTGCCGTCCACGTCGGGCTGGTCTTCTTCCAGAAGCACACCCAGTACCCGGGCCCGGGCCGGACCGAGAAGAACGTCGTCGGTTACCCGCTGTTCCCGGTCTACATGGCCAAGGCGGGCGGCTTCTTCTTCATCGTGTTCGGCGTCATCGCGCTGATGGGCGCGGTGATGCAGATCAACCCGGTGTGGGCGTACGGCCCGTACAACCCGGCCGAGGTGACCGCCGGTTCGCAGCCGGACTGGTATCTGGGCTTCGTCGAGGGCGCGGTCCGGATCATGCCGGGCCTGGAGTCACACATCGGCGGCACCACCTGGTCCTGGAACATCTTCATACCGGGCGTCGGCCTGATGCTGTTGTTCCCGGCGATCCTGGTGGCCTACCCGTTCGTCGAGCGGTGGGTGACCGGGGACAACTCCGAGCACCACATCCTGGAGCGGCCGCGGAACAACCCGACCCGGACCGCCTTCGGCGTCGCCGGCATCACCTGCTACGGACTGTTCTGGGCCGGCGGCGGCAACGACCTGATCGCCGTGATCTTCGACGTGTCGCTGAACTCGGTGACCGACTTCCTGCGCATCGCGGTCTTCGTCGGCCCGGTGATCGCGTTCATGATCACCAAGCGGGTCTGCATCGGCCTGCAGCGGCGGGACGAGGCCCGGCTGCTGCACGGGGCCGAGTCCGGCATCATCGTCCGCGACCCGTCCGGCGGGTACGAGGAGAAGCATGTCCCGGTCAGCCAGGAGGAGGCCTACACCCTCACCCAGCACCGGGAGTACCTGCCGCTGGAACCGATCAGCGACGGCGAGGGCGACGGGATGCGCGACGGCGAGGTCAAGGCGGAGAACATGCGCCGGCTGGCCACCCGGTTCTTCTACCGGGACTCGCTGCGCAAGCCGACCCGGGCCGAGCTGGAGGCAGCCGCCGAGCACCAGTCGCACGGCAACGGCCACGAGAACGGCCATGGCAACGGCAACGGTCACGGCGAGCTGCCAGCGGCCGATGATCACGCCGAGCTGGAGTCGGGCGACGCGGCCAGCAGGAGTGGCTCGACCACACACTGATCCGTCACAGGGGACGCCCCCTCCGGCCGCCGGCCGGAGGGGGCGTTTCTCGTTACCGGCCCGGGCCGAGTACCGGTGCCGGCCGGTAAGCTGGACGTTTTTAGCCGGACGCCGACGCGTCCGGAACGCAGAAGGGAACTGATCGGCATGACCGCTGAACCGGTATGGATGACGCCGCGCACGCTGCAGCGGCTGGAGGCCACGGTGGCCGATCTGACCCGGCCCGGCCGGACCCCGGACGACGCCGAGCAGGCCCGGATCCTGGAGCTGCGTGAGTTGATCCGGCGGGCCGAGACCGAGGCCAAGCCGGACGACGGCCTGGTCGAGCCGGGCATGGTCGTGACCGTACGGTTCGACGGCGAGGACGAGCCGACCACCTTCCTGGTCGGCAGCCGAGAGCTCGCGGCCCTCGATGCCAGCGTCGACCTGGACGTCTACTCCCCCAGCTCGCCGCTCGGGCTGGCGATCGTCGGCCGGTACGTCGGCGACACGATCAGCTACCCGGCGCCGAGCGGGGCGACGATCCGGGCCACCGTCGTCGCGGCCGCGCCGTTCGGCTGAGGCACATCGTGCCCGTACTCGACGAATCCCTGGTCCCGATCCTCGACGAGGTGGTCGCGCGCAACCCCGGTGAACGCGAGTTCCACCAGGCCGCCCGCGAGGTGCTGGAGAGCCTCGGCCCGGTGGTCCGCAAGCATCCGGAGTACGCCGACGCGGAGGTGATCCGGCGGCTCTGTGAGCCGGAGCGGCAGATCATCTTCCGGGTGCCGTGGCAGGACGACGCCGGCCGGGTCCAGCTGAACCGCGGCTTCCGGGTCGAGTTCAACTCGGCCCTCGGCCCGTACAAGGGTGGGCTGCGGTTCCATCCGAGCGTCTACCTGGGCATCGTCAAGTTCCTCGGCTTCGAGCAGATCTTCAAGAACGCCCTGACCGGGCTGCCGATCGGCGGCGCGAAGGGCGGCGCCGACTTCGACCCGAAGGGCCGCTCGGACGCCGAGGTGATGCGGTTCTGCCAGTCGTTCATGACCGAGCTCTACCGGCACATCGGCGAGTACACCGACGTGCCGGCCGGCGACATCGGCGTCGGCGGCCGCGAGATCGGCTACCTGTTCGGCCAGTACAAGCGGATCACCAACCGTTACGAGTCCGGCGTGCTGACCGGCAAGGGGCTCACCTGGGGCGGCTCGCAGGTGCGGCCGGAGGCGACCGGCTACGGCACCGTGTTCTTCGCCGACGAGATCCTGCGCACCGCCGGCGACTCGTTCGACGGCAAGCGGGTGGTGATCTCCGGCTCCGGCAACGTGGCGCTGCACGCGATCGAGAAGATCCACCAGCTCGGCGGCCGGGTGATCGCCTGCTCCGACTCCGACGGCGCCGTGGTCGACGAGGCCGGGCTCGATCTCGAGCTGCTCAAGGAGATCAAGAACGGCCACCGCGGCCGGGTCAGCGACTATGCCGCGGCCCGCGACGGCGCCCGGCACCTCGCCGGCGGCACGGTCTGGAGCGTGCCCTGCGACATCGCCCTCCCCTGCGCCACCCAGAACGAGCTCGACGAGGACGACGCCAAGGCGCTGATCCGGAACGGCTGCCGGATCGTGGCCGAGGGGGCCAACATGCCGACCACGCCGGCGGCGATCCGGTTGCTGGTCGACGCCGGGGTACGGTTCGCGCCGGGCAAGGCGGCCAACGCGGGCGGAGTCGCCACCAGCGCCCTGGAGATGCAGCAGAACGCGTCCCGCGACTCGTGGAGCTTCGACTACACCGAGCAACGACTCGGCGAGATCATGCGCTCCATCCACGACCGCTGCCTGGAGACGGCCGACGAGTACGGAACTCCGGGCGATTACGTGGCCGGCGCCAACATCGCCGGCTTCACCCAGGTCGCCGACGCCGTCCTCGCCCTCGGCGTGATCTGACCCGAGCTGGGCCCGAGGCGCGTGCCGACCTCGGGTGGCAGGCTGCGGGCATGGAATTCGCAGCCCTCCGGGCGGAGGCCCGGGCCGTGCGCGCTCGGTACGCCGAGGTCGAGGCCGACCGGTACGGTCGCAGCTGGACGACCGAGGAGATCATGATCGGCTTCGTCGGCGACGTCGGCGATCTCGCCAAGCTGGTCCAGGGCAAGGCCGGGGTTCGACCGACCGCCGACCTCGACGCCAAGGTCGCCCACGAGCTCGCCGACTGCCTGTGGAGCCTGCTGACCCTCGCCGACGCGTACGACATCGACCTGGAACGGGCCTTCACCGACACCATGGCCGAGATCAGGGCCCACCTCGACGACTGACGCCGAAGGGCTCAGATCGAGTCGAGCAGAGCGTCGATGTCGTCGAAGCGGGTCACGGTGGGCCGGTCGATGATCATGCCGCGGGCGACGACCATCACCGGGTCGACGAAGGCCCGAACCCGTCCAGCGGATTGGCGTCCAGGACGACGAGATCGGCGCACTTCCCGGCCTCGATCGACCCGGTGACGTGGTCGAGACCGAGGATCGCCGCATTGGTCCGGGTCGCGGCGGTCAACGCCTCGGCGTGACTGAGGCCGCCGAAGCGGACCAGGAAGTCCAGCTCCCGCCACCTGACGGGCTCAGCCGGAGGTGAGTTCGAGCGCCTCGGCGATCGCGCGATAGCCGGGCAGCGGGTCCTCGCCTTCCTCGGTGAGCAGCTGCAGCACCACCTGATTCGCGCCCGCGTCCAGGTGCGCGGTCAGGGCGGCCGCAACGGAGGCCGGGTCGCCCTGCGGCGCCAGCGCGTCGATCAGCCGGTCGCTGCCGCCCTTGGCGATGTCCTCCTCGGTGAAGCCGAGGGTGAGCAGATTGCTGACGTAGTTGCGCAGTTGCAGATACATGGCGACACCGTCCCGGGCCAGCCCGCGCGGGTCCCGCGCAGTGTCCAGCACCGCCTTCTGTTCGGTCACCAGCAGCGACTCCGGGCCGATCAGGTCGCGGGAGCGGCGGGTGTGCTCGGGCGTCACCAGGTACGGGTGCGGGCCGGCGGTCCGTTCGGCGGCGAGCTTGAGCACCTTCGGCCCGAGCGCCGCCAGCACGATGTCCTGCTGCGGCACGCCGGCTGCGGCCAGCCGGTCCAGATAGTCGACGATCGTCGCGTACGGACTCCGGTACTCCCGGGTCGCCTCCGGATGCCCGATCCCGACCCCGAGCGCGAGCCGGCCCGGGAACCGTGCGGCGACCCGGTGGTAGGCCTCGGCCACCGGCTCCGGTTCGTCGGCCCACATGTTGACGATCCCGGTCCCGACCACCAGCCGGTCGGTCGCGGCGAGCAGCTCCTCCGGTTCGGCCAGGTCGCCCGGTGACACTCCGAGCCAGATCGACCGGTAGCCGAGGTTCTCCAGTTCCTTCGCCAGCTGCGGGCCGGTCTGGCCGGACCTGCGCCAGACGCCCACGCCGCGTACGTCGTTCACCATGATCACGACAACCGGCGGCCCGGCCGGCGCATTCCCAAGATCAGAATGGCGAAGATCACGAAGCCTGCGGCGGCAGCCAGTGTTCGGCCGGCACCTGCTCGGCCTGCCGCGGCGGTCCCGGTGGCGTCCCGTCGCCGAACGGTCGGCCGCCGAGCTGCTCCCGGTGGTGCGGTTCCCACCAGTTGCTCAGGTCCGGGCCGGCCGGAACGATCTTGGTCGGATTGATGTCGGTGTGCACGACGTAGTAGTGCTGCTTGATCTGGACGAAGTCGGTGGTGTCGCCGAAGCCGGGGGTGTGGAACAGGTCCCGGGCGTAGGCCCACAGCACGTCCAGTTCGGACAGCTTGTGCCGGTTGCACTTGAAGTGGCCGTGATAGACGGCGTCGAACCGGGCCAGGGTGGTGAACAGCCGGACGTCGGCCTCGGTGATCGTGTCGCCGACCAGGTAGCGCTGCCCGCGCAGCCGCCCGGTGAGCCAGTCCAGCCGCGCGAACAGCCGGTCGTACGCGCTCTCGTACGCCTCCTGCGAGCCGGCGAAGCCGCACCGGTAGACCCCGTTGTTGACGTCGCGGAAGATCAACTCGGCCACCTCGTCGATCTCGTCCCGACGGTCCTCCGGATAGAGATCGGGCGCGCCGTCGCGATGGAACGCGGTCCACTCGGTGGAGAAGTCGAGCGTGATCTGGGCGTAGTCGTTGGTCACCACGGCCTTCGTCGGTACGTCGACGATCGCCGGCACCGTGATCCCGCGCGGGTAGTCGGGGATCCTGGCGAAGTAGGCCTGCTGCAGCCGTTCGTAGCCGAGGACCGGATCGACCCCGCCCGGGTCAAGATCAAAAGTCCAACTCCGTTGATCATGAGTCGGTCCGCACAACCCGAGCGAGATCGCGTCCTCCAGCCCGAGCAGCCGGCGCACGATCAAGGTCCGGTTCGCCCACGGACAGGCCCGCGCCGCCACCAGCCGGTAGCGGCCCGCCTCGACCGGATAGCCGTCCCGGCCGTCGGCGGTGATCCGCGTGGTGATGTAGTTGGTGTCCCGCTTGAACTCGCCGGCCTCGACGTAGCTGCCCGGCTGCGCGTCGTTGTCGCTCATGATCACGAGCGTACTTCCCGTGCCGGACACTTCCGGCCCGCCTACTACCCAGTGTCGGCCCGATGCGATAACGTCCTCCGCGGATGGTGACATTTCGGGGGTGTCGGCATCAGTGTCCCGGTCCGTCCGGACCACCTGTCCCCGAGCAGCTCGTTCGCCTCATCGATGAGGCGGACCTGGGATTTCGGGGAGACGCAGGATGCGCATTGGCGCACGAATGAAGACTGCTGGCTTGCTCATCGCGGGTGCCGCGCTCGCCCTCGGCACTGTGGCCACGGCCACGCTCGCCGCCAGCGCGGACGACACCAAGACCGGCAAGGACAACACCAACCACGAGTCGTACTGGGAGGACCAGCTCGAGGAAAACGGCTACCAGAACGCGACCTGCACGAAGTACGAGCCCGTTAAGACGCCGTACGAAGTGCCGGAGGGCACCTGGGTCCTGCTGGTCCTGAAGGCCGGCTCCGGTGCCGAGGAGAACCACGAGATCAAGGATCCCGTCTCGGGCACTGCCTACGAACACCCGACCGGCAAGGACATCTCGCACGCGATCCTGTGCGCCGCCGACTCGGGCCCGTCCGGGACCCCGACGCCGTCCGATACGCCGAGCGAACCCAGCGAGGAGCCGAGCAAGCCCAGCGAGGAGCCGAGCGAGCCCAGCGAGGAGCCGAGCGAACCGAGCGAAGAGCCGAGCAAGCCCAGCGAAGAGCCGAGCGAACCGAGCGAAGAGCCGAGCGAGCCCAGCGAGACGCCGACACCGCCCGCGTCGAGCGAACCGCCGGTCCCGACCGAGACCCCGTCGGAACTGCCGAGCGAGAGCCCGGCACCGAGTGAAACCCCCGTCCCGACGGCGACCCCGTCGGTCCCGCGGCCGGGCTTCGGCACCGGCACCGACGGCGGCCCGGCCTGGCCGCTGCTGGCCGGCGCCGGCGTGGTCGGAACCGGAATCGTCGGCACCGGGATCACCCTGCTGCTGAAGCGTCTCCGCCGCAACTGATCGTGCACCGGCTGCTCCGATCGATCCTCGTTGCCGGTGCGGCAGCGCTGGCGGTGTCCGGGCTCCTCGTGGGCTGCGGGACACCGCCGGCGGCCGGGCCGCCACCGGTCCCGTCCTCGGCCGCTGGCGGCGCTTCTTCGGCGACGCCCGACGGGCCGGCCACGACCGGGTCGCCCGGTAGCCCGGCACCCGAGTCCACGTCGTCCGGCCCGGCGACGCAGGCCCCGGAGCGGCCGTACGCGAAGACCTCCGGCGAAGGCTCCCTGCCGCCGCGCCGCGAAGCGAGCAGCCCGCCGGACCCGGACCGCTCGGTGCCGGAGTCCGAGCTGGTCCGGCTGGAGATCCCGGAGGTACTCACCGGCGACTCCGGCGGCGCGATCTCGCCCGACCCGGCGACCAACGAACTGGTGCCGCCGGAGACGTCGCGGGTCTACCGCTGGGCCGAGCGGGGCCGGCCCGGATCCGACGCCGGCGACACGGTCTATCTGCTCGGCCACACGGTCCGCGCCGGCGGCGGCGTCTTCGACCCGCTGCAGCACGTCGAACTCGGTCAGTCGATCATGGTGGGGACCGAGAACGGCACGCTGACGTACCGGGTGCAGGCGACCAAGATGTATCCGAAGAACGAGATCCAGCGAGCCGACGAGGTGTACGAGTCCGTCCCCGGCCGGCTGGTGCTGGTCGGCTGCTACCTGAACGCGGACGGCTCCAAGCAGGACCTCAACTTCGTGGTGTTCGCCCAGCTCGCCGGCTGATGGCGGCCCGTCCGGACGGAGCGGAGTTCCACGACGAGCGCGTCGTGCGGGCGTATCGGCACCGGCCGCCGATTCCGGAGGAGATCTTCGGTCAGCTGCGCCGGCTCCTGCCGGACGGCTGCCGGGCCGTTCTCGACGCGGGCTGCGGCACCGGTGCCGTCGCCCGCGCTCTGGCCGCTGACGCGGACCGGATCGACGCGGTCGACCCGTCCTCGGCTGGTCGTCTGCGCCGGGAGCCTGCATTGGATGGACCTCGACACCGTGCTGCCGCGATTCGCCGATTCCCTGCATCCACAGGGAAAGCTGGCGATCGTCAGTCAGGTCGAGTCCGACACGCCCTGGTCCGACGAACTCGGCCGGTTGATCGTGCGCTACTCCAGCAACCACGATGATCACCGCTACGGCCTGTTCCCGCGGATCGTGGACGAGGGCTACTACCGGCCCGACCGCTTCCTCCGGACCGCGCCGGTCCCGACCACCCAGACCGTCCCGGACTACCTCGAGTCGCTCCCTTCGCGGAGCGGGCTCGCGCGCCACCGGATGGCGGATCCCGACGGCTTCGACGCCGAGGTCAGCTCCCTGCTGTCCCGGCACGCCGTCGACGGGCTGCTGAGGTTCAGGGTCATCGGGCAACTCGGCTGGGGCCGGCCCGTGGCCCGGCACGTTCGGTGATCAACGTCCGGGGACCCCACCGATCCCGGCCCGACCCTGCAGAGTGGGGTACATCCGGCCTGGTGTTCGCGGCCGGAAGTGACCCACAGACAGGGAGCTACCCGGCCCCACCGACCCCGACCCAGCCGTCCCGCATCACGACCTCTCCCAATCCCCCGGCCCGACCTGCAGAGTGGGGCACATCCGGCCGGAGATTAGAGCTGTGGCGGAATGGGGCCTGAGGGCGGTGGCGGCTCCCAGACCGCAAGATCCTTTGCCGTGCGTGATCCGGCCGCATCGAGCGGACGAAATGGGCCTCTGTGCGACGCCGGAGCGCGGTCGAAACGTCCGCTCGCTGGCGGCAGGAGCCGGGCTGCCGGACCTGGACCGCAAGATCTTCGGTGTGACTCCGCCGCCCGAAATTCTGGACCCGCTCAGCCAGCGCTGTTCAGCCCGGGATCGGCCAGCCGGGACCGCACCCCAGGTTCCGGACCCGGGCCGGTCGCACAACCTGGAGCACTTCGCCAGGCGAATCTGCAACAGGCTCACTGACCTGCGGAGATTCACTCCGTGCGGCTTGAGCCTCGAGGGCCAGGAGCGCCTGACGCGAACCGGCCCGTACGCTCAAGGAAACGAGACTGATGGAGGCGGGCATGGCGGGTAGGACGATCGAGATCGCGGCGGCTGACGGCACGGCGGAGGCCTACCTCTCCCCCGGCCCGGACACTCCGCATGCCGGAGTGCTGTTGTTCATCGACGCGATCGGGCTGCGGCCGGCGATCGAGGCCATCGCGGACCGGATCGCGGGCTGGGGCTACACGGTGCTCGCGCCGAACGTCTTCTACCGCGCCGGGACGGCGCCCGAGTTGGCGCCGACCGAGGATCTCCGCCAGCCGGGCGCCCGGGAGGCGTTCTTCGCGGGCATGGGCCACCGGCGGACCGGCCTGGACACCACGAACCTGCTCCGCGACATCGCCACCTACCTCGACGCGCTGGCCGCGCAGCCGGGCGTCGTCGGCGATCGGCTCGGCGCCACCGGCTACTGCATGGGCGGGATGCTCGCCCTGCGCGCGGCCGCCGCCCACCCGGACCGGATCCGGGCCGCCGGCGCGTTCCACGCCGGGAACCTGGTCACCGACGAGCCCGACAGCGTGCACACGATCATCCGGACGGCGACCGCCGAGGTGCTCGCCGGTCACGCCGACAACGACGGGTCCAACCCGCCGGAGGCGATCGCCGCCCTCGACGAGGCACTGGACGCGGCCGGGATCACCCGCACCACGGCGATCTATCCGGACGCCCCGCACGGCTTCACGATGCCGGACACCTCGATGTACCAGGAGGCCGGCGCGGAGCGGCACTACGCCGAGCTCGAGGCGCTGTTCGCCAGGACCTTGGGCTGAAGCTCCGTGATCATGATCGGTACGCCGAGCGGCGGGATGATCAACTTCTCGGCCCGGCCGGCGTAGCCGAAGGTCAGCCGAAGATGATCAAGGGATTCGGAGAAGTGCGCCCAGCCCTCACCGTGCACGGCGATGATCATCGCGTCGCCGAGCAGGACGGAGGCCTGTAGCGCGGTCCGCGCGTTCAGGGTGGCGTCGGCATCGCCGAACCGGCCGACGTTGGCAGCGCCGACGTTGAGCACGGCAAGGTCGATCGGGCCGAGCCGGTCGACGATCTCGGCGACCAGGTCGACCGAGGCGTTGTCGCCGGACACGTACACGGTCGGCGCCCCGGCCGCCCGCAGCACGAACCCGGTGACCACACCACTCAACTTCTCCGTATCCGGGCCGGCCGGCCCGTGCAGCGCCGGCACCGCGGTCACCTCGACCTCGGTGGCGCCCGCCAGGGTGATCGTCTGCCACGGCTGCAGCCCGGTCACCCCGGGCAACCGGCCGGCGGCGTCCGGCGTGGACACCACGGTCGGCACCGAGGGAAGCAGCGCCCGGCCGGCCCGGTCCAGGTTGTCGGCGTGCTGGTCGTGGGACAGCAGGACGACGTCGATCGGGCCGAGCCGGTCCGGCGGCACGGCCGGGCCGGTCAGCTTGTGCAGCACCACCGGGATCGGGTAGTCGCCCGGCGGGTCGAAGGTCGGGTCGGTCAGCCAGGTCAGGCCGGCGTAGCGGAACCGGAGCGTCGGCCCGCCCACGTGCAGGGCCTCGAGGTTCTCGTGCGAAGTGATCATGAACCGAGTCTCGGCGCTGCAGTACCGACACAACAGTGGCCCGATGGACGATGTTCGCTAAGATCGGGCCATGCCGACTGCCGCGATCCTCGCCTTCGACGGGATCAGCCCGTTCCATCTGTCGGTGCCGGCGCTGGTGTTCGGCCGGGCCGGCATCGACCGGCCGGACTGCTGGCCGTACCGGCTCCGGATCTGCGCGGAACGCCCGGGCGGACTGGAGACCGAAGCCGGGTTCGCCATCACGGTCCCGTACGGACTCGAGGCCCTGGACGACCTGTCCGCCGGCGCCCCCGGGGAACCGGCCGATCTCCTGATCGTGCCCAGCTGGCGCCGCGACGCCGTCCCGTCCGAACGACTGCTGGACGCGATCCGGGCCGCGCACCGGCGCGGAGCGCGGATCGTCGGGCTGTGCCTGGGCGGCTGGGTGGTCGCCGCATCGGGCCTCGCCAACGGCCGGGAACTGACCACGCACTGGTCGGACGCCGAGCGGCTGGCCCGGGCCCACCCCGCCGTCCGGGTCCGCGCCGACCTGCTCTGGTCCGACCTCGGCGACGTGATCACCTCGGCGGGTGTGGCGGCGGCGCTGGACTGCTGCCTGCACCTGGTCCGGACCGACCTGGGCAGCCGGGCCGCGGCCGAGCTGGCCCGGCGGCTGGTGCTGGCGCCGCACCGCAGTGGCTCGCAGGCACAGTTCTTCCCGGTCGCGGTGCCGCCCGCCGAGCAGGAGGATCCGATCGAGCGGGCCATGGTGTGGGCGACGGCCCGGCTCCCCGAGCCGATCGACCTGGACGCCTGGGCTCGCGCCGCCACCCTGTCCCGCCGTACGTTCACCCGCCGGTTCCGGGACCGGACCGGCACCAGCCCTCAGCAATGGCTGCTGCACCAGCGCCTCGACCGGGCCCGGCTGCTGCTGGAGACCACCGACGATCCCGTCGAGCGGGTCGCCGTCGAGGCCGGCTTCGCCACCGCGGTCAGCCTGCGGCACCACTTCCGGGCCCAACTGGGCACCAGCCCGGCCGCCCACCGCGCCCAGTTCGGGACCCGGTCCTTGATCAAGAACTGATCAGGAACCGGCGGCGGGTCGCAGCCGGGCGACCAGCTCGCCGCGGCTGTGCACGCCGACCTTGCCGAAGATCGACTTCAGATGATCTTGAACGGTGTGCGGCGAGATGAACAGCCGGTCGGCGATCTCGGCGGTGGACCGGCCGGCCAGCACCTCGGCACACAGGTCACGTTCCCGCACCGACAGCCCGTACGCGGCGAGCAGGAGGGCCAGCAGTCGGTCACCCGAGGACGGCTCGATGGTGATCACGATCCGCTCGTCGCCGGCCCCGATCAGCCGGCTCGCCTCCAGCTGCGCCCAGCGGCCGCGGGCATCGCGGAGCCGGCCGTGGAACCCGTCCGGCCCGGCGTTCCGCGCCCCGTACGCCAGCACCCGCATCATGGTCTGGAACCGGCCCGGAGCGATCTCGTCCAGGCTGTCCCGCCAGTCCGCGGCGGCCGCAGTGACCGCCCGGATCGTGCCGTCCGCGCCGAGCACGACGATCGCCGGCCGGCCGCCGGCCCGGGACGCCTCGGCCCGTACGGCCATCCGGATCGACGCCCCGACGGCCGGCGCGACCGCGGCCAGGAACTCGGCCTCGCGGGCCGTGAAGTCGGCGCCGTGCCGGACGAACCCGGCGGCGCCCCAGTAGGCCCCGGCGTCGGCGAACAGGACCCGTACGTCGCGGTCCAGCCCGAGCGGCCGCCAGACCTCGTGGTAGCGGCCGCTGCGGGCCAGGTCCCGTTCCGGCAGTTCGGACAACCGGGCCACCACCCGGTGCTCCCGAGCCAGCTCGGCGAACGTGTGCGGCTCCCCCGGCCCGTACTCGGCCGCCGCCAGCCGCTCCTCGTACTCGGCGGTGATCTTGGCCGGTCCACCGACCATGCCGGTGATCATCAGTGTCTCCGGGTCGAGCGTCGCCCAGCAGGTCAGCTCGCTGGGCACGGCTCGATCGACCAGCGTGATCGCGGCGGCCTGCACGTCGGCCACGCCGGCTCCCCCGACGGCGAGGTCGGTGATCTCGCGCCGGACTCGGTCGGCCCGGTCCTCCCACACGCCTTCAGTATGCGCGCGCGATCCCGCCGGCGATATCCCCGATTCCTGGGATCGACCGGCGCCGACATACCGGCCTAGCGTCCTGCCATGACTCATCAGGTACGCCATCGCGGTGCCGGCGAAGGCACCGAACTGACCGCACCGGACGCGGTCCTGACGATCAAGATCGACGCCGCGGACACCGACGACGACTACGAACTGTTCGAGGTGGACGCGCCGCGCGGCCCGGCCACCCCGCTGCACCGCACCACGTGGCCCAAGGCCTACTACCTGCTGCACGGCCGGATGATCGTGCAGGTCGAGGACCGGGCGATCGACCTCACGCCGGGCTCGGTGATCACGATCCCGCCGAACGCGTGGCACACGTTCACCGTGCTCAGCCCCGCGGTGAGGTTCCTGGTGATCAGCCTCACCGGGGCGATGGGCCGTTTCCACGCGGACCTGCAGCGGGCCGTCGCCGACGGTGCCACGCTCGGCCCGGACCTCGCGCCGGTGCTGGCCCGGCACCGGGTCACGCTGGCGGGCGACCCGGTCCCGGCGGAGGTCGGACCATGATCATCGTGGCCTGGGTCGGCGTACTGCTCGGCGCCGTGATCTACTTCCTCGCCTTCGTCTGGGAGACGATCCTGTTCCGCCGGCCGGGCGTACACCAGGGCATCTTCGCCGTCCCGACCCACGACGTCGAGCCGGTCCGGCTGTGGTCCTTCTGCGTCGGCTTCTACAACCTGTTCCTCAGCCTCGGCGCGGTCGCCGGAGTGATCTTGTGGGCCATGGGCGCGGTGGCCGAGGGACGCACGCTGGTGATCTTCACCGGGTTGTTCATGCTGGGCTGCGGCGTCGTCCTGTTCGTCGCGGACCGGCTGGCCCTGAGCCGCCCGAAGGGACCCGGGGTGGCCCCGTCGATCGCCTGCAGCGTGCCGACCGCCGTCTCTGTCGTCGCCGCCCTCGCCGCCGGGTGAGGATCAGCGCCGGACGGCCTCGGCCATCATCGCGACCAGGGCGTCCGGCGTGACCACGGAGACATGCGGCGCCAGGTTGTCGACGACGTGGCCGAGATCGTCCAGGTTCATGCTCCAGCAGTGCAGCATCACCACCGAGTAGCCGTCGGGCGACGTCGGATCCGTGCCGGCCGCATTGAGCGTCTCGATCACCTGGTCCCGGTGAGCTCAGCCCGTCCCAGAGCATGCTCCGGGCCGAGATCACCGGCTTGTCCTCGACCCAGCGGACCCGTCCGCGGAGGCCGTCGTAGCGGCTGTACTCCAGGTAGACCAGGCCCTTGATCTGATCATGGCGCAGGTAGTTCTCCCACAGTCCGCGGGCGTCGAAGGCCTCGAAGTCGAGGATCTGGACCACGCCGAGATCGGCCCGCTCCATCGCCCGGGCGAGCCTGGTGGTGTGCAGCTTCAGTTCGTCGCGCGGGTACCGGCTCGGGTACAGGTAGCCGCCCCCGGACGGGCCGACGACGAAGCGGTCCTGGTGCCGGCCGGTCGCGGCGTTGCGGTAGTACCAGTCGAGCACCGACGGCGCGAGGTCGATCGCGGACGGCGGGACGCCCCAGCCGAGGTCGAACGTGCCGCGGCGCGGGCTGCCGAACCAGTTCTCGCTGGTCGGCAGGTCGTTCAGCATCCACTGCACGTTGTCGCCGTCGGTGACGACGAACGCGACATGGTGCCGGCCCGGCTCCGGGGTTCGCGGCCGCACCGGCGCCCGTTGCCGCAGGGTACGGGTCGTGATGCCGGACAGGCAGGCCAGGTTGGCGGCCCAGTCGCCGGGAAGGGTCGCGACGCCGGCCGCCGAGGAGACGCCGACGAAGCTGTGCTCGCCCTGCCGCGCGTCGCCCCAGCCGATCACCGCTGCATCGGCGTCGAGGTCCTCGACGACCGCCTTGCGGAACTCGGAATTGCCGTCGTAGAAGGTGAAGGCGCCGGCCATCGTCGCGTAGTCGCGGAGCTGGTGGGTGAACAGCCCGACCTCGGGATCGGCCTTCTGCTCGACCACAAGATCATCGCGCAGCCTGCCCCGGTACGTCTGCCAGGCCCAGGCGTCGTCGCGGTCGCGGACATCCGCGAGCCGGCGCAACCCGTGCTCGATCGCGGCCTGCTCGTCGCCCTCGGCCACCGCGATCCCGCGCGAGACGCCGGCCACCGTGGTCGCGACGTTGATCGTCGGACCGCCGCTCCGGTAGAGGACGTAGCCCGCCACCCGGTCGGCGAACCGGTCGACCAGGCCCCACGGGTCGTCCGCCCGCCGGGCCGGGAGGCCGTACCGCTCGGTCAGGTCGTCGAGCCAGAGCCGATACCCGTTCGGCAGGTCGAGATAGATCGCCGGGCCCTGCCGCCTTTCGCCGGGGCGGGCCAGCAGTCCCTGCAGGGTGGCGA
This sequence comes from Microlunatus parietis, assembly GCF_013407955.1. GTDB lineage: Bacteria > Actinomycetota > Actinomycetes > Propionibacteriales > Propionibacteriaceae > Microlunatus > Microlunatus parietis. Next base: position 6,245,316 of record NZ_JACCBU010000001.1, on the reverse strand, counting down.
TCATGATCGCCTCGTCGCCGGTCAGCCCGGACCGGTCGACGACGAACAGCTCGGTCGGCTCGATTCCCTTGGGGTACGGGGATCTCGGCTGATCGGCGAACGCCGGCAGCGGCTGCAGCACGCCGCCCGCCGCAGCGGCGACGGCAGTCGCGGACAGGGCGCCCAGGGCTTGCCGCCGCGGCATCCGCAACGATCGGGGACTGACGGGATCGACCATGATGCCCTGACCTCCGTTGTCGGTTCCGCCGAACCTAAGTCGCCGTTTCGACGCGGGTCAAGGAGCGCGGCTCGGTCCTGGACAGAAGATGATCATGCGGCGTCGAGACCGAGATCACCCGCGAGTTCGTCGAAGATCATCCGGTTGTAGCCGAATGCCTCCCTCGACTCGTCGATCATCGCGGCCCGGTCCGCCGCGGTCCACGGCGCGGCGTCGAGCAGGGCCCGGTAGTGCCGCCGGAACTCGGCCGGGTTGCGCAGCGGCCCGGCGTAGAGCCGGCCGAAGTCGTAGAACGCGAGCCCGGCCCGGTCGCCGTGCTGCCGTCGCATGGCCGCCGCGATCACCTGGCCGCCGGACACGTCGCCGAGGTAGCGGGTGTAGTGGTGCGCCACGAACCGGGCGGCGGACCTCGCGTCGCGGATCCGCTCGGCGTAGGCCAGCGTCGCGGGCAGCGGCCGCACCGTGGCGGACCAGGACGGCCCGACCAGCCGCTCCAGGTCGGCCCGCAGTCCGGGCAGCCGCTCCAGTCCGTCGATCACGAACGGGCCGGCCACGGGATCATCCCGCCAGCGCTCCGCTGCGGACTCCAGCGCGGTGTAGACGAATAGATTCTGTCCCGCCAGCGCCGCCAGCCCGCCCAGGCCGAGCCGCCCGCCGAGCAGTTCGGCCACGAACGGCGCCGACTCGGCCCGGTCGTGCTGCTCCGCGGTCGCTCGCCGCAGCACGATCGAGAACGGCTCGTCCACCGTCTGTCCGGTCATCACGAACCCCCTGCTCGCCGTCCGACTTTGGTGAGCCTAACTTTATCGGCTTGCTCGGAGGCGCGGGTCAGGTGGGCTCGACGACCAGCGTCGGGTCGGACACCGTGACGTCGCCGGTCAGGATCTCTTCCGCGTAGTGGCAGGCGACCCGGCGGCCGGGGTGCGAGGCGATCACCCGCAGTTCCGGCACCTCGGTGTCGCACCGCTCCGGCTGCCGGTACGGGCAGCGGGTGTGGAACCGGCAGCCCGCCGGCGGCCGGGCCGGGCTCGGCAGGTCGCCGCGAAGCAGGATCCGTTCCCGCTGGTCCTCGACCTCCGGGTCCGGGATCGGGATCGCCGACATCAGCGCGATCGTGTACGGGTGCAGCGGCGTCGCGTAGAGGTCGTCGCTGTCGGCCTCCTCGACGAGCTTGCCGAGGTACATCACGCCGATCACGTCCGAGATGTGCCGCACCACGGCAAGATCATGAGCGACCACGACGTAGCTCAGCCCGAGCAGGTCCTGCAGCCGCTCCAGCAGATTGATCACCTGCGCCTGCACCGAGACGTCCAGGGCGCTGACCGGCTCGTCGGCGATCACCAGGTCCGGGTTCAAGATCATCGCCCGGGCGATGCCGATCCGCTGCCGCTGCCCGCCCGAGAACTCGTACGGATACTTGGCCAGGGCCGAGCCGGGCAGCCCGACCAGCTCCAGCATCGACTCCGCCTTGGCCAGATGGCTGGCCGGCCGGTCGGCGCCGAACTCGGCCCGGTCCGCCTCGGACAGGCCGTGCGTCTTGAGCGGCTCCAGCAGCAGGCTGCGCACCGACTGCCGCGGATCCAGGCTGCCCAGCAGGTCCTGGAACACCATCTGCATCCGGCGCCGGATCCGGCGCAGCGGTTCGGCGCGGAGGGTGCCAAGGTCGGTGCCGTCGAAGATCACCTGACCCTCGGTCGCCTTCTCCAACCGGAGCATCGCCCGGCCGAGCGTCGACTTGCCACAGCCGGATTCGCCGACGAGACCGTACGTCTGGCCCTGGGTCAGCGCGAGATCGACGCCGTCCACCGCCCGCACGTGCCCGACCGTCCGGTCCAGCACGATCCCCTGCTTGATCGGGAAGTGCACCTTGAGACCGCGCACCTCGAGCAGCGGCTGCGGTTCAGTCATGATCAACTCCCTCGGCGCCGGGCGCATCGACCGGATGCACGCAGCGCACCGGATGATCGGGCCGGACCGAGTCGACCAGCTGCAGATCGCTGCGGACACAGGCGTCGTCGGCGTGCCGGCAGCGCGGCGCGAACGCGCACGCCCTGGTCCAGGGCACGACATCGCGCGGAGTGCCGGGGATCGGGTGCAGCGGCTCGCCGCGGGGCGCGTCCAGCCGCGGGATCGAGGACAACAGGCCTTCGGTGTAGCGGTGCTGCGGGTGTGCGAACAGCTCCCGCCGCTCGGCGGTCTCGACCACCCGGCCGGCATACATCACGTTCACCGTGTCGCACAGCCCGGCCACCACGCCGAGGTCGTGGGTGATCATGATCATGGCGGTGCCGAGGTCGCGGACCAGTTCGCTGAGCAGCTCCAGCACCTGGGCCTGGATCGTCACGTCGAGCGCGGTGGTCGGTTCGTCGCAGATCAGCAGCTTCGGCTTGCAGGCCAGGGCGATCGCGATCAGGGCCCGCTGCCGCATGCCGCCGGACAGCTGGTGCGGGTACTCCCGCAGGCGGCGGGCCGGATCGGGGATGCCGCAGCGGCGGAGCAGGTCCTCCGCCTCGTCCCGGGCGTCGGCCCGGGTGATCTGCTGGTGCCGGCGCAGCACCTCGGTCACCTGCAGCCCGATCGGCAGCACCGGGTTGAGCGAGCTCATCGGGTCCTGGAACACCATGGCCAGTTCGCGCCCGCGCAGCGACGACAGCTCGGTCGGCGACCGGCCGATCAGGTCCTGGCCGCGGTAGTGGGCGGCCCCGGTGATCACCGCCGAGCGTCGCGGCAGCAGGCCCATGATCGCCATCGAGGTGACCGACTTGCCGCTGCCGGACTCGCCGACGATGCCGACGATCTCGCCGGGCCGGACCGAGAACGACACCCCGTCCACCGCGACGAACGGCTCCCGGCCGCGGCGCCGGAAGCTGACAGCGAGATTCTCCACCTCGAGCAGGTGTTCCCGGTCGTCGAGCCGGCGGTCCTCGTCCACCAGCAGCAGCGGTTGATCAAGCTCGGTGTCCATGATCATCTCCTCGACTTCGGGTCGAGCGCTTCCCGCAGAGCCTCGCCGAACAGGGTGAAGCCGAGGGCGGTGACGGCGATGCAGGCGCCGGGCAGCACGGTCAGGTGCGGGTCGCTCTGCAGCCGGTCCTGCGCCTTGACCAGCATCCGGCCCCACTCCGCGATCGCCGGGTCCGGCGACCCGAGCCCCAGGTACGACAGCCCGGCGACCTCGATGATCGCCGTCGCCAGCGTCAGCGTGGCCTGGACGATCACCGGCCCGACCGAGTTGGGCAGCACGTGCCCGACCACGATCGTGCTGCGCCGCAGGCCGAGCGACTCCGACGCCAGCACGTAGTCGGAGTGCCGCTGGGTCAGCATCGAACCGCGCAGCAGCCGGGCGAAGATCGGCACCTGGGCCGCCCCGATCGCGATCATGATCGCGTTCGGGCTCTGCCCGATCGCCGCGGCGATGCTCACCGCCAGCAGCAGCGACGGCACCGAGAGCAGGATGTCGACCAGCCGCATCAGCAGCGTGTCCACCCAGCCGCCGAACGCGCCGGCCAGGCCGCCGATCAGCGAGCCGCCGATCAGGCCGAGCGTCGTCGACACCACGCCGATGACCAGCGACTGCCGGGCGCCGTAGAGCAACTGGGTGAGCAGGTCGGACCCGAACGGGTCCAGGCCGAGCACGTGGTCCGGCGATGGGCCCGGCACGTCGGACGGCGTGACCTGGGTGATCCACTCGCTGGACGACGGCTGATAGGGCGCGATCACCGGCGCCAGGATCGCGACCAGCACGAAGCCGAGCACGATCAGCGCGCCCAGGATCGCGCCGGGGTTGCGGATCAGCCGCTGCAGCGCGCCCTGCCACAGGCTGGTGCCGCGGTCGCTGTCGTCGCTGCCGGTCAGCCCGGCCAGCGCGGTCGGCCGTTCGACCAGTGGATCAACGGTCGTCATGATCGTCCCCCTACCTGGTCCGCAGCCGGGGATCGATGACGCCGTACAGCAGGTCGACCACGAGGTTGACCAGGGCGTAGGTGATCGCGATGAACAGGATGAAGCCCTGCAGCACCGCATAGTCCAGCCCGCTGATCGCGTCGAACAGATAGGACCCGATGCCGTTGAACGCGAACACCGACTCGGTCAGCACCGCCCCGGCCAGCAGCGCTCCGGTCTGCAGCCCGACCGTGGTCACGACCGGCAGCATCGCGTTGCGCAGCACGTGCCGCCGGGTGATCAAGGAAGCCGCCAGGCCCTTCGCGGTGGCGGTCCGGACGTAGTCCTCGCCGATCACCTCCAGCACCGAGGCGCGGGTCATCCGGACGATGATCGCCAGCGGGATCGAGCCGAGCGCGATGGCCGGCAGGATCAGGTGGGTGAGCGCGTTCAGCGACGCGTCGAACTCCCGGGTCAGGATCCCGTCCAGCACGTAGAAGTTGGTGATGTGGGTGGCGTCGATCCGGGCGTCCTGCCGCCCCGACGCCGGCAGGAACGCCAGTGCGCCGAGCGGCCCGGGCAGTCCGATCGCGAAAACGATCTTGAGCAGGTACGCCAGCACGAACACCGGGATCACCACGCCGAGCAGCGACCCGCCGACGGTGATCAGGTCGAGGAAGCCGCCGGCCCGCTTGGCGGCCAGGTAGCCGAGCGGGATCCCGACTACCAGGGCGAAGATCATCGCCGTGACGCCCAGCTCGATGGTGGCCGGAAACCGTTCCAGGAACGTCTCCAGCACCGGCTGGCCGGTCCGGGCGGAGGCACCGAAATCACCCTGCAGCAGCCGGCCGATGTAGGTCACGTACTGCTGCGGGATCGGCTTGTCGAAGCCGTACGCCTCGTTCAGCCGGGCGATCGACTCCGGCGTGGCCTTGTCGCCGAGCAGTGCCCGGGCCGGGTCGCCGGGCAGAGCGCGCAGCCAGATGAACAGCAGCACACTCAGCCCGAACAACACCGGCACCAGCAACAGCAGCCGGCGAACCGCGAACCTGATCATGGTGTCGCGGTCACGGCTTGATGGTGACCGTGTTCCAGACCTCGTCCTGCACCGGGCTGGGCACGTAGCCCTCGACACCCGGACCGAAGCCGAGCGTCGGCGCCGGGTGCGCGATCGGCACGCCCGGGACGTAGTCGGCGATCATCGCGTTGATCTTCTCGTAGGCCGGCTTCTGCTCCTCGACCGTCGGCAGCTCCCGGGCCTCCTTCAGCGCCTGGAACAGCTCCGGGTTGTCGAAGCCCCACTCGTTCGACTTGGCCGCGAAGAAGACGCCGAGGAAGTTGTCGGTGTCGTCGTAGTCGCCGTTCCAGCCGAGCAGGTGGATGTCCCGCTTGGTGGTGCCGTTCGGCCCCTGCACCATGTCCAGGTAGTCCGGGCTCCACTTCGCCGCGACCGGGGTGACCTTGATGCCGACGGCCTCGAGCTGGGTCTTGATCACCTGGAAGGTGTCCTCCGGTGTCGGCATGTACGGCCGGGAGACGCCGGTCGGATAGGCGAACTTGAGTTCCAGGTTCTCCTGGCCGGCCTCCTTCAGCAGCTGCTTGGCCTTGTCCGGGTCGTACGGGTACTCCGTGACGGCGTCGTTGTAGCCGGTGACCAGGTCAGGGATGAACTCCTTCGCGACCTGCGAGCCTTCCGGCAGCGAGTTGTTCACCACCGCCTGGCGGTCGATCGCGTGGGTCAGCGCCTGCCGTACCCGAATGTCTTGGAACGCCTTGTTCTTCTGGTTGAACGCCAGGTAGAGGATGTTGAACGGCGGCCGGTTGAGCAGCTGCATCCCCTTCTCCTTCAGCGGATCGAGGTCGGCTGGCGAGACCAGGTCGTAGCCGTCGATGCTGCCGGCCTCGAGCTCCTGGGCCCGCGCCCTCGGGTCGCTGATGGTCCGGATCACGACCTGGGACACCTTGGCCTTGTCGCCCCAGTAGTCGTCGAACCGCTTCAGCCTGACCTGCTGGCCGCGCTCCCAGGAGTCGAAGACGAACGGGCCGGTGCCGGTCGGATGCGCGGTCGCATATTCGGAGAAGCGGGTGTCGTCGACGGTGCCGGTGGTGTTGTTGCCGTCGTACTTCTCGATCGCCGTCGGACTCTGCATCGCGAACGCGGACAGCGTCATCGCCTGGATGAAGCCCGCGAACGGGGAGTTCAGCGTGATCGTCGCGGTCTGCGGATCCGGCGCCTCGCAGCTCTCGTAGATGCCGCCGGTCTTGCCGGTCTTGAAGCCCTTGAAGAGCTTCCCGTAGTAGTACGTGATGTTCTCGTTCTGGTTCAGGCCGGTCCAGTTGTACCACCTGTCGAAGTTGGCGCAGACCGCCTCGCCGTTGAAGTCGGTGCCGTCGTGGAACTTGACGCCGGAGCGCAGCTTGAAGGTGTACGACTTGCCGTCCGGCGCCGCCTCCCAGGACTCGGCCAGGCCGGGCATCAGCTCCACCGTGCCGGGCTTCGTGCTGACCAGGCCCTCGAACATCTGCCGGGCCACCCGGAACGTCTCGCCGTCGCTGGCCATCGCCGGGTCCAGCATGACCGGATCGGAGGACGCCGCGAAGACGAACGTGTCCTTGGTCTCGGCTGCCCCGGGGGACGTTCCGGCGCCGGGATCCTCCCGCTGACTCTGGGCACAGGCTGCGAGGGAGCCGGCGAGGGCGAGTGCGGCGATGGCCGCCATTCCGCGCCGGAGCGATCTCGTGAATCGCATCGTGGTTACCTCGATTTCGATGATGGGTGGCTCGATCGAGGCGCACATTACCGGAGAGTAGCTTGGGCCGCCCGGAGAACGACGGGGAAGTTACCGACTTGTCAACCGCCCCGTCTCGGGGCGCCGTTCGAGCTCGATTGCGTGGCCGAGCCGCCGGGCCGCGTACCCGTACACCGCGAGCGCCAGCGCGATCCCCCAGGGCAGGATGAAGAGGCCAGGGGCGGTCGCGCCCCAGTTCTCCGGCGTCATCGTCGCCACCGCGGCGATCGTCCCCGGCGTCGTCCGCAGCCCGAACTGCAGGATCATGATCGCCGCGCCGGCCCCAGGGACCACCGCAAGCCAGATCGGGACCCGACGGCCGCCCAAGCCGGGCAGCCAGGACGGAAGCCGTTCGCCCCAGGGACGGACCAGTCCGGTGGTGAGGAGCGCCCCGCCGACCGGGAGTCCGGCGAAGACGGCCAGCAGCCCGGCCCGGATCACCCACGGGTCGATGCCGAACGCCGCGGCATCCCGCTCGATCCAGGCCAGGCTCGAGGTGCCGAGCGGGATGCCCAGCCCCCAGGCACCGCGCACGATTCCGTACGGGAGCGCGAGCGCGGCGGCCAGGTAGGTCACCGGCACCCGCCAGCCCAGCGATCCCGGCCGCGCCGCGCCGAGCCGGCCGAACGAGGCCGCCGCCCACAGCACCCCGCCGGCGATCGACACGATCATCGCCGCGAGCCCGGCGTCCCAGAGCCCGGTGTAGCCGAAGAACAGATAGGCGAAGTTCTGGATCACCCGGGCATCGGGGACGACCAACAGCAGCCCGGCCGCGAGCACCAGCCCCGGAATCGCCGGCCAGCGACGGCCCCGCAGCATGATCATCCCGGCCGCGGTCAGGAGCCCGGCCACCCCGACCACGATCGCGCCCAGCCCGGCGGTCCACGGCTCGATCCCCGCGAAGTACGACATCACGTCCGCGGCCCGCGGATCGTTCCGGCCGAACGGGGCCGGCACGACGTCGCCGGCCCAGAGCGCGCCGACCACCACCGCCACGGCCGACCAGGCCCCGGCGGCGACCACGGAGCCGGAGCGCCAGTTCCGGGCGATCCACCGCACCGGTGAGCGGAACCGCGACGGGTCTGCCTCGGAGGTTGTGATCATGGCACCGATCCTGCCGATCGACCGATGCCGCCGACTCCCCTGCGGTAGGGAACCGGTTCGTCCGGGCGGGTGGGGCGCCCCGAGATCGCTGCCGGGGTGTTCCGGGATCAGTCGGTGCCGTGCGGGAAGAGGCAGACCTTGCCGGACCGGCCCTCATCGGCCAGCCGGTACGCGGTCTCGGCATCGTCCAGGCCGAACCGGTGCGTGATCGTCTGCTCCGGCCGGATCCCCCACCTGACCAGGTGCTCCAGCAGGTCCTGCAGGTGCCGCAGCGAGGTCACCCAGGAGCCGTACAGGGTGATCTGCTTGTGGATCAGCAGCGGCGACACCTCCAGGCTCAGCGTGGAACCCTCGCCGACGAACGCGCAGCGGCCCCAGGTGGCCAGCCGCTCGATCGCCGTGTGCCGGCCCGGCGCGCTGCCGGAACAGTCGATCGCGGCGCTGAAGCCGTCGCCGGTGACCGCGTCCAGTTCGGCGGTCTGCTCCACCGTGAAGCCGTGGTCGATCACGCCCAACTCGGTCGCGAGCGCCACCCGGTCCGGCATCACGTCCAGCCCGACCACCGGTCCGGCGCCCATCGCCTTGGCCAGCATTCCCGCGGCCAGGCCGACCGGGCCGAGACCGGTGATCAGCAGCCGGTCCCGGCCGGACAGGTCGAGCCGGAGCAGACCCTCGTACGCGGTGCCGAAACCGCACGACGCCAGCGCACCGTCTGCGTAGCTGAGCTCGTCCGGCAGCGGGATGCAGGTGTCCGCCTGGGCCAGCAGGTACGGGGCGTGGCCGCCGTCGCGCTGCCAGCCGTACGCGGCCCGGACGCTCGACGTACAGCCGATGTAGTAGCCGTGCCGGCACTCGGCACACTGGCCGCAGCCGGAGATGTGGTAGCAGGCGACCCGGTCCCCGACGGCGTGCTCGGTGACGCCTGCGCCGACCGCGACGATCCGGCCGGCGGGTTCGTGGCCGGCGATCACGCCCTGGTACGCCTCGGCGCCGTGACCCAGGTGCTCGCGGTAGATCGCCCGGATGTCGCTGCCGCAGATCGAGGAGGCCCGGACCTCGACCAGCACCTGGCCGGGACCCGGCTGCGGCACCGGGACCTCGGCCCGATCGACCCGGCTGCCGCCGGGAAGGGTGATGCCGGTCATCGTCGTCGGAAGTTCTGTGGTCACGGGTAGTCAGCGTATTTGCCTTACGCTTTCTCCGATGAGTGGATCACCGCCCGGGCCCGCGTTCGACGGCTGGGCCGAGGCGCACCGGCTGCTCGACTTCGGGCGGGCGGCCCGGGCCGACGTCGGATTCGGCAGCCTGGACCGGGCGGGCCGGCTCGACGCCGACCCGCGGCGGGACCTGGTGATCACGGCGCGGATGACGTACTGCTTCGCACTGGGCACCCTGCTCGACCATCCCGGCGCTTTCGACCTCGCCCGGCACGGGATCGCGGCCTTGCGCGGGCCGTTCCATGATCAGGAGCACGGCGGCTGGTACGGCGAACTGCCGGCCGGCGAGCCCGGGGCACGCAAGGCGGCCTATCCGCACGCGTTCGTGCTGCTGGCCGGCGCGACCGCCGCCGGGGCAGGGATTCCGGGCGGCCGGGAGCTGTTCGACGCGGCGTTGATGATCATGGACCGGCACTTCTGGTCCGATCCTGATCAAGCCCTGGTGGAGAGCTGGGACCTGGCGTTCGGCACGCCGGAACCGTACTGGGGCGCGAACGCCAACATGCACGGCGTCGAGGCCTTCCTGGCCGCCTTCGGCCAGACCGGCGACGGCGTCTGGCGGGACCGGGCGCTGCTGATCGCGGAGCGGTTCATCGATCGGCATGCCCGGGCGGCCGGCTGGCTGCTGCCGGAGCACTACGACCCGGACTGGCGGGAGGAGCGCGGCTACAACGCGGACCGGCCGGCCGACGAGTTCCGGCCGTACGGGGTCACCCTCGGGCACCTGATCGAGTGGAGCCGGCTGCTGCTGGAACTCGGCTCCGCGTACCAGGAGCCGCCGGCCTGGCTGGCCGAGGCGTCCCGCGGGCTGTACGACACCGCGTTCGACCGCGGCTGGGCCGTCGACGGCACACCCGGCTTCGTCTACACGATCGACTGGGACGGCCGCCCCGTCGTCCGGACCCGGCCGCACTGGGTGCTGGCCGAGGCGATCGGCGCCACCGCGACCTGGCGGCGGTTCGGCCCCGAGCCCGTCTTCGACGAGCGGCTGGCCCTGTTCCTCGACTACGCCGACCGGCACCTGATCGACCATGATCACGGCAGCTGGCACCACGAGCTCGACCCCGGCAACCGCCCGTCCACCACGATGTGGAGCGGCAAGCCGGACGTCTACCACGCCCTGCAGGCAGCCCTGCTCACCGAACTCCCCCTCGCCCCCTCCCTCACCCAACGCCTAGCCCTCGCCTCACCGCCCCGACCAACCCTGCACGCCCTGAGCCTGTCGAAGGGCCAAGACCCGGTCACCGTCGGCACCTTGATCACCAGGATCGAGTCCCTCGCCGCCACCCGCGACCGCGTGATCATCGGCCTGGTCGGCGCCCCCGGCTCCGGCAAGTCGACCCTGGCCGCCGCCCTGCTGGACCGGCTCGGCGACCGCGCCGCGATCCTCGGCATGGACGGCTTCCACCTCGGCCAGCGCGAGCTGGAGCGCCTCGGCCGGGCGGACCGCAAGGGAGCGCCGGACACGTTCGACGCGCTCGGCTACCTGGAACTGCTCCGCCGGGTCCGCTCCCGTACCGACCTTGATCATTTCGTGCCCGTCTTCGACCGCCACCTCGAGGAACCGATCGCCGCCAACGGCTGCGTCCCGGCCGGCGTGCCGATCGTGATCACCGAGGGCAACTACCTGCTCCTGGACGACCCCGCCTGGCGCGACGTCGCAACGGAACTCGACGAATCCTGGTATCTCGAACCCGACGACACCCTCCGCCTGGACCGCCTCACCCAACGCCATGTCGATCATGGTCGAACCCCGGCCGAGGCCGCCGAATGGGTCGCCCGAGTCGACCAGGCGAACGCCAAGCTGATCATGGAGAGCGCCGACCGAGCCACCCTACGCCTCCCCTCCTGGACCCCCTGACCCCGCACCACCTGCCCCTCGCCCCACCAGCCCCACCAGCCCCACCAGTCGCGTAGTTTTTCACGTAACGTGAAAAACTGTCGCTATACCAGAGAAGCTTCTCGGGTAAAGCGACAGGAAACCTGGTGAAGTGCCCGGCTGCACTTTTCCACAGGCGTGAAGCAGGAATTTTCGTCATCCACAGAATTTCTGTACGCGTGGTTCGGGATCGATTGTCGTGCCACGATCCGGGCCATGACGAGCATGGAAGGCGCGGTCGACGCGAATGGTGGATTCATCACTCGAGGCCAGGCACTTGACTGTGGAATGACGGATCGGGATCTTGCGAGAGCCGTCCGCGAAAGGCAGCTGGTACGAATTCGCCACGGACTGTTCGTGCCGGCCGATATCCATGAAGGCCTCGACGATCTGGGCCGGCACGCGCTGTTGGCTCGAGCCGTCGTTGCCATCCAACGGGGACAGGTGGCGGTCTGCGGGCCAAGTGCCGCGGCCAGCTACGGCGTCGAACTTCTGCGGTCCGACCTGGACGTCGTTCATCTGCTCCGACTCGACAGTGTGTCCGTGCGCACGCTCGCCGGAGTCAAGCACCACGTCATGGCGATCGATCGAGAGCTGGATCTGGTCCACCGCGACGGACTCCTGATCACCAGCCTTGCGCGGACCGCGTGGGACGTCGCTCGAACCTCCAGCCTTGAGGGCGGCGTGATCACCATGGACTCGGCGCTCCGGATCGAGCCTGGCGTTCTCGCGCGTTTGCAGGAGCTTTCCGCCGAGTCGGCGCACCTTCCGAGAGTTCGTGCAGCCCGGACGGCGCTCTCGCTCGCCGACGGTCGGGCGGCCAACGGCGGGGAATCGTACGCACGAGTGCAGTTCTACCGGCACCACATTCCCATGCCCGAACTACAGGTCTCGATCCTCAACGAGTCCGGCTATGAAGTCGGCATCGTGGACTTCGCCTGGGATGAGGATCGGCATGTGGCCGAGTATGACGGCAGGTCCAAGTACCAGCGGTTCCTGAGGCCGGGTGAGTCACCGGCAGACGCGGTGTTCCGGGAGAAGCGCCGCGAAGACGACATCCGGCGCACCGGCCGTGGGATGAGTCGATTCGTCTGGTCCGACCTGATGCGAGCCCGGGTTCACCACACCATGGCCAAGCTCCGCGAGGACCTCCGGCAATCCCGCCGACTCTACGTCCGCAGCCCGTTGGCGTCCTGACGCTGCCAACTTCACCAGGTTTCCTGTCGCCATACCCGAGAAGCTTCTCTGGTATAGCGCCAGTTTTTCACGTTACGTGAAAAACTGACGGGCCCGCCGGCGAGTCGAGCCGCGCCTTCAGCGGCCGTCAGAGCAGGACGAGGGCATCTCGGTGGACGACGGTTCGGTCGTAGCCGGGGCCTCGTTCGGCGGCGAGGTCCGCGGTGTTGCGGCCGAGCAGGCCGGGGAGTTCGTCGGAGTCGTAGTTGACCAGGCCTCGGCCGATCACAGAGCCGTCGGGGGCGACCAGGTCGACCGGCTCGCCGACGGTAAAGGCTCCGTTGATGCCGGTCACGCCGGCCGGGAGCAGCGAGGCCTTGCGCTCGACCACAGCCCGGACCGCGCCGGCGTCCAAGATCAACTCGCCGCGGGCGGCGCTGGCGTGCTTCAGCCAGAGCAGCCGGGTCGGGCGGCGCTTCCCGGTCGGGTGGAACAGGGTGCCGACCGGCTCCCCCGCCAGGGCCGCCTCGGCCCGGTCGGCGCTGGCCAGGACGGTCGGAATCCCTGCGGAGGTGGCGATCCGGGCCGCCTCGACCTTGGTGATCATGCCGCCGGTGCCGATCCGGCTGCCGCGCGCGGAGATGTCGACGCCCTCAAGATCATCGTCGGAACGGACCTCGTCGATCCGCCGGGCGCCGGGCTTGGACGGGCTGGAACTGTAGAGCGCGTCGACGTCGCTGAGCAGGATCAGGGCGTCGGCGTGCACCAGGTGCGCGACCAGGGCGGCCAGCCGGTCGTTGTCGCCGAATCGGATCTCGTGGGTGGCGACGGTGTCGTTCTCGTTGACGATCGGCACGATGCCGAGCTCCAGCAGCCGGCCCAGGGTGCGGTACGCGTTGTGGTAGTTGCCGCGCCGGGTCACGTCGCCGACGGTGAGCAACACCTGCCCGACGCCGAGGTCGTGATCGGCGAACATCGCGGTGTAGTGCCCCATCAGCAGTCCCTGGCCGACCGAAGCGGCCGCCTGCTGGGTGGCCAGGTCCCGCGGCCGCGTCTTCAGGGCCAGCGGCGCCAACCCGGCGGCGATCGCGCCGGACGAGACCAGCACCACCTCGCGGCCGGCCAGCCGGACGCCGGCCAGATCGTCCACCAGCTCCCGTACCCGCTCCGGGTCGATGCCGCCGATCGCGGTCGTCAACGAGGACGATCCGACCTTCACCACCACCCGCCGGGCCTCCGCCACCCCCTGGCGCTGCCCGTCGCTCATTCCGAGTTCTCCTCCTCGGCCCGGGCCTGGTGGTACGCCTCGTCCTTGGCCCGCCGCCGCTGGGCCGCCGGCCGCTCCTCGACGAACCGGTTGTCCTCGCCGCGCCGGCCGAGTATCTCGGCCCCGACGTCGATCTGCGGCGCGAAGTCGAACACCACCGCGTCGTCGCCGCCGATCGCGACCCCGTCACCCGGCTCGGCGCCGAGCTCCAGCAGCTTGGTCTCGATCCCGACCCGGTTCAGTCGGTCGGCCAGATAGCCGACCGCCTCCGCGTTGCTGAAGTCGGTCTGCCGCACCCAGCGCTCCGGCTTCTCGCCGCGGACCCGCCACAGCTCGCCCTCGCGGACCACCGTGAAGTCCGGCACCCCGCCGACCGGCCGGGGCCGCAGCACCGGCCGGGCCGGCTCCGGCTCGGGTTCGGCGGCGCGCAGCGCGGCCAGTTCCGCCATCGCGTACGTCAGCTCGCGCAACCCCTCGCCGTTCTTGGTGGAGACCCGGAACACCCGCAGCCCCCGCGCCTCCAGATCGGCTGTGACCAGGTCGGCCAACTCGGCGGCGTCGGGGATGTCGATCTTGTTCAGCGCGACCATCCGGGGCCGGTCGGCCAGCCCACCGTGCGCCTCCAGCTCGGCCTCGATCACGTCCAGGTCGGTCAGCGGGTCGCGGCCCGGCTCGAAGGTCGCGCAGTCGATCACGTGCACGATCGCCGCGCAGCGCTCGATGTGCCGAAGGAACTCCAGTCCCAGCCCGCGGCCCTCGCTGGCCCCCTCGATCAGGCCCGGCACGTCGGCCACGGTGTACGTCACGTCGCCGGCCACCACCACGCCCAGGTTCGGCACCAGCGTGGTGAACGGGTAGTCGGCGATCTTCGGCCGGGCCCGCGAGATCGCCGCGATCAGCGACGACTTGCCGGCGCTCGGATACCCGACCAGCCCGATGTCGGCGACCAGCTTCAGTTCGAGCGTGATCCGCCGGGTCTCGCCCTCCTCGCCGAGCAGCGCGAACCCGGGCGCCTTGCGGGCCGCCGAGGCCAGCGCGGCATTGCCGAGGCCGCCGCGGCCGCCCTGGGCGACGACCAGTTCGGCGCCGTCCCGGGTCAGGTCGGCCAGCAGTTCGCCGGAGTCGGCGTCGCTGACCACGGTGCCGCGCGGGACGGCGAGCACGACGTCGTCGCCGGTCGCGCCGTTGGCGTGGTCGCCCCGGCCGGGCACCCCGTTGCGGGCCCGCCGGTGCGATTCGCGGTAGTAGTCGACCAGGGTGGTCAGGCTGGAGTCGACCCGCAGGATGATCGAGCCGCCGTCGCCGCCGTTGCCCCCGTCCGGCCCGCCGAGCGGCTTGAACTTCTCCCGGTGGACCGAGGCGCAGCCGTTGCCGCCCTTGCCTCCGTACACGTGCAGGGTGACCCTGTCGACGAAACTCGGAATCGCCATGTCAGGTCCCTTTCACGCCGGCTCGTGGTCGGCAAAACGAAAGGGTGGCTCGGGGAGTCTGGTCCCCGGCCACCCTCGTGGTTGGCGCGCTGAGGCGCCGGTCAGGCCGAGACCTTCTCGGCCGGAGCAATGTTGATCACGCGGCGGCCGCGACGGGTGCCGAACTGCACCGTCCCCGGGACCAGCGCGAACAGGGTGTCGTCGCCACCCCGGCCGACGCCGTCGCCCGGGTGGAAGTGGGTGCCGCGCTGCCGCACGATGATCTCGCCGGCGCCGACGAGCTGGCCGCCGAACCGCTTCACGCCGAGGCGCTGGGCGTTGGAGTCGCGACCGTTGCGGGTCGAGGATGCGCCCTTCTTGTGTGCCATGTCTCTACCTCAGCTCTCGATACCGGTGACCTTGACCTTGGTGTACCGCTGCCGGTGGCCCTGGCGCTTGCGGTACCCGGTCTTGTTCTTGAACTTCAGGATGCGGATCTTCGGACCCTTGGTCTGGTCCAGCACCTCTGCGGTGACGGAAGCCGCCTCCAGGGCTGCCTTGTCCGACGTCACGGACTCGCCGTCGACCAGCAGGAGGGGCTGCAGCTGCACGCTGGCGCCGGCCTCATCGCTGATCCGGTCGATTTCGAGGACGTCGCCAACAGCTACCTTGTGCTGGCGGCCGCCACTGCGCACGATCGCGTACACGCCTGAACCTACTCTCGTCGAAGCCTTGACTGGATGGCGCCGGGGTTCCGGGCCGCCGATGCCGAGCGGGCACAACCCACCGCATGCGGGGAGCGCACCGAGGGTCAAAGATACTCGGCCAGCGGGAAGGGGGTCAAACCGGGCCCCGGTCCGTTCAAAAGTCGCGTCTCGGCCGCCAGGCCCGCCGGGCCACCGCCGGCACGTAGTCGGACAGGTCGATCGGGAACCTGACCACCTCCGCGTGCTCGGCGGCATAGTAGGCGGCCATCAGCAGCTCGGTCACGCTGACCCCACTGCGGAGCGACTCCAATGGCTGCCGGCCGGCGGCGAAGGCGCGGGTGATTGCTGCGGCAGGTCCCGGGAGAAGAAGACCTCGGCGTCGCCGTTCAGCGAGTGCGTGTTCAGCGAGTACTCCGGGCCGAGGAGTTCGTACGAGAGCCGCAGGCCGGCCCCGGTGAAGCTCCACGACGTGGTGGCCTCGACGATCACCGGCTCGCCGTCGCCGTTGCGGAATGTGTACGTCGCGCTGGCGTAGTCCTCGGCCGGCGTGTCCCGGTAGTCCTGGACGCCCGGGAATCGCTGCTCCAGGATCGACGCGTAATGATCACGGCCCCAGCGCAGCGACGCGATCGTCGCGGTCACGCTGACCGGGGTCAGCCAGTCGCCCGGGTCGGTGCCGGGCGGCGTGAGCAGGAACCGGCCGGCCTCCAGCGAGTGGCACATCATGTCGTTCAGCGCACCAGCGCCCTGCGCCTCGGAGTCCCGGAACCAGGCAGAGTGCGGCCCGGAGTGCTCCTCGGCGCACCGGGCCAGGTAGGGCGAGCCGGACGGGCCGGCGCCCCTGGCCCAGACCAGGTCCCGGGTCCGGACCAGCCGCGGCGCGTAGACCTGGTTCTCCAGGTACGTGCAGCAGCCCGGCCTTCTCGACCGCCTCGGCGACCGCCCGGGCCTCGGCGACGTTGCGGCCGAGCGGCTTCTCGATCGCGATCCCGGTCAGCTCGGCCCGCCCCGACGCCACCTCGGCGCAGATGGAGTTGATCACCTCGACCCGGGTGTCGTTCGGGGTCAGCACCCAGACCGCCTGCACCCGCGGATCCCGTACCAGGGCAGCGATGTCGTCGTAGGCGGTGACGTCGGTCCCGACGTCCAGCGACTCCGCTTCGGCAGCGACCGCGCGCGCACTTGCCGAGCCCATTCTCCGGACTCCGCCTGGCTCCTGTCACGGATCTCGGCCGACAATGAGCGGGTCCGACGAGGGAAGGTTGCCGATGATCAATTCGACCGGACCGCTGCGGGTGGGCCTTCTCGGGGCCGGCGGCATCGCCGTCGCGTCGTACGGTGTGTTGCCCAACCTGCACCACTACGCGGACACCATCGAGGTGGTCGCCCTCGCCGATGTCGATCATGCTCGGGCGGCCGCGGTCGCCCAGCAGTACGGCATTCCGCGGGTGTACGCGACGGTCGAGGAGCTGGTCGGCGCCGGCGGCCTGGACGCCGTGGTCAACCTGACCCCGATCCCGGTGCACTACGCGACCTCCAAGGTGATCCTCGAACACGGCCTGCACCTGGTCACCGAGAAGCCGATCGCCGCCACACTGGCCGAGGCCGATGAGTTGATCATGCTCGCCGAGAGCCGCGGCCTGGTGATCGTCAGCGCCCCGCCGGACCTGCTCCGGACGCCGATCAAGCGGGCCCGGGAGTTGGTCGCCGCCTGCGAGATCGGCCGGATCGCGTTCGCCCGCGTACACAGTTCGCACCAGGGACCGGGCGGCGGCCCCGGCGGCTGGCCGACCGACCCGACCTGGTTCTACCAGCGAGGCTCGGGACCGCTGCTCGATATGGGCGTGTACGGGATCCACCAGATCACCGGGATCCTCGGCCCGGCCCGGCGGGTGGTGGCGTTCTCCGGGATCACCGACCCGGTCCGGGTGGTCCGCGGCGGACCGTTCGCCGGGCTGGAGATCGAGGTCACGGCCGACGACAACACCTTGTTCCTGTTGGATTTCGGCGGCTCGACGTACGCGGTGGTCGACGGGAGCTACAACCTGCACGCCAGCCGCAGCCCGCGGCTGGAACTCTTCGGCCGACGGGGAGTGATCAATCTCGGCGTGCCGGGCGGCCCCGAGCTCGAGGTGTTCAAGACCGACCTGCTGCCCGGCGTCGACGGCTGGATCGACCCGTCCTGGCCGCTCGCCGCCGACACGAACTCGGCAACGACGGGCCGGGCGGTCATCGTCGGCCATCTCGCCGACATCGTGCTGTCCGGCGCCCCGAACGAGCTCGGTGCCGATCATGCCCGGCACGCCCTGGAGATCATGCTCGCCGTCGAGACGTCGGCCCGGGAGGGCCGGATCGTGGAGCTCCGGACGACGTTCCGGCAACCGACCGAGCTGCCGTGACCATCTCCTTCGGGATCAGCGGAGGCCCCGGCTGATCATCAGGCGATCCGGCCCGTCGTCGAGCCGAAGCCGAGCCAGGTGTGCCGGTTGCCGGCCCAGCACCAGCCGACCTTGGGCGCGTCCTTCCGATCCTTGCCGTCCCGGCCGGTGCCGCCGCTGATCCAGATCGCCGGCGTCCGCGCGTCGAGCCGGCCGCCGGCGTTGGTGAGCCGGGAGCCGATGCACATGAAGCAGCGGTTGGGTTCCAGTTTGTCGGGCTGCTGCAACAGCCAGCTGATCCCCTCGCTGATGGTGAACGGCGTCCGGCCGCGGCGGGTCAATTCCGGCAGCGCCTCGTCCGGGCTCCAGTTCAGCAGGTCGTCACCGCGGTCAGGCCCGGCGACCAGGTAGAGCGGCCGGTCTGGCACGCACCCGATTCCAGAATAATTCCGTACACTTGACTTAGTTTTTGGTGGTCCGCGCTCAGCCCGGTCGACCGCCCCACTTCTTCAACCAGTACTGCGCCTTGGAGTAGACCGTGGGGATCTGGCGGATGAACTTGTCGGTCGGGCAGAGCTTGCCGGTGGAGTTCGACCACACCGCGCCGGTCTGCTTCCGGCACCAGGTCGTGCGGTCGTTGCGATCGAACCGGCCGAAGTTGCCGTCGATTCCGAGCCGGTGCCAGGCCAGGCCGCGCAGGTCGTTCACCGTCGCGATCCGATTGGGCACTCCGCAGTGAATGACGGCCCAGGCGAAGATCTTCGCGAGGTTCCGAAGCTGGGTGTCGGTCATCCTGTCGCCCTCGAGCCCTGCGTGCTCAACGGAGATGCTCCTCGCGTTCCCGTTGAGATCGGCGGCCGCCCGCCGGTCCAGGTACTGATGCTGCCGCGGGGCACCGGAGCGCGGGTTGTAGAAGTGGGCATAGCTGCCGCCCGGGCCCTTGCCCGGACCGTAGATGTCGGCGCTTCTGGTCACCGCGATGTGCACGGTCACCCGCTTCGGGCTGATCGGCCGCCGAGTTCTGCCTCGTCGGCGCGCTGCCTTCGCTGTCTGGGATCCGATCACCGGCAGATCGACCACCGCGATGCTCGGTTCCGCGGCGACCGCCGCGTCCGTACGGCAGCCTCCGCCTCCGGTAGTGCGCCGAGGGCGCCGAGTCCGATCGAGTGTTCGAGCTCAGTGCCCCAGTCGGAAGGTACGGGCAGCGATGGGACCCGGACCGGCAGCGAGGCGCAGGGCGGTGCCGTCGTTGATCAACTCGGCCGGCCACGGATCGAGCGCGGTCGGGAAGATCACCGTGCAATCCCGGGCCGGGCGGGTCAGCGGGATGATCACCTCGGCGGGTTCCGGGCCGCGCTGCCAGACCGTGAGCAGGGATTCGTCCGGGCCGGTCAGCCGCAACGCGATCACCGGGTCGTCCCAGCCGGGCAGGCCGAGCGGCCAGCTCGGCGCGGCGTTGCCGATCATGGTGCGGAGTTCCTTGTGGACGGCGACCGCGGCCCGGACCAGGTCGAGTTGATCATCTCTCAGCCGGTTCAGGTGCCCGGACAGGTAGAGCCGGCCGAGCAGTCCCGCCTGCAGCGTGGCGGCGACCTCCTCGAGTCCCATCCAGTCGGCCGGGTAGGCCCAGGAGCCGGCCTGCTCGGGCAGCAGCTGCAGCGGTGCGGCGGCCGCGATGGGCACGTACCGGGCGACGTCTTGTTGATCACTGGTGGACTGCAGCTGCAGCCGGGACAGCATCGCGTCGTCGCAGCGCATCGCGCCGGAGCCGCAGTTCTCGATGATCAACTCGGGATGCCGGTCGAACAAGCCGTCCAGCCAGTCCAGGTGGGCCCGATTGTGCGCCAGCAGACCGGCCCCGGCACTGTCGGCGTCCAGGTCGGTGCCGGCCCCAGGGTTGATGTTGTAGTCGAACTTGAACATCCCGACGCCGAGTTCGCCGACCAGCCGGTCGATCGTCGCGTCGAGATGATCACGGACCGCCGGGTGACGCAGGTCCAGGTGGAAACGGCCCGCCTCCCGGATCCGTACCCCATGGCGGCTGAAGAACGCCTCCGGCGGCAGCCGGTCGGCCATCGGGCTGCGGACGCCGATCACCTCGGGTTCCAGCCACAGGCCGGGGATCATGCCGCGGTCCCGAATCCGGTCCAGGACAGCGGCCAGCCCGCCACTGGGGAACCGGCCGGATGACGGCAGCCACTCGCCGACCGTGTCCCACCAGTTGCCGTCCTCGGCGTACCAACCGGCGTCGATGCAGAACGCCTCGGCGCCCGTGGCGGCGGCGCTGTCGATCAACGGCAGCAGCTTCTCGGTGGTCGGGTCGCCGGACAGGGTGTTCATGTAGTCGTTGTAGATGAGCGTCAGCCGGCTCCGGTCCGGATGATCACGGCGGGTGGCGCGGCGGTGCCGGGTCAGCTGGTCGACGGCGTCGTCGAAGCCGAGTCCGGCGGCGATCGTCACCGGCACGGTACGGAACTCGGCACCCTGGTCCAGCCGCTGCACCCACTGGTGATCGGCCTCGGTCGGGCCGCCCGCGGTGAGCGACACCCCGCCTTGATCATCGCCGAGCTCCCAACGCCAGCCGCCGTTGTGCTCGACCTGCCAGAGCCAGGCCCAGCCGTCGTCGGCGGCGACCACGCCCGCGGTCGGCAGGTCGGCGCCGGTGGACCAGCTGCCGACCGAGCGCTGCCCCGTCGATCCCTTGCCGGACACCGGATGACCGGCAGATTCGAGCACCACCAACCGCCCGCGCAACGGCTCCCGGGTCCACCGGAACTCGGCCAGCCAGTCGGACGCCCCGGAGACGAGGTCCAGCTGGTCCGGCGTCAGGTCGACCTCCTCCAGCCGCCCGCACAACCCGAGGCTCAGGGACGGGACGGCGGTCAGCCAGGCCGGTTCGGCGCCCTCGTTGCGTACGGTGATCACGCCGGTGACCGCCGCCACGCCGGGCCGGATCCGCAGTTCGATCTCGGCGGCGATCCCGTCCGGGCCGACGACGTCGAGCCGCACCGCGGAGCCGTCGTCGCAATGATCATGACCGCGATAGCGGAGCCCTGCGCCGACCGAGGTCCGGATCAGCCGCGGCGTCGGATTGTGGTGACCGTCGCCGAGGGTGAGCACCTCGACCAGCGGCCGCGGCCGCGCCAGGGTCAGCCGGTGCCCGTCCCGCCGCACCTCGGTGATCGCCGGCGGCTCGTCGCCACCGGCCTCGATCATGATCAGGAAGGACTCGTCGCCGAGCGTCAGTGGCTGCACGCGACCAGCGTAAATGAATCGGTGCGGAGCGCCCGGCCCACTACGCTGGCGGACGTGTTGCCACGGATCACCGCCACCGCCTATCTGACGCCGCTCCGCGAGGGCGGGTCCCTGCCGGCGATCATGGAGGCCGACGACCTGGGCACGTACGTGGTGAAGTTCACCGGCGCGGGCCAGGGCGTCAAGGCCCTGGTCGCCGAGATCATCGTCGCCGGGCTGGCCCGGCGGGCCGGCCTGCACACGCCCGAGCTCGCCCTGATCGAGGTGGCTGCCGAAGTCGGCCGGACCGAGCCGGACGACGAGATCCAGCAGTTGATCAAGGCGAGCGTCGGGGTGAACCTGGCCGTGGACTACCTGCCCGGTTCGGTCGGCTACGACCGCAACTTCGACGTGGACCGCGAGACCTCTTCGGCCCTGGTCTGGTTGGACGCCTGGACGGCGAACGTCGACCGCAGCCTGCGGAACACCAACCTGCTGGTCTGGCACCGGCGGTTGTGGGCGATCGATCACGGCGCCTGTCTGCGGTTCCACCACGCCTGGGGCCGGCCGGAGGCGTTCGCCGAGTCGCCGTACAACTACGGTGATCATGTGCTGTCCGGGCGGGCCCGGCCGCGTGAGGCCCATGATCGACTCGCCGGCCGGTTCGACGCCGCGACCCTGGACGCCGTCATCGCCGACGTCCCGGACGCGTGGCTGCTGCCCGATCCGGAGCGACCCGACCCGGGAACTCCGCCGGACCCGGGGACGGCCCGGATCGCCTACCGGGACTACCTTCTCGGCCGGCTCGAGGCGGCCGAGCGGTGGCTTCGATGAGGTACGGCTACAGCTACGCGACGATCCGGGCGGTGCCCCGGGTGGAGCGGGGCGAGTTCGTCAACATCGGAGTGATCATCTACTGCCAGGACCTCGATTTCCTGGCCGCCGACGTCGCGATCGAGGAAGCCCGGCTGCGGGCCCTCGATCCCGCCGTCGACCTGGACGCGGTCCGCCGGTCGGCCGAGGCCATCGTGCTCCGGTGCGCCGAACCGGTCGGCAGCGCCCGCGAGAACGACGGTCTGCTCCACCGGTTCGGCATCCTGACCGCCCCGCGCAGCACGGTCGTCCAGCCGTCACCGGTGCACGCGGGCGTCACCGATGATCCGGTACGGACCCTGGCCGGCCTGATGACCCGTCTGGTGACGCCGCCGGCTCCGTGAGCGAGCGCAGGCTGCGGAACGGCGCGGTCAGGGTGGGCACCAGCTGCCGGCGATGGATGATCATCAGCACCGCCGCGAGCACGGCGTAGACGGCGGTGATCACGTACCGGCCCTCGGTGCCGGGCACCGCGAACTGCACCGCGAACAGCCCCAGCAGGGCCAGTGCGGCCAACCGGTGGAACCGCAACGTGAGCAGGATCGCGATGCCGAGCAGGGTCTGTGCCGCGGTCAGCGAGAACTCCTCGACCTGCCGGGCGTCCAACTGCAGCGAGAAGCTGCCGCCACCCATCAGGTACGCCACCGGCAGGCTGCCGATCAGCAGCGTCCACTGGTTCACCTTGGCGCTGATCAACGTCCCGATCGCCATCGACGCCTTGCCGCGCACCGCGAACATGATCGCCACGATGAATTCCGGCGCCTCCGACGACAACGGCGCGAGCCACTGCACCAGCAGGAACTCGTCGATGCCGAGCGACCGACCGCCGGCGACCAGCGACTCCGCGAACGGCTCCGCGCAGGAGATGATCATCACCGCCGCACCGACGAACATGATCACCACCAGCGGACGGCGGAGCCGGGCCGGCAGCGCGCCGATCCGGGCGGCCGGGCCGACCAGTTCGGGCTCCCCCTCGTCCTCGGTGCGGGCGACCCGGAGCAGGTAGAACGTGAACAGGGCGAGCATGCCGATGCCGAGGACCAGGTGGATCTGGCCGGACAGCGGGATGATCAACGCCAGCAGCGACGCGATCATCAGGAAGCCGAGCTCGAGCCGGTAGCGGGAGTCGATCAGCAGTTCGCGGACCGTCTGCCCGGACCTGCGGCTGGCGATGATCAAGGAGACCAGCACCACGACGCTCCAGCCGAGCCCGAGCAGCAACCGGTTGGACCCGGTCATGTTGGCCGCGGCGAATTGGACGTACTCGGGCCGGCTGCCGGCGGTGTAGGCGAAGTAGAGGTCGACCGCGTACTCCGGCAGCACGGCGATCACCGCCAGCACGGCGACGGCGAGCCCGCCCGAGATGTCCACCTCGGCGGCTTCCGCGGCCCAGGCCAGCACGAACGCCGCGGCCACGACTCCCGCACCGAAGACGACCAGGCCCAGGGCCGGCGTCAGGTGGAGCCCGGAGACCCGGACCACCAGGGCCGGCAGGGCGATCGCCAGGCAGATCAGGACCGGGCGCAGCGTTCGAAGCACCCGTCCATCTTCACGACACTTTGACAGTTACGCAAGTGAGGAAGTGTCAAATCGACGTGAGGCTGGTCACGACCACAGGCCCGGGGCCGGGCAGAATGCAGCCATGATCCCCGACCCGACCCACGCCCAGCTCGAGGTCGCGGCGCGGACGTTCGCGCTGTTGTCCGCGCCGGTCCGGCTGCACCTGGTGGCCCTCGCCGCCGCCGGCGAATACGACGTGGGCACGCTGTCCGAGCGAGTCGGGGTGACGATCGCCACGGCGAGCCAGCACCTGACCAAGCTCCGGCTGGCCGGGATCATCCGGGCCGAGCGACAGGGCCGGCGGCAGATCTACACGGTCGACGACCCGCACGTGCTGACGATGGTGCAGCAGATCTTCGAGCACATCGCCCCGGACGGCACGCTCGCCCCCGACCCGCCCGGGCCCGTCCGGTGAAGCGCGTCCTGATCATCGTCGGCGGCTGCGTGGTGATCGCCGGCTGCCTGGCCGGGATCCTGGCCGTCACCCTCGGCCTGATCGGCTGGACCCCGCCGTTGGTGAACCAGCCGCCGTGGTCGGCGGGCAAGCCGCTGGCCCCGGTCCCGGTCGGCGACGACCCGAAGCTGATCAGCTACGCGACCGCCGGGCTGATCCGGGACCGGCTGGCCACCGCCCCCTCCCTCGAGGACGCCCAGTTCGAGGTCAACTACGCGTTCGACGACGACGCCCGGATCTTCGGTCGCGAGGGCCGGCAGCCGCCGGCCGGCCGGATCGCCCAGGTGTCGGCGTTTCAATCCGATGCCGTGCCGGGCGCCGAGGACCGGGCCAACGTGTCCGTCGCCGTCGAGTTGTTCTCCGGCACGGACGAGCGGGACGCGGCACTGCTGAGGTACGGCCAGTCGACCCGCGGCTCGTCGACCGTGCTCGAGGAGCCGAACGTCGACGGCGCGGCCGGCGCCCAGCTGATCCAGCGCGTCGGGGCCTGCTCCTCCGGCCGCGGTCGCAATGTCTCGATCCACGGCCTGGCCGCGGTGGGCTCCCGTACCGCGGTGACGGTGTCGGTGTCCTGCGGCTCCCCGGAACAGGCGGAGCAGTACGTCGAGCCGGCCACCGACACCCTCGCCGAGGCGGTGGGCACCGCGACCGGACTCGAGGACGAGCCGATTCCGGTGACCCTGTTCGACCGGGCCGCCGCCATCCCGGTGATCAGCAGCGGCAACTGGCGGGACCGGCAGGTGGTCGTCGACTCCGAGGAGCGGCAGCGGGCCGTGCCCGCCGACCTGCGCGGCGACGGGCTGGAGGTCTACTTCGACGGGCGGTACGAGGTCGCCGCCTACCGGGACGCGGAAGCCGCGGCGGCGGTTCTGGAGCGGCGGCTCGCGACGAAGGGCGAGCACCGCCGCGAGGTCCGAGAACACCCGGGCACGGCGGCCGACCGGACGGTCTGCCTGGAGGGCTTCCGGCCGCGCGAGAAGTCCGACTGCCTGAGCCGGCTGGGCCGGTTCGTCGTGGTCGCCTCGGCGGACCAGGGCAAGGATCCCGAGATCGACGATCAGCTCGACCTGCTCCGCGGCGTTCGCTGATCCGAAACGCTGGACGTACGGTACCCCCCTAGGGTATAAAGGCCGGGTGAGCACCGTCGCCTCCGCCCTGCGCGACCGCTGGCCCGCCTTCGCCGGCCTCGCGGTCGCCGTCCTGACCGCCCTGGCGCTCTGGCTCCGGCACGCCGACGCCGCCGCCGTGGTCACCGCGTCGGCGTTGGTCTACCTCGGCGCCGCCGCCCTCGGCCTGCGCTGGGCGGCCTGGCCGGTCTTCGGGGTGAGTTTCGTGCTGATCACGATCGGCTTTCTGGTCCCGGCCTTCGACCCCTCGTTGATCATGATCGTGCTCGCCGTCCTGTTGATCTTGTACGGATTCGCCCGCGGCCGCGGCAGACCCCTGCACGGGCTGCCGCTGCAACTGGTCGCCATGGTGATCTTGGCCGGCCTGGCCTTGATCGCCGCCCGGCAGGATCCCGCCCTGTCGGCGATCCTGGTCGCGTTCGGCCTGCTCGCGCACGCCGGCTGGGACGCCTACCACCACCGCAAGGACCGGGTCGTGGTCCGCTCGATGGCGGAGTTCTGCATGGTGCTGGACACCGTACTGGCCGGCCTGGTGATCTGGCTGACCTTCGCCTAAGGACGTTCTTCGTGCTCGGCCGCGGCGAGCAGGGCGGAGCGGTGCGCGAGGGTGGCGCGGTCGCGGCCCTGGCTCTGCCCGCGGGCGATCTCGGCGGCGTCGATCCGGCGCCAGTCGCCCATGTTCAGCGGGGTGATCCCGCGGCCGGCCAGCAGCCGGCCGAGCTCGTCCGAGTCGTGCCCGGCGGACAGCTCGCCGTCGGCGATGTCGGAGAGCAGCGAGGTGACGGTCTCCACCGCGTCGGACTTGTTGGTGCCGATCACGCCGGTCGGGCCGCGCTTGATCCAGCCGGTGACGTACTCGCCGGTGGCGAACGACCCGTCTCGGATCACCCGGCCCTCCGCGTGCGGCACTCTGGCCTTCTCCTCGTCGTACGGGACGCCGGGCAGTGCGGTGCCCCGGTAGCCGACCGAGCGGACCACCAGGTCGGCCGGCAGCTCGGGACCGGGACCGTCGCCGACCAGCGCGCCGCCGGAGTCGATCTTGGTCCGCTCCGTGATCACCGAGTGGACCCGGCCGTCGCCGACCAGCGCCGTAGGCCGGGTCCAGAAGTGGAAGTGGATCCGCCGGCCGGCGCCGCGACTCCCCCGCTCGGCACTGCTCTCCCGTGCCGACCAGGTGGACAGCACGCCGAGGTTGCGCAACGCGACCTTGCCGACCGTGGCCGGATCAAGATCATGATCGAACGGGTCGATCACGATGTCCACGCCGTCCAGGTCGCCGAGCTCGCGGAGTTCCTTGGTGGTGAAGGACGTGTGCGCCGGTCCGCGCCGGCCGAGCACGTGCACGTCGGTCACCGAACGGCCCTGCAACGCCGTCAGCACTTCCTCGGCCATGTCGGTCCGGGCCAGGTCAGCGGTGGGTCGGATCAGGATCCGCACCACGTCGAGCGCGACGTTCCCGACGCCGACGACGACCGCGGACCGGGTGCTGCCGACCAGCCGGGTCGCAGCCGCAGCGTCGATGGCCGGCGTCACCTGATCACGATCACCGGCGTCGGGCCGGTCCAGGTCGGGATGGACGTCGGGATGCCCGCAGTACCAGGCGACCAGTTCCGCGGCCGCGATGCTGCCCTCCAGATCCTCGCCCGGGATGCCGAGCCGCCGGTCACTCGCCGCGCCGTACGCGTAGATCACCGCGTCCACCGCCCCGCGGAGCTCCTCGACGGTCAGGTC
Organism: Microlunatus parietis; assembly: GCF_013407955.1. Taxonomy (GTDB): domain Bacteria; phylum Actinomycetota; class Actinomycetes; order Propionibacteriales; family Propionibacteriaceae; genus Microlunatus; species Microlunatus parietis. Next base: position 6,218,312 of record NZ_JACCBU010000001.1, on the reverse strand, counting down.
GCGGCCGACCGTCACATCGCCGTAGAACCGCACCTCCGGCCGGCTCAGCGTGCGCTCCAGGACGTTGCGAATGGACCGGATCGACGGATGATCGGGAGCGACGCCGTACCGGACCAGCCCGAACGGGACCGGCAACCGGTCCAGGACCGCGACGCTGACCGGCACGTCGGTCTGCTGGCAGAGGGCCTCGGCGGCGTAGATCCCCGACGGCCCGGACCCGATGATCGCGACGACGTACGGTCTCATCGGTTCAGGTTATCCGCACATCACGATCGCGAATCGGACTTCCCGATCATCGTCCGGGTCCGCGTTGCTACGATCTTGGACGATGTCCATCGCTGGAAGGCGTTTCGATGAGCAGACCGCACGTCCTCTTCGTCGGCATCGACGGGGTCCGGTTCGACACGCTGGCCGAGCAGGAGACGCCGGCGCTGGACAAGGTCGCCGCCGCCGGCTTCCTGCAGTCCTTGCAGGTCAACCCGGCCGGCCCGACGATCTCCGGTCCCAGCTGGTCGACCATGGTGTCGGGCGTGCTGCCACCGACGCACCGGATCTTCGACAACGACCTGACCGATCATGATCTTGGTCGCTATCCGGACTTCATCACGCTCGCCGCACTGGCCTACCCGGGCCTGCAGACGTTCGCGGCGGCGGACTGGGAACCCTTGGTGAGCAGCCACAGCGGCGGCCCGATCTTCGCCGGCGGCGGCTTCGTGCCGGACCGGCGGCGCGGCAAGCACGACACCCCCGCCGACTGGCACGACGGTGATCAACAGGTCGCCGACCGCGCCGTGGCCCACCTGGCCGCGCTCGCGGCCGAGCCCGGCTCGGTCACGTTCGTCTACCAGCACGGCCCGGACACCGCCGGGCACCGGGAGGGCGTCGGCGCCAGCTATCGCGAGTTCATCGAGGCCTCGGACCGGCGGCTCGACGCGCTGCTCCGCGCCGTCGACGAGCGGCCCGGCCGGGCAGCCGAGGACTGGCTGATCATCGTCGCCACCGATCACGGCCACGTCGACGAGGGCGGCCACGGCGGCGACTCGCCGGAGGAACGGACCGCCTGGATCGCGGCCTGCGGCAGCGGTGTCCCGGCCGGCGGGCGGCCGTTGATCTTGGAACAGGCCGACGTCGCCGGCCACGTCCACCACGTGCTCGGGCTGACCGGCCAACCGGAACCGTTCGTCGGGCTCCCGTTCGGCGCCCGGACCGAGTTGGCCGTCGCGTGATCCAATCGTGACGGGTCAGTCCTTTGATCCCGCCACTTCCGAGCCACACTGGGGCCAGGGACTACCCCCCGGGTCCCCTTCGGGGGCCGATCCCCTGGACCGGCCACGAAGCAGGCTGGCCGCTCTGATCGCACTCTTCCCGCAGCCGAGCGGCCAGCCCCTCAGCACCGCTCGACCATGATCATCAATACCTGATGCAGGCCGACCGGAGATCGGTGTAGAAGGCCCAGGTGTCCGGCGAGCACTCCGGTGCGCCGAGTTGGGACGCCTTCGCCCCCATGTGCGGCAGATGGGCGTACGCACCGACGCCGGGCCGGTTGACGTGCAGCATGCCGGCGTCGAGCACGTTCAGCGCCTGGAACATCGAGCCGTGGTCGTTGGTGAAGATCGTCGCCGACATGCCGTAGCGGACCGAGTTCGAGATCCGTACCGCGTCGTCGAAGCCGTCGCAGTCGATCACCGCCAGCACCGGGCCGAAGATCTCCTCCTGCGCCAGTTCGCTGTCCCAGGCGACCTCGCTGAGCACCGTCGGCTGGACGTAGTAGCCGCTGAGCTCGCGGCCGTCCCGCTCGACCCGGGCCGGCCCGCCGCCGCAGCGTACCGTCGCGCCCGCGGCGGTCGCCCGCTCGATCGCAGCCAGGCAGGCGTCCCGCCGGACGTCGTTGATCACCGGGCCGAGGTCCGTTCCGTCCGCGTCGCCCGGACCCACCCGCAGCGACGCCGCCCGCGCCATCACCCGGCCGACCAGTTCGTCCTTGACCCGACGGTCGACGATCACCCGGCTGGTCGCGCTGCACCGCTGGCCGCTCTGCCCGAACGCTCCGTGGATGATGGCCGCGGCGGCCGCGTTGAGGTCGGCGTCCGCCAGCACGATGACGGCGTTCTTGCCGCCCAGCTCGAGCTGGGTGCGCAAGAGCCGGCCGGCTCCGGCAAGGTTGATCGCCTGGCCCACCGGCAGCGAGCCGGTGAACGAGATGCCCGCCACCCGGTGATCATCGACCAGCGCCTCGCCCGGCTCACGGTCACCCTGAACCAGGTTCAGGACGCCTTTCGGCAGCCCGGCCCGCTGGAACGCGTCGACCAGCAGCGCCGCCGTGAGCGGGGTCAGCGGGGACGGCTTGAGCACCGCCGCGCAGCCGGCGACCAGCGCCGGCGCGACCTTCCAGACCGGGATGGCCAGGGGGAAGTTCCACGGCGTGATCAAGCCGACCACGCCGATCGGCCGGCGGAACGTCATCGCCAGCGTGCGCGGTTCCTCGGCCGGGGTGGTGATCCCGTTCAGCCGCCGGCCCTCGCCGGCGATGAATTCCATGATCGCCAACGCCCGGGCGACCTCGCCGCGTGCCTCGCCGAGCCGCTTGCCCTGCTCCCGGGTGATCGCCGCGGCGAAGCGGTCCGCCTCGGCCTCGATCAGCCGCGCCGCCCGCCGGACCACCGCGGCCCGCTCGATCGGGCCGACCTCCTCCCAGGCGCTCCGGGCCTCCCCGGCGGCGTCGATCGCCGCGGTCGCGTCGGCGGTCGACGATTCGGCGAACTCGCCGAGTTGATCATCGACGTCGGCCGGGTTGAGGTTGGTCCTGGTCCGCGCCGTCGGGGTCCAGGCGCCGCCGATGAGGTTGCGCCGGAGCCGTTCCGGTACGGATTCAGCCGGCATGATCAACTCCGGCGGTGAGCCCGGTCGTGGCCACCCAGAACGCGTCGTAGTTGTGCACGCAGGCCGGTTCGGCGATGTCCTGCTCAAGATCGGCCGGCCGGGTCAGCTCGCGGTTGATCAGGAACGGGATGTTGAGCTCGCCGAGCGCGCCGTGGGAGCGCAGCGGCGCGTCCAACTGCCCGAGGTCGTGCCAGGCCGGGTAGCGGCCGAGCGCGTACCCCTTCTCCGCCAGCACGACAAGATCACCGATCCGGTCCGGCGGCAGTGCGTAGCGGTCGGCGGCGTCGGCCCGGGTGTGCACCGCCTGGATGCCCTCGATCCGGGCCAGCGCGCTGCCGACGACCGCCGGATCGGCACCGTCGGGCAGATACACACTGGCGAACGAGCCGAGCGCCCCGTGGTGCACGGTGTACGGGTCCGTGATCGGCAGGATCACGCGCGCCTCGGGTCCGTCCAGGACCCGGTTCGCCTCCTCCTCGACGTAGATCACCCGCGGCGCGCCGGCCGGGTCGCTCTTGCCGCTCATCCCGTGATCGGCGGTGATCACGACCACCGCGCCGAGCGCGTCCAACTGCCCGGCATAGTTGTCGATCATGGCGTAGAAGTCGTTCGCCACCTCGGTGCCGGGCGCGTGCTTGTGCTGGATGTAGTCGGTCAGCGACAGGTAGAGCAGGTCCGGCCGGCGGTCGGCCAGCAGCCGTACACCGGCGGCCAGCACGAATTCGCTCAGGTCCGCCGAGTAGACCGCGGGCAGCGGCCGGCCGACGTAGTCCAGGACGTCGCCGATCCCGTTGTCCGCAACGGTTGCCTGGTCCGCCTTCTCGGCCGAGAAACAGATCCCCCGCCGCTCCGGTACGGCCTCGCCGCCGGAACCGTCCAGTGCCGGCCCGGACTCGACCAGGCCGGCGCCGAGCAGCCGGCGCAGCTTGTCCTTGGCGGTGATCACCGCGACGTCGTACCCGGCGTCGTTGGCGGCCCCGAAGATCGTCGGGATCCGGAGGAACGCCTTGTCGTTCATCAGCACCTCCTGGCCGCTGTCCGGGTCCAGGATGTAGTTGCCGCTGATTCCATGATCACGAGGCGGCCGGCCGGTCGCGATGGAGACGTTGTTGGGATTGGTCAGGGCCGGCATCGCACCATGGGCGGGCCAGTTGCTCAACCGGTCCTGGCTCGCCTTGGCCAGCCAGGGCATCCGGCCCGCCGCGAGCGCCTGCTCGTGGTACGCGGGTTCGCTGCCGTCCACACAGATCACCACCACCGGCTCGGCCGGCGGCCGGTACTCCCGGCCGTTGACGGTGAAGGGCTGCCGTGTCATCTCGTACTCCTTACTCATGATCACCAAAACCGGGAACCGAGTCGAGCAACTCCCGTGTGTACTCGTGCTGCGGCGCCGCGAAGAGCCGGGCTGCCGGCGCGGCCTCGACGACCGAGCCGTCCCGCATCACCGCGACCTGATCGGCCACGTGCCGGATCACCCCGAGATTGTGCGAGATGAACAGGAACGAGACGCCCGCCGTCTCCCGCAGGCCCATCATCAGGTTGAGCACGTGGGCCTGCACCGTGACGTCCAGCGCCGAGGTGCACTCGTCGGCGACGATCAGGTCGGGCTTGGTCGCCAGCGCCCGGGCCAGCCCGACCCGTTGCCGCTGCCCGCCGGACAACTGGTAGGGCCGCCGGTCCAGGGCGTCCGCCGGCAGGTCCATCGTGGCCAGCAGTTCGGCGCTGAACTCCTCGATCGCCGACCGGGCGACCACCCGGGAGATGATCATCGGCTCGGCCAGGATCTGCCGGACCGTCATCGACGGGTCCAGCGAGTTGTTGGGATCCTGGAAGATCATCTGGATCCGCGGCTGGTTGACGCAGAACCCCCTCCGCCCGACCAGCTCCGCGCCGTCGAAGATCACCGAGCCGCGCCGCACCGCGGTCAGCCCGAGCACGGTCCGCGCCACCGTCGTCTTCCCCGAGCCGGACTCGCCCACCAGGCCGAAGATCTGGTTCCGGCCGACCGTCAGCGAGACGTCCCGGACCACATCGCGGTGCCGGGATCCGCCGCGGTGCAGCAGATTCGAGCCGACCTGGTACGAGACGGTCAGGTCCTTGATCTCCAGCAGCGGTGCACTCATCGGAGGCCTCCGACGAAGCGCCGGGACACGACATGATCATCGGCGATCCGGACCAGCTCGACGTCGGTCCGCTGCTCGGGGTCGAACCGGCCGAGCCGCGGGTCGATCGAACGGCCGGCCAGAACATCGGCCTTGGTGACCAGCCGGCTGCCCGGCTCGACGTCCAGCGTCGGCACCGAACTGATCAACAGTCGGGTGTACGGATGCCGCGGATCGGCGATCACCGCGCGGGACCGGCCCGACTCGACGATCGCTCCGCCGTACATCACCGCGATCCGGTCGGAGTGATGGGCCACCACACTGAGGTCGTGGGTGATCAACAGGATGCCGAGCCCGTCGGCGCGCAGTTCGTCCAGCAACTGCAGGATGCCGCGCTGCACGGTCACGTCGAGCGCCGTGGTCGGCTCGTCCGCGATCAGGAACCTGGGCCGGCCGGCCAAGGCCATCGCGATCATGATCCGCTGCAGCTGGCCGCCGGAGAGTTGGTGCGGGTAGCTGTCGTACCGCTCGGCGGGCTGCTGGATGCCGACCCGCTCCAGCAGGTCGATCGCCCTGGTCCGGGCCTCCGTCGCCGTGACCGTGCTGTGTGCCCGGACCGACTCGACCAACTGCCGGCCGACCGTGCGGATCGGGTTGAGCGCGGTCCACGGGTCCTGGAAGATCATCGACACCGCGCGGCCGCGGATCGCGTCGAAGTCCACGTCACGAGCGGTGGCCAGATCGAGCCTGTACTCCGGCTCGCCGTCGATCCGCAGCAGGCCGCTGACCGAGAACGCCGACGCCGCGTACCAGGAGGTCAGCAGGCCGAGCACGCTCAGCGCGGTGATCGACTTCCCGCTGCCGGACTCGCCGACCACGGCGATGGTCCGGGACTCCTCAACCTCCAGCGAGAGGTCGGCCACCAGCACCCGGTCGGTGCCGTCGGCGCGGACCGTGATCGTCAGCCCGGACAGGGACAGTGTCATCGAAGATCACTCCTACCGGTCCGCGAACCTGACCTGGACCCGGGAGCGCAGCCACTCCCCGATCACGTGCACGCAGTAGGCCATCAGCACCAGCACCGCGCTCGGCACCATCGAGGACCACGGGTTGGTCGCCAGGTAGGTGCGGCCCTCGCCGATCATCTGGCCGAGCGTCGCGGTCGGCGGCTGGACCCCGATCCCGATGAACGACAGGGCCGACTCGAGCAGCATCACGGGCGGGAAGCTGAGCACCATCAACACGATGTAGTACGAGACGGTGTTGGGCAGCACGTGCCGCAGGATGATCCGGACCGGCGGTGCGCCGTACGACCGGGCAGCGTCCACGAACGGCTGCTCCCGTGCGCTCAGCACCAGTCCCCTGATCACCCGGGCGTAGGTCTCCCAGCGGGCCAGTCCGATGAAGATCATCAGCACCCCGATCCCGCGGCCGAACATGACCAGCCCGACCAAGATCAACAGGGTCAGCGGCACCGACTGCTGGAAGTTCACCGCGAGCATGACCAGCCGGTCCCAGACGCCGCCGAAGAAGCCCGCCGTCAGACCGAGGGTGAGGCCGACCAGGCTGCCGACGATCAGGCCGACCGCGGCGATCAGCAGGCTGGTCCGGGTGCCGTGCAACGTCCGGCTCAGCGTGTCCCGGCCGATCCCGTCGGCGCCGAGCAGATGGGCCGAGGTCGGGTCGAGGAAGATCGGCAGCGCGTTCCGGCTGGTCAGGACGGTGCGATCGGGGTCGAACGGCGACACCACCCCGGCCAGCAGCGCGGCCCCCACGACGATGATCAGCACGCCCGCGCAGACCCTGGTCCAGGCGGTCATCGACCGGACCTGTCTCCAGACCGTGCCCTGAGCCTGTCGAAGGGTCATGCGACTCCTCGGGTCCGGCCGATCCGCGGATCGAGCAGCAGATACGCGACATCCAGCAGGTAGTTGAGGACGATGACGATGATCGACACGGTGACCACGGAGAACTGGATCACCGGGAAGTCCCGGTTGATCACCGACGTCACCAGCAGGTTACCCATGCCGGGCCAGGAGAAGATCGTCTCGATCACCATGGTCCCGGACAGGATGTCGACGACGATCATCCCGATCTGGGTGATCACCGGGACGCCGGTGTTGGGGAACACGTGCCGCCAGACCACCGAGCGGCGGCCGGTGCCCTTGCTGATCGCGGTGACCACGAAATCCTGGTGCAGCGTTTCCCGCATGCTGTTGTCGACGTACCGGGAGAGCGAGACGATCGAGCCGACGGAGAGGCAGACGACCGGCATCAGGTAGTGCGCCGGTGTCGAGGCGCCCTGGGTCGGCAGCGCGTTCAGGACGAAGCCGAAGATCAAGATCATCACCAGCGACAGCACGAAGCCGGGCACGGCGTAGAGCAGCGACATCGCGTGGCCGAGGGCCCGGATCAGCGGCTGCCGCGGGTACAGCGCGAGCAGCATCCCGACGCCGACGCCGACCACGACGCTGAAGATCAGCGAGAACACGCCGAGCTTCAGGGTCTCGGCCAGCCGCGGGAAGAAGATCTCGGGCACCGGCCGGCGCTCCACCAGGCTGATGCCGAAGTCGCCAGTGACGGCGTTGCGCAGATACAGCAGGAACTGCTCGGGGTAGCTTCGGTCCAGACCGTACTTGGCGTTGTACTGAGCCAGCTGGCCCGGTTCCAGGCCGTCCGGGTACATCAGGTCGAACGGGTTCCCGGTGACCCGCGCCGCGACGAACACGAAGATCAGCACGAGCAGCGCGGTGCCGGCGCTGACCAGGGCCCGGGAGCCGAGGAACCTCAGCACGGAAGGGATTCCCTCCGGGTCATGTCGAGCGCTCGGCGATGTCACCGGCCCGGAAGGACAGGCAGTACGGACGCAGGTTCGGCGACTGCGTGTAGTCGATGTTGGACCGCATGCCGAGCGACTCGTACGGCTTGAACAGATAGACGAACGGGGTCTGCGCACGATAGAAGTCGAACAGCTCCGCCAGCGCCTCCTTGCGGGCGGCCTCGTCCTGGCCGTACCGCATCCGGTTGAACGCGTCCGTGTACGCCTCGGTCGCGATGAAGTGCTTCTTGTTGGCCGCCTCGCCCTCCGGCGCCCAGTGCCGTTCGATCATGCCCATCGGGTCCGGGTAGTACAGCGGGTTGGACCAGGTCCTGATCTCCAGGCCGGGGTCCTCGTCCGGGATGTCGTCGACCTGCACCAGCTTCGCGGTGACGCCGACGTCGGCCCACATGTCCACCACGGCCTGCGCGACCAGATCGGCGTAGGTGTAGTAGTTCGTGGTGTTGTAGATCTCGATCACCTCGCCGGCGTACCCGGACGAGGCCACCAGCTGCTTGGCCTTCTCGGCATCGAAGGCAATGTCCTGGCGGTCCGGGAACTTCAGCGCATCCTGGTAGCTGGTGAACTGGTAGGACGTCGCCGCCTCGGCCTTGCCCTCCCAGATCGACTCGACGATCGCGGCCCGGTCGATCGCGTAGTCCAGCGCGGCGCGGAGCTCCGGCTTGGCCAGCACCGGGTTGGACATGTTCAGCCGGTAGAGGTGATAGAGCTCGAGCACCCCGCCGACGATCTTCACCCGTTGATCACCGGCGAGCAGGGTCTCCTGATCCGGCGGGATGTTCGTGATGAAGTCGACCTCGTCGTTCTTCAAGGCCGTGATCCGGGACGCGATCTCCGGAATGGAGAGGTAGGTGATCTTGGTGTACGGCGGCTCGCCGGACCAGTGCCCGGGCACGGCCTCCAAGATCAACGAGACGTCCGGTGTGTACTCCGCGACCTGGTACGGCCCGGTGGCGACCGGCTTGTTGGACGCCGCGTCCAGCCCCACCTCGGTCGTGTAGGCCTTCGCCGAGATGCCGGCGTTCGGGTCCGACAGGAGGTGCTCCATCAGCGGCTCGGGATGCTTCGTCGTGGCCCGTACCGTGAAGTCGTCGACGGCCTTGAACTCGGTGACATTGGCCAGCAGATAGGCGTACGCGGTGGCGTAGCTCGGGTCCTCCTTGGTGATCACCCGGTTCATCGAGTAGACGACGTCGGCCGCAGTGAACGGGCTGCCGTCGTGGAACGTCACGTCGTCGCGAAGCTCGAACTCCCAGGTCAGATCCTCGACCTGCTTCCAGGACTTGGCCAGGCCGGGCTTGAACGCCGCCTGCTCCGCCTTGGTGTCCCGGGCGATCAAGGTGTCATAGATGTTGTGGTAGGCCTGGATGCCCGAGTTGGACACCGAGCCGTTCGCATCCAGCGTGCTCGGCAGCGACTGGACCCCGATCCGCAGTTCCTTCCGCGCCGCCATGCCGGTCGCCGTCCCGGTGCACCCGGTCGCCAGCGTCGCCGCGGCGCCGGCGGACATCCCGATCCCGAGCAGGGCTCGACGGCTCAGCGGAGACTCACTCATGATCAATTCCTATCGGCGGTGACTGTGATCATTCCCTCGGCGGCCCGGGACCAGCGGCGTTGATCATGAGTATTCGAGCGGCCGCGGAGAGCGTCAATGCGGCCTTGGTGATAGGGGGATAACGGATTGCGTCGAGTAGGGTCGGCCCATGGCCGTGACGTTGCAGCAGCTGGAGATCTTCCGCGCCGTCGCCCGTAATCTGTCGTTCTCCGTCGCGGCGAAGGAGGTCTACACCTCGCAACCGCACGTGTCGAACCAGATCCGGAAGTTGGAGGAGCACTACCGGGTGCCGCTGTTCATCCGGTCGCGGCCCGGGATCGCGCTCACCGAGGCCGGGCTCGCGCTCTACGAGCGGATCAACATCATCCTGTCCGACATCGAGGAGGCCGAACAGGTCATCCAGCAGTTCCGCGGGCTGCAGCGCGGCACGGTGCGGCTGGCCGCGACCGCCAGCGCCGGCAACCACGTGATCCCGGGCATCGTCGCCGACTTCCAGCGACGGCACCCCGACATCGTCGTACGCATGCAGGTGAGCAACACCGAGGACGTCCTCGGCCAAGTCGACCGGGACGAGGCCGAGCTCGCGATCACCCCGCGGCCGCCGGAGTGGGGTGAGCTGGAGAGTGAGTCCCTCTACATCGAGAACCTGGTGGTCCTGTTCCCCTCCTCGATGACGCTGCCGGACCCGCTGACGGTGCAGGATTTCGCCGGCCTGCCCCAGGTGGCCCGCGAGGAGGGCTCGCTGACCTGGGAGATCATGCGGGAACTGCTCGAAGATCACGATCCGCGCGTCGTCGCCCAGCTGGGCGGCACCACCGCGGTCAACGAGGCGGTCGCGGCCGGCCTCGGGGTCTCCCTGGTGCCGGAGACCACCGCGAAGGCCTGGCTCGAGGCGGGCTCGGTGCAGGTGCGGGCCCTGCAGGACGCCCGCCCGGTGCACCACTTCTTCCTGGTCCATTCGCCGCAGCGGTACGTGACTCCCGCCACCCGGGCGCTGATCGAACACCTGCGGGCCTGGGCGGCCGACGGCGGTCCGGGGCTGAAGCCGCCCAGTTGATCAACCTCCGTGATCACCTCATTGCTCATTGTGCATTGTCCGGTCTCGGGCGCCTGGGCAGACTGATGCGCAGGCCGACCGGCCGATGCTGATCATGAACGAGGGGACCACCGATGACGCACGCCGCTGCGCCGGGATCCGTCCAGGTCGCCGTCTTCGATCAGGGAAAGGTCGAGCTGCGTCGGATCGAGCTGCCCGCGCGGGCGGCTGGCGAGATCGACGTCGACGTGACCGCGGCGGCGATCTGCGGATCGGATCTGCACACCGTTCTCGGGCATCGGTCGGCGCCGCCCGCGACGGCGCTGGGACACGAGGGCGTCGGCCGGGTGAGTGCGGTGGACCCCGGCGCGACCGACCTGCGCGGTGATCCGCTCCGGGCCGGCGACCGGGTCGTCCTCTCCATGATCAGATCCTGCGGCCGGTGCGATCGCTGCCGAGCCGGGCTGACCATGAAATGCCGATTCCTGTTCAAGTACGGTCACGCCTCGGTCACCGAGCCGCCGTACGCGAGCGGCACCCTGGCCACCCGGATCCGGATCAGTCCCGGTGTCCCGGTGCTCCGGATCCCCGACCGGGTCGACGATTCGATCATGGTCCCGGCCGGCTGCGCCACGGCGACCGCGGCGGCCGTGGTGACGGCCGCCGCGCCGACCGGCGACGAGCCGGTGTTGATCTTCGGCGCCGGCGCGGTCGGCCTCTATTGCGCCGCCATGCTGGCCGGTCTCGGCTGCGCCGTCGTCGTCCGGGACCCGTCGGAGCAGCGATTGGCGATGCTGTCCGGGACCGGCGCGGTGCCGGACGACGGTGCCGAGCGTCCGTACCCGATCGTGGTGGAGGCCTCCGGCAGCCCGGCCGCCTTCGCCGACGCCCTCACGGCGGTCGATCTCGGCGGCCGGGTGATCGGCGCCGGTTCGGTGAGCCTCGACGCCGGAACCGTCACCGTCGACCCCGCCCTCCTGGTCACCCGCCGGATCCGGTTCACCGGCGTCCACAACTACACCCCGGACGAGTTCTGCCTGGCGGTCGACTGGCTGGCCGAGCACGGAGACCGTCTTGATCTTGGTCGCCTCGTCTCGCCACCGCAACCCCTGACCAAGATCACCGAAGCCTTCACCCTGATGCAGTCCGGCACCTACCCCCGAGTCCTGGTCCGCCCCTGATCTGTGTCCAGGACGTACCGGCGGCACACGTACACGCGCCGGAACCGGGCTCGGAGCCGATCCTCGTCCTCGATTCGGGCGTGCAGGAACGCGTGCATCGGTCCATCCAGTTCATCCGGAGTCGAGAAGCCGGCTCGCGACTCGCCCGGTCCGAGATAGACGTGCAGGTAGCGATGGTCCTCGCGGAAGCCGGCCCGGCGATACCAGGCGTTGGCGGCGCGGTCCTCCCGGGTCCAGGCATCCACCCTGCCGGCCTGGATCGGCAACCGTTGAAGCGCCTGTCCCAGCAAGGCGGAAGCGATGCCCTGACCCCGGGCATCAGGATGGACGACGACCGTCTCGATCGTGGCCAGCTCACCGTCGACCACAAGATCAAGAATTCCGATCACCGTTGCGCCGTCGACCGCGACCAGCCGGATTGCCGGCCGCTCGTAGTCGGGTCGTTCGGTCCAGACGTCGTCGTAGTAGTCGGTTTCGAAGAATCCGAGCAGGCGGCAGCGAAGCCAGGAATCCCGATCGGACGAAGCATAGTCGCGAACCCTGAATATGGGCATGATCATCCTCTGGATCGATGGAATGGATCAAGATCATCGAGGGTCAGCGCACCCAACAGATTAGTCCTCGAATTCCCTTGTTTTATTGGTGCCTGGGGAATTAATGCGGTAGAATCGTCACATGTTCGAGGCGCTGGAGGAGCGGGTCGTCGGTTACGGGACCGACGACATCCTCAAAGGCGCCGAAGATGCGCTGCGGGCCAAGGTGGAGGCGGAGAATCTGCTGTTGGCCTGGATCGCGGCGTGGGCGGATGCGAACTCGGCGGACTCGATCCATCCCGACGAACTGAAACTGCTCGGCGGTCCACGCGGGGTGCGGCTCGGTGGCGAGGGGACGCCCGAGGTGAACGACCTCGCCCTTGAGGAGTTGGCGGTCAAGATCAAGAAGAGTGATCATGCCTGCACCAGCTTGGTCGGCGAGGTGCTCGACCTACGTCACCGGATGCCCTTGGTTTGGGAGAAGACGATGCGGTGCGAGGTGGAGGGCTGGCAGGCCCGCAGCCTCGCCCGGAAGACCCACCACCTTCCCCTGGAACTGGCCCGACAGATCGACGAAGAGATCGCCGGAATCGCTGGAAGCGTCGGCTACCAGAAGTTGCAGAACTACGCCGAAGCCGCGATTGCCCGGGTCGACGGGGACCGAATGGAGCGGGAGGCTGCGGAACGGAAGAAGCAGCTCGGGGTGTGGCTGTCCCAGACCAACGACGAAGGCTTGAAGTCGATCTTCGCCCGGTTGGAGCCGCCGGACGCGATCCGGCTGTTCGGCCGGATCCAGGAACTCGCCGACGCACTACCGCCCGATGATCGGACCCCGGACGAACGGCGTGCCGCCGGACTGGCACTGCTGGCCAACGAGTTGGAGGCGACCCGGGTGCTGGCCGAGGCTCGCCAGCCGGACCTGTTCGACTCCGAGTTCGCCGAAGCCGTCCAGCCGATCGACGGCGACCACGATGAGCCGCTGGAGGAGTCCGAGGTTCATCCGTCCCTGCGGGATAAGCCGAAGCCGGTCGTCGACTTCGAAGCAGCCGTGTTCAAGGCCGCCGTCGAACAGGTCGTGGCGAAGCTGGACCCTGCCCTGCTGGTGCCGACCTCGACGCTGGTCGTGCACATCGCCGCCGAAACCCTCGAGAACGAGCACGGGATCTGCCGGGTGCCCGGCATCGGACCCGCGTTGAAAGGTGTCGTCAAGGACTGGCTCGGCCACGACCGGATCAAGGTCGTGCCGGTGATCGACCTCAACGACACCCCGGCCCCGGTCGACGCGTACGAAATCCCGGACCGACACAAACGGTATCTACGGTTCGCCCGGCCCGGCTCCAGATTTCCCTGGTCGACCGCAACCGGACGACTCGAATTCGATCACACCCAGACCTACCGATCGGACGGTCCGCCGGGTCAGACCGATGTCGCCAAGCTGACCCCACTGGCAAAACGGGAGCACCGCGCGGTCACGTTCGGGGGTTGGCAGCGACGACAACCCGAGCCGGACACGATGATCTTCAAATCACCCCACGGCGATGTCCAGGTCACCAACTACTCCGGCACTTTCGATCTTGGTCGCGGCTCGTTCGCCCACGCTGTGTGGACCGCTGCGACGCCGAACACCTGACCGACTGCAGCGGACCGATGCCTGGCCGCCGCCGGACTGGCGATGGGAGGATGCACGGATGGACGAGTCGGCGCCCGAACTCCGTACGTTCGCGTCGGAGCGCTGGCCGGACATCGACTGGACCGGGGCCTTGATCACGTCGGGGGCGTTCCACACGGTGATCACGCCGAACGACGGGCCGATCGCCAGGATCACGACGGGCGCCGGGTTCGCGGAGCGTACGGAACGCGAGGCGGGGATCCTGCGGACGCTCGACGAGCACGGGCTCCCGGTCCCACTCCCCCGCCTGCTGGACGGCCCGCTGCACCGGGATCGCTGGTCGGCGGTGCTGATCACCAGAGTCCCGGGACGGGCGGATCCATCAGCCCTCGATGAGGTACGGGGAGCGGCCTACCGCGCGGTGCTCGACGGGTTCGCCGTGCTGATCATCGAGCAGGACGCCGGCCCGGCCGTGTGCCATGGCGACTTCGGGCCGCACAACCTGCTCTGGGCCGACGGCGGACGGGTCGCCGGAGCGTTCGATCTTGATCATGCCTGCGTCGGTGATCCGGCGATCGATGTCGCACCGCTGATCGGGTTTCACGGCGCCGACGCGATCGCTCCGCTCTGCTCGGCCGAGGTGCTCCGGCGAGCGATGGTGCACCGCGCGACGCTGTCGCTGCAGGTCGCCGCCGCGGCCCAGCTGGGCGGTTCGACCGACCTTCGTGATCATGCCTTGCGCAACTTCGGCAACCGCCATGATCGGGGAACGCTGTTCGACCCGAACGGCCGGCGTTCCCCGATCCGGGGGTTGATCAGGCGGGCTGCTCCGCCTTCGACTCACTCTTCTGCTCGCCCTCGGAGTGGCCGGCGCCGTTCTGGTTGCCGTTGCCACCGCCGCCGCTGCCGCCCCGGGAACGGGACCGGCCGCCACGGCCGCGACCGCCACCGCCGCCGCTGCCACCCCCGCCGCGGTGCTGCTCGCGCGCGCCGCCGTCGGGCTGCGCCTGGGACTCGACCGGCACGTCGTGCAGCTCGAGCCCGCGGCCGCTGCAGTGTGGGCAGGGCGTGCTGAACGCCTCCAGCAGGCCGGTGCCGATCCGCTTCCGGGTCATCTGGACCAGGCCGAGGCTGGTCACCTCGGCGACCTGGTGCCGGGTCCGGTCGCGGCCGAGGCACTCGACCAGCCGACGCAACAGCAGTTCGCGGTTGCTCGGCAGCACCATGTCGATGAAGTCGATCACGATGATGCCACCGATGTCGCGCAGCCGGAGCTGGCGGACGATCTCCTCGGCCGCCTCCAGGTTGTTGCTGGTGACGGTCGCCTCGAGGTTGCCGCCGCTGCCGGTGAACTTGCCGGTGTTGACGTCGATCACCGTCATCGCCTCGGTACGGTCGATGATCAGCGAGCCGCCGGACGGCAGGAACACCTTGCGCTCCAGGGCTTTCGCGATCTGCTCGTCCAGCCGGAACTCGGCGAACAGGTCGCTGTTCTCGTCGCCCTCCCAGCGCTTCATCCGGTCGGCCAGGTGCGGCGCGACGTGGCCGACGTAGGCCTGGATCACGTCGTACGCGTCGGTCGTGCCGCCGTTGCCCTGCACGATCAGCTCGGCGAAGTCCTCGGTGAAGAGGTCGCGGACGATCCGTACGGTCAGGTCGGGCTCGCCGTACAGCAACTGCGGCGCGCTGCCGGACTTGACCTTCTTCTCGATGTCCTCCCACTGCGCGCGGAGGCGGTTGACGTCGCGGACGAGTTCGTCCTCGCTGGCCCCCTCGGCGGCGGTACGGACCACGACGCTGGCATCGTCAGGCACCAGGTCGGCCAGGATGTCCTTCAGCCGCTTCCGCTCGGTGTCGGGCAGCTTGCGGGAGATGCCGGACAGGTGACCGCCGGGCGCGTACACGATGTAGCGGCCCGGGATCGTCACGTGGTTGGTCAGCCGGGCGCCCTTGGCGCCGACCGGGTCCTTGGAGACCTGGACCAGCACGGTCTGGCCGGACTTGAGCACCCGCTCGACCTTGCGGTCGTCGCCGCTCACGCCGAACGAGTCCCAGTCGAGCTCGCCCGCGTAGAGCACCGCGTTGCGGCCGCGGCCGATGTCGATGAACGCGGCCTCCATCGAGGGCAGCACGTTCTGGACCCGGCCGAGGTAGACGTTGCCGATCAGCGACGCCGCCGATTCGCGGTCGACGTAGTGCTCGACCAGGACGTCGTCCTCCAGGACGGCGATCTGGGTGAGGTCCTCGCGCTGCCGGATCACCATCATGCGGGTGACCGACTCGCGGCGGGACAGGAACTCGGCCTCGGAGAGGATCGGGGCGCGGCGCCGGCCGGCCTCGCGGCCCTCCCGGCGGCGCTGCCGCTTCGCCTCCATCCGGGTCGAGCCGTCGATCCCGGTCACCTCGGACTTGGTGTCGCGGCGGCTGCGGGCGCTCGAGCCGGAGCTCGAACCCTCGTCGCCGTCCTCGCCGCGACGGCGCCGGCGGCGCCGACGGCGGCGGCTGCCGTCGCCCTCGGCTTCGGTGTCACCGGACTCCGCCTCGGCGTCGCCGGACTCGGCCGGCTCCACGGCGGTCTCCTTCGACGGGTCGGCCTCCGCGGTGACCTCCTCGTCGTCACCGTCACCGTCACCGCTGGCACCGCGACGGCGGCGGCGACCGCCCCGGCGGCGCCGGCGGCGCCGATGACCATCGGGTACGTCATCATCGTCCATCGCGGAGTCGTCGACCGACTCGTCGTCGGACGCGTCCTCCTGCGCCGTCTCGGACTGACCGAGCAGCGCGGCGACCGCCTCGGCGATCGGGTCGGCGGTCTCCGTTGCCGGAGCCTCCGTGGAAGCCTCGGCGGCCTCGTCCTCGGCTGCGGACGCCTCGGCCTCGGCCTCGGCCTCAGCCGGTACGTCCTCGGCGGCCGGCTCCTCGACCGGAGCCTCCTCCTCGACCGGCTCGACCGCGGGCGACTCGGCCGCCATGACCGGCTGCTCGGGCTCGGCCGCAACCGACTGCTCGGGCTCGGCCGCGTCAGCGGCCGGTTCCGGCGCCACGGCGGGCTCCTCGGCAGCCGGGGCGGCGGCCGCGGTCTTCTTGCTGGCCCGCTTCCGGGCGGGCTTCTTCTCGGCCGGTTCGGCCGCGGCCTTCTTGGTCCGGCGGCGGGTTGTCTTCGGCGCGTCGGCCTCGGCTGCGGGGGCCTGCTCGACCGGTGCCTCGACGGCAGGGGCCTCGGCAGGGGCTTCGACGGCGGCTTCGGCCGGAGCGGTCTCGGCAGCGGCCGGCTCGGCGGGCTCAGGGGCCGCGGCGGCCTTCTTGGTGGTCCGGCGGGAGGTCGTCTTCTTGGCCGCCCGCTTCGCCGGTGCGGGCTTCGCCTCAACCTCGGGCTCCGTCGCCGGAGTGTCGGCGGCAGGTGCCTCGGTGGGCAGGTCGAGCGTCGGCGCCGGGGTCGGTGGGCCGGCCGGCCGGGTCGCGGCCCGCCGGCGGCGGGTCGGCGGCTTGGTCACCTGCTCCGGCGTCGAATCGCCGAACAGGGTCTCATCGGGGGTATGCGTGTCGGGCTCATGTTCGAGCATCCAGACTCCTTCAGGGCACGCCTTGAACGTGCCACCTCGTCAGCTGCTCCGGCCGAGGCCGGGCTGCGAAAGCTTGCAGTGGTCGACTCCGGGTGCCTCCCGCGGTCGCAGGCCAGGTCCACAGCCGGGCCGTGCGTCGCGGTGAAGGTGCCCATACCAGGTGTTTCGAGCTGTCACCTCGATGCACCGGGCGGTCGAGTCCTGGCGCTTGGAGCGCCCTGGACACCACCCAGTATTCCACAAGTCAACCGGATTCCCGATTTCCGGCGTACGCGACACGGCATCCGGTCAGGACGAGTACAGCTTGTCGGCGTACCGCTCGCCATAGTAACTGCGCAGTTCCTCGAGGGAGGCTTCGGGCCGTTCCAGCAGCTTCGCGATCTCCGGCCGCGACGGCACGCCGTCATGGTTCCAGGTCTCGGCGTCCCAGAGCCGCGAGCGCAGGAAGGCCTTGCTGCAGTGGTGGAAGATCTCGTCGATCTCGACCACCAGCGCCAGCACCGGGCGGTGTCCCTTGACCACCATCCGGTCGAAGAAGTCGGCGTCCGAGACGAGCCGGGCCCGGCCGTTGACCCGCAGCGTGTCGGTGCGGCCGGGCAGCACGAAGATCAGGCCGACGTGCGGGTTGGTCAGGATGTTGCGGTAGCCGTCGGCGCGCCGGTTGCCCGGGCGTTCCGCGACGGCGATGGTCCTGTCGTCGATGACGTACGCGAGCTGCCCGGCGGGATCGCCCTTCGGCGAGACGTCGCAGCTGCCGTCGACGGCCGACGTCGCGACCAGGCAGAACGGCGCCGCGGCCAGCCAGGCTCGGTCGACGTCGTGCAGGGCGGGCCGCACCTTGTCCCGGACCCGCGGCAGCGGCGTACCGATCAGTTCTTCGAGCTGAGCCACGTCGGTGATCTCGGTCCACCCCATGCGCCTAACCTACGTGGCCGCCCGCCCACCGTTGTCAGCAGTGTCCTCGTCGTCCGGGGTGACCAGCTCGAACCCGGCGTCGGACAGGTCGTCAGAGAGTTCGTCGGTGACCAGCAGGTCGTCGTCCAGCTGATGGGTCCGGTACGCGGTCCGGGCCACCATGTGCGCCGCGACCGGGGCGGTGAACAGCTGCAGCAACCCGACCAGGACCAACAGGGCGATCACCGCCGGCTGGCGCAGCGTGAACCCGATCCCGGTCAGCACGAACAGCAGGCCGAGCGTCTGCGGCTTGGTCGCCGCGTGCATCCGGCTCAGCACGTCCGGCAGCCGGAGCAGCCCGATCGCCGCCGTCAGGCAGAGCACCGCGCCGAGCAGCACCAGCACCGCGCCGATCACGTCCAGCACGCCGTCGACCCCGCCGGTCATGGCCGCTCACCCCGCTTCGGGTCGAAGTCGGGCGGTACGTTCCACTTCACGGCCTTGTCCCGGTCGGAGACGAACCGCGCGATGCTGAGCGACCCGGCGAACCCGAGCAGCGCCAGCACCAGGATCACCGGCAGCGTGGTCGCGTGCTTGTGCATCACGGCCTCGGTGGCGAGCGCGGCGATCACGATCGCGATCATCACGTCGGTGGCCACCACCCGGTCCAGCGTGCTCGGGCCCTTCGACATCCTGATCAAGGTCAGCACCGCGGCGACGCCGAGCAGCACGACGCCGATGCCGAGGATCACGGTGACGATCATGAGGCCTCCCCCTCGGTCAGCCGGGCCCGTTCCGCCTTGCTGCCGAGCGAGGCGAGCACTCGTTGTTCCGCGGTACGGACCTCGCGCCGCACCCGGTCCAGCTCGCCCGGCCCGGTCGCATCGAGCACGTGCAGATAGAGGGTGCGGCTGGATCGCCGGGCCTCGATCACGATGCTGCCCGGCACCAGCGACACCATTTCCGCGGTGAGTGTCTGGTAGAGGTCGGACTCGGACCGCAACTGGACCCGGACGACGGCACCACGCGGCGGTGTCGGCCGCAGGATCGTCCGGACCACGTCGACGCTGGCCAGCGCAAGATCACCGATCAGCCGCAGCACGGTCCAGATCAGGTGCAGCGGCCGGAGCCGGCCCTCGAACGGCACCGGCGGCAGCGGGAACAGCACGGTGATCACCAGGCCGACGACAAGTCCGCTGATCACGATCAACAGCGACACCTCGCCCCAGAGCACGATCCAGACCACGGCCAGCACGATGATCGTCGCCGGCTGGAGTCCGTTCCGGCGCGGCGGGATACCAGGGTCGGCGCCTCCGTCTGATGGCGGGGTGTTCATCGGACTCCCTCCGGCAGCACGGCCTGCAGGTACGGGGCTCGGAGCAGCATGTCGCCGGCGGCCCGCTCGGCGTAGGAGTAGAGCGGTCCGGCGATGAACGTGATCGCGAACCCGATCAGGACCAGGAACGCGGCGGTGATCACCATCCCGCGCGGCAGTTCGATCTTGCCGCGCCGCACGGTCAGCGTGCCCTCCCGGTCCGGCACACCGTCCGGCGCGGAACGCCAGAACGCCCGGTTCCACACCTTCGCCATCGCATACAGGGTGAGCAGGCTGGTCAGCACACCGCCGGCGACGAGGACGTACGCGAGCGGAGTGCCGGCGGCGACACCCGCGCCGAGCAGGCCGAGCTTGCCGACGAACCCGGACAGCGGCGGGATCCCGGCCAGGTTCATCGCCGGCACGAAGAACAGCACACCGAGCAGCGGCGACAGGGCGGCCAGGCCGCCGAGGTCGCTCAGCGAGGTGGTGCCGCCGCGCCGCTCGATCAACCCGGTGACCAGGAACAGCGTCGTCTGGATCGTGATGTGGTGCGCGGTGTAGAAGATCGCGCCGGCGTAGCCGCCGGTGCTGGCCAGGGCGACGCCGAAGATCATGTAGCCGATGTGGCTGACCAGGGTGAAGGAGAGCATCCGTTTGATCTCGGACTGCGCCACCGCGCCGAGGATGCCGATGATCATGGTCAGCAACGCCGCCCACAGCAGCAGCCCGGTCAGCGGGCTGTCCGGGAACAGCACGGTCTGGGTGCGGATGATCGCGTACACGCCGACCTTGGTCAGCAAGCCCGCGAACACGGCGGTGACCGGCGCCGGCGCCGTCGGGTACGAGTCCGGCAGCCAGGCCGACAGCGGGAACACGGCCGCCTTGATCGCGAACACCGTCAGCAGCAGCAACTGCAGGATCAACTGCAACTGGTCCGGCAGTTCGGCGAGCCGGCCGGCCAGCTGGGCCAGGTTGACCGACCCGGTGGCCGCATAGATCACCGCGATCGTGACCAGGAACAGCAACGAGGACAGCAGGTTGACCACGACATAGGTGGTGCCGGCCCGGATCCGTTCCCCGGTGCCGCCCAGGGTGAGCAGCACGTAGGAGGCGAACAGCAGGATCTCGAACCCGACGAACAGATTGAACAGATCCCCGGCCAGGAAGGCATTCGAGACGCCGGCGGCCAGCACCAGGAACGTCGGGTGGAAGATCGAGACCGGTGTCTCCCGTTGTCGTTCCTCGAGATCGGAACCCATCGCGAAGATCAACACGGTCAGGGTGACCAGCGACGAGACGACCAGCATCAGCGCCGACATCCGGTCCACGACGAGCGCGATCCCGAGCGGCGGCGGCCAGGCTCCGACCCACAGCACGATCGGCCCGAAGGCGTCGGTCAGGTAGACCAGGAAGCCCTCGACCGCGAGCACCAGCAGCAGGACGGCGGTCGAGACGACCCGCTGGATCCGCGGGTGCCGGCTCAGCGCCAGGGTGACCCCGGCGCCGACCAGCGGCAGCAGCACCGGCAAGGGCAACAGGTTGTTCACGGCCGCGCACCTCCGGTCCCGGCGGTGTCGGCTTCCGTCTCGTCCGGCTCCGGCAGGTCGGCCGGATCCACCGGCTCCTCGGGGCGCACGTCCTCGGAGATGATCACCCGCTCGTCCTCCGACGGTACGGACGCGTCGGCCTCGTCGTACGAAGCCGAGGCGAGGTCCGCCTCGGCCAGCTGGCGGATCCTGCGGTCCTCCACGTCGTCGGCGACCTCGTCGTTGCCGTTCAGCTGGAAGCTCCGATAGGCGAGCGTGAGCAGGAAGGCCGCCATCGCGAGCGTGATCACGATCGCCGTCAGCACCATGGCCTGCGGCAACGGGTCGCTCATCCGCTCCGGCGCCGTCAGCCCGATGATCGGCGCTCCCCCGGCCGCGCCCGAGGCGACCAGGAACAGCACGTTCACCCCGTTGCCGGCGAGCAGCAGCCCGACCAGGATCCGGGTCAGCGACCGCTCCAGCAGCAGGTAGACCCCGGCCGTGATCAACACGCCGCCGACGATGATCAACGCCAGGTTCGGTTCCATGATCGGGTTCATCGCGCCGCACTCGATCCGGCCGCGGTGGTCGCGCCGAGCGGTGCCGGCGTGCGGTCCTGTTCCTCGTGCTGATCGATCCCGGAGCCGAGGCTGCGGGCCAGGTCCAACATCATGCCGATCACCACCAGATAGACCCCGACGTCGAAGAACACCGAGGTGACCAGGTGCGGATTTCCCAACCATGGCACGGCGATCGAGATGTCGTAGCTCTGCCCGATCCGGCCGCCGACGGCGATCGGAGCAACGGTGCTCAGCCCGGCGATGATCAGGCCGATGCCCAGCAGCCGCCCGGCGTCGACCGGTGCGGCCTCGTCCAGCTCGTGCCGGCCGCCGACCAGGTAACGGATCACCAGGGCCATCCCGGCCACCATGCCGCCGGCGAACCCGCCGCCGGGCGCATTGTGCCCGACCAGCAGCAGGTACACCGAGGTGACCATCATGGTGCCGAACAGCAGCCGGGTGACCACCTCGAAGATCAACGACCGCTTCAGGGGGGACAGCGTGACCCCGCCGCGCAGCCAGACCATGCTGCGCCCGTTGCCGTTCAGCCGGTTGCGGCGCCCGCCGCGCGGACCGGCCAGGCGGGTCAGGTCGATGTTCCTGGTCCGGATGAAGATCAGGCTGGCCACCCCGGTCGCGGCCACCACGAGCACCGAGATCTCGCCCATCGTGTCCCAGGCCCGGATGTCGACCAGGGTGACGTTGACGATGTTGAGCCCGTACCCGAAATCCTTGGCGGCCTCCGGGAACGCCGTCGACACCGGGATCGCGATCCGGGAGCCGCTGGCCACGAAGGCGATCGCGGCGATCACGAAGCCGACCGCGGCGGCGATCGCGAGCCGCCACCAGCGACTGGAATGCAGCGGCCGGTTGGTGAAGTACTTCGGCAACTTGCGCAGCACCAGCACGAAGACGACCAGGATCACGGTCTCGATCAGGATCTGGGTCAGGGCCAGATCCGGCGCACCGTGCAGCAGGAAGAGCAGCGCGACGCCGTAACCGGTGACACCGACCAGGATCACCGCCTTCATCCGGCCGCGCGCGGTGGCCGCGCCGAACGCCGCGATGATCATCACGGCGGCGACCAGCACCTGGCCCGGCGAGTCGGCGATCCGGAACCCGGACGGGAAGTCGGTCATGATCAACAACACGCCGCCCGGCGCGCAGACCAGGACCAGCATGATCGCGCCGAGATAGATCGGCAGCGAGCCCCGCTGGGTCACGGCCGTCGTCTCGACGGCGACCCGGTCCAGGCCGCGCATCAGCCACTGGTAGGTCTCCTGGGCGTCCGGCACCCGCGGCAAGGTGGCCTGGATCCGGCCGATCCACTCCCGATGCCGGAACATCAGGAAGCCGACCAGCAGGACCAGCGCCGACATCAGCAGCGGCGGCGTGAACCCGTGCCAGAGCGCGATCCCGTGGCTCTCGTGGCCGGTCGGCACCGTGGCCGCGACCGGCTCGAGGACGGCGGTCAGCTGCGGGCCGAGGAAGCCGCCCACCAGTGAGGCGGCGGCCAGGATCAGCGGTGCCGCGGCGAACCCGGCCGGGATCCGGCGGCAGCGGGTCGGCTCCGGATCGCCCGGCTCGTCCGGCAGCGCCTTCGTCGCGAACGTCCCCCAGAGGAACCGCAGCGAATAGGCGACGGTCAGCGACGAGCCGACCAGGATCGCGGCGATCAGCAGCAGCGCGGGCAGCTTCGGGATGCCGACGCCGTCGCCGTCCGCCAGGTACGTCAGCGACTCGAACGCCGCCTCCTTGGTGACGAAGCCGATCAAGGGCGGCACCGCGGCCATCGACGCCGAGGCCAGCCCGGCGGTGACCGCGATCACCGGTAGCGAACGGCCGAGCCCGGACAGCCGGCGGATGTCGCGGCTGCCGGCCGAGCGGTCCACGATCCCGACGATCAGGAACAGCGCGGCCTTGAACAGGGCGTGCGAGATGATCATGGCGACGCCGGCCAGCTCGGCCGACCGGGTGCCGAGACCGCACATGAAGACCAGGAAGCCCAGCTGGCTGACGGTTCCGTACGCCAGTAGCACCTTGATGTCGTACTGCCGCAAGGCTCGCCAGGCGCCGACGATCATGGTCACCGCACCCAGGGTGAGCACGATCGGCCGCCAGCCCGGCTGGCCGGCGAAGGTCGGCGCCAACAGGGCGACCAGATAGACGCCGGCCTTCACCATGGCCGCCGCATGCAGGTAGGCACTGATCGGGGTTGGCGCCGCCATCGCGCCGGGCAGCCAGAAATGGAACGGGACCAGGGCGGACTTCGACAGCGCACCGACCAAGATCAGGATCACGGCGGCGACGATCACCGGCGAGGCCAGCTGCAGGTCCGCCCGGGACAGGATCTCCGAGATCGAGAACGTACCGGACGTGACGGCCAGCATGATGATCCCGGTCAGCATCGCCAGGCCGCCGAACGTGGTCACGATCAGGGCGTTCAGGGCGGCCCGCCGGTTGGCGCTGCGGGTCGGCTTGTGCCCGATCAGCAGGTAGGAGAAGACCGTGGTCAGCTCCCAGAACACGTACAGGACGATCAGGTCGTCGGCCGTGACGAGCCCGAGCATCGCCCCGGCGAACGCCGTCAGCACCGCACTGGTCCGGGGTGCCGGATCCTCGTCCGCGAAGTACCAGCGGCAGTAGAACAGGACCAGGGCGCCGACCGCGGAGACGATCAGTCCGAGCACCCATTGCAGGATGCCGAGCCGGAACGAGAGGTCGATCCCGAGCGCCGGAATCCACGGCAACGACTCGGTCGGCGCCGCGCCGGCGAGCACCGCGGGCCCCTGCAGGCCGAGCCAGATCGCCGTCGCCAGCGGAGGCAGCGCGAGCACGAAATAGGCGCGACAGCGCAGCCACCTGGCCAGCAGGGGCGCGAGCATGGCAACGCCGAAGTGCACGGCGATGAGGAGCGTCACTCGGACCTCTCGTCGTCACGGTTTCGTTAGGTGGACGGTACCGGCAACGCCCGTGCGACAAGGAACAACACACGACGGAAGCGAGCCGGGTTTCGGAATTCTATCCGACCGGGTCGGCCGCCTCCCCGGCGACCGGGACGCCCGCTGCCGGCGCCGGTCCGGGCGGACTACTGTCAGTGGCCATGCAGTTCACACAGCTCGGCCGAACCGGCCTCAAGGTGTCCCGCCTGTGCCTCGGCACGATGAACTTCGGCCCGCAGACCCCGGAGCCGGACGCACACCGGATCATGGACTCGGCCCACGACAACGAGATCAACTTCTTCGACACCGCCAACGGGTACGGCGGCCCCGATCACCGCGGCCGGACCGAGGAGATCATCGGCCGCTGGTTCGCCACCGGCGGCGGCCGCCGCGAGCGCACCGTGCTCGCCACCAAGGTGTACGGCGACATGGGTCCCTGGCCCAACGAGGGCAAGCTCTCCGCGCTGAACATCCGGCGCGCCCTGGACGCCAGCCTGAGGCGGCTGCAGACCGACTACGTCGACCTCTACCAGTTCCACCACATCGACCGGAACACGCCGTGGGAGGAGATCTGGCAGGCCGTCGAGGTCGCCGTCCAGCAGGGCAAACTGCTCTACAGCGGCAGCTCCAACTTCGCCGGCTGGCACATCACCCAGGCGCAGGAGGCCGCGAACCGGCGCGGCTATCTCGGCCTGGTCAGTGAGCAGTCGCTGTACAACCTGGTCCAGCGCAGCATCGAGCTCGAGGTGATCCCGGCCGCGCAGCACTACGGCATCGGGATCATCCCGTGGTCCCCGCTGCACGGCGGCCTGCTCGGCGGCGTGATCAAGAAGCACAACGAGGGTGTCCGCCGGCTCGAGGGCCGGTCCGCTCAGGCGGTCGAGGAGAAGCGCGAACAGCTCACCGCGTACGAGGACCTGGCCACCGAGCTCGGCCACGAGCCCGGTGATCTTGCCCTGGCCTGGCTGCTGCACCAGCCGGCCGTGACGGCGCCGATCATCGGCCCGCGGATCCAGGAGCAGCTCGACGGCGCCCTGCGCGCCGTGGAGATCACGCTCGACCAGGCGACGCTGGACCGCCTGGACGAGCTCTTCCCGGGCCACAAGACGGCCCCGGAGGACTACGCCTGGTGATCGCTCGTCGCCCGGGGCCCGGGCGTCATCGCGTCGGCCATCAGGTCGATCCAGCGCCAGGGCTCCGAGCGACCGCCGGGTAGCGCCCGGAAGTACTCCCACACGTCCACGCCGCCGAACTCCGGATAGCGCTGCGTCAGGTCCCGCACGGACTCGGCCACCCGTTCCACGTCGACGTAGCCGTGCCCGTCCGCCGGGTTCCCGATCATGCCCAGCACGACCTTGTCCGGCGGATAGACACCCCGCTCGATGATCTTGCCGTAGTCGGCCGGATCGGCGGCTGACCCGAACCCGCTGTAGAACTGCGCGTTCACCCAGGCGATCTCGTTGCCGCGCTCCCGGTAGAGCTGCTCGTAGTCGAAGCCGGACAGGTTCGCGCCGCCGGCCAGCGCGCTGGCCACCGGCGCCAGGATGATCGCGAAGTCCGGGCCGAAGTCGGCGCGCAGGGCGTCGATCAGGGCGATCACGCCGGCCAGCGACATGTCCTGTTCCACGTCGATGTCGATCCCGTCGAACTCGTACCGGATCAGGAAATCGCGCAGCGGCGGGTAGTAGCGGGCCAGCCCGGTGCCGTCGAGCTTGTCGGTCGTGCCCGGCGCCCAGCCGCCCACCATCGCCAGCACCGGCACACCGGCCGCCCGCACCCGCGACAGTTCCGCCCAGAGCCGATCATGGTACGGATCGTCATGATCATGATCGTTCAGCACGATCCGGCCGTCGTCGGCGATGTGGACGGCGGCGATGATCAACTGGGTCAGCCGGCCGGACGCGATCATCGGCTGCAGTTCGACGAAGTCCGCCCCGGTGCCGTGCGACTGGTGGTAGACCATCAACCGCCGCGTCATGGGTTCTTCGGGGTCGACGGGGTCATGGCGAGGATGGTCTGGATCGGATCCTGGTAGTTGTCCAGCGACGGAACGTACGGCTGACCGATCTCCGGCATCCCGTCCCACTTCCGGCTGGACCACATGACCTGGTAGCCGGTGCCCTCGGTGGCGATGAACGGCGCCTCGGCCTGGGCCTGCTCGGCGATCACTCCGGCGAGCGGTTTGGTGCCCTCGAAGTCGCCCGGATCGACGTCCTGCAACCCGTACGCGGCATCGGAGACCTGGGCGTTCTTCCAGCGTCCGTAGTTCACCGACGGCGACTCGGCACCGATCGCGACCGTGTTCTGCACCGAGTAGCCCTGGTAGGCGAAGTACATCGAGGTGCCGCCGGCCACGGTGCCGAAGAACAGCGGATACTCCCCCTTCGAGGCCGCCTTGTTGAAGACGGTCTCGGCGGGCGTCTGGATCTTCACGCTCAGGCCGAGCACCTCCTTCCACTGGGAGACGAAGATCGGCCCCGCCTGCATGTCCTGATCATTCGAGACGTTGATGTAGAGCGTGATCGGGAACTCCTTGCCGTCCTTCTCCAGGTTCCCGGCCGGGTTCACCGTGAAGCCGCTGGCGGCCAGGCTCGCCTTCGCCGCCTCGACATCCTGCTGCTGCGGCTGGGACGTCTCCGGGGTCAGCATCGGCGCGTACATGGTCGGGTCGAGCCCCGCCGGAGTCGGGATCGTGTAGCCGACGGCGGCCGCGTCCCGGGCCTTGGTCGGGTCGATGGCGCTCCGCATCGCCTTGCGTACTTCGAGATTGTCGAAGGGAGCCACGGTGTGGTTGAAGATCACGCCGTAGCCGCCGCCGTTGGGATAGAAGCGGTAGTGGTTGTTCTGCGGGTCGGGCTGGACGAAGTCGGTCAGGACTCCGGCCGCCGAGCCGACCGTCCAGTCGATCTCGCCCCGGCTCAGTTGAGCCTGCCGGGCGCCGACGCTGGCGCCGGGGATGATGTGCACCTCCTTGACGCCCTGGCTCGGCCCGCCCCAGTAGTCGTCGCGCAACTCGTACTTGATGATCTCCGGCTTGAAGTCCTTGACCCGGAACGGCCCGGTGCCGACCGGCTCGAGATTCTGGTCCTTGTCCACGTTCTTCTTCGACCAGATGTGTTCGGGGAAGATCGGATACCAGGCGGCGAAGTTCAGCACCTGCTGGCGATCAGGCTCGTTGAACTGGATCACGGCCGTGTACGGATCCGGGGTTTGCACCTTCGAGGCGACCCAGCACTTGTAGTCCCACTCGCCGTCCTCACCCTTCTCCCGGTCGGTGCAGGCGTCGCCGATTGCCCGGTCATAGGTCCACTTCACGTCCTTGGAGGTGAACTCGACACCGTCGGACCACTTCACGCCCTTGCGCAGGTGATAGACGAGTTGCTTGCCGCCGTCCTTCATCTCGTACGACTCCGCCAGGGCCGGGGTCAGCTTGCCCGGTTGGGCCTTGTCGAGTCCCAGCAGCGTTTCGTACAGCAGCGTCATGCCGGGCGCGACGCCCTTGCCGCCGACCGCCCAGAAGTTCCAGTTCTTGACGAACTGGTTCGACTCGCCGACCCCGGGATTGGTGTTCAGCGCGATCGTCATGATCCCGTCGTTGGTGGCCTCGGCCGGCTTGTTGCCGAAGCTGCCGCCGGAACAGGCGCCTAGCGCGAACAGTGCAGCCGCGGCGACGACGGCCCATCCCTTCTTGATCTTCATGGCACTCCTTCGTGTCGTTTGTCGAGTCGGTTCGGTCAGATTTCGATCTTGGTTCGGTTCGGCCGGGCGTCGTCGGTGAGGTGGAGCCAGCAGGCGACGGACCGGCCGCCGACGTCGACCAGCGGCGGCCGCTCGTCGGCGCACAGGTTCATCGCCCGCGGACAGCGGGTGGCGAACCGGCAGCCCGGCAGGTCGACCGCGACGTCCACCGGCTCGGTCTCCTCCGAGTCCTCTTCGTCGCCCGATCCGATCGACTGATTTCCCTTGTAGTGTTGGGGATTCGGAGCCGACTGGAGCAACAGCCAGGTGTACGGATGGAGTGGCTCGGCGATCAGCTCCTCGGTCGGCGCCTGCTCGACGATCTCGCCGGCGTACATCACGGCGATCACGTCGCTCAGGTAACGGGCACTCGCGATGTCGTGGGTGATGTACAGCATCGCCAGGTCTTCTTGATCACGCAGGTCGGCGAGCAGGTTGAGGACGTCCAGCCGGATCGACGCGTCCAGCATCGAGGTCGGCTCGTCGGCGAGCAGCACGGCCGGATTCATCGCCAGCGCGCGGGCGATGGCCACCCGTTGCCGCTGCCCGCCGGACAGGTCGCTCGGATAGCGCTGGGCATAGTCGTCCGGCGGGGTCAGGCTCACCTTCTCCAACGCCTCGTGGACACGGGTGATCACGTCCGACCGGGTCCGCGCGCCGGTGTGCAGCCGGACCGCCCGGCCGATGATGTGCCGCAGCGTCTTCAGGTGGTTCAACGATCCGAACGGGTCCTGGAAGATCATCTGGACCTCGGCGTAGTACGCCGCCCGGCCGCGCCGGTCCCGCCGCACCGGCTCGCCCTGGAACCTGATCTCGCCCCGGGTCGGCCGGTACAGCAGCGAGAACAGCCGGGCCAGGGTCGTCTTGCCGGATCCGCTCTCCCCCACGACGGCGATGATCTGCCGGCGGAACAGCCGCAGCGACACGTCGCGGATCGCCCGGATCCGGGTGCGGTGCCCGGTGCTCGACTTGCCGACGAACTCCTGGCTGACCCCGACCGCCTCGAGCACCGGGACGTCGCCCGCCGGACATTTCATGATCGTTCCTCCGGGTCGTCGACCGCGACGTGGCAGGCCACCGACCCGTCGCCGAGCTCCGTCAGTTCCGGCCGGACATCGGCGCAGCGGTCGATCCGGAGCCGGCAGCGCGGCTGGAACGCGCACCCGGCGGGCAGCTGCAGCAGGTTCGGCGGCGTGCCCGCGATCCCGGTCAGCCGGCGCACCGGTTCGGTCAGCGGCGGGAAGGAGTCCCGCAGGCCTCGGGTGTACGGGTGCCGGGGCCGCCGGTAGACCCGTTCCGCGGTGCCGACCTCGACGATCCGGCCGCCGTACATGATCGCGATCCGGTCGGCGATCTCCAGCAGCAGCGAGAGATCATGGGTCACGAAGATCACCGCGAAGCCGAGGCGCCGCTGCAGGCGCAACACCTGGTTCAGGATCCGGCGCTGCATCACGACGTCGACCGCCGTCGTCGGTTCGTCCATCACGACCAACTCCGGATCGCAGGCCATCGCCAGCGCAATCAGGGAGCGCTGCTGCATCCCGCCGGACAGCTGATGGGGATAGTGGTTCATGTAGTCCGGCGCAATGCCGACCATGGCCAGCAGTGCGGCGATCCGCTGCCGCAGTTCGGCCTTCCCGAGCCGCGGATTCTTCACCTTCAGGACGTCGGCGAACTGGGCCCGGAGCCGCAGCACCGGGTTCAGGCACGCCATCGCCGACTGCATCACCACCGAGATCTCGCTCCAGCGCAGCCCGGCCAACTCGGGCTCCTCGAGCTCCACCAGGTCGACCGGTGTCGCAGCCCGGGAGCCGTGATACAGCACCTGGCCACCGACCGTGACGGCCGGGATCCGTTGCAGGCGGGTGATCGCGGTCAACAGGGTCGACTTGCCCGACGCGGACTCACCGGCGACGCCGATGATCTCGCCGCGGTTGATGGTCAGGTTGATGTCGCTGCAGGCCGGGACCCGTCCGCGTTCGGTGAGGTACGCGACGCTCAGGCCCCGCAACTCCAGCAGACGGGTGGTCGTTGTCTCAGTGATCGTCATCCGGTCACCTCCAGAGCCGGCCGGGACGCCCGGCGCTTCCGTCGTTCCGCCAGGAACCGCCGGACGATCGCGGCACGCTTCGAGCTGAGCGCCGGGTTGGTCACCTCGTCCAGGCCGAAGTTGATCAAGGCGGTGGCGAAGCCGAGCAGCGCGATGGCGAGGCCCGGCGGACCGAACCACCACCACAGCCCGCGGAACAACGCGTTCTGGCCGGAGGCGAGATTGATCTCGGTGCCCCAGCTGTACTCGCTGGCGTTGCCGATGCCGAGGAACGCCATCCCCGACTGGGCGAAGATCCCGGCCACGAAGGCACTCAGGAAGAGGCTGGAGGCCAGGCCGTTGAGGTGCGGGGCGAGCTCGACCAGCACGATCCGCCAGGGCTTCTCGCCGATCGTCCGCAGCGCCGCCGTGAAGTCGCGGCCGCGCAACGACATCGCCTGGGCCCGGATCGACCGCGCGGTGCCGGGCCATTCGAAGACTCCGATGATCACCGACACCATGACCCAGTTCAGGTCGCGGAACGCCGCCGCGATCATCAGCAGGACGACGAACGACGGCATGGTCAGGAAGATGTTGATCACGGCATTGATCACGGCATCGACGGCGCCGCCGAGATAGCCCGCCGTGATCCCGACGATGAGCGCGATGCCGGTCGCGATCAGCGCCGACGTCAGGCCGACCAGCAGCGAGCCCCGGGTGCCGAGCACGATCCGGAGCAGGACGTCCTGACCGCTCGCCGTCGTACCGAGCCAGTGCTCGGCGCTCGGCGGCGCGGCCAGCCTGGTCGTGTCGACGATCAGCGGATCCATGCCGAGCACGTCCATCATCAGCCAGGGACCGATGAACCCGACGGCGAACATGGCGACGAAGATCGCCAGCCCGACCCGGACCTTGGTGATCGACAGGAATCGGCGCAACACGGTGATCAGGCCTCCTCTCGGGTGCGCGGGTCCAGCAGCACGTAGACCGAGTCGGCCAGCAGGTTGAAGATCAGTGTGCTCAGCGTCGCCATCAGGAACAGCGTCTGCATCAGCGGGAAGTCCCGGTTGAAGATCGCCTTGTTGAACAACAGCCCGACGCCCGGATAGGCGAACGTCGTCTCGATGAACACGATCGCCATGAGGATCCCGCCGAAGGCCTGCGCCAGCCCGGTGACGTTGGGCAGCATCGCGTTCCGGGCCGCGTAGCGGAACAGGATGTCCCGGGCCGGCAGCCCCTTGGCCCGGGCCAGCACCACGAAGTCCTCGTTGCCGGTGTTGATCATCATGTTGCGCATCGCGAACATCCAGCCGGCGAAGCCGAGCACCAGGGTGACGAACAGCGGCAGCACGGCATGGTAGGCCGCGTCGGGCAGGAAGGCGGGATCGCTGAGGCTCGGTTCGACGTCCCGGCCGTACGCACCCTGGGCCGGGAAGTAGGAGTTCCGGTAGGCGAAGTACCAGATGAAGACCAGGGCCAGCCAGTACGACGGGATCGAGTGGAAGAACATGATCACCGGGGTCAGCACCGAGTCGGCCTTCGAGCCCGGCCGCCAGCCGATCACGGCCCCGCCGGCGGTGCCGATCACCCAGCCGCCGATCACCACGACGAAGCCGAGGACCATGGTCCAGGGCAGGGCCTGGACGATCAACTCGGTGACCGGGGTGGGATAGCTGGACGTGGAGAGCCCGAAGTTGCCGCGCGCCAGCTCGCCGAGGTACTGGCCGAAGGCGAGCAGGAGGTTCTCGTCCGGATCGCCGTACAGGATCTTCAGACTGCGCAGTTCGAACCCGCTCGGCGGCCGGCCGGTCGCATTGATCGTGGCCTGGATATAGTCCCGGACCGGGTCGCCCGGCATCAGCCGGGGCAGGAAGAAGTTCAGCACCGTCGCGACGACCGCGACGCCGAGATAGATCACCACCCGGCGACCGAGGTAGCCGACGGCGCCCAGCAACGGCGCGGCGGTGCGGGCCGGCCGTGCCTCGGCGGCGGGCACCAGTCGGCTGCGGTCCAACGGGGCGCGGGGATCGACGGTCGTTTCAAGATCGGAAACGGCCATCACGATCGCCTCCCTGCGCCCGGTGTCGGCCGCTCGGCCCCGACGGGATGGAGGCTAACCTTAAGCGCCTTAGTTGGTCAATCGTTTCACAGCACTGCTCGCACGAATCAGTAGCTCGGGGTCCAACTCGGCGCTGGTAGCGGGAGCTCCGGACCGGCCGAGCAACCGAAGTACGGCGTCCGACGTGTGCCGGCCCAACTGCTGAGCCGACCGGTCCAGGGCGGTGATCTGTGGCGTCGACAGCCGGCAGATCGGGCCGTCCTCCCAGGACACGACCGCGATGTCATCGGGCACCCGGAGACCAGCCTCGGTGATCGCCGAGATCCCCGCCAGGGCAAGGATCTCGTTGTCGAACACGATCGCGGTCGGCGGCCGCTTCCGGCGCAGCAGGGCCCGCGTCGCCCGGTAGCCTGCCTGCTCGGTGTAGTCGGTCCGGGCCAGTGCCGTCTGGATCCCGGCCCGGCGCCCCTCGGCCGACAGGGAGCTGCGGCGCAGCTGGGCATGATCAAGTTCGTCCGGGCCGCCGACGTGCCCGATGCACCGGTGGCCCCGGTCGACCAGATGCGCGACGATCCGGTGCATCGCCGCCGCGTCGTCGACGGAGACCGTGGCGTGGCCCGGCGGCGCGTACGGACCGGCGACCAGCACCGCCGGGCAGCCGATCGCGGCCAGCGCGTCCGGCCGCGGATCGTCCCTGATCAGGTTGAGGACCACGACCGCGTCCACCCGGCGCTCGTTCCACCACCGGCGGTAGACCTGAACCTCCTCGGCCACTGCCGGCACGATCTGCAGGACCAGGGCCGTCGACTCGCTCTCCAGCGCGGTCGAGAGCCCGGCGATGAACTGGATGAAGAAGCTCTCGCCGCTGGTGCTGTTGTCGTCCCGGCAGAGCACGAGTCCGACGGCATGGGCGTTCGCGTCGGCCAACGCTCTGGCCGCCGCGTGGGGCCGCCAGTTCAGTTCCTCGGCGACGGCGCGGACCCGGCTCCGCAGCTCGTCCGACACGCCGGGCTTTCCGTTCAGGGCAAAGGAAACCGCCGCCTCCGAGATACCCAGCCGCTCGGCGATGTCACGCATTCGGCTCCGCGCCACGGACCCACTCCTCATCCTCGGGGCAGCTGGTCGGCCCCTGCCGCATCCTAATCCAGGGGCCGACCGCGATAGCCTGCTCGCCAGCCTCGAGGAACGGAGTCCCATGCCCGACACCACGGTCCTGCAGCACGCAACGTTGATCGACGGCACCGGAGCCGTCCCGGTCGACGACGCGACGATCGTGATCATGAACGGCAGGATCGAGGCCGCTGGACCGGCCGGCTCCGTGGCGATTCCGGAGGGTGTGACGGTTCGCGACCTCACCGGCGCCCACGTCATCCCGGGACTGATGGACGCCAACATCCACCTGGTCTCCGCCCGGACCCCGGACACCCTGCTGGAGTACGAAGGACGCTACGACCAGCTCGCCCACGAGGCGGCCGAGCTGGCGCTCAAGTACGGGCTGACGACGGTGTTCGACACCTGGGGCCCAGCGGCGTCCCTGGTGGCCGCGCGCGACGCGATCAACGCGGGCGAGCGGATCGGCTCCCGGTTCTTCTGTGCGGGCAACATCATCGGCCTGGACGGGCCGATGTCGCAGGACTTCTTCAAGACCGGGCTCACGTTCGAGCCGGCGACGATCAAGCGCATCAATGATCACTGGGAGTACGGCTGCGGTACCAGGCTGGTGCAGCTGACCATCGACCAGATCGGCGAGGCGATCGCCGACTACATCGATGCCACCGGCGTCGACTTCATCAAGTACGCCGCGTCGGATCACCGTACCGAGGGCTTCCTGCTGTTCTCCGAGCAGGCGCAGCGGCGGATCGTCGAGGTGTGCCACGAGAAGGGACGGCTCGTCCAGGCGCACACGACGACGGTCGAGTCGCTGCGGATGGAGGTCGAGGCGGGTGCCGATCTGCTCCAGCATCCCGACCAGACCGGTGAGACGCCGATCCCGGAGAAGCTGATGGCGGAGATCGTCGAGAAGCAGCTGCCCTGCATGGCGCTGATGGTCACCGAGGACTACCTGGGATGGTTGGACGGGGCGCGGCCCGACTACGGCAGGAGCCGGCGGACGGCCCAGCAGAACCAGCGTGCGTTCATCGAGCAGGGTGCCCGGGTCCTGCTGACCACCGACGCATTCGCGTACGGGCAGCGGGTCAAGAACCACGCCGGATTCCGGCCCGGCATCCTCGAGGACACCGTGCCCGACATGCCGACCCAGATCGGCCGCGGCCACTTCCTGTGGATCAAGGCGGCCTGGGAACTCGGCCTGGCCCCGATGGAGATCCTCCGTTCGGCCACGGCCTACATCGCCGAGGCGTACGGCAAGGAAGATCATTACGGCACCGTGACCCCGGGCAAGATCGCCGACCTCGTGATCTTGGACGCCGACCCGCTGGCGGCACCGGAGAACTACGGCAGGATCCGCGAAGTGATCAAGGACGGTGTCGCGGTCGACCGTGACGCGCTCGGCGCCGACCGCCTGCTCGCCGACGATCCGGGTGAGTACCGGCCCCGCTGACGTACGCTGAGCCGGAAGTTGATCATCTCCGCCTGACGGCCGCGGATCAGGCGAACAGCCGCTCGGAACCCTGGCCCAGGGTCTCGGCCCGCTCCCGCTTCCGGGCCTCGACGTCCTCCGGGTTGGTCGAGGCGAGCCGGTGGAACTCGTCGGTGAGCCGGATCTCGGTGGGTACGGCGCGCGAGTCGAGGTCCTGGTAGATGAAGATCGAACCGCGCAGGACCTGGGAGTTCCGCGGACTCTTCAGGGCGTGCATCGAGTCCCAGTTGGGCTGCTCGCCGGTGTGCGAGTCGCCGCCGAGGGTGCCGGGCAGCATGATCCGTGCCTTGTAGCGATCCGGGTTCAGGCCGGCGATCCGGCAGGCCGCGATCGCCTCGTCCTCGTCCTCCAGCGGGCCGATCGCGAGCCGCGAGATGTAGCCCTTCAAGCCGGCTTCCAGCGCATCCGTGACCCGCTGGGTGAACAACAGCGGCAGCACCCGCTGGGACCGGGCCAGCCGGCCCAGCCGCTCCACCTCGGCCGCCCCCGCACCGAGGAACATCCACGCCTCGTCCAGCGACACGAAACCGCCGCCGCGGGACCGCAGCGCCGCCGCGGAGCCGAACACCATCATCCGGACCAGCGCCAGCGCGGTCCGCTGCCCCAGCCCGTCCGGCGCCTGTCCGGCCAGCGGCACGTTCAGGTGGTTGTCGCCGACCATGATCAACGTGATGCCCTCGGCCACCGTGAGCGCCTGGGACTGCGGGTCCGTACCGCAGAGCGCGGAGAAGGTGGCCGAGTTGCGCGCCTCGGACAGCACCCGCCTGATCATGTCCTCCGGAAGATGATCAAGCTCGCGGTCGGCGATCGCCAGCGCCTCGCCGATACAGGTGGCACCCTGTTCGACCCCGTACCGCAGCGCCTCGCCGAGCGGTTGCTCCACCCGGGCCTTGGCCGAGCTGTCGCCCCAGACGTTGATCGACAACAGCATCGAACTGGCCAGCTCGACCCCGACCTCGGTACTCGCCGAGAACCGGATCGGGTCGAAGATCCCATCCGCAGAACGGATGTCGTCCAACCGGATCGTCTGTCCGCCGCAGGCCTCGACCACCGCCGAGTGATCAGAACCCTGCTTCGGATCGATGATCACGCCCGACTCGCCGCCGCGGGCCCACTGGTCGGCGAGGTTCAGCAGCAGCATCGTCTTGCCGGAGCCGGTCGAGGCGGCACAGAGGAACAG
The DNA here is from genome assembly GCF_013407955.1 of Microlunatus parietis. Taxonomy (GTDB): domain Bacteria; phylum Actinomycetota; class Actinomycetes; order Propionibacteriales; family Propionibacteriaceae; genus Microlunatus; species Microlunatus parietis. The sequence continues at coordinate 6,182,169 of NZ_JACCBU010000001.1, read as the reverse complement.
CGGCAGCTTGTCCTTGGCCGACGCGGCCTTCGGTGACAGCCAGGCCGGCTGCCGGTCCCGTTCGGTGAACCCGACCAGCGCACCGTCCTTGTCGCCGACGAAGGACAGTGAGGTCATCCCCGATGCGGCGATCACCTGGACCGGGATGTCGTGCAGCTTCGGATTCGCCCGCACGTTGGAGCACAGCCAGGTCTCCGCCATCGCACCGGGCTGCAGCAGCGTCATCGGCGCCAACCGGATCGGGTTGCTGGCGGAGTTGAACGTGTCCAGGCTCTTGATCCCGGAGAACGCCACCAGAGCGCTGGCGTCGATCAAGGACGGGTTCGCACCACCCTTGCCGTAATGATCTTCGACCTGGCCGAGCTTCATCAGCATCTCGTCCTGCTCGCTGCGAGACAGCTGGCCCTGCTTGCGTCGGTCCTCGATGTCGCGGATGAACCGCTTCCGCTGCGTCCGCAGCTGATTCCGGGTCATCTTGGCCGGCTCCACCAGGCCACGGACCGACACCGCGATGGCGCCCTCGTCGATCACGGTCGACACCCAGTGGGCCACCGGATCGGTCGGCGAGTCGAAGTCGAAGTCGAACTCGGTCACCGACGCGTACGTCACCGCACTCTGGCCCGGTACCGCCTCGAGCGCCTCACAGTTCTCGGTGCCGACGATCTCGGCGATCCGCATCGAGTCCGGCGAGTGGAACACGTGCATGTGTTCGAGATGGTTCAGCCGCGGCGTGGCCGGCGTCTCGCCCAGATTCCAGTACGCATCCGCGAGTTTGAGCTGCTCCGGCCGCGGCACGATCAGGCCGCATCGGGCCAACGCCGCATCGACCCGCGCGTAGTCCTCGTCGAAGTCGGCCAGCGGGATCAGGCCGTCCTTGAAGAACGCCGCGAGCGAATCGATCCGGTCCCGGAAACCGCCACCGCCACCGACCTTGTCGTTGAGCTGTACGCCGAACAGCAGCAGCCGGTTGTCGATCGGTTCCTCGCCGAATCCCTTGTTGAGATACGCCCCCAGCGGATGGGTCCAGGGAAGGTGGAAGTTCTCCTGGATGTTGAGCAGCAGCGCGTGCGTCCGCCGATAGGACGAACGCGCCGTGTAGCGGCGGTTGGACGACGCGTCGACCAGCCCGGCCAGCTCGACATAGGCCCGGAACAGCGGCGTCATGGCGTCCATCGCGGCCTTGTCGTCCCGCGCATCGACGACCGGCTTCAACGGCACCGAGCGATACAGCCAGACACTGCCGTCCATGCTCGACCTGCAGCGTCCGCCGGGATAGGTGGGTCCGAGCGTCGTGTAGTAGGTCGGCTTGGTGGACAGCTGATTCAAGGTCGCGCCCCGGCGCTGGTTGCGATTCGCCATGATCAACGCTCCGTTCTCAACGCCGGCCGGATTCGGTGACGGCGTTGCCGTAGGGGGTCAGCTCGGAGCCGGGCGATCCCCAGGCCACGACGGCCGGCGCGGCCGTGTCGGCCCGGTCCAGCAGCAGGTCGTACGTGAGCCTCGGCTGCTGGGTACCCTGGCCGACCGCCGCCCAGACGACCGTGAACGACACCCGCACCAGGGCCTGCCGAGGCTTCGCGGTGCGTGTCCGTTCCTGGTCTTCCGCCCACAGCGCGCCGGTCTCCCGGATCGCCGGAGCGCTGAAGGTGACACCGGTCAGCGGCAGGTAGGACCTACTGGCATCCGGATCGCCGACCGCGAGCTTCAGCGCTGCCGGGTCTCCCCCGGTGTAGGCCTTCGCCCAGGCGCTCACGGCCGAGGTGTACTCGGCGGGCGCGGACATCGAGTCGATCCCCGGCCACGGCCACTCGGCCTGATCACCCGCGCCCGGCGCCGAGGACCGAATCGGCACCAGGGCCGGCTCGGTCAACGGAATCGCGCCGCTCGGCGTGATCAACAGCTGAATGCTGGTCTCGTACATCTTGCTTTCGGGCGCGGCGAGCACGAAGCGGTAGGTCGCCAGCGTCCGGACGACGTTCTCCTCGCCCTCCCGGGGCTGGGCCGGCTTGCTGCTCGATCCGATGTAGGCCACGACCCGGCCGCCGGGCAGAGGCGACGGGTTGCTGCTCAGCCACTCCTCCACGGCCACTTGGGCCTGGGCCGCCTCCCTCGTCGCTGTGGTGTCAGAGGTGGGTCCCGTGTTCGCCACCGGCGGCGTCAGCACCCGCACGCCCAGCACGATCACGGTGAAGATCAGGAACGGAAACAAGATCGCCGACACCCACAGGTAGATCGTGATCAACCGGCGCCGGGCCTTGCCCCGGTTCGGATCGACGACGACCGGCAGCGTGTCCGGTTCGTCCCACCAGTCGACGTTCTTGATCTTGCGTGCTCCGTTGGCCGTCTTCATCAGCCGGCCTCCTTCCCGCGCCGCCGAAACCAGCGACGGCGGTCCTTGCCCGAGTCCGGTGAGTAGGGTGCCGCCTCCACCGGCATGTCGAAGATCCGCTGCAGCACGACGTCGATCAGGTTCGCGCAGACCGGAAGATCGGATGCGAGTTCGCCCGCGTTCATCCGGGACAGGATCTCGTTGTCCTCCCAGATCGTGCCCAGATGCACCGACAGCTCGCGAAGCGCCGCCACGATGCGATCCTGGTTGTGCAGGGCGATGTTGGTGGGCACCCTGTTGATCAAGGACATGACGTGACTGGGGTTCACGCCGAGCCGGATCAGCCGCTCCATCACCTCGATCAGGTTGGACAACCCGGCGGTCGACATGCCGGTCACAGCCAGCGCCCAGCCGCCGGCACCCAGCTCCGGCTCGATCACCTGCGACACCAGATCGCGCGGGTCGTCCCGCTCCAGGATCTGGGTGTCCAGCACGACCAGATCGGCGAACTGCCGCACCTGGCCGATCATGCCCGCCAGCACCGAGGCGGTGATCCGGCCGGTGGCCAGCTGCTCGGCCGTCGGGCCCTGGATGAACGCGAAGTTGACCTTGGACAGCCGGGCGTCCCGGGTCCGGTTCAGCTGCAGCGGCGAGATGATGCCGGTCCGGACGTTGTCGTCGAGGATCGCATCGAACACGGTCGGCAGATTGCCGTCGGCGACCCGCAGGAACGTTGCGAGATCCGGTTGGCCGAGGTTGGCGTCGACGAGCACGACCCGGCGCCCTCGGTTCGCGGCCCGGTTGGCCACCGACAGCGCCAGCGACGACTTGCCGACGCCGCCGGAGCCGGACAGCGCGAACAGCACCTCGGCCTCACCGGTCCGGATCGCACCGCCCCGCAGCGCTCGCCGTACCGACTCGGCGAACAGTTCCTCGTCCGGATGCGGCGGCGCCTCGGGCTCGGCCGCCCGGCGGGGCGCCCCGGCGTCGGGGTCCCACTCGGACCAGTCGGGCAGGTTCGGGTCCAGCAGCGAGCCGTCGGGCTCGAACTGCAGCCCGGGCGGCAGCTGGTCCAGGTCGATCGCGTCGGTGACCACCCCGGCGTTCTTGAGTACGTCGACGACGGTGCTGCCGGGCCGCAGCTGGTATGTGCGGTAACCATCGCCGTCGTCGACGATCGGGTACTGGTCGGAGCCGAGCACGGTCAGGTTGACGTGACGGTAGATCCGCGGGATCAGGCTCTGCACCCGCGGCTGGTTGAGAATCAGGCAGCCGACCGGGCCGAATTCGGTGACCAGGTCGTGCACCCGGTCCGCGGCGATCCGCAGGTCAGGGCTGGAGGCTACCGTGAATCCGGCCCTGACCAGGTGGATCGCGAGCGGGTCCAGGCCGATGAGTCCGATCGGGGTGGTCACGTCACCTCACCTCCCTTCCATATTCTTCATAATCTTCTGAGCTGCCGCGATCAGTCCGGGCGACGCCTCCTCATAAGCCTGCGCCGACCAAGTCTCCGTCACCGGATCGAATACCAAAGTCACGTACCACCATTTGTTCTGCGAGCTGCCGATCGCCTCGGACACCACCGTGGCCTGGGAAAAGCTACCGTCAACCACCGCTGACCGTACGGGGGTGATGACCGGTATCCGCGAGGTGGACGGGACCGACATCCGCTGGGCCAGATAGGGCACCGCCACCTTGGCCAACTCCTGCTCGCGGGTCTCCGGATCTCGTACCGAGAAGGCCTTCCAGAAGGCTGCTGCTCGCTTCATGACCACGGCCTCCTCGGCGGGCGTCAGGCTGTGCTCGTCTGCGTCCGTACCCGTGCTGGGCACGTTCGTCGGCGGTGGTGCGGTCGGCGTGTCGGACGCGCCTTCGTCCCCGGGGTGCTCGTACGGGGCGCTCGTCGTGGCGGCAGGCGGCTGCGGCGGCTCGCCGGACTCCTCCGGCGCCCGCGACGCGACGGACCGCCAAATCCCCACCACAACCGCCACAACGATCACCACCGCCAGTGCGATCCCGACCACACTCGTCGAACTCCTGGTCGCCATGGTCAACAGTCCCCGGCGGGCACGTGGCCCCCGCTGCTGGTCATCTGCGGCGAGCAGCGGATCGGGACCCCCTGCTGTTCCAGGTACGTGATCGGGTTCATCACCGCTCCGTCCCGTCGGACCTCGAAGTGCAGGTGAGCGCCGCTCGCCTTGCCCTGCTCCCCCTCGGTGCCGATCACCTGGCCGCGCCTCACGGCGACTCCCGGCTTGATGCCGGGACCGAACGAGTTCAGGTGGGCGTAGTAGGTCTTCACGCCGCCGCCGTGGTCGATCACCACGAGCCGGCCGTACGAGCAGTCGAAGTTGCTCCGCCGCTGCTCGTTGGTGAGATTCGCACAGAACACCTTGGTCGAGTCGACCGTGCCGTCGGCGACGGCGAGCAGCGGCGAGCCCTCGTTGGTCGACATGTCCTGCCCGGTGTGACCCTGGTAACCCCAACATTCGCCACTGCCGGAAACGCAGACGCCGTGGCCGATGGAGTAGTTCTGCGCCGTCGGCAGACCCCACTTGCCGTCCCCGCTACCGGTGTCGACCACGCCCTTGTTGCCGTACACCGAGACGTGGATGTGGTTGCGGTGGGCGGCGGAGTCGCTCGGCCCGGAGTAGCAACCGGCGGCTGCCGTACCGCATTGGCGCCAGCCCTCGGCCGCCCGCTCGACCGACCAGATCCGTTCCTGCCAGATGATGTACATAATGCCGAGCGGGCGTTGGTTGGCCCTGAGCCATTCGGCCGCCTCGTCGCCGAGTTGCCGGCCGGCCGGCGTCTCGTACCCGGGGATCATGAAGTCGACCGCCCGATACAGCGGGTGCTCGCCCCAGGTGGAGTAGTAGTAGCCGCCGATATTCGTGATCGCCGGGAACTTCTGCTTGGTGCAGCGCAGCGTGCGCAACGCATCCGGCTTCAGCCCACGCTCCGAAGGCAGGCCGGTCGCCGGGCAGTTCGCGAAGTCGCCGCCGCCCTGGCTGTGGCACTCGTCGGTTGTGGTCACCGGACCTGTCACTCCCCCAAGGGCGTTGATGAGCGTCACCGCCTCGGCCTCCCGGGTGGCGTAACGGTCCGGGAACGCCGAACGCTGCACGTCCTGGGCCACATCGCCCGGCGGCTTGGTCTGCCAGTCGTCGATCTGCAGCAGACCGGGCGTGTGGTAGCCGGCGTCGCCGGCGGTCCCGGTGCCGGCCTTCTTCGCGTCGGCGACGTTCTGTGCCGTCACCTCATAGCCCTGATAGAACGCCTTGGCACCGTTCTGGACGTCGTTGAGGAGCTTGACGTTCTCTTCGTACGTGCGGCCGCCGGCGTACCAACCGATCAGGGCTCGTTGCTGGAAGACGCCGACGTCATGATTTTCGTCCGGACTCGTCGTCGACCCGTCTGCACCGATCTGCGACTCGACCAGAGCCGTCATCAGGGCGATTCGCCAAGCCCGTTCCGGCAGCTTGAGCGCCTTCCCGACCGCGATGATCGCCGCCGCATTGCGGATCTGCACATCGGTGAAGTTGCCGACCTGCGGCAAGGTCCCAGGCAACCCGATCACACCGATCTGGCCCGGCGTGCAGGACCCGGGCGGGGCCTGCGGTTCCTGCTTCTGACCGATCGCCCAGCGGTACGCGGCGTCGAACACCCGGGCCTGGTCACCACTGGTCGACGTCGGCAGCTGCGACAGCACCTGCTCGAACGCCTTCCGGGTCCGGTTGTGTACGCCGGCGCTCGCCGGGTCGTCCTGGTTGATGCCGATGATGAAGCGGTCCGCGTCCTGCGGGTCCGGGATGGTCACCGCGCCCGCATCGACGGCCAGCGGATCGGTGCCCGGTCCGGCGATCATCAGGGCCGCAAAGAGGCGCCCCAGGAGATAGCCCGCGACCTGGCGGTCCTTCGCGGTCTCCTCGGTCAGCCGATCGATCCCGTACGGGGCTGCTGCCTTGTTGAAATCCGCCACCTTGATGCCGTACGGCGGATCGCCAGGTGCCGTCCAGTCGCCCGCGGACCGATCGATCGCCGCGAGCACGGTCCAGGTGGTCCCGGACCCCTCAGCCGCCACCTTGTAGAGCGAGATCTCCTTCTCGGTCAGTCCTTCGGCGGTCGCGGCCTCGTACGAGAGCTCTTCTCGGAATCCGGAGTCGGTCGCGATCGCGCCGCCGACCTGGGTGACGGACTGGATCAGGTTCACGATGAGATAGGCCGGTACGACCACTGCGACGATCGCGGCAGTGAGAAGGCGACGCCTCGCCGTAGGATTCTTCGCGATGCCGATTCCGGCGCCCGCCGCGGCTCCCGCCACCGCTCCCTGGGCGCCGCCGAGGACCGTTCCGAGCTTCGCACCGGCCTTGGCGTTGCCACCGACGTCGCGTACGTCCCCGCTGACCGAGCCGTCGGACTGACTGCCGGAAGCCAGCCGTTTTCCGGACGACAATGACCGGCGAACACCGCCCTTCGACGATCCGTTTCCGTTGTCGCTGGGACCGTCTTGGGCCATCCCCCGGTCACCTCCCTTCACAACGAGGGCAGGCTGCGGTCCCCGAGTCGTCGAGGCACGCCGCCCACCATGCCGATCCCGCCGCCTCCGAAGAGAACGGGCTCGGCCCCCCGAGGGACATCACACACGCCGGTTTATACCATTGTGACCTGAGTGACGAACTGGGTCCAACGGTTGTCTCGCCGCAGCAGGCTCAGCATGAACGCCAACAGGTTGAGCGATCCTCACTCAACCCCTGCACCGCGCGTCCACGCCCTGCTGACCAACCGCTTGATCCGATGAACGACCGGGAGCCGGTATAGCTTGCGACCGGCGATTCTGTCAGCATTCATGATTCGCAGAGCGAATTCCGCCGATGCGGCGATCGCTGGCCATCGCCGATCAGCTAGGTACACCTCGTCTGCGACGTCACCAAGCTCGTCGATCAGGGGCCCGAACACTCGATCCACCTGTCGAAGTGCCTCGACCTCGACTTCGCGAACGGTCGCGCCGACGCTTGCTTCGGGATTCGGCAGAACCGCAGCGTCGTCATACAAGGCATGGACGCACTGATCCAGACTGTCGGGCGACTTGGGATTGAGCCAGTGGGTGCGTTGATATTCGACATCCGACAAAGACGCTAGTGCCGCGACGATCTCGGCTCGCATGTCTGGGTACCTCACCAGTTGCGCCTGCTCGATTGCTGGCAAGGATCCCTTACCCTCAATACCCGTTGGGGGAGACCGCCTTCGATGAAGGGGCGTCGCGACGGTGCCGTGTGCACGAGCTTGCCGCATCGTCGCGCAGTCAAGTGACGTCTCACAGTTCCGGCACACCAGCCGCAGCGCGACCCGCCGGCGTAGCACCGAACCGGATGGACACAGACCCAGGCTCGGGTTCATTCCAATTCGCATCCATGCGAAGAAGGTCCACCGCCTCCTGTTTTTCGACATCGGTCATGTCGCCATAGGGCTCGAGGCAACGGTACAACTGGATGAGGTCGTGACCGACCAGACGGATCAATTCATCTTTCGCACGCCCTAGCAGTACTTCAGAATCCATGTCCGCGTGGTTCGCTCGCAATTCCCAAACCGCCTCCCAGAGCCCGGAATAGTCCTCTACTGCTAGCCACAATATGGACTCAGTGTCATCCGTCATGATGTCTCTCTCAGCAGTGGATTACCTTGCAGTGGTACCCGTTGAATCGAACCATTGCGACTGATCTTTACATATGGCCCTGAGTGGAGCGGATCTGGGTGCCCCGGCCAACCTTCTTCAATCGAAACCGATTCGCCTGGGCGCTGCGGATTGAGGAACCGCTCGCCGACACCCTTCTTTAGCGGCTTTCCGATCCAGCTCTGTGGCACCAGAGCACGGACCTGAGCCGGCGTCGCACCGTGAAGCGAACTAGGTTTCTCCAGACTCCGAGGTACAGCACCAACCTTCGGCTGGCTCGAGGCAGCAGCAGCAGTGGTTCCATCCCCAGGCGAGTTCCGACTCGCGCTGGCTGCCGCCGCCCGCCTGCGCCGATTGGCTTCGGCACGCTGGGCCGGCGTCGAGTTCGGGTCGTTCAGAATGCTCTCGGGGGAGTTCATATCGGCGCCGTTGACGCCAGGCTGCCGCTTCGGCGGGATCGCCTGGGTCGTCGCCAGTTCGGAGTTCCGCTTCCCCAGGTTGCGACCAGCTCGGCCATCCGCGTTCTCACCGTCCGACCCACGCCCCCGGCCGCGGTTCAACAGGCCTCTTGCACCGTCGAGGAGCTGCTGCCCACCAGTCCGAATCGCGCCGAGGCCGGCACCCCCGGACAGAGCTCCACCCCAGGCCATTGCGCCGCGTACAGACATCGGCGAAGGCATGCCCGCCTTCTGGAACGCGAAGTGCAAGGCGATGGCAGCCATCACCGGGGCCAGTCCGCCGAGGATCAACGTCATATCGGAGTTCGGGCCGGCGAAGTTCCTGATGATGTTCAGGATGACGTTCGTGAACAGCGTCACCAGGCTCATGATGAAGATCGCGAACGCCGCGGTCAGCGACAACCCAACGTAGATCTTGACGAACCGGATCAGCCGATGATTGTCACCTCGCGGGAGCAGGCACAGCACCGCGACGAAGATCACCGACAGCAGCATGAACGCGGCCACAGCCTTGAGGATCATGATCACTGCACCGAGCGTTCCGAACACGGCCGCGACGCCGATCGCAGAGAGCATGTATCCGATCACAGCGGAACTGCTCGCAACCTGGTTGGTGCCGTGGAGCGAGGAGATGAAGTCGTAGATCGAGGCGGGCATCTCTCCCGCCACCTTCTTCAGTTCCCCGTCGCCATCGCCCCAGTCGAAGATGTCGTTGACTTCGTCCCCATCGTTGTTGAAGAAGTCGAAGCAGGCGCGGTCGAAGGCTTCGCTCTCACCCTCGGCAGCCCCAGCTCGGTCGGACTTCGACTTGATCAACCACTCCTGACCGCGCGGGGTATGCCATCCGTCGCGCTTGTCCAGATTCTCGAGCAGGCCGTCCCGCGGAACACACGCCGCCCAGGCGATCCACGCCTGGTCCTGCTCCTGGCGGTTCAGCGGCTTCCACGCCGGCGCGCTGGGATTCACCTTGGCTTGCGTGATGGGGACCCGCTGCTCCGGTACACGCGACATGACGTCCGCCCGAGTGGCAACGGACTCATTCTCGGTCACACCTTGCCCCTCGACCACGTAGGTCTGGACGCCCGCCGGAATGCCGGCGTTGTGGTCGAGCATCCGGCACGCGACGCGATTCTGACCGTTCAGGTTGTCCCGACCAAACTGGCCGACGGACCAGGCCCGATAGCCCGAGACCTGCCACAGGTTGGAAACTGTCTGAGCCGGGATCGACTTCGCATCGATCAACGTTCCACCGCGCTGGACCGAGGCGTCGTATCCCTTCCGAAGCGCGTTGACATAGGCACCGCAACTCAATTGATCCGTGTCGACACCCACGCCGTCGTCCACACGCGGTGTGTTCAACGCGGCAGCTGGAGCGGCAGCAATCTCAGTTATCGCCTCGTCGATCATGGTGGCGAACCATCCCGGCGATCCTTCTCCGGGCTCGAAGTTTCCTGAACTGTCCACGCGACTGCCCGACGCGCCGACGACCATCATCACCAGCACACCGACGATCACCATCTTGACCAGCAGGCGCGCCATCCATCCCGATTCTCGCCGCAATCCCTGAATCAGGAGCCCGGCAACAGCCAGCGCGACAACACCCGCCAAGAGCGGCGAGCCGAGCAACGAACGTCCGAACTGCGCGGCGGCGTTATCGATCGTCGCGCCCACAGAAGCCAACGGGCAAAACTCGGTGGACCACATGACAAACTTCGTCGTCACTGAGTACAGGAAGTCCCCCGCAGCGAACGTACTCCCCTGCATCTGGCGCTGGAAAGGTGCCAGATCAAATGGCGTACCACCTCCGGAGCGGACATGCAACTGCTGCGTTGCACCTGACCAGCGCTCCACCGGGAGGTACTGATAATCGGTTGTTCCGTTGCCCGTCGCACACACACCGCGTGTCTCGTCGAGATCGTCATCTGGTTTCGCCGACGCTGGCGACACGCAGAGCAGAAGCGCGAGCAGCGAGAGAACCAAAACGCCCGCAAGACGCCCGACAAACTTCACGCCCGCAGTATTCATCCTGACATCTTCTCAGTCGAACAGCGACGTCACGCGCGCGACGGTGCTGACCGGCTTCAACGGCAATTCGTCCGGCCGCACCTTCTTCGATGGGTTCGCAACACTTCCTCGCTTAAGCAAGGCCCAGTCATCATGCGGAACCTTGACCACAACCGGGCCAAGCATAAACTGATTCATTATCGAGTTTCGACGATTTACCAGCATCTGATAATTTCGAACCTGGAGCCCGCGCCTCGTCGCCCCGTGAAACAACCACACCGAAATAGCAACAATGAGAGTGAGCAGCACTACTGCGACAGGACCGACGATAATCCAGAGGAACAACGTCGGGACCAATCCGACCATCGCCGCGATGGTTCCTACAATGAAACCACGGTAAGGAAGATCGACAGGTCCGACAGTTTGATGTCGAGTGTTGGATGCCTCACGGCCAGTCATGTCCGTAAGTGAATAGAGAGGTTGCCCGTTCATGTCGACACCCCGCGGCTATGAGTTTTGGGCTCTATCCCACAGACCAACCGCAGTGTTAGCGATCAGATCAACTAGGCCAAGTATTGCGGGCATCAAGAAACCCGGAGCCGCCAAAACGGCACCAAATAGAATTGCCCAAACAACCCAACCTCGTGGGCCATTCTCATCTGCATATCCCCTGGTCCGACGCCAGAGGAACACGATAAGTGCCCCGATAATTATCAATAGACCAATCCAGGCTGCGCCAGTAGTTAAACCAGCTCCACCTTTGTCCGTGACCGCGTCCCAGAAATCAGTCCAGGCTCCGGATAGATTCACCTTTTCGTCCATGACTCATCTTCCGCTAACTGCCACCGACAACGCTAATCACTATCTTCACGACCAGAAACACGCCCAGTACGGCGCCCGCGATCGCCATCGGGACCGCACCGCTCTCCTCGAGCCAGTCCGTAACCTGACTCCGGTCACGGTTGGTCATACCAAAGCGGGCACGCACCCGTCCGACCAGGGCCTCACGCTCTTCGCCTGCCCGTAGCCGCCTTACATCCGGTTCACTCATCGCCCACCTCCCCAGTCACAATAGGTCCCGAACCGACTCCTTGTCTACGTTAGGTGCCAAGTGAGCACTTGACTGAAGCCCCGCGACAGGTCGGCCGCGAAGCGCCTTCGCGCCCGCTATATCCCGGTTCGAAGGAGATAGTCACAGTCAGAGCAATCTGACCCTCAGCACGCTCCGCAATCACGGCTATCTTCAAGATAGGGACAATCCGAACGTAATCGGAGTGAATGAAAAGGACCCATTCCTAGGGCTCGGGTCAGTATAGGACCGCGCCTGGAATGTCCCCTTTGGACCGTAGGTTATCTCAATCTCCTTCGCGGAATCGGGAACCTGCAGAAGCACTCGGCCCTCCCGTATGTTCCAGCCTTCGGAGGCCGGCTCACCCTTTACAACCTTCCCAGCAGCGCGGCCGTCAACAGTAACTGCCACCGAACCCGTGGCAGCAATCTTAGCATCCTTGTACTGGTAAAGCCCGGCCTGGGTCACTTGGGGCTCCGTTTCGGTTAGCCTATCAACCCAATCTAGGTACACCCACATCTGACCATCTGGCGCCCAACCCTCAAGCCTGTCGTACGCGGAGATTTCCATGCCCACAAAAGTGACGCGGTGACGACATTCAAACTGGCCAACCTTGACTCTGTCGTCAAAACTCTTATTCAGATCAAATTCAGACTTTTCCCGATACCAGCCCGCTGCAGTCTTTGACGTACGCTCACCGGTACGAAATGAGATAGTCTGGTCTAGTCCCGCTACGCCGGCGATGAGTTCAGCATCCTTCCCGATCGGTACTGATGCGACTATCGTCGCTTGCGAAGCATCTCGAACATTTTCCGTGATGCTTTTGATCTTACCGTCGACACGAACGGAGTAGGAACGGGATGATTCGATCGTCTCATCTCCTCCATCCTGCCGGTCAATCTCGACGGTGATTGCGAGGAATTCTTCATTCTCTGCCGGATCGTAGTATGGAGCGTCGCCGCCGCCTTGCAGTCGAGGGACGCGCCCGAACTTCACGACCTTTACATCTTCGGACGGCGTATAGATGACGTTGTTCTTTGCCGGTACGCCTCCGCCTGCCAATAGTTCATCGTCGCCGAGCGCGACGACACCCCGATCCGCTCGTGGGGCTTCCGGCATCGGAACCTGGTCAGCCGCCAATGGGGCCTTGCCGTCCGGCCGATACAGTTCCACGCCACCAGGAGGTTCAATTCCAGTCTGACCAACGCTAATCGTCGACGCGTCAACGGAGACCTGGCCGTCACCCTCCAACTTTGGCTCGAACCTGAGCTCATCGAAAACGCCCGGCGCGCCTTCATCGCTAAGGTGTCGGATAGGCCCACAAAGTGCGCGCGGCTGTAGAGCCTCAGTCGATGGATCTCTCAATAGCCAACAATGTGTTTCCTTGGCCAACTGGGCGTACTTATCTGATGCCGAGCCATCTCGCCACGCTTGTTCCAGGACCGAAAGATATGGCACATTGCTGTCGACTTTGGCCCCATCGACGCGGACGGTGGTGCCGCACGCAACCAGCAGAGAACTGAGCACTGCCGCCAGCACTACCACACCGGCATCCTTGACCCTGCGCACCTATACTCCCTTCAGCACTAACTCGTGCATCGGCCAACTGCCGTGTGGCTCATGGCAGGACTCCACTTCGACCCGGACTTTGATCAGGTCTTCGACTACAGTGACACGGATATCGCAGCGAGTTACCCGGTGCGTAGACTTCGGTATTATCGAACGAGTACATGAATCTCCCCGACCTCAAACGTGCGCCGCACTGCAATAGTGTGATTCGTAACTCCAGATTCGCCGCCTGCCGACCACGCCAGTTCCCAGCGCGAAGTGGCGACGACATTGTACACGCCAGGCGACGTATAGATGTGACCACAGGATGGCGACGGCTTCCCCGCCGGGATTCCGGGTCTCCATGACGTACCCCGATTGCAGCGGAGTTTCGTTCCGTCACCCAAGTCCCACGCGACTTCAGTCAATCGGACCGATACGGAGACGGTTAGAGGTCCACTCCGTTCGACCACAGAATCCGACTCCGTTCCCCCTTCAGTCCACAACCAGATTGGAAAGCCAACCGCTGTATCGAAGGGGTAGCCGTGTTGTGTTCGATCAGGTCCCAGCATCGGAGTCGCTGCGGTAAATCTTATTCTGGAGATGACCTCCTGAGCGATTTCCTCGACAAATTCTTCATATGTAAGCTCTGCCGTCGCCCATTGCGTTGCCTGACACTCAACGTAGGCAGCAGGGTCATTGATCCCCCAACACTGAGGCTGCGGGTCGGAGTAGTACATCACCTCGGACCAGGTCCACTCTGATCGATCCTCCGGTAACTCGTCAGGAGTTCTAACATCACTGTCATCCGGTACACCCGGTTTCGTCCAAGAATCGCCGCCGTTATCCCTGTCGGGCTGGCGGGTCCCGGCTACACAGGTGACTTCTCCAGTTTTGGAATGTACTCGCTTGTATGTTCCGTTCGGGCAGGGTCGATCCTCAGCCTTCGCGTCAACGACGCCCGGCCCCAGGAATGTCAAGCAGAGAATTGCCAAGACAAATGGCCAGAGTATCTTTGAGCCCATTATGCACACCCCGTGTTCTTCGGGATCACACGCGATGACACTAGGTAAACCAGCCAGCGACCCGACGTCTTGTCTAGACGAAGTTGCGGCTGCTCATCGAGGAACTGCGGATGTTGGTACGGCGCGCCCCTCCTCGTTACCTTCACGTCTGTCTGGTCGACGCACAGGTGCCACCGTACTTCTGGACTTCTTACGTCAAGTTCAGACATGGAAAGCATTCGAAAGTTTCGAAGGATGGCGGATCCCGTACTTTTGAAACCGCCAGAGCGCAGTGATCGGATCTCGTCGAGATACGATTCTCGAGCTGGTCCGTTCGGATCTAGGAATTTTTCCATGTAGGCGGGAATACGCGTGGCTCCACCTGATTGGGAGACCCTGTCTTGAGCCCGCCAAAACTCAATGTACGCCTGCTTCGAGTCCGCTATCGCTTGGTCTCGCGCTGATACCGGAGTCGGTGCGGGCGTCGGGCTTGCCGTCGTACCAGTGCTCGATGAGGAAGGACTGGGCGTCGACGGTGGCGGATCTGTGCCATCGCGGCACCCGAAGGTCAATAGGAGCAGGCAGGCCAAGAGGGCCGCGGCGAGGGGGCGCCAGCGGTGGGGGCGTTTGCGGGTGCCGGGGCTGGGTCTTGGGTCCGCAGCTACCGGCAGCCACTGCGTCGGGCCTGCCATGGAGGTCACTATGGCATCCCGTGGGCGTCGAACTCTAGGCGCGGATCGAAACTTGTGGATAACTCAGCGGCGGCGGTCCGCCTGTTGATAACTCAGGTGGGAACTTGCGTCAGGCGAGTCCGGGGAACCAGAGGTCGATCTCGCGCTTCGCGGACTCAGGTGAGTCGGAGCCGTGGACGAGGTTCTCGCGGTTGGACAGGGAGTAGTCGCCTCGGATGGTCCCCGGGGCAGCCTTGCGGCCGTCGGTGGCCCCGTTCAGCAGCCGCACGACCTCGATGGCCTCGTCGCCCTCGACCACCAGCGCCACCGACGGGCCCGAGGTCACGAAGGTGCGCAGAGGCGGGTAGAAGGCCTTCTCCACGTGCTCCGCATAGTGCTGATCGGACAACTCATCGTTCACCTGGCGCAGCTCCATGGCGACGATCGACAGGCCCTTGTTCTCCAGCCTGCTCAGCACGGCTCCGACCAGTCCACGCCGGACGGCGTCGGGCTTGATCAGGACGAAGGAGCGCTGGGCCGGCGGGGTCGGGGTGTCAGTCATGGCTGCACCTTATCGAGCGCGGCCCCAACCGCACTCAGCCGGTGGCGGCTCCACCGCCACCCGGTACGCCGCGCTCCAGCCGTCGTCCGAGGACGAAGAACAGCAGCCAGACGCCGGCGAAGATGGCGCCGACGAGGAACATGGCCGCGTTCGCGAAGCCGAGGGCGATGCCGGCGACCTGAGTCAGCCAGGCGAGCGGGTAGCCGGCCGCGGAGCGCAGCAGGCCGGCGCTCGCCAGGGCCAGCAGGGCGGCCAGGCCGCCGAGGCCGCCGGCGACCCAGCCGGGCAGGCCCGAGATGAGGATCATCACCGGGATCGACAGTCCGAACACGATCACCTCGAAGATCAGGGTGATCATCAGCGGCATCCGCATCGGGTTGTCCGCGGCGAGCCTCATCGACGGTCGTCCTCGGGGTCGTCGCCGACCAGCGGCCGCAACGGGTCCTCGGCCGGAGCGCGCCGGATCTGCGGCGGCGCGTAGTCGAAGCCGTCGAGATCGTCCCGGCTCCAGTCCTCGGGCTCCGGGTCCTCGTCCTCCGGCTCGTCCTCCGCCTCGACGGCCGCTTCGCCGCCGTTCACCGGCCAGGGCTCGTTGCCGGCCAGCAGTGTCCGGGCCTCACCGACGGCGATCACGGAGCCGGTGATGAGGACGCCCGCGTTGCCGTACTCATCGGAGTCGGCGAGGGCGATCGCGGTCTCGATGGCGTCGTCGAGGCGGGGCTCGACCTGGACCCGCTCGGTCCCCAGGATCTCCGCCGCCAGCTCGCCGAGCGCTTCCGCGGGCAAGCCGCGATCGGTCGAGGCCACCTGGGTGGCGACAACCCGGTCGACGGTCTCGGCGAGTTCGGTCAGCAGGCCGCGCGCGTCCTTGTCCCGCATCACGGCGATCACACCGATCAGCGGGCTGAAGCCGAACGCCTCGGCCATGCCGGTGGCCGCTGCGCGAGTACCGTGCGGATTGTGGGCGGCGTCCAGGACGACCGTGGGCGACCTCCGGATCACTTCGAGGCGCCCCGGCATCCGTACCTCCGCGAGGCCGGCCCGGATCACGTCCGGCTCCAGCGCCCGCATGCCGAGGAACGCCTCGACGGCCGCGACGGCCAGGGCGGCGTTGTCCGCCTGATGCCCGCCGTGCAGCGGGAGGAAGATGTCGTCGACCGGTCCGCCCGACGCGTTGAGGCGGATCAGCTGGCCACCGACCGCGACGCTGCGCGAGAGCAGACCGAAGTCGATCCCGTCCCGCTGTACCAGAGCACCGACCTCCGCACTGCGCGCCAGCAGCCTCGTCGCGGCCTCCACCGGCTGTCCGGCGAGGATCGCCTGGGCGCCGGGTTTGATGATGCCGGCCTTCTCCCCCGCGATCTTGTCGACCGTCGAGCCCAGCAGATGGGTGTGATCGAGATCGATCGGAGTGATCACCGCGACCGCACCGTCGGCGACGTTGGTGGCGTCCCAGGTGCCGCCCAGCCCGACCTCGATCACGGCCACATCGACCGGCGCATCGGCGAAGGCGGCGAACGCCATCGCGGTGATGATCTCGAAGAAGGTCATCGCGACGCCGTCGATCTTGCGCTCGTCCACCATCGTCACGTACGGCTCGATGTCGGCCCAGGTCGCGTCGAAACGTTCCTCGTCGATCGGCCGGCCGTCGATCATGATCCGCTCGGTGACACTGGTCAGGTGCGGGCTCGAAAACCTTCCGGTACGCAAGCCCGCAGCCCGCAACAGCGATTCGATCATGGCTGCCGTCGAGCCCTTGCCGTTCGTCCCCGCAACATGGATCACCGGGTACGTCTTCTGCGGTTCACCCAGCAGGTCCATCAAGGCCTGCACCCGACCGAGGCTCGGCGCGACCCGGTGTTCCGGCCAGCGAGCGGTGAGGGTGGCGACGAGTTCGGCATGTGACATAGCCAGCACAGTCTAGTGTCCTAGGGTCGGGACGGATGAACACCACAGACTGCTTTGCCTGTACGCAGACCGCCGCCGCAGCCCTGCCGGACCGGGAGCAGGTGGTTCGCACCGAGCACTGGCGGGTCGCCCATGCGTTCGACTCCGCTCTCGCCGGCTGGCTCGTGTTCCTGCCGACCCGGCACGTCACGAGCTTCGCCGAGCTGACCGAGGCCGCGGCGGCCGAGGTCGGGCCGATGCTGCTCGGTCTCTCCCGCGCCCTCCAGAAGGTGGTCGGCTGTGTGAAGACGTACCAGATGATGTTCGCCGAGGCCGAAGGCTTCAGCCACCTGCACATCCACCTGGTGCCGCGCGCTGCTGATCTTGCCCCGGAGTTGATCGGGCCGAACGTCTTCGGTTACCTGAAGCATCCCCGCGAGGAGTGGGTGCCGACCGAGCGGATGGACGAGTTGGCGCGGGAGCTGCGCGCCGCTCTGCCGGAGGAATAACCGATTGCCACGGCCCGGAAGCTTTCGTGATCATGGCGGGATGCCTGAGCCTGCCTACCTGACCGCGAACCGCGCGAATTGGGACGATCGGGCGGTCGCCCACGTCGCGTCTCCCGATTATCGGGTCGCCGACTTCGACGACCCCGAGTTCCTCAGTGACGTGGTCCGGTTCGATGCACAGCGGCTCGGTGACGTGCGCGGCCTGCGCACGGTGCATCTGCAGTGCCATATCGGTACGGACACGATCTCGCTGGCCCGGCTGGGCGCGAAGATCACCGGCGTCGACCTCTCACCGGTCTCGATCGACCATGCCCGCGAACTGGCGGCCCGCACCTCGGCCCAGGCCGACTTCGTCGTCGCCGACGTCTACTCCGCCCCCGCAGCTCTTGATGCCGGATCCGATCTTGATCAAGGCGGTGGCTTCGATCTCGTCTATACGAGCATCGGAGCGCTGTGCTGGCTGCCCGACATCGACCGTTGGGCCCAGGTCGTCGCCGAACTGCTCCGGCCCGGCGGCGGGCTGTTCCTGCGCGACGGACACCCGATGCTCCATGCCACCAACGAATCCCGGCCGGACGGCCTGCTCACGCTCGAGTACCCGTACTTCGAGACCGAGCCGCTGATCTGGGACGGCGACGGTACCTACGTCCAGACCGATCACAAGATCACCCACACGACCAGCTACCAGTGGAACCACGGGCTCGGCGAGTTGATCACCGCGCTGCTCCGGCACGGCCTGGAGCTGACCCTGTTCGAGGAGCACGACACGGCGCCGCACGAGGCGATCCCGGGCCGGATGACGCAGCTCGGCAACGGCGAGTGGCGGCTCACCGACCACCCGGAGCGGCTGCCGCTGACCTTCACCATCGCCGCGACGAAGCGTCCCCGGTCCGGAGACGGCTTCCGGCTCCCCGCCGCCCGGTGACGTCGGCATCCCCGTACATTCAGGTACGGAGTCGGCGAGAGAGGGAGGCACCGTGCACGTACTGGACACGTTCCGGCTGACCGGGCGGAAGGCGCTGGTCACCGGCGGGAATCGGGGGCTCGGGCTCGCCTTCGCCCGCGGACTGGCCGAGGCCGGCGCCGAGGTGGTGATCACCGCCCGCGATCAGGCCCGCAACGAGGAGGCGGCGGCGACGCTGCGCGACGAGGGCCATCCGGTCCAGGTGGTCACCGGTGACCTGGTCACCGACGCCGAGCGGATCGTCACCGAGTCGGCCGCCGCGCTGGGCGGGCTGGACATCGTGATCAACAACGCCGGGATCGCGATCCACCGGCCGACCTTCGAGGTTCCGCAGTCCGAGTTCGACACGGTGCTCGACCTCAACCTCAAGTCGGTCTGGACCACCTCGATCGCCGCGGCCCGGATCATGAAGGAGTCCGGCGGCGGCAGCATCGTCAATGTCGGATCGATCTCCTCGATCATCGTAAATCGACCGCAGTGGCAGGCCTCCTACAATGCGTCGAAGGCCGCCGTCCACCAACTGACGAAGTCGTTGGCCGCAGAATGGGCGCCGTACGGAATTCGCGTGAACGCCGTCGCGCCGGGATATGTCAAAACGGATATGGCACCGGTGGACCGGCCCGAATTCAAAGCCCGCTGGATCGACGACTCAGTGCAGCAGCGCTACGCAATGCCGGAGGAGATTGCGCCGACCGTGGTCTATCTCGCGTCGGACGCCGCCGCGTTCATGACCGGCTCGGTGGTCGTGATCGACGGCGGCTACACGGTCTACTGACCGCGCAGCCGCCGCCGAAGGATTCAACTCGGACTCATTCACCGACCGGCAGTTCCGGTTCCGGCAACTCCGGGAGCTCCGGCAGTTCCGGCAATCCGCCGCCACCGAGGCCACCCAGCAGCCCGATCACGGTGTCCAGCAGGCTGCCGACCAGGCCGAGCACCTTGCCCAGCAGTCCGGCGAGGTCGAGACCGCCCGGCAGATCGAGCGTCGGTGCGAGCGTTCCGCGGTCGAGTTTCAGATCGACCTTGGTGCCCATCGTCCGCTCGAGATCGCGTTCCATGGACGCCTCGAGCTTGCGCACGGACCCCTTGGTCACCGTTCCCTTGGTGGGCAGCTGGGTCTTCACCCGGCTCTTCAATCGATCGGTGATCTTGTCGGCCAGCACGGCGGCCTGGGCCTTGGTGGCCCCGTGCTCCCTGAGTTCGCGATACAGCTGATACTCGAGGCTGTCGGTCACGTAGGTCGAGACCTGGGTTCGAGTCAGTTCACCCTTGACGCCCTTGAGCTCGATCACTCCGGTTTCGGCGCTTGCGGTGGTGAGGCCGGCGAAGGTGGTCGCCAGCACGGCTGCACCGGCGACGACACCTTTGACCAATGGCTTAAGGATAGACATGATCACTCCTCGGGATAGGTTCTCCGAAGTCGTTTCGGCGACTCCGGACCAGCAGTCGGACCCTTCGATCCCCCGAGCTGAGGTGATACACGGCCTTACGACCGATAAACATACGAACCCAACTCAAATCTGTCTAGAGGGCCGTCTGAAATTGGAATTAAGAAATGACGACCCGAATGGCACGTGATATTAGGGATCCGCCGCGGCCTCAGCCGAGACTGCGCAGGAATCTGCGGTACAGCAGGGCGATCAGCGGCAGCTGGTAGATCACCCCGCCGATCAGGTACGGCCACCACGGATCACCCGTGCTGATCAGCCAGTACGCCTTGGCCGGCCAGTAGGTCGGCAGCAGCCAGAACGGGTACTGCCATTCCGGTCCCAGGAAGTACGGGATCAGGGGCAGACCGGCCACCACGATCCCGATCGCCCGGACACCGGCCAGCCCCTCGACCTTGTTCCGCGCGAACGCCAGCAGGGCCAGCGAGATCACCACGCCGGACAGCCCGGCCAGCAGCCCGACCGGGATCAGTGCCGGCCACTGGTCGAGCGGGAGCAACCCGGAGGCCGGCAGGGTGAGGATCACATACAGCGCGGTGACCACGACCACCGTGATCGCCCGGTAGCCGAGGTACGTGCTCATCCGGGCCGGCGAGACCCGCAGCGCCGCGATGGTGCCGCCGTCCCGCTCGTCCAGGACCAGGAACGCACCCAGCGCGCCGACCACGATCGGGCTGGTCAACAACAGGAAACCGGTCAGGATCACCGGGTGGTAGGGCGTCAGATCGAGCCCGTACCGGTCGGCGGTCATCGCGGCCGCCGCGGGCGTACCGAACCTGACCAGGGCGATCCAGCCGAGCGGTGCGAACAGGACGAAGGCGAACAACGACTCACGGCGGATCCCGCGAAGATCATTGCGCCCCAGCGCCAGCAGCGTGTTCATGATCATTCACCCCCGGTCTTGGCCACGACGTGGCGATCGAACAGATAGCGGGCCGGCAGCCAGAGCAGAGTGGCGAAGATCAGCGGGTAGATCAGGCCGTAGGCGATCTGCCAGGCCGCGAGCGTGGTCTGGCCGAACGCAGCGCCGAGGAACAGCAACGGGCCCAGGGTCGGGATCGCATACATCCAAGGCTGTTCGAGGATCCCGGCCAGATGGAAGGCCGGGAAGGTGAGCACCGCCAGCGGGATCGTCGACGGCAGGAACCAGTTGCTCACCGAGGTGAACGGCATCGAGGAGACGAAACCGGCCAGCAACATCACCAGCGTTCCGGGGACGGCCCCGAGCAGCAGCAGCCGCAGGTCGTAGCCGGTGCCGTGGGTGACCGTCGCGACGAAGACCGCCAGCACGGTGGACAGCAGGATCAACGTGATCAACTTCGACGCCAGGTACTCACTGAAGCGCAGCGGAGTGGCCACCAGCGCATTCAGGGTGCGGTCCCCCTTCTCGAAGAACACCGCGCCGGCGATGAAGAACCAGCCGACGATCGACAGGTCCCCGAGGATCACGTACGGCTCGGCCATCGACCGCAGGTCGTGCGGCAACGGCAGCAAGATCAACAACCACATGAAGCCGGAGAAGATGCCTGCCTGCAGGAAGCGGTAGCGCCACTGGAGCCGGAACTCGGCCCGCAGGGCGACGCCAAGGCGGCTCACGTCAGCCGCCGCCCGGTCGCCTCGACGAACACGTCGTCCAGGGTGGCCTCCTTGCTGTGGATCGTCTCCACCGCCTCGTTCTTCAACAGGGCAAGGAAATCGTCGTCCTCGGCCAGCCGGTCCATGCCGAAATCCCGCCGGGCCAACTCGCCGCTCCGGTCCCGGTATTCGACCCGGACCCGACGCTGGCTGCGTTCCACCTTGAGCTCGCGCGGCGAGTTCAACGCGACGATCCGGCCGTCGACGACGAACGCGACCCGATCGCAGAGTTCGTCGGCGGTCGCCATGTCGTGGGTGGTCAGGAAGACCGTCTTGCCGCGGGCCTTCTCGGCCAGCACGAGGTCCTTCACCTTGCGGGCGTTGGTCGGGTCGAGACCCGACGTCGGCTCGTCGAGGAACAACAGCTCCGGGTTGTGCAGCAGCGCGCGGACGAACACCAGCCGCATCTGCATCCCCTTGGAGAACTTGCCCACCCGAGTGTCCGCGTCGCCGGCCAGCCCGACCAGGTCGAGCAGTTCGAGCGGGTCACGGGTCACCCCCGCGTACAGCGAGGCGAAGAACTCGAGGTTCTCTCGCGCGGTGAGCTTCAGGTAGTGGTTCGGCAGCTCGAACGAGACGCCGACCCGCTCGTAGTAGTCCGGGCCCCAGTCGGCGGGTTCCTTGCCCCAGACGGAAATGCGGCCGCCGTGCCCGGTCAGCAGGCCGATCAAGATCTTCTGCGTGGTCGACTTCCCGGCGCCGCTGGGCCCGAGGAAGCCGAAGATCTCGCCGCGACCCACTTCGAAGTCCATCCCCCGCACCGCGGGTTCGGCACTGCCGGGATAGCGGAAGGTCAAACCCTCCACCGTGATCATGAATGGTCCTTTCCGTGGGACCGGGTCAAGCCGGTCGCCACGATGTCGATCAGCAGGTCCAACGCCGGCTCATACGTCGCCGGGTCGAACATCTGCTCCTGGAGCGGCACGGTGAGCACCGCCTGGACGACGCCGAACACGATGCCGGGTTCGACGTCGACCAGATCGCCGTTCTTGCGGGCGCGCTGCAGGAATTCCAGGGACGGCTCGACGATCAGCCGTTTCGTCTCCTCGAGCCGGTCCGGCGACGTCCTCGCCGCCACCAGTTCGAGCTCGTCGGGATGGGTCAGCAGCCGTCGATAGAGCGGGTTGTTCCGCTGGATGTCGAGCGCCGCATGCAGGTAGCGCCGCAGTCGTTCGGCGACGCCGAGCGATTCGTCGTCGAGGACGGCGAGGATCCCCGCGCGCAGTTCCGGCACCTGGCGGAATATCAGCGCGACGTACAACTCCTCCTTCGAGTCGAAGAACCGGTAGAAGGTGCTCTTCGCGATGCCGGCCGGCCGCACCAGGTCGTCCAGCGAGGTCTTGCGCAGCCCCTGGGTGGTGAACAGCCGGAAGCCGGTCTCGAGCAGCTTCCCCTCGATCCGCTCCCGGTCCCGCTCGGTGAACGCCGACGGCACGACCCCTCCTGAAGACTCTGAAAACAGAATGTTTTTTCGTTCACTGAGTACGTTACGCCGCGCGGCGCCCGGCGGCAAGGGAGATACGGGCGGGGCCGCGCAATGGATGTGCGACCGACGGGCCGGGTTCCGTAAGATCGAGCGCTATGACCGATACCTCGACAGCACCCCGTACGACACCTCCGGCAGCAGCGCCCGAGGCCGTCGTCGTACGGGCGGTGCCGGAGAGGCCGGCGCTGGAGGGGCTGGAGGCCAAGTGGTCGGCCCGCTGGGACGCCGACGGGACGTACGCGTTCGTCCGGCCGGAGCGCCGGGACCAGGTGTTCAGCATCGACACCCCGCCGCCGACGGTGTCCGGGTCGCTGCACGTGGGGCACGTGTTCTCCTACACCCACACGGATCTGATCGCGCGCTACCAGCGGATGACCGGCAAGTCCGTGTACTACCCGATCGGCTGGGACGACAACGGCCTGCCCACCGAGCGCCGGGTGCAGAACTTCTATGGCGTCCGGTGCGACCCGACGGTGCCGTACGACCCCGATTTCACGCCGCCCGCCAAACCGGACCCGAAGCGCCAGGTGCCGATCAGCCGGCGCAACTTCGTCGCGCTCTGCCACGAATTGACCGAGGTGGACGAGAAGGCGTTCGAGAACCTGTGGCGCCAGGTCGGCCTGAGCGTGGACTGGTCGACGCTCTACACGACGATCTCCGACGACTCGATCTCGGTGGCTCAGCGGGCCTTCCTGCGCAACGCGGCGCGCGGCGAGGCCTACCTGGCCGAGGCACCGACCGTGTGGGACGTGACGTTCCAGTCCGCGATCGCGCAGGCCGAGGTGGAGGCCCGGGACTATCCCGGCGCGTTCCACCGGGTCGCCTTCCACGCACCCGAGGGACCGGTGCACATCGAGACCACCCGGCCGGAGCTGATCGCGGCCTGCGTGGCGCTGCTGGTCCATCCGGAGGACGAGCGGTTCACCGACCTGGTCGGGCAGACGGTGACCAGCCCCGTGTTCGGCGTGGAACTGCCGGTGCTCAGCCATCCGCTGGTGGAGAAGGACCTCGGCTCCGGCCTGGTGATGTGCTGTACGTTCGGCGACCAGACCGACGTGACCTGGTGGCGGGAGCTGCAGCTGCCGGCCCGGGTGATCATCGGGCGGGACGGCCGGATCCTGGCCGAGGTGCCGGAGTGGATCCCGGCGGCCGGCCGCTCGGCGTATGAGCAGCTGGCCGGCAAGACGACGTTCAGCGCCCGCGAGGCGATGGTGGGCCTGCTCCGCGAGTCCGGTGATCTTGACGGCGAGCCGAAGCCGACCCAGCGCAAGGCGAACTTCTTCGAGAAGGGCGACAAGCCGCTGGAGATCGTCTCCACCCGGCAGTGGTACATCCGCAACGGCGGCCGGGACGCCGAGCTGCGGGACCGGCTGCTGCAGCGCGGCCGCGAGCTGGGCTGGGTGCCGGAGCACATGCGGCACCGCTACGAGGACTGGGTCGGCGGGCTGAACGGCGACTGGCTGATCTCCCGGCAGCGCTTCTTCGGCGTGCCGTTCCCGGTCTGGTACCCGCTCGATGATCAAGGTGAGCCGGACTACGCGAATCCCTTGTTCGCCGAGGAATCCGCGCTTCCGGTCGACCCGAGCAGCGACACCCCGGCCGGCTATGCCGATGATCAACGCGGGATGCCCGGCGGCTTCATCGGCGACCCGGACGTGATGGACACCTGGGCCACCTCGTCCCTGACCCCGCAGATCGTCTGCGGCTGGGAACGGGACCCGGAGCTGTTCACGCTCACGTTCCCGATGGACCTGAACACGAACGCGCACGACATCATCCGGACCTGGCTGTTCGACCGGGTGATCAGGTCGCACTTCGAGAACGACTCGCTGCCCTGGGCCCGGTCCATGATCAGCGGCTTCGTGACCGACCCGGACCGCAAGAAGATGAGCAA
This sequence comes from Microlunatus parietis, assembly GCF_013407955.1. GTDB lineage: Bacteria > Actinomycetota > Actinomycetes > Propionibacteriales > Propionibacteriaceae > Microlunatus > Microlunatus parietis. Next base: position 6,157,027 of record NZ_JACCBU010000001.1, on the reverse strand, counting down.
GTCCAAGGGCAACGCGACCGTGCCGACCGAGGTGCTGGACAAGTTCGGCACCGACGCCGTGCGCTGGCGCGCCGCGCTGGCCCGGCCCGGGCTGGACTCCCCGTTCGACGAGACCCAGATGAAGGTCGGCCGGCGGCTCGCGATGAAGGTGCTGAACGCGAGCAAGCTGATCCTCGGCTACCCCGAGGCGGCGCCCGGCGCGAAGATCACCGAGCCGGCCGACCTGGCCATGCTGGCCGAGTTGCGTACGGTGATCACGGCAGCGACCAAGCACTTCGACGCGTACGACTACACGACGGCGCTCGAGGTGACCGAACGGTTCTTCTGGCAGTTCTGCGACGACTACCTCGAACTGGTCAAGGAACGCGCGTACGGCTCCGTGGGCGAAGCGGGCGCCGACTCGGCCCGGGCCGCGCTGACCCAGGCGCTGGACGTGATCCTGCGCCTGTTCGCGCCGATCCTGCCGTACGTCACCGAAGAGGTCTGGTCCTGGTGGAAGCCGGGCTCGGTGCACCACGCGACCTGGCCGATCGTCGACGAGCTCGACACCGAGGCCGGTGACCGCCAGCTGCTGGCCGACGTGGCCGCCGCTCTGATCGCGATCCGTGGCGCCAAGTCGACCGCGAAGGTGTCGATGAAGACCGAGATCACCCGAGCCGTGTTCGCCGGGCCGGCCGGGACCCTGGACCGGGTCCGCGCGGTCGAGGCCGATCTTCGGGCCGTCGGCCGGATCACCGGCGACGTCGAGTGGGTCGCGGGCGACGGCGAGCTGTCCGTCGACGTCACGCTGGCCGACCCCTCCTGATCGGCGCCGGTCGGTTTTTCACGTAACGTGAAAAACTGGCGCTTTACCAGAGTTGCTTTCCTGGTAAAGCGCCAGGAAACCTGGTGCGGTGGGGCGGCTGAGGCGGTTCGCCAGCCTGCCGGCGCGTTCCGGGCCCGTTCACCGCCGGTCCACGGACCGAGGGCCGCGGCGTTACCTTGTCCGATCATGATCAGCGGCCGTGAGCACCCTTGCGGCCGAACGGGGTAGGGCCGGAGCGGAGAGCGTACGTCTCGGGGCCCCGACCCGGCGCACCCGTCGGCGACGGAACAACCTCAGGAACGCTCTGCTGTTCGGCGCCCTGATCGCGCCGAACCTGATCGTGATCCTCGTCTTCTCCTACTGGCCGACGATCTACAACGTCTATCTCAGCCTGACCAAGTGGGATCTGGTCGACCCGCAACCGACCTTCGTCGGCCTGCGGAACTACCTGTCCATGATCACCGACACCCGGTTCCACTCGGCGTTGGTCAACACCGCGATCTTCACCGGCATCAGCACGGTCGGCAGCCTGGTCGGCGGGATCCTGATGGGCCTGCTGCTGGCCGCCAAGTTGCGGTTCAGCGGCTTCGTCCGGACGATCGCGTTCGCGCCGCATCTGTTGCCGGGTGCGGCGATCGGCGTGCTCTGGCTGTTCATCTTCGATCCCACGTACGGCCTGTCCCGGGTCGCGTTCGAGCTGGTCGGGATGGACTCGCCGCGCTGGACGACGACCTCGGACTGGTCGGTCTGGGCGATCACGCTGGCCTACCTGTGGCAGCGGCTCGGTTTCGTCACGATCATCTACTACACGGCGATCCTGGACCTGCCGAAGGACGTGTACGAGGCCGCTTCGCTGGACGGGGCGTCGGGCTGGCGGTTGCATCTCAACCTGACCCTGCCGCTGCTGTCGCCGGCGACGTTGTTCCTGTCGATCACCGGCCTGATCGGGGCGGCGCAGGCGTTTGACATCATCGCCACCCTGACCGAGGGCGGGCCCGGCGACTCCAGCACCACGCTGAGCTGGCTGATCTACGCGACGGCGTTCCGCGACTTCGACATCGGCATGTCGGCGGCTTCGGCGACGCTGATGTTCCTGCTGCTGCTCGCCCTCACGGTGATCCAGCTGCGGATCGGCGATCGGACGGTGCATTACCAGTGAGCGCTCCCCCGATCTCCGCCCGCACCACCGAACCCACCCGCCAGGTCACGCCCGGCCCCAACCCGTCGCTGGCCGGCCCGGCAACCCGCCGCCGGCGCCGGTGGTTCGGACCGCGGCTGCTGCTCTACCCGTTGCTCGTGATCACGCTGGGCGTGTTCGCGATCCCGCTCTACTGGCTGTTCAGCACCGCCCTCAAGGCGCCGGAGGAGATCTACACCTATCCGGTCACCTGGCTGCCGGCGTTGCCCCGCTTCGAGAATTTCGCCGAGGCCTGGCAGGCCGCGCCGTTCGACCGGTTCCTGCTCAACTCGGTGATCACGACCTCGGTCGGCACCACCCTGGAACTGCTGTTGGCGATCATGAGCGCGTACGCCTTCGCCTTCGTGCCGTTCCGCTGGAAGCGCCCGGTGCTGCTGCTGATGCTCGGGTCGCTGATGCTGCCCGGCCACGTCACGCTGCTGGTCAACTACATCACGATCGGCCACCTCGGCTGGATCAACACCTACCAAGGGCTGATCCTGCCCGGGATCGGCACCGCGTTCGCGATGTTCCTGCTGCTGCAGCAGATGCGCCGGATCTCCGCCGAGCTGACCGACGCGATGACCCTGGACGGCGCCGGGCACCTCTACCGGCTGATCCATCTGGTGCTGCCGCTGTCCCGTCCCATGATCATCACCGCCACCTTGATCATTCTGATCGGCAAGTGGAACGACTTCGTCTGGCCACTGATCGCGACCAACACGGTCACCATGCGCACCCTGCCGATCGGCCTGATGTTCCTCCGCTCCGAGGAGGGCTACACCAACTGGGGTGCCGTGATGGCCGGCACCGTGATCACGGCACTACCGATGTTGATCATCTTCTTCCTGGCGCAGCGACGCATCGTCGGCGGTCTCGCCGCCGGTGCGCTGCGCTGACGTACCCACCACGAGAAATCCGGAGTCGATCATGACCAGGTTCACCACGTCCACCCTCTCCCGCCGGTCGATGCTGTCCGTCATGGGTCTGACCGGCGCCGCAGCGGCGCTGTCGGCTTGCGGAGCGCCCGGAGCGAGCACCGAGGGCGCGGTCAACAACGCCTACAAGCAGGCGGATCTGCAGATCCCGCAGCAGTATCAGGGCCGTACCCCGGTGCTGTTCTGGTCGCCCTGGACGGCCGGTCCGCAGGACGCGATCACCGAGATGTTCCGTCAGTTCAACGAGTCGCAGACCGACATCGTGGCCGTGACGGAGTCGCAGGAGAGCTACCAGGTCCTGAACCAGAAGCTGACCGCCGCCCTGCAGGCCCGGCAGGTGCCCGACGTGGTGGCGTTCCCGGAGCTGCAGTGGCTGCAGTTCTACTTCTCCGGCGTGTTCGCCGAGCTCGACCCGTACTTCACCAGCGACTGGTCGCTCGATGCCTATCTGGACGCCTACGTCGGTGAGGGAATCGCCGGCGGCAAGACCTATGTCGTGCCGTTCGCCCGGTCGAATCCCTTGTTCTACTTCAATCGGGAGCTCTTCGCCAGGGCCGGGCTGCCCGAGGAGGGCCCGAAGACCTGGGACGACCTCGCCGAGTACGGGCCTGAGCTGGCCAAGATCACCGTCAGCGGCAAGCCGTTGCAGACCATGGCGTTCGGCGCCACGGACAACTGGTTCGGCCAGGCCGGCGTCTGGGCCTTCGGCGGATCGTTCTCCAAGGACTACGAGATCACGGTCGACGAGGCACCGGCGGTCGAGTGGCTGGAATGGCAGCGGTCCTTCATCCACGAGCAGAAGCTCGGCTACATGGCGAAGGCCGCGATGACCGACTACACCACCGGACTGGTCGCCGCCTGCCACGGCTCCACCGCCTCCCTGCGTGGCGCCATGCAGGCCGCCAAGTTCGACATCGGCGTCGCGTTCATGCTGGGCAAGAAGTCCGAGCGGACCCAGGTGCCGACCGGCGGGTCCGGGTTGTCGATCATCAAGGCCGAGTCCAAGGACCGGCAGGACGCGGCGGCCGAACTGTTCAAGTTCCTGGCCAAGCCCGAGATCGCGGCCTACTGGCACGCCAGCACCGGCTACGTGCCGATCACGAAGGCGGCCCACGACACCAGCATCGTCAAGGACCTGGTCAAGGAGGACCCGAACTTCGGGGTCGCCCTTGATCAACTGCCGAACGCCAAGACCGCCGACCGGATCACCTGGTTCCAGGCCGCCACCGACCAGATCAGCGGCGCGATGGCCCGGGTGTACGGCGACAACGTGCCGGCCGCCGAGGCGCTGACCGGGATCCGGCCGCGGCTCGAAGAGATCATGGCCGACAACCGCGAGGATCTGGAGCGGGTGGTCACGTCCTGAGTCCGACCCTGCCGAACCGCCCTGGGCCCGGAGTCGGACCCGGGCCCGGGCGGATCCGCACCTCGGCCAGACGTGTGGCACCCCCAGCCGAACAAGGATGAACAGCATGGCTGAAGCATCGATCGGTTCGCTGACCACCGCTCACTCCGCGACCTCGAGTCATCCCTTCGCCCGGCACCTGGTGCGGGCCTATCTGAGCACCGGCGTGGCGTTGTTGATCTTCGGCATCGGATACGGGCTGAGCCTGCTGGACGCCGGCGCCTGCTCGACGGACGGCCTGGGCTGTCTCGGGCCGCGGGCCTTGCTGCTGGCCGGCTTCCTCGCCGCAGCGCTGGCAGCGCTCGTCTACGCCGCGTACCGGACCGGGCTCGGGCTGTGGTGGTTCATGATCACCGCCGGGCTGAGCGGCCTGGTGCTGGCCTCTGGCGTGACCGGCCCGTTGCTGGTCCTGATGCTGCTGCCGGTGCCGGGCTGCGCGGCCGCGCTCACCTACCTGGTCCGGACCTGGCGACAGCGCCGTACCGCTTGAGTCTTTGTCGGAATCGTGAAATATTCACGATCATGTCCACCGATTCCGTCGAATCAGAGTTGATCCGCACCAGCCTCCTCGCGGCCGATCTCGCCGGCAGCGACTTCGTGATCGCCGAATGGGAGCAGCCACCCTCGACGTCCGGGAAGCCGGAGCCGGTCGCTCCGCTGCACGTCCACCGGGGCGACGACGAGGCCTGGTACGTGCTCGCAGGAAGCCTCGGATTCTCCTTCGACGGAAGGGAATTCGAGGTTCCGGCGGGCGGGGCCGCACTGGCCAGGGCGGGCGTCGTACACACCTACTGGAACGCCGCACCGGTCGTCGCGCGCTACCTGTTGATCACTACGCCGAAGATCAGGGAGCTGATCGCCGTGCTGCATGATCGGGAGCGCCAGCAGGGGCGCAGCACCGCCGAGATCTTCGCGGCCTACGACTCCGAGCTGGCCTGATCCTCCCGAGCCTCCGTGGCGCCGAGTGGCGGCGGGGCCGACTCGGACAGCTCCCAGATCAGGCGCTGCGCGTCGTAGGGCCCGATCAGTCGCTCCTCGCCGATGTAGAACGCCGGCGTCCCGGCCAGTTCCGAGGTCTCGGCGTCGACCAGGTCGTCGTTCACCCGGCCGGCGTGGGCCCGGGTCCGGAGCGCCTCGTCGTAGGCCTCCAGATCGAGGCCGAGTTGCTCGGCGTACGAACGCAGCTGTTCCGGCTCCAGCGCGTCGCTGTGCGCGAACAGCAGGTCGTGCATCTCCCAGAACTTGCCCTGCTCGGCGGCGGCCTCGCTGGCCAGCGCCGCCTGGAACGCCTGCGGATGCTGCCGTTCCAGCGGCAGGTGACGGAACACGTACCGGAGATCGTCGCCGAAGAACTCCCGCACCTCCCGGATCGACCCGGTCGCCTTGGAGCAGAACGGGCACTCGAAGTCGCCGTACTCGATCAAGGTGTACGGGGCGTCGGGGCGGCCGCGGATGTGATCACGCTCCGGATCGACCGGCCGGAGCAACTCCAGCGGCGGGCCGAGATCGCGGGTCTGGCCGCGGATCGCGAAGAAGATCACCGCGCCGAGCACTGCCGCGATCAGCGACGCCGTGAACACGCCGACCCGGGCCTGGTCCTGCAGCACCGGATCGGTCAGCGCCAGGTCGACGATGAACAGCGAGATGGTGAAGCCGATCCCGGACAGGGCCGCGCCGCCGACGATCTGCGGCAGCGTCAGCCCGGGCGGCAGCGAGCCCGGTCTGGCCCGGGTCACCGCGGCCGCCGCGCCGGCGATGCCGACCAGCTTGCCGACCACCAGGCCGGCGACGATGCCCCAGGTCAGCATCGACCCGAACGCAGCGGCGAGAGTGTCCAGGTGCAGCACAACGCCGGCGTTGGCCAGCGCGAACAGCGGCACGATCACCAGGGCGTTGACCGGGTGGAAGGCGATCTGCAGCCGCTCGTTCACTGACACGGCCGTGGTCAGCCCGACCCGCGCGGCCCTCGAGTACTTGGCGTTCGGCGACTGCCGGAACGCCCGGGCCAGCTGCGCGGCGCGCTCCACCGCCTGCCGCTTCGGCGGGAAGACCGGCAGCAGGAGGGCGATCACGACGCCGGCCAGGGTCGGATGGACCCCGGACAGGTACATCGCCACCCAGGTGCCGATTCCGACGACGAAGTAGCCGGCGCCGCGGGACACCCGGAGCCGGCGCAGGACGAGGATCAGGCCGAACCCGAGCACTGTGACGCCGAGCGCCGGCAGGTTGATCGACTCGGTGTAGAAGAACGCGATGATCAACAACGCGCCGATGTCGTCGGCGATCGCGAGCGCCATGATGAACAGCCGCAGCCGCGCCGCCCGTCGCGGCCCGACCAGCGCCAGCACGCCGAGCACGAACGCCGTGTCGGTCGAGACCACCACACCCCAGGCGCCGGCGCCCGGCCCGGACGCGTTCAGAGCCAGGAAGATCACCGCGGGCAGGGCGAGCCCGGCCAGCGCGGCGAAAATCGGCACCACTGCCCGGGACCGGTCGTTCAGTTCGCCGATCGCCAGCTCCCGTTTCACCTCCAGCCCGACCGCGAAGAAGAAGAACGCCATCAGGCCGTCGTTGACCCAGTGCTTCAGGTCCAGCGAGAGCTCGTACGGGCCGAGCGCGACACCCAGCTCCGTGTGCCAGAAATCCTGGTACGTGCCGCCCGGCAGGTTCGCCCAGATCAGCGCGATCAGGGTCGCGGCCAGCAGCAGGGCCGCGCTGCGCGGCTCGTTGTAGGAGAACCGGAACAGGCCGCGTTCCAGGCGGATCAGCGCCGGGTCCGGCGGGCCCTGATCGAGCGGGCCCTGGATCGGCACGCTGGGGGCCGTATCCGACGTCACCCGCGGGGTGACCTGCTCACCGTCGGCCGCTGGACTGCTCACGGAGTGAGCGTAGATTAAGGGCCATCAGGCGCAACGTCCGGGCTGCGCGTTTTGATGAACGAGCGTCATCCTTTGCGCAACTCATTGATGAACAATGCGTCGCGCGTCATCCGGGGGCCGCCGCCAAGCATAGTTTGTGGTAACGATCAACCAATGGGGGTGGGGTTCGGTGTCACATCACCGTCGTCGATTCTATCTGGCAACTCTAGTTGTGATGACGCTCTGTCTTATCAGCGGCGCTCCTTTAATGGCCCAGGCCGACGTCCCCGCGCCGAAGGTTCGTGCAGCCCAGTGGCAAGAGATGGTTGTGGATGGTGTTGGCAGGCGTGCCGCCGCGCCTCCCGGCCCGGACTCCCAGGCACATGCCGATCTCACCGGGATCCCGGTCGATCGAGCTGGCGTCGACCTTGCTGACCAAGTTCTATTCGAGGACCTGGCCACGCAGATTTCGTTGGCACATCCGGCAATGATCTCGCTTTATGGCTTCGACGATGACCGGACACCATGGATTTCAACAACCCACGAGCCAACGAGTGAACTCATTGATGATCTCAAAGGACTTCCGTTCGATACTGTGATCAAATTCGGAGCTCCGGCCGCTACCGAGGAGTTGACCAGGACTGTGTCCCTCGTCGCTGACGAACTCGAAAAGGTCGACCGAGTTGTGGAAAGTACCGGCGGTGTCAGAGGACTGCCCATGGAGATCGTGATCGAATACGAACTCAACCCGGGCACGACTGAGCTGACCACTGACGAAGTGAACACGCTTCTGAATTCTGTGGCCAACCAGAGCCCAGATGGCTTGCTTCCGGTCCCCGTCACGCTACGTGCAACCGAGATCAACATCGAACCCGAGATAGCGGTTCACGGCGGCAGTGATCTTGATCCAACTGACGTAACCATCGGCGGATGCACGGCAGGGTTCGGAGTCCGAGGCGGCACGCGGGATGGCCTGGCGTCGGCGCGTCACTGCTACAACTGGATGAAATACTACGATTTGTCCGGATACATCGCCTACAACTCCGCAACAGCACCGGAGGAGATGAGAGACTTGCAGTGGCACCATACGATCAATGGAAATACTGCAGCCGCCAGCTTCAAGACCGGCGTCAATAGTCAAGGAGATGCGGTTCTTCGAACAGTCACGTCGTGGGGCAACCCTGCAATGAACGCGACTGTTTGCCATTATGGCCGAGGCAGCAGAGTTACCCGATGTGGCACGGTCGACATGACGTCTACGCACTACTATGACGAGGACCAACGCTACGAGGGTATCGTAAGAACATCGCAGTACGTTTCTGCCCCGGGCGACAGTGGAGTACCCTGGTTTACAAACAGTGCCGCCAGGGGAATCCATGCTGCCGGAAATAGCGTTACAGGTCACAGCTACTTCACGTGGATATCCTCGCTATCATCCATCCTCGGCGTAACGGTCAAGGTCGGTTGATGAGCGCAGTAGGTGGGCGGCTGGCGATTCTCCTGATGCTGCTCGCGACCGCGTGTACGAGCGACCCGCGGACCGCGTCTACACCGGGTCCTTCGACACCTATACCTTCGCAGGCGACGCCCGGAGGCATGCGCGCGACCAAGCTGATCGTCGCGCTCCCGCGGTCGGGCCCCACTCAGGAGGCACTTGTAGGCGGGCCGTTGGGCGTCGACGCCGCCGGTTGTGTGACCGTCGGAACCGAGCGCTACGTCCTGGTCGCACCTCCGGGGTCCAGACTGGTCGCCGACGGGACCGCGGTGGAGATGCCCGGTTACGGCGTCTTCGCGCTCGGGTCGGTGCTGAAGGCAGGCGGCGGAGTCCATGAGGACATCAGCGATCCTCCGGAGCACTGGAAGGGATGCGCCGGCCGCGCCTTTGTCGAGGTTGCCGCCAAGAACGGTTGAGCCGGCGGATGCGGAACCACTCCTCCACCCTATTTGCAGATTCGGCACAACTGCAGCGACATGGGTGCCTCAGGCGCGGACGAGGTCTGACCAGCCTTGACATCACTGAGCGGACTACTTGATCGGCCGAACCCGCCGAAATCGAGGTCAAATCGTCCGCTCGGCGAACTCTGGCCAGCGCGCTGGTTTTGGGCTGAGGCTGAGGGTTCGGGCTTGGCGCTTCGACAGGCTCAGGACAGGAGCCACGCCTGCTTTGTGCCCGGTCGCCGGAATGCTAGAGGGGGTCGGTAGTGCCGTCGGGCCAGGTGATCACGGGGCCGGAGGGGGTGTCGGCGAGGGTGGGCCAGGCGGGTTCGCGTTCGCCGAGGCAGAGGGCGATGACGTACCAGCGGCCGGGTTCCGGATGCTCGAAACGGCACCAGGGGACCTCGAGGTCGGCGCCGAACGCGTTCGCCACCGGGTGCACGGAGCTGCCGGACGAGCCGCCTTCGGTCAGGGCGGTGACGGCGCTGTGCAGGCCGGTCCGGGCGCCCTCGGCGGGCTTCCGGGGCACGGCGTAGCCGGAGATGACCAGGGCGGCCGACGCCTGATCATGATCATCGAAACGTACGGCGCGGACCTCGACCGAGCCACGGACGAGGGAGACGCAGGTCAGCTCGGGACCGTCGTCGAATCCCTGCTCCGGTTCGGTTCTGGCAAACCGGGCGCGCTGCCGGCTGCTGGCCCGATGATCATCGACGGCGACCCGCTCGATCATGGGGCGCTGCGACCAGCGGCCGTCCGGATCGATCAGGGCGACCTGCTGATCCACGGCCCCGTCGGCCGTGCCGGCGGGTGCCGGGACCGGGCCGGTGACGCTGGAATAGCCGTAGCGGTTGTAGTACGGGTTCTCCGGCGCCGGCGTGGCGGTGCTGTGATCGACACCGTGGTTGATCACCCGGACAATCCCGTCGTCGGCGGTGCCGGAGACCAGCCAGCCGATCGGGCGGATCGGCCGGACCACGTCCCCGGTCTCGATCGGGGTGGGCTGCTCGGGCTCGGCCCAGACCGGGTGGCTCTCCGGCAGCACCAGGCCGGCCAGTCCCAGACTGGCCCAGTACGGCGAGCCGGGGCCCGAATAGGGCTGCCGCATGGGCTCGAACCGGCCCAGCCAGCCGAGGCTGAGCAGGCCGTCCTCGTCGAACGCGCCGCGCTCGGCGAAGAAGCGGATCGCGCCGAGGGCGGTCCGGCGCAGCCGGCCGAGCGGCAGCGGGTTGGCGTCGAAGACGGCGCCGGTCCAGAGCGCGCCGACCACCGCGTGCCGGTAGACCAGCGACCGGCCCTGGTGCAGCGGTGCTCCGTCGGCGCCGAACAGGTCGGCCGCGTCGGTCAGGTAGGGCCGCAGCCGCTCGGCGTACCGGGCCTGCAACTCCGCGATCCCGGGCTCGCCCTCGGACATCCGGCAGTACCACAGCGAGAACAGGTGCATCACCCAGCCGACGTACCAGTCGACGTTGCCGGTGCGGCGATCCGGCCGACCGTCGCTGTACCAGCCGTCGCCGAGGTAGCAGTCGTCCAGGAACGTCAGGTTCTCGTCCAGCTCGGCCTGGTCGTACGGGCCGCCGACCGAGCGCAGGAACGCCTGGGTCACGTTCTGGAACCAGCGCCAGTTGTTGTCCGGGTACGCGATCCCGACCGACCCGGACAGCCAGTCGATCACGCGCTGCTTGACTGCCGGCGTCAGGGCGTCCCAGATCCAGCGTCGGCTCTCGTGCAGCGCGATCGCGATCGCCGCCGCCTCGACCCGCGCCTGCGGCAGTTCGCGCAGCGACGGCCAGAACTCGGGCGACTCCGGGTCGGTCCCGGCCGCCAGCCCGGCGGCGTACCAGCCGGCATGATCATGGGAGTCGATCTCGGCGGCCGAGAGCCGGAAGCCGACGGCCAGGAACGACCGCGCGAACGCCTCCAGCCCGTCCCGCTCCGGACCGGAGCCGACCCTCGGACCGGGCAGGTCGAACCGGGCCCGTCCCGGCGTCGCCCACCGGCGCAGCGCCAGCAGGGATCGGTCGGTGAACTGGACCAGGTCGTCCCTGGTCCAGCTCTCGCCCGGCTTCGACACGTCCTGGGTGAGCGATGGGGAAGTCAGCGCTGGCCACCGTTCTGCTGGAGTTGTTCTTCGTATTCCTTGCGCATCTCGTCGCCGACCTCGCTGCGCCAGGTCTTGATCAAGTTCTCCACCTCGGACTCCGGCTTCCGGCCCTGGACGATCTGCCACAGGTCGTCCAGGAACTTCTTGTCGGCCGGCGTGTTCTTCGTCGCGCTGGCGTTGGAGAACAGGCCCTCGGTCGGGTTGGTGATCGCGGTCGGCATGACCTCCGACTGGTACTTGTGCTGCAGGTCGACGTCCTCCGGCCGGCCCGGCTCGTAGAGCGGGTTCTGGCTGTCGGAGAAGTAGCCGATCGGCAGCGCGATGTTTGCCGTGCCGGTCTTGGTCTTGACCAGATCCCCGTGGGGCCCGACGGTGTGGTCGACGCCCTCCTCGCCGAACTTGCGGTACGTGAACTCCTCGGTGCCGAACGGCGCGGCCAGCCAGTTCAGGACCCGCAAGATCAACTTGATCTTGTCCGGGCTGTCCTGCTTCTTCAGGCCGGTGATCGAATAGTTCGGCCCGCCGTAGGTCACCCGGGCCGGCTCCGACCCGTCGCGCTTATAGGCCTTGAGCAAACCGAGCTTGTAGTTGCCCGTGCTCTCGGCGATGTAGCCGGCCCAGCCCAGATACCCGTCCGCGGGGTTGATCGCCACGGTCCCGCCGTTGAACATCTGCTTGAACGGGAAGGTCGTGCTCACCGAGTCCGGATGAACGACGCCCGCCTTCCAGAGCGTGATCAGATCCGCCAGCGACTGCCGGAACTCCTCGGTCTCGTACGAGTGGGTGAGCTTGCCGCCCTCTTCCCGCCACGAGTTCGGCTCACCGTTCATCCGAGCCAGCAACGTCCGGGTGGAACCGATCAGGCCGAATGCCCAGCGTCGCTTCTTCGGGTCGGTCAGGGCCTTCGCCGTCTCGAGCAGCTCGTCGAAGCCCTTCGGCTCGGTGGAGACGCCGGCCGCGTCGAACAGGTCGGCCCGGATGAAGTGGTACTGGCCGACAGCACCGCGCGGGATCGGAATCCCGTAGATGGCACCGTTGTAGATCGTCGACTTCCAGTGCCGCGTCGCCACGTTGGCCAGGTTCGGGTATTCCTTGATCGCATCGCCGGCCAGGAACTCGTCCAGCCGGGTGAACCGCTTCTCCAGCAGCGACGGGAAGTTGGCCACGACCCGAAGCTGCAGGATGTCGGGAAGATCGTTACCGGCGATCACCGTGGCGAACTTCTGCTCCCAGTCGGCGTTGCCGACCATCTGGACCTCGAGATTGATCCCGAGCCGCTCGTTCAAGCCTTGCCAGTACGAGTTCTGATCCAGCCCGGGCGGTACCGCGGTGTAGATGTGCCCGAGACCGGACAGAGTCTCGCCGTTACCCGGCTTCTCCTCCACGGACTTCGCCCGCTCGGCCGGGAACCGGTGGAAGCCGGGCAGCGTTCCGTTCACGTTTCCGGGCAGGTCCGGCTTGACTCCCTGGTACTCGATGTAGGTCGGCAACTGCACGCCGGTGTTCTTCTCGGCCGTGTTCGAGCTGCTGCCCGACCTGGTCGCGCATCCCGCAGCGGTGCCGATCAGGGCGGTCGCTCCGGCCCCGGCCAACAACGTCCGGCGTCCGAACGAGTTGTTGATCATGGATCCTCCCTGGTCCACTGAATCCGGGTCAGCCCGGCTGTCCGCCGGCCTGCTGCAACTGCTCCTCGTACTCGGCGCGCATGCCGTCGCCGCCGCCAGTGCGCCACGCCTTGATCAACTCGTCAAGCTTGCTGAAGGGATCGCGGCCCTGGATGATCTGCTGCACACCGTCGTTGAACGTCTTGTCGATCGTGGCGTTCTTGGTGGCGTGCGTGTTGGAGAACAGACCCACCGTCGGGTTGGTGATCGACTTCTCCAGCACCTTGGTCTGGTACGCGTGCTGGGTGTCGGCGTCCTCCGGCCGGCCGGGCTGGTAGATCGTGTACGGCGAGTCAGCCATGTAGCGGATCGGGATCACGGTGTTGGCGGTGCCGGTCTTGGTCAGCACCGGGTCGCCGTCAGCGTTGACCGTGTGGTCGACGCCCTCCTCGCCGTACAGCCGGTAGAGGTATTCCTCGGTTCCGAACGGCGCGGCCAGCCAGTTCAGCACCCGCAAGATCAACTTGATCTTGTCCGGGCTGTCCTGCTTCTTCAGCGCCGTGATCGAGTAGTAGCCGCTGCCCTGGTGCCAGGCCGCCAGCTCACCGCCCTCGCGCTGGTACACCGGCATCAGGCCGAGCTTGAAGTTCGGGTTCGAGGCGTTGTCCAGGATGTACTGGGTCCAGCCGGGGTAACCGTCGGTCGCGTTGATCGCGACCGTGCCGGCGTTGAAGAGGTTCTTGAACGGCAGCTGGTCGGAGAAGGCGTCGGGGTGCAGCACGCCGGCCTTCCAGAGTTCGGTCAGGTCAGTGATCGCCTGCTTGTATTCCTCGGTCTCGTACTGGTGGGTGAGCTTGCCGCCCTCCTCACGCCAGCCGGTCGGCGCACCGTTCATCATCGTCAGGTAGTTGCGGACCTGGCCCCACATGCCGAACGCCCAGCGCCGCTTCTTGGGGTCGGTCAGCGCCTTCGCCGTCTCGGTCAGCTCGGCGAAGCTCTTCGGCTCCGGCGACAGCCCGGCTGCGTCGAACAGGTCCTCCCGGATGAAGCTGTACGCACCGACCGCGCCGCGCGGGATCGGGATGCCGTAGATGCCGCCGTTGTAGACGGCCGGCTTCCAGTGCCGGGTCGGGATGTTGGCGAGGTTGGGATATTCCTTGATCGCGTCGCCGGACAGGAACTCGTCCAGCCGGGTGAACCGCTTCTCCAGCAGGGCGGGGAAGTTTGCCACGACCTGCATCTGCAGCATGTCCGGCAGGTCGTTGCCGGCGATCGTGGTGGCGAACTTCTGCGTGTAGTCGGCGTTGCCGACCATCTGCAGGTCGAGGTCGATCCCGAGGCGCTCGTTCAGGCCGGCCCAGTACGAGTTCCGGTCCGGGCCAGGCGGCACCGCGTAGTAGATGTTGCCCATCCCGGTCAGGGTCTCCCCGTTACCCGGCTTCTCCGGGACCACCTTCGGGCGGTCCTTCGGGAAGTTCCGGAACGCCGGGTCGACACCCTTGTCGCTGCCGGGCAGGTCCGGCTTGATGCCGGTGAACTGGACGTAGGTCGGCAACGTGACCGCCGTGTTCTTGGCGGCCGTGTTGGTGTCGGGGCCTGCGCCGGTGCTGCAGCCGGACAGGGCGCCGGTTCCGGCCAGCAGAGCGGCCCCACCGGCTCCGGCGAGCAACGACCGGCGCTGGAACGTGAATGCGGACATAGTGTGTTTCTCCCTCAACTCTGAAGTCAGCCCTTGACGGCGCCGATCATGACGCCCTTCGCGAAGTGGCGCTGCAGGAATGGATAAAGGATCAAGATCGGGACCAGCGCGACCACCAGGATCGCCATCTGGAGTGGCAACTGCGGCGGCAGCACCTCAGCCATGCCACCGACTTGATCACCGCCGATCGTGGTCTGGTTGACCACGAAGGTCCGGAGCACCAGAGCCATCGGCCACTTGTCGGTGCTCTGGATGTAGAGCAGGGCGTTGAAGAACGCGTTCCAGTACGCGACGGCGTAGAACAGGCCGATCACCGCCAGCACCGCCTTGGACAGCGGCAGCACGATTCGGACCAGCACGGTGAGACTGGACGCGCCGTCGATCGCGGCCGACTCGAACAGTTCCTGCGGCAGTTCCTGGAAGAACGCCCGCATCACGATCACGTTGAAGGCGTTCACCAGCACCGGCAGGATCAGCGACCACCAGGAGTCCAGCAGATTGAACTGCTTCACCAGCAGGTAGCTCGGGATCAGGCCGGGGCTGAACAGCACCGCGCCGAGCACGATCAACACGGTCGGCTTGGAACCGAACGAACCCGGTCGGGACAGCCAGTACGCCAGCCCGGCGGTCGTGGCCAGCGACAGCAACGTCCCGACCACCGTGATCGCGACCGAGATGATCACGGCCCGGGTCACCACGCCGCCGGACAGGATCGCGCTGTATGCGGCGAACGAGGCACCACTCGGCCACAAGATCATTCCGCCGCCGCTGTCGTTGATCGTCTTCTGGTCGGCCAGCGAGGTCGCGATCACCGACCAGAACGGGACGACCACCAACAGCACCGAGATGGACAGCGCGACGAACTTGACGAACTGGACCAGCGGGTTCGGCTTCTCCATCCAGACCGGCCGCTTGCTGCCCTTGACCGACCGCAGCGGGGCGTCGGAGGCCCCGATGGTCGACTGCCGTTCGAGTGTGGTCATTTCGAGTACACCCCTCGCTCGCCGAAGAGATGGGCCAACTTGTTGGCTCCGATCACCAGTCCGATACCGACGATGCTCTTGACCAGGCCGGCGGCGGTGGACATGCCCCAGTTGCCGCCGATGATGCCGTTGTTGTAGACCCAGGTGTCGAGCACCTCACTGGCCTCCAGTCCGACCGGCCCCTGTTGCAGGATGATCTGCTCGAAGCCGACCGAGAGGCTGTTGCCGAGGCGCAAGATCAACAGCAGGATGAACAGGCCCTTCAGCGCCGGCAGCGTGATGTGGATCAGCCGCTGCCAGGCGTTGGCCCCGTCGACGGCGGCGGCCTCGTACTGCTCCTGATCGATCTGGGAGATCGCGGCCAGGAAGATGATCGTGCCCCAGCCCGCGTCCTTCCAGATCACCTGCGCGGTGATCAGCGCCTTGAACAGCTCCGGGACGCCGATGATCTGGATCAGCGGCATGTCGTTCTGGACCAGGAACGTGTTCAACATGCCGGCGTTGCCGAGCATCTGCTGGAACAACGCGACCACGATCACCCAGGACAGGAAGTGCGGCAGGTAGAGGATCGACTGCAGCAGCCGCTTCAGCCGCTCCCCCGCCAGGCTGTTCAGCAACAGCGCCAGCACCAGCGGGACCGGGAACACCAGCACGGTCTGGATCACCGTCAGCGTCAGCGTGTTGACCAGCGCATTGAGGAAGGCGGTGTTGCCATCCCAGAGGAACGAGAAGTTCTGCAGCCCGACGAACGGTGCCTCGTTGATCTCCAGGTACGGCTGGTAATCCTGGAACGCGATCACGTTGCCCAACAGCGGCACGTACTGGAACAGGATCAGCGCGATCGCCCCCGGAAGCCCGAGCGCGACCAACAGCTTGTCCCGACCAAGCTTCTTGATCGGTCCCATCTTGCGGCCACCGGCTGGCGCCGACACGACTGTTGCCGTGCCGCCCCCGCCGTTCACCGTCCTTGGTAAACGCTTGCCCATCTCAGCGAGACTAGATGACCTTGCCATTGATTGGGAAGTCCCTCTTCGTCATTGGCGGCCGGGCGGCCGACTCCGGTGTCTGTTGTTGTCCTGCTGACCGTGCCCGGTCACGCAGGCTACTGTGACTCATAGCAACCGGGATGGCAAGCACATGGCAAGGGTTTGCCACTCGTTGCCAAGGGCGGCGTCCGGATCGTTATCTCGGGCTCGCGGCCGGGGTCAGGCGGGCCACGCGACGTCGTCGATCGCGAGCCACGGCGCGGCGGCCAAGGCCGTCGGCGTGAGCCCGGTAAACGTCCTGACCTCGCGGTTGAGGTGGGACTGATCGACGTAGCCGCACTCGGCAGCGACCGCGGCGGCAGCGTGCCCCGCCGCGAGCCGGTGAGCGGCGTGGTCGAACCGCACCAGTTGGGCGGCGCGCTTCGGCGTGATGCCGAGCTGGGACCGGCTGCGGGACCACAGCCGTTTGCGGCTCCAGCCGACCTCGCCGGCCAGATCGTCGACCCGCGCCTGGCCCCGGCCGGCGAGCGTACGCCGCCACACGTGGGCGACCTCGGGGCTCACCGCCCGGCGGGCGTCCAGTCGGCGGCGCAGGACCTCGGCGGCGATCGCGAACCGGTCATCCCAAGACCCCGCGGAGCGAAGCCGGTCCTCGAATCGCCCGGCGTCCCGGCCCCAAACGTCGGAGAGGGACACCATCGTCCCGGAGAGCTCGGCCGCAGCGCCCAGCACCGTGGCGGAGACGACCGGGGTCAGCCGGAGCTGGAGACACTCGCCGAACCCCTCGCCGCCGCCGCGAACCTCGCCGGGAATTAGTCCGGCGACGATGCTGCCGCGTTCCCGCCGTCCGCTCGTGTCGTAGACGATGCCTCGCTCACTGAGATCGACAATGACGGTGACGGACGGATGCGCCACCATCGCGATCTCCGCGGGTGCCGGCAGGTGCTGGCGAAACCCGGCCATGCTGACCCCCGGAAGCCGAGCCGACCGGCGCGGGACAGCTACGTCCACCCGTGACCAGTCGAAGATCCCTTGCTGCAGCACGTCTCCCAGCCTAGGTGTGCAACGCGCACTGACCTTGTCGAAGTGCCCTACCTGACCGGCTCTTGCCCGACAGGCTCAGGGAGCGAACTTGTGCCGCTTCGCGAAGTCGAGCAGCGGCCGGCTCGTCTCCGCCGGTGCCTCGATCATGGGTACGTGGCCGACGCCCGACAGCAGTTCGATCCGCGTGTTCGGCACGAGGGCGTACTGCTGGGCCGACGCTGGTTCCCAGCGCGGGTCGGCGTCACCGAAGATCACCAGAACGGGGACCTCGAGTCCGGCGAGCCGATCCGGCACGCTCCGCTCGGCGAGGTAGGCCGTGTTCTCGCGCAGCACCGCCCGCATCGTGCGGTACGTGATCGGCCTGATCCCGGCGATCAGCTCGTCCGTGATCTCCACCGCACGGGCGGTCGTCGCGCTGATTCCCTTGCGGAGCAGGGAATCCGACCGTCGTGCCCACAGGATCGGGCCGAGCGGCGGCGCCAGCAGGACGCGGATGATCAACGGCTGCGGCAGCAGCGCGTCGGGGCTCGGCCCGGTGCTGATCAGCGCGATCGATCCGACCAGATCGGGGCGCTGTTCGGCGAGCGCGGTAGCCAGGTAGCCGCCACTGGAGTGCCCGGCGACGGCGACCTGCCGCAGACCGAGGTCGTCCAGCAGGGTGGCGACGCGGCTCGCCTGTTCCGGCACCCGGAAGGACGGCACGGGCGGCGACTGGCCGCAGCCGGGGAGGTCGACCCGGATGACATGGTGGTGCTCGGCGAGTGCAGGGACCAACGGGCTCCAGAAGTCGCCGGACGCCCCGGAGCCGTGGACCAGCAGCAGCGGCGGCGCCTCCCTGCGACCGTCGTGGACCACGTGCATACCGTGTTTGATCATGAACACCACGATGCACGAGGCCCGTCCTTCAGTCTTGGACGAATGTTCCCAGCCCTTCGACAGGCTCAGGGCACGGAGGCGTCAGGGTCAGGCGGACTTCTCGCGGCGTTCGCGCTTCGGCATCTTGCTGCGCGGCACCAGGGTCGGCAGCACGTTGTCGTTGACGACTTCGGCGGTGATGATCACCTGGGCGATGTCGCTCCGGCTCGGCACGTCGTACATGACGTTGAGCAGGACCTCTTCGAGGATCGCGCGCAGCCCGCGGGCGCCGGTGCCGCGGAGCAGCGCCAGGTCGGCGATCGCCTCGATGGCCTCGTCGGTGAACTCGAGCTCGATGCCGTCCAGCTCGAACAGCTTCTTGAACTGCTTGGTCAGCGCGTTCTTCGGCTCGACCAGGATCCGAATCAGGGCTTCCCGGTCCAGCGGGCTGACCGAGGAGATCATCGGCAGTCGGCCGATGAACTCGGGGATCAGGCCGAACTTGACCAGGTCCTCGGGCCGGACGTCCTCGAACGGGTCCTCCGACTCGGGCTTGCGGGTCTCCGGATCGTTGTTGAAGCCGAGCGGCCGCTTGCCGACCCGCTGGCTGACGATCTGATCAAGACCGGCGAACGCGCCGCCGACGATGAACAGCACGTTGGTGGTGTCGATCTGGATGAAGTCCTGGTGCGGATGCTTGCGGCCGCCCTGCGGCGGGACGCTGGCCTGGGTGCCCTCCAGGATCTTCAGCAGCGCCTGCTGGACGCCCTCACCGGAGACGTCCCGGGTGATCGACGGGTTCTCGCTCTTGCGGGCGATCTTGTCGACCTCGTCGATGTAGATGATCCCGGTCTCGGCCTTCTTCACGTCGAAGTCGGCGGCCTGGATCAGCTTGAGCAGGATGTTCTCGACGTCCTCGCCGACGTAGCCGGCCTCGGTCAGCGCGGTCGCGTCGGCGATCGCGAACGGGACGTTCAGCATCCGGGCCAGCGTCTGCGCCAGGTACGTCTTGCCGCAGCCGGTCGGGCCGATCAACAAGATGTTGGACTTCTCCAACTCGATGTTGTCTTCCTCGGCCCGGCGCGCCGGGTTCGAGGCCCGCGACTGGACCCGTTTGTAGTGGTTGTAGACCGCGACGGCCAGCGCCTTCTTGGCGTTGGTCTGGCCGATCACGTACCCGTCGAGGAACTGCCGGATCTGCTGCGGCTTGGGCAGCTCGTCCAGCAGACCGACGTCGGCGCCTTCGGAGAACTCCTCTTCGATGATCTCGTTGCAGAGGTCGATGCACTCGTCACAGATGTAGACACCTGGACCGGCAATGAGCTTCTTGACCTGCTTCTGACTCTTTCCGCAGAAAGAACACTTCAGCAGGTCGCCGCTCTCTCCGATGCGAGCCACGCCGTCTCCTCACTTCCCTGTACTACGGGTTCCCGGTACGGCCGAAGCCGTGGGCGGTGTGTCGGGGCTTCGCTCCACAGTAACCCGGGCTCCGGACGATGTGGAACATATTCCAGCGGTCAGGCGGGGACGGCCTTCAACGACGTCAGGACGTCGTCGATGATTCCGTATTCCTTGGCCTGTTCGGCGGTCAGATACTTGTCCCGCTCGATGTCACGGCTGACCTCCTCGGCTTCCTTACCGGTGTCCGAGGCGAGCATGTTCTCCATCAGGGCCCGGATCCGGAGGATCTCCTTCGCCTGGATCTCGATGTCGGAGGACTGGCCGTACCCGCCCTCGGTCGCCGGCTGGTGGATCAGGATCCGGCTGTTCGGCAGCGCGAGCCGCTTGCCCTTGGTGCCGGCGGCCAGGATCACCGCGGCGGCCGAGGCGGCCTGGCCGAGGCAGACCGTGCGGATGTCGGGCTTGATGTAGCGCATCGTGTCGTAGATCGCGGTCAGCGCCGTGAACGAACCGCCCGGCGAGTTGATGTAGATCTCGATGTCGCGTTCCGGGTCCATCGACTGCAGACACAGCAGCTGCGCCATCACGGCGTTGGCGATCTCGTCCGAGATCGGGGTGCCGAGGAAGATGATGCGATCTTCGAAAAGCTTCGTGTACGGGTCGATCCGGCGCATCCCGTAGGAGGTGCGCTCCTCCCACTGCGGGATGTAGTAGTCCATCCGCGGGGCGTAACTGGTCGGGTCGCCGCCGAACGTGCTGGGATTCATCGGGTACTCCTTCTTCACTGGGTCGGCGACTCGGACGGGATCTGCGCGGCCGAGGTGAACACGTGGTCGATGAACCCGTACTCCCTCGCCGCCTCGGCCGTGAACCAGCGGTCCCGGTCGGAATCTCGCTCGATCTGCTCCAGCGTCTGGCCGGTGTGCTCGGCGATCAGGTTCTGCATCACCGACTTGATGTGCAGCGACTGCTCGGCCTGGATCTTGATGTCGCTCGCCGTACCGCCGAGACCGCCGGACGGCTGGTGCATCATGATCCGGCTGTGCGGCAGCGCGTACCGCTTGCCCTTGGTGCCGGCCGACAGCAGGAACTGACCCATCGAGGCGGCCAGACCCATCGCCACCGTCGCGACGTCGTTCGAGATCCAGCGCATGGTGTCGTAGATCGCCATGCCGGAGTCGACCGAGCCGCCGGGGCTGTTGATGTACAGCCAGATGTCCTTGTGCGGGTCCTCCGCGTTCAGCAGCAGCATCTGGGCACAGATCGCGTTGGAGTTCTCGTCCCGGACCTCCGTGCCGAGGAAGATGATCCGGTTCCGCAACAGCGACTGATACACCTGGTCGTCGAGACCGAAGCCCCCGCTGCGCTCTGCCATCAGTTCTGCATTCACGGGGACGAACCTACCCGCTGGGCACCTCGCGGCAGAGGGCATCCCGGCCCTGTTCGCTGACGGCGCACGCGGGGCGCGGGAGAGTCGCGGCTAGATTGGTGATCATGAGCACCCTGGCGGACTTCTCCGCGACCGCGATCGACGGCACCGAGCGGCCGCTCGGCGAGTACCTCGGCAAGGTCGTCCTGGTCGTGAACACGGCCTCCAAGTGCGGTTTCACGCCGCAGTACGACGGCCTGCAGAAGTTGTACGCCGAGCACGCCGACGCCGGTCTGGTGGTGCTCGGCTTCCCGTGCGACCAGTTCGGCCACCAGGAACCGGGCACCGAGGCCGAGATCGACGAGTTCTGCCGGGTCAACCACGGCGTGACGTTCCCGATGTTCGCCAAGATCGACGTCAACGGCGCCGACGCCCACCCGCTCTACACCTGGCTGCGGTCCGAGAAGGGCGGCGTGCTGGGCGACGCGATCAAGTGGAACTTCACCAAGTTCCTGATCGGCCGGGACGGCGAAGTGATCAAGCGGTACGCGCCGCAGACCACCCCGGAGCAGCTCGAGGGCGACGTCGAGAAGGCCCTCGCCGCATAACGCACTGAGCCTGTCGAAGGTGCAGAGCCGGATGATCCGGCTTGCCCTTCGACAGGCTCAGGGAACGTTCGTTACTTCGCGACCGGCTCTTCGGCCTCGACCTCGTCGGCCTCGATGACAGGATCGGCCAGCGTGCCGTCCGGCTGCAGCCGGTCCAGCTCGACCCGCTCGCCGTTGGCGTCGGTGACGGTCGCGGCCTCGACGACCAGGGCCAGCGCCTTGCCGCGCCGGATCTCGGTCATGTACTCGTTCACGTGGTGCGGGTGCTCCTGCAGGTGATCCGCGATCTGCTGCGGGTTGCTCCCCTGCTGCTGCGCCAGCCGGACGATGTGCTGGGTCAGGTCGTTCTGGTCGACCGGGACCTCACGCTCCTCAGCCAGCTTGTCCAGCACGATCTGCGCCTTCAGCGCGTCGGCGGCCCGCTTCTCCACGTCGGCCCAGAAGGACTCCTCGCTCTCGGCTTCCTCGGACTCGGTGAGGTACTGCTCGAGCGAGAGCCCGGCCTGGCCGAGCTGACGGTTGATCTGCTCCTTGCGGGCCTCGACATCGGCGGCCAGCGCACCCTCGGGCACGTCGAAGTCGATCTTGCCGATCAGGTCCTCCAGGACCTTGTCGCGCGCCTCGCTGGCCTGCTCCAGCCGGCTCATGTTGATCAGCCGGGTCCGGATGTCGTCCTTCATCTCGTCCAGCGTGTCAAACTCCGACGCCAGCTGGGCGAACTCGTCGTCCAGCTCGGGCAGGTTCTGCTCGGCGACCGTGGACACGGTGACCTTGATCTCGGCGTCCTCGTCCTTGTGCGGCCCGCCGACCAGCTTCGAGGTGAAGGTCGCCGACTCGCCGGCGGACAGGCCGGTCACGGCCTCGTCCAGACCCTCCAGCATCGAGCCGGAGCCGATCTCGTACTCCATGCCCTCGGCGGTCGCGTCCTCGAGGACCTCGCCGTCGACGCTCGCCTCGAGATCGATCGTCACCACGTCACCCTCGGCGGCGGCCCGCTCGACGGTCTCCCGGGAGCCGAACCGCGCCCGCAGCGCGTCCAGCTGCTCGGTCACCCGCTCCTCGTCGACCTCGAGCGCGTCGACCGTGGCGGCCAGCGACTCCAGCTCGGGCAGCTCGAACTCGGGGCGCACCTCGACCTCGGCGGTGAACTCGAGCAGGTCGTTGTCCTCGAGCTTGGTCACCTCGATGTCGGGCTGGGCCAGCGGGGACAGCTTGTTGTCCGAGACGGCCTTGCCGTACAGGCCGGGCAGCGCGTCGTTGATCGCCTCCTGCAGCACCGCGCCGCGGCCGTACCGCTGGTCGATCACCATCGGCGGCACCTTGCCCTTGCGGAAGCCGGGGATGGTGATCTGCTGGGCGATCGCCTGGTAGGTCTTGTCGACGCTCGGCTTCAGTTCGTCGAACGGGACCTCGACGGTGATCTTGACCCGGGACGGGCTCAGCTGCTCGACGGTGCTCGGCACGTACAGACTCCTGGTGGAAGGAATGGCATCAGTTCGGGTCCAGCGCAGGCCGAAGATACGCCTCGCCAGAGACCGGACCATCCTACGGTCGGCGTCCGAGGGCGCCAAATCCCGCGCCGTACGCCCCGAGTAGGGTCACCAGCGACAACTTGATCAGGGAAAGGAAACCCGTGACGACGCGATTTGGAGTTTTCGTTCCGCAGGGCTGGCGGATGGATCTGGCCGACATCGCCGAGCCGGTCGAGCAGTACGAGGCGATGACCGCCGTGGCCAAGGCCGCCGACGCCGGTCCGTGGGACTCGATCTGGGTCTACGACCACTTCCACACCGTTCCCGAGCCCACCCAGAACACCACCTTCGAGTGCTGGACCGCGACCTCGACACTGGTCCGCGACACGACCCGGGTCAACGTCGGCCAGATGGTCGGCTGCAACGGCTACCGGCACCCCTCGCTCTACGCCAAGATCGCCTCGACCGTTGACGTGGCGAGCCACGGCCGGCTGTACGCGGGCATCGGGGCCGGTTGGTACGAGCACGAATGGAAGGCGTACGGCTACGAGTGGCCGGAACTCAAGGACCGGATGGGCGCTTTCCGGGAGGCCGTGCAGATCATTCACAAGATGTGGACCGAGGACAACCCGACCTTCGCCGGGAAGTACTACTCGATCGACGGTCCCTACAACGAGCCGAAGGGCGTCCGGAAGCCGCACCCGTCGCTGTGGATCGGCGGCGGCGGCGAGAAGGTGACCCTCAAGCTGGTGGCGCAGTACGGCAACGCCGCGAACATCGGCGGCGGTGACCCGGAGACGCTGAAGCAGAAGGCCGCGATCTTGAAGGGCCATTGCGAGAACGTGGGGCGGGACTACGCGGAGATCATCAAGTCGACCAGCCTGAACGTCTATCCGATCGCCGACGGCGAGGACAAGGCGAAGGCCGAGGAGAAGGCGTTCCGCGGGCTGCCGCCGACCTGGCGGGAACGCTACGGCGACCCGGTGAAGACCGTCTCCGAGATCAAGGCCGAGGTGGAGCAGCTCGTCGAGGCCGGCGCCGACTACGTGATCTGCTACATCCCGGCGCTCGCTTACGATCATGAACCACTGCAGCGCTTCGCCGAGGAGATCATCCCGCAGTTCGGTTGATCAACGCGAGGGGTCGCCGCTGGGCCTACCATCCCTGCTTGTGAACGACTCTTCGACAACGGCGGCCGTCCGACCCGTGGTCCGGACGGCCGCCGACGTCGCCCGGCTGGTCGCCGACCGGCCGCGGCCCAGCAAGGGCGCGGCGGCTGTGGTGATCTTGGCCCTGGGCGGCATCTTCATGGACGCGTACGACTTCTCGTCGATCGCGTTCGGGATCACCGAGATCCGGCGCCAGTTCGGGCTGGACGCGCTGATGACCGGCGTGGTCAACGCCGCGATCATGGTCGGCTCGGTGGTCGGCGCCTCGGTCGGCGGCGTGCTGGTGGACCGGCTCGGCCGCTACCGGCTGTTCATGGCCGACATGGTCTTCTTCGTGGTCGCCGCGATCGGCTGCGCGCTGGCGCCGGACGAATGGTGGCTGATCTTCTTCCGGTTCATCATGGGCATCGGGGTCGGGCTCGATCTTCCGGTGGCGATGGCGTTCCTGGCCGAGTTCTCCTCGCTGCGCGGCAAGGGCAACCGGTCCCAGCGGGTGAACGCCTGGTCGCCGGCCTGGTACGCGGCGACCGGCTTCGGCTATCTGGTGGTGCTGATCGCGTTCCTTGCGCTGCCCGAGTCGGGCCAGCCGCTGCTGTGGCGGATCGTGGTCGGCTTCGGCGCCGTGCCGGCGCTGGTGGTGCTGCTGGTGCGGCGCCGTTTCCTCAAGGAATCGCCGCAGTGGTTGGCGAATCAGGGCGATCTGCGCGGCGCGGTGGACATCCTGCGCTCGGCGTACGACATCGACGCGGAGTTGGCGCCCGACGCGGTGACGGCGCGCCGGACCACCCCGACGGCCAATTGGAAGGCGTTCGCCCGGCTGTGGTCGCCGACCTATCGGATCCGCACCATCGTCGCGCTCTGCGTCAGCGTCTTCTCCACGTTCGGCTACAACGCGGTGGCGTACGGCACGCCGTTGATCATCTCCACCCTGTTCCAGCAGGGCCCGTTGATCACCATCGGCTCCTCGCTGGTGATCAATCTGCTGTTCGGCGTGGGTGGCGGCCTGGTCGGCGTCGCGCTGGTCAGCAAGGCCGGGGCGCGCCGGCTGGCACTGGTCGGCTTCGCCCTGCAGGCGGCGGCGCTGTTGATCTTGGCCGTGGTCGGGATCCCGACCGGTCCGCTGATCGCGGTCGCCGTCGGCATGCTGGCGCTGTTCATCTTCGCCCAGGCCGGCGGGCCCGGTGCCCAGCTGATGTCGTACGCGACGTTGAGCTATCCGACCAGCCTGCGCGGCACCGGCGTCGGCTTCAACGAGGCGGTGAAGCGGGTCTTCTCGGTGATCTCGCTGTTCTTCTTCCCGATCCTGGCCGGCGCCTTGCAGTCCGGAGTGTTCTGGATCATCGCGATCTTTCCCATGTTGGGGGTGCTCGCCCTGCTGGTGTTCCGCTGGGATCCGGTCGGCGTCGACACCGACGCCGAGGAGTACCGTTCCCAGGCATGATCGATCATTTCGGGCTCCAGGTCGCCGACATCGCTGCCAGCGCGGCCTTCTACGACGCCGTGCTCGGGGCGCTGGGCCAGCGGCGGGTGATGGATTTCCAGGTCGCGATCGGTTACGGCGATGATCAACATCCGGACTTCTGGATCGGCCAGTGGGAGGACCGGGTGCCGAACCGGCCGACCCACCACGCCTTCGCCGCCAAGGACCGCGACGCCGTACTCGCCTTCTCCGAAGCCGCGAAGGCGCTGGGGATGGAGGTCCTGCACGAGCCGCGGATCTGGCCCGAGTATCACGAGCACTACTTCGCCGCCTTCGTCCGCGACCCCGACGGCAACAACGTCGAGGCCGTCTGCCACTCCCCCGGCTGAGTTTCCGACGGGGCTCGCCGAGGACCAGTGCATGGGGTTGCCGCTGGCAGCCCGCGAACTTTCGTGGTCGGATGAACTGTGCCGACACCGATGAGCTTGAGCTGGCCGGACTGTCTCAATGTTCGTGATCTTGGTGGGCTGCCCACTGCGGACGGCGGGCGGATCGCGGCGAGGGCGCTGATCAGGTCCGACAATCTGACCCGGCTGACTCCAGCCGGGGTTGAGGCCGTCAGAGCGGCCCGGCTCGGCCGGATCGTCGACGTCCGGACCGACTGGGAGTGCGAGCACTACCCGACGCCATTCGCGGGTGACCCGCTGCACTGCAACCGCCCGCTGCACCGGCACGACGATCCGTACGATCCGGCGCTGAGCCTGGAGCAGACCTACATCGCGGGTCTGGAGCTCCGGCCCGAAATGTACGCAGCCGCGATCGAGGCGATCGCGTCCGCGCCGGCCGGAGCCGTGCTGGTGCACTGCCACATGGGCAAGGACCGGACCGGGATGATCATCGCGCTCGCCCTCGGCCTGGCGGGGGTCACGGCCGACGTGATCGCGGCGGACTATGCGGCCGTCAGTGATCGCCTGCTGGCCCACTTCGACGAACTGCTCGCCGCAGTCCCGGACCCGACCCAGCGGACCCAGCTGGCCGAGGAGTTCAGCAGCCGCGCGGAGACCATGATCACGGTGCTTGATCATCTCGAGCAGACGTACGGCGGCGTCGAGGCGTATCTCCGGCACGCTGGGCTCGGCGACGACAGTCTCGGCCGGCTGCGGGCGCGCCTGGTGGGCGCCACGGCCTGACCGGCGAGCACCACGTGGTCCGCAACCCCGTGATCACCCTCGCCCCGGACGTCGCATCGCGAGCAGGAAGTTCAGGACGACCGGCCACACGTCCGACGGGTGCGTGAACGGCGCTGCATGCCCGGCTCCGGGGACCTCGAGGTAGCGTGCGCCCGGGATCGCCGCGGCCACCTCGCGGGCCCGAGCCGCACAGGTGTCGTCGGCGAGTGATCGCGGTGGGAAGGCGCTCTAAAGACCGAGGAACTCGAGGGAATTCTGGCGGTCCTAGGGTGCGAGGAGTGCCGCAGCCCGACCGTGATCGGGGTACGCCAGCGCGGCCTCTTGCGCGATCGCCGCGCCCTGGGGCCAGCCGACCACACCACCGGATCGGCGAGCGGATTGCTCAGGAACAAGACCCTGGGCCCCATCCCCCAGCTCGTCAGCCGTCCGGTGCCGGGCAGCACCTTGACCTCACCGGGCGGGTCGATCATGATGCCCGGCCGGTCTGATCGCCGGCGAGCTGTTCGGCAAACAGGTCGGCGAACCGGCCTGGTTGATCAAGGAGTTCGCGATAGCTGCCGACCTGCACGATCCGGCCCTCGTCGAAGACGTAGATCCGGTCCACGCCGCGCAGGGTCCAGGCCCGGTGCGAGACGACGATGGTGATCCGGTTCTCCTTGTTCTGTTGGAGTTCGGCGAAGATCTCGGCTTCGGCCTCGGCGTCGATCGCGCTGGTCGGCTCGTCGAGGATCCAGACCCCGGCGTCGCGCAGGCAGATCCGGGCCAGGGCGAGGCGCTGCCACTGACCGCCGGACAGGCCGACACCGCCCCACTGCTGGCCGAGCTGGGTGTCCAGGCCGTCCGGCAGAGTGCGCACGAGATCACCGAGCCGGGCCGCGTCGAGGGCCGTCCAGAGTTCTGCGTCGCCGACGCCGGTCCGTGGCGTGCCCAGCTCGACGGCCTCGCGCACCGTGAACTCGTACCGGCCGAATTCCTGGTTGAGCAGGCCGACGTCGGCCAGCAGTTCGGGTTGCAAAGGGAACCGGGCCGGCCTGCCGTCGATCATGATCGCCCCGGCCTCGGGCGGTACGATGCCGACCAGCGCGTTGACGGTCGTCGTCTTCCCCGCCCCGTTGGAGCCGACCAGGGCGATCATCTCGCCGCGCTCGACGGTGAGCGAAACCCCGTCGACCGCCGGCCGCGGCTGTCCGGGATAGCGCACGGTGAGGCGATCCAGCTCGATCCGACGGGTCCGCCGGGCCGGAGCGGTCGGCGGTTCGATCGCCGGCTCCGCCACCATCCCGTAGTAGCTGTCGGCCTGCGGCGCCGTCGACATGATGTTGCCGAAGGCGTGCCCGGTGAACCGGATCGCCGACAGCCCGGACAGGATGCCGGCGATCGCGGCCGCGGCGACGGCGGCACCCGCGCCGGAGTTGATCATGGCCCACAGCGCCGCCGCCAGCAGCACCGCGGTGCCCGTCGAGGCGGCCGTCTCCCAGCGCATGTCGGCCGCCAGCACCTTGTCCAGCAGGGCGACCTTCCGCCGCTGCTCGCGACTCACCCGTTTGGCGATCTTGTCGCCAGTGCCGAGCAGGGCGAGCTCGGTCCCGGACCGTTGCTGCAGCAACTGCTCCATCGCGTACGTCGAGCGTCGCTGGGCCGCGGCGACCGGCGGCCAGCCGCGCGCCTCGACCCGCGCGATGAACGTCATCGCGACGACGGTCGGCAGCAGCGCCGACAACACCAGCACGCCGGCGAACGGGCTGAAGGTGAAGATCGCCGCGCAGAGCCCGATCGCGGTCACGGCCGTACCGAGCAGTTGCAGCACGTTGCCCGGCACCCGGCTCAGCGGTTCGATGCCCAGCTCGGCGGCCTGCAGAGCCGTGCTCACCTCCGGCTCGGCCAGCCGGTGCGGCGGCAGTCCGGCCGCCGCCCGGGCCAGCCCGGTCCGGCAATGCCAACCGAGCCGGAGGCCGGTCCGCTGCGACGCGGTGAGGGCGAGATAGCCGATCGAGAAGTTCAGCCCGACGACCACGGTCAGGGCCGCCAGCGCCGTCGCGAGGTGCTGCGGATTCCGTACGGGCGCGGCGATCTCGTCGAGCAGCCGCTTGAGCAGCAGCACCTCCGCGGGCGGCACCAGCGCGTGGCAGAGGCTCAGCACCGAGGCGGCGACGAACCAGCCGGTGCCGTGCCGGGCCGCGTCGCGTACGGCGAGCCAGGAGATGCGCAGCGCAGCCGAGAGCGCAGCGAACAACGTCAGATCTTGGGAGGAAGCCACGGGACTGTCCTTCTGCATCGAGGCCGACAGACGAGGGCAGCAGCCAGCAACCGGCATCCGAACGCCGGCAGAAGGTCGTGCCGCCCGCGGCCAAGTGCGATGACGTCCCCGTGGGACCCAGTGGCAGAGTGGCTTGGGTACCAATCAATCTAGCATCGGAACGACGCGTCGAGCAGAAGGCGAGCCACTCATGCGGATCGCGATCACGGGTCACCGCGGCCTGTCGCCGGAGACCTCACGCCTCGTCGACCAGGCCATCCGGGCCGAGCTCGACCAGGTCGCCGCCGACCACCTGGTCGGCATCAGCGGCCTGGCCGACGGCGCGGATCAGCTGTTCGCCCGGGCCGTGCTCGATGCGGGCGGGCAGCTTCAGGTGATCGTTCCGGCGAAGCGGTACCGGGAGGGGCTGCCGACATCGTCAAGCTCGCTCGCCAGCGCGGTCTGCCGGTGATCGTCAGCTGGCCTCCGGGCGCGACCCGAGACTGACCAGGAACGAACCCGCCGATCGTCGGAATCACCGTCGGTCGGGGCGGCGGGACTCGAACCCGCGATCCCCTGCTCCCAAAGCAGGTGCCCTAGCCACTGGGCCACGCCCCGTCTCCCGGTCGTCCGGGAGGGTCCGCACGAGTGTAATGTCCGGGCTCGCCGCCCACCAACCCGTTACCTTGGTCCGCACGGCGTGATCAAGATCGGAGGTGGCTGCGGCGATGGGGCTGGAGATCGAGGACCGTCCCTCCGATTCGCCGTACGTCGAGCGGGTCTGGCGCAGTCGCAGCTTCGCCGTGGACCGGATGATGTCGGTCGCGAATCCGTACCCGGAACTGGTCTTCTGGGGCGAGCGGGGCCGGATCCGGGTCGCCGTGCAAGGGCCGGAGACGAGGGCCGGCCTGGCGCCGGTGCCCCCGGACACCTGGTTCTTCGGGATCACGTTCTCGCTCGGCACCGCATTCCACCACCTTCCGGCACGACTGCTGTTGGACGGTGGGATCGAGTTGCCGGAGGTCACCGGCCGGCGGTTCGAACTGGCGGGCTCGCACTGGTTCCGGCCGGGCTTCGGCACCGCCGAGCGATTCGTCGGGCGGTTGGTCCGGGAGGGGGTCCTCGGCCGCGACCCGGTCGTCGCGGCGGCGGCCGATGATCATCGGCCCGCAGTGTCGTTGCGTACGGTGCAGCGCCGCTATCTGGCGACGACGGGGCTGACGCCGACGGCGGTCCGGCAGATCCTGCGGGCCCGGCAGGCCGCGATGTTGATCATGGAGGGGATGCCGCCGGTCGAGGTGGTGCACAGGCTCGGCTATTTCGATCAGCCGCACCTGACCCGGTCGCTGGCCCGCTACATCGGGCGGACCGTACGGCAGCTGCGCACGACCGACCCGGCCGAGCCGCTGTCGCTGCTGTACAAGACCGAACCGCCGCCGACCGCCTAGTGTCTGCGCCGACCTCCAGCAGATAAGGATCACGCATGGGCGCATTGCACGCACACGAGTTCATCACCCTCGACGGCATCATCGACGAGCCGGGTTGGTCGGCGGACTTCGACTTCGACGAGGGCATGAACGAGACTCTGGAACGGCTCGCCGAGACCTGCACGGCGGTGATCTTCGGCCGGCGCAGCTACGAGATGTTCGCGCCGGCCTGGTCGGAGCGCACCGGCGAGGACGACCTCTTCGCCCCGTTCCTCAACAAGACGCCGAAGTATGTCGTGTCCAGCACCCTGACCGAGGCGGAGGCGACCTGGCAGCCGACCATCCTCCTCGGCGGGTACGACCCGGAGGCGATCCGCCGGCTCAAGGAGGAGCAGCAGGGCGACGTGTTCACCGGCGCCAGCGGCACCCTGGTCCGGGCAATGCTGGCCGACGGACTGGTCGACCAGTTGCATCTGTTCCTCTACCCGGTGACGCTGGGCACCGGCGCCCGGCTGTTCCCCGAGGGGTCGGTGCCGCAGTCGATGGAGGTGATCAGCAGCCGGACCAACGCCAGCGGCGTGATCAATCTCAACCTTCGGGTACGGCCGCAGGGCTGAGCTCCAAGATCAAATGATGGGTACCGTCCGGGTCGATCACGATCGAGCCGGAGCCGATCAGCCCGGCCAGCTCACCGGTGCCGCTGTCCGGTACGACGGCGAGCTTCTCGTCGTAGCGGTCGGTGCCGTGCGTCGACGCCGTGTGGAGGAAGTTGATCGTGCCGGTCCGGCCGCCGATGGTTCCGTCGAACGACTCCAGCGCGACGTAGCTGCCGGCGCCGGTCTCGGGGTTCAGCGCGCCGGTGAACTGGGTGCTGGCCCGGCCCTCGATGTCGCCGGTGAACGTCTTGATCATGGTGGCGTGGCCGACCGAGGCGGCCGTCGTGATCGGCGGCGTGTGGTCGGTCGGAGTCCAGTCGGAGACGGTGAAGATTCCTTGTGCCTGCATGACCGCGAGGCTAGCCGCCGCCCGCCGGGTCCCGCTTGATCAAATCCGACATCAGCCGGCTCGGCGGCCGCCGAGCCGGTCGGACAGGTGATCGGCGGCTCCCCGTACGGCCTCGACGACCTGATCGTGCAGCCCGGAGCCGGCCTCGGCCGGGAACGTCACGGCGACGCTGGCCACCGGGTGGTCCTGGGTGTCCAGCACCGGCCGGGCGATCGAGGTCCAGCCCGGCGTGACCAGGCCCTCCTCGACGGCGTACCCGCGGGTGCGGACGTCGCTGAGCAGCCGGCGCAGTTCGGTCGGCGTGGTCGGTCCGCGCCCCTCGCGCTGCACCAGGGCGTCCGGATGCGGGAACAGGGCCGTGATCTGGCGGGCCGGCAGCTCGGCCAGGATGGCCAAGCCGCTCGCCGTGACTGGTGCCGGCAGCCGTACGCCGACGTCGGTCACCAGTACCGGTGCCCCGGGCGCGCGCTCCTCGATCACGAAGTACACCTGGGTGCCGTGCAGGACGGACAGCCGGGCGTGCTGCCCCAGCTCGGCCGCGAGCCGGCGCAGCGTCGGCCCGGCGATCCGCTGCAGCGGCTCCTGCCGTTGATAGGCCGTGCCGAGTTCGTACGCGGCGACGCCGAGACAGTAGCGCCGCCGCTCCACCAGATGGCTGACGAAACCTTGATCACGAAGGATCGCCAGCAGCCGGTACGTGGTCGAGCGCGGCAGCCCGAGCCGGGCAGCGACGGTGCCGGCCGACACCGGCTCCGGCTGCCGCGCAAGCAGCCGCAGCACGGCCAGCACGTGATCCGCCGCCGGCGCCGAGGACATGGCCGAAGTGTCTCAGATCCGGGACAGATGTTGCCGTGGCGGTACTCGCCAAACCTGCATCCCGGCACTCCAATAGGAGGATGAACGCAGCTTCCGGATCGGTGCAACTCGGGATCGGACCGCTGGCCGCCGCCGACGTGATCGCCGTCGCCCGCCACGACGCCGTCGTCCGGCTCGCCGAGGAGGCACGCACCGAGGTGCGCCGGACCCGTGCCGTGATCGAGGCGCTGGCCGGCGACGCCGAGCCGCACTACGGGGTCTCGACGGGCTTCGGCGCCCTGGCCACCACGCACATCCCGGCCGACCGGCGGGCAGCCCTGCAGGCGAGCCTGATCCGGTCGCACGCCGCCGGGTCCGGGCCGGAGGTCGAGCGCGAGGTGGTCCGCGCGCTGATGCTGCTGCGCTGTTCGACCTTGGCCACCGGCCGGACCGGTGTTCGGGAGTCGACGGTGGACGGCAATCTCGCGCTGATCAACGCCGGGATCACGCCCGTGGTTCACGAGTACGGCAGCCTGGGCTGCTCCGGTGATCTTGCTCCGCTGGCGCACTGCGCCCTGGCGCTGACCGGCGAGGGACTGGTCCGTGACCGGTCCGGCCAGGTCCGGCCTGCGGCCGAGGCGTTGGCCGAGGCGGGGATCGCGCCGATCATGCTGGCCGAGAAGGAGGGCCTGGCGTTGATCAACGGTACCGACGGCATGCTCGGCATGCTGCTGCTGGCGATCGATGACCTGCGTTCCTTGATCACGATCTCCGACGTCACGGCGGCGATGAGCGTTGAGGGCCTGCTCGGCACCGACCACGTGTTCGCCGCCGACCTGCACGCGCTGCGGCCGCACCCGGGTCAGGCGGCCTCGGCGGCGAACCTGCGGCTGATCATGGCCGACAGTGAGATCCGGGCCAGTCACCAGGTCGAGGACTGCCCGCGGGTGCAGGACGCCTACTCGCTGCGCTGTGCCCCCCAGGTCGCCGGCGCCGCGCGGGACACGGTTGATCATGCGGCCGTTGTGGCCGGCTGGGAACTGGCCGCGGCGATCGACAACCCGGTGATCACCCTGGACGACCGGGTGGAGTCGAACGGCAACTTCCACGGCGCCCCGATCGCTTACCAACTGGACTTCCTGGCCATCGTCGCGGCCGACCTGGCCAGCATCGCCGAGCGGCGTACCGACCGGTTCCTGGACCGCGCCCGCAACCACGGGCTGCCGCCGTTCCTCGCCGACGACCCCGGCGTCGACTCCGGCCTGATGATTGCGCAGTACACCCAGGCGGCGATCGTCTCGGAGCTGAAGCGCCTGGCCGCGCCGGCCTCGGTCGACTCGATCCCGTCCTCGGCGATGCAGGAGGACCACGTGTCGATGGGCTGGTCGGCCGGCCGCAAGCTGCGCCGCTCCATTGACGGGCTGCGCCGGGTGCTGGCGATCGAACTGATCACCGCGGCGCGCGGACTCCGGCTGCGCGCGCCGCTGCGGCCCGGCCCGGCCACGGCCGCTGCGATCTCCGTACTCGAAGGGGCTGGGGTCGCCGGCCCGGGACCGGATCGTTGGCTCTCGCCGGAGATCGAGACCGCGGTCCGGGTGATCAAGGACGGGAGTCTGCGGACAGCGGTCGAGTCGGTGACGGGACCGCTCCGATGACCCACTTCACCAAGTTTGTTGTCGCTTTACCCGAGAAGCTTCTCTGGTAAGGCGCCAGTTTTTCACGTTACGTGAAAAACCTGAGACAGAAGGGACGGTTGATCATGGAGGGTGCGAGGCCGGTACGGGCGCCGCGCGGGACCGGGTTGACGGCGCGGTCGTGGGCCGCGGAGGCGCCGCTGCGGATGCTGATGAACAACCTCGACCCGGACGTCGCGGAACGCCCCGATGATCTTGTCGTGTACGGCGGGACCGGGCGGGCGGCGCGGGACTGGCGGTCCTTCGACGCGATGGTACGGACGCTGACCACACTCGCCGACGACGAGACGATGCTGGTCCAGTCGGGCCGGCCGGTCGGCGTGCTGCGGACCCATCCGTGGGCGCCGCGGGTGCTGATCGCGAACTCCAACCTGGTGCCGGACTGGGCGAACTGGCCGGAGTTCCGCCGGCTGGAGCAGCTCGGGCTGACCATGTACGGCCAGATGACGGCGGGGTCCTGGATCTACATCGGCACCCAGGGCATCGTCCAGGGCACGTACGAAACGTTCGCGGCCGTTGCGGAGAAGCGGTTCGGCGGCACCCTGGCCGGGA
This sequence comes from Microlunatus parietis, assembly GCF_013407955.1. Taxonomy (GTDB): domain Bacteria; phylum Actinomycetota; class Actinomycetes; order Propionibacteriales; family Propionibacteriaceae; genus Microlunatus; species Microlunatus parietis. The sequence goes on along the minus strand of NZ_JACCBU010000001.1, from coordinate 6,122,296 downwards.
CGCTGACGCTGACCGGCGGCTGCGGCGGGATGGGCGGCGCGCAGCCGCTCGCGGTCACCCTGAACGGCGGCGTCTGCCTGGTCGTCGATGTGGCCCGGAGCCGATTGCAGCGCCGGGTCGATCATCGTTACCTTGATCAAATCGCGGATGAACTCGACGATGCGGTGGCGATCGCGCTCAAGGCCAAGCAGGACCGGAAGGCCTGGTCGGTCGGCGTCGTCGGCAACGCGGCGACGATCTTCACCGAACTGCTCCGGGGCGGCGTGGAGATCGACATCGTCACCGACCAGACCAGCGCGCACGACCCGCTGAGCTATCTGCCGGAAGGCATCGACCCGGGCGACTGGGACGACTACGCGGCCAAGAAGCCGGAGGAGTTCACCGACCGGGCGCGGGCGTCGATGGCCAAGCAGGTGACGGCGATGGTCGGGTTCGCCGACGGCGGCGCCGAGGTGTTCGACTACGGCAACTCGATCCGGGACGAGGCTCGCAAGGGCGGTTGCGAGCGGGCGTTCGACTTCCCCGGCTTCGTGCCCGCCTACATCCGGCCGCTGTTCTGCGAGGGCAAGGGCCCGTTCCGCTGGGTCGCGCTGTCCGGCGACCCGGCCGACATCGCCGCCACCGACCGGGCCGTGCTGGACCTGTTCCCGGACCACGACCGGCTGCAGAAGTGGATCCGCGGCGCCCAGGACAAGATCAGCTTCCAGGGGCTGCCGGCCCGGATCTGCTGGCTCGGGTACGGCGAGCGGGATCGGGCCGGGGCCGCGTTCAACGACCTGGTGGCCGCCGGCAAGATCACGGCCCCGATCGTGATCGGCCGTGATCATCTCGATTGCGGGTCGGTGGCGAGCCCGTACCGGGAGACGGAGGCGATGCTGGACGGCTCCGACGCGATCGCCGACTGGCCGCTGCTCAACGCGATGATCAACACCGCGTCCGGGGCCAGCTGGGTCTCGCTGCACCACGGCGGCGGGGTCGGCATCGGCCGGTCCATCCATGCCGGCCAGGTCACCGTCGCCGACGGCACCGAGCTGGCCGCCGAGAAGATCGCCCGGGTGCTCAGCAACGACCCGGCGATGGGCGTGATCCGGCACGTCGACGCCGGGTACGACCTCGCCCGCGACGTCGCCGACGAACGCGGGGTCCGGATCCCGCTGGCCGAAGGATGAGCGGCCGGCGGGTGGCCGACCTGCTGGCCGACCTCGAACCGGTCGGCCGGGACGGTGGCACGGGCGGCTTCCGGCGCTACGCCTGGACCCGGGATGATCATGAACTCGGGTCCTGGTTCGAGGCCGAGTGCGCGGCCCGTGGCCTCGCGGTCACCGAGGATCGGGCCGGCAACCAGTGGGCCTGGTGGGGCGATCCGGACGCGACACCGGGCCGGGCCGTGGTGGCCGGGTCGCACCTGGACAGCGTCCCGGACGGCGGCGCGTTCGACGGTCCGCTCGGCGTGGTCAGCGCGCTGCTCGCGGTGGACCGGCTGCGGTCCCGCGGATTCGTGCCGGCGCGGCCGATCGGGATCGCCCGGTTCGTCGACGAGGAAGGGGCCCGGTTCGGCGTCGCCTGCGCAGGCTCCCGGCTGATCACCGGCAAGCTGGCCGCCGACCGGGCGCTCGGCCTCGCCGACGCCGACGGGATCACGCTGGCCGAGGCCCTGCGGAGCGCCGGCCGACGACCGGATGATCTTGGTCCGGACCCGCAGGCACTGGCCCGGATCGGCACCTTCGTCGAGCTGCACGTCGAGCAGGGCAAGGGATTGATCGACCTGGACGCCCCGGTCGGGGTCGGCAGCGACATCTGGCCGCACGGCCGGTGGCGGTTCGACTTCCCGGGCGTCGCCGATCATGCCGGCACGACCGCGCTGGCCGACCGGTCCGACGCCCTGCTCGGACTGGCCCGGCTGGTCCTCGCCGCCCGTACGGCCGCGGAACGGAACGGCTGCCTCGCCACCGTCGGCAAGACTCGGGTGCAGCCTGGTGGGGTGAACGCGATCCCGTCGGCGGCGACTGCCTGGCTGGACGCCCGCGGGTCCGCCGAGGAGGCGGTACGGGCAGCTCTGGCCGACCTGACCGCGTCCGCGGCCGCCGACGGTGGCGTGATCACCGAGGAGTCCTGGACCCCGGTGACCCGGTTCGACCGGGACCTGGCAACCCGGCTGGCCACCCTGCTGGGTGGTGTTGATCAACCCGCCCCGGTGCTCGGCACCGGCGCCGGGCACGACGCCGGGATCCTTGCCCGGGCGGGGATCCCGACGGCGATGATCTTCGTCCGCAACCCGACCGGCGTCTCCCACTCCCCCGCCGAACACGCCGAGCCGGACGACTGCGAGGCCGGTGTCGACGCGTTGGCCGCGGTGCTGGCCGACCTCGCGAGCGACTCATGATCAACTACTGGGCCGAGCACGCGTGGCTGCCGGACGGCCTGGCCGAACGGGTCCGGATGACCGAGACCGACGGCAGGTTCGCGTCCGTGATCACCGGCGCCGACCCGGAGCCGGGCGACGAACGGCTGACCGGAGCGGTGTTCCCCGGGTTCGCCGACGCGCACTCGCACGCGTTCCACCGGGCCCTCCGCGGCCGGACCCAGTCCGGCCGGGGCAGCTTCTGGACCTGGCGGGAGAAGATGTACGCCCTCGCCGGCCGGCTCGACCCGGACAGCTATCGAGAACTGGCCCGGGCCTGTTACACGGAGCTGGCGCTGGCCGGGTTCACCGTGGTCGGCGAGTTCCACTACCTGCACCATGATCACGAAGGTCGCCGGTACGCCGACCCCAACGCCATGGGCCGGGCCCTGCTCCAGGCGGCCATCGAGGTGGGCCTGCGGATCACCCTGCTGGACACCTGCTATCTCGCGGGCGGGCTGGACGAGACCGGGTACCGGGAACCGGACCCGGTGCAACGGCGGTTCTCCGACGGCGACGTGGACCGCTGGGCCGGCCGGGTCGCCGAGTTGATCACGGACGAGGCGGATCCGGCCGGGCTGACCAAGATCGGGATCGCGGCCCACTCGGTGCGGGCGGTGCCGGCCGCGGCGCTCGGGGCGCTCGGGGCGGCGTTCCCGGAGCGGCCGCTGCACGTTCACCTGAGCGAGCAGCCGGCCGAGAACGCGGCCTGCCTGGCCCACTACGGCCGGACGCCGACGCGGCTGCTCGATGATCATGGACTGCTCGGTCCCCGGACGACGGTCGTGCACGCGACCCACCTGACCGGCGACGACATCGCGCGCCTTGGCGGCTCCGGCACCTGTGCCTGCTTCTGCCCGACCACGGAACGGGATCTGGCCGACGGCATCGGCCCGGCCCGGGAGCTGGCCGACGCGGGCGCGCCGCTCGCGCTGGGCACCGATCAGCACGCGGTGGTCGACCCGTTCGAGGAACTGCGCGGCCTGGAGCTGCACGAGCGGCTGCGCAGCGGCGAACGGGGGCGGTTCACGACCGAGGAGTTGATCACCGCCGCGACCGCGGCCGGCTACCGGAGCCTCGGCTGGGCCGACGGCGGCGGGATCGCAGCCGGGCAGCTGTGCGACTTCGTCGTCGTCGACCGGGACTCGATCCGGACCGCCGGCAGCCGCCCGGATCAGCTCTGTTATGCGGCCACCGCGGCCGACGTCCGCCGGGTCGTCGTCGGCGGCCGTACCGTCGTCGCCGACGGCGCGCCCGTCCACGGAATGCCGGACCTGACCATCCTCGACCGACTCTGGGAGGAAGCCCCGTGACCGCGACCTTGATCACCGGGATCGGCCAGCTGGTCACCTGCGACGGCAGCGGACCGGACGGCTTGGGGCTTCGCGATGACCAGGCGGTGATCGCCTCGGACGGCGTGATCAACTGGATCGGCCCTGCTGCGGCGGCGCCGGCTGCCGACACCATGATCGACTGCGCCGGGCGGACCGTGATCCCGGGCTTCGTCGACAGCCATACCCACCTGGTGTTCGCCGGCGACCGGTCCGCCGAGTTCACCGCTCGGATGGCCGGGAAACCCTATGACGGCGGCGGGATCGGCACCACCGTGGCGGCGACCAGATCGGCCGACGATGATCAACTCCGATCGCTGATCGCCGGCCGGGTCGCGGCGGCCCGGGCCCAGGGCACCACCACGCTGGAGATCAAGAGCGGCTACGGGCTGACGGTCGAGGAGGAGGTCCGGGCGCTGCGGCTGGCCGGCGAGTTCACGACCGAGACGACGTTCCTCGGCGGTCACGTCGTGCCGGCCGAGCTGGCCGCCGACCGGGCCGGCTACGTCGACCTGGTGTGCGGCCCGATGCTCACCGCCGCGGCCCCGTACGCGCGCTGGATCGACGTGTTCTGCGAGCCGAACTCCCCGCATGCGTTCACCGCCGAGGAGTCCCGGATGATCTTGACCGCTGGCGCCGCGGCCGGCCTGGAGTTGCGGGTGCACGGGAACCAGCTCGGTCCGGGGCCCGGCGTCCGGCTCGCCGTGGAGCTCGGCGCCGCCAGCGTCGACCACTGCACCCATCTGACCGACGCCGATGTGGATGCGCTGGCCGGTGCCGCGGACACGACGGTCGCCACGCTGCTGCCGGGCGTCGAGTTCGCCACCCGCTCGCCGTACCCGGACGGCGCCCGGCTGGCCGCGGCCGGGGTCTCGATCGCGCTCGCTTCCGATTGCAATCCCGGCACCTGCCACTCCTCGTCGATGCCGTTCATGATCGCCCTCGCGGTACGGGAACTCGGCCTCACGCCGGCCCAGGCGCTGCTGGCCGCGACCGTCGGCGGAGCGCGGGCGCTGCGCCGCACCGATATCGGCGCGATCGCCATCGGCCGCCGAGCCGACCTCGCGGTGATCGACACTCCGTCGTACCTCCACCTGGCCTATTCGCCGGGCATGGCGCTCACCATGGCCTTGGACCCGGACTCCAGGGAGCGCCAGTAGATCAGGCCCGGCTCGTCGCCATGAACGTTCGGGATGGTGCCGATGATCTTGAAGCCCGCCCGCTCATACAGCCGGCGGGAGGGATTTCCTTGCTGGACGAGGTTGAACATCATCGCGGTGTATCCCAGGCGTGCCGCCTGCTCCAGGGAGTGAGCGAGCAGTCTGCTGCCGACGCCACGCCGACGGGCCGACTCCGCAACGAGGTAGCCGCCCTGGGCGATGTGGGCCGCGAACGCGGGAAAGTTGGTGCGCAGGAAGTAGCCGCCGATCGTCGTGTCGCCGACCCGCGCCACGTAGACGCGCCGCCGCCTGATCCAACCCTCGTGGAAGACCTCGCGGTCGGCTTTTACCCCGGCCGGCTGTGCACCGCCGGCGGCCACGACGTCACGGTAGATCTCGAACAGGACCGCGTGGTCGGATTCGGTCGCAGGTACGATCACCAGGTCAGCCGCCTCGTCATTCATCGGTACAGTCCAGCAGAGATCACCGCCAGTCATGCCGGCTGTCCACCCAGCTGTCACCGCTCAGGCGGCGAAGGAGGACCTGTGCCCAGCCCTGACCCGCTGACTGCCTTCGTCGAGCAGATCACTCGGAACACGCTCGACTCCGGGGGCTGCACTGCCGACGTGGCCGCAAGGCGGATCCTTCCAGGAGAGGACGCCTGGTACTTCCCACGCTTCCCGGAACACACCATGATCGTCAGCCTGCCGGAATTGGGCTCCTCCCTGGTCCGGTTCATTGAGTTGCACCACCATCATCACCTCGCCGGCGATATCTGGTTGGGGACCTGGATCAACCCAGCGATCCACCAGTGCTACCTCGATCTGATCACGCGGCACGAGGACGAGCACGAGGCCCTGCGACTCGCACGGCTGTACAGCCACGCGGGAGGCAGGAAGATCATCGCCATCTGCAACCCAGCACGCCGACAGACACGGCAGGTCTGGACGGACTGATCCAGCGGTGGAGTCGGGATTTCTCCATGCACGCCCAGTTGACCGCGACTGCAACGCGGCAACGCCACGCCCATGGAGGAATCCCGACAAACCGTCAGCGGAAGAACTGTTCGCTCTCGGTGCTGACGATCTCGCCGTCGATGTCGAAGATCGACAACGGGTCGTCGAACTCCTCGTCGTCAGCCTCGTCCTCGTCGTCGATCTCCACCGGGTCCGGTCGGAGGATGATCATCTCCGACCACAACGGTCGGACGCCGGCGGCCCGCCACAACCCGTCCGGTCCGCGCGCCGACACGATCAGCCGGATCGCCCGCGACACGGACATCGGGACCGGGTCGAGCACCGGCGGCGGCGCCGACCCCGACTCGGCACCGGCCCGGGCGCCGTCGGCCAGCAGCGCGGGCTCGTCGACGATCATGAAGTCGGTCCGGGTCAGTCGGCTGATCAAGGTCGAACCGTCGTCGTCGGACTCCGGTTCGGGCTCCTCGACGCTGTCCTCGAACGGCGCCGGTTCGCCACAGTGGTCGAGCAGCGCCTGCGCGTAGTCGGCCAGCAGCTCGCGGACCGCCTCCGCGGCTTCGTCCAGCTCGGCCAGGTCGGTGTCCTGCCGGGCCCGAGCCGCGAGCTCGATCTGCGTCCCGAGCGCCTCCTGCAGGCGCTCCCCGGCTCGCCGTACCGCAGCGGCGGACTCGTCGGAGAACTCCGGTTCCATGATCACCAGGCCGGATCGATGAAGGAGTACCAGTCACCGGCCAGCGGCCGGTAGACGATCCGACCGGACAGATCCGCCGTCGGGTCGTCGGCCAGCGGCCGCTGGGCTCGCTCCGGCCCCTCCGGTAGATAGGCGAAGCCGGCCCCGTTGAGCAGCCCGCCCTCCGGTTCGTAGTAGAGGAACCCGGTGCCGATCGCGGCGCACCGACTGATCGGGAAGTTGCCGATCCGGGTCGGGCACGGGCCCTGCCAGACCCCTTCCTTCGGCGGCAGTGGCTGGCCGGCCACCTCGTCGAACGCGGCCCGGTGCAGCTCGAACCGGGCCCGCAGCGGCAGTCCGGACTCGGCGAAGACGAACAGCCCGACCAGGATCACCGCGCCGATGATCACCGCCGGCACCAAGGTCCGCCGGGCGAAGCAGATGATCCCGTTGATCACCAGGAACGAGGCGGCGACCAGGCTCAGCCCGACGCCGATCACTCCCATGATCACCTGCGACCCGGGAACGCTGTTCGCCCAGGCCAGCAGGACGCCGGCGACCGCGGGCAGGGCGATCGCGATGATCAGGACCGCCAGCGGCGGTTGCCAGGGCAGGCGTGGTGTCGGCATCGGCTTCGGCGAGCGCGCCTTGGGTGCGGACATGCCGCAAGAGTATTCGCTGCCGTATCCTCCGGAGGGTGCACATCGTTGTCGACGCCGCCGCGCTGGCCGAGGCCGCGCCGTCCGTGGCCCGAGTCGTCCCCAGCCGGCCGACCACGCCGATCCTGGCGGGGATGCTGATCGAGTCCGGCGCGGGTGCCGTCACCCTGTCCGGCTTCGACTACGAGTCATCGATCCGGGTCTCCGTGCCCGCCGAGGTGCTCCGCCCCGGAAGCGTTCTGGTGCCCGGCCGGCTACTCGCCGAGATCGCCGGCGCATTCCCGGCCGGACCGATCGCGATCACCGTGGACGGGAACGAGGCCGAGCTGACCGGCGAGGGCACCTCGTTCGTGCTGCAGACCCTGCCGGTCGCGGACTATCCCGCCCTGCCCGAGGCTCCCGCCGTGTCCGGTTCGGTCGACCTGGCCGACTTCGACCGTGCCGTGCACCAGGCAGTGATCGCGGCCGGCCGGGACGAACTGTTGCCGATCTTCACCGGCGTGCTGATCGACATCGACGGCGCCGAACTGACCCTGATGGCCACCGACCGCTATCGGATGGCGGTCCGGACCCTGGCCTGGGAACCGGCCGACCCGCAGGCCAAGGCTCAGCTGCTGATCCCCGCGCGCAGCCTCGGCACCGTCACCCGCGGACTGCTCGCCGGCAGCCGGGTCGACCTCGGCTTCGACCCGGATCCGACCGGCGTGCCCACGGTGTCGTTCGGCGGCCGCAGCCGGTCCGGCGAGGTGTGGCAGACGTCGCGGCTGATCGACGGCGCCTACCCGGACTTCGGCCCGCTGCTGCAGATCTCGCCGGACACCACGGTCCGGGTCGCGACGGCGGAACTGCGCGAGGCGGTACGGCGAGCGGCGCTGGTCCTCGAGCGGAACACCCCGCTGCGCCTGCTCGTCGATGATCAACACTGCTCGCTCACGGCGGCCTCCGCGACCGCCGGCCGATCCAGCGTGACGCTGCCGACGGTGAACGAGTTCCTGGCGGCCGAACGAGTCGGCCTGGCCGGCTTCAACCCCGGCTACCTGACCGACGCACTGTCGGTGGTCGACACTCCGTACGTCGAGCTGGCGATCACCGAACGCCAGCGGCAGTGTCTGGTCACCGGACTCGCCGAGCTGGAAGGGAATCCGGAGACCGTCTACCGGCACCTGATCAAGACCCTCCGGCTGAGCACCTGACCGCTGATCGCGGTCCCGGCGTCCGTCGCACCGGCTGAGTCGGGACTCGCTCGATCGCCCCTGATCCCGGATCAGCCGGCGATCGGTCCGATGTCTATCACCGGGAGTGCCCCCGAAGGCCGGTGCTCCCTGCGCTGAGCCGAATCCGCGAACAACGCGAGGTCTTGACACCACGTCGATCCTCCTGTGTCCTGGAACGTTCGTCTTCTAGCGGAGAAGGGGAAGCGGGATGAGACGTGTAGTTGGATTGGTTCTGAGGCTGCTGCTGGCGCTTGGGCTGGTGCCGGTGGTACTGCTGACTGTGACCGCGTGCTGCCCAGCAGGTGGCGTGAAGGCTGACCTGAGGGCTGAGCAGCGCGCCGAGGACGCAGACATTGGTGACTTGCTGAAGCAGTCGGAGAAGGACAAGGAGCTAGCCAAGGGTCCGAAGAAGCCCAACGCCAATGAAGGTCAAGGTGGAGTCAACGCCAGGGGGAACGGTGGCCCTCCTGCTGGCTGCCCTCCTGCTGGCGGCAAGCCTGGCAACAGCGGACGGGAGTTCAACAAGAACCTCCGTGGAGCGAACGGGGCTCAGACCGCATCTACTACCCTCATGCCAAGGCGCAGTATTTCAAAGGACTACTCATTCAGGATGGATGTAGAGAACCCGAAGCCTGGCTATGCGGAGGGCAACATACACGTTCAGCTTGGCGGGAAGGGTTCTGAAAAATACTATTGGCGTGGTGGAACATCCTTCACGACAGACAAGCTCGAACAACTGCCCAAGGTGGCACGCAACTACATTGACAACAACAAGGAAGCTGTTGAGAGAGCAGTCAACCAAGGATTGAAAGTACTAGGTGAGAAATGAAGCTGACTGATGGAGTTCCGCCGACCTGGCGAGTGAAGCTCAAGTCAGGCAATGATGTACTGGTCATGGCTGACTCAGCGCATGTCAACGAAACACACCAAGTGTTCAGTCTCATGCTTGAGGATACGACCGAAGAGGATCGGGCTAGCGAGTTCCTACACATCACTAACAGGTTCCCGACCCGACCTGAGAGAGTGATCGTGACAGTTGCCGCATTTCCACTTGGCGACATTGAAGAGGTAGTTGCCGGAGACTGGAAAGAGGTTCCGGCAGAGTAGACAGAAACCCCGGTTAGGGTCCGCTATGGACTCTGCCGGGGTCTTCTGTCGTTTCAGGTCAGTCCTGAACCAACACAGGGAGTTTGCTTCAGAAATCATTCAAGAACATATGGTTAGAGGACAAAGAAGAGCCCTAGCCAGTTTATGACCAGGGCAATTCTTCAGGCTATTCAGTTGTCGAGGGCTCTTGCAGCTTCCTTGAGTTCGGTCTTGACCTCTCTCGGTAGCACTCCACCAGGTCTGGCCTGACATCGAGTCCAGCTACGTACTCGTCTGCGATCATGGTGGCCAGTACGTCCGCACTGATCTGAGCGTCTCTGAAACGCCTTTCCTCCGGCGTGTAGGTCAGCATCAGTGTTTCGCTTCCTTGGCGTTCCCGTAGAACAAGAACGAATCCCATAGGACGCTGACCTGTAGTTGAACGTCTCCGGTCTGCTTCTTCGGAATGACGTAGCCGAACTCACCCGTTGCCGACTTACCGGGGCGAAGGGTTCCGCTGAATTCTTTCAGGTCGGAGTCGTAGACCTGCTCGGCTACTTCCCCATCCTCCCCGTAGGCAGCCTCACCAGTGATGTAGAAGTCCTTCAGGCTCTCGTCACTGTTGTTGGTGGCCTTGACCGTGAACACCACATAGAAGGTGCCCTGTTCGCCACAGTAGCAATCCTCATCGATGGTCTCATACCGAATACCCGTGACCTTCAAGGTATTACCGAGTTCAGTAACGATGGTCTCACCGAACTCGACTTCGTCTTCCTGTTCCTTGGTGGGCTCTTCAGTCGGATTGGTGCTCGGCTCTCCTTCTACGACAGGAGGCTGAGACTCGGTGTCTTCCGGATTGGGCTTACCCTCTTCAGTCGGCTGAGTCGATTCGGAACCGTTGTTGTCCTTCGTCCCGTAAACGCCCTTCACACCGAGAGTTTCAAATGCCTTCTTGGCTGCCAGCAGGTTATTGCTGCTGACCAGGAAATTGCCGACACGGGCATAAGCACCACCAGCAAAGGAAGTCATGCCGGTATAGGCCTGTTCCAGTTCTTGTGACCAATCCACGATTCCGAATTGAGCTTCGTCAACCTCGCAGGCAAGAACCACGCCAAGCACACTGGCTTCCTGTCGCTGGTTGGTGCACTCGATGGCGTTGGCGATTCCTTCCTTGGTGGTCAGGTCTGGTCTGGCACAGCCCGCAACGGCCAGGATGGTGCAGAGTGCAGCCACGATGGTCTTACGCATAGTTGACGCTCCCCCTTGTTTGAATCTTGGACAGTGTGCGGGCTGATCTGCTCCCGCGTGCGGAAGTTGCTGAACTGTGATGCTCACGCGTCGCCATCCCACGCGTCAGGGCTCCCGGATGACTGAGGCTCCTGCTGACGCTTCCGGTACTCCTTCAGCAGGGCAGCATGACGACTGGTGAGCATGTCTAGGTGCTCATCGTCGTAACGCGGATGGAGGGACTGGAAGAGTTCGTCACGGGATGCGGTGAGAGCCTCTAGTGTCGTGCGTCATTAATTCGTTTACAGTGTGGGTCTGGTCGACCAGACGCGAGGCGGCCGGCCCAAGATCATCGACGATAGCAAGATCATTTCCGCGACGTTGGATCCGCCGCCGGAGGGGTTGGGGGTCACGCATTGGTCGTCACGGTTGCTGGGCAGGCAGCTCGGGATTGCCGCTGCCACCATCGCCCGGGCCTGGCGCAAGTACGGGGTCAAGCCGTGGCGGCGGGAGACCTTCAAGTTCTCCACCGATCCCGAGCTCGAGGCCAAGGTCCGCGATGTCGTCGGTCTCTATCTTTCCCCGCCGGAGAACGCGGTCGTGCTGTGTGTGGACGAGAAGTCCCAGATCCAGGCTCTGAACCGGACCGCGCCGATCCTGCCGTTACGACCGGGGGTTGCCGGAGAAGGCCACCCATGACTACAAGCGCAATGGCACCACGACGCTGTTCGCCGCCCTGGAGGTTGCGACCGGCAAGGTGACTGACCAGTGTTACGACCGGCACGGCAAGGCCGAGTTCCTCGACTTCTTGAAGAAGGTCGCCAAGGCCTATCCCCGACGCCAGCTCCATGTCGTGCTGGACAACTACCACACCCACAAGCACGACGACATCAATCAGTGGTTGATCAAGAACCCGCGAGTGAGCCTGCACTTCACGCCCACCAGTGGCTCGTGGTTGAACCTGGTCGAGATTTTCTTCGGGATCATCACACGCCAAGCGATCCGGCGCGGCTCCTTCGACAGCGTCAAGCAACTCGCCGCCGCGATCCGTACCTTCATCGAGGCTTGGAACGACCGCTGTCATCCCTTCAGCTGGACCAAGACCGCCGACGAAATCCTGCCCCACGCCACCCGTAAACGAACTTCAGACGCGTGACACTAGAAGCAACTGCAGGGTCATGCGCTCTGGATCGGGCATGTAGGGTCCTTCCCTTGTGTGTAAGTGACTCCCGACGTTTGCGAGAGTCAGGAACGGCTAGAGACTTGTAGGTCTTGTTGGTACGTTCCTGGCGCTCGACGTGCTCTGGGTGCTGTACGACCGCGTCCTGAACATCACGCCGGAGACCGTCGACCGTCCTGACCGGGACAGATTCCTGCTCTCCAAGGGACATGGGCCGATGGCCTACTACGCGGTGCTGGCCGCGAAGGGCTTCATCGAGGAGAAGGTGCTGCCGACGTTCGGCGGTTACGACTCGCCGCTCGGGCACCACCCCGACCGATTGCTGATCCCCGGGGTGGAGATCTCCAGCGGGTCGCTCGGGCACGGGCTGCCGATCGCGGTCGGGCTCGCTCTCGGCCTGCGGGCCCGGCCGCCAGGCCCCGGCCAGCGACCGCGGGTGATCACGTTGATCGGCGACGCCGAGTTCGACGAGGGCTCCAACAGCGAGGCCGTCGTCTATGCCGGCGCGACCGGACTGGACGGCCTCACCGTCGTCGTGGTGGACAACCACTCCGCCAGCCACGGCTGGCGCGGCGGCATCGCGTGCCGGTTCGCCGCCGAGGGCTGGCGTACCCACGAGGTGTCCGGACGTGATCATGAAGCACTCGCCGCCGCGTTCGCCGGCACCGCGCCGGACCGGCCCACCGTGGTCGTCGCCGACGTCGAACCGAAGGGATGATCATGACCAGCACCGCCGCCACCGCGCCCCGCGCCGCCACCTCTGCCGCGAACCTGCGGGACCAGTTCGTGATCACCACGAGCGAGTTGATCAGGACGGATCCGGACGTGGCCGTCGTCCTGGCCGAGATCACCGCGGCCCAGTTCGGCCCGGTCGCCGCCGAACATCCCGAGCGGGTGATCAACGTCGGGATCCGCGAACAGCTGCTGGTCAGCGCCGGCGCCGGGCTCGCCCTGGCCGGGCTGAAGCCGATCGTGCACAGCTTCGGCGCGTTCGTGATCGAGCGGGCCTGGGAGCAGGTCAAGCTCGACTTCGGGCACCAGGATCTCGACGGCGTACTGGTCGGCGCGTACGGCTCGTACGACTGGCCCGCCGGCGGCCGGACGCATCAGGCACCCGGCGACGTCGCACTGCTGGACACGCTGCGCGACTGGACGATCCACGTCCCGGGCCATCCGGCCGAGTTGGACCGGCAGCTCCGCCGGTCCGTCCGCGGCGGCGGCCGGGCCTACATCCGGGTCGGCGACGGCCAGAACCCAGAGCCTCATCTCGAGGACGGCCTGGTCCCGATCCGGCGCGGCCGCCGCGGCACGATCGTCGCGGTCGGCCCGACCCTGCACAAGACCCTGGCCGCCGTCGCGGACCTCGACGTCACCGTGCTCTACGCGTCGACCGTACGGCCGTTCGACGGCGCCACCCTGCGCCGCACCCTGGCCGCGCCGAACGTGATCATGGTCGAGCCCTACCTGGCCGGCACGTCCGCCGCCGAGATCGCCCGGGTGCTCGCGGACCTGCCGCACCGGCAGCTCGGGATCGGCGTCGGCGATCCCGACCAGCACCGATACGGCGAACCGGCGGACCATGATCGACTGCACGGCCTCGACCCGGCCGGGATCCGGATTTCGATCGACCGCTTTCTGGAATGGTCCTGAGCGCCGTACCGACTGTCGGACCGGACCGTTAACCTGCCTCGGGTGAGTCGCAACAGTCAGGCGAAACGTGCCGCCCGGGCCAAGCAGCGGGCCCGGCAGCGCGCCCAGGACCGGACCCAGACCCGGTCCCGCGAGCGGTCCGGCACGGACTGGACCACGTCCTCCGGCGAACCTCCGCGGGAAACTCCGCGCGAGCGGGCGTACAAACCTGCTGCGTGCCATCTTGGTCAAGCCGCCGGCGGAGATCGTGCGCGGGTTGACGGCGTTGCCGACGACCGAGGTGTACGGTGCGGCCGGCGACTTCCTGATCGCCTGCGTGCGCGAGGTGTACGGGTCCGGCTGGCAACCGGCCGAACTGGTCCGGCAGGCCCGGCTGAACGGCGACGCCTCGACGGGTGACCTGTGCCGCTGGGCGATGGCGGCCGAGCGCGCCGAGCCTGGGCTGGCCGGGGCCGACCCGCGCTGGGCCCGGCAGTTCGAGGAGACCGTGCCGTTGCTGGACAGCGCCGACCGCTGGGTCGAGCACTGGGCCCGGTGGCGCAGGTTCCCGGATCCCGACAACGTCGAGCTGCTGGTCCGGCTGGTCGGCATCCTCTACCAGACCCCGCCGATCCCGCTGCTGATCTTGCCGCCGGCGGGGATCCCGACCAGGACCCGGGTGATCGGCATGGAGCAGGCCGCGGCGAGCCCGATCCTGATCAAGGTGCGAGGTCTGCTGGCCAAGGCGGAGTCGACCGAGCACGAGGCGGAAGCCGCGGCCTTCACGGCCAAGGCTCACGAGCTGATGACCCGGCACGCGATCGACCTGGCCACGGTGCAGCAGGCCGAGCACGGCGATCCCGGCCGACCCGGCGTGATCCGGATCCCGGTCGACCCGCCCTATCCCGACGCCAAGGGCCTGCTGCTGCAGACGGTGGCCGAGCAGACCCGCTGCAAGACGATGTACTTCGACGACCTGCGGATGTCGTCGGTCGTCGGCTACCCGACCGACCTGGAAGCGGTGGAGCTGTTGTTCACCTCGCTGCTGGTCCAGGTGCAGCACGCCCTCGCCCAGGCCTCGGCCGGGGCGCCGCCCGGGTCGCGACCCCGCTCGGTCGGCTTTCGGTCCGCGTTCCTGCTGGGCTTCACCGGGCGGATCCGCGAGCGGCTCGCCGAGGTGAACCGGCTCGCGTACGCCGACGACGCGGCGGGCACGTTCCTCCCGGTGCTCCGGTCGCAGGAGGAGCGGATCGACGCGTTCATCGAAGCCGAGTTCGGGAGGAGAGTCCACGCGGTCCCGGGTCCGCGGTGGCTACGACTCGCTCGGCTACCAGCACGGCGTGCTGGCCGGCGACGCCGCGCAACTCACGGCAGGCGTCGTCCGAAGCTGATGGGTGGCCGGTCGATTCGGTAGAGGTGGTGCAGCGGTGGGTCGGCCGGGTTGTCCGGCTCGAGATCACCGGAGCCGATCCGGGTCAGACCGGCCCGCTCCAGGGCCCGCCAGGACGCGCGGTTGCCGGCCACGACGGGGACGATGATCGCCGGCGCGTCCGGGTGATCGGTCCAGGTCCGCTCGACCAGGACCATGATCATCTTCGCGCCGAGACCGCGGCCGGTCAGTTCGGGCTCGCCGATCAGGTAGTCGATCGTCACCGCGCCCGGCGGCACCTCGACGTGCTCCGCCAACTCGGCGCGGTAGTCGGGATAGTCGTCCAGCCGGGACCGCTGCACGAGCCCGAACGGGCGGTCGCCGAGGAGCGCGATCAGATCCTCCCCCGCCTCCTCGCCCCGCAACCCCGGCCCGAAGTCCCGCTCGACGCCCGCCGGGGTCGGATCGTGGTTCCACCAGCGAGCGACGTACGGCTGCGCGAGCCAGCCACCGAGCAGCGGGAAGTCGTCGCGAGTCACTCGCCGGAACGTGATCGCGACCTGTCGGCCCATTCCCCGACCCTAGTCCGCCACCCCGACGCCGCATCCGCGACCGCTCCTCGTACCCGCGACCGTTGCAACAGTCGCGCATGCGAACAACGGTCGCGAACGCGAACGGGCGGGGTTGGGCGGCGGGCAGGCGGGGTCAGCGGAGGGGGTTGAAGGGGCGCAATGCTTCCGGGACGGTGCCGGTGGTGATCTGGTCGGCGAGCAGGCGGCCGGTGGCCGGGCCCAGCACGATGCCCCACATGCCGTGACCGCCGGCGACGTAGACGCCGGGCAGCCGGGTGGCGCCGATGAGCGGCAGGCCGTCGGTGGTCACCGGGCGGGAGCCGACCCATTCGTCCGACCGCCGATCCAGGTCGAGGCCGGGCAGCAGGTCGCGGACCGAGTTCACGATCGCGTTGATCCGGCGCGGCTGCAGCGGCTCGTCCGGACCCCGGAACTCCATCGTGCCGGCGATCCGGAACCGCCCCTGGTACGGCGTGCAGGCGACCCGCCGGGCCGGGAAGTAGACCGGATGATCGATCGCCCCGGACACGGTGAAGGAGTAGCCGCGACCAGCCTGCACCGGCGTCCGGACGCCGAGCGGCCGGGCCAGTTCGGGCAGCCAGGCACCGGTGGCGAGCACGGCGACGTCGGCCGCCTCGGTCCGCCCGTTGCCGAGATCGACCCTCACGCCGGCACCGGGCACCTGCTCCACGTCCCGTACCGTCTCACCGGTGATGATCTTGGCGCCGCGATCCCGAACCGCGTCGGCCAGGCTCTCCACGAACGGGCCGGGCTCGATGATCCGCTGGCCGCCTAGCGCGTACGCGTACGGAAGGTCCGCCACCTGCGGCACCAGCTCCTGCGTGCTGTCGAGCCGGCGCAGCGGGACCTGCTGGCCGGCAGCCTCGACGCCGGCCAGTTCGTGCCGGAAGGCGCGGGCCTGCCGCACCGACTCGAAGGCGACCAGGAAGTCGATCTCGCGGGAGCGCGCCGCGACGCCGCCGGCCCGCAGTTCGTCGTACGCATCGAGGGCGAGTCGGTCGATCGGGGTCAGGTCGGCCATGGTCCGGCGCCAGGTCCGCGCGGTCGCGTGCCCGATGAAGCGGAGCAGGAACCGCCACAGGCGCGGCTGCAGCCGGACCGGGATGTGCAGGGCGGCGTTCGGGTCGAGCAGGGCGCGCGGCGCGTACGTCCACAGGCTCGGCTCCGCCAGCGGCATCGCCAGCCCCGGGGTCAGCCAGCCAGCGTTGCCCCAGGACGAGCCGGCCGCGACCCCGGTCCGGTCGATCACGGTGACGTCGATGCCGCGTCGCTGCAGGTGCCAGGCGGTGGCGAGGCCGACCATTCCGGCGCCGATCACCAGCGCGGTCCGGGGCCTCGAAGCGTGACTGTTCACGCCGCGATCGTGGCCATCCCAACACCTGAAGACAATGACCTCCGAATATTGTTCGGCTACGGACCGCCCCGCGCGACGAATCGTCCGAGCAGGTTCATCGAGGAGACCAGATGCCGAACGACCGACAACCGGCCCGGCTGGACCGGATCGACGAACAGATCCTGGCCGAACTGCGCGCCGACGCCCGGCTGCCGATCAAGCTGATCGCCGACCGGGTCGGGGTCGCCCCGTCGACCGCGCACGCCCGGCTGCACCGGCTGATCGAGACCGGCGTGATCACCGGCTTCCGCACCGAGATCAACCAGACGGCCGCCGGCCGGGGCCTGCAGGCGATGATCGCGATCCGGCTGAAGGCGAACGCCCGCGGCGACCTGACCACGTTCGGCCGCTACCTGGTGTCGCTGCCCGAGGTGGAGCGGGTCTACTTCGTCACCGGTGATCAGGACTTCCTGGCCCACGTCGCCGTGGCCGACTCCGAACAGCTGCGCACCCTGGTCGCCAGCACGCTGAGCACCCGACCGGAGATCGCCAGCACCAACACGAGCGTGATCTTCGACTCGCTCGACCCGTACCACTGATCAGTCGGTGCTGAGGGCGGCCGGTTCGTCGGCCCGGGTGAGCCGGAAGACCACGTACGGGATCCGGTGCGTACCCCGGGTGATCGATCGCTGGGTGGCGATCGACCGGTGCAACCGGTGCTCGGTGATCAACTCGAGCAGGTCGGCAAGATCATCTCGCATCTCCGTGTGCAGCAGCACCCGGCCGCGCTCGGCCAGATGATCATCGAGACCGCCGAAGAACGCCGTCAGGACCCGGGAATCCGCGTCGTCGGCGTCGATGATGATCACGTCGAACCGCCCCTCGACCGAGTCGAAGCCGTCGCTGCGCAGCACCGTGATCCGTTCCGCGACCCGGTTCCGGACCGCATTGCTGCGCGCCGCGGCCACCGCCCGCGGCACCAGGTCGACCGCGACAACGGTGGGCGACTTCCGCGCGGCGAGCACCGCGTTGACGCCACTGCCGGTGCCGAAGTCGAGCACCCGGTCGGTCTCGGTGACCTCGTCCAGCACGGCCGAGGCGAGCAGGTCGGAGACGCGGGTGATCGGCTTCACGCCGGGCGGCACGACGATCCGTACGTCCAGCTGAACGAAGATCGACTCCGTCGCCTCCCCCGACAGCTCGGTCATGCGTCCGGCTCGCCGCCTGCCGGCGACTCCGGCTCGAGCGGGCTGGACAGCACGACCACCGAGTGCGCCTCGACCGGGTGCGTCGAGCCGGGCTGCCAGACCGGCGCCGCGTCCGGCTCGGCGAACCCGCTGCTGCTGTCCAGCTGGACCGTCCACGCCGCGCCGTACGCGTCGCCGGGGAGGACGAAGTCGATCGGCTCCGAGTGCGCGTTGAACAGCAGCAGGAAGCGGTCGTCGGTGACCGGCCGGCCCATCGTGTCCGGCTCCGGGATCGCGTCGCCGTTGAGGAACACCATCAGGCTGCGCGCGAAGCCGGCGTTCCAGTCCGCGTCGTCCATCGGGTGCCCGTCCGGCTTCAGCCAGCTGATCTCGCCCGGTTCGGCGCCGTCGGCCGCGCTGGCGCCGCCGGCCAGGAACCGCCGCCGCCGGAACACCGGGTGCGCCTTGCGCAGCGCGATCAGTCCGGCGGTGAAGTCGAGCAGGTCGCGCTGCTCGTCGGTCAGTCCCCAGTCGATCCAGGACACCGGGTTGTCCTGGGCGTACACGTTGTTGTTGCCGCCCTGGCTGCGGCCCAGTTCGTCGCCGTGCGCGATCATCGGCACGCCCTGGCTGAGCAGCAGCGTGGTGAGGAAGTTGCGCTGCTGCCGTACCCGCAACTGATTGATCTTCGGGTCGTCGGTCTCCCCCTCGACCCCACAGTTCCAGGACCGGTTGTGGCTCTCGCCGTCGCGGCCGTCCTCGCCGTTGGCCTCGTTGTGCTTCTCGTTGTACGACACGAGATCGCGCAACGTAAAGCCGTCGTGCGCGGTGATGAAGTTGATCGACGCGGTGGGCCGCCGGTCGGAGTGGTTGTAGAGATCACTCGACCCGGTCAGCCTGGAGGCGAACTCGGCCATCGTCGCCGGCTGGCCGCGCCAGAAGTCGCGCACGGTGTCACGGTACTTTCCGTTCCACTCCGACCACAACGGCGGGAAGTTGCCGACCTGGTAACCGCCGTCGCCGAGATCCCACGGCTCGGCGATCAACTTCACCTGGGAGATCACCGGGTCCTGCTGGATGATGTCGAAGAACGCCGACAGCTTGTCCACCTCGTGGAACTGCCGGGCCAGCGTCGCGGCAAGATCGAATCGGAAGCCGTCGACGTGCATCTCGAGCACCCAGTAGCGCAGCGAGTCCATGATCAACTGCAGGACGTGCGGGCTGCGCATCAGCAGGCTGTTGCCGGTCCCGGTGGTGTCGTAGTAGTGCGCCTTGTCCTCGTCGACGAGCCGGTAGTAGGCGGCGTTGTCGATCCCGCGGAAACCGATCGTCGGACCGCGCTCGTTCCCTTCCGCCGTGTGGTTGTAGACGACGTCCAAGATCACTTCGATGCCGGCGTCGTGCAGCGACCGGACCATATTCTTGAACTCGCCGACCTGCTGGCCGAGCTGCCCGGTGCTGGCGTACGCGTTGTGCGGGGCCAGGAAGCCGATCGTGTTGTAGCCCCAGTAGTTGGACAAGCCGCGCTCGACCAGGTGGCTGTCGTTGACGAACTGGTGCACCGGCATCAGCTCGAGCGCGTTCACACCGAGCTTCTGCAGGTGCTCGATGGTGGCCGGGTGGCCGACGCCGGCGTAGGTGCCGCGGATCGCCTCGGGCACGTCCGGGTGGGTCATGGTGAGGCCCTTGACGTGCGCCTCGTACAAGATCGTTTCGTGGTACGGCAGCGCCGGCGGCCGGTCGTGGCCCCAGTCGAAATAGGGGTTGATCACCACCGACAGCATCGTGTGGCCGAGCGAGTCGTCGTCATTGAACTGCTCCGGGTCCGCGAACCGGTAGGAGTAGAGCGACTCGTCGCCGTCCGGCTGCCCCTCGATCGCCTTCGCGTACGGGTCCAGCAGCAGCTTGGCCGGATTGCAGCGGTGGCCGGCGGCCGGATCGTACGGGCCGTAGACCCGGTACCCGTACCGCTGGCCGGGCTCGACCCCGGGCAGGTAGACGTGCCAGATCGCGCCGTCGACCTCGGTGATCTCGATCCGGGTCTCGGCGCCCTCGTCGTCGATCAGGCAGAGCTCGACCCGGTCAGCGATCTCGGAGAAGACCGAGAAACTGACCCCGCTGCCGTCGTAGGTCGCCCCCAGCGGATACGGCTGTCCCGGCCACGTCTCCATCCATGTCCTCCCCTGGCCTCCCGCCCCGCGCCGGCTGGCGGCGGGGCGGCCCATTCTCGCGGCTGGCGGCCGATCATGCACGGCCGGGTCCGCGGCGCCGGACACTCCTGACCGGCGCCGCCGAGCGTCGGGCCTGGTCAGAGGCCGTCCCAGAACCCGCAGTTGTGCTCCCGGTGCAGATCCACCGGCCGGACACCGCCGGCGCCCGGGGCGAGGGCCTGGACCCGGGTGTCGCCCGGCCGCACCTTCGACCAGACCGGCAGGCCGGGCCGGTTCGGGTCGCCGGTCCGGGCGAACGTGGTCCAGTAGTCGATCATCCGGTCCGACAGCCGGCGCTGCCCGGCGGTCAGCGGCCGGCCGGCGTACGCGCCGGAGAAGAGGTACTGCAGTTCGCCGGCGTGGAAGGCGCCGGTGGGATAGTCGGGAGCGTCCGTACCGCCGAGCCAGGGGGCGTTCCGGTCCGCGAACTCGAACGCGTAGGTGGGGCCGCGACGGGCCAGCAGGTCGTTGGTCCGCACGGCCGGGCAGGCCCAGGCCCAGTCGGTCAGCACGGCCGACATCGCCGCGCCGGTGGAGCCGCCGAAGTCCCCCAGCGGATACTCGCGCAGCACTCGGTCGGTCTGCTCGGCGTCCAGGCGGAGGAACTGGCGCAGCGTCGGGCCGTACGCCTGCGGCGGCACCGGTCCGCCGGTCATCAGTTCCATCCCGACCTGGAACGTCACGTGCTCGTCGCGGGTGGTCCCGTGCAGCACCGGCACGGCGGCGGCGCGGCCGGCGGCCAGCAACCGGGCCGGGTCCTCCGGGATCACCGGGTTGCCGCCGAAGGAGGGGCCGTGGCCGTGCTCACCGGCGTCGGCGGCGAGCAGCTCGGCGACCGACTTCGACCGCAGGCAGGCCTCGGCGGTCGCCGGATCGGCACAGCCGGCCTTCGCCGCGACGGCCAGCGCGATCTCCTCCGCGCCGGCCCGCGGCTTGGCCCGCCAGGTGTCGCCGTACGGCCAGTTCAGCGTGCACGGGCCGCTCTGCATGATCACCCGCTCGAACAGCCCGCGGGAACCCGGTGCGGTGAGATGCGCGCAGCTGACCTGGGCGCCGGCCGACTCGCCGAAGATCGTCACGTTCTTCGGGTCGCCGCCGAACGCACCGGCGTTGCGCCGGACCCAGCGGAGCGCCGCCTGCTGGTCCTCGACGCCGAGGTTGCCGGCGTCCTGACCGGCTCCGGCGAGCGACGGGTGGGCCAGGAAGCCGAACACGTTGAGCCGGTAGTTCAGCGTGACCACCATCACGTCGCCGCGCGCGGCCAGCCGTTCGGCACCGTAGATCGAGCCGGAGCCCCACTGGAATCCGCCGCCGTGCAGCCAGACCATCACCGGCACCGGCCGCCGGGCCGACGCGTGCCGCGGAGTCGTCACGTTCAGGTAGAGGCAGTCCTCGGCGTCGCTCGGCGGGTCGCCGATGAAGTCGCCGGCCTGGGCGCAGGCGGCGCCCGGCCGGGTGGCGTCCCGGATTCCGGCCCAGTCGGCCGCTGGTTCGGGGGTACGCCAGCGCCGGTCACCGACCGGCGGCGTCGCGTACGGGATGCCCTGGTAGACCTCGACGCCGTCGGCCGAGATGCCCCGGACCAGGCCGTTCTCGGTGCGGGCGACGGCCCGCCCGCCCGGCGGTCCGGCGGTGGCAGGGGCTGTCGCCCCCAGGACAGTGAGCAAGATCACGGCGACCACCAGGATCGCTCGCAGCGCAGACTTCATCGGGTTCTCCTCCGGGCTTCGTACGGGACCGTTTCATCGTCCTGGCGGGGCTCGGGCCGGCGACAACCGGCGATCCCCCGGAACGGTGCTGGGGATCGCCCCACCCGGCTGTCGGTGGCGTCGGCAAGGATGGTCTCCGTGCGAGCCGAGGCCTCCGTGTTGCACCTCGACCTGGATGCGTTCTTCGCCTCGGTCGAGCAGCGCGACAAACCGTCGCTGCGCGGCAAGCCGGTGATCGTCGGCGGCACCGGCCAGCGCGGCGTCGTGTCGACGGCCTCCTACGAGGCCCGGCGGTACGGGGTGCGATCCGCCATGCCCACCCACGAGGCCCGGCGGCGCTGCCCGCACGCGGCGTTCCTGTCCGGGCGGTTCGACGCGTACCGCGACGCCAGCCGGCAGGTGATGGCCCTGCTGCACCGGCTGTCGCCGCTGGTGGAGCCGCTGTCCCTGGACGAGGCGTTCGTCGACCTGGCAGCCGCCGAGCCCGCGGTCGGGCTGGACCGGCCCGCCCTGATCGATCTGGTCGGGTCGATCAAGGCCGAGCTGGCCGAGGTCACCGGCGGTCTGACCTGCTCGGTCGGCATCGCCAGCTCCAAGTTCATGGCGAAGGTCGCGACCGAGCTGGACAAGCCGGACGGACTGTTCATCGTCGAGCCGGGCAGCGAGGTGGAACTGCTCCGGCCGATGCAGGTGACGGTGATCCCCGGGGTGGGCCCGGTGACCGCCGAGAAGCTGCGCAGGATCGGCGTCAACACCGTCGCCGATCTGCAGGCGATCCCGCCGGACGAACTGGTCCGCGAGGTCGGGCGGGCGCACGGCCAGGGGCTGCTCGCGCTGGCGTACGCGCGGGACGACCGGGCCGTCGAGCCGGAACGGGAGGCGAAGTCGATCTCGGTCGAGGACACGTTCGCCACCGACCTGGTCGACCATGATCGACTCGGCGAGATCCTGGACGGCCATGCGGCCCAGGTGGGCCGCCGGCTGCGCGCGGCCGGCCTGTTCGCGCGCACCGTGACGATCAAGGTGCGGCAGCACGACTTCGCCACCAACACCAGGGCCCGGACGCTGTCCGGCGCCACCGACCGGACCGAGACGATCACCGCCGTCGCGCGCAGCCTGCTGGCCCAGATCGACACCAGCAATGGGATCCGGCTGCTCGGCGTCGGCGTGGCCGGCCTCACCGACGTGGTCCAGGAGGACCTGTTCGGCGAGGACCTCGAGGCGGTCCCGGACCCGGCGCCGGCCGATGATCATGAGCCCGCGGAGCCGCCGGCACCGGACACCGCCGGGGCCCGGCCGCGGCACGGCACCGGCTGGCATCCGGGCCAGGACGTCCACCACGATGATCATGGTCCGGGCTGGGTCTGGGGTGCCGGTCTGGGCCGGGTGACGGTCCGGTTCGAGACCCGGGACACCCCGCCGGGCCCGGTCCGGACGTTCGCCGTCGACGACCCCGCACTGCACCCCGGCCGGGCGCCCGGCGATCAGGTCACAGCGCGATAGCGATTAGCGGCCGGTTGGGACGGACGTCGAAAAGATTCCGCGGATTGCCCTAGGGTTCACCCATGGCCGATCATGCGAAACGGCTGCTCGGGGCAGCCGATCATCCTCGCCCCACGGCTGCGGGAACCCCGCCGGCTCGCGCGCCCCGGCGCCGTCGCCTGTCCGGGTCCCGCTGAGATGTGGGTCGGCTCGATCGAGTTCGACCTGCTCCTCGGTGAGGTCGGGTCGCTGAAGGAGAAGCGCTCCCTGGTTCGGCCGCTGATCGCCGAGCTCCGGCGTACCTATCAGCTCAGTGTCGCGGAGGTCGGACACCTCGACCTGCACCGCCGCGCGGGCATCGGAATCGCCGCCGCGTCCGGGGATCACGCCCATCTGATCCAGATCCTGGACGCCGTCGAACGCAGCGTCGCGGCCCGCCCGGAGTCG
The DNA here is from genome assembly GCF_013407955.1 of Microlunatus parietis. GTDB lineage: Bacteria > Actinomycetota > Actinomycetes > Propionibacteriales > Propionibacteriaceae > Microlunatus > Microlunatus parietis. Next base: position 6,098,432 of record NZ_JACCBU010000001.1, on the reverse strand, counting down.
GAGCTGCTGTCCGCTCGCAGGATCATCCGGAACACCGACGACTGACCGATCTCGGCGCGGGAAGCTTGCGGACCAGCCCATAGGTGCGACAGTCTCACCCCTGGACCAACCCGAGTAGAATGAGCCCCTCACGGAAAGAAGGCTTTGCGGTCAGCTATGAAGCTCTCTTTTTGTACGACCTGCATGGGCAGGGCGCACCATCTCAAGGAGACCCTGCCCAAAAACCTGCGGGACAGCGTCGACTGGTCACGTCCGAATGACGTCGAATTCGTCGTCCTGGACTACAGCTCGCCCGACGACCTGGCCGAATGGATCACCACCGACGAGCGGCTGAAGCCGTACCGCGACGCGGGGATCCTGAAGTTCGCCCGGTGCGAGGGCCAGACGTACTTCCGCCACTCCCACGCCAAGAACATGGCTCATTCGCTGGCCAGCGGCGATGTCGTCTGCAACGTCGACGCGGACAACTTCGTCGGGTTCGGGTTCGCGCAGTACCTGCGGGCGGTCTTCTCCCGGCGGCCCAACTCGATCGTGGCGTCCAACCGGCTCGACTACCGGCTCAACGCCGGCGTGCACAAGGGCTGCATGGGCCGGATCGCGCTGTCCAAGGAAAACTTCATCATGCTCGGCGGGTACGACGAGAGCGACCGGTTCCGCGGCTGGTCCGGTGAGGACTCGGACCTGGTGATCCGGGCCGTGCGGAAGTTCCTCCGCCCGGTGATGCTGCGCGACCGCCGGTTCCTGCGCGTGCTGCAGCACAGCGACCTGGAGCGGATCAAGCACACCGACTACGCCGACACCGAGGACGAGCTGGCCAAGATCGAGTCGCTGGACGGCTCGAACATGCGCCCGATCCTGCGCTACGTCGTCGACCGCGCCGTCGCTCCCCGGGTGGCCAACCGAGGCCGCCCGATCGGCGCCGGCTCCGTCGCCTGGTACAGCGACCTGCGCCGCTCCGCCTGACCCACTCCGCGGCGCGCAGCAGCGGGAGACCCACCGGCACCCGGGCCAGCCCAGCTCAGATCCGCGACCACGGCCAGCCCAAATCAAATCCGCGACCGTTCCTCGCATACGCGACCGTTGCAAGAGTCGCGGATGCGTACAACGGTCGCGGATAGCAGCCGCGACCGTTGCAACAGTCGCGGATGGCGGTGGCGCGGGTCAGTGGGTGGGGAAGCCCAGGTTGACTTGAGTCTCCGAGGGGTCGGGCCAGCGGGTGGTGACGACCTTCCGGCGGGTGTAGAAGTTGAAGCTCTCCGGACCGTAGATGTGGGTGTCGCCGAACAGGGAGCGCTTCCAGCCGCCGAAAGAGAACGTACCGACCGGAACCGGGATCGGGACGTTGACGCCGACCATGCCGACCTCGACGTCGAACTCGAACGAGCGGGCCGTCTTGCCGTCGCGGGTGAAGATCGCCACACCGTTGGCGTACTGGCACTCGTTGACCAGCCGCACCGCATCGTCGTAGCTGTCCACCCGGACCACGGAGAGCACCGGGCCGAAGATCTCCTCGTCGTAGACCTTCATGCCGGGCTTCACCTGGTCGATCAGGCTGACGCCGAGGAAGAAGCCGTCCCCGTCGAACTGCTGCTCGCGCCCGTCGACGACCACTGTGGCTCCCTCGGCGGCGGCGCCCGCGACATAGGAGGCAACCCGGTCCCGGGCCTGCTCGGTGATCAGCGGGCCCATCTCCGAGGCCGGGTCGGTGCCGTCGCCGATCCGGAGCTTGGCGATCCGCTCCGCGACCAGGTCGACCAGCGGGTCCGCGATGTCGCCGACGGTGACCAGCACCGACACGGCCATGCAGCGCTCCCCGGCCGAGCCGTAGGCCGCCGACACCGCGGCGTCCGCGGCGGCCGGCAGGTCGGCGTCCGGCATCACGACCATGTGGTTCTTCGCCCCACCGAGCGCCTGCACCCGCTTGCCCGCCTCAGCCGCGCGACGGTAGATCGTCTCGGCGATCGGGGTCGAGCCGACGAAGCTGACGGCGGCAATCCCGGGATGGTCGAGGATCGCGGACACGGTCTCGGCATCCCCGTTGATCACGTTCAGTACGCCGGCCGGCAGCCCGGCCTCGGTGAACCGCTCGGCGATCCACAGCGAGGCGGACGGGTCCCGCTCGCTCGGCTTCAAGATCACCGTGTTGCCGCAGGCGATCGCGCCGGTGATCATCCAGAGCGGCACCATGGCCGGGAAGTTGAACGGGGTGACGCAGGCGACCACGCCGACCGGCTGGCGCACCTGGTGTACGTCGACGCCGCGGGACACCTGCTCGGCGTACTCGCCCTTCAACAGGTGCGGCAGACCGGCGCAGAAGTCCACGTTCTCCAGGCCGCGGCTGATCTCGCCGGCCGCGTCGGCGAGCACCTTGCCGTGCTCGGCGGTGATGATCGCGGCCAGTTCGTCGCCGCGTTCCTTGATCAACTGCCGGAGCCGGAACATCACCTCGGCCCGGCGGGCCAGCGGCGTCGCGCGCCAGCCCGGCAGGGCCGCGGCAGCCACCTCGACCGCGGCACTCAGTTCGGCGGCGGAGGCCAGGGCGACCTCACCGCTCTGCTGCCCGGTCGCCGGATTGAACACCGGCCCGACCCGGTCCCCACCCGTGATGATCTTGCCGTCGAGAAAATGTCCGATCCGCTTACCCATGGGCCCAGCCTAAGCCTGGATCACGGCTCAGAGTTCGGCGCGGTCGAGGTGGGTGTCGGCGACCGGACGGCTGTGGTGGAAGACGGCGTCCGCCACGTCATGCAGCACGTAGGCGGCCGGGTGTCGGGCTCCTCGAAACCGACATCGACTGTGTCGAACGTCGGAGAGCCGGACGTTGCCGCAGCAGTCGAGGTGTTGTCCACGGGTCACCGCTCCTGGCGCTCGATCGCTGCCCAGAAGGCACAGCGGTGATCATCGGCGAAGGCGACCGGCCGGATCGCCTCGGTGGACAGGCCGAGCACCGTGGACCGGGGCCCGAACGCCGGCCACTGGGGCGCTCCGGGCGAGGCGGGGCGGCCGCGGTGGGCGAACGCCGTCCAGTAGTCGATCATGGTGTCGCTGAGCCTGGCCTGGGCCGTGGTCGGGTCCGGGTAGCCGGCCTGCGGCATGCGCAACGTCCACAGGAAGGGCAGGTCCCAGCCGTGCGTGGCGCCCATCGGCTGGCCGCCCGCCATCAGGCCGGAGTCCTCGGCGAACTCGTAGGCGTACACCCGGCTGTACCGGGACGCCGTCCGGGCCGTGATCATCCCGGGGCAGGCGTAGGTCCGATCGGTCTGTACGGTCGCGAGCGCGATCACCGGGCTCGGGGATTCCGCGGCCGGGTAGGTCTCCCGGACGGCGTCGGCGTCGTCGCCGAACACGGCCCGCAGCTCCGCCGCGTACCCCTCTGCGGTGAGGTTCGGGTAGCCGGTCAGGACGAACGACCGGCTCTCGTCGCGGGTCGTTCCCAGCAGCAGGTCCACCCCGGCGGCGGAGCCGCGGCGGAGCGCGGCGATCGGCTGCTCGGGCAGGTACGTCGTCCCGGCCACCGGGCCCCAGCGTTCCGGCCGGCGCGCGGCCGGCACCCCGAAGTCGGGCAGCAGGGCGGCCAGGTCTGCGACGGGAAGGGCGCGCAGGCAGCCGGCTGGATCCGCCGCGCCGGCACAGCCGACCTCGGCCAGCGCGGTCTCGCCGTTCCGGTCGGCTTCCGCCCGGCTGAGGAACGGGACGGCGCACGGGCCGCTCTGCAGGATCGCCCGTGCGAACAGGCCGCGAGCCGCCGGCGCCGCGAGGTGCGCGCAGGCGCTGCGCGCCCCGGCCGACTGTCCGGCCAGGGTGACCCGACCGGGGTCGCCGCCGAGGGCCGCCGCGTTGGTCCGGACCCAGCGCAACACCGCGTGCTGATCGAGCAGCCCGTAGTTCCCGGAGTCGACTCCCCCGGCATCCAGCGCCGGCGTCGCCAGGAACCCCAAGGCGCCGAGCCGGTAGTTGGCGGTGATCACGATCGCGTCGCCGCGGCTCGCCAGCCGGGTGGCGTCGTACTGGCCGGCCGCTCCGGTGATCATCCCGCCGCCGTGCAGCCACACGATCACCGGCAGCCGGCGGTGACCGGAGCGGCGTGGCACCACCGCGTCGAGATACAGGCAGTCCTCCTGGCCCGCGACCCGGACACCGCCGGCGTCGAAGCCGCCCGGCTGCGGGCAGCTCGGGCTCGGAGCCGTCGCGTCCCGGTTCCCGATCCACGGTTCGGGAGCGGCCGGCGGGGCGAATCTGCGGTCCCCGGTCGGCGGCGCCGCGTACGGGATCCCGGAGAAGACCGTCACCCCGGCACCGGCCGCGCCGCGGACCCAGCCCGAGTCGAGCCGGGCCGTGGCCCGCCCGGGGCGCGGCTGGGCCTGAGCGGGAGTGCCGGAGACGATCAGGGCGACGGCACACACGGCCGCAGCCACCGTTCGGATGATCATGGTGCGGACGAGTCGCGAGTGGGGCTGCATGCCGTCACCCTTCCCGAGAAGGCACCGGCTCCGCGTCCGCCCAGGCGCTGATCGTGCGTACGCAATCCGTGCAGGACAAGGACAATCCGCTACGTCCGCGAACGCAGTGCCGGAACTGGAAATACGCGCCACCGACGACGCGCCGGCCCTGGACGGCCGACGACGATCATGACCATGAACCTCAAGTCACTCTCCGCCAGCGCGCTGTTCCTCGCCGCGATCGGGATCTACGTGCAGATCGCCGACGGCAACCTGCCCGGCTACCCGGTCGTCGCGCCGGGCGTGATCGTGCTGCTGGTCGCCGCGGCACTGACCGCGTTCCTGCCGTTTCGCTGGTCGCCGGTCGCCGCCGTGCTGGCCGCGGCCTTCATGATCATCGGGCTGTTCGGCGCCGGGCAGGCGATCCGGTTGATCGAGGTCCGTGCGGTCGGCGACACGGTCGGGCTCTGGCTGCAGATGATCATGGTCGTGGCCGCCGGAGCGCTGGCCGTGCTGGCCATCGCCCGGCCGGCCGGTCCGCGCCCGGCTGCCGAGACCGCCGACCGGTAGCCGTCAGAGCTGCGCCAGGGCGAGCCAGGCCAGGGTCTCGGTCGAGGCGGTCTCGGCGACCTCGTCGAGCAGGATGCCGGCGGCCGCCTCGGCCAGCACCGAGGGCGGTGCGGCCCAGTCCCGCCCGACCGCTGCCGCGGCCTGCTCCTCGGCGAACCGGACCACGGCGATCAGGGCGGCCTGGTCGGTCGCGGCGAGGGCCGGCCGCGCCGGAGCCACCTCGCCGCTGCCCAGGTAGGGGCCCGCGGCCCGGAGCCGGGCCCGGAACGCCGGCGACGGCTGCTCCAGCGTGCGGTGGATCGCGGCCAGCAACTCCAGTTCGGCGATGCCGCGGCCGTCCAGCGGCAGGTCCGGCCGTCCCGGCACGGCGGCGGCCAGGGTGCCGGCGTGCTGAATGATCGGGGCGATCGCCTGGCCGCGGATCACCCGGGCCAGGCAGGCCTGGGTGACCGCGAAGCCGAGCCCCGGGTCGATCCGGTCACAGCGCAGCAGCCAGTCGACGGCCACCTCGAGCAGGTCCCGGGACCCGGTGCGGTGGTGCTCGATGCAGAGCAGGGTCGCGTCCAGCCCGGTCGCCGGGCCGTCGTCCAGCAGCGCGCCGACGATCAGCTCCAGCAGCTCCGCGGCGTCGTCCGGATCCGCTGCCGTACCGGCGCTGAGGGCGCGGTGCAGCAGAATCCCGTCCGCCGTCGTACCGGCCGGTCCGGCCGGAGCCGGCGCCGGGAAGTGCTGGATCCGTTCGGCGATCACCCACTCGGCGGCCGGTGCCCAGCCGAGGCTGAACCGTACCGTCCCGCGGGCGGACCGCTCCTCGATCGGGAACCGGGCCGCCCGGTCGGCCACGAGCTCGGTGATCTGGCCGGCCGGCCCGGGCAGCGTCCCGTCCACGCCGATCAGGTCGTCCGGCACGATCAGCGCCGCATCGGGGTCGCTGCGCAGGTCGATCGGTTCGCCGACGGTACGGACGGTCGGCCAGGGCACCACCCCGCGCCGGCGCTCCAGCAGCCGGGCCGCGTCGGCGTACCAGGTCCACTGCCAGGTGATCACGAAACCGGCGCCCGCGGGCAGCCGGAGCGGACCGGTGAGCAGGCCCGCATCGGTGATCTCCGCGATCGCGCCGGTGGTGAGCCGACCGGCCAGGATCGGGCCGCCGCCGTCACCGGGCCGGATCACCAGTTCGGCCTCCGCACCGGCGGCGATCGGGTGGCCGATCATCTGCTCGCCCACGGCCAGGTCGAGCCGCACCTGGTCGACGGCGAGCTCCTGCTGGGTGGCGTTGGCCAGCCGGATCCGCCAGCCCCAGCCGGCGGCGACGGTGTGCCGGACCGAGATTTCGAGCCCGTCGCCGGCGTCGAGCTCGAGGTCGACCTCGTCGGCGTCGCCGGCGATCCGGGTCAGCTCCGGCTGCCGGGCCCGGCCGCCGATGATCACCTCGCCGACGCCGCCACCGGAGAGGTAACGATGATCACCGGCGGTGGCCGCGACGATCCGGCCGGTCTGGTCGATCCGCAGCCGGCCCGGTGGCACGTCGAAGATCATCCGCGGCGCTGACATCGCCCACACCAGAACAGATTGCGCCCGGCCAGGACCTCGGTCCTGATCATGGAACCGCAGACCCAGCAAGGCATGCCGTTGCGGCGGTAGACGTACACCTCACCACCATGATCATCGACGCGCGGCGGGCGGCCCATCGCCTCCGGCAGGTGCTCGTCGCGCACGGTGTCGATCCGGTTGTCCGTCACGCCCTTGGGCATCAACAGCAACAGGTCGGACCAGATCGCCTGCCAGCTCCGCCGGGTCAGTTTGTTGCCGGGCCGGTGCGGGTGGATCCGGTTCCGGAACAACACCTCGGCGCGATACACATTGCCGACGCCGGACAGGATGGCCTGATCCATCAGCAGCGCGGCGATCGGCCGGGCGGACCGGTGGATCCGGCGCCAGGCCAGCTCCGGATCGGCGTCGTCGCGCAGCGGGTCGGGGCCCAGCCGCGCGACCAGGTCGGCCACCTCGGCACTGGTTCGGACGTCGCACTGCTGCGGGCCGCGAAGGTCGGCGACCAGGTCGGACGTGGCCAGCCGCACCCTGACCTCGCCCTGCGGCGGCCGCGGCGGCCCGAACTGGAGCGTGCCGATCAGGCCGAGATGGATGTGCAGCAGCCGGTCGCCGTCGAACTCGACGAACAGGTGCTTGCCGTGCGCCGCCGCACCGATCAGGTGGGTCCCGTCCAGCAGCGCGGCCGACTCGGCGAACCGGCCCTGCGGGCTGGTCACGGACAGCGTCCGACCGGCGAAGCCGGCCGTCACGTCCAGCGCCAGCCGATGCAGCGTGTGGCCTTCCGGCATTTCACGATCCTCGAACGAATGGTCTGTAGCTGAAGCCCCGCGGGCGGATTAGGCTGTCCACTATGACAGGTGCGGCCGCTCCGGCCCCGTTCATCATGCGCTCAATCCCGGACGTCGAGGTCCGAGACCTGGCCTATGTCGGTGAACTCACCCCGGAGGACGAACTCCTCGCCGAGTCGGTGCTGGCCGAGCTGCGGGCCAGAGCCGAGGGGCGCCGGCCGCAGCGCGTCATTCTTCCTCGCCCCGACGCTCCTCGTACGCGCTGATCTGCTGAATCCGCCGCGCGTGCCGCTCCTGCGCACTGAACGGCGTCGCCAGGAAGGTGCGGACCAGTTCGGTCGCGCCGTCCTGATCATGCATCCGGGCACCGATCGCGATCACGTTCGCGTCGTTGTGCTGGCGGGCCAGCTGCGCGGTCTCGACGTCGTACGCCAGCGCGGCGCGCACCCCGATCACCTTGTTGGCCGCGATCTGCTCGCCGTTGCCGGAGCCGCCGATCACCACGCCGAGCGATCCTTGATCGGCCACAACGCCAAGCGCAGCAGGAATGCAGAAGACCGGATAATCGTCGTCCGGGTCGAACACCCGCGGGCCATGATCAACGACGTCGTGGCCGTCGGCGCGCAGCACCGACGCCAGGTGGTTCTTCAGCTCATACCCCGCGTGGTCGCTGCCCATGTGTACGCGCATGGGAGAACTATCTCAAAGGTCCGATGAGCCTGGCACCAACGTCGGCCCAGCGTCTGATTGGGCGGGACGGGTTGCCCGGCTAGGGTCGGCGGGTGACTCTGAGCCGACGGGCGTTGCTGGGCTGCGCCGGACTCGCCGGACTGGCCGCTGCGGGCTGCACCGAGGAGGTCGGCCGGGAGCGGCCGGTCTGTGTCCGCGCGGGCGAGTTGACCGGCCACGAGGACCTGGACGGTGCGCCGCTGATCTACGAGATCGACGAGCGCGGCCGCAACTTCCGGTTCGACGACGCGTTCCACGCGCGGCTGCTCGACTGGCTCGGCTTCTTCACGGCCGAGACCGGGGTCGAGATCGACGAGATCAGGACCTACGGGAGCTGGACCGACGGCGAGCCGAACTGCTCCTCCTGGCACAACGCCGGGCGGTCGTTCGACCTGGCCAGGCTGCGGTCCGGCGGCCGGGACCTGATGTCGGCCCGGTACGACCTGTGGGGCGGGTCCGCGCCGGCCGCGCAGCTGCGTCGCTACTGGGCCACCGCCGCCAGCCTGCACCACCACTTCGCCGACGTGCTGACGTACCTCTTCGACGATCGGCACCGGAACCACCTGCACGTGGACAACGGCGTCACCGGCTCGAACCTGTCCACGTTCCGCGGCGGCGCCTCCCGGGTGCAGAACCACGCGGTGCAGGCGATCTGCACCCACGTCTGGGGCCAGCCGGTGCCGATCGACGGCGACTGGGCCGAGCCGACCCGGTCTGCCGTGACCAGGATCACGTCCGACCTCGCCATCGGCGGCGACCTGACCGACGAGGCGACGTGGCGGGAGTTCCTGCGCGCGAGCACGGCCCGGTTTTGATCGTGGCAGGATCGGGCGCATGTTCCCGGACAACCTGACCCGCGACGAGGCCATGGCGCGGTCGGCCCTGATCGCCACGTCGCACTACCGGATCGAGCTCGACCTGTCGGGACGGGAGGTCGCCGACCCGGCCCTGACCTTCCGCTCGACGTCGACGGTACGGTTCGCAGCCGCTGCCCCGGGCAGCCTGCACATCGACGCGATCGCCGACCGGGTGATCACCGCGACCCTGGACGGCGAGCCGCTCGAGGCCGGCCGGTTCGCGGACAGCCGGCTGCCGTTCGAGGTGACCGCCGGTGATCATGAACTGACGGTGACCGCCGAGTACCGGTACAGCCGGGCCGGCCTCGGCCTGCACCGGTTCGTCGACCCGGCGGACGACCGGATCTACTGCTACACCCAGTTCGAGTCGGCCGAGGCACGCCGGGTCTTCGCCTGCTTCGAACAGCCCGACCTGAAGGCCCGGATGTCGGTGACCGTGACGGCGCCGCGGGACTGGACGGTGATCAGCAATGGCGCCGAGACCGGCCGGGTGGACGTCACGGAAGCCTTGTCCCGGTGGGAATTCGCCGAGACCGAGCCGTTCTCGACCTACCTGGTCGGTGTCGTCGCCGGCGAGTACCGCCAGGTGGTCGCCGACGAGACCGCCGGCAAGAACGCGGCGCCGCTGTCGATCTTGGTCCGGGACTCGGTGTTGCCGCACCTGGACGCGGACCGGATCGTCGAGGTGACCCGGGGCGGCTTCGACGTGTTCGAGGAGGCGTTCGGTTACCCGTACCCGTTCGGGAAGTACGACCAGGCCTTCGTCCCGGAATACAACATGGGCGCGATGGAGAACGTCGGTTGCATCGTGCTGCGGGACAGCATGATCTTCCGCAGCCGGGTCACCGCGGCGACGTACCGGGAACGGGCCAACGTGGTGCTGCACGAGCTGGCCCACATGTGGTTCGGCGACCTGGTAACGATGCGCTGGTGGGACGACCTGTGGCTGAAGGAGTCGTTCGCCGAGTGGGCGGCGACGTTCGCGCAGAGCCGGCTGGATGCCGATCCCAGCCAGGCCTGGGCGACGTTCTGCAACAAGCGCAAGACCTGGGCCTACCGGCAAGATCAACTGAGCAGTACGCATCCGATCGCGGCCGACATGATCGATCTCGAGGCGGTGGAGCAGAACTTCGACGGGATCACTTATGCCAAGGGCGCCTCGGTGCTCCGGCAGCTGGTCGCGTTCGTCGGCGAGGACGCGTTCCTCGCTGGGGCGCGCCGCTACTTCGCCGATCATGCCTACGGCAACACGGAGCTGTCCCATCTGCTGACGGCGCTGCAGCAGGCGTCCGGCCGGGACCTGTCCGGCTGGTCGGCCCAGTGGCTGGAGCAGGCCGGCGTCAACACCTTGCGCCCGGAGTTCGCGGTCGACGTTGCGGGCGTGATCACCCGGTTCACCGTCCTCCAGGAGGCTCCGGCCGAGTGGCCTACGCTTCGTGATCATCGGATCGCGATCGGCCTGTACGACCTGATCGACGGGCGGCTGACCCGGACCCACCGGCTGGAGACCGACGTCAGCGGCGCGGCCACCGAGGTGGCTGGTCTGACCGGCCGGCGGCAGCCGGATTTGATCTTGATCAACGACGACGACCTGACCTACGCCAAGCTGCGGCTGGACCCGCGGTCGCTGACCACCGTGATCGACAACATCGACCGGATCGACGACCCGCTGGCCCGGGCCGTCTGCTGGGGCGCCGCCTGGGACATGTGCCGTGACGCCGAGCTGCCGGCCGCCGACTACGTCGCCCTGGTGCTCCGCGGCGTCGCCGTCGAGTCCGACCTGACCGCCGTGGAGGCCGTACTGCTGCAGGGTTTGCGGGCGGCCCAGGAGGACACCCCGCCGGCGGCACGGGAGACCGTCCGGCGCACCTGGCAGGACGGCCTGGCCGGATTGCTGACCGCCGCCGAGCCCGGTTCCGATCATCAGCTGGCGCTGGCCCGGGCCTACGCCCGCGCGGCTTTGGACCCATCGGCCGGCGCCGTGATCAACGGCTGGCTGGTCGGCGAGGACGTACCGGAGGGGCTGGTGGTGGACCAGGACCTGCGCTGGATCCTGATCCTGCACCTGGCCCGGCTCGGCCTGGCCGACGACGCGATGATCACCGCCGAACAAGGCCGGGACAACACGATCACCGGCGCCGAGCAGGCCGCCGGCGCGCGCGCCGCCCGGCCCGATCCCGCCGCCAAGACCGAGGCGTGGCGGCTCGCCGTCGCCGACGCCGACGTGCCGAACGAGACCCAGCGCCAGGTCTGCGTCGGCTTCGTCCAGCCCGACCAGGACGACCTGCTGCGTCCGTACCTGGCGGCCTATCTGGAGGCGGCCGAGCAGATGTCGGCCGGCAACGGGATCTGGGGCGGCCAGGGCACCTCGCTGCGCGACAACGCGCTGATCCTGCTCTACCCGCGGCTGGCGGACACGGCCGAGCAACTGCGCACCGTCGACGCCTGGCTCGCCTCGGCCGACCTCACCCCCTCGGTGCGGCGGCTGGTCTCCGAGCGGCGGGACGAGACGGCCCGCTCGCTGCGCTGCCAGCAGGCTGCCGAGGGCGCGACCGTCAGACCGTGATCGGTAGGAGATGATTCGGCGATGCGGGAGCTGAGTTCTGCGGGCGAGGCGCGCGACGCGCCTCAGGGCCAGGATCGGCCGGCGCCACGGGCTCCGGAGCGTTCTGAGGACGAGCGGGCCCAGGCGCTGGAACGTGAGTTGGCCCTGCGGTTGGAGTATGCGCAGCGCCGGCACGACGCGAGGGAGGCGCGGATCGCCGAGGCCGCCGAGCGAGGCGTCTCCCGCGAGGAGTTCGTCGCGAAGGAGACCGCCGCCCGGGAGGACGCACGGCAGGCCCAGGAACTTTCCGAGGCACGCGACAAGATCATGAGACCCACGCTGTGGGGTCCACCGGAGACGCACGAGGCACAGCGGCGGGAACGGTACGAACGGCAGGACCGGGCCCTGGAACACTTCCGTACGGTGCCGGTCGAGGGACCCGACAACACGCCGATCGACCCCGACCGCCAACGAAAATTCCCGGCCACCTTCTGGGCGAACCGGCAACCACCATTCCCGGCCGGTGACCTGGGCCGGCGCGACGACCTGGTGTACAAGCGCGAGGTCTCCGACCAACACCGTGACCCGGAGTCGTTCCGACTTCCCGACGGCCGACCCGAGCTCGCTGGCACAAGCCAGCCGGTCGCCGACGATCTCCGCGAGCGCTACCCGCATGGCGTGAACTACGACGACCGAGGGCACGCCGACCTCGGCCGCTACGCCTCCAAGACCGTGGAACTGGCCAAAGGGTTCGACGGGCCCGAACATGCCGACGTCGACGACCGGGCGAACCCGATCTTCGGCTGGGAGACCACCCCGGACGGCAAGACCTGGCACAAGTCGGGCGACGGCCGGACGGTGTGGTTGGTCGACACCGACCTGCACGAGCATTACGGCCACGCCGACGAACCGAAAGACCGATCGCTGCGACTGTCCACCGCGGACCCGGAACACAAGGAACTGCTGAACCATCCGCCGCCGGACAGCACGGTGGTGGTCGACGAGCGCTTCACGTATCGGACTGATCAGTTGGGTCGCGTGGTGCACGCCGCGGCGAAGCTGGAGGTTGTCGATCTTGATCATCCGCGGGACCGCTCGGCCCAGACACAGTTGATCGGTAAGCTTCCCGGTGATCATGCGGGGCACATCTTCGCGAGGATCTTCCAAGGACCTTCGGACGGCATCAATCTGACGCCGATGGAAGGGACCAAGGTCAATCTCAGTGCCTACAAGAAGATCGAGAACACCTGGCGCACCGCTCTCGAAGCGGGCCGGGACGTGAGAGTTGAGGTCTCGCTGCTCTATCGCGACCAGAAACCGCGAGCGGACGCGTTCATGGTGACCTATTGGATCGATGAGGAGTGGAATCAGGACATGATTCCCAACCACGCTGCCCAACCGGAGGATGTTGACCGTGGAAAATCTTGACAAGGCTCTCCAGACCATTGGCTCCGGCATGGCCCAGGCCGGACCTCCCGGCTGGAAGAATGCCCGGCTGACCATATCTGCGGTCGCATCGTTGATCCGCGCCAAGATGGCCTACGAACTCGATGACGGATCCCTTGACACATCGACCGGGATCGACGGCTACACCCAGCTCGCCTGCGGAGACCTACGCACTTCGATGTACCGGGAGGGCTCCGGCACCTGGTACAACGCGACGTTCACGCTCACCTCCGACGGCCGGCTCGAGACAGACTTCGACTACGACAATCCACCGTTCGACGGGGACTACGAGGCCGAGCTTCTCGAAGATGATCAAGAGCGGTATCCGCGGAGCCAGGAGAATCTACCGGCCTGGCACCCCTCGCGCGTGGCTCAGAGCCGGTAGAGTGCAGCTTCGCCCGGACCGAGCTCGCTCCGCTCCCCGGCCGGTGCGGTCAGGTCCACCGCTTCGGCCGGGAGGTCCGGACGGACCGGGGTCCCGGCGAAGTTGAGCAGCAGCCGGTAGCGACGGCCGTCCAGCGCGGTGACCGTCGCCCCGGCCAGGTCACCGGTCACGTCGTCCGGGCCGGCCGGGTTGGTCTCGGCGAACCGGGCGGTGGTGGCGGCGTCGCAGCCGGCCAGGACGGCGAACGCGTGCTCGACCAGGACCGTGCCGGGCGGCACCTGCTCCGGGCCGGCCCGGTGCGGGAAGCAGAGCTCATCGACGAACAGCGAGTGCTGCGGACCGCCGCGGCGCCGAGCGGAGCGGTCCATGATCAACTCGCCGCTCCCCCACAGCCCGACCGCACCGAGGACGTCGTCCACGGCCACCCACCGGCCGAGGGAGATCCGCTCGTCCGGACCGGGCTCGAGCTCCAGGGTGCCACCGGCGTGGACGTACCGGCGCCGGGAACCGTTGAGCACATCGTTCGGCACGTTGAGGTGCAGGCCCTTCACCGAGCCGATCCCGACCCACCAGTCCGCGGTCACGGTGCGGTGGATCCCGATCATGGTGTGCCCGTCCGGCAGTGCAGCGATCGCGATCATGGTCCGGGCGCCGTCGCTGCCGCTCCAGCCCTCCGGGATGGCCAGCCGGACGCCTTCGACCACCGTTCCCGAGGTGACGAAGCCGCCGTCGAGCTCGGTGACCCGACTCCTGGTCACCGTCCGGGACAGTCGGCCCGGGCCGTCCCCCTGATCGCCGAGCACCCTGATCTCGGGTGCCAGGTTGAGATCCCATTCCGCCAGCGAGCCGTCCGCCAAGGGCACGCACAGTCCCTGGGTCCGGCTGAACGCGCGCCAGGAGTACGAGGCCAGCCGGTGTTCGTCCCGGACCGCCACCGCCTGATGATCATGGTCGATCCAGCTCCAGGGTCCGACTGTGCCCTGAGCCTGTCGAAGGGCCGTGCCCGAATCCTCCAGTTGATCAAGGTAGACCAGCGCCGCCCCGAGCGCGCAGGCCCGGTCGCTCTCCAACCGCGTGACGTAGTACGGACTCGCGTTCGCCAGCTCGGTCAGCCGGGTGCCGTAGAAGCTGCCGTCGGCGTTGCCGCGCTGTTCCCGGACGATCAGGTCCAGCTGCGCGTCGAGCAGGCCGATCGCCTCCGGATCGCCCAGCTGGTCGGCGGCGTAGCAGAGCGACGGCAGCAGATACTCCTGGCAGTACGCATACCTGACCCGGCTGTCCCCGCCGATCCGGAGCAGTCGCCCGTCCGGCGCGATCAACGGCCGGACCACCCGCCACAGGTCGGCCTGGTGCCGGTGCAACGCCTCCGGCGCCGGCTCGCCGCGCCGCTTCAGATCGAAATGCAGGATCGCCGCGTTGCTGACGCAGATGATCATGTAGCCGACGTTGAGGTAGCCGTGGTGGTCCAGGGCATAACTGTTGAAGAAGTTGGCGCCGCGGAACCGCTCCCGGACCGGGCGCCCGTCGACCACCGTCGGGTCGCTCCGGTCCGCCGGCACGCTGACGCCGTTGATCATGAACGTCCGCGCCAGCTCCTGCCAGACCTCCCGCTGCGGGTGATCGGCCACCCGCTGGGCGGTCCGCCACAGCAGGGCGCCGGCCCAGAGATTCGACTCGGGCGCGTTCCGGCCGGAGACGTTCCAGAGCCCGCCCACGACGCCGCGGGCCCGGTCGCGATGGAACGCGGTCCGGATCCATTCCGCCTCGCTGACCAGGAGGCGGTCCAGCCCGGTGGCCAGCTCCGGGTCGACTCGGTCGGCGAGCAGGTCGATGCCGTACATCATGCGTTCGATGCCGAGCGGGCTGATCCAGGTATGGCCCCACGGCTTCCCGTCGGCGCAGGTGCCGCCGCCGGACCGATGGCTGCGCACGCTGAACCGCAGCGCCGCCAGCGCCCGCCGGGCCAGCCCGTCGTCGTCGGTCAGCGCGGCCAGTGCGCCGACCGCGCCCAGATACTTCTGGTTGGTCTGCACGCCCCAGTTGTCGTAGCCGGTCCCGTACCAGCCGACGGTGCCGTCGCCGCCCGGTTCGACCCAGTACCGGTCCGCGGCCGCGGCCCAGGCGGTGAGGGAATCGATCATGGTCCGCCGGCGGTCGGTCACCGCTCGAGCCTAGCGCTTGTGCTGTACTTCGGTGGAGACACAGGGAAGGGGGACGCCGAATGACGGACGACCGACCCGACCCCGACGCGCGCACCGAGGCCCTGTCGGCACTGCTGCAGACCGAGGACGCCGGCATCCAGAACGCCTCCCAGGTCAGCATGGCGCTGGTCGGGATCGTGATCGCCTATCTCCCGGTGTCGGTGTTCGCCGTCTACCAGGCCGAGTTCCCGACCGGCCTGATCGGCTACCTGCCGTGGCCGGTGGTGTTCCTGATGCTCTACCAGACCGTCATGATCGCCGGCACCTCGCGCCGGGCCCGATCGGCCCAACTGATCGAGGACGAGTTGATCAAGATCGCCGGGCTGACCGGGCCGTCCCGTCGCGGCCTGGTCGGGTCCCGCGCCCGCAACCCGATCACCAACCTCTACACGATCGTGCAGGAGCGCGGCGACCGCTGGGTGTCCCGCTACATCGCCGCCCTGCTGCCGTTCCTCGGCCTGTACGCGCTCGGCGTGGTCTACACGTTCTTCATGTGCATCGAGGCGGCCCGGCTGAACCCGGACTACCCGGCCCGGTTCTGGGTGGTGATCATCCCGGTGCTCGGCTCGGTGCTGCTCTGGTCGGTCTTCGCCGACTCAGCGATGAGCTATTTCACGCCTCGCTACAAGATCAACATCTGGGTGCCGGTGGCCGCCCTGACCGGGATCTGGCTGCAGGCCCAGCAGCCGGACCTGACCACCCCGGTGCCCCTGTTGTTCTCGGTGGTCAGCGCGGCGCTGGTCACCGTTGCGACGTTCGCCTGGCCGCTGCAACCGCCGGGCTACCAGGTGATCCTGCGGTCCGGCGTCGCCGGCATCGTGCTGTCCGCGCTGGCGTATTGGCTGGTCATGGTGCCGACCCAGGGCCTGCGGACCGACGAGCCGACGATGTGGGCCAACATCTCGATGCACCTGGCCACGCCGTTGGTCGTCCTGCTCGGGATCCGCGCCGGGCAGGCCGCGCTGCGGCCACTGACGATGCGGCAGGTGCTGGCGATGATGATCTTGCCGATCGCGTACGTGATCACCCTGTGGACCGCCAACGCCGTGCTCGACGTGCCGATCCCGTACTTCTTCCTGGATCCGGACCAGACGGCGCCCGGTGTCATCGCCCTCATCTGCGTCGCCGTGGCGGGCTTCTACGTCGGCGTCGGCCTGATCGACCGACTGGTGGCGCAGCGGCGATCCGGTACCACCTCTTGACGCGGCGCCCACCGTCTCATACCGTTCCATCAATTACGGGCGTGCATTAACGGTGAAATAGGTGGTCCCGAATGTCCAGATTCGCGCGTCGAGTGGCCCTCCTCGCCTCCCTCGTTCTCGCCGTGACCGGGCTCGCGGTCACCTCAGCCGTCGCCGAGCCCGCGGCGGGTCCGGTCGTGCGGGACCTGGGCCCGGCCTCCTCGGTCACCTCGACCGGAGTCGCCGAACAGGTCGGCGACCTGATCTGGACCGCCACCTCCGGCGTCTCCCCGGTCCGGGTGGGTGCCTTCGGCCCCGCCAGCGGCCGGGTGGAGCGCACCGTCGACCTGCCGAGCGGGGCCGGGGTCTGGGCCATGACCCAGGTCGGCACCGACCTCTACGTCGGCACCTACACGCCGGGCGACCTCTACAAGATCAACACCGTTTCCGGCGAGCTGACGAAGGTCGCCAACTTCGGCTCCTTCATCTGGTCGCTGGCCGCATCACCGGACGGCGTGATCGTCGCCGGCACCTACCCCGACGCGGGCGTGCACAGCTACGACCCGGCCACCGGGACGACCCGCAGCTACGGCACCGTCGCCCCCGGCGAGCAGTACGTCCGCAGCATCGCCGTCGACGAGCGGACGATCTACGCCGGCATCGGCTCGCACGCGAAGTTGATCACCGTCGACCGGGTCAGCGGCGCGACGGCGAGCGTGCTGCCGGCCGGCTACGCCAACCGGACCTTCGTCGCCACCCTCGCCCTGCACGGTGACCGGCTGGCCGCCGGGCTGTCGCCGACCGGCACGATGTTGATCTTCGACACCGCTGACCTGAGCAGTCCGGTCGAGGTGCAGGCTCCCGGCGGCGATCAGTACGTCACCGCGATCAGCCATGACCCGGCCAACGGCGACATCTACTTCGCCACCCGCGCCTCCGGCACGCTGTACCGGGTGCCGGCCGGCAGTTCCACGCCCGAGCGGCTCGGCCAGCCGTACGACGGCGCCTACTTCAACAAGATCCTGATCGACGGTGATCAACTCCGGGCCAGCCTGACCAGCCAGATCGTCACCTACGACCGGGCGACCGGCACCTTCAGCGGCGTCGACCTCGGCCAGGCGGGCCTGCCGCCGGCGCCCGAGCTCGCGATGCAACTCGCCGCCACCGAGGACACCGTCCTGGTCAGTGGCAAGGCCGGCATCCAGATCCATGATCTTGCGGCCGGCAGCAACAGCCGGACCTTCCTGCCCGGCGAGGCGAAGACGATGACGCCGATCGGCGACCGGCTCTACCTCGGGGTGTACACGCTGGCCCGGCTGTGGTCGATGCGACCCGACGGGACCGAACTCACCGAACTGGACCGGATCGAGAACGAACAGACCCGGCCCACCGACGCCTGGTACGACGCCGGCTCGGGCCGGCTGCTGATCGCCACCGAGGCCGACTACGGCAAGATCAACGGGGCGCTGGCCGACTACCGGCTTGCCGACGGAGAACTGACCGTGCGGCGCGGGATCGTGCCGAACCAGTCGCTCAAATCGGTCGCGGTCAAGGACGGGATCGCCTTCCTGGGCAGCGAGACCCGCAACAGCCTCGGCACCGACCCGATCGAGAAGGAGGCCACGGTCTCCCGCTTCGACCTGCGTACCGGCAAGGTGCTCGGCCAGTTCGCGCCGGTGCCGGGAGCGCAGCAGATCACCGACCTGATGCCGTACCGCGGCCGGATCTACGGCACCACGGAGAAGGGCGACCTGTTCGTCCTCGACCCGAGCGGCCGGCGGGTGGTGGCGACCGCGAAGATCGGCACCGGCTCCAGCACCCTGGTGCTGGCCCGGAACGGGCTGTACGGCACCGACGGCAAGCGGCTGTTCAAGATCACCGACGGCACCACGCCGGTGATCACGACCGTCGTCGACGGCCTGAACGCGCAGGCCTACGCGGTCGGCCTGATCGCCGTGGCGCCCGACGGCCGGACGATCTACACGATCAAGGGCCGCAACCTGATCGCCGTCACCCGGTTCTGATCACACCGGGTCAGACGTCGAGCAGGAAGCGCTGAGCGGGCGAGATCCGGTCGTAGACCGACTTCCGGACGTACTCCGCCTGATTCAGCTGCTGGGGCTCGTCCCGCCGGCAGAAGGACATCGTCATCCCGCGGCGCCGCTGCGAGGTCCGGTTCAGGGTGCCGCCGTGCCAGACGTGGGCGTTGAAGATGATCACCGAGCCGGCCGGTGCGAGGGCCAGGATCTGGTCCGGATGATCATCCGTGGTCCGTTCGAGATCGTCGGTCGGCCAGCGTCCGGACCGGTGGGTGCCCGGCACGATCCGGGTCGCCCCGTTGTCCTCGGTGAAGTCGTCCAACAGCCACATCGAGTTGAGGATGTGGAAGTCGCCATCCGGCACCGGCCCGGCCCAGTCGCCGTGCAGGCCCTGTTGCCCTTGTCCGGGCAGGGTGGCCCGGTAGTTCAGCGAGTTCACCCGGAACTCCTCGCCGAGCACCTGCCGGGCCGCGCTCAGCACCGCCGGATCGGTGTAGCAGCGCTCGAACATCTCACCCTTGTTGAGCAGGTCGGCCAGGGCCGCGACACCGGCGCCCTGCGGCACCTCGTGGCCGGCCGCCGAGCCCTCCGCCTCCAGCAGTTCGTCGGTCCGCTCGCGGAACGCCTGGAGCAGGTCGTCCGGCATGTGGTCGACCAACGGGACGTACCCGTCTTCGTCCAACTGCTTGCGCTGCTCGGGGCTCAGGCTGTCCTCGGTGACACCCAGGTCGGCCAGGGCGTCGGCGGTGCGGTACGTGCTCACGGATGGTCCTCCTCGATCGCTGCGTTGCCGTCAAGCTCACCATCCGGCGCCGGCCCGGGCCAATGCATCGATCGGCAATGATCATGCACGTATCGCCAATCCATGCCACGCGATTCACAAGCTCACCGTTAATCTGAAGCCCGTGGACATGCATCAGCCACCAGGTTCGGCAGCCGTCTCGATGCTCGCCATCGGCGCCTACGCGGCCGGCCGCGGACAGCACGCGGCCCCGCACCGGCACGCCGGCTGGAAGGTGACGTACTACCGGACGGGCCGGATCGACTCGATCGTCGACGGCGTGCGCTACGCCGCCCGGCCCGGCACCGTGCTGGTGCTGCGGCCGAACGCGAGCCACGAGGAGATCGCGCACACGGCCTACTCGAACTACTACCTGCTGCTGGACGCCCCGGACGACCAGGCCTGGCCGGACGAGTGCTCCGGCCGGGCCGCCCAGGAACTCGGCCACCACCTGGCCGCACTGGTTCGGGAGGACACCCGGCCGGACCGGCGCAGTCCGGAGTTGATCAAGGCCCTGGTCACGTGCGTCGATCTGACCCTGCAGCGCCAGCATCCGGATCAGCGGCCCGAACCGGCCGAGGAACTGGTCCGCAGCGTCGAACAGATCTTCGAGGAGCGTTACGCGGAGAGGCTCTCGATCGCCGCAACCGCCCGCGAGGCGGGAGTCTCGGTGTCGGGCCTGCGCCGGCACTTCGTCACCCGGCGCGGACTGCCGCCCCAGGCAGCCCTCCAGGCCGTCCGGGTCCGCCGCGCCCTGGACCTGCTGCGAACCTCCGACCTGACCCTCCCGGTGATCGCCGACCGCTGCGGCTTCGCGTCGGCCAGCCATCTGAGCCGGGTGATCAAGAACGAGACCGGCAGCTCCCCCGGCCGGCTGCGACCGATCCGCACGGGATCACCCGTTAGACATTTGCTTGACACTTGTTGAACAGAGCCGGGTACCCTGGTTGGCATGACGGCAACGATCGGATTCCGGCCGACCGAGGAGGACGAGCAGATCATCCAAGCGGCCATGCGCAGCGGCGAACGTAAGAGCGACGTCATCCGCCGGGCGCTGCGACTGCTGGAACGCGAGGTGTGGATCAAGCAGGCGCGGGCCGACGCCGAGCGATTGAGCGACGAGGATCTCTCGGGCGACCGGGACGCGTGGTGATCCGAGGAGCGATCTACCGGGTGGACCTCGGGAACGCCAAGCGCGGCCATGAGCAACGTGGGCGCCGTTACGCGGTCGTCCTGAGCCCCGGTTCGATGCCCTGGAGCGTCGTCACCGTTGTGCCGACCTCGACGAGCGCCGGACCGGCGGTGTTCCGACCCGAATTGGAGGTCCTGGGAACGCGCACCCGTTTCCTCGTTGATCAGATCCGCACCATCGACACCGCGTTCGTCCACGGCGACCCGGTCGGCTACCTCGATCGCGACGAACTCGCCGAGGTGGAGAGCGCCGTCGCGCACTACCTCGGCCTGTAACGACGCGATCCCACGTCCCCGAGATGATCGGGGAACCAGATGCCGCGTACACCCGGCCGTCTACTCCCCAATGATGGGCTGAGGGAGGGACCGCCCGTCGGACCTGTCCTCAGTCCGCTCCCAGGTGCGGCCTGGCGAGGGCGATGGTGACCAGGTGGTAGCTCTGGCGCAGCACGGGGTCGCCGCCCAAGAGGTTGGCGAGTGGCACCAACTCCACCTCGAGCTGCTCGGTCGGGTCGGGCGACGGCGCTCGGATCGCTCGGCAACCGGTCGCGAGGTAGTGGTGAACCTTGTTGGTCTGGTTGGCCCAATTGGCCCAGGTCCAACTCAGCTCAACGAGATCTCCAGGCTCGTAGCCCGTTTCCTCGAGCAGTTCCCGTTGTGCTGCACCTGCGGGAGCTTCGCCGGCGGCGGCGCCTCCACCCGGAAGACCCAATCCGACGACGCCGGCCCCATGGCGATACTCGCGAACCATGATCACCTCACGGTGGGGCGTGACAGCCAGGATCGACACCCATGGCATCTGCTCGAGAACGTAGAACGGCTCAATGACCGTGCCGTCGGCACGCATGCACGAGTCAGCTCGCAGCCGGATCCACTGATCTTCGACGATGGTGCGAGTGGACCGAGTCGTCCACTGGAGCGGATGGTCAGCCATCCACTCAGAAGCCGAGCCGGTTCAGCTGCTTCGCGTCGCGCTGCCACTCCTTGACCACCTTGACCTTGAGGTCGAGGAAGACCGGGGTGCCGAGCAGGGCCTCGATCTGCTTCCGGGCGGCGGTGCCGATCTCACGCAGCCGGGCGCCGCGATGCCCGATCACGATCCCCTTCTGCGAGTCGCGTTCGACGACCATCGAGGCGTACACGTCGAGCAGCGGCTTGTCCTTCGCCCGGCCCTCCCGCAGGCCCATCTCGTCGATCATCACGGTGATCGAGTGCGGCAGCTCGTCCCGGACACCTTCCAGCGCGGCTTCCCGGATCAGCTCGGCGACCAGGGTCTCCTCCGGCTCGTCGGTGATCTCGCCGTCCGGGTAGAGCGGCGGACCGGCCGGGAGCAGGCCGGACAGGACGTCGGCCAGCACGTCGAGTTGATCACCGGCGGTCGCCGAGACCGGCACGATCTCGGCCCAGCTGATGCCCAGTTCCTCTTCCAGGGCAGCGATCCGGACCAGGTGCTCGGCCATCCGCTGCTTGCTCACCAGGTCCGCCTTGGTGGCGATGCCGACCAGCGTCGGCCGCTTCGGCAGTTCCGCGATCTCCTTGACCAGGTACGTGTCGCCGGGGCCGATCCGCTGGTCGGCCGGCAGGCAGACACCGATCACGTCCACCTCGGACCAGGTCGCTCGGACCACGTCGTTCAGCCGCTCGCCGAGCAGCGTCCGCGGCTTGTGCAGACCCGGCGTGTCGATCAAGATCAACTGCGCGTCGGGCCGGTGCACGATGCCCCGGATCGCGTGCCGGGTGGTCTGCGGCTTCGACGAGGCGATGGCGATCTTGCTGCCGACCAGCGCGTTGGTCAGGGTCGACTTGCCGGCGTTGGGCCGGCCGACGAAGCAGGCGAAGCCGGACCGGTGCTGCTGCCCGGCGGCCTCCGGCTCAGTCACGGAGATTTCCTTGCGGATCGGCGACCAGCAGGGTCACCGCGTCGCCGCCGAGGTCGGCGATCACCGCCCGGTCCGCGTCGGTCAGCGTTCCCTCGCCGACCAGCGCGACTGCCTCCAGGCCGGGCGCCCCCGAGGAGACCCCCATCGCGATCGCGACCGACACCGCCGACAACTTCAGGTGCGGCAGGTCGACCGTCGTCGCGGCGTAGGTCCGGCCGTCCTTGTCACGGATGCAGGCACCCTCCGGCGCACCGGTCCGGGCCCGCGCCGCCCGGGCCAGCGTGATGATCTTGCCGTCTTCGGGATTCAACCCGGTCTCCGGATTGTTGATCATGGTCAGGTCGCCCTCGCCGTCGTGTCCGATGCCGCCGATTCCGTTGTCTCGTCGGGCCGGTGCTCCTCGACCTGGCGGACCACGACGGTGCCGATCCGGTTCCGCCGGCCGGTCGACCGATCGGCGACCAGTTCCAGGCCGTGATAGGTCACGGTCGAGCCGACGATCGGCACCTTGTTGAGCAGCTTCGCCATCAGGCCGCCGACCGTGTCGACGTCCTCCTCGTCCAGTTCGAGCGAGAACAGGTCGCCGAGCTCGTCCACGCCGAGCCGCGCCGAGACCCGGTAGCGGCCGTCGGCGAGCTGCGTGATGTCGGTGTTCTCCTCGTCGTACTCGTCGGTGATCTCGCCGACGATCTCCTCCAGGATGTCCTCGATCGTCGCCATCCCCGCGGTGCCGCCGAACTCGTCCACGACGATCACCAGGTGGGTCCGGTTCAGTTGCATCTCGCGCAGCAGTTCGTCGACCGGCTTGGAGTCCGGGCACCATTCCGGGTTCCGCATCAGCGACGCCACCCGTTCGGTGGTCTCGGCCTTCGGATGGTCGTACACCCGCTTGATCGCGTCCTTGAGGTAGAGCACGCCGACCACGTCGTCCAGCCCGCCCTCGCCGGTGACCGGGATCCGGCTGAACCCGGACCGCAGCGCCAGTGACATCGCCTGCCGCAGCGTCTTGTTGCTCTCGATGAACACCATGTCGGTCCGCGGCACCATCACCTCGCGGACGATCGTGTCGCCGAGCTCGAACACGGAGTGGATCATCCGCCGCTCGCCGGATTCGATCACCTCGCTCGCCTCCGCGAGGTCGACCAGTTCGCGCAGCTCCGCCTCGGAGGCGAACGGGCCCTCGGAGAACCCCTTGCCCGGCGTCAGCGCGTTGCCGATCATGATCAACAGCCGGGACAGCGGGCCGAGCACCCGGGTCAGCGCCACCAGCGGGCCGGCGAACAGGCAGGCCACCCGATCATGGTGCTGCCGGCCGAGCGTGCGCGGCGCGACGCCCCAGAGCACGTACGAGATGACGATCATGGAACCGGCGGAGATCAGCACGCCCTGCCAGGTCAGCCCGAACACACCGAAGAAGACGAGCGCGACCAGCACGATCGCGCTGATCTCGAACACGATCCGCAGGAACAGCGCCGTGTTCAGGTAGCGCGGCGGATCCTCCACGATCTTGCGCACCCGGAGCGCCCCGGGCCGGCCGTCGGCAACGAGCTTGTCGGCACGGCTCCGCGAGAACGACGACAACGCGGCCTCGGCGGCCGCCATCAATCCGGCCAGAATGGCCAGCAGCAAGGCGATCCCGAGCTGAACCAGATATTGGCTCACCGCGATCAACTCCGCTGCCGGGCCTCGGCCCAGCCGGCAATGATCTTGTCCTTGAGACCGAACATCTCCGCCTTCTCGGCCGGCGTCGCGTGGTCGTAGCCGAGCAGGTGCAGCAGTCCGTGCACCAGCAGGTACTCGGCCTCAGCCTCCGGGGTTCGGCCGTGCTCGGCGGCCTGCCGGCTGGTCACCTCGGGGCACAGCACGATGTCGCCGAGCAGGCCGTCCGGCGGCTCCTCGTCGTCCGCCGGCGGCCGCAACTCGTCCATCGGGAACGACAGCACGTCGGTCGGGCCGTCCTCGCCCATGTATTTGCGGTGGTACGCGCTCATGGCGTCCGTGTCGACCAGGAGGATCGACAGCTCGGCCTGCGGATGGATCCGCAGCTCGTCCAGCGCGTAGCGGGCCAGCCGGACCAGGCCGGTACTGTCGGCCTCCAATCCGGACTCGTTGCTGATGTCTATGGTCATCGTCGTCGCCTGCCGGGTCGTCTCGTCAACGGGGGCGCTGCGCCTCGAATCGATCGTAGGCCGCCACGATCCGGCCGACCAGCTTGTGCCGGACGACGTCGTGGTTGGTCAGCATGCAGAAGGCGATGTCGTCGACGTTGTCCAGGATCCCCTGGACCGCCTTCAACCCGCTCTTGCTGCCGCCGGGCAGGTCGATCTGGGTGACGTCGCCGGTGACGACCATCTTGGCCCCGAACCCGAGCCGGGTCAGGAACATCTTCATCTGCTCCATCGAGGTGTTCTGCGCCTCGTCGAGGATGATGAACGCGTCGTTCAACGTACGACCCCGCATGTAGGCCAGCGGCGCCACCTCGATGGTGCCGGCGGTCAGCAGCCGCGGGATCGAGTCCGGGTCGATCATGTCGTGCAGCGCGTCGTAGAGCGGCCGCAGGTAGGGATCGATCTTCTCGTTCAGCGTGCCGGGCAGGAAGCCCAGATGCTCCCCCGCCTCCACCGCCGGCCGGGTCAGGATGATCCGGTTGACCTGCTTGCTCTGCAGCGCCTGGACCGCCTTCGCCATCGCCAGGTACGTCTTGCCGGTGCCGGCCGGGCCGATCCCGAATACGACGGTGTGCTGGTCGATCGCGTCGACGTACCGCTTCTGGTTCAGCGTCTTCGGCCGGATCGTCTTGCCCCGGTTGGACAGGATGTTCTGGGTCAGCACCTCGGCCGGCCGGGCGTCCTCGCGGGCACTCAGCATGGAGCAGATCCGCTCCACCGCGTCGGGGGTCAGGCCCTGGCCGGTGCGCAGCACGGCGACCAGCTCGGTGAACACCTCGACCGCGAGCGTGACCGCGGCCGGCTGCCCGGTCAGGGTGATCTCGTTGCCGCGGACGTGGATCTCGGCGTCCAGGTCGCGCTCGAGAATGCGCAGGAACTCGTCGGCCGAGCCGAGCACATTGACCATCTCGATCGAGTTCGGGATCGTGATCCGGCGCGTCGTGGCGCCCGCGGCCGTCGCGGCCTGGCCCGCAGTGGCCAGCGTGGCCGGTTGATCGTGACTAGTCAGGGGTTGTCCTCGGTCGATTTACGTAACGGTCCCGCCATCCTAATCAACATCCACCGACCTCTCCAACGAGAAGTTTCCCGCCCCCGCGCTCAGGAGCCGGCCGGTACGGCGCGGGGTGTTCGGGCGCCGGGGTGCCGGTGCGGGGTGGTGGTCAGCCAGATCGACTCCGCGGCGGCCAGTCCGAGGTCGAGTTGTTCCGGCCCGTCGGCGCCCGACTCGCGGGTAATCGACAGGGACCCGGCGAAGCGGCGGTGCTCGTCGACCGTGATGTGGGTGTCGAGCACCAGCCGGCGGGTGTCCAGATAGCGCAACAATTCGGCGTCGTCGTCCAGGATCCGCGCGATGTAGCCACAGCGCCCCGGCTCGACCTCGGACAACTGCTGGGCCGCCGGCCGGTCGATCCGACCGTCGGCGTCCGGGATCGGGTCGCCGTGCGGGTCCCGGCCGGGGTGGCCGAGATCGGTGTCGATCCGGTCGATGAACAGCTGCGACACCGAGTGTTCGAGGTTCTCCGCCTCGTCGTGCACCTCGTCCCAGCCGTAGCCGAGCCGGACCACCAGATAGGTCTCCAGGAGCCGGTGCCGGCGCACCATCTGCACGGCGGCGGTACGTCCCTCGACGCTGAGCTGGATCGCGCCGTACGGGGTGTGGTCGATCAGGCCGAGTGAGGCGAGCTTCTTGATGTTGCCCGAGACCGTCGACGGGGAGACGCCGAGCCGTCCGGCCAGCGCATTCGTACTGACCGGGGCGTCGGACCACTCCTGACACTTCCAGATCAGCTTCAAGTAGTCCTGAGCCATCGGCGAGAGCTCGGCCACCGTCATCGGACCCACCTCATCATCGGACTCAGTGTAGTGCCGGCACCGCGGCCGGCCTGGTCGCGAGCCGGCGCCGCACTCCGCCGGCCACCGCGGCGACGGCGAACGCCGCGCCCTGGCAGGCCACGACGGCGCCGCCGGGCGACAGGTCGAGGTAGTAGCTCAGGTAGAGCCCGACCAGCGCGCAGCCGGCGGCGATCGCCGGGGCCAGGACCAGCATTGTGCCGAACCGGCGGGTGAGGCAGAAGGCGGCCGCGCCGGGAGTGATCAGCATCGCCACGACCATGATCACGCCGACGGCCTGGATGGCCACCACCACGGTCAGCGCGAGCGCGATCAGCAACGACCAGCGCATCCGGCCCGGCCGCAGCCCGATGGTGTGGGCGTGGCCGGGATCGAAGACGTAGAGGGTGAGGTCCCGGCGCTTGATGATCATCCAGGCGGCCGCGACGACCGCCACCAGGCCGACCTGGATCACGTCGCCGAGACCGAGACCGAGCACGCTGCCGAACAGGATGTGGTTCAGGTCGGTCTGGCTCGGCGTGACCGAGATCATGATCATGCCGACGGCGAACAGGGTGGTGAAGACGATGCCGATCGCGGCATCCTCCCGGACCCGGGTCTGTTGCCGGACCACGCCGATCAACATCACCGCACCGAGGCCGAAGATCAACGCGCCGACCACGTACGGGAAGCCGCCGATGTAGGCCAGCACCACGCCGGGCAGCACCGCATGGGACACCGCGTCGCCCATCAGTGACCAGCCGGCCATGATCAGCCAGCAGCTGAGCAGCGCGCAGACCACGCTCGCCACCACCGTGGTGATCATGGCGTGCAGCATGAAGTCGTACCCGAGCGGGGTGATCAACAGCTCCCACAGGTTCATCGTCGCTCCCGCTCACCGGCGGTCGGTCCACCCGCGGTCAGGCCGAACACGTCCAGCAGGGCCTCCGGCTTGATCATCTCGGCCGGCTCGCCACGCCTGATCACCCGGCGGTTCCACAGCAGCACCTCGTCGCAGAGGCCGACCAGCCCGTCCAGGTCGTGACTGGCCAGCAGGATCGTGACGCCGGAGTCGGCCAGGTCCCGGAGTACGCCGCTGATCGCGGCCGTGGCCGTCTCGTCCACCCCGGCGAACGGCTCGTCGAGGATGATCAGCCGGGCCTGCTGGGCGATCGCCCGGGCGATCAGCACCCGTTTCCGCTGCCCGCCGGACAACTCACCGATCGGCCGCCGGGCCAGCTCCGGCAACCCGACCCGGTGCAGCGCGTCGCCGACGGCCTGCCGGTCCGCTGCCCTGGGCCGCCGGGTCGGGCCGAGCCGGCCGTACCGTCCGGTGGCGACCACCTCGGCCACGCTCCACGGCAGATCCGCCGCCAGCCCGTCCGCCTGCGGCAGGAACGCGACCAGGGACCGTTCTCGGGCCGACCGG
This sequence comes from Microlunatus parietis, assembly GCF_013407955.1. Classification (GTDB taxonomy): domain Bacteria; phylum Actinomycetota; class Actinomycetes; order Propionibacteriales; family Propionibacteriaceae; genus Microlunatus; species Microlunatus parietis. The sequence continues at coordinate 6,070,419 of NZ_JACCBU010000001.1, read as the reverse complement.
CCGGGCAGCCCGAAGATCTCCACGGTGCCCGGCGGCTGCGGCAACCGGCCCATCACCGCGCCGAAGAAGGAGGACTTGCCGGAGCCGTTCGCGCCGACCAGGCCGTAGACCCGGTCGGGCTCCAGCTCCACATCGGCCCGGTCGACCGCCAACGTCCGGTCGTAGGCGACGGTCAGGCCGAGCACCCGGAGCGCCGGCACGTCGGGCTGCGAGGTCAGCGTCATCGCCCCGCCCCCGGACGGGCGCCGCCGAGGCCGGCCGCGATCGTGGTCAGGTCGTGCCGCAGCAGGTCCAGGTAGGTCGGCACCGGCCCGTCCGGCTCGGACAGCGAGTCGACGTACAGGACGCCGCCGAACCGGGCACCCGACTGAGCCGCGACCTGCCGCTGGGCCGCGTCGGACACGGTCGATTCGCAGAACACGGCCGGCACCCGCTGCTGTTCGACGAAGTCGACCACGGCGGCCACGTCCTGCGGGGTCGGGTCGGCCTCGGCGTTCACCGCCCACAGGTAGCGCTCGGACAGCCCGGCATCCCTGGCCAGATAGGAGAACGCACCCTCGCAGGTGACCAGCGCGCGTTGCTCCTCGGGCACCGTCGCAAGTGTCGCGGTCAGTTCGTCGCCGAGCCTGCGGATCTCGCTGCGGTACGACTCCGCAGCCGCGGCGAAGTCGGCCCGGTGTTCGGGCACCAGGTCCGACAGCGCCCGCTCGATGCCGGTGACGTAGGTCAGCGCGGCCGTGGGCGACATCCAGGCGTGCGGGTTGGGGTGTCCGGACGAGTCGCCGCTGCGGATCGGGATCGGCTGCACCCCGTCGGACAGGGTGACCCGTGGCGCGTCGACCCCGGTCATGAACTGCTCGAACCACTTCTCCAGGCCGAACCCGTTGTTCAGGACCAGGTCGGCATCGGCGACCCGGCGCAGATCGCTCGGCGTCGGGTCGTAGCCGTGGATCTCGGCGCCCGGCTTCACGATCGACTCGACCTGGACGAACTCCCCGCCGACCTGCCGAGCCATGTCGGCGATCACCGTGAACGTCGTCAGCACCAAGGGTTTGCCGGAGTCGGCCCGTCCCGGAGCCACCCGGCATCCGGCCGTGATCAGGGCAAGCACGACCATCGCCAATAAGGCAGACCGGACGGCAAAGTTTGGCATGCCGAAAAATATAGTGCATGCTTGTGGAATGGTGAGCCCGACAGAGTTGATCCGCGGCCTGGTCGCCGTGCTCGCCACCGTGCTCGTGGTCGTCGGCCTGGTCGGCGTCGGGACGTCGGTCACCGAGCCCACTGCCGTGCTGCGGACCTGCCTGGCCCTGCTCGCCGGCCTCGTCACCCTCGCCTGGCTGGTCCGCCACGAGCGCACCCGGCGAGCTCCGGCGCCGCGCCGGGTCCCGGCCGACCACCACTGACCCGACACCCCCAAAAGGGACCGCCGGCAGTCCCGGCTCGTCGAGTGTGAGGTTGCGACCGCTCGAAATCGATTTCACACGTACGAAACCTCACACTCGACGCATTGGGGCGGACTCGGCGGCGGTGGGGTTAGGGCGTGAGGCGGGATTCGCCGAGGCGGAGGAAGAGGTCGACGGCCTCGCTGCGGCCTTCCAAGCTCCAGTAGCTCAGCTGGCCGAGGGTCACCGCGGCCCAGTAGGCGCGCAGCAGATCCGGCTCGATCAGGGTCTCGACGACGGTGTCCAGACGTTCCCAGGCGGACGGCTCGACGGCACCGGGATAGACGAGGCTCCAGTAGAGGTCGATGTAGATCCGGACCAGCGCGAAGCGGCGGTCGCCGCGTTCCACGCCCCAGTTCCAGTCGACCACGCCGGTGACCCGGCATGCTTCGTACAGCACGTTGCCCAGGGTGAGGCCGGGATGCAGGACGTCATCGCCGTCGATCCGGAGCGGAGCCGACACGCCCACCTCGCGGATCCGGTCGAGCATCCGGCGGGCGCGCGGCCCATGCTCGCGGAGCAGCGCGACCGCCCGCGGATCCCAGCACTCCTCGCGGATGCCCAGCTCCGGCACCGGGACGTCCGCCCGGCCGGCGAGCAGGCCGGCGAACCGCTCGTTGATCTCGACCATCGCATCGATCGCCGCCGCGTCCAGCCGCGCCGCGGGCCGGCCCGGCAGCCGCTCCTGAACGATCGCGACCACTCCGCCGCCGAGCTCCACGATCAGGTCGTGCCGCGGCACCGGCAGGCCGTCCGCCCGCAGCGCGGCCAGCACGTCCGCGGTCTGCCGGACCCGCTCGAGCGAGGCCGGTGACCGGGTCAGCACCCCGGGCCGCCCGTCCGGCCACCTGACAAAGAGGGCGCCGCCCGAGTCCCCGTGAGCGGCCTTGCCGAGCAGGGTCAGCCCGGCACCGGTCCGCGCATTGACGGCGGCCACCTGCCCGGCCGGGTCGAGACCGCCGTCGCCACGGGCCAACCGCCGCGCGACGTCCTGTTCCGTCTCGTCACTCATCGCGCCGGACGGCGTCGCGTCATTCGTCCTCGGTCTCGTCCGGGACGACGTGCACGGCCGCCTCCTCCGCACTGGCCCCGGCACCGTCGATCCCGACGTCCTCGCCGATCATCGCCGACTCGTCGTCCTCGCCGATGCCGCCGTTCGGGTCCACCAGCCGCCCGGCCCGCAACCCGCCGACCTCGCCGTCGTCGAGATACTCGCCGTCATCGTCAGCCTCCTCGGGCTCCTCGGCGTCGAGTCGCTCGTCGAGGGTCGAGTCCTCGTCGAGGTTCCGCCACCGCTCCGGCGGCGAATAGCCCTCATCGAGTACGTCCTCGACGCCGCGGTCGTCGAGCGTGTCCTCCGGCTGGCGCTGATCGAGCTGCTCGGACTGGTCGGGCATTTCCTCGTCGTACGAACTCATGGGCACAGCCTGCCACGCGAGCCCGGGCCCGCCCAGCGACCGGACCCGACTCGCCGACCCGCGGGGGTCCGGGTTAGGCTCTCTTCATAATGACAATGATTTTCAGTACCGAAGTGAGGTCGTCATGAGAAAGGTACGCGCGACGCTGACCGCCGCCCTGGCCGCGACGCTGCTCGCCGTCGCCGGCTGCGCCACGCCGAGCGAACCCGCCGCCCCGAGCGGTGCCGGCACCGAGCGTCCCGAGGTGACCGGGCCGCGGATCTCGGTGAGCTACAACGGTGGGATCCTCGTGCTGGACCGCGACACGCTGGAACCCGTGGCGGACCTGAAGCTGCCGGGCTTCCTCCGGCTCAACCCGGCCGGCGACCGCCGGCACCTGCTCGTCTCCACGCCCGACGGGTTCCGGGTGCTGGACACCGGGGTCGAGGTCAAGGGCCACGGAGACCATGATCATTTCTTTGCCGGCGAGGCGACGCTCACCGACATCACGTACCCGGCGCCCGAACCCGGGCACGTCGTCCGGCACGCCGCCAAGGTGGCCCTGTTCAGCGACGGCGCCGGCACCGTCCAGGTGCTCGATCCGGCCAAGATCACCACGCCGCCCGGCGAGCCCACCTGGACAGCACCGGCACCGCACCACGGCGTCGCCGTGCCGCTGCCGGACGGCGGTCTGTTCGTCAGCGTCGGCACCGAGGAGGGCCGGACCGGTGCGCAGGTGCTGGACTCCTCACTGAAGGAGGTCGCGACCAGCGACGACTGCCCCGACCTGCACGGCGAGGCGACGGCCGCGAACGGCACCGTGCTGGCCGGCTGCACCGACGGCGTCCTGCTCTGGAAGGACGGCAAGTTCGTCAAGATCGACAGCCCGGACGAGTACGGCCGGATCGGCAACCAGGCCGGATCGCACCGGTCCGATGTCGTACTCGGCGACTACAAGACCGACCCGGACGCCGAGCTCGAGGAGCCGACCCGGATCAGCCTGATCGACACCGAGACCGGCAAGCTGCGCCTGGTCGAGCTCGGCACCAGCTACACCTTCCGCTCGCTCGGCCGCGGCCCGAACGGTGAGGCGCTGGTGCTCGGCACCGACGGACGACTCCATGTGATCGACCCGGACACCGGCAAGATCACCAAGCAGATCAAGATCATCGAACCGTGGCGGGAGCCGGTCGACTGGCAGGATCCGCGGCCGACGCTGCTGGTCGAGGACGACACCGCCTGGGTCACCGATCCGGCCACCTCGACGGTGCACGTGATCTACCTGCCCGGGAACAAGGTGGTCGACTCGGTGGAGCTGCCGCAGGTGCCGAACGAGATCAGCGGGGTCGGCGACCGGGGTCACTGAGCCGGGCCAATTCGCCCAGCGGTACGGGTACGGCGAGCGTCCGCTTCGCCATCGCGCGAAGATCATCGGCGTCGTCGTGATCTTCGCCGGCCCGGCGGGCCAGCCGGGCGACGTTGGGTCCGCAGATCCGGCCCTGGCACCAGCCCATCCCGCACCGGGTGAACAGCTTGAGCTGGCGGGCGGAGCGGGCTGCGAGTTCGCTCGTGGCGCGCTCCGCCTCGGCCAGCGTCACCTCCTCGCAGCGGCACAGCAGGGTGTCCGGGGTGCACCAGTCCGGCCAGCCGGCCGGCACCGGGTGGGCCCGGTGCATCGCCGCGGCGAACGCCCGCAGCCGGTTCGCCCTCCGCGCGGTCCTGATGTCGGCACCTGAGCCGCGACCAAGATCATCGAGCACACCGCCGGCCGCGAGCTCTGCCTCGGCCCGGGCCAGTGCGGCGCCGCCCACCCCGGTCGCCTCGCCGGCCACCCAGACGTCAGGCTGGCTGGTCCGCTGCCTGTCGTCGACCTCCGTGATCAAGGAACCGTCGACGCCGAGTCCGGTGGCCGCGCCGACCATCATGATCAACTCGAGCGACGGGGTGAAGCCCCAGCCGAGGGCGACGGTGTCCACCGCGAGCTCGGCGATCCCGGTGCGGACCCTGTTCCCGGCTCGGTCCAGCCGGTCCAGCCGGACCGAGCGGACCCGGTCGTCGCCGCGGATCTCGCCGACGATCGTCCTGCTCCGGTAAGGGATCCGATGCCGGGCCAGCCCGGCCGCGTAACCGGCGCCCTCGACGAGCTTGCCGGGCGCTCCGGCGACCGCAGCAGCTGAGCGCAGCCAGCGGCCGGGGTGGTTGGCCTCGCAGATGCCCAACACCGTCGCGCCGGCCCGGGCCAGGCCGACCGCCACCGGGAGCAGGAACGGGCCGGTCCCGGCCACGATGACCCGTCGTCCCACCAGGGTCCGCTGTCCCTTGAGCAGCGCCTGCGCGCCACCGGCCGCGACCACCCCGGGCAGGTCCCAGCCGGGCAGCGGCAGTTGTCGATCATGGCCGCCGGGACAGAGCAGCAGCCGTTCCGCGATCACGGACTCGCCCTCCGACGGGACGACGGCAGCGGTCGGTCGCAGTTCCACCCGCCGCTCGCCCGGTCCGCCGGTGATCAGATAGATCTCGCGGCCGGGCCGGTAGTCGACCAGGCCCGCCGACCGGTGCGTCGCGAGCTCACGCAACAGCCGGCGGAGCGCGGGCCGGTCGTGCTGGCCGCGGGTTCCGGACTCCTCGGCGTGCCGCCAGAACTGGCCGCCCGGGCGCGGCCCGGCATCGACGAGCGCGATCCGAATCCCGGCTTCGGCGAGTTGGACGGCGGCGGTCAGACCGGCCGGGCCGGCGCCGACGACGACCGCGGCGAACCGTTCGGAGGCGGTCACGGGGACCCCTCCCCGCCGCGGTCGGTGTCGATGATCATGCCGTTCCGGGCCGGGGTCAGGCAGGCGCGGACCGGCGGCCCGCCGTCGATCCGGACCAAGCAGTCGAAACAGGCCCCGATGCCGCAGAACAGCCCACGCGGCCTGCCGTACCGCCTGGTCCGCCGCCACCAGACGAGGTCGGCCGCGATCAGCGCCGCGGCCACGGTCTGGTCCGGCCCGGCCGGGATGTCGGCGCCGTCGACCTTGATCAGGTACGGCTGCTCAGCCATGATCAACTCCGGCGGGCTGGAACCGTTCGGGCGCGAACGGTGCCGGGTCGACTCCCGGCGGGTCGCCGGTGATCAGCTGGGTCAGCAGGGCGCCGGTGGCCACCGACAGCCCGATCCCGGCGCCCTCGTGGCCGCAGCCGTGCAGCAGCCCGGGTGCCCGCGGGTCGGCGCCGATCACCGGCAGATGGTCCGGGCAGTAGGGCCGGAACCCGTGGTAGTGCCGCAACACCCGCACCCCGGCCAGCACCGGGAACAGTTCGATCGCCTGCCGGGCCAGCAGGCCCAGCACCTCGGGCCGGACCTCATGATCGAAACCGACCCGTTCCCGGGAGGAGCCGATCAGCACGGTCCCGCTCGGCGTCCCCTCGATCACCGGGGACGTCTGCAGCATCGCGTCGGAGCTGGCCACGTTGTCCACGTAGTCGGCGCTGTAGACCTTGTGCCGGATCAACGTCCCGACCGGCTCCGTGACCAGGATGAAACCGCGACGCGGCAACACCGGCAGCGCGACCCCGGCCAGACCGGCGACCTCGCCGGCCCAGGTGCCGGCCGCGTTGATCACCCGTCCGGCCGGGATGTCGGCGCCGTCGGCGGTACGGACGCCGCTCACGGTGTCGCCGGAGCGGAGAAAGCCGGTCACCTCCGCCGCGCGCAACTCCGCACCCCGGTCCCGGGCCAACCGGAGCAGCTGGGCGGCCGCGAGCATCGGCTGCACCTGCGCGTCCTCGGGATAGAAGGCTCCCCCGGCCAGCCCGGTGGCCAGCTCCGGCTCGTAGTCGCGCAGCTCGTCCGGACCAAGATCATCGGCGAGCACGCCGGCCGCGCGTTGGCGCGCGGCCAGCCCGCGCAGGCCGGCCAGCGCGGCTGTGGAGGGGGCGACCACGAGGCCGCCCTTCGCCTCGAACTCCCAGCGGCTCGCGTGCTCGGCGAGGTCCTGCCGCCACAGCCGCTGGGCGTACTGCGCGAGCTCCAGCTCCGGGCCCGGCTCCTTGTCCGACACCAGCAGGTTGCCCTCCCCCGCGCTGGATGTGCCGCCGGCGACGCCGGCCCGGTCCACGACGACCGTACGCAGCCCTGCCAGGGTGGCGAAGTAGGCACACGACGCGCCGACCACCCCGGCTCCGATGATCACCAGGTCCGGGTGCGGCATCGCTGATCACGCCTCCGGCTGAGCGGCCCAGAGCCCGCGGACGTGCCCGATGTGGCGGCGCAGGTACGCCTCCGCTTCGTCGCCCCGGCCCGCCTCGACCAGGTCCATGATCACCAGATGCTCCTCGGCCGACTCGACCAGCCGGCCGGACTCCAGCAGCGGCGTCAGCCCGAGCAGCCGGGTCTTGGCCCTGAGATCGGCCACGACGTCGAGCAGCAGCCGGTTGCCGGCGTGCTCCAGCAGGCCAAGATGGAAGTCCAGATCGCAGGCGACATATTCGATCAGGTCACCGGACTTCGCCGCCTCGACGATCTTGCCGGCCTGCTCGCGGAGCCGCTCGATGCCCGCGGCGTCGATCGTCCCCGCGACCTGCCGGACCGTCGGCGGCTCGATCAGCAGGCGCAGTTGGGCGACGTCGTCGAGGTCGGACTCGGACACCTCGGTGACCCGGAATCCCTTGTTGGGAAGGGAGATCACCAGACCTTCCCGGACCAGGTCGAGCATCGCCTCGCGGACCGGGGTCGGCGAGACGCCGAACGTCTCGCCCAGCGTCGGCGCCGAGTACACCCGGCCCGGCTCCATCTCGCCGGAGATGATCGCCGACCGGATCGCCCGCTTCACCGAGTCCCGCAGGTTCTCCCGGCGCACCCGACGCAGCGTGCTGCTCATGATCGACTCACAGCAGGAATCCCGCCGGGAACGGGTCGGTCGGGTCGAGGAAGTACTGCGCGGTGCCGGTGATCCAGGCCCGGCCGGTGATCGTCGGGACCACCGCCGGCCGGCCGTCGACCGTGGCCGTGTCGATCAGGCGGCCGACGAACCGGGTGCCGATGAACGACTCATTGACGAAGTCGGTGTCCAGCGCCAGTTCGCCGCGCGCGTGCAGCTGCGCCATCCGGGCACTGGTCCCGGTGCCGCACGGGGAGCGGTCGAACCAGCCGGGATGGATCGCCATCGCGTGCCGGGAGTGCCGGGCGTCCGAGCCGGGCGCGGCGAGATAGACGTGATGACAGCCGGCGATGTCGGGCCGCTCCGGGTGCACCGGTCGGTCCGCCTCGTTGATCGCGTCCATGATCGCCAGTCCGGCCTTGATCAACTCGCCGCCGGCCGCGCGGTCGTACGGGAGCCCGAGCTCGGCCAGCTCGACGATGGCATAGAAGTTCCCGCCGAAGGCCAGGTCGTAGCCGACGCTGCCGTATCCCGGGACGTCGAGCTTCTGGTCCAGCGCGTACGCGAAGGATTCGACGTTGCGCAGCGTCACCGCGGTCGCGGCGCCGTCTCGTACCGCGACCTCGGCCCGGACCAGGCCGGCCGGGGTGTCCAGGTTGATCACCGTGACCGGCTCGACGACCTCGACCATCCCGGTCTCGACCAGCACCGTGGCCACGCCGATCGTGCCGTGCCCGCACATCGGCAGCAGGCCGGACACCTCGATGAACAACACCCCGTAATCGGCGTCCGGCCTGGTCGGAGGTTGCAGGATCGCCCCACTCATGGCGGCGTGCCCACGCGGCTCGTACATCAACAGGGTCCGGATGTGATCTTGGTTCTCGGCGAACCAGCGCCGCCGCTCGGCCATCGTCGCACCGGGGATCACGCCGATCCCGCCGGTGATCACCCGGGTCGGCATCCCCTCCGTGTGCGAGTCGACCGCGTGGAAGACGCGCTGCGAACGCATCAGCGCAATCCCTTGGCCAGCAGGCGTTCCACCTCGCCGGTGATCTCCTTCGCCGAGTCGTCGGGCAGGGCCAACCGGGGCGGCCGGCAGGCACCGCCCTTGCGGCCGGCGACGTCCATCATGAGCTTGATCGCCTGGACGAACTCGGTCGTCGCGTCCCAGCGCAGCAGTGCGTGCAGGTCGCGGTAGAGCGGCAGCGCCTCGGCAAGATCATCGGGGCGTCCCGACGTGGCCAGCCGATAGAGCTCGACGCTGATCGCCGGCATGGCGTTGGGCAGTCCGGCGATCCAGCCGACCGCGCCCGCGATGCCGAGCTCGAGCAGGACGTCGTCGGTGCCGATGATCACGTCCAGGCCGGGCGCGAGTTCGGCGATCCGGTAGGCCCGGCGGACGTCGCCGGTGAACTCCTTCACGCCGACGATCAGGCCTTCGCCGAACAGCCGGGCCAGCAGCGGCGGCGTCAGGTCGACCTTGGTGTCGTACGGGTTGTTGTAGGCGACGATCGGCAACCCGGCCTTGGCCACCTCGCGGTAGTGCTCGACCACGGTCGCCTCGTCGGCCCGGTACGTGTTCGGCGGCAGCAACAGCACCGACCCCGCGCCGGCCTCGGCCGCGTGCTCCGCCCAGCGCCGGGACTGCAGCGCCCCGTACGCGCCGACGCCCGGCATCACCGAGAACCCCTCCGGCGCCGCCTCGATCGCCGTCGCGACGACCAGCGCCCGTTCCTCGTCGGTCAGCGTCTGATACTCACCGAGTGACCCGTTCGGGCAGATCCCGTCACACCCGTTGTCAGCCAGGAATCTGACGTGCTCCGCGTACGCGTCGACATCGATCGTCAGGTCGTCCGTGAACGGCAACGCCGCCGCCACCTGAACCCCGCGCCAAGGCTTGCTCTCCACCGTCTGCTGCACCATGCCGTCAGTGTAATGTCACACGGCACTTTGGGGAAGATCGGGCCGAATGGCACTGCCGCCGGACGGCCGGGCCGGGTTAGGGTCGCGGCGTCCCCACCATTCCCCCTGATCGGAGCCGATGATGACCTGCCTGTTCATCCGGACCCGCCGCATGGAGCTCGGGCCCAACTATCAGGAACTCTGGCAACTCAAGTCGAACATCCAGGCCTATCTGAACAATCTGGATGTCCGGTTCACGGACGTGATCAACAACGACCAGGAGGTCGCCGGCAACCTCGCCGACATGCGGGTGTCGATCCTGCACCTGCACATCGGGGGCCGCGGCTACTTCGAGCAGGTGATCGCCTCAGGCACGGACGTCAGTCAGACCCGGGGCATCGTCGACCGGATCGCGAACGACATCGCGCAGGCCCGCTGACCGCCGGTCACCGCCCGACCGCGTAGCCCTGGGCTCCGCGGGGGTTCGCGCCCGCCTTGAGCCAGCCGCCGTCCCGGGCCACCGCGGAGATCCGGCCGAGGGACCAGCCGTCGCCGACCTCGACCAGATGGCCGCGGCGCCGCAGTTCGGTGATCACGTCCGGCCCGAAACGATCTTCGATCACCAGGTGCCTCGGGTGAATGTCGCGCGGATAGAAGGAGTTCGGGACGGCGAGTGTGTGGAAGTCCGGGGCGTCGATGGCCTGCTGCAGATTCATTCCGCGGTGGATCAGGTCGAGCAGGAAGTGCAGCGACCACTGATCTTGGAAATCGCCGCCGGGCGTGCCGAAGGCGAGCCAGGGATCGCCGTCGCGGAAGGCGTAGGACGGGGTGAGCGTGGTCCGCGGCCGGGCACCGGGGCGGAGCGAGTTCGGCAGGCCGTCCTGCAGCCAGAACATCTGGCCGCGGGTGCCGAGGCAGAAGCCGAGGCCGGGGATCACCGGCGAGGACTGCAGCCAGCCGCCGCTCGGGGTCGCGGAGATCATCATCCCGTTCGCGTCGACGACGTCGAGGTGGCAGGTGTCGCCGCGCAGGGTCGGCTCGCCGGATCCGGCAGCCGGGTCGGCTTCATGATCACCCGGATAGCGCGGCAACGTCGGCTCGCGACCGCCGGGACTGCCGGGCCGCAGGTCGGGTGAGGAGGTGTCGCCGAGCAGGGTGGCGCGCTGCTTCGCGTACTCGGGGCTGAGCAGGTCGTCCAGCGGCACGTCGGTGAAGTCCGGATCGCCGTACCAGGCCTCGCGATCGGCGTAGGCCAGCTTGCTCGCCTCGGTGATCAGGTGCACCCAGTCGGCCGAGCCCGGCTCGACGTCGGCGATCCCGGCGGCCTGCAGCAAGGCCAACTGCTGCAGCATCACCGGACCCTGACCCCACGGCCCGGTCTTCGCGACCCGGTAGCGGCCGTAGTCGATCATGACCGGGTCCTCGACCGGCGGCTGCCACCGGGCCAGGTCTGCACCGGTGAGCAGGCCGCGGTGCCGTTCGCCGCTGGTATCCAGGACCTCCGCGGTACGGCAGAACGCGTCGATCGCCTCGGCGACGAAGCCGGCGTACCAGGCGTCGTGGGCGGCCTGGATCCGCTGGTCCCGGGTGCCGCCGGCCTGCTCCGACTCGCGGGCGATCCGGGCGTAGGTGTCGGCGAGGGCCGGGTTGCGGAACCGGCTGCCGGCGGCCGGCGGCGCATCGCCGGGCAGCCAGACCTCGGCCGAACTCGGCCACTCGGTACGGAACAGGTCGGCCACCCCGGCCACCGTCGCCTCGACCCGGGACAGCACCGGACTTCCCTTGCGGGCCAGGGTGATCGCCGGCTCGAGGATGTCCGCGACCGACCAGGTGCCCCACTGCCGGAGCAGCCGCAGCCAGGCGCCGAACGAGCCGGGCACGGTCGCCGGCAGCAGCCCCGTCCCGGGCATCAACTCCAGACCCAGGCCGGTGATCGTCTCGATCGTGGCGGCCTCCGGAGCGACGCCCTGGCCGCTGATCACCTTCAGGTTCCGTTCGCTCTCGGACCAGACCAGGATCGGCACCTCGCCGCCGGGGCCGTTCAGGTGCGGTTCGACGATCTGCAGCACGAACCCCGCCGCGACGGCGGCGTCGGCCGCATTGCCGCCCCGTTCCAGGACGCTCATCCCGGCGGCGGAGGCGAGCCAGTGCGTGCTCGCCACCATGCCGAAGTCGCCGATCAGTTCCGGGCGGGTGGTCATCATGCTGGTCTCCTCGGCGATCCGGAGTTGATCATGAACGGGCGGTCGCGATCGCTTCACGCTACTACGCTGTCCGGATGGAGAGCAGTCGCCGGTTCGGTCTGCGGACCGACCATGCCGTGATCGCCGACGCCGATCTCACCGTGATCAACGGGATGATCTTCGACGGGATCGCCGAGGAACCCTACGCGGGCGGGGTGCGAATCGAGGCCGGCCGCATCGTCGAGGTGGGCCCGGGCGTGACCGGCTCCAGCCGGGCGATCGACGCCGCCGGAGCCACGGTGCTGCCCGGACTGATCGACGCGCACCTGCACGCGTTCGCCATCGACCTGACCGGCGAACTGGCGGACCGGATCCCGGGCAGCTACCTCGGCGTCAAGGCCGCCCGCCGGCTGACCGCGGCTCTGGCCCGCGGGTTCACCACGGTCCGCGACGTCGCGGGCGGCGACCCGGCGTTCGCCCGGGCCGGAGTCGAGGGACTGTACTGGTCGCCGCGCTACCTCTACACCGGTGCCGCGCTGAGCCAGACCGGCGGGCACGGCGACAGCCGCGGTCCGGACAGCGTCGGGTGTTCGCACGGACACCAGATGTGCGAGGTCGTCGACGGCGTGGACGAGATCCGGCGCGTGGTCCGCGACCGGTTCCGGCGCGGCGCCCATGCGATCAAGCTGATGACCTCGGGCGGCGTGGTCTCGCCCACCGACCCGCTCCGGGTGCCGCAGTACTCGGCGGAGGAGGTGCGCGCCGCCACCGAAGAGGCCGCTCGGCGCGGCTCGTACGTCGCCGTGCACGCCTATTCGCCGGAGGCGATCATCCACTCGGTCCGGGCCGGTTGTCGGAGCATCGAGCACGGCAACCTGCTCGACGCCGAGTCCGCCGCGATCATGGCCGAGCACGGCGCCTACCTGGTGCCGACCCTGGCGGCCTACCGGGCCAACGAGGACCGCGGCGCCGCGGTCGGCATGCCGGAGTTCGCCCGGCGGAAGAACCGGGAGGTACTCGACGCGGGCCGAGACTCGATCAAGATCGCCCGCGACGCCGGCGTCGCGATCGGCTTCGGCTCCGACCTGATGGGCGACCTGCAGGATGATCAACTGAACGGGTTGCGGCTGCAGGCCGAGGCCGACGGCTGGCCGAACACGCTGCGCTCGGCCACCGCCGTCAACGCCGACCTGATCCAGCGCGATGATCTTGGTCGGATCCGGGCCGGCTGCGTCGGCGACCTGCTGGTACTGACCGGCGACGTCTTCACCGATCCCGAGGTGCTGTGTGACCAGAACCGGCCGCGCACCGTGATCAGGTCCGGGACCGTCTGCTTCGAGGGTTGATCACCGAGGCCCTTCGACAGGCTCAGGGCGCGTAGGCGACGGGTTCAGGGTGCGGTGGCGGCGAGATCGGCCGGGAGCAGGCCGAAGATCAGGCTGTCCCGCCGGCCGCCCTTGAAGGGCTGGTGCGACCGAAGCAAGCCCTCCTGCCGGAACCCGCTGCGCAGCGCCACCCGCTGCGAACCGGGATTGTCCGGTCCGCAGGTCAGCTCGAGCCGGGCCAGACCCAGCGCGGTGAACGCCCAGCCGGCCAGCAGCCGGACCGCGCGGGTCGCGGCGCCGCGACCCCTGGCCGCGCTCAGCAGCCAGTAGCCGACGCTGCCGCGCCCGGTGCCGCCGTCGAGGTCGCTCAGCGACACCTCGCCGAGCACCTCGGTGTCGTCGTTGGCGGCGACGATCGCGAAATAGATCGCGGAGCCATCCTCGCGGAGCCGGTCCAGGCCCGCAATCCGCCGGATGATCTTGTCCCGGTCGAGCGGCGGCACGTCTGAATGCCGTACGAACAGCGGGTCGGTGAGCCCGGCAAGTTGATCATCGGCGTCGGCGTCGCGCCAGGCACGCAGCCGGATCACGTCATCGGCGAGCTCCGGGAACTCCAGGGTGGGCACCGGCCCAGCCTACGAGGATGGTGTTGCCTCGGGGCGTTGCAGCAGAAACGCCCGGACCAGATGGGCGGCAATCACCCAGACCACGCCGATACCGATGAGAAGGCAGGCGAGCGAGGAGGTCAGCACCAGATGGAAGGGAAAGAGTCTGGTGATGATCACACTGGCGCCGACGTACCCCGATTGCTCACGTACCCAGGTGAAGGCGAGCACCGCGAAGATCACCGTACACAGCAGCCCGAGACCACCGATCACCTCACCCGCGACGATCCAGCCGAACAGCGGCTTCTTCCGCGCATCCGCGAAGTAGCTCTCCATCACGTCCCCGGTCCGCCCTCCTCGTAAGACCCCGGGCACAGTGTGACACGCACGCTGTCCGGATGGCAGACCTCGTTCTGTCCGCAACGCCACCGCAGGCTATAAAGTAAGCCTGACCTAACCAAGGGGGACTTCTCGTGGCTCGACCGATCCGGTCCGTGCTGGCCTGCCTGGCCGCTCTGCTCGTACTCGCCGGCGCCGCTTGCGCCTCCACCACGCCGCCCGCGGCCGAGACCCAGCAGGGCTGGACCTTCGTCGACGACCGCGGCGAGACCGTCACGGCACCCGAGGTGCCCCAGCGGATCGTCGCCCACACCAGCTCGGCCGGCGCCCTGTGGGACCTCGGCATCAAGGCGGTCGGCACGTTCGGTCCGCTGTCGCCGGTCGACGGCAAGCCCAATCCTCAGTCCGGCAACGTGGATCCGGCGGCGGTGACCAACCTCGGCGAGGAGTACGGCCAGGCCGACATCGAGAAGCTCGCTTCGCTGGCGCCGGACCTGATCGTCTACGGCACCTGGTCGCCCGAGGCCGAGCTCACCGACGAAGAGAAGAAGATGGCCGAGATCGCGCCGATGGTCAAGATCAACCACGGCAAGGGCGCGATGCTGGACAAGACGATCGCCCGGTACGCCGAGCTGGCCGCCTCGCTCGGGGCCGACCTCGGCTCGCCGGAGATCAGCCAGGACAAGGCGGCCTTCGAGTCCGCATCCAACCGGCTCCGGGACTGGGCCACCAGCAAGCCCGACGTACGGATCGCGGCGGTCGCCCTGGACCCGCAGATGATGTACATCGCCGTACCGAAAGACAACGCCGATCTCGCCTACTACGCAAGCCTCGGGCTTGACCTGGTCGAGCCGGAGAACCCCAACAACGGCGAGTTCTGGGAGTACCTGAGCTGGGAGAACGCCGACAAGTACGCCCTCGACGTGATCATGTGGGACACCCGGTCGCAGGCGAGCAAGCCGGAGCAGATCATCAAGGACAAGCCGTCGTTCGCGAAGCTGCCGGCGGTCGAGGCCGGCCAGCTGGTGCGCTGGGACTACGTGTCGCCGCCGAGCTACAAGCTGCAGTCGGTGATCTTGAACAAGCTGGCCGACGAACTCGCGCCGACCGGCAAGCTGACCCGGGAACCGAAGGGCTGCTGCGGCCGGCCGGGCTCCTGATGATCAACGGGCCGGGTAGTACCGCTTCAGGAAGTTGATCTTGAAGTCGGCGTAGCTGCCGTCGGCGATGCTGGCCCGGATCCGGTCCACCAGCGACACGATGAAGCGTTCGTTGTGGATCGTGCACAGGGTCGAGGCGAGCATCTCCCCCGCCTTGAACAGGTGGTGCAGGTAGGCCCTCGTGTAGTGCGCGCAGGTGTAGCAGTCGCACTCGTCGTCGATCGGCGTGAACGCCCGCCGGTTCCGCGCGGTGTTGACGTTGAACCGACCGTCGCGGGAGTAGACGGCCGCGTTGCGGGCCACCCGGGACGGGTTCACGCAGTCGAACGTGTCAGCACCGTTCTCGATGGCGACGAAGAAGTCGTCCGGCTCGGCGATCCCGAGCAGGTGCCGCGGCTTGTCGTCGGGCAGTTCGTCGGTCACCCAGCCGACGATCTCGCCGAGCCGCTCCTTCTCCAGCGCGCCGCCGATGCCGTACCCGTCGAAACCATGATCGACTCCGGTCGCGTCCGGGCGCCGCAGCGCGGCAAGATCACGAGCCGCCTGCCGCCGCAGATCCTCGTACTGGGCGCCCTGGACCACCCCGAACAGCGCCTGGTACGGACGGTGCGTCCGCTCGGCCGTCAGCCGGAGATGCTCGGTCAGGCAGCGTTCGGCCCAGCGCTGGGTCCGGTCCACCGACCGTTCCTGGTACGCCCTCGTGTTCATCAGCGTGGTCAACTCGTCGAACGCGAAGATGATGTCCGCGCCGAGCTGGTGCTGGATCTGCATCGAGATCTCCGGCGTGAACCGGTGCCGGGAGCCGTTCAGGTGCGAGGTGAACGTCACGCCGTCCTCGTCGACGTGAGCCAGCCGGGTCTTGCCCTCGGCGATCACGTCGTCGTCGCCGAGCCCGGCCGTGTCCATCGCGAGCACCTTCTTGAACCCGACACCGAGGCTCATCACCTGGAAGCCGCCGCTGTCGGTGAACGTCGGCCCGGGCCAGTTCATGAACCGGCCCAGCCCGCCCGCCTCGTCGATGATGTCGGCGCCCGGCTGCAGATAGAGGTGGTACGCGTTCGCCAGCAGGGCCTGCGCGCCCAGCTCGGCCATCGACTCGGGCAGCACCGCCTTCACGGTGGCCTTGGTGCCGACGGCGATGAACGCCGGGGTCTCGATCGGCCCGTGCGGCGTGCTGATCACGCCGGTCCGGCCGCGGCAGCCCGGCAGCTCGGAGTTGATCATGAAGCCGTACCCGGTCATCGCAGCCTCAGCCCGGCCAGGGCGACGACACCGGCCGTCGAGGCCCGCAGGACGTTCTCGCCGAGCAGCACCGGCCGGCCGCCGGCCTCGGTGAACGCCGCCAGTTCGTCCGGCGCGATCCCGCCCTCCGGACCGACGATGATCATGATCCGGCCGGAGTCCGGCAGCGCCACCGCGGCCAGCGGGGTGGTCGCCTCCTCGTGCAGCACCAGCGTCAGCGCCGCTTCCTTGATCAACTCGATCAGCCCGGCGGTCGACACGGGTTCGGTCACCTCCGGCACGGTCAGCCGGCGGGACTGCTTCGCCGCCTCGCTCGCGGTGCCGATCCAGCGCGCCCGCGCCTTCACCGCCCGCTCGGCGGACCAGCGGACCACGGCCCGGGAGGCCTGCCAGGGCACGATCTCGTCGATGCCGGCCTCGGTCAGCAGTTCGACGGCCAGTTCGGACCGGTCGCCCTTGGCCGGCGCCTGGGCGGCGACATAGCGCAGCGGCCCCGGAGTCCGTACCGGAAGGTGTTCGGTGACTTCGACCCGCAGTCCCTGCTTGTTCGCGGCGACGACCACGCCGGCGACCGCGCGGCCGCGGCCGTCGCCGAGCCGGACCGTCTCGCCGGTACGGATCCGGCGGACGACGGCGGCATGGTGGCCCTCCGGACCGGTCAGGTCCAGCACCGTCCCGGGCGGCGGCAGCGGATCAGCGAGCTCGGTCAGCCAGAAGATCGGAGCGGTCACTGACCCACGAACGCGTCGCGGATCCGGCCGAAGACGCCCTTGCTGTGCCGCTGCACGGTGCCCTCCGGCCGCGACTCGTTGCGGGCCTCGGCCAGCTGCCGCAACAGTTCGCGCTGGCTGTCGTCCAGCTTGGTCGGGGTCTGCACCAGCAGCGTCACGCCCAACTCGCCGCGGCCGTTGCCGCGGAGCCGCGGCGCACCCTTACCCTCGACCGTGATCCGGGTGCCGGACTGGGTGCCGGCCGGGACCGCCAGGGTGACCTTGGTGTCGGCCGGGTCGGCGTCGGGCAGATCGGCCTCGAGCGTCGTCACCTCGACCTCGGTGCCCAGCGCGGCCGCCGTCATCGGGATCTTCAGGACCACCTCGAGGTCGTCGTTCACCCGCTTGAAGACGTCGTGCGGCTGCACGTTCAGCGCCACGTACAGGTCGCCGGCCGGGCCGCCGCCGGGGCCGACCTCGCCCTGCGAGGACAGCTTGACCCGGATTCCGGTGTCGACGCCGGCCGGCACCTTGACCTCGATGGTGCGGCTGTGCCGGACCCGGCCCTCGCCGTTGCACTCGACACACGGGTTCGGGATGACGGTGCCGTAGCCGCGGCAGGTCGGGCACGGCTGGGTGGTCCGGATGTCGCCCAGGAAGGACCGCTGCACGTGCGTCACGTCGCCCTGGCCGTGACAGGTCGAGCACCGGACCGGCTGGGAGCCTTCGGAGGCGCCGCTGCCGTTGCACCGCGGGCAGAGTACGGCGGTGTCGACCCGGACCGGCTTGGTGGCGCCGAACGCCGCCTCGGCGAGATCCAGATCCAGCCGGACCACCGCGTCCTGGCCGCGCCGCACCCGGGACCGCGGCCCGCGGGTCTGCTGGCCGCCGAACATCGCGTCGACCAGGTTGGTGAAGTCGAAGCCCTGCGCGCCGCCGTTGAAGCCGCCGAACCCGTTGAAGCCGCCCATCCCGCCGCCGAGCGGGTCGCCGCCGCGGTCGTACAGATCACGCTTCTGCTCGTCCCGCAGCACCTCGTACGCCTCGGCGACCTTCTTGAAGCGGTCCGCGGCGTCCGGCTCCTGGGCCACGTCGGGATGCAGCTTCCGGGCCTGCTGGCGGTAGGCCTTCTTGATCTGTTCGGGCGTGGCATCGCGCGGCACGCCGAGGATCTCGTAATAGTCCTCAGTCATCTTGGGCACTGGCGTCCTTCAAGAGGAGTCGGGCATCGGCGGGAATCGGGGTCATCCTTCGGAGAGAAAACGGCCGACATAGCGGGCCACGGCACGCACCGAAGCCATGGTCGAGGGATAGTCCATGCGGGTCGGGCCGACGACCCCGAGCGCGGCCCAGGGGTCGTCCGTTCCACCGTACCCGGAAGAGACGACGGAGGTGGTCCGCAGTTCCTTGTACGGATTCTCCTGCCCGATCCGGACCGTGACGGCGTCGGCGGTGGTGGCCTCGCCGAGCAGCTTGAGCAGCACCACCTGCTCCTCCAGCGCCTCCAGCACCGGCTTCACGGTCGTCTCGAAGTCGTCCCCGAAGCGGGTCAGGTTCGGCACCCCGCCGACGACCAGGCGGGTGCTCGTCTCCGTACCCAGCATCTCGAGCAGGGCCGCGATCGCCGACGGCGCGATCGGGTCCAGCTCGGCCGGCAGCCGGCCGGCGAGCTCGCTCAGCCGGGTCGCCGCGGCGGCGGTGGGCTGGCCGTCGGCGGCGGCGTTGAGGTGGGCACGCAGGTCGGCCAGCGTGTCCTCGTCGTACGCGGGCACCTCGAAGGAGCGCTGCTCGACCCGGCCGGTCGAGGTGATCAGGATCAGCAGGATCCGGCCCGGGTTCAGCGACACCACCTCGATGTGCCGGACGGTGGCGCTGCTCATCGTCGGGTACTGGACGATCGCGACCTGCTGGGTCACCTGGGCCAGCAGCCGCACGGTGCGCAAGATCACATCGTCGAGGTCGAGCGCGCCGGACAGGAACGTCTGGATCGCGCGCCGCTCGGCCACCGACAGCGGCTTGACCGTGCCCAGCCGGTCGACGAACAGGCGGTAGCCCTTGTCGGTCGGGATCCGGCCGGCGCTGGTGTGCGGCTGGGTGATGTAGCCCTCCTCCTCCAGCGACGCCATGTCGTTGCGCACGGTCGCCGGGGAGACCCGCAGGTTGTGCCGTTCGACCAGGGCCTTCGAACCGACCGGCTCCTGGCTGGAGACGTAGTCGGTCACGATCGCGCGCAACACGTCGAGCTTGCGGTCGTCCATCACGCCTCCTTCGCTGTTGGCCGCAGTTTGGCACTCACGGCTGGGGAGTGCCAGTCTAGCCCGGTGAGCGTTGGGGAGCCGGACGGCACGAGCGGGCCTGGGACGATCAGCACCGGGTCGATCGGGCCCTGGCGGGAGTTGGCGCCGCGGATCTGGGTGGCGGTGGCCGAACCGGAAGCGGCGAATCTCGGCCTGATCGCCGGCGACGACGGCTGTCTGCTGGTCGACTGCGGCAGCAACGCCGAGCACGGCCGGCTGATCCGCGACTCGATCGCCGCGGTGACCTCGGTGCCACTGACCACCGTCGTGGTGACCCACGCGCACTATGACCACGCGGGAGGGCTGGCCGCGTTCGCCGACGTGACGACGATCGCCCACGAGTCGGTCCACGCCGAACTGCCGGAGGGCGTGCCGCCGGCCGGCCGTGAACTGGCCGTAGCCGCCGGGATCGATCTCGGCGGGCGCCGGGTCGAGGTCGCCCATCTGGGTCGCGGGCACACCGCCGGCGACCTGCTCGTCGTGGTGCCGGACGCCGAACTGATCTTCGCCGGCGATCTGATCGAGTCGGCCGCGCCGCCGTCCTGGGGCTCGGACAGCTTCCCGCACGAGTGGCCGGCCACGCTGGACGGGCTGGTCGGGCTGATGACCGAGACCAGCCGCGCGGTGCCGGGGCACGGCGAGCCGCTGGATCGGGCGTACGTGTTCGAGCAGCGCGGCCGGGTCGCCGCGGTGGCCGGCGAGCTGCAGCGGCTCGCGTCCTCCGGGGTGCCGCAGGCGGACGCACTGGAGCGGGGCGAATGGCCCTATCCGAAGGAGTATGTCGCGGGCGGGATCGCGCCCGGCTATGCGCAACTGGCCGCCGAGCGTCCCGAGATCGGGCGGCGCCAACTGCCGCTCGCCTGAGTCCGGGTCAGCCGTCGAGCAGGCGGGCCGGGACGATCTCGACCGGGTACGGATCGGACAGCCGCAACGGCTCCTCGCCCTTGACCTCGCCGACGAGCTCGTACTTTCCATCGGTGAGTTCCCAGGCCATGATCGACGGGACCGACGGATCGATCACCCAGTAGGACGGGCAGCCGGCCGCCTCGTAGCGGGAACGCTTGAGGCCGAGGTCGATGTGCCGGGTGCTCGGGCTGAGGATCTCCACCGCGAGGACCGGCACCTTGGGCAGGTCGCGAGCCGTGAAGTCAGTCCGCCGGGCGACCAGCAGGTCGGGCTGCAGCACGGTCTTCTTGCCGAACACCACGTCGAAGGGCGCGATCATGACCTTGAACTCGACCGGGCACACGGCCCGCAGCATGACCAGCAGTTCGATGACGCCCGACTGGTGGTCGTATCCGGGCGCCGGTGTCACGATCAGCGTCCCGTCGATGAGTTCGTAGCGGTGGCCGTCATCGGGCATCGCCGCCAGGTCGTCCCGCGTCAGGGCGCGTCCGTAGGGCAGTCCGATGGGGGTCGCCGGCGCCGTCATAGCTGTCATGGTAGGCCTCCCGTCTCCACAGTTCCATGGCCGGAACCTACGACCACCCACTGACAGTCAGGTGATCCGGCCGATCTGGTCGACCACCCATTCGATCCCGCCGAGCCGCCAGAGCGCGTCCCGGGCGATCAGGAAGCCCACGATGGCGACGATCCACGAGGTGGCGCCGGCCGCGTTCTTGGTCAGCCAGCCGTTGATCTTCTGCAGCAGCGGCTCGACCTTGCGGTGCGCGACCAGCCGCAGCACCAGGAAGACCAGGGCCGGCAGGATCATGATCACGCAGTAACCGGCGATCGACAGGCCGCGGCCGGCAAGATCAAGCCCGGAGGTGGTGATCAAGCCGATCGCTCCGAGGTACGGCAGCATGCTGGCCGCCTCGATCGCCGCGGCACCGAGCGCCAGCCCCATCAGGGCAGGGATCGAGCCGCCACCGGACGCGTCGCCCATCGCCCGCTGCCGCCACCGCGCGATCTTGCCCGGCTCGCCGTCGGCCCGCTTGGCCCGGCGATTCGGGTCGAGCGCGAAACTGAGCAGGAACAGCCCGACGCCGAGCAGCAGCTGGACGACCGAGGCTGCCTGGGTGGCGAGCGCGGCCTGGATCTGGTCCATGAAGGCGTACGCACCGAAGGAGATGATCATGCCGAGCGCGAAGTAGAACCCGGTGACCGTACCGAGATAGATCAACATCCGGCCCACCCGCGGCCGCTCGGAGCCGAGCAGCAGCCAGATCGGGATCAGCAGGGTGCCGAAGCTGGTGGAGTCGATCAGTGCGAGCACCGCGAGGGAACCGGCGAGCCAGAGCGTCATGATCATCAGCCTGCCCGGGCGGCGCCGTTCCGTCGTCGGCCGAAGGAGGACACTTGCCCCGGTCGCCGATACATCCTTCGATGGATGGGTTCCCGCCGGCCGCTGTGCTGAGATGGTGGCGTGACACCGACAGCTTCGACCGAGGGGGCAGTTTCGGCTGTGCGGCGCTGGCTGGAGCGGTTCTTCTCGGTCGAGGGCGATCCGCGCTGGTCGCCGCTCGTCATCTGGCTGGCCGGCCTCGGCCTGCTCGCGCTCGGCCTCGGCGGGGTCTGGACGGGCACCGGCTGGCCGCGGTTCGATCCGTGGTGGCATGTGGTCCCGCTCACGGTCGGCTGCATCGCCATCGCGTTCAGCCGGCGGCATCCGATGATCGCGCTCGGCGTGGGTACGGTCGCCGTCCTCGCCGACTTCACGATCGGCGGCAGCCCGGGCGTGCTGCTGGTGATCTTCGATCTGCTGTTCACGGCGTTCCGGATCGGCCGGCCCACTGGCCGGCGGGTGATCGCCGTGTCGGTCGCCGTCGCGTTCGTCACGGTGCTCGTTCTGATTGCGGTGCTCGCCGATCTGCGGACCGGGATCGCCGCCGCGCTGCAGTTGACGGCGTTCCTCGTGGTCCCGCTGTGGTGGGCCCGCGACCTGCGTCAGAAGGAGGAACTGGCCCGGCTCGCCGCCGAGCGGGTCGAGCTGGAACGGCGGCGGGCCGACGACCTGATCCGGGTCGGCGAGCTGGACCGGCAGCGGGCGGTGCAGGCCGAGCGGGCGTCGATGGCCCGCGACCTGCACGACGTGATCGCCTCCCATCTCTCGGCCACCGCGCTGCAGGCCGGGGCGGCGCTGGCCCGGCCCGCCGATGCCGGCGCGGACCGGAAAACCCTCGAGTCGGTCCGCGAGTCGAGCCTGGCCGGGTTGGCCGAGATGCGGTCCATGATCATGTTGCTGCGCAACGAGACCGATCCGGACGAACCGGTCGCGGCGCCGCCCCGGCTGGACCGGATCTCGGAACTGGTCAAGCAGGCCGAGGACAACGGGCTGCGGATCAGGTTCGCCGGCGACGCGGCGACGGTGCCGGCGGCGGTCGACCAGACGGCGTACCGGATCATCGCCGAGGCCCTGGTGAACGCGGCGAAGCACGCCCCCGGCTCGACGGTCGAGCTGACCATCGACGGCGCGGACCCGTTGGTGGTCCGGGTCGAGAACACCGCGGGCTCGGGGGCGGCGATCCATCCTGCGCTGTCCGCGGGGCACGGGCTGGCCGCCCTGCGTGACCGTACCGCCGCGTTGGGTGGCAGGCTGTCGGCCGGGCCGACCGATCACGGCACCTGGCTGATCGAGGCCATCATCCCGGGAGGCGAGCGTGTCCGATCATGATCAACATGAGCCGTCGATCAGGGTCGTCATCGCCGATGATCATGGTGCGATCCGGACCGGCCTGGGTCTGATCCTGGCCGGCGCCGGCGACATCGAGGTGGTCGGCGAGGCGGCCGACGGCGACGCGGCGGTCCGACAGGCGAGGGCGTACCGGCCGGACGTGATCTTGATGGACATCCGGATGCCCGGCACCGACGGGATCGCCGCGACTCGGGCGATCGTCTCCGAGCGGCTGGCCCAGGTGATGGTGCTGACGACGTTCGATCTCGACGAGTACGTGTTCGGAGCGCTCCGGGCCGGCGCCGCGGGCTTCCTGCTCAAGTCGGTCGAGCCGGCCGCCCTGATCGACGCGGTCCGCCGGGTCGCCGCCGGCGACGGCATCCTGGCCCCCGAAGTGACCCGCCGCATCCTCACCGAGTTCACCCGGGCCCGGCCGGCCGAGACGGTCGAGGAGGTGCCCGGCCTGGCCGAACTCACCGAGCGGGAACGGGAGGTGCTCGCCGCGCTCGGCCGCGGCCTGTCCAACGCGCAACTCGCCGGCGAGCTGGTGATCTCCGAGGCGACCGCGAAGACCCACGTCTCTCGGGTCCTGGCCAAGCTCAACCTGGCCTCGCGGACCCAGGCCGCGATCGTCGCCCGCTCCGCCGGCCTGGTCGTCCCCTAGTGTCGCGCGTCCCTAGGAGCGCTCGTCGTCGTCCGGCGCCGGTACGGCGACGATCGGGCGCAGCGAGTGGCTGAGGCAGTAGTGGCTCACCGAGCCGCTGATCAATCGTTCGATCCCGGTGTGCTCCCGGGTGCCGATCACCAGCAGCTGGGAGTGCCGGGACTCGTTGATCAAGGTCTTCCCGGGCGAGCCGCCGACGAAGTCGAGCCGCCAGGCGGGCTCGGGTTTCAAGGCCTGGAAGGACTGCCGGACGACGTCCTTGATCCGGGCCTCCAGGTCCTCCGGGGTCGGCGACTCACCGAGATAGCCGGCCGCGTCATAGCTGGACACCCAGGCCATCGGATCGGGCACCTGACCCAGCACGTGCACCGCCCGGAGCCGGAGACCGGCCGACCGGGCATAGCGGGACGCCCAGCGAAGCGCGGCCCGCGCCGACGGCGAGTCGTCGAACCCCACCACGACCTCGGGCTCGCATGGTGTCCTCGTCGACTCCATGATCACTCCTCTCGGACTTTCACTCTGACCTCAAGTTTTTCACGGGACGTGAAAAACTGGCGCTTCCCGCGAGATGTTTCTCTGGTAAAGCGACAGGAAAGTGGGTGAGGTGGGACGGGTGTGGCGGCTCAGCGGACCAGGCCGGACTGGTAGGCGATCACGACCAGCTGGGCCCGGTCGCGCGCGCCGAGCTTGATCATCGCGCGGCTGACGTGGGTCCGTGCCGTGGCCGGGCTGACGAACAGCCGGCCCGCGATCTCGTCGTTGTTCAGGCCCTCGCCGATCAGGCCGAGCACCTCGCGCTCCCGGTCGGTCAAGGTGGCCAGCTGCGGGTGCACCCTGGCCCGCGCCGGCGCCCGGGACCGCAGCGATTCGATCACCCGGCGGGCCACCGACGGCGACAGCAGCGACTCCCCCGCCGCAGCCAGCCGGATCGCGCGCACCATGTCCTCCGGCTCGCTGTCCTTGATCAGGAACCCGGCCGCGCCGCCGTGCAGCGCCTCGAACACGTAATCGTCGTTCTCGAACGTGGTCAGCATGACCACCCGGGTCTCGCTCAGCTTCTCGTCCGCGGCGATCGCCTTACACGTCTCGATCCCGTCCATGATCGGCATCCGGATGTCCATCAAAATCACGTCGGGGCGGGTCCGCCGGACCAGGTCCAGGGCCTGCCGGCCGTCCTCCGCCTCGCCGGCCAGCTCGAGGTCGTCCTCGGCGTCGACCAGCACGCGCAGTCCCATCCGGACCAGCTGTTGATCATCGGCGATCGCCACCTTGATCGTCATCCCTGCACCTCTCGGTCGGCTAGTCGGCTCGGTTCGGCAACTGGTTCCGGATCGGCAGCTGGGCCCGCACTGCCACGCCGCCGCCCGGTTGGGGTTGTACGGTCAACGTACCGCCGACCGCCCGGGCCCGTTCGCGCATCCCGGAGATCCCGTGTCCCTCGATCAGCCGGTCGGTCCGGACCGGCGGCCCCTGATCGACGACCGCGATCAGCAGCCGGCCGTTCTGCCGGGTGATCGACACCGACGCCGCGGCGTCGCCGGCGTGCCGGACCACGTTGGTCAACGCCTCCTGCACGATCCGGTAGGCCGTGTGATCAACGGTCGGCGGCAGTTCCCCGACGTCGGGGTCGACGGTCAGCTCGATGGTCCGGCCGGCCTGCCGCATCGCCGTGATCAGATGCTCGAGCCGGGCCAGACCCGGTTCCGGGGCGGTGGGTTCGGCACGATCCGGGTCCCGGAACACGGCCAGCGTCGAGCGCAGCTCGGCCAGTGCGTCCTTGCTGGTCTGCCGGATCGCCCGCAGCGACTCCTCGGCCTGTTCTGGTTTCTTCGGCAGTACGTGCAGCGCGACGCCGGCCTGCATGTTGATCACCGACAGCGAGTGCCCGATCAGGTCGTGCACCTCGCGGGCGATCCGCAGCCGCTCCTCGTACGCGGAACGGCGCAGGTCGTCGTCCCGCTCGCGTTGGACGTTCTCCCGCCGGACCCGCCGGATCATCCCGATCATCGCCGCCAGGCCGAGCAGCATCAGCACGAACGTCGCCCCGGCGAGGCGGTTCGGATCGGCGAAGCCGCGGCCGTCCGGCGACCACAGCCCGGCCGCGACCATCGGGATCAGGGCCGCCGACCAGGGCAGCCAGTGCCGCGGTTCGAACAGCCGGGCCAGCGTGGCGATCGCGAGCATCGGTGCCAGGAAGACCGGCCCGCCCGGGATCCCGGCGACCAGGCCCACCCCGACCCCCACCACGACGAGCGCGTAGCCGACCCACGGCCGCAGCCGGCGCAGGATCAGACCGGCGGTGAGCATCAGGATCCCGAGCACGATGGGCCAGGTGACATCGGCCCGATCCACCCCGCCGAACTCCGGGTCAGGCGGCCGGTACGGCCCGTAGGGAGGCCCGCCGTCGGCCCAGGGCGGGCGGCCGTGACCCATCCAGCCGCTGATCAGGAAGCTCCACAGGGTGGCCATCCCGATCAGCAGCCCCAACGGGACGTCGAGGAGCAATTGCCTCGGATCCGGCCGGATGGCCGGCGTCGCCCGTGCCATCGGCTCCCCTTTCGGCGGCTGCGCTCGCTCACTGCTCGGATCTGACCAACGATCCTAGGCCGGGATCCGGCGCCGCACATCGACCGCCGCGCGTACCCCGGCTACGTCAGGGAGCGTAGTCGGAAAGCCGCTCGACGGGCGATGTCCGGACGCCTTCGCCGAGCCAGAGTTGTGACCATGATCAGTTCACTGTTGGTGCCGTTGGACACCGGGTTCGGTCCGCATCGCTGGGCCGATGGTCCGCCGCCCTTCTTTCCGTTTCCCATTATTGGAGGAATCATGTGCCTGCTGTTTCTCGCGCTGCTGATCGGCGGCGCCTTCTTCCTGGCCCGGCGGGGCAAGATCGGTCCGCCGCCCTGGGTCAACGCCGCGAATCGGGCGCCCGAGTTCGAGGCCCGCAAGGTCCTGGCCGAGCGGTTCGCCCGCGGTGACATCTCGACCGACGAGTTCCTGGAGCGGGCCAGCGTGCTGAACTGGACGCCTGGCTCCGACCAGTGGCCGACCGACGACGGCGGCAAGAAGCGCCGCTGATCAAAGGCCCGACCTGACGTGGGTAGCCCGACACACCAACCGCCCGTCCGGGGAATCTCCCCGGGCGGGCGGCGTCGTGACTTAAGGTTCTCGGGTGCCTTCCCCGCATGATCGTTACGGGAGCGACGTGCTCGCTCCCGGCTGGCAACAAGCCACCAAGATCACCAGCCGTCCCGTCCCGGTGCAACGCGGCCTCGTCGTCGAGGACGCCGGCACCGGCTTCTGTGGCGCCATCGTCCGCTATGAGAACGGGATCGTCGTCCTGGAGGACCGCCGCGAGAAGCGGCGCAGTTTTCCTTTGGGCGCAGGATTCCTGATCGACGGCAAGCCGGTCGAGCTGACCCCGCCGGTCCGTGCGTCGGCCAAGGAGCCGGCCCGGACCGCGTCCGGCTCGGTGGCCACCCCGCACGAGAAGGCCAAGGTCGCCCTGCCCAGCCGGATCTACGTCGAGGGCCGGCACGACGCCGAACTCGTCGAGAAGGTCTGGGGTGATGATCTTCGGCACGTCGGGGTGGTCGTCGAGTTCCTCGGCGGCATCGACGACCTGCCGGCGATCGTCGACGAGTTCGCGCCGGCCCGTGGGCGCCGGCTCGGCGTGCTCGTCGATCATCTGGTGCCCGGCAGCAAGGAGACCCGGATCGCCGATGCGGTGACCGCCGGCCGGCACGGCGACTACGTGACGGTGCTCGGCCATCCCTACATCGACATCTGGCAGGCGGTGAAGCCGGTCCGGCTCGGCCTGTCCGCCTGGCCGAAGATCCCGCACGGCACCGACTGGAAGTCCGGGATCTGTGCCGCCCTCGGCTGGCCGTACGAGAGCCAGGCCGACATCGCGGCCGCCTGGCGGATGATCTTGGGCCGGGTGAGCAGCTGGGACGACCTGGAACGGCCGCTGCTGACCGTGGTGGAGCAGCTGATCGACTTCGTCACCACCGACCACGCGATCGACTGATCCGGCGGTCGGTCACTGATCGACGACTGAGCCTCCACCTGCAGCCGGGTCAGCGGCGGAGTCCGCGGCGGCGCGATTCACCTGTCGGCAACGGCCGCCGGTGGTGAACCCCCTGCTCCTGGGCGGCGACGATGCCGTCGATCAGTTCGACCCGCGACTGCCCGTAGACATGGCAGTACGCCCGCGCCCGGCTCCCGCACCAGCCCGCCCGACAGCAGGTGCACCGGGAATCCCACGAGCCCGGACTCGCCGGGCGATCCCGCGGACCGAACACCCTTGTGCATTCGCCAATACCCCCATAGGGTATCGTCCGATATACCCCCTACCGGTATGGAGGACAGATGTCTACGTCAGTCAGGGAACGTCGCGCCACGCGGGGGTGGGCGCTCGCACTGATCGCCGCGGCCCAGTTCGTGGTGATCATGGACACCTCGATCATCGGGGTCGCCCTGCCCCGTATGCAGGCCGAGCTCGGCTTCACCCAGCAGAACCTCTCCTGGGTCTTCAACGCCTATGTCGTCGCGTTCGGCGGCCTGCTCCTGCTCGGCGGGCGGCTGTCGGACCTGTTCGGAGCCCGTCGGTTGTTCGGCACCGGCTGGGTCGTGCTGCTCGTCGGTTCCCTCGTCGCCGGACTCGCCGGCAACGTCGGCGTGGAGCTCGCCGGACGCGCGGTCCAGGGGATCGGCGCCGCGCTGATCGCTCCTTCGGCGCTCACCTTGCTGATGATGATCTTCGGGTCCGACCCGAGGGAACTGACCAGGGCGCTCGCGCTCTACGGCGCCGCCGCTCCGGCCGGCGGGACGGCCGGCGTCTTCCTCGGCGGCGTGATCACCCAGTACCTCTCCTGGCCCTGGGTGTTCTACCTCAACATCCCGATCGCGGTGATCGCGCTGGTCGGGACCAGGATCCTGATGCCGGCCAGTGCGTCCGGGAACCGCGGATCGGTCGACCTGCCCGGCGCCCTGACCGTCACCCTCGGGCTCGGCGCCGCCGTGTACGGGATCGTCCGGGCCCCCGAAGCCGGCTGGGGATCGGCCGAAACCTTGATCGCGCTGGGTGCCGCCGCCGTGCTGCTCACGGCGTTCGTGATCTCCCAGGCCGTCCGGAGGCAGCCGCTGATCCGGCTGTCGATCTTCCGCACACCGCGACTGGGAGCGGCCAACCTGGCCCAGGTCATGCTCGGCGGAGCCTGGATCCCGATGTGGTTCTTCCTCAACCTCTACCTGCAGCAGGTGCTGAACTACACCGCGTTCCCGTCCGGTGCCGCGCTGCTCCCGATGACCCTGGTGATCATGATCGGCATGATCGCGCTGGCCCCTCGGGTGATCGCGAAGTTCGGCACCAAGACCCCGATCGTCGCCGGGATGATCATGCTCGCCGCCGGCATGGGCTGGCTGTCGCTGGCGCCGGCCGACGGCGTCTACTGGACCGACGTGCTGCCGGCCACCCTGGTGGCGGCGCTCGGCATGTCGCTCGCGTTCATCCCGTCGCTCGGTACCGCGATCTCGTCGGCCCGGCCCGAGGAGGGCGGTCTGGCCTCCGGCATCGTCAACACGAGCTACCAGGTGGGTTCGGCGCTCGGCCTGGCCGCGATGACCGCCGTCGCGGCGGCCTTCGGCGCCGACCGGCTCGGTGACACCGCGGCCCTGACCCGGGGGTTCTCCGCCGCCTTCCTCGGCGCCGGTGGCATCGCCCTGGCCGGCGCCGTGCTGGTCCTGATCACGCTGCGCTCACCCCGTGGCGTCGACGGATCCTAGTGTCGTGCGTCCCTAGCCGAGACCGGGCTTCAGTCGAGCAGGTCCCGGATCACGCCGTCGGCCAGCAGCCGGCCGCGCAGAGTGACCACCAGCCGGCCTCGCTCGACGATGATCAACTCGCGGTCGATCAGGTCCGCGACCCGGCTCGACTCGGACTCGGTCAGCACGGCCGGGTCGAGACCGTCGGCCAGCCGGAGCTCGAGCAGGACCCGCTCCACCCGGCGATCATGATCATCGAGCAGCTCGCGCGCCTGGGCCGGTGACTCCCCCGCCGCCAGCCGGCCGGTGTAGGCCGCCGGATGCCGTACGTTCCACCACCGGACGCCGCCGACGTGACTGTGCGCGCCGGGGCCGACACCCCACCAGTGATCACCGCGCCAGTAGCCGACGTTGTGCCGGCACCGGTGCTCGGGCGAGCGGGCCCAGTTGCTGATCTCGTACGCGGAGAGGCCGGCGCCGGTCAGCAGTTCCTCGGCCAGCAGGTACTTGTCGGCAAGATCATCATCGTCGGGCTGGGTGATCTCGCCGCGCCGGATCCGGGTGGCCAGCCGGGTGCCGGTCTCGACGATCAGGGCGTACGCACTCACATGATCGGGTTCGGCGGCGAGTGCGGTCTCCAGGCTGGTCCGCCAGTCGGCCAGGCTCTCCCCCGGCGTGCCGAAGATCAGGTCGAGGCTGATGTCGTCGAAACCGGCCGCCCGGGCCTCGGTCACCGCCCGGCCGGCCCGCCCCGGGGAATGGACCCGGTCCAGCGTGGCCAGGACGTGCTCGACCGCCGACTGCATGCCGAACGAGATCCGGTTGAATCCTCCCGCCCGAAGGCGTTCCAGGCCGTCCGGGCCGATCGACTCCGGGTTGGACTCGGTCGTGATCTCGGCGTCCGGCAGCAGCCCGAACCGGTCCTTGATCGCGGTGATCATCGCGATCAAGGACTCCGGCGGCAGCAGGGTCGGCGTGCCGCCGCCGACGAAGATCGTGCCGACCGACGGAGCGGCGTCGCCGAGGACCCGTCCGGCCAGTTCGATCTCGGCCAGCATGGCCGCCAGGTAGCTGTCCTGACCGGTGCCGGGCGCGGAGCCGAGCTCGGCCGACGTGTAGGTGTTGAAGTCGCAGTAGCCGCAGCGGGTGGTGCAGTACGGGACGTGCAGATAGAAGCCGAGCGGCCGGGCCCCGACCTCGGCCCGGGCGGGCTCGGGCAGCGACCCGTCGACCGGCGCCGGGGAACCCTCAGGAGGCTGCGACGGCATCGGAACCGGAGAAGATGATCATGGCAGCTCGAACGGCAGCGGCAGGCCGTCCAGCGCCCGGCGGCAGGGGCAGGTCGCGTCGGCGTCAGACTCGGCGGCCGGCAGCCGCTCGATCACCCGGCGCAGCAGCGCCTTGAGCCGGTCGATGTTCTCGCCGAAGATCTTCAGCACCTCGGCATGGCTCACCGCGGTGGTCTGATCGACCCCGGCGTCGTGATCGGTGATCACCGCGACGGTCGTGTAGCAGAGCGCGAGCTCGCGCGCGATCGACGCCTCCGGCATCCCGGTCATGCCGATCACGGTGCCGCCGGCGGCGGCGTGCCAGCGCGACTCGGCCCGGGTGGAGAACCGCGGCCCGTTGACCACGATCAGCGTCCCGCCGTCCACCGGCACGCCCGTGTCCGCACCGGCGGAGTCGAGCACCACCTGCCGGCCGCGCGGGCAGTACGGATCGGCGAAACCCACATGCACCACCGGCCCCTCGCTGTCGTGCGTACCATCCAGGTCAAACAGGGTGTGCGCGCGGCCCCAGGTCCGGTCGATCAGCTGGTCCGGCAACACCAGCGTGCCGGGCCCGTACTCCTCCCGCAGCGAGCCGACCGCGCACGGGCCGAGCACCTGCCGCACCCCGACCGAGCGGAGCGCCCACAGGTTGGCCCGGTAGTTCACCCGGTGCGGCGGGAACTGGTGCTGCTCGCCGTGCCGGGGCAGGAAGGCAACCCGGCGCCCGGCCACCTCACCGATGGCGAGCTCCGCGCTGGGCGGCCCGAACGGCGTCTCCACCGCCACCCGCTCGGGCGCCTCGAGGAACGTGTAGAACCCCGAACCTCCAATGATCCCGATCTCTGCCCTGGTCACCTGCACGACTCTAGTGTCGCGCGTCCCTAGCGTCGCACGACACTAGTGCCCGCCCCTTCATGATCTTGCTGGCCGCCGCTCCCCGTACCCAGATCACGATTCGTGCAACCGATTGCACTCGGGCGGTGTGACGTGCAACACTTCGTGGGGAGATCCCGGCAGCGGAGCCGGTTCGCCAACCCGAGGAGTCGCCGTGACGCGAGTGCCACCGACCGACCCGACCCAGCGCCTGGACCGCCGGACCCTGCTCTCCGGAGCGGCGGCCGTCACCGGCGGCCTCGCGCTGACCACCGCCCTACCCGGCTGCACGACGCCCGAGCAGCGGGAGTCCGTCGCGGCCGGCGCCGCCGTCGACCTGCCCACCTACCGGGCGACCGCGGGTGCCGAGCCGCAGTTCCCGTCGACCGGGCCCGATGTGATGCCCGGGTTCACCGAATATCCGCGGGAGTCCGTGGCCCCGGCGACCGACGGCACGCCGCCGATCAAGAGCGGGAAGCCGTTGACGATCTTGACCAACGTCAACACCACGATCCCGCCGGCACTCGGCCAGAACGCCTTCTGGCGCGGCATGAACGAACGGGTCGGCGCCGAGCTGACATACATCATGGCGCCGAATGCCGACTACCTGCCGAAGCTCCAGGTCTCGATCGCGGGCGGTGATCTTCCCGACATCGTGCAGTTCCGCGGGATCCCCAACCTGCCGCAACTGCTGGAGCGGAGCTTCGTCGATCTCTCCGAGTACGTCTCCGGCGACAACATCGCGCGCTATCCCAACCTGGCAGCGATCCCGACCGCCTCCTGGCGGTCCATGATCTACAACCGGCGGATCTACGGCTTCCCGCTGAACCGCTCCACGCTGGGCGACATCGTGACGGCCCGGATCGACCTGATCGAGGAACGCGGGGCGAACCCGGACCCGCAGAGCTACCAGGAGTTCCTCGACGCCGCCCGGGTGCTCACCGAGCCGAAGCGGAACCGCTGGGCGATGTGCAACCCGATCGCCTTGATCAACTGGACCCTGCAGATGCTCGACGCACCGAACGGCTGGGCCGAGGAGGGCGGCCGGTTCACCCACCAACTCGAGGACGAGAAGTACAAGCAGGCACTGGACGCTGCCGCGCAGCAGTGGAAGGAAGGCCTGTTCCACCCCGACTCGTTCTCCGTCGGCACCCGGACCACCGAGTGGTACAACGGCGGCATCATCGGCATCTCCACCGGCGGCGCCAGCCCGGCCACCTGGGACGCCGGCGCGCCGGGCACCCGGTCCGGTGCCCTGGTGCCGCCGAAGTTCGACGGCGGCGGCTACGCGGTGAAGTTTCTCGGCAGCGGCATCTACGGCGGCCCGGTCTGCATCAGGAAGGCCGAGAAGGCCCGGGTGGACGAGATCGTCGAATTGTTCAACTATCTGGCCAGCCCCTTCGGCAGCACGGAGCACCAGTACATCGCGTACGGCAGCGAGGGCACCGACTTCACCTACCAGGGCAACAATCCGGTGCCGACCGACCAGGCCCTGCTGGAACGCAACCTGCCGATCACCTACACCGGGGCGCCGGCCCAGGTGAACTTCAGTGCCGTGTCGCCGGGCGCGGTGGAGAACGACTACGCGTACCAGAAGAAGTGCGCCGAGATCACCAAGGCCAACGCGAGCAGCGGGCTCTACTCGGCGACCGAGCAGGAGAAGGGGAACTCGCTGCGCACCAGGCTCGATGATCTTGCCACCGAGATCATCCTCGGCCGTAAGCCCGTCACGGACTGGGACGCCGCGATGGACACCTGGCGCCGCGAGGGCGGCGATCAGATCCGGGCCGAGTACGAGGCGGCGATCGAGGCGAACTGAATCAGCGCAGGGATTTCTCCATGATCACGATCGGTACGTCGATCTCGGTGTCCCGGCGCTCGACGACGCGGTAGCCGCGACCGCGGTAGAAGGCGATGTTCTCCTTGCTGGCCACGGCGGTGAACAGCCGGGCGACCGTACGATCGCGCGGGGCGGCCGCCTCGATCGCGGCGAGCAGCCGGCTGCCGACGCCGCGCCCGGCCAGGTCCGGCGCGACGATCAGCCGGCCGATCGTCCACTCCCCCTGCTCGCCGCGGGACCCGATCACGCCGCCGGCCAGCCGCCCGCCCAGGCGGGCGACCAGGACGGTGTCGGTGTCGATGGCGGCGTTGATCACGTCGATGCCGTCGGTCAGCGGCGGGATCTCGAGCGATCCGCAACGCTGTGCCTCGGTCACGAAGGCGGCCCGCTGCAGGGTCAGCAGTTCGCCGGCGTCGGTCCGGACCGCGGGCCTGACCTCGAGCTCGTCGGTCCGTTCGGCGTCCGGCAACAGCTCCGGCCGGCGGCGCCGGGTGAGCTCGACGGCCCGCTCGTGGCGCCAGGCGGTGATCCGGCCGTGATGGCCGGAGAGCAGCACCTCGGGCACCTCCAGCCCGCGCCAGGCGGCCGGCTTGGTGTAGACCGGGTACTCCAGGAGTTGATCATGGTCGGCGGAGTGGGATTCCTCGGCCAGCGACTCGGGGTTGCCGATCACGCCGGGGATCAGCCGGGCGAACGCCTCGATGATCACCAGCGCGGCTGCCTCGCCGCCGTTCAGCACGTAGTCGCCGATGCTGACCTCGTCCACCCGCATCCGGGTCGCGGCGTGTTCGGCGACCCGGGCGTCGATGCCCTCGTAGCGGCCGCAGGCGATGATCACTCGCGGCTCGGCAGCCAGTTCCGCGGCCAGCCGCTGGTCGAACGGACGCCCGGACGGCGTCATGATCAACAGGCGGGCGTCGGTACCGGCCGGCACCAGGTCGTCCAGCGCCTCACCCCACGGCTCCGGCCGCATCACCATGCCCGCGCCGCCGCCGTATGGGGTGTCGTCGACGGTCCGGTGCCGGTCGTGGGTCCAGTCGCGCAGGTCGTGCACCGCGAGGTCGATCAGTCCGGTCTCGATCGCCTTGCCGACCAGCGACAGCCGCAGCGGCGCCAGGTAGTCGGGGAAGATCGAGACGACGTCGACCCGCATCAGTCGCCGTCCTCGTCAGACGTTTCGGCCTCGCCGGCGGAGAGCAGCCCGGGCACGTCGGCCAGCCGCAGCTGACCTTGATCGAGATCGACGTCCGGCACCAGTTCGGTGACGAACGGCACCAGCGCCTGGCCGTCGCCGGTGTCGATCTCGAGCAGATCCTGAGCGGGCAGATGGGCCACGCCGCTGACCCGGCCGACCTCGGTGCCGGCGGCATCGAGCACCCGCAGACCGATCAGCTGGCGGTCGTAGTACTCCTCGGGCCGGTCCGGCCGTTCGGCCGGATCCACGTCGACGACCAGGCGGACGCCGCGCAGCGCCTCGGCGGCGTTGCGGTCCTCGACCTCGTGGAACCTGACCAGCAGCCGCCCGCTGTGATCGCGCGCCGAGACGACCGTCAGCCAGCGCGGGCTGCCCTCGATCCGGACAGCCCGGCCGGCTGCGAAACGTACCTCTGGCTCGTCGGTGCGCGGCTCGACCGCGACATCGCCGCGGATCCCGTGGGCCCGGCCGACGACGCCGACCAGGACCTCAACCGACACGGTTGCGGATCCGTGGATCAGCGGCGACCGCGGCGGCGATCTCCGGAACGGCGGTCGTTGCGGTCGACGTCGACGAAGTCGACCCGCACCTGCTCCCGACCGGCCAGGGCCGTGATCACCGTCCGCAGCGCGGTGGCGGTCCGCCCCGACCGGCCGATCACCTTGCCGATGTCGTCGGGATGGACCCGCACCTCGAGCAGCCGCCCGCGCCGCAGGTCCTTGTCCCGCACCCGGACGTCGTCCGGCACCGTCACGATGCCGCGGACCAGATGCTCCAGCGCCTCGGCCAGCACGCTCAGGCCTCGGCAGACTCGGCGTCGGCCGGAGCGGCGTCGACGCTGTCGGCCTCGGCCTTGTCAGCCTCGGCCTTGTCAGCCTTCTTGGCCGGCTTCTCCGTGGTGATGGCCTTGTTCTTCGGCTCGTCGCCGGCGTCGGCCAGCGCAGCGTTGAAGGCCGCGGTCTTGTCGGCCCGGGTCTTCTGCGGCTCGATCCCCGACGGCGAGGTGTCGCCGGAGAACTTCTGCCAGTCACCGCTGCGCTTGAGGATCGCGATGACGGCCTCGGTCGGCTGCGCACCGACGGACAGCCAGTACTGGGCCCGCTCCGAGTCGACCTCGATCAGCGACGGGTCGTTCTTCGGGTGGTACTTGCCGATCTCCTCGATCGCACGACCGTCACGCTTGGTGCGGGAGTCGGCGACGACGATGCGGTAGTGCGGCGAGCGGATCTTGCCGAGCCGCTTCAGGCGAATCTTGACAGCCACGTGAGTGGTAACTCCTTGGAAATCTCTGGTGGGTGAGGACACCGCCCGTGTGGGGCACTCCGAACCGCGGCCTCGGCTGGGACCCGACTGCGGGCACGATGAGAGGGCGTGCCCGAGCAGGACCAGCGCATAGTTTGCCAGAGTCACGCCCCACAACGCGAACTCACCACGGCTAGCCTCACGCCATGGACGAACTGCGAGACCGGCTGCAGGCTGCGCTGCGCGACGCGCTGAAGGACCGGGACCGGGTCGCCGCCCGGGCGATCCGGACCGCGCTGGCGGCGATCGCGAACGCCGAGGCCGTCGATCCCGCCGACCACTCGACCGCGGAGGTGCCCCGCCGGGAACTCGGCGCCGACGACCTGAGGTCGATCGTCGGGGCCGAGGTCTCCGAGCGGCGCCGGGCCGCGTTGACGTACGAGCAGTCGGGCCGGACCGAGCACGCCGGCGAACTCCACCGGGAGGCCGACGTGCTCGACCGGATCCTGACCGGTTAGCGGTTCCGGCCCCAGCCGTTGCCGCGGCCGTTCGAGGACGTGGACCCCGTGACGAGTTCCGCGTCGTTGGCCGCGAGGGCCTCCTCGACCGGCTGGAAGAAGCCGACGTTGGGCTGGCCGACCTTCTCGCCGCAGACCAGGTCCTGGCCCTGCTGGTAGAGCATGCCGCCGCTGGTCAGGCCCTGGGCCACGCTCCCGCTGACGTTCGCGCCGCCGGAGTCGCCCTGCTCGACGCAGGCGGTGTGCTGGGTCAGGCCGGAGACGATGTCGCCGTTGCCGTAGTTGACGGTCTCGTCGTGCGACTCGATCTCGCCACAGGTCCAGTCGGTGGTCCGGCCGCTCTTGCAGACCGCACTGCCGATCGCGCCGAGGCCGGCCTCGGTGATCTCCTGGTACGAGCCGTCGTAGGTGTCCACGGCGCCCTGCTGGGTCCAGGCGCTGGAGACGTTCACGGCGGCGTAGTCGTTCTCCGGGAAGCTGTACGAACGCGTGGTGCCGATCTCGACACCGTCCCGGGAGAACGTCGGCTCGTCCGAGGCACAGTGGCCCGCGGTGAGCAGGATCGCGTCGCCGGACGAGGTCTTCGCGTTGAACCCGGCCGAGCAGACGTAGCCGTTGGACATCTCGATCTGCTGGCCGCCGTACAGGTCGGCGGTGGGCCGCACCGCTCCCCGTACCTTCTCGACGGTCACGGTCACCCCGAGCTTGCGGGCCTTGGCCAGGAACGCCTCGGTCGCCTTGTCCTCGGCGCCCTCGACGACCCGGACCAACAGGCTGTTCGACCGCGGGTCCGCCCGCCACGACTGCGCGTCGCCGGCACCCTTGGAGCGGGCGAACTCGTCCAGTTCCCTGCGCTGCTTGGCCAGGTCGGACCCGGAGTGCTTGACCTGGCGCGCCTCGGCACCCGACGCGCGGACCACCGCGGCAGCCTCCGAACTGGTCACCGCGACGACGAGCTTCCCGGAGCCCGCGTCGATCCAGGATCCGGCACTGACGTCCGGGCCGAGCTTGGCCTCGAGGTCGACGGCCAGCACCGACAGCCTGGCCTGCACCGACAGCAGGTTCTCGGCAGCGTCCGTCGACAGCCCGAGTGCGCGGGCCAGCGCTTCCAGCTGGGAATCCGGGATTCCCTTGTCGGGTTGAGCGGTCGCCGCAGTGGCCGTACCGAACATCAGCACGAGCCCGACCAGCGCGGCGAGTAACGGCCTCAGGACAGGGGTCGTTCCCCGATGTGACATGACTTCCTCTCGATCGATTTCCCCGATGGGCACACCCCCGACCTGACCGAGAGCCAGCTCCCCCTGAGCAAAATCGCTTGAGTAAATCGCCGTCGACGCTAACGAACGTCCGGTGGTGGGGTCAAGGGCTCACCCTCCTCGCGGCGATCCGGGTAGGTCTCTTCCACCGAGTTGCGTTCCGTGAGCCTGTCGTTACTATTCTGTTATCCGCAAGGGGTGTGTCACCTGTGCTCACCCACCCGCAGACCCGCTGGAGAATCGTGCGCAAAGTTGTTCCTGCAGTCGTGATCGCTGGCCTTCTCACCGCTGGTGGCCTCGGCTACGGCGGATACGTCGCGGCCGCCGACGATGTCAATCTCTCGGTCGACGGGCAGTCAACCCGCTTCACCACCCATGCCGGGACCGTGGCCGACGTGCTGCGCGACCAGGGCATCGCGGTGAACGACCGGGACGACGTGCAGCCCTCGCTGACGTCCGAGGTCGCCGGACCGACCACGATCACCGTGAACTTCGCCCGGCAGCTGACGATCACGATCGACGGCAAGAAGGACAGCTACTGGACCACGGCGCGCAGCGTCGACGAGGCACTGCAGGAGATGAACATCCCCGCCTCGGCCAAGCTGTCCACGTCGCGCGGCGCCAAGATCGACCGGACCGGTATCCACATCAAGGTGGACACCTCGAAGACCGCGACGATCGTCGCCGGCGGCAAGACCCTGAAGGTCACCTCGACCGGGCGGACCATCGCCGACGCGCTCAAGCAGGCCAAGGTCGCCTACGACAAGGAT
The DNA here is from genome assembly GCF_013407955.1 of Microlunatus parietis. Taxonomy (GTDB): domain Bacteria; phylum Actinomycetota; class Actinomycetes; order Propionibacteriales; family Propionibacteriaceae; genus Microlunatus; species Microlunatus parietis. Next base: position 6,031,941 of record NZ_JACCBU010000001.1, on the reverse strand, counting down.
GATCAGGTCTCGCCGAAGCCGTCCTCGGCCCTGCGGGACAAGGCCAAGATCGTGGTCAAGATCGTCGAGGTGAAGAAGGCGACGAAGAAGATCGAGCACGAGTTCAAGACGATCGAGAAGGAGACCGCCTCGCTCGAGAAGGGCGAGACGAAGACCGACACCACCGGCATCACCGGCATCACCGAAGAGGTCTGGCAGTACGTCTACGTCGACGGCAAGGAGACCGAGAAGCGCAAACTCTCCTCGAAGGTGCTCAAGAAGAAGCGGGACAAGATCGTTCTGGTCGGCACCAAGGAGCCGAAGAAGTCGGACGACAGCAACGACGACAGCAAGAACGACGACAGCGATAGCAACGACGACTCCGGCGATTCGGGCGGCTCCGGCAACGACGACGAGCCGAAGAACGACGAGGCGTCGGGCAAGTCGGGCACCTGCGAGGCGTCGTACTACTGGCAGGGCCAGATGACCGCCAACGGCGAGCAGTTCAACACCAACGACTTCACCGCCGCGCACAAGTCGCTGCCGTTCAACAGCCGCGTCAGGGTGACCAACCTCAACAACGGCAAGAGCACCGTCGTCCGGATCAACGACCGCGGCCCGTACATCTCCGGCCGCTGCCTCGACCTGTCCCGGGCCGCCATGAAGGCCATCGGCGGCACCAGCGCCGGCGTCGTCCCGGTCAAGTACAAGGTGCTCTGAGACCTTAGGACGCGGACGAGCTCAACCCGGAGGGTTCGGCGCACCACCACCGAGCTCTCCGCCCTCGACCCGGTCGTGCCGTGCCGGGTGGAGGTGAATTGGGCCGCTACTGATAGACGCGGACGTAGTCGACCTCGAAGGCGTTCGGGAAGATCGTGGTTTCATCGGGCGGCCCACCGCGGTGATCCGGGGCCCAGGTCCCGCTGTTGAGGATGACGTACATTTCCTTGTCCGGGACCACCTCCCCGGTGACCTCATAGGTCGGCGAGCCATCGGTGAAGAACACCAGGCGGTCCGGCTCCCACAGCACCGAGTAGGTGTGCCAGCCGGTGGTCGGCGTGTCGCCGTAGCTCCAGTGGCTGTCCCATCGCACGTCCGGCCAGTTTCCGGTCGCCAGGCCGCTGTGCATGCCTTCGATGCTGCCGAACCATTCGGCGACGTCGATCTCCGGTGGCCAGCTGCGGTCTTGCGGGACGAGCCAGAAGGCCGGCCACAGGCCCTTCCCGGCGGGGAATTTCGCGCAGATTTCCCAGTAGCCGTACCTCTGGAAGAACTTGTCGTGGGAGGAGATGAAGCCCTCGCTGTAATCGAATTCGCCAACCGGGTCGGTGCCGGTCACGGGTTCGTCGTTGGCGATCAGATTGAGTTGTCCGCGTTTCAGTACCACGTTCTCGTCCAGGGCGTAGCTCCCGTACGACGTGTTGTGGTAGTGGCCGCCGGCCCGACCGGGAAAGTCCATCACGGTGCTCCACTTCGCCTCGTTCAGCGAACGACCGCCGAACTCGTCGCGAAAGGTGGGCCGCATTCCGGCGGTGATGTCCGGGTTGGGGCGACACCCACGGTTGGTGTCGACCGATGCGTCGTCGTCGGCTCGGGCCGGGCCCGAAACGCCGAGGGCGGCAGCCATGCTCAGCATCGCGAGAAGTCCGATCAGAATCCGGGATCTGCGAATCATTGTGGCGTTCCTTTCACTTCGTCGTGATGGGCCCAGTTGCCCGCGAGAATCGGCGACGTTCATGCTCGGATCGCTGTCCACGGCAGTGACATGGTCGCCTCCAGGCTGTCCCGATCAAGATCGACTCCGAGTCCCGCGCCGGGCGGCACGGCGATGCTTCCATCGGCGTCCAGGACGAACGGTTCGCGCAGGTATCCCGCGCCGATGACGGTCGCACCGTCGAGTCGTTGGGCGTTGACCTCGTTGTGTTCCTGGATCAGGAAGTTCGGGATGGCCGCGTCCAGTTGCACCGACGCGGCGAGCGAGATCGGGCTCAGCGGGCAGTGCAGCGCCACGCTGGCCTGCGCCGCCTCGGCCAGTGCGGCGATCTTCTTGCATTCGGTGATTCCGCCGGCGTGGGCGATGTCGGGCTGGACCACGGCCAGTGCACCGGTGCCCAGCGCTCGGGCGAAGATCTCCTTGCCCATCCAGCGTTCGCCGGCCGCGAGCGGGACCGGGCAATGGTCTGCCACCCGGGTCAGCGATTCCACTGCCTCCAGCGGCACCGGCTCCTCGAGGAACAACGGCTTGCTGTCGGCGATCTGGCCGGCCAACTGCGCGGCGACAACCGGGTGCGGATTGTGCACATCGACCGCGAGCACGATATCGGGCCCGATGGCCGCCCGCACCTCGGCGACGATCGCCGCACACCGGTCAACGCTCCCGGTGGCCTCCAGCCCGGACCCGGGATGGACGTGCACCTTGACGGCGCGATACCCCCACTCCTGCACCAGTTCGGCCGCCGACTCGCCGGCTCCGATCTTGGGCCCAGGCGGCAGCCGGTGCCCGGCCGGAGCCGAGGTGGGACCACGGGCTCCACCGGTCGCGTGATACAGCGGGATCGATTTCCGGATCGGACCGCCGAGCAACTCGTGCACCGGTGCACCGAGCGCCTTGCCCTTGAGATCCCACAGCGCCATGTCGATCCCGCTGATCGCGCTCATGGTCACGGGGCCACCGCGATAGCCGAAGCCGGCGTCGCGCATCCGCATCCACAGCGCCTCGATTCGCCGCGGATCCTGTCCGACGACCGCCTGCTCCAGCCGCCGCACCTCGGCGATCACCGCCTCCGGGTGCCCCTCCAGGTATGGCTCGCCGATCCCGATCAGATCGGTGTCGGTATGGATGAACAGCCACACCCAGCTCGGCGGCACCTTGACGATCTCGAACTTGGTGACCTTCATCGTGTCCTGCTCTCGCTGCCGCTGGATGCGAAGCAGGTCTGCAGCAGGACCGCTACCACCGGCACGATCAGCACCAGCCCGCCGATCGAGATGACGCCGACCACCAGGACGGCGCCGACCATCAGCCAGCACCCAAGCGTCGCGCCCGGCCGATCCAGCGCCAGCCGGACCGACCCACGCAGCACCGACATCGCCGACTGCCGCGGGTCACGCGCCAACAGCGGACCCCAGTACTGGGCCGGCACGGTCCAGATCAGCAGCGCCGCAGTCAGCAGGGTGACCACGGCGGCCTGATCGAAATGCCGGGCCAGTGCCCATCCGATCACCCCAGCGGCGGTCACCAGATAGAGCGGGGCCAGGGCCCGCAGACTCGGCCGGGCGAGCACGCGCAGGGCGTCGCGAACCGAGTCATAGCCCACGTGCTGGCCTTCGGCGGCCACGGCCGCTACCCCGTACAGCATGCCGGTGAGCGGCACGATCACCACGACGGTGTAGATCACCAGGACGGTCCGCAGCCCCAGCGGCCACCCCGGAAAGGCCATCGCCAGCACGCCCGGAGCCAGGTTGAGCGACCACAGCACGTTGACCGCGACCAGTCGCTCGACCTGATCGCGGACGACGGCGAACGCCTCCCATACCGGTGGCCGGGCGGCGTCGTCCGGGCCCGCGTTCTCAAGAAACGGCATGGCTCGAGCCGTACGTCAGCGAGGCTTCCGTCTCGGCGTCGAACAGGTGCAGATGATCAAGATCAATCGCCAGCGGCACCTCCTGATCGAGGTAGCTCGCCGGCATCCGCACCTTGAACGTGGCGACGAAATCGACGCCCGGCTCGTCCGGCGTGCTCAGATAGACCGAGCTGCCGGTGGCGGTCGGTTCGATCACGCGGACCAGCCCGTGCAAGGTGTTGTCCGCGGTGACCTCGAACGGCGCCAGCTTGGGCACGTGCAGATGTTCGGGCCGGACGCCGACCTTGACCAGACGCCCGAGATGGCCGGCCACCGCCTCCCGCAGCCGAGGGGGCAGGACCAGACTGAACGCCTCGCCGACCGCCAGAATGCGATCCTCATCGGCCCGGAGCTCGACGTCGAAGAGGTTGATGCTCGGGGTGCCGATGAAGTGGGCCACGAACAGGCTCTTGGGCCGCTCATACAGTTCCGCGCCGGTGCCGATCTGCTGGATCTGCCCGTCCCGCATCACCGCGATCCGGTCGCCCATCGCCATCGCCTCGGACTGATCATGGGTGACGTAGACCGTCGGCCGCTCCTTCTCCCGGTGCAGGGTCATGATGTCCTCGCGCGCCTGATGACGCAGCTGAGCATCGAGATTCGACAGCGGCTCGTCGTACAGATAGACGGACGCGTCCCGGACCATCGCCCGAGCCAGCGCGACGCGCTGCCGTTGGCCGCCACTGAGCTGGCGGGGTTTGCGGCGGAGAAGTTGGTCGATCCGGAAGGTCCTGGCCGCCTCCTCCACCCGCGGCTTGATCTCCCGGCCGGGCACCCGCCGCGACCGCAGCCCGTAGCCGATGTTCTCGAACACGGTCAGGTGCGGGAAGATCGCGTAATCCTGGAAGACCATGCCGATGTTGCGGTCCCTGGGCCGGATGTCGTTGACCACTCGGTCGCCAAATCTGATCTCGCCGCTGGTGGCCGCTTCCAGCCCGACCAGCAGCCGCAGGGTCGTGGTCTTTCCGCACCCGGACGGCCCGACCAGTGCGAGGAACTCGCCCTCTCCCACCTCGAAACTCACGCCGTTCACCGCGGTCTTCCCGGAGAAGTCCTTCACCAGCCCGTCGACGGTGATTCCAGCCATGTCATCAACTCCTGATCAGAACAGTTCGTACGGGTCAGAACAGGTCGAGCGGGCCGGGGACGTGGATCGGCTTCTCGCTGTCGGCGGCGAAGAAGTACGCCCGGTCCAGGTCGGGAGTGATCGCCAGCGGCCGGCCCTGGGGATGATCAAGGTCGGCGATCACGGTGAGGTTGACCCCGGCCAACGTGCCGTGGGCGTAGCAGACGCGTTCGGACGGGATGCGTTCCAACTGCCGTACCGGCAGCTCGGCTCCGCCCGGCTGCCCGATCAGCCATCCTTCGGGACGCACGCCGAGCCGAATCGGCCCGTCCGGCAGGACCGGACGCACAGTGGCCGGCAGCGGCCAGGATGCCTGGTCGACCATGATCGACGGCCCGGTCACCGTCGCCGGCAGCACCGCGAGCGGCGGAGTTCCCAGGAAGGTGGCAACGAACAGGTTGGCCGGTGAGTAGTACAAGTCGTCGAAGGCGCCGATCTGTTCGACGATCCCGTCCCGCATCACCGCGATCCGGTCCCCCATGAAGATCGCCTCCTGTTGATCATGGGTGACATACAGCGTGGTGATACCGAACTTCTTCAGCAGCTTCTTGATCTCCAGCCGGGTCCGCTCCCGAAGCTTGGCGTCCAGGTTGCAGATCGGCTCATCCATCAGGAACAACTGCGGTTCGCGGACGATGCACCGGGCGATCGCCACCCGCTGCTGTTCGCCGCCCGACAGCGTGGTCGGGGCTTGGCCGAGAAGTTGATCAAATCCGACGCCCATCAGTTCGGCGACCTCTTTGGTCCGCTGGGTCGCCTCTTCCTCGGTGCGCTGATTGACCTGGAAGTAGTAGGCCAGATTGCCCTTGCCCTTCATGCTCGGATAGAGGGCGTAATCCTGGAACACCATGCCGATGCCGCGTTTCTGCGGTGAGACCTTGGTCATGTCCTCGCCGTTGTAGAGCACCCGGCCGCTGTTCGCCTCCTCGAGTCCGGCGACCACCTTGAGCAGGGTGCTCTTGCCGCAGCCGGACGATCCGACGATGCTGATGGTCTCGCCGTCTGCGATCTTCATCGACACCCCGCCGAGCGCCGGTGGGCCCGACCCCGTTGCATCGCCGGCGAAGTTCTTGGTGATCCGGTCGATCTCAATGCTGGCCATGACCGGCCTCCCTCCGTGTGGGGGTGATTGCCGTGGTGATCACTTCAAGCCTCGGATCCGGATGCCCTTCAGCAAGTACTCCCGGCAGATGATGAAGACGATGAACACCGGCAGCGACTGCAGGATGCCGAGCACCATCAGGCCGTTCCAGGACAGTCCGGCGTCCAGTAGTTGTTGCATCTGCTGCGACTCGACCCCCGCTTGTTGGGCGCTTGTCGTCCCGGCCTGGGTGAACTGCTGCAACAGCTGGTAGATCTCTACCGAGGCAGGCATCTTGTCCGGGCTCTGCAACACGATCAGCGGCCAGAGGAACTGATCCCAGGCGCCGCTGAAGGCGCCCCAGATCGCGACCGCATACACCGGCACGCTCATCGGCAACACGATCCGGCGAAAGATGTTGAACTCCGATCCGCCGTCGACCCGGGCGGCCTGGATGACCGAGTCCGGGATGGTGTCGAAGAACCCCTTGAACAACAGGAAGTTGAACGCCTGGAACACCGCCGGCAAGATCACCGCCCAGTGGGTGTCCCAGAACTGGACATGGAAGAACTCGTAGTCGGTGCCCGGAATCAACGGGGCTTCCGGCAAGGCCCACGGGAAGTTCCGGGTCAGCAGATAGTTGGGGACCAGCGTCAACGCCGCGGGCATCATCAGGGTGCCGATGAAGAACAGGAAGGACCACCGGGCGATCCGGCCACCCTGCAACTTGCTGTTGGAGTACGCCGCCAGCGAGGTGATCGGGATGCCGAGGATCAGCGTCCAGAACGTGATGTGCAGCGAATTGGCGAAATAGAGCCAGAACGGTCCGCTGAGGAATTGCTCGGCCACGGTGTTGCCGCCCTGGACCAGGCTCCAGACCAGGTTCCAACCGGCGAAGTTGGGATCTTGCGGCCACCAGGTCGGCGGGAACTGCATGACCTCCTGGCCCGACTTGAACGAGGTGATCAGCATGAAATAGAACGGGAACAGGTGCAGGGCGATCCCCAGGATCAGGAGCGCGACGACCACCCACCACCCGACGCGAAGCGCCGGCTGCTTACGGCCTACCTGTGGAAAGAGCGTCATGATCTGCCCTCCTTAGCTCGGATCCAGGCTCGGGTCGCATCACTGGTCGGGGTCTTCGCGGACGACACGGCGCTGGATCAAGATCAGCGCCATGGTGACGAGGAACAGATAGACGCCGAGGGCGGTGGCGTCGGCGTACCGCACGTTCTGCAGCAGCTCGTACAGATACATCACCACCGTCCGGCTGGCGCCGCCCGGGCCGCCGCCGGTCATGATCAGCGGATACTCGAACGCCTGCATCGATCCGATGACCGAGAACAACAGCAGCATCGAGATGATCGGCCGCAGTCGGGGCAGGGAGATGGTCCAGATCTTGCGCCAGAATCCGGCCCCCTCGACCTCGGCTGCCTCGTAGTAAGAGGCCGGAATGCCTTGCAGGGTGGCCATGTAGATCAGCCCGGGCCCGAAGAACAGGATCCCGGGGAACACCAGCCAGAACAGCACCTGATCGGCCGAGCTGAGGAACGGCTGGACGGGCAGATTCAGGATCTCGGTGGCGATCCACTGGAACAGGCCGTACTCGGTGTTGAAGAGATAGCGGAACAGCAACGTGCTCGCGATTCCTGACAGCGGCAGGAACCACAGCAACATCATCCAGCGGATGTGCTTGCGCGGCATCTCCATCAACAGGATGGCGACGAAGATCGGGATGAAGAAGGTCAGCGCGATGGAGAGGGCCGCATAGATCGCCGTGACCTGGAACGCCTGGGCCACCAGCGGGTCGGTCCACAACCGGGTGTAGCTCTCCAGGCCGGTGAACTCCACCGGACCCCTGAAGCGGGCGTTGGTGAAGCTGATCACGAACGCGATCAGCAGCGGATACCACCCCCAGGACAGCTGGAACAGGAAGGCCGGGGCGATGAAGAGCGTGCGTTCCAGCTTCCGGCGCCGGCTGAGTTGGGGTGCGGTCCTCATCGACGAGTCGGCCCGCGGTGCTCCCGACTCGGCTTCGTCCGCCGCGCCGGCGCTGGCCGACGACGGCTGTTGATCTACCGTCACGGTCAGCCTCCCAGGGCGGGCAGCACGGTCCGCTCGTACCACGGGCGAACGACGTTGGCGGAATAGTCCGGAGCGTGCTCGGCCCAGAACGCGTCGACCGCTTCGAAGTAGGTCCGCGCTCCGGCGATGAAGTCGTCGTCGGAGGCGCTGGAGGTGAATCCGCCGGCCTGTTTGTTCATCGTGTCGGTCAACTTGGCGAGACCGGCGTCGACGTCGACGCTCCCCTTCTCATACATCCACGCCGAGGTGGCGTCCTGGACGGCCGTCGAACTCGGGCCCGGGTTTTCCTCCACCGGCAAGAAGTTGCTCTGGTTCGGGATGAGCGGTAGCGCGGCAGCCGCGGCGACGTTGTCGGCGTACCGCTGGCCCCAGGCCTCCGCGACCGATCCCGGAACGCCGGGGATCTCGACGTTTCCGGCGAGCGGCGTGGGATCGCTCCACACCTTCTGCAGGTCCTCGGTGGCCTCGTAGATCGCCTGCTTCTGCTTGACGAAACCGTCACCGAAGGCCAGATAGGTGTGCAGGCTCACCGCCTTGTCCAGGGCGATGTCATCCAGATCGGGGTCGAAGCCGAGGACCGTCATGAACGGTTGGGTGCCAGCCCTGTTTCCGTACCGGCCCACCGGGTATTGGATCCAGCCGACGACGTCGTCCAGCGGTTTGTCCAGCTTCTTGGCGAGGTTGGCCGGGGTGTTGTCGGTGTCGGGGTCGCCGAGCATGAAGAACTGGTTGTTGGGCATCATCGCCGCCCGCTCCTGGGCGAAGGCGGCGGTGACGTCGCCGTCGGCCCAGCCGATGTCGGACTGGATGCTCTTCACGTTGAGCGCCATGTCGCGGTACTGATCGATGATCGTCTTCCAGACGTCGGCCTGGGCCCGGTAGTCGTACGCCCAGTTCCATGAGGTGTCCGGTGCCGGAATATGCGGCAGCAAGGACCAGCCCTCCGATCCGAGCCACACCCCGAGGAAGTAGGACTGGGCGGCGAGGCCGCGCCGATTTCCCTTGGTCAGACCGTTGGCGAGTTCGGTGAGATCGCTCCAGGTCCAGCCCGCCTCCGGCTCCCGCAGCCCCAACTCGTTGATCAGATCCCGGCGGAAGTAGATGCCGTTCCCGGCGCCGTACCCCTGGGGCGCGGCGTAGTAGCGGCCGTCGACCTTCCACGAATCCCAGATGGGCCGGGCGTAGGGGGCGATCTTGTCGTTGAGTTGGTAGCGGTCGAGGACGTCGGTGACATCGGCGGAGAGTCCCTGCAGGAAGGCCGACTTGGTGACGGTGTCGTTCCATCCGCCCAGCACATTGCCCGGGAAGAAGGACGGCGCCGTGCCTCCGGTCACGGCCGTGGTCAGGGCCTGCTGATCCCACACCTCGAATTCGATGGCGCTGAGTTTGACGCCGGGGTTGTCGCTCAGCCAGGTTTGCAGGACCTCGCGATAGGCGCCCAGTACGGGATCGTCGGCAGCGGCACTCTCGCTGGGCATCGCGGCGTACGGCCAGGCTGCGGTCTTCAGCGTCACGTCCACCTTCTGGCCCGGATCCGGTGCTTCATCGGCGCCGCGTCTGGTGCAGGACGTCACGACCCCGCCGGCGGCAAGGGTCGCCGAACCGAGCGCCATCGTTCTGAGGATTTGTCGGCGACTGAGGGCCACGGAATTCGTCATCGTTGAAACCTTCCGTTGTCGTTGCTGCTACAGGTGTTTTCGGCAGACTCGGCCGCCGGACATCAGGACGTGGATTTCTCTTTGCTGTACGGCGAGGTCGCGCACTTCGGCGACCGGCAGCCCGTCGTCGATGCGGATCCAGTTCGCGGCGGCCCTGACCGGATCGGGACACCACCACAGCTCGGTGGAGGTGAGGACCACGATCCCGCTGCGGTCGCCGGCGACGAGGTCGATGCCGTCGTCGAAGGTGCGGGCAGACTGCCAGCGCCGATCCTGGCGCCGGAGCACCGAGCGGCCGATGCTGAGCAGTAGTGGATCGCCCAGGCCACCGACGATCGGCCAGGCGGTGCTTCCGTCGGCTGCCAGTCGCCAGGTGGTCCCCAGATCGTCTGATTCCCAGATCCGTACGTGCTGGTGGCGTCGGTCCATGATCATCGCCACGAGAAGATGGCCGCCGTCGATCAGCTTGGCCACGGGTAGCGCACCGAACGGGGTCGGATGCTCGGCCCAGGTCCGACCCCCGTCGCCGGTCCGCAGCAGGTGGTCGCCGTGCCCGCTCGGAGCCGCCCATCCGGTGCCGTCGTCGCGGAGGATCAGGTCGCGGCACGGGGCGTCGGACGCGGCGATCCACTCACCGGTCGCGAGCACCCCCGCCAACTCGGCGCGGGCGATGCCGTACGGGCTTGCCACCAGGATCGCGTCGCCGGAGATCGCCGCGGCGGTCGGATGGGTCGGCGCGCCTGCTGGGATCTGCCAGCCGGAGCCGCCGCTCCGAAGGGCGATTCCGGTCAACGCACCGCTGGCGAGTAGCCATGTGTGCCCAGCCGCGTCGGCGCCGATCGGCCGGAGTTGATCAAGATCGGCGAGGCTCGGGATCGGTATCGGCCGCAACGTCGGATCGGATTCCATGGCGACGGCGTAGAGTCCGTCGGCCGTGCCGATGTGGCAGGTGTTGCCATCGGCGGTCAGCGACAGAACCGGCTTGGCGGTCGCAACGGCCTGCCATGGGGATCCCTGATCGGCCGACACCAGCACCCCGGCCTCGGTCCCGAGGATGAGGACTCCCCCGCCAGTGATGGCCAGCGCTGTCGCCGCTGGGCTGTCCGTTGTGTGCCACGGCTCATCGCGAACGGAATCGGTCCGGAGCAAACCGCCGGTCTCCAACGCCGCCACCGCGGCACCGCCCGGATGGACAGCCAACCCCGCGACCTGTCGGCCCTCGGTGCCCGCGCACATTCGCCAGGCCCGACCGCCGTTGGTCGACACGGCGACGCCGTGGTCGGTGCCGGCGAGGACGGCGCCGGCTCCTACGGCGAGGGCGCTGATCTCGCTGGTCGGCAATCCGAAGTTGGCCGGCCTCCAGGTGGCGCCTCGATCGGTTGAACGGAGCACGCCTCCGCCGATGGTCGCCGCCAACACCGTGCCGTCGGGATCCAACCGGACCAGCGCGGCCACGACCGCCGGTGCACCTTCGATCGCGCCGCGTTCCCACGACCAGCCGTCAGCCCCGGTCCGGTCCAGCCGAGCCCGCGCGATGCCCGAGCAACCGCCGACGAGCAGCCACCCGTCGCAGTCGAGGATCGCGGTGACCGCGCCGACCGGTGTGGGCCGGACCGAAATGTCGGAGCTGCGGGCGACGCCGCCCGGTCCGCCGACCCAAACCTCGCCCGCGATGGCCTTGACCGCGAGCACCGGCGCAGCAAGATCATCGGCGGGGAGCCAGTGCCACTGTGTGCCCAGCGGTGTTCGGGCGCCCAGCGGTGTTCGGGCGGCGGTCGCTACGGGCGGTATCAGTTGCGACATGGGATCACCTCGGCGGAGATCATCAGGCCGGCCGTGGCTGCCGCGGCGCGCACCGCGCCGACCTGTACCCCCGCGAGATCGACGATCCCGGCCTCGACCATCCGGGTGCAGTGGCCGGTCGTCGCGTCGAATCCGTGGCCGGGACCGGCTCGCTCGAGCTCGAGCAGGATCGGGGACGGGTCGATCCGGCCGGAATTGCGGATGAGCTGGCGTAGCGAGGCGTCCAGAGCGTCGACGACCGCAGCCATCCCGGCGCGGACGTCGGGGTGGTCGCAGTCTCGCGCCGACTCCCGTACGGCTGGAGCACTGTCGCGGAGCGCCACCCCTCCACCCGGCACGCAGCCCTGGCCTTGCGCGGTGGCCAGCAGCCGGACCAGACGCTTGCCCAGGCGGACGCGGGGTTCACGTTCGGCGTCGCTCGGCGCACCGACCAACAGTTCGGCGACCTGACCGGTCAACCGGGCCTGCCGCAGCCAGACCCGTTCGTGGGCGGCGTGATGGGCTCCCAGCCCAGCGGCGTGGGCGCGCAGAGCGGCCGCCCGGGCGTCAATCCCGGCCGCCGACGCGTAGCCGCCCCGCAGGGTCAGATCGCCGCGACGCAGCACGACTCGGCGACCGCGACCGAGGTCGGACTCACGAACCCGGGTCAGCGATCGCCCGAGTTGATCACCAAGCACCGACGCTCCGGTCAACAAGGCAAGATCGTCCAGATCCTCGGCCAGGTGCACCCGCGCCGAGGTCAGGACGACCGGAACATTGATCAGCGCACCGGAACGATCGTTGACCGCCAGCATCGTCTGGACGGCCTCGGTGATCTCCGGTGCGATCAGCAGCAGCGGCGGACGTCCGGGAATCGCTTGGACGACCTCGAGCAACCGCGTGAGCCGTCGTGGCTCGTCGAGGGTCTCGTTGATGATCGCGACCACCGGATCGATCAGCGTCAGTTCGCACTGTCCGAGGCCGATCACGCCGCGGTTGGCCGGCCGGGCGGTCCACCGTGAACCGTCGAGGTAGTCGTGCCAGACCCCGGCGCCGCTCACCTCGCTGACCGCGACCGCACCGTCCTGGCCGACGAAGTCGATCAGCTCGCCAACGGTCGCGCCGAGTTCTTCGTCGCCGCAGTTCGCCGTCGCCAGTGCCGCGAGCTCGGCACCGCTGCACACGGGCCGGGCCTGCCGGACGATCGCGGCACCGGCCTCCTCGGCGCCGCGTGCCAGACCTCGTCGGACCAGGACCGGGTTGGCACCTGCCGCCGTCGCTCGACGAGCACGGCGGAGCATCGCCATCGCCAGCACCGCGGCCGTCGCGCCGCCGTCACCGTACTGCTGGGTGACCGACGTGACCAGGTCACGCATGATCGCAGCACCGGTGTCATGGTGGCGGTCGTCGAGTGCGGTGATCCGGCGGACGATGGTCGCGGAATCGGTGAGCAGCTCACCACTCATGCCGACAGCTGACAGCACCGAGCTCAGCGACGGTCCGAGCGTCGCCGCCAGGGTTCGGCCGAGCAGGACGAATCCGGCGTCCACTCCGGGCGCGGCGTCGGGCGCCATGCGGTCTGCGCCGGTGATCGAAGACATCGTCGTCAGCTCTCGCCCCGGTCAGGACGCCAGCGCCGATCCGGTGTCGGGATCGAACAGCGAGATCTCGGCCGAGACACCCAGCCGAACCACCTGACCGGTGGACAGGTGATCGCCGGTGTCGCCGTCCAGCAGGGCCGATACCGTGGCATCACCGCCGATCCGCGCCCGAATGATCGTTTGACCGATGAGGGGCTCGACATCGGCGATCGTTGCCGAGATCGTCGCGGCCTCGGTCCCCGTGATCGTGAGTCCGTCCGGGCGGATGCCGACGATGACCGCGGTCCTGCCGTGATCCTCGATCGCTACCTTCGCCGCCGGCGGGACCGGCAGCCGCACGCCGGCGCACTGCACGCCCAACTCTCCGTCAACGTTGTGAAGTTCGCCGGCGAGCAGGTTCATCGGGGGCGTGCCGACGAACGAGGCAACGAACGTGGTCGCCGGGGATTCGATCAAATCCTCCGCGGTCCCGACCTGGTGCAGCCGACCCTCAGCCATCACGCCGATCCGATCCGCCAGCGCGAACGCCTCGGTCTGATCATGAGTGACATACAGGGTCGCCTTCTGCTTGGCGCGGTGGAGATCCTGGATGTCTCGCCGCATTCGATGGCGGAGTTTGGGGTCGAGATTGGACAGCGGCTCGTCGTAGAGATAGGCGTCGGCATCCTTCACCATCGCCCGCCCGAGTGCGACCCGCTGTTGCTCGCCACCGGACAGGTCAACGATCGACGTTCGTAGCAACGGTGTCAGGCCGAGCTTCTCGGCCGCCTCGACGACGCGGCGCTCGATCTCGGACTTGGGCAGCCCGCCGCGCGCCTGCAACCCGTACGCGATATTGCCCAGCACGTCCATGCTCGGATAGAGGCCGTACTCCTGGAACACCATCCCGAGATTGCGTTCTCGCGACGGCAACGCGGTGACGTCGCGATCGGCGATCACGATCCTCCCGGAATCGGGCTGCTCGATGCCGCAGATGGTTCGCAGTGTCGTGGTCTTCCCGCATCCGGAGGATCCGAGCAGGACGAAGAACTCACCCTCTGCCACTTCGAAGGTAACGTCGTCGACGGCCAGCTGATTACCGAGCCGTTTGACGAGTCGATCCACCCGGAGGCCAGCCATGGAGTCTCCTTCAACACTGACGGAGCGATGGATGAACGTTGGGCGCAGTCCATCAGAATCTTGGAAAGTGTGTCAAGAGGTCTGACACACCTGAGAGATGGGCTAGCGTTGTCCCGTGGCCTCATCGAAGAGTGTTTCTGCAGCTGACACTTCCGCTGGATCGATGGCAGCACTTCGGCGCGGCAACCTCGACCGGCTGATCCGCCGACTGGCGACCACCGGGCCAGGCCATCGAGCCGAGTTGGCCCGGGCCACGCAGGTAACCCGGACGACCGGTTCGAGCCTGGTCAATGAGCTGCTGCAACGCGGTGTGGTGATCGAACTGCCTCGGACACCCGACGCCGACCAAGGCGGGCACGTCGACGGCCGCGCCGGTGCCACCGTTCAACTCAGCGATCGGCTGTGGACCGCAGGCATCGAGACCACCCTCGACACCATCAGCGCAAGCGTGCGCACCGCAACCGGCGCCACGATGGGCACCGCCTCGACCACCGTCAATCCCGAGGACGGCTGGGAGGTCCGGCGCGACGCCGCGTTGAGCCTGCTCAACGAGCTGCTGGCGGACGAGAGGTCGGCCGGCGTCCGGCTGCTCGGACTGGGCATCGGCGTGCCGGGCCAGGTCGCCCCGGACGGCCAGGTCACCGGGGCGCTGGCCGACCAGCCGTGGAGCGGGGTCAACGTCCGCGAGGTGATGGAGGCCGAAACCGGAGTCCCGGTGCTGGTGGACAACAACGTACGGATGGAGACCTTCGCCGAGAGTCGTTGGGGCGCCGGCCGTGGCTGCAGCAACGTGCTGTACGCCCACGCCGCCAGCGGCATTGCCGTCGGGATGGTGATCGACGGTGAACTGGTCCGCGGCCACAACGGGTCGGCCGGCGAGTTCGGCCACCTGTCCATCGACGTCGCCGGTGATCAGTGTGCCTGCGGCAACCGCGGCTGCCTCGTGCTCTCGGCCGGGCGGGCGGCGGTGATGCGCAGCCTGGAACGGACGTGGCCGGAGTCCCCGACCTGGGAGCAGGTGCTGACCCTGGCCGCCGCCGGCGATCGCGCAGCGGCCGGCGCGTTCCATCAGGCCGGTGATCGACTCGGCATGGCGTTGGCCGGCCTGGTCAATGTGGTGGCCCCGGAACTGGTGATCATCGGGGGCGACATGGCCCGAGCCGGTGAAGTGCTCCGCGACAGCGTGGCCAGACGGGTGCACGAACTCGCGCTCAGTACCCATCGCGACGTGCCCGTCGTGCTGTCCGAGCTCGGTGGCGGCCCGGCCGTCGGCGCTTCCGGGGCCGCGGCCATGGTGTGGAGCGATCCGCGTACGGACAGGCGGATCATCGACCGACTGCTGTCCTGACGATCAGCGACCCAGGAGGAATGATCATGGCGGACCCGATCGAGCTCGGCCGACCGGAACTGCTGGGGCCATGTCGTCGGGATCCGGCGCCGGCGCCGCTGGAGGCGGGCGCCTGGCTGGTGGCCGACGAGACCGATGCCGGGCTTCGATACGAGCTGCCGTACGGAATCCTGCGGAGCGATCGGTTCCTGTGGACCGATCTGCTGCTCGACGGCACCGATCTGGCCGTGTTCGAACTATCGCTGCACGAGGATCGCGGAGCGGTCTTCCGGCTGATGTTCGGTGCCCTGGCCCAGTGTCAGGCACGAGTCCGGGTGCCGTTGAGCGTCACCGATTTCAACCGATGGCGCCTCGACCGGGAAGGCGCCTGGTTGAAGCCGATCTGCTTCGGGGAGGCGGTCGATCTCCCCCAGGTCCGATGGATGGAGCTCCGGATGGTCCGTCACAACGGCGACCCGGTGCGCTGGTGCATGACACCTCTCCGGGTCCTCGACGCCGCGCCTCCGAAGCTGGACCATCCGCTCCTGCCCCGCGGGCCACTCCTGGACGAGCTCGGCCAAAGCACGCTCCACGATTGGCCGACCCGCAGTAAGGACGAACACGAAGTACGCGACCGGCTCCAGCAGCAACGGTCGCTCGCCGAGAGCGCGGAGTGGCCGGACGGCTTCTCCCGATGGGGCGGTTGGCAGACGGCGGACCGGATCGCCGAGCCGACAGGCTTCTTCGGCACCCACCACGACGGGCGACGCTGGTGGCTGGTCGACCCCGCCGGCTACCGCTTCTGGTCATCCGGTGTCGACTGCGTCGTCCCGCACGTCGCCGGACACGTCGACGGGCTGACCGATGCGTTGACCGGCAACCCCGACTCGGGCGGAAACTTCCTGGTCAGCAATCTCAGAAACACCTTTGGCGACCGTTGGCGAACTGAATGGGAGCAGATCACGGTCGGGCTGCTGAAGCAATACGGATTCACCACGATCGGGAACTGGTCCGATATCGATCTGGCGAAGCGCGCGCAATTCAGCTACGTCCGCCCCTTGCAGTTGAATTGTCGTCGCACGCCGATGATCTATCGCGACTTTCCCGATGTCTTCGACCCCAGCTTCGCCGAGGACGCCGACGACTACGCTGCTGCGCTGAGCAGCACCAGAGACGATCCCGCGTTGATCGGCTACTTCCTGATGAACGAACCCACCTGGGGATTTGCCCAGGAAACCCCCGCCGCGGGGATGCTGCGCACCAGCGGACCTTGTGCCAGCCGAGTCGCATTCCGAGAATTTCTGACCGAGCGATATGCCACCGACGCCGAGCTTTCGGAAGCCTGGGGACACCAGGACACACTCGAGGAGATTTCCACCCATCGCTGGACCGGCGGGTTCACCGCGGCAGCCGAACATGATCTTGAAGAATTCAGCACCGTGCTGGTGGCGAAACTGTTCGGCCAACTGTCCGCAGCCTGCCGGGCCGTCGACCCGCACCATCTCAATCTCGGCGCCCGCTATTACACCGTGCCTCCCGCCTGGGCACTCTCCGGCATGGGTGACTTCGATGTCTTCAGCCTGAATTGCTATCGGGAGCGCGTTCCGGCCGAAACCATGCAGGAATTGAGTGACCAGACCGGATGTCCGGTGATGATCGGCGAATGGCACTTCGGCGCCCTCGACGCCGGCCTACCCGCCAGCGGAATCGGTCACGTGCCCGACCAAACGGCTCGCGGACAGGCCTTCCGGGCCTACACCGAACACGCGGCCTCCCAGCCCTGGTGCGTTGGCGTCCACTACTTCACCCTGTACGACCAGTCCGCGATCGGCCGGTTCGACGGCGAGAACTACAACATCGGATTGATCGACGTCTGCCACCGCCCGTACGACCCAGTCGTGGATGCCGCACACGAAGCCCACACACGCATGTACCGAGTCGCCGCCGGCGAGGTCACGCCCTACAGCGACGCCCCGACCTACCTGCCGAAACTGTTCATCTGATGGGGCGAAGTCCGAGGACTCGCACCCGCGAGCGGTTCGAGCCCAGCGAACTTCGGCACCGTAAAACCGTTGGTCTCGCCGGGGACCGCCGCGGAACAATCGGGCCTCGTGGACCGGGATGAGATCACGGCGGAGTTGGCGGCCCGGCTGGTCGCGGAGCAGTTCCCGCACTGGGCGAAGCTCCCCGTCCGGCCGGTCGCGCTGAACGGCTGGGACAACACGACCTTCCGGCTCGGCGACGAACTGTCGATCAGGCTGCCCAGCGGCGCCGGGTATGCGGCTGCGGTGGCGAAGGAGCAGCGCTGGCTGCCCGTGCTGGCCCCGCAGTTGCCGAAGCCGATTCCGGAGCCGGTCGCGCTGGGACGTCCGGGGTGCGGCTATCCCTGGCCCTGGTCGATCAATCGCTGGCTGCCGGGGACGCCGGCCGGTCTCGCGCCGATCGCCGACCTCGCTGCGTTCGCGGTCGACCTGGCGGACTTCCTCAGCACGCTGTACGGGCTCGACGCCACCGGCGGGCCGCCGCCGGAGCCGGGCTACGGACACCGGGGCGGGCCGCTCTCGAC
Organism: Microlunatus parietis; assembly: GCF_013407955.1. GTDB lineage: Bacteria > Actinomycetota > Actinomycetes > Propionibacteriales > Propionibacteriaceae > Microlunatus > Microlunatus parietis. The sequence continues at coordinate 6,013,994 of NZ_JACCBU010000001.1, read as the reverse complement.
CTATGACGACGAGGAGATCCCGGAAGCGCTCGACCTGATCGCCGGCCGCATCGACGTGCGCGCCGTGGCCGAGGTGTGGCAGGCGGCGCTGGCCACGGAGTGGGACCGGAAACCGGTCTGGCTGCACGGCGACCTCGTCGGTTCCAATCTGCTGGTCGCCGACGGCAGGCTCAGCGCGGTGATCGACTTCGGCTGCTCCGCCGTCGGCGATCCGTCCTGCGACCTGGCAATCACCTGGACGTTCTTCGAGGGCGCCAGTGCCCGCCGGTTCCGGGACGCGCTGTCACTGGACGAGGCGACCTGGGCCCGCGGCCGCGGCTGGGCGCTCTGGAAGGCGTTGATCACGATCCGGCGGTCGCGGCTGAACGGCACCGACGAGTACGCCGGCGCCCGCCGGTTCGGCTGGCGGCACGATCCGTACCAGGTCGTCCAGAACGTCCTGGCGGACCACCGCCGATCATGATCAGGCCGGCGGCAGCTGCACCAGCGCCTGTACCGGCAGGTGGTCGGACGGATAGCGGCCGTCCTTGCGGTAGCCGTTGATCGCGGCCTTGCGGACCCGGACCTCGGCGCTGCCCAGGACCCAGTCGATCCGGTTGCCGCCCTCGACCAGCTCCCGGTAACCGGCGAACGTGTTCCACTCCGGCGTCAGCTGCTTCTCCGCCACGTCCCAGCTGTCGATCAGCTCGCCGCTGTCGACCAGGATCGCGTAGGCGCCGGAGTTGTGCGACGAGGAGTTGAAGTCGCCGGTGACGATCATCGGCAGGCCGGACAGGCCGCTGTTGATCAACTCCACCATCGCCTTCGCGCTGTTCACCCGGGCCGGTTCGGACTGGTGGTCGAAGTGGGTGTTGATCATGGCGAACTCCTTGCCGGAGTACCGATCCCGAACCCGGGCCCAGGTGACGATCCGGGTCACCGTGTTGCCCCAGGTCGCCGAGCCGATCACCTTCGGGGTATCGGAGAGCCAGAACTGGTCCCATTCCAGGACCTCGATCCGGGCCGGGTCATAGAAGATCCCGGAGTACTCGTCGTGGCTGCCACCCTGCCGGCCGTAACCGACCAGCCGGTGCTCCGGCAGTGCCTGCTCGATCGCGGCCAGCTGCCCGTACAGCACCTCCTGGACGCCCAGCAGCGTCGGCTGCTCCAGCTCGAGCAGTTCGATCATGATCGGCCGGCGGTCCGGCCAGTGATCGGGATCGCCCGGCTGGGTGACGCCGGAGCGGTCGTACCGAATGTTGAAGCTCATCACGTGCAGTTGGGTCCGGCTCGCCTTGCCGATCAGCGGCCGCCGGCCCGACGCCTCCGCCCGAGCGGTTCCGGCGGTCGCGGCCAGGCCGGCGGCGACGCCCGCACCGGCGATCAAGGTACGACGGGAGATCAAGGACATGGCACCCCTCCGAGTCACTGCGTTCGGGTCGGAACGCTAGGAAGGGCAGGTGGAGGTCAGGTGACGATCGGTCGGCGGCCCGTCGAATGCTGCGTGGGCAACCGGCTCAGTTGGTGATCAACTCGGCCGGCGTTCAGCTGGTGATGTCCTTGCGGAGGAACCACCAGAACGCGAAGCCGAAGCCGATGATCGCGTAGCCGATCGACCAGAGTGCGCCGGTGGCCATCCGGGAGAAGTCGATGGTCGGGGCGAGGGCGGTGGCCCAGGCGAACGCGAAGTGCCCGGGCAGGCCGTCCGCGATCGGGCCGAGGGCCGGGATCGAGTCGAGGATCGCCGAGACGATCATGACCATGACGGCTCCGCCGACGGCCGCCAGCGGGGCGTCGGTGAGCACGCCGAACGCGAACGCCAACGCGGCGACCACGGCGAGGTTGAGGATCAGGTAGCCGATGATGATCGGCAGCCGGAGCAGGAAGTCGCCGAGGCTGAGTTGATCACCGGTCGGCGACAGGTACGAGTTCCAGCCGTACGCGAAGCCGCCGACGATCAACGTCCAGACCGGTAGCACGATCATCGCGGCGACGGCGGAGAGTCCGGCGATGATCAGCTTGCTGCCGAGCAGCCGGGCCCGCGGCACCGGCGCGATGAGCAGGTAACGCAGCGTTCCCCAGGCTGCCTCGGACGGCACTGTGTCGCCGAAGAACAGCGCCACCACGATGATCAACAGGAACCCGGTCGCCGCGTACAGGGCGAAGACGGTCAGGTTGGGCCCGCCGTACTGGGCCAGGTCGACGAACGTCGGCGCCGTCCCGTCGGACGGGCCGCCGAGCGCGAACGCTCCGATCAGCACCAGCGGCAGGGCGACCAGGACGGCCAGGATCCCGATCGTGCGCCGCCGGCCCAGCTGCCGCCGCAGCTCGGCCCGCAGCGGCAGGGCCGCCGTCGCGGCGCCGGTCTCCGGTCGGGTCTCGCTGGGTGCTGCCACGTGATCAGCCTAACCGGCGACAAATCGCCGTCGCTCGTCGTACGATCGGCGCAGCCCAATGGAGGGAGAGCCATGCGGACTCGTCGTGCCGTACTGAAGGGTGGTCTCGGGATCGCCGCCACTGCGATGATCGGCGGCACCGCCGCCACGGCGCACGCGGTGCCCAGCGCCACTTTTCCCTGGATCATCGACTGCGACAGCTGGGGTGCCCGGCCGCCGGCCGGCGCGCTGCCGCTCAGTGCGATCGCGACGAACAAGATCATCCTGCACCACATGGCCTTCCCGAACGTCACGGACTACTCGCGCGAGCAGGCGATCAAGCTCGCCAGGGATTGCCAGGACCTGCACATGGATCGCAACGGCTGGTCCGACACCGGCCAGCACTTCACGATCAGCCGCGGCGGGTACGTCCTCGAGGGCCGGCGCGGCAGCCTCGCTCAGCTGGACACCGGCGGCAACCAGGTGATCTCCGCCCACTGCCCGGGCGAGAACGGCCGCGCGATCGGGATCGAGAACGAGGGCACCTACATCACCGAGCTGCCGCCGGACGCGCTGCTCGAGTCGATGGTCAAGCTCTGCGTCGCCGTCTGCGAGCAGTACGGCCTGCACGCCTGGGACATCTTCGGCCACTGGGACTTCCGGCACACGCAGTGCCCCGGTATCGCGTTCTACGGGATCTTCCCGAAGGTCCGCCGCAAGATCGCCCGCAAGCTGGGCGAGGCGACGATGGACGAGGAGCGACGCTGGCCGGACCTGTGGCGGTTCGTCAACAGCCCGTCTGTGATCACCGTGCAGTACCTGCTCAACGTCCAGGGCTATCCACTGGCGCCGGACGGCGCGTTCGGGCCGGCCACGGTCGCCGCGGTGCAGGACTGGCAGGCTCGCAACGGAATCCCGGTCGACGTCGACGCGACGCTGACCCCGCCCACCTGGCGGTCGCTGGTCGAACCGGTGCCGGTCCGGCTCGGCGATTCCGGCCCGGCCGTCTCGGCGATCCAGACCATGCTCGCCACCAAGGGTTTCGGGACGACGGTGACCGGCGCCTTCGACGGTGTCACCGAGGTCGCCGTACGCAAGCTGCAGCGACTGCACCGGCTGCCGGCCGACGGAGTGATGTCGCCGTCGACCTGGTGCGCGCTGGTCGGCGGGATCGTCCGCGAGTCGTTCCGCTGATCTTTCGGCTTGGGCGACCGTTCAGCCGAGTTCGACGTACGCGATCGTCGCGTCGTCGTTGACCTTGGCGCGGGGCCACCCGGCCCGGTCGGCGTCGGCGGCTTCGAGCTGGCGGACCTGCTCCAGGACGGCCATCGGACCGTCGGCCGCGAGCGTCGCGAACACCGTCGGCCAGTCCTGATCATGGAACAGGTCCACGCCGCGGGCTGCGCCGTCGGACAGCAGGGCGAACACGTCGACCTCCTCCCGCGGCCAGGACCTGATCATGGCCTGGTCGGCCGCCGCCGGATCGGTGCCGGCCACCCAGAACCCGCCGGGCCGGTTCCGGTACGGAGTCATCCAGCCCGGCGCCGTGGGGTGACCCTCGCTGCGCAGCCGGGTGACCAGCCGGTCCAGCCGGTCATCGGTGACCACCGTGGGGCCCTCGTCCGGACCGGTCACGATCAAGGTCGAGTCGGCCAGCACGAGCGATTCCAGCCGGTCGGTGAGCCGGGTGACGATCACCGTGGCCGAGGGCGAGTTCGGATGATCAAGATCGCAGGCGCCGCCGTGCTGCGGGCGTACGTCCATGATCGCGAGCCGCAGCGCCTCCGGCAGCGGCGTGGCCGGGTCGGTCGCGTGGCCGAGCAGAGCCGGGCCGAGCCGGTTGACGTACCAGTGCACGCCGTGGCTGCAGCCGCTGGCCAGGTGCTTCAGGTTGCCGGCGCCGTCGAGCAAGACGATCACGCCGTCCCGCGCGAGCACGAGGTCCTCATTGGGCCGGTCCGGGAATGCCGGCAGCGTGGCGATCCGTACCTCCGGCGGCGCGGTCACTGCTTGAGCGCGTGGATCCGGGCGAGGGTCCAGCCGCCGGACGGCGACGCTTCGATCCCCACCACGCCGACCAGGTTCTTGCTGTCGTCGATCACCTGGTTGAGCATAGCGACGTGCATACCGCCGTGATATTCACCGGTCTCGGCCTGGACCAGGCAGCGGCGCCAGTTGTTCTGCGACATCAGCCGGCCGGCGTTGGTCACCCACATCGTGTAGATCGTGCCCTTGATGTATTCAAGATCATCTCGACAGGCCGGATAACTGGTGTTGGGGCTCTGCAGCAGGTAGAGCCCCTTCGGGTACGTGGAACTGCCGTTCATCGCACCGACGTTGAGGTTCCACGGCACGTCGAACTCCGCGGTTTGGCCGTTGACGATCCGGTCGTACGACCCGTAGTAGAGATCGCTCACCGAGTCGACCATGCCCATCGTCTTGTAGTAACTGAACGGCTGCTTGGACCCGAAGCCGATGCCGCCGTTCGGGTCGACGCCGACCCAGTTGGCGGCGACCAAGATCATCTGGCCGAGGGTGCCGCCGCGCAGTTGGGTCAGGTCCCAGGTTTCGGTCATCCCGCTGTCCCAGGTGATCGACAGCCGGCCGGTGTTGTCGGTGCCGTCGAACGTGTATCCGCCCTGCCAGGTGCCCGAGTAGGTCGAGGTCGCGGTGTAGATCGTGCATCTCTCGACGCCGTTGCACGGGCCGGCATAGCCGATCCGCGCCTTCGCAGGGGCATCCTCGTGGTCGTACTGCACGAAGCGGCCGGTGATCCGGCCGCTGGTCGCGGTACTGGGCGTCATCGCATACGTCACGTTGCGGACCCAGGGCGAGTGGTTGGCGATCAGGCCCAGATTGGCGGACCAGGCGTAGCGGGTCAGCCCGGTGTTGGCCTGGGCCGGCGTCGGACCACCGGTGACTACGAGCACGACCAGCAAGACCAGTGCACCGCAGCTCCGGCCGATCCGGCGGAGGTTGTGGCTCGGACGAGTGATCATTCGGCACCTCCAGCACGATTCCGGCTTGGGATGGTGTGATCGTAAGGCGGCAGTGACGCCCACCACAAGAGCTCCGGACGACCAGAATTCTGATAGAGGATGGACCCTAATTCGGACCGAAATCAGGCGGTCAGCAGTTGCATCAGGTTCCGGGTGACGTGGAACGGGTCCTTGACCGGCAGGGCGACGACCTGGTCCAGCGGTCGGCCGGCCCGGTCCCGGATCTGGATCCATTCCTCGCCGTCGTCGCCGCCGGGGAACGTGTTGATCATGAAATCCCAGACCCGGAGCAGCCAGTCCCGGGACCCGGCGTGGCCGTACCGCCGGGTGGCGATCATGGTCGTCGCCGCGGTCTCGGAGTGCACCCACCAGAGCTTGGTGTCCCAGGTGTTGATCAGTCCCTGTTCGTACGGGCTGCCGGCGTCGGTCCCGCGCGGCCGGACCGGCCCGCCCGCGTCAACATAGCGCAGCAGGCCGCCGAACTCCGGGTCCCAGGCGGAGGCGCAGAGGGCCGGAATCCCGTCCAGCAACCGATCCCGGTGCCGATGATCATCGAGCAGGTCCATCGCGGCCAGCGCCATCCAGGTGCCTTCGATGGCATGTCCGGGCACCCGGTGCCGGCCCAGCAGCGTGTCAGTCGAGGCCGGCAGCAGCTCGGCGAACGTGCCGTCCGGCAGCCGGTGGGTGATCATCGACTCCAGCGCCTCGGCCAGCCACTCCCGGTACGGCCCCGTGCCGCCGACCGCCAGGTCGGCCTGGGCGGCGGCCAGCAGCACGTTGACCAAGATCATCTTCGGCCCGTAGGCGGTGTGGCCGGCCGGGATCGGGTACGGCGGCGTCGGTGCCGTGCCGGCCAGGATGTCGGCCCGGGCCCGGCGCAACACCGGGTCGGCCAGGTCGAGCCAGGACCGGTCCCGCTCCACCCGGGCCAGTTCGGCCAGGCCGAGCACCGCGAAGCAGTCGGCGTAGACGCTGCGATCGGGCTGGCCACCACCGCGGCTCTCGGCGAGCGGCCGGCCGTCCCGCGTGGTGGCGTACCAGCAGGTGCCGTCCGGCCGGATCGCGTGCTCGGCGACGAACCGGGCACCCCGCCGGGCCCAGCCGAGCAGGTCCTCCGCCGAGCCGGCCAGGTCCCCCGCGGCGACCCGCTCGGCGGCGTGCGCCAGCAGCCAGACGAACCGGCCCTGGGACCAGGTGAACTTGTCCGTTCCGGTACGGTTCCGGCCGCGGTTGTCGAAGCAGGTGTGGAAGCCGCCGAGCTCGTGGTCGATCCCGCGGTCCAGCCAGAAGGGCAGAATCACCTGTTCCAGCTGCTCCCGCGCCGTGATCTTGATCTCCGTGATCCGGTCGCCGGCACCGTCAGCCATCCACTCCGCCCTCCCCCGAGCCCCACAAGACGGGACCGTCGTTGACCGGGAACGGGCCACACGCTACTGTCTTCTGCAACCGATTGCAATAGATTGGCAAGGGGGGACGACCCCCTTGAACCCCCGCTCCGCTCCGCGAACGGACAGGAGCGTTCTCTTTGAAAGGGGACCGCCTGATGGACCTCGCCGATTCTCGCCCTCTGGCCGGGGCCGTTGTGATCGAGCCGACCGAGGACGAGGCCGGGCGGCGCGCCGCCGCGGCGGCTGCCGACCTGATCGTCGCGGCCCAGCAGCGGTCCGGCGCGGCGCGGGTGATCTTCGCCAGCGCCCCGTCCCAGGACGCGATGCTGGCCCATCTCCGTGCCGACAACCGGATCGACTGGACCACGGTCCGCTCCTTCCACATGGACGACTACCTCGGCCTGGCCCCGGACCACCCGCAGGGCTTCGGCCAGTGGCTGGCAGACCGGTTGCCGGAGGCCGCGCGGGCCGGGCTGCAGCGGATCGACGCCACCGCCGACCCGGAGGCCGAGATCGCCCGCTACTCGGGCCTGCTGGCCGAGGCGCCGATCGACGTCACCTGTCTCGGCATCGGCGTGAACGGCCACATCGCGTTCAACGAGCCCGGCGACACCGACTTCGCCGACACCCGGCTGGTCCGGCGGATCCGGCTGGACGACGTGTCCCGCAAGCAGCAGGTCGACGATGAGCTCTTCGAGACCATCGATGACGTGCCGGAGTACGCGCTCACGCTGACCGTGCCGGCGCTGATGGGTGCCGCGGCCATGGTCGCGACGGTGATCGGTCCACACAAGGCCGACGCGGTACGGTCAGCGCTGGAGGGGCCGCTCACAACCGACTGCCCGGCCAGCGTGCTGCGCACCCACCGGCAGGCCTCGCTCTACCTCGACGCGGGCGCGGCCTCGCGGCTGACCCGGAAACCAAGCTGATCATGACCGGGCGCCGGACCCCGCTCCCCCACTGAGCCTGTCGCCGTCGCTGCTGCACCGGAGGGTACGGATGATCGCGACCACCGCCGACGCGCTGGCCGAGCCGGCCGGCCCGCGGACCGTGCTCGGCGAGAGCGCCCGCTGGGACGGCGAGGCCTGGTGGTGGGTCGACGCGGACCCCGGCCACGTCTGGACCCGACGGCCGGACGGGCCGGCCGAGCCGGTGGTCAGGAACGGCGGCCGCACGTCGCTGGTCCAGCCGGACGGTGCCGGCGCCGCCCTGGTGGTGCAGGGTACGACGCTGCTGGCGGCCCGTCGTGATCATGATCGGTCCTGGCGGCTGACCGGATTCGGTACGGTCGACGTACCGGACGGTTGGCTGGTCAACGACGGCGCCGCCGACGCCTCCGGCAACCTGTGGATCGGGAGCATCGAACCGGCCCGGACACCGGGAGCCGGCGAGTTGATCAAGGTCGACTCGGACGGCGCCAGCACCCGGCAGGCCGGCGGGATCACCTTGTCCAACGGCATGGTGTGGTCCGCCGACGGCACCGAGCTGTTCCACGCTGACACGTTCGGCCACGTGATCCTGCGGCACCGGGTCGATCCCGCGTCGGGCACGGTCACCGGGTCCGGGGTCGCGTTCGAGATCCCGGCCGAGGACGGGCTGCCGGACGGCCTGGCGGCCGACCAGGGCGGCGGACTCTGGGTCGCCCTTTACGGTGCCGGGCAGGTGCGCCGCTACACGCCGGACGGTACGGTCGACGTCGTGATCACGATCCCGACTCCCCAGGCGACCAGTGTCGAGCTCGGCGGGCCGGACGGCCGCGACGTGTTGATCACCAGCGCCCGGGAGGGCTTCTCCGACGCCGACTCGGCGGCGGACCCGTTGGCCGGCCGGCTGTTCACCGCCCGCTCCCCGTACCCGGGCCGGCTGCGGCCCATGATCACGCTGCCCGCGGCCGCCGGACCTCACGCATGACCGGGAAGCTGGCCGACCGGGTCGCGTTGATCACCGGAGCCTCTCGCGGCATCGGCGCGGCGACCGCCCGCAGGTTCGCCGCCGAGGGCGCGAAGGTGATCATCGCGCACCAGCCGCACCCGGAGCGGACCGCCGAGGCGGGGGCCGTCGCCGCCGAACTCGGCGACGCCGCCATCGCGCTGCCCGCGGATCTCGCGGACCCGGTCGCCGTCGAGCGCCTCGTCGAGGAGTCGGCGGCCCGCTGGGGCGGGCTGGACGTGGTCGTCGCCAACGCCGCGTACGAGACACACCGGCCGTGGCAGGAGATCACCGTCGAGCAGTGGGACCTGACCCAGGCGGTCAACGTCCGCGGCACCTTCCTGCTGGCCAAGCACGCCCATCCGTACCTGCGCGACTCCGGCCACGGCTCGTTCATCGCCCTGACGTCGATCATGGTCGACCTCGGCATGGTCGGCGCGATGCACTACACCACGAGCAAGGCCGCGATCATCGGGCTGGTCCGGACCCTGGCCCGCGAGGTCGGCCCGGACGGGATCCGGGTGAACGCGATCATGCCCGGCGCGATCCGTACCGAGAACGAGGTCCGGTGGGCACCGGACGAGACCGTCGCCGCCGAACGCATCCTGCCGCACCAGGCCCTGCAGCGCCGCGGCTACGCCGATGATCTTGCCGGCGCGTTCCTGTTCCTGGCCGGCGACGACAGCGCCTTCGTCACCGGCCAGATCCTCACCGTCGACGGAGGTTGGGTCCTCCGGTAGTCCTCGCGGCGTGTCGACACTAGTGGCAACATGGACCGGGTGACTGAGACCGAACGATTCCGCGAACTCGGGCAACAGCTGCGGGTCGACTCCGTTCGTGCGTCCAGTGCCGCCGGGTCTGGACACCCGACCTCGTCGATGTCAGCGGCCGATCTGATGGCGGTCCTGCTCGAAGGTGGCTATCTGCGCTGGGACGTCGACCAGCTGACGAACCCGGCCAACGATCACCTGATCTTCTCCAAGGGCCACGCATCGCCGCTCTACTACTCGATCCTGAAGGCGGCCGGCATCATCGACGACGCCGAGCTGTCGACGTTCCGTCAGCTGGGCAGCCGGCTGGAGGGTCACCCGACGCCCCGGATCCCGCCGACCGACGTAGCGACCGGGTCACTCGGTCAGGGCCTGCCGATCGCCGTGGGCATCGCGCTCGCCGGCCGTCGGCTCGACCGGATCGATTACCGCGTCTGGTGCCTGTGCGGCGACTCGGAGATGGCCGAAGGATCGATGTGGGAGGCCATCGAGCATGCCGCGTTCAACCGGCTGAGCAATCTCACCGCCATCATCGATGTCAACCGGCTCGGCCAGACCCGGGAAACGATGCTGGGCTGGGATCTGGATCGGTACCGGGCGCGGGCGGAGGCCTTCGGCTGGCACGCGATCACGATCGACGGCCATGACGTCGAGGCGATCAAGTCCGCCTACGACGAAGTTCTCGCCGTCACCGATCGCCCGACCATGATCATGGCCAAGACCATGAAGGGCCGCGGGGTCAAGGCCGTGGAGGACCTGCCGGGCAAGCATGGCAAGCCGTTGGACAACCCCGAGGAGGCCATCCGGGAGCTCGGCGGCGAGCGGGACCTGCGGGTGCAGTTGCGACGGCCCGACCCGGCCGAGCCGCACGAGTTCGCCGTCGCCGGCGGCGAACTGCCCAGCTGGGACGTCGACGAGGCGGTCGCCACCCGGCTGGCGTACGGCGAGGCCCTGACGGCGCTGGGATCCATCCGCGGCGACGTGGTCGCGCTCGACGGCGAGGTCTCGAACTCCACCCACTCCGAACTGTTCCGCGAGGCCCACGAGGATCGCTATTTCGAGATGTTCATCGCCGAGCAGCAGATGGTGGCTGCGGCGATCGGCCTGCAGGTGCGCGGCTGGGTGCCGTTCGCGTCGACGTTCGCTGCGTTCCTCTCGCGGGCGTACGACTTCGTGCGGATGGCGGCCATCTCGCAGGCGAACCTGCGACTGGCCGGCTCCCACGCCGGCGTCTCGATCGGCGAGGACGGTCCCTCGCAGATGGCGCTGGAGGACATCGCCTCGTTCCGGGCGATCCACGGCTCGACCGTGCTGCACCCTTCCGACGCCAACCAGACGGCGCAGCTCGTCGCTCAGCTGGCCGACCGGCCCGGCATCTCGTTCCTGCGGCTCCTGCGCGGCAAGACGACGGTCCGGACACCGGCGGACGAGAAGGTGATCATCGGCGGATCCCGTACCCTCCGCGACGGCGACAGCGTCGCCATCGTCGCCTGCGGGATCACGGTCGATCAGGCGGTTGCGGCGGCAGAAACCCTTGCCGACGAAGGAATCGACGCACGCGTCATCGATGCCTACTCGATCAAGCCGATCGACGCCGAGACGATCCGGGCCGCTGCGCGTGACTGCGGCGCCGTCATCACGGTCGAAGATCACTGGCCGGAGGGCGGGCTCGGCGAAGCGGTCCTCGAAGCGCTCGCCGAGACCGGCGACCGCCCTCCGGTGCACAAACTCGCGGTGCGTCAGATGCCCGGCTCGGGCAAGCCCGAGGAACTGCTGCGGCAGGCCGGAATCGATGCCGAGGGCATCGCAGCGGCAGCGCGCAACCTCGCGGCAGGCTGAGTGATCATGGAATCCGATCCGGGGGCGTTCCGGCCTCGCTCCGATCTCACCGACGCGGACACCGCGATCCGCGGTGAGGACAGCGGGCGACCTTGGTTTCGCGGCGACGAGGACGCCGCCTGCCGGTTCCTGGCCGATCTGGCCGGGAACGGTCGCGCCCTGGAGTTCGGGATCGGCGACGGACGGAGGATTGCGGACGCAGGATGATCAAGTTCGCTGCTTCGAGAACGCGGCCCGGCATCTCGGCGACGACGGCGCGTTCGTGGTGGAGACGGACGTGCCGACCACCTGGACCGACGAGCACGAATACGTCCGGCCGCGCTGGATCGGCACGAAGGCGTCGGGCTCAACGTCTGCCGCTACGGCCCGTCCACGCAGGTCTTCCTGGAGAATCTGGTACGGATCTCGGGCACCGGGATCACGTCGGGCACGGGCGTGTACCGACTGGCCTGGCCGAGCGAGCTGGACCTGATGGCACGGCTCGCCGGGCTACGCCTGAGCGAACGCTGGGCCGGCTGGAACCGGGAACCGTTCGTTGCCGACAGCACCCTGCACGTCAGCGCCTACCGCCGGCGCTGAGGGCGGCGTCGAGGCGTTCGAGTACGGCAGCCAGCTCGGAGTCGCCGTGCGCCGCCGACACGTACCAGATCCCGCGCGGCGCGACCCAGATTCCATGATCGACAAGGACCGGCACCAGGTCCGCGTAGCGCTTCAGGTCCAGCCGGCCCAGTCCCGCGGCATCGATGACCGGGGCCGGGTCGCCGAACCCGACGTGGAACGCCATCGGCAGGCCTTGCACCCGTAGCGGAAGATCATGATCGACACCGAGCTTGCGGATGCCGTCGATCAACCGGGCGCCGTGCTCCTCGACCCGCTGGTACGGGGCATCGCGCCGCAGCACGGTCAGCGCGGCGGTGACGGCGGCACAGGCCGGCACCGAGGAGTTGAACGTGCCGGAGTGGTTGACCCCCGCGGCGAACCGGTCCATCACGTCGGCCCGGCCGGCCAGCGCCGACACCGGCCAGCCGCCGGCCATCGCCTTGCCGTACACGGCAAGATCGGGCGTCACGCCGAACCGCTCCGCGGCGCCGCCGAGCGTCAGCCGGAAGCCGGTGATCACCTCGTCGAAGATCAACACCGCGCCGTGCTCGGTGCACAGTTCGCGAACCCGTTGCAGATAACCGTTCTCGGGCGGGATCGCGCCGCTGTTGCACATCATCGGCTCCAGAATCACGGCCGCGATCTCGCCGCCGTGCTCGTCGAACGCCCGAGCCAGCGCCACCGGGTCATTGAACCCGAGCACGATCGAGTCGTCCAGGTGATGGGCCAGCTGCCCCTCGCTGGCCGGGCCGGTGACGCCGTCGACGGTCTTGATCAACACGTTGTCCAGCCAGCCGTGGTAATGCCCCTCGAACCGGACGAACCGGGTCCGCCCGGTCGCGGCCCGGGCCAACCGCAGCGCGGCCTGGTCGGCTTCCGTACCGGAGACGCCGAAGCGGACCCGCTCGGCCCAGCCGATGCTGTCCAGGAAGAGCTCGCCGGCCTCGTTCTCCAGCACGTGCTGAGAACCGAACACGCCACCCCGGCGCATCGCCGACTCGACCGCCGTGATCACCTCGTCGTGGGCGTGGCCGAGGAAGTTCGGCCCCTGGCCGAGCAGGTAGTCGACGTAGTCGTTGCCGTCCGCGTCCCACAGCCAGGCGCCCTTGCCGCGATCGAAGAAGACCGACGGGCTGGTCAGCCGGACGTTCGAGTGCACGCCGCCGGGGGTCAGCTCGACCGCCCGGGCCCGCAGCTCCCGGCTCCTGGTTTCGCTCCGCGAGTTCATGATCATCCGCCTCGATGTCCAGCCGACTGATTTTCATTCAGTGGGATCAGTGTTTCTGTTGGCGGTGTTACCCTACCAGCAGTCGGAACGAAGGACGGATCGTGAACCAGCCTCGCCCGCGGATCGCCGCGATCGGCGTCTTCCACGAGACCAACACCTATTCGCCGCTGCCGACCGACCTGGCCGCCTTCCGCCGCCGGGGGTTGATGCGTGGGTCCGCCTGGGTCGACGCGTTCGCCGGCACGCGTACCGTCGGCGGCGGTTTCCTGGCCGGGGCCGCCGAGGCCGGACTGGACCTGATCGGCGTCTTCGGCGCGTACGCCACGCCGGCGGGACTGGTCACCGCCGAGGCGATGGACGTGATCATCGACGGCATCCGGACCGGGCTCGATCGCGCCGGTGCGGTCGACGGCGTGCTGCTCGAACTCCACGGGGCCCTGGTCGCCGACCGCTACGCCGACGCCGAGCAGACGATCCTCACGCTGCTCCGGAACCGCCTCGGCGACCGCCCGATCATCGCGGTCACCGATCTGCACGCCAATGTCCGGACCGGCCGATTGTCCGAACTGGATGCCCTGATCGGCTATCGGACCAACCCGCACGTCGACACGTTCGACCGTGGCCGGGACGCCGCGTTGATCATGGGCCGAGTGCTCCGCGGGGCCTCACGCTGACCCGGGCCCATCGCGGTCTGCCCTGCCGGGCCATCCCCTCCAGCCAGGCGACCGCCGACCGGCCGCTGCGGTTGATCATGGACCGGGCCAGAGCTCTGGAGTCCGAGTACGGCCTGCTCGACGTCACCGTCCACGCCGGCTACGCGTACGCCGACGTGCCCTGGCTCGGCCTGGGGTTCTCGGCGGCGGCCGACGTCCGCTACCGGGACTCGGCCGACGCTGCGGTCGCCGATCTGGCGGCCTACGCCGAACCGCTGATCGGGGAGTTCGCGCGGGAGCTGCCGCCGCCGGCCGAAGCCTTCGCCGACGCGCTGTCGGACCCCGGGTTGGTGGCGATCGCCGACACCGGCGACAACATCAACGGCGGCTCGCCGGGCGACGGGACCTGGCTGCTCCGGCTGGCCCTTGATCATCCCGAGGTGCCGATCCTCGGCACGTTGTGGGACCCGGAGGCGGCCGCGGCGGCTCATCGAGCCGGAGTGGGAGCGACCGTCGCCCTGGAGCTGGGTGGCCATTCCGGTCCGAGCTCGGGCACCCCGGTCCGGGTCGAGGCGACCGTACGGGCACTCACGGACGGCACCTTCGTCAACACCGGGCCGATGGCGACCGGAGCCAGGGTCGACATGGGAGACGCGGCGGTGATCAGGATCGGCGCGATCGACCTCGTGCTGCAGTCGACGCCGGTCCAGCCGAACGACCCGGACCTGTTCCGCTCGCTGGGTCTCGACCCGAGTGCGTACCGGATCGCGATGCTGAAGGGCGCGGCCGCGATCCGGGCCGGCTGGTCCCCCGTCGCCGACCGCTTCGTCGACGCCGCCACGCCCGGACCGTGCGACGCCGATCTCGCCCGGCTCCCGCTCACCCACTGACCCGGCCGGGATCCCCAATCGCGCCGGTACTTGCTTCCTGCCCTCGTTATGCATGAAAATGCGAGTGTGCATGTACAGTCGGCGGAGGTTGAACTCAGGTGACGGAGCTGGTGCGGGCGGTCTACGAGATCGAGACGGCGCTGCCGCTCGAGCAGGCGGCCGAGGTGATGGCCGGCGAGCAGTCGAGCGGGACGTTCGTCGCGGTCGCCCGGGAGACCGCCGAGTTGAAGCAGCGGCACCGCGCGACCGTCGCCGCGATCGAGGACCTGCCGCCGAGCGGCCGGCCGCCGCTGCCCGGTGCGGCCGGCGACTGGAGCCGGGCGCGCCGTGGTCGGGTCATGATCGACTTCCCACTGCGGAACTTCGGCCCGTCGCTGCCCAACCTGCTCGCCGCGGTGGCCGGCAACCTGTTCGAGTTGCGCGAGGTCGGCGCGCTCCGGCTGGTCGACCTCGAGCTCCCGGACGCGTTCGCCGAGGTCTACCCGGGCCCGGCGTTCGGCGTGGACGGCACCCGCAAGCTGATGGACCGGCCGGACGGGCCCATGATCGGCACCATCGTCAAGCCCAGTGTCGGGCTCTCCGGCGAGGAACTGGCGGCGCTGGTGACCGAGCTGGCCGAGGCCGGGATCGACTTCATCAAGGATGACGAACTGCAGGGCAACCCGCCCCATCTGCCGCTGGCCGAACGAGTCGCCGTGGTCACCGACGCCCTGAAACGGGTGGCGGACCGGACCGGTCGGCTGCCGATGTACGCCTTCAACATCACCGACGACATCTCCCGGCTAGCCTCGAACCATGATCTCGTCCGGGACGCCGGCGGCCGCTGCGTCATGATCTGCGTGACGACGGTCGGGCTGCCCGGATTGCACTATCTCCGGGAACGCTGCGAGCTGCCGATCCACGGCCACCGGGCGATGTTCGGGGCGTTGTCCCGCTCGCCGCAGCTCGGCCTCGACTTCGTCGCGTTCCAGAAGCTGGCCCGGCTCGCCGGCGCCGATCACCTGCACACCAACGGGATCTCGAACAAGTTCTACGAGACCGATGATCAGGTGGTCGCCTCGATCGCCGCGGTCCGGGCGCCCTTGTTCGGCGGCTATCCGACGTTGCCGGTGCTGTCCTCCGGCCAGTCGCCGGGCCTGGCTCCCGCGACGTACGGGATGGTCGGGACCGCCGATCTGCTGGTACTCGCCGGCGGCGGCATCCACGGCCATCCGGCGGGGCCGGGCGCCGGGGTTCGGGCGATGCGGTCGGCCTGGGACGCCGCCTTGGCCGGCGAGGATCTTGATCAACGAGCCGGCCGGGACGCCGACCTGGCCACCGCCCTCGAGACGTTCGGACGCCGCTGATGGCGCCCGCGGAGTGCCGCCCATGACGCAGGTGGGGTTCTACGGGGACGACTTCACCGGGTCGATCGACGCGCTGCTGCAGTACCGGCGCGCCGGGCTGGACGGTGTCCTGCTGACCGGGCCGGACGACCTGGCGTCGGGGCTCGCCGATCACGCGGTGGTCGGTATCGCCGGGATCTCCCGCTCGCTGCCCGCCGACGATCTGGCCACCGAGGTGGCGCCGGCGCTGGTCCGGCTGCGGGACCTCGATCCGCGCGTGGTGCAGTACAAGGCCTGCTCGACGGCCGATTCCTCGCCGGAGACGGGCAGCGTGGGCCGGGTGCTGGAGCTGGCCCGGCAGGTGTTCCCGCCGGCGCCGGTGCCGATGATCTTCGCCCAGCCGGACTTCGGCCGCTATACCGTCTTCGGTCAGCACTTCGCCTCCGACGGTCGGCGGGTGCACCGGCTGGACCGGCACCCGATCATGGCGCACCATCCGGTGACGCCGATCGCCGAGGCGGACCTGGCCCGGCTGATCGGCCGGCAGACCTGGCTCTCGGTCGGGTCGGTGCCGTGGACGGAGTACGCCGACCCGGACCGGCTGGCGACCTTGATCAACTCCGGTGCCGACGCGGCCGTGATCTGTGACGCGCTCACCGATGATCACCTCGAACTGGTCGCCCGCGCCGCCCTCGCCGACCCCGCGCGACCGCGGTTCATGATCGGGTCCGGTGGGCTGAGCCTCGGCGTCGGGCGGGCCCTTCGACAGGCTCAGGGTTCGGAGGGAGGTGCGGCTCAGGGTTCGGAGGCACGCGGGCTGGGCCTGTCGAAGTCCAACCAGGTGGCCCCGGCGACGGACGCACGCTGGCCCTCAGCGGCAGCGCGTCGCCGCGCACCCGCGAACAGATCCGGAACGCGGTACGGGCCGGCTGGCAGGAGCTGGATCTGTTCCAGGACGGGGTTGCCGAGCGGGCCGTCGCGCGGCACCGGTCCGGCGTTCCGGTCGTGGTGCACACCCTGTCCCGGGACCGCGTCGAGGCGTCTGACAGGGTCGCCGACCGGCTGGCCGAGGTCGCGCACGCCTGCCTCGACGCGGTGCCCGAGACCAGGCTGCTCGGCTGCGGCGGCGACACCTCCGGCAGCCTGCTGCGCCGGCTCGGGGTCCGGGAGTTGATCATCGAGGCGGAGCCCTGGGGCAATCTCGCCTTCTGCCGGGCCTCGCTCGGTTCCGGTTCGTTCGAGGTGATCTTGAAGGGCGGCCAGATGGGCACCGCCGACGTGTTCGAAGACGTACGACAGGGAAGGCCGCACGCCGCATGTTGACCGACACCTCCGCGAGCCGGCACGCGCTGATGACCTCACTGCCGCCCGCGGCCTGCTCCATCGGCGGCGACTCGCCGCTGGCCCGGCTGCGCGCCCGCGCGATCGAGATCACCATCCCGACCATGGGTTCGATCATGTTCGACCCGGCGATCTCCCATGCGTACCAGAACTTCCTGATCGCCGCCGGTGCGGCCGACGGTGACCGGCAGGGCCCGCCGTTCATGGACGGCGACTTCTACAAGTGGCTGGAGGCGGCCGCCACGATCCTGGCCGAGACCGGCGACCCGCGGCTGGAGAAGTGGCTCGACCTCGGCGCGGCCGCGATCGCCGCCGCGCAGCAGCCCGACGGCTACCAGCACACCAAGACCACGGCCGCCCGGCGAACCGACCCGGCCGTGCGGCCGCTGGCCGAGACGATGGACTTCGAGACGTACAACTTCGGCCACTTGATCAACTTGGCCTGTATCCACCACCGGGTCACCGGCCGCGACGACTACCTCCGGTTGGCGATCAAGGTCGCCGGCTACCTGCGGCGGACCTGCGACGAGGATCCGGCGGCGATCGCCCGCTGCAACACCTGCCCGTCGCACTATATGGGCGTGATCGAGCTCTACCGGACCACCGGCGATGATCAATATCTGGCGTTGGCGGAGCGGCTGCTCGACCTGCACGGCGGCAAGGGCACGGCCGGCGGCGACGACAACCAGGACGTCCTTTCGGTACGGGAGCAGCGCAAGGCCGTCGGCCACGCGGTCCGCGCCAACTACCTCTACGCCGGGATGGCCGACGTGGCGCTGGAGACCGGCGACCCGGAGTTGATCACCGCGCTGAACGCGATCTGGGACGACCTGGTCTCCAGCAAGTTGTACCTGACCGGCGGCTGCGGCGCGCTCTACGACGGCGCCTCGCCGGACGCCGGCCAGGACTATTCCATGATCACCAAGACGCATCAGGCCTACGGGCGTCCGTACCAGCTGCCGCAAACCACCGCCTACAACGAATCCTGCGCCTCGCTCGGCTACCTGATGCTGGCCTGGCGGATGCTGCTGCTGACGGGCGAGGCCCGCTTCGCCGACGAGATCGAGCGGGTGATCTACAACGCGCTGCCGGCCATGATCGGCGCCGACGGGAAGAGCTACTTCTACACGAACCCGCTACGTCAGGTGCGCGGGCTGCCGTACCCACTGCGGCGGGCCGGCGACCCCGGCGGCACCGCGGTCCCGCCGTCCGACCACCGGGGCCGGCAGGAGTACATGAACCACTGCTTCTGCTGCCCGCCGAACATCGCCCGGTTCATCGCCGAGCTGCCCTACTACCTGTATTCCCAAGCGGACAACGGGATCTGGGTGCACCAGTATCTGACCGGCCACGCCACGGCGGCGCTGGGCGGGGTGCCGGTCACCCTGCGCCAGCAGACCGCCTACCCGGCCGACGGCACGGTGACGATCACCGTCACTGCCGAGCGGCCGGTCCGCGGCACGATCCGGCTCCGGCTCCCCGGCTGGGCACCCGGCACGACCGTCGAGGTCGACGGCACCATGATCGAAGCGGTCGAGAACGGCTATGCGGTGATCAACCGCGAGTGGGACGCCGCGACGATCACCGTACGGATTCCACTGCGACCCCGGATGATCACCGCCCACCACTTCGTCGAGGAGGCCGCCGGCCAGGTCGCGGTGGTCCGCGGGCCGGTCGTCTACTGCCTGGAGAGCGCCGACCTGCCGCCGCAGGTGGGCATCGAGGCGGTGCTGCTGCCGCGTACCGTCGCGTGGACCGAACAGCCCGGGACCGGGATCTTCGCCGGCCACGTGCTGCTCACCGCGACGGCGCTGCGCCGGCCCGACCAGGTGCCGTCCGGTTCCCTGTACGGGGAGCTGGTGCCGGCCGAGCCGGAACCGCTGCCGGTCCGACTGGTCCCGTACGGACTCTGGGGCAACCGGGGTCCGGGCGAGATGTCGGTCTGGAACGCGCTGTCCTGGTAGTCCCCGAGCCTGGAGTTGATCATGACCCGCATCGCCTTCATCCACACCGGCGCCGTCGTCATCCCGACGTTCGCCGCGCTGGCCCGGACGCACCTGCCGGACGTCGAGGTGCAGCATCTGCTGGACGACAAGATCGTCGCCGACCTCGGCCGGGACGCCGCCGCAACCCACGTCGCGGACCGGTTGCAGGCGCTGGGCCGGGCGGCGGTCGATGCCGGCTCCAGCGCGGTGATCTTCTCCTGTTCCTCCATCTCGGGCTACGCGACTGAGCTGCAGCAGCGGCTCGGCGTGCCGGTGCTCCGGATCGACGAGGCGATGGCCGACCGGGCCGTGGCCGTCGGCAGCCGGATCGCCGTGATCGCCACCCTGCCGACCACGCTGCGCCCGACCGCGGCGCTGCTGCGGGAGCGGGCCGAGCTGGCCGGGCGGCCGGTGGAGCTGGCCGAACGGGTCGTCGACCGTGCGTTCCAGGCGGTCAGTTCCGGCGACCAGGCCGGGCACGACCGGCTGGTCGGGGCGGCGATCATCGAACTGGCCGAGGAGCACGACGTGATCGTGCTCGCCCAGGCGTCGATGGCCGGCGCCGCCGCGGCCGTCCAGGTCGGTGTCGAGGTGCTGACCAGCCCCGAGCTGGGCGTGCGGCGGGCGGCCGAGGTCGTCGGAACTCTCGACCGGGCGACGCCGTGAATACCCCTGCGGTCAGGCCCGGCGCTGTTACCGTACCGGCATGCGCGGGAACTCAGCGGACGAAGGGACGGCGATGAGTTCGTCGGCGGCCACGGCGCCGCCGGTCGCGTTCGGCCGGCTGTCGCTGGTGGTCAAGACGGCCCGGATGTACCACGAGGAAGGTCTGCTGCAGCCGGAGATCGCCGAGCGGCTGAACATGACCCAGTCGCGGGTGTCCCGGATGCTCAAGGAGGCGGCCCGGCTCGGCATCGTCCGTACCGTGGTCGCCTCCCCGCCGGGGCTCTACCCCGAGTTGGAGCAGGGGCTGCGGACCACGTTCGACCTGCGCGATGTCGTGGTCGCCGAGGCGGCCTCGGACAGCGAGGCCGGCGTCTTGTCGTCGCTCGGCGCGGCCGCCGCGAGCTATCTCGAGGGCACCCTGCGCAGCGGTGAGCGGATCGGCATCACGTCCCGGTCGGCGTCCCTGTTCGCGATGGTCGACGCGCTCGGGCCGGTGACCACCGGCGGTGCCGAGGTCGTCGTGCAGACCCTCGGTGCGGTCGGCAACCCGGCCATGCAGGTCCGGGCGACCCGGCTGACTGACCGGCTGTCCCAGCTCACCGGCGGCGAACCGGTCTATCTGCCGGCACCGGGAGTCGTGGCCAGCAAGGCGGTCCGGGACGGCCTGCTGCTGGACCCGTACATCGCCGAGGCGGTGGCCGCCTGGAGCGGCCTGACCATGGTGCTGGTCGGTATCGGCTCGGCCAAACCTTCCCCGCTGCGGGCCTCCTGGGGCACCGCGCTGCCGCAACGTGATCTTGATCGGCTGATCAAGCTCGGCGCCGTCGGCGACGTCTGCCTGAACTTCTTCGACGCCGCCGGTGACCTGGTCGACGCCAGGCTCACCGACCGGGTGCTCGGCATCGGACCGGACGAACTGCGCGCCGTGCCGCGCCGGATCGGGGTCGCCGGCGGCCCGGGCAAGGTGGACGCGATCCGCGCCGCCGCGGCCGGTGGCTGGATCAACGTGCTGGTCACCGACCACTTCACCGCGCGCCGCCTGGTCGACGCCCAACCCTAGGAGACGTTCTTGATCGTCTTGGCGGCGACGTCGATCGCCTCCAGCTGATGATCACGGAACGCGGGCAGCGTGGGGTGCCAGGGCGTCTGCAGGAATCCCAACAGGCGTGAGGGATCCAGCCGTTCGGTGCAGAACTCCACGGTCCGCCCGAAGTTCTCCGGCACGGTCCAGTTGCTGCCGGTCGGGATCTGCTCGTAGCCATGATCATCGAGGTCCAGGTACGTCAGATAGCGATCATCGCCCTCGACCTCCCGGGGCCGCCCGGACTCGTCCGAGGCGAACGGGGCGCTGTAGTACCAGTTGCTCTGCACGATCGACGTCGGCATCTTCTCGTAGTACGGCTCCGGGTGGCGCCAGGCGTGATCGGACCAGATCCACGGCCGGGAACCGTTCCGGTCCACCGCGTCGGCGAAGCGGAGCAGGTCGCGCCACCAGAGATCGTGCTGGCGCATGATCGCCAGCTCCATGTTGCGCTGATAGCTCGCGGCCTCCTCGTCCATGCCGATGTGGAAGAACCGCGGCCGGTCGAACAACTGCGCCACCTCGTCGATCAGGTCGGCGCACACTTCGTAGTAGAGCTTGGTCGACACCATCTTGGAGTACTCGCCGAGCCAGGCGTCGTGGCAGGCGCTGAAGTTGAGCTTCGGGATCGGCTCCAGCCCGAGTTCGCGGAGCCGGCCCAGTTCCTCGGCCAGCCGGCCGAGGCTCCAGGCACCCCGGACCGCGATCTCCCGGTGCGAGGCGTACTGGACGCCGTCGCCGAGATCGATGACGATCATGGTGAACCCGGCGTCCGCCATCCGCTGGGTGAGCTCGACCCAGAGCTCGTCGTCGCAACGCAGGTCCGGCGAGTACGACACCGGCGAGTCCCCCGGGGTGTCCAGCCACATGTTGTAACTGAGGTGCAGCAGATTGGCCCAGATCAGTGGTTCGGGCATCTCAGAACTCCTTCGCCCAGAGCGGGCGGTAGTTTCATAGAACGCAACTACGGTATCAATGTATAAAGCAGCTTGACCAGTCGTTGACATGGAAAGATGCGATCCCTAGGGCTACCGGGCCGTAACGCGAGCGACTCGCGCGCCGCGAGGCGCGTGCCCGGGCGCCGCCAGGCGTGCAGACTTGGGCGCGACACTGTACTAAGTTCATCGGGTGTCGGATCGGTTGGTCATCGGCGCCGCCCAGCTGGGTCAGGCGTACGGACGCGGACCGCGACGGGAGCCGCCGTCGGAGCACGAGGCCGACGCCTGGTACGACGCGGTGGTGGCAGTCAACGCCCGCGGGATCGACACCGCGCGGGCCTACGGCGACAGCGAAGCGGTGATCGGTCGAGCCCGCGACGGTAGGCCCGGACCAGCGTTGATCACCAAGATCAGGCCGCTGCCGGAGTTCGACGCGGATTCCGATCCCGCCGCCGTTGAGCGCGCGGTCCGGGAGAGCCTTGCGGCGTCCTTCGCGGCGCTGCGGGTCGACTCCGTGGACACGGTGTTGCTGCACCGGGCCCGGGACCTGCGGGCCGGCGCCGGGCGGTCCGTCACCATCCTCGACAGCCTCCGCGCCGACGGCGTGATCATTGAGTGGGGCGTCTCGGTCGGCTCTCTGGACGAGCTTCTCGCGGCGCTCCAGCTGCCCGGCCTCGGTCACGTCCAGGTTCCTTACAACCTGCTCGACCGGCGCTGGTGCGAGCCGCCCGTCGTGGCCGCGATCCGGTCCCGGCCGAAGGTGGTGATCGCGGCCAGATCGACGTACCTGCAGGGAATTCTCGTCGATCCGCTGGCCCGGTCCTGGCCCGGACCCCACCCCGCGGACGCCACCGAGCTCGCCGACCGGCTGGACCGGATCCGCAGGGCCCTCGGCCGGGAGAGCCTTCGTGATCTTGCCCTGGGCTATGTGCTCGGCCATCCCTGGGTCGGCGCGGTCGTGGTCGGCGCCCGGTCGGCCGCGCAGATCACCGACACGGCGCGGCTGGTCGCGCGGCCGCCACTCACCCTGGCCGAGCTCGACTGGGTGCGGTCCGAGCTTCCGGCCGGCCCGCTCGACCTCGTCGACCCGTCCCGCTGGAAAGGATGATCATGACCGAACCCCGACAACACCGGTTCGACCTGTCCGGGCAGGTGGCCTGGGTGGTCGGCGGTGCCGGACTGCTGGGCAGCGAGGTGTCCCGGGCGCTGGCCGAGCACGGCGCGCAGGTGATCATCGCCGACGCCGCGCCGGACCGGGCCGAGGCCCCTCGCAGCGACGTTGGCCGGCGAGGGACTCCGGGTTTCCGGGCGCGGCTTGGACATCGGTGACGTCGCCGCCGTGGACGCGCAGGCCGCCGCGATCGGCCGGGAGCATGATCGACTCGACATCGTGGTCAACCTGGCCGCCTTCCACAGCGGCAAGGGCTACGACGAGATCGGCGCCGACGACCTCGAGGCGGGCTACCGGGTCAGCCTGACCGGCTCGCTGGTACTGAGCCGGGCGGCGGCCCGGGTGATGCGGGAGCGCGGCGCGGGTCGCGGCGGCCGGATCATCCTCTTCGGTTCCATGTACGGGACGGTCAGCCCGGACCCGGCCAACTATCCGGACGGGCTGCCGATCAATCCGGTCGATTACGGCATGGCCAAGGCCGGTATCGCCCAGTTGGTCCGGTTCCAGGCGGTCCGGTTCGGTCCCGACGGGATCACCGTGAACGCCGTGGTGCCCGGCCCGTTCCCCAATCCCTCCGGGCAGGGCGCGCACGGGGAGTTCCTCGAACGGCTGAGCCGGCGCACCGCCCTCGGCCGAGTGGGCCGGGCGCCCGAGATCGCCGGTGCGGTGGTCTTTCTCGCCTCGCCGTCGGCGGGTTTCGTCACCGGGACCCAGCTGGTGGTCGATGGCGGCTGGACCGCCTGGTAGTCCGCTCCCGTACGCCAGGCGTTCGTACGCCAGACTGGGTGGCATGGTGGGCAAGAGGGTGGCCGTGATCGGCGCCGGCATCATCGGCGCGGCCGTGGCACGGGAGTTGCTGCTGCGCGATCCGGCGACCCGGGTCACCGTGATCGAGAAGGAGGCCGAGCCGGCCCTGCACCAGACCGGGCGGAACAGCGGTGTCGTCCATGCCGGGCTCTACTATCTGCCCGGCTCGGCGAAGGCGCGGCTGGTCCGCTCGGGGATCGCCCTGCTGCGGGCGTTCTGCGATGATCACGGGCTGCCGTACCAGGAGGTCGGGAAGGTGCTTGTCGCGCTGACCGACCAAGATCGGGAACGGATGGCGGCGATCTTCGAGCGGGCCCGGGCCAACGGGGTGCCCGGGGTGCGGCTGGTCGACGCCGATGGGCTGCGGGAGCTGGAACCGCACGCCGCTGGCATCGCCGGTCTGCACTCCCCCAGTACAGCGATCACCGACTACGGCGCGATCACCCGGGCCCTGCTCGGCGATGTGACCGACGCCGGCGGCGAACTGCGGACCGGCGTCGCCGTGACCGCCTTCACCGAGGCGGGTGACGAGGTCCGGGTCTTCGGCGGCGAGGAACTCGGTGGCTACCACCGGGTGATCAACTGTGCCGGCCTGCAGGCCGATCGGCTGGCCCGGCTCGCCGGTGATCAGGAGTATCCGGTGATCGTGCCGTTCCGCGGTGAGTTCGCTGCCCTGCGGGCCGATCGCGCGGGCCTGGTCAACGGCCTGATCTATCCCGTGCCCGACCCGCGCTATCCGTTCCTGGGCGTGCATCTGACCCGCCGGGTCGACGGCCGGGTCCTGGTCGGGCCGAACGCGGTCCTCGCCTTGGCCCGGGAGGGCTACCGGCGCCGCGACGTGGCCGGTGATCAACTTCTGGCTCTGCTCCGCTGGGCCGGCTTCCGCCGCTTCGCCCGCCGCAACTGGGCGACCGGCATCCGTGAACTGGCCGGCTCGTCCAGCCGCCGCCTGTTCGCCCGCGCCGCCCGCCGCTACCTGCCCGAGCTCCGGGTCCGTGATCTTGAACCCGCCCCGCCCGGGATCCGCGCCCAGGCCATGGACGCCGACGGTTCGCTGGTCGACGACTTCCGGATCAGCCGGGCCGGCCGCGTCGTCTGCGTACGCAATGCTCCGTCACCGGCTGCGACCGCCAGCCTCGCCATCGCCCGGGAGATCGTCGACGTCGCCCTCGGCTGAGCTCTCGCCGCCGAACTCCGTGGTCAGCGGAGTCCAAGAGTCGCCGAGTTCGTGCATCCGCTTGAGTTCGGCCAGCGCGGCGAGCCAGCCCGCCTCGTGCTGCGCGGCGTTATCGAGTTCATCATTGCGATAGCCACTCTGGACGAACGTCAGGTGCGTGTGCCCATCGGATTCGGCCAGCTCCCACCGGACGATGCTGCCCTCGTCGTCGGCCGCGCTGAGTCGCTTGCCCGGCTCGAACTCGAAGATCTTTCCGTCCACCCCGAGCTGGATCCGGCCACCGACGCGTGGTTCGACGAGGGCTTCCCAGCCGAACCACCGCTCGATGATCTTGGGCTGGATCAGACTGTCGAAGACCCGGTCGGCGGCGTCGTCGATGTCGATCGAGATCCGGATCTCAGGCTTCCGGTCAGGTCCGAAGTCCGCCCGCGGTGTCAGGGGCCGGCCTTCGACATGCTCGGCCAGGTTGGCGATCGCCAGCGGCCAGAACGTGTGCATCGAGTGCCGGCCGTCGCGCCGGCCGGTCGGTGCCATCAGTTCGTCCATGCCGGGCAGGTCGGTCTGGGTCAGGGTCAGGGTCGTGCCATGATCAACATCGGGCTCGAAGGCGAGCGTGACGGTGGTGTCGACGTCGTCGAGCCGCCAGCGGAACGCGAGCTCCCGCTCGGGGTGCCAGGCCAGCAGTTGTTGCCGGCCGCGCTCACCTTGCGGAGTGGAGCGTCCCCAGAACTCGTAGCGCCGGTCGGCAGGTGCCAGGTCGGCGTGGTCGGCGAGCCAAGTGGTGGCTTCGGCCGAGTCGGTGAGCGCCCGCTGGACGCGGCTCACGTGTGCCGCGATGCGAGCGCGAAGGGACAGGTCAGTCATCGCGATCGTCCTCCTTCGGATAACAGGCCACAGCGAGCCGGAACGTGTCCCCGGTAGCGCCGCCGTGGCGGGTGAACAGGTCTTGCAAGGTGGTGCGGAGATCGGCCAGGAACGCGTCCCGGTCCCCCGCGGCGAGCCGGATCTCCCCGGAGACGCCCAGAGTGGGCAGGTCGCCGTCGGTGCCGTCGAGCCGGACCAGATCGGCCTGGACGTCCTCGACGAGATTGAGCAGGTAGCCCAGACTCAACTCGTCCTGAACCCGGCGGGTGCCGATCGTGCCGACCAGGGAGGGCAAGAGCCAATAGGACCGTGCTGTCGCCTGATAGATCCCCTCGTTGATCCCGCGCACGCGGCGTTCCGAGACCTGCGAGACCAGGCCGGCTTCGAGCAGCTTCCGTACGTGGTAGTAGACGTGCTGCGCCGTCTGCCCCAACTCCTTGCCGACCTCGGTACAGGACCGGGGCTCGGACAGTTGCCGGAGCACCGCGACGCGCTGGGGCTTGAACAGAGCCTCGGCCTGCTCAAGTCGTTCGAGATAGACGATGTCCTTCATTGTGATGAAGATCGTATTACGTACAATCCAGTTTTTACAATGGTACGAGCGGCATCAGTCTCCGGACGAGCAGGGCGTGTCAGGGAAGGCGGCCTCGTGGAAGGCGAGGATCGACTCGCGGTCGGGTGCGATGGCCGGGAGCGACAGCAGGAGGTCGCGGTGTTCCGGCAGGATCC
The DNA here is from genome assembly GCF_013407955.1 of Microlunatus parietis. GTDB lineage: Bacteria > Actinomycetota > Actinomycetes > Propionibacteriales > Propionibacteriaceae > Microlunatus > Microlunatus parietis. Next base: position 5,987,260 of record NZ_JACCBU010000001.1, on the reverse strand, counting down.
GCTGCGCCTTGGACAGGGCGCCCATCCGGCTCGTCTCCGGGTCGACCAGGAGGCACAGGTTGACCAGCTCGCCCCAGACCAGGTGGCTCCCCTGCGTCGCGGTGATCAGATCGTCGCGACCCAGCACCACCGGAAGGAGGCCGTAGACCCGGACGAGCTGAGTGATCACCGCTGCCGCAGCCTCAAGATCAACGGTGTCCTCCATCGATGACGTGATCTCGATCGGCTCGCCGTACACCTGGCGGAGCGACATCCGAGGCCCGCCCGGTCGGGGATCATCGGTAACGCTGATGTCGAGCCGGATCCACGGCGGCAGCACCAGATTGACCAGACAGGAGTGATCACTGTCGCGGCGGATCGCGAGCAGAGGCTCGTTCGATGCGGTGACGGCGACCAGTGCGGCATCGGCCAGCTCTGCGGGCGCGACGCCGTCCGCGGCGACGATCATGAGATCGAGGTCGCTCCAGCGATCGGCGGCGTCACGGGCGAAGCTGCCGCCGAGCAGTACGGCACGGACGCCGGACAGGGCCGACAGCAGCTCGACGTAGTGATCAACGAGAGCGCGTACGTCAGCCATGCCATGACCCTAGCCGTCGGGTCAGGCGGCGGCCCTTCCCGTGCACGCCGCCCAGGTGAGCTGCGCGAAGGATCCGGACCCGAGGGCATGGGTGCCGGCATGATTGGTGACGTAGACGTCACCGTACGGGGAGCGATAGATCATCGTTCCCGGCTCGGGTTGTCGCCGTTGCCAGCCGCCGTGGGTCACCAGCCGGTGCTCCGTGCGAGAGGTCGGCGTCAGCCCATCGACTCCCGTCTGACCGGGTGGGCCGCCGCGTTTCCTTGACAGGTAGGGAATGACATGATCAAGATCGAGCCCGGACATCGCCGTGGACCACGGGAAGCTGCTCGCCGGTTGCCGGAGCGCCAGGTGTCGCCGGTGGCGCGGCGGGATCTCGTAGCGGTCGACCGGCGGAGGTGGATCGTTGAGATCGATCACCGGTCGCACCGTCACGCTGCAGTGGCCGAGCCAGTCCTTGACCACGCCGAGCGCGGTCGGCCCGACGCCGGGCACCCGGCAGACGCCGGTTCCTCGTTCCAGGGCGTCCGCGTCGACGTACACGGACAACGTCGCCTTCGGCAGCAGGTCGGCCGGCTTGAGCTTGCGGAACAGTTGCTCGACGGCGGCTCTGAAGATCGCGGACTCCGGGCTCGGGACCACCGGCCGATCGCGCAGGGACGGATGCAGCTCGGTCTCTTCCACGGCGCCGTCGCCGCCCGGCGCCGGCTGCACGGCCGCTTCCAGGTCGAGGTCGAACAGGTCCGGTTGCCGATGCCGCGCGACCACCTCGGTGGCCTGAAGTTCGTTGCCCAACATTGCCATGGCGTCCGCACGGCGCTCGTCGGCCGTCGCCGTACCCAGCGGAAGACAGGCCGCGATCTCCTGGATCCGGGCGTAGAGGCGGATCGCCTCCGGCGGCGTCAACCGGCCGTAGATCCCCTTCAGCCCGTGCTCGTCGGTCTGCGACAGCCAGACGCCACGCTTCTTCTTCGCCTCGGCCGCCTCCCGCTCGATCCGTTCGCCGTCGACGCGGATGATCGCGGCCTGGGTGAGCCGTTCCAGCTTGGGCCACGGCACCAGCCCGGCGTGATCAGCAACCTCGACGTCGACCGCCCGAGCCTGTTCGAACGTCAACTGGCATGTCATCCGGGCCACCTTGCAGCCCTGCCACCCGATCACCTCACAGTTCGTGATCTTGGCCCACAGACCTGGCAGTCGATCCCGCAGATCGAGCGCATCGCCCAGGAACCCGAGTGTGGCCACGTAACCCTTGTCGATCTTGGCTCCGAACGTGGCCACGGCAAGATCATTGACCTCCGGCGTCCCGTCGCCACCCGGACGCACCCCGCGCGCACCGCCGGAGACCCGCAGTTGATCTTCGGTGATCGACTCGGCCGGCCAGGTGTCGGCCCACGCGACGGCCCACCCCAGCAGTTCGTTCTCGGCCGATATCCGAGCACGGTACGCCGCCTCGGCACCCCGCAGGATGCCGGCCGCCGCACCGTCCTCAGTCGTCGATGAATCGAACATGTCAGCGATACTAACCGGCCCCACTGACAACGGCCTCGAGTTCCGCACGTCCGCAGCTCGGATCCGGACTGTCGGACCACGACCCTACGATCTGCGCCCATGGTGACCATCAACCTCCGCGGTGGCGAGTCCGAGGATGTCGACGCCGATCTGCTCCTGTTCGACGGTGATGACCTCGTGCTCTGGCGCGGTGAGCAGGAACGCTGGCGCCGGCCTCGCACCGAGCTCGGCAGCATCCACCTCAGAACCTCAAGGACCGTGACCCTCGAGGGGGTGCGGGAGGAGCATCCACACGCCTACCGCCGCTGGGACGAGAATCAGGAGCGCGAACTGCTCGACCTGCACGCCGCTGGATTGAGCGTTCGGGAGATCGCGGAGCGCACGGGGCGTCAGCCGGGAGGAATCCGTTCCCGCCTCAACCGCCTCCTCGGTGCCGTCGCGCCGACCTGAGCACGAGGCGCGCGCCGCCGTCCTGGCCCACTGCCGTCGGGTGAGGCGATGTCGATCATGATCGACGGCGCCGAGGAACGGCCGAACTATTCGAGGACGGCCTCCTCCTCGGGTTCGTGCTCGTGCCAGAGTGAACGCATCTCGGCGCTGTTGATCAACAGGTCGTCAAGCAATCCCTCGGCTTCGACGCGGCCGTCCTTCAGGACGACGATGTGGTCGGCTCGACGTAGGGCGGCACGTCGATGAGACACGGCAAGGCAGGTGAGGTTCTTGCCATCGATCATGCGCTGCCAGAGTGTCGCTTCGGTGTGGACATCCAGCGCGCTGGAGAGGTCGTCGATCACCAGCAGTTCGGCGTTGCGCGCCAGCATTCGTGCAGCCGCCGACCGCTGGATCTGTCCGCCCGAGAGCTTGACACCACGCGGTCCGACAGGTGTATCGAGGCCGGCGGGGAACGTCGCCAGGTCGCGCTCGAGCACTGCCCCGTGGACCGCCGCCTCAAGGTTCTCCGAATTCTCCGGTAGTCCCAGCAGGATGTTGTGTTTGAGCGAGTCGCTGAACAGGCGCGGTACCTGAGGCGTATAGGCCACGCGCGGCGGCACGAGAAAGGATTGTGGGTCCTCGACCAGTTTGCCGTTCCAGCGGATCTGGCCGGAGCGCGGAGGCAGCAATCCGAGGAAGGTCCGCAAGAGGGTCGTCTTGCCGGACCCGACGCGGCCGGTGATCACCGTGAGGGTTCCGCGTTCCAGCTGGAGATCGAGGTTGTCGATGCCGGCAGCAGTCCCCGGATGTCGAAAACTCAGCCCGGACGCTTCGACCGTCTGGAGTGAGTCGGCGCCAATCGGCGGCGGTGGCGTGACGGGAGGCAGGTCGCCGCGCAGGTACAGAGGTGTGGGAGCCACCAGGGTGGCCGCCGGGTCCTCGCCGAGCAGAGTTTCCATCCGTTCGAAGGCGACACCGGTCTGTCGGTACTGCGCGACGAACTGTCCGAGGCTGGCCGTGAACTGGGTGATGAAGCCCAGATAGGCCACGAACAACACAAAGTCGCCGACCGTCATGCTGTTGTCACGGATGCTGCCTGCGGCGAGCAGCATGACGAGTCCCGATCCGATGCCGACCAGATTGGACGTGATCGCGTTGATCGCCTGTGTCGCCAGACGATCGGTCACGGTCGTGGTCCGGCGTCGGTGATTGAGTTGGCGAAGGTGAGCAACCAGACGTGACTCGGCTCCTGCTGCCTGCACGGTCTGTACGGCCGTCAACAGGTCGCCGATCGCTCCGGTCACCTGGCTCGTCGCCTCGCTGCTCGCTTTCCGGTATCGACCGAGCTTGCTGCTGGCTCGCTGGGCGACATAGACAACGACAACGAGCGGCAAGATCACGACCAACGTCAGCTTGACGTTCACGATCAGCAGAACGACGAAGGCGACGGAGGCGATCACGGCTTGACCGACCGTCTCATCCATCCAGTCCAGACTGTCCTCGGCCGAGTGGGCGTCATCGCGGAAGCGGCTGAGCGTCTCTCCGATCGAGTACGGAAGCGCCTGTGCGCCCGGGCGATCGAGAATGCGGCGCAGCAGGTTTCGTCTCAGCAATCCACTCATGGTGAAGCGCATGACGATCTCGACGTACCCGGCTACCAGCCAGAGCGTCGATTGGACTGCGGCAAGCAGCACCAATAGCCACAACAGTCCGGAAGTTCCCATCGGCAAGGGCGATTGTTCGGTCAGGACGTCGAAGAACAAACTCGCGATCAATCCTGGCACCAGCCCCGAGAGACTCATCAGGCACCAGAGCAATGCGTGGACAAGGCTGATGCCGGGTGAGAACCGGGCCATTCTCAGCAGATACCGCCAGGTTGGAAGCGTGGTCATCGGTCGATCTCCTCCCTGGCGTGAGAGAGCAACTGCGAGAAATGCGACGCTTCATCGGCCTCGAGCTCGGCGCGCGGCCCGTGTTCGTGAATACGCCCGTTCTCCAGCACGAGGATGTCGTCGGCCATCGAGACCGTCGTCAGGCGATGCGCCACGATGATGGCCGTGCGTCCTTCAAGCAAACGGACCAAGGCCTGTTGGACGAGGCGTTCAGTGGCCAGGTCGAGTCGGGATGACGGTTCGTCCAGAATGACGATGTCCGGATCTTGAAGGAGAATCCGGGCGCAGGCCAACAACTGCGCCTGCCCGGCCGAGAGTGCCGCGTCCTTCGATCCGACGAGCGAGTCGAGTCCTTCGGGCAGGTTCCGGAGCCAGTTGGACAGACCAACGGACTGCAGCGCGGCAGTGATCCGGAGGTCATCCGCCTCGTCGTCGAACAAGGTCAGGTTGTCTCGTACCGAAGCGTTGAACAGGTGGATGTCCTGTGACACGATCCCGATTCGGCAGCGAACCGCGGCGAGGCCGACCGCACGCACGTCGACGCCACCGATTCTCACGACACCTTTCTGCGGATCGTAGAAGCGCGGTACGAGTCGCGTCAGGGTGGTCTTGCCGCTGCCGGTTCGTCCGACGATCCCGAGCACATGTCCCGGCGGCAGGCGAAAGCTGAGTTCGTGAAGCACCGGCGTGTCGGGGTCGTAGCCGAACGAGACTCCAGCGAGTTCGACGTCCAGCGGTCCCGAGGGCAGGGCAGGCCGCGGTCCGTCGATCAGGCGAGGCGAAATCGCAAGAAGGTTGGCGATGCGCCCAATACTCGCCCCGGCCTGCTGCAGGTCCTGGATCTCGTTACGAATCTGCTCGGTTGGATGACGCAGCATCTGGGTGTAACGGAAGATCAAGTAGACAGCACCGATGGTGAGCGCACCATCGTGATATCGCATCGCGCCAAGCGCCAGCGCGAACACTGATCCGAGGGTGAAGATCCCGCTGCTCGACGCCACCATGGCGTAGCCTCGCATGCCCGCCCGGCTGGTCATCGATATCCACGTGCGCATCAGTTCGGCGCAGCGGCGTAGCACGAATGCCCTGGCGCCACTGGACCGGATGTCCTCCAGGCCGGAGAGACCTTCTCCAATGAATCCATAGAATTCGGCACTGGCCTGTCGTTCGGCGGCGGAAAGAGGTGTGGCCGCAGCGCGGATCTTGAGCATCACGACCAGGGCGATCACGACGAACACGCTGAGCCCGAGAGCGACCCGCCAGTCCGTGACGAACGTCAGTCCGAGTACGCCGAGAATAAGAATCCCGTTTCCCAGCACGTACACGACGAATCGCGAGAAGAGGCGGGCGACGGCCGAGACGTCGCCGTCCACGCGTTCGATGAGTTCACCCGGTGTGTGGGCATTGTGGAACGACGCATCCAGCCGGAGCAGATGTGCCGCCAGGTCTTCGCGCAGCGCGTTGGTGGCCTGCCAACTGACGAGTTCGGCGACGTAGGTGTCGGCCAGGGATGCCCCTTGACGAACGATCGCAAGACCAACCGTGACCAGGGCAAGAACAGTGAGCAGTCGGTGAGTTCCATCGCCGGTTGCCTCATCGATGAACCGGCTCGCGACGATGGGAGTTGAGATCTGCACGGCGATCGTGAACGCGAGGATGACTGCCAGGACCAGCAGACGCCACCCATGCGGTCGCAGATATCTGGTCAGCATCTGCCGGGAGGCAGACGGATTTCGCTGGGTGAATAGCACGTGAAGGCATCTCCAGAGGGGTTCGCAGCATGACGACCCCTGCAGTGATCACTGCAGGGTCACAATTGCGCGCAACGCTGAAGAGATGTCAGGAGCCGGTCATCCCGGCGGTTGGCGCCGGCCGGCGATGAGTGGAACCACCGGCCGTGAAGCGCCAAGGAGATCAGGCGAAGACGACAACCTTCGGACAAGCGCGCCGATTCGATGGTGGACGCATGTGCACCTCCCGGACTCGTACGCTCGTCAATCGGGGAATGTCTACCTCTGAACGTGTCCGAGTCTATCGATGTGGCGTGACCCGGCAACCGGAATATCGAACACGAACGTTGGCGTGGGCCCCACTGACCTGATGCCGAGATCGCCCCGCCCTATCCACGTTCCGGCTAGCTGCTGGGGATCAGGGACCTGACGGTCCCGTCGTCGGGACAAGCGCAGCCGTAGGATGCCGTTGCCGCCGGCGTCGTCGGGCCAGTACTTTGCTGCGACACCGTCCCGTTCGGCGCCGGTCTTGCCTTCCGCCTCCTCAAGGAAGTCGGCGACCGAGAAGAACGGCTGGTCGGCGAACTCGATCCATTTGCTTCGTCGGTCGCCCTCCTGCGCGGCTCCGAGCCGGAACCCCTCGTTCTGCTCGAAGTCGTCGACGGACCAGAAGCCGAGTTGCCGCGGCTCGCCGTCGACCTTGCCGCCCGCGTACGCGAGGCCGCCGGCTTCCGTACCTTCGTCGTTGCAGAAGATGATTCCGCCGAGGTTCCCGCGATCCGGATGCTCGACGTCTCGACCGCGAATCGGTGCGAAATTCGACATCGCCGAGTTGCCGATGATCATCCGCGTGGTGCCGTCCGGCTCGACCACCCGGAGCCGTTGGACCCGAAGCTCCGGCGCTGCCGTTCCATCGGGCTCGACTCCGGCGGCCCGGGCTGCCGCCTCGGCTCGGGCCAGGGCCTCGGTGGCCGCGGCGTGCGCCGCGCGTGCCGCTGTGAGCGCCTCGTTCACTTGAGCTTCGTCGGTCATGCCGAAACGATAAGCCTCGGATCGATGACAAAATGGCTCTGTGGACACGGTGTTGATGCGGCCGGCGCGCGCGGACGAGGCGGAGTTGCTGGGCGACATCGCCCTGCTGGCCAAGGGATCCTGGGGTTACGACCAGGAGTTCCTGGACGCCTGCCGGAGCGAGCTGACCTACACCGAGGGCGATCTGTCCGACCGGAAATTTGTCGTCGCCGAGTCCGCCGGTCGGGTTCTGGGGTTCTACAGCGTCGACGGCGAGCTGCCCGAGGGCGAGTTGGGCAATCTCTGGGTGGTGCCCGAGTCGATCGGCACGGGGCTCGGCCGTCGGCTCTTCGAGCACGCCGCCGACACGGCGCGCAACCTGGGTTTCAGGTTGCTCAAGATCGAAGCCGAGCCGCTGGCTGAGGGCTTCTATCTCGCCATGGGTGCGGTCCGCGTCGGCGAGATCGCGTCGGGCTCCATTCCCGGCCGGATGCTTCCGGTACTGCGGTACGACGTGATCATGAAGACGAAGTGACCGCCTCGACGACATGTGGTGTCGCGGAGTTCGGTCTGATACGCACGACCGGAGTGAATTTCAGCCGGTCAGTTACGGCGGAAATCCACAGCGGTCGGGTCGTGAGGTGGACGCCACCCACCGGGGGACCGATTTCTCGGCCGTTGAGCCGCAGCAAACTGCAATTCTGTGCCACAGCCCGTTGAGCAACAGCAAGCTGCGAGCCGTGCCACGCCCCCTTCACCCAGCGGACGACTTCACCTCCATTTCGGGCCGGATTCGCCGGCAGCATGATCACGACGGTCCGACCGGCTCGACGGCACCCTCCACCGCGACGGTACGGCCGCCGACCACGACCCGGGCGATGCCCTCCGGGGCGGCCCAGGGATCGAGGTACGTGGAGCGCTCGGTGATCGTGGCCGGGTCGAAGATCACCAGGTCCGCCAGCAGGCCCGGCTCGAGTCGGCCGCGGTCCGCCAGTCCGGCCCGGAGCGCCGGCGCTGAGGTGCAGCGGCGCACGGCGTCTTCCACGCTGAGCAGGGATTCCTCGCGGACGTACCGCTGGAAGAGTCCGGGGTAGGCGCCGAAGTAGCGCGGGTGCGGCAGTCCGCGATCCCTCCGCTCGGGGTCTACGGCGAGGCCGTCGGAACCGATCATGCTCAGCCGGTGGGTCATCACGGCGCGAAGATCAGCTTCGGAGCGGCCGAACGCGATGATCGAAGGGTCGGCGACGGCGAGCAGCTCGACGGCCGCCGCGGCCGGCGGCTGTCCGGTCTCGGCGGCCAGGTCGGCGACGGTCCGACCGGCCAGCTCCGGACGTCCGGGCATCAGGCCGAGCAGGATCTCGTCCCAACCGACGGCCGGATCGCTCATCTGCCCGATGATCTTGGTCCGGAGCTCCGGCTCGGCGAGCCGCGCGTGCAGCCCGTCCTGACCCCCGTCCATGGCCCAGCGCGGCGCCAACTGGGACAGGTTGGTGCTGCCGGCCAAGTACGGGTAGCAGTCCACCGCGACGTCGACGCCGGCCTCGGCCGCGGCGTCGATCTCGGCCAGGGCGGCGGGCACAGAACCCCAGTTGCGCCGGCCGGCGACGGTGAGATGGGAGATCTGCAGCCGGCAGCCGGACCGCTCGGCCACCGTCAGCGCCTCTCGCACCGCGTCCAGCAGACCGGCGCCGTAATCACGCAGATGCACCGTCAGCACGGCGTTGTTGCGGGCGACCACCTCGGCCAGGGCGGTGAGCTCCTCGACGCTCGCGTACGCACTCGGCGGATACATCAGGCCGAGCGACAGCCCGACCGCGCCCTCGTCCAGCGCCTGCTGCACCAGCCCGCCCATCGCCGCCAACTCGTCAGAATCCGGCGGTCGTTGATCAAGCCCGACGACCGACGCCCGGATCGCCAGATGCCCGGCCAGCAAGGCGATCCGGAGGTTCGGCCGGGACCGTTCGACCAGGGCCAGATAGTCGCCGACGCTCGACCAGGACCAGGGCACCTCCGGCAGCTCGACGATGCCGAGCAGCCCGCGCACGCCGGCCACGGCGTCCGCGGCGACCGGGGCGACGGCCAGGCCGCAGTTGCCGGCGACCTCGGTGGTCACGCCCTGCCTGATCTTGCTGGTGCCGGCGGGATGATCAAGGATCGACAGGTCGGAATGCCCGTGCAGGTCGACGAAGCCGGGGGCGACGACCAGCCCGTCGGCGTCGATCCGCTCCTCGGCCGCGGCGCCACCAAGATCACCGACGGCCACGATCCGACCGTCCCGCCAGCCCAGGTCGGCCCGGCGCCGTACGGCGCCGGTGCCGTCGACGACCGAACCGCCGACGACCACCCCGTCCAAGATCATCCCCGGTTCAGCTCTCGATCGGCGTCCGCTGCTCGCCGAGGTTGCCGACCCGGGCGGTCATCACCTCGCCGGGCCTGAGGAAGACACCGATCGCGACACCGGTGCCGTCCGGCGTCCCGGTCTCGATCACGTCGCCCGGCTCCAGGGTCATCACCGACGACGCGAACGCGATCAACTCGGCGACGCCGAAGATCATGTCCTTGGTCGAGCCCTGCTGCCGTACCGTGCCGTCGACTTCGAGCACCAGCTCGAGATCCTGCGGATCGGGCACCTCGTCGGCCGTCACCAGATACGGGCCGAGCGGCGCGAACCCGTCCGGCCACTTGCCGAGCAGCCAATCGAAGAACGGATGCGCGTGCTCCTCGTCCCGCTCGAAGCCCGGCTCGATCGAACGCGCCGACACGTCGTTCGCGGTCAGGTAGCCGGCCACCACGTCCAGGGCGCGATCCACCGGCACGTCGCGGCAGCGCTCGCCGATCACCACCGCCAGCTCCACCTCCCAGTCGTTCCGGGTGGAGATCTTGGGCAACGTGATCGGGTCGTACGGACCCGTGATCGCCGTCGACGGCTTGAGGAACAGCCGCGGCGTCGCGCGCGCCGGGTTCATCGGTGTGCCGCCGCCCTCCTTGATGTGGTCGGCGTAGTTGGCGGCGACCGCGAGCAGTTTCGGCGGCCGCAGCAGCGGCGCGGTCAGCGTGAGCTCCGCCGCCGACCGCTCCGGGCCGGGCCGCTGCCCGGCCGCGGCGAGCCCCTCGCCCTCCAGCACGGACAGCAGGTCGCCCGGGCCGAGTTCGATCACCCCTGACTCAAGTTGATCACCGGCCAGACGGCCGTGGTAGAGCTCACCGTCCCGGCGGTAGCTGACGAAGCGCATGATCAGATTCCTTCCAGATGGATGACGGCATTCTCCGCGATCGACTTCCGGATCGCGTCGACGACCCCGGCCACCGCGTCGGCGTCGGCCGGTTCGAGCACCGGCTCGACGGCCGTCGGACCGTACGCCAGCAGGCGCGCGCCGCCGTCGATCAACACCGCGGGCCTGGTCAGATCGGCCGCCAGCACGCCCTCGTTGCCCATCACCCGCAGCCGGGCCTCGTCGAGTCCGGGCGTGGCGATCCGGCTCACCGTGATCGACGCCCCGACCTCGTGCTCGAAGATCAACGTCGCGTTCAGCACGCCGTGATCATCGTCGAGCGAACCGGTGCAGCGCGCCGAGACCGTACGCACTCCGAGACCGAGCACGAACCGGACCGCGTCCACGGCTCCGGCCAGCAACTCGCCCAGCGTGCCTCCGTCCGGGCCGCGCAGCACCAGGTCGGCCTGCACCGCCCACGGCAACCCGAGATCGCCCCGGAGTACCGCCACGGCGACCCGCTGCACGCCCGGATCGGTCCGCACCAGCAACACCCTGCTCACGCCGCGGCCTCCTGCTCGAGAGTGATCATGGTCCCGCTGGCCAGCGAACGCTCCGCGGCGTCGCCGAGGACGACTGCGGCCAACCCGGTCCGGCCGGTCACCGGCTCCTCCTCGAGTTGATCACCTCGGACCGCGGCCAGCCAGGTCCGGGCCTGGGCCAGGAACGGGCTCGGCCCGGCCGGCACGACGCGGGTCCCGTCGTGACCCCAGGACAGCAGACCCTCGTTGTCCCATGGCAGCCGCAGCGTCCCGCCGTCGCCCTGCACGAACACCTCCCGATAGCCGATGCCGCGCGGCTGGTTGGCCCGGCTCATCTCGCAGACCGCGGACGCGCCGGACGCGTACCCGACGGTGATCATCAAGTAGTCGTGCACCTCAAGATCGGCGGCCGCGCGCTTGCGGCCGTACGCGTGCAGGTGGGTCGGGGTGTCGCCGAGCCACCAGGTGACCAGGTCGAGCAGGTGGACACCGTTGTGCAGCGCGTGCCCGCCGGACCGGCTGCGGTCGATCTGCCAGTTCCGCCAGTCGCCCCAGATCCAGCCGCCGAGCAGCGTGATCCGGGCCTGCAGCGGCCGGCCGACGGCACCGTCGACGATCGCCTGCCGGACGGCCCGCGCGTACGGGGCGTAGCGGTGCGTGTGCGCCGCCGACAGCACCAGGCCCTTGTCCTCGAACACCCGCACCAGCTCGGCCGCGTCGGCCGGCGTGATCGCCAGCGGCTTCTCGATCAAGGCGTGCACACCAGCATCGGCCAGCACCTTTCCGATCGCCGGATGGGTGTGATTCGGGGTGCAGACGATCGCCGCGTCGGCCGACCAGTCGGCGATCGCCGTACCAAGATCAACAGCCCACGGCACCCCGCCGGCGGACTTCGCGGCGGCGGCCGCCCGACCGGGATTAAGATCGACGATGCCGACCACCTCGGCGTCCGGCAACTGCTCCAGGGCGGACAGGTGTTCGCCGGCGATGAAGCCCGAGCCGACGACGACGACTCTGGTGGGTTCGCTCATGATCACGCCAGCCCCAGCGCCGGCCGCGGGTCGCCGTCCAGCAGCCATTCCAGCGTTTCCTTCTTGATCTCCGGCATCCCCTGGACCTTGGTCGCGGCCATCGAACGCAGCCCGGCGACCGCCTCGGCCGGAGTCCACAGCGCGTAGTCGGAGCCGAACAGCAGCTTGTCCACGACGCTCCATTCCTGGGCCCTGGCCAGCGCCAGATAGCCGTCCAGCGGGCGGTGCCAACTGGCCGAGACGTCGGTGAACACGTTGCGGTTCTTCCGGCAGATCACCATCGTCTCCCGCTGCCACGGATGGCCCATGTGCGCGATGATCTGCTTCAACCCCGGATGCCGCCGGGCCACCTCGTCGACGACCAGCGGCTGGCTGACGTCGAGCCGGCCCTCGGGGCTCGGCGTCGCGCCCATGTGCCAGAGGATGATCAAGCCGGCCGCCTCGGCCGCGGCGTAGACGGGATCGTGCTTCGCGTCCCGCGGATCGAAGTGGGCCAGCACCGGATACAGTTTGATCCCGCCGAGTCCGCGAGCCACGCCGTCCTGAAGTTGATCAAGGACGTCGTCGTCGCAGAGGTCGAGCGCCATGAAGCCGACCGTCGCCGTCTCGGTGTTGGCGCAGAACCACTCGACGTACTCGTTGGGCGTGTCCACGCCGGCCCGGGTGGCCCGCAGCCCGAACGTGAACGCGAGCTCGACGCCGGCCTCCTTCATCGCCGCATCGAACTCGGCGGGCGTCTTCTCCTCGTAGTCGTGACCGTAGACGGGCTTCCAGTTGGTCTCCCACTCCGGGCCCCAGTGCTCGCTGAGGTGACAGTGGGTGTGAACGTCGATCATCGCTTCCTGTTCGGTTGTGGTGCGGAGGGTGGTGATCACACCCGCAGCTGCGCGGTCAGATTGCTGATCGCGACGACGAAATCCTGATCTTGGCGAAGCGCCTCGGCGAGCCGGGAGAGGACGCCGGCGTACTCCTTCTGCCGGGCCGGGCCGAACTCGGCGGCCGGGCCGGACAGGCTGACGGCGGCCAGCACCGCGCCGTCGATCTCGATCCCGACGGCGATGCAGCGCAGACCGGTGCTGCGTTCGTTGTCGTCGATCGCGTACCCACGGGTGCGGACCTTCTTCAACTCCCGCAGCAGTTCCGGCAGCTCGGTGATCGTGGACGGCGTGAAGCCCTCCCACGGCGCGGCCGGCAGCCGCCGGGACGCCGCCTCGTCGTCCAGCCCGGCCAGCAGCACCTTGCCCAGCCCGGTGCAATACAGATGATCACGCGAACCCGGCGCAGCGTTGAACCGCAACGGCCGGTCCGGCTCCTCGACGCAGAGGTGCAGCACCTGATCACCGTCGAGCACGCCGAGGTTGCAGGTGTGCCCCGTCTCGGCCGCCGCCTCGGCGAGGTAGTGCCCGGTCACGTCGGCGATGTCCAGCGAAGCCCGGTACGCCGTCGCCAGGTGCTGCACCTTGTGGCCGAGCCGGAACGACGGCTGCTCGTCGACCCGCACCAGATACTCGAGTTCCACCAGCACCGACAACAGTCGGACCAGCGTGCTCTTGGGCAGCTTGGTGGTGCTGTTGAAATCGCTCAGGGTCAGCGGCCGGTCGGCCGCGGCGAGCTGCTCCATCAGGCCGAGGCCCCGGGCCAGCGCGTTCGCGTGATAGTTGGCCGAGGCCGGACGGCTGTCGTCCAACGCCGACGTTTTGCTCGATGCGTTACGTGCCACGGCTCAGCGCTCCTGATCTTGGGACTCCACCGTCATGCTAGTGGCGGGATCGACGTTCTCCGGGAAGTGGCAGGCCGAAAGGTGCCCGTCCGCGGTCAGTTCGGCCAGCGGCGGCGGTGTCGTCGCACACACGTCCTGCGCCTTCCAGCAGCGGGTCCGGAACCGGCAGCCGCTCGGCGGGTTGCTGACGCTGGGCACGTCGCCGGTCAGCCGGATCCGCTCCCTTTCCTCGCGCCGGTCCGGATCCGGGATCGGCACCGCCGACAACAAGGCCTTCGTGTACGGGTGCCGCGGCCGCTGGTAGAGCTGTTCCCGGCTGCCCTGCTCGACGATCATGCCGAGGTACATCACGGCGATCTGGTCGGACAGATGCCGTACCACGGAAAGGTTGTGCGAGATGAAGACGTAGGCCAGGCCGAGCCGCTGCTGCAGGTCCTGCAGCTGGTTCACCACCTGCGCCTGCACCGACACGTCGAGCGCGCTGACCGGCTCGTCCAAGATCAACACCTTGGGCTCCAGGGCGAGCGCCCGGGCCAGCCCGATCCGCTGCCGCTGACCGCCGGAGAACTCGTGCGGATAGCGGTACGCGTGCTCAGTGCGCAGCCCGACCAGCTCCAGCAGTTCGTGCACCCGGTTCCGGCCGCCGGCGCGGTACAAACCCTGCACCCGCAGGGGTTCCGCGATGATCTCGGCGACGGTGAGCCGCGGCGACAGCGACGAGAACGGGTCCTGGAACATGATCTGGATGTCGCGCCGGCGCGCCCGCAGCCGGGCCGGCGGCAGCGCCGTCAGCTCGTCGGACTCCAGCCAGACCCGGCCCTCGGTCGGCTCGATCAGCCGGGCCAACAGCCGGCCGGTGGTGGACTTGCCGCAGCCCGACTCACCGACCAGGCTCAGCGTCTTGCCGGCCGCCACACCGAAGTCGAGCCCGTCGACGGCCCGCACAACACCGACCTGCCGGCGCAGCACGCCCCGCCGGATCGGGAAGTGCTTGACCAGGCCCTCCACCCGCAACAGCTCGGTCATCGCGCCTCCGCCGCCGCGGCCGGCTCGTCCGGCTGCTCCACCTCGACGACCGTCCGCACGAACACCTGCTCCGGGGTTCGCCCGATCAGTTCGTCGGTACGGAAGCACGCCGCGAGGTGGCCGCCGTCGACCTCGACCAACCCAGGATCCTCGGTACGGCAGCGATCCACGGCCAGCGGGCAGCGCGGGTGGAACGGGCAGTTGGAGATCGGCTGGCTGACGTCGGGCGGGCTGCCCGGAATCGGATGCAGCCGGGTCAGCTCGGAGTCCAGCGTCGGCAGGCTGGCCAGCAGCCCCATCGTGTACGGATGCCGGGGCTGCCGGAACAGCTCCCGGACACCGGCGGACTCGACGATCCGGCCCGCGTACATGACGATCACCCGGTCGGCCAGCTCGGCCACCACGCCGAGGTCGTGCGTGATCAGGATCGCGGCGGCGCCGGTCTCCCGCTGCGCCTTCCGGAGTTGATCAAGGACCTGGGCCTGGATCGTCACGTCCAGCGCCGTGGTCGGCTCGTCGGCGATGATCAGGTCCGGGTCGTTGGCGATCGCCATCGCGATCATGGCCCGCTGCCGCATGCCGCCGGAGAACTCGTGCGGGTACTGGCGCAGCCGCTGGTCCGGGTTGGCCACCCCGACCGACTCGAGCAGCCCGATGCAGCGCTCGCGTACCGCCGCCTTGTCGAGCGCAGCCCGGCTGCCCTTGCCGGCGTGCAGCCGGATCGCCTCGGCCAATTGCGCGCCGATCGTCATCACCGGGTTCAACGCCGTCATCGGGTCCTGGAAGATCATCCCGATCCGGCCACCGCGGACCGACTGCATCCGCTGTTCGGAGGCGGTGGTCAGCTCCTCCCCCTCCAGGGCGATCGACCCGGTGACCGTCGCCTTGCGGTCCAGCAGGCCGACCACCGACAGCGCGGTGACGCTCTTGCCGGAGCCGGACTCGCCGACGATGGCCAGCAGCTCGCCGGTCCTGACCTGGAACGAGATCCCGTCGACCGCGTACACCGTGCCGTCCTCGGTCCGGAACTCGACCGCAAGATCGGAAACGGTCAGCAGCTCGGCCGTCATCGGTGAGTTCATCGGCCGCCCTGCTTCGGATCCAGGGCGTCCCGCAGGCCGTCGCCGATGAAGTTGACGCCGAGCACGGTGACCGCGACCGCGAGGCCGGGCGGCAGCCAGAGCCAGGGCTGATTGCGGATCACGGTCAACGACTGCGCCTCGTTGAGCATGTTGCCCCAGCTCGCGGTCGGCGGCTGGATGCCGAGGCCGAGGAACGACAGCGTCGCCTCCAACCCGATCGAGCCGGCCACCGACAGGGTGCCGGCCACCACGACCGGCGGCAGCACCGCCGGCAGGATGTGCCGGGTGATCACCCACCACGGATGGGCCCCGGTCGCCCGGGAGGCCAGGATGTATTCGTGCTCCCGTACCGAAAGGGCGCTGCCGCGGACCAGCCGGCCGCAGATCGGCCACTGGAACACGCCGATCGCGATGATCATGGTCACCACGCTCGGGCCGAGGATGCCGGCCAGCACGATCATCACCACCAGCGAGGGGAAGGACAGAAAGATGTCGGCGAGCCGCATGATCAACCCGTCCACCCAGCCGCCGAACATGCCGGCCAGGCTGCCCAGCACGACGCCGAGCACCACCGCCAGCGCCGCCGAGGCCAGGCCGACGCCGAGCGAGACCCGGCCGGCGTGCAGCAACCGGGCGAACACGTCCCGCCCGGTCCCGTCGGTGCCGAGCCAGTGCTCGGCGCTCGGCTTGGTCCGGATCGCCGACAGGTCGGTCGCGTCCGGTTGATGCTGCGCGATCACGTCGGCGAACAGCACCGCGATGATGATCAGGGCCAGCACGACCAGGCTGACCACGGCGGCCCGGTGCCGCAGGAACCGGCGCAACGCCATCCGGCCCGGCGACCGGTGTCCGCCGCGGACCGGCGCGGCGGTGGTGGCGACGTCCGACGCGAGCGGGGCCACGGTACTCATTGCAGCCTCACTCTCGGATCGACCACGGTGTAGAGGATGTCGGCCAGCAGGTTCGACGCCAGCACCATCACGGCGCCGACCAGCGCGAACCCGATGATCACCGAGTAGTCGTTCTGCGCGACCGCGGTGACCGCGAGCCGGCCCATCCCCGGCCAGGCGAAGATCTGCTCGATCACCACGGCTCCGGCGACCAGGTGGGACAGGTCGGAGGCCAGGATCGTGATCACCGGGATCAGCGAGTTGCGCAGCCCGTGCAGCACGGCCAGCCGCGGCGAGGCGCCCTTGGCCCGCGCGGTCCGGACGTAGTCGGAGTCCAGCTCCGACAGCAGGCTGGACCGGACGTAGCGCATCAGCCGGCCCGAGTTGCCGATGCCGAGGATCAACGCCGGCAGCACCAGGTGCCGCAGCGTGTTCAGCAGGGTCGGGTTGGTCGGGTCGGTGATCCCGGACGACGGCAGGATCGGGAACTGCAGGGTGAACACGAAGATCGCGACCAGGGCGATGAAGAACACCGGGAAGGCCACGATGCCGAGGCTGAAGAACGTTGCCAGGTAGTCGACGAACGTGTTCCGCCGGACCGCGGCAAGGATGCCCAGCGGGAACGCGATCAGGATCGAGCAGATCATCCCGACGCCCATCAGCTCGATCGTCGGGCCGAGCCGCTCCAGCAGCAGTTCCGTGACCGGGCGGCCGTTGACCATCGAGTAGCCGAGGTCGCCGGTCAATGCACTGCCGGCCCAGCGCAGGTACTGCAGCACGACCGGCTGGTCGAGGCCCAACTCGGCTCGGCGGGCCGCGATGTATTCCGCCGAGCCGGAGTTGAGCAGTTCCGGCGGGATCATCATCGCGATCGGGTCGCCCGGCGTCGCCCGGGTCAGCGCGAAGATCGCGACGCTGATCACCCAGAAGACGCCGAGGTTGATCAGCAGGCGTCGAATCAGGTACGAGCCCACGCCTGCCCCATCACCGTCATGATCCCCACCCCTAGATCACTGCCCGCTGATCGACCAGCTGGCCGGATCCCAGAACGGGACCTCCTGCGAGCCCGGCGCCTGGAACCCCTGCACCCGCTTGTTCACCGCCCACAGCCCCATCGGGCTGTAGAGCCAGAACAGATCGGCCTTCTCGTTGGAGATCCTCGCGGCCTGCGCGTACAGCTCGTTGCGCTTGGCCTCGTCGACGGTGCCGTTGGCCTCCTTCATGATCTTGTCCAGCGCCGGATCACAGAAGTAGTTGATGTTGCCGCCGTTGGGATAGTGCTTGTCGCAGGAGGTGATCACCGAGACGTTGTCGGAGCTGATCGCGTAGTTGCCGCCGCCGTAGAGGACCATGTCGAAGTCCTTGTCGCCGTAGATCTTGGAGATCTCGGACGGCTGCACCTGGCGCAGCTTGACGTTGACCCCGACCTCCTTGAGCTGGCTCTGCACGATCGTCGCACTGGCGTCCCGGTCCCGCTGGCCGGGCACCCACATCAGGTCGATCTCCCTACTGGAGTCCCAGCCCGCGTCGGCCAGCAGCTGCTTCGCCTTGGCCGGGTCGTAGGCGTACTCGTTGAGATCCTCCGGAGCGCGCGGCGTGTAGAAGTCGGAGTTCTGCACGACCGCCTTGCCGAGCAGCACCTTCTGCACCAGGTCGGCCCGGTTGGTCGCGTACAGGAACGCCTGCCGGACCCGCTCGTCCTTGAAGTGGTCCCGGGACTGGTTCAGGCCGAGCCGGACGAAGCCGGCGCCCAGCTTCTCCTGGACCGCGATCTGGTCGAAGCCCTTGATCGTCTCCAGGTCCAGCGGCGAGACCGTGGCCACGTCGAGCTCGCCGTTGCCGAGTGCGGCCGTCGCCACGTCGGACGTCATCGGCTTCAGGTAGACGTCGGAGAGCTTCGGCTTCGGGTTCGCGTGCTCGTTGGCCTCCACGTGGACGTACTGGCTCGTCTTGTACTCGACGAACTTGAACGGGCCGCTGGTCACCGTGGGATTGCGGAAGTACTCGTTGTCGTACAGCTCACCGATCGGGATCTCGCCGAGGACATGCTTGGGCAAGATCAGGATCGGGCCGATCTGGGCCAGCAGACCGACGTTGGGCTCGGCCGTCTTGACCACGACGGTGTGATCATCGGGGGCGGTGATGCCGGAGACCGTGTCGGCCTTGCCGTCGGTCACCTCCTTCGCCCCGACGATGCTGCTGAACATGCTGGCGGCGGCGCTCTTCGCCTTCGGGTTCGCCACCGCGTTGTACGTGAACAGGACGTCGGCCGAGGTCAGCGGCTCGCCGTCGTTCCACTTCAGGTCCGGCTTCAGCTTGAACGTGAACGTCTTGGCATCGGGGCTGATCTCGTACGACTCGGCCAAGATCGGCTGCAGCTCGAAGTTCGGGTCGGAACCGAGCAGTCCCTGGAAGATCAGCGAGTTGACCTGACCGTCGGGACCGCTGGCCGGCGCCAGCGGACCGAACAGCCCGGCCGGCTCCTGATACAGGTAGATGTTGATCGTGCCGCCGCCGGCCGCGGATCCGCTGCCGGTGCCGGGCGCGCCCGGTGTCTCGGTGGCGGGCCCGGTGCAGGCGGTGACGGCGAGGACCAGGGCAACGCAGAGGCCTAGCCCGAACCTGGTGAGTCTCTTCATCGGTTACCTCACTTCGGCGAGGTCCGGCTCTCCTCCGGACATCATGAAAATGTATTCCACGTACGACGACGCGGTCAAGCATCGCCGGGCGCTCTCCGCGATCCTGCGATTGAACGGACTCGGACGCCTCAGCTATAGTCCCAGAAACGGAACGGTATGGAACACTATTCCACGTAACGACTCTGTTACTGGCGAAGGTGAGGTCTCGATGATCCGGCAGCCATCCGACGTACCGCGGGGACGTGCGTTGGCCGAAGCCGCGGCCAGGGTCATTCCCGGCGGGGTGAACTCGGCGACGCGCTACATCGGGGAACCGTACGCCTTCGCGTCGGCCTCCGGTGCCTATCTGACCGATCTCGACGGCAACGACTATCTCGACTACCACGCCGCGTTCGGGGCGATCCTGCTCGGGCACAACGTGGAGTCGGTGAACCGGGCGATCCGGGACGCGGTCGGCGGCCTCGACCTCTCCGGGCTCGGCGTCACCGAGCTGGAGGTGGCGCTGGCCGAACGGATCTGCTCGATCATCCCGAGCGCCGAGAGCATGATCGCGACGGTCAGCGGCTCGGAGGCGACCGCCCAGGCGATCCGGCTGGCCCGGGCGGCGACCGGCCGGCGCAAGATCATCAAGTTCCAGGGCGGCTTCCACGGCTGGCACGATCCGGTGGCCCGGAACGTGATCTCCACGCCGGAGTTGGCGTACGGGCTGGACCCGCTCTCCGCCGGCATCCTGCCGGAGGCGCTCGAGGCGACCCTGATCGCCGAGTTCAACGACCTCGGTTCGGTGAAGGCGCTGCTCGGTGAGCACGACGGCGAGGTCGCGGGGATCATCCTGGAGCCGATCCCGCACAACGTCGGGGCCCTGCTGCCGACCGACGAGTTCGTCCAGGGGCTGCGCGAACTCTGCACCGCGACCGGCACCGTGTTGATCTTCGACGAGGTGATCACCGGCTTCCGGCACGCACTCGGCGGCTACCAGCAGCTGTGCGGCGTGACGCCGGACCTGACCACGTTCGGCAAGGGGATGGCCAACGGCTACCCGGTCGGCGGCCTGGCCGGCCGCCGCGACCTGATGGAGCACTTCAACGGCCGCGGCGGCGACGTACTGCTGGCCGGGACCTTCAACGGCAACCCGTTGGGCTGCGTCGCCGCGCTGGCCACGCTGGACCACCTCGCCGAGCATCCGGACTTCTACACCCGGACCCGGGACTTCGGTGATCAACTCCGGGCCGGCCTGACCCGGGTCGTCGGGGATCTCGGGCTGCCCGCGCACGCGGCCGGGTTCGGCGGGGTGTTCAATCTCTATTTCACGCCGGAACGCCCGACCGGCTATCGCGAACTGCTGGACAACGATCACCAGGCCTACGTCGACTTCCACCGCGCCATGATCAACCGCGGCGTCCTGATGCTGCCGCTGTCCCTGAAGCGCAACCACGTTTCCGGTGCCCACACCCAGGCCGACATCGACCAGACGCTGGAGGCCGCCGAGTCCGCGCTGACCGAGCTGGCCAAGTCCCGCTGAGCCGGACCGGGTCAGCTGCGCATCAGTTTGCCGGGCACACTCGAGAACTCCTCCATCCCGGCCCGGAACGGGAAGCGCCGCTTCACCGCGTCGGTGAGCCGGACGCCGAGTCCGGGCTGGTCCGGCCGGTGCACGTTGCCGTCCACCAACTCGAGGGCGCCACCCCAGAGCTCGGTGTGCAGCGGCCCCGCCGCGGGCGGCAGTTCGACGATCGCCGTGTTCGGTGCCGCGAAGGCGCCGTGCACGTTCTGCAGCACGGCCGCGCCGCCGCCCCAGGCGTGCGGCGCCACCGATCGTCCGGACTCGTGCTGCCGCCGGGCCACCCGGACGAAGTCGATCATGCCGAGCCAGGCGGCGTCGGGCTGAGCCACGGCGAACGCGTCCCGCTGCAGGAACGGCAGGAACTCCGCGAACGTGGACAGCTGTTCGCCGCCGGCGACCGGCACCGCGGACCGCCGGCCGAGCTCCGCGTACCCGTCGAGTTCGTGGTACGGCAGCGGTTCCTCGAAGAAGACCGGCCGGTACGGGGCGACCGCGTCCAGGACCAGCAGGGCGGTCTCCAGGTCCCACCGCTCGGGACCCTCGCGGTGCCCCATGTGCCCGTCGAGCAGGATCCCGACCTCGCCGCCGACGTGATCACGGAGCAACTCGAGCTTCGACGCCTCCAGCTCGGCCGCGGCCGCCGGCGAACCGGCCGTCCGCTCCTGCCGGGTGGTCGAATCGAGGTAACCCGAGGCCACCTTGAACGCCCTGAAACCCAACCCCAGATAGAAATCGACTTTCTCGATCAGCTGGTCTGCCGGCCACGGCGAGGGTCCGCCGGTGGCATAGGCGGGTAGCCACTCCGGAGTGTCCGCGCCGGAGCCGAGCAGCCGGTGCGCCGGTAGGTCGAGCAACTTGCCCTTGAGATCGATCAGCGCCGCCTCGATCCCGGAGATCACGGCCGCGCCCAGGCCGGTGCGGCCCCAGTACTGGCAGCAGGTGCGCAGCCGCCCGGCCAGCACGCCGACATCGAGGCTCTCGCCGTCGAAGGCCTCGGCGTGGATCAGGATCGGGCGGACGTAGTCGACGATCAACGGCACGCTCTCCGGGAAGAAGTAGCCGGCGTACGTCTCCCCCACTCCGACCACGCCGCCGCTCGTCACGATCTCGATCAACGCGACACTGCGCGACTGCTTGAAGACGCTGAGCCAGGGATCGTCGGTGCACGGACCGGTGAGCAGCACCGCTCGGACCTCGGTGATCATCACCGCACCATCTTGACATGGAACGTCGTTCTGCATTGAATCCCTGCTGTGAAGATCATGACGATCTACGCCCATCCCGCCGACACGATCACCAATTGCGGCGGGACCCTGGCCCGGCACGCCGAGGCCGGCGACGAGGTGGTGGCGCTGATCCTGACCCACGGCGGCCGGATCCACCCGAACAAGTACGCCGAGGAGTGGCGCAAGGACGACCCGGATACCGAGATCATCCGGGCCGACACCGCGGCGATCATCGCGAACAAGAAGGCCGAGCTGGAGCGGGCGGCCGAGATCGTCGGCATCACCCGAGTGCACACCCTCGATCACGACGACGAGATCGCCGCGGTGCCCGAGGACCTGGTGGACCAGACCGCCGAGCTGATCGCCCGGGAGCGCCCCGACGTGATCATCTGCGACTACCCGCTGAACTCCGCCCAGACCGCCAACACGCACACCGTGGCGACGATGACCGCACTGGCGGCGATCGGCCGCGCGGCAAGGCTCCTGAAGAACCTCGACGGCTCCGCCGAGGTCAACGTGCGGCAGGTGTTCTTCACCTCCTACCCGGTCTTCATCAGCGACGCACTCAGCCTGCACGGCCCCCGGAACGACCTCTACATCGACATCACGCCAGTGATCGCCAAGAAGGTCGCGGCGATGGACTGCTTCGCCTCCCAGGGCTACGACGGACTGTTCGCGCGGAAGTTGATCGAGTCCAACAACGGCGAGCACGGCCGGGTCGCCGGAGTGAACTTCGCCGAGGCGTTCGTCCGCTGCTACAACGAGACCCGGCCGCTGCTCCCGGTCACCGAGGCTGCCCTGGCCGACGACCCGCTGACCCGGCACGTCGGCTATTCGCAGATCAATCTCCGAGCCGACTTCCCCGCCGGGTAACGGTTGGGTCACAAGATCAGAAGACCCCGGCTGAGCGGACGACAATATGTCCGCTAACACCACTCACATCGGGGTCAGGGAGTGCCAGTCGAGCCGCGGCCGTTGTCGGCCGAAACGATCATGTCCTTGCGCCGGGCGGCGCAGGCCGGCGGCCCGGCCGGGACCCGGGCCAAGATCATTCTGCTGGCCCACCAGGGCCGGACCGACGTCGCGATCGCCGCGGAACTCGGGATCGCCCGGCAGACCGTGGCACGCTGGCGGCGCCGGTTCGAGGCCGCCGCCGACGGTGTCGTACCTGACGGCACCGGCGTGCTCGCCGATGCGCCGCGGTCCGGGCGACCGCCGGTGCCCGAGATCCCCGTGCTGTTGGCCACCGCCACCGCACCGCCCGAGGGCGGCCGGTCCGCCGCCGGGCTCGCCGCGCGGCTCGGGCTCAGCGCCGCGACCGTACGCCGGGTCTGGCGGCGCTGGGGCGTCGTCGTGCACCGGGATCGGATCCGGTCCGAGAGCGGGGTGCTCGCCGGTGAGATCGAGCGGTTCGGCGGGCTCTACCTCAACGGCGGCGACGGCGCGTTCGCGTACTGGCTGCGCACGGGCCGGCCCGCGACAGGTCCGGCCGACGCCGGCACCTTCGAACCGATGCTGGCCCTGCTCGATGCGGCCGACTCGCGGGACGAGTGCTTCCCCGAGCGGCGGGACCTCGAGTTCGAGCAGTTCCTTGATCAACTCCTGCCGGCCCGACCCGACGGCACCGTGCTGCGGGTGGTGGTCTCGGATCCCGCGATGACCGACAGCGACGTGATCATGCCCTGGCTCGCTCGCCCGGACGTCCGGATCGGTCCGCCGCCGTCGGCCGGCTGGGCGATCTTCCTGGCCGCCGTGATCGCCGCCGAGCTGGGCCCCGGGACCGGAGCCGCCGCCGGGACCCGGATCGCCGACCGGGTCGAACGACTCCGCAGGTCCGCCCCCGACGGTCGGGAGCCGATCCGCTGGATCGCCTGATGTCACAGGAATTTCGGCGCTCGCGGGCGTTCCGGCCGGCCGCCCGGCCGTTGCCCTCGCCTCGACAGCGTTCTACTGTGTGAGTCACTTGTTCTGCTGTACGGGCCACTGGCCCGGGGAGGCTGATCATGAGACATCGCCTGGCGATCATCGGTTGCGGCGGCATGGAGGGCACCCACGCGACTGGGATGGACCTGCTCGCGGACCGCCTCGACATCGTCGCCACCGTCGATCCCGTCCTCGAGCGGGCGGAGGCCGCCGCGGCCCGGTTCCCCGGGGCGCGCGCCGCCGCCAAGCACACCGAGGTGCTGGACGACATCGACGCGGCCCTGGTGGTCACGCCGCACCACACCCACTACGAGATCGGCACCGACCTGCTGGCCGCCGGCAAGCACGTCCTGATGGAGAAGCCGCTGGCGCTGTCCGAATCGGAGTGCCTGGACCTGATCGAGCACGCCGAACGAGTCGACCGGACGCTGATGGTCGCCTATCCGATGCGGTACCACCCACTGGTCGTCGAGCTCAAGCGGCTGCTGGACGCCAACCAGATCGGCGAGGTGTTCCAGATCTCGATCTGGACCGAACAACGCACCCAGTACGCCGACGGCCACTGGGCGCACTCGGCCGCCACCCTCGGCGGCGGCCAGCTGTTCTCGCACGGCTGCCACTACATCGACCTGCTGCTGTGGTTCCTCGGCGACCCGGTCAGCGGCACCCACGTCGGCACCCGCCGCGGCACGCCGTGGCTGGAGGGCGAGGGCACCAGCAACGTCTCGCTCGAGTTCGCCAATGGCGCGCTCGGCTACCACTTCGGCACCTGGGGCGCCCGTGGCACCAAGCTCGGCTACAGCATCCACGCCCACGGCACCGAGGCGATGCTCGAGGCGGACCTCAGGGCCGGCAAGTTGCGGATCTACACCCGGTCCGGGGTCAAGACGTTGAGCCGCACCGATCAGCACCGCAAGTACGTGGACCGGGAGCTGGGCCAGTTCCTCGACTGCATCGAGGGCAAGGCCCCGGTCCCCACCGACGGACCCACGTCGCTGCAGGGATTGCGGGTGATCTGGCGGCTCTACCAGGCCGAACGGGAACGGGTGGTCGCCGACCTGACCGGCCTCGGGTTCGGTGACCCGTGGCGGAGTCCCGGACTGGACCGGCTGCCGGTGCCGGCCGGGCGGTGATCGAAATGATCATGGAGACGTTCGACCGGCGGCGGTTGTTGGCCGGCGCCGGCCTGGCCGCGCTGGCCGCACCGGCCCTGGCGGGCTGCGCCGACTCCGGCCCGACCGGCAGCAGCACCGGCGGGAACAACGCGCGGGTGCCGCTGCCGACCTATCAGAAGTACGACGGCGTCGAGCCGGACCTACCCGGCAGCGCGGAGGGCGTACCGGACGGATTCCTCACCTATCCACGGCCCGCGCCCGAGGCCGTACCGGAGAAGCCGGCGGCCGGCGGGGCTGTCACGGCCATGATGAGCATCTCGGTCCAGGCACCGACCCCGATGGCCAACAACCGTTGGTGGCAAGGGCTGAACGAGCGGCTCGGCTGCGAACTGCAGGTCGAGATGACGCCGAGCGCCGACTACGACGCTCGGTTGTCGACGGCTCTGGCCGGCAACGAACTGCCGGATCTGGTCGGGCTGCGCCCGTCCTATCCGCGGCTGCCGGACGTGCTGGAGGCCAGGTTCACCGACCTCAGCGACTATCTGTCCGGCGACGCCGCCCTGGACTATCCTTTCCTGGCCGCGCTGCCGCCGGCGACCTGGCAGAACACGGTCTTCAAGGGCCGGATCTTCACCATCCCGCCGCAGAACATCGTCGGCACGCCGACCTGGATCACCCGCAACGAGGTGATCAAGAAGCTCGGCCTCGACCCGGAACCGAAGGACCTGGCCGCGGTCGAGGAACTGGCCCGCGGGGTGACCGACGCGGCGGCGAACCGGTACGCGTTCGGCAACGCCGAACACGTGCTGCACCACCTCGGCTGTGCCATGTTCGAGGCCCCCAACAACTGGTCCGAGCAGGACGGCGGGTTCCGGCTGATGCACGAGACCGACGAGTACCGTGCCGCGCTGGACTGGACGATCAAGCAGTGGCAGGCCGGCGTGATCCACCCGGACGCGTTCGGCAGGATCAACGCGCCGCAGCTCTACCAGTCCGGCAACGTGGTGCTCTTCGCCTGGGGCGGCGTCGGCTACAGCGGCGTGCTGCGGCAGAACCTGCCCGGGATGGACATGGGCTTCCTGGCGGCACCTCTGGCGGATGGCGGCGGGGTCGCCCCGAAACGGCTCGGGCCGGGGATCAGCGGGCTGTGCGGGATCTCCAAGCAGGCCTCCGAGGACCGGGTCCGGGAACTGCTCCGGGTGCTGAACTGGCTGGCGACGCCGTTCGGCACCGCCGAATATCTCTACCGCCAGTACGGCGAGGAGGGGACCCACTTCGGCTGGGACGAAAAGCTCGGCGCGCCGATCGACAATCAGCTGATCGCGGCCGAGCAGCCGGGCGGCGAGTTCGCGTACCTGTCCAGCGGGCCGTACGTCCTCTACAACCCGGGCCACATCGACAAGACGAAGGCCATGTACGAGGTGCAGAAGAAGACCATCCCGGTTGCCTACAAGGATCCGACGCTCGGGCTCTACTCGCCCACCAACGACCGGGAGGGCGCCCGGCTGCTGCTCGCACTGAACGACGTCCGGGACAACGTGATCATGGGCCGCGCCACGATGGCCGACTTCGACAAGGCCGTCGCGGACTGGCGCTCGCGCGGCGGCGACAAGATCAGGGGCGAGTACGAGGCGGCGCACCGGGAACGGGCCGGCGGCTGACGTGACCGAACCCCAGCTCCGCGTCGGGGCGGCCGAAACCGACCTCACCCCGCCGCTCGGCGCCGAGCTGGCCGGGCTGTTCGAGACCCGCCCGGCCACCGGCGTCGAGAGCCCGTTGCTGGCCAAGGCGATCGCCGTCCAGGCCGACGGACCGCCCGTAGTGTTGATCACCTGCGATCTGCTCTACCTGCCGGCGACGCTGACCGACCTGGCGAAGTCGATCATCGCCGGACGGGCCGGCGTCCCGGCCGAGCGGATCGTGATCTCCTGCACCCACACGCACACCGGGCCGGCGACGATCCGGACCGGGGCCGGCGCCGCCGTCGACCCGCACTATCTGGAGGACCTGCCCGGACGGATCGCCGAGTCCGCGATCCTGGCCTGCGCCAGGCTGCGGCCGGCGACGATCGCGGTCGGCACGGCCACCGTGGACGGGATCTGCTTCAACCGCCGCTACCTGACCGACGACGGGTTCGTGATCACCCACTTCGGCAATCGGTCCGGTGAGCCGCGGCCGGCCGGGCCGACGGACCCGACCGTGACCGCGCTGCTGGCCGAGGACGGCGACGGCCGGCCGATCGCGCTCTGGGCGAACCTCTCCCTGCACTACGTCGGCATCGACGACCAGACCATGATCAGCTCCGATTACTACGGCCGGTTCGCCGAGGCGGTCCGAGCCCAGCTCGGCAGCGACGTGATCGCGGTGCTGTGCAACGGGGCGTCCGGCGACATCAACAACGTCGACCCGCGCCGCCGGGTCCCGATCACCGGTACCCGGCGAGCGATCCTGGTCGCCCGAGCCGTCGCCGGCGCGGCCCTCGCCGCCACCGCCCTCGCCGAACGGTCGTCCGCGATCACCGTGGACGCGAGGAGACTGCCGTTCCGAGCCCACCGCTACCCCGTCACTGACGACGACCGGGAGCTGGCCGCCAAGATCATCGGCGATCCCAGCACGGAAGCGTGGTTCAGTTATGCGCAAGGGAATCCGGTGCCCGCACCGGTCGCGGAGCGATTCGCCCGCAACCTGCTCGAACTCGACGCGATGCCGCCCGAGCGGCCGACGGCGATCGGCTTGATCACCATCGGCGACCTCGGCCTGGTGGCGCTGCCGGGCGAGGTGTTCGTCGAGCACGGCCTGCGGCTCAAGGAACACTCGCCGCACCGGCTGACCGCGATCATCGGGCTGGCCGATGATCATCTCGGCTACCTGCCGACCCGGCGGGCCTTCGAGCAGGGCGGGTACGAGACGTGGCGCAGCCCGACCTCGTGGACCAGGCCGGGCACCGGCGAGGATCTCGTCGAGACCGTACTGAAGGAATGGGAGGGCCCGTGACCGAACGGCTGCAGGACCGGTTCGCCGAATGCGGCACCGGCGTGGTGATCGAACCGGACGTGTGGATCGAGCATCCCGAGCTGTTCCGGGTCGGCGACCGGGTCCGGCTCGGCCGCGGCTTCTCCAGCCAGGGCTCGACCGAGGTGATCATCGGGCCGGACAGCTCGTTCTACCCGAACTGTTTCCTGCAGGGCAGCGGGCGACTGGAACTCGCCGCCGAGGTCGACTTCTACCCCGGCGGCTACCTGTCGGTCGGTGGCCCGGGCGGGTTGATCAGCGTCGGCCGGAAGAGCCACTTCGCCGCCGGCTGCGCGGTCTACGGCGGCGGCGGGGTGCGGCTCGGCGCCTATTGCAACGTTGCCGCGCATGTCGTGATCACCTCGGTCCAGCACGACCCGGCCCGGCACGACGTACCGATGGCGCTGGCACCGTCGACGTCCGCGCCGATCACCATCGCCGACGACGTCTGGCTCGGCGCCAACGCCACCGTGGTGCAGGGCGTCACGATCGCGACCGGCTGCATCCTCGGCGCCAACGGGGTGCTCACCCGCGACACCGAGCCGTACGGGATCTACGCCGGCGTCCCGGCCCGCCGGATCGCCGACCGCCGCCCGGCGAGTTGATCATGACCGACCTCCTGATCACCGGCGGTACGGTGATCGACGGCACCGGCGACCCGGCCCGGGCGCTGGACGTCCTGATCAAGGACGACCGGATCGAGGCCCTGCTCGCACCGGGCACCCCGGTCGCCGCGGCCCGGGTGATCGACGCCGCCGGACAGGTCGTCGCCCCCGGCTTCATCGACGTCCACACCCACTCCGACGTCAGCATGCTGCTGGACGGCCGCGCCGAGAGCAAGGTCCACCAGGGCGTCACCACCGAGGTGACCGGCAACTGCGGCTTCTCCCCGTACCCGCTGACACCCGCGCGCCGCCATGATCAACTCGAGCTGCTGGCCGGCCTCGGCGACGACCCGATCGACCCGGGCTGGACCGACCTGGACGGCTACGCGGCCGCGTTCGCCGAGCGCGGCGTCGCGATCAACGTCGCGCCGCTGGTCGGCCACGGGCCGCTCCGGATCGCCGCCGCCGGGATGGCCGAGCGGGTCGACGCCGACCAGGTCCGGACCCAGCAGCGGTTGTTGGCGGAGTTGCTCGACCAGGGCGCCTTCGGGTTGTCCACCGGGCTGACGTACGTCCCCTCCGGCTTCGCCGAGACGACCGAGCTGATCGAGCTCTGCCGGATCCTGGCCCGGGCCGGCGCCCTCTATGCGAGCCACGCCCGGCACGAGGGCGTCGAGTCGATCGAGGAGGCCGCGCTGCTCGGCCGGACCACCGGGGTCCGGGTGCAGTACTCACACCTGGCGATCAACCACCCCGAGCGTTGGGGCGAGGCCGCGGAGCTGGTCGAGGTCTTCGATCGGCTCCGCGGCGCCGGGGTCGACCTGGCCTACGACGTCTATCCGTACGACGCGTCGGCCTCGGCCCTGACCCAATATCTGCCGGCCTGGGTGCAGGCGGGCGGCGTCGCGACGATGGCGGCGCGGCTGGCCGAGCCGGAGATCCGGCGCCGTGCGGCCGCCGACCTGGCCCGCGGTTGGGGACGCGGAGTGCCGTGGCTGTGGGACCGGGTGATCCTGTCCCGGACCGACGGGCTGTGCGGCGCCCGGGAAGGGCTGACCGTCGCGGAGGCCGCCGCCGAGCTGGACCGTTCCGAGCCGGACCTGGTGCTGGACCTGTGCCGAGCCGGCGGCAACCGGGTGCAGGTCGTGCTGCGGTACCGGACCGAGGCCGACATGCTGACCTTCCTGCGGCAGCCGTACGCCCTGATCGGATCCGACGGCTCCGCGCTGCCGTACCTGATCGATCGACGGCCGCACCCGCGCGCCTACGGAGCGCACGCTCGGATCCTCGGCCGCTACGTCCGTGATCTTGGTGTCCTCGAACTCGCCGCGGCGATCCGGCGGATGACCGGCGACGCCGCGGACCGCATCGGACTCACCGACCGCGGTCGGCTCCGGCCGGGCCTGGCCGCGGACGTCGTCGTGTTCGACCCGTCCACCGTGATCGACCGCGCGACGTTCCTGGACCCCGCTCAGCGGCCGGACGGCGTCCGGCACGTACTCGTCAATGGAACCGCAGTGATCGCCGACGGTCGTCAGACGCCCGCCTGTCCGGGACGGGTGCTGCGCCGCTGAAGCCGGTCAGCCCGCGAGCGGCTGCTCGCGACGCCAGGCGTGCCGATCGACGGTGTGCTCCCGTTGTCGCAATTCGCGGATGATCCGTTGCTCGGTCCGCGCCAGCTCGATCAGCGAGCCGTTGATCGGTTGTCGTTCGGAGTCATGTCCGTCGCCGCAGATTGCTGCCCGCCGAATCGTGTCCTCCGTGTCCGCGAGTCGAATGATCAACTCGCGCACCGACAGTCGTCCCAGATCGTCGTTCATAACCACCTCGAACAGTCCTCACCCGCACAGGGCCCCTCCCTGCTGCTCTCGGTCGTTACCGATTCTTGATGACACTCGGTGTGACTGTCAACACACGGATCACGAAGCGACCGGACTCGTCTCGCGCGACGTTGCTGTGGAACGCGAACTGCCGTTCCCCACGAGCACGGGCCCGTGGGGAACGGCAGGACGGCGTCGGGTCAGAGAGCGTTGCTGATGGTGGCCAGGAGGTTGACCGGGCTGAGCAGGCGCTCGACGTCGATGGGCGTACGGCTCTCCCAGACGTCGACGAACTTCGCCAGCAGCGGCGCGTTGTAGTCCTTGCCGAGGGTCAGCTCCTTGGCGACGATCGCGCCGGTGCCGATCAACTGGGCGTGGAACGGGATCCGGTAGTCGGCGCCCGGCACGACGAAGACGAACTCGACCTCGACGTCGCCGATCAAGGTCCGGGCCGTGACGGTGTCGCCGCGCCGGGTCACGTCGACGGCCTGGTCCACCCCGATCACCGGATTGCCGAGGATCTCGAGGGCGGCCTCGACGTGGTGGATGCCGTAGAAGAACAGCCCGGAGTATTCGCTGTCCGGGTCGGCCGGGCCGGAGACGGTGAGCCGGCGCAGTTCCTTGAGCTGGGGTGCGGCGGCGGCGAACTCGGCGATCTCCGGCACGAAGCGCAGCGCCGACGAGGAGTCCAGCGGGGTCTCGCTCGCCTGCGCCGCGGCGATGACTGCCTCGGCGTCGGCCGTCGTGGTCGCGAACGGCTTGTCCATCAGGACCGGCAGGCCGGCCTTGAGCAGCGGCTCGGCCTGCTCCCGGTGCCGGGCCCCGTCGCGGGTGCAGATCACCGCGGCGTCGACCTGGCCGATCAGGTCCTCCGGGTTGTCGACGATGATCGAGATGTCGCCGGCCTCGGCGAGCGCGTTGTTGCGTTCCGACGCGCCGCCGACGAGGGCAACGGCGCGGTAGCCGGGGTGCCGCTCCTCGGCGTTGAGCAGGCGGATGAAGTGGTCGGTGTGGGAGTTCTCGGTTCCGATGAAGCCGATGCGTTTCACGGTCGTCCTAATTCGCTGTGAGGTGGGTTGGCTGGAGGTCAGAGGAAGCCGGTCTGATTGCGGGCCTCGGCGATCACGCCGATCTGGCGGCGCACGCTGGCGGGCGTGACGAACAGGTCGGCACCCTCCCGCAAGGTGGCGTAAATCGTCCGGTAGTAGTTCTGGGTACGCTGCGCCGGCGGCGGCACCTCGATCGTCTCCTCCTGCCAGTCGATCGTCTCGGTGTAGCCGTACTTGCGGCCTTCGGGGGTGTCCGGGTCCGCCTCGAGTTCGGGCAGCGCGGCCGGGTCGAACCAGCGGACCTTGAGTTCCGACATCGAGCCGGTGATGCCTCCCGCCGTCCCGGCGATCAGCCAGTGGTCCTGCGGGTACGCGATCGCGGCGCTGGACTCGACCTCGACCAGCGGGCCCTTCTCCGGCCGCAGCACCAGCTTGACGTGGTCCTCGGCGTCGCCGGCCGACACGGTCCGGCGCAGGTCCGCGAACACCGACACCGGGCTGTCCCCGACCAGCAGCAGAAGTTGATCAAGGAAGTGCGACACGGTGTTCGGCAGCTCGCCGCCGCCCTTCGCACGCAGGGTCTGCCAGTCGGCCCGGCGGGCGAACCGGTGGATCGCCCGGCGTACCAACACCACCTCGCCGATCCGGCCGGAGTCGATGATCTCCCTGATCTTGAGGAACGAGGGCTCGAACCGGTTGTTCTGGAAGCAGGTGACCATCCGGCCGGCCTGCTCGGCCGCGGCGGTGAGCTGGTCGACCTCTTCGACCGACTGCGCCATCGGCTTCTCGATCACCACATGCTTGCCCGCCCCGAGCGCGGCCAGGGCGAGCGGCACGTGGGTGAACGACGGCGTGGCCACGACGACGAGCTCGACCTGCTCGTCGGCGATCAACTGCTCCGGCTCGGCGTACGTGGTCGCCCCGAAGTCGTTCGCCGCCTCCTGCTGGCGCTCCGGGAGCGGGTCGGCGACGGCGACTACCCGGAACTGGTCGGTCAGGTCCCGGAGGCCGGCGGCGTGGATGTTCCAACCGCTTCGGCCGAGGCCGATGATGCCGACTCTTACCTGTTCGGACAAGAAGGTTCTCCCCTTTGCATTGCGGACTGATCAGCCCTTGACGGCTCCGATGATCACGCCCTTGGCGAAGTGTTTCTGCAGGAACGGGTAGACCAGGCAGATCGGGACCAGGCTGACCACGAGGATCGCCATCTGCAGGGACTGCTGCGGCGGGATGTAGTCGCCCGGCAGGTCGACCCCGATCGAGGAGTTGTCCACCACATAGGTGCGCAGGACCAGCTGCAGCGGCCATTTCTCGGTCGAGTTGATGTAGAGCACCGCGTTGAAGAACGCGTTCCAGTACGACACCGCGTTGAACAGCGCGATCACCGCCAGCGCCGCCTTGGACAGCGGGACCATGATCGTGGTCAGGATCCGGAACTCGCCGGCACCGTCGATCCTCGCGGCCTCGATGATCTCCTTCGGCACCTCAAGGAAGAACCCGCGCATCAAGATCACCTGGAAGCCCGACACCATCGTGGGCAGGATCAACGCCCAGTACGAATCGATCAGGCCCAGCTGCTTCACCAGCAGATAGTTCGGGATCATGCCGGCGGAGAACAGCATGGTGAACAGCACCATCAGCAGGATCGGCCGGTGCGCGAACGTCCCGGGCCGCGACAGGGCGTACGCGAGCATCGTGACCACCGTGACCGAGAGCGCCGAGCCGACCACCGTGATCAGGATCGACACGATCGTCGCCCGGGTCACCACCCCGCCCCTAAAGATCGCCTCATAGGCGGCGAACGTCGGGTTGGTCGGGAACAGCACGTAACCGCCGGCGGCGTTGATCTGCTCCTGGTCGGCCAGGCTGGTCGAGATCACCGCGACGAACGGCATGATCACCAACAGCGACGCGATCAGCAGCACGACCCCCTTCAGCATCCGGATCGGGATGCTGGGCGGCTTCGCGCCGTTGATCGCCCGCAGCCGGTCGCTCTGCGACATGCCCGGGATGGTGACCGGCTTGCGCCGCTTCCGCGGCGAGGACGTGGTTGTCGTAGCCATGATTCAGTCCTTCGTCGAGTAGACGCCGCGTTCACCGAAGATATGGGCCACCTTGTTCGCCCCCAGCACCAACGCTGTGCCGACCAGGCCCTTCACCAACCCGACCGCGGCCGACGCACCCCAGTTGCCGCCCACGATGCCCCGGTTGTAGACGTAGGTGTCGAGGACTTCGGAGGCCTCCAGCCCGACCGGCCCCTGCTGCAGGAAGATCTGCTCGAACCCGACCGTCAGCGCGTCACCGAGCCGCAAGATCAGCAACAGGATGATCACGCCACGGATCGCCGGCAACGTGACATGCCACAACTGCCGTAACCGCCCGCCGCCGTCCACCGCGACCGCCTCGTACAAGTCAAGATCGACCCGCGAGATCGCCGCCAGGAAGATGATCGTGCCCCACCCGGCGTCCTTCCAGATGATCTGCGAGGTGATCAACGGAATGAACAGGCTCGGTTCACCGATGATGTTCATCGTGAAGAAATCGTTCTGCCGGGCCCACGTGTTGTAGAGACCCGCATTGCCCAGCATGTGCTGGAAGATCGCGACCACGATCACCCACGACATGAAGTGCGGCAGATACAAGATCGACTGCACGACCCGCTTGATCTTCTCGCCCAGCAACGAGTTCAACAGCAACGCCAACGCAATCGGCACCGGGAACACGAACACGATCTGGACCAGCGAGATGATCAACGTGTTCTTCAACGCGTTCAGAAAGTACGGATCACCGTTGAAGATGATCTCGAAGTTCTCCAAGCCCACCCACGGGGCCTCCCAGATCCCCAGATACGGCTGGTAGTCCTTGAACGCGATCACATTGCCCAGCAACGGGATGTAATGGAACAGCACCACCAGCACAACCCCCGGCACCGCCAGCAGCAACAAGGACTTGTCGCGCCAGAACCGGGTGAACAGGGAGAGTTGCCGGTCCGGCGGCGTCCCCGCCTTCCGACCCTTGGGTTTGCCGCGGCCGGCGTCGACCGTGTCGCGAGCTTGCAGCTCGGCGTTGGTCGGCTCGTTTCCGGCGCCGATTGCGGCGTCGGCCCTCTGCGAGCTCATGCCACCTCCCTCTTCCCTGAGCGTCTACCCCTGGCATCGCTGCCCCGGGTTCCACCCGCTCGCCGCGCGGGGTGGTGGCCCCGAGTTTCCCCCGGCGAGATTCGACTGTCAACACAGAGATTTCGGTGATTGAAATCCTGTCGCGAGCCTCGCCAGGTCTCGTCCAGCACGCTATTGCAACCGATTGCAAATAGCAAGGGTGGGCCACGTAAATGATCTGTTACGCCCCCACCACCCCACCCGCCGACCAGGCACAACGGCAGGCGTTTTGGGCGGCGTGTCGCTGCAATATTGACCTGTCGGCAGGCTGACCCCCTGGCCTCCCTCCGCGACCATTGTGCGCATCCGAGCCTGGTTCCACGGTCGAGGACTGGAGCAGCCGTCGCGGAAGTGAGCAACCGTCGTCGCCCGGAGCAACCGTCACGGAACGCACCAGCGGCCACGGACCGGACCCGCGCCCGCCGACCGGAGCAGCGGACCACTTCGCTCACGCTTCTCCGGCGCCGCAATCGGCAGTCGCCACGTAACGCGACGGCGGGTGGCTTGGACCGGCGATGCCGCCATCGCCGCATCGAGGGTGCGACCGCTAGCTCGCCAACGAGCAGCGCGATAGTCCAGGCCCTGACCGCGAGCGCAGTCGCATTCTCGTCCCTCCGCGTTCAGCCGTCGATGTCGGCCGGCGACTTCCTGGCTGGCGCGGGAGTGCTGGGTCGAGCGTCGGGCGGCCGCGGTCGGGTAGTGAGTTCCCGCCCGGCCAGTGAGGGTGCTGCAGAATTCGGTCCGTAGAAGCATCGCCGAAGATCTTGCGGGTCCCTGCCCTGCTCAAGGCGCACGATCGGAGTGAATTTCAGCCGGTCAGTCGCGGCGGAAATCCACAGCGGTCGGGTCGTGAGGTGGACGCCATGAGCGGACCGGTGCCACTGACCCGTTGCGCAACGGCACGAGGCGATCCGCGCCACTCCCCCTTCGCTGAGCGCGGGCGGACTCGGCGGTCAGGGCGTCCCCTCGACGACGTCAACGCACCAACAAGATCTTTCGCGGCGTCGCCCGACGGTACCGAATCCGCAACAGGCTCCAGTCACGGCGGAGATTCACCCACGACCTCAGGGGTGGGCCGGCGCCGGAGAGCGGGGCAGTAGGTGCCGAGATATCGACGTCCTGGGCGTCTCCCCGGAGAGCCCGGCGGGTCGCTCCAGACCGGACCCCCCCACTCCGAGCTTCGCGGCTCCGCGCCGCCGGTCCGGCCGAGGTGCCGAACCGGCCGCAACCTTCCGCAACAGCCACTACCCGCGGCCGAACCTCACCACAGCGTCGACCAGGTCGCATTCCAGCGGGAACGTGACGGCGGGCGGGGCCGAACCCGGCCGCAGGCCGCGCTCATCGCGCTCACCGCGCTGCCGACTCGCTCGTGTCGACAGCGAGCGGACGCTGAGGGCAGCCAAACGTGCCCAGGGACTGCCCTTTGGGTCCGCTCGATGAGGTCGGATGCGGTGCGACGCAGATCCTGAGCAGATCGGGTTCATCTCTCGCCCCTCGGCGAGATTGCGGCCCAACTCGGCGGAGTCGCCTCGCACCGAGCATCCCGCCGCACCACCCTTTCCCCGGCAGTCGTGGGGTTCTTACCCGCACGTGTCGAGGGATCGGGCGACGATCGCCGCGGGTACGCCGCCGAGTGGACCGCTTGACCGGCCGAACGGCTCAAAACCCGGTCAAGGCGTCCGCTCAGTTCATCCACGGAGTCTCGCCTTGCCGCTCCGCGATGCTGCTGGCATCCGCTTCGGTCGCGGAGGCGTCGAGCCGGACCCGGATGCTCGACCGATCGGTCCGGCGGAATTCGCTGGCCTAGTGTCGTCGCACAGCACCACGAGGTCACCCGGTGCCCCGCCCGCCGAACCCGTACGAGCGTTCGCCACCCAGCCACCCGACACCGACAGGTCACTAACGCAGCGACACGCCGCCAGAATGCCTGCTTTTGTGACTGGTCGGCGGATGGTCAGGGGGTGATCAGGCGGAGGAAGACTTCTTCCAGGGGGCGGTCGTGGCGTTCGGTGAGTTCCACGACGGAGCCGGCGAGGACGACTCGGCCTCGGTTCATCATGACCACGTGGCTGCAGGTCAGTTCGACCTCGCCGAGCAGGTGGCTGGACAGCAGGACGGTCCGGCCGGCGGCGGCGTAGTCGGCGAGGACGGCGCGCATCGCCTTGATCTGCGGCGGGTCGAGGCCGTTCACCGGCTCGTCCAAGATCAACACCTGGGGCAGGCCGAGCATCGCCTGGGCGATGCCGAGGCGCTGCCGCATGCCATGGCTGTAGCCGCGTACCCGTCGCTGGGCGGCGGTGCCGAGGTCGGCGATCCGGAGCACCTCGTCGAACTTCGCCTCCTGCTCCGGGCGGCCGGTGGCGGCCCAGTAGGCCCGCAGGTTCTCCTCGCCGGACAGGTGCGGCAGGAAGCCCGGGCCCTCCACCAGGGCGCCGACCGAGCGCAGCACCGGCGCGCCGGGGCGGACCGTGCGGCCGTGGACGTACGCGCGGCCGGCGTCGGGCCGGATCAGTCCCATCAGCATCCGGATCGTGGTGGTCTTGCCGGCGCCGTTCGGCCCGAGCAGCCCGACCACCTGGCCCGGCTCCGCGGTGAACGAGACGTCGTGAACCGCCAGCACCCGCTCCTTGGTCAGCCGGTCTCGGTAGCTCTTGGTCAGGCCGTCGACGGCGAGGGGCGTGTCCCGCAGTTCGGCCCGTTCGACGTCGGCGCGGGCCTGCAGGAAGCCGCGGAGCCGGCCGATCCCGATCGCCGCCAGGGCCGCCAGGGCGAGCACCCCGACCGTGATCGGCAGCCAGGCCGGCACCGAGAACCGCTGCTCCGGCTCCACCTCGACCGGCGTCAGTGTCGGCAGCACCAGTGACCGGTCCAGCAGTTCCAGCTCGTAGTCGGCCGCCTCGTCGGGCAGTGCGTAGGCCTGATCGGTGCTGGAGATCACCAGCTGGGCCCGGTGGTTGACCGGGTAGCGGTGCGCGATCGGCGGCAGGTTGATCATGACGTCGGTCGGCACGCCCGGCTTGAGTCCCTCCAGCCGGATCGGTGCGACGGCCAACCCGGGCAGGACCGCGCTGGAGGGCGCCGGCGCCCCCGAACTCGTACTGTCCGGGCCGAGGTCCCAGATCGAGGCGAACAGGGTCGCCGACGTGGTCGACGGCGTGAGCCGGATCCGTGCTCGCGCGCTGCCGACCACGGTGAGCGGTTCGTCCAGCGATTCGCTGGTGAAGGTGACCGACTGCCCGGGCAACACCCCGATCCGGTACGCCTCGGTGCCGGTCAACGAGGCGATCTGCGGGCCGAGGCCGGGCAGGCTGGTCAGCGCCGCCGGCACCCCGCCGGGCGGCGCGATCATCCGCTGCGCGTCGCCGTCGAGGCTCAGCGAGCCGGTCACCATCGCCGGCGCGCCGCGGCCGGGATAGGCGGCACCGGTGAGCCGGTCCGTCGGCCGGTCGGCACCGTTGGCCCGGCCGGTCGGGATGTCCACGGCGAACGCCGGACCCGGGTCGGTCTGCTCCCCCTTCAGATGGCGGCCGAACCAGGACTCCAGTTCCGCGGTCATCGGATCGAGCGCGATGGTGCCGTCGTGCCCGCCGTCCACCCAGACCATCCGGGCCGGCGTCCCGGCCGGCAGTCCACGCAGGTTGGCGTCGGCGTGATCGAGCGGGAACAACGTGTCCTGCTCGCCGGCGATGATCATGGTCGGCGCGCTGATCCGGCCCAGCACGGACTGCGGACTCGACTGGCCGAGCAGCTCCACCAGTCTGGCGTTCGGCCGGCCGGTCTGGGCGGTCTCCAGATAGGCCCGGCACAGGTCGAGCGAGAACCGGCCGCACAGGGACCGGTCGGCCGGCACGTTCGGGTCGTCGGGTCGGCTGGTGTCGAGGAAGAACAGCGACGCCCAACGGGCCTTGAACACGCCGGCCGTGTCGATCGACTCGACCTGCGCGGGCGCTTCCTGGGTGCCGTCGCTGGCGTACTGCGGGAACAGGGCGTGCGGCAGGCTGTTCCAGGTGAACGCGGGCGCGATCGCGTCCACCCGCGGATCGGCGCCGCCGAACAGGGTCACCGCTCCGCCGTACGAGACCCCGGCCAGACCGATCACCGGGTCGTTGTCGCCGGTGCGCTGGACCTCCGGCAGCGTCGCCGCGTAGTCGATGATCTTGGTCAGGTCGGCCACCTCGAAGTCCGGATGATCAAGGTGGATCAGGCCGCCGGAGGAGCCGAAGCCGCGGGCCGTGTAGGTGATCACGGTGTAGCCGGCCGCAGCGAGCCGCCGGGCCGTCTCCGCGCTGTCGCCCTTGCTGCCGTTGAACCCATGGCTGAGTACGACCGCCGGCTGCGCCTCGCCCGGCCGAGTCGTGAACACGGAGGCGTCCAGCTCGACCGGCCCGCCGTCGGTCCCGGCCGGCTCGCTCGCCGGCTCCGGGGTGCCGGCGATCCGGATCGGCGTCTCCACGACCTCCTCGGCCCGGGCAGCCGCGGGTACGGAGAGCAGACCGCAGGTCAGCAGCAGCGCCAGCAGGATCCTGGTCGCGGCCCCGCGGCGGCCGGGGCGCGGGCGGTGACCGGTCAACGACCTGCCCCCGGGAGGAAGCGGTGGGTACGACCGAGCACCACGTGGCGCGGACCGGTCAGGACGGACGGGTCGGCCCGCGGATCGGCCGGGTAGCAGACGAGTTCGGCCCGCTCCCCCGGCACCGGCCGGTCGGGCCGGCCGAGCCAGCGCCGTGCCGCCCAGGAACCCGCGGCCAGAGCCGCCGGTGCACCGATCACGTCGGCCATCCGGGCGATCTCGGTCCCGATCAGTCCGTGCGGCTGGTAGCCGCCGGCGTCGGTACCGGCATAGATCGGCACTCCGGCGTCCCGGGCGTCGGCCAGGATCCCGCGATGCCCGGCCTGCAGGGCCCGCATATGCTTCGCGTACGCGGGGAACTTCGGCTCCCCCTGCGCCGCGAACCGTTCGAACAGGCCGACCTGGATCATCGTCGGCACCAGCGCGATCTGCCGCTCGGCCATGATCGCGATGCCCTCGGTGGTCAGGCCGGTGCCGTGCTCGATGCCGTCCACCCCGGCGATGATCAACTCATGCGTGGCCTGCTCGCCGAACACGTGCGCGGTGACCCGGACACCGAGTTCGTGGGCCCGGGCGATCGCCGCCGTCGCGACCTCGACCGGCCACAGCGGAGCAAGATCACCGAGGTCGCGGTCGATCCAGTCGCCGACCAGCTTGACCCAGCCGTCGCCGGCCGCCGCCTGCCGCTCCACCGCGGTGATCAACTCGGCCGGCTCGATCTCCTCGGCGAAGTCGCGCAGATAGCGCTTCGGCCGGGCCAGGTGCCGGCCGGCCCGGATGATCTTGGGCAGATCGTCCCGGTCGTCGATCCAGCGGGTGTCGGACGGCGAGCCGGCATCCCGGATCAGCAGCGCCCCGGCGTCCCGGTCGGCGATCGCCTGCGCCTCGGCGGTGGCCCAGTCCACGGCGCCGCCGGAATCCAGGCCGACGTGGCAGTGCGCGTCGACCAGGCCGGGCAGGATCCAGCCGCCGGTCATGATCGTGACGGCGCCGGCGACCGGCGTGTCGCTGAGCTTTCCGTCGACGATCCAGAGTTCGCTGGTCTCGTCCGACGGTAGCAGCGTGCCGGTGAGATGCAGCCGATCCGGCACGGACCCTACTTGCCCTGGTTGTTGATCATCTTGCCGAGACCGGGCGGCAGCTGGAAGTCCTTGATCGCCTGTTCCAGCTGCTCCTGGTCCATTCCGGCACCGAAGGCGGCGGCCGGGTCGACCGCCTGCTGATCTTGTCCCTTGGCCGCGGCCGCGCGCTTGGCCGGGTTGCCGGAGACCTTCTTGCCGCGCTTGTTCTTCTTGCCCTGCTTGGCCGCCGGACGCTTCGCGGCTCCGGGCAGTCCCGGCATGCCCGGCATCCCGGGCATGCCCTTACCGTTGGCCAGCTGCGACATCACCTTGCGGGCCTCGAAGAACCGGGTGACCAGGCTGTTCACGGCGGACACCTCGACACCGGAACCGCGCGCGATCCGGGCCCGGCGCGAGCCGTCGATGATCTTGGGGTTGTCCCGCTCGGCCGGCGTCATCGAGTGGATGATCGCCTCGATCCGGTCGACTTCCTTCTCGTCGATCCCGGCGATCTGGTCCTTCATCTCGCCCATCCCCGGCAGCATGCCGAAGATCTTGGACAGCGGGCCCATCTTGCGCACCATCTGCATCTGCTGCAGGAAGTCCGACAGCCCGAACTCGCCGCCGCCCTTGCTGGTCAGCTTGGCCGCCGCCTTCGCCGACTGCTCGGCGTCGAACGTCTTCTCGGCCTGCTCGATCAGGGTGAGCATGTCGCCCATGCCGAGGATTCGGCTGGCCATCCGGTCCGGGTGGAAGAGGTCGAAGTCGCCGACCTTCTCGCCGTTGGAGGCGAACATGATCGGCTTGCCGGTGGCCTTCGCGATCGACAGGGCCGCGCCGCCGCGGGCGTCGCCGTCGAGCTGGGTGAGGACGACACCGTCGAAGCCGACGCCTTCGGCGAACGCGTTGGCCGTGTTGACCGCGTCCTGGCCGATCATCGCGTTGACGACGAACAGGGTCTCGTCCGGGTTGACGGCGTCCCGGATCGCCGAGGCCTGCTGCATCAGTTCGGTGTCGACACCGAGCCGGCCGGCGGTGTCGACGATCACCACGTCGTAGAGCTTGCGCTCCGCCTCGCCGATCGAGTCGCGCGCGACCTTGACCGGATCGCCGACCCCGGAACCCGGCTCCGGAGCGAAGACCTGCACCCCGGCCCGCTGCCCGACCACCTGCAGCTGATCGACCGCGTTCGGCCGCTGCAGGTCGGCGGCGACCAGGAGCGGCGAATGGCCCTGCTCCTTCAGCCAGTACGCCAGCTTGCCGGCCAGCGTGGTCTTGCCGGCGCCCTGCAGGCCGGCCAGCAGGATCACGGTCGGCGGCCGCTTCGCGAACCGGATCGTCCGGGTCTCGCCGCCGAGGACGTTGATCAGTTCCTCGTTGACGATCTTGATGATCTGCTGGGCCGGATTCAGCGCACCGCT
Organism: Microlunatus parietis; assembly: GCF_013407955.1. Taxonomy (GTDB): domain Bacteria; phylum Actinomycetota; class Actinomycetes; order Propionibacteriales; family Propionibacteriaceae; genus Microlunatus; species Microlunatus parietis. The sequence goes on along the minus strand of NZ_JACCBU010000001.1, from coordinate 5,945,440 downwards.
CAGCTCAGCGCTCTGGGCCCGCTCCCGGATGGCGCTGATGAAGTCCTTGACCACGGCCAGCGCGACATCCGCCTCGAGCAGCGCCCGCCGAATCTCGCGCGTGGTCGTGTCGATGTCGGCCTCGGTGATCCGGCCCTTGCCGCGCAGGTTCTTGAACGTCGCGGCGAGCCGGTCTTGCAGTGTGTCGAACACGAGCTTCCTCAGTGTGCAGGGATCCCTATCCCCGCCAGCCTAACGGTGCGGCCAATCCGCCGCGGCGTTCAGTCGACCAGCCGGGCCGGATTGGCCACCACGTGGTACGGACTCGTCGGGCACAACTCGGTGTCCCCTTCGGCGCGGCCGGCCTCCCGATACCGCCCGTCGACCATGTCCCACATCACGATCGAGGGTGCGTCCGGATCGACCACCCAATAGTTCGGGCAACCCGCGTCCTCATACCGGCCTCGCTTGAGGTCGAGGTCGAACCGGTGCGTCTCTGGCGACAACACCTCGACGACCAGATCCGGCATTCCAGCCAGGTGAACCTCACCCAGCCGATCCCGTCGGACAACCAGGAGGTCCGGGCGCAGCACGGAGTCCTCGGAGATGTCGATGTTCAGCGGACCGGGCAGCACCTCGAGCTCGGGCGGGCAGTCGCGGTGGAGCAGCATCATGAGGTTGAGCAGGGCGCGCTGATGCAGCCAGGTCGGTGTCGGGCTCACGATCAGCACGCCGTCGAGAAGCTCAGAGCGCCTGCCGTCGTCGGGCAGTAGTTCGAGATGCGCCTTGGTGAACGGCTCGCCGGGCCGGGGCCAGGTCGCCTGGGCGTGAGCGGTCATGACCTGAGATTAAACGGAGGCGCTGACACCTTCCCGCTGCTCCAGCCGGGGCGTCCATTCCGACACCGTCGGGTACGCCTCGATCGGCACCACGGAGTGCACGACGCGGTCGCCGTACACGTGGATCAGGTTGTACGCCTGCGCACCGTCCTGGCCCCGCGCCCCGGGGTGGGCAACACCGAGATCCTGGGTGTAACACGTGGCCGAGGCGACCGAGACCGGGACGCCGGCGAACAGGCTGGTCGTCGAGTAGTGCAGGTGGCCGGCCAGGATGCCGCGGACGTCGGTGCCCGGCAGCATCGCCGCCAGCCAGCCCTCCTCGCGCAACTCGATGGTGCCGGCGACGGCGACCGGGCTGGGGATCGGCGGGTGGTGCAGGGCGAGCAGGGTGCCGTCCGGCGCCGGCCGGCCCAGTGTGTCCCGCAGCCAGACCAGCTGGTCGTCGGTCAGGTCGCCGTAGTGCTCGCCGGGCACGGTCGAGTCCAGCACGACGATCCGCAAGCCACCGACCTGATGCACCCGGTCGTACGGTTCCTCGGTCGGTTCGAGGTCCAGCAGCTCGGACCGGAAGGCGGGCCGCCGGTCGTGGTTGCCCATCACCCAGACCAACTCGGCTCCCAGCTCGGCCGCGAACGGCTCGACCAGCGCGCGCAGCCGTCGGTACGCGTCGGGCCGGCCGGTGTCGGCCAAGTCGCCGGTGAGGATGATCGCGTCCGGCTTGATCTCCGACCCGCGGACCCGATCCAGCAGCCGCTCCAGCTGCCCGTCGCAGTCGATCTTGCCGTAGAGCCGCTCGTCGTCGCCGACGAAGTGGGTGTCGCTGAGGTGGAGCAGCGTGTAGTCGGGGCTCGGGTACTGACTGCCGTACTCGTTCATGATCATCGGTCTACCGGGGCAAGGTTGAGCCTGGATGTCCGGCACGCAAACCGGTGCCATAGATTTCGGGTCAGCATGCGATCACGGGCTCGACGCTGGCGGTCGGTGTGCTCGGGAGCTGTGCCCTGGTGCCGCTGGTCGTGCTCGGCCTGTACGGCGGCGCACTGGTGGACACCGACGACCGCCGCAAGGTCGGCGAGCTGGTCCTGGGCGCCGAGGCGAACTGGTTCGGCGAGCACTGGGCGGCCGTGATCGGCGGCCTCACGTGCGTCGTCGTGCTGGGGGTCGTGCTCGCCGCCCAACGGAGGTCCCTGGCCTACGACGCCCGCGATCCCAAGCCCTGAAGCTCGGGCTCGGCCGTCCGGCGCGGACCGATCAGGCGGCCCAGGACATGATCAACGGCGAGCCGGCCCGGGCCGGTCAGCACCAGCGTCAGCGCCGCCGCGGCCATGATCAACGCGAAGCCGGACCCGCTGCCGTCCTCGGCCAGCACCAGCGGCTGCCCCGGATGGACGAAGATCAACGCGCCGGCCATGACGACGACCAGGCCGAGCCCGGCGAGTCTGGTGATCAAGCCCGCGATCAGGGCGATGCCGCCGAGGAACTGCATGAAGGCGCCGAACGGCGCGGCGAGCTCGGGCACCGGGATCCCGGCGCCGCGGTAGTTCTCCACGTTGACGCCGACGCCGCCCTCCTGGCTCAGGTCGCCGAAGCCGTGGGCGATGAAGACGGCGCCGGCGGCGCAGCGCAGCACGAGCAGGCCGGCGTCCGCCGCCCGCTGCCGGTTGTCGTCGGTCAGGAAGTTGCTGATCATGGTGATCTCCTTGGCTGGGTTCACCCTCGACGGTGCCGCACCGGGCCGGTTCCTGGGAAAGACCGGCTTGGTCCTGTCCCATACCCTGCCGGTATGGACGGGCCGAGTGACCGGGAGCTGCGCTACTTCGTTGCGGTGGCCGAGGAGCTGAACTTCACCCGCGCCGCCGAGCGGCTGGGGATGGCCCAGCCGCCGCTGTCCCGGGCGATCCGCCAGCTGGAGCGGCGGCTCGGCGCCGACCTGTTCGTCCGGGACGGCCGGCAGGTCCAGCTGACCGACTTCGGGGCCGGTCTCGTCGAGGAGGCCCGGCACGCGCTGGACGTGCTGGACTCGCTGGGCCGGCGGGCGCGCCGGGCGGCTCGTCCGAGCCCGACCGTCGTCGTCACCGCCAAGCCCGGGCACCCCACCGAACTGCTGCGCCAGATCGCCGACAGCTACGCCGGCCGGCCGGGCGCCCTGCCGGTGGAGTTCCTGGTCAGCGGCTATCGGGCGCAGGCCGACCTGGTCCGGGAGGGCCGTGCGGATCTGGCCCTGCTCAGTTCGCCCTTCGAGCTGGGCGGCCTCGACTTCGAACCGCTGACCAGTCAGCCGCGGGTCGCCGCGGTCCCGGCCGGCCACCCGCTGGCCCGGCGGACCGCTCTGCGCTGCCGCGATCTCGCCGGCGAACCGGTCCCGCGGTGGCCGGACGAGTCCGTGGCGGAGCGCTCGTACTGGACCGGCCGGGACGGCGATGGCGGCGCGAACGAGGATCCGCCGGGCGGGCCCCGGGTCAGCGATCCGAGCCAACTGCTCGAAGTGATCGGCCTCGGCCAGGCCGTCGCCCTGATCCCGGCCACGCTGGCCGAACGCAACCCGCGCCCCGACATCGCCTACCGGCCGGTGGTCGACGCGAGCCCGTACCGGATCACGATCGCCTGGTCCGCCGGCTCACGGTCCCGTCCGATCGCCGACCTGGTCCGGATCGCGACCTCCCGGTTCGGCGAGCTGAGCAAGCTCGGCTGACCGCGATCGACCTCGGGCCTTCAGTCGGCCCGGATCGTGTCGACCGCCGCCCGCACCAGCCGGAGCCGGAGCTCACCGCCGGGTCCGCGCGCCGGCAGCCGCCGGGTCTGCCAGGTCTCGGTGGCCGGGACCGAACCCAGCGACCGGCCGTCGAGCGTCACCTCGACCCGGCCGTCGACACGGCCCGAGCGGCGCACCCGGAACTCGAGATGATCATGGTCGCCGAGGTCGACCGACCTGAAGCTGATCATGCCGTCCGTCGCCGCCACGATCTCACCGCGCAACGGTTCCCGCGGCGCCAGCCGGGCCCGCTCGCAGTGATCGAAGGCGGCCGCCGGCACCGGAGTGGTCAGGTCGTGCGGGCCGACCTCCTCGCCGTCCAGCAGCACGGTGACGGTGCCGCGGAGGTCGTCGGCGGCGGCCCCGATGCCGATGTCGTACGAGCCTCGTTCGATGATCGACTTCGACCGGGTGACATCGAAGATCATGAACGCCTCCGGCCGCAGCGTGATCTCGACGATCCGGCTCTCCCCCGGCTCGAGCCGGACCCGCCGCCAGCCGGCCAGTCGGCGCGGGAACGGCAGCCGGTGCTCCGGTGCGCTGACGTAGGCCTGCACCACCTCGACCGCGGGGCGGTCGCCGACGTTGCCGACCCGCACCGACACGCGGTCCGGCGGGTCGGCGGAGTTGATCTTGAGATCGCCGTACTCGACCCGGGAGTAGCCGAGTCCGTGCCCGAAGGCGTACAGGGGACGCTGGTCCGAGTACCAGTAGGTGGCGCGGCTCCTGATGATGTCGTAGTCGAACAGGTCGGGCAGCCGGTTGTCCGGAGCCGGCCAGGTCTGCGCCAGCCGGCCGCCCGGCTCGACGGCGCCGGTGATCACGTCGACCAGCCCGTGCCCGAGTTCCTGCCCGGCATGGCAGGTCCAGACGACGGCCGCCGTGCCGGCCTCGTCCCCGTCCAGCGCGTACGGGTAGCTGGAGACGATCGCCAGCAGCACCCGCTCGTTCACCGCCCGGGCGATGCGGAGCAGCGCCGACTGCGGCTCGGGCAGGGCCAGGTCGGGCCGGTCGGCGGTCTCCCGGCCCAGCAGGTGCGGCTCGTTGCCCGCGGTCACGATCACCGTCTCCGCCCAAGCCGCCGCCGCGGTGACCTCGGCCCGGCCGTCGACGATCACCTCGAGCCGGAAGCGGGTCGCGTCGGCGAGGTCGAGGTGCTCCGCGGACAGCCCGCCGGCGACATCGACCCGCAGCCATTTCCCGGTGCCGAGGTGACGGATCGACCAGGTGCCGTCGCCGTGGCGATGCAGCCGGAAGCTCTCCTGGACCACCCAGCCGCCGACCCGCTCGGCCTCGGCCCGGACCCAGCGGCCCTTCGGCACGGTCCAGAGCCGGCCGTCGTCGGCGGTGAAGGTGATCACGCCGTGGCCCCAGTCGGTGATCGCGAACACCGCGGCCGGTTCCGGAGTCCCGTCCTCGGACGTCAGCCCGTCGGCCACCAGTCGGCCGTCCCGGTTGCGGAGCAGGCCGTCCCGCCCGATCGGCTGCAGCGTCACCCGGTCCGCGCCGTCGGCGACCCGGACCTCGCCGTCGGTCCCGACGGCTTCCCGGAGCGCCTCGGCCAGCGAGACGGTGTAGGGCGGGGTGCCCGAGTACCAGTCGGTCAGCACCCGGTGCGCGAACGGCCCGGTCACCGCGATCCGGCCGCGCGGCGGCAGCGGCAGCAGGCCGTCGTTGCGCAGCACCACCGCCCCCGCCGCGGCCGCCTCCCGGGCCAGCTCCCGGTGCTGCGGCCGATCAAGATCATCGGGCCCGATGCCCGCGTACGGATCATGATCATCGAGCTCGCCCAGCCGCTCCCGGAGCCGCAGCACCCGTTCCACGGCCCGGTCCACGTCGGTGATCGTGATCAGGCCGGCATCAAGCGCGCCGCGCAGCCGCTCCAGCGTCGGCCCGGAATCCCGGCCGTTGTCGGTGAAACTGTCCATCCCGGCCCGCAGGGCGGCGGCATGCGACTGAAGATGATCATCGAAGTAGGCCTGCGAGTCGGCCAGATTGCCCGGCGCGAAGGCGTCCGAGACGACCAGCAGCGAGTCGGGAGTCCAGGACCGCAGTTCGTCCAGCAGGTCGGCGCTGACGTGGGCCGGCCGGCCGTTGATCAGGTTGTACGACGCCATCACCGCACCGACGGCACCGGCCGCGATCGGACCGCGGTAGGCGGGCAGTTCGTACTCGTGCAGCACCCGGCGCCGCAGCTGGGAGTCGCTGACGTCGCGGTCGGCCTCGTTGTTGTAGCCGCAGAAGTGCTTCACCGTCGGCACCACCCGCCAGCGGCGCGGGTGATCGCCGCGCATCCCGGCCGCATAGGCGCCGGCCAGCTCGGCGGTCAGCCACGGGTCCTCGGAGAAGCCCTCCTCGTTGCGTCCCCAGCGCGGATGCCGGAGCGGGTTCACCACCGGCGCCCAGGCGTTCAGGCCGATACCGGGGTCAGCCGCGTGCTTGGCCCGGAGCTCGGTCCCCACCACGTCCCCGACCCGGTGCAGCAATTCCGGATCCCAGCTGGCCGCCATCCCGACCGGCTGCGGGAACACGGTCGCGATGCCCTCCCAGGCCACCCCATGGGCGGCCTCGGCACCGGTGTGGAAGGCGGCCAAGCCGTGCCGCGGCAACGCCGGAACGGCCTGGTGCAGCAGGGCGAGCTTCTCCTCGACGCTGAGCTCTGCGAGCAACGCTGCCACCGGATCGGCCACCATGCCAACTCCTCGAGAGTCGAATCGATTCGAACCTGATCTTCTCACAGGTCTCAATTGAATGAAGGCTCTTGCCAGACACTCCGCGTCCCGCATAGCCTTCCGCTGTCGAAGCGCTTCGACAGTCGGTCGCCGATGCCGGCGGCTCGCCGGCGCTCGACCCGATCCCGATCACGAGGAAGTGATGATCATGACCGCAGGCACTGTGCCCGGAAGTCGGCTGAATCGCCGCTCGTTCCTTGCCTCCGTCGGCCTCGCCGGCGCCGGGTCCGCCCTGGCCGGCTGCTCCACGGGTGGCCCGTCGGCACCGGTCGAGCAGGGCGGCGAGATCGCGGCTGCCGTACTGCCGAAGTACGTTCCGGTGGACTACGCCAAGCCCGATGTCCCGAGCCAGAACGGGTCCCCGCCCGGATACACCAAGATGCCCGCCGAACTGGTCCGTTCGGTGCCCGAGCCGCCGGGCACCGGGATCACGATCAACGCGATGACGCCCTTGTGGGGCACCATTCCGCCGAGCAGCGGGAACCAGTACTTCGAAGCTGTGAACGCGATCCTGGGCAGCAAGATCAACTTCCAGATCTCGGACGGCAACACGTACGGCGACAAGCTGGCCGCGGTGCTGGCCTCGCCCAAGGATGTTCCGGATTGGGTGCAGGTGCCGAGCTGGAACCAGCCGCCCCGGTTCGGTACCGAGATCGTCGAGAACGTGTTCACCGACCTGACGCCGTACCTGGCGGGCGAGGCGGTGACGAAATATCCGAACCTGGCGAACGTTCCCACCGATGCCTGGAAGACCTGCGTCTGGAACGGCAAGCTGTACGGCGTGCCGTTCCCCGGTACTCCGATCGGAAACGCGAACTTCTACCGGGACGATCTGCTGGAGAAGCTGGGCATCACGCCTGACGTGAAAACCGTCCAGGACCTCTACGACCTGATGGTCGAGATCAACAATCCCGGCGGGAACCAGTGGGCGACCGAGGATCCGTGGAACATCGCCACGATGGCCTATTCCGTCGTCTCGAAATGGCAGCTCGGCGACAACGGTCTGGTCCACCGGGTGGAGACCGAGGAGTACCGGGCAGCCCTGGAGTGGGTCGCCGGCGTCTTCAAGGCCGGACTGGTGCATCCCGACGCGGTCGCCGGCAAGGACGACGAGAGCAAGAGCCGCTTCCAGGCCGGCAAGGCGTTGATCATGTTCGACGGCTTCGGCGGTTGGCACGAGGCACTGCGGGACAATCTGGCCGGCAACCCGAGCTACTCGCAGCGTCCCTTCGATCTGATCTCGGCCGACGAGTCGACCAAACCCTTGTACTGGAAGGGTGCGGGGGCGAGCATGCACTCGTTCATCAAGAAGAGCGATGATCCGGCGAAGGTCGAGGAGATCCTCAAGCTGGCCAACGTCCTCGCCGCCCCGTTCGGGACCACCGAGTTCCACTTGATCAACTACGGCGTCGAGGGCGTGCACTACACCAAGGGCGATCAGGGGCTTCCGGAGCCGACCTCGTTGGCGGCCAAGGAACTGCAGCCGACGTACGTCTTCCTGGCCGACCCGCCGGTGGCCGAGTTCCACATGCAGTATCCCGGGTTCGTCGAGGAGTACTGCACCTGGCAGCACCGGGCCGGCGAGCTCGCCGCGGAGCCGCTGTTCTACGGCATGAACATCGCCGAGCCGAGCCAGTACGCCTCGATCGGCCAGCCGTTCGAGGACCTGGAGTCCGACATCGCCCGCGGCCGGAAGCCGCTCAGCGCGTTGGACGACGCGATCAAGACCTGGAAGGCAGCCGGCGGCGATCAGCTTCGGTCGTTCTACCAGGAAATCCTGGACAAGCAGTAGGGCGAGGCCTTTCCATGAAGAGTAGGCGAAGGACCTGGCGGGTCAAGCTCAGGCAGGACCGATCGCTGTTGATCATGACCCTGCCCGCGGTCGTCCTTCTCGCGATCTTCGCGTATGTGCCGATGCTCGGCAATATCATGGCCTTTCAGCAGTATTCGCCGTACACGGGCTTCTTCCGCAGCGCCTTCATCGGCTTCGACAACTTCATCCGCGTGTTCAACAACCCGCTGTTCCTGAACGCGGTCAAGAACACCTTGACGATCACCGCCTTCCAGTTGGTGTTCTACTTCCCGATCCCGATCATCCTGGCGCTGCTGCTGAACAGCGTGATCTCACCGAGGATCAGAACCGCGGTGCAGGCCATTGTCTATCTGCCGCACTTCTTCTCCTGGGTGCTGGTGGTGACGATTTTCCAGCAGATCGTCGGCGGCGCCGGACTGATCGCGCAGACGTTGCGGTCCCAGGGATATCAGGGCTTCGACCTGATGACCGACCCGAATGCGTTTCTGATCTTGATCACCATGCAGTCGGTCTGGAAGGACGCCGGCTGGGGCATCATCATCTTCCTGGCCGCACTGAGCACGGTCGACCCGGCGTTGCACGAGGCGGCAGCCGCCGACGGGGCCAACCGCTGGCGGCGCATGTGGCACATCACGCTGCCCGCGCTGAAGCCGGTGATCATCCTGCTGTTGATCTTGCGCCTCGGCGACTCGCTGAGCGTCGGCTTCGAGCAACTGATCCTGCAGCGCGACGCGGTCGGCTCCGACGTGTCGGAGGTGATCGACACCTACGTCTATTACCAGGGCGTGATCTACGGCGACTGGAGCTTCGCCGCCGCCGCGGGCCTGGCCAAGGGAGTGATCAGTTTGTTGCTGGTGCTGGGTGCGAACAAGCTGGCCCACGTCTTCGGCGAATCGGGGGTGTACCAGAAATCATGACCACCGAACTGACCCACCCGACGACGACCGGCTCTTCGACAGGCTCAGGGCACGTGAACCCGCAGACTCGACGAGCACCGGCCCGGCGGCGGAAGCGCCCGGTCTGGGACGAGGAGCCCAGCAGGATCGGCTCCGCCGGCAAGGCGGTGGCGCTGGTCGCTGTCGTCCTCGTGGTGCTCTTCCCGCTCTACACCGTGGTGCTGACCAGCTTCTCCACCCAGGCGCACACCATCGAGACCGGCGGCCTGGTCGTCATCCCGGGAGAGCTGACCGCGCAGGCGTACGTCCAGATCCTGTCCGGCGGCGTTGTCACCCGCGCCGCCCTGGTCAGTGTCGGCATCACCACCGTCGGCACGATTCTTTCCACCACGGTCTCGATTCTGGCCGCGTACGGGTTGTCCAAGCCGAACTCACTCGGGCACCGGCCGATCCTGTTCATCTTCTTGATCACGATGTTCTTCGGCGCCGGGTTGATTCCCACCTATCTGCTGGTCAGCAACCTGGGCTTGATCAACTCCTATTGGGCCTTGATCCTGCCGACGGCGGTTTCGGCCTTCAACGTGCTGATCCTGCGGAACTTCTTCATGGGCATCGAGCCGGGCATCCTGGAGGCCGCCCGGATCGACGGCGCCGGAGAATGGCGGATCCTCGGCCAGATCGTGCTGCCGATGTCCGGCGCGGTGATCGCCGTGGTCGCCCTGTTCTACGGGGTCGGCTACTTCAACGCCTTCTTCAACGCCATGCTCTACATCAACGACAACGAGAAGTGGCCGCTCCAACTGGTGCTGCGTTCCTACGTGTTGCAGGGCGCGAACCTTCCGGGCGGACCGACCGCCTCCGACAGCCGGGTCACCGGCACGGTCGCCGGCCTGCCGATCAAGATGGCGGTGGTGGTGTTGGCGCTGGTACCGATCTTGATCGTCTACCCGTTCGTCCAGCGGCACTTCACCAAGGGCGTGATCTTCGGCGCCATCAAGGGCTGAGCCGTGCTCAGGCAAGGGCTAGGGCTGCCGGAAGGTGGAGTCCCGCTCGGTCAGCTGCGGTACCAGCAGCCGGATCTCCGGATCCTCGATCCCCTCGATCCGGGCCATCGCCAGGTCGACGGCGATCTCGCCCATCCGGACCGCGGGAAGATCGATCGAGGTCAGCGGCAGCTGCTGCCCGACCGCGACGTCGGCCGGGCAGAGGGCAATCACGCTGACCGCCTTCCCGGCCGGCCGGCCCGCCTCGCCCAGCGCGGTCAGGACGCCGGGCAGCGCGGCCTCGTTGTGCACGACCAGGGCGGTCAGCTCCGGCCGCCGGCGGAGCACCCGGCCGACCGCGTCGGCGCCGCCGGCGTGGCTGGCCTCGGCCGGCTCGACGACCGGCTCGGTGCCGGCAGCCTCGGCGCAGCTCCGGTAGCCGCGCAGCAGCCGCTCGGCGTACGACGTGTGCCGGCCCAGCACGGTCGGGGTCGGCCCGATCAACGCGACCTCGGTGTGCCCGAGGTCGAGCAGGTGCTGCATGGCCATCCGGCCGGCCGCCTCGAAGTCCAGGTCCACCACCGACAGCCCGCGCGGGTCGTCCGGCAGCCCGATCAGCACCGCCGGCCGGTGCAACTCCACCAGGGTGGGGATCCGCGGGTCCTCGGCCTCGATGTCCATCATGATCAACGCGTCGACCATCGACGAGGTGGCCGCCCGCTCCACACCCCGCGGGTCGTCCTGGGTGAGCAGCAGCACGTCCATCTCATGATCACGGGCCCGGGTCGCCACGCCGGTGACGAACTTCATGATCACGCCGACGTTCACATCGGTCCGCAGCGGTGCCACCAGGGCCAGCGTCCAGGTCCGCCGGGAGGCCAGCGAGCGGGCGCCGGCGTGCGGCCGGTAGTCCAGCTGGCGGATCGCCTCCTCCACCCGGGCCCGGGTCTCGGCCGAGATCGATCGCTTGCCGCTGAGCACGTAGGAGACGGTGGACGTCGACACCCCGGCCGCCCGGGCGACGTCGTTGATGGTGGCCATCACCCTCCTTCCGTACTGCTGGACGACGACCATCATAGGCCGCTGATCGGGAAGGGAATGGCATGAAGTTCACCGACGGGTATTGGCAAACGCTCCCCGGAGTGTCGATCTTGAAACCTCGCGCGGTCGACCAGATCGAAACCGCAGAAGGGAAACTCACGGTCTTCGCCCCGACCAGCCCTCTCCGCCGGCGCGGCGACTCGCTGAACCGGCCGGTGATCACGGTCACCTTCGACACCCCGGCCGAGGACGTGATCGGGGTCCGGATCGAGCACTTCACCGGCGGCCGGGACCGCGGCCCGCACTTCATGATCAACAGGACCGATCCGGCACCGGTGATCGACCAGCCGGACGGCGGCCCGGTGATGTTCAGCTCCGGCCGGCTGACCGCCCGGATCGCCACCGAGGGCGACTGGACGGTCGACTTCCTGGCCGGCGACACCGTGCTCACGTCGTCGACGCCGAACAGCGTCGGGGCGATCACCGACGGCGCCGGCCGTCACTTCATCCGGGAGCAGCTGAGCCTCGGCATCGATGATCACGTGTACGGGCTCGGCGAACGGTTCGGCCCGTTGATCAAGAACGGCCAGACCGTCGACTGCTGGAACGCCGACGGCGGCACGGCCACCGAGCAGGCGTACAAGAATGTGCCCTTCTACCTGACCGACGCCGGCTACGGCGTGTTCGTCGCGCACCCGGACCTGGTCAGCTTCGAGGTCGGCACCGAGGTGGTCTCCCGGACCCAGTTCTCGGTCGCGGGCCAGTCGCTGCAGTACTACGTGATCTACGGGCCGACACCGAAGGAGATCCTGACCAAGTACACGGCGCTGACCGGCCGGCCGGCCCGGGTCCCGGCGTGGTCGTACGGGCTGTGGCTGTCGACCTCCTTCACCACCGACTACGACGAGCGGACCGTGAGCTCGTTCCTGGACGGGATGGCGGAGCGCGAACTGCCGCTGAGCGTCTTCCATTTCGACTGCTTCTGGATGCGCCAGTTCCACTGGTGCGACTTCATCTGGGACCCGGCGATGTTCCCGGACCCGGCCGGCATGCTGGAGCGGCTGAAACAGAAGGGGGTCCGGATCTCGGTCTGGATCAACCCCTACATCGCGCAGCGCTCCGCTCTCTTCGCGGAGGGCAAGGAGCTCGGCTTCCTGGTCCGGACCACCGAGGGCGACGTCTGGCAGTGGGATCTCTGGCAGGCCGGCATGGGATTGGTGGACTTCACGAACCCGGACGCCCGCGACTGGTACGCGTCGAAGCTGAAGGTGCTTCTTGATCAAGGTGTCGACGCGTTCAAGACCGACTTCGGCGAACGGATCCCGAGCGAGGGCGTGGTCTGGCACGACGGCTCCGATCCGGCCCGGATGCACAACTACTACGCCCAGCTCTACAACGAGTGCGTCTTCGAGTTGCTGCGCTCCGAGCGCGGCGACGGCGAGGCGGTGATCTTCGCCCGCTCGGCGACCGCCGGCGGCCAGCAGTTCCCGGTGCACTGGGGCGGCGACTGCGAGTCCACGTTCGCCTCGATGGCGGAATCCCTGCGCGGCGGACTTTCCCTGGCGCTGTCCGGGTTCGGCTACTGGAGCCACGACATCGGCGGTTTCGAGGGCACCCCAGATCCGGCCGTCTTCAAGCGCTGGACGGCGTTCGGGCTGCTGTCCTCGCACTCCCGGCTGCACGGCTCCAGCTCCTATCGGGTGCCGTGGGCGTTCGACGAGGAGGCCGTCGAGGTGACCCGGAAGTTCGCCCGGCTCAAGCTGTCGCTGATGCCGTACCTGGCCCAGCTCGGCGAGGAGGCCCACGCTTCGGGGATTCCGATCATGAGGCCGATGGTGCTCGAGTTCCCGCATGATCGCGGCGCCGTCGCGGTCCAGACCCAATACCTGCTGGGTGATCGGCTGCTGGTGGCGCCGGTGTTCCGGGCGGACGGCCGGGCCGACTTCTACCTGCCCGAGGGCACCTGGACGCATGCGCTGACCGGGGAGCGGCTGTCCGGCCCGCGCTGGCACAGCGAGGTGTACGGGTTCGACTCGCTGCCGCTGTTCGTCCGGCCGGGCACGGTGCTGCCCTGGGGGGCCGGCCGGGACCGGCCCGCCGACGACCACCTCGACGGCTTGACCTTGCAGGCGTACGAATTCGCCGACGGTGATCAGGTCGAACTCGAGGTCGGCCCGGCCCGGTTCTCCGTCCGCCGGGAACAAGGGACGCTCACCGCCACGGCCCGGGGCACCGACCGGCCGTGGCGGCTGCGGGTCGGTGACCGGGTCGTGGCGGCGAGCGAGAACCGAGCGGTGCTGGATCTCCCGGGCTAGACCGCCAGCCGGCGGCGGACCGCGATACTGATCAGGTCGACCACGATGATCAACACCAGCACCTGCAGGATGTAGGTGAACATGGCGTCGAACTGGAACAGCTGGATCGACTGGTTGATCAAGAACCCGATGCCGCCGGCGCCGACCAGACCCAGCACCAGCGAGGACCGGACGTTGACGTCGAACCGGTACAGCAGCAACCCCACGCACTGCGGCACCACCGTCGGCAGCACGGCGTGCAGCGCGATCTGGGCGCTGCCGGCGCCGGCCACCCGAAGGGCCTCGACCGGACCTTGATCGGCTTCCTCCATCGCCTCCGACCACAGCTTGCCCATCACGCCGGCGTTGTGCACGATCAGCGCGAGCACGCCCGGGAACGGGCCGAGACCGACCGCGGTGACGAAGATCAGCGCGAAGACGACGTCGGGCACCGCCCGGAGCAGCGACATGATCCCGCGGGCCAGCTGATAGACGACCGGGTTCCGGTTCGTCGTCCGCGAGCCGAGCACGGCCAGCAGCAGCGCGAACGGGATCGACAGCGTGGTGCCGAGAAGGCCGATGTAGAGGGTGGTCAGACAGGCCTGGAAGCCCGGCAGCACCACCTTCGCCCAGTCGAGGTCGGGCGGCAGCGCCTCGGCCAGGAATCTGATCATGCCGTCGCCGCCCTGGGCGAGAGCGGCGATCGACACCTCAGTGTCGATCCAGGCCAGCACATGCGCGGCCACGACGACCGCCGTGACGACCACACCGATGATCATGGTCGCGGTGGCATGCGGCCGCGGCGGTACGGGCAGCCGGGACGGCTCGGGGAGCCGCCGTGGCGGCAGCACGGTGGTGGTCACGACAGGGCTCCGTCCGGAAGATAGAGGCCGGCGACCTGGCCGCCGTCGAGCCGGTCGGCCGGCGTGTCGAAGGTGATCACGCCGCCGCGCAGCCCGATCACCCGATCGGCGTGACGTTCGGCGAGGTCCGGCTGGTGCAAGACCGCGGCGACCGCCATCCCGTCGTCGTGGGCCAACGATCGCAGCAGCGCCATCACCTGCTCGGCCGCTGCCGGGTCGAGGGCGGACACCGGCTCGTCCGCCAGCAGCACCGGAGACCGCTGGCACAGGGCCCGGGCGATCGCCACCCGCTGCTGCTGACCGCCGGACAGCCGGCCGGCCGGCATGTGTGCCCGGTCGGCCAGGCCGACCCGGTCCAGGCAGGCCATCGCCTCCTCCTTCAGCCGAGCCGGGAAGGCCCGGACGCCCCAGGACCGGCTCAGCGGGAGCCGGCCGAGCGCGCCCGCGCAGACGTTCGCGAGCGCGCTGCGCCGGCGGACCAGATGGAACTGCTGGAACACCATCGCGACCCCTGCGCCGCCGTCCGGTCGCCGTACCTCGATCTGGCCGTCGTCCGGCTTCACCAGCCCGGCGACGCAGCGCAGCGCGGTCGACTTGCCGCTGCCGTTCGCACCGAGCAGGGCGACCAGCTCGCCGGCCGCGACGTCCAGCTCGAAGCCGGCCAGCACCGTCCGGCCGCCGAAGGTCTTGTACAGGTTCCGGACCAGCAGCACCGGTGGCTGCGGGACCGGCTCCCTGACCGGGGTCTGTTCCTTCGTCGCGATCATGGTTCAGACATCCGCTTCGGTCAGGCCGAGCGTCTCGGCGAGCTCGAACAGCGGCCGATAGGTCTCCTCGGTCACCTCGACCATCGGGCCCGGCTCCACGTCCAGGAACGCACCGACCTCGGCCACCTTGTCGGTCGGCAACTCGAGCAGCGCCGTACGAACGGCGTCCTTGAAGGCCGGGTCAAGATCACCGGCGACCGTGATCGGGTCGTTCGGGATCTCGGCGGAGGTCCAGATCCGCCGGTACGCCTGCTGGTCGAACGTGCCCTCCTTCGTCGCCGTGGCCAACTGCTGGGAGTTGATCTCCGCCGCGTCCACCTTCCCGTTGATCAGCGCCAGCAGCGCCTCGGGGTGGCCGCCGGCGTAGTCGACCTTCACCTGGTCGATGACGCCGGCCTCGGTCAGCGCCTGCCGGGGCAGCGCGTCGCCGGAGGTGGAGCCCGGGTCGGAGAGGGCCAGGCTGTGCCCGGCCAGACCGGCGACGTCCGTGATCGCCGAGTCCTTCGGCACCCAGATGCCCGCCGTGTACGTGCTCAGGGTGCCCGACGCGTCGGCGAAGGAGGCGATCGGCTCGGCGTTGGCGCGCTGGCTGGCGAAGACGTAGCCGAGCGGGCCGAACTGGGCGAGCTCGAGATTGCCGTTCTGCATCGCCAGCACCTCGGCCGAGTAGTCCTGCACCACCTGGAGTTCGACCGGGCAGTTCAACTTCTCGCCGAGGGCCCCGGCCAGCACCTGGTACGCCGGCACGAGCTTGGCCGGGTCCTCGAACGGCTCGACGCCGAACCTGATCTTGCCGCCGGGGCAGGTCGGCGACTCGGCGGCGGACGTGGCGGCGCCGGAGCAGGCGCCGGTCGCGATCAGGCCGAGCACGAGCATGCCGGCGGCGATGATCTTGGTCAGGGTTCGCGGTCGGGATGGCGGACGGGTCGTGTTGATCATGAGTTCTCCCTGGGTGGCTAGGTCGTCAGGGCATCGGCCGCCAGCCCGAAGGCCGTCGTCATGCCGATGCCGGAGGTCACCGAGACGACCCGGGTGGCCGGGTCGAGGTCGGTGATCAAGAAGTCGGTGTGGTCGGAGGACGCGTAGACGCCGCGCCAGCGACGCCGTACCGTCAGCCGGTCGGTGCCGAGCAGCCGGCGCGCCTCGGCGATGATCAGCTCCGCGGTGCCCTCCTCGTCGAAGGGCAGGTGGGTCCGGGCATAGGCATGGGAGTCGCCGATCACCAGGTTCCCGTCGGGACGCTGGGTGTACATCAGGTTCATCGCGAGGTCGAGCAGGTCCGGCCGCTGCTCCTGGAACCGCTGCCGGACGGCCGTCGCGGCCGTGCAGTCGGCCAGGCCGGAGTACCGGAGCATGGAGAGCCCGCTGAGCACGGCAGGGTCGACCGGCACCGGGGTGTCCGGGCAGACCTCGAGCATCTGCAGCAGGCAGCGGCGGAGTTCGACCTCGGCAGCGGCGGAGGGGGCAAGCCGGTCGACGTCATGGCCGACGGCGATGATCACCCGGTCGGCAGTGAACCGGCCGGCGGTGCTGATCACCTCGCCGTCGGCGACCTGCTGCACCTGGGCGCCCCAGTGGAACCGGACCCCCTCGGCGGCCAGCCAGGCGGCGAGGGCCGGCACGGCCTGGCGCGGGTCGACCCGAAGATCCAGCGGCAACCAGGCGCCGCCGACGGTGGCCGGGTCCAGCAGCGGCAGCCGGCCGGCGACCTCGGCCCGGTCCAGCAGCCGTACCTGATCACCGCCGCGACGTTCGGCGAACTCCTCCAGGACCGCGAACTCGTCCGCGGCCCGGGCGACCACGACGGTGCCACACTCGCGGAGCCAGAAACCGGCCTTCGCGGCCAGGTCGATCCACCGCTGCCGGCCGGCCAATCCGTAGTCGAGGGCCCGGCCCGACTGGGCGGTCAGGCAGATGTGGCCGAAGTTGCGGATCGAAGCGCCGACGGCCCGTTCGTCGCGCTCCAGCACCGTCACCCGGAGGCCGCGCTCCGCGGCCGCCACGGCGTGGGCCAGGCCGACGATGCCGGCCCCCACGATCAGCAGGTCGCTGTGGCCCGATTCACTGTGGCCCGATCCGTACTCGTTGCTCTCCATGACAGCAAACGTGCCCGCTCCGGAAGATCGAGTCAATCGAATCCGGCAGCTTGTCTAAACAAGTTAACCGACCATTAACCAGGCTTTCCGTACTGTTCATCGGCGACAGCTCGGCACCGGATGACGTACTTGTATAGTCAGAGTCGTGAGCCAACCCCTCTATCTCCGCGTGGCCGAGGAGCTGCGGCTCCGGATCAGCCGAGGCACCTATCCGGTGGGGACCCCGCTGCCATCGGAGGCCCAGTTCTGCGAGGAGTTCGGAGCCTCCCGGGGCACCGTCCGGCAGGCGCTCGGCACGCTGCGGCACGAGGGCATGATCGGTGGCGGCCAGGGCAAACAACCGGTGGTCCGGACGCCCGCCCTGGGCCAGCCGTTCGAGACGTTCATGTCGTTCACGGCGTGGGCCAGGCAGCTCGGCCGGGTCCCGGGCCAGCGGACGATCGAGGTCGCCCGCCGCGGCGCCGACGCGGTGACCGCCGACGTGCTCGGTCTCGATCCCGGGAAGCCCGTGGTCGAGGTGTTGCGGCAACGGACGATGGACGGCGAGCCGGCGCTGCTGGAGCGGAGCAGCTTCGTCGAACCGGTCGGCCGGCTGCTGTTCGACTGGGACCCCGACAGCGGCTCGATCTATGCCTACCTGTCCCGTCAGGGGGTGGACCTGCGTCGTGCCCGGCATACGATCGACGCCGTCGCCGCCGACGAGACCGACGCCGAGCTGCTCGACGTACCGGTCGGTTCTCCGCTGCTCCGCGAGCGTCGCTGCGCTCGGGACAGTCATGGCACGCCGCTGGAGTCCGCCGACGACCGCTACCGCCCGGACCGGGTGACCTTCACCATCGACAACGAGCGCCCGGCCCCGAACGGCGCGGGTGCCGATTTCCGAATCCTCAAGGAGACTTCCTCATGATCAGGTTGGCCGCGCTGGACATGGCCGGGACCACCATCGACGACGGCGGCGCGGTGTATGCGGCGCTGCGCAACACGGTGGCGCAACGGGTCGGCGCGCAGCCACCGGACCCGATCATGGTCCGCTGGACCGGCACCGACAAGCGGGCCGCGCTGGCCGGGCTGCTGGCCGACCTCGGCGCACCGGTCGACGCCGCCGAACTGGACCGTCTCTACTGCGACTTTCATGATCAACTGCTGACCACGTATCAGGACACGCCGCCGGTGCCGCTGCCCGGGGTGCCCGAGGCGCTCGCCCGGCTGCGCGCCGCGGGAATCCGGATCGCCCTGCAGACCGGCTACTCGGCCAAGATCGCCGAAACGATCTTGGCCGGGATCGGCTGGCGGGTCGGCGAGGAGATCGACGCGGTGATCACCAGTGATCAGGTCCCGGCCAGCCGACCGGCCCCGTACCTGATCTTCCGGGCGATGGAGGCGACCGGGGTCCGCGACCTGGCCGAGGTCGCCGCGGTCGGGGACACGCCGAACGACCTCGGCGCCGGCAGCAACGCCCGCGCCGCCCTGGTGATCGGCGTCCTCACCGGTGAGTACGGCGCGGCCGAACTGGGCCGGCACCGGCACACCCACCTACTGCCCAGCGTCGCCGACCTGCCCGCCCTGCTCGAAGGTTCGGCCTGACCTCGATCGGCTTCACCGGCGCAGGCGGTGCGGGCGCGGGAGTGTCGACAACCCCACCGACGTGAGGTCGACCGAGAGAGCAACTCAGCCGCAGGCCAGTCGTTCCCTTGGCGGCACGCCGAGTGGACTCCTTGTCCGGCGGATCGGGGGTCCGGTGGATTGGAGCGAAATCGCGGGTGAAGCGTCCGCTCGGCACGGCTTCGTCGAGTCAGGGGCCGCACCCAGGCCCAGTCGCCCGGCCCGGTCGACGCCCGGGTGTTCAGCAGAAGGGTCACCGGCGAGGACGTGCGGCTCAGCGCCCAGCCCCTGACGGAGTGGTCGAGACGCAATTCTGCGCCACTTGAGGGATCACCGCCGCCGGGCCGCCGAGTGACCTTGCGGGCCGCGGTTCCCGAAGAGCCCGGCGCGTCGTTCGCGGCCCCGGCTCGATCGTGTCCGACATCGAGCGGACGCTAAGGGCAACCAAACGTGCCCGGGAGCTGCCCTTTGGGTCCAGTCGATGAGGTCGGGTGCTGTACGACGCAGATCCTGGGCCGCACCGCTTGCTACGGGTTGGCGGGGTCGCCGTCAGCGGGCGGGCCGCCGCGGAGCTCGGGGTCGGTGGCGAACCAGAGGGCCTGCGGCAGGGTGAACGCGGTGAAGCAGTAGTTACCCATCGGCAGCCAGTAGTGGTACTCCTCCACCGTGGAGCCCTGATAGGCGACCAGGAACTGCCACTTGTCGGCGTGCATCGCCCAGATCCGGCGCTTCCGCCGCTGCCCGTCCTCGGTGAACGTGAAGGTTCGTTCGATCTTGACGATGTCGTTGTAGGTCTGGTCGTCGGCCGCCTCGACCTCGACGTCGGCGAGCTCACCCAGCCCCGCCTCGAAACCCTCCCGGAGCGTCGGCAGGTCGGCCGCCACCACGCTGACCTCCAGCGGCGTGACCGCCACCGCGAAATAGGTGGCCTGATCATCGGCCTCGGGCCGCACGATCACGCCGTCCCGGCCCTCCAACTCGGACCGGTGCCAACCCCACGGGTGGCGGAAGGCGAACCGTCCCTGGGGATCGTCGTACGTGGTGATCCCGGTGAACTGCGGCCGTCCGGTCCTGATCTTGGGCTCACCCGTCATCACACCGTGCTCCTTCATGCCTCGGGCTCCTTCATCGTGCCTCGGCTGTTCCGCCGGCGGTCTCCGCCGAAGGTACCAGCGCCCCCTTCAGGTCGAGCTGCTCGGCGAAGTGACAGGCCGCCTGGCGAGTGACGCCCGGCCCCGCCGTCTCGTCCGGGATGTCGCGCAGCGGCGGCGTCTCCGTGGAGCAGATCTCCTGTGCGTACGGGCAGCGGGTGTGGAAGTAGCAGCCCGACGGCGGGTTGGCCGGGCTCGGCACGTCGCCGGTCAGCGGCACCGCCTCGGTCCGGTTCCGCGGGTCCGGCTGCGGCAGCGCCGACAGCAGGGCCTCCGTGTACGGGTGCTTGGGCTTGTAGAACAGCTCCCGGGTGGTGCCGGTCTCGACCACCCGGCCGACGTACATCACCGCCACCCGGTCCGAGATGTGCTCCACCACGGACAGGTCGTGCGAGATGAACATGTAGGTCAGCTTGAGCCGGTCCTGCAGGTCCTCCAGCAGGTTGATCACCTGGGCCTGCACCGACACGTCGAGCGCGGAGACGGGCTCGTCGCAGATGATCAACTCCGGGTTCAGTGCGATCGCCCGGGCGATCCCGATCCGCTGCCGCTGGCCGCCGGAGAACGCGTGCGGGTAGCGGCTGGCGTGCTCCGGCCGCAGGCCGACCAGCTTCAGCAGCTCGGCCACCCGGTCGCGCAGCGCCTGGCCCTTCAGCACCTTGTTGATCAGCAGCGGTTCGGCGATCACCCGGCCGACCGTCATCCGGGAATCGAGCGAGGCGAACGGATCCTGGAAGATGATCTGCATCTTCGGCCGGATCCGCTCCATCGTGCGGCGGTCCGCGCTCTCCACGTTCACCGCGCCGAGCTCAGAATCGTGGAAGATCACCTGGCCGTCGGTCGGCTGCTCCAGCCGCAGGATGGTGCGGCCCGTGGTGCTCTTGCCGCAGCCCGACTCGCCGACCACGGCGAGCGTCTCGCCGCGGTTGACAGTGAGGTTCACGCCGTCGACCGCCTTGACCTCGCCGACCGTACGGCGCAGCAGGCCGCCCTTGATCGGGAAGTGTTTCTTGAGGTCGATGACCTCCAGCAGCGGTTCGTCGGTCACCGGTCGCTGCGCGGTCTCCGCTTCGGTCATCGGGCACCTCCGGTGCTCGCGGGCTCGGGCGCGCCGGCCGTCTGGTCGGAATAGAGGTGACAGCGCACCCCGTGCGTCGTCGGGCCCGCGAGCAGCGTCTCCTCCGGGATGACGTCGACGCAGACATCACCGATGAAGGCCGGGCAACGCGGGTGGAACGCACAGCCGGTCACCGTCGTGTACGGGTCCGGGATGGAGCCCTTGATCACCTCGAGCGGCTGATGCTCGGCCGACCCGATCCGCGGGATCGACCGCAGCAGCGCCTTCGTGTAGGGATGCTTCGGGTTGTAGAAGATCTCGTCCACCGAGGCCCGCTCGACCACCCGGCCGAGATACATGACCATCACCTCGTCGCACAGCTGGGCGACCACGCCCATGCTGTGCGTGATGAACATGATCGACATCCCGATCTCGGACTTCAGCTTGCGCATCAGGGAAAGGATCTGGGCCTCGGTCGTGACGTCCAGCGCCGTGGTCGGCTCGTCCGCGATCAACAGCGACGGATGACAGGACAGCGCCATCGCGATCATGGCCCGCTGCCGCATGCCGCCGGACAGCTCGTGTGGGTACGACCTCGCGATCCGCTCCGGGTTCGGCATGCCGACCTGGCGCAGCATCTCGACCGCCTGCTCCTTGGCCACCTGCTTGTCCGGCGTCTGGTGCAGCAGGATGGCCTCCTCGATCTGCGACCCGACGGTGTACACCGGGTTGAGCGAGGTCATCGGCTCCTGGAAGATCATCGCGATCTCGTTCCCGCGCAGCGCACGCATCGCGGAGCTGCGCGGGTCGAGCTTGGTGATCTCGACCCCGCCCGACGCGGTCTCCGCCGAGCCGAGGTCGACGTCCTCGCCGACCAGCATCTGCGAGACCTGTTGCCCGTCGGCGCTGCGGCGGAAGTCGATCGACCCCTCGGTGATCTTGCCCGGCGGCTCGAGGATCTGCATGATCGCTCGCGCGGTCACGCTCTTGCCACTGCCGCTCTCCCCGACGATGCCGACCACCTTGCCCCGCGGGATGTCGAAACTGACGCCGTTCAGGGCGTTGACGACGCCGAGCGTGGTGGGAAACTGCACCCGCAGATCGCGGACGGAGATGATCGCGTCGCTGTTGCCGTTCTCCGTTGAAGTCACGTTGGCTCCTGCCTTCTCTCGGTCAGCTGTACGGATCGACGGCATCGCGGACACCGTCACCGAGGAGTTGGAAACAGGTGATCACGATGATCACCGCGAGACCCGGGACCAGCAGCCACGGGAACTGCTGCAGTACGTCGATCCGGGACGCGTCCTTGAGCAGCACGCCCCAGCTGATCGCCGGTTCGAGCATCCCGATGCCGATGAAGGACAGCGAGGTCTCGGCCAGGATCGTGGCCGGGATGGACAGCATGGCCACGGCGACGATGTGGCTGGTCGCGTTCGGCATCAGGTGGGTCCCGACGATGCGGAACCCCGACGATCCCGCGGAGCGGGCCGCCGCGACGTAGTCGGCGTGGGCGTACCCCATCACCTTGCCGCGGACCTGTCTGGCCAGACCGGTCCAGGTGACCAGGGACAGGATGATCGTCATCATGAAGTAGCGGTCCGTCACCGGCATGTCCAACGGCAGCACCGCGGCCATGGTGGCCCACAGCGGCAGCGTCGGGATCGACATGATGATCTCGATGATCCGCTGGATGATGTTGTCCGTCACGCCGCCGGCGTAGCCGGAGATCGTCCCGATCACCGCCCCCAGCACGGTCGCGATCGCGACGCCGAGCAGGCCGATCGTCATCGAGATCTGGGATCCGTGCAGGGTCCGGCTGAAGACGTCCCGGCCGTTGCCGTCGGCGCCGAACACCACCACCCGGCCCTGGCTCTCGTCGACCGTGAACAGGTGCCGGTCGGCCGGAATGACGCCGAACAGCTTGTACTCCCAGCCCTGGCCGAAGAGGTTGATCCGGATCGGGTCGTCGCAGTTCGTCACGTACGTCGTCGAGATGTTGACCGGGTCGATCTCCTGGGTGACCCGGCAGATCCCCGGACCGCCGTTGAGCGTCCAGGCGCTGGGCGACGCGTACTTGAAGTCCGGGCTGACCTCCTGCGGATCGTTCGGCGAGAGGAAGGGGGCGAACGCCGCCACCAGATACATGAACAGCAGGATGATCACGCTGATGACGGCCAGTTTGCTGCGCCGGAACCGGCGCACCATCAACCGCCACTGCGGAATCTCACCGACCTTGCTGTCCGGCGAGCCGGACATGCCCTCGGCGCCGCCCTCGGAACTGGACTCGGCAAGCTGAAGTGTTCCCGTCATGGCTTCCCCCTAGTCCGTCGCCTTGACCCGCGGGTCGATGATGGTCAGCGCGATGTCGGAGATCAGGTTGCCGACGACCAGCAGCGCCGACAGCAGGACCAGCAGCGTTGCCGCCACGTAGGTGTCCTTGACGATCAGCGACTGCAGCAGCGCCTGGCCCGTCGTCGGCAGGCCGAAGACGATCGAGATGATCGCCTCACCGGAGATCAAGGCCGAGAGAGTCGTGCCGAAGGTCATCACCAGCGGATGCAGCGCGTTGCGTACCGCGTGCTTCCAGATCACGAGGCGTTCGGCGACGCCCTTGGCCCGGGCCGTCTGGATGTACTGCTGGCCGAGCACGTCGAACAGGTTGGCCCGCATCACCCGGGACAGCCAGGCCGTGCTGGCCACGGCGATCACGACCAGCGGCATCCACATGTGGGCCAGCATGTCGAGGAATTTCGCCAGGCTGAACGGGGCGTTGCGGTACTCGTTGGAGTTGAGCCCTCCGACGTCCATCCCGGACGCGCTGGCCACGCTCATCACCCCCAGGGCCAGCAGGAACTCCGGCACCGCGACGCCGACGAACTGGATCACGGTGATCACGTTGTCCGGCAGGTTGTACCGGTGGGTCGCGGAGTAGACGCCGACCGGGATCGCGATCACCCAGGCGACGATGAGCGCGCCGAGCGACAACGCCACCGACAGGCCCAGCCGGCTCCAGATCAGATCGCTCACCGGCTGCCGGAACGCGAACGACTGGCCGAAGTCGCCGGTGAAGAAGCCCTGCGCCCACTTCCCGTACTTCACGAAGAACGGGTCGTTGATCCCGTACTGCTCCTCCATGGCCGCCACCATCTGATCGGAGACGTTGTTGCCCTGGGCTCGCAGCCGGGAGATCTCGTCGGTGATCGCCGAACCCGGCGCCAACTCGATGATGAAGAAGGCGACCAGCGATATCACGGCCAGCGTGAATACCGCGTAGATCAGCCGCCGGAGAACGAAGATGAACACGTCGGTGCCCTCCCAGTCAGGCTCGTCCGGTCATGATCAACACTCGGATCAGGCGTGCTGGGTCGGGTCCTCCCAGAACCAGGTCTCCGCGTCATAGACCGCCGGCGTCGGGTGGATCCACGGGTTGACCGCGCCGCCCTGGGCGAGGTTCTCCCGCTTCGGCACGTTCCGCAGGTCCTTCTTGACGATCATCACCTGCGGGTAGTTCGCCACCGAACCCATGAAGAACGGGCCGTCGGAGATGTGGATCTTGATCATGTCCCAGACCAACTGGTGCCGCTTGGTCTCGTCCGGCTCGACCTTGCTCTGGTCGTACAGGTCCCAGAGCTTCTTGATCGGGCCGTCGGCCTCCGGCTCCATCCGCGGCGGCGTCCGCTCCCACGGGTCCTTGTCCAGCTCGGTGCCGGCCGTCTTGGTGCCGAGCTGCTGGTACCACTGACCCTCCAGGGGCGCCCAGCGGGTGTATTCGATCGGCACCATCCACTGCGGGTACACCAGGTGGTTCGGTCCGTCGCCGACCTCCCAGTTGCTGTGCCCCATCAGCTTGCCGGTCTTCCACCGGTCGTCGTACGTCTGCGGGGCGATCGGGTTGATCTGCATCTCGAGCCCGATGGCCTTCAGGTCGGCGACCAGCTGGTTGTCCTTGGTCTTGTGCTCCTGGGAGGAGTCGGCCGTGGTGTCCAGCCGGAGCGTGAGCTTCTTGCCGTTCGGCAGCTCGCGCATCCCGTCACCGTCGGAGTCCTTGATCCCGATCTCTTCCAGCAGGGCCTTCGCCTTCTCCGGGTCGTACGCGACGTAGGCGTCCCGCCAGTCGGTGTAGGCCTTCTTGCCGGTGTCGTTGATCGAATACTCGATCGCCTTCGGGCTCAACGTGCCGGTGGTCGGCTCGCCGGTGTTGAAGTAGACCGACTTGCGGACCGCGTCGCGGTTGAACGCGTGCGAGATCGCCTGCCGGAACTTCGGCATCCGAATGACGTCGCGCAGTTCCTTCTCGGAGTAGTCGTAGTTGAAGAAGAAGATCGAGCCGGTACCCGAACCGCTGTCCCAGAGGATGATCTCGGTGTTCGCGCGCTCGGCGGAGTCGCGCAGGCCCTGGACGTCGTTCAGCGAGATCTGGTTGTAGTTGCCGTTGCAGAAATCGACCGCGCCCTGCTGCACCTGGAGCTTGCCGGCCTCCGGATCGGTGACGGCGTTGATCTGGATCTCGTCGAGGTACGGCAGCTGGTCGCCGTTGGGCATCACGGCCCAGTAGTACGGATTCCGTTCCAGCACCACGCCGCGGGCGTTGTCGAACGACTTGCACTTGTAGCCGATCAGCGTCGGGCAGTCCGGGTTGCGGTGCCAGTCGCCCTTGGACTCCATCAGGCCGCCGACCGTGTCCCAGTTCTCCGGGACGTTCTTGCCGTACTTGGGATGGAACTGCTTCAGGTAGTGGCTCGGCATGATCCAGATCGGCCCGTTCTTGCCGATGTTGCCGTTCACCCACATGGCCATCCGGTCCGCGGTCAGCGGTGCCGGGGCGTCGAAGGTCATCTTCAGCGTGGAGTCGTCGACCTTGGTGAACTCGGCCAGCGTGCCCTTGCCGGAGCGGGCCTCGTCGGGCGGGGTCTGGGCCATCTTCTGCTCGAGGATGAACTCCTCCCACCAGAACAGGATGTCGTCGATCTTGAACGGCTCGCCGTCGGACCACTTCAGGCCCTTCCGGAAGAAGAACGTCCACTCCGACGCGTCGTCGTTGGACTCCCACTTCTCGACCAGGCCCGGGCCGACGTCCTTGCCGTCGTTGAGCCAGCGCAGCGGCGAGTGGCCGTAGAAGAAGTTCCGGTCCGACTCCGCCTTGATCGCGCCCTGGGTCGCCAGGACCTGCATGTTCATGACGCCGCCGTACTTGCCCGGCTGGATCCACTTGTGCGGGACCACGTACGGGTTCTCCGGCAGCCGCTCCTCCACCGGCGGCAGGCTGCTGTCGATGTTCGGCGCCTGCTGGAACTTCTCCGGCTTGGGCAACACCTCGGTGAAGGATCCGACCGCGTCCGAGCCGCCGGGACTCTGGTCGGTGCCACCACCAGGACTGGTTCCGCCACCACCGGGCGAACAGGCGCTCAGGGCCGCCGCACCGGCCAGCAGAGCGGAGCCGTAGAGGAAGCTACGGCGAGAGTGCTGGGAAGCCATCATTGGTCCTCCATCGTTGCTGAATCTTCGTCAGGGTACGGCGAAGGGCAGTCCCGCAAGAGGGCTGCCCCTTGAGGCCCATTCTTACCCCCTCAGAACGATCCTGCATAAAATCGATTGACGAATTGAGCAATTGTTACCAACGGTGGACCTTGCACAGGCCCGGAAGATAAGGTCCGCGCCCGCGCCGGGCCCGCTCACCGAGTGAGAAACGCCACACGACACGCCGGTGATGATCATCCGGACCCCGAGCGGGCGGCGCTCCATGCCCTTGCGTAAAACGTTCCAAGTGCCAGTAACACCACCCCGGTGGCCACGAACGCGAGTACTCTGATCATCCCGTCGAGGGTGGCCAGATCGAAGATCAGCAACTTGGCGACGGCGACGCCCGCGGTGATCAAACCGCCGACCAGGCCCCGGCCTACCCTGGCCAGGCTGCGCAGCAGCAACCAGCTGGCGACGATCATCAACCCGAACGTCGCCGCCGCATGCCCGATCAGGAAGCCCAGTTGACGATCACCGAGGGCGGCGCCGACGATCCGGCCGGTGATCACCAGGACTCCGGTGCCGGTGATCATGGCACAGACCCAGACCACGGCCATCGGCGCGCGCACGTCGGAGTGGCTCGCCACGCGGCGTACGAAGGATCCCGCGGCGACCGCGGCCAGGACGCCCGCACAGGAGGCGGACAGGTCCCACACAGTCGGCAGGGCGCTGTCGGTGATCACCAGCCCCGGCAGGACGGCCAGGTAGAACAGGAAGGCGTCCAGGCCGGCGCCGACGCCGACCCAGCCGACGACCCGGTCCACTCCGGCGCCGCCGAGCGCCAGCAGTGTCGCCGCGATGATCATGAACGTTGCGCCGACCAGGCCGACCTGATCGAACCCGGCCACGCCGACGGCCGCGGTCAGCGCTGCGCCGCTGATCAAGACAGCTCGGCGCCCGGGGGTACGGAGCAGGACGGCGAACCCGCACCAGACCACGGCGAGCGCCAGCAGCCAGACGTCGGCCCGGACGTCCTCCAGCAGCACCCGTACCGCGATCATGGGGGTCAGCAGGGCGATCCCGATCATGATCGACGAGATCGTCCCGAGGCCGGGGTGATCGCCGTGGCAGCGGAGCAGCACGTACTCCACCGCGACCACGAGCAGCGCGAACAGGGTCGTCAGGGCCGCACCGAACCAGGTGATGTCGAAGTTCTCCTGGGTCCACCGGGTGCCGGCCAACGTGATCAACACGAGGGCCGTCGGCGCCACCCGGACGCAGTGCACGACGGGCCAGCGCCGATCCAGCTGCAGCAACGTGATCACGCCGGACAGCAGCACCAGCAGGGCGGCCGCCGTCCACGGCCGGTCCAACCCGACGCCAGGGGCGAGCAGGATCACGCCGACCAGAACGATCACCGCGAGCGTCTGGCTGTTCCAGCGGTGCGCCAGCAGGCAGCCGAGCACGGCCAGCAGGGTGGCCATCGCCAGCCCGACGTAGAACGGCACCCAGGCGTAGATCGACGCCACCGCGACGACCACAAGATAGCCGCCCGCGATGCCGCAGGCGGCCAGCGCGATCGGGCCCGGGTTGGTCGGCAGCCGGCGCCGCAGCAGCAGGGCGGTACCGATCAGGGCGGCCGAGACGGCCGAGCCGGTGATCACCCGCGGCACCGGTCCGAACAGGCCGGCCTGGATCGCCAGCACCAGCAGGAACGCGATCCCGACCAGCAGCACCAGCGAGCCCGCGATCGTGAGCAGCCGAGCCACGATCCCCTCGCGCCGCCCCCAGGGCGGCCGGAGCGGCGGGATCAGCGGCGGAAGCTGCCCGGGCGGAACCTGGCCGGGCGGGAACGGCCCGAGCGGAAAGTGCTGGGGTTGGCCCGGCTGGGGCGAGGTCGGCGATCCCGTACCTGCGGCCGGCCGGGTCTGATCCGGCGGAGCCCACGCGTACTGGCCCGGCCCGGACCCTGCCGACGTCGGTGGGCTTGTTGGGACGGCGTGCGGTTGGCCCGGCAGGCCGGGATGCGGCGGCGGGAAGGCGTCCCGGCCCGCATCGCGGGGCTCGGCGGGACCCGCAGCCCGCGCATGCCTCGCCTGCAGTGCGGTCAGATCACGTGCCAGCTGGCCGAGCTGCCGGCTGATCCGACCGAGTTCTTCCTCGAATTCGGGGGATCGCTCCCCCGCTTGACCGCCGCC
This sequence comes from Microlunatus parietis, assembly GCF_013407955.1. Taxonomy (GTDB): domain Bacteria; phylum Actinomycetota; class Actinomycetes; order Propionibacteriales; family Propionibacteriaceae; genus Microlunatus; species Microlunatus parietis. Next base: position 5,916,917 of record NZ_JACCBU010000001.1, on the reverse strand, counting down.
CACGCTGGGCCGCTGACCATGGCCTGACGATACTGCCCGGAGTGCCGCGGCCCATCGATTCGCCTGGGTTGTCGCCAAAGGTCCTCGGCGGCAGGCTTCCGCGTGACTATGCAGCGGCGGCCGGGGTCTCCAGCAGAGCGTCGACGAACGATTCAGGCTCGAACGGGGCCAGGTCGTCGGCGCCCTCGCCGAGGCCGACCAGCTTGACCGGTACGCCGAGCTCGCGTTGCACCTGGATCACGATGCCGCCCTTGGCCGAGCCGTCCAGCTTGGTCAGTACGATCCCCGTCACGTCGACCACCTCGGCGAAGATCCGGGCCTGGGTGAGCCCGTTCTGGCCGGTGGTCGCGTCCAGCACCAGCAGCACCTCGGTGACCGGTGCCTGCCGCTCGATGACTCGTTTCACCTTGCCCAGCTCGTCCATCAGACCGGCCTTGGTGTGCAGCCGGCCGGCGGTGTCGATCAGCACCGTGTCGACCTCCTGCTCGATGCCGGCCTGGACCGCCTCGAACGCGACGCTGGCCGGATCGGCGCCCTCCGCTCCCCGTACCGTCGGAACGCCCACCCGGTCGCCCCAGGTCTGCAGCTGGTCCGCGGCGGCCGCGCGGAACGTGTCGACGGCACCGAGCAGTACATCGTTGTCCTCGGCGACCAGCACCCGGGCCAGCTTGCCGACCGTGGTCGTCTTGCCGGTCCCGTTGACCCCGACCACGAGCACCACGGCCGGCGTCTCGCCGCGCTGGGTGGCCAGGCTGCGGTCCAGCGACGGGTCGACCAACTTGATCAACTCCTCGCGAAGGATCCCACGGGCCTGGTGCGGGTCGGAGATGCCGTCCACCCGGAACCGGGTCTGCAGCGTCTCCACCAGCTCGGTGGTCGGGCCGACGCCGAGGTCGGAGGTGAGCAGCGTGTCCTCGAAGTCCTCCCAGGTCTCCTCGTCGATCCGGTCCCGGGACAGCAACGTGAGCAGGCCGCGGCTGAGCGCATTGCTCGATCCGGCCAGCCGCCGGCGCAGCCGGGCCAGCCGGCTCTGCCGCGGCTCCGGCCGCTCCACCTCCGGAGCGACCGGCTCGGCCACCGCCGGCTCGGCCGTCTCGGCCGGCTCAGCGGTCGTGGGCTCCGGTGGCGCGGCCTTGGGCCGCTCGACGACCTCCGTCTCGTCCTCCGGCGGCGCCGTGACGGTACCGCCGGTCGTGGACTCGCTCGGGAGCTCGGCCCGGTCCCGGCCCCGGCGCAGGGCCGACCGCCGGCCGACCGCGACGAAACCGACGATGACCACCGCCGCCAGCAGGATGCCGCCGACCACGTACCAGATGAGTGTTGGATCCACCCGGTCAGCTTAGGGCCCTAACGCAGGTCGACCGCGAGCGAGTAGAAGCGGGTGATCTGGCTGGCGCCCGAGTTGTCGTCGGAGATCAGGTACAGCTGCCGGCCGCGGCCCGGCAGCCAGCCGCCGAGCGCCATCCCCTCGACGTTGTCCAGCAGCGGGTTGGGCTGCGGCTGCTTCGCGACGGCGCCCGACGGCGGGCACTCGGCCAGGTCGAACAGGAGGTCCTTCTTCAGGTACGTCCGGTCCGGGGCGTCGGCCAGCGAGGCCCGGTCGGTGACGTCGGTGGCCCGCCGCAGCGAGACAGTGAACACCTTGATCGTGTTGCCGACGCCCGGCGTGTAGCCGCGCTCCAGTGCGACGAGTTGGTCCCGGTCCGCGACGGCGAGCTCGACCAGGGACAGCCCGGGATCGGTGCGGTAGCCGTACTGGGCCGCGACCCGGTAGTCCCGGCCCGGCTTGCCGGCGTACTCGAGGATGCGGTTCCGCGAGCGGCCGTCGGCGTCCGTGCCGTCCGCGGCCAGCGGCCCCTCCATGCCCGCGAACAGCGTGCGGCCGTCGCGGCTCGCGGCCAGCGCCTCGAAGGTGGCGTTCGTCGCCGCCTCACCGGCGGGCGCGACTCGGAACCGCTCCGGTACCGCCAGCGAGGCCGTCTCCTTGCCGTCGGCCAGCCGGAACCGCCGGATCGACGGCTCCCGCTCCGAGCTGGCCAGGATTGACCGGCCGCCACGCTCCACGACCAGACCCTCGCCGTCGAAGTCGGCCCCCGTATACGGTGTGCCGTCCGCGCGCCGCAGGATCGTCAGGCTCTCCACCTCGACCTCCGGCTTGCCGCGGCGGGCGTCGAGCTCCAGCCCGAACACCCGGGCCGGCGTGGTCGCGACGTTGTCGACCAGCGCGAGGGCGTGACCCGGCCTGGTCAGGGAGAGGGCGGACAGCCCGGCGACCGGCTGGCCCTCGTAGGTGGTCTTGTCCAGGCTGTCGCTGAAGCCGAGCAACCGCGCGTCGGCCGAGCAGACGCCGCCGGACGGCGGTCCGTACTGGGCCGCCGCGGGCTGCGGCGGGGCCAGGGCGCCGCCGAGGGCGACAGTGGCGAGCGCAACGGTTGCTGCGAGCAGGTTCTTCCAGCGCACGTGATCCTCCCGAGTTCAGTGGTACGGCACAGCAAAGCCCCGCCCGCCGAACGGAAGGTGAACGAACGTGGGGTCCGGGCACGGTCAGGCCGGCGACCGGTTCTGCCACCCTCACACCGATTTCCGATTACCGTCCAGCCATGGAGAATGGCGGTGAATTGATCCGGTTCCACCGGACAGCCCGGGTCGAACGCCGCGGCTTGTTCGGCACGAAATTCGTCATGCTGGTGCTGTACGACCGCGTCTTCCTGCAGGTCGGCGGAACCAGCCGGCGTGGCTGGATCACGCGGTCCCCGTGCGACACCCGGGCGGAGGCGATCGACGCATTTCAGACGATGCTCGAGCACTATCTGACCGACAGGTACACCTCGGTTCCCTGGCAGGACGAGCTGTTGCCGGAGTTGCCCCCGGAACTGCTGGACGCGGACTGGACCGGCGTGGAGTGCTCGCTGCCGGCCGAGGATGATCACGAAGGGCGGACCGGCGCGGTGCGCTGAGTCATCCGAGCGGGAGAGCCGGCCGGAGTCAGACCTGGTCGCCCAGTTTGAAGCCGCGCTCCTCCCCCTCGGCCCTGGTGTAGGAGAAGCCGTCCGCGCCGATCGTGACCGCGGCCTCGGCGGGGTCGGCGCGCGGCCGGTTCGGCACCGGGTTGCCGTCCAGGTCGAGGACGGCGGAGGCCTCGGCGTACCAGCTGGGCACGACCGGGTTGCCCCACCAGTCGCGGCGCTGGTTGTCGTGGACGTCCCAGGTGACGACCGGGTTGTCCGGGTCACCGGTGTAGTAGTCCTGCGTGTAGAGCTCGACCCGATGCCCGTCCGGATCCCGCAGATAGAGATAGAACGCGTTGGAGACGCCGTGCCGGCCCGGTCCGCGCTCGATGCAGTCGGAGCGGCGCAGTGCGCCGAGCCGGTCGCAGACGGCCAGGATCTGGTGCGACTCGTGCGCGGCGAACGCGACGTGGTGCAGCCGCGGACCGTCGCCGCCGGTCAGGGCGACGTCGTGCACGGTCGGCTTGCGGCGCAGCCAGGCCGCATAGGTGACCCCGTCGGAGTCCCGGATGTCCTCGGTGACCCGGAAGCCGATCCCTTCCAGATAAGCGATTCCGGCCGGCAGGTCGGGTGTCACCTGGTTGACGTGATCGAGCCGGGCGAGGGAGCCGGTCCGGTGCAGGTCGTAGCGCCAGGTCAGCCGCTCGACGTGCTCGACCTGGTGGAAGAACTCGTACGGGAATCCGAGCGGGTCGACCACCCGGACCGCGTCGCCGACCCCGTCCACGAAGCCGCCGGCCGCGCGCCGGGTCGGGCAGCCGAGGTCGCGGTAGTGGGCCTCGGCAAGATCGACATCCTCGGGGGTACGGACCCGGAAGGCGATCGCCGCCGCGGCCGGGACCGGGCCGGCCCGCAGCACCAGGTTGTGGTGGATGAACTCCTCCAGCGTGCGCAGGTAGAGCGTGTCCGGCGTCTCCTTGGTGATCACCAGCCCGAGCAGGTCGACGTAGAACTCGCGGGCCGCGGCAAGATCGGAGACGACCAGCTCGACGTACCCGCAGCGCAGGATGTCCGGGGCGGTGTTGATCATGGCGGTGTTGATCATGATCGGGCTCCGAACCGCGGGGTGTGCGCGGGACCGAGGCTGACGTGGACGGCCTGCTGGTGACTGTAGAAGTCGAGTGACCGCCTGCCCCCCTCCTGCCCGAGCCCGGACGCCTTGACGCCGCCGAACGGGGTTCGCAGGTCACGCACGTTGTGCGAGTTCAGCCAGACCATGCCGGCCTCGATCCGGTGCGCGAGGTTGTGGCCGCGCTCGAGATCGCTGGTCCACAGGTAGGCGGCCAGGCCGTACTTGACGGCGTTGGCCAGCCGCAGCGCGTCGGCCTCGGTGTCGAACGGGGTCAGCGTGACCACCGGCCCGAAGATCTCCTCGGTGAAGATCCGGGCCTCCGGAGCCACGTCGGCGAAGACGGTCGGGGCGACGAAGTTTCCTTGATCAAGTCCGGGCGGCCGGCCGCCGCCGGCCAGCAGCCGGCCCTCGGTCCGGCCCAGCTCGACATAGGACAGGACCTTGGCGCAGTGCTCCGGGTGCACCAGGGTGCCGACCTCGGTCGCCGGGTCACTCGGGTCACCGACGATGATCTTGCTCGCCCGCTCGGCGTATGCGGCGCAGAACTCGTCGTAGATCGGGCGCTCGACGAGGATCCGGCTGCCGGCCGTGCAGCGTTCGCCGTTCAGCGAGAACACGCCGAACAGGGTCGAATCGAGCGCCGCGTCGAGATCCGCGTCGGCGAACACGATCGCCGGTGACTTGCCGCCCAGCTCCATCGACAGCCCCTTCAGCATCGGCGCGGCGCGGGCGAAGATCGTTTGTCCCGTAGCGGACTCGCCGGTGAACGAGATCAACGGCACGTCCGGGTGCGCGACCAGGGCGTCGCCGGCCTGCTCGCCGATCCCGTTGACCAGGTTGAAGACACCGTCGGGAACGCCTGCCTCGGCGAAGATCTCGGGCCACAGGCTGGCCGACAGCGGCGTGAACTCGGCCGGCTTCAGCACCACGGTGCAGCCGGCCGCCAGGGCCGGGGCGAGCTTCCAGCTCTCCAGCATGAACGGCGTGTTCCAGGGCGTGATCAAGCCGGCCACGCCGACCGGCTTGCGGTGCACGTAGTTCAGCTGGCGGCCCGGCACCTGATAGCTGTCTTCGGACTGGGCCACGATCAGGTCGGCGAAGAAGCGGAAGTTCTCGGCGGCCCGCTGGGCCTGGCCGAGGGCCTGGGTGATCGGCAGGCCAGTGTCGTACGTCTCCCAGGCGGCGAGTCGTTGATCTTGGGCCGCGACGGCGTCGGCGATCTTGTTCAGGATCGTGGCGCGTTGCCGGGCGACCATCCCGGGCCACGGCCCGTCGGTGAAGGCGGACCGGGCGGCGCCGACGGCGCGGTCGACGTCCTCGGCCTGACCGGCGCCCGCGGTCAGGTAGGCCTCGTTGGTCATCGGGTCCAGCACCTCGAACGTGCCGCCGTCGACGCTGTCCACGGGCTTGCCGCCGATGAAGTGGCGCAGGTGGTCCGGCAGGTCGGCCGGCTTCCTGTCGTTCATGATCAACTTCCTCCTTCGACGGGACTGAGGAACTCGGCGCCCTCGGCCAGCAGTTGGGCGATCTTGGTCCGGCCGGGTTCGGTCGGCTCGATCAGCGGCGGCCGTACGTGAGCGGAGGCGATCAGGCCGCGCTGCTGCAGGACCAGCTTGGCCGGGGCCGGGTTGGTCTCGGTGAACAACAGATCCACCAATGGGTGCAGGCCGTAGTGGATCCGGCGCGCCTCGGCAAGATCACCATCGGTCCAGGCCTGATACATGGCCGCGCAGGCGGCGGGCGCCAGGTTGGCTGTCGCGCTGATGTAACCGGCGCCGCCGAGGGCGAGCAGCGGCAGGCAGAGCAGCTCGATCCCGGACCAGACCAGCAGCTCCGGCCCGCACCGGTGCAGCACCCGGGAGAAGTGCTCGAAGTCCTTGGTGGTCTCCTTGATCCCGACGAAGTTGTCCAGGTCGGTGAACAGCCTGGCCACGGTCTCCGGAGCAAGATCGACGGCGGTCCGGCTCGGCACGTTGTACGCGATCACCGGCAGGTCCGGGAACTCCCGCGCCACCGCGGAATACCAGCGGTACAAGGCTTCCTGGGTCGGCCGCGCGTAGTAGGGCGTGATGATCAACACCGCGTCCGCCCCGGCCTCCCGGGCGGCGGCGGTCAGCTCGAGGGTCTCGTCCAGCTTGGCGCTGCCGGTGCCCGGCACGAACGGCACCCGATCGGCCACGGTACCGGCGACCAGGCGGATCGCCTCGGCCCGCTCGGCGATCGTCTGCGCACTGGGCTCGCCGGTCGAGCCGCCGATCGAGATCCCGTGCGAGCCCTGCTCGAGCTGCCACTCGACCAGCCGGGTCAGGCTCTGCCGGTCGACCGACCCGTCCTCGGCGAACGGGGTGATCACCGGCGCGAGCGAGCCCCGGATCCGCACCGGGTCGCTGCGAAACCTCATCGTGCCGCCTTTCCGTTGCTGTGGTCGAGGAACGCCCGCAGGGTCGCGTCCCGGTGTTCGCGGACGGCCGCCTCGACGGCGGCGCTGCTCCCCTTCGGGTCGTCGCGGGCCGCGCTGATCGCGGTGATCAACTTCTCGTGCTCGGCCACCGACCGGCGGGCCCGGCCGGGGACGAAACTGAACGTCGAGTCGCGCAACCCGGCCAGCCGAGTTCGGGTGCGCCGGATCAGGTCCAGCAGGTGCCGGTTCGGGCAGCGGTGGAACAGGGCCTCGTGGAATTGCAGGTTGAGCCGGGTGAACTCGGGCGGGTCGAAGTCGTCCAGGGTTCGCTGCAACGCCGCGTTCAGTTCGCGGGCGTGATCAAGATCATCGTCGGTGATCAGCGGCAGCGCCAGCCCGGTGGCGATCCCCTCCAACGCACCGAGGGTCTGCATCACGTCGACGTACTCGGCCGGATCGGGCATCGCGACCTGCGCCCCGACGTTCTTGGCGTAGCGAACCAGGCCCTCCGCCTCGAGCATCCGGATGGCCTCCCGGACCGGTGCGACGCTGATCTCCAATTCGTTCGCGAGTGCCGCGAGGACGAGCCGGTAGCCGGGCGGGTAGCTGCCGTCGGCGATCTTGCCGGCCAGCCAGGTGTACGCCCGCTGAGCCTTCGAGGTCTCCGGTGCCCCGGAGTCGATCATGGTCGCCACTGCCGGTACTTCTCCCGCCAGGCCTCGTTCATCGGATACAGCCCGTCCACCGGTTCGCCGGCGGCGACCTGCTCGGCGATGAAGGTCTCCTGCCGTTCCTGCTCGACGGCGTCGGCCGCGACCTCCGCGACCAGACCGGGCGGGATGACCAGCACACCGTCCGCGTCCCCGATGATCACGTCGCCCGGCTGCACCGTGGTGCCGCCGCAGGCGATCGTCTGGTCGACGTCCCACGGGACGTGCCGCCGGCCCAGCACGGCCGGATGAGCGCCGGCGCAATAGACCGGCAGGCCGAGCTCGGCGACCGCATCATGATCACGAACCCCGCCGTCGGTCACCACACCCGCCGCGCCGCGCACCTTCGCCCGCAGCGCGAGGATGTCACCGATCGTCCCCGTGCCCGGCTCGCCGCGGGCCTCTATCACCAGCACGTCCCCGGGGTTCAGCGTGTCCACGGCCCGCTTCTGCGCGTTGTAGCCGCCGCCGTGACTCTTGAACAGATCCTCCCGCAGCGGCACCATCCGGAGCGTCCGCGCGATCCCGAGCAACCGTTCGCCGGACCGGAGCGCGACCACGCCGTCGATGCTGACGTTGTCCAGACCTCGCTTGCGCAGCTGGGAACTCAGCGTCGCAGTGCCCACCCGGCCCAGCGCAGCCCGGACCTCCTCCGTGAGGGGTCCCTCCGCGCCCTGAGCCTCGTTCCCCGGCGCGCCCTGAGCCTGTCGAAGGGCCTGGGCCCGTCCCGCACCATTCCCCCATGCGTCGGCCCGGGTCGCGTCGTCCACCTTCGGGCCGGCCCCGTAGCCCGCGAGCGGCACCTCACCCGCGCTCACCGTGGTGAGCAACCGTCCGGTCGTCGGCCCACTCGGCGCGTCCACCTCGACCTCGACCCGATCACCGGGCATGATCACCGAAGCGCCGGCCGGCGTCCCGGTCAAGATCAGATCGCCGGCCTCGAGGGTGATCAACTGGGACAGGTCGGCGACCAGGCGGGCGAAGTCGAAGATCAACGCGCCGGTGTCGTCCTCCTGCACCGGCTCGCCGTTCACCCAGGTGCGCAGCCGCAGCCGGCCCGGATCGATCCGGTCCGCCGGGATCAGCGCCGGGCCGATCGGGGTGAACCCGTCACCGCCCTTGGACCGCAGGTTGGAACCCTTGTCGGCGTACCGAAGATCGTAGACACCCAGGTCGTTTGCAGCCGTCACGCCGGCCACCCGGGACCAGGCCTGCTCCGGCGTGGCCCGGCGCGTCGTCTCCTTGATCACCAGCGCAATCTCGCCCTCGAAGCCCAGCAGTTCGGTGCCCGCCGGCCGCTCCACCACCCCGCCGGACGAGGCCAACGAGCTCACCGGCTTGAGGAAGTACGACGGCTGCTCCGGCCGCCTGCCGCGCTCCGCGGCCCGGGACTCGAAGTTGAGATGCACCGCGATGATCTTGCTCGGATACGGCAGCCCGGCCCCGCCGTCGTCGTACGGCAGTGCCCGGAACGGCAACGGCGTCATCGCCTCCGAAATCATAGTTCAGATCGTATATCATGCTAACCAAACTCTGCTTGTGATCAGCAGACCAGATTCTTCACGCGTCTCCGACCACGAACCGGCCAGCTTCGTCTCGACGCTTACCAGCCGCCTGGCTCTTGGAGTACTCAGATCGCAGGGCATTTGGCTCTGGCTGTGATTCCCAGTAGGCAATGATTTCGTCGATCTTCGCACCACGCCGTTTACCCATCAACGGCCGGATCTCCTTCATCAACCGGACCGCCCGCTGGCCCGTCGCGACTGCTCGCCATTGTTGCTTTCGGGCTGGGTACCTCGGCGAGACAGGAACCTTGTAGATCTTGGCGCCGAACAGGTCTGCCACGCGTTGAATGACATCCTCGTCGGTCATGCTCACAACCACGCGCGGGTAGAGATAGATCCCGCGATCACGTTGCAGATAGAAGCTGCCCTCGCCCTCCAAGATGCCTGCAAGCCAGGCAATCTCCTCAGATGTCGCCACGAGAGAAGTCTGCCACCAGCTGAGGAGACGCCGAGTCCACGCCAACGAGGTCCATCATCCCTCGATCTGCTGGGTCAGCGATCGAGAATCCAGACGAAGTCATTGCCCAGATCACCAGTCGAGCCGCTATGTCTGTTTCACGTCGATAGGCCTGAAGTGCCTGGTGCGGATGGATCTGCCCAGCCCATGTGTCGTTGTCGGTCAGGATCATAAAGGTGTCGACCTCGAGGCCGTCTTCCAGAGCCTTGATCATCGGCAGTGCGCAGTCGGTGCCGCCGAACGGCAGCCGGGACACGCTGTCGATCACGTTCTCCAGCCGTTGCCGCGGCCCGATCGCCAGCTCGGTCAGGGCGGCCGAACGCCAACCGGCACCGCCCGCGGTGAACCCGTAGACCGCTGTCCTCGGCTCGGTGGCGACGGTGATCATGGACATCGCCGCCGAGGCCTCCCGCGCGGTCAGCGGGCTGCCGGCGATCGTGACACCCATCGAGCCGGACACGTCCAAGCCGATCATGGTCCGCCGGTTCGCCGGCACCACGTTGCCGAACGACGCGTAGAACGCCGCGTCCAGCGCATCCAGCACCGGCCGGGCGGGGGTCCAGGTCGACGAGCCGCGGAAGGACCGGCCGGCGGCATAGGTGCGCAGGGCGACCAACACGTTGAAGGGATGGATCCTGGCCCGGCTCAGCAGCTCCGGATCGGTGAGCTGCGCCACGACGTCGATGGTGCGATCGCCGTCACGCAACGCGTTGCCGATCACCTCGAGCCGGGTCAACCGGGGCAGCTGCCGGATCAGCGCGGTCATCGGCAGACCGACCTCGACCAGGGCCTGCCAGACCTCGCGCTCGGTCAGCGCGGCGTCTGGCAGCATCTCCCAGGACAACCCGTAATCCTTGATCAACCGGACCCAGTCCGCGGCGGACGCGGCGGCCTGGGCGGCGACGAAGCCGTGCACCAGCCTGGGCAACTGGTACGACAGCTCGTCCTGGGTCACCCAGCGGTACAGGGCGTTCCGTAGTTGATCATCGGTCTTCGGGTGGATCAGCCGCAGCAGGTCGCGCTGGCTGAAGCCCTCCCGGCTGCGGTACTTGACCAACTGGTACGTCAGCGCGTCGATGTCCTTTGCCTCGTACCAGCGGCGACCGGCCCGCATCAGGCCGGAGCCCCAGCCGCGGAACTGCTGGACGTACTTGGCGAACAGCATCAAGTGGGTCCCGGTACGCAGCACTTCAGGCATCGCCGCGAACGCGGCCGCCCGACCCTCCGGCCGGTCCGCCGCGGCGGCCACGGCCAACGCGAAGATCGTCGGGTTCTGCTTGGGCGCCCGCCCGGCCAGCGACACCTCGCGAACGATCTCGACCAGCCGGACCGGGTCCTCGGCCGCGAAGTCGATCACGACCTGCGCGTTCTCGCGGGTCAGTTCCGCCTCGTCCTGGTAGTAGGTGCCGCCGTCGGTGCCGATGATCAAGAACCGCCGCAGCCGTTGCTCCGGGGTGATCTCGAAGACGTGTCCACCGGCGTGGTTGGGCACTTGGTCCGGCGTCGCCGGCCGGGACTGCGGCGTCCGCCGGGTCGAGATCCGGGTCAGCGGATCGGAACCGTACGTCATGATCATCTCCCTCCTGCACCTCGATACGTCGGCGGTGGCCCTCAGACAAGGAATCGACAACCCGGATATTCCACCGCTCTGCCACTGAGCTACAGCGGAAGCCATGTTCCGCCGGCGGGACTCGAACCCGCGACCTCTGGACCCTGAGGTAACGGACTGTCTACGGTCTGAGGACCACCGATCAACCGGCACAGAGCCCGTCTGTGCCGACAGAACGGCGGGGAGGGGACAAGGTTGTGGGACCGGGGTCGTTCTCAGCGATAACCGATCACCTTCGGTCCCCTCCGGACCGCCCGTATTGAGCTTTCTGCCCGCTCAGCGTACGGCCCGTGCCGGTCGGTCACCAGCGGATTTCGGCCCGATCCCTTAGTGTCTGGGTAAAGATCACCGATGATCAGGAGGGCTGATGGCGTCCCCGACCCATCCTGCGGACCCGACCCGGACGAACGCCGCCGAGCGTCGCCGGGTCGCCCTGGCCACCACGATCGGCACCACGATCGAGTGGTACGACTTCTTCATCTACGCGAGCGCCGCGGGCCTGGTGTTCGCCCAGCTCTACTTCCGGCCGGCCGGCGATCAGATCGCGCTGTTGCTGTCGTTCGGCTCGGTCGGCGTGAGCTTCCTGTTCCGCCCGCTCGGCGCCTTCCTGGCCGGCCATCTCGGCGACCGGATCGGCCGCAAGGCGATGCTGGTGGTGACTCTGATCCTGATGGGCGGCGCCACGACCTTGATCGGGCTGCTGCCGACATACGACCAGGCCGGCGTGATCGCGCCGGTCGCGCTGTTGATCTTGCGAATCCTGCAGGGACTCTCGGCCGGCGGTGAGTGGGGCGGCGCCGTGCTGATGGCGGTGGAGCACGCCCCGGCCGAGCGGCGCGGGCGGTTCGGCGCCTTCCCGCAGCTCGGTCCGCCGCTCGGCCTGCTCGCCGCATCCGGCGCGATGGCCCTGATGGCCATGATCGCCCCCGGCGAGGCGTTCGCGGCGTGGGGCTGGCGGGTGCCGTTCCTGATCAGTGTCGTGTTGATCATCGTCGGGATCGTGGTCCGCAGCCGGGTCGCGGAGAGTCCGGTGTTCGCCGAGATCGCCGAACGGCGCGAGCAGGCGTCGCTGCCGATCGCCCGCCTGTTCCGGTTCCACGCGCCGATCGTGATCTTGGCGGCGCTGACGTTCGCCGGCAACAACGCGGCCGGCTACATGACCACCGGCGGCTACATCCAGAACTACGCGACGAATCCCGACGGCCCGCTCGGCCTGGACCGGGCGCCGGTGCTGCTCGCCGTCACGGCGTCGGCCGTCGTCTGGGGCCTCTGCACCTGGATCGCCGGCGGGCTGTCGGACCGGATCGGCCGGCGCACCACGTACCTGATCGGCTGGGGTTGTCAGTTGATCACGGTGTTCCCGATGTTCTGGCTGGTCGATACCGGCAATCTCTGGTTCCTCGCGCTCGGCCTGGCCCTGTTCACGATCGGCAACGGGCTCACGTACGGGCCGCAGGCCGCGTTCTTCGCCGAGCTGTTCCCGGCCTCGATCAGGTTCTCCGGCGTCGCGATCTCGTACGCGATCGGCGCCATCCTCGGCGGCGCCTTCGCCCCGACCATCGCCACCGCCCTCGTGCAGCAGTTCCACACCACCAACGCGGTCGGCGTCTACCTGGCCGGGCTCACGATCATCGCGGCGGCGGCGACGTTCCTGCTCCGCGACCGGACCGGCATCCCGCTCGGCCCCGAGAACGAAGCGGCCCAGTCCCGCGGCGCCACGATCCTCTCCTGACCCACTACCCCACACTTCCTGTCGCAATACCAGAGAAACTTCTATGGTAAAGAGCCAGTTTTTCACGTTACGTGAAAAACTGGCGGGCCTGTTGACGCGGCCGGGCGCGTGATCGTACCGTGACCGAAAACGATTTCATGGACCCCGAGGAAGTGAGCCCATGCCCCCGCATCCAGTTCATCGTGCTCCGCATCCCATCTCTCGTCGCCGCCTGCTCGGCGGCGCCGCCGCCGGTCTGGCCGGCACCGGACTTGCGGCCGGCCTCGTCCAGCCGGCCGCCGCCGACGAAGGCTCGGTGATCGTCGACGGCGTCAAGATCACCAAGGTCAAGAATCTCACCGGGCCGGACATCACCGGCAAGTTCGGGTTGCACTGGGTCGACCTCGGTGCCGTGGCCCGGTGCCCGGACGGCCGCAGCATCTATGTCTTCGGCGACAGCTTCGGGCCCGCCTGGGGTGAGAACTGGCGCTCCCCCACCGCGCTCTGGTCGAGCACCCGCAATCTCGCTACCGGTGTCGAGTTCAACGGGACGCCGGGCGGCGACTGGGCCAAGCAGTTGATCCCGTACGAGCACGGGGACGAGATCTCGACGATCATCCCGTCCGACGTGATCACGATCGGCAACAAGATCTACCTGCACGCCGTGGTCAACCAGGGCTTCGGCAACGTGATCTGGAGCGGGATCTGGGTCTCCAAGGACAACGGCGAGAACTGGGAGGATTCCGGCGCCAGGTTCCCGGGTGCCGCGTACGACAAGCGCTGGCAGCTGGCCAGCTGGGACATCGGCGCGGACGGCTGGCTTTACGTCTACACCTCGGAGTTCCTCCGCGAGAGCACGATGATCTTGCACCGGGTCCGGCCGTGGCACATCACCCAGCCGGAGAAGTACCAGCCGTGGGGCAAGAAGAACGGCCGCTGGCGCTGGGGTGCCGAGCCGACGCCGCTGTCGGACGACATCATCGGCGAGAACTCGCTGCGCCGGTTCGGCGACAAGTGGCTGCACACCTGGTTCGACGGGCCGCGCTACCGGATCGACTGCCAGGTGCTCGACCACCCGACGCAGGATCTCCGGACGACGCCGAAGTTCACCATGCTGCACGGCACCAGCTGGGGCAACCAGGACGTCAACCACCTGGCCCAGCTGTACGGCAGCTACATCATCCCCGGTTCGCGGCTGAACGACGTGCACCTCACCGTGAGCCAGTGGAACACCGGCGACAACAGCATCTACCACGTGATGCAGTACCGCTTCGAGGGCCTCGGCCACTGGGCCGACCGGGCCTGATCACTCGTTGTTGATCACCGGCCGACCGGCTCCAGCCGGTCGGCCGGGATCCGGCGGGCCGCCTGCACCTCCCGCATGTGCGGCGCGACCACGCTGGTCGAGATCCGGCAGTCGGCGACATAGAGCCCGGTCGCCGGGCCGGCCAGCCAGCCGGCCAGATCGTCAAGATCATCGAGGGTGCGTACGGTGCGGCCGGCGGCTCCCACCGAGCGGGCGAGGCCGGCGAAGTCGACCTCACCGATCCGCATCGGACCCTGGTCCAGCCCGAGGCTGCCGTACTGGTGCACCTCGGCGCCGTAGGCACCGTCGTCGAAGATGATCATCACGGCACGGCGGGCGGTCCGGGCCAGCGATTCGAGATCGGGCAGGCCCATCAACGCCCCGCCGTCGCCGGAGGCCAGCACGACCGTGGACTCCGGCCGCGCGCGGGCCGCGCCGACGGCACTGGCCAGTCCCAGACCGATGGTCTGGTACGCGGTACCGACCATGATCAACCGGTCCGGCCCGCCGATCCGCCAATACCGCGGGCCCCACTCCAGGAAGTGACCGCCGTCGGTGACCACCGTCCGGTCCTCCGGCAGGATCGCGTCCAGCCGCTGGGCCAGCCGGCGCGGGTCGAGCCGGCCGTCGGGCGACAGCCCGCCCGGCGTCGCGGGCAACTCGGGCTCGACGGCCGCGGCCACCTCCGGGTGCGCCGCCGTCCAGACGTCATGATCACGCGGCCGGACCAGCCGGAGCAGGTCCCGCACCGCCAGGGCCGCGTCGGCCCGCACCGCGAGGTCCACCCGGGGCTGGGTGGGTGCCGCGAGGTCGACCTGCAGCACCCGGGCGTGCGGGCCGAACAGGTGGCCGAACCGGGTGGTGAACTGGTTCAGGCCGGCCCCCACCACGAGCACCAGGTCGGCCGCCGCGAACGCCGCCGTGCAGCGCCGGGTGCCGAACCCGCCGGCGATCCCGAGGTGATCGGGGACCGGGCCGAACAACGAACGGGCGAACGCCGTCGTGGCCGCCGGGGCCTTGATCGACTGGGCCAGCCGGGTCAGGTCCGGACCGGCACCGGCCAGCCAGGCACCCCGTCCGGCCAAGATCACCGGCCGTTCCGCAGCGTTGATCAACTCCGCCAGGCGATCCAGCTCGCCGGCGGCCGGCGGGACCGGCACCGGCGCCGGGATCCCAGGCAGGGTGGGGATCCGGCCGGCATCGGCCGTCGCGAGATCGTACGGCAGCGCGACCACGACCGGGCTCCGCGCGGCGAGGGCGTACCCGATCGCCTCGGAGAGGTCGGCGACCACCGACCCGGCGCCGACGGTGACGGTGCGCGCCCCGACCGCGGCGGCCAGCGCGGTCTGGTCGACGTCCCACGGCTGCCGGCCGGTGGTCGGTTCGGCACCGGTGATCAAGATCAGCGGGACCTGCGCCCGGACCGCCTCGGCCAGCGGCGTGATCGCGTTGCTGAAGCCCGGGCCGTAGGTCGTGGTGGCCGCGGCGAGCCGACCGGAGGCCCGGACGTAGGCGTCGGCGGCGGCGACCCCGGCGGCTTCGTGCCGGACTGCGGTGAACCGGGTCCGGGTCCGCGACAGCGCATCGAGGAGATAGGCGTTGCCGTTGCCCATCACCCCGAAGACGTCGGAGACGTGGGCGGCGAGGACGAAAGCGGCGTGTTCGGAGACGTTCGACATGAACGGGCCTTCTCTCGACGACGAGGATCAGATCCGTATATGTCTCACCGGTACGCAGCCGGGCTATTGCCCCTTTTTCGAGCAACGACGCCAATTCCGCCGGACACTGCCGACTATAACCCTTGCCGCCCAGCTTCGCGGGTCAGCCGAGTTCGCCCCGGATCCGGTCGGCGGCCTCGGCCAGCCGGGCGCCGACCGGTGCCGGGTCGCGCTCGCGGCCGGCCACGTGCACGACGGCCAGTGCGGCCGGCGCGTGGCCCGGGAGCCGCAGCGGCACGGCGACCGCGGCCAGCCCGGGCACCACCTCGTCCCGGCTGGTCGCGTAGCCGCGCCGCGCGGCCTCGGACGCCTCCGGACGGCGCGCCCGCCCGAGCCCCAGCCCGGCCCACTCGTCGTCGGTGAGCACGCTCTGGATCGCCAGGCCGGGAGCACCGACCATGATCGAATGCCGCGTCCCGGGCCGCTGGGCGATGGTCGCCGGACCGGGCGGCGGCTCGACGCTGGCCAGCGTGACGCACTCGTCGGAATCCAACACCACCAGGAAAGCCGTCATCCCGAGGTCCCGCGCCGCGGCGGTGAGCTCGGGCAGCGCCGCCGCCTGCAGGCTGCGCTGGACACCGCGGGCCAGGGCCGCCATCCGCGGCCCGAGCAGCAGCAGTCCGCGGTCGTCCCGGAGCACCAGTCGGTGATCTTCGAGCGTGCGCAGGATCCGGTACGCGATCGAGCGGTGCAGGCCGAGCGCGGCCGCGAGTTCGGCGATGCTGATCGGCTCGCTCGCCTCGGCCAGGATCTCCAGCGCCCGCAGCCCGCGGGACAGGGTCTGGGAGTGCGCGGCCGCAGGTTTCTGATCAGCCACCCCGCTCCTTTCCCGGTTCGGGTTGCCCACGCCCCACTCCGGGCGTATCGTCCGATACTAGAACAGTGTGTTCTATATGGGAACAACCTACTCAGCGAGGAGCGGGCATGGCCATCCGGACCGGACAACAGTTCCTGGACAAGATCAACTCGATGCGGCCGCACCTGACCATCGACGGCAAGCAGGTCAGCGAGAACGTCGCCGAGCACCCCGCGTTCGCCGGAGTCGCCCGCAGCTACGCGAAGCTGTACGACCTGCAGCACGACCCGGAGCATGCCGCCGCGCTGACGTACCCCTCGCCGAGCAGCGGCGAGCCGGTCAGCGCCTCGTTCCTGATCCCGCGGACCCAGGAGGACCTGGTGCACCGCCGGGAGGCGGCCCGCGTCTGGGCCGACTACTCCCACGGCTTCCTGGGCCGGACCGCCGACTACCTGAACGCGGCGCTGACCGCGCTGGCCGCGGCCGCGGACTGGTTCGACCAGGCCGATCCCCGTTACGGGGAAAGGATCCGGGCCTACTACGAGTACGTACGCGAAAATGATCTTCTGACCACGCACACGCTGATCCCGCCGCAGTCCAACCGGGCGGTCTCCGGCTCGGAGCAGATGGGCGGCAAGGTCGCCGCGCAGGTGATCGAGGAGCGACCGGACGGGATCGTGGTCCGCGGCGCCCGGATGCTCGCCACCGTGGCGCCGATCGCGGACGAGATCCTGGTCTTCCCGTCCACCCTGCTGCGCGGCACCGACCGGGACATCCCGTACAGCTTCGCGTTCGCGATCCCGAACGACACGCCCGGCCTGCGCTACCTGTGCCGGACCTCGCTGCACCACGGCGGCTCCACGTTCGACGAGCCGCTGGCGTCGCGGTTCGAGGAGATGGACGCAATGGTGATCTTCGACGACGTGTTCGTGCCGGCGGAGCGGGTCTTCATGCTCGGCAATCCCCAACTGTGCAACGCGTTCTACACCGAGACCGGGGCGACCGCCCTGATGACCCAGCAGGTGGTGACCCGAACGATCGCCAAGAGCGAGTTCTTCCTTGGGCTGGCGTCGGAGATCGCCTCCTCGATCGCGATCGACGGCTACCAGCACATCCAGGAGGACCTGGCCGAGTTGATCATCGACGTGGAGATCGGCAAGGCGCTGCTGCGGGCGGCCGAGGCCGACGCCGCGCCGAACCGGTGGGGCATGATGACGCCGAAGTGGAGCTCGCTGAACGCGGCCCGGAACTGGTTCCCTCGGGCCTCGCAGCGATTCCCCGCGATCATCCGGAAGTTCTGCGCCTCCGGGCTGCTGGCGGCACCGAGCGAGGCCGACCTCTCCTCCGGTGCCCGCGACGACATCGACCAGTACCTGCAGGCGAAGCTGCTGCCGGCCGAGAGCCGGGCCCAGCTGTACCGGCTCGCCTTCGACGCGTCGATGTCGGGCTTCGCGTCCCGGCAGGCCCAGTACGAGTACTACTTCTTCGGCGACCCGGTGCGGATGGCCGGGGCACTGGTGAACAGCTACGATCGCGAACCGGCCCGGGCCCGCGTCCGGGAGCTGCTGGCCCGGACGGATTGATCAACTCGGCAGGAAGGCGGATCGGATGAGCCAGGACCGCTGGTTCCACCGGCGCGGAACGCTCGCCCGGGACGGCTGGCAGAGCCGCGTGGACGACACCCTGCCCGGCTGGCAGCACACCGGCCTCGATGTCGCCGACCTCACGGACCAGGCCGTCCTGCCACTGGACCGGACGGGCGTGGAGCGGATCGTCGTACCGCTCGCCGGCTCGTTCACCGTCAGCCATCAGGTGGACGGGGTCGCCGGCGAGACCAGGCTGGCCGGGCGGCGCTCCGTCTTCGCCGGGCCGACCGACGTACTCTATCTGCCGGCCGGCAGCACCGGGACGATCACCGGGACCGGTCGGGTCGCCGTGGCGACGTCGCCGACCACCGAGGTCCGGCCGCTCCGGCACGTCGCTGCCGCCGACACCCCGGTCGAGCTGCGTGGTGCCGGCGCCGCGAGCCGGCAGGTGCACAACTTCGGCACGCCGGGCACGCTGGACGCGGCCCGGCTGATCGTCTGCGAGGTGATCACGCCGGCGGGCAACTGGTCCTCGTACCCGGCACACAAGCACGACGACCACGTGCCGGGACACGAATCCCGGCTGGAGGAGATCTACTACTTCGAGGCGGCTCCCGAGGCCGGTGCCGAAGTTGATCATGAGAGCGCCTTCGGCCTGTTCAGCAGCTACTCCTCGCCGGCCGGCGAGATCGAGATCAACGCGATGGTGCGGACCGGCGACATCGCCCTCGTCCCGTACGGCTACCACGGGCCGGCCGTCGCGGCGCCCGGCTACGACCTGTACTACCTGAACGTGATGGCCGGGCCCGACCCGGAACGGGCCTGGCTGATCACCGACGACCCGGCCCACGCCTGGGTCCGCGGCACCTGGCCGGACCAGCCGGTCGACCCACGACTCCCCTACCGTGACGAGGAGTGACTTCCGCCGTGGTCAGCCGGACCGCGAGCCGGACCGGATCGCGGCGACGGAAGCGCGCAGCTCGGCGACATAGAGGTCCGGCACCTCGAGCGCGGCGAAGTGACCGCCCGCCGGCGGTTCGCCCCAGTAGCGCAGGTCGGGGAACCGTCGCTCGGCCCAGCGGCGGGACGGCCGCGGCAGTTCGGCCGGGAAGACCGAGGCGCCGGTCGGGACCATGATCACGTCCGCCGTGGCCTCGGTGAACCACCGGCTCACCTCGCCGATGCTCTCCCAGTAGAGGCGGGCGCTGGACGCGGCGGTCCCGGTCAGCCAGTAGAGCGTGACCGTGTCCAGCAGCCGGTCGATCGGCACGCCCGGCCCGGCCGGATCGGCCCACTCCTCATATTTCTCGGCGATCCAGGCGCAGAGCCCGACCGGCGAGTCGTTCAGCGCGTAGCCGATCGTCTGCGGCCTGGTCGCGTGCAGCTCGCCGTACGCGGAGCCGGTGCGGGACCGCTCGGCCAGTTGATCAACGGCCCGCTGCTCGGCGCCGGTGAACGGCCGCGACCGGTCCGGCGCGACGAGCGGCGGGATCAGGTGGATCCCGATCAGGCGATCCGGCGCCTGGGCGGCGATCATGGTCGAGACGCTGGTGCCCCAGTCGCTGCCCGCGGCGGCGAACCGCCGGTAGCCGAGCCGGTCCATCAGGTCGATCCAGGCGGCGGCGATCCGGTGGATGTTCCAGCCGGCGGAGCTCGGCCGGTCGCTGAACCCGTACCCGGGCAGTGAGGGGCAGACGACGTGGAAGGCATCCGCAGCCGTGCCGCCGTGCGCGGTCGGGTCGGCGAGCGGGCCGACACAAGAGAGGAATTCCAGGTACGAACCCGGCCAGCCGTGGCTGAGCAGCAGCGGCGTCGCGTCCGGGTGCGATGAGCGCTGGTGCAGGAAGTGCACGCCGAGGTCGTCGATCTTGGTCCGGAACTGGGCGTGCCCGGCCAGTTCGGCCTCCAGCCGCCGCCAGTCGTACTCCTCGGACCAGTGATCGGCGATCTCTCGCAGCCGTTCGAGCGCGAGGCCCTGGCCGGGGGCGGTGGCCGGCTCGGGCCAGCGCGTGTCCCGGATCCGGCGGCGAAGAT
This sequence comes from Microlunatus parietis, assembly GCF_013407955.1. Classification (GTDB taxonomy): domain Bacteria; phylum Actinomycetota; class Actinomycetes; order Propionibacteriales; family Propionibacteriaceae; genus Microlunatus; species Microlunatus parietis. The sequence continues at coordinate 5,896,944 of NZ_JACCBU010000001.1, read as the reverse complement.
CATTCAGCCGGTCCGGCTCGATCTTGACGATGAACGGTTCGATCACCGTTCCATCCTGCCCGGCCCCACTTCCGGATCCGGGCTCCGGGCCGTTAGGCTGACCCGCGAAGGTGTAACGTCAAACCTAGCCTGGAAGGGCCTTGCCCATGAGCACACCGACCACCCGCGCCGTGATCAACGTCGACCTCGGCGGCCCGGTGATCAACCGGCACCTGTACGGCCACTTCGCCGAGCACCTCGGCCGCTGCATCTACGGCGGCTTCTGGGTCGGCGAGGACTCCGAGCTGCCCAACGTCGGCGGCATCCGGACCGACGTGGTCGAGGCGCTGCGCGCCCTGAACATCCCCAACCTGCGCTGGCCTGGCGGCTGCTTCGCCGACGAGTACCACTGGCAGGACGGGATCGGGCCGCGGCAGGACCGGCCGATCATGGTGAACACCCACTGGGGCAACGTCGAGGAGAACAACCACTTCGGCACCCACGAGTTCATGGCGCTGTGCGAGCTGCTCGGGGCGGACCCGTACGTCAACGGCAACGTGGGTTCCGGCACGGTCCGCGAGATGAGCGAGTGGGTCGAGTACCTGACCCGCGACGGCGACTCCCCGATGGTCCGGCAGCGCAAGGCGAACGGCCGGGAGAAGGCGTGGCGGGTGCCGTTCTGGGGCATCGGCAACGAGGCCTGGGGCTGCGGCGGCAACATGCGGCCCGAGGCGTACGCCGACGAGGCTCGCCGGTTCGCCACGTTCCTTCGTGATCATGGTGACAACAAGCTGTACCGGATCGCCGCCGGCGCCAACGACGACAACCTCGCCTGGACCGAAGCCCTGATGAAGGCGGTCAGCTGCCTGGGCTGCGGCAACAAGCCGCGCGGCTTCTTCCAGGGCATCTCGTTCCACTACTACACCCATGACGGCGACGGCATCCATCGCTCGCACGCCACCGACTTCGACGACACCCAGTACTACCGGACCATGATCAAGGCGGCCGACATCGACCGGGTGATCAAGGCCCACCGGGCGGTGATGGACTCCTACGACCCGGCCGGCGTGGTCGGGCTGGTCTGCGACGAGTGGGGCACCTGGTGGCAGGTCGACGAGGGCACCAACCCTGGCTTCCTCCAGCAGCAGAACACGCTGCGCGACGCCCTGGTGGCCGGGCTGCACTTCGACATCTTCCACTCCCATGCCGAGCGGTTGATCATGGCCAACATCGCCCAGACCGTGAACGTGCTGCAGTCGATGATCTTGACCGATGATCAGGGCGGCCTGGTGCTGACGCCGACCTACCACGTGTTCGAGATGAACAAGGGACACCAGGACGCCGCCTCGCTCGCCGTACACCAGCCGGGCGGGCCGGCCACGATCGATGTCGACGGCACCGCACTGGCCCAGGTCACCGCGTCCGCCAGCCGGAAGGGCGACACCGTGCTGATCTCGGCCGGCAACCTGTCGCTGGACTCCGGCACCATGATCGACTTCGACCTGCGCGGCGGCAGCGTCAGCGCAGCGCGGGGCCGGATCCTCACCGCCGACCGGCCGCAGGCCCACAACACGGTCGCCGAGCCCACCGCGGTCGCCCCGGTCGAGTTGGAGGTACGGGTCACCGACGGCCACCTGATCGCCGACCTCCCGCCGCACTCCTTCGCGACGATCGAGGTCGACCTGGCGAGCTGACAGCCCAGCCGCGATCAGAGGTTGCCGAAGAAGATGATCAGCCATCCCGCGGAGGCAAGGCCGGACAACCCCACGCCGACCAGGCCGAGCACGTAGCCGACATCGAGGGCTCCTTGCTCCGGGTACTCGTAGGGCAAGAAGTAGGCGGCGTAGTAGTCGCGCAACCGGATCTGATAGCGCCGCAAGATCACGATGGTCAGGCTGATCACAAGACCGACCACCGGTATCCAGAACGTGACGATCGCGAAGACCGCCAGCGCGACGCCGGACGCTGCACCGATGAGGCGCACGATCTGGGTGCGGAAGATCTCCCGCGTCCACGGATCGGCCGGCGGCACCGGCGGTGGAGCGCCGGGCCCACGCGCGAACGGTGGCGGTGGCACGGGCGTGCCGGGCTGAGACACGCCGCTGAGCATCACACAACCCGGGGGTCACCGCCAGTGACACCTGTCAGCCTGGTCAGCCTGGGTCAGTGCACGGGTTGGGGCCGCGGCGTACCGGTGCGGTGGGCCACCCAGGCCCGGTGCAGCCTCGCGTAGATGCCGTCCGGCAGGTCGACCAGGTCGGCGTGCCGGCCGTGCTCGACGACGTGCCCGTGGTCCAGCACGAGCGCCAGGTCGGCCCGTTCGGCGGTCGACAGCCGGTGCGCGATGGTGACCGTCGTCCGTCCCCGCTGCAGGCCTTCGATTGCGGCCTGCAGCCGGACGTCGGAGGCCGGGTCGACGGCGCTGGTCGCCTCGTCCAGCACGATCAGGTCCGGGTCGGCGATGTAGGCGCGGGCGAGGGCGACCAGCTGGCGCTCCCCGGCACTGAGGGCTTCGCCGCGCTGGTGCACCGGGGTGTCGAGGCCGAGCGGCATCGCCTCGATCCAGTCCAGCAGGCCGAGGTCCTCCATCGCCGCGAGCATCTGCAGCTCGGTCGCGTCCGGCCGGCCGTAGCGGAGGTTGTCGGCGATGCTGCCGTCGAACAGGAAGCCCTCCTGCGGCACCATCACCACCCGGCCGCGCAGCGAGTCAAACGGGATCCGGTCCACCTCGATGCCGCCGATCCGTACGGCGCCGGAGGTCGGGTCCATCATCCGGGTCAGCAGCTTCGCCAGCGTCGTCTTGCCGCTGCCGGTCTCGCCGACGATCGCGACGTGGGTCCGCGGCGGGATCGAGATGTTCAGGCCATGCAGGACCTCGGGCCCGCCCGGGTACGCGTACCGCAGATCCTCGATCTCGATGCCGAGCGGGCCGGCCGGCAACGGCTGCGCATCGGGCCGGGCCGGGCCGCGCTCCCCCGTCGTCGGGTCGATGGCGCCGCCGGGGTCGCTGACGTCGGCCGGGGTGTCGATCACGCCGAGCACCCGGCGCCAGCCGGCCACCGCGTTCTGCGCCTCGTTCAGCATCTCGATGCCCATCCGGACCGGCTGGCTGAACAGCGACACCAGGAACACGAACGCGACCAGCTGACCCACCGACAGCAGGTCCGTCGACGTGCCCAGCCAGATGCCGACGACGATCACCATGCCGGTGGTGAACCCGTCGCTCATCTCCGACAGCGAGAACGACACGGCCTGGGGTCGCAGCACCTTCAACTGCGCGCCGCGGACCTCGGCGACGGCGCCGTCCATCTCCTGGTTGGTCCGGCCGGTGACGCCGTACGCGCGGATCGTCGCGGACCCGACCAGCGCCTCCGACACCGAGCCGAGCATCGCGCCGACCCGGGTCCGGACGATCTGGTAGCGGGACCGGATCCGCTTCTGGATCTTGGTCATCGCCAGCAGTACCGGGACGAAGCAGAGCCAGGTCAGGATCGCCAGCGGCCACGAGTAGATCGCCATCACGACGGTCGCGATGACCACCTGCAGGCTCATCACGATCAGCATGATCCCGCCGAAGGACATGAACTGGCTGACCGTGTCGACGTCGCTGGTCACCCGGGAGACCAGCGCGCCGCGCTTCTCGGTGGACTGGGTGAGCAGCGACAGGTCGTGGATGTGCCGGAACGCTCGGGTACGCAACGTCCGCAGAGCCGTTTCCGAGGCCCGGAACAGCCGGCGGTTCATGAACACGTTCGCCGTCACCGTCCCCGCGAGGATGAGGGCCGCGAGACCGAGGCTGCCGGCGACGAACCCCAGGTCGATCGCCTCGGCGCCGACGATCCCGCCGTCGATGATCCGCTGCACCGTCACCGGTACGACGATCTTCCCGGCCGTCGTGATCACGGCCAGCACCAGCGTCAGCCACAGGCCGCGGGCGACCTCCGGGGTCAGCGACAGGCCGCGCCGGATGGTGGCGATGGTGCCTTCGGTGGCGTTCCGGTCAGTGACCAGGCTGCTGCTCTCCGAGGCGGGGGCTTTCATCGTTCCTCCATCAGGCGGTCCTCGTCGTCGCAGTCGGTGCGGTGCCGCTCCTCGGCCAGTTCGACCCACACCTCCGGGTCGTCGGGCGACGGCTCCCGCTTCCCGTGCTCGCGCTCGGCGCGCTCCCGTTCCGCCCGTTTCCGCTCGGCAATCTCGGCGTCCGCCCGCTCGCGTTCGGCGCGGGCGCGTTCGTTGCTCGCCGCCGCAGCGGCACGGTCCTCGAGCTCGGCCCGCTCCGACTCGAGCAGTTCGTGGGCGATGGCCGCCTCGTCGTACGCCTCGACCAGGGCTCGGTACGCCGGGACATCGGCGAGCAGCTCGGCGTGGCTGCCGGTCGCGGTGATCCGGCCGTTCTCCAGGAACACCACCCGGCTGGCGATCGCGATCGTCGACTTGCGGTAGGCGACCACCAGCAGCGTCGTCTCGGTGATCTCGCGGTGGATCCCCTCCAGGATGGCGGCCTCGACGGCCGGGTCGCAGGCGCTGGTGGCGTCGTCCAGGACGAGCAGCCGGGGCCGGCGGACCAGCGCGCGGGCCAGGGCGATCCGTTGGCGCTGGCCGCCCGACAGCGACCCGCCGCGCTCCCCGAGCACCGTGTCGAGGCCCTCGGGCAGGGCATCGACGAAGCCCTCGGCCTGAGCGATGCGCAGGGCCCAGCGGACGTCGGCGTCGCTGAAGTTCTCGCCGAGGGTGACGTTGTCGCGAACGCTGGAGTCGAACACGAAGGCCTGCTGCAGGACCAGCGCGACCGACTCGGCGAGCGAGTCGGCGGTGAGGTCGCGCAGATCGACCCCGTCGAGCGTGATCCGGCCGTCGGTCGGGTCCAGCAGTCGGGAGGCCAGCAGGGTCAGCGTCGACTTGCCGGAGCCGGTGGCACCGACGATCGCGACCACCCGGCCGTCGGTCTCGGCATCGGCCGTGAGATCGACCTCGTGCAGGGCGACCGCGTCCGGCCGGGTGCGGCCGGTCGCGGAGTGCGAGTCGCGGTATTCGAGGGTGACGCCCTGGAACTCCACCCGGGCCGGGCGGCCGGTGTCCGGTGCCGTTCTCGTCCCGTACCCGAGCCGGTCCCGGGCGGTCAGGATCCGCCGGGTCCGCCGCCAGCCGACGACCACCCGGGACAGGTCGCCGAGCACCCAGCCGAACGAGCGCAGCGGCAGCGCCATCAGCGTGAACAGGTAGGCGACCTGCACCAGTTGGCCGGTGGTCAGTGCCCCCTGCCCGATCCGCCAGGTGCCGACCAGCGTGACCAGCAGGATCGCCACGTTGGGCAGCGCGTCGATGACCGGGTCGAACCAGCCGCGGACGTAGCCGAGCCGGATGCCGTTGCGGCGCAGCCGGTCGGCGGCGTCGACGAACCGTACCTCCTCGGCGTCCTCCCGGCCCAGTGACTTCACCACTCCTGCGCCGTCGAACGACTCGTGCGCGATCTCGGAGACCTCGGCGCGCAGCCGCTGCGACTCCAGCGCGATCGGCGCCGCCTTGGCCTGGAAGATCATGTTCAGCGCCATCAGGATCGCCACCGTGACGACCATGATCAGCAACAGGACGGGGTCGATGCCGGCCACCACGACGACCGCGTACGCCAGCATGGCCAGCGTCGCCAGGGCGAACGGGAACGGCGCGATGGCGAAGAAGGTGGCCTCGATGTCGGAATACATCGTCGACAGCAGCGTGCCGGTCGACTGGCGCCGATGCCACAGCAACGGCAGCTCGGACAGCCGCCGGGTCAGCCGCAACCGGTAGTCGGCGATCAGGTGGAACTGCGTCACCGAGGCGAGCGTGCGCCGGCCCACCACCGTCACCGCCCGGAGCACCGCGATCCCCGCCACCAGCAACCCCGCCGCGGCAACGGCGCCCGGAACCGGATTCCCGGACTCGAACGACGGCACGATGACGTCCTGCGTCACCTGGCCGATCACCGTGGACGTCAGCACCTGCAGCAGGGCGAACGCGACGCCGGAGAGCACCGACGGAATGAAGATCAGCCGACGTTCCCAGCACGCCGAGAACAACCGCCCGAGTCCCTCGCGGAAGACGACACCCGCCGACGGTGCCGCGGCGATGCCGTCGGCCGTCGGGCCTTTCGCGGTACGGGAGGACGACGATCGAGACGGCGACGTGGAGAGAGTCATGAACACCCAGGAAGAAGTACGAGAACGACGGGAGCCCGTCGACGATGACGAAACCCAACGATCCTAACCCGCCGCCGAGACGCGGGAAAACGAGTTCCCGCGGAGAGGGCCGGCGCGACCGAGTCAGGCCAGGGTGCTGGCTCGACGGACGATGGTGGCCGGAGGCATCACGACCCGGGCCGGCGCGGGGGTCGAACCCTGGGCGATCCGCTCCACCAGCAGGGTGCAGATCGCGTCGGCCATCGCCTCGTTGTCCGGTTCGACGGAGGTCAGCGCGGGAACGGTGTAGGCGCTGGTCCGGAGGTTGTCGAAGCCGATCACCTGCACCTGGTCGGGCACCGTGATCCCGGCGTCGGCGAGGGCCCGCAGAGCTCCGTACGCGGCGGCGTCGGTGAGCGCGAAGACGCCGTCGAAGTCGACCCCGGACCCGAGCAAGTCCCGGACCACGCGATGGCCGTCGGCGACCCGCAGCGGCGACGGCACGATCAGCTCCGGATGCACCGGCAGCCCGGCGTCGGCGTGCGCCGTGCGGTAGCCGCGGGTCCGCAGCGCGGCCATGGTCTGCCGGCGCGACGAGCTGCCGCCCAGCAGCAGGATCCGCCGGGCGCCGGTCCGCAGCAGCAGCTCGGTGGCCTGCCGGGCACCGTCGACGTTGTCCATCAGCACATGATCGAACCGGGCTGGCACGGCGCGCTCGCCGATCAGCACGACCGGGGTGTCGATCCGCAGCCGTTCAAGATCATCACGGTCGCCGGCGACCACGCTCAGCACGAACCCGTCGTAGCTGCTCAGCCGGGCCGCGGTCAGCGTGTCCAGTTCGGCGGCGCGGGAACCGGCGGTGCGTTCCATGATCAACCGCAGTTCATGATCACCGAGCCTGGCGGCCAGCCGGTCGGCCAGCTCGGAGAAGTAGCCGGAGTCGAAGTCGGGCACGGCCAGTCCCACGGTGCCGGTCCGGCCGACCCGGAGTTGCCGGGCGGCGACGTTGACCTGGTAGCCGAGCTCCTCGATCGTCTCCAGCACCCGCTGCCGGGTCGCCTCGCCGACCCGCCGCGACCGCCCGTTGATCACGTTCGACACGGTCATGGTCGACACGCCCGCGGCGCGGGCCACGTCGTTCATGGTCACCGCACGCCGGTTCATGATCAGCTTCGGTCAGGCGACCGATTCGGCGTCGGTACGGAGACGCTGGGAGATCACCGCCGAGACGCCGTCCCCGCGCATGGTCACCCCGTAGAGCGCGTCCGCGACCTCCATCGTGCGCTTCTGGTGGGTGATCACCAGCAGCTGGCTGTTCTCGCGCAGCTCCTCGTAGATCTCCAGCAGCCGGCCCAGGTTGGTGTCGTCCAGCGCCGCCTCGACCTCGTCCAGGATGTAGAACGGGCTCGGCCGGGCGATGAACAACGAGACCAGGAACGCGACCGCGACCAGCGACCGCTCGCCGCCGGACAGCAGCGACAGCCGCTTCACCTTCTTGCCCGGCGGCCGCGCCTCGACGTCGACGCCGGTGGTCAGCCAGTTGCCCGGCTCGGTCAGCACCAGCCGGCCCTCGCCGCCCGGGAACAGCCGGGCGAAGACCCGGTTGAACGCGTTCTCCACGTCGGCGTACGCGTCGGCGAAGACCTGCTCCACCCGGGCGTCGACCTCGGTGATGATGTCGAGCAGGTCGGTCCGGGTCTTGCGCAGGTCCTCCAGCTGTTCGGAGAGGAACTGGTGCCGCTCCTCCATCGCGTCGAACTCCTCCAGCGCGAGCGGGTTGATCCGGCCCAGCTGGCCGAGCGACCGTTCGGCCCGGCGGAGCCGCTTCTGCTGCTCCTCCCGTACGTACGGCACCGGCTCGGGCCGCTCGTCCTCGTCGGTGATGGCCGAGCCGTCGTCCCGGGTCAGCACCGGCACCGGCAGCTCCGGCCCGTACTCCTCGGTCAGCACGGTCGGCTCCAGGCCGAGCTCGGTCATAGCCTTCTCGTTCAGCGCCTCGATCCGCATCCGGTGCTCGGCCCGGGCCATCTCCTCGCGGTGCGCGGAGTCGACCAGCGACTCGAAATCGGCGCCGAGGGAGCGGACCTTCCGGCGGACCTCGGTCAGCACGGCCTCGGCCTCCTGCCGGGTGGCCTCCGCCTCGGACCGTTCCGCCGCGGCCAGCGCGACGGAGCGGTCCACCTGCTCGGCCAGGTGGCTGCCGGCCGCATGCACGGCGGTCGCGATCCGGGCCTCGCGGAGCATCCGTTCCCGGCGGGCCACGGCCCGGGCGTGCGCCTGGCGTTCGTTCTCCGCGGCCCGGCGCAGCGCATCGGCCCGGCCGGCCAGGGCGCGGACCCGTTCCTCCAGCGTCCGCAGTGCGAGCCGGGACTCCATCTCGGCGGCCCGGGCCAGCCGGGCCTCCTCGCCGAGCCGGTCCCGTTCGGTCGAGTCCGGCTCGTCGATCTCGGCCTCGTCGCTGGCCATCTCCAGCCGTTGTTCCAGGTCGGCCAGCCCGGACAGGTCGGAGTCCCGGGCTTCCTCGGCCTGCCGGATCGCCGCGGCCAGCCGGTCGGCCTCGCCGCGGGCGCCCTTCGCGGTCGAGGACAGCTGGCCCAGCTCCTCGGCCACGGCCGCCATCGCGGCGTCGGACTCGTGCAGCTTGGCCAGCGTGATCTCGACGTCCCGCTTGGCCTGGGTGTGCCGGTCGGCCAGCTCGGTCTGGGCGAACTTCAGCCGTTCACAGGCGTGGTTGGCCTCGGCCAGCTTCTGCTCCGCCTCGTCGACCGCGGCCTGCACCTCGATCAGGCTCGGCTGCGCCGACGACCCGCCGGCCGCGAAGTGGGCACTGAGCACGTCGCCGTCCCGGGTCACCGCGGTCAGGTCGGCGTGCTGCCGGACCAGATCCCGGGCCGCCGCCAGGTCGTCCACGACGGCGATCTTGCGGAGCACCCGGTCGACCGCCGGCCGCAACTCGGCGCTGCACTCGACCACGTCCACGGCGTAGCGGACACCCTCGGGCAGCGCGGGCCAGGACGCACGATCCGAGCCGGGAGCGCCGGCCAGCAGCAGCCCGGCCCGGCCCAAATCCTCGGTCTTGAGGTGTTCGAAGGCGGTGATCGCCGCGTTCACGTCGGTCACCGCGACTGCGTCGGCCGCGTGCCCGAAGGCCGCCGCCACCGCCGTCTCGTACGTCGCCTCGACACCCACCAGCGCGGCCACCGAGCCGAGCAGCCCGGCCACCTGGTCGGTCGCCGCGAGCAGGGCGGCACCAGCGTCCTTGCGCCGCAACCCGACCTGGAGCGCCTCGACCCGGGCGACCAGCGCGGCCCGTTCCTGGTGTGCCTGCGCCTCGGCCCGGCGCAGCTCGGCGAGCTCCGCCTCGACCCGGTCCAGCGCCTCCTGGGCGGACTCATGCTCGGCGTCCAGGCCCTCCTCGCCGTCGTCCAGCCCGGCCACCCGCGACTCCAGCGAGGTGAACGCCCGTTCGGCCGCGGCGGCCCGCTCGGCCGCCTCCGCCTGGGCGGCGCTGAGCCGGCCGAGTTCGGCTTCGGCGGCCTCGGCGCGGCTGCGCAGCGAGTTGACCTGGCCGGTCAGCCGGGCCAGGCCCTCCCGGCGGTCGGCGGCGGCCCGGATCAGGCCGGCGAACCGGGTCTCCTCGATCCGGTGCGCCTCCTCCAGCTCGGCCCGCCGTTCGCTGGCGAGTTCGAGGGCCTCGGCCTTCTCCTCCAGTTCGGCGGTCAGCTCGGCCTCCTGCTCGCCGACCGCGTCCGCCTCCCGGTCCAGTTCGTCGGGGTCGCGGCCGGGCCGTACCTCACCCGGATCGGACTCGGCGTTGCGCATCCGCTCCCGGGCGATCGACAGTGTGCTGGCCACCCGCTCCTTGAGCGCGGCCAGGGAATACCAGGTCTCCTGGGCGGCGGTCAGCCGCGGCAGCCCTTCCCGTACGGACTCCTCGGCGGCGACCTCGGTCTCCCGGGCGGCCTCGAGTGCGTCCTCCAGCTCGCGGCGGCGTTCCCGCATCGCCTTCTCGTCGGCCAGGTCCGACTCCATCGCCAGCGTCGCCTGGACCAGGTCGTCGGCGATCAGCCGGGCCTTCGCGTCGCGGACCTCGGCCTGGATCACGGCGGCCTTGCGGGCGACCTCGGCCTGCCGGCCGAGCGGCTTCAGCTGGCGCCGGATCTCCGAGATCAGGTCGTTCAGCCGATTCAGGTTGCCCTCGGTCGACTCCAGCTTCTTGAGCGCCTTCTCCTTGCGCTTGCGGTGTTTCAGCACGCCGGCGGCCTCTTCGATGAAGCCGCGGCGGCCCTCCGGGGTGGCCTGCAGGATCGAGTCGAGCTGGCCCTGGCCGACGATGACGTGCATCTCCCGGCCGATGCCGGAGTCGGACAGCAGTTCCTGGATGTCGAGCAGCCGGGCGGTCTGGCCGTTGATCGCGTACTCCGAACCGCCGTTGCGGAACATGGTCCGAGACAGCGTGACCTCGGTGTACTCGATCGGCAGCGCGCCGTCGGAGTTGTCGATGGTGAGCGTGACCTCGGCCCGGCCCAGCGGCGCCCGGCCCGACGTACCGGCGAAGATGACGTCCTGCATCTTGCCGCCGCGCAGCGACTTGACGCCCTGCTCGCCCATCACCCAGCTGAGCGCGTCGACGACGTTGGACTTGCCCGACCCGTTCGGCCCGACCACGCAGGTGATCCCCGGCTCGAAGTTGAGCGTGGTCGCCGAGGCGAAGGACTTGAATCCCTTCAGGGTCAGGCTCTTCAGGTACACCGCACGTTCCTCGACTAACTCGTCTCGACAATCTCTTTCGGGGCCGGGGAAGCGTACTTCACACTAACCGAGGGATTCCGGTCAATCGGGGAGGTCAGCCCCGGACCCGCTCCCGCGCCCCGCCGGCCGGTTCGGGTTCGATTCGTTCCTGGTCCCGCGCGGCTCCGGCCTCCTCGGCCACCTCCGCGGCGACCTCGGCCTCGAAGCTGACATGGCTGCCGCGGCGGACGGCGGAGAAGGTCCACAGCTTGTTCAGGACGAACGAGATCGGCACCGTGAAGCCGATGGTGATCAGCTGGGCCCAGTAGTACTTGGTCCGGAAGCCGGTCGAGTTGTCGAGCAGGTCCGACGGCAGCGAGAACATCGAGCCCGGGTGCATCAGCAGGGTCAGGATGCCGAGGCCGATCAGCTGGGCCACCAGCCCGACCGCGAGGAACGGCCCGAACTCCCGCCACCAGCCGCTGTGCTTGGCGCTCCGGAACGTCCACAGCCGGTTCAGCTGGAAGTTCCACAGGTTGGCGATCAGGAAGGCGATCATCGAGTAGACGTGGTACCAGCGGACGTTGAAGTCGGTCAGCGGCAGATCGATCGCGACCGCGTCGAAATGGGGCCCGGCCCGCTTCAGCAGCACGACGCTGATCAGGTTCACCAGCACGCCGGACGCGCCGACCAGCCCGAACCGGATCAACAGGAGCCAGTTGTGGCGGTGGCGCACGAAGAGGAAGTGCCGGAGTCTTTCCACGATCGGACGATGCTACCGCCCCACCCTGTGCGCGACGCCAATCGACGGCTCAGCCCGCGAGCGCGAGGCGACGGGGGCCGGCTCAGCGATCGCCGGTCTGCGATCGCCGCCGGCTCCGCTTGGCGGGCAGCAGGACCTGGTCGTCCAGCTGCCGATCGAACGTCTCGCGCGCCTGCAGGACCTGCTCGATGTGCTGCTCGGCCCACCGGCCCAGTGCGCCCAACGGTTCGTGCAGGGTCCGGCCCAGATCGGTGAGTTCGTACTCGACCCGGGGCGGCATCTCGTTGTACGCGATCCGCTCCACGATCCCGTCGCGTTCAAGATCACGCAGGGTGTCGGCGAGCACCTTGCCGCTGATGCCCTGCACCGTGTCGCGGAGCTCTCCGAACCTGAGCGGTCCGTCGCTGAGCGCGATCACGATCATGGCCGTCCACTTGTTCGCGATCTTCGCCAGCGAGGTCCGCGACGGACACGTTGCCACCAGGACGTCCCAGGCCGGTGTCGCCATCTGGATCCCATTCCCCTCTTTAGTTACGTTGAAGTAACAGGTAACCGTTCGTAACTATAGGGGTCGATTCGATCACAGATTCCGAGGAGAACCGATGTCCGAACAGCAGCCGGCCGCCGTGGCCGCGACCTACTTCGATGCGCTGGCCCAGGGCGACGTGCCGGGTGCGATGGCGCTGCTGGCGCCGGAGGTGGTGTGGCACCAGCCGGGCGCCAACCAGTTCAGCGGCGACCATGTCGGCGTTGACGGGGTCGGGCGACTCCTCGGCGGGATGATGGAAGCGAGCCAGGGCACGTTCCAGTTGCAGGTCACCGGCACTGCCATGATCAACGGCGAACTGGTCGCCGTACCGGTGCGGTTCAGCGGCAGCCGTGACGGCGCGACCATGGACATGAGTGGCGTCGACCTGCTGACCATCCGCGGCGGCAAGATCGCCAAGGTCCACCTGTTCTCCGAGGACGGCGCCGCCGAGGATGCCTTCTGGGGCTAATCCAGCAGGGGGCCGAGGTCGGGGCGGCCGGGCAGGACGTCGCGGACCCGGTCGATGCCGCCGGCGGGCCAGCGGTCGACGAGGCGCCGGACCTCCGGATCCCGGATCTCGGCCTGCAGGGCGGCCTGGAAGTCGCCCCAGAGGACGCGGAACGGGCGGTCCCAGAGGCGCACGATCTCGGTCGGTACGGGTTCGGTGAGGCCGAGCGCGTTCTGCCGGGCGGCGACGTGCCGGTAGGCGGCGATCAGCGCCTCCTCGCGATCTAGCCAGGACGTCGCCCGGAGCACGGCCGTGAGCAGCGGCTGCAGGATCTCGGCTCCGGGCAGCCGGGCGAAGGCGGTGCCGAACCATTTCGGGTACGGGGCGTAGCGACGCTCGATCAGGAAGCAGAGCTGGATCAGGCCGCGGACCAGGTCGGCGCCGATCAGGGCCGAGCCGAGCTCGTCGCCGACCTGCCCGGTGCGGCCGACCAGGTTGGCCTCCGGGTGCACCCGCCACCAGGCCGTCGACAGCAGATACAGCCAGACGTCGTGCGGGTAGTAGGCGAACCGGTCCCGCACCTGCTGCAGCCCGGCCTCGTCGTGGAACACCGCGCCGGCGGTGATCATCAGCAGCCGCTGCTCGGACAGGCCCAGCCAGTCCCGGACCGTCGGTTCCTGATCTTGGTCGACGCCGAGCTGGCCGCGGACGTAGTCGCGCAACGGCTGCACCCGGTGGTCGGTCGGAAATCCTTCGAACCGGTCCGGAACCGCCCGCCGGACCGTCGCCGCCACCGGCTCGACCGGCTGGCCGTCGCGGACGAAGATCAACACCCGGGGTTGTCGATCATGGTCCGCCGACAGCGGATCGTCGTAGCCGAGCACCTCCGAGCCGCGGCCGAGCAGGGCGGCACTGTAGGCCAGGTCCGGGTGATCATCGGCCAGGGCGGGGCCGACGATCTCCGTGAAGAGGCGGCGGCTCAGCTCCCGGCCGGAGACGTACGGTTCCATGATCAGACGAGGTTGGACAGGGCCGCGGCGACGGCGAAGCCGATCACGGTGACCAGCCCGGCCCGGCTGCCCGCCTTCTCGGTGGCCTCGGGGATCATCGAGTCGACCAGCATCACCAGCAGCGCACCGGCCGCGAACCCGTCGATGCCCGCCTTGATCTCCGGCCCGGCGACGCTGGCGAGCCCGTACCCGCCGAGGGTGGCCAGCATGCAGGCCACGGCGACCACGCACCACAGCCCGAGCACGGCGCGCGGCGACTTGCCGGCCGACCGCAGGTCGCTGGCCGAACCGATTCCCTCGGGCAGATTCGAGATGAAGATCGCGACCAGCAGCGCGACGCTGACTCCCTCGCCGGCGGCCAGCCCGATCCCGAGCACGGCCTGCTCGGGGATCCCGTCCAGCAGCGAGCCGAGTGCCAGCGGCAGGCCGCCGGCCCCACCGCCGGACCGGCCGCCGATCTTGTTCACCGCCGCGTTCGCAGCGAAGAACGCCAACGCCCCGGCGGCCAGCCCGATCGCGACCGGGATCGGCCCGGCGATGGTCAGGCCCTCCTGGGCCAGCTCGAAGGCGACGCTGGAGATCAACGCGCCGGCGCCGAACGCGAGGACGCCACCGACCAGTCCCGCGTGCCATTTCCTGATCATGCCGAGCACGGCCCCGATCACCAGCGAACTCGCCGCTACCGCGCCCCAACCCAACGCTGCCAGCATGTGATCACGCTACTGGGCCCGTCCGGCAGGAACGACGCATCAAGGTAGATCGGAGCTACGTAGAGGGGATCTACCTCGACGCGGCGAAATCGGGCATTCGTCACCGACAGGTCAGTCCGGAGTCGCCGGCCGGACACCTTCGGCCCGCAGATTGCCCGGGTGTCGCGCGTTCCCCTGCGGGCGGTGACGATCGCTGCGGCCGTGGTCGCCGGCCTCGGCAGCCTGTTGTACGTCCTCGCACCCGTGATCGAGCAGACCGCCCGGTACGACTGGACCAGCTCGCCCGAGCAGCGTTCGGTCGCGCTGCCGCTCAGCCCGCCGCGGCCCGCCGAGTTGTCGATCATGCTGCCCTGCGCCGCGTTGGCCGCTCCGGGCACATCCACGGCGCCGCTGGTCGGCACGGTCAACGCCGCGCAGGGTGATCACCGGATTCCGGGAACGGCCGGCGCGGACCGGTTGGCGCGGGACGCGCTGCGGATCGGCTGGACGGACGGGCGGCTGGTGATCACCTCCGCCGGCGGCCGGGTGGCGAGCCTCGTGCCCGGCCAACTGCGGGACTGCTCGACGCTGACCGTACGGCTGCGGCCGGCGGGCTCGGCGATCCTGCTCGACGACCGGCCCGTGATCACCGACCCGAAGGACCGGCGCCCGGTGCTGACCGGACTGTTCACCGACCCGGCCGCCGGGCCGGTCCGGTTCACCGTCGTCGCGGACACCCAGTTCAGCTCGACGCCGTCCGCGTTCAAGATCATCATCGGGGTACTGGCCGCGGCCGCCCTGGCCTTGGCGTTCGCCGGGCTGCGGCGCGCCGATCCCGTTCGGCGCCGGACACCGGTCCGGTTCCGGCCGGGACCGGCCGACGCAGCGGTCGCCGTGATCATGATCGGCTGGGCCATGATCGGTTCCGGCACCGACGACGACGGGTTCATCGCCCAGATCGCCCGGACCGGCCAGGTCGACGGCTACTACGGCAACTACGTCCGCTGGTACAACACCCCGGAAGCTCCGTTCGGCTGGTACTACGCCGTGATCGACCTGTTCGGCCGGGTCGGCTGGGAGCCGCTCTGGCTGCGGCTGCTGCCGCTGCTGCTCGGCCTGGCCGGCTGGCTGGTGCTGCGGCATCTCCTGCTGCCGCGGCTGATCGCGCGGCCCTCGCCGTGGGTGGTCGCCGGGCTGGCCGCCGGGATGCTGCTGCCGTGGCTCGTCTACGGGAACTCGCTCCGGCCCGAGCCGTGGTTCGCGCTCGGGTTGATCATCGTCCTCTGGCTGGTCGACGTCGGCCGGACCGAGCGCCGCGCCGTGCCGATCGCGGCCGCCGCGGCGGTCGCCGGACTGACCACGGGGGTCGGGCCCACCGGGCTGGTGGCGTTCGCGCCGCTCCTGGCCGCGCTGCCGTCGCTGATCAAGATCATCGGACGCCGGCAGCGGGCGCTCGGTGCGACCGCGGTCTGGCTCACCGTGCTGGCCGCCGCCGGGATCGCGCTGCTGCCGATGTTCGCCGACCAGACCCTCGGTTCGACGCTGGCCAGCATCGCGGCCCGCAATCACGACGGCCCGAGCTACGCCTGGTACGACGACTGGCTGCGCTACGCCCAACTGCTGGAGTCGTCGTTCCCGCGCAACATCACGGTGTGGCCGGCCCTGGCCGTGGCGATCTTCGTCGCGGCCGGCTGGCGCCGCTTCGCACCCGTGCCCGGGCTGCGGACCCGGCTGGCCGGGCTGCTGCTGGGGTCGTACTTCCTGTTCTTCCCGATCTTGATGTTCAGCCCGACGAAGCTCTACCACCACTTCGGCGCGCTGACCATGATCACCGGGCTGGTGATCGCGGTCGCCGTGCAGATGCTGAGCCGATCCGCGGTGCCGGCCGCCGCGCTGGCCGGGCTCACCGCGGGTCTCGCCGTCGCGGCCGGGCTGTCGCTGCGGCAGAGCAACGCCTGGTGGGAGGTCGCCCGGCTCGGCGTCTGGTCCGACGACGGCCCGATCCACCTGGGCCGGGTCGAACTGGCCACGCCGGTCATGATCATCGGCCTGGCCGCCGCCTTGGTGATCTTCGTCGCCGGCCGGACCCGGATCGGCCGCTGGACCCCGAGAATTCTGGCCCGGGTGCTGGTCGCCGGGCTGGCGCTGACGGTGCTGGTCGAGCCGTTGGCGCTGGCCAAGGCGGCGCTCGCCCGGCCCGGCCGGTACACGGGGGCCGCCGCGTCGGCCGCGACGCTCACCGGCAACCGGTGTGCCCTGGAGAGGTCGCTTCGGGCCGAGCCGGATCCCGCGAACGGCGTCCTCGGCGCGATCCGGCCGGGGCACGACTTCCCCGGCCGCAACGGCGACGGGGTGCCGGTCCGGACCATGATCACGGAGGGCCGCTTCAGCAGCGGCTGGTACGCGATCCCGCCGGAGTCGATCGAGGGCGGCCAGGTCGTGGTCCGGGTCGGCACACCGGCGAAGGGCGACCGGGTCTGGCTGGAGACCGATCACGACCGCAAGGTGCTGCTCAACCGGGACGGCCGCTCCGGTGACCTGGCGGTCAGCCTGGCCCGGCACGGCGGCGCGACCCGGGTCCGGGTGGTCGCCGAGACCCGGCCGGGCTCCCGGTTGTCGGTGACCGCGCCCCGGATCCCGCGGACCGTTCCGCTGGCCGAGCTGGTCGGCGACCGGCCGGTATACCTGGGCTGGCGGATCGCCTTCTACGCCAGCTGCCTGCGGCCCGCATCGCTCGCCGCCGGCCGCGCCGAACTGCCGGCGTACGCGTTCGGCCGCAAGCCGATCGAGCACCTGGCCCGGATGGGCTCGCCGTTCGCCGGCGTACCCGATCTGGCGGGTTTCCGGTGGATCCCGCTCTATCCGGCGACGCCGGACGACGCATTCCGGCGGCTCGGCTACGGCCTCTACCGGGTGGTGCCGGCGGGGATCGAGCCGGCTCCGGCGCCGACCCGGGGCGAGGCCTGGCGCTGGGGCTGGACCAGCACGCCGGCGATCACCCGCTGACCCGATAGTCCGGTACGGAGACCTCGGCGCCGCCGGCCAGCGCCGAGGCGTGGGCACAGATGCCCGGTGCGGTGAACTCGGCGGCCCGCCGGGCGTCGATCCGGGCCGGCCGCCCCTCGACGATGCTGGCCACGAATTCGTGCACCAGGTGCGGATGCGAGCCGCCGTGGCCGCCGTCGGTGAACGGCCGCAGCGGTTCCGGCAGGAGTTCGGGGGCGCCTGGTGGCCGTACGTCCACCACCGAGACCGGCCGGCCGCGCTGCCCGGCCGCGGCCGGCTCCATCGCGAACCGCTTCATCGGACCGCCCTCCAGCTGCGGCCATTCGAGCGCGCCCTGGTCGCCGTACACCGAGAAGCCCTCCAGGTAGGACCGCCCCAGCTGGAAGAACGACATCGTGATGTTGGCGACCAGCGCGTCGGCGGCCGGCGACCCGTCCCGCGGCACCAGCGAGAACAGGGCGGCCTCGGTGCCGAAGCCCTCCCCCGCGACGCCGACCCGGTCCGGCGTGAGCCGGGACGAGCCGAGACAGCGGACGGTGTCGACCCGGGCGTCGGCGAGCGCGAGGGCGGGCGACAGGGCGTGGGTGACGTAGTGCATCGGCGGGTAGCCGAGCCAGTAGGGCGGGTAGCCGTCGAGGTTCTGCAGGTGCTCGCCGCGGAAGTAGCTGAGCCGCCCCAACGCGCCGGAATCCCTGAGCTGCAAGGCTTGGAAGAACTCGCGCGAATAGACGGCGGTCTCCATCATGAAATAGTTCCGCCCGCTGCGCGCCTCCGCCGCGATCAGCCGGTCAAGATCATCCAGCGTGGTCGCCATCGGCACCGCACTCGCGCAGTGCCGCCCGGAGTCCAAGATCAACTCCACCTGATCCGCGTGCAATGCGACCGGCGTCAGCAGGTGCACCGCGTCCCAGCCGTCCGCTGCCAGCGCGTCCTCCAGACCGGCGAAACGATCATGAACTCCGAGCCGGTCCCCGACCTCGGCCAGCCGCGCGGGATCGCTGTCCGCGACCGCCACCCGACCGACCGAGGGATGCGCCTGATAGATCGGTACGAAAGCCGCGCCGAACCCCAGGCCCACCACGATCACGTCCACCGTCGACTGCCCACGCGAAGCCATTCGCCAACCCTGCCATCCGGGCGCCGGGATCAGCCGGACGGGTCCTCCACGACGTGCAGGAACTGGCTCGGCCGCAGCGGCCGGTTCACGATCCGGGTGTCGCCGATCCAGCCGTAGTAGCCCTGCCCGTACGCACCGGCGAACTGGGTGCCACCGATCGCGAACGGCTTGCCGAGCGTCGAGATCCCGTTCGACTCCTCGCTCGCGTTCCGGGCGATCGGCGAGCCATCGACGTAGACCGTCGTCTGCCGGCCGTCGTTCACCACCGCGAGATGGGTCCACCGGCCGACCGGCAGCGCGTGGCTCCACGAGGTCGGGTCGGCGTCGCCCGGGACCGGGTAGACGACGAACTGGAGGAACCGTTCCGGCGACAGGTTGAGGCTGCAGGTCGGCTCGTCGTCGGACCAGCCGCTGTGCTTGCCGGCGTCGCCCGCGCGCCCCTCCCAACTCAGGATGCCCATCCAGGCGTGATCGCCCTCGAACGGCTCGGGCAGCTTGATGAACGTCTCGATCGTGTAGCCGTCCCGGAACTTCAGGCTGTTCAGCGGCGCCGTCGCACCGGTCCGGAGCACCGCGCCGCGGTCCGGGTCCTTGCCGCCGCCGAAGCGCAGGCTGGCGTGTGCCGGCTGGGCGTCGTGGTGAGCGGACGACCGGCGCAGGGCGTCCGGGCCGCTGGAGTGCAGCCGTTCGACGGTGAGGTCGTTGCCGGAGCCGGTCAGGTCGCGGGCGACGACCCCGTCGGCGACCGTGGACCCGTCGCCGCCGGAGCCGGTCAGGCCTGCCGCGTCGAAGCGCCAGTAGGCGACGGTCCCGCGCGGCATGACGGCGCTCGCCGGTCGCGGGTCCGGCAGCTTCGGCGGGGCGAAACCGGCGAACCGAGACCGGAAGTCGACGTCGACGTTGAACCGGTCGACGCCGCCGGTGAGCTCCGCGGTCTCGACCTCGAGCGGAGCGGGCGTGCGCCGCCCCATCAGCCACGGCGAGAACGTCGTGACGTCGATCGTGTCGCGCGCCAGGTCGAAGGTGTAGCAGCGGACCATGCCGGCGCCGCCGTAGTAACGATCTTGGTAGTTCGTGATGTGCAGGTGCACCGGATTGCCGTGGTCGTTGGTCATCGTGACCCGCCCGGGCGGCCAGTAGTGTCCGCCGATGGCGAGGAAGATCTGGTCGTTGCCCTTGATCAGCCGGTCCCACAACCGCTCCCCGTACTCGGAGAGCTGGGCCTTGCCGTCGTCGTCGGCCCAGGCGATCTCGTGCGTCGTCAAGATCACCGGCAACGCGGGATGCCGGTCCAGCAC
Source organism: Microlunatus parietis (assembly GCF_013407955.1). GTDB lineage: Bacteria > Actinomycetota > Actinomycetes > Propionibacteriales > Propionibacteriaceae > Microlunatus > Microlunatus parietis. The sequence continues at coordinate 5,877,219 of NZ_JACCBU010000001.1, read as the reverse complement.
TCCCTGCGCCCAGGCCAGCCCGGCGTCGGAGATGCGCCAGTCGAGGGCCAGGACGAGCCACTCGCGGCCACCGGCCGTGAAGGTGTGGAAGCTGTTGTAGCCGTCCTTCGAGGAGCCGCCGTACGTCTTCGACCGCCGGAACCGCTGCGGCCCGAACGTCTGCAGGTACGGAGTGTCGCCGCGCTGGTCGTCCGAGTTGCCGGGGACGTCGTGGTTGCCGGCCAGCACGCTGTACGGCAGCTTGCCGTCGATCGCCTGGAACACGGCGTCGGCCTGCCGCAGTTCCGCCTCGGTGCCGTGCTCGGTGACGTCGCCGAGATGGGCCAGGAACACCAGGTCGGATCGTCGGTGCTCGCCGACCAGGTGGCGCAGCGTCGCGGCGACCGGCTCGGAGTCCGAGCCGCCTTCGTCGAACAGGTACTGGGTGTCGGGCAGGACCGCGACCGTGAAGCGCGAGGTCGAGGACTTGGCCGGCTTGGCGGTGTCGGCCCGGGCGGCCGGCACCTCCGCGGCGGCGACGACGGCGGGGGCAACGATGGCGGCCTGCAGCAGGCGGCGACGAGCAACGGTCACCCGGGCAGTGTGCGGGCGCGGGCTGGCGCCGCGGTGATCTTCGGGGGAACGGACGATGGCCGGTCGGCGGCAAGACGTTCAGGGAAGGCCGAGCAACCGCAGGCCGGCGGCGACGGCGGCCGCGGCGGTCACGGTGATCACGAACGGCGCCCGGCGCCAGGCCAGCACGCCGGCGACCAGGACGCCGGCCGGGCGGGCGACCCCGGCGAACTGCTGGGCCTCGGTCGTCGCCGTGGTGGCCACGACGGCGAGCAGCAGCACGATGGTCGAGGTGTCGATCAGTTCCTGGACCCGCTCGGACAGGTCGATCCGGTGGGCCAGCAGGGGGCCGGTCAGCCGGAAGGCGTACGTGCCGAGGGCGAGGCAGAGCGCGCCGATGATCACGACCAGCGGGTTCATCGCGAGGTCCGTACGCCGGGCAGGGCGGCCAGCAGCCCGACCAGGGCCAGCAGCACCGGCAGCCCGGGCGGCAGGAACGGCGTGGTGACCAGGGCGATCACGCACCCGACGGCGGCGGCCCGGCGCACCCGGCCGGACTTCCGCAGGGCCGGCAGGGCGACGGCGAGCAGGACGGCGGGGAACATCGCGTCCAGGCCGAGCTGGGCCGGGTCGGCGACCAGGCCACCGAGCAGCCCGCCCAGGATCGCGCCGCCGGGCCAGCAGAGCAGCACGCCGAACCCGCACAGCCAGAACGCGGCCCGCCGCCGGTCCGGATCGGTCTGCCCGAGCGCCAGCGCGACCGACTCGTCGTTCATCAGGTGACTGCCGAGCAGCCGGCGCCAGCCGGTGCCCACCACGTCGGCGACGGCCAGCCCGAACGGCAGGTGCCGGGCGTTGACCAGCAGTCCGGCCAGGACGGCGGCGACCGGACCGCCGCCGGCGGCGAGGATTCCGACGAACAGGAATTCCGCCGAGCCGGCCAGCACGGTGACCGAGAGCAACGCCGGCACCCAGAGCGGGAAGCCGGAGCCGACCGCGATCGCGCCGTACGAGACGGCGACCAAAGCCACCGCCGCACTGACCACCGCGACGTCCCGGACCATCCCCCGATCCGCCGTTCGCCATATCGAACGCATGTAGCCTATGGTGAACGTATTCAAGGCGTTCGTCAAACCGAACGACCGTACGATGAGCCGACCGATAGGAGAACCATGGCCGAGGAGCGGTCCGAGCGAAGCCGCGCCCCGCTGGACGTGATCGCGGCGGCTCTGCGGGCCGAGCGGCGCCGGACCGGGTTGTCGCTGGGCGAGGTCGCCCGGCGGGCCGGGATCGCCAAGTCGACCCTGTCCCAGCTCGAGTCCGGCTCCGGTAACCCGAGCGTGGAGACTCTTTGGGCGTTGAGTACGGCACTCGACGTGCCGATCTCCCAACTGGTCCAGCCGACCCGGCCGCCGACCACCCTGATCCGGGCCGGCGAAGGCCCGGCGGTCGCCTCCGACCGGGCCGACTATGTCGCGACGCTGCTCTCGTCCAGCCCGCCGTCGGCCCGCCGCGACATCTTCCTGGTCACCGCCCAGCCGGGCAGCGCCCGCGACTCCGACCCGCACCTGCCCGGCATTGTCGAGCACGTGATCATGGGCGCCGGCCGGGCCGAGGTCGGGCCGGCCGACGACCCGGTCGAGCTCGGTCCCGGCGACTACCTCAGCTACCCCGGCGACGTCGCCCACGTCTTCCGGGCCCTCGAGCCGGGCACCACCGCCGTGTTGATTTCCGAGCACACCCGGGCCTGATGATCAAGGTCGGGCCGGCGCCAGCCCGTCCAGTTCCAGGCGGTACGAGCCGCCGGCGCCGCGGTCCAGCCGGCCCCGTACCCCGAACACCTGATCAAGGACCTCCGGCCGCAGCGCCTCGCCCGCGGCACCCTCGGCGATCACCCGGCCGTCGTCGATGATCACCACCCGGTCGGCATAGTTGGCCGCCTGCTGAAGATCATGAACGGTCATCAGGATCGCCAGGCCCTGACTCCGGGCCAGCTCCCGGCACAGTTCGAGAACGGTCAGCTGGTAGCGCAGGTCGAGGTGATTGGTCGGCTCGTCGAGCAACAGCACCCGCGGGTCACTGGCCAGTGCCCGGGCGATCGAGACCCGCTGCCGCTCGCCACCGGACAGCCGGCTGAGATCGCGCTCCGCCAGGTCGGCCAGCCCAACGGTGGTCAGACACTCGGCGACCCGCCGCTGGTCAACCGCAGTCAGCACCTGGTGCAGCCGGAGCCGCGGCACCCGGCCGGCGGTCACCGACTCCCGGACCGTCATGCCCGGCAGCGATTCGGGCTCCTGGACGCTCGCGGTCAGCAGCTGGGACAACCGGCGCCGGGACAGCGTCCGGAGCTCGCGGCCGTCGATCATGATCTTGCCGCCGTCGACCGGGACCTGGCGGTAGCAGCAGCGCAGCGTGGTCGTCTTGCCGCTGCCGTTCGGGCCGACCAGCGCGACCACCTCGCCCGCGGCGACGGTCAGGCTGACCCCGTCCAGGATGCGCCGGCCGCGCAGCGTGACACCCACTCGATCGAGTTCGAGCATCACAGGATCCGTTCCCGGAACTGGCGGTAGAGCAGCACGACGAAGATCGGTGCGCCGATCGCCGAGGTCACCACGCCGACCGGGACCTCCCGCCCGTCGAGCAGCACCCGGGCCAGCAGTTCGGCTCCGACCAGGGCCAGCGCACCGAGCAGGGCCGAGGCCGGCAGCAGCCTCCGGCCGGTGACGCCGACCAGGAACGACGCCACGTGCGGCACCAGCAGTCCGATGAACCCGATCGGGCCGGCCACGCTCACCGAGACGGCCGCCAGCACCGAGACCGCGAGCAGCGTCAGCGCCCGGAACCGCGGCACGTTCATCCCGAGCGCGGCCGCCGCCTCGTCGCCCGCGTGCAGCAGGTCGAGCCGACGCCCGGCCATGATCACTCCAATCCCGAGCAGGAGCAGGATGATCACCGGCAGCATGATCATCGACCAGTCGGTGGCGCCGAAACCGCCGGCCGTCCAGCGCACCACCGCGGTCACCTGGCGCTCGTCGGCGATCACCATCAGCACGAACGTGACGCCGGCCGAGAAGAACTGGGCCATGGCGACCCCCATCAAGATCAGCGCGACCGTGTTGCGGGAGCGGCTCGCCACCAGCAGGCAGGCGCCGATCGGGATCAGGGTGCCGAGGAACGCCGCGACGGGCATCGCCCAGGGGCCGAGCGCGGCACCGATCCCGAAGACGATCACCAGCATCACGCCGAAGCTGGCGCCGGACGAGACCCCGAGCAGGTACGGATCCGCGAGCGGATTCCGGGTGACGCGCTGCGCCAGCGCCCCGGCCAGGCCGAGCATCGCCCCCACCACGGCCGCCATCAGGGTGCGCGGCAGCCTCGAATCGAGGACGATCCGTTCCCGGGTCTCGCGCCACCACGGCTGTTCCGGGATGCCGACCAGCTGGTGGCCGACGATCGCCCAGACGTCGGAGGGCGGCAGGTCGGCGGACCCGATCGAGACGCCGGCGACGACCAGGAACGCGAGCAGCACCGCACCGGTGCCGTAGAACGGGACCAGCGCGACCCGACGGATCACCGCGGCTGCTTCCCATGGACGGCCTCGGCGAGATACTCCACCGTGCGCGGGATGCGGACGCCCTCGAACGTGTCGTACAGGCCGAGCGTGACATAGCGGCGCTGCCGGACGGCCGGGGTCGAGGCCATCAGCGGATTCGCCTCCAGGATCTTGATCTTGTCCGCGACCGTGCCCGAGTACGGGTAGTCGAGGATCACGATCACCTCCGGCTGCTGGTCGGCGACCTGCTCCCAGCTGGCCGTGATGAACGGCCGCTCGCCGCCGCTGATCACGCTCGGTGCCTTCGCCTGGTCGGCGATGAAGCTGAGCACGCCGGGCCCGCCCGGGGTGTACGGGCCGTCGGTCCCGCTGTCGTAGTAGAACGTGCGCAGCGGCCGTACCCCGTCGAGCACGGACCGGGACCGGTCCAGCCGCTCGCGCAGGTCAGCGATCAACGCCTCGGCCCGGTCCGGCGTGCCGAGGATCGCGCCAAGATCACGAAGATCCTTCTCCAGCGTCTCGAACCCGGCGAACCCGCCCGCGCAGTACTCGGTGAAGCCGAACGTGTTGATGCCGTAACCGAGCAACTGGTCGCGGCTGCGCCCCTCGTCCTCGTCGAACAGGTCCCAGCCGGCGACGACCAGCTCGGGCCCGAGATCGGCGATCCTCTCGCCGCTGAGATTGGCCTTGCCGAGCACCTCGAGCCGGTCGAAGTCCGCGGCCGCCTCCGGCACCGGGCGCGGATCGTCGGTCTCGGTCTGGCGGCCGATCAGCCGGTCACCGGCGCCGAGCATGATCATCGTCTCGACCGCGGTGACGTTCATGGCCAAGATCGACTTCGGCGGTTCCGGGTACGTCGTCGTCACTCCGCAGTTCTCCACGGTCACCGACCCGGCAGCCGACGGCCGGCTCGCCGGCGCGGCCGGCGCGGCACACCCGGCGACGATCACCACCAACGCCAACACCATGATCAACAACCGCTGTCGCGCCATGCGGACTCCCCTTCGAACGGACGTGTGCAGCGCGACTCTACAACATGTAGAACCATGGTTTGTCGAGGACCCCGGCCAGTTTCGGACGGGCCATTGACCACATATGGCCGCGCCGGATTTGATTCCTGCATGAACCCGCGATCAGATCGACGACGATTCCTCGCCCTCGGCACCGGCAGCGCGCTCGCCGCCGCCGTCGGCGTCCACCTGGCCGATCCCGGCCGCGCCTGGGCCAAGCCGCAGTTTCCCGACGACCCGTTCCGGCTGGGCGTCGGGTCCGGCGAACCGTACCCCGACGGCGTGGTGCTGTGGACCCGGCTCGCCCTCGACCCGGTCAGCCCGGACGGCACCGGCGGGATGCCGGACCGGGTGATCCCGGTCGAATGGCAGGTCGCCGAGGATGATCGGTTCCGGCGGGTGGTCGCCCGCGGCACTGCGAAGGCCTCGCCCGCGCTCAATCACTCCGTGCACGTCGAGGTGACCGGGCTCCGGGCGCACCGCCGCTACTGGTACCGGTTCCGGACCGGCGGCTACACCAGTCCGGTCGGCCGGACCCGGACCGCGCCGGACCCGAAGGCGGCGGTCAACCGGCTCGACTTCGCGTTCGCCAGTTGCCAGAACTACTACGAGGGCTACTACACCGCCTTCTCCCACCTGGCCGCGGAGGACCTCGACTTCGTCGTCCACCTCGGCGACTACATCTACGAGGGCGGCGGCCAGGGCACCATCGGCCGTGGCCATCTGCCGGCGGTCGAGACGTTCTCGCTGGCCGACTACCGGATCCGGTTCGGGCAGTACAAGGCCGACCCGGAACTGCAACTCGCGCACGCCGCCTTCCCGTGGCTGGTCACCGTCGATGATCATGACGTCGAGAACAACTGGGCCGGCAGCCACTCGCAGCCGGACACCGAGCCGGACCAGGATCCGGCGATCTTCCTGAAGCGCCGCGCCGACGCGTTCCAGGCGTTCTACGAGAACCAGCCGTTGCGGCTGGAGTCCAAGCCCGACGGTCCCGACATGAAGCTGTTCCGGCGGCGGCCGTTCGGCCGGCTGGCCTCGCTGCACATGGTGGACACCCGGCAGTTCCGGGACGTCCAGCCGACCGCGCAGGACGATCGGCACGATCCGGAGCGGACGATGCTCGGCGCCCGGCAGGAGCGTTGGCTGGTCGACGGCCTGGACCGGTCCCGGACCACCTGGAACATCGTCGGCAACCAGGTCTTCATGTTCCAGGCCGATCACACCGAGGGCCCGGACACTCGGTACGGACTCGACCCGTGGGACGGCTACACCGCGGCCCGGCAGCGGCTGTTCAACGCCGTCGCCGACCGGGGCGTGGACAACTTCGTCGTGCTCACCGGCGACGCCCACCGCGGCACGGCGGCGGACCTCAAGCTGGACTTCGACGACCCGTCGTCGCGGACGATCGGTACGGAGTTCCTCGGCTCGTCGATCACCTCCGGCCGGGACGGCGCGGCGATGGACAACCTCGGCCGGATCTGGCTGGCCGAGAACCCGCACCTGAAGTTCCACAACGCCCAGCGCGGGTACGTCAGCTGTTCGGTGACCCCGGACGCCTGGCAAACCGACTACAAGGTGGTCCCCTACGTGACCCGGCCGGGCGCACCGCTCGAGCTGGCCGGCCGGATCCACGTCGAGGCAGGAAAGGCGGGCATCGCCGGCGTCGAGACCGCCACCGACTGATGATCCTTGTCACGGTCGGTGTCCGCCGCGGCTACGTAGCGTGACGTAGCCGGAATCGGCTCCGGCACCGATGTGCCGGAGCCGGTGACGGACCAGGATGGCCCTTGTCGCCATCACCGAGGGGGAGCCACCGACCATGATCATCAACAAGAGCACGGACCGGACCAAGATCAGCCGACGCAGCCTGCTCGCCGCGGGGGCGGGCGCGACGATCGCCGCCGCGGTGCCGGGCGCCGCGTTCGCCGAACCACGGACGGTCGGCGACCCGGTGCAACGGTGGATCCGGGACCAGGCGGTCTCGTTGCGCACCGTCGACCCTTCGGCGCCGCTGGATGACCTTCGCCTGCTGCCCCGGCTGACCCGTGGCGCGACCCTGGTCGGGCTCGGCGAGCACGGCCACAATTTCGCCGAGGTCACCACACTGAAGCACCGGGTGCTGCGGCAACTGGTCGAGCGGCAGGGCTTCCGTACCCTGTTCTGGGAGGAGGACTGGTCGCTCTGCCTGTTGATCGACCGTCACCTGAGCACCGGCGCCGGCGACCTGATCGCCCTGGTCAACCAGATGAGCCCGGCCTGGCGGAACCAGCAGGTCGTCGACCTGCTGCGGTGGCTGCGCCGGCACAACCTCCGGCAGCGGAATGATCAGGTACGGTTCGTCGGCGCCGAGCATTACGCGACGCTGCCGTTCGTCTACACCGAGCTGAAGGCCTACCTGGCGAAGGTCGCGCCCGAGCACCGGGCCGAGGTCGCCGAGTTGATCAAGTACCTGATCCCCGACTGCAGCAAGACCGACGACCCCGACTGCAACTCGATCGGCGGGTACGCCCGTTGGTACTTCCTGAAGGTCCAGGACAAGGAGCCGTTCCTGACCCGGGCCGCCCGGCTGCGCGAGATCGTCGACGCCCTGCCCTGCCGCCCCGGTGATCTTCGGCGCGAGCTGGCCGGCCAGGCGGCCCGTCAGATCCAGAAGTTCTACCTGCACTACAGTTTCCCGCCGCCGGAGATCCCGAGCTTCCGTGACGCCGGCGCGGCCGGGACGATCCGCTGGTGGCACGACCTGACCCGGACCAAGGCGGTCTACTGGGCCGCGACCTCGCACACCTCCCGGGCCGCGAGGGTGTCCATCACCGGTGGCTATCCGGTGACGTTCGCTCCGGTCGGTTCCCACCTCGCCGGCTGGTACGGCGAGCGCTATCGGGTGATCGGCTTCGGGTTCCACCACGGCACGTACCGGACCGAGACCGGCGCAGTCGTCGACGTGCCGGTGCCGAAGCCGGACTGGTACGAGCACACGTTCACCGGTCTTGATCATGATCAGTCCGTGCTCGACCTGAGCGGCCGGGTCCCGAACGAGGTCCGGGAATGGCTCGCCGCCCCGTTCCTGGCCCGCGGCTACCCGGACGAGGGCTACGACTCCGAGGGCAGCGGCGGCACGCTCGCCGACTGGTTCGACGTGATCATCCACCGCCGCGAGGTCGCCCCCACGGACCTGATCAGGGCGGATACCTGATCCTGCATGGGCCCATCAGGATCCTGAGCCGCCGTCGCTGACCGCACTGCGCCGTCCCTCGCTACGGTCGTTGCCCATGCCGCCGCACAGCACCATCACGTTCGACCGGGCCACCGTCGGCGGCGTCGCCGTCGCCGGAGCCCTGCTCGCCGGGACGATCGGGATCGCCGTCTGGTGCTTTCTCGACCAGGACGTGATCCCGATGGTGGGCTGGCTGATCGCGGCCGGCGTGCTGATCGTGATCATGGTCCGGACCGTGGTCGCCGATCCGGCCCGTCCGGCCTTCGTCCGCGGGGTCACCGCGGTCACGGTGCTGGGCGTGCTGGCCGGGATCGTCGCCGCGGTCGCCGTACCGCTGAGGCTTCGCCAGGTCGAGTACGGCGGGACCGGGGTCATCTGGCAGGCCGACCCGGCGGTCACCGGCGACGGTCTGCGGCCGGTCGGGGTGATCGGCGAAGCTGCCGTTCTCAAGAACACCGAGCGCGCCGTCTTCCTCGCGCTGGCCGACGGCCGGTTCCTCGGCGAGGTGGCGCTGCGTGGCGGTGACCGATTGACGATCGCGGGTGACCACGTCCTGGTCTCGGACGACGAGAGGTCCCAACTGTACGACGCCACCGGCCGGCCGCTCTGGCCGACCGAGGTCGCCGGGGCCATGCCGCTGGCCGCGTCCGGGGATGTCACGGTGCTGCACCAGACCTGCAACGAGGTCTCGAGCTGCGCCGTGGGCTACGACCTCACCGGCAGTAAGGTCTGGCAGGCGGAGAATCCACAACGGTTGCTCGATCATCGATCGCGGCGCCTGCCCGAGCACGTGCTGGTGCGGAAGCACGCTCACTGGCAGGTCCTCGATCCGGCCGGCGGTCGCGTGATCGAGACCGTCGACGCAGAGCTCGCCCTGGCGACCGATACCGCGATCGTGGCGATCGACGTGGACGAGAACGGAGGCCTCTGCGACATCCGCATCGGCCGGCAGCAGATCGACCGCAGCACGGCCTGCGACTTCCAAGCCGTCCGCGACCTGGGAGACGGGGTGCTGGCGGTCGACAGTGCGGAGCCCGGCATCGGGATCGCACCCACCGAACCCCCCGAGGAACCGACCCAGTTCGACAGCGCGACCGTCGACGGAGATCCCGGCGACACCGCCGTCGGACGCTACGGCTGGGCGCAGCTGAGCGGCAGAACGCTGGAGTTCAACGACTGGGGTCCCAGCCTGGCTCACCGGACGGTGCGAGAACTGCCGATCGAACTGAACGACGGGGCCCCGGCCGGGGTCCTCGTCGAAGCCGGCGCGGCGATCGTCGAAGGCACGGCCGAACCACGGCTGGGCGAGGTTCGTCCCAACCGGCAGGTGATCATCTTCGACTTCGCCAGCGGTGCTGAGACCGGTCGGATCCGGCTGCCGCACGGCGGATCGTGGCTGTCCCGCGACGATGTCCTGACCACCGGGCCGGGGCAGGTGCTGATCAGCACGAACGGACAGCCGCCGATGCTGATCGGCCGCCGGACCTGAGTCAGGACGCCCTGATGATCATCCGCGGCGCCGGCTGGCAGCGCGGGCAGCGGAACGAGGAGCGGTTCATGAACGGCTCTCGCTTGATCGGTCGCCCGCAGCGCAGGCAGGGCAGGCCCTCGCGTCCGTACACGGCGAGCGCCCGCTCGAAGTAGCCGCTGCTGCCGTTCACGTTGACGTACAGGGAATCGAAGGACGTGCCGCCCTCGCCGAGGGCCTCCCGCATCACCGCGGTCGCCTCCATGATCACGCCGACCGCTGCCTTCCGGGTCAGCCGGTCGGCGGGCTTGGCGTAGTGCAGCCGGCTCCGCCAGAGCGCTTCGTCGGCATAGATGTTGCCGATGCCGGAGATCAACTCCTGATCGAGCAGCGCCCGCTTCACCCCGCTGCGCTTGCGGCGCAGCCGGGCCACGGTCTGATCAAGATCGAATTCGGGATCGAACGGGTCCCGCGCGATGTGCGCCACCTCGGCCGGCAGCTCGGCGCCGTCCGGCGACAGGCTGAGGCCGCCGAACATCCGCTGGTCGACGAACCGCAGCTCCGGCCCGCCGTCGGCGAAGACGAACCTGATCCTGGTGTTCGGCGGGTCCGGCAGCGTCGCCTCGTCGGAGCGGAACTGGCCACTCATCCCGAGATGGGCCAGCAGCGCGTCGCCGTCCTCGAACGGCAACCACAGATACTTGCCGCGTCGGCGCGGCTCGGCGAACCGGCGACCGGTCAGTTGGGCGGCGAAGTCGGCCGGGCCGGCCAGATGCCGACGGACCGGCCGGTCGTGCAGCACGTCGACCCGCGTGATCGTACGACCTCGTACGGCGGTGGACAGGCCGCGCCGGACGACCTCGACCTCGGGAAGCTCGGGCATCGGACGTGGAGCCTGGCGCCGGACTCAGTCGGCGGCGACGACCCCGCCGACCCCGTCGGTCGACGGCGCCGACTCGGCCTGGGTCAGTTTCAGCCGGGAGGTGACGGCCTCGAACGCGACCGAGGCCGCGTTCTGCTCGGCCTCCTTCTTGTTCCGGCCGGCGCCAGGCCCGAACCGCTCCTCGCCGAGCACCACCCGGGCCTCGAACGACTTCGCGTGGTCCGGCCCGGACTCGCTGATCTCGTAGCTGGGCACGCCGAGGTTCGACAGCGACGCGATCTCCTGCAGGCTGGTCTTCCAGTCCAGCCCGGCACCGCGGGTCGCCGCCTCGGCCATCAGGTCGTCGAACAGGTGGTGGATGAACCGCGCCGCGGCCTCGATGCCATGGCCCAGGAAGACGGCGCCGATCACGGCCTCCATCGTGTCGGCCAGGATGGAGGACTTGTCCCGGCCGCCGGTCGACTCCTCGCCGCGGCCCAGGTAGACGGCCGAGCCGAGGTCGAGTTCGCGGGCGATCTCGGCCAGCGTCGTGGCCCGGACGACCGCCGAGCGCAGCTTCGCCAGCTGACCCTCGGACTGTTCCGGGTGGGTCAGGTAGAGATGCTCGGTGACGACCAGGCTGAGCACGGCGTCGCCGAGGAACTCCAGCCGCTCGTTGGTCGGCAGCCCGCCCTTCTCGTACGCGTACGAGCGGTGGGTGAGGGCAAGGTCGAGCAACTCGGGATGCACCGGCATCCCGAGCTGGTCAAGAAGCTCCCGGACAGGTCGTTGGTCGGGGGCCGCCGCTGACTCGGTCAGGACGCGAGCACCTGACGACGGGCCGAACGCGGTCCGTACTGACCGCAGGCCGGGCAGGCCACGTGCGGCAGGTGCTTCTCGCGGCAGGCCGGGTTCGCACAGGTCACCAGGGTCGGCAGCTTGGCCTTCCACTGGGACCGGCGGTGCCGGGTGTTGCTGCGGGACATTCTCCGCTTCGGAACGGCCACGAATCTTCTCCTTGCCCTTGGCCCGGACGCTTCCGGGTCAGTTGTCCTTGCTCTGCTCCTGCTCGTCCGACTCGAGTGCGAGCCCTGCGATCGCTGCCCACCTGGGGTCCACGGGCGCTTCGTGCCCGTGGTCCGGGTCGTCGTTGAGGTTGGCGCCACAGGTGGCGCACAACCCCTCGCAGTCGTCTCGGCACAGCGGCCGGTACGGCAGGTCGAGCACCACCTGGTCCCGGAGAATCGGCTCCAGGTCGAGCAGGTCGCCCTGAAGCCGGCTGGCTTCGTCGGCCTCCGCGTCGCTGCCGGGATACACGTACAGCTCCTGGAGATCGACGGTCAGGTCTCGACTGACCTCGCCCAGGCACCGAACGCACTCCCCGTGCAGCTGGACCACCGCGGTTCCGGTGACCAGCACTCCTTCGACGACCGATTCCAGACGTACGTCCAGCTCGACCTCAGACTCGGGTGGCACTCCGATCACGGCAAGGCCAAGACCCGTCGGGGCCGGGACGGTCGTCTGCACGTGGCGGCTCGCCCCCGGCCGGCGTCCCAGCTCGTGGGTGTCCAGCACTAGTTCGGACCGCGGATCCAGCCCGTGTTGCGCCGAATCCATGCAGAATTCCTTCCCAACTCAGACGGCCCCAGGCAGAGCTGTGACCGACCAGACACCTTACCTGCTCTGTCCGCAATTCCGGTAATCGCCGAGTCGCGGTGCGACCGGCCCGTCGACACACCCTAGACTGTGCCTCCTGAAGGGGAGTATCCCAGTTTCGTCGCGATCGTCATGACGGGTTCCGCCGCCGCAACCCCGGTCGCGACCGCGGGCCCGCCGGAGACATCCGGGCGGGGGCCGCGCGGGAGAGACGTTCGGGTCCGTACCGTCCACCCGAAAGGTTCCTGTGGAGCTCACCATCCCGCTCTGGTTCGAGATCGGCACCTACGTCGTCCTGGCGCTGATCCTCACTTCGACATCGTGCTGGCGTTCCGGCGCCCGCACATCCCGTCCACCCGGGAGTCGGCGCTGTGGATCGGCTTCTACGTCCTCCTCGCGCTGGTCTTCGCCGGCGCCCTGCTGCTGCTCGGGGACGCCGAGCACGCCGGCCAGTTCGTCGCCGGCTGGCTGACCGAGTACAGCCTCTCGATCGACAACCTGTTCGTGTTCCTGATCATCATGGCGCGGTTCGCGGTGCCGAGGACGTACCAGCAGGAACTGCTGATGATCGGCATCATCCTGGCGCTCGTCTTCCGCGGCGTCTTCATCCTGCTCGGTGCCACGCTCATCTCGAACTTCAGCTGGATCTTCTACGTGTTCGGCCTGTTCCTGATCTACACGGCGATCAACCAGGCGGTCGCCAAGCACGACGACGAGTCCGAGAACCCCTTGATCAGGATCCTGCGCCGGCGGATCCCGATCACCGACCAGTACGACGGCGCCCGGCTCAAGACCACGGTCCGGGGACGCCGCATGTTCACGCCGGTGATCATCGTCCTGATCGCGCTCGGCACCACCGACCTCGTCTTCGCGGTCGACTCGATCCCGGCGATCTTCGGCATCACCACCGAGCCGTTCCTGGTCTTCACCGCCAACGTGTTCGCCCTGATGGGCTTGCGGCAGCTGTACTTCCTGCTCGGCGATCTGGTCGAGAAGCTCGTCTTCCTGAAGTACGGGATCGCCGCCATCCTCGGCTTCATCGGGGTGAAGCTGTTCTTCCACGCCCTGCACGAGAACGAACTGCCCTTCATCAACGGCGGCCAGCACGTCGCCTGGGCCCCCGAGATCGGCACCTTCGTCTCGCTCGGCGTGATCGTCGGCGCGATGGCCGTCGCCGTGATCGCGAGCCTGATCAAGCTCCGGCTCGACGCACGCAAGGAGAGCAACGCCCTCCGCTGACCCGGCGGGCGCACTCCGCCGCCAAATGGACCCCAGAGCAACTCCGATCGCCGACCGGCCCTTCCCCCTCATCGGGGTACTTCCGGCCGCGATGTCGCGGCTCGACATTCCCCACTCTGGTCGGCGACGACAATCTCGGCACGCACTGATACTCGCCACGTCACAGGTCATAGGCGTGGGCGCAGGGCCCACCAGCCGATCGAGGCGGCCGCGAGGAGCAGTGGAACGCCCAGCAGGAAGGGCAGGTGGAGACCGAACTGCTGGGCGACGACTCCGCCGAGCAGGGCACCGAGGATCGAGGCTGCGGTGATCACGGTTCCGTTGATGCTGCTGACGCGCCCCAACAGCTCGAGGGGTGTCCGCCGCTGGATCAACGTACGCGCCGCGACATTCCAGACGGCGAAGACCGCGCTGCTGGTGGCCAGCACGATCGCGGTGACGGCCACGCGGCTGGTGACTCCGAGGGCGAGTTGCCCGGCCGCCGCGACGAGCAGGCTGCCGACGATGGTCCATCGCAGCCCGACGGCGCGCCCGATCCGGGCGGCGACCAGTCCCCCGGCCAGGCCGCCGACGGCGCCGACCGCCAACATGATCCCGAACCAGAGATCGGGCAGGCCGACAACCTCACGGAGATAGAGCACGAGCAGGGTGAACCAGGCGCTGTCGGTCATCGCCAGGGCGACACTGGTCGCAGGGACGGCCAGCACCTCGCGTCGCTTGATCAGCCAACCGAGCCCGGTTCGCAGATCCATGATCACGTTCGACACCGGGGTTCCGGCGCCGACAGTTGATCTTGACTGCACCAGGGCCGGAATCGAGGCCACCAAGGCCGCGGCGATCGCCATCGTTCCACCGTTGACGGCGAACGGCAGGGCGATCGCGACGCCGAACAGGTAGGCACCCAGCGGGGGCCCGACGAACTCGTTGCCCGCGATCTCGGCCGTGACCATGCGGCCGTTGGCCCGGTCGAGTTGATCTTTGCCGACGATCGACGGCAGTAGCGTGCCGGCCGACGTGTCGCGCAACACCGACGCCAGACCGGACGCGAAGACCACGACGTAGACCGCCCAGATCGTGGCGTGGCCGGTCGCGATCATGGCCACGAGCCCAATGAGCAGTGCGGTGCGGACGATGTCCATCACCAGGACCAGGACGCGTCGATTGACCCGGTCGGCGACGACTCCGGCCAGCAGGCCGAACAGCAGACCTGGCAGCTGCCCGGCGACCGCGACGCCGGTCACCAGGACCGGACTGGAGGTCAGGCTCGCCGCGAGCAGCGGAAAGGCCGCGGCGCGGATCCCGTCGCCGAGGTTCGACAGGGCCGTGGCGGACCACAATCTGGCATAGACCGGCCCCAGCGGCACCGCGGACACGTCAGCTCCGGAATCGGCGCGCGTAGAGCTCTTTCAGCTCGGACTCGAAGCGCGGCGCGGGGCCGTCGACCACGAGGTACGGGGCGACGGCGTTGACCGGGAGCGGCGCGACCGGTCCGGCCGGCAGGCCCCACTCGGCTCGCCAGCGGGTCAGTTGGGCCGACGATGCGGCGTAGACGATTCGGCCCAGGCCGACCCAGGCGTGCGCGGCGGCACACATCGGGCAGTGCTCGCCGGAGGTGTAGACCGTCGCTGCGGCCCGTTGCCCGGGGTGGAGGTTGGCGGCCGCCCACTGGGCCGCCGCCAGCTCCGGGTGCCGGGTCTGATCGCCGCCCTGCACCTCGTTGTGCCCCTCGAAGAGCACGGTGTCGTCGCGGTCGACGAGGACGGACCCGAACGGCTCGTCGCCCCCGTCCAGCGCGGTGCGAGCGAGGGCGACACACCGCTCGAGATACCCGAGATCTGCATCGGAAACGGCCATGCCGGAAGTCTAGTGAACCGGCCTGACTATTGAAGGTAGGTAATAGTGAACTATACTCACGATATGGCGAGCCCGACCGAACTCCTTGATCAACTGCTGGCCTTGTCGATCATGATCGACAAGGACCTGACGGCCACGCTCGGGAAGGACGGGCTGACGCTGGCCAGGACCCACCTGATGTGGGAACTGCACCGGTCCGGCCCGGTCACCCAGCAGCGGCTGGCAGCCGTACTGGAGGTCAGCCCGCGGAACGTCACGGCGCTGGTGGACGGGCTGGTGGCCAGCGGGCACGTGAGCCGGGACCGGCATCCGGAGGACCGGCGCGCGTTCCTGATCACGCTGACCGAGCACGGCTCGGCAGCGATGGCCGCGATGGCCGTACGGCACGAGGAGTTCGCGGAGGCCCTGTTCGGACCGGTCTCAGCCAGGGATCGAGCCGCCACGGCACGGGCGCTCGATCACGCGAGGACCCGGCTCGCCGCACTCATGGATGAACACCACAGAGAAGGAAGTTGATCATGACCACGACGACCACCGACCGCAACGCCGAACTGCTCCGGCAGGCGTTCGATCACCTGAATGCACGAGATTTCGAGGCCTGCAACGCCCTGATGGTCGAGGACTTCGCGATCAACATCGCCGGGGCACCGAGCCCGCGCTACGGGCTGGACACCTGGCGGCAAGGGATCGAGATGGCGATGCAGGCGTTTCCGGACCTCCGCGCCGAGGTCAAGGACTGCTTCGCGGCCGGCGACCGGGTGGCCGTCCGGCTGGTCTTCCACGGGACGCACACGGGTGAGTTCCTGGGGATTCCGGCGACCGGTCGCGCGGTGAGCTACGACAGCAACGAGATCTACCGCGTGGTCGACGGCAAGATCGTCGAGGAGTGGATCTGCTCGGACCTGGCCAGCCTGATGAGGCAGCTCACCGCGTCCGAGTAAGCGATCAAGGAGGGAGGGTCAGCCGGCGCTCTGGATCCGCGGCATCTGCATGGTGTGCTGCGTCTGGTCCGCGTCCAGGTCGCTGCGCTCGGCCAGCCGGAGCCGGGCGGTCTTCACCTGGCTGGTGGTCTTGTGCAGGACGGACTCGAAGCTGGCCATCCGGGAGTCGATGAAGCCGTCCGTCTCCCGGCGCAGCGCCTCGGCCTCGGCCTCGGCCTCGGACCGGATCCGGTGCGCAGTCTCCTCGGCGACCCGGACGATCTCGCTGTGCTGGGCGAGCTCGAGGGCCTTCTCGCGGGCGTCCCGGATCATCCGGGCCGCCTCGGCCTCGCCCTCGGCGATCTTGGCGTGGGACGCGTCGATGACGGCCTGCGCCTCCTCGATCTCGTCCGGGAGGTGTTCGATCACGTCGTCGATGGCACTCAGCACCTCGCCGCGGTTGATCACGCAGGACGCGGACATCGGCATGGCCCGGGCCTGGGCGATCATCTCGCGGAGCAGAGTGAGTTTCTCCTCCACCGTCTCTCGATCAGCCATGATCCCCCTTGCTCGCTTTCGACAAATGACCACTCAACATGCAAACGAGCAGAGTCCCCCGACTCGTGCCCACTGTGATGGTACGCCCGTTTCGGCCGGGTCGCGCCATTCACGCCAACCGGTCGACCACCGGCCGTGGGACGAACGCCGTCACGTCACCACCGTAGCCGGAGATCTCCCGGACCAGGGACGACGAGACGAAAGACCACTCCGGCGCCGACGGCAGCAGCACGGTTTCGACGCCGGTGAGCCGGCGGTTCATCTGGGCCATCGGGAACTCGTAGGTGAGGTCGGCGCCGGTACGGACACCCTTGACGATGGTGCCGATCCCGCGCTGCCGGCACAGGTCGACCAGCAGGCCGGTGAACTGGATCGCCTCGACGTTCGGCAGGTCCCGGCACGACTCGGCGACCAGCTCGACCCGCTCCTCGACGGTGAACCGGCCCTTCTTGGCCGGGTTGTGCCCGATCGCCACGATCAGCTCGTCGAACATCCCGGCCGCCCGGCCGATGACGTCGAGATGCCCGAGCGTGATCGGGTCGTAGGAACCGGGGCAGACCGCGCGACGTACCACGCTCCTCACGCTACCGGTCGGCTGAACGTGGACAGCACGGTCTCGCCGTAGCGCCGCGTCCCGACCTCGGTGTACGGGCTCGGCGGGGTCAGCTCGGGCGAGCGGCGGGAGCGTTCGACCACGATCAGTCCGTCGTCGGCGACCCAGCCGTGGCCGACCAGGTCCGCCAGCACGGCGGACAGGTCCGGGCTGCCGAGTTCGTACGGCGGATCGACGAAGACGAGGTCGTACGCCAGCGGCGCCGGACCCTTGACGACCTGCTCGACCCGGCCGGCCCGGACCGCCGCCCGGGCGCCGAGGGAGGCGATGTTGGACCGGATCACGCCGCGCACGGTCCGCTGATCGGCCTCGACCATGAGCACCGGATCGGCGCCGCGGGATGCCGCCTCGAGCCCGACCGCGCCGGAGCCCGCGTACAGGTCGAGGAAGGAGAGCCCGGCCAGCGACTCCCCCGCGTCACCGCCGGCCCCGGCCCAGGACGCGAGCATCGCGAACAACGCCTCGCGCGCCCGGTCCGTGGTCGGCCGGGTCCGGTCGCCGACGGGATGCTTGAGCCGGCGGCCGCCGTACCGTCCGGCGACGATCCGGCTCATCCGGCGAGCGCGTTCATGTGCGGTCCAGCCAGTCGCCGGCGGCGCGCCGCTCGACCTGGGCGACCAGGTCGGCCAGGCCCGGCCGCTTCAGCTCGGGGTCCTTGGCCAGCTCCCGTTCGGCCAGCTCGCGGGCCCGCTCGATCAGGTCCCGGTCGTCCAGCACCCGGAGCAGCCGCAAGCTGGACCGGACGCCGGACTGGCTGGCGCCGAGGACGTCGCCCTCGCGGCGTTGCTCGAGGTCGATCTGGGCCAGCTCGAAACCGTCCCGGGTCGCGGCCACCGCGGCCAGCCGCTCCCGGGCCGTGGTGTCCGGCGGAGTCCGGGTCAGCAGCAGACAGACACCCGGGTGCTCGCCCCGGCCGATCCGGCCGCGCAGCTGGTGCAACTGCGAGATGCCGAACCGGTCCGCGTCGCAGATCACCATCACCGACGCGTTCGGCACGTCCACGCCGACCTCGATCACCGTGGTCGAGACCAGCACGTCGAGGTCACCGGCGGCGAAGGAGCGCATCGTCTCGTCCTTCTGGTCCGCCGGCTGTTGGCCGTGCAGCAGCCCGACCCGCAGGTCCTTCAACGGGCCGGCGGTCAGCTCCTCGTACAGGTCCTCGGCGGCGATCGCCGGCTCGGCGTCCTCGGGGGTCGGCAGGTCCTCCCCCGTCCGGCCGCTCTTGCTCTCGGCCGAGATGCGGGCACAGACGATGAACGACTGCCGGCCGGCCGCGGCCTCCTCGACGACGCGCTGCCAGGCCCGGTCCACCCAGGCCGGCTTCGCCTTGGCGTCGACCAGCACGGTGGAGACGTCGGCCCGCCCGGCCGGCACCTCGGTCAGGGTCGACACCTCGAGATCGCCGAAGACGGTCATCGCGACCGACCTCGGGATCGGGGTGGCGGTGAGGACCAGCACATGCGGCCGCAACTCCGCCTTCGCGGCCAGCGCGGCCCGCTGCTCGACGCCGAACCGGTGCTGCTCGTCGATCACCACCAGGCCGAGGTCGGCGAACTGGATCCGCTCGCCGAGCAGGGCGTGGGTGCCGACGACGATGCCCGCGTCGCCGGAGGCCGCCCGAAGCATCGCCTCCCGCTTCTGGGCGGCCGACATCGAGCCGGTGATCAGCGCGACCTCGGTGCCGCCGGCCGCCCCGGCGAGCAGCCCGCCGCCGTGGGCCAGGTCGCCGAGCAGCTTGGTGATCGTCTGGAAGTGCTGGGCCGCCAGCACCTCGGTCGGCGCCAGCAGCGCGGCCTGGCCGCCGGAATCGATCACATTCAGCATCGACCGCAGCGCCACGACCGTCTTGCCCGAGCCGACCTCGCCCTGGAGCAGCCGCTGCATCGGGTAGGGCCGGCTGAGCTCCTCCATGATCACGTCGGAGACCTCGGTCTGCCCGTCCGTCAGCCGGTACGGCAGCCGGGCGTCGAACGCGTCCAGCAGTCCGTCCGCCCGCCGCGGTCTCGGGGTCGCGCCGTGCGACCGGGCGTCGGCCCGGCGCCGGGCCATGGTCAGCTGCAGCGCGAAGGCCTCGTCGAACTGCAGCCTGCGCCGGCCGTCCGCCGCCTCGGCCTTGGTCGCCGGCCGGTGCACCGCGCGGAACGCATCGGTCAGGCCGATCACGCCCGCCTCCAGCCGCAGCGCCGGCGGCAGCGGGTCCTCGACGTCGTCCAGGAAGTCCAGCGCCAGCCCTATGGTCGCGGCGATCGACCAGGTCGGCAGCTTCGCCGTCTGTGGGTAGAGGCCGAGCAGCTTGGTCCCGGTCACCTTGGCCAGATCGGCGTTGCGTTTCGCGCCGGCGATCACTGCGCCGTTCTCGTCGATGATCACGAAGTCGGGGTGGGCCAGCTGGAGCGCACCGTTGAACTCGCGGACCTTGCCGGCGAAGATGCCGCGGGCGCCGGGCTGCAGCACCCGCTGCCAGTGCATGATCAACGGCGGCTTGCCGAAGAACGCGAGCTTGAGCCGGCCCTTCCGGTCGGTGATCGTCGCCTCCAGCCGCGGCTTCCGGGCCGAGTAGCCGGGGCCGCTGTCCAGGTTGTACGCCCGCGCGTCCAGCACCTCGGCGACGACGGCCACCTCCTCGCCTGGGGTGAGGGCGGACAGCTCACTGAGCTCCGTACCGTCCATGTAGCGGCGCGGCATGTGCATCAGCAGGTCGCCGACGGTGTTGATCTTGAGCTTCTCGAACGGCGTCGCCTTGCCGATCACGGACGACAACTTCGTCTCCAGCCGGGCGAACGTCTCGGTCTGCCACTCCCCGATCATGGTTCGACCCCGATCAGGAAGGCGTCGCCGCGATGCCGGCCGGTGAGCAATTCGACCTCGGCGCCGGGATAGGCGGCGGCGATCCGGCGGCCAAGATCGACATTGAGCGACGCGGCGGACGGGTCGGCGATGACCGTGATCAACTCGGCCCGGCCCGCGGCCAGCCTGGTGATCATGGTCCAGGCATCGTCGGCCGAGCCCGCCGATCCCGTACGCACTCGGGAGGCGGCGCTCCGCATCGCCGCAGCGGCCTCGGCAAGCCCGGCGGTCGGCTCGTGCACCGCGAGCGCGGAAAGTGCCGGCACCGACCCCTCGCAGCGGACCAGCTCGACCCGGCGGTCCCGATCGCCGATGTCGATCGCCGTCCGGGCGGCCGGCTCGGCGACCCCCGGCAGCACGATGACGGCCTCGGTCCCGGTGCGGGCCAGTGCGGCGGCCAGCCGGGCCGGCAGCGGCTCGGCCGGGTCGGAATCGTCGTACGGCAACGGTTCGCTGCCGTGGGCCCGGACCAGGTCCTCCTGCCCGGGATCGTCGATGATCACCAGCGGCCGGCGTCCGGACGGCGCAGGCTGCTCAGCGAGCGGTGTCACCCGGAGCGCGCTGACCGTGCCAGCGGCGAGCCCGGGCGCGATCGCCCGCGCCGGCCGGGTCAGGTGGGCATGGACCTTGGCCGTCCGGCTCGGCGCCGAAGGAGAACCAGCCCCGGTGGTCACGACGACCACGCTAGCGGCGAGCTCGGACAGTCGGTTCCGGAGCCGGTCCAGCGCGACCGCGTCGGCGCCGTCGAGCAGGTACATCACCTCGTACTCGCACGAAACGGCCGGGCCGGCCGCCGGCGTGCCGCGCTCGGCCGTGGGAGCCGGCAGCGGCTTGGCCCGGTCGCCGCCGAGCGTCTCGACCAGCGCCCGGAGCAGCAGCAGATAGGCCAGCCCGCCGGCGTCGACGACCCCGGCGGCGCGCAGCACCGGCAACTGGTCGGTGGTCCGCTCCAGGGCCTCGCTCGCCGCCCGTTCGGCGGTCCGGGCCACCCGCAGCGGATCGTCTCCCGCCCCGACGGCCGCGTCGGCGGCGGCCGCCGCAACGGTCAGCACGGTGCCACGGACCGGTTCGGCCACCGCCGACGTCGCCATGGCACTCGCCTCCCGCAACGTCGTGGCCAGCCAGCGGCCACAGCTTCCGCCGGATCCGAGGTCCGCCAGCCGGGCGGCGGCGACCGCGATCATCTGGCCGATCACCGCACCCGAGTTGCCGCGCGCCGACACCACCGCGGCGCCGGCCAGCGCGTCCGGCCCGGCCACTGCGGCGTCGACCACGGCGGTCAGGGTGAGCGTGACGTTGGTCCCGGTGTCCGCGTCCGGTGCCGGGAAGACGTTGATCGCATCGATCGCCGGCGCCGATGCGGCCATCAGGTCCCGGGCACAGCGGAGCCAGTCGACCAGAGCGGCGTAGGCCGGCTCTGGCACCATGGGCCGTGATGGGATGGACACGCTCCTCACCTTATTGAGCCGGTCGCGGCAGCGGCGGCTTCCACGCAGGCGAGGGCTCGATTCGCTCTGGCCTCGGGCGATCGGGTACGATTCAGCGGTTGCCCGAGAGGGCCGACCGCTTCGCTGACCGTACCGAGAACGTTTGTGGGAGAAATCCAGTGGCTGCCGTATGTGACATCTGCGCCAAGCGCCCCAGCTTCGGCAACAACGTGCCTTGGTCGAAGAAGAAGACCAAGCGTCGTTGGAACCCGAACATCCAGCGGGTGCGGGCCGCGGTTCCCGGCGGCTCCACCAAGCGCGTCAACGTGTGCACCTCCTGCCTGAAAGCCGGCAAGGTCGCTCGCTGACCCCAGCTTCATCATCAGGCCCGTTCCGTTCGGAGCGGGCCTTTTCCTTGTCAGGGGACTCCAGGACGAGGTACGGGCTCGCGGTCAGTGGAGCAGACCTTCCGAGATCGCCAGGCGGAAGTCGTAGTTGCGGGTCCGCGGCACGTCACGGCGGCTCAGGTCCCACAACAAGGCGGTCACGGCCCGGGCGTGAACGCAGCGGCGGGTCAGGCTCGAAGTGCAGGATGTTTCCCTGGTGGAGATCGCCGTGCATCATGGTCGCCGTCCGGTCTTCGCCGAGATCACGTACGGTCTCGAGGGCGGCACCGAACACCCGCCCGGTCAGCGGGAACCCGGCGGCCCGATGATCATCGTGCAGCTGGTGCTCCCACTCCGCGGTGGTGTCGGCGAGCCGGTTCATTCCGTCGGGCGCGGGCACCGCCAGCCGGGCCGACAGCTCACCGCCGATCGTGATTCCCTCGTCGACGCCGACGTCGAGCTGCCGGTCCCCCACCCGTTCGAGCAGCAGCGCGAAACCTTCCGGATCGCAGTCGAGCAACCGCACCGCGCCGTCGCCGTTCCACAGCCGGAGCGCCTGGTGCTCGTCGGCGTTGCCGGGATGCGGTGGGGAGATCTTGATCACCGCGGGCCCGTACGGCGAGCGGACCGGGATCACGATGGCCACGCCGCCCGCACCGACCTCTCCCTCGAGCTCGCAGTCCCAGCGAGCGAGATAGCCGCGGGCGAGGTCGGGGAACCCGGCGACCCAGTCCGCGACGCCGTCGACGTCCTGCCGTGCCAGCTCGACGAACCGTTCGGGAATCTTGATCATGCGGCGCCGCCCAGCCCGGCGAGTGACTCGGGATAGCCCGCGTGCCGGCGCAACTCGTCGTCCGGCATGTAGGGGATCAGCCGGTGCCACGAGTTGTAGCGGTGCAGCCGGGCGACGGTCAGGGCCGGCCCGATCAACTCGCGCAGCTCGTGCGCCGGTGCCAGCGCGGTCCACCCTTCGACGTAACGTTCGACCAGTCGCCGGATCCGCGGGTCGTCCCGGCTGCACTGCCAGGCTTGGGCGATCCGGTGCAGCGCCACGTCCAAGACACAGAACGGGTGGCTCCACACGGCGTCACCGAAGTCCAGGAACCGGAGAGCGCCGCCGGGCGATGCGACGGTGTTGGACGGCTGGACATCGTTGTGCTGCAGGGAATCCGGCAGCGGCAGCCCGGCCAGCCGTCGCGCCGCCTCGGTGATCACCGCGCTGTTCCGGCCCGCCGCGGCGATTACCTCCGGTCCGACCCGGGACGGATGATCATGAGGCAACCTGGTGAGCTCGCGTAGTTGATCTTCGAAGTGCTCCGCGGCCCGGGACACCGGCAGGGCCGCCAGCCCGGTCCCGACAAGATCATCGCGATGCCCGGCCAGGGTCCGCTGCAGTTCCCCGTACTCGACGAGCACCCGGCCGTACGTCTCGTCCGTCACGTCGCGTCGCTCAAGCGTCGGACCGCCGTCCGGGGTCAGCAGCCAGCCGCGATCGGCGTCGACGGCCAGCGGCTCGAGCACACGTCCCGGCACCAGCTGAGCGAGTCGCTCCACCAGTCCGGCTTCGAAGCGAACCGGCGGGCAATTCTCCTTGAACCAGTAGCCTCCGCCGCTCGTCGGCACCGTGAGATGCACCGACCAGGGCCGAAGCCGCGCCGGTTCGATCGGGCCGGTCTGCCGCAGGCCGGCATCGGCCAGCCGCGCCGCGATCCAGTTGTCGGCCTGCGCACGCCAGGCTTCGCTCCCCCACCGCGTGATCAGTGCCGACCCGCCGGACACGGTCACTGGTCCGGGTCGGCGAGCCAGAGCCGGCACCGTTGCGGTTCCGGTGCACCGCCGGGCAGGCCGTCGCCGGAGACCCGCACCCGCGGCTGCCAGCCGAGCTCGCGGCCGGGACCGACGTCGTAGCGCGGATTCGGGCCGTCGGAGGCACCGAAGTAGCTGCCGAAGCGGCGGTCGGTCTCGAGCGAGGCGGTGACCAGGGTGCGCAGGTCCTCGTCGGCGAGATAGGCGCCGGCGTCCGGACGCCAGGTCAGCGGGTGGCCGACCAGGGCGAACCGCAGGCAGACGACGTGGGCGTCGGCGATCTCGTCGGCGTACAACCGGGCCTGCACCTCCATGGCACCCTTGCTCGCACCGTACGGGCAGCACGGCCGGACCGGCCAGGACGGGTGCACCGGCCAGTCCGCCGGCGAGTTGTAGCCGCCGCAGGCGTGCACCGAACTGGCGATCACCAGCCGTGGCACGCCACGCCGTCGGGCCGCCTCCAGCAGGGTGGCGGTGCCGCCGACGTTGACGTCGTACAGGTCCGCCGGGTCGGCGCCGGGGCTGGCCAGCCCACCGAGGTGCACGATCGCGTCGACATCCTCGGTGAGCTGGTCCACGTACCCGGCGTCACGCAGGTCACCGGGCAGGAAGGTCTCCCCGTCGACCGGTGGCGTCGGCGGCTGCCGAAGATCAGCCAGAACGACCTCGCCCCGGTCCCGCAGCAGTGGGCGGAGCAGTTGCGCGACCACGCCGGCGCCGCCGGTGAGCAGCAGCCGACCGTGCGTGATCATGGTCAGGTCGGAATGATCAGCGGAATGATCATCGGCCGGCGACGGTGGGTGTCGCTCACCCACTTGCCCAGCTGCCGGCGCATCACCTGCTGCAACCGGTGTACGTCCTCGACCCCGTCGCGCAACGCGTCCTCGAGCGCGGTGACGATCAACGGCCGTACCTCCTCGAAGACGCTCTCGTCCTCGACGAAGCCGCGGGCGTGGATGTCGGGCCCGGAGATGATCTTCTGCGCATGGGTGTTGACGACCGCGATCACCGAGATGAACCCTTCCTCACCGAGGATCCGGCGATCGGTCAGGGCGTCCTCGCTGATGTCGCCGACGGTGGAGCCGTCGACGAAGATGTAGCCGGCGTCGATCTTGCCGGTCACCCGCGCGACGCCCTTGACCAGGTCGATCACGGTGCCGTCCTCGGCGATGATCGTCCGCTCGGACGGTACGCCGGTCGCGATGGCCAGGTCGGCGTTGGCGATCAGGTGCCGGATCTCGCCGTGCACCGGCATCACGTTCTTCGGCTTGATGATGTTGTAGCAGTAGAGCAGCTCGCCCGCGGACGCGTGGCCGGACACGTGCACCAGCGCGTTGCCGCGGTGCACCACCTGGGCGCCGAGCCGGCTCAGCCCGTTGATCACCCGATAGACGGCGTTCTCGTTGCCGGGCACGAGCGAGCTGGCCAGCACCACGGTGTCGCCCGCCTTCAGGCTGATCACCGGATGCTCCTTGTTGGCCATCCTGGCCAGCGCGGAGAGCGGCTCGCCCTGCGACCCGGTGGAGATGATCACCACCTGATCCGGTCGGTAGTTGTCGATGTCCCGCAATTCGATCAAGGTGTTGTCCGGCACCTTGAGATAGCCCAGATCGCGGGCGACACCCATGTTGCGCAGCATCGAGCGGCCGACGTACACCACCTTCCGGCCGTGCAGGACGGCCGCGTCCATCACCTGCTGCACCCGGTGCACGTGGGAAGCGAAACAGGCGACGATGACCCGTTGCTTGCTGGTGCTGAAGACCCGCTGCAGTGCCGGGTTGATGTCCTTCTCCGGCGTGGTGAACCCCGGCACCTCGGCGTTCGTCGAGTCGATCATGAGGAGGTCGACGCCTTCCTCACCGAGCCGGGCGAAGGCGCGCAGGTCGGTCAGCCGGCCGTCGAGCGGCAACTGGTCCATCTTGAAGTCGCCGGTGTGCAGGACCAGGCCGGCGGGAGTCCGTACGGCGACGGCGAGGGCGTCCGGGATCGAGTGGTTGACCGCGATGAACTCGAGCTCGAACGGCCCGGCCGTGAACCTGCTGTTCGCGCTCACCTCACGAGGATGCGCGCCCCGGATCCGGTGCTCCCTGATCTTCTCCTGGACCAGCGCCAGGGTCAGCTTCGACCCGATCAGCGGAATGTCCGGCCGCTGTTTGAGCAGGTACGGAACCGCACCGATGTGGTCCTCGTGCCCGTGCGTGAGCACCAGCCCGACGATGTCGTCGAGCCGATGGGCGATCGCGTCCAGGCCGGGCAAAATCAGATCGACACCGGGATGATCGTCCTCGGGAAACAGCACTCCGCAATCGATCAACAAAAGCTGGCCGCCGTACTCCAGCACGGCCATGTTCCGTCCGACGTCGCCGAGGCCGCCGAGCGGGATGATGCGCAGACTTCCCGACTTCAACTTCGGCGGGGTCTGCAAACTTGAGGCTGCCACAAGGACGAACGTTACAAGAAGCGGAGTATCCGGCGAACCAGCGGGACCCACGGCCCGAGCGCGCGGGACGAGGCGAGGTCGGCGGGCGAGACGAAGCGAAGCCGGCAAGGCAAAGGCCCGAGCGGGCCAAGGAGAGGCCCGGGAGCGAGGCGAGGCGACGCGGTCGCGCGGGCAAGCCGGGTGGGCGCGACGGCCGAGCCGCGCAAACCGGACCGAGGCAAGGCAAGGCCGGCGAGCCAGGACAAGACAGACCGCTCGCGCTGGGCAAGCGCGGACGGGCGCGGACGGCCGAGCGAGCAAGCCGGCGCGAGGCAAGGCGAGGTTGGCAGGGCGAAACGAAGCAAAGGGCCAAGGCAAAGGCCGGAGCGGGCAAGGGGAGGCCCGAGAGCCAGGCGACGCGACGCGGTCGCACGGGCAAGCCGGGGCGGGCGACGGCCGAGTCGAGCAAACGCGGCGCGAGGCAAGTCGAGGGCTGCGGGCGAGACGAAGCGAAGCCGGCAAGGAAGGCCGGACCGGACAAGGCGAGGGCTGCGAACAGGGCGAGACGAAACGTCGCCTGGCAAGCCAGGGCGGGCTCGACGGCCGAGCAAGCCGGCGCGAGGCAAGGCGAGGTCGGCAGGGCGAGTCGAAGCAAAGGGTCAAGGCAAAGGCCGGAGCGGGCAAGGGGAGGCCCGAGAGCCAGGCGACGCGACGCGGTCGCACGGGCAAGCCAGGCAGGCGCGACGCCCGAGCCCAACAAACCTGCGCGAGCCAAGGCAAGACCGGCCAGCCAGGACGAGACGGGGCGGTCGCGCGGGCGAGCCGGGGCGGGCACGAGGGCCGAGCGGAGAGTTCCGGCGTGAGGCGCAGCAGCCGGAGCGAGACGGTCAGCGCGAGGCGCTCGCTGGCGCTGGACGAGCATCCGCACACACGCCCGGTCCTGACCGGGGAGCGAAATGCTGTGGCTTTTCGACAGGGAGCGATGAAGCCGGACCACACCCCGAGCTGCGATGGGGCCTGGGCCTTCGACAAGCTCAGCCCGAATCGACGCGGCCGGCGTTGCCGAGGTGCGGGCGCAGTTCACTGAGCGGATTTGACTCACTGAGCGGACGGTTTGACCTCGGTTTCGGCGGGTTCTGCCGGTCAAGCGGTCCGCTCGGTGATGGTGAGGCTGCGGTGGTGAGGCGACAGTCGCGGTATGCGGATGCGGAGGTCGGGGTGTCGCGATTTCTCTTCGCATCAACGGCTACAACGTTGTACCGGCCCGTTGCGGTCGACATCAAGAGGTTTCGCGACATCACCCGGGCAGGAACAGCGGCCGGTGGTCCGGGGTGCCGGCAAATGACGGGCAGCGGTGGGTCCGGCTCAGGGAGCGGGTGAGCGATGCGTGTTAGGCCCGGGTCGCTCCATGCGCACCGAGTCGGGATCCATCGCTCAAGTCCGCCGGGCCGGACCGTTGATCATGGTGGCCGGTGGCCGGCGTCCGGCAATTCCCTGCCCCGTCCGTCCAGCCAGATGCCCGCGTAGCTCGGGTCGTTGACTCATCCGAAGATGCCCGGGTGGAGGTGAGTTTGCCGCGGCGCTCGACCGACGACCTCCGGTCCAGAGGTCACTCTAGAACCGCCGGCCGCCCCCAACGGCCCGCCTTCACGCCGAGCGGGACGAGCTCGGGCGGGCGGTCAGCGCCGGGGATGGCTGGCCCAGGACGAGCGTCCACACGACGCTGGCCCAGACCGGGAGCGGATGGTTGGGCACCTCGACAAGGGGCTGATGAAAGACGAACCGCGCTGGGGCTTAGCCCTTCGACAAGCTCACCTCAGGCCTCACCGCGACTTCGACCCCGACACCAACAACCCGCGAACCGCACCCGAACACCCAACCCAACCCAACACCCAACCCAACGCCGCGGGGGCCTGCGGGGGCTCGGCCCCCGCATAGAAACAACGAACCCCCTAAGGGAAGCCGCAAACCGCGGCGACCACAGGGGGTTGGGGTGAGTCCGCGGTTACCTGCTCGGGGGTTCAGGTAACCGCGGACTCGTGATGAGGATCTTGCCAGTTCTCTTGAGATCGCACAAGTGGCAATCTTGAGCAATTCCTGAGCCGCTCGGGTCACTCCTCGGCGATGGCCGCGTGCAGCCGGATCTGCTTGATCCGAACGGCCTCGTCGTCGGTGCCGATCTCTCGATGGCCGCCGTCCGGAGCCCAGCCGGCGGCGGTCAGGAAGCTCCGGAAGTCGTCCTGGGTGGTCATGATCCAGAGCGTGGCGCGGGTGAAGCCGTCGGCCCGCAGCGTGTCGACGGCGGCGTTCAGCATTCGCGAGCCGTGGCCGCGGTTCCGGGCGGCGGGGTCGATGGCGAATTCGTCGATCAGGCCGTCGCCGGCGGCGTCGGCGTCCGGGTCGTCGCTCGGCCTGGTGGTCGCGAACCCGGTCAGCCGGTCGGACTCCACCGCGACCAGGACCCGGCAGCGGGCCTGCGGCGGCCGGGCGATCGCGGTGTGCCAGGCTTCGGTGGCCTGCTCCTGGCTGATCGCGTCGAGCATCGGCTGGGCCAGTTCCGGACCGAGTTGATCAAGCCAGACGCGGCGCTGGATCTGGGCGATGGCGTCGGCCTCGCCGGGCAGCGCCAGTCGGACCGAATCGGCGATCTCGTTGTTCACCAGCCCGACGCTACAGTGACGCGGTGACCGGATCCGACGCCGACCTCGGCCGACCACCGTGGGAGCTTCCGGAGACCTACCGGGAGCAGGTCGCCGCCATGCCGGGCTCGGCCGACTGGCTGCCGACCCTGCGCGACATCGCGGCGCGGTACGCCGAGCGCTGGGGTCTGTCCCCGGACGGCCCGGCCATGCACGGCTGGATCTCGCCGGCCTGGCCGGTGGTCGATTCCCACCAGCACAAAGCTGTGCTCAAGATCACGCCACCGGTCAGCTGGATCGACGGCGAGGCCGCCGCGCTCGAAGCCTGGTCGAAGCAAGATCATCGCGACGGCGAGCCGAGGATGATCATCCCGGCGGCAGTGGCGCCCGAGGATCGGGTCGTCCTGCTCCCCCGGCTCGATCCGACCCGATCGCTCGAAGATCATCCGGACGTCGACGAAGCGGTCGAGATCATCGGCCGGATCCTGGCCAGCATCGCCGGCACGCCACCGGTACCGGGCCCGGGCACCCTGGCCGCCGAGCTGGATCAGATCGCGGACGGCCTGGCCGACGACGGACCGGTGCCGGCCGACCAGCTGGATCGGGCTCGCCGAGCCATCGCCGAGTTGCGTGATCATCTTGGGACCACCCGACAGACCCTGTTGCACAACGATCTTCACTTCGCCAACGTCCTGCACGCCCGGCCCGGCGACAAACCCGCATGGTTCGGCATCGACCCGTTCCCGCTGATCGGCATCGGCGAATGGGAGGCGATCCCGCTGCTGCGCAATCGGTGGCCGGCGGCGGCCGCGAGCGGCGACCCGGACCGTTCACTCCGGCGCCGGGTCGATCAGCTCTGCGAGATCACCGGGTACGACGCGGAACTGGTCCGCCGTTGCGCCCAGATCGTCGCCGTGTCGAACCTGCACTGGATCCTGCCGGACCGCCGTGATCATCTGCACGCCTCGGCGTACTTGATCATGGCCGGTTGGTGATCACCTCGGCCGCGGCCGGCGGATGGATCTCCCGGAACGAGAACGCCTCCGGCGTCGACCCGTACTGCCGAAGCAACGCGAGCCGCCGTACCGCGTCGTCGACGGTCGGCAACTGGCCGACCGGCAGCCACCACAGCACCGTCGAGGGTTCGCCCGGGCGCGGGCGTTCGAACCAGTCGGTACGGCGGCGCAGGTAGTCGAGATGATCACTGCGGAACACGTAGTTCCGCAGGGATTCGACGTCCGTCCAGACCGAGAGGTTGATGATCACGTCGGCACCGAGCGGGCGCAGCGACGTCGCACTTACCGCCGAGTCGTCGACCAACCGCCAGACGTAGCCCGGTGAGCGTTCGGCGAGGGCATTGATCGGCGCCAGGTTGGCCGTGAAGTCGATCATGCGGGGGTCTTCGAGCGGGAACTTCAGGGTGCCGACGTTCAACTCGGCGAGGTGGTGGCTGCTCACCGCTTCACTTCAGCACACCAGCAATCTCTATGTCAATCAGTATTAGTTTTAGAAATCGCCACGCAGCACAGGCCGGGCCTGGCGTCCATTGCGGCTTCGAAACCGGTCCCTTCGAGCAGCCCCTCGAGCAGGCCGAGATTCATCCCGCAGACCAGGGGCGGATAGGCCTCGGCCAGGACGTGGAAGGGACAGTTCCGCAGCCGCAGGACGCCCTCGTCGTCGAACGGCTGATAGCCCCGGGCGACCAGCAACTCGATCACTCCGGTGTCGGGCTCGCGCAACGCCCGGCCGCGGGCCCGAGCGGCCTGCTGCAGCTCGATGTCGAGGCGGGCCTCCTCGGCCACCTCGGCCAACAGGTCCGCGGCGATCCGGTAGTCACGCGGCGGCACCGAGAGCTCCAACTCGGTCCCGGCTCGCCGGTACAGCTTCGCCGGGCGCCCCGCGCCGGGTCCGGATCGCCCAGTCAGCCGGCGACTCTCGGTCTCCAGCAGTCCCGCCTCGACCA
Organism: Microlunatus parietis; assembly: GCF_013407955.1. Lineage (GTDB taxonomy): Bacteria > Actinomycetota > Actinomycetes > Propionibacteriales > Propionibacteriaceae > Microlunatus > Microlunatus parietis. Next base: position 5,846,230 of record NZ_JACCBU010000001.1, on the reverse strand, counting down.
GCTTGTCCAGGTGGTGCGCGGCCAGGGTCCGCTGGATACCGACCGCCTCCGCCGCCGCGTTCCGACTCACCGGCTCCGGTTCGCCGGCGACGAATTCGTACAACCGGCGTCGCACAGGTTCCTGCAGGACGCCGATGACGTCGATGTCCTTCACCCGGTCAGTCTAGGAAACCGATCGACGCCGGGACGTCGCGACGCCGACGATGGCGCGATGAGGATCGCCGCCGTACTCGTCAATCACAACACGTCCGCGTACGCCGAGCTCGCGATCCGGTCGCTGTTCCTGCAGCACCCGGGCCTCGACCTGACCCTCACCGTGTACGACAACGGCTCGACCGACGACCGGACCGGGCTGTTGGCGGCAGCCCGGGCGCACGACGTCGCGGTGATCGATTCGGGCTTCCCGGTCACGACACCGGGCAACTCGCACGGTGAGGTGTTGCGCCGGTTCGCCCTCGATCCCGCCCAGCGGGGCGCCGACCGGCTGCTGTTCCTGGACTCGGACATCTGCTTTTGATCATGCACGCCTTCGCGATCTCCTACCCGGACGAGTCCAGTCCGCTGCTGCCGCAGAAGGAGGCCCGGCGTGATCACTGGCTGACGATCATGCGGGACCGCGACGGAGCATGATCACGAAAGGTCGGGATCGAACTCGCCGGTCGCCTCGAACTTGGCCAGCCGGGCGGCCGGCTCGGTCAGGTCGAGACCTTGATCATCGACCCAGCCGTCGTCGTAGTACGTGCCGGCATAGCGTTCGCCACCGTCGCAGAGCAGGGTGACCACGCTGCCGGTCGCACCGTCGGTACGCATCCGGGCGATCACGCCGAGCGCCGTCCAGACGTTGGTCCCGGTCGAGCCACCGACCTTGCGGCCCAGCCGGTCCGAGGTCCAGCGCATGGCGGCGATCGAGGCCGCGTCTGGCACCCTGACCATGTCGTCGATCACGCCGCCGACGAAGGACGGCTCGACCCGCGGCCGGCCGATCCCCTCTATCCGGGACGGCATCCCGGTCGTGTAGTCCGACGTGTCCAGCTGCCAGCCGTCCAGGAACGCGGAGTTCTCGGGGTCGCCGACCATGATCTTGGTCGGGTGGCGCCGGTAGCGGACGTACCGGCCGATCGTCGCGGAGGTGCCGCCGGTGCCGGCGCTGACCACGATCCAGGCCGGGATCGGATGCGGCTCGGCGGCCAGTTGCTCGAAGATCGACTCGGCGATGTTGTTGTTGCCGCGCCAGTCGGTGGCCCGCTCGGCGTAGGTGAATTGATCGAGGTAGTGACCGCCGCACTCCTCGGCCAGCCGGGCCGCCTCGGCGTACATCTCCGGCGCCCGGTCGACGAAGTGGCAACGACCCCCGTACCACTCGATCAGGGCGATCTTCTCCCTGCTGGTGCGGCGCGGCATCACCGCGACGAACGGCAGCCCGAGCAGCCGCGCGAAGTAGGCCTCGCTGACCGCGGTGGAGCCGCTGGAGGCCTCGATCACCGTCGTGTCCCGGCCGATCCAGCCGTTGCAGAGTGCGTACAGGAAAAGGGATCTGGCCAGTCGGTGCTTCAGGCTGCCGGTCGGGTGCACCGACTCGTCCTTGAGATAGAGCTGGATGTCGCCGACCTGTTCCGGCAGTGGGAACACGTGCAGATGGGTGTCGGCACTCCGGTTCGCGTCGGCCTCGACCCGGCGCACGGCCTCGTCGATCCACGCCCGGTCGGTTCGGTCACAGCTCGCCACGGCTTCAGGGTATGCGCTACAGTCGTCGCCGTGAGTTGTCGTTGGCAGGCGTATTTTGGGTTGGCTCTGGAGGAGCCCGCCGCCTAGTACGCACGCCTGCGAGACCTCCAGAGCCAACAAGGCAGAGACCGATGTCTCTGCCTTTCGTCATTCCTTGACGGGTTGGCAGCGGAGACTCACCAGCCCGTCGGACAACCGATAGGACTGTCATGATCAAGACCCACGATCTGCGGATCCGTGGCTTCGAACCCCTGCCGTCGCCGGCCGAGCTGCGCGGACGGCTGCCGCTGAGCACCGAGACCGAGGGGCTCGTCACGACGAGCCGGCGCGAGGTCGAGGCCGTGCTGCGCGGCGACGACGACCGGCTGCTGGTCGTCGTCGGCCCGTGCTCGGTGCACGATCCCGACGCCGCGCTGGAGTACGCCCGCCGGCTGGTCGCCGAGGCCGAGCGGCACGCCGACCGGCTGCTGATCGTGATGCGGGTCTACTTCGAGAAGCCGCGCACGGTCGCCGGCTGGAAGGGCCTGATCAACGATCCGCACCTGGACGGCACCCACCGGGTGGCCGAGGGGCTGGAGCTGGCCCGCAGCGTGTTGCGCGACATCACCGCGCTCGGACTGCCGGTCGGCTGCGAGTTCCTGGAGCCGATCAGTCCGCACTACATCGCCGACGCGATCAGCTGGGGCGCGATCGGGGCCCGTACCACGGAGAGCCAGGTGCACCGCCAGCTCGCCTCGGGCCTGTCGATGCCGATCGGCTTCAAGAACGGCACCGACGGCGATGTCGGCGTCGCCGTCGACGGGGTACGGGCAGCGGCGCAGAGCCAGGTCTTCTTCGGCGTCGACGACTCCGGCCGGACCTGCGTCGTCTCGACCACCGGCAACGAGTACGGCCACGTCATCCTGCGCGGCGGCCGGACCGGGCCGAACTACGACTCGGCCTCCCTGGCGGCCGCGGCGGCCAAGCTCACCGCGGCAGGGCTGCCCGGTCGGGTGGTCGTCGATGCGAGCCACGCCAACAGCGGCAAGGACCACGTCCGGCAGGCCGAGGTGATCGGCGAACTCGCCGGCCAGATCGCCGCCGGCGACCCGATCTCCGGGGTGATGATCGAGAGCTTCCTGGTGCCGGGCCGGCAGACGCTGACCGATGCCGGCCGGGCCGGCCTGGTGTTCGGCCAGAGCGTCACCGACGCCTGCCTCGGCTGGGAGCAGACCGAGACCGCACTCGACCTGCTGGCGTTCGCGGCGACCCGGCGCCGGGGCGGCGTCAGCGCGCGATGCTGATGTCGCGCCCGGCCAGGCCGAACTCCAGCCCGGACTCCCGCGCGGTGACCGCGGTCAGGGCGAGGTCGAACGGCAGCTGAGGCAGCGTGAACGAGCGCAGCAGCGAGCTGAGTAGGACGTCGACCAGGGTCTGCGGCAGGTCCACGCCGCCGACCTTGAGCTGCGGCTCGATCAGCGACAGCCGGCCGGATTCGATCACCGGCCGGCCGGTCAGGGTGCCGGAGACGGTCTGGCCGCCGACCGGCGCCGTGAAGTCGATCGTGACCCGGCCCTCGGGCACGTACCGGATCTCGGCGCCGCCGAGCGAGCTGAGCGAGGCGTAGTCGGCGAAGGCGGTGCCGTTCACCGTGCCGGCGGTCAGCTGCCGGTCACCGATCCGTACGTCGTCCAGGGCCAGGTCGAGGCGGTCCAGGGTTCCGGAGGCGCTGGCGCCGGTCACCGGAATCTGCTCGGCGCTCAGGTTCACCCGGCCGAACCGCTGGGCGACCAACTGGGTCAGGAACGGGACCTCGGCGACCTCGACCTTCGGCCGCTCTGCGGTGCCGATCCGCTCCTGTAGCCGAGCGCCGACCTGGTCCTCGGCGACCCGCTCCCCGATCCGGTCGGCGGCCACCACGAGACAGACCAGCACGATCAGGGCGATGATCAACACCGTCAGCGGCCGGCCCCGCCGCCGCGGCTTGGGCGGCGGTGGCTGGATCGTCATCGGAGGAATCGTCATCCGCCGAGACCCAGAATCGATTCGATGCCGACGGTCAGCCCGGGCCGCGAGGGTACGGCACGGACGGCGGCCACCACGCCCGGCATGAAGGAGACCCGGTCCAGCGAGTCGTGCCGGATCGTCAGCGTCTCGCCCTCGGCGCCGAACAGGACCTCCTGGTGGGCGACCAGGCCGCGCAGGCGCACCCCGTGCACCCGAATCCCGTCGACCTGGGCGCCGCGGGCTCCCGGCACCTCCTGGACCGTCGCGTCCGGCGGCGCGGCCAGGCCGGCGGCGGCCCGCGCCTCGGCGATCTTGCGGGCCGTCGTGCTCGCCGTACCGGACGGTGCATCGGCCTTGCCGGGGTGGTGCAGTTCGATCACCTCGACGCTCTCGTAGAACGCGGCCGCCTGCTGCGCGAAGTGCATCATCAGGATCGCGCCCACCGAGAAGTTGGCGGCCACCACGATGCCGACCTCGGGCTTCGCGGCCAACTGCTCGCGGAGGGTGGCCAGCCGGTCGTCGGTGAAGCCGGTGGTGCCGACCACGGCGTGGATGCCGTGCTCGACGCACCAGGCGAGGTTGTCCATCACCGCGTCCGGATGGGTGAAGTCGACGATCACCTCGGCGCCCTCGACCGCCGACCGGTCGTCGCCGACATCGATGCCGGCGACCAGATCGAGCCCGTCGGCGGCCTCGACCGCCCGGCACACCTCGGCACCCATCCGGCCCCGCGCACCGAAGACCCCTACCTTGATCATCTCGCCCTCACGTTGGTTCGGTTCAAGGGGACGACCCCTTTCCAGCCCCGCACCGCTCCGCGGGATTCAGGTCCGGTTCAGCACGATATAGGGTCCTGCCGCCGGAGTCGGACCGCCTCGCGGCTCTTGACATGACTACTCCACAAGTGGAACCCTCATTCCATTCCACTTGTAGACTACTCTCCCAACGACGGGATCGGCGATGAAGCTCGAATACATCCTGCTCGGAGTCCTGCTGGGCCGCCCGCGGACCGGCTACGACCTGAAGAAGTTCCTCGACGCCCACGGGCGCTTCCTGCGCTCCAACACGCAGATGAGCCAGGTCTACCGATCACTGACCGCGATGGCGGAGCGGGAGTGGGTCAGCTACCGGACCGAGAGCCGGCCCGGCGCGCAGGACGCGAAGATCTTCCGGGTCACCGCCGAGGGCGCGACCGTGTTCCTGGACTGGCTGACCGGGCCGTATCATCCGCCGACCCGGTTCGAGGATCCCGAGTTCGGCGTCCGGCTGCACTTCGCCGGCTTCCTCACCGTTGATCAACTTCTGGCGCTGCTGGACACCGAGCTGGAGGCCCGGCAGCGGCAGGTCGCGAAGTACCGGTTCCGGGACCGGACCGAGGTCTTCGAGCCGGAAGTGCCGTTCGACGCCGAGCTGGCGGTCGCCCTCAATGATCGAATGCACCAGTACGGGGCGGCCGCGATCGACCAGCACATCAAGAACCTGATCGAGCTGCGGGCCGACCTGCTCGACGGCAGGCTTCCCGTACGTACTCCCGAAACCGACCCCGACCGGAAGGCCAGCACCCGATGAGAGCGATCATGATCATGTTCGACAGCCTGAACCGGCACTTCCTGCCGCCGTACGGGTGCGACACGATCATCGCGCCGAACTTCCAGCGACTGGCCGAACGCACGGTGACGTTCGACAACTGCTATGCCGGATCGCTGCCCTGCATGCCGGCCCGGCGGGAGTTGCACACCGGCCGGTACAACTTCCTGCACCGCAGCTGGGGGCCGTTGGAACCGTTCGACGACTCGATGCCGGAGCAGCTGCGGCAGGCCGGCATCCACACCCACCTGACGTCGGACCACCCGCACTACTGGGAGGACGGCGGCGCGACGTATCACACCCGCTACGGCACCTGGGAGTTCCATCGCGGCCAGGAGGGCGACCCCTGGAAGGCCGTCGTCGACGAGCCGACGGGGCCCGGGAACCCACGTGGCGGGATGCGCCGGCAGGACAAGATCAACCGGCGGTACATGCCGACCGAGGCCGACCACTGCCAGACCCGGACCTTCGACGGCGGCCTGGAATTCCTGGAGACCAACGTCGACGCCGACCACTGGTTCCTGCAGATCGAGACGTTCGACCCGCACGAGCCGTTCTTCTCGCACCAGGCCTACAAGGACCTCTATCCGCACAGCTACGACGGGCCGGAGTTCGACTGGCCGGAGTATCGGCGGGTCACCGAGCCCGAAGATCAGGTCCGGCACGCGCGGTACGAGTACGCGGCGCTACTGTCCATGTGCGACCGGTCGCTGGGCCGGGTGCTCGACTTCATGGACGCCCACGCGATGTGGGACGACACGATGCTGATCGTCAACACCGATCACGGATTCCTGCTGGGCGAGCACGGCTGGTGGGCCAAGGTGGTGCAGCCGTGGTTCCAGGAATTGGTCCATCTGCCCTTGTTCTGCTGGGATCCGCGACGCCGGCAGGCCGGCGTGCGGAGCGACGCGCTGGTCCAGACGATCGACCTCGCGCCGACCTTGATCAACTTCTTCGGACTGCAGCCGCCGGCCGACGTGCAGGGAGTTGATCTTGCCGCGGTGCTGGACGGCGACGCGCGTCGCGAGGCGGCACTGTTCGGCGTGCACGGCGGCCACGTCAACGTCACCGACGGCCGGTACGCCTATCTGCGCGGGCCGCGGCGGTCCGACAATGCGCCACTCGAGCAGTACACCCTGATGCCGACCCACATGCGCGGCCGGTGGAGCGTCGACGAACTGACCGACGCCGAGCTGGCGCCGCCGTTCGGCTTCACCAAGGGCCTGCGAACGCTCCGGACGGCCCGGTCCACACTGCTGAACCCGTACGCCTTCGGGACGCTGCTGTTCGACCTGGAGAACGATCCCGGCCAGCTGAATCCGTTGGTCGACGACGAGCTCGAGCAGCGGATGGCCGGGCTGCTGGTGGAGGCGCTGCGGGCGTCGGATGCGCCGGCCAGCCAGTACGAGCGGCTGGGGCTGCCCGCCGAGGGGCCGGTCACGAGCGAGCACCTGCTGGCGAGGGAACAGGCGGGGCGGGCCGCCGACGCGGTCGTGCCGCTGCCGCCGCTGGACGACTTCACCGCCGGGACGTACGGGCTGCACACGCCGATCGTCGAACTGCTCGCCGTGCCGGCCGCGGCCGCGGTGATCGCCGAGCATCTGCCGCAGCTGCACCAGACGGAGTTGATCACCGCCGTCGCCGGAACGTCGATCCACGAACTCGCTGCCTCCGTGCCGATTCCCTATCGGACGCTGGCCGCGGTCGCCGATGATCTTGCCTCGCTCACTCCTCCACCGCTGAAGGATGATCATGACCAGTCTCAGAACGGACGCGCCGGAACCCACCGCCCGTAGGCCCAGGACCGATCGGGTCCCATACCGCTGGCGCAACCTCGCCACGATGACCGGCGTCACGGTGATCGACAACGGCGAGGGCAGCGTCACCACCGCGCTGTTCCCGACCATCGCCGCCGCGCTCCGGCTCGACACCGGCGCACTCGGTCTGCTGTCGGCGCTGGGCCGGCTGGTCGCCATCCGTTCGGACCGTTCTGGGTCTGGCTGGGCGGCGAAGCGTCATCGCCGACACGTTCCCGGACAAGAACCGGGGCCGCGCGACCGGCTACTTCTACGGCATCACCTCGCTGCTCGGCTCGTTCATCGCACCGGTGCTCGGCCAGTTGTCCGGCATCCCGGACGGGTGGCGCTGGGGCTGGTGGCTGATCGGCGGCATCCTGATCGTCGTCGGGTTGTTGATCTTGGTCCTGTTCAAGGAGCCGAAGGTCGGCGGCGCCGACGAGGAACTGGCCGGCGCCGCGGAGCTCGCGCTGCCGAAGCTGCGCTGGCAGGACGCGCTGCGGCTGTTCCGGATTCCGTCGTTCAGCCTGATGCTGCTGTCCCGGCTGCTGTCGGGCCACCTGCTGATCGGCGTTTTCGGCGTGCAGTTCCTGGTCACCGAGCGCGGCTTCAGCAATGCGGTCGCGGCCGTCGTCCTGCTGCCGTTCGGAATCGGCTACTTCCTCGGCACCGTCGGCGGCGGGCTGACCGTCTCCGCACTGGACCGGCTGGTGCCGGAGCGCGGCCGGATCGCCTACCTGCAGGCGGCGCAGGTGATCTTCGCCCTGGTCGCGTTCTTCCGCACCCAGTTCCACTACGCCTCGATCGGGACGTATGCGATCTTCTGGGCCCTGATGGGTGCCGCGCAGGGGCTCAACCCGGGCGTCAACCGGCCGATCGTCATGTCGGTGGTGCTGCCGGAGCTGCGGGCCCAGGCGTTCGTGATCTTCCTGGCGATCTTCGAGACGATCGGCTGGGCCGCGTTCAGCTACCTGGCCGGCGCGCTGGCCGGCGTGATCGGGATCCAGTCCGTGTTCTGGTGGCTGCTGGTGGTGCTGATGGTGATCAACGCCGCGGTGCTCACCGCCCTGTACTGGGTCTATCCACGGGACCGGGCGCAGGTGCGTACCGAGTTGCTGCGCCGCCGCGAGGGTGCCGTCGAGTCTGACCTACGCTGAACCTCGTGCATCTCGAGATCGTTCTGCCCGACGAGTCGCCCGATCAAACGCCCGACCTGCTGGTCGACCTGGCCCGGACAGCGGACCAGGCCGGCTTCGCGGGCCTCTATCTGCCGGACCACGTGCTGCCTCCCGGCGAGTACGGGACGGCGTCCGGCTTCGGCGGCGTTTACGAGGCCTTGATCACCCTGGGCCATCTGGCCGCGGTGACCCGGCGGATCCGGCTCGGCACCTCGGTCCTGGTGCTGCCGCTGCGCAACCCGTTCGTGGTGGCGAAGCAGGTCGCGACCATCGACCGGCTGTCCGGCGGAAGGGTCGTGCTCGGCGTCGGCGCGGGCTGGAGCGAGCAGGAGTACGCGGCCGTCGGCGTCCCGTTCGGCGAGCGCGGCGCCCGGCTGGACGAGGGCATCGACCTGCTCCGGGCCCTGTGGCGCGGCGAGACCACGTTCACCGGCCAACGCTTCGGCTTCGAGTACGGCGTGTTCGAGCCCAAGCCGGGCCGGGCGATCCCGATCATGGTCGGCGGGCTCAGCCGCCGCGCGTTCCGCCGGGTCGCCGAGCGGGCCGACGAGTGGCAGGGCCTCGGCCACACGCCGGAGACCTTCGCCCGCGACGCCGAGTTGATCAAGGAGCTGACCGACCAGCCGCTCCGGCTGTCCACCCGGATCCAGTGGGAGCAGCAGTCCGTGGCCGAGATCGTCGAGACCGCACACGGCTTTGCCGAGGCCGGCACGGACGCCCTGGCGATCTGGCTCGGTGATCAGGACCAGGCCCGGGCACGCCTCGACGACCTGGCCGGGCAACCGGAACTCCGCCCCTTCCTCACGGCGGATTGAGCTGATCATGTCCTACCTGCATCTCGGCCCGTACAGTGACTGGCCGGCCTGGAGCGAGGCCGTGGCCGCTCGGGCCACTCCGCCGGCCCGGGACCGGACCCGGCAGCGGGTACACGAAGCGCTGGCGGTCGTCGACGAGACACCGGCCGATGTCCGGGTGGAGCGGACCTGGCGGCTCGACGGCATCGACGGCGAGGAACTCAGCTGGTCGGTCGGCTTCGGCCCGCGGACGCACGCCTGGCTACTGCGCCCGTCGGGCAGCACGGGTCCGCTGCCCGGGGTCGTCGCGCTGCACTCGCACGACGGGATCAAGTTCTACGGCAAGGAGAAGATCGCCGACGCGCCGGAGCCGACGCCGCCGTCGATGGCGGCGCTGCGGACGAAGGCGTACGGCGGCGAGGCGTTCGCCAACCGGCTCTGCCGCCGCGGCTACGTGGTGCTGGTGCCGGACGTGTTCTGCTGGGGCAGCCGGCGCTTCCCGCTGGACGCCGTCCCGGAGCCGATGCGCCGCGACGGCACCGACGAGGAGGTCGCCTACAACGAGACCGCCCGTGATCACGAGCATCTGGTGGAGAAATACTGCCGCCTGCTCGGCACCACGTTCGCCGCCCTGGTCAACCGGGAGGACCGGATCGCCCTGAACTACCTGCGGTCCCGGCCCGAGGTGGCCGACCGCCTCGGCTGTGTCGGGCTCTCCGGCGGTGGCTGCCGGGCCGCGATGCTGCAGGCGACCAGCGACGTGGCGGCCTCGGTCGTGGTCGGCATGATGAGCACGTACGACGGCCTGCTGGACCGGCACGTGGCGCAGCACACCTGGATGTTCTTCCCGGCGGACCTGCCCACCGACACCGACTGGCCGGACGTCGCGGCCTGCCGGGCGCCGAGCCCGCTGCTGGTCCAGTACAACCGGCAGGATCCGTTGTTCGACCTCGGTGCCGCCGAGGCCGCGCACGCCCGGATCACCGAACATTACGCCGACGCCCCGGACGGCTATGCCGGCGCCTTCTACGACGGGCCGCACAAGTTCGATCGTGAGATGCAGGACGACGCGTTCGCCTGGCTCGACCGCAAGCTCGAGGCGGCTCAGGCCTAGCAGCAGGACAGGGCCCGGCGCAGCGATCGAGTTCCGCCCGAGGTGCCGACCACGGCGAGCATGCTCACTGCCGGACCAGTCGGCCCGCTTCGACGAGTGGACGCAAGGTCAGGCTCGGATCCGCGAGCCGAGCAAGATCACGAGGATCCTCCAAGTCGAACCGGTGACTGCGAGGGACCTCGACAATGCTCCGCGCCAAGGTTGACTTGCCGACCTGACGAGGCCCCGAGAGGACGACGACCGGCGATCGTCCGAGTGCATCTCTCAGCCGCGCCGCATCGGCCTCTCGATCAATCACACGCAGATTTACCTTGAAAATCGCAAGTCGTGCGTGCGATTTTCAAGGTACCAAGAAAGGGGGCACGCTCCGGGTCGCCCGAGATCAGGCCAGGGCGCGGCGGAGGGCGCGGAGGCCGGGGGTCGGGCCGACGACGGCCAGGACCTGGCGGCGGCCGAGCAGGTCGCTCGCGATCCGGCGGACGTCCTCGCCGGTCACGGCGTCGTAGTCGGCCAGCAGGTCTGAGACGGAGCGGGTGTCGCCGAGGAGTTCGGCGACGCCGATCCGGCTCATCCGGCTCTGCGGCCCCTCGAAGGACAGTACGGTCTGGCCGCGCATCTGACCCTTGGCGCGGGCCAGCTCGTCCGGCGTCACGCCGTGCTCGGCGATGTCGGCCAGGCACTGCCGGACCAGGATCAGGATCTCCGGCACCCGGTCCGGGGCGCACTGCCAGTCGACGCTCCACAGTCCGGCGTCGGAGTAGCTGGTCTCCCCCGCCTCGATGCCGTACGTGAGCCCGCGCCGCTCCCGTACCTCGACGAACAGCCGGGAGGCCATGCCGCCGCCGACGATGATCGACAACAGACCGATCGGGAAGCGGTCCGGGTCGAACAGGCCCGGGCCCGGGCGGGCCAGCACCACGGTCGACTGCTCGAACCGGCGAGCCTTGGTGATCACCAGGGGGTCGCCCGCGTTCGGCGATTCTGGCTTGCTCTTCGACAGGCTCAGGGAACGTGAGCCGCTCGGTTCCCGGGGTGCGGTGAGAGACTCGTACTCGGCAAGGCGGGCCACCAGGCGATCATGATCAACTCGCCCGGAGGCGCTGACCACCAGCCGCTCGGGCGTGTAGCGGCGCCTCCAGTAGCCCAGGATCTGGTCGCGGCGCAGCGCCCGGATGCTGTCCGGCGAACCGATCACCGGTTTGCCCAGTCCGGAACCGGCGAGCAGCTCGCCGGCGATCAGCTCGTGCGCCACCTCGCCCGGATCGTCCGCATGCATGGCGATCTCGTCCAAGATCACCGCACGCTCGGACTCGATCTCGGCCGAGCGCAGGGTCGAGGAGGTGATCATGTCGGCCAGCACGTCGATCGCCAGGTCGGCGTCGCGGGCCAGCACCCGGGCGTAGAAGCAGGTGTGCTCCTTGGCCGTGTAGGCGTTCAGCTCGCCGCCGACCGCCTCGATCTCGGCCGAGATCTGCTCCGGCGTGCGTCGTTTGGTTCCCTTGAACAGCACGTGTTCCAGGAAGTGCGAGGCGCCGTGCAGGCGCTCGGTCTCCCAGCGCGACCCGACCGCGGCGAAGAAGCCGAGGTTGAAGGTGTGGCTGCCGGGCATCCGCTCCGTGACGACGCGCAAACCGCTCGGCAGCACCGTGCGGCGGACTTCTCCGCCGAGGTGCGGCCGAGCGGCAGCGATGGATCTGTTCCGGGTCAGGAGACCGCGACCCCTTCTTCTGCCACCGAGCTACCTTCCTCGACCACCGGGGACAGGGACAGCTTGCCGCGATCGTCGATCTCGGTGATCTCGACCTGGATCTTCTGGCCGACGCTGACCACGTCCTCGACCCGCTCCACCCGCTTGCCACCGGCGAGGGTGCGCAGCTTGGAGATGTGGAGCAGGCCGTCCTTGCCCGGCAGCAGGGAGACGAACGCGCCGAACGCCGCGATCTTCACCACGGTGCCCAGGTAGCGCTCGCCCTTCTCCGGCATGGTCGGGTTGGCGATCGCGTTGATCATGGTCCGGGCAGCCTCGGCGGCCTCGCCGCTCTCCGCACCGACGTAGATCGTGCCGTCGTCCTCGATCGTGATCTCGGCGCCGGTGTCGTCCTGGATCTGGTTGATCACCTTGCCCTTGGGGCCGATCACCTCGCCGATCTTGTCGACCGGGATGCGCAGCGTGATGATCCGCGGCGCGTACAGGCTCATCTCGTCCGGCTCGTCGATGGCCTCGGCCATCACCTCGAGCAGCGTCGTCCGGGCGTCCTTCGCCTGGTTCAGCGCTGCGCCCAGCACCGAGGCGGGGATCCCGTCCAGCTTGGTGTCCAGCTGCAGGGCGGTGATGAAGTCCTTCGTACCGGCGACCTTGAAGTCCATGTCGCCGTACGCGTCCTCGGCACCCAGGATGTCGGTCAGCGCGACGTACTCGGTCTTGCCGTCGATCTCGTCGGAGACGAGGCCCATCGCGATGCCCGCGACCGGAGCGCGCAGCGGCACGCCGGAATTGAGCAGCGCCAGGGTGGACGCGCAGACCGAGCCCATCGAGGTGGAGCCGTTGGAGCCGAGCGCCTCGGACACCTGACGGATCGCGTACGGGAACTCCTCGCGGGTCGGCAGCACCGGCACCAGGGCACGCTCGGCGAGCGCACCGTGACCGATCTCCCGCCGCTTCGGCGAACCGACCCGGCCGGTCTCACCGGTCGAGTAGGGCGGGAAGTTGTAGTTGTGCATGTAGCGCTTGGTCTTCTCCGGCGCCAGCGTGTCGAGCTTCTGCTCCAGGCCGAGCATGTTCAGCGTGGTGATGCCCAGGATCTGGGTCTCGCCCCGCTGGAACAGCGCCGAGCCGTGCACCCGCGGCACCACGCCGACCTCGGCCGACAGGGTGCGGATGTCGCTCAGGCCGCGGCCGTCGATCCGTACCTTCTCGGTGATGATCTTCTTGCGGACGATCTTCTTGGTCAGCGACCGGTAGGCGCCCTTGATCTCGTCCTCGCGCTCCGGGAACCGCGGCGCCAGGTCGGCGACGATCTTGTCCTTGAGCACCTCGGTCGAGGTCTCCCGCTGCTGCTTGTCGGCGATGGTCATCACCTGGGACAGCTCGGCCGTCGCGGCCTCCTCGACCGCCGCGTACACGTCGTCCTGGTAGTCCAGGAAGATCGGGAACTCGGCGGTGGGCTTCGGGAAGTGCGCGGCCAGCTCGACCTGCGCGTCGCACAGCGCCTTGATGAACGGCTTCGCCGCCTCCAGGCCCTGGGCCACGATCTCCTCGGTCGGCGCGGTCTTGCCGGCCTGCACCAGGTCCCAGGTCTGCTCGGTGGACTCGGCCTCGACCATCATGATCGCGACGTCGCCGTCGGGCAGCACCCGGCCGGCCACGACCATGTCGAACGTGGCGTCCTCGAGCTGGCTGACGTCGGGGAAGCCGACCCACTGGTCGCCGATCAGGGCGACGCGGACGCCGCCGACCGGGCCGCTGAACGGCAGGCCGGCCAGCTGGGTGGACATCGACGCGGCGTTGATCGCCACGACGTCGTACATCTTGTCCGGGTTCAGCGCCATCACGGTGATGACGACCTGGACCTCGTTGCGCAGCCCCTTGACGAAGCTCGGCCGCAGCGGCCGGTCGATCAGCCGGCAGGTGAGGATCGCGCCCTCGGACGGGCGGCCCTCGCGGCGGAAGAACGAGCCGGGGATCCGGCCCGCGGCGTACATCCGCTCCTCGACGTCGACCGTCAGCGGGAAGAAGTCGATCGAGTCGCGCGGCTTGCTCTGGGCGGTGGTCGCCGACAGCAGCATCGTGTCGTCGTCGATGTAGACGGTGGCCGAGCCGGCCGCCTGCTGGGCCAGCAGTCCGGACTCGAACCGGACGACGTGCTTGCCGAGGGCGCCGTTGTCGATGACGGCCTCGGTGAACTTCAGGTTGGGTCCCTCCACGGGATTCTCCTGTTCTGCCGTACGTCCTCGCAGGGACGAACGACGATCAAGATTGCATCCGTGCGGCACCGCCCGGGCTGGGTACTCGCCCGGTCTTCGATCGAGATCCGCGGCCGTCCCCTCGATCGAGGGGACTCCGAGGATCACTACCGAGGACCGAGCCTGCTCGCTGGGGCGTGTGTCCGGATGCAATCGATGGTTTCGATTTGCTCTGTTCAGTTGTAGGTCATGCGGGCCGAAATGTCAGTGAAGCGGCCCTCCGAAGGGAGGACCGCTTCGCTCGCTCAGCGCCGCAGGCCGAGTCGCTCGATCAGCGACCGGTACCGCTCGATGTCGGTCTTGGCGACATAGTTGAGCAGTCGGCGACGCTGACCGACCAGCAGCATCAGCCCGCGCCGGCTGTGGTGATCGTGCTTGTGTTCCTTCAGGTGCTCCGTCAGATGCGAGATCCGGCGGCTGAGCAGCGCGATCTGAACCTCCGGAGAACCGGTGTCGCCCTCAGTCGTCGCGTACTCGTCGATGATCTTCTTCTTTGTAGCAGCGTCGATCGACACGTGCTCTCCTCTCGGTTTCCCGGTGCGCGGCGCCCCCTGAAGCCTCGAGCATCGAGACCTTGCACTCGGTGTGCGTGGGAGCTCTTGGGCATCCGCGGCCGAACGTACGGCGGGACAAAGGCTAGCAGCGCGGGCCACCCGGAACGAAATCGGCACGGGCGCGCGGCGGCGTCGAACCCGGTCGGACAGCACCGCCGCCGCCCCGGTCAGGCGAGCGGGGTCCGGCAGGTCGTCCAGCAGCCCGGGTGGCCAGCCGCCAGCGTAGCCCCGATCCTGCTCGCTCGCCGCCGGATCCACCAGTCGTCCCAATCTGTTCGGCCAGAAATCGAGCCTCGCGGGCCCTGAGGACCCAACCGATCAGGATGCAAGGCCGATAAAGACGACCAGCGCCCGCTCCAGCGCGAGCAGGTACTCGCCCTCGAGCACGCCGATCCGTTCTCGCAGTTGGCTTCGTCGCGCCGTCGTGACTTTGTCCACCATGAGCCTTGACTTCACGCGCAAGCCGTTCGAGGACGTCGGATCGATGGGGATCCGGAGAATCGGTGCATCGGTCGGGTCAGACGTCAGCGGGCACAAGGTGACGGAATCGGTCTGGTCGAACAAGTCGGACTGGATGACGACGACCGGCCGGGGCTTGCCCGCATATCCAGGTCCGGCGGCAGTCCAGATCTCTCCGCGGCGCACGCGGGTCAGTCGTCCCACTCGGCGAGCGAGTCCACGAAGGCCTGATCCGCTTCGGCCGCCCGGCTTCGCGCCACCAGTTGTGACTGCCGCCGAGCTTCAGCCGCGAAGCCGGGGGCGCGGGTGTCGGGGACCCAGATCTGGATCGGCCGCAGTCCCCTCTTGCGCAACAGTTCGCGGTGCCGCCGCACCCGATCGCGTGAAGTCGCTCCAGCCATGAAGCCATGTTACATGCAACGCTCGAGGACCGGTCACGAAAACCAGTTGCGCAATCCGGACCGATCGGTAGATTCAGCAGTTCGCCCATTTTTCGACTCGATCCCGCAGGGGGAGTCTTGCCATGTCCGAAAGTGAGCCCGATCAACCCGACGCCCTGACCGAGGAACAAGATCATCTCGAGCGGTCCCGCGCGACGCTGAACCGGATGCACGTCCACGCCGGCGGGCTGAAGGCCGTCGGCGCCGCGGCCGTCAGCGAGACACCGAACGTCTCGACCGAATATCTCAAGCAGGTGCTGTACCGGCGCACGAAGTCGCTCATCGACGACCCGACCGTGCCGCTCTTCTTCGGCCGGATCGACTACGACCGGCCCGATCTGCCGGGCAAGGTCCACATCGGCCGCCGGCACGTGACCGGCGAGGCCGGCGGCGAACCGATGGTGATCGACTGGCGCGCACCGGTCGCCCTCCCCTTCTACCGAGCGACCAAGGACGACCCGATGGGAGTCCGGCTGCGCCGCCGGTTCGGGTACGCCCACGGCGAGCTCACCGCGTACGAGGACGAGGACCTGGTCGCCGGCGACGCGCTGGAGCACTCGGAGATCCTGGAGGCTGAGATCGCCCGGCCGCGGACCGGGCCGATGCGCGACATCGTCGCCACCATCCAGCCGGACCAGGACGTGATCGTCCGGTCCGACCTGGAACGGTCCGTCTGCATCCAGGGCGCGCCGGGCACCGGCAAGACCGCGGTCGGGCTGCACCGGGCCGCGTTCCTGCTCTACACGCACCGTGATCAACTCGGCCGGTCCGGCCTGATGGTGATCGGGCCGAACGACAGCTTCCTCACCTACATCGGCGACGTGCTGCCGGCGCTCGGCGAGGTCGTCGCGACCCAGGAAACCGTTGCCTCGTTGGTGTCCCGGGCCACCGGGTTGACCGCGACCGGCGAGGAATCCGTCGAGTCGGCGGTGATCAAGGGCGACGCCCGGCTGGCCGAGGTGATCAAGAGGGCGATCTGGAGCCACCTCCGGCCGGCCACCGAAACGCTGCTGGTGCAGCGCGGTTCGCGGCAGTTCCGGGTGCCGGCCTACCTGGCCGACGAGCTGGTGCAGTCGATCCGGGCCCGGGGCGTCCGCTACGCGGCCGGCCGGGAGATGGTGCCGCAGCGGCTGGCGCACCAGGTGCTGCTGCGGATGGAGGCGTCCGGCGACTCCCCCGACGACCGGGTGCAGAACGCGGTGGCCCGGAGCCGCGGCGTGAAGACGTATGCGGAGGCGCTCTGGCCGGCCGTCGACCCGGCGAAGTTGATCTTGCGGCTGCTGACCGACGCCGAGTTCCTGGCCGAGCACGCCGATGGCCTGCTGACCGACCAGGAGCAGGCGGCGCTCCGGCCGGCCAAGCCCCCGCGTTCGGTGAAGTCCGCGCGCTGGACGCCGGCGGACCTGATCTTGATCGACGAGGCCATGGACGCGCTGTCCCGGACCCCGAGCCTCGGCCATCTGATCATCGACGAGGCGCAGGACCTGTCCGCGATGCAGCTGCGGGCGATCGGCCGACGGGCCAGCACCGGTTCGGTCACCGTCCTCGGTGATCTTGCCCAGGCCACCACGCCCTGGGCCGCCCGCTCCTGGGCCGAGGCGCTGGACCACCTCGGCCAGCCGACGGCCGAGCTGAAGGAACTCGTCACCGGCTTCCGGGTGCCGGCGGCGGTGATCGACTTCGCGGCCCGGCTGCTGCCGTCGATCGCGCCGACCCTCTCCGCTCCGTACTCGATCCGGCGGTCCCGCGGCGACCTGACCATCACGCCCAGCAGCACCCCCGCCGACGATCTCGTCCGGGCCGTCGAGGCGGCGCTGACCCTGGAGGGCAGTGTCGGCCTGATCGTCACCGATGCCGCCGTCCCTTCCGTACAAGGGACTCTGGAGGATCGAGGGCTGTCCCACGGTGTGCTCGGGCAGGACCAGGACGCGGCGGCGGACGGCGTCTTCGACCGTCGGCTGGATCTGGTGCCGGCCTCACTCGCCAAGGGTCTCGAGTTCGACCACGTGGTGCTGCTGGAGCCGGCCGCGGTCGTCGAGGCCGAGCCGGACCGGCCCACCGGCCTGCGCCGCCTCTACGTCTGCCTGACCCGCGCCGTCACCTCGTTGCGGATCGTGCACACCGAGCCGTTGCCGGCGGAGCTGATCGGCTGAGCCCGGATCGGGTGTTAGGTTGAGGCGATCCGCGTTGTGCTGCCGGGACGAAGGAGTCTCCGATGACCGCGATCTCGCGACGACTGCTGCTTGCTGGGGCGGCCGGGACAGCCCTGCCGCTGGCGCTGGCCCCGTCCGGCACGGCCGAGGAACGCTTCGGCGGCCGGTTCCGCCGCTGGGCCGCCGACACCTGGCGTTCCATGATCGCGATGACCGACGAGCGGACCGGGCTCAGCGCCGACAACATCGACGGCACCCTGGACCCGGACAGTCGCAGCGGCTACACGTCGCCGACCAACATCGGCGGCTACCTGTGGAGCACCGTGGTCGCCCACCGGCTCCGCCTGATCAGCGACCGGGAACGGTCGCACCGACTCGGCCAGACGCTGCGCACACTGGACCGGATGGTGCGCCACGAGCCGAGCGGCATGTTCTACAACTGGTACGACGAGCGCACCGCCGACGTGCTGACCAGCTGGCCGGGCAGCGGCGACAAGGTCTACCCGTTCCTGTCCAGCGTGGACAACGGCTGGCTGGCCGCGGCCCTGATGGTGATCATGGGCGCCGGGACCGATCACCGCCGGGAAGCGGAACGACTGCTGGACAGCATGAACTTCGCCGTGTTCTACGACGCCGCGGCGCGGCCGGCGTTCGGCACCGGGCTGCTCAGGGGCGGGTTCTGGGACGGCGAGGTGCCGCCGGACAAGCCGTGGGTCGACGGCGACTACCTCGGCACCGGGACTGCGGTGCACTACACGACGAACCACTACGACACGACCGTGTCGGAGACCCGGATCACCTCCTATCTGGCGATCGCGCGCGGCCAGGTGCCGGCCAAGCACTACTTCGCCACCTGGCGGACGTTCCCGGCCGGCTGCGACTGGGACTGGCAGGAGCAGGAGCCGGTCGGCCGGACCCGGAACTACCTCGGCATCGACGTCTTCGAGGGCGCTTACGCCTACCGCGACTCGCTGGTCGTCCCGGGTTGGGGCGGGTCGATGTTCGAGGCGTTGATGCCCGACCTGTTCGTGCCGGAGGCCCGCTGGGCGCCGCGTTCCTGGGGTGTCAACCATCCGCTGACGGTCCGGGCGCACCGGCTGCACGGCCTCGAGGACGCCGGCTACGGCGCCTGGGGCTTCTCCCCCGCCAGCGAGCCGGGCGGCGGCTACCGCGAGTACGGCGTCGACCCGATCGGGCTGAACCCGGACGGCTACTACTCCGACGCCGAGCAGAGCAACGTCGACCTCGGCTACGGCAACTGCCGGGCGCCCGGCCCGGCTCCCACGTTCGGGGACGGGGTGGTCACGCCGCACGCCGGTTTCCTGGCGCTGCCGTACGCCCGCATCGAGGGTTACCGGAACCTGATCAAGATCGCCGACGAGTTGGACTGCTACGGCCCGGGCGGGTTCTACGACGCGGTCGCGGTGCGGTCCGGCACGCTGGCCCGCCGCTATCTGGCGCTGGACCAGGCGATGATCATGGGCGCACTGGGCAACCTGATGGCCGGCGACCTGCTCCGGAAGGCCTTCTGCGGCAGGGAAGTGACGGCGGCGATCAAGCCCTTGATCGGGATGGAGACCTTCGGCGCCGGCTGGGCCTGACACATCGCATCCCAGGCCACCCTCACTCCTGATCTCACTCATGCCAATTTCGCGGGATGCCAGGCTGGCAGGTGCTCGTCATCGCGAGGGTACAGTTCGTGATCGTGCAGCAAGACGTCACGAACGTCCGCACTGCCTTCCTCCTCGGCGTCATACGGCATGCCGTCGTAGTCGAAGTCGCTGGCAAGTTGCCCACTCGCGTCAATACGGAACTGCGCTCGGTACCAGGTGCCGGTCTTCGGCCGATACATCGCCTCGCGGAGATCAAGGCACGCGAGACCGCCAGATCCACCGAGGTTGAACGGCGTTTCGGATTCATCGGTGTGAGCGACCGCGTCCACGCGTGCGCTGTCCCCCATGGCGTCGATCACGACCGTGATCCACGTCCAACCGGGTGGCGCCTGATCGACCGCCGCGCGGCCGATCTGGTCCATCAACGCGCCTTGCTCGCCTAAACTCACGACGACTCCTTGTAGTCCGGTTTGCGGTTCCTGATGAACTCTGGTGGAAAGGCCTTGTCTCCAGCTCGGTAGACCACGTTGAAGCCCGCGGGCCGTATCTCACCCTCTCGGTAAATGGTCGCCCGGCAGCTTTCCAGGAACCTTGCCCTGAGCACTCTTGTCCCGAGGATGGGTCGCGTCTCGGACGTCCAGAGTGGCCCTGACCCTGATCACTCGGCCGAGGTGGTCGGTGTCGTAGGTGAAGCGGCCGTCGACGACGATCGTGGAGTTGGCCGGCGGGTTGGCCAGGAGTTGCTTGTCGTTCGGATCGCTGGTCGAAAGGCTCAGCGGGCCGGGGTCGGGGTCCGGGGCGGCGACCGCGGGACGGTCGGGGACCGGAGCGGGACCGCCGGCGACACCTCCCCCGCTCACGGCGGCGACGGCCCAGTCGCGCCCCTTGGTGTACGCGGGCTGCACACGATTGGCCGCATCATCACACCGCTGTGCGGCGTGGAACAGCAGGTCGGCGATGTGCAGGCCCTCGTAGCTCCGTCCGGACAGATCGACCACGTGGCTGGCCCGCTGCCGGAGTTCCTGGGAGAGCCGGTGCAGGCGCTCGACATGCCCCGGGATGGTGTCGATGGTCGCGACGAGCTGCTCGGCGAGACGTTCCAGGTCCGAGGCCATGATCGACTTCCGACCGTCAGAGCTGGTTGGCGTAATCGGCACAGGCGTGGGAGGCGGCGGCACGCGCGTCCGCGGCGCCGTCGGCCGCCCTGATCGCTTCCTGGAGGAGCTGGGCGATGGCCCGGTCGGTGTTGGTGGCGGTGCCGCCGATCGCCGCGAAGACTCCGGACGCCCGCTCGGCCATCGACTGCTTGAACGACTGCAGGTCCCCGGTCGCGTGGTCGGTCACAGCCGCGAGCTCGGACAACTCGGTCCTGAGTTCGAACGCTTGAGACATGGGCCTTCCTGGGATCGACGGCTCCGGCGAGGGACCGCTCCAAGCGCCGGACCTACCCGTCGGGGCGCAGCGCGTCCAAGATCAGCGTCAACCCGAACTCGAACTCGTCGGCGTAGGAATACTCCGGTCGCAGCGCGTAGTCGGTGATCAACTCGGTCAGATGCGGGTACGCGTCGGCCGGTTGATCCGCGAGGATGCCGCCGGCGACCTGATCCAACTCGGCCCGGTCGGAGAACGGGAGGCTGGACTCCTGCAGGACGAACCCGTACAGATAGCTGTCGATCAACGAGAAGGCGTGCGCCGCCATCGACACCGAGAAGCCGCCGCCCCGCAGCGCGCCGAGCACCGCGTCGTGGTGGCGGAGCGTCGCCGGGCCGGGCGTGCTCCGCGAGTCCAGCAGTCCCACCGCCCACGGATGCCGCCGGAGCACCTCGCGGGCGGACCGGGCGCGCTCCCGCATGGCCTGCTTCCAATCCGTACCCGCGGCCGGGAGCTCGATCTCGTCGAACACGGCGTCGACCATCCCGTCCAGCAGGTCCTCCCGGCCGCCGATGTGGTTGTAGAGCGACATCGCCTCGACGCCGAGCCGGCCGGCGATCGCCCGCATCGTCAGTCCGGCCTCACCCTCGGCATCGGCCAACTCCACAGCTGCGGTGATCACCCGCGCCCGGTTCAAGGGTTCGCGTTTCGACCTGGTCCGCCCGGCCATCGATTCCTCTCGCCGATTGCACAACTTACGACGTAAGCTTACTATTACTTACAGCGTAAGTCTCAGACGTCAGGAGTACGGAGATGGAGAACGAGAACCGCCGCAAGGTCTGCACCGTCGGCGCGTCCGGCAAGCTCGGGCAGTACCTGGTCCGGCACGCCCTCGATCGCGGGTACGAGGTCGTCGGCGTCTGCCGGGAGCGCAGCGTCGAGAAACTGGCCCCGTTCGCGGACCGGATGACGATCATCCCGGGTCCGACCAACGATCGCGAGGTGATCCGGCGGGCGGTCGCCGGCTGCGACGCCGTGCTCACCGTCCTGGTGCCGTGGGGCGTGCAGCAGTATGCGTCGGGCACGGCGCAGGCGGTTCTCGATCATGCCGAGCCGGGCGCCCGGCTGGTCTTCTCCTGTGGCTGGCACATCTCCAAGGACGGCCGGGACCGCTACTCCTGGTGGTTCCGGGTCATGGTGCGGATCATGACGGCGCTCGCCAAGCTGGCCCGCGCGGTCGAGATCGACGATCAGGTCGAGGCCTGCCGGCGGATCTTCGCCAGCGACCGCCGCTGGACCGTCGTACGCGGCAGCGATCTCGAGGAGGGCGAGAGCCAGGGGCTGCCGGTGTGGAGCCGCCACGTCGGCGATCCGGTGCTGGCCAGCAATCTGACCCGGCGGACCGACTTCGCGCTGTTCATGATCGAGGCGATCACCGACGACACCCTGATCGGGGAGGCGCCGGCGATCGTCGGCCGCCGCTCCCCCAGCGCGCTCGCCCACGCGGGCGGGACTACCGCTGCCGCAGGCGATTGATCAAGAACGCCGCGGCCAGTCGGTGCGCACCCAACGGCGTGTCCGGACCGTAGCCGAGGCGCTCCTGCACGGTCCTGACCCTGGCCTGCAGGGTCGCGTGATGGATGCCGAGCAGCTTGGCAGCGGCCCGCAGGCTGTCGGTGTTGATCAAGGCCTCCACGGTATCCTCCGCCCAGGATCGTTCCTTGATCAACTCGGCCAGGGCCGTGACATCGCCATGATCATCCGGTACGTCAGCGAGCCGCACCAGCACACCCAGCGAGCCGGCGTCGACGGTCGGGAACAGGTCGCCGGCCAGCCGGAGCGCGATCACCGCGGTCCGGGCCGACTCGGCCGCGGCGACCGCCGGGACTTCGATCCCCCGGCCGGCCCGGCGCGGATCGCCGAGCCGGTTCCGGTCATCCGTCAGCACCAGCCGGGCCCGGGCCGCACCGGAGCCGGTGATCACCGAGGGCGGGCCGGCCGGCAGGTCATGATCATCGGGCACGGCCCAGATCCGGAGCAGCTGGTCTGGCCGCAACCGGAGCCGGGCCAGAGCGACTCGCTGCGCGCCCTGGGGCGACTCCGGCTCGACCAGCACCGCCAGCGGGTCCAGGTCGGAGGCGACCCGCCGCCGGCCGCCGATCCCCACAGCAAGCGCGAGGCGTTCCAGCACCATGGCGTCGGTCGGGTGCCGCCTCCCGGAGCGCTCGAGCCAGACGACGCCGTCCGCGGTCGTCCGGGTCAGGGCGTCCGACGGAGGTTGCCGTCCATGATCATGACGGCGGCCGTCGGCCGCGATCCGTACCCCATGGGCCTGATCGGCGTAGCCGGCCGGGCAGCCACTCAGCATCACGGCCGCCCGGAGCAGCGCCTCGAGGCCGACCTGGGCGTCCACCAGCGCGTCGAAATGCGCCACGACCCGAAGACCCTCGCCGGCCTCCGGGTCCAGCGACATCAGCCGGCCCGTCAGCTCCTGCATCGTGATCGAAATCTACCCTGACCGGGAAGGACGCCCCGGCTACAGGCGCAGCACCCGGCGCAGCCAGGAGTTCACCGCCGCGGCGGCCGCCACCGCGACGCCGGCTTGGGCGGCCATCGAGAAGCCGTGGAAGCCACCGGCCCAGATGTGCAGTTCGGCCTGGCCGCCGGCCGCCCAGAGCCGGGACGCATAGTCGACCGCCTCGTCCCGGAACACCTCGGCCGACCCGGCATCGATGAACGCCGGCGGCAGCCCGGCCAGGTCGGTGGCCCGGGCGGGTGCGGCGTACGGCGAGATGTCGTCGCGGTCGCGATGACCGTCGCCGAGCAGCGCGGACCAGCCGAACAGGTTGTTCTGCCGGTCCCACAGCCCGACGCCGTCGTACTGGTGGCTGGAGACGGTGATGTTGCGGTCGTCGAGCATCGGGCAGATCAGCAGTTGCCCCGCGAGCCGGGGCCCGTTGCGGTCGCGCGCCAGCAACGCCGTACCGGCGGCCAGCCCGCCGCCGGCGCTGCCGCCCGCGATGATCAGCCGGTCAAGATCGATCCCCAGCTCGTCGGCGTGATCGGCAGTCCAGCACAGGCCGGCATAGCAGTCCTCCACCGGTGCCGGATCCGGGTGTTCGGGAGCCAGCCGGTATTCGACGCTGACCACCACCGCCTCGCCGGCCTCGACCAGATCGAAGAAGCCGTCGACACCCATCAGCCGGTCGCCCATGATCATTCCGCCGCCATGGGTGTGGTAGATCCCGGCCGCCGGGCCGGTGCCGGTCCGGGTGGTCCGGAAGATCGCGACGGTGATCTCCGGCGCGCCGGCCGGGCCGGGCACGGTGCGATCCTCGTACGCGATCGCACGGCCGGCCAGCCGCTCCTCGATCGGCGGCATCAAGATCACGTCTCCGCCGGAGCGCAGGGCGGCAAGGGTCTCCGCCGTGAGGTCGAGGTGCGGCCGGCCGCCGAGCACCTCGGCGAGCACGGGTTCGAGCTCCGGATCGAACGGCGGGCGGGCGACGTCGGTGTCGGTCATGATCACTCCTAGGCCATCGGGTGCTTCCATGATCATCCGAATCGCCCGCCCGCGGCGCCCGCCATCGCGGTCAGGTTCCGGCGTTCCGGACCGCCGGATGGCGGGTGGTCAGGCGTTCGTGCCGCCGTCGATCGTCAGTGTGGCCCCGGTGATCTGCCGCGCGGAGCCGCCGGCCAGGAAGACCACCGCGGCCGCGATGTCGTCGACCGAACCGTACTCGCCGAGCGCCATCAGGCCGCGCTGCAGGTCGGCGCTGTCACCGACGGCCGGGTTCATGTCGGTCTCGGTCGACCCCGGCTGGATCAGGTTGACCGTGATGCCGCGCGGTCCGAGTTCACGGGCGAGGGCCCGCGTCAGGCCGAGGTTGGCGGCCTTGCTCATCACGTAGAGCGCGATGCCGCCGAACGCCGCTCGCTCCGCGAGGTTGCTGCCGATGGTGATGATCCGGGCGCCACGGCCGAGATGGGGCACCGCGGCGCGGACCGCCAGGAACGGGGCCCGGACGTGCACCGCGATGGTGCGGTCGATCTCGGCCAGGTCGGTCTCCTCGACCGGCCCGTACGGGAAGATGCCGGCGTTGTTGATCACGATGTCGAGGCGGCCGAACTCGGCGACGGTGCGGTCCACGGCGGCCTGGATCGCGGAGGCATCGGCGCTGTCGGCCGGCAGGGCGAGCCCACGGCCGCCTCGCTCCTCGAGCCCCGCGGCGACCTTCTCGCCCAGGTCCCGGCTGCGTTCGTACGTGAGCGCGACGTCGGCCCCGGCCGCCGAGAGGGCCCGTGCGATCGCGGCGCCGATCCCACGACTGCCGCCGGTGACCAGCGCCACGCGGCCGGTCAGGTCTGCCTGGAGGGACGTACCCAAGGTTTCTGTAGTGATTGACACATAAATAGCGTGACACGATCGACAGCCGGAGTCAACGGCTATTCTTAACAATCGATACAGAAAGGATCTGAGCCATGGCGCAGCGCGGACGGCCGCGAGCCTTCGACCGCGAGGTCGCCCTGCAGCGCGCCATGGAGGTCTTCTGGGAACACGGTTACGAGGGCACCTCGCTGGCCGACCTGACCGCCGCGATGAAGATCAACTCGCCCAGCCTGTACGCCGCGTTCGGCGGCAAGGAGGACCTGTTCCGGGAGGCGGTCGGGCTGTACGGCGCGACCGAGGGCGGGCTGACCGCGCGGGCGCTGACCGAGGAGCCGACGGCCGAGCGGGCCATCGAGGCGATGCTCCGGGACAACGCCGCCGCCTACACGACCGGCGACGGCCCGCGCGGCTGCATGATCGTTCTGGCCGGCTCGACGTACACGACCCGGAGTGAGTCGGTGCGGGATTTCCTGCTGGAGAAGCGGATCGAGACGGTCGGGCAGGTGCAGGCCCGGCTCGACCGGGGCATCGCCGACGGCGACCTGCCCGCCGGGCTCGACACCGCGATGATCGCCGACTTCTACACCACGGTGCTGTACGGACTCTCGATCCGGGCCCGGGACTGCGCCAGCTCCGAGGAACTGAACAAGATCATCGACGGAGCGATGGCCGCGTGGCCCGCGCTGACCGGCCGTTCCGCGTAGGGTTCGGCGGGTGACGCGGTGGGACACGACTCTGACCCCGGCGGCGCTGGCCGCCTTGGTGGCGAAGGCGCGACGGAGCCGGCCCGAGCTCGGTGACGAGGAACCGGAGCTGATCGGCGAAGGGATCAGCACGCTGACGTACGGCTGGGCCGAGTGGGTGCTCCGGATCTCGCGGCGCCACCCCGAGCCCTGGACCTGGCGCGGCGGCCGCCGGCACGAGCTCCGGCTGCTGGCCGAACTGCGGCGGCGAGGTCTGCCGGTGCCAGCAGATGGCACGGTGATCGAGGAGGTCGGCGGACTGCCGTCGGCGATCTTGGAACGCCGGATCGTCGGGACGCCGCTCGCTCCGGACCTGGTCCGGACGGATCCCGGGCTGGCGACCAAGATCGCGATGATCTTGGATCGGCTGCACGCAGTCGGTGCCGACGAAGCCGCCTCGCTCGGCGTACCCCTCGACGATCCGACCGGGGAGTTCCGGGACGCGTTGGCCGTGGTGGAGCTCGACGGCGGGCTGCGGCGGCACGTCGAGTCCGCGCTCGAGCTGCTCGACGGGCGGGCTCGGATCCGTACCCTCTGTCATCGGGACTTCCGAGTCGATCACCTGATCAGCTCGCGGGACGGCGACATCACCGGGCTGCTCGACCTGGGCGACCTCGGCGTCGACGACCCGGCCATCGACCTGGCCCACCTGCACGGCGAACTCGGCCCGGACGCGGTGGCCCGGATCTGTGCGGCGATGGAGACCGCGGACCCCGGTCTGGCCGAGGCGGCGCGCACCTTCCATGCCCTGTGGCCGTTGCTCGAGCTGGCCCCCGGCGGCGACTGGTGGGGCGACCCGGCGACGGCGCGGGACCGACTCGCGGCGCTGCTCCGACCATGATCAACAGTTCCCTGGCATGATCACCGAATGGAGTTGGAGAACAGACGCGCCCGTCATCGATTGATCTCCGACTCGCTCGCCGCGCGGACCGACGCCGAACTCGCCGAACTGGTCGGGCCGGGCGGTTCGGGCATCGTCGAGGTCGCCGGAGCCGCGGTGTTCGCCAAGCGGATCCCGCTGACCGACCTGGAGCTGGCGCACCCGCGGTCGACGGCGAACCTGTTCGACCTTCCGCTGGTCTGTCACTTCTTCTTCGGCGTACCGTCCGTCACCCGGTTCGGCTTCGGCGGGCCGTCACTCAACGCCTGGCGCGAACTGGCCGCGAACCTGATCATCACCGACGGCGTGCTGGCCGGCGAGACCGAGGCCTTCCCGATGCTGCACCACTGGCGGGTGCTGCCCGGTCGACCCCCGCTGAGTGCCGGTCCCGCGGAGTTGGCGGACCTGGTCGCCGAGCTGGATGGCTCGCCCGCCGTCCGGACCCGGCTGGAAGCTCTGCGGGACGCGACCCACAGCCTGGTCCTGTTCAGCGAGCAGCTGCCGTACCCGGTGAGCGACTGGCTGCGGGAGGATCCGCTCGCGAAGGCGGAGGTCTTCGAGCGCCAACTGCTGGAGATCGTGAGCTTCCTGCGGGACCGGGAGCTGCTGCACCTGGACGGGCAACTCGGCAACATGCGATCGGACGGCGAGCGGCTCTACTTCACCGACTTCGGCCTGGCCGCCTCGCCGCGGTTCGAGGTGACGGGGCCCGAGCGGTCCTTCCTCGCCAGCATCGCGACCAGCGACGCCGACTACGCCGCCCTGCGCCTGGTGCACTGGCTGGCCGTCGCTGTCTGCGGTGTACCCGACCCGAAGGCGCCCGGCCAGGACTGGCGCCCGCGGGCCGAGTTCGTCCGGCGGTGCGCCGAGGGCGACCTCCCCGACGACCTGCCACCCGTCGCCGTCGGGATCCTGACCCGCCATGCCGCCACCGCCTGGCGCACCTTCAGCTTCTATCGCCGGCTGTTCAACGACGACCGGCACGCGGAGTATCCGCAGCCGTTGCGCGCCTGATACCGCCCCGCGGAGCGGTTCGCCCGTCGCCGCCCGACGGATCCCAGGTACGCAGCAGGTTCATGTCGATGTCTTTGCCGAGACCAACCGCTCGAGCCGGACCACGACCGTTCGGTGCGATGCGTCCGTCCGTCGCTGACCGGGGGCGCCGCCGACCAACGCCTCGCCGCGAGGAACGAAGCCGCGCTCCAGGTAGTACTTGACCAAGCCCGGGTTGTCGGCAACGCAGTCGAGCCGGACGAACTCGCAGCCCGCCGCCCGTGCGAGTTCGTCAACCCACGAAAGGATCCGGGTTCCGAGGCCGCCGTACCCGCGCCGCACGGCCATGCGATGGACGTAGCGCGCCGCACTCGGACGGTCCTGCCAGATCGGATCCGCTGCATCGACGGTCACCGTGGCAGCGGACCGGTCCCCGACCCGAACCAGCCAGGTCTCGCCCGCTTCGACGGCCGGCCGGACCAGATCGGGGGCGAACCGTTCGGGCCACTGGCGGATTCCACGCCCCCGCAGCCAGCGGGCCGCTTCGTCGAGGATCGCAACAACCTCGGGCAGACCCACCACCTGCGCCCGTTCGAACACGACGGCAGGGCCTGGCCAAGGAGTGCACATCAGGACAGTCTGTCCCGAACTGTGTTCGGGGCCGGTAGCGGAGTGAGCCCCACTGACCCGCCGAGTGGTCACAAGTGCAGCGACACGCCGCCAAAACGGCTGCTTTGTTGACTGGTCGGCGGAGTCGGTGCTCCCTCGGATGTCGGCGGGAGGTGTCCCGCTAAAGTGCACCGGGTGATCACCGTCGCCGGTCTGAGCCCGTCGCTCGACCTGACCTATCTGGTCGATCGGTTGGAGCCGGGAGCGATTCATCGGCCGTCGGAGGTCGTTCGGTGTGCGGGCGGGAAGTCGCTCAATCTCGCTCGGGCGGCGGCCTCGCTGGGAGCGCAGGTGGAGATCGTGGCGCTGCTCGGGGGCTCGACAGGCGACTATCTCGCCGAGCAGTTGCTGGCGGAGGGCGTCTCCGTGATCATGGTCGCGACGCCGGCGGAGACCCGGACCTGTGTGTCGATCGCGGCGGCGGACACCGGGCGGCTGACCGAGCTCTATCCGCGGGCCGACCCGGTGCCGGCGGACGTCTGGCAGACCTTCCATGATCAACTCGGGACGTCGCTGCGACGGCGGCCGGGCTGGTTGGCGATCACCGGGAGTGCGCCGCGCGGGCTGGAGCCGGAGGCCTTGGCCGGGTTGGTCCGGTTGGCCACCGACGCCGGGGTACGGGTCGCGGTGGACACCCACGGGCCGGCGCTGGCGGCGGCGATCACGGCCCGGCCCGAGCTGGTCAAGATCAACCGGTACGAGGCCGCCGAGCTGATGCAGGTCGCCCCGGACGGCGACCTGGCCGAACGTGCCGAGGCGGTACGAGAGCGCACCGGCGGCACGGTCGTGATCACCGACGGCGAGCACGGGGCGGTCGCGACGGACGGGCGGGGTCGCTGGCGGGTTGCGGCGTCGCCGGAGCGCGGCAGCTTCCCGGTCGGCAGCGGGGATTCCTTCCTCGGCGGGCTGCTCGGCGCCCTCGACCAGGGCTCGGACCTGCCGACGGCGCTGCGGCGCGGGACCGGGGCCGGCACCGCGAACGCGCTGATCCCCGGGCCGGCGCGCTTCCGTACCGACGCCGTGGAGCGGATCGCGAAGGAACTCGACGTGGAGGAACTGTGAGTCACCCGAACATCGTCCTGATCGTCTCCGATGATCATGGTTACGGCGACCGCGGCTACCTCGGCCATGATCAACAGGTACGCACCCCGGCACTCGACCGGCTCGCCGCGACCGGCGTCGACTGCACCAACGGCTACGTCAGCGCCCCGATCTGCAGCCCGTCCCGGGCCGGGCTGATCAGCGGCCACTACCAGCAGCGCTGGGGCGCCCGCTGGTTCAACGACTCGCGGTTCGGTGATCACCTGCCGAGCCTGGCCGAGCGGCTCGGTGCGCTCGGCTACCGGACCGGCTACTTCGGCAAGGTGCACTACGGACCGGAGGACATCGGCGACCGGGCCTGCCCGCCGCACCACGGCTTCGACGAGACGTACTACGGCCTGGCCGGGAAGCAGCAGGGCCGGTTGAACTATCTGCGGCATTCGGCGGCCGCGGTCGAGGAGTACGGTCCCGAGGCGTCCTGGCGGATGGCGGTGCAGCCGATGCTGACCGGGGACACCGAGGTCGAACTGGAGGGGTTCCTGACCGAGGAGCTCGGCCGCCGGGCCGGCGCCTTCATCGAGGCCGATGATCAACGGCCGTTCTTCACCATGATCGCGTTCAACGCCGTCCACAACTTCTGCTGGCAGCTGCCGGAGGACGAACTCTCGGCCCGCGGCCTGCCAGTCCGCGCGGACTGGCACGACGCGGATGATCAAGGGTACGGCGACTGGTACGACGGCTCGATCACCCCGAATCTCGATCATGGCCGGGACTACTACCTGGCCCAGCTGGAGTTGATGGACCGCGAGATCGGCCGGCTGTTGGACCGGCTGGACCAGCTCGGACTGGCCGACGACACGATCGTGGTCTATCTGACCGACAACGGCGGCTCACCCTGCAACTACGGCGACAACACCCCGCTGCGCGGCTCCAAATACACCCTCTGGGAAGGCGGCATCCGGGTCCCGTACCTGGTCCGCTGGCCCGGCGGCGGCTGGTCCGGCGGCCGTACCGTCGATGCGCCGGTGAGCTCGCTGGACCTGCTGCCGACCCTGGTCGGTGCCGCCGGCGCGGCCCCTGAGATCGTCGCGCAGTCGGACGGAGTTGATCTTGGTCCGATGCTGGCCGGCGCCGAAGGTGATCATGATCGGGTCCTGCACTGGGACTGCGACTTCCAGTGGGCGGTCCGGGCCGGCGATCTCAAGCTGCGCTGGTGCGACGGCGATTCCCCACGGGCCAAGGGAATCCGAGCCGTCGAGCGAGCCGAGCCGGGCAACGGCACGAGGCTGTACGATCTCCGCGACGATCCCGGCGAGCAGCGTGATCTCGCCGCAGAGCGGCCGAACGACGTGGCCCGGCTGACCGCCCTGCACCACGACTGGGTTGACTCCCTGCGATGACCGTCATCGGCAGGCGTCGATGGTTGGCTGCGGCCGGAGCGGTCGCCGTCGTCCTCCTGTTCGTCGCGGGTTCGCTCTGGTCCGATCGTCTGGACTCGCCCGGGCAGCACCGGGACACGGCCCGGCGGATCGAGGGCGATGTCACCGCGTACGGCTCGGTGGACGCGCGGGTGGTCATGATCGAGTATGCGGACTACCGGTGCCCGACCTGCGCCCACTTCGCGGGCGAGACGTTGCCGCTGTTGATCACCGAGTACGTCGAACCGGGGCTGGTTCGCTACGAGTGGCGCGACCTGCCCGTGCTCGGCCCGGAGTCGTTCGACGCTGCGGTCGCCGCACGGGCCGCGGGCCGGCAGGGTCACTACTGGGCCTACCACAACGCGCTCTTCTCCGATGAGTCCGCAGCGGCCGATCGCGAGCACTGGCTCGTCCTCGCGCGCGTGGCGGGCGTACCGGACGTCGATCGGTTCGCCCTGGATCTGTTCGATCCGGCGTTGGCCGCGGAGGTCCAGGCCGACGTCGACGAGGCCGGGCGCCTCGGAGCGGCCGCGACGCCGACCTTCATGATCGGCGAGACTCCGGTGGTGGGTTCGCAGCTCATCGAGGTGTACCGCCAGGCGATCGAGCACGAACTGCGCCGGGCCGGAGTCCGACGGTGACCATCGGCTATGCGAGCGCGCTCGTCGGGGGCGTACTGACGTTGCTCAGCCCGTGTTCGGTGATGGTGCTGCCGGCCTTCTTCGCCTATGCGTTCGGATCGCCGGCCAAGCTGATCGGACGGACGGCGGTGTTCCTGCTCGGCCTGCTCGCCACCCTGGTTCCGCTCGGTGTCTTCGCCGGGACCGTCGGAGTGCTGCTGACCAGCTTCCGCGAGTGGCTGATCGCCGGCGCGGGAACACTGATCATCGTGGCCGGAGTCGTCCAGATCGCCGGCGTTCCGATGCCGGGGCTGCGCCGTCGCCAGAACTCCCCGGCCGAGTCGACCTCGGCGGTCTCCGTGTTTCTGCTGGGCACCGTCTACGCCGTCGCCGGTGTCTGCGCGGGCCCGATCCTCGGCACCATCCTGATGATGTCGACGGTCTCGCGCACCCCGTTGTACGGCGGGCTGTTGCTGGTCTGCTACGCCGTCGGCATGGTGGTCCCACTGTTCGTCCTGTCCGCGGTCTGGCCTCGGCTCGGCCGCCGGGGTCGCAGCCTTCTGCCCGCCAAGCACCTGCGCATCGGCCACTGGAGCAACAGCTGGACCATGATCATCTCGGGACTGCTCTCGGTCGCCCTCGGCGTCGTCGTCATCGTCACCGACGGCACCGCCGGGATCGCCGGGATCATCTCCGCCGGCACACAACAGAACGCGGAGTCCTGGGTCCTCGACCGGCTCGGCCAGGTGCCCGATCTGCTGGCCGTGGCGATCGGAGTCGCCCTGCTGCTTACGGTCCTGGGGATTCGGCGACTGCGCCGACGACGCCCTGCCGAATTGCAACGTTGAGTATCGCGCGCGTATGGAAATCCGGATACGCCGCCACAACGGCTCCCTGGCTTCAGTTGAGGCATGGACCAGAGCGTGCGGACAGCCACGGTCGAGGCCGTGTTGGGCGAGGCGGACGGTGTCATCCCGGACGGGACCTCGGTGTCGGTGTACGCCGACGTACCGGCGGTCAACGGGCTCGATCCCGCGCTCCTGAAGGCGTTGCGGCGGGCCGCCCGGGCCGCGGCCCTGCACGGGATCGGGCTTCGGATCAACGGCGGCTGGCGGTCGCCGGCGCGGCAGCTGCGGCTGCTCGAGAACGCGATCGAGCGGCTCGGGAGCGAGGAGGCCGCCCGCTGGGTGGCGACGCCCGAGACGTCGGCCCACGTTGCGGGCCAGGCGGTCGACGTCGGTCCGGTGCAGGCCGCCGCCTGGCTGTCCGAGCACGGCGCCCGGTACGGACTGTGCCGGGTCTACCGCAACGAGCCGTGGCACTTCGAGCTGTGTCCGGAGGCGGCTCGCTACGGCAACCCGCCGCTGTACGCGAACCCGAGCGAGGACCCGCGACACCGAACCGTCCATACGTCCCCGATAGCCACGGGTCCCTAGGCTGCAGGCATGCGCGTGCTGATCGTGGAGGACGAGCCGTACCTGGCCGAGGCGGTCCGGGATGGATTGCGGCTGGAGGCGATCGCGGCCGACATCGCGGCTGACGGCGACACCGCGCTGGAGCTGCTCTCGATCAACTCCTACGACCTCGCCGTGCTCGACCGCGACATCCCCGGCCCGTCCGGCGACGAAGTCGCCCGGCGGATCGTCGCCTCCGGCAGCGGGATGCCGATCCTGATGCTCACCGCGGCCGACCGGATCGACGACAAGGCCACCGGGTTTGAGCTCGGCGCGGACGACTACCTCACCAAGCCGTTCGAGCTACGGGAACTGGTGCTCCGGCTCCGGGCCCTGGACCGCCGTCGGATGCACAACCGGCCGCCGGTCCGCGAGATCGCCGGGCTGCGGCTGGACCCGTTCCGGCGCGAGGTCTACCGCGACGGCCGCTACGTCGCGCTGACCCGGAAGCAGTTCGCGGTGCTCGAGGTGCTGGTCGCGGCCGAAGGCGGTGTGGTCAGCGCCGAGGAACTGCTGGAGCGGGCCTGGGACGAGAACGCCGACCCGTTCACCAATGCCGTCCGGATCACCGTCTCGGCCCTCCGCAAGCGGCTCGGCGAGCCCTGGGTGATCGCCACCGTCGCCGGCGTCGGCTACCGCATCGACACGGGTCCCGGCGACCACGGCGCCGCCGATGGATAGACGGCCCGGACTGAGCGTGCGGCTCAAGCTCACGCTCAGCTATGCCGGCCTGCTGATGCTGGCCGGCTTCATGGTGCTCGCGGTCGTCTGGGTCCTGCTGCTGCGGTACGGGCCCGAGGGCGCGGTCACCACCCCCGAGGGCATCGATCCGGGCCGGATGATGGTCAACGGCGACCTGCTGACGGCGCTCCGCCTGATGGTCGGCGTGATGCTGCCGACCGCGAGCATCGTGATGGCGTTCCTGCTGGTGTTCGGCCTGCTCGGCGGCTGGGTCCTGGCCGGCCGGATGCTCGCGCCGCTGGACCAGATCACCCGCGCCGTCCGGCAGACCACGGACGCGTCGCTGTCGCGCCGGATCCGGCTGCCGGGCCGCAAGGACGAGTTCCGCGAGCTCGCCGACGCGTTCGACGGCATGCTCGAACAGCTCGAGGCCCACGTCACCGAGCAGCAGCGGTTCGCCGCGAACGCGTCGCACGAACTGCGCACCCCGCTCGCCATCTCCCAGACCCTGATCGAGGTCGCCCGGGCCGGCCCCGCCGATCAGGACGAACTCATCGATCGCCTGCACACGGTCAACACCCGGGCGATCGACCTCACCGAGGGCCTGCTGCTGCTCAACCGGAGCGACCGCCGGCTGTTCACCACCGAGCCGGTCGACCTGTCACTGCTCGCCGAGGAGGCCGCCGAGACCCTGCTGCCGCTCGCCGAGGAACGCAAGGTCGCGCTCGACGTCACCGGCGAGCCGGCCCGGACCGTCGGCTCGGCGGCGCTGCTGCTGCGGATGGTGACCAACCTGGTCCAGAACGCGATCGTGCACAACCTGCCCGAGCACGGCACCGTGACGGTCAACACCGCCGCGCACGACGACGGCGTCGTGGTCCGGGTCGAGAACACCGGCCCTCCGGTCCCCTCGGCCCTGCTGCCCACGCTGCTCGAACCGTTCCAGCGCGGCACCGACCGGGCCCGGACCGAAACGTACGCCGGCGTCGGGCTCGGGCTGGCCATCGTCAACAGCATCGTCCGCGCCCACGACGGCACGCTGGACCTGATCGCCCGCCCGGCCGGCGGCCTGATCGTCACCATACGGTTGCCGCCCGCCTGAAGCCCGCGTTCGCGAAGTCCCGCCGGTACACGTGCGTTGTTGCGGCTGCGGCGCCATTGGGGTTCACCGTAGATCTTGCGGTCCGTAATCCGCGGGCCAGGGTCGTGCATCGAGTGTGCGGATAACGACCTCGATCTGGCCCGAGGAGGTCGTTATGTCGCCACTCGACGCCCGTGGCGGAGCGCCCGCTGGAATGGATCCGCTCGGGACCGCAGATTCTTCGGTTCCCGCGATGTGCCTTGATCCCGTGGGCGGCGCCGGGGGTTCGGCGACTTCGTCGAGTGGACTCTTTGACCGGCGAATCGGCCGCCCGAATCGAGGTCAAGGCGTCCGCTCACTGACGGCCGATCAGGCGTGCCCGCGCGAGGCCCGTGGAGCTGTCGAGTGCGGATATCGGCGTTGGGCCACCCGGACCGAATCACAACTGGGCAACCGGCCGGAATTCACCGACGGAAGTCGCCGCCACCCTGATCCGGACGGTCTGCCGAGACGACCGGCGGGATGGGACTTGCGACCGCTCCTGTCACAAATCTGCAATGCAACGCCCCCGGGAGGCGAGAAACCGGTTGCGGAATCCGTTGCCTTGCAGATCTGTGACACAGGCCCGAGCCCTCGACCGGATCAGGCGACCGAACCGCCGGTCGTACGCCTCGGTCCCGAGACCCTCGAGATGTCGCCGGTCCGGAGGTGGCGTCATCTCGGCATTCCTGGCCACTTTCCGCCCGGCTCGGGCGGGCCACCCCATCCGCCCTGGCCCTTCGAGAGGCTCAGGGGGCGTGGTGGCCGGCGAGGATGTCGCGGATCTGCTCGACGTCGCGGTGCATCTGGGCGATCAGCGCCTCCCGGCCCTCGTACTTCACCTGGCCGCGGATCCGCTGGTCGAAGTCGATCGCGATCTCGACGCCGTACAGCTCGAGATCGGTCCGGTCCAGCACGTAGGCCTCGATCCGCCGCTCGACGCCGTCGAAGGTCGGGTTGGTGCCGACCGAGATCGCGGCCGGCCAGCGCGGCGACGGGATGTCCAGCCGGGTCACCCAGCCCGCGTAGACCCCGTCCGCGGGTACGGCCAGCGTCGGGTCGACGGCGACGTTGGCGGTCGGGAAGCCCAGCTCGCGGCCGCGGTGATCACCCTCGATGACGACCCCGGAGAACCGGAACACCTGGTCGCTCAGCTCATGGAACCGTTCCAGATCGCCGTCCGCGATCGCCTGCCGGATCAGGGTCGCGGAGCTGGGCGCGGAGGCGTCGCCGACCAGCTGGACGACCTGCACCTTGAAGTCGCCGCCGGCCAGGTCGGCCAGGGTGCCCACGTCGCCGCTGTTGTCGCGGCCGAACCGGAAGTTCTCCCCCACCACGATCCGGACCGGATCCAGCGGCCGGAGGGTCCCGTCGACGAACTCGGCCGGCGTCTGCCGGGACAGTTCGTGGGTGTAGTCGACGACGACGACCTCGTCGACTCCGGCGGCGCGGAGCAACTCGACCCGGCGCTCCAGGGTGGTCAGCAGCGGCGGCACCCGGTCCGGGTGGTGGATCACCCACGGGTGCGGCCAGAACGTCACGGCGATCACCTTCGCACCGGGCTCGGCCTCCCGGGCCGCCCTGATCAGCGCGACATGACCGCGATGCACGCCGTCGAAATTGCCGATGATGATGACGCTGCCGTCGCTCACTCGGTAAGTCTCCCATCCTGTCCCGCGGCCCCGTCGCCGACCGTTGCCCTGTCCGCGGCCGGTGACCGGTCCAGCGGGTGATCGGTGAACCGGTGCCGCAGTTCGTCGGTGCCGACCGTCGCGTCCTTGGCCAGGCCGGTGCCGGCCAGCTTCGCCTCCAGCTCGTCCAGAGCCTTACGGTGATTGTGGATCGTCTCGGTCAGCTCCTTGGTCTCGGCCCGGTCGTCGACCCGGTTCCGGTACGCCTCGTCCAGGCTGTTGATCACCACGCCGACGACGAGATTGATCACCACGTAGGTGCCGATCAGGACGAACGAGATCGTGTACGGCAGCCCCCACGGCGACACCTCGCGGAGGTCGTACAGCACCGAGTTCCAGCCCTCCAGGGTGAGCAGCGTGAACAGGGTGAGCACGCCCTCGCCGAGATTGCCGAAGTACTGCGGCGCGACGTCGCCGAAGAGCAGGTTGCCGATGATCGCGTAGATGAAGCAGAGCAGCGCGGTCAGGGCGAGCAGGCTCGCCGCGGGGCCGGCGGCGCGGCGCAGGCCGTCCAGCAAGACGTGTACGTCGGGCATCAGCCGGAGCAGCCGGACCACCCGGAGCAGCCGGATCAGCCGCAGTGCCGTGGTGTTGCTGGACAGGCCGGGCACGAACGCGGCGGCCACGACGAGCGTGTCGAACACGTTCCACGGGTCGCTGAAGAAGCGGCGCGGATTGAGACCGTACGCGACGAAGCGGAGCACCAGTTCGACCACGAAGACGGCGAGGAAGGCGTAGTCGATCACCTCGATCGCCCGGTGCACGCCGACCGGAAGTTCCTTGTAGGTCTGGATTCCGATGGTGATCGCGTTGGCCAGGATCACGCCGATGACGAGGTTCTGGAACCAGGTGGCGTTGACGAGGCGGTGCGCGGCGCGCTGCCAGCGCGGGGCGCCCTCGGGCGGCACGTACGGCATCGAGGTCCTGTCAGTCGACGAAAACGGCATCGGCCACGGCGTCCGGACCGGACGGCCGATAGAGGGCCAGGAAACGGCCGTCCTCGGCGAACACCGCGGTCGGGTCGGCGGGCAACGAGAGTCCGGTCAGCCGACGACCGTGCCGGACCGCATCCGCCTGGCCGGCGTCCAGCGTACGCGTCGGGAACTGTTCGGCCGCAACCCGATCGATCCCGATCAGCCGCAGCCCGTCCGCCTCGGCCGACTCCAGGGTCTGCGCCCGGTCCTCGGTGAACGAGCCGACGGCGGTCCGGCGCAGCGCGGTCAGGTGTCCCCCGGTGCCGAGGGCGGCTCCGAGATCGCGCGCCAGGGCCCGGATGTAGGTGCCGGCGGTGCACTCCACCGCCACGTCCAGGTCGACCACGGCGATGCCGGTGACGTCGTGGCCGTCGCGTCGTTCCAGCAGCGCGAACTCCGAGACCCGGACCGGTCGCGCGGAGAGTTCGACCGACTGGCCCTCCCGGACCCGGGTGTAGGAGCGGACGCCGTTGATCTTGATCGCGGACACCGCGCTCGGCACCTGCCGGATGTCGCCGGTGAGCCGGGCCATCGCGGCGGCGATCCGGTCCGGCGCGACGTCGGCGGCGCCGAGCCGGCCGACCACCTCGCCGTCGGAGTCGTCGGTCACCGTACTGACACCGAGTCGGATCGTCGCCGTGTAGCGCTTGATCGTCGCGGTCAGGTGGCCGAGCAGCCGGGTGGCCCGGTTGATCCCGATCACCAGCACACCGGTGGCCATCGGGTCGAGCGTCCCGGCATGGCCGACCCGGCGAGTGCCGGCCAGCCGGCGCACCCGCGCGACCACCTGGTGCGAGGTCAGCCCGCCGGGCTTGTCGATGATCACCAAGCCCGAGCCGGTGGTCCCGGAGGCGCCGCCGGCGTCAGTCCTCGTCTTCGGTCTCGTCATCGGCACGCTTGTACGGATCCGGGTCGACGGCGTAGCTGGCTCCGGCGGCCCGCTCCGCCACCTCGGCGTCGCCGGCCTTGGCCTGGGCCAGCAGATCGTCGATCTGCCGGGCGGTCTCCGGCACCGCGTCCTCGAAGAACGCCAGCGTCGGGGCGAACCGCAGGCCGAGCTGCTTGCCGACCTGGGACCGGATCAGGCCGGTCGCCGACCGCAGCGCGGCCGCCGTCCCGGCTCGATCCTCGTCACTGCCCAGCACGGTGTAGAAGACGGACGCCTCGCGGCTGTCGCCGGTCAACCGGACGTCGGTCACGGTGATGAAGCCGAGCCGCGGATCCTTGACCCGCCGCTCCAGCATCTCCGCGACGATCACCTTGATCTGGTCGGCCAGCTTCAGCACCCGCGGCGAGCTCACACCCGCTCCTTCTCCCGCATCTCGAACGTCTCCACCACGTCACCGACCCGGATGTCGGAGTAGTTGGCGAGGGTGAGGCCGCATTCGAAGCCTTCCCGCACCTCGGTGACGTCGTCCTTCTCCCGCCGGAGCGAGGAGATGGTGGTCTCGGTCAGCACCACGCCGTCGCGGATCAGGCGGGCCGACGCGTTGCGCCGGACCAGCCCGTTGGTGATCATGCAGCCCGCGATGACGCCGGCCCGGGAGGACCGGAAGATGTTCCGGATCTCGGCCTGGCCGAGCTGGGCCTCTTCGTAGACCGGCTTCAGCATGCCCTTCAGTGCCGCCTCGATCTCGTCGATCGCGGCGTAGATCACCGAGTAGTAGCGGACGTCGACGCCGAGCCGGTCGGCCAGCTCGGACGCCTTGCCCTGGGCCCGGACGTTGAAGCCGATGATCACCGCGTCGAACGCGGCCGCCAGGTTGACGTTGGTCTCGGTGATGCCACCGACACCGCGATCGATCACCTGCAGTGCGACCTCGTCGCCCACGTCGATCTTGGACAGCGCCTCTTCCAGGGCCTCGACCGAGCCGGAACCGTCGCCCTTCAAGATCAGCTTCAGTTCCTGCTTCTCGCCCTTCTCCAACTGCTCGAACAGCTGGTCCAGGGTCTTCCGGCGGGCACCGGCGGCCTGCGCCGCGGCACGCAGCCGGGCGGACCGGCGGTCGGCGATCTGCCGTGCCGTACGGTCGTCGGACACCACCAGGAACGAGTCGCCGGCACCGGGCACCGCGGTCAGGCCGAGCACCTGGACCGGCATCGACGGCGGCGCCTCCTTCACCGACTCGCCGGCGTCGTTGATCATGGCGCGGACGCGGCCGTGGGCCGGTCCGGCGACGATCGAGTCGCCGACCCGGAGCGTTCCGCGCTGCACCAGGACGGTGGCGATCGGGCCGCGGCCGGTCTCCAGATGACCTTCGATCGAGATGCCCTGCGAATCCATCGAGTCGTTGGCACGCAGGTCGAGCGCCGCGTCGGCGGTCAGCACGATGGCCTCGAGCAGGTCGTCCAGGCCGTCCCGGGTGATCGCGGAGACGTTGACGAACATCGTGTCGCCGCCGTACTCCTCCGGCACCAGGCCGTACTCGGTGAGCTGACCGCGCACCTTGGACGGATCCGCCCCCGGCTTGTCGATCTTGTTCACCGCGACCACGACCGGCACCTCGGCCGCCCTGGCGATGTTCAGGGCCTCGATCGTCTGCGGCATCACACCGTCGTCGGCCGCCACCACCAGTACGGCGATGTCGGTCGACTTGGCGCCACGGGCCCGCATGGCGGTGAACGCCTCGTGGCCCGGGGTGTCGATGAAGGTGATCTTGCGTTCCTGATCATCGACCTCGGTCGACACCTGGTAGGCGCCGATCTTCTGGGTGATGCCACCGGCCTCGCCGGCGACCACGTTGGTCTTGCGCAACGCGTCCAGCAGCTTCGTCTTGCCGTGGTCGACGTGACCCATGACGGTGACGACCGGCGGCCGGGCCACCAGTTCCTCCTCGCCGCCGGTGTCCTCGCCGAACTCGATGTCGAAGCTCTCCAGCAGCTCGCGGTCCTCGTCCTCGGGCGAGACGACCTCGATCTCGTAATTGAGCTCCGAGCCCAGCACCTGCAGCGTCTCGTCCGGCACCGACTGGGTGGCCGTGACCATCTCACCGAGGTGGAACAGCGCCTGCACCAGGGCTGCCGGATCGGCGCCGATCTTCTCGGCCAGGTCGGTCAGCGAGGCGCCGCGGGCGAGGCGGACCTTCTCACCGTCGCCCTGCCGGACCCGGATGCCGCCGAGCGACGGGGCCTCCATCTCGTTGAACTCTTGCTTGCGTTGCTTGCGCGACTTGCGGCCACGCCGGGCCGGACCGCCCGGACGCCCGAAGGCACCCTGGGTCCCGCCACGACCACCGCGACCGCCACGCCCGGCGGGCGGACCGCCCGGAGCGCCGCCGCCACCACCGGGACCGCCGCCCGGACCGCGACCCGGAGCACCGCCACGGCCGCGACCGCCGCCGCCACCGCCCGGACCACCCGGGCCGCCACGGCCACGAGCCGGCGCGCTGCCGAGCTGCCCGGACGACTGCTTGGGCATCATCGCGGGGTTCGGCCGCGGGATGCCGGGGACGCCGCCGCCACCGCCGGGACGGCCGGCCGGAGCCGGACCGCCGGGCCGGCCGGACTGCGGACGCGGACCGCCGGGGCGGCCGCCGCCTTCCTGGCCGGGCCGCGGAGCGCGCGGCTGCCCCATGCCCTGGGACGACGAGAACGGATTGTTACCGGGCCGCGGAGCGCCGCCCGGGCGAGGCCGGGAACCGCCCGGCAGACCGCCGGTCGACCCGGGCCGCGGCGCCCGCGGCTGACCGCCGGGGCGCGGCTGATCGGAACGCGGACCGTCGCCGCGACCCTCCTGCCGGCCGGGTGCACGACCCGGAGCCGGACGCGGGGTCGGCCGCGGACGGCTGTCCCGGGGTGCGCCGTCGGACCGCGTGTCCGGACGTGTGTCCGGGCGGCTGTCCGACCGCGTGTCCGGACGACTGTCCGTACGGTTCTCCGGTCGAGCCGGTGCGGGACGCGGCGTCGGCCGGGCCGGTGCCGGAGTCTCCGCCGGCGGCGTCTCCGCCCGCGCGGACTCCGGGCGTGGAGCCTCCGCCCGAGGGGTCTCCGCACGAGGGGTCTCCGCACGGGGTGCCGGGGCCTCCGCAACAGGTTCTGGTTTCTTCTCCGCCTCGACGGGCGGGGCGACAGGCGCGGGAGTCGCCTCGACAGGCGCCTCCGGCACGGCAGGCTTGGCCGTCACTGCCTCTTCCTTGGACGGGCTCGCGGGCGCCTTCTTGGCGGGAGCCTTCTTGGATGCCTTCTTGGCGGGCTGTTCGCTCGCCAGTCGCTCCGTCAGCCGACGGACGACTGGGGCCTCGACGGTCGACGATGCCGACCGGACGAACTCCCCCATGTCCTTCAGGGTGCTGAGGACGACCTTACTTTCGACTCCGAGCTCCTTTGCGAGCTCGTAGACCCGGACCTTAGCCACTACTCTCCTCGTTCGGTCCGGACCTTGGGCCAGGCGCGGACCAGCTAGTTGTCGTGCATGCTCATTGAGGTGTACTCATCGAGTGGTCATGAGCGTTAGCCCACCTTCTGTTCGACGCGGGTGTCCCGGTGCACGACGTGCCTCGGGGCCCACGCTTCGGCTGGTTGCCCGCCCGGTCTCGGGCAGGCAGGTGATAGCTGGCCGTACGGCCGAGCACTAACTCTATGCCCAAGCGTACGCATCTGCCTAAGCGGGTGCCGCTCGGCGCGGCACCCCGGGTCAGTCGGTCGGGAGGGTGAGGCCGGCCAGCTGGTCGGCGCCGATCCCCTCGGTCCGGAGCGCCCGGCCGAACGCGCGCTTCTTCGTCGCCTGCGCCAGGCACTTCGGATCCGGATGCAGATAGGCCCCGCGACCCGGGGCGACCTGTCGCTCGTCGACGATCACTCGGCCGCCGGACCAGACGACCCGCAGCAGCGCCTTCTTGTCGGTACGCCGACGGCAGCCGATGCAGGTCCGGACCGGGTCGCTCACCGCGTCACCGTAGCGCGGACCACGGCGAGCGCCGCGGCCGCGGCCTCGTCCATGTCGGTGGTGTCGATCAGGTGGCGCGGGCCGTCGCGGGTCTCGTCCCACGGCTCGTAGCCGCCGGCCTGGACCTCGGCCCACGTCGGTACGGTCTGGCCGGCGAGGTCGGGCCGGCGGCCGCTGACCCGGCGACGGTGCTCGCTCTCGTCGTGGACGACGGTCTCCAGGAAGACAGGGCGGGACACCTCGGCCAGACTCAGCCAGCCGGCCCGTGCCTCGGCGACCGGGTTCACGGCGTCGACGACGACCGGCCGGCCGAGCCGGAGCATGCCGAGGGCGATCTCGTGCGCGAGCGTGTAGCCGACCGGGCCGACCGGCGGCTCGACGGTGCCGGTCCGCAGCAGGACGGTCTCGATCGCGTCGACGCGGACGTACCCGGCGTCGAGCTCGCGGGCCAGCCTGGTCGCCAGGGTGGTCTTCCCGGTGCCGGGGCGGCCGGCGAGCAGGATCAGCAGCGGTCGG
Source organism: Microlunatus parietis (assembly GCF_013407955.1). GTDB lineage: Bacteria > Actinomycetota > Actinomycetes > Propionibacteriales > Propionibacteriaceae > Microlunatus > Microlunatus parietis. The sequence continues at coordinate 5,803,422 of NZ_JACCBU010000001.1, read as the reverse complement.
TCCGCTGGGGTCAAGCCTGGTCCTTGACCGGCTCGGTGTCGGAGCGGATGTCGATCCGCCAGCCGGTCAGCCGGGCGGCGAGCCGGGCGTTCTGCCCTTCCCGGCCGATCGCCAGCGACAGCTGGTAGTCCGGCACGACGACCCGGGCGGCGCGCTGGGTCTCGTCGACCACGGTGACCGAGGTGACCTTGGCCGGCGACAGGGCATGGCCGACGAACTTCGCCGGGTCCGGGGAGTAGTCGATGATGTCGATCTTCTCCTCGTTCAGCTCGTGCATCACGGCGCGCACCCGCTGCCCCATCGGGCCGATGCAGGCGCCCTTCGCGCTGACCTCGGGGTTGTTGCTGACCACCGCGATCTTGCTCCGGTGGCCGGCCTCGCGGGCGACCGCCTTGATCTCGACGGTCCCGTCGGCGATCTCCGGCACCTCCATCCGGAACAGCTTCTCGACCAGGCCGGGATGGGTCCGCGACACCACGACTTGCGGCCCGCGGACCTCCTTGCGGACCGAGACCACGTAGACCCGGAGCCGGGTGCCGTGGGTGTACGACTCACCGGGGACCTGCTCGGCCAGCGGCATGATCGCCTCGATCTTGCCGAGGTCGACCAGCACGGTCCGGGTGTCGCTGCCCTGCTGGACCACGCCGGACACGATGTCGCCCTCGACGCCGGAGAAGTGGCCGTACTTCTGCTCGTCCTCGGCGTCGCGCAGCCGCTGCATGATCACCTGGCGCGCGGTCGACGCGGCGACCCGGCCGAAGCCCTCCGGCGTGCTGTCGTACTCACCGATCTTGGCGCCGTCGTCGTCGAACTCGGGCACCATCACGTTGACGTGCCCGGTCTTGCGATTCAGTTCGACGCGCGCGCCGGGGACGGCACCGTCGGTCTTGTCGTACGCGGACAGCAGGGCTTCCTCGATCGCGGCGACCAGAATGTCGAACGGGATGTCCTTCTCCCGCTCCAGCAACCGCAGTACGGATATGTCGATGTCCACGTCAGTCCTCCTCGGCACGATTCAGCTCGACCTGAACCAGCGCCTTACCGATATCGCCAAAACGTACCGAAGTCTGTTCCGATTCTGTCGTCAGCAGCACCTGATCATCGCCCACTTCGGCGATTCGACCGGTGATTTCGGTGCCGTCGGCGGTGTTCACCCGGACCAGCCGGCCCGTGTTGCGCCGCCAGTGCCGGGGCAGGGTGAGCGGGCGGGAGACGCCCCGCGACGTGACTTCCAGCGTGTACGGTCCCGCGCCCGCCGTGTCGTCGGCGTCGAGGGCGGCCGAGACCGCCTTCGTCGCCTCGGCGATGTCGTCGAGCAGCGGACCGGTCCCCTCGGGCCCGTCTCCGTCGACCACCAGCCGGAGCAGCCGCCGCTTGCCGGCGGGTACGATCTCGACGGCCTCGAGTTCCAGACCGTGTTCCGCGAGCACGGGGGTCAGCAACTGCTCGATGTGGACGTCCTTCATCCCCCAGCTCCGTTCGATTGATATGTTGAGGTGCCTCATCTGCGGGCCGCAGTTTTTCGCGGACCAGGCATTGTTCCATGACACCCGTAGTTTCTGACGCAGGGGACCAACCCGATGAACCCACCGCTGCCCCGGCGCGTCGTGCTGCTGGCCGGGTTCGGCGCCCTCGGCGGGACCCTGATCGGGTGTGACGCCAAGGCGCCGGTCGGGCCGACCACGACACCGGAGCCGAGCCCGACCCAGCCGCCGGTCTTCGCCGGCGGCGCCGCCGCGGCCAGGCTCGAGGAGCAGCTCAGCCTGCAGGCCCGGTCGCTGCTGACGTCCGGCGGCGACGACCTCGGCCGCCCGCTCACGGCGATCCTGACCGCCGCCGCGGGCGGCCACCAACTCCACCTGGCGGCCCTCGCGGCGCCGGAGCCGACCGGCCGGCCGACCTCCGGCGGCAGCCCGCGGCCGACCCCGAAGCCGACCAAGGCCGCCCTGCCGGCCGACCTCAAGGAGTTCGCCGCCGCCGAGGCCGCCGCCGCCGGTGCTCATGCCGAGCGGGCCGTCACCGCGGAGTCGGTGACCGCGCTGTTCTGGGCGTCGCTCGCGGCCGCGGCCGACGGGTACGGCCAGGCGGTCCGGCAGCAGGGCGGCTCCACGAAGGGTGCCGGCCCGGCCAAGGCGCCGAAGCCGGGGCCGCACCGCCCGGTCGAGCCGGTCGAGCCGGAGCAGGCCCGGCGCGCCATGGTCGACCAGCTGCACGCGGTCACGTACGGCTATCAGATGGCGATCGGGCACCTGGCCGAGGACCGTTTCGAACGCGCCGCGACCGCGCTCCGGGAGCACCGCGGCCTGCGCGACCGACTGATCGCCGACCTGGTCGAGGCCTCCGCCGACGTCCCGCCCGCCGCCCCCGCGTACGACGTCCCGGTGCGACCGACCGACCCGGCGTCGGCCACGAAGTTGATCATGACGATGGAGACCGCGCTGCTGCCGTTCTGCGGCCAGTGGGTCGCCGCCGCCGAGTCCGGGGAGGAGCGCGAGCTGGCCGTCGCGACACTCCGCGCGACGACGGTTTCCGCGGTCGGTTGGGGCGGACCACTGCTCAGCTGGCCCGGCTACGTGGAGCCCTGACCGATTCCTTTCCGGTCCGGCCGGGGTTCATATCCCCATGACGATCACGACCGAAGACCCCAACCGTGCCCACTGGACTGCGTTGGCCGCCGGCCAGGAACCCGTCTGGGAGGACCTCGGCGCCGACCCGGACAGCATCGAGACCGAGCTCACCACCGACCCGGCCGGCCGCTGGCTGCGCCCGCCGGACCCGCTGCCCGGCGCCGCGGTGCTGGCGATCCACGGCGGCGGTTTCATCGGCGGCTCGACGCACACCCACCGGCGGCTGTTCGGCCGGCTGGCCGAGGCCACCGGCACCGCCACCTTCGCCGTCGAGTACGGGCTGGTGCCGGAGCACGTGTTCCCGAGCCAGCTCGACACGGTCACGGCGGCGTACCGCCGGCTGCTCGACCGGGGCGCGACCCGGGTCGCGGTCACCGGCGACTCCTGCGGCGCCGGGCTCGCGATGGCGCTCGCGCTCCGGGTGCGGGACGAGGGACTGCCGGCACCGGCCGGGGTGATGCTGATCTCGGCCTGGGTCGATCTGGAGGCCACCGGCGACACCTACGACACCGGCTCCGATCCGTTCTTCACCCGCGACCTGGTCCGGCAGCTCGGCGCCGGCTACCTGGCCGGCACCGACCCGCACCACCCGCTGGCCGCTCCGATCCACGCCGATCTCCGCGACCTGCCGCCGGTCTATCTCCAGGTCGGCGCCGCGGAGGCCGGGCTCGGCGACAGCCGCCGGCTGGCCCGTCGGCTGCTGGAAGCCGGCGTGGAGGTGCGCCTGGAGGAGTACGGCGGCCAGTTGCACACGTTCCAGATGGCGGCCGGCCGGACCCGGGTGGCCGACGAGGCGGTCGGGAAGGCGGGACGATGGCTGCGATCGACGTTGACCAGGCAGGTGGGATGACCGGATTCGAGGACGCGGCGGCGCCGTTGCGGCGCGAGGTGCTGGTCCACTGCTACCGGATGCTCGGCTCCTGGGACGAGGCCGAGGACGCCGTCCAGGAGACCTTCCTGCGGGGCTGGCGGGCGTGGGCGACGTTCGAGGAACGGGCCTCGGTCCGGACCTGGCTGCACCGGATCGCCACCAACGTGTGTCTGAACTCGGTCCGCGACCGCGGCCGGCGGGCGCTGCCGGCCGGGATCGGCGCGCCGGCCGACCGGGTCGACGAGCCGGGACCCGTACTGCCGCCGGAGACCTGGATCCAGCCGATCGCCGACGACCGGCAGGACCTCCGGCTGGCCGTGATCGCCGGCCTGCAGACCCTGCCGCCGACCCAGCGGGCGGTGCTGCTGCTGCGCGACGTGCTCGCGTTCAGCGCCGCCGAGGTGGCCCGGATGCTCGACCTGTCGACCGCCGCCGTGAAGAGCTCGCTGCAACGGGCGCGGGCGCGGCTGGCCGCGGTGGCACCGGAGCCGGAGGACGTGCTGGAACCGAGCCGCCCCGAGGCCCGGCGCCTGGTCGACGCGTACGTCGGCGCGTTCGAGAACGCCGACGTCCAGCGGCTGATCACGGTGCTGCGCACCGACGCGACCCTGCAACTGCCGCCGGGCCGGGACTGGTTCGCCGGCAAGGCGAGCTGCTCCCAGGTCTTCGCCGCCGCCGTCGGAAACCCCGGCGAATGGAAGATGCGGCCGATCGTCGCGAACGGCCAGCCGGCCGTGATCGCCGCCTACCGCGGGCAGCCGTTCGGCATCGCCGTGCTGGACGTCCGGACCGACGGCATCGCCGGCGTCACCGCCTTCGGCCTGCCGGACCTGGTGCCACGGTTCGAGGCTGCCCGGCCGTCGTGATCACCGGGGGCCGACGAACTGCATCACCGTGTCGTAGCCGAGCTTGAGGATCAGGGCGAGGACGACGATCAGGAAGACCCGGCGGACGAACTCGTTGCCGCCGCGGATCGCCATCCGGGCACCGAGCAGCCCGCCGATCAGGTTGGCCGCGCCCATCGCCAGGCCGAGCTGCCAGATCAGCTGGCCGTGCACGCCGAAGACGATGATCGCGCCGAGATTGGTGGTCAGGTTGGCGATCCGGGCCTTGGCGCTGGCCTCCAGGAAGCCGTAGCCGAGCACACTGACCAGCAAGATCACGAAGAACGCGCCGGTGCCCGGGCCGATCAGCCCGTCGTAGCAGCCGATGCCGAGCCCGATCGCCGCGGCCCGGCCGTAGTGGTGGCTGCCGGCGTGCTTGCGTTCGCTGATCATGCCGAGCTTGGGCCGGCGCCAGGTGAAGATCCCGACGCCGATCAGCGCGATCAGGACGATCGGGGTGAAGATCGACTTCGGCAGGTACTGCGCCACCATCGCACCGCCGGCCGCGCCGAGACCCGACGTGATCACCAGCGGGATGATCGTCCGCCAGTCCGGTCTGACCTTGATCGCGTACGTGATCGAGGCGACCGCCGTGCCCCAGACGCTGGACAGCTTGTTGGTGCCGAGGATCGCCGCCGGCTGGCTGTCCGGCAGGCCGATCAGCAGCGCCGGCAGCTGCAGCAGCCCGCCGCCGCCGACCACCGAGTCGACCCAGCCGGCCGCGAACGCGACCAAGATCAACAGTGCGACCCCGAGCAGGGACAGCTGGAGGCCGTCGTGGAGCATCACTCCCAGAACTAGACGAGGAGATCCGCGGCGCTGCCCTCACGGATGAGGGCGAGCAGATGAGGAAGCGCATCCGCGACCGCGATGTCGGAGCGCTCACCGGTCCGGCGGTCCCGGACCTCGATCAGGCCGTCGGCCAGGCCGCGGCCAACCACCACGATCGTCGGCATGCCGAGGATCTCGGAGTCCGCGAACTTCACGCCGGGGCTGACGTTCCGGTCGTCCAGCAGCACCTCGATGCCCGCCTCGTCCAGCCGGGTGGCCAGCTCGTGGGCGTACTCGGCGATCTCGGTGCCCTTGCCGGCGGCCACGATGTGCACCCGGTACGGCGCGATCTCGGGCGGCCAGGCCAGACCCTTCTCGTCGCTGGTGTTCTCGGCCACCGCGGCGACGGCGCGGGACACGCCGATGCCGTACGAACCCATGGTGACCGTGGTCAGCTTGCCGTTCTGATCAAGGACCTGCAGGCCGAGCGCCTCGGCGTATTTCTTGCCCAGCTGGAAGATGTGACCGAGCTCGATCCCGCGGGCCAGGTGCAGCGGCCCGGAGCAGTCCGGCGACGGGTCGCCCTCCCGGATGTCGGCGACGTCGATCGTCCCGTCCGGGGTGAAGTCGCGGCCGCAGACAAGATCAAAAACGTGCTTGCCCGGCTGGTCGGCGCCGGTCACCCAGCGGGTGCCGACCCCGACCCGCGGGTCGACCAGGTATTTGATCTTGGTCGCCGACTGCTCGCCCAGCGCGCCGGGGCCGATGTAGCCCTTGACCAGACCCGGGTGGGCGGCGAAGTCGGCCTCGCCGAACGGCTCCGCGGCGGCCGGCTCCAGCTGCGCCTCCAGCCGCTTGGCGTCCACCTCGCGATCGCCGGGAATCCCGATCACCAAGGGATAGCGAGTCTTGCCGTCGGGCTCGGTGATCATCAGGACGACGTTCTTCAGGGTGTCGCTCGCCTGCCAGGGCCGGTCCGGCCGCGGCACCCGCTCGTTGGCCACCGCCACCAGCGTCTCGATGGTCGGCGTGTCCGGGGTGTCCTCGACGTGGGCGGCGGGTAGGTCGTCGTACGGGAGCGGTTCGGCGGGCGGGATCCGGACCGCCTCGACATTGGCGGCATAACCGCCGGGCGAGCGGACGAACGTGTCCTCGCCGTTCTCCGCGATGCCGAGGAACTCCTCGCTGGCCGAGCCGCCCATCGCGCCGGACATGGCGGAGACGATCTCGTACTGCAGGCCGAGCCGGTTGAAGATCTTGATGTACGCGTCGCGGTGCGCGTCGTAGGACTTCTGCAGCCCGCTGTCGTCAAGATCGAAAGAGTACGAGTCCTTCATCACGAACTCGCGCCCGCGCAGGATACCGGCCCGCGGCCGCGCCTCGTCGCGGTACTTCGTCTGGATCTGGTAGAGCGACAGCGGCAGATCCTTGTAGGAGGAGCAGAGGTCCTTCACCACCAGGGCGAAGATCTCCTCGTGGGTCGGGCCGAGCAGCATGTCGTTGCCGCGCCGGTCCTTCAGCCGGAACAGGTTCGGGCCGTACTCGGTCCACCGGTTCGTCGCCTCGTACGGCTCGCGCGGCAGCAGCGCCGGCAGGTGCACCTCCTGCGCCCCCATCGCGTCCATCTCCTCGCGGACGATGGCCTCGACCTTCCGCAGCACCCGGTAGCCGAGCGGCAGCCAGGAGTAGATGCCCGGGGCGGTCCGCCGGATGTAGCCGGCCCGGACCAGCCAGCGGTGGCTGGGCACCTCGGCGTCCGCCGGGTCCTCGCGCAGGGTCCGGACGAACAACTCCGTCATGCGAGTGATCACGTCGGTGCTGGCCTTTCTTCGACTTTCTGGGGAGCAGCGGGGTACGGCGCCGTACCACCCGTGCACCTTATCGCCAGTCCGCGGGTGGTCCGTGCCGTCCCGAGGTTTCATATCCCTTGCTATTCATATGAACGGCGAGTAATGTCCTGGGCCATGGACGGTTTCACGGTGCTGGCGGACCCGAACCGCCGCCGCGTCCTGGATGCGCTGGCCGACGGAGAGTCCGACGTCGGCTCGCTGGTCGAGCGCCTGGCGCTGTCCCAGTCGCTCACCTCGAAGCACCTCCGGGTGCTCCGGGACGCCGGCGTGGTGACGGTGCGCGTCGACGGCCCGCGTCGGGTCTACCGACTCAACGACCGCCCGCTGCCCGACGTGATCGCCTGGATCACGCCCTATTACCGCCGGTGGTCGCGGGGCCTCAACCGGCTGACCGAACTACTCGAACAGGAGAAGGACGATGCCGAATGAATTGATCATGGACGCGATCGCCGCGGCGGGCTTCGAGGCCGCGACGCTCACCGAGGACGCCGGCACCTGGGTGTTGACGATGACCAGATCACTGCCGCGCAAGGCCGAACAGGTCTGGCCGTGGCTGACCGAGCCGGACCGGCTGGCCCAATGGTCGCCGATCGTCCCGGACCGGTCGCTCGCCGAACGCGGTGCCGCCCAGGCCCGGGAGAATCCGGGCGACGACTGGGTGGACGTCGAGGTGCTGGAGGTCGACCCGCCGCGCGAGTTGATCCATCGCTGGGGTGATCACACGATGCGCTGGACGCTGACCCCGAGCGACGCCGGCTGCGTGCTCACGCTCGAGCAGCGCTTCGGCGACCGTGATCTTGCTCCCGCGCTGGCAGGTGGCTGGCACGTCTGCCTGGCCGTGCTCACCGTGACCACCGATGATCATCCGGTCGGCCGGGTGGTCGGCTCCGACGCGAACGCGTACGACTGGCAGCAGCTCCATGATCATTACGCCGAGCAGTGGGGTCTCGGGGCGACGAGGGCGTCCTCGTGAAGCCCGCGACCGTCATCGTCGCCCTCCCGGTCACCGACCTCGACCGCACGCTTCGCTTCTATCGCGAGGGTCTGGGGGTCGAGACGTCCGACATCGACGGCGGCATGATCGTCATCGAACTGCCGAACCTCTCGCTGTTCCTGATGGATGTGCGGGAGTACGCGACCTATGCCGACCGGGTCGGCCCGGCGGCGAGCGCCACCCCGGCCCCGGGCGCCTGCATGTTCTCCTGCGCGATCGGCACCCGGGCCGAGGTGGACCAGACCCTGGCCGGTGCCGAACGCGCGGGCGGCTCGATCCCCGGTCCGGCCGGGGAGTCCGACGGCGGCTACATGGGCTACGTCAGCGATCCCGACGGGCACGTCTGGGAGCTCGTCTGCAACGACCAGACAGCGGCCGCCGCCGGATCGTCGACGGCCGCGCCGGACCGGTGACCGACCGGTGACCGACTACAGGCCGGACAGTTCGAGCTCTTCGCTGTAGTGGCAGGCGGCCAGGTGCCCCGCCCCGGTGATCGGCCGGAGTTCCGGCAGCCGACTCGTACAGCCGTCGTTCACGTAGCGGCACCTCGTATGGAACGGGCAGCCCGGCGGCGGGTCGGCCGGGTCGGGCAGGTCGTCGGCGATCGTGTAGCCGTGGCGCGAGCCGCGCTGGGCCGGGTCGGGGATCGGGACCGCGTGCAGCAGCGCCTCGGTGTAGGGGTGCTGCGGCGCCCGGTACAGCTCGTCGGTCCCGGCCCGTTCGGCGATCTTGCCGAGATACATCACGGCGACCCGGTCCGAGATGTGCTCGACCACGGACAGGTCGTGGCTGATGAACAGGTAGGTCAGGTCGTAGGCGTCCTGCAACTCGCCGAGCAGGTTCAGGATCTGGGCCCGTACCGAGACGTCGAGGGCGGAGACGGCCTCGTCGGCGATCACCATCCGCGGGTTGGTGACCAGGGCCCGCGCGATGTTGATGCGTTGTCGCTCGCCGCCGGAGAAGGCGTGCGGGTAGCGCTTCAGATACTCCGGGCGCAGGCCGACCACCTTCAAGATCTCGGCGACCCGGTCCCGGAGCTCGGAGCCCGTGGCGAGCCCGCTGTTGCGGAGCGGTTCGCCGACCAGCTGCTCGAGGGTCATCCGCGGGTTCAGTGAGGAAAACGGGTCCTGGAAGATCACCCGGACGTCCGTCCGGTACTTCACCAGACCCGCCCCGCCCAGCGTGCTCACGTCGACTGCCGAGCCGTCCCGCCGCCGGTACTCGATGCTGCCCGAGGTGGGCTCCAGGATCCGCGCGATCGTCCGGCCCAGGGTGGACTTGCCGCAGCCCGACTCCCCGACCAGGCCGAGCGTCTCGCCGGGCCGGATCGCCAGGCTGACACCGTCGACGGCACGGACCTCGCCCTTGGCCCGGCGGAAGGCCCCGCTCCTGACCGGGAAGTACTTCTTCAGGTCGCGCACCTGCATCAGCGGAGCCGGCACCTCCTCCGGCGGCGGACCGGCCGTCCCGCCGTCGGGGCCCGGCGCGGGCTCGACCACCTGCACCCGGCCGGGCACTGCCTCGGCCTGGCCGGCGCGCCGCGGCACGGCCGGGGTCTCCAGCTCGACGACGCGGCGGGTCGGCTCGCCCGGCTGCCCGGCGGCGCCGTCGCGGTCGTACAGGTGGCAGTAGGCGACGTGGCCCCCGCCGAAGTCGGCCAGCGCCGGCAGGCTCTGGTCGCAGACGCCCTTGATGGCGTGATCACAGCGATTGTTGAACGGGCAGCCGGCCGGTCGGTTCTGCGGGTGCGGGATCATCCCCCGGATCGCGGACAGAGCCTGCCGACGTCGGCCGGCCCGCATCGTCGGGATCGACTCCAGCAGAGCCCTGGTGTACGGATGCTTCGGGTCGCCGAAGATCTGGTCGACCGTGCCGTGCTCGGCGACCCGGCCGAGATACATGACGGTCACCTCGTCGGCGATCTCGGCCACCACGCCCATGTCGTGGGTGATGAACAACATCGACATGCCGCTGTCGGCCTGCAGCCCGGCGAGCAGATCCAGGATGCGAGCCTGGGTCGTGACGTCCAGCGCGGTGGTCGGCTCGTCGGCGATGAGCAGCTTCGGCGAGCAGGACAGCGCGATCGCGATCATCGCGCGCTGGCACATCCCGCCGGACAGCTGGAACGGGAAACTGTCGATCCGGTACTCCGGCTGCGGAATGCCCACCTTGCGCAGCATGTCGATGGCGTGGTCCCGCGCCTCGGCCTTGCCGAGCTTGCGGTGGATCCGGATCGCCTCGGTGAGCTGGTCGCCGATGGTGTACATCGGTGACAGCGACGCCATCGGCTCCTGGAAGATCATCCCGATGTCCCCGCCGCGGACGGTCCTCAGCCGCGGGTCCTTGCGGCCCAGCTTCGTGATGTCGATCATGGTGTCGGAGCCCGGGTCCGGCCGCCACTCGATCGAACCGTCGATGATCCGGCCGGGTCGCTCGATCAGTCGCATGATCGAGCGGGCCGTGATCGACTTGCCGCACCCGGACTCGCCGACGACGCACACGGTCTTGCCTCGCGGTACTGCGAGATCGACACCGTCGACGGCCTTCACCACGCCTTCTCTGGTGAAGAAGTGGGTCTTCATCCCGGCGATGCGCAGGACCGGCTCGTTTGCGCGCTCCATGAGTCCTTCTCTTCCGTTTCAGCTGTACGGGTCGGCCGCGTCGCGCAGACCGTCGCCGAAGAAGTTGAGGGCCAGTACGGCGACCACGACCGCGATGCCCGGGATCATGATCCACGGCGAGGTGGTGATCACCCGGACGTTCTGGGCCTCCTGCAGCAGGACGCCCCAGCTGACCACCGGGGGCTGCAGGCCGAGACCCAACCAGGACAGCGAGGTCTCGGCCAAGATCATTCCCGGGATCGACAGCGACAGTCCGGCGATGATGTGACTGGCGAACTGGGGCAGCATGTGGCGGAAGATCAACCGGCCCCGGCTGGCGCCGTCCATGGTCGCGGCGCTGATGTACTCCTCCTCGCGCAGCGCCATGAACTTGCCCCGGACCTCGCGGGCCAGCCCGGTCCAGCCGATCATGGACAAGATCACCACGATGGCGAAGTAGCGCTGCAACGGTCCCCAGTCAGGAGGTACGGCAGCGGCGAGCGCCATCCACAACGGAATCGCCGGCAGCGACATCAGGAATTCGATCACGCGTTGGATCACCGTGTCGACCGCGCCGCCGAGCAGGCCGGACAGGCCGCCGAGGAGGATCGAGATCACCAGGCTGATGGCGATCCCGACCAACCCGATGGTCATCGACACGACGGTCCCGTGGATCATCCGGGACAGGATGTCGTGGCCGTTCTTGTCGGCACCGAGCAGATAGACCGGCTGCGTCTCGTTCGGGTCCTGCGGTCCGATCAGGTGCCGGTCGCCGGGGATGAAGCCGAAGAGCTGGTACTCCTCGCCCTGGACGAACAGCCCGATCTCGGTCTTGGCGGTCTCGTCCGCCCGCCAGGTGAGCTCCAGGGTGTCGGGGTCCTGCTCCCCGGTCACCGGGTGGACGTACATCCCCCACTCGCCGTTGTCGACGAAGTGGATCGGTTGCGGCGGTGCGTAGGCGTGGTCGGCGCTGTAGAAATCGCTGGAGTACGGGGCCAGGAAGCCGGCGAACAGGACCACCAGATAGAACCCGAGCGTGATGATCGCGCCGATCACGGCCAGCCGGTGCCGCTTGAACGACCACCACATCAGCTTCCACTGGGAGGCGACCGCGACCTCCGGCTCGGCGATCTCGGCAAGATCGACTTCGGCCGGCTCCGCGGCCCGCTGATCGGGCAGTGCCTGAGTCATCGTCCAGTCCCCCTCAACGCCGCGCCAGCCGGACCCGGGGGTCCAGCCAGCCCAGCAGCAGGTCCGAGATCAGCGTGCCGATCACGGTCAGGGTCGCGCCGATCAACACGATCGACCCGGCCAGATACATGTCCTGCGACCGCAGCGCCCCGAGCAGCAGCGGTCCGGTCGTGTCCAGGTTCAGCACCTGGGAGACGATCGCGTCGGCGCTGATCAAGCCGGCCAGCACCCAGCCGATGGTGGAGAAGAACGGGTTCAGGGCGACCCGCAGCGGATACTTCAGGGTCAGCTTCACCTCGGACACGCCGCGGGCCCGGGCGGCCACGACGTACGGCTTTCGGACCTCGTCCAGCAGGTTGGCCCGCAGGATCCTGATCATGCCCGCGGTGCCCGCCGTGCCCCACACGATCAACGGCACCCAGAGGTGCCCGAGCAGGTCCAGCACCTTGCCGAGGTTCCAGGCCGCGCCCTGCCACTCCGGGGACAGCAGGCCGCCGGCGCCGGTGCCGAAGTAGGTCATGCCGAGGTACATCAGCACCAGGGCGATCAGGAAGTTCGGCGTCGCGAGACCGATGAACCCGATCATGGTGACGACATAGTCGCCGACGCTGTACTGCCGCAGCGCGGAATACACCCCGATCGGGAACGCCACCACCCAGATGAACACCAGGGTGGCCACCGACAGGCCGATGGTCAGCGGCAGCCGGTCGGCGAGCAGCTCCGACACCGGCTTCTTCCAGGCGAACGACTGCCCGAAGTCCTGGTGCAGCACGATGTTGGTGATCCATTTCCAGTACTGGACGTAGACGGGCTGGTTCACGCCGTAGCGCTGCTCCAGGGCGGCGATCCTGGCCTGGTCGAGTTGATCACCCTGAGCGGCGTACTGGGCGATCAAGGTCGACACGTAGTCGCCCGGCGGCAGCTGGATGATGATGAACGAGGCGACCGAGATGGCGAACAGCGTCGGGATCATGATCAACAACCGACGCAGGACGTAGCGTCCCATCAGCTGATCACTCCTGGATGAACCACGTCGGCGGGTTGGCGTGCGCCGGCGTGTAGTAGACGGGCGTGTCCGGGATCGGGGTCTGCACGTTCTTCAGCCGGTTGTTGATCACGACGTACGGAGCCGGCGCCGAGGCGATCCCGATCACCCAGAACTGTTCCTTGGCGATGGCGATGATCTGCCGGTAGAGGTCTTCCCGCGCCTTCTGGTCCGGCGTCTTCTCCAGCTGCCAGTAGAGCTCCATCTGCTGCAGCGCGGCGTCGATCGGCTTCTCGCCGGACGCACCGTCGGAGGCGAAGTACTCCGCCCAGGGCGTCGCCCAGAACGACTGGCTGCTGAACGGGAAGTACCAGCGCGGTTCGACGATCTCCACCGCCGCGCCGCCGTCGCCGCTCCACACGCAGGCGTCGGTCTCGTTGGCCTCGTTGCCGACGCGTTCCGAGAAGAGCGTCCGGTCGATCGCGTTGACATTGAGCCGGATCCCGACGGCCTTCCACATGTTCTTGATGATGGCCGCCGCCGCGGACCACTCCGAGAACATCGCCTGCGCCACGTCGAGCGTGATCGTCAGGTTCTTGCCGTTCGGCAGCGTACGGAAGCCGTCGCCGTCGCGCGCCGCGATCCCGGCCTTGTCGAGATGCTCGTTGGCCGTGTCGACATCGAATTCGGTGTACTGCTTGGCGAACTCCTCGTCGTAGTAGATCGAATTCTTCGTCGGTGCCGCCTGCCAGGGCTCGCCCTGCCGCTGCCAGACCGCGGTGATCAACTCCTGCCGGTCGATGGCGTGCGAGAGACCGATCCGGAAGTCCTTGTTCTGATAGAGCTCCCGGTGGTCCTTGTTCTTGTTCGCCAGGTTGAGGGCGACGCACATCGTGTTCATCGAGGTCGGCGTGAGGTCGGAGATCTGGTAGCCGGATTCCTCCCGGCTCTTGGCGAAGACGGGCTTGTTCGCCGGCACGTTGACGTGCCGGTACATCAGGTCGACCTCGCCCGACGTGGTCTTGAGGACCATCACCTCCGGGTCCATCACCACGGCGTAGGAGAGCTTGTCGATGTAGGGCAGCTGGCGACCCTCCGGGTCGGTCTTCCAGTAGTACGGGTTGCGCTCCAGCTCGACCGAGTTGCCCTCACCGAGCGGGGTGGTCACCTTCCACGCGTTCAGCACCGGACAGTCCACGCTCTCCCACTCGTTCACCTGCCCGTCGTAGTAGTCGGTCCAGGTCTCGAAGCCGGCGTCCTTGGCCTCCTGCTCGGCCTTGTCGTTGTACTTGGGGTGGAAGCGGGACGCGTAGTGCTTCGGCGCCGCGACCAGGTCGATGTAGTGGGTCGCCAGGTCCAGGAACAGGCCGTTCGGCTGGGCGAAGGTGAGCTTGACCGTGTAGTCGTCGACCTTCTCGGCCTGGGCCAGCTTCCCGTCCTGGCTGAGCCACTTGGGCGGGGTCGGGTTGAGGTCCGGATTGCCGGCGACGTCCTGCACCACGAACATCAGGTCGTCGGCGGTGAGCGGCTCTCCGTCCGACCAGCGCAGCCCCTCCCGGAGCCGGATCGTGAACGTGGTGGCGTCGTCGGAGGCCTCGACCGCGGTCGCGACACCGGGCAGGTTCTGCGTCACCATGGGGTCCTTGCGGAGCAGCGGTTCGTAGCCGGCGATCCGCTGGAAGGCCGCGGTGTCGCCGGGTCCCTGGGTGAACGAGCGCCAGGTCCCGCCGTAGCTGCCGAGTTCGGCGACCTCGACGACCAGCGGCTCCTTCGGCAGGCGTTCCGCCAGCGGTTCGAGGTCCCCGGCCTCGACCCGCTCGGCCAGCATCGGCGACTCCTTGACACTCGTGTCGACCGAGCCGCCGCCGTTCGAGTCGCCGCCGTCCCGTTCGGGTTCGGTGGACAGGAAGCCGCAGCCGCTCAGGGTTGCGGTGACCAGGGCGGCACTACCGCCCCGGACCAGCAGGTTCCGTCGGCTCAACACGTTCTTGATGGGTTCGCTCATGATCACTCTCTCGCCTTCGAGTTCCGGAGAATTCGGACAATGTCAGAAAACGGTTCCTGGCCAGATCCGGTGCGGCGCCGGCTAACTCACCCGCCGCCAGGCGTCGGAGCCGCCCGGCGGCTGGTTCCGGCTGCGGGCCTGCGCCTGCCACCAGTGGCCGTCGTGGGCGACCAGCTCACCCCCGGTGTAGTGCCAGCTGGCCGTCCAGGCGCGCTGCGGCCCGAGGGCGCCGGTGACGAACTCGCCGGCCTCCAGCCACGGCCCGCGGTCGGGACCCGGCTGCTCGCCGTCGGTCGCCTCGTGCGCCACCCAGGTCCGGTCGTCGTGGCGCACCAGGTCGCCCGGGCCGTAGGACCGGTCGGCGGCCCACGGTTGCGCCTGCCCGGCCTGCCCGGCCGCGTAGGTCCGTACCACGACCTCGTCCGACGGCGCCGACTCGCCGGCTGCGTTCTCCGCCCGGACCGTGTAGGTGTACTGCTGCCCCGGCTCGGCGGTGCGGTCGTAGAACGTGGACACCCCGGCGGTGCCGAGCTTCTCGGCCGGTTCGCCGTCCCGGCTGCGGTAGATCACGTGCCGCTGGTTGCCCGCGCCCGGCTTGAAGATCAGGCCGACGAACCTCTCGCCGGTCAGCCCGACCACGAGGCGTTCGGGCACGGCGGGCCGGGGCACCGCGGCCTGGACCGCCTCGCTCGGCTCGGACCGGCCGCGCTCGTTCTCCGCCACGATCCGGTAGCGGTAGCCGGTGGCCGAGGTCGGGACGTCGGCCACGTACTCGGCCTTCGTCACCGACGCGATCGGCGTGAAATCGCCTCCGCCGTCGGCCAGCCGCTGCACCTCGTAGGTCTGCGCGTCGGTGACCTCGTCCCACTTCAGGCTGACCGAGGAGAAGTCGATCTCCTCCACCCGCGGCGTGGCCGGTGTCGTCGGGTGCTCCAGCGGCCGGTTCGTGGTGGCGCCGACCGTTTCCGACGGTCCGGACGCGCCGCCGGCCCCGAGTGCGATCACCCGGTAGCGATAGCTCGTGCTCGGCTGGACCGCCGTGTCGGTGAACCGGGAGCGAGTCGTCCGCGTGACGACGGCGAACTCGCCGCCGGCGCCGGCCCGCTCGACGGCATAGCCCACGGCGCCGTCGACCTCGGCCCAGTCCAGGCTCACCGAGTAGCTCCTCGCCTCCGCCTCGGGAGTCCCGGGCCCGGGCGGTGGTGCGCTGTCGTCGTAGTGGGCGAGGTCGACCTGCTCCGACGGTGCCGACTCGCCGCCGGAGTTGACCGCGGCGATCCGATAGCCGTACGGCATGCCGGCGGCCAGGTTCGCGTCGTTGAACTCCGGCTCGGTCGTGGTCGCCACCGACCGCGGGTACGGGTCCGCGAGCGAGGTCCGGTACACGACGTAGGCCGTGGCGGTCTCGACCGGATCCCAGCGCAGACTTGCGGTGCCGTCGGTGACCTCGCCGTGCACCGCCGCGGGCGCGGCAACCTCCGTGTCCTCGGCGGTCGGCCGGAAGGCGGCGATGTAGTTCATCGTGGACCCGCCGGCGTTGGGGCCGAGCACCACCCGGGTCCCCGCCGTCACGTGGCGCTTGAACACCGTGTATGTCACCGGCTGGTCGTCGATGATCACGGTTCCGGTGTCTTCGTACTGAGAGGTCAGCCAGGCCGGCCGCGGCGAGATGCGGGCGTCGTGCGCGAGGTAGACGTCGGTGTCGCGGGCGACGTGGAACCGCACGAGATCCTCGTTCGCAGCACCGCGCGAGTCGTTCGCGGATCTGATCCACTCCGCGCCCAGCAGGTCCGCCGGGAGTTCGGTGAAGCGGTAGCCGCGGTCGCCGTGCGTGGCATCGCCGACCTGCAGGTTCGACTCCAGCGACCAATCGGTCGCGTTCTCGGCGCCGTTGGCGGAGCCGTCGTTGACGACGACGCTGCGGGCGACCTCGCCGTTCAGCGGCGCCAGCGGTTCCGGCTCCTCCTTGGGCGCGACCGGCGGCTCGAACTGGTCACCGTCCCAGTCGACCGGCGTCAGCGGGTAGCCGGCCGGGAAACCCGGGGCGGCGAGTTCGTTCAGGTACTCCTCGAGATTCGTGTACCCGTTGCCGTTGTCGTCGCCGTTGCGGTCGGCGGGATCGTCCGGATCGAGCCCCCGGGCCGTCTCCCAGCCGTCGGGCATCCCGTCCCGGTCGGCGTCCGCCGGCGCGGTGCCCTCGGCCAACTCCGGGAAGCCGCCGACGTCGCCCTCCTGGTCGATGATCACCCCGGTCTGGAACCGCACGCTGCTGATCACCCGGCGGTCCACGGCGTCGCGCCGCAGCGAGGCGCCGGCATGGTCCAGGACGTGTTCGTACGCCGACTCCGGCGACTCCGTGTGCACCGGCGGATAGGCGAACCGCTCGTCGACGACGACGCTCGGCCGGTCCGACTCCATGATCTTTTCGCCAGGGTCGTGGCCGTCCAGCACGTCGTTGAGGTTGCCGTCGATCCGGTTGTCGGCCAGATACACCTGGTAGTTCTCGTTGCCGCGGAACACCCCGAACTGCGGCTCGGTGGAGTTGGCGCCGGCGATGAAGTAGTTGCCGACGACGTTGCCGTATCCCTTGGTGCCAGACTCGCCGCCGGCGACGTAGGCGTAGCCGCCCCAGTTGTAGACCACGTTGTTCACGAAGTCCATCGGCCCCTTGGTCTTGGGGTTGCGGTCGTTGTTGTGGGCGTACAGGTTGTGGTGCATCGAGATGGTGTTCATCTCCACCAGCCCGCCCATCGAATGGGTCAGCAGGCCCTCGGAGATGATCGACCACTGAACGGAGATGTTCTTCGAGCGGGGGTTGTCGTAGTCCTTGCTCTTGATCGACAACACCTCGTCGCCGCCCCAGGAGAACGACGAGTGGTCGATGATCACGTTCTGGCAGTCCTCGAAGTACATCGTGTCGTCGCCGGCCTGGTCGGAGTTCCGGAAGCGCAGGTGCCGGACGACGATGTCGCTGCTGTTGAGGAAGCGGATGTTGTTGCCGGCGATCGTCACGCCGTCGCCCGGCGCGGTCTGCCCGGCGATGGTGATCCTGGCCTTGTTCCGCACGATGATCTGCGGAATCTCGATCTCGCCGCCGATGTCGAAGACGATCGTGCGTGGGGTGTCGCCCGCTGTGGTGAGGGCGTGGTGGAACGTGCCCGGACCGGTCAGTTCGCGGCTGGTGACGTGGTACACCTCGCCGCCGCGACCGCCCTGGGCGAAGGCGCCGAGCCCTTCGGCACCGGGGAAGGCGGGCAGCGCGTCCTCCTCGGCGCGGGCCGGTGCGCCCGGCAGGACCACCAGGGACAGTGCCAGGCACAGCAGCAGCGGCAACCACAGCCGGCGTGCCGGCGGCACCGCAGAACCCGAGAACTGCTGACTCAATCCGCCCATCTCATACCCCTCTGTATGAAGATCAGTTGACGTTGAAACGATCCAGTGAGAAACCGGTTTCACCGTAACAGAGGGTTTCGGCGAGCGTCAAGAAGTCGATCGGGGCGACTGCGGCTCAGCGCGACCACGAGAAATCACTTGCCAGGCCAGGCGCGGATCGGTCACGATCATCCGGCTGGTGCCCGTCTGCGCCGGGAGCGCCCGGTGCCTGAGGAAGGAGGCGTGACATGTCCATCGCCTCCTTTGGTCATGCCTTCGTGACCATCACCCTCAGCACAGGAGCACGCACCGATGACCGAATCCAGGTCCGCAACGGACTACGGCTTCGACTTCACCTTCGAAGCCAAACCTGATCTGCCCGACAACCAGCGCTGGTCTCGTTACGACGAGATGGGCGTGCTCACCGGGCCCGAACCGCTGCCCGACTGGGTGATCACCGAGATGGCGATCGACACCGAGCTGGGCATCCTCAAGACCGGCAAGGAAGCCGACGTCCATCTGGTCGAACGGGCCACCGACGACCGGGCCGAACTCCACGCCGCCAAGCGCTACCGTTCCCATGATCACCGCCAGTTCCACCGGGACAGCGGGTACGTCGAGGGACGCAAGATCAGGAACACCCGGGACCGCCGGGCCATGGCCAAGGGCAGTCAGTGGGGCCGCACCGTGGAGGCCGGCCAGTGGGCCGCCGCCGAATGGGGCACCCTCTGCGACCTCTGGTCGGCCGGCCTCCCGGTGCCGTACCCGATCCAGCTCGACGGCACCGAGATCCTGATGGAGTTGATCACCACCGAGGACGGCCGACCGGCGCCACGACTGGCCCAGGCCAGGCCGGACCGGGACCTGCTCGCCGTCTTCTGGCAGCAGCTCACCGACGCCATGCGTGTGCTCGCCTCACGTCAGCTGGCCCACGGGGACCTGTCCCCGTACAACATCCTGGCCACGGAGGATCGCATCGTGATCATCGACCTCCCCCAGGTCGTCGACATCGTCGGCAATCCGCAGGGCATGGAGTTCCTGGCCCGGGACTGCCGCAACGTCGCGAACTGGTTCACCGGCAAGGGATGGGCGGTCGACCCCGACGAGCTGCTGTCGGAGTTGATCAGCTACGCCTGGTGATCAGGAGGACGGCCAGACCTCGACCAGCTGGCCGTCGGGGTCGGTCACGGTGATCCGGCGCGGGGCGTCCAGCAGCTCCGCCGAGTAGCCGGCCGCGGTGAGCTGGCCGGCGACCGCCTCCAGCGGCTCGTCGGTCTCGAGGCTCAGCCCGACCGAACCCTCCTGATCATCGGTGTGGGCTCGATGCAGGAGGATCACCCCACGGTCACCGTTGCGAAGATGATGATGACCCTCCGAACCGTCCTCGTCGGGCTGGAAGCCGAACCGGGCGAAGAACCGGGCCGCGCCGTCGAGGTCGTTGGTGAAGAAGACCACGACCACGTCGACCGGCCCGGGCCGCGGTTCGTGTCGCTCGTACCCGTAGAAGTCGGTCTGCTCCTCGTTGATCGAGAGCTTCCCGCCAAAGGGCGTGCTGACCGTGGCCTGAAGGCCGAAGGCCTCGTCCCAGACCGACGTCTCGAGACCCTGCGACTCCAGATACGCGGCGGCCGCCCTGGCCTCCGGGGCCACCATGACCAGTCCGGTCTGGCCGCCCGGCGCGCCGGAATCGCTGCGGTCCCCCGAGGCGTGCAGGGCCACGGATCCACTCCGGCCGCGCAGGTCGTACCAGCCGGTGTCCTTGCTGACCAGGACACCGAGCCCGAGCACCTCGAGGAACCGCGCCATCGCGGCGGGCTCGTCGGAGAACCGGAAGGCCTGTGCGACAAAGGTCGGCACGGCAACGCTGCTCTGCTCCGTCATGGTGATCATCACTGTCCCTTCTTCGTCGTCAGGTAGGCCTCGAGCGCCGTCTCGACCACGGCGGACAGACTGCGGCCCTCGTCGATGGCCTGGTGCTTGAACCGGCGGACCAGCTCCGGCGGTAGGTAGACGTTGAACTGAACCTTGCTCGGCTTGTCTGCGACCATGGCTAAAATGCTAGCAATCTAGTACGGAGGGTTGTCAACCCCTTCCGGACCGCTGAGATAAGGTCTGCCTAACCAAACGAAGGGGAATCCTGATGCGCCCGTTGCGCCTGCTTTTCGTGATCATGGTCGGCCTGGCCTTGCTGGCCACGGGCTGCGGCAGTGGCGGCACGACCCCGTCCGGCGGGGCACCGGCTCCGCAGCGGCTCGGCCCGACCGCCGCGCCGGGCGACGACGTCTGCGGCGAGACCCGGCCGGCCACCGGGCCGACGACGATCGAGCACGCGATGGGGTCGACCACCGTCCCGGACGACCCGCAGCGGATCGTGGTGCTGGACAGCGACAAGCTGGACACCATCTGCGCCCTCGGGCTGCAGGACCGGCTCGTCGGGACGATCTCGCTGGACAGCGGCCAGCCGTCCTATCTCGGCCCGACGATCAAGGCGGTGCCGACGGTCGGCAAGATCTCCGAGCCGGAACTGGAGAAGATCGCGAGCCTGCGCCCGGACCTGATCCTCGGCTCGAAGTTCCGCACCCCGGACCTGTACGACCAGCTGTCCCAGATCGCGCCGACGGTGTTCACCGAGCTGGTCGGCCTGACCTGGCAGGAGAACTTCCTGCTCGACGCGAGCGCGCTGCGCCGGGCCGACCAGGGCCGGGAACTCCTTGATCAACTCAAGGCTGACGCGAAGACCACCGGCTCCGAGGTCGACGGGGCCCAGGCCGAGGCGTCGATCGTCCGGTTCATCAACGGCGGGATCCGGATCTACGGCCCGACCAGCTTCTCCGGCTCGGTGCTCGAACTGGCCGGCATCTCCCGGCCGGAATTCCAGCAGCTGAACGGGGCCGAGGACCGGCGGTTCGCCGAGATCAGCGCCGAGGAACTGCCGAAGGCGGACGGCAAGATCATCTACGTCACCGCGTACGGGCCGGACGCGACGGCCCAACAGGACCAGCTGCTGAAGGATCCGCTCTGGCAGACGCTGAACGGGGTGAAGAGCGGGCGGGTGTTCCTGGTCTCCGACGAGGTCTGGATGACCGGGATCGGCGTGATCGCGGCGCACGGGATCCTGGTGGACCTGAAGACCTCCCTCGGCTGACGGTCAATGTTCGGGTTCCCGTCACTCCCCGCTGTTAGAACGGCTCGATGGCTACCGCTTCCGAGTCCTCCCGTCCACGCCCGGTCACGGTCGCCGGTTGGGTCCTGCAGGTCCTGGCCGCCGCGATGTTCCTGTTCACCGCGTTCGGCAAGTTCACCGGCTCCGCGGTCAGCGTCGAGACCTTCGACGCGATCGGGGCCGGCGACTGGCTGCGCTACCTGACCGCCGCGCTGGAGTTGCTGGGCGCCGTCGGCCTGCTGATCCCGCCGCTGTCCGGGCTGGCGGCGCTCTGCCTTTCCCTGCTCATGGTCGGTGCGGTGCTGGCCCAGCTCGCGGTGGTCGGCGGGCCGTGGCTGCTGCCGGTGGCGTTGCTCGCCGTGGTCGCGGTGATCGCCTGGATCCATTGGCCGCGGACGATGGGGCTGATCGCCCGGATTCGTACCGGGGCAGGGAATCAGGACGTCCAGTCGAGCCGGCCCCGGGCCGGCGAGCAGTCGTAGAACCCGCGTTGGCCGGACAGGTCGCCGCGGATCGGCGTGTCCGGGAAGTAGCGCCGGGCCAGCTCCTCGCTGGGCACCTCGCTGGCCGTCCGGTCGGCGACGACGTAGAACACCTCGGCGCCCCGGACCTCGCCCGTCAGCGCGGCCAGGCAGACGGCGGCACAGGCGTCGGGCGGCGAGTAGCCCCACAGGTCCGGTGCCGCGGCGGCCTCGTTGCGGCGGATGTGGGCCACCCGAGCCTCGCGTTCCATGATCGCGGAGAAGCGCAGGCTGGCCACCGACACCGACGGGAACCGGCGGACGATCGAGCGGGCCTGCTCCTCCAGGATCCACTTGGACAGGCTGTACGGATCCTCGGCGTAGGTCGGGTGCGACGCGTCGATCGGGAAGTAGTCGAACCGCGGCTGGCGGCTGTAGATGCCGCCGATCGCGTTCACGCTGGACGCCGCGCAGACCCTGGTCACGCCGGCCTCGGCCGCCGCCAGCAGGACCGAGTAGGAGCTGCTCACGTTGTCGTGGTGGGTTCGCGGCCAGCCAGGCTGCGGACCGGCCCAGGCGGCCAGGTGGATCACCGCGTCGACGCCGTCGAGCAGGCCGCGGACCGCGTCGTAGTCGGTCACGTCGGCGATCACCGGCTGCACCAGCGGGCCGGCCTCGACCAGTTCCCGGTCGCAGGCGATCACCGTGTGCCCGGCCGCGGTCGCCGTGTCGACCACCCGACGACCGAGCCGGCCGGCCGCGCCGGTGATCATGATCCGCATCAGCTCTCCTTGCCCGCGGCCTCGATCAGTCCGCGCATGTACCCGATCGCGAACAGCCGGCCCAGGGTGCCGTAGCCGACGTCGGAGAGCGATTCGCCATACATCGTCGGTACGTGATCACACCGCATCAGGCCCTCGAAGCCGATGTCGCGATACGCCTTGACGCAACCGTACATGTCGGTCGGCCCGGCGTCGTGCCACGTCTCGGTGAAGCTGTCGACGGTGCCTTCGACGTCGCGGAAATGGACGAAGAAGATCTTGCCGTCGGCGCCGAGCTCGCCGATCGCGGCCGGAAGATCATCCGTCATCAGCCGGAAGTTGCCCTGACAGAACGTGATCCCGTTCATCGGCGAGTCGACGGTCTGCAGCAGCCGGCGGTAGCCGTCCAGGCTGGACATGATCCGGCCCACCCCGCCGAGCGGCGACAGCGGCGGATCGTCCGGATGCATGGCCAGCCGGACACCGGCGTCCTCGGCGACCGGGATCACCCGGCGCAGGAAGTACTCCAGGTTCTCCCAGAGTTGATCTTCGGCGATCTCGCCCAGTTCCGGCGGTCCCGCATCGAACGCCGTCCGGTCGAAGGCGGTGACCACCGAGCCGGCCCGGGACGGCGTGCTGGTGGAGGTGCGGACCCAGTTCCGGTCGGTCATCCACTCGTAGCACCAGACTCCGATGCCGAGCTTGCCCATGCTGGTGATCAAGGTGCAGACCGCGTCGATCTCCTCGTCCCGGCCGGACAGGCCGCGCTTGGCCAGGTTGAGCGGCGGACGCCATTCGATCACGCCGAGGTCGAAGCCGGCCTGCTGGTAACGGTCCTTCAGGCGCAGCATCGGCCGGTAGTCCCAGGGCGCGGCGCCGTCGCCTGCCTCGAGCCGGTCCACCGGTGGCAACGTACCCACCGCGTCCTCGACGCCGGCCTGGGCGACCAGCCTGGACAGCGTGCCGTCGATCTCGGCGCCCGGGACCACTTCGGCGATCTTCACGTGCTCAACTCCTCCATCGGGTCAGCTCCAGAGTCGATCATGGGCGGTTTCGTTGTCCCAGATCGCCGTGTCGGCGAACAGGACCGGCGCCCGCGGGTCGAGGTGCTCGGCGAACAGTTCCTCGTTGATGTCGGTGAAGCCGAGACCCGGCGCCTCGGGCACGGCGATGTTGCCGTCGTCGGCGATGATCGGGTTCGGCAGTCCGGTGACCAGGTCGTTCCAGAACTCCACGTCCGCCGCGTGGTGCTCCAGAGCCAGGAAGTTCTGCGTCGCGGCGGCCAGGTGGACGCTGGCCATGGTCGCGACCGGCGACGCGGCGAGGTGCAGCGCCATCGCGATCCCCTGCTCCTCCGCGTAGTCGCCGAGCCGCTTCGTCTCGGCGATCCCACCCGACGTCGCCGGGTCGGGATGGACCACCCGGATCGCCCCGGAATCCAGCAGGGGCTTGAAATTCTCGGTCAGATAGATGTCCTCGCCGGTGCAGGTCGGCACCGCGACCGCCTCGGTCAGCTGGCGCCACTGGTCGGTGAACTGCCACGGGATCAGGTCCTCGATCCAGGCCAGCGTGTACGGCTCCAGGGCGCGGCCGATCCGGATGCAGGAGTCGAGCGCGATGTGGCCGAAGTGGTCGGCGGCCAGCGCGACGTCGTACCCGACGATCTCGCGGACCCGCGCGACGTAGGCGGCCAGCGCCTCGACCCCGCGCTGGGTGACCTGGATCCCGGTGAACGGGTGCATCGTCGCGCTGTCGGTCAGGGCCCCCGGTGGCGCGATCAGCGCACCCGGCACGTCCTTGATCAGATTGATGCCGACGTCCATCTTGAGCATGGTGAAGCCGCGCGCCTTGCGGTCGAGCAGCCGCTTCCCCATCCGATCCGGGTCGGCTTCGCTCGGTGTATCGGCATAGCACCGGACCCGGTCCCGGAACTGCCCGCCAACGAGGGCGTACGCAGGAACGCCGTAGGCCTTGCCGGCCAGGTCCATCAGCGCCATCTCGATCCCGCAGACGCCGCCGCCCTGCCGGCCGTGCGCGCCGAACTGTTTGATCTTGCGGAAGATCTTGTCCAGGTTGCACGGGTTCTCGCCGATGATCCTGCTCTTCAAGATCAACGCGTAGCTCGCGCTGGCGCCGTCGCGGACCTCGCCGTAGCCGACCAGTCCCTGGTTCGTCTCCAGCCTGATGATCGTCGACGGGAACGGTACCCCGACCAGGTTGGCGACCTTGAGATCGGTGATCCGCAGCTGACTGGGCCGGGAGGCGGTGTTGACGTTGTCCTCGCTCAGCACGGGAGCGCCCGAACCGACGATGGTCATGACGGATTTCCTTCTCTCGTTGAGATTTAGATCGGTTGGCGCTCAGATCGGGTTGACGCGGGTCCAGTCGGCGTAGTCGGCCTCGATGTGCTCGGCCCAGGTGCCGGTGTCGATCTCCGTCGTAGTGTAGATCCGCTCCGAGATGCGCAGCTTGCCGAACCGGTCCCGGTGCGCGGTCTTCTTGCTCTCCTGCACGACGGCGGCGACCAGGTGCGGCGGGATGAAGGTGACGCCGAGCTCGGTGCCGAGCACGACATCGCCGGGCAGCACGGTGGCGCCGCCGATGGTCACTGCCGCGTTGACCGTGTTCAGCACGACCTCGCGGATCGGCGACGGGTCGGTGTCGCGGAAATAGAAGTTGGCGTCGAGCTCGCGCAGTCCGGTGAGATCCCGTACGCCACCGTCGATCACGGCGCCGACCCCGGTCCGGGTGGCCACCGCGGTGCCGAGGTTGTCGCCGACCACGGTGCCGTTGAAGATCTTGCCGAAGATGTCGGCGACCAGGCAGTCGCCGGCGCCGAGCGATTCGATCACCCAGGTGTTCTGCCGGCCGCCCTCGGTGAAGCCGTGCTCCCGGCCGTTGCGTACCACGGCTTCGTTGTGGTCCGGCCGGAACGGCACGAACCCGCAGGTCAGGGCGCGCCCGGCGAACGGCCGGCCGGGCCGGGACTGCACCCAGCCGCCGACGTACTGCCGCGGATAGCCGGCATGATCGAGAACGGACCAGGCGTGCTCGGCGGTGGCGCCGGCGAGCACCTCAAGATCATCATCGGGGACCCGGGGACGCCCGTCGACGGAACGCTCCCCCTCCCACAACGGCGTAAGGGCGACGATCTCTTCGTAGGACGGCAGCATCGAGGAATCCTCGGTTGACGGGAGTTGCGCAGAATGCAACGCTGTTGCTCAATCCTGCGCAGCGGGGGCGCAGCCTGTCAAGGGTCGGACCACCAGGAGACACGAGCGATGGCAGCAGCGGAGGACCAGCGGGCGACCTCGTCACTGCGGCGGGGCCTGGTCGCGCTCGAGCTGGTGGCCCAGTCCGGCAAGGACGGCGTCACGGTCACCGAGGTCGCCGCGCAGCTGGCCCTGGACAAGTCCAGCAGCTCGCGGATCCTGGCCACGCTGCGCGAGGCCGGCTATGTCCGGCAGGACGTCAACCGGCGCTACTTCTCCACGCCACGGCTGAGCAAGCTGGCCCACCGCCGGCCCGGCGTGCTCGACCTCGCCGGCCTGGCCCGGGCCCGGCTGGAACAGCTTCATGATCAACACGACGAGGCGATCCATCTCGCGGCGGTCAACGGCGGCGAGATGCTGTTCCTCGACTATCTGCAGACCAGCAAGGCCGTCCGGACCGAGATCCCGATGGTGCCGCGGCCGATCCACGAGGTCGCGGTCGGCGTCGCCGTCCTCGCCGCGGTCGAGCACGGCGAGCGGTCGCAGCTGATGCGGGAGTCGCTGGCCGCGGCGCACCACCGGCTGTCCGCCGCCGAACGCAAGGAGCTGTCCGGCCAGATCGAGCTGGCCCAGCAGCGCGGCTGGGCGACCATCGAGCACGGCGACGAGGTGACCCGGATCGCGGTCGCGCTGATCGACGCCGAGGGCAGCCCGGTCGGCGGCATCTGCCTCTCCGGGCCGTCGTACCGGATCGACCCGATGATCAAGGAACTGGCCCGCGACACGATCGCCGCCGCCGTCGAGATCAGCGCCAGCTTGCGCTGACCGCACCGCCGCGCCCTGTGGCGTGTCGCGATTTCTCTTCGCATCAACAGCTGCAACGTTGCATCGGCCCGTTGCGCTCGACACCAAGAGGTTTCGCGACATCACCGGGCAGGAACAGCGGCCGGTGTGATTATTGGGGTGCAACGGATCACCGGTACTGGCACGATCACCGGATGGCGGTCGACGAGGCTTCCCTCGTGGCGGCGCTGGCCGGAGCGAGTCCCGCGATCACCTTGCGCGGACGGCCACGTCGCCTGGCGGGCTACGCCAACGAGATCTGGTTCTGTGACAGCGACGCCGGGCCGGTCGTCGCCAAGGTGCGGCTGATCCCGGAGGAGGATCCCGAGCAGCTGGCCACCTATGTGCACACAATGGATCTCTTGCGCCGGCAGGGATTCCCGACCCCGGAGCTGCTCGTCTTCGAGGAGTCCTGTGCCGCTCTCGACGGCCGGCAGTTCTCCGTGCTGCGGCACGCGGACGGCGCGGAGGCGTCCGCGCTGCTCGGCCGGATCCCGGCCGCCGCGCGGGTCGAGTTGCTGCGGGAGTTCGGCCGGATCATCGGCCGGCTGCATGCGATCGAGCTGCCGGCCGGGACGGTCTGGCGCGACGACACCGGACAGGCGCACCCCGGCTGGCCAGAGGTCTTCCGCGCGGCCCTCGACGAGGTGCTCGCCGAACTGACCTGGCTCGACGGCGACGAGCGGAGGCTGGTCGACGCGGCGACCGTACGGATCGAGCGGGAGGCACCCGCCCTGCTGGCGCCGGTAGCCGCTGCACGCCTGGTCCACCGTGACCTGCACCCGGGCAACTTCCTCGTCGCCGAAGGGAGGACCACGGTCCTGCTGGACTTCGAGATGGTCCGCGAATGGGACGCGGCGTACGACTTCATCAAGATCAACAGCAGCCTCCTCGGCGGCCCGGCCGAGGAGGTCGCCGCCTTCCACGCCGGCTACCGCGAGCAGGTGGCCCCGGACGACGGGTTCGCGGCCAGGGTCCGGTTGTACGAGGGTCTCTACGGCCTGCTGTCCGCCGCCGAGTTCCGCAGCGGCAATCCGCGGCATCGAAACTGGGCCAACAGCCTACGCCGCTGGCTCGCGGCGGAACAGGACCGGCTGTGACACCCAGTGCCGGGTCACCCGGCCGCCGGGTCGCTCGGCGAACAGCCGCCGCACCTCACCGTAGAGATGATCACGTTTGGCCGGCTCCATGACGAGGTGATTGGCGAACGTGTCCAGCAGGGCGAGGTAGCCGTCGACGTCGTACTCGACCGGCCAGACGTAGCTCCGGTCGGCGACCGCGGTGAAGAGCCCGGTCGACTCGGCTTCCTCGATCAGCGGCCCGTTGGTCGGCCGCGGCGGCGCCGGCGGCCAGTCGATCGCCCCTTCGCCGAGTTCCTGGTAGACGGGCTGGAGCTGGTCGAAGAACGGGTCGTAGCCGTCCGGAAAAGCGTGCCGGGCCCCGAAGACCGCCAGCCAGCCACCCGGCGCGAGCAGGGCGGCGGCCTTCGTCCAGCGCACCTGCGGATCGAGCCAGTGCCACACGTTGGCCGAGTAGACGAGGTCGTAGCCGGTCCCGGCCGGCGGCTCCCACTCCTCGAAGCCGCCGGTGATCACCGAGACCAGCGGAAAGGCGGCGAGATTGCGCCGGGCCTGCTCGGCCAGGCCGGGACCGAGCTCGACGGCGGTGATCTTGAACCCGCGCCGCGCGACATCGACCGTCGCCGTGCCGGGGCCGGCGCCGATCTCCAGCAGCTCCGACGGCGGCCGCAGACCGGTGGCGGTGATCAGGTCGTCGAACAGCTCGGCGGGGTAGGCCGGCCGCGCCGCCTGGTAGATCGCCGCGGATTCGTCGAAGACGTCGCGTTGGCTCATGGAAGACATCCCATGATCGTTCCACGCGCAAGCCGGCGACGCTCCTGACTTTCATCACTACCCGCGCGGTCCGCCGCCGTGGAGCCTCGTTGGCACGACCTTCCACCGCATCAGGCCGGGCCACGGCGACAGCAAGACCGTGCCGCTCAAGCTGCTCGAATCGACGGCCCTCGACTCGGGCGTCCTGCACCTGGTCTACGGCCGCGCCGAATAGTCGCCTCGGGTCGGGAGGATGGCAGGACGCGTTCGGCCCTGGCACCACCGGGCATTCCCGAGATCTTGCTGCTCAGCAAGTAGTTGCGACCCAGAGGGCGTGGGCGACTGGCCCGGTACCAAGATCATGAGTGCCGGTACGGTTCGTCAGGTACACGTTCCCGTGCGGTGACCGGAAGATCATCGTCGTCGGATCCGGTCTGCGCCGCCGCCACCCTCCATGCGTCACCGCACGAGTGCGCCGTGAGGCGCTTGTTGATCGAGTGGAGGTGAGAGGCCTGCACCGTGGTTCTGTCGCAGCAGGACTGCGAAGCTGAGGGCAGCCTGTCCCGGGAGGTGCCGGGATGGGTGGAAGCGGCCCTGACGATGCCGGGACGTGTCAGTACTGCCAGATGGTGCGGGTCCGGCTAGCGAGGACGGAAAGGTAGACGCGAGAAACCGGCGTATACGTCCCTCAATGACACACCGGCTCGAAACCTGGCGGATCAGGGCCGGATGCGACGCGCACCCGCTGTTGATCATCGATTGGTGATCTTGTGGGGAACTTCCTGGAGCTATTCGAGCGGCGATAGGAAGGCTGTGGTGAAGGTCTGTGGCGTAGCCACAGCGAGGTCGCAGGGTCCAAGTCGGCTGCCTCCTTCGTCGAGCGATCAACAAGTGAACACGGGAACCGTCCCCGGTCCGCCTCAGAACGCCACACAGCCGGTGTGAGCGTGGGGGCTGGGTTCACCGTCGACCGATCGGTCGGGGACGGGGCGGAGCCGTCGTAGTAGTCGCGGGAGTCACGACCCGCCATCGGAGTCCGGGAGAGCCGGTCACAGGGCGAAGGGCGGCAGTGGTATCGAGAAGAGAATTGGAGATTGTCATGCCGAAAGACGCTGCCCCGAACGGGGACGCCTCGCTGCCGATAGTGCCGGATGGTCCTCGGCGGCGGGTATCGGGGATTCAGGCCAAACTTCACCGTTGGGCGGTGGCCGATCCCGGCCGCCGGTTCGACGATCTGTTTAATCTCGTGCATGACCCGGCCACGCTGATCATGGCGTGGGATCGGGTCGCGGGCAATCGCGGAGCTGTGACGGCGGGTTCGGACGGGTGGACAGTCGCCCGGATCGAACGCGAGGTCGGAGTCACGCGGTTCCTGGACGATCTACGCTCCTTGATCAAGTCTGGGGAGTTTCGGCCGCAACCGGTGCGGGAACGCAAGATTCCCAAACCGGGCGGGGCCGGGAAGGTCCGCCGGTTGGGGATTCCGACGGTGATTGACCGGGTCGTCCAGGCCGCGTTGAAGCTGGTGCTGGAACCAATCTTCGAGGCCGACTTTCAGCCGGTCTCCTACGGGTTCCGGCCCGAACGGCGCGCACACGACGCAATCGCCGAGATCCACCAGTACGGCACCAACGGATACCGCTGGGTGCTCGATGCTGACATCGAGGCGTGTTTCGACCGGATCGACCACGCGGCCCTGATGGACCGGGTGCGGCTCCGGGTCAAAGACAAGCGCGTGTTGCGGCTGGTGAAGGCGTTCCTCAAAGCCGGGATCTTGACCGAACTCGGCGAGGTTGAGGACACCAACACCGGCACTCCGCAAGGCGGCATCCTGTCCCCGCTCCTGGCCAATATTGCGCTGTCAGTGCTCGACGAGCACGTCCAGCAGCCATGGCAGCCAGGCGGGTCGATGTCGACTCAGCAACGACGTAAAACACGGGTCCAGAAAGGTGAGCCGAACTGGCGGATCGTCCGCTACGCCGACGATTTCGTCGTTCTGGTCCACGGTGAACGGGCCCATGTCGAGGGCCTACACGAGAAGATCATTCAGGTGCTTGCACCGATCGGATTGACGCTGTCAGAGGCGAAAACCCAGATCGTGCACATGAGTGAGGGGTTCGACTTCCTCGGGTTCCACATCCAGTGGAAACGAAAACGAGGAACGCAGAGATGGTACGTCTACACCTTCGTCGCGAAACGACCGATCCGGTCGATCCGGGACAAGATTCGTGCCCTGACCCCCAGAACGTCACAGCAAGAGCTCAGGAACGTGCTGATCCGGATCAACCAGATCAGTCGCGGCTGGACCAACTATTTCAAGCACGCCGTCGCGAAACACACCTTCAGCCACCTCTATTGGTTTACCGGGTGGCGGATCGTGCACATGATGCGAACCCGGCACCGCTGGAAATGGAAGGACGTCCGACGCTGGCTCGTCACCCCCACCGGAAGATGGAGGCCGATCAGCGCGGACGGGATCGTACTGTTCAACCCGGCAGCGGAACCGATCACTCGCTACCGCTACCGCGGCTACAAGATCCCCAACCCCTGGACCCACACTGTCTGAACCAACCCACCGGCAGAACCATGGAGAGCCCGGTGCGTGGAAACACGCACGCCGGGTTCGGAGAGCGGCCTGGGGAAACGGACCGGGAGCAATCCCGACACCGCGCCCCAGGCCGACTCAACTGCTCGACCCGAGCCAAGGGAGTGAGTGTGGCGACCCGGGTCTGGCCGGGCGGCCCGTTCGGCTCGTAGGGATCGGTGTGATCAAGATCGAGGTTCCGGGTCGCGGTCGACCACGGGAACGCACTGCCCGGTTGGCGCAGGAAGGCGTGTTCGCGGTGGCGGGCCGGGATCTCGTAGGCATCCACCGGTGGCGGCACGTCGTTGAGATCGATCACCGGCCGCACCACTACCCGCTCATGCCCCAGCCACTCACCGACCACACTCTTCAGGGTCGGTCCGATCCTTGGCACGCGGCACACGCCGTCGGCCTGCGAGAGATCCTCGGCGGAGATGTGCACCACGACGGTCGAGGTCGGCGCCAAGAGCGCCGGGTCGAGTTTCGTCACAATCCGTTCCACTGCAGCCTCGAAGATCGACGACTCCACATCAACGTGGCTGGGCCGATCTCGCAGCGCCGGATGCACGTCGGATTCCTCCACCACCAGCTCTGGTTCATCGTCCGGCGTCAACGCCGCCACAGCCTCGGCCAGTTCGTCGTCGAACAGTTCCGGCTGCCGGCGCCGCGCCCGCAACTGGGTGATCGCGCCGACATCACCCAACAAGCCGAACGCCTCAGCCCGCCGCTCATCCGCCGTACCCTCGGTCAAGCAATCGGCCAACTCCTGGACCTGGGCATACAGCCGGGTCGCGGCCAACGGCTCCAATCGCCCGTACACTGCCTTGTGCCCGTTGTCATCGGTCTGGGACAACCACACCCCACGCTGCTTCCGGCGCTGCTCGTACTCGGCGCGAGCCCGGTCACCGTCGACGCGCAAGATCTCGGCCTCGACTGCGTCGCGCAGCTTCCCGAACGGCTGCGACCCAGCAAACCAGGCCACCGCCCGATCCACCTGCGCCGCTTGTTCCATGGTCAGGTGGTGGGTCAGCCGGGCGATCTTGCAGGCCTGCCACTCCTCAATCTCACACCGCATCGTCTTAGCCCACAGCAGCGGCAACCTGTGGCGCAGATCCAGCACGTCTCCGATGAACGCCATCCCAGCTCCGCTGCTCTTGCCGATCTTGGCCAAGAACTCGATCATGGCCAGATCGTTCAATGCCGGAGTGCCCTCCCCACCCGGCCGGACCGCCCGCGCCAATCCCGGCCCGGTCTCCATGATCGACTCCGCCGGATGCGCATCCACCCACGCCGCTGTCCAGACCAGCAGCTCGTTCGCCGCGGCGATCCGGGCCCGCCTCAACCCGCCCGCGGCCTTGAGGATGTCGTCGGTGCCGTACCCGGCAGCCTTCGCCTCCAACGATTCGAACATGTATGCCATTCTAGCCCACTGGACCGACAGAAACCCAACAAAACAAGGGATCTGTGGATAATTCCGGCCACGTTCACCTCGGTCATCCACCGGCGATACGGGCCTCGCAACCGCCCTCTCGGCCTCTGAGCCGATCATCGCGACAAGAACTCCTGACCCGCGTCGACTGCCGGGATTCACTTCTGTTCAGCTCACGACTTGGCTCGACATGGACCATGCCGAAGCCCCCGAGCCGAAGATTGCGTCCGGCTTACTTGATCAGGTCACGTCTCAGTCTCCGCTGCGAAACACGACGGCTGAAATCGCTGCAGACAAGGGCTACCGAAACCCAGAGACCTCCGACCCAAGTTGACCGAGAATCTCTGGCAACGCGCAGACGGAGCATGATCGACTCGCTGTCGCGGCCGGTGCAGGTGCGCAAGGTCTATCCCCATCGACACCGGCATAGGGGCCGACGAGCGCGGTGAGTGACCGGAACCGAGGCGGACCACCTCCTGGCGCAGATCAGCCGGGACGCCAGGGGTCTCCGACGTTTTGCCGGAGGCGACTCTCGTCACTGACTCCGTTCAGGGTTGAACGACCCCGATTTGGCCCTTCAACAGGCTCAGGGCACCTATCGGCCGGGCGTCAGGACGGCGCCGGCCGACGGGGTGAGCGGGTCGGGCAGTGCGGCGAGGTCGAACCAGGCGACCGAGGTGATCTCCTCCGGCAACCGCACGCCGGGCGTGCCCGACACACCCTTGCCGGTGAAGGCATGCGCTCGATATCGACCACCGGTGCCCGGGTAGACCAACTCGTGCACGCTGTGCGGCGTGACCGCCTCGGCCCGCAGACCGGTCTCCTCGAACAGCTCCCGAAGGGCCGCCTCGGCCGGGGACTCACCGTCCTCGATCTTCCCGCCGGGCAGGCCGTAGAAGCGGTGCCCGTAGTTCTGCCGGACCAGCAGCACCCGTCCGCTCGGGTCCCGCACCAGCACGACGCTTGTCTCCCAATCCCACATGCGCGGCAGCCTGCCACCGACCACCGACAGCCTTGAAGCCACCCGTAGAGTCCTCGGTATGCGCGATCAGGCGGCTGCCCTCGAAGCCGAGGTGTCCCAGGCGGCCCGGGAGCTGGGTGTTCCCGGGGCCGTCGTCGGAGTTGATCATGGCGGTGACCTCGACTTCACCGGCTCCGGGGTGACCCGCCTCGATCATGGCCGACCGGTCGACGAGTTGACCCTGTTCCAGATCGGCTCGACGGCGAAGACCTTCACCGCGGCGGCGATGATGGCACTCGTGGACCAAGGCCGGGTCGCGCTCGACGAGCCGGTGCGCCGCCACCTGCCCGACCTGCGACTCCACGACGACACGGCGGCGGCGAGCCTGACCGTCGGTCACCTGCTCAATCACACCGCGGGTTGGGACGGTGGCGACTCCTGGGTCGACACCGGCGAGGGCGACGACGCCGTCGAACGTGCGGTCGGGGCGCTGGCCGACCTGCCGCAGCAGTTCGCCCCGGGCACGGACGCCTCGTACAACAATGCGGCGTTCGTGCTCGCCGGGCGGGTCGTCGAGAAGATCACCGGCGAGCCGTTCGACAGCGCGCTGGCGACGTTGATCTTGGAACCGCTGGGGCTCCGGGAGACGTTGACGTCGCTGAACGCGATCATGACGCACCCCTTCGCGCTCGGCCATCAGCCGACGGCGAACGGCGGCGAGGTGCGGGTCTGCGAGCCGTGGAGCGATCCGCGCGGCTACATCCCGGCCGGCGCGCGGCTGGCCTCCAGCCTCCGTGATCAACTCGCCTGGGCCCGCTTCCAGCTGGGTGACGGCCGGGCTCCGGACGGCACCAGGGTGCTCTCCGAAGCGTCGCTCCGGGCCATGCACGAGCCGACGACCGATCATGTACTGATGCCCGGCATCCGGGTCGGCATGGGCTGGATGCTGCGCGAGTACGACGGCGTCAAGATCATCGAGCACCACGGCGACGTGGCCGGCCAGCACTCGGCGGTCACGATCATCCCGGACCGCGACACCGCGATCGTCGCCCTGACCAATTGCAGCCCGGCCGGCCGGGAACTGTCGGAGCGGGTCGTGCGCCGGATCCTGGAGACCCGGCTCGGCCTGGTCGAACGGCCGCCGGAGCCGCTCCGGCTCTCCCCCGCCGAACTGGCCCCGTACGCGGGGACGTACCGCACCGACGGGATCGAGTTGCGGATCGTCGTCGCCGACGACGGCCTGATCATCCACGGCACCGTGTCGGACGGCGACGGCTCCGGCGAGACGCTGGAGTTCCCGGTCAGCCTGCTCGCCGGCGAACGCTTCCTGGTCGTCGGCGGCCCGTTCACCGGGCTGCAGGGCGAGTTCGTCCGGGACGGCGACGCGGTGGTCGCGGCCAAGCACGTCGGCCGCCTGGTTCCGCGCGCCGGTTAGGCCCGGTACGCGCTGATCACCAGTACCCGGGTGTCGTCGCCGGCCGGTTCGACCGCGGCTGCGTCGCCGTCGATCCAGGTGACCGCCTCCGCCCCGGGCTGCCGGCGGGCATAGCCCAGCATCGTCGGGCTGGGATCGACGCCGATCACCGACCGACCCTCGGTCGCCAACGTCCGGGTGAGCAGGCTGGACGAGTTGCTCGTCCCTGCAGGGATCCTCGGCCATCGTCACTGTCCGGACCGCCTGTCCAGCAGGACCTCGATGCCGTCCAGCAGTCGTTCGAGGCCGAAGTCGAAGTTGAACCGGTGATCGGTGTCCGGGTCCGGTCGCCCGGCGCTCTCGAACTGGCGGTGGATCGCCGGGAAGTGATCGGGATCGACCACCCGCGACCAGTACGGCCGGTGCGCCTGCCACCAGTCGGAATCGTCGAACCCGGCCGCCCGTGCCGCGGCGGCGTCCACCTCACTCTGCACCGTACCCTGGACGAACACGCCCAAGGTGATCATGGTGGCGGTGATCTCCGCCGCACTCAGCCCGGTCCGGTCCAGCGCGCTCAGGTCGCGGTCGTACTTCGCCGTCACGTTCGGACCGGACGGGGGCCGGGTCGCGGTCAGCTGTAGCAGCCAGGGGTGCCGCAGGTAGCGGTCCCGGTCGTTGTGGGCGATCTCGATCACGGCCTCCCGCCAGCCGACCGTCTCCGGTACCGGCCGGAGATCCTCGCCGGTGACGTGGTCGAGCATCAACGCGTGCAGTTCGGGCTTCCCCGGCACGTGCGTGTAGAGCGACATGGTGCCGACCGAGAGTTCCTGGGCGAGCGCACGCATCGTCACTCGCTCGAGACCGCTCACGTCGGCGAGCTCGACGGCCTGCTGCACGATCCGCCCCACCGAGAGCCGGTCGCCGGGGCTCGACCGTTCGGCGGTACGCCACAGCAGCGGCAGTACCCGTGACAATTCCGCTCCGTGCATGTCTGGACCCTAGTCGCCGTACATAGTACGGTACGACGTACGCCAGTGCCGCCGCCCCACGTGAGGAGCACGTACCGTGAGACCACTGATCGTTTCCTGCAACATCTCCCTCGACGGCTTCATGGCCGGGCCGGAGGGCGACCTCGCGTCGCTCAGGTTCATCGTCCCCGACGAGGATCAGGAGGACGACCTGGCCGACCGGTTCCGTTCGACGGTCGACACGATCGTGATCGGCCGGCAGACGTTCCTGGACATGGAGGCCCACTGGACCAAGGTCGAGAGCCCGATGGCTGACTGGATCAATGCCACCCCGAAGGTCGTGCTGACCTCGACTGCCGACCTCGACGTCTCGATCTGGCCCGGAACCACACTGGCGACCGGCGACGGCGCCGAGCAGGTCCGGAAACTCAAGGAGTCCGGGGGCGTGCTCTGGTGATGTTCGGCGGCGTGGCGTCGATCCGGTCCATGATCACGGCGGGCCTGGTCGACGAGTTCTGGTTGAAGATCAGCCCGGTCGCCGTCGGTCAGGGCAGCTCGATGTTCGCCGAGCTCGGTGCCGCGCTGCCCCTGACGCTGCGTACCGCGCGGACGTTCGACTCCGGCATGATCGAGGCCGTCTACGCGACCTCGTCTGAGTAGATGCCGCGGGCGCGGAACGCGTCGGTGACCACCTGCAGCCCCTCCAGGCCGGGCAGCCGGGCCACGTGCTCGTCGATCTTGCGGATCTCCGCCATCCCTTCCGGGGAACCGAAGATGTGCTTCATCACGTGCCTGACCTCGGCTTCCGGCATCACCCCGGAGCCGACCGGACCCCACGCCTTCGACAGCGCGAACCGGGTCAGCGTCCGGGCCGCGGCGCTCTGCTCCAGCCGGGCCCGGGCCTGGGTGGTGTAGAAGGCGACGTGCCGGGTCTCCTGCTGGCCGATCCGGCGCAGCAGCGGCGACAGCGCCGGATGATCTTCGAGCTTGGCCAGCCGTCGGTACGCGGCGGTGGCAGACCACTCGTTCACCGCACCCCAGCTCATGTGCACCGCGACGAAGTCGGCGCCGACCAGGTTGCCCAGCAGCGCCTGCTTGACCGGAGCGATCTTGTCCCGCCAGCCAAGCTTGAGCCGGCGCGACTTCAGGGCGTCGAAGTCGACCGAGATGCCGTGCCGCTGCAGGACCGCCGCCAGCGCCTCGCCGTGCCAGTACTCCTCCCGGTTCCACATCGTCATGAACGTCGACACCGCGTCCTCCCGATGCGACGGCGTGGTCAGCATGTCCCGCATGTAGCAGACCGTGTGGTACTCGATGTCGCACATGTAGTGCAGGCTGCGCAGCGTCTCCGGCGACAGCGGCCGGTCGTCGAAGGCGGAGAAGTCCAGGTCCTCCCAGTGCACCCGCTCCGACGTGTCGGCGTACTTGTCGATGTCGAAGGCCATGATCAACGACTCCCTTCGTCGGTACGCAAGCGAAGCCGGCCCCGGCCCTCGATGAGCCGGAGCCCGGGCAGGCCCGGCAGACCGGCGTCGACGTCATGATCATCAAGCCCGCCGAAGACGGTCCGGACGAACCAGGACACCTCTGCCTCCGGCAGCCCGGGACTGCGCTCCGGCCACGCGTACGACCGCAGGCGCCGGCCGACCAGGCGCCGGGCCGCGGCGGACCGGTCAAGATCAACAGCGGCCCGGGTGCGCAGGTAGCGGCCGTGGATGATCTTGATCGCGAGGACCGACTCGGCCAGCTCGGCAAGGTCCGGTTCGAGCTTGATCAACTCCCGGTAACCGACCCGGCTCAGTTCGTCGTCCAGGACACCCTCGACGAGATGGACGGCGACCACCGGATCGCCGATCAGGTTGGTCCGCAGCGCCTCGGTGATCGGCAGCAGCCGGTGCCGGGCGTCGCCGAGCAGCCCGCGCACCGACCACCGGGAGGGCGGCGGAAAGTCGACCGGCCACGCATGCGCCTCGAGCACGGTCCGCAGCGCGTCCGCGATCCAGTGCCGCTCGTAGGCCCAGGTGCACAGGAAAGCCGTGACCTGAGCGTCGCTGTGGGTGGGCGTGACCAGCAGCACCCGCATCCGTTCGATGGTCGAGCGTTCGATCAGGTAGAGCACCCGGAGCAACCGCAGGGTCGTCGCCGAGCAGCGGATTCCCTCCAGCGGCAGCCGTTCGGCCAGACTCCCCGAGGCGGCCCGGGCATGCTCGCGGAGATCACGATCGAGCCGGCCGGCGTCGTCGTACCACTCCATCCGTGCACCCCCAGAAGTCCAATCAGAGAAAGCTTAGCCTCACCTTACTTGAGTTGGGAACCGGGTGGGGTTGGGCTGCGCCGTGCCCCGCCGGTCGTTACGGTGTCCGCTCAGCGACAAGAGGAGCGAGGAAAGACATGTCCGAACCGCAGGGAGCCTTGGCGAGCTTGCCGAGGCGACTGCCGCCGTTCAGCAGCGCCGCGGTGCTGGCGCTCACCGCGACACCCTGGCTGCAGAAGCTGTACGAGACGCCCGAGTCGACGTGAACCGGACCTCCACGCTCTGGGGGATGCTGGCGACGGTGAACCACCGCATGCTGTTCGCTCTCGTGCTGGCGATCGGGATCCTGCTCGCGTTCGTCGTGGTCGGTGTCCTGGCCCGGCCGGACCGGCTGCTGGCCCGCTCCGTCCTGGGCTGGCTCGCCGTCCTCGCAACTTCCGGAATCATCTTCTTCAGCGACAACGATCACACCCCCGGAGCCGGCGTGATCATCACCCTGGTCGTCTGCGCGATCACCGCGCTGGTGACCTCGCTCGGCCCGCTCCTGCAACGCTTCCAGGGCCCGACCGGAACCTAGTGTCGTGCGACACTAGTGGCGAATCTTCGGGCATCCTTGAGCAGAAGTTGATCGTTCGTGATGCCTGGGCGGCTTAACTATTCATCAGTAGGCCGGTCCTCCCAAGTACCCGCAGGCTTGGTTGAGGGCCGGCCGAATTTTTTGTTCTCCGCCAGGTGCTTCAGCTTGTCCGGATTGAGCACCCCGTAGATGCCGGTGACCTTGCCGTCGGCCACGTCCAGCCCGAGCGCGGTCAGCGGCCGCCCGTCCGCATAGCCGATCGCCCGCCGGGTCCCGGCATCCCAGACCAGCTCGTACCTCGGCAGGTCGGGACCGATCGCGCCGAACAGCCGGGCCACCTTCTCCGCGCCGGTGATCGGCCGCAGTGCGGTACGGATCGCGCCACCGCCGTCCAGATAGAGCACGACGTCCGGCGCCAACACCTCCAGCAGACCCTCGATGCTGCCGCCGGTCGCGGCCTGCATCAGCCGGTCCGCCGCCTGCCGCGCCGCCTCCGGCTCGGCCCGGAACCGCGGCCGCCGCTCCCGTACGTGATCACGGGCCCGGTGCACCAGCTGCCGTACCGCGCTCGGGGAACGATCCAGCATCTCGGCGACCTCCGGGTGGTCGAACCCGAACACGTCGTGCAGCACGAACGCCGCCCGCTCCAGCGGCGACAGCGTCTCCAGCACGACCAGCATCCCGGTCGCCAGATCCTCCGCGTCGGTGACCCGCTCGGCCACGTCCTCGGTCGTCCAGAGCGGCTCCGGCAGCCACGGCCCGACGTAGTCCTCCCGGGCCCGGCGCAGCTGCCGCAACCGTTCCAGGGAGAGGTTCACCACGATCCGGACCAGGTAGCCGCGCGGGTTCGCCACCGCGGCGTGATCGACCGTGTCCCAGCGCAGCCAGGCCTCCTGCACCACGTCCTCCGCGTCGCCGACCGAGCCGAGCAGGTCGTACGCGATCGTGAACAGCAGCCGTCGGTACTCGGCGAAGGTCGACCCGGAATCGATCATGAACTCCATCCTGACCGATCCGTCCGAGCCGGGTCGGTCGAGGTCGGTCCGGGGCGTTCGCAGGCCTCAGGCTTCGGTGTAGCAGCTGAGCCGGTGACCGTCCGGGTCGTCGAACTCGAAGTAGGCGACCACGTCGGGAATGTCGATCAGCTCGCCCACGGCGATGCCCAGATCGATCAACCGTTGCCGTTCCGCCCGGACGTCGGGAACGCCGAACCGGACCACCGTGTTGCCCGGGCGCGGTTCGTCCAGGCCGAGTTGCAGCCAGGCGCCGCCGAGGTCGTACTCGACGACGGTGTCGACGGGGCGGAGATCCGGGCCGCCGCGTTCCAGGATGCGTTCGTACCAGCCGGTCGATCGGTCGAGATCGCTGACCGACAGTCCGACGGTGACGCCGCTGATCTTCATCGTGCCTCCTCAGGGTTGACACCCCAGGGACGAACGGCAGCGCCGGAAATCGACAGCGCCTCGGCACGAGTCCTCGACTTCCCGCCGGTGCCCGATGTCACAAACCGAGCCCGTTCGCCATCGTAGGGTCATGATCGATCCCTGGTGGCCGCTCGCGGTCCTTGCCCTGATCCAGTTCGGCGACGGACTGATGTGCCTGAAGCCGGTCGCGTTCATCCGGAAGTGCTTCGAGGACGTCGGGTTCCCGAGGCGGTTCTGGTGGGTCGCGCCGCCGATCAAGTTCGCCGCGACGGCCGGGCTGGTGATCGGGATCTGGTTCCGGCCGCTGGCGATCCTCACCACCGCGGCGCTGGTGATCTACTTCCTGCTCGCCGCGGGGGCGCACATCCGGGCCCGCGACTTCGGCCGCAACTTCTTCCTCAACTGCCTGGGCATGCTCACCCTCAGCAGCGCCACCTTCGTCTTCACTGTCCTCGCACCGGCGCAATGATCAAGGACCCGTCGGCAGTGAGAGGTCGGCGATCACCCGTTCCCGCGGTCAGGTCATAGGTCTCGAGTTCCAGGGCGACCGCGGTCTCGGGCGCCGCGCGCTGGATCACGATCGCCACCTGCTCGGACCGCACGCCCTCGGGAACCGAAGCGTGCAAGGAAAGCCAGCCCGCTCGGGTGGGCACCTCGAGCCCGGGTGACGCCCGGTCCGGCATGCCGCGGGCCTGCCGCCGCGCGACGGCGGCGAGCGACAGCACCGGCAGCGGCAGGTCGTGCGGGGCAGCCGGATTCGCGCGGACCAGGTCGTCCAGCAGCAGCCTGGCCGGCGGAGTGATCAACTGGACCTCGTCGTACCGACCGAGCACGACCAGCCCGGGAGCCGCGTCGTGATCCTGACGAGCGCCGCGGGCTTCCCGCCGCCCGAACTGGTGCTGGACTTCAGGGCCTGAGCCGTGGCAGTCGTCAGTAGAGGATCGTGGCGAACTCGCTGACCTGGCGGAAGCCGACCCGGCGGTACGTCGCGCGGGCGGCATGGTTGAAGTCGTTGACGTAGAGCGAGACGACCGGCGCGACGGCGCGGGCCTGCTGCACCACGGCGGCCATCGCGGCGGGAGCCAGGCCGCGGCCGCGGAACTCCGGGTCGAGCCAGACGCCCTGGACCTGGCTCGCGGTGGCCGAGACCGAGCCGAGGTCGGCCTTGAAGAGGACCCGGCCGTTCTCGATCCAGCCGAACGCCCGGCCCGCGGAGATCAACTGCCGCACGTAGAACCGGTAGCCGGCCGAGTTGCCCTGGACCGGGGAGACGCCGACCTCCTCGGTGTACATCTTGATCGCCGCCTCCGAGTACGGCTCCCACTCGGCCAGCGTCACCGGCCGGACGTACGGATTCGGCACCACCCGGGGTTCCGAGTCGATCGCCAGCACCGGCTGGTGCGGCCGCACCTCCCGTACCGTCGCCCAGGACTGGCCCCAGCGGTCCGACAGCCCACGCCACAGCGCCATCGCGGTCTCGGCGGGGCCGATGATCGAGGAGCACATCCGTTGCGGGCCGGCGAACTCGACGTAGGCGTCGACCGCCTCCTGGTCGGCGCCGACCGGGACCAGGTTGGAGCCGGCGTGGCAGAGGGACCGCAGCACGCCGTCGCGTTCGTACCCCCACATCGGGCAGCCGAGGCTGTTCGGGTCGAGACCGGCACCGCGCACCCGGGACGCGACGAAGACGTTGTCGACCGGCCGGGTGGAGAGGATCCGCACCGCGGCGGCAAGATCACCGGAGTTCAGCACCCGGACCGTGCCGGCGTGGCCGGACCGCCCGGTGACCGTCGACGCGGCCGTCATCCGTCGGTTCCGCGGCGAGGTCTCATGGGTCCGACGTTATCCCCGCGCCGGGGCCGGCGTCGATGCGGCGCCCGCGACCTCGACCAGCGGCTCGCCCTCGACCGAATCGCCGAGCTCGTCGGCGATCCGCATCGCCTCCTCGATCAGGGTCTCGACGATCTCGCTCTCCTTGACCGTCTTGATCACCTCGCCGCGGACGAAGATCTGGCCCTTGCCGTTGCCAGACGCGACGCCGAGGTCGGCCTCGCGAGCCTCGCCGGGGCCGTTGACGACGCAGCCCATCACCGCGACCCGGAGCGGCACGGTCAGGCCCTCCAGCCCGGCGGTGACCTCCTCGGCCAGCTTGTAGACGTCCACCTGGGCCCGGCCGCAGGACGGGCAGGAGACGATCTCGAGCTTGCGCGGGCGCAGGTTGAGCGACTCCAGGATCTTGGAGCCGACCTTGACCTCCTCGACCGGGTCGGCCGACAGCGAGACCCGGATCGTGTCGCCGATTCCCTTCGACAGCAGGGCTCCGAACGCGACCGCGGACTTGATCGTGCCCTGGAACGCCGGCCCGGCCTCGGTGACGCCGAGGTGCAGCGGGTAGTCGCACTGCTCGCTGAGCAGCTCGTAGGCGCGGACCATGATCACCGGGTCGTTGTGCTTGACCGAGATCTTGAAGTCTCCGAAGCCGTGCTCCTCGAACAGGCTGGCCTCCCACAGCGCCGACTCGACCAGCGCCTCCGGGGTCGCCTTGCCGTGCTTGGCCAGCAGCCGCTTGTCCAGCGACCCGGCGTTGACGCCGATCCGCAGCGATACCCCGGCCTCGCGCGCGGCCTGGGCGATCTCGCCGACCCGGTCGTCGAACGCCTTGATGTTGCCCGGGTTGACCCGGACCGCGGCACAGCCGGCCTCGATCGCCGCGAACACGTACTTGGGCTGGAAGTGGATGTCGGCGATCACCGGGATCTGCGACTTCCGCGCGATCGCCGGCAGCGCGTCCGCGTCGTCCTGGCTCGGCACCGCGACCCGGACGATGTCGCAGCCGCTGGCGGTCAGCGCGGCGATCTGCTGCAGGGTCGCGTTGATGTCCGAGGTCAGCGTGGTGGTCATCGACTGGACGCTGATCGGGGCACCGCCGCCGACCAGCACCTTGCCGACCTTGATCTGCCGGGTCGGCCGCCGTTCGGCCAGGGTGGGCGGCGGCAGCGGCGGCATTCCAAGATCAATACTCATGCTCTTCTTTCTGTACGTCAGCCGCTGAACAGCTTGATCGGGTCGAAGATGTCGGCGATGATCAACACCGCCCCGGAGAGCGCCACCACGATGCCGACCGCCCAGGCGACCGGCAGCATCCGCGCGGTGTCGACGTGGCCCGGGTCCGGCCGCCGGAACAGCCGGGACAGGCCTCGCCTGAGCCACTCGTAGATCGCGCCGGCGATGTGCCCGCCGTCCATCGGCAGCAGCGGGATCAGGTTGAACAGGGCCAGGAACAGGTTGACGTTGCCGAGCGTGAGGGCCAGCGCCGCGAGTTTGTCGGCGACCGGCACCTGGTCGGTGGAGGCGATCTCGCCGGCCACCCGGCTCGCCCCGACGATGCTCATCGGGCCGTACACGTCCCGCGGCTGGCCGGTGACCAGATCCCTGGCCACGTTGAAGACCTTGACCGGGAACTGCGCCAGCAGGTAGCCGGTGCGCTGGGTCAGGTCCCACATGTCGTTGAGGACGGTGACCGGGCCGCCGCGCTCGCGGACC
The DNA here is from genome assembly GCF_013407955.1 of Microlunatus parietis. Taxonomy (GTDB): domain Bacteria; phylum Actinomycetota; class Actinomycetes; order Propionibacteriales; family Propionibacteriaceae; genus Microlunatus; species Microlunatus parietis. The sequence goes on along the minus strand of NZ_JACCBU010000001.1, from coordinate 5,759,846 downwards.
GGCTGCGGCGTCACGCCGAGGAAGCCCTGCTGGATGATCTTGGACGGGTCCCACTCGTCGCGGACCCCGTTCAGTGCCGTGTTGACCGGCTTCAGCTCGACTGGCTGACCGCCGCGCAGCACGGTGAGCCTGGCTTCATGATCGAGATTGGCGCGGATCGTCGCCTGCAGCTGGTCCCAGGACTCGATCCGTACCCCGTTGAAGGAGACGATCTCGTCGCCCGGCTGCAGCCCGGCCAGGAAGGCGGGCGTCTTCGGGTCGTTCGGGGCGCAGGCGGAGGCCGGCGCGTCCAGCGGCCGGATGCACTCGCTGACCGTCTGCACGGTCAGGGTCTCCCGGTAGACACCGTACGTCGCGGTCACTCCGAGCAAGATCACGAAGGCCAGCAGAATGTTCATGATCGGCCCGCCGGCCATGATGATCAACTTCTGCCACGGCTTCTTCTGGTAGAGCAGCCGGCCGTCGTCCTCGGGCCGGATCTCCTCGTACTCGGCGGCCCGGGCCTGGTCGGCCAGCGACTGGAAGATGCCGGTCCGGGTGGCCCGGACCTGATTCGGCCGCTCCCGGCTCGGCGGGTACATGCCGATCATCCGGACGAAGCCGCCGAGCGGGATGGCCTTGATCCCGTACTCGGTCTCGCCCTTGCGCCGGGACCACAGGGTACGACCGAAGCCGACGAAGTACTGGGTGGTCTTGACGCCGAACAGCTTCGCCGGGACCAGGTGGCCGATCTCGTGCAACGCCACCGACGCCATCACCAACGCGAAGAAGATGAGTGCGCCCGCGATGTAGATCACGGTCTCCAGGGCTGACATCGGTCCTCTCGATCTCCCGGGCTAGCGCCGGTAGCATTCCTCGCCGGCCCGTTGCCGGGCCCAGCCGTCCGCCGCGAGCACGGTCTCCACCGTCACGTGGTCGGTGAAGCCGGCCGGTGCGGCCACCGATGATCCTACGTCGGCTCCGGGATCGCCCGCAGGTCTCGCCTCGCCGAGGTGTTCGGCCAGGATGTCGGCGACGATGTCGACGATGTCGGTGAAGCTGATCCGGCCCTCGTGGAAGGCGTCGACGCACACCTCGTTGGCCGCGTTGTAGACCGCGGTGGCCGTACCGCCGGCCCGGCCGGCCCGCTTGCCCAGCTCCACCGCCGGGAACGCCGCGTCGTCCAGCGGTTCGAACGTCCAGCTGGTGGCCTGGGTCCAGTCGCACGGGCGGGCGGCGCCGGGCAGCCGGTCCGGCCAGGTCAGGGCCAGCGCGATCGGCAGCTTCATGTCCGGCGGGGAGCACTGGGCGAGCGTGGAGCCGTCGACGTACTGGACCATCGAGTGCACCATCGACTGCGGGTGCACCACGACGTCGATCCGGTCCAGGTCGATCCCGTACAGCAGGTGCGCCTCGAGCACCTCCAGCGCCTTATTGACCAGCGTCGCCGAGTTGGTCGTGATGACCCGGCCCATGTCCCAGGTCGGGTGGGCCAGCGCCTGCTCCGGCGTGACGTCGCGCATCTGCTCCCGGGTCCAGCCGCGGAACGGCCCGCCGCTGGCGGTGACGATCAGCCGGTCCACCTCCTCGGCCCGGCCGGCCCGCAGACACTGCGCCAGCGCGGAGTGCTCGGAGTCGACCGCGACCAGTTGCCCCGGCTTCGCCGCCCCCGTGACGAGCGCCCCGCCGATCACCAGCGACTCCTTGTTGGCCAGCGCCAGCGTGCTGCCGGCGGCCAGCGCGGCCAGCGTCGGGCGCAGGCCGGCCGACCCGGTGATCCCGTTCAGCACGACGTCGGCCGGCTCGGCCGCCGCCTCGGTCGCCACGTCCGGGCCGGCGATGATCTTGGGCAAGGTCAGCTTGCCCTCGGCCCAGCCGCGCCGGGACGCCTCCGCGTACAGCGCGAGCTGCAGGTCCTGCACCGCCGACGCCTGGGTGAGCGCGACCAGCCGCGGGCCGAACTCGAGGACCTGCTCGGCCAGCAGCTTCGGCCGGGTACCGCCGGCGGCCAGCACGGATACCCGGAACCGGCCCGGATTCTCGGCGATCACCTCCAGGGCCTGGGTGCCGATGGATCCGGTGCTGCCCAACACGACGACGTCACGCACGGGTTCAGTCTTCCCTATCCTTGGCCGGGCCGGCGTCAGCGCCGCGTCAGCGGGAGCGGTCACCGTGCATTCAGGCCCGAGCGACCGCACGGATCAACGCCCCCGAGGAGCAGCCGCAGCATGAATGACCAGACCGGCGCGTACGTGATCCGGTATTCGGCCTCGTGGGAGAGCCTGGCGCTGGCCGCGCTCAGTGTGGCGTTGACCTTCTCCTTGGCGCGCCTCGCCGCGACGACCGCAGAGCCGCTGGCCTGGATCCCGTTGCCCTTCGCCGGCGGCTTCGCGCTGTTCCTGGTCGTCAGCCATCTGGCCCGGCTCGGCAAGGTCGCGCTGCGGGTCGACAGTCACGGGCTGACGTTCGGCGGGCAGCCGTTCCGCCACCGGGAGACCACGCACACCGTGCCGTGGACGGCGATCGATGCGGTGGTCGTCTACCGGACGTATCTCTATCGGGTGCAGGGGTTCGGGCCACGGACCGGCCGCTTTCTCGGGCTCCGCGGGACCGAGGCTCCGATCATCCTCCCGGGCCGGCCCGATCCGGTCACCGACCCGTCCCGCTACGCCGCGATGATCGACCGGCTGCGCCGTTGGGTCCCGCACGTCCCGCCCGACGTCGCGTACGCCAGCCGGCGGGTCTGGGGCTGACCCCTGTCCCGCGACCGACTCGCCGAGGCCGTGACCCGCTTCGCACCCCGCGTCGAGGTCGTCGACACCGGGTGATCCGCTCGGTGCACGGGTCTCGAACTGATCTTGTCCGAGACCGCCGGACCACCGATCGAGGCTAAGGTGTGCCTCGTGACCCAGCAGTTGGAACGGGCTTCGGCGGCCGAGCACGGGCTGAGGCCCAGGGCCGTCCTCGATTTCCTCGATGATCTTGATCAGGAACTGCACAGCCTGATGATCATCCGGCACGGCAAGGTGCTGGCGGAGGGCTGGTGGGCACCGTACGGGCCGGAGCAGGTGCACCTGATCTACTCGCTGAGCAAGAGCTTCACGGCGACAGCCGCCGGGATCGCGGTGGCCGAGGGCAAGCTGCATCTGGACCTGCCGCTGCTGGCCTACCTGGACGACCTGGCCGACTCCGCGGCCGGTGACCGGATCCGGAAGCTGACCGTACGGGACACGCTGCGGATGGCCACCGGGCACCTCGAGGACACGCTCTGGCGCTCCTTCGTCGCCGACCCGCACGAGCCGCTGCGCGGTTTCCTCGGGATCGAACCCGATCATGAACCGGGCAGCGTGTTCGCGTACAACAACACGGCCACGTACGCGATCGCCGCGATCACCCAGCGGGTCACCGGAGAGACGCTGCTGGACTACCTGACGCCGCGGCTGCTGAAGCCGCTCGGCATCGACCAGGCGCACTGGACCGCGTACCCGGAAGGCCGCCAGCTCGGCTACACCGGCCTGCACCTGACCACGGAGTCGATCGGCAAGTTCGGCGAGCTCTACCTGCGCCGCGGGAGGTGGGGCGACCGGCAGCTCGTCCCCGCCGCGTACGTCGACGAGGCGACCTCGGCGCTGACACCCAACCAGCAGGGGTCGACGCCGGACTGGCAGCAGGGCTACGGCTTCCAGTTCTGGCGGTCCCGGTACGGCTACCGGGCCGACGGCGCGTTCGGCCAGTTCTGCCTGGTGCTGCCGGACCAGGACGCGGTGATCGTGATGACGTCGGCCGCCTTCGACGCCCAGTCGATCCTCGCGACGGTCTGGCAGCACCTGCTGCCCGGCTTCAGCCAACGGCCGCTGTCCGGCGCCGACCGTGACGCCGACGCGCTGGCCGAACGACTGGCGACGCTGACCCTGCCGACCGCCGACCAAGCGGCCGACGCGGCCGCCGAGCAGCCGTACGGCCGGCCGCCGGAGGCCGAGGACGCGCCGCGGCCGGACGTCCACGTCACCGGTGTCGAGTCGGGCGACTACGGCGTCTGGCGGGTCAGCCTGACCCACTCCGATCCGATGCTGCCGCCGGAGACGCCGTACTTCGACCTGGTCGCCGCGGCCGACCGCTGGCTCGAGACCACCGTCGAACTGCCCGGCGACCGGGAGCTGCGGCTCGCCGCCAGCGGCACCTGGCTGGACGACATCTTCCGGCTGGACCTGGTGCTGGTGCAGACCCCGCACCGGATGACCCTCTGGTACGCGCCCTCGACCGGCGGCACCATCACCGAGTGGGTCACCGCCCCGCTCCCCGGCACCTCCCTCTTCGGCCTAGCCCTCCCCCGCGCCCTGACCCTCTGAAACCCCGCGGACCCAAGCGAGTGGGGCGTATCCGGCCGGGTGTACGCGGCAGGTAGTGACCCACAGCATCAGGGAATTGCTCGACCTGGCTGTCGCGAGGGCGGCCAGGGCGCTCAGTCGTCGAGCGGTGCCCGGCTCGGGCCCGCGGGCAGGTTGAGGCATGGGTCCGGCAGCGATGGTGTCGCTTTTCCTCCACGCGTCGAGCATTGCCACGTGGCACTCGCCCTTGGCTTGCGAACCGTGGAGGAAAAACGACGCCAACTGCGCCCAGCACAGCGCCCTCATCCCGCCCGGTGCACGCGCCCGCCGGCTCCGCCCCGCCGTCCCCCACGCTCCACCCGCCCCCGCCCGCCCGTTCCGTCTCGCCCGTCCCCGCGCCGCCGCGCCCGATTCCGCCGCGCCCGTTTCCGCCCCGCCCCGTTTCGGCCGCTCCGTTACGCCTCGCCCGTCCCCGCGCCGCCCGTCTGCGCGCCGCCGAGCCCGATTCCGCCCCGCCCGGTTCCGCCCGCGCCCGACCACCAGTTTCCGCCGCGCCGGCCACCCGTTTCCGCCCCACCCGTTTCCGCCCGCGCCGGCCACCCGATTCGGCCGCGCCCGGCCGGCCGTTTCGGCCGCGCCGTTCCGGCCTCGCCCGGCCAGCCCTTTCGGCCGCGCCGTTCCGCCTCGCCCGTCCCCGCGCCCGCAGCCATTCGCCCCGGCCCGCCCGCCCGTTCCCGCGCCGCCTTGCCTCGCGCACTGCCGGTCGCCGCGCCGTCTGTTCGTCGCGCCGCCTGTTCGTCGCGCCGCCTGCTCGTCGCGCCGCCCGTCGGCGTCGCCTCTGCCCTCGCCGTCCCCAGCAGGCCCACGTCGGGTTGTCGACAATCCCATCGCTGGCGCGAGTCCTGGCGTTGAAATGTCGACAACCCGACGTTCCAGGCGGATGGGTCGGCGCGGCGGGGACGATCTCGCGCGCCGCACGACGGTCCGGCCTTTCGATGCCTAGCCGCGACCCTGATCTCGGGTCGCGACCCCGGTTCCCGGCGCGACGACCCGTCCCGTCTGCCGCGGCGGGCTCAGGGCAGGCGCCACTCCTTCTCCATGACTGTGTCGGCCCGGGTCAATCGACGGTGAGGTCGCGGACCGCGTTGTCGCGGAGGGTCTGCAGGCCGGCGTCGCCGATCGCGACGGCCCCGATGAACAGGCCGTAGGCGTCCGGACGGCCGGTGTCGACGACGATCACGTCGACCGTGTCGCCGGGGACCCTGCGGTCGGAGACGTAGATGTCGGTCCGGATCCACCAGGCCTGGTGGCCGTCGATGGTCGTCTGCTCCGCCTTGAGGTCCTTGGTGGACTGTTCGGTGGTGTACCAGCCGGAGCTGGCGACGCACTGCATCACCTTCTGCGCGGCGGCCTTCGGCGTCGGGGCGAACCCGTCCGCGGCACGGATCTCGCCGACGCCGAGGAACGCGGCCCAGCCCGGGTAGACCGAGAAGCCCTGCGACTCGACGTCGTAGCCCCAGCTCACGCCGCTGGTCTGCAGGTCGTCCACCCAGCCGTCGATCCGCGGGAAGGACAGGCCGCCGCCGTGCACCCGGCCGTCCGGCGGGCGCGGTCCGCGCTCGCGGGGATTGCCGGTCGGGCAGGCGATCGTCGTCTCGGCGGTCCCGCTGGCGGACGGGCTCGGCGTCGGCGACGGTGACGGCGTCGGCGACGCGGTGGGGGTCGGCGAGGCGGTGGGCCGGCTGTCGTCCCAGCCGGACACCGTCGAGGACGGGACCGGGTCGTCCGTGATCGGACGGCCGGCGCCCGCTTGCCGTACCGCGAAGAAGATGATCAAGCCCAGTACGACGACCAGCGCCAGGCCGCCGATGATCAAGGACAGCCCGCGCCGTTTCCCCGGCCGCTCGGCGCCGGTGGCCGGGCCGCCCGGGCGGTCGGTGGTCTGCTGGGACCAGGCACGACCGTCCCAGTAGCGGTACTGACCGGGTGCGCCGGAGGGGTCGGGATACCAGCCGGGCGTCGACACGGGCGTCAGTCAATCACGGCGCGGTCCCACCGCCGGCGCCCGTCCCGACAAGATCAGCGGGTACGGGGCTCGCCGCGGTAGCTGCCGACGGACCAGAGATTGCCCTCCGGATCGGCCAGGGTGAACTCGCGGCCGCCGTAGTCCCGGTCGACCGGCTCGTTGATGATCTTGGCGCCGGCGGCGACCGCCCGGCGGTGGATCTCGTCGACGTCGTCGGCCACCAGATAGGTCCCGGCCGTGCCGGGCCGGCGGCTCCAGTCGGCGTCCGGCTGGTGGCTGCCGAGCATGATCCCGCCGGTCCCGGCGCCGCCCGGGTGCGGCCAGTTGAGTTGGGCGTGGGCGACCCGGTCGCCGTCGGCGTACACGGCGGTGCGTTCGAAGCCGAGCACATCGACCAGGAAGTCGATCAGGGCCGGTGCGTCGGCGGCCTGCAAGGTGGGCCAGACGTTGGCAGCAGTGTCGGTGTCGGTCATGGTGGCGAGTCTTCCGGAGCCCGGTGCCCACCGGCTTGGATGTTTCGGAACTCCTCGGCGATCCAGCGGGACGGGCTGGTGCCCGTGTACTGCCGGAAGTCCCGGACCAGGTGCGACTGGTCGTAGTAGCCGCGCTCGGCCGCCACCCGGCCCAGGTCGCTCCGCCCGGTCCGGTCGATGTCGGCGGCGATCTGCCGGCGGGCCAGGTCGAACCGGAACAGCCGGCCGACCTGTTTCGGGGACGCCCCGAGTTCGGCGCCGAACAGCTGGCTCACCCGGCGGCCGCTGTAGCCGAGGTGCCGGGCCAGGCCGTCCATCGAGCCGGTGCCGCCGAACCGGGCCAGCCAGCGCCAGCCCTCGACGAGCGCCGGCGGCGGGGCCTCGACCCGCTCGGTGGCCTCGACCCGACGGCGCAGGTACGCCCAGAGCAGCTCGAACCGTTCCGCCCAGGTCGGCGTCTCCGCCATCCGCTCCCGCAGCCGGGCCGCCTCGGCGCCGAGCACGGCGACCCCGTCGCCGACCAACTCGGTCAGCTCGCGGGTCGGCGGGCCGAACAGGCGGCGCGCCGCCAGCGGGTGGACGGCGAGTTGGATGCCGACCTGGCTGCGCGGCTGGACCACGTAGGCCGGCCGCTGGTGCAGGCCGCCGAGCAGCACCTCCGCCCGCGGTGCCGCCGGGGTCAGGGCTCGGTCCGGCGTGTCGGCACCGATGATCGGGGCGTCGTCCAGCGCGAAGATGAAGGCGAGGTACGGCGACGGCAGCCCGCGGTGCAGCCCGACCGGGTTGTCCGTGGTGTGGTAGCCCGTCGCGGAGGCGACCAGGCCGGGCAGCCGGCTCGGCGGCGTGACGAACGCGTACCGGCGCCGGGCGTCCTCGGTCTCCTCGGAACTGACGGCCACGATCCCAGTGTGCTCCCTAGACTGCGGACATGCTCGTGCCGCTCGGCAACACGCTCGCGTTCGCCCTCGCCGCCTTCGTCTTGATCATCATCCCGGGGCCGTCGGTGCTGTTCGTGGTCAGCCGGGCGCTCGCGTACGGGCGCCGGACGGCGGTGCTCACCGTGCTCGGCGGCGCGCTCGGCAGCTTCGTCTGCGCGGTCGGGATCGCCGTCGGCGTCGGAGCGCTGCTGCAGGCCTCCGCGCTTGCGTACACGGTGCTGAAGTTCGCCGGCGCCGGCTACCTGGTCTATCTGGGCATCCGGGCGATCCGGCACCGCGGCAAGCTCTGGCAGGCCCTCGAAGAGGGAGCCGCGCCGGTCGGCGGCCGACGCACGTTCGTCGAGGGCTTCGTGGTCAGCGTGACGAACCCGAAGTCGATGGTGTTCTTCGCCGCCGTCCTGCCGCAGTTCGTCGACCGTGCCGCCGGCGCGCCACCGGGCCTGCAGATGATCATCTTCGGCGCGATCTTCGCGGCCATCGCGCTCCTCTCCGACACGATCTGGGGGCTCGCGGCCAGCACCGTACGCGGCTGGTTCGCCGCGTCCCGCCGACGGCTGGAGCTGGTCGGCGGCGCCTCCGGACTGACCATGATCGGACTCGGCGTCGGCGTGGCCCTGAACGGGCGCCGGGACTAGCCCGGGGTCCCTAGACTGCGGGCATGTCTGCGACGAGACCGGCGGGGCGACCGTGACCCGGCGCACGATCGAGATCGAGAGCCTGGCCGCGTTCGATGATCATCTGGCGTCCACCTCCCGGCTGAACGGCTGGTTCGTCCAGTCGGTCGACCTGACCGAGCGGGCGGCCGAACTGGACCGGGTCGTGGTCCGCGGCGCCGTGTTCCTCGGCTGCCGGTTCGGGCCGGGTGTCGAGGAGCGGCTGCGGCGGCGCGGCGCGTTGATCTTCCCCACGCTGCCGGAGTTGCCGTTCGATCCGTACCGGCCTCGGCTCTATTCGGCCGACGACCTCTACGGCGATCCGGCGGACGGCCGGCTGGTGCCGTACCCGAGCAGTCCCGATGCGGCGATCTATGCGTGGGCGAAGGAGGCCCAGGTGCACCGCTCGCTGGACCACTCGCTGGCCGCGTCGCTTCATGATCATGCGATGTCGGACGCGCTGGACGAGGCCATGCACGGCTCGGCGTACCAGAACGGTCGCCGGGTGGTCGGGATCATGGGCGGCCACGCGCTGGCCCGGACCGACGACGCGTACTGGCAGGCGGCGCGGCTCGGCGCCGACCTGACCGCGGCCGGCCGGGTGGTGCTCACCGGTGGCGGACCCGGCGCGATGGAGGCGGCCAACCTCGGCGCCTACCTGAGCCCCGAGCCGGAGGCGCTGGTCGAGGCGCGGGCGCTGCTCGGCAAGGTGACCGACTACCGGGTCTCGATCGACGACTGGGTGGAGACCGGCTATCAGGTACGGGAGCTGTTGCCGGCCGCCAAGGCCGGGCACAGCCTCGGCATCCCGACCTGGTTCTACGGCCACGAGCCGAGCAACGTGTTCGCCACCGAGATCGCCAAGTACTTCGCCAACGCGCTCCGCGAGGACACCCTGCTGCACCGCTGCCGCGGCGGCATCGTCTATCTGCCGGGCCGGGCCGGCACCCTCCAGGAGATCTTCCAGGCCGTCACCGAGAACTACTACGCCACCGACGACTCCGAGATCGCGCCGATGATCTTGGTCGGCACCGACTACTGGACCCGGGCCCTGCCGGCCTGGCCGCTGCTGGCCAAGATCGCCGAGGAGCGGTCGATGGCCGCCGTGATCGCCTGCGTCGACTCCGTCCCCGAGGCCCTGGACCGACTCGCCGAGTTCAGCCCCTGACCGCCCTCCGCATCCCCGCCCCCGCATCTATCCGCGACTGTTGCACCAATCCGCGACTGATGCAGCGGTCGCGGATGAGTGGAACGGTCGCGGATCCAGCACAACCGCGACCTACGCCACCGGACGACTCCGGCGTGGGTCAGGGGAGCAGGACGAGCTTGCCGGTCGTCTTGCGGGCGGTCAGGTCGGACTGGGCCCGAGCCGCCTCCGCGAGCGGGTAGGTGCCGCCGATCCGGACCGAGAGCCGGCCGTCGCCGATCCAGGCGAACAGCTCGGTCGACCGTTCCAGCAGCTCGCTCCGGGTGACCGTGTAGTCGGCCAGCTTCGGCCGGGTCAGGAAGACCGAGCCGGCGTCGTTGAGGCGCTGCGGGTCGACCGGCGGCACCGGGCCGCTGGACGCGCCGAACAGCACCAGGTGGCCGCGCCGCCGGACCGCGGACAGTGACGCGTCGAACGTGTCCCGGCCGACGCTGTCGTACACGACCGGAAGGCCCTCGCCGTCGGTGAGTTCGCGGGCCCGGTCGGCGAAGCCGGTGTAGCCGACGATCACCTCGTCCGCGCCGGCCTCCCGGGACAGTTCCGCCTTCTCCTCGGTCGAGACGGTGGTGATCACCCGGGCGCCCTTGATCTTGGCGATCTGGGTCAGCAGCAGGCCGACCCCGCCGGCGCCGGCGTGCACCAGCACGGTGTCGCCGGCCTGGATCGGATAGGTCGAGGTGGCCAGGTAGTGCGCGGTCAGCCCCTGCAGCGGTACGGCAGCGGCCTGCTCGTCGGACAGTCCACGGGGTACGGCGAGCAGCTTGTCCGCCGGGCCGACCAGCCGGCTGGCGTACGAACCCGGGATGCCGGCCCAGGCCACCCGGTCGCCGACCGCGAACGTGGTCACCTCCGGCCCGACCGCGCTGATCACGCCGGCCCCCTCGCCGCCGGGCACGAACGGGTAGTCGACCTTGTAGGTTCCGCTGCGCTGATAGGTCTCGATGAAGTTGACCCCGACGCCGGCGACGTCGATCGCCACCTCGCCCGGGCCGGGCTCGCGGTCCGGGACCTCGACGTAATCGATCACCTCGGGGCCGCCAGCACGGGCGTACCGGATCGCGTACGCCATGATCATTCCCCTTCGGTGCGGGCCTTGCGGGCGGCGATGAACGACCTGATCCCGAAGATCAGGTAGACCACCGTGACGACGAGCATGATGATGCTCTCGATGATCGCGCCGGGGCGTTCGGCGGTGCCGTCGAACAGCTGGCCGATCTTGGCCACGTTCATCAGCGAGCCGAGCGCGCCGATCAGCGCGAACACGAGCGCGAGGTGGATCGCGTGGCGGCGGAACTTCTCCCGCATCGCCAGCACGCCGCAGATCCCGATCAGGATCCCGACGAACGCCGGGATCAGCGCGGTCGCGCTGGACGCTCCGGTCGCGATGAACGTGATCACGCCGGTCAAGATCAGGATGACGGAGACGGCCTGGGTCAGTCTGGTCACCCGGGTCAGCATAGTGACGAGGTCTCCCGGGACGGGTCGGGCCCCGTGGCCCGGGTGAGTAACGGCCTGCTCCGGGTGTCGATCCCCGGGGTCACCCGTTCGTCGGGTGGGTACAAACGCAACAGGCACTGAAGGGAACTTGTGATGAACAACCCCGTGATCGACCTCGATCCCCGCTACAGCGACACCGGCCAGCCGCCGACGAGCTGGAGCCACACCCGGTCCGTGCTCGAGACGGCCCAGCTGTTCTGGATCGCCACGGTCCGCGAGGACGGCCGGCCACATGTCGTCCCGCTCGTCGCCGTCTGGCTGGACGACGTCTTGTACTTCAGCTCCGGCGAGGAGGAACAGAAGACGGCCAATCTCCGGCACCATGATCGCGTAGCCCTGACCACCGGCTCCGATCATTGGTACGCCGGGCTGGACGTCGTCGTCGAAGGACGGGCCGAGTCGGTGACCGATCCCGCGGTGCTGGCCCGGGTGGCGGCGGCCTGGGACGGCAAGTGGGACGGCTTCTGGGGTGAGCACATCGTGACCGATGGCGGCTTCGGCACGCCGAGCGGCGGCTTTGCCAAGGTCTGGGCCGTGCGGCCGCAGAAGATCCTCGCCTTCGGTCGCGGTCCGGCCGGCTTCAGCCAGACCCGCTACCGACCGGCCGAGTGATCTTGGTCCGTACGCAGCCCGGCCGCCATCACCTCGGCCAGGGCGGCCGCGCGCGGGCTCATGATCAACTCCTCCAGCGTCATCGGCCGGCCGTCCGGATGGCTCAGCGGCATCCGCCAGTTCGGATGTTGATCAATGGTGCCGGGCTGGTTCTGCACCCGCCGATCGCCGACCAGGTCGGGCAGCGCCGCCACCCGCAACACGGCCGGGGTCGCGCTGAGGAACCGGTGCAGCGCCTCGACCACCGGCTGCTCACCTTGATCATCTTCGGCCAGCAGCCCGCGGCCGCGCAGTTCGGTCAGCCAGCCCTCGCGTTCGGCGCGGGAGCCGGCGAGTTCCTCGGCCAGTGGCCGTTCCAGGAGGCCGAGCCGCTCCCGCAGCCGGACATGATCATCGCGCAGGTAGGCCGCGGTCGGCGGCAGGTCGTGCGTGGTCACCGACGCCAGGCAGGCGGTCCGCCAGTGCTCCGCCGGCAGCGGCGTGTCGGCCTGGTAGTCCCGTTCGAACCACAGGATCGAGGTGCCCAGGATGCCGCGCTCGCGCAGGAAGTCCCGGGCCGCCGGCTCGACCGTGCCCAGGTCCTCGCCGATGATCACGGCGCCGGCCCGCTCCGCCTCCAGCGCCAGAATGCCGACCAGCGCCTCGTGGTCGTAGCGGACGTAGGTGCCCTCCTTGGGACCCGCCTCGCGCGGGATCCACCAGAGCCGGAACAGGCCGATCACATGATCGACTCGGAGCCCGCCGGCGTGCCGGAGCAGCGCCGCGACCATCTCCCGGAACGGCCGGTAGCCGGTCTCGGCCAGGCGGTCCGGCCGCCAGGGCGGCTGGTTCCAGTCCTGACCGAGCTGGTTGTACGCATCCGGCGGCGCCCCGACGCTGAACCCTCCTGCGTAGCAGTCCCGCAGCCGCCACGCGTCCGCGCCGCCCGGATGCACGCCGACGGCGAGGTCGTGCAGCACCCCGAGCCGCATCCCGAACCGGCGCGCGTCGTCCTGGGTCCGGGACAGCTGCTCGTCGCACTGCCACTGCAGCCAGCGGACGAAGTCGATCTCGGCGGCATGATCATCGGCGAACCGTTGCACCTCGGCCGATCGCGGGTCCCGGTACGGTTCCGGCCAGGTCCGGCTGTCCGGCCCGTGCCGCTCGGCCAGCACGGACCAGGTGGCGAAGTCGGTCAGCGACGAGCCCTCCCGCTCCACGTACCCGGCGAAGGCGAGCTGCCGGCCAGGCGTCCGGCCGGCCCCGAAGATGATCTTGAGTGCGGCCAGCTTCGCCGCCCAGGCGGCGTTCCGGTCGATCCGGTAGCCGACGCCCGGCGTCTGCAGCAGCCGTTCCCGGAGCCGGCGGATCCGCTTCCGGTCCTTCCGCCGCAGCGTCGCGTACTCGAAGATCGCCTCCGGCCGCAGGTAGAGCGGGTGGACGAACCGCCGGCTGGCCGGAAGGTACGGCGACGGCTCCAGCGGCGGCACCGGTTCGGCGGCATGCACCGGGTTGATCACCACGAAGTCGCCGCCGTGCTCGACCGCCGCCCAGGCCGCGAGGTCGGTCAGGTCGACCAGGTCGCCGCTGCCCCAGGACGACTCCGAGCGGACGCTGTACAGCTGCGCGGCGAGGCCCCAGCCCGGCCGGGCCGCCAGGCCGCCCGGCCAGTCGAGCCGGTCCGGGGTGACGATCAGCGCCGCCTCGGCGCGGGCGTCGCCGACCTCGGCCCGCAGGGTGTGATAGCCGGTCGGCAGGTCGTCCGGCAGCGGGTACGACCAGCGCTGGATCAGCGCACCGGCCACCTCGCGATCGCCGTCCGGGCCGTCCGGCGCCGCCAACTCCAGGTCCGGCCGCCCGTCCTCGTACCCGAGCGTGAGCCGGACCTCGGACCCGGCCGGCGCGTGCACCGGCACCGCTATCGACTGGCCCCGACGCACCGTCACGCACGGCGGCAAGGCCGATCGCCACGGCGCCAGCTCATGATCGGCCAGCGCGGCCCGGACCGAGTCCGGTGACGATGCGTCGACCTCGAGGCCGGCCAGCACGCCGACGATCGTGGCCGGGTCGACCCGGGTCAGGTTGCCCCGCCAGTCGTAGTACTCGGTGTCGATCCGGTACGCCTGCGCGAGCCGGATCAGGTCGGGGTCAGCGGACGACACGACGCCATCCTGGCATGCCCGGACCGGAGTCCACCCACAGCAACCCACAGGCGCCGGCCAGCCCGAACCCAGCCCGATGCCAGCCTCCGCCACTCACCTGGGGATCTCCACCACGACAACAAGGGAGAACCATCGCATGAGATCCAAGACCACCGTCGCCGCCGCGATCGCCGGCAGCGCACTGGCCGTGACCGGGATCGTCGCCGGCACCGGAGTCGCCGCGGCCGAACCGACGCCCACTCCGAGCGCCGGCCCGTCGGCGAGCGGCACCCCGTCGGCCGATCCCAGGAAGGCGCCGGACGACCGGACCGGTCCGGTGCGCCACACCGGACCCGGCGGGGTCTTCGCGGCGCCCGAGCTGGCGGAGAAGCTCGGGCTCGACGAGGCCTTGGTCGACGAGGCGCTCCGCGCCGCGTTCCAGGAGCTGCGCCCCGACCGGGACGCCGATCCGGACGACCGACCGTCCCGGGAGGAGCGGCAGCAGCAGCTGACCAAGCTGCTCGCCGAGAAGCTGGGCGTCGAGCAGGCCGCAGTGGAAAAGGCGCTCACCGAACTGCGCGAGGCCGCCCGGGCCGACGGCATCGCCGCGCTGAAGGAGCGGCTGGCCGAGGCGGTCGAGGCCGGCACCCTGACCCAGGCCGAGGCCGACGCGGTGGTCAAGGCCGCCGAGGCCGGCGTCATCCCGGCCGGACCGGGGCGCCGCTGACCCCTCCCCACCGACCACGTTTCCTCCCCCTCCCGCCGCCCGGTGCCGGACCTCCCCTCCGGCACCGGGCGGCGGCCCGTCCGGGCCGTCCGACGTGAGTTCCACCACTCGTCCGGAGGCCTCCGCGCGGGCCCGTCGAGCAGGTTTCCGCAGGTTCTCAGGGGTCCGCTGAGCGTGCCGCGCGGCGGCCGGGCGAATTCGCGGCGACTGGGTAGTTACAAACCTGTCATTTCCATATATGGTGGTCTTCGCGCCAAACAGCCACTACAGGTAGGGAGGATCCCCAACATGACCGTGACCAGTGAGATCCGAGTCGTCAAGCGTGACGGGGGCCTTCAGCAGTACGACGGGTACGAGATCGCCCGCTCCATCGAGGACGCCGCACGCGGCCTCGACGACGCCATCAAGCGGGCTACCCAGATCCAGTCCGAGCTCGAGATCACGCTGTTCGACAAGATCACCACGGAGCAGCTGGACGAGGCCGTGATCGGCATCGCGCTGCAGAACGTGAAGGACGATCCGGCGTTCGACACGATCGCCGCCCGGCTGTTGATCAAGACCCTCTACAAGCGAGTGCTCGGCGAGACCAACGACCTGTTCGGCGACTCGGCGCCCGAGACGATCCAGGCGCTGCACCGGCTGCGGTTCGCCGACTACCTGAGCGACGCGATCGAGCGCGGCCTGCTGGATCCCCGGCTGGGCAGCGAGATGTTCGACCTGGAGCGGCTGGCCGCGGCGCTGGATCCGACCCGCGACGACCTGCTCCGCTACATCGGCGTGCAGACCATGCGGACCCGTTACATGATCAGTGATCATGATCGGAACCCGCTCGAGGTGCCGCAGTACTTCTGGATGCGGGTGTCGATGGGCCTCTCGCTCAACGAGGAGGACCCGACCGAGGCCGCGCTCGGCTTCTACGAGGGCATGTCCCGGCTGGAATACCTGGCCGCCGGCTCGACGCTGGTGAACGCCGGCACCTCGTACGCCCAGCTCTCCAACTGCTTCGTCATGCAGATGGAGGACGACATCGAGCACATCGCGAAGTCCGTTCGCGACGTGATGTGGCTGACCAAGGGCACCGGCGGGATCGGCCTCTCGGTGTCCAAGCTGCGCAGCGAGGGCTCGCCGATCCGGTCCAACAACACCACCTCGACCGGCCCGATCCCGTTCATGCACACGATCGACTCCACCCTGCGGGCGGTGTCTCGTGGCGGCAAGAAGTTCGGCGCGCTCTGCTTCTACATGGAGAACTGGCACCTCGACTTCCCGCAGTTCCTCGATCTCCGGCAGAACGCCGGCGACCCGTACCGCCGCACCCGGACCGCCAACACCGCGGTCTGGATCTCCGACGAGTTCATGAAGCGGGTGCGCAACGACGAGGACTGGTACCTGTTCGACCCGCTGGAGGTCGAGGACCTGACCGAGCTGTACGGGGCCGCGTTCTCCCAGCGCTACGCCGAATACATCCGGATGGCCGAAGCCGGCGAGATCAAGCGGTTCAAGAAGATTCGGGCCCGGGAGCAGTTCCAGGCGATCCTGATCTCCCTGCAGACCACGTCGCACCCGTGGCTGACCTGGAAGGACACGATCAACACCCGGGCGCTGAACAACAACACCGGGACGATCCACCTGTCCAACCTGTGCACCGAGGTCTGCCTGCCGCAGGACCGGGACAACGTCGCGGTCTGCAACCTGGCCTCGATCAACCTGTCCAAGCACCTGCGCGGCTCCGGCCCGCAGGCCCGGATCGACTGGGACCGGCTGCGCCAGTCCGCCCGCTCCGCCGTACGGCAGCTGGACAACCTGATCGACATCACCATCTCCTCGGTGCCGGAGTCGGAGCGGTCCAATGCCGACAACCGGGCCATCGGGCTCGGCGTGATGGGCTTCACCGACGTGGTGGAGCGGATGGGCTACTCGTACGAGAGCGAGCAGAGCTACGCGCTGGCCGACGAGATCATGGAGTTCGTCAGCTACCACGCGATCGACGAGAGCGCCGACCTGGCCCGTGAGCGCGGGGCGTACTCGAACTTCCCGGGTTCGCGCTGGTCGAAGGGCATGGTCCCGTTCGACACGATCGACGAGCTGGAGCGGGACCGCGGCGTGAAGGTCGACGTCGACCGGACCACCCGGCTGGACTGGGACGCTCTGCGTACCAAGGTCAAGGGCGGCATCCGCAACGCCACCCTGATGGCGATCGCCCCGACCGCCTCGATCGGCCTGGTCGCCGGCACCACCCCGGGCCTGGATCCGCAGTTCTCGCAGATCTTCAGCCGGGCCACCTCGTCGGGCAAGTTCCTCGAGGTAAATCGCAACCTGGTCAAGGATCTCAAGGAGTACGGCCTCTGGGAGCAGGTCCGCGACGACCTGCTGCGCGCCCAGGGCGACGTGTCCAAGATCGACATCGTGCCGGAGGAGTTGAAGAAGATCTACCGGACGTCGTTCCAGCTGTCCCCGTACGCGTTCATCAACGTGGCCGCGCGGGCGCAGAAGTGGATCGACCAGGCGATCAGCCGCAACATCTACCTGGCCAGCCGGGACGTCGGCGAGATGGTCGACCTGTACAGCGCGGCCTGGGACAAGGGCGTCAAGACGACGTACTACCTGCACATGATGCCGCGGCACACCGCCGAGCAGAGCACCGTGAAGGTGAACAAGGCGGCCGAGCTGCGCGGCGGGTCGGCCCCGGCCGAGGCCGACGGCGGCTCGACCAAGAGCACCCCGGCGCGGCGCGGGTTCGGCTTCGGGCGCTCCGGCGGCCGTACCCCGACCTCCCCCGCCACGGCGTCCGAGGTGCCCGCGGTCGCGGCAGCCGAGACGGTCGACGCGGTCTCGGTGCAGCGGCCCCAGACAGTCGAAACACAGTCCGCCGAGGCGCAGGCCGTCACGGCGCACCGGCCCACCGCGGCCGAACGTGCCGCCACCGCGCAGGCGACCAAGCCGGTGCAGTCCGAGAGCGAGTCCGTCGCGCGGCCGGCCCGGGCCGTGCAGCTGTCCGTGACGCCGGCCATCTCGGTGAACGACCTCGACCTGATCGACCCGCAGGACCTGGTGCAATGCGATTCCTGCCAGTAGGCCGGTACCTGTCAGACTCGGTCGCGGCACCACGTGGGAAGGAATGGCGATGACATCGATTCTGGGGACCGGGATCACCGAAGGGCTGCTGCTGAAGCCCGTGACGTATCCATGGGCGTACGAGCTCTACAACCAGGCGGTGGCCAACACCTGGTTCCCGCACGAGGTCCAGCTCGGCGAGGATCTGAGCGACTTCGGCCGGATGACGGACGACGAACGGCACGCGCTGACGCACCTGATGAGCTACTTCAATCCGAACGAGCTCCTGGTGAACAAGGCGCTGGCGTTCGGGGTGTATCCGTACGTGAACTCGGCCGAGTGCCACCTGTATCTGGCGAAGCAGATGTGGGAGGAGGCCAACCACTGCATGGCCTTCGAGTACGTGCTGGAGACGTTCCCGATCGACCGGGCGGCGGCCTACGAGTCGCACATCAGCGTGCCGTCGATGGCCGCCAAGGAGCAGTTCGAGGTCAACTTCATCCGCCGGATGACCGAGCAGACCCTGGACATCTCCACCGTCGAGGGCAAGCAGGACTTCGTCCGGAATCTCGTTGCGTACAACGTGATCCTGGAAGGGATCTGGTTCTACTCCGGCTTCATGGTGGCACTCTCGTTCCGGCAGCGGAACCTGCTGCGCAACTTCGGTTCCTTGATCGACTGGATCGTCCGGGACGAGAGCCTGCACCTGAAGTTCGGGATCAACCTGATCTTGACCGTGCTGGACGAGAACCCCGAGGTCGGCACCGAGGAGTTCGCCGAGGAGATCCGCGGGATGATCTTGAAGGCGGTCGAGATGGAGGAGGCGTACAACCGGGATCTGTTGCCCAACGGGATCCTGGGCATGAACGCCGACTACATCAACCAGTACGTGAAGTATCTGGCCGACCGGCGCCTCGAGGAGCTCGGCTTCGAGTCCGAGTACAACGTGACCAACCCGGCCAAGTGGATGGCGACCGCCAACGACACGCTGCAGTTGGTCAACTTCTTCGAGTCGATCAACACGTCGTATGAGGTCAACGCCCGCGCCAAGTGATCACCGCCGACGCTCCCTGATCCTGCCCTCCGGCAGGGTTCAGGGAGCGTTGTCGTTGCGGGCGGTCAGGACCAGGATGCTGATCAGGAACAGCCCTGCCGCGGGGAGCAGGGCTCCGGTCAGGCCGGCCAGGCCGGCGATCGCCGCGAGGACGGAGGTGCAGGCGATCTCGCCGACGTACTCGGCCTGGGCGAGGAACGAGTGCACGGTGGCCCGGACGTCGCTGGTGGCCCGGCGATTCACCCAGATCGTCGTGACCGTACGGATCAAGGGCAGCGCGGCGCCGGAGGCGATCAGGACCGCCAGTACGGCCCAGGTCAGGTTCGGCGCCAGCGCCAGCAGAGTCAGCCCGGCGGCGGCCGCTCCGCAGGCCATGATCAGCGCGGTGCGGGCGCCGCGTTCGCCCTCGATGCGGCGCTCGACGGCGAGCAGGGCGAGCGCGCCGGTGATCAGGCCGGCGATGCCGAGCAGCGTGAACCAGAGCGTGCCGTCCCGGGTGGACGGGAAGCCGAGCTCGGCCAGCCGGACCGGGTAGATCCGGCCGAACGAGTCGGCGGCGCCGTTGACCAGCACGGTGACGATCACCAACGCGAACAGGGTACGGTCGCGCAGCGCCAGCCGGGCACCGCGGCGGGCGATGCCCAGGGCGGCGCGCAGGTGGCCGGTCCGGACCGGCGTGAAGTTGCGCTCTGGGAACGTGACGGCGACGACGACACCGAGCACCAGCATCGCGACGCCGGCCACGACGATGCCGGTCTGCCGGCCGACCAGGATGCCGAGCCCGCCCAGCGTGATCATGCCGACCGCGGCCCCGGCCAGCTGCCAGCGGGCCTGCCGGGTGAGCACCGAGGTGATCATGGCCGGCCGGTCCAACTCGTCGGTGATCCAGGCGACGTCGGCCCCGCTGGAGAACGTCCACGAGATGCCCCAGAGCATCTGGGACAGCAGCAGCGGCCAGAAACTGCCGAACAGCCCGGTGGTGATCATGGCCGTCCCCATCAGGGCGTGCGCGATCACGATCGCCCCCTTGCGGCTGATCGCGTCCGCGAACACCCCGGCCGGCACTTCGAAGATCACCGCGGCGACGCCCTGGGCCGCCGCGATGATCAACAACTCGGCCGGAGTGAGGCGCGCGTCGACCACCATGAACAGGCTGGCCAGCAGCCACCAGCCGTTGTGCAGGACGGCGCGGGCACCGATCCAGCCGAGGAAGAGGCGAACCAGGAGCGACGGGTTCATCGAATTCCTCGCGGCTGGACCCGGTTCACCCGGACCCGGGGGCCGCGATCCCGGACCGCTGCCGGGCCGCCTCGAACAGCAGCACCCCGGCCGCGACCGCCGCGTTGAGGCTGTCCGGCCCACCCGCCGGCCCGGCCGACATCGGAATCCGTACCGGATGGGCGACCTCGGCCCAGCGCGACGACAGCCCTCGCTGCTCGCTGCCGATGGCGATGGCCGCAGCCCCGGTCAGGTCCGCGTCCCAGGAGGCGTCCGGTGCGTCCGGGATGCCCGCGAAGATCGTGATCCCCCGCTGCTGCAACCAGCGCAACGCCGAGCCCGAGTCGGTGATCGCGAGCGGCACGGTGAACAGATGACCGAGCGAGGCCCGGACCACCCCGGGCCCGTACGGATCGGTCGCCGGATCGCAGATGATCACGCCGTCGACGCCGGCCGCACAGGCGGTGCGCAGCATGGCGCCGAGGTTGCCCGGCTTCTCGATCCCCTGCACCACCAGGAGCAACGAGCCGTGCTGGGCGGGCAGCCCGTTCAACGGCGCCGGGAAGATCCGGCCGACTCCGATCAGCCCGTCGGGCCGGTCCCGGTGGCTGATCCGCCGGAACGGTTCCTCGGCGAGTTCGACCAGGCGAGTGCCACCGGCGCGGGCGCGGGCCAGCAGTGCCGCCTCGTGCCGGCCGGACCAGAGTGCCCGGCAGTAGTAGAGGTCGAGCAGGTCGACCCGGGACTGGGCTCGACTCAGTTCCCGGTAGCCCTCGATCAGGAAGGCGCCGGCGCGAGCCCGATGGCGCGGCAGCCGGAGCCGTACCAGCTCGGCCACCTTCTTGTTGGTACGCGACGTGATCACCGGATCCGCGCGCATGCCGGACACAGGTCCGTTCATGATCATCACCCGATGGTGCAGACGTGATCACCGGCCGGCATCCGTCGAGGCGGGCAGCCGGTGCAGTGGACAGTTCGTGATCGGAGCGCGAAGTCAGCGGTCGGGAACCCGACCGGCCTCGCACATGATCCTGATCATCGGAACTGTCCTCCTCGTCCGCTTCGGACTGTAACCCCGCAGGGCCGCGACCTGCCAGTGAATATCCGAGGAGTGCGGGACCCTGGTGTCGCGTAGCCCCTAGCGAGCTTCCCAGGTGCCCATGATCACGGCCCGGCCGACGCTGTGCGAGAACAGATTGAAGCCGAGGTAGGCACAACTCGCCTCGGCCGGGATGCCGAGCGACGCGACGCCGACCGCATGGACGCCGATGTAGTAGCGGTGCGGCCCGTGCCCGGCGGGCGGCGCCGCACCGACATAACCGGCGAAGCCGGCGTCATTGCGCAGCTGGAACGCCCCGGCCGGCAGGTTCGCGTCACCCTCGGCTCCGGCGTCGGTCGGCAGCGAGGTCGTACTCACCGGAACGTCGGCGACGGCCCAGTGCCAGAACCCGCTGGTGGTGGGGGCGTCCGGGTCGAAGACGGTGATCACGAACGACTTCGTCTCCGCCGGGAAGCCCGACCAGGACAGCTGCGGCGACCGGTCCGCTCCCCCGGCGCCCATCCGCCCGCTCACCTGCGGCTGCCCGAGCACCGCACCGTCGGCAAGATCATCACTGGTCAGGTCGAACGAGGGCACGGACCCAATCACGTCGTACGGAGTAGCCATGGATGTCACCTTAGCGAGGTTCCCGACGAGCCGGCCCCCGTGAGTGCGCAGGCACATGAGGGCCGGCCGCCGTTCCTGAGTGGTGACTCAGACAAGCTCTGGCACGTGCAGATGAGCCATCGCAAGTTCGTACTCCCTCACCTCCCTGATCGCCATTCCTGCAGCGTCCGTGGCGGCGGCGCGAAGCTGATCGGCCATGGCGCGACTGCCCTCGAGAGCTTCGCGGGAGTCGTACGTCGACGTGATGCAGCACCGACCGGTGTCCCGGTTGAGCAGGACACTGATGCTGCAGAATCCGTTCAGCTGCTCGATCTTCGGCAATGAGTCGCGGATGAACTGCAGCGCCGCTTCGGGCATGGACGGCTCGACGTCTGCCCAGGTCACCCGACTGCAGCAGCCTTCCGACGTACGGTGCTCGCGGTGCATTAGGGCAATTTCCCACTCGTCCACCGAAATCGACCCACCGAAGACTTCGCCGGCCCGGGCCCGGATCGCTTCGACCTCGTCCATACTGGCTCGCATCGACTCCTCGGAGTCCCAGGAACTCGTCGCGATGCATTCACCCGAGTCTCTGTCGATCAGCACGGACAGGCCGCGACACCCACCGATGGCGCCCAACATCGGACGGACTTCTTCGTCCACGAATCGGATGCCAGGATCGATGTTCTCCGGCATGCCGCGAAACGTGGAGGAGCGTGCAAACACGGTCCACCTCCCAACGGTTGAGGCGATGCCCGACCGGCATCGCCGGCTAGGGATCCACATTCCTCCCTTCCGGCCCGCTCCGCAATGCCGTCATCGAGATGCCGCCCGAACCAAGTGCCGCCAGCGGCGGAGGGTTCGCTGGTGAGACGACCCGCAAGCACTGTCTCGGGCTAGCGACGGCGCCCGTTGCCGATGATCGATTCGGCGAGCTGCCGGGCGCCGGGCGCCGGATTGGACGCCGGGTGGTTGGCGCCGACGGCCAGCGTTCCGTTGATCAACAGGACGAGCTGCTCGGTGGCGAGTGCCGGCTGCGGGTGCGCGAGCTCGCGCAACTCGTGCTCGATGAGTTCGTGCACGCGCCGGTGGTAGTCCCGGGTGACCTCGTGGCCGGGGTGGTCCGGATCGGCCAGGGCGAGTTCGGCGGCCAGATAACGACAGCCCCGGAAGTCGGGTTCCTCGATCACCGCGCCGAGCCAGTCGAAGATCGCCAGCAGCCTGCGGCGCGGATCGGTCCCGGCCGCCTCCAGGGTCTGCCGGTAGGCCGCCTCGTCCTCGGCAGCCGTCACCCGTAGCACCTCGGTGATCAACCCGTCCTTGCCGCCGAAGTGTTCGTACAGGGAACGCCGGGCGACCTTCGCCTGCTTCAGCACGGCATCGATCCCGACTGCCATGCCCTGCGCGTACGTGAGCTCCTTGGCCGCCGCCAGCAGGCGATCACGCGGGCCGGGCGTCGTCCGTGTGGTCATGGCATCACCCTACTTGGCCGATAGACCGATTGGTCTATAACCTGATGGAAGCCATGCAGCCCGCTCCGGACGGCGCCCGGACGGTCGACCGCGACGCCTGCCTGGAGTTCTGGCGCACGCTCGCCCAGGATCGCGGCAGCCGGTTCGAGCCCGAGGCGGTCACCATCGGCGGCGAACACGCGACGATTCGCTGGCGGCTCCACTTCGGCGCCGGGCTCGCGGAGTCGGTGCGCGGCGTGACCCTGATCCGGATCCGCGCGGGGAAGATCATCGAGGCCCGCGGCTACGTGAAGTCATGATCAAGAACGCTGTCGCCGATGTCCCCCGCTGTTGGGGAGAAACGCCCGAGTACGCGACTTTCCGCTCAGAGCGGGGGATGTTCGCGACACTGGCCGGATGGATGGCGACTCCGAACTGATCCGGGCGATCAATCGCCGAACGGGCGCCGGACTGATCGTCCGGGGACGCGCGGAGCACGGCAAGCTCGGTGGCGCGATCTATGCCGAGTGGCCGGACGGGCGACCCGCGGTGGTGACGCTCTTCGACGGCGAACTGCCGGCCGCCCGCCAGGTGGCCGAAATTCTCAATCTGCTGCAGGACCGCGGATACCCGGTGCCCCGACACGAGCTCGTGGTCGAGCTCGGTGATCAGGTCGTCTTCGTCCAGCAGCGCCTGCCCCAGGCGGCCTCGACTGGGCTCAGCCTCGCGCGGATCCGGGGAATCGCCGCGATCAACGAGCGGTTCGCGGGCGCCTTGGCCGACCTTCCGGACGTGCCGCCGGTCACGCGCTGGTTCCGGCCACCGGGTACGGACCCGTACCTGATCCTGGACCTGGTTCCGCAGCATGATCACCGGGCCCGCGACGTGGCCGAGGAGATCCTGCGGATCACGACGGCTGAGGCCAGCGAGGACCGGCTCGCTGGCGATGATCTTGTCCACGTCGATCTCAGCGCGGCGAACGTCCTCTTCGATGATCAGGAGCGCCCGACGGCCGTGGTCGACTGGAACCTCGGCGTCTACCGCGGTGATCGGCGACTGGCCCTGGTCCAGACCCGGTTCGACCGCGAATGGTTCGTCCGGCGCGCCGATCCCGACCAGGTCGAACTCGCGGCGGCACACCTGCTGGACGAGATCCTGACGGACCTGATCCCACCCGACCAGCTCCGGACCTTCTGGGCATTCTGGCTGCTGCACCAACTGCCGAGGGCCCTCCGCCGCGGCGCCGCCGCGCCCGTGATCGACTGGCAACTGGCCTTGGCCGAGTCACGATTGAGTCACTGAGCAAGATCAGCGGAAGTCCGCCTCGGTCATGCCCGGCGGATGGCCGGGCGCCCATTGCACCAGTTCGATCCGGTAACCGTCCGGATCGGTCAACCAGGAGACGCGCGGTCCCGGCTCGGACGGCGGCTCGGCCTCGATGCCGCGGCCGGCGAGTTCACTGATCATGGCATCAAGATCATCGACCTGGACGACGAGGTGGTTGATCGCACTCGTGTCGGTGACCGGCCGCTCCGGGTCGTGGACCAGTTCGAGGCTGACGTACGGATCGTCCGGCAACCGCAGCATCGTCAGACTGCCGAACCCGGTCTCGGGCACCCGTCCGACCTCCAGGTAGCCGAGGGCGGTGTAGAAGGCGAGCGAACGGTCCAGGTCGGTGACCCGGAGTCCCAGGTGCAGCATGCGCATGGCCACCTCCAGCCGTCGAACGGACCAAGGTTCCACACATTCTCGCGCACCGCGCGCCGCGACGATCGCCTCCAACCGGGTCGGCCGGTTCGGGTGCGCACACGATCACCTGCGGTCCATGGTGATCACCCATCGGAAGCCTGAGCGGCTTCGGTCGTCAGGATCGTGGAGTGCTGGTTGGTGATGTCGATGGCCGTCCTCGGCCGGAATCACCGAGCGCCCTATCGTGAGGCCATGGAAGAGCCGGCGGCGGTCACAGTGACTGGATACCCGGCACGCGCCCTCATGCCGTTCGTCCAGCGTTATCACGGCGCCAGGTTCGAGGACCTCGCGCCATGTGTTCATCGCGGCCTTCCCTCGCACCAACTCGAGTTCATCATCTGCCTCGGGCAGCCTCTCATGATCAACTCGAGCGGTGGGCTGCTGGCGCGTCCGTACGCAGGGCTGGTCGGAGGTCTGCACCGTCGGCCCGTGAACGTTGCGCTCCACGGGTCGATGCGGAACGTTTCGCTCGAGCTGACACCACGCGGTGCGAGGAAGCTACTGGGCGTCCCTGCCGCCGAGCTGGCCGGGCAGTTCGTCGACCTCGACGCGCTGCTGGGAAAGGGCGCCGCCGAACTCACCGAGCGCCTGGCGAGCGCGACCGACTGGGCAGCGTGTTGGTCGGTCCTGGACGACTCACTGAGTTCGCTCGCGTCTCGGGCCAGCGACCGGATCCGGGAGGACGCCGACGCCCAGCACACCTGGCACCGCATCCTCGCCTCCGGCGGCACGGTTCGGATCGGAGACCTGGCCACGGAGTCGGGTTACAGCCACCGCCAGTTGAGAGACAAGTTCCTTCGCGAGTACGGCCTGTCGCCCAAACAGGCCGCCAGGATCGTTCGGTTCGAACGATCGGCAGAACTGGTCAAGACTCTCGGACGAACCAAGCACCACCCGATGGCTCCGACACCGTCGCTGTCCGAGATTGCGGCATGGTGCGGCTACTACGACCAGGCGCACATGACTCGAGACTGGAATGATCTTGCTGGGTGCCCGCCGTCAGAATGGCTCCGGTCCGAGAATCTCCCTTTCGTCCAAGACAGCGATGGTGGTTCCGGCCCAAGCTGACTGCATGGAATCGACGACACCACCGGGCCTGTGGCCGAGCCTCGGGTATCGAGACGCGACCGCAGCTGTCCAGTTCTTGAAGGAGGCACTGGGCTTCGAGGAGATCGCCATCCATCCCGGAAGCGCTCCCGGTGCGATCAATCAGGCGGTACTGCGCTGGCGCTCAGGCGCGATCATCACGGTTCACACCGCCGAGCCGGAGGTCGTCGCCTTCCAGGACCTCGGGCCGCGGATTCCGATCGGGATCTACCTGCATACCGACGACCCGGACGGATTGTACGAACGGGCGGTGAGGTCCGGAGCCAAGCCGTTCGGCGGTCCAGAGACGTCGCACCACGCGACCCGCGACGCGACGGTAGCCGATCCCGAAGGTTGCCTCTGGAGCTTCGGCACCTATCGCGGCGATTGAACAGCGCCACCGGCCGCCGTCATCAGTTGAGCTTCACTGGTCGGTCTGAAGTGCAAAGCCCGAGCGCCACGTCCGTCCGGACGGGTCTCGAGCTCACTTCCTGGCACGGACCGTGCCAGGCACCTTCCGTATGCACCCCGAGGAATGAGCGTTTCGATCAACTAGCTCTTCGCAGCCGCGAGCTGGCCGCAGGCACCGTCGATCTCGCGCCCGCGCGTGTCCCGTACGGTCACGGGCACGCCCCGCCTTTCCAGCCGGCGCACGAACTCTTCCTCGTCCTCGCGCCGCGATGCGGTCCATTTCGAACCAGGGGTGGGATTCAAGGGGCACAGACCTAAAAAACATGTACCCTCGGTGACGTGACCAGGATTGCGGTTGGCTACTGCCGTATCAGCGAAGACCCCGAGGGCCTTGAGGTCGGCGTAGACCGGCAGCGGGAAGACAACTCGACCCTCGCCAAGCGCGAGGGGTTCACGCTCGCACACTCCTTCGAAGACAACGATATCGGTGCCTCGACCTTGAGTCGGAAGAGTCGGCCCGACTTCGAACGGATGATGGAACGCGCCTGGCAAGGCGAGTTCGACGCCATCATTGCCTACTCGAACTCGCGACTCACCCGCCGACCTATGGAGCTGGAGGGCTTCATTGAGCTGTACAACCATCGACTCCGCATCGATCGGCCCATCCGGATCATCACCATGGTCTCAGGTGAGGACGACCTCTCGACCGCGGACGGGCGTATGGTCGCTAGATTCAAGGCGGCCGCCGATGCCGGTGAGGCTGAGCGCACTGGCGAACGGATCGCCCGAGCAAGAAAGGCGAAGCGCGACAAAGGCGAGCCGCATTCTGCATTTCGCCCATTTGGTTGGCAGAAGGATCGGATACACCTCGACCCAATCGAGGCACAGCATGCACGAGAGGCGGTTTCGATACTCATCGAAGGCGCGTCGCTGCACGAAGTGTGTCGAGGGTTCAACGATGCTGGATTACGAACATCCCGAGGGAATCCCTGGACCTATCAGACCGCTCTGACCTACTTTCACAACCCGAGGCTCGCCGGCTACGTCGGCCAGGACGGTGAACTGTATCTACACTCGCTGACTGGCGATCCGGTCAAGGGACAATGGGACCCATTGATAGAGCTTGACACGTTCGAACGGCTGTGCGCGCGTCTCGATCGCAACAAAGAGCTAGGCATACATGTGAGAGATCGTAACGAAAAGGCGCTCCTGAGTGGAGTGCTTCGGTGCGGCGTGTGCGGGACACGGATGCATGCGATCTCCGGCCGAGGAGGTAATCTCCGGCCGGATGGAACACGAACGAAGCGGTACAACGCCGCCTATCGATGTGGGCTCATGACCAGTTCTCTTGGTACAGAGAACAAACACTACATGGTTATTGACCGACTGCAGACCGAAGAAACAGTAGTTGGCCTGCTCCTGCGCTACATGGCGCGAATAAGCCTCGAAACGCAGCCAGCTCCTCAAACCTGGCCACAGGAAGAGGAGCTGACCGCCAAAGAGGAAAGGGCCAAAGCGCTACTGGCAGCATTCTCGCGCGGCGAACTCTCTGAGGCGCGAGTATTTCCTGTCGTCCAAACGCTTGAGGACGAAATAGCGACCCTGAAAAAAGCCCGGCGGCGGTGGCTCGCCGAGACAGCAGGCCCGATTCCTGAACAGCTCAGCCGGGAGGAATGGGACAACCTGCCGACGCACAAGCAGCGCGGATATATCGATCGAGTGTTCTCCTCAATCGTCGTTACGCGCTCTCAGGCAACCGGCCGGCCACGGTTCGACCCCGACCGACTCCGTCCGGTGTGGCGCGAAGCGCGTTGAGCGACGCGATGAGGGCCGCGGAGGGCTCCGGCGCTGCTGCCAACTGCTTCTGTATCCATGCTTCCTTCTGCTGGTCGTCGCTCGTTGGCTCTCCGCGGTGATTCGTCATTACGGTCGCTGCTTCTAGCTGGGTTGTCGGAGTGCCGGTCCCTGTCTGGTTGGCGCCTGGGCGGGACTGGCCTTGCACGGCTTGTCGTTTCCTCATCTCCGGTGCTCCTGTTGTTGTTGTTCGCGGTCGTTGGACTCCTGCAGTTCGTGGCGTGCGTTGGTGCTGTACTCGGCGGCTAGCTGCCGGGCTTCGGCTTCGGAGAGATCGCGGCGGATGTGGCGGCGGTAGTAGGTGTCGAACACGGCCCAGCGGCCGCGAAACCGGCGTGGTTTGAAGATGTCGTCTGCACGGCTCGGCCAGACGTACTGAGGGGCCGGCGCGACGTCTTGGCGCTGCTCGGGTTTCGGCCACGGCTTGTGACCCGCCGGACTGGCCTGAAGCCGAAGGTACTCGTTGAAGCCGATCTCCCGTTCACGGCGGGCCCGTTCGGTGCGGACCTCGACCAGCCGGGCCACGTAGCGGTCCAGGCCGGCGGCGCGGCGCTCAGCCGGCGTCGAGACCCGCCAAGGCCGGCGGTCGTTCCAGCCCTCTGACCTGACGGTCACGTTCGCGATGTAGCCCTGCAGGCCGCGGTCATGCTCCTCCAGCCCGGCCGGACTCAGGGTTTCAAGATCACCGTTCCACGCCGGGGCGCCCGGGTAGCGCCCCTCGCGGTCACGCTCACCAATG
This sequence comes from Microlunatus parietis, assembly GCF_013407955.1. Taxonomy (GTDB): domain Bacteria; phylum Actinomycetota; class Actinomycetes; order Propionibacteriales; family Propionibacteriaceae; genus Microlunatus; species Microlunatus parietis. The sequence goes on along the minus strand of NZ_JACCBU010000001.1, from coordinate 5,731,025 downwards.
CGTTCGCGATAATTGGTCATGATCATTCTCCTGACGTGTCGGACTCGCCGACCTTGGTCGGGGCGGCGTCAGCGGCATACGTCTTCGAGTTGATCTTGAACCACTCTCCGACCTCGTACCCGTAGCGGGCGATGTGCTCGGAGAGGGTCACGGTCGAACCGACGTAATCGGCATCGGTGAACGCGCCCTCGATCTGGCCGCCATCGGCGTAAACGGTGATGTAGTGGGTTTCGGTGTTGTGCGCGGCGTACATGTCTACTCCTTCGTGATCAAGGTCGGGTCGGTCGGGCGCGGGTGATCTTGGCTGCGCGGGCAACGACTCCTGGGGGCCCTCCCTCCTCCCAGTAGATGACCAGGTTCGGGGATCCGAAGTTGCCGAAGACCTCCTTCACGGTCCGCTCTTCGGGTCCCCAGACGCGGATGTTGTGAACCGGAAAGAGGATGCGATCGCCGGGCTTGAGGTCGGCATAGGTCTCGGTCATCTCTGCTCCTTTGTGATCTTGGTCTGGTCTGCCTCGGCGGCGCCCGGTGCGGGGTCCGGGCGCCACTGGGACGGGTCAGAGGGAGTAGCCGAACGCGGCCAGAATCTCGATGTGCGTGGCGTCGGTGTGGAAGTGCGCCATGGGCTCGGACTTGACCATGCCGTTGGGGAAGTTCCCGTCAGCGGCCGGCGTCCAGTAGTAGACCGGGTAGACGGCAATCCGGTCGGCGGCGTGCCAGATGCCGATGCCGTCGAACCCAGCACGGTCGCCCCAGCTGCAGTCGTCACTGAGGACGTACATCGCCAGGCCGTTGACGTCGGAGATCCGGCTCGCCTTCTTGGTCTCGGTGGTGATCATTTCGGGTTCCTCCGGTTGGTGTGGTGGTTGCAGGGACAGGGTTGGTGGATGGCGTGTTCGCGGTGGGTGCGGATCTGGTCGCCGCAGGGGCCAGCGTGGGGTGCGTGGCCGCACCAGGTGCAGGCTCCGGCCGGAATCCGGCGCGGAGGGTTTGACCCGTTCGCCATGATCATCAACTCCCCTGCTGGTGGCCGTTGGGTGGCGGCAGCCCCCTGTTTTTTGGGGGCCTGCCGACTGCTGTCGCATGCCGGCCCGGTAGAGGCTCCAAGGTCAATCAGGGTCCGTGAGGTTCTCGTTTGGCGGACTAGGAAATAAGCGAGCTTGCGAGCGCCGACGTCCGTCAGGCGAGAACCTCACGGACCCTGATTGAGGTTGGAGGGGCCGGGCTGGCACCAGGCCACCGGACCCGGCCAGGCACCCTCTTTCCCGCCCGCAGGGCGGTGGGCACCAGGCCGGGCCCGGCAGCCGCCCGGCTCGACTAACGGTCGTCGTAATCAGCGCGGTCCAGCACCGGCTGGCTGTCCGTGCGCTCGATGGCGGCGTGCTGTTGTTGATCTTGTTGATGCCACCGGACGAGGTCCTCGTCGTGTCGGGCCCGCTCCGCGGCGGTCCTGCGGTGGTCCTCGGTCTGGCGCTGCTGCAGATCGTGCACGGCCTGCCCGGCCCGGTGTACCGCCACAGCGGTTTCGTCCGGTGGCTCGTCCAACGGCTGCCGCTCAAAGTCCGGCGCTACGTCCTGGGCGGGATGATCAGCCGAGTTGCCCGCCGGCCTCGGATCCCGGTCTCCTCCTGGAGCTGCGAGATCCCGTTCGCGTGACCGCTCATAGGCAACCTCGGACGGGTACCCCGCATGCAGATCGGAGAGCACCGCCTCCGTGCCTTCCGCCCGCACCACATCGCCTTCGGATCGAGCGGCAGCAGCTATCTGTTCCAAGCGTCGAATGAGGTCCTTGCTCGGCCCGGACTTGTGCGATTCAGCGATCGCCTCAGCGCGCGCCTCGCGCAGCTCCAGGTCGGCCGCGGCGAGCCGGTTCTCGATGAGCTCGGCCCGGTGGGCATTCTCGTAGAACACCTCACGGTCGTAGTAGTCGAACTCGCCGTCCTCGTCGTTCTCCACCTGGGCCAACTCGCGGGCCCGGTAGCCGGACAGAAGCCCACGAACCAGGCGGATCTCGTCCGACGACAAGATCACCTGCGCCTGGTCCGAGATCGTGGCCGGCACATGCACGGCGTCAACCGCGCCGGTGTCCACCGCGTCGTCGTCGACATCCTGGCCGCCGTCGTGATGTTCGGCGGTCGGGGTTGCGGTGGAGTCACCGGCGTTCGCGGCGGGTGCGGTGCGAAGATCACGCCACGGGTCATGGTTTGGAGCGTCTGGCGGCATAGCTTCCCGCCGATGCTGGGCGCCCTCGCCACGACTAACGACGGCAAGCAGCCGGTCAATCTCGGCCGCAGCCTCAGCGTCGGGCTCACTCCACCACGAGTCGTCGTCGAAGCGGGCATCGTCGGCATATTCCGGTGCGAGGCCCAGGGTCGCTTCGTCCTGGTCTTTCCAGTCGGCCCTGATCCGGTCGTCGATACCGGGCGTCTGGAGATCGTCCAGGTTGGACCGCGTCATCGCCTGCGCCGACCCGATTAGCTCGCCCAGCAGGTCAACGTTGGTCGGTGTGGCGTCGGTGCGGTCCCATTCGGCGTAGGCGTCATCGGTGCCCCGCAGGAGGTCGAATGCCGACCGGGCCCGGCTCAGCGCAGTATCGGCGTCACGGTGCGCGCCGAGACTGTGCCCACCCTCACCCAACTCGGAGTCCACAGCCGGAGCGGTAACAGCCCGCTCGGCAGCCGCGGCCGTGTCGATGGCCGGCCGCTGGTCGCCGGCGGCGTCGGCTTCAGCGGAGGCCTGGGCCGTCGCTCCAGGGGTTCCTTCGATCAGGCGTTGTTCAGCGATGGCTCGCTGCACGTCACCGCGGGCGAAGTCGATGTCCAGGGCGAACTCCGAGTTCACTTCGTCATACCCGGCGGCTTCCCGGAGTTGGTCTTCGATCTCCTCGGCCCGGCCGAGGGCGGTGTCGGCCTCGAACAGGGACGCCGCCAGGGTTTGCCGGGCGTCGGTGTTGCGTTGCGGGATCCGGTACCAGTAGTCCCGATCCCAATCGTCGTTGCACACCTCGTCCTCGGCCAAGATCAACCCGTCAGCGGTGACGCGGACCGGTGACCCGTCCGAGTACCGGGCCTGAAGGCCGGACTTCGCGATCTCGGCAGGGTCTGTCGAGACATGCTCGGCCTTGATCAACTTCTCTGCGCCGCTCGCAGCGACCACAACTCGGTAGCCCTCAACCGGCGTCGACGCGTCCGCGTCCAGGCCGTAGCCGTAGAACGCCTCCTCGATCCGGCCGGGGCCGTACGGGGTTGCCACCAACCGATCCCTCCCCTCCTGGCTGACGGGCTCCAGGGCGTGGGCTTCAAGCCGGTCCGCGGCGGAGTACTCCTCGCCAGCCTCTGCCGTGTCCTGGGATTCAAGGCCGAGCTGGTCGGCGAGCCGGCCGCGTTCCTCGGCGAGCCGGTCGAGGTCGTCCGGTCGCGGCGACCAGCCGCGGTCACGCTCCTCGCCGGGCGAGGCCAAGGTGAGGGCGGTGATCAGGTCACCGTTGATCGCGTCGTCGGCGATTACGGCGGCGAGGTCGCCTTCGTGCTTGACGATCAGTCGGAGCCCGAACGGTGGGCTGATCGGTCGTTCGGCGGTCTGGCCGGTGAAATAGGCCTTGTTGCGTTGGCTGTGCTCGACCTGCAGCCGCTGGGCCAGATCACGCCGCTCGGCGTTGGCGGCGGCGTCGTGGCCGGCGATACCGAGGCTCAACGCCTCGGCCCGCCCAGCGGCAGAGAGCTGGTCGTAGGTGGCGGCCAGCTCGGCGCGCTCCGCGGCCTCGTGCTCCCAGTCGGTCCGGACCATGGCGCGGAAAGCGGGCCACGCCAGCTCGCCGGAGTTGACCCGGAGCGTCCCGGCGATCCGGTCCAGCCGCTCGTCCACCTCCGCCCACACCGCCTCTTCCTGCTCGGTGTGGCCGTAGTCGGCGGTCAGCCGGTCCAACAACACCTGCGCCCGCTCGGCAGCCTTCCCGGCCGCAACGTGAGCCGGCACGAGCAGCGCGTCCCGCTCGGTGTCGTCCAGCTCTGCGACCTCGGCGGTCCGGTCGTCGCCGACCTTGACGTTGGCCAGGATCGGATGATCCAGGGCTGGGTCCAACTCGATCATCCGGTCGACGGCGGCGATGGCGTGGGTCATCGTTCGCCAGAGCCGCCATTCAAACGGCGAGGTCACCGCTTCGTAGCCGGCCCCGACCCGGCCAGCCTTCTCGACCGCCGCCGCCCGGGCCATCGCCTCGTGCACATCGGCCAACGCCGCCGCAAGCTCAGCCCGCGTCTCCTTCTCCGATACATACACGCTCATTTCACCGGCCTCGACAGCGGCCAGGATCCCGGCCATGGCCTCAGCATCGGTAGCCAGCCGGTAACCCGACTGGTCGCGGTTCCCTCGATCGGCTGCGGGCGCTGGCTGGTCCGGCGTGACGCTGGTGGCGAGATCCTTCTGGGCCTGCTCCTGGAGCCGTCGTTCAGCCTGATCCAGCCGCCGCCGGTAGGCGTCGTAGGCCTGCTCGTACTCCTCCTCCGAAACGACCTCGCTCAGGTCAGCCATGGCCAGGTCGGCCTCATACACGCTCTGGCGGTGCTGTTCTTCACGGGCGACGATCCTCCGCGCGATCTCGAGCGGATCGGTCGGGTCGTTGGTGGTGTCGGTCATGATCATTTCCTTCCGTGGTGTTGGTTAGTTAGTGCGAAAGTTCGAGCGCCGGACCGTCGTCGTCCTGCCGAACGGCGGAACGGCTGTCGGCCGGCTGGTCGGTGTAGTCGGTGTGCCAGCGGGCGAGTTCGTCGTCCCGCTCGGCCTCCTGTTCGTCGGCGGCCCGCTGCTCCTCGACGGTCTGGCGGTGGCGGATCTCGACGATCGCCCGCTGCGCGTTACGCACCGCCGCCGCGGACTCCTCCGCCGACGGGACCCGCAGTACGTCCTCGACCTCGACCGCACCCTCGGTCTCGGCCCGAATGTCGGGCACCGGGTCGGCGACCGGCTCGACCTCGACCGGCTCGGGCCGGACCGCGGCCAGGTCTTGGTCCCGGGCCTGTTCGGTATCGGCGAGTTCGTGCTCGCCGGTGATCTCGCGGTGCGGATCCTCAGCGGCATCGGCTTCGCGGCGGGCGGCGAGCCACTCCTCGGCCGTCACCGGCTCCTCGTCCAAAGCTGCGTCCTCGCGGGTCGGCAGCTCGGCCGCGGCCCGCTCGGCCGCCGCCCGTGTCTCCGCCGTGTGCGCGTACCAGGCGGCGCGGGCCTCGTCCGCGACCGCCAGCTCGGCCGACTGCGCCTCCAACGCTTCAGCGAGGGCCGCAGCGTCGCCGGCCTCATCGAGCAGCCGGTCCCGTTCCGCCCGGTCCGTGGCGGCGTCGGCCTGCGCGTTCAGCAGGGCGGCATCGTTACGTCGCTGTTCGGCGGTCTGACGGGTCGCCGCGAGCTGGTCGGCCACATAGGACGGCGCCCACGTCTTCTCCCGCTCGTAGGCGGCGATCCGGACCCGCAACTGGCCCGTGCTCATTTCGGCCTCGGCCCGGTCCGCGACCGGCCGACCCAACGCTCGCCACGCCGCATGCCACGAGGCGTACGCCTCCACCTGTCCCGGCTTCGGCGCGGGGCCCAACGCCTCTGCCGGATCCTCATACCCAGTCAGCTCACGGTGCGCCGCAACCTTGCCGACGTTGTCGAGCCACTGCTCCTGCGCATCTTTGTCCTCGGGCACGGGGCCCAGTGACTCAATCGCCCACTGGGGAGGGGCCGCCGCAAGAGCCCTGCCGAGTTCCGTCTGTCGTGCATCCGCGTCACCCGCAAGCTGCTGCAGGTAAGCACTCCACTGGGCGTCCTCGATCGCCGGAATCCAATCGCCGTAGCCGTCACCGGTCGGATCGAGGGTCGTGGTGTGGTCGGTGATCCGGGAGTGGAGGACGTTGGTGATCTGCCGGGCGTCGTCGAGGTCGCGCCGTTCGACGGCGTCGACCAGGGCGGCGCGGGGGTCGTGGCCGGCGATCTCGACCCGGCGTAGCAGCCGGGTGAGGGTGGCGGCGCCGTCCTCGGCGGCGATTGTCGCCCGCTGCCCTTCGGTGAGGGTGCCGGCTTGGACGAGTTCGTCGAGCCATCGTTCGGTGCGGCCGGCGATCGCGATCTCGCAGGCGTCGGCGAACAGCTCGCCGGGTGTGCGGATCGCCGCGTTCTCGTCGGCGGCCTCGGCGGCGTGGGCGAGGGCGGACAGTTCGGGCTCGTCGGTCTCCAGGACGGTCGCGAGCACGGCTTGCGGGTCGCGGTGGACCGCCTCCAGCACCTCGCCGGTCTGGGCCTGGTCGGGCCGGTCGAGGGTGACAACGTGGGCGGTGTTGGCGTGCCGGCCGCGGCTCATCCCGACATAGAGCGCGTCCGCTCCCGTTCGAGCGCTGACCACGGAGTGGGTGGTGTCGACGGTGACGCCTTGCACCGCGTGGACGGTGTAGGCGTAGCCGAGGGCGAGCTTGTCGGCGACGTAGTCGGCCGGCAGCCGCATCGTCTCCCCGTCGACCGGTCGGCCGGTGTCCCGGTCGATCGGGGCGCAGGTGATCGACCCGTCGTCGTGCACGTCGGTGATCTTGAACTCGTCCCGGTTCCGCGGCGCCCGCCGGTTACCGGCATAGCCGGCCAGGTGCCACGCGTTCTCCCGGGCCTGCACGACGTCGCCGGCACCGGCGAACAGCCCTTGGAGGCCGAGCTGGACGGTGCGGGTGTCGTCGACCCGGCCAAGATCAACGAGCCGGGCCCGGAGGTCACCAGACAGCCGGGCGGCCTGCTCGTTGCTGTCCACGATCAGCAGCGACCGGCGCTCTTCCAGGGTGTCGGCCAGCCACGCCCGGCCGGCGGCCTGCTCGGTCTGCTCGACTGCGCCGCCGTCGAGCAACCGGCCCTGCCGGTGATACTCGCCCAGCACAGAGGTGTCGTGCTCACGCAGCCGCAACGACGCCGGGCCCTCCCAGTCCTCGGCGAACCTCCTAGTTTCGGTCAGTTCGTACCGGGGTCCGGTCGCGGCGGCGAGGTCCATGCCGCCGGCGGCGCCGACGGCCGAAAGCTGGCGGTGATCACCGACCAGCAGGAGTTTCGCGCGGGCCTGCTCGGCGTAGGCGTGGATCCGGGCCAGCGCGGCCGTGTCGGCCATGCCGGACTCGTCGACTACGACCAGGTCGCCGGCGGAGAGTGCCCAGGCGCGTTCCTCCGGCCGGGCGTCGCCGGCGGCGATCCGGTCCTGCATGCCGAGCCACTGGGTCGTGTTCCGCGCGGTGAGCCCCTCGGCGGCCAGGACGTCGGTGGCGATCTGCGCGGTCGCCAGCCCGACAACCCGACGCCGCTCCCCGCCCCACAGGGCGGGGTCTTCCCACGCGTTCGCGAGGGTACCGAGGAGGAAGCTCTTACCGGTCCCGGCCGGGCCGATCAGCGTTTCGATCCGGGCACCGGAGGTCAGGATTCCGGTGATCGCGGCCGCCTGGTCGGCACCCAACTCGGTCCCCTGCTCGGCGACCGTGGCGATCACGGTCCGCGCCGTGGCCGGGTCGAGGGCGCGCCGGTCGGTCGACCGGTCGGCGGCGTGGAGCAGCTTCTCGGTGTGCAGGTGGCCGGGAGTGGCGTAGACCCGGCCGCCGGGCGCCTGATAGGACGAGGCGCCGTTCGCGAGCCGTAGCTCGTCGGGCAGCACGGCCTCGCCGGGACGTTCCGGCTCCAACGGTGTGGCGAGCTTGACGCCGTCTTGGGTGAGCCGGACGAGAAGCTCGGTGATCTCGCCGGGCTGCAGGTTCCCGAGGTGGTCGGGCAGGCTGTCACTGATCGCCCGGGTCAGGTCCGACTCGTTCCAGGAGGCCCGGGTCTCGTGCACCCGGGCGAGCGCGGCCTGCAGCACCGCCGTCTCGGTCCATTCCCCGCCGCCGGCAGGCTGTTCGGTGCGGGCCGCGAGGGCCTGATCGGCGACTGCCGCGAGGCCGCCGGCGACCTCGGCTCGAAGCTGCTGGTCCCACCGGTCGAGCCGTTCGGCGACGGTCTCGCCGTCGTGCGACTTCGCCCGCCGGGTCGCGAGCGTGGCCTGTTGCTTCAGCCGGTTCAGCTCCAACGCGTTCGGCGCCCGGCCGAACTTGCTCTCGAACGCGGCGACCAGTTCGCCGGCCTTCTTCCCGATCGCGGTCTTCCGTGACGAGAACAGGTCCATCACCGACTGGTCGATCCCGACGATCTCGCGGGCCGCGCCGTCCGGGCGGGTCGCGAACTGGACGCCGAGCGCGCGGGTCAGGTGCTGTTCCATGACCCGCTCGGCGACCGCGCCCGCGCTGCCCTTGTACTTGTGCAGGGCGCGGGAGTCGAGCGTGCGCCACTTCCCGTCCGATCCCGGAACCCGGTTCAGGATCGCGTTGTGAATGTGCAGCTGCGGATCGTGGTTCCGCGAGTCGTGCTGGAAGAAGCTCGCCACGACCCAGTCGTGCGCGTCCGCCCACCGACCAGCCGGACCGCCGTGGTGCCCGACCCGGGCATAGCCGGCCTTCTCCGACAGATAGTCGAGCGCGGCATTGTTCCCGGCCCAGATCGCATCCTCCACCGCCGTCCGGTAGGCGGCCCAGGATTCGACCTCACGCCGCGCCCGGCGCACCGCCGCCTCCAACGGCTGCACACCGTGCACCGCCTGCACCGGTGCACCGGCCGCCTGCACCGCCGCACCGGCCGCGTCCTGCTCGGCTACGGCCAGTGCGGCCAGGGCGTCGTCGAGCCGCTTCTGCGCCTGCACTGCTTGCGCTTCGAAAGCAGTATGTAGCACGGTGACGCTCTTCTGCACGCTAAACGTGGCGTCGTGGAAGGCGACGTTCTTGCGGGCCTTCTGCCCCGCCTCGATCCGCAGTGCGGCGCGGCGTTCGGCGTCTGCACCGGGCTCGCGCTCCAGTGCAGCCGCATAAATCTCGTGCTCGGTCGGATAGTGGCGACCCTGGTGGCCGAGAGTGTCGACCTCGCCCCACTTCTCCGGGTCGTCGAACCCGTCGGCACGCGGGTCCAGGAACCGCTCATACAGGGCCTGCATGTCCTGCGCGTCGACCTCGCCGGACAGGCCGAGCAGGGCAGCGCCGGCGCCCTGCCAGCGGCCTGGCGGTTCGCCCTCGGTCACGGCGCCGGTGTAGTAGTTCTCCCGGCCGGTGGCGATCGCGTCGGTCAGGTACGAGGCGCTGTGGCCTGAGTTGACGGTCAGCATCCGGCCACCGCCGCCCCCGCCGCCAGGCGGCCCATCTGATCGTGATGCCAAGGTGTGTACTGAAAATCTTGTGGGTCTCGTGCGCTCATCTGGACATCGCTGGCTACCTGAATCGGGCCATGGAAATCGGAAACTTGATTCGTGCTGGAGTGGCTGGTCATGCTCGGCTCTCCTCAAGCTCAGGCTCGGAATCTGACGGCTCGTTCGGCTCTGACTTGCTGGTGTTCGGGATCAACTGGAGCTGTCTCGGCTCGGTCTTGGTCTCGGCGGTCTGGTCGGTGTCGGTGGTGTCGTTCCAACCGGCGAGTTCGTGGATCCGCTTCGCGCGGGGCCAGCCGGAAGACAGAAGTTTCATCACCGCGCGCGCAGACAGCGGTTCGCCGTCGTTGTGGGCGGCGGCATGCCGGTGCAGCCAGCCGACCAGGGCGGCGTCGTCACCGTCGGGCGGTGCGCCCTCGGCAACAGCAGGCGGCTGCACCGCCGGGGCGGGAACGGCAGCGGCAGCCGTAGCAGGCTCGGAAGCGCTACCGGAAGCACCCGGCTGCACCGGGGCGGAAGCGCTCACAGCAGCAGGGCGGTGCACCGGTGCAGCAACAGCGGTGTGCACCGGCCGGTGCGGCTCACCGGTCACCCGGCCCATTGCCGGGTCGGGGGTGGGGAGGGTGATCGTGGCGCGGTCGAGCCGGGCGAGCAACTGACCGGGTGAGAGTTGCCGGTCGTCGTCGGGCAGCAGCAGGGCGACATCGCGGGCCGACAGCAGCCCGTCACGGATCGTGCGCAGGACGGCAGTCCGGGCCGCGCGGGCACGGAGCATCGGCCGCCACCCGGCCGGAGTCGGACAGACCGCCGCCAAGCGGGACGAGACCCGGACGAGCTGCTGCATCAACGCCCGTGCGGCGACCGGATCGTCACCGCCGGTCCGGGCCAGGTGCAGCCACACCCGGGTCGTGATCACCGGCGACGTCAGCCACGTCAGTACGGACCAACGGGCCGACATCAACGCCGACAAACGGCGCTCCTGCCGAGGCTGAATGAGGCCCATGTGCTGCCGCAGCAGGTGCGCCAGCATCTCCACGATGATCGCGTAAGCGAGCGGGGCCAGGGCGTGACCGAGCTTGGCCGCCCACCCCTCCACACTCGCGGCGTTGATCACGATCGACCCGACAATGAACACGTAGGTCGTAAACATCGCGCCCGGGATCGTCCAGCCACGACTCATCGCCGCCAACCGCAGCGCGGTGCAGGCGATGATCATGCCGTCCGCAACCAGCGGCACCAACGGCGACCCGAACGCGGCAGAGACCGCCTCGAACGACGTCACACCGCCGATCCCGGCCACCACCAAAGCGAACGCCACCGCGACACCGAACCCGAACCGGGACCCGGCCCCGGTGCTGCGGCGCGCCCGCTGCTGGAAGGCGCGCACGGCCCGCCGCACCGTGCGGACGATCACCACGACGACCAAGATCGCGACCAGGACGATCACGCCGTACGGGATCAGATCGAACGGGTTCATGACAGACCTCCAGAAGTGAGGGGAAGCGGCTTGCCGATCGGTGGCGGCGGGTCGAGTTGGCGCGCGAGCTTGATCAACTCGCTCCGGATCGCGGCGCGAAGGTCCGGCTGGGCCGCCACCGAGACGGGCCCGATCCGAACGTCGGCGAACTGGTGAAAGCGGGCGCGGTCGCACGCGGCGATCGCACGAGTCACCGCACGGCGGGACAGGTCGAACTCGACCGGCCCGACCATGAGCCAGGCCCGCCAATGCCCGTCCCAACCGTCTTGGTGAAGCCCGCCGGCCACCGGTACCCGGCCCAGCTCGACGTCAGCCCAGGACAGGACGAGTGCCGACGACCACGGCTCCACCAGCCGCGTGAACGGCCGGCGGCAGCGGACGGCCTTGACGGCCAGGTCCTCGAACCGGTCGAGGACGGCCCACCGGATCTGCGTGAGGCTGATCATCGTGCGACCACCCGAGCCCGGCCGGGGTACTCGCGGTTGTTGCCGCCGGTGCCCCAGTCGACCAAGATCGCCCAGGCGGCGGTCTCCCACGAGCCGAGATTGGCGATCGTGGACAGGTCGAGCAGTCGGCCGGTCGTCAGGCTCGCCACGATCGCGTAGAGGCGGCGTTCGGTGCTGGACCAGCCGCGGCCCCGGGTGTCGACGTCGTCAACCCAGGCCTGCCACGGATCGCGCCGGTCGTCGCCGACGGCGAGCAGCCACAAGCTCGCATCTCGGCGTACGGCCGGTGAGAGTTCAAGCAGCGCCTTCGCGGCGAGCCATTCCTCACTGCCGACGCGGGCCCAATACTCGTTCCAGGTGGTGGTCATGACTGTCCTCCTCGGGTTCGGGTGCGGCGGTGGAACGCCGCGTCGGCGGCCGCGAGCTGCTCGTCGGTCGGTACTGGGGCGGGCCGGTCGTGCGGGCCCTCCCACCAGGCGGCGATCGCGTCGGCTGCGGTAGCGGTCGGAACGTCCGGCCGTCCGGTCGCCTGATCGGTCTGGTGGTGGTCCAGGGAGCACTTCCCGGCGTAGTCGCTGATCCGGCGGACCACGCCGGGCCGCATCCGGTCGTGCCAATCGGCGGCCGACCGGACCGACGGCCGGCCCAGGTACGAGGCGCGCCAGGCCTGCATCAGCCAGACCAGTTCCTCGATCACCTCCGGGTGCCACAGCCAGCACTCCGGCAGCCCGGCCGCCCCGTCGGCGTACTGCAGGTACACCGTCCGCAACCACTGCGTGAGGTCGGTCAGCACCTCGGACGGCGTGAACGTGTCCGGCAGCCCGGCCAGCCAGGACTCGACCGGCGGCACCTGGTCCGGCTCCGGCGTCAGCAGGTCCGGCAGCGCGGCGACCTGCTCGGCCAGCTTGCGGACCTCCTCGGCGAGCTGCTCCAGCCCCGCCCGGTCCGCGAGCCCGGCCTGCGCCGTACGGGTGGCCTCGACCTCCCGACCCAGCCCGGCCAGCCCACGCTGCAACAGTTGGACGCGTTCCTCGATCGTGATCGTCATGCCACACCCCTCTCTCGCCAGTCCTCGTAGCCGTCGACCGCGACGGCCGGCGTCGTGTCGGCCGTCGGCCAGGCGGGATCCTCAGCGCGACTGCTGTTCGTGCGGAGTTGGCGGGCCACCAGGTCATCCAGGGCCCGCCGGGCCCGCTCCAACGCATCCGTGACCTCGGTCCCCGACCACACCGCGGCGATCTGCGCCCGGTCACCACCGGGCCGTTCGTGCCCGGTCCCGTCGTCGTGCTCCACGGCCTGTTGATCTTGACCGTGTTGATCTTGAACGGCCGTCTCCGCCGCCGGGGCCGCGATCGGCTCGACCTGGTCCTCGTCGGGATCGATGTCGGCCCGGAACGGGTCGTCCGTGGCCGGGATCGTCCGGTAGAGGGCGTTCAGTTCGTCCGTCGCCTCATCAGTGGCGACTTGATCAACTTCGCCGTCGACCATGGCGGCGTAGCAGTCGCCGCACAGGTGATCGGTCGTCCTGACGGTGTGGTCGACCGGGCCGCACTCGACGCAGACCCTGCGGGCGGCCAGCGCGGCCTCGACGGCGGCGAGCTGCGCCGGAGTCGGAACCCGCTTCGGTGCGGCCAGATCCTCCCGGTACAGCCACGCGAACCGCTGCTCCCGCTTCCACACGATCCGCCCATACGGCTCCTGACCACCCGGCGACAAACCGGCCTCACGCAACTGCCGCCGCGTCAACAAACCATCCGGCGCCCATCCGAACGGGAACGACAACAGACCATCCGCATCGACCCGGCCGAGCCAGGATCGGCCGTCCCACAACTCGACAGCCCCCACTCCCTTGATGGTCATGACCGGCTCCGATCGTCATCGGCCGGCGGAACGACCACCAGGTGCCGGTCACGTTCGGTCGGCCACACCGGATCCGTGTCGGTGTTGAAGTCGGTCGGGCTGACCGGGATGTCACCGACCCGGCGGGTCGTGGACAGGGTCGGGGTGAACCGGTCGGCCGGGCGGAGGCTGGCCAGCCAGGCACGGAACCCGGCCCAGCCGGACCGCCAGGAGATCTCGACCAGCGCTGGACGCCCGGTGGCGATCCGCCGGTTCAGCCGGTCGGCGGCCTTGTCGGCCCGCTGCTTGGCCCGGGCGGCCTTGCGGAAGTCGTGGCGCTTCCACACCATCTCGACCTTGCCGATCGCGGGCGGCATCGACCGTCCGATGATCACGACCTGTCCCGGCTCCAACTGCGCGAACTGAGCCTCCGACAGGATCGCCTGGCGCCGTTTCGTGGTCGAGTAGCCGCGCGAGCTGTGATCATGCGTCGCGACGTCCTCGTCCCGCTCGCCGGCCAACTTCGAGTAGGTCGCAAGATCATCCGTATCGCGGGCGCCGCCATAGACGAGGACGGTCGCGGAGTTGTTCATGATCGAACCCGCCCCGGTATCGCCCCACCGCTTCCGCAACTGCGACCGGCCCTGCGCCGCAATGTGAATGGTGATGTTCCGGCCACCCATGTCGGACGTCCACTCCGGCAACGGAATCGGACAGATCAGGGCGGCCTCGTCCAACACCATCGTCAGCGACGGATCCAGCCGACCCGACGGCTGCTCCGACGCGATCCGGCGTGCCTCCCGCGCGATATGCGCCGTCAACGCCGTCACCAACGGGGCGGTGCTGGCGTCCTCGGCACCGAGCAGATACAGGGTGCCTTTCTCGTCAAGGAACTTCGCCACGTCGATCGACTCCCCCGGCCGCGCGGCGGCGCTCGCGGTCTCGGAGATCATCCAGCGCAACGCGGGCAGGATCGTCGTCGTGATCGACGACTGGGTCCGCTCGTTGTTGTCGAAGAACTGGACGGCCTGCGCCGTGAACGCCTTCGCCGCCGGCGACCGCCTCAGCAGCCGCGTAACCAGCTCCTTGACGTCCTTCGACGGCTGCGCGGCCCAATCGTGCACGTCACTCATGCCGTACTCGCCGCCCGCCGCCCGGCCCAGGGCCGCGGCGTGCAGCATCGTCGACAACGCCTGCGCCGCCTGCAGCAGCCAGAACTTCCGATCACCGTCGCCGCCGTCACCCGGCGAACCGCCCTCGATCAAGTCCTCAGCCCGGTACATCGCCACGGCCGGCGCCTCACACCCGGCCAGCGGGTCGAACGTCAACGTCGATTCCAGCTTCGCCAACCCGTTCGGATTGAACACATACAGCGGACCAACCTTGCCGCGCAGCAGCTCGGTATTGTCGATCAGATCCGTCCGGGTGGAAGTGCAGATAACCGCGCCCGGCGCGTCCAAGATCCGCCCGGCCATCTCGCCCGACTTACCGATCCGCGGCCCACCAAACCTGAGCGTGACGTCCTCGATCGGCGACCAGATCCCGAACATTCCAACCTTCGCCAGCCGAGTGCCCAGCTCGGTCGCCGAGAGCTTGAACCAACGCACCCACCACGACACGTCCCGCAGCGACGGCCGCAGGATGTGGGCCTTACGGCGCAGCGCGAACGCCGACGCCCGCCGCCACAACACCCACCACGACGCCACACCATCCTGCTGAGCAAGCCGCCGCGACCAACGCCGCACCAGACCACCCGATCCCGTCCGACGATGCGACAACCGGGCAAGCATGATCAACACCACGACCGCGCCAACCGCGAGCGGAATCCACCCGTACTGCTTCAACGGAATCCCCGGCTGCAACAGCCACAGCGCGCCGATCAGAGCCAGCCAGAACCCGCCCGACAAGATCCCGCCGACGACCAGCCGCCAAAACACCAGGCAGAACATGATCACCGACGCGGCACCGGTCAAGATCACCCACAAGCCCACCGGCAGGTGCGCGGCCAACATCGCGCCACCCAAGATCAACAACGCCAGCCCGACCAGGCCGGCCCACGGCATGACCAGGCCTTCCTTCTCTGTCGGCCGCCTCACGACGACACCCCTAGACCAAAGGACGCCGGATCGACCGCTCGGCCTGCCGCGACGTGGCCAAGCAGCGCGGTCGACTTTCCACCGCGCGGCGCTCCCGGCTGGACCCGAGACTCACGCAACACCCGCGGCCCGTACGCGATGCACGACAGCCGCACCGGACCAAACCCCGCCTCGACCGCGTACTTCCGCCGATCACACTCCGTGAACGGCTCCATGCCAGTCGAACCGGCGACCGCGTCGACAACATCGTGGGCGTGATATCCCGACGGCACCCGCGCCGACACCGCCGGCAACGGCAACTCCGGATGATCACAAACCCACGCCGCCAGCTCGAACAAACCGCGAACCAACGCAGCCCGCTCCGCCGGCAACACCTTCAACGTGCCCAACCGAGGCACCCACGCCTCCGCCGACACAGCCCGACCCGTCATGATTGATACCTCCGCTGCTCCTAGCTGGGTTGTCGGAGAACCGGCCCCGGTCTGGTTGGCGCCTGGGCGGGGCCGGTCTCGATCTCTCCGTGGTGTGCTCATTCCCTGGCCCCCTGCCAGTCGGTTGCCGTCACGACGCGGCCCTGGGCAAGCGCTGCATTGCCCAGGTCCTCCATGAGTCGGGCAGGCACGAACAGGCGCCGCCCCACCCGGACAGCCGGAAAGTCTCCCGAGTGAATGAGGCGGTAGACGGTCATCGCCGAAATGCCCGCGAACGCGGCGAACTCCTTGATCGTGAGCAACTGCTTGGTCGGGCTCTCGTCGGCCGAGACCGCAACGGCCTGCTCAGCGAGCCGCTCAGTCAGATCGATGCCGCTCGGCTGAACCGAGCCCTCACCCGTCACAGGTGTTGGCATAGCTTCCACTTCCTTCCAGTTGACTATTCTTGACATAGTTTAACCATGGTCATCAGTCTTTACAACAGTTCCGGCTCGTTGACATAGGTCAACTCGTCAGTGAGCGGCTACGGTCTTCCTATGACCATCGACGCAGGGGCCCCCCAGCCGCCGTACCTGCAGATCGCCGACGCACTGCGAGCTGCGATCAGCTCCGGCGAACTCCCACCAGGCGCGAAGCTCCCGGCCGGCCGGGCACTTGCTCGGACCTACGGCGTCGCGATCCCGACGGCACAGAAGGCCGTCGATGAACTCCAACGAGAAGGCCTCGTTCGATCGCATGGAACCAGGGGCGTGTACGTGATTCCCGCGGCGACGAACGATGCTGCTGAAAATGACATCTCCTCGCTCCGCAAGGAGATTGCACTGCTTGCCGCCCGCGTCGAGGCCTTGGAGTTGAAACTCGATGAACTCCGTTGACCACACGAGCTGGCCGCGAGCCCTGTGTCCTGCCGATCCCCTTGGTTCCATGGAAACCAGTGAATACTGGTGGGGCGAGGCGAACCATGCATCGGTAGTGCACTGAACGTGCAGCGGGGATGAAATGCGGGAGCTGAACATGCGGGTCATCGACACCTGGACAGGTCAGGAAGCTACCGCGCTACAGCGCGCATTCCGGCTCAGCAACGAAGCGTTCGCGGCACGGCTAGGGATCGCCGTTCGCACGGTTGCGAATTGGCATGCCAAACCCGCAGTAGTTCCCGTGCCGGTGATGCAGCAGATTCTTGACACCGCTCATCGCGACGCGGATGAGGATGAGCGAGCGCGCTTCGCCCAACTACTTCCCCCTGATCCGACGGCACTTCCGTCCGAGCCGGGGGTGCTCGATCACGTTGACCAGGATCTGATCAACGCGATCGACTGGCTGGATGAGGCGGCGGAGCTACCTGATGGAACAACCGAGGCGCTGGTTGCATCACGTCTCGCAGAGCTTGACCCACGCACCTCCCGTCGGATCAAGCGACAGCGCAGCAAAGTCGGAAGGTCGGCACTAGCGGATGCAGTAGCCGGCCTGTATCCGACGGCAGCGGAGAACGCGAGCTTGTACCAGGCGAGCACGGCGTCGGGCCCGATCCGTACGACGATGTTGGTGCAGCCTGATTGGGTCGCCGGCCCGGTTCCATTGGGTTCTGGCCAAGATCAATTCGACCTTGATCGTTCGCCCATCAGACCGGTCCATCTGGACGATGCCGCGCATGCTGCTGCAAGCAACCGGGTCGCCGAGATCGTGGCAACTGGATCACGATTCTTCGATGCCCAGCTTTACGCGCTCACTGGCGTGACGATCGACCGCACCGCTGGCATCTCAGGCACGTTTCAACTTGGTCAGTTCCGCGAGTACGCACTCACCACCGATCTGATCGCGACCGAGCTCGTCGACGGATTGGTTAGTGACCGCGCAGACTGGTCCAGCTTGCCGCTGAGGTCTCGGTACCTGCCCACCCCTCTGAGCGCTCTAGATCTCGGAAGCCGCAGGCCCGCCGGCGGAGTGCTCTCATTGTTCGCTGCGGCCCGCCCCGCGAGCCGGACCGGTTGGCCGGCAGACTATGTGCTTCTCATCCAGGAACGCTCCGGTCAGGTCGTCAATGCCAATGGGCAACTGGCCGTCATCCCGAAGGCCTTTCATCAGCCCCTCGTTAACTACGCCGACGACGCGCACCTGTCTATGACTCTCCAACGCGAGCTTGAGGAGGAACTCCTAGGCAGGGATGACCTCGAGCTCGGCGGTCAGGGCGTGGCGGATCCGATCCACCCGAGCCGGCTGTCGGAACCGATGCGGTGGCTGATGGAGCATCAAGACCCGGCAATCTGGCAGATGGAGTGCACGGGCTTCGGCGTGAATCTACTGACTGGAAACTACGAATTCGCTGCACTGACCGCAATCCATGATGAACACTGGTGGGGCTCGTTCGGTGGAGACGTGCTGGCCAACTGGGAAGCCAATCACCTGCAGCAGTACTCGGCGCGTGACACGGCTGCGCTGCTCCACCTGATCCAGGACGATCGATGGAGCAACGAAGGCTTGTTCGCTCTACTCCGCGGGCTCCTCCGCCTGTCGGAGGTAGGAGGCGACCGCACGGCAATTCCCAACATCTCAGAGGAGATCTGATGACCGCTGACTGGCACACCGGCAATGCCAACGACGAGACCGCAACCCGCGGCTGGTTGCTCGGCCACTTCATGGAGCCCGCAGGCTCCATGCGCGCCACTGGTGACCTGGAAGTTAAGTGGGGTGTGCATCCGGCCGGCCAGTCGCGCCCAGAGTGGACCACCGGCGAGAAGCGCACCACGCTGCTGCTCCTTGTCAGCGGCACGTTTCGACTCGACCTCCCCGGCGACAGCGTGACGCTTGAGCGGCAAGGGGACTACGTGCTGTGGGGCGCCGGCACAGACCACTCGTGGCAGGCCGTGACAGATGCTGTTGTCGTGACGGTCCGCTGGCCGTCTGTCGTCTGAATTACGACGTAGCTGCTACTCTGGGGCCATAACCCACCAGCTGACTTGAGCAGTTGGCCGCGAAACCCCGCTACGGCGGGGTTTCTGCTTTCTTAGGTACCCACAGGCCTCGGCGGCGCTGGCCACGCTGCCGGCCGGTGCAGTGTGCGGTTGCCGACGATCAGCGGGCTATCGAACTGTGACGCAGCGAGCAAACCGTCTCGGATCCGACGAATGATCGTCGGACGGGTGGCGAGCAACTCCCGGTTCGGCGGTGCATCCCATGGGTTCACGAGACCGATCGTCTGCCCGAACCGACTCCCGAGAAGCGACAACGGCAGGACTAAATCGGAGTCGTTGCTCACCAGGACCGACGCGTCGCAGGCCTGGTCGAAGGCGTCGACCAGCATCAGTGTCGCCAGGTTGACGTCACTGCCCTTCTCCTCAAACTTGTGCACCAGCACGGTCGGGGGGTCCGGCGGTGGCGGCGGGTTGACCAGCCGGGCGTACTTCTTATCTGCCCGGAACTTTCCGTAGTGAATCGACAGTCCCGGCACGGACCGCAGTGCAGCTAGGTAGGCCTCCTGCCGCGCCGCCACCCCAGGGTTGTCCGGCAGTTCCTTCACCCGAGCTGTGCAGTAGCGGATGCCGACGATGTCGTGGTCGTGCAGCAAGCCGCGGAACATGGCGCCGAGATCCAGCCATTTGAACGGAGTCTTCCGGAGCCGGTAGTACAGGTTGAACCCGTCAACGTAGACGATCGTCCGAGGACGCGGCTTCGGTTCCGGCTCAGACGTGGTCACAACCTCGATTCTCGGAGAGGCCTGGGCACACCTCGGTCTGCGACACGGCACAAGCTAGACGTGAGTCGGCAAGGTGACCCCGGCGGCAGCCAACTCCTTGTCTACGGCACCGGGCCGGAGCCCGTCGATTTCGTTGACTTCCCAGTCAAGTTCAACGGTTCGACCCCTTGCCATCTTCCTTATGCTTGACAGCACGATCGAAACAAGTTCTGCAATGTCGTTGCTACCGTCCTCAGTGCCGACGCTGTTGTCCCTCCAGGCCCACTCGGCCGACCATGCCACGTAGGGATCCTCGTACTCATCCAGGTCGTCGCCGCTGAAGTAGGTGCCGTAAAGCCGAACCTCCATGACCTTTGTCGCCGAGGAGCTGTGGCTACTGGTTCCGGGTGCACTCGTAGGATCGGCGGAGGCGGCAACGCCCAACGTGGATGGCAGCGCCAAGTTCGTCGGCGACGACCGTGCTGCTTTGGCTTCGGCGCGCTCCCGCGCTCGCCTCTGCTGCCTGGTCTCCTTCATCGCCGATCCCTGTCGTAGGAAAGACCGCACAACTCGACAAGATCGCGTGGAAGTGATTCCGCCGTGACGCCCTGTTCGACCAACAGGTCCCGCATCGCATCCGGCGCACTGTCGGGCAGCAGATCGATCAACCCCGCCCGCAGTCGTAGGAGCCGGTGCACCACGTCGTCAATGATCTTGCCCTGTCCACGGTTGGCGAGTAGGGCCTGCCAGGCGCCGCGGTAGTCGGAGGCCCAACCCCGCACATGACTTCTATGGATGTCTTTCGTCTTGCCGATCGAGTGGTCCGGAATTCGCATTGGTCGGTGCTCGTGATAGTCAGCTTGCGAAGGCGCATCGTAGGCCCAGATGAACGCGGTATCCGCCGTCTCATCAACACCACCCTCGACGACGATCGAGCCTCGCGGCAGACCGAACGCCGCTGCGATTGATGACGAGGCGTCAATAACACTCCGCGTGGAATGCTGACCTGGTCTCAACTGGACCTGACCGCACCATCCGGTGGGAGTCCGGATCGGATCAAGAATCGCCCCAGGCAACGGCCCGCCGCGCCCCGCGATCGTCTTCTCCCAGATCGCCCGCAGCCGGTCGCAGTCGGCACGATAGTTACCATGTC
This sequence comes from Microlunatus parietis, assembly GCF_013407955.1. GTDB lineage: Bacteria > Actinomycetota > Actinomycetes > Propionibacteriales > Propionibacteriaceae > Microlunatus > Microlunatus parietis. The sequence continues at coordinate 5,710,690 of NZ_JACCBU010000001.1, read as the reverse complement.
GCGCTTGCGCATCATCGATACCAGTCATGACAGCGAGTCTCGCATCGGAACCCAGTCGATCGCCCGGACGCACCCGCGGCGCGTCTCCAGGGTGAGTCGAGTCGCCCGGCTGTGTAGGCTTGCGCGTAAGCCCGCTGACGCTGACAGTTGGGAAGCCGTGAGGTCGGAACCCCCGCCGGACGACGGGACCCGGCCTTCGCGCATTTCAAGACCCGGCTCAGCCGCGCCACTCGACGATCGCAGTCGCGACCATGCCGAATTTCCGCGACTCGGCGAGTTCCGCTTTCCGGTCAGATTCGCTGTAGCCGGTTGACGAAGGTGGCGTCCGAACTCCGATCTTGGGCCCGTAGACGACCGTCACGTAGCGCTGGCTGACGGCCGCTGAGATCCACTCAGGATCCGGAGTCAGTTCCGCGACCGCCCATAACCCGTCCTGCTCGTCCCGCAGCTCAAGCGTCTTGCCGACCCGTCGCACCGACCAACCTGGTGCGCCCTTGAGCATCGTCGCCACGGGCGGCCAGCGCGTGAAGCCCTGCCGGCAAATGCCGGCGACCTGGACCTCACTCGTCTCGCCGTTCAGCGGATCCGACATCATCAGCGCCTTCTCCGGCTCGAAGAGCACGACCGGCAGCGCCTCGGCGGTGGGATCGGGCACGAACGTCGGACCGACAGCCTGAATGTTCCTCGCCAGCGTGACAGGGCTACCCAGCCCGATCGCCGGGTGCGTCGAAAAGATCGCCCGAGCGTTCGTGTGGGTGTCGTTCGCGATGCGCTCGATCTCAGCCTGATCCGTCCCCACGCCGTCGGGCAGCACCGGCCGGCCGGTGGCATCTCTGCCCAGGTTCATCGTCGGAGTACCCACCATCCGCCGAAACTGCGACTGCTTCCGCTTGCGCCGATTGCTCATCTGCCAAGTCCTCCCGCTCGGTAAATTGGCTCGGATCAACAAGTGTTGCACCCGCGTACGACACTCGACTGACCGCGGAGAAATGGTTCCTGCGCCAATTGGGGCTAGGAACTGTCATACGTCCGTGCGATGGTTGAAGGCATGGACATTCGCGCGGAGGACATCGAAGGGATCCCTACCGGGAATCTCCGGGTGCCGCGCGTCACCTTTGCGGAGGTCTGGCGGGCGGCCGAGCAACTTGGCAAGACTGACGAGTACGCGACCGGCGTGACCCTGATGTGCAGGTGGATCGCCTGTGCAACCGTCGTCTTCAACGGCCGTCCCAGTCCCGCTTTCGCACCGATAACGCGGACCCGGCGCCGCGCGCACGAAGAGTTGCTCGAACGCGAGTTTCAGGCAGCAGAGAGGGCGTCGATTCGAGTGCAGGGAACCGACGACCCGCGCCGGCTGATCATCGAGGGAGCCGCCGCGACGTTGCGGTGGGCCTGGAAGGGCAACGGCGACCCGCCCTTGTCAGTTGGTGAAGCTCGCGCGAGCTGAGGTCCCGGCTATGCGCGCTCGCTGGCCGCGAGTTGTCCGCAGGCAGCATCGATCTCCCGGCCACGTGTGTCACGTACGGTGACCGGAACGCCTCGGTGCTCCAGGCGCCGAACGAACTCCTCCTGGTCGGCCAAGTCGGAAGGCTGCCACTTGGTCGCACCTTTAGTTGGGTTGAGCGGGATCAGGTTGACGTGGACCCAGCCCCAGTTGCCGCGCCGCAGCACCTTGGCCAGCAGATCGGCGCGGTGAGCTTGATCATTGATGTCCTTGATCAAGATGTACTCGATCGAGACCCGGCGCTTGGTGATCTTGGCGTACTCCCAGGCAGCGTCGACGACCTCGTCGACGTTCCAGCGGGTGTTCACCGGGACCAGCTCGTCGCGCAGCTCGTCGTCCGGGGCGTGCAGTGAGATGGCCAGAGTGACCGGCAGGCCCTCGGTGGCCAGCTGCTGGATCCGCGGCACCAGGCCGACGGTGGAGACGGTGATGCCGCGGGCGCTCATGCCGAGACCGTCCGGCGCCGGGGTGACGAGCTGCCGGACCGCGCCGATGACGGCCTTGTAGTTGGCCATCGGCTCGCCCATGCCCATGAACACGACGTTGGAGATCCGGCCGGGTCCGCCGGCGATCTCGCCGCGGCCCAGCCGCCGGGCGCCGTCGACGACCTGTTCGACGATCTCGGCGGTGCTCATGTTGCGTTGCAGCCCGCCCTGCCCGGTCGCGCAGAACGGGCAGGCCATGCCGCAGCCGGCCTGGCTGGACACGCACATGGTGGCCCGGTCCGGATAGCGCATCAGGACGCTCTCGACGGTCGCGCCGTCGTGCAGCCGCCACAGCGACTTCACCGTCGCACCGTCGTCGCAGGTCAGTTCGTGGACCCGGTTCAGCAGCGGCGGCATGAAGGTCGTGGCGAGTTCGTCGCGGACCTCGGCCGGCAGGTCGGTCCATTCGGCCGGGTCAGTACGCAGGCCGGCGAAGTAGTGGGCGGAAAGCTGGCGGGCCCGGAACGCGCGGTGGCCGAGGGCCTCGACCGCCTCCCGCCGCTCGGCCGCAGTCAGGTCGGCCCAGTGCCGCGGCGGCTTTCCGCGTCGGGGCGCGGAGAAGACGAGCGGCAGCGTGCCCCCGCTCATGGTGTCTCCCCCGCCGTAGTCATGGCGACAGGCTACCCGGTCGGACCATCAAAGACTGCGCCGGCGGAACGCCCCTTGCCCGATCCCGAAGCCGACCGCGGCCAGCGCCAACAGGACGGCCACCGGCGTCGCGGTGAACCCTTCCACCGGAATCCGCGCCAGGTGTTGGAAGGGCGATGCCGCGATCAGCCAGCCGGGCAACCCCTGGCCGAAGAACCGGATGACGACTCCGTACCCGAGCACGAGCCAGGTCAGCCAGAGCAGCCGCGGCGCCAGCCCGTACAGCAGTGCGCCGATTGCCAGCAGGACCAGCAGTTCGGGCATCCGGGATGTCACCGCGCCGAGCATCACGCCCAGCCAGACGCCATTTCCAGTCGTCGCCGCGCCGCCGAGCCCGATCCCCGCGCCGATCATGATCAACTGCAGGCCGACGCCGAGACCGGTGACCAGCGTCCAGGAGCCGAGCCAGGCGACCCGTCCGGTCGACGTGGACAACACCGCTTCGAGCCGCCCGCTGGTCTCCTCCGTCTTCAGCCGGTACAGCATGATCACGACGTACCCACCGACGACCAGCACCTGGGTCACGCCCATCAGGCTGAGGTAGCCGGCCACGATGTCTCCGTCCAGGCCCTCGATCATGCCCAGTTGAACGGAGTTGACGAGAGCGCCCCAGATCACCGCCAGCACGGTCATCGAGAGCAGCCACCAGCCAAGGCTGCCCCGCTGCAGCCGGTACGCCAGCGCCAGGGATGACCGCAGCCAGCCTGCCGCGCGCACCCGACCCGCCCGGGTAGGCAGCAGCCCGGCCCCGACGTCGCGGCGAGCGGACAGCACATACCCGACGGCGAAGCAGCAGGCGGCGACCACGATCGGGATCGCCAGCGGCCAGATCCTCGGCTCCACCATGACCCGTGTCATCGGCGCCCACGAGAACGGCGACAGCCAGACCAGCCAGCCGTCGTTGTCGATCACCGATCCCACGCCCCGCACCATGAACGCGACGGCCAGTAGGAGCCCGACCAGGGCGCCGGCCGCCCTGCCACCCTCGGTGAGTTGGCAACTGATCGCGGTCACTCCAGCGAAGATCATCCCGGTCAGACCGACGCCGACACCGAACAGCACGGCGTCGCTGGCAGCGAAGCCGATGGCCAGCGTCGTGCCGGTGACCAAGACCACCGTCAGGGCGTTGGTGATCAGCGCAGTGATCATCGCCGCCGTCAACGGAGCGTGCCGGCCGATCACCGCCGAGCGGACCAGCTCGGTCCGGCCGTGTTCCTCCTCGCCACGGGTGTGCCGAATGATCAACAGAAGATTCATCAACGCGGCGGCGAGCAGGAACTCCTGGGTGTACATCAGGAAGAAGAGTTCGATGCGTCCCTGATCCAGGCCGAAGGCCGGACCGACGAAGAACTGCAGCATGCCCATCGCGTCCGACATCTGCGCCGTCAACTCCGACAGTCTCCCCTGACTCGCCATCGTCCGCAGGTTGTTGGCGAACAACACGACGAAGAGAGCGATTCCCGCCGGCCAGACGACGATCTTGATCCGGTCCCGGCGCAGGGCGAGGCGCAGCAGCAAAGCTGTTCCGGTCAGCGAACTCTCGCTTGCCGGCACCGAGCCCCAAGCCCGTACGGCCACTGTGTCACTCATCACCGGCCCTCCGGTAGTGCCGCAGCATGATCTCTTCGAGGGTCGGCGGCTGGCTGGTCAACGCGCAGATGTCGAAGCGGCCGAGGTGTTTCAGCGCCGCGTCGAGCCGATCGCTGGCCACGCTGAACTCCACCCGGTCATGATCGAATTCGAGGTCCGCCACTCCTTCGACGCTCTCCAGGCCGGTGACTGGATTCGCTGTCCGGGCGTCGATGTGGGTCCGGGTCAGGTGCCGCAACTCGTCCAGCGAGCCGGTCTGCACGGTCTGTCCGGCCCGGATGATACTGATCCGATCGGACAGCCGTTCCACCTCGGCCAGGATGTGGCTGGACAGCAGCACGGTGCAGCCGCGCAGCTTGGCGTCGGCGATCGCCGACTGGAACACCACCTCCATCAGTGGGTCGAGACCCGAGGTGGGTTCGTCGAGCACGAGCAGTTCTGCGTCCGTGGCGAGCGCCGCGATCAGGGCGACCTTCTGCCGGTTGCCCTTGGAGTAGGTACGGCCCTTCTTGCCCGGATCAAGATCGAACTGCTCGATCAGGTCGGCCCGCCGAGCCTCGTTCAGGCCGCCGCGCATCCGGCCGAGCAGGTCGATCGCCTCGCCGCCGGTCAGCGTCGGCCAAAGATCAACATCTCCGGGCACGTACGCGATCCGCCGATGCAGCGAAACGGCGTCTCGCCAGGGATCGCCGCCGAGCAGCTCGACGCTGCCCCCGTCGGCCCGAACCAGCCCGAGCAGCACCTTCATCGTGGTGGTCTTGCCAGCTCCGTTGGGCCCGAGAAAACCGTGCACCTCGCCCCGGCGCACGCTGAGGTCGAGCGAATCGAGCGCCCGCACCGTCCCGTAGGACTTCACCAGGCCGCGGACGCGGATCACCGTATCGGTGTCCTGGTTGTTACTGATCATGGTTTCGGTGGTCATCGTCGGCTCCCCTTCGAAGCCTTGTTCCGGTACCCGAGATGCTTGAGAACTGCTGTGAAATAGTCGCGGATCTCGGACTCGGTGCGTTGGTCGTCGTAGTTGAACAGGTGGAACGTGATCGAGGCCAACAGCAGGGTCTGGATCATGACGGGATCGGAGTCCGGCGGGAACCGACCGGCCCGGTGAGCACGGGTCAGGGCATCGAGGATCGCGTCCTCCCGAGCCTGAATACTCGCCGCACGATAGGACCGTTCAAGATCGGGATGATCGCGCAGCGAGTACGCATTCCGCCGGATCAGTCGGCGACCCCGCGGATCGGCCAGCGCGATCGCGAGGGCGTTGATCACGTCTTCGATCGTCGGTTCCGCGGGCGCCGGAGGGAGCGGCAATTGATCATGACCGTGCTTGATCGCGGCGATGAGCAGCTGGTTCTTGTCCGGGTAGCGCCGATAGACCGTCGTCCGAGCGACGCCGGCGTCTCGGGCCACCTGATCGATGGTGGTGGCCTCGATCCCTCGCTCGATCAACGACTCCAGAGCCGCTTCCAAGATCGCTTCGTCGGCCGCGCCGCTGCGTGGCCGGCCAGTCATCCGGGCCGGACGATCATGCTCATCACCCTTTCGCTACACAAGTGTAGCGTAACACGTGATCAGCCCGCCACGGTGATGGTCAGCCCAGCGCCGCCCGGAGCTTGTCGTAGGTCGGCGCGAGCGCCCGCAGCCCGCGCGCCACGGCCGGGTCGTCCCTCGTGACGACCGGATATTGCAGCGATCCGACCAGCCGGGACTGATCCCGCAACACGGCCGACGCCTCGTCGAGGCCGATCCGGGCCAGGCAGGTCGCCGCGTCGTCCAGCCGGCGCGCTCCGACCCGTACCGCGAAGTAGGCGAGGTGACCGCGCAGGCCGTCGTCCAGGCCGGCCTCCCACAGGTCGGCCAGGGCGAGCGCCGCGTCGCCGTTGCCGAGCGTCCCGGGCGGCACCTCCCGGGCCGGATCGAGGTCAAGCCAGGCCGTCGCCGCGCCGATCCCGCGCCGCAGCGCCTCGATCTCGGTGACCTCGGTCTCGCGGCGGAAGCCGGAGCGCAACGTGTACGGCTTTCCGTACGGCAGCGTGTCGGCCCGCCAGGCGGTGAGGAAGTCGCGCACCGGCAGCGTCGCGTACGGGAAGCCGTGCGGATCGTGCATCGTGACCAGGTCCGGCCCAACCTCCAGCACGACGACGAAGTGGTCCGCCTCGATCGGGCCGCGCATCTCCGGCTGGTGCGCCAGATAGCCCATCTCGACCGGCCCGACCCAGACCGGCCCGTCGGCGGCGGCAGCCCGGAGCCGCGCCTCGGCCTCGTCCTCGTCGCCGCCGGAGGTCTCGGTCGCGGTCCAGCCCAGGGCGTCGAGCAGGTTGTCGAAGCCGAGCGCCGGATCCCAGCCGTACGGGTCGAAGAAGGGCAGTCGGCCGCCGATCAGCTGCATTCCGAACGGTCCGCCGGACAGCGTTTCGATCACCGCGGTCGAGGGGGCGTGCTCGCCCATGATCATGGCGAACGAGTTGGCATAGCAGTAGGGCCCGGACCCGATGTAGGGCAGGCCGACGGCGGTCGTGATCATGAGGGATCCTCACTATGGTTGGGCAGCCGGACCGGGTAGACGACGTCGAACCGGGCGTCGCTGCCCGGATGGACCTCGAAGCAGGTGTCGCTGAGGCAGGCACCGGGACGGTCGGCGATCCAGGCCTCCAGCGCGTCGTAGAGGTGCAGCACCAGCGGATAGTCCTCGTACGCCTTCGGCGCCGGCAGCACCGCTTCGGTCTGGGCCGGCGACAGCCGGATCCGCAATCCCGGCAACGGATCGAGCGGGCCGGTGTAGCCGAGCGCGACCTCCACCAGGCCGTCGCTGTCCGGCGTGACCATTTCGTGGAAGTAGACCCGGATCGGGCCGTCGCCGGGTAGGCCGGCGCCGCGCAACCCGGCCCGCAGCTCCGCCTCGGACTCGGCGATGAACGTGTCCAGCTCCGCCGTCGACACCATCCGCTGCCGGCAGAGCAGCGTGGTCGCCGGCGCCTGCCGCACGGTTACGGCGGCGATCAGTTCCGGCAGCTGGGCCGGTCCGCGGACGATCGCATCGATCTGCTGCGCCTGCCGGCCGAGTTGATCATGGCGAGACTTGAGCCAGGCCCGCAGCTCGATCTCCAGCGCCGCCGGGGTCAGGTCGACCAGCGTTGCGATCCTGGCCAAAGGCAGGTCGAGGCCGCGCAGCCGGCCGATCAGCCGGGCCCGGTCGAGCTGGTCGCGGTGGTAGTAGCGGTACCCGGTCGCCGGGTCCACCTCGGTCGGCACCAGCAAGCCCAGCTCGGCGTACAGCCGGAGCGCCTTCGGCGACAGCCGGGCCTCGGTGCCGAAGCGGCCGGCCAGCAGATACGCATCGTCCACACGCCGAGTCTGCGGCCGGCCCCTGGGGCGAGGTCAACCGACGCGCTGATCGAACCGGTCGCCCGGCAACCACCAGGTCTGCCCCTGCTCGCCCAGCTTGTCGAAACCGACCCGGCGATACACCGGCTCGCCCGGCCCGGTGGCGTTCAACAACACCGACCGGCAACCAAGATCACGAGCCCGTTCACCGACCGCCTCGGCCAGAGCGGTGCCGATGCCGCGACGACGTTGACCAGCGTCGACCTCCATGTCGTAGAGCCCGCCGACGGGCTCACCGTCGACCTCGCACAGGTGCAGGATCGCCCGACCCACGGTGACGTCGTCGAGGCGCGCCTCGTACCGCCACCAACGATCTTTCAGCTCGACCACCGTCAGGCCCGCCGGACGCGCATGATCAACAACCAGGCGGGCGACGTCGAGCATCATCCAGTTCGGTCGCCAGCCCCAGTCGAATCCACGCTCGGCCAGCACCGCCCCCAACGCCGGAAGGCCCGCGGCATCCAGGGACCACCAGCCGATCTCCGACAGCGGCCGGTGCCGCTCGAACAACGCCAGCTGCTCGGCCACGCATTCCGCGGCCGCATCGACCGGCACGGTCGGGAACAGGACCATCGCCTCGCCGTTGGGCGTCACCGCCACGGTGCCTCCGTAGCGGTGCTGCACCATACCGCCGGCGGCCTCCGCTCTGGCGGCGAAGAAACTCTGGTGATTGGCGGCACCCAACTCTGCCGCTGCCCGGATGATCATGGGCTCTTCCTCTCCGGACCTGCGGTCCGCGAACAGGGCCAAGGAAGCTGTGATCAACTGGCACGGCTTCGCGAAGATCGGAGGTGGGCTGTCCCCTGCCCGCGGACCCGGCGGCGCCCTCCAGCGCCGAATCACAGGATAGCGCACGAGCTCAACCGCGGTTGTAGGGCTGCACCGCCGCCTTGCTGGCGCCGATCCTCAGGTCCCGGAAGTCGGAGCGGAACGTCGCGCCCGGCTGGTAGTCCTTGTACAGGCCGAACTTGATCTTGAACTCGTTCCTGAACTCGCCCGTGCATCTGGAGCGCGTCGCGTAGCCGAAGTACTCCTCCCGCTCGAAGAGCTTCGTCTCGACGGTGGTCGCTCCCACTCTCCTGTGCCAGACCGCGATACGCCCCTTGGGCGCGCCCTCGTGATAGGGCTCGACGTTGTACTTGATCACGAAGGAGTGCCACTCGTCGGTCCCGACGCTCTTGGTCGCCATCGCCTTGTTGTACTCCAATTCCATGCCCGGCTCCTCGCCACGGCGTACGAACTGGAGGTTGTGCCCGTTGCCGGCGCCGGACTGGATGCGCACGCCGCCGATCGGGTTCGCGGTGCACTGCCATAGCTGCAGCACGTACGCCCCGCTACCCGTCACGTCATCGACGCCCGCAGGGATGCGAACGTCGAACCCGACCCACACGTCGGTGTGGAACGGCAGGTCCCATCCCGTTGCCAGTTCCGAGCGGTCCCGGAGGGTGTTTCCGGCAGCGTCCTGCCAGGTGTTCTTGGCGGGGTCTTCGATGATGGCGCCCGGGTACCTGAAGTCCTTGTCGGTGCGGAACGTCAAGGCCCGCGCCTCCGAGGTCCCGGTGATCCGGGGTGCTTCCCCCGCTCCCTGACACTTGCCCTGAAAGAAGTCCTCGCCCTCCCTGAGGTTGCCGCCAGCGCCGATCTCCGCACTGCAGTCCTCGGGATCTTCGATCGTCCAGGTCTCCCCCGCGATGCCCGCCGCGTAACTGCGGACCGGCTCTGCCGCACCGGCGGGTAGTGGATTCGTCACTGCAGCGACAGCCACCGAGGCGCTCAGGATTACCGCCGCGGTGAGAACCATCGTCCTTCGAGCAAGTCGACCAGGGGCCGAGATCTGCGTCATGGCCATCCCTTTCTTTGGTGGAAATGCTTCCTGTTTCCCCGAGTCGTGGAGGATCTACGGCTTCGGCTGGGGGCCGAGCGATTGCAGGTTCCAGCCGCCCAGCGGTGTCACCGCCGGCGGATCGGCCGGCTGCCCGGTCGGCAGTGGTTCCAGCAGCACCGACAGGCGGAAGTGACGCGCCGGGTCGGCGGTCACCACGAGCTTGCGGGTGCCGGCGTTCGGGTTCTGGCCGGACGGGTTCGGCGAGGTCGGCAGCGGCTTCGCGTCCATGATCGAGAACTTGGCGCCGGCCGGTCCGTCGAGCAGCCGGGCCTGCAGTTGCCGGCCGTTCAGGGTCAGCTTCGCGGTCCTGCCGTCCGCGGCGAGGGTGATCGCCGCGGATGTGTGCATGAACCAGTACGGCGTGATCCGAGCCCTGCCGGCCGCCTCGTCCTGAACCACGACGCGTGATCGCCCGTCGACCATGGCGATGCCGCGCCGCCACCTGATCACGCCACGATCGGCGTACGCCTCGGACAGGTCCGCGACCGAGAACGCCGTCCCCGCATTCCCATCGGTACGGACGACCCTCCCGGTGGCCCCGAGGGCCTGGTCGGGTGCCGTCCCGGGATTCAGGACCAGCGTGTTCTGCCCCTCGGCACGTTTGCGGTAGTACGTCCAGCGCAGCCCGTCCTGACCGGTGTCGAAGTAGCCGGGCAGGCCGTAGTCGTCCCGGCCGAGCTCCGTCGCCCATCGCACCCCGAGGGCATCGAGGACGAACGTGCCCATGTCAAGATCACCGTGGTTCGCGGCGTTGTCGCCGCTTCGGAAGCCGACGAACGTCGCGCCCGGATCCCAACCGCTACGCATCGTCTGCACGTGGGCACGCTGGAACACCTTGTCCAGTGGCAATCCGGAGGCTCCAGGATCCTCGGGATCGATCATGCCCAGCCACATCAGATGCAGCGGCGGCAGTGCGCTGGGCAGGACTCGGGAGGCGCCCTCATCGGCCCACCAGGCGTAGCCGGGTTGGTTGTAACGATGGGCCAGCCAGTAGGTCGACGCCGAGCCGCCCCGGGTCCTGACCTGGGTCAACGAGTCGGCGTAGTTGAACAGCTGCCCGCTCGAGCCGGTCAGCTGCATGCCGAAGTCCACCGTCACATCGAGTCCGGGCGCATCGGAGATGCCGTAGTCGTCACCGATCGACGTCTCCAACGAGGAGAGCGCCGAGACCAGCAACCGGGTCGCATAACCCCAGTAGGTGGTGCCTTCCGGATAGCCGCCGTCCGGCCCGTATTCGGCCAGCGCGACCGGCAGCGAGTCGTACGCTCGGTGCAGCAGCTCATTGGCCAACTCGGGGACCTCGTCGCCGATGGCCAGCGCAGCCATGATCACGCCGCTGTTGCAGACGATGTTCCAGTTGGTCGTCGACCGGGTCCAGGAGTTCGACGTGTCGTAGGCGATCTTGGCCTCGTTCAGCCCGAACTCGATCATGGCGTTGCGCAGTACGGCGCGTTGATCATCGCCCAGATACTCGTAGAGCCAGTCGTAACCGACGGCGTACGCGTACAGCAGCTCGGCGACCGAGAGCCAGCTCTCCGGGTTCCAGTCCGGGAACTCCGCGACGGCCGCGAGCTCCTGGTAGGCCCGGGCCGCGTAGCGTTCGTCACCGGTCAGCCGGTACGTCAGCGACAGGAACACCGATCGCCGCTGCACCTCGCGGGCCACCTGCAGCAGCGTCCGGCCGTCCGGGAACTCGTAGACCGACACCGGCAGCGTGACCATCCGGTCGGCCTCGGTGATCAACTGCTGCTGCAAGCCGGCCGCCAGTTCGGAGCCCGTGACCTGCTGCTCGATCCGGGCCAGCCCGGCGGCGTCGACCATCAGCCGTGGGTGGCCGGGCCGCAGCCCGGCGACGATGTCGTCCGGCGGATGCAGCTGTGGTGGTTCGGCGGCCGCCTTCGGCGCACCACCGATGATCATGGGCAGCAGGACGGCGAGCACCAGGCCGGTGATCACGAGCCGCTTCCGTCTCCGGGCAGGCAGGGTCATGGGAACTCCTCGTCGATGAAGATCAGGTTCGGATCAGGTCACTTGGCCGCGAACGCGGTCTGGTAGTCCTCGCGGATCTGGTCGCCGCCGGCCTTGCGCCAGCTGGACACGGCCTCGGTCCAGCTGTCCAAGGGCTTCCGGCCGATCAGGATCTCCGTGCGGTGATCTTCGAGCGCCTTGCCGATCTGGGCGGTCTTGGTCGCCTCGGTCTCCGAGTAGAGGCCGATCGTCGGATCCGGCAGGGTCATCGCCAGCGCCTTCTCCTGGTAGGCGAAACGCGCCTCCGCGATCCGCCGCTGGCCCGGGTCGTAGATCACCTGCGGACCGTCGGAGATGTAGCCGAACGGCACGAGCTTGAGGTTCTGACCCCGCGAGTTCAAGATCGGGTCCGTCCCCTCGAGCACATACGTCTCGCCCTCGATGCCGAACTTCCGGGTCAGGTATTCCGACGAGCCGAACGGCGAGGCCAGCCAGTCCAGCGCCTTCAGCAGCTCCTTGACCCGGGCCGGATCGGACTTCTTGATCACCGTCATCGCCTGCATCACGGTGCCGCGGTTGTGCACCGGCTCGGTCGAGCTGTCGTACCCGACGGGGAGCATGGTCGCCAGCTCGAAGCCCGGCACCTCGGCGCCCCACATCTCGTACTTGCTGTAGCCGACGAATCCGCCCTGCACCAGCGGGGTGCGGCCGGCGGTGAACCAGTCGTTGCGCTGGTTGTTCGTCGCGGTCATCCCGTCCGGATGGAAGACCCCGGCCTCGACCAGGCCGCGTGCGTCGGCCAGCGCCTTCGCGTACTGTTCGGTCTCGATGTTGGCGGTGAACTTCCCGCCCTCCTCGATCCACAGCGACGGGATGCCGAGCATCGAGGTGATCAGGCCGAGCACGCCGGCCGGATCGCCGCACGCCCAGCGCGAGTTGCGCTCGTCGGTCAGGGCGATCAGCAGTTCCTTGAACTCCGCGAAGTCCTTCGGCTGTACGGCGAGCCCCTGCTGGTCCAGGAGGTCCTTGCGGACGAACATCGCGCCGCCGATCGGCGGCCGCGCGATCGGGATGCCCCAGATCGACCCCTCGATCACGGTCTCCCGCCAGGACTCGGTGGCGAGCCCGGCGAGGTTCGGGTAGTCCTTGATCGCATCGCCGGCCAGATGCTCGCTGAGGTCGGTGAACTGTGACCTGAGCAGCCCCGGCAACTGCTGCACCGAACCGTAGATCGTCACCAGGTCGGGCAGGTCGCCGCCGGCGATCGTGGTGGCGAACCGCTGCCGGTAATCGGCCGACGGTGCGTAGGTGATGTCCAGTTCGGCGCCGAGACCCTGATTCACCTTCTGCCACAGGGGATTCTCGGCCAGGCCGGGGGCGACCGGATCGAAGGTGTACGTCAGCGCCGTGATCTTGCCGCCCGACAGCGGCGGCTCCACCGGAGCCGTTGGTTCGGCCGGGTAGCTGAAGAACCCGTGCATGCCGCCCGGGTAGCCGCTGGGCAGGTCGGGCTTAACGCCGGCGGCCTCGGCGAACGTCGGCAACTCGCCGTCGCCGACGCGCCGGGCGTCGGTGTTCTCGCCGCCCGAGGTGCCGCAGCCGGTCAGAGTCGCGGCGCCGCCGATCACGGCGGCCGCTGAGGCGCCCATGATCAGACTCCGCCGAGTCAGTGTCTCCATGGTGTTTCCTTTCGTCATTGAAGAGAGTCGGGCGCTGCTATCCCTTCACGGCGCCGATCAGCAGGCCCTTGCTGAAGTGCTTCTGGATGAACGGATAGACGATCAGGATCGGGACGATGGAGATCACCAGGATCGCCATCTGGATCGAGGTCTGCGGCGGCATCGTCTCGGCCCCGACGGCGAGTTCGTCGGTGCCGAGCGGGGTCTGGTTGACGACGAACGTGCGCAGCACCAGTTGCAGCGGCCACTTCTCCGGCGACGGCAGGTAGAGCAGCGCCGAGAAGAACGCGTTCCAGTACGCCACCGCGTAGAACAGGCCGACCACGGCGATCACCGCCTTGGACAGCGGCACCACGATCGTGGTGAGGATGCGCAGCTCGCCGGCGCCGTCGATCTTGGCCGATTCGATCAGTTCGCCGGGCAGTTCGAGGAAGAACGACCGCATGACGATCACGTTGAACGCGTTGATCAGCACGGGCAGGATCAGCGCGGCAAGATTGTCGATCAGGCCGAGCTGCCGGACGATCAGATACATCGGGATCATGCCCGGGCTGAACAGCAGCGTGAACAGGGTCAGCAGCAGAATCGGCTTGTGCAGCAGCGTTCCCGGCCTCGACAGCGCGTACGCGAGCATGATCGTGCAGACCACCGACAGGATGGTCCCGACCACCGTGACGCCGATCGACACGAATAGGGCGCGGGTGACCACGCCGCCGGACAGCACCGCCCGGTAGGCGGCCAGTGTCGGATCCGTGGTGAACAGGACGAACCCGCCGGCGGCGCTCACCTCCCGCTGGGACGCGATGCTGGTCATGATCACCGCGACGAACGGCACGATCACCGCCAGGCAGGCGAGGCCGAGCACGATCCCCCGGCCGGCCCGGGCCAGGATCGAGGGACGGCCCATCCAGACCGGCCGGGTGTCTCGCCAGTTGCTCATTTCGAGTACACCCCTCGCTCGCCCAGCGCATGGGCCACCTTGTTGGCGCCGAGCACCAGGATCACGCCGACCACTCCCTTGACCAGGCCGACGGCCGCCGAGACGCCCCAGTCGCCGCCGATGATGCCGTTGTTGTAGACGTAGGTGTCCAGCACCTCGCTGGCCTGGATGCCGACCGGTCCCTGCTGCAGGATGATCTGCTCGAAGCCGACGCTCAGCGCGTCACCGAGCCGGAGGATCAGCAGCAGGACGATCACCGGCCGGATCGCCGGCAGCGTGACATGCCACATCTGCCGCCAGGCGCCGGCCCGGTCGATCGCCGCCGCCTCGTACAGGTTGAGATCGACCCGGGACAGCGCGGCCAGGAAGATGATCGTCGACCAGCCGGTGTCCTTCCAGATCACCTGCGACGTGATCATCAGCTTGAACAGCTCCGGCACCCCGATGATCTGCAACGTCTCGAAGTCGGCGCTGCGCAGCCAGGTGTTCAGCATGCCGCCGTTGCCGAGCATCTGCTGGAACAGCGCCACCACGATCACCCAGGACAGGAAGTGCGGCAGGTAGAGCACCGACTGGGTCAGCCGCTTCAGCCGTTCACTGAGCAGCGAATTCAAGATCAGCGCGAACGCGATCGGCAGCGGGAAGACGAACACGACCTGGATCAGCGTGATGATCAACGTGTTGGCCAGCGCGTTGAGGAACTCCGGGTCTCCGTTGATGATCACCGCGAAGTTCTCGAACCCGACGAACGGGCTGTTGCCGATGCCGAGGAACGGCTGGTAATCCTGGAACGCGATCACGTTGCCGAGCAGCGGCAGGTAGTGGAACATCAGCAGCACCACGACGCCCGGCACCGCCAGCAGCAGCAACACCCGATCCCGTCGCCAGCGAACGGCCAGGCGCTGCCGAAGACCAGGGGAGGTCTTCGGAGACGGTGCCGCCCGCGACGGTGCGGGGCGGGACTGGACGTCGATCACGGTGCGTCAGCGCCCCGCTCCCCCGCAGCACCCGTGCCCCGAGCCTGCCCCTCCGTGCCCTGAGCCTGCCCCTCCGTGCCCTGAGCCTGCCCCTCCGTGCCCTGAGCCTGTCGAAGGGCCGTAACCCGGCCGACCGCGAACTCGACGTGGTGCCGCAGGCCTTCGTAGGCCGCGATCCGCGAGCGGGCCATGGCGTCCCGCGCGGCCGGAAGATCGGAGGCGATCTTGGCCACCCGCTCGACCGCCTCCCCCGCCGCGGCGTCGGTCAACTCGATGATCGACTCGGACAGCCCGAGGTCGTGATACATCTGGCCCTTGATCGTGTCCGTCGGCTGACGCAGGTAGAGCGACGGAACGCCCTCGGCCAGTGCGATCAACGGCGAGTGGCACTCCATGCTGACCACGGCGGCGGCCCGGCGATAGACCGCGGCGGCCTCGGCCAGGTCCCAGAACCGGGGCAGCACGTGCACCCGGTCGCGCACGTCGGCCGGGAAGGTCCCGGCCAGCCGGGTCTCGGCCAGCTCGACCGCGTACGACATCTCGGGCACGATCAACGCCGGCAGGTCGGTGGCCCGGACCCAGCTGATGATCGACTGCCGCAGCACGTCCAGGTCGGACTCCGCGTAGCCGGCGTTGTAGGCCTCCTTGCGCCAGTCCTCGGCCCGCGGGGCGAAGCCGCGAATCTTGTAATACGGCGTGTACCGCAGCCGCGGCACCGCGCACAGGAACTGACCCTCGACCAGCCCGTACTCGGCCAGCACCGGGGCTCCGTGATCATCGTCGACGACGTCGAAGATCACCGTGCCGTCCGCGCCGAACTCGAGCTCGGCCACCCCGATTCCCTGTCCCTGCAGGAATCTCCGGGTCAGCGAGTCCCGGCAGTAGACGAACGCGGCGTCGGTCAGCAACTCCCGGTCCAGTGGGCCCAGCAGGTCGCCGGCGATGGCGTCGATCATGGCCGCCGACCGTTCCAGGGTCCCGTCGTAGGGCCGCAGCGGGTCGACGGTGACCCCGAAGAACCCGTACGGCTTGTGGGTGTGCGCGCGCCAGGCCGCGGTCTCGATCTTGCCGACCAGCGACGGGCCGGAACCGTGCACCAGCAGGTCCGCCTCGCCGAACAGCCGCTCCAGCGCCGGAGTGATCGACCCGTCGTCGCCGACCCGCTCTTCGACCAGCGCCACCTCCGGGTAGTAGCGGGCCAGCAGCTGCCGTACCCCGTCGTCGATGTTGCGCGCCCACAGGGTGAGCCGAACGCCCGGTGCGAACCGCCGGAACGCCTCCAACACCCCGGGGCTGTGCGCGACATCCCCGATATTCACGGTCTGCCATCCAGAGACCACCACGACATGAACCATCGGCAGAACTACCCCAGTTCGCCCCCGACGGGGCATCGATCAGCAACGTCCGGATTAGAGTGACACGGATTAATCGAGTAATCAAGACCGCAATCGGATCCTGATCGGGTCGAACTGAGGTCAGGAGGCGGGCGGGGCCGTGGATCCGCGGTCGATCAACTTCGGGCGTGGGCTCTTCACGAGGGCCGACCTGGCCCGCTTCCCGTCGATCAACTGGCGGAGAGCCCGGTAGCCCCGGACACCAGCTTCGTAGACCGGCATCCGGATCGTCGTCGGTGCCGGCCGGAGGACACCGGCAATCGGCAGATCCTGATAGGCCACGACCGAGAGATCCTCCGGCACCCGCAGCCCCAGATCGACGATCGCCGCCAGAGCCCCGGGCGCAGCGATCACGTTGTCGATGATCATCGCCGTCGGCGGCTCGGGCCCGGTCAGCACCGCCATCGCCGACTGGGCGACGACGTGCGGGTCGAAGCCGGACCGGTGGACCAGCCGCGGATCCGGCCTCAAGCCGGCCGATCGCAGCGTGTCGAGATAGCCGGCGACGCGAGGACCGCCGTAGGAGGCCTGGTCCGGGCCGCCGATCAGGGCGATCCGGCGATGGCCCAGCCGGAGCAGATGTTCGGTCGCCAGGGCGATCCCGGCATGATCATCGACCCAGACGCTGGTCCGCTGATCATCCTCGGCGGGAGTCTGCAGGATCACGTACGGGATCGTGCGACTGGTCAGCTCCTCGATCGTCTCGGAGCCGAGCTGTGGCGACCGGACCAGGAACCCGTCCACCATCCGGGTGCCGACCATCCGTTGCATCAGGTGACTGCCGTGCTTGATCCAGAGTGCATCGGTCAGCATCAGCACGTCACCCGCCTCCTCCGCCGCGGCCTGGATGCCACGGATGGCGTACTCGAAGACCGGGTTCGCGATCTTGGGCACGACGGCGGCGATGATGCCGGACCGCGACATCCTGAGTGACTTCGCCGCGTGGTTGACCCGGTAGCCGGTCTCGGCGACCGCCCGCTCCACCCGGAGGCGCGTCGCCTCGCTCATCCGGATGGTCGTCGCGTTGCCGGAGATCGCCGCCGACACGACCGCCGTCGACACACCCGCCCGCTTGGCGACGTCCTTCAACGTCACGTGTCGCTCGACCATGGCTCGAGCCTAGTGGCGCACTCCGTCCGACCGGTCAGGCACCGGGCGATTCATCGGTTAATCGGTGATCGACGCCCCGGTCACAGGCGGCCGGCGAACCACTCGACCGCCAGGCGATCGGCAGCGGCGGCATGGTCGGTCTGCGGCGCCGGCTCGTCTCCCGGCGGATCGACCAACATGTGCGGCATGTTCGGCACCACGGTGACCTCGGCCTCGACCCCGGCACCGGCCAGCGCGTCGCGTACGGCGAAGGCGGGGACATGGATCGCCTCGGCGTCGTCGAGTTCGCCGACCAGTAGCCGCAGCGGAGCACCGGCCCGAGCCAGTTCGGGAGCCCGCGCGACGAAGTCGATCTTGTCCGCGATCGCTTCCGAGCCGGCATCCCAGGGATAGACGATGCCGTACAGCCGGCCGTTGGCCGCGACCAGCGGCCGCAGCTGGGTCAGCGGGCTGACCACGACCGCGGCCGCAACCGGGAGCCGGGTGGCGGCCAGGACGCCGAGCGCTGCGGCAGCACCGGCCGACCCGCCGAACAGCCCGAGTCGATCACCGGTCAACCCGTGCTCGGCCTTGATCGCCGCGACCGCGGGCTCGAACTCGGCGACGGCCTGGTCCTGGACGGGCCCGTACAGATTGCGGACCGCGTCCTCCATACCGAGCCGCATCACCTCCTCGTCACCGCCGGCCGGCTTCCTGGCTCCGCACAGCGGCAGCCCGAGATAGATCCGCCAGGCATCCAGTCCGTCCAACGGCATCGCCGCCGCGAAGGCGGACTCGGTCCGCGGCGCATCGAACAGGTGCCAGCCGACCACGATCGGCGCCTCCGTCCGGCCCGAGGCCGGCGGCAGGATCAGATAGGGCACCCCGGCGGCGGTGCCGACGTACTGCTCACGTTCTGCGAAGTTCGTCATAATGGACACTGTACAACTTAATTGGACGTTGTACAATAGAGTCATGGAACGGAGCCGAAGGTCGCGCGGTGAGCGTGCCGGACTGAGCCGGGAGCAGATCGTCGCCGCCGCGCGCCGGACGCTGGCCACCCGCGGGCTGGCCGGTTTGAGCCTGCGTGCCGTCGCGGCCGAGCTCGGGGTCGCCCCGAACGCGATCTACAGCCACCTGGACGACAAGAACGCGCTCCTCGACGCGGTGCTCGACGACGTCTTGACGGCGGTCCGGAATCCGAGCGCCAAGAACCCGCGCCGGGCCCTGAGAACGATCATGGTCGACACCTACGACACCCTGGTCGAGCACCCCAGCCTGGTCGGCGCCTACCTGACCAGGCAGGGATCCCGGGGTCCCGAGGCACAACGGCTCGGCGTGATCATGGACGACTGCCTGGACCGGCTCGGAGCCGGCGGCCGAGCGGGCGAGGCCGGCCGGCGCACCATGATCGTCTACACGATCGGGTACGCGGCGTTCGCCACCGGCTGGACGGCCGACGGCGAGCAGCCGTTGTCCGCGAGCAGGGTCCGGCGCGACTTCCTGGCCGGCCTGGACTGGTTGATCAACGGTATCGTCGGCCCGCCGTGATCACGGACAGTCATACTGGCCCGGCGATCATCCGTAGCGCCGAGTCCGCCGACCTGCCCTGGCTGCAGGAGATCGAGGTGGCCGCGGGCGAGCAGTTCCGACGGCTCGGCATGGCCGCCGTCGCCGACGACGAGCCGCCGACGCTCGCCGAGCTGGAGCGGCTGCGCAGAGCGGGCGCCGCCTGGGTCGCCGCCGCGGACGACGGCACGATCGTCGCCTACCTCGTCGCCGAGGAGGTGGACGGCGCCCTGCACGTCGAGCAGGTCACCGTGCATCCGGACGCCGCCCGGCGCGGGCTGGGCCGGGCGCTGATCGAGCACGCCGCGGGTCATGCACGCGACCGGGCTCTGCCGGCACTCACCCTGACCACGTTCCGGGACGTGGCGTGGAACGCCCCGTACTACGAGCGGCTCGGCTTCCGCGTACTCGGCGACGACGAACTCAGCCCAGGGCTCGTCCGAATCCGCGCAGCCGAGGCAGCGCTCGGCCTCGACCGATGGCCCCGCGTGTGCATGCGGCGCGAGCTGTGACGGGAACCCGCGACAGTACGGTCAGCCGCCGGGAACCAGCAGATACATGATCAGCCAGGCGACGGGCGCGGCCACCAGCAGCGAGTCCAACCGGTCCATCACGCCGCCGTGGCCGGGCAGGAACGAGCTCATGTCCTTGATCCCGAGGTCCCGTTTGATCAAGGACTCGATCAGGTCGCCGCAGACGCCGACCCCGACCAGCAGGACACCGAGGATCAGGCCGATCCACCACGGCGCGCCGAGGCCGAACACCGTCAGGGCCAGTCCGGAGCCGGTGCCGAGCACGACCGAGCCGACCAGGCCCTCCCAGGACTTCTTCGGGCTGATCGTCGGCGCCATCGGGTGCCGGCCGAACAGGACGCCCGCCACGTAGCCGCCGACGTCGCCCATCACGACGATCACGATGAACGTGACCAGCCGTACCGAACCGTTCTCCCCCGCCAGCATCAGCGCCGCGAACGAGCCGAGGAACGGCACGTAGGCGATGATCATCAGGCTGGCCGCGGTGTCCTTGACGTAGCCGGACGCCCCCTTGGGCATCCGCCAGATCATGGCGGCCAGGACGGTGAGCGCGAGCGAGGCCAGCAGCACCGAGGTGGTCGAGAAGAACACCGGCCGCTGCACCCCGGCCAGATAGGAACCGGTGGCGATCGCGACCGTACCGACGACGATCGGCACGATGGCCGCCGTCATCCCCTGCCGCTTCAGCGCCTGGTACATCTCGTTGGCGCCGAGCGCCAGGGCGACCGCGAGCAGGGCGACGAAGCCCGGCTTGAACCAGATCAGGGTGACCACCAGATAGGCGCCGAGCCCGACGCCGACCCCGATCGCCGCCGGCAGGTTGCGGCCGGCCCGGCCGTGGTCAGCCGGCGGCTGCGGCGTCGCTCCGCCCGGTTCGTTCCCTGGAGCTGATTCTCCAGGCGAGGGATCCGACACCGATCAAACCTCGATCAGTTCGGATTCCTTGTGCTTGAGCACCTCGTCGACCGCGTCCGTGTGCTGCTTGGTGACCACGTCCAGCTGCTTTTCGGCCCGGGTCACCTCGTCCTCGCCGGCCTCCTTGTCCTTGACCAGCTTGTCCAGGGCCTCCTTGGCGGCCCGGCGGTGGTTGCGAATCGAGATCCGCGCCTCCTCCGCCTTGGTCCGGGCCAGCTTGATGTATTCCTTGCGCCGTTCCTCGGTCAACTCGGGCAGCGTGACCCGGATGACGTTGCCGTCGTCGGTCGGGTTGACGCCCAGGTCCGAGTCCCGGATCGCCTTCTCGATGCCGGCCATCGATCCCTTGTCGTACGGAGTGATCAGCACCATCCGCGCCTCGGGGACCTGAAAGCTGGCCAGCTGCTGCAGCGGCGTCGCGGCGCCGTAATAGTCGACGACCAGCTTCGAGAACATCGCTGGGTGGGCTCGACCGGTGCGGATCGCCGCGAACTCCTCCTTCGCGTACTCGATCGCGGAGTCCATCTTCAACTCCGCGTCCATGAGGATCTCGTCGATCACGGTAGAGCTCCTTCTGCTCGGCTTGGGCTATCAGGTGTGGACTGTGGTTCCGATCCTCTCACCAGCGATCACCCGGACGATGGTGCCGTCGGTGTCGAGGCTGAAAAAGACCATCGGCAGTGCGTAGTCACGGGCCATGCTGATCGCCGTCGCGTCGGCGACCTTGAGGTCCCGGGCCAGATACTCGTCGTAGCTGAGGTCGTCGAACTTCCGGGCGTCCGGGTTGGTCCGCGGGTCCGAGTCGTACACCCCGTCGGTGCCCTGCTTGCCCATCAGCAGCACCTCGGCACCGATCTCCAGCGCCCGCTGGGCGGCCACGGTGTCGGTGGAGAAGTACGGCATCCCGGAGCCGGCGCCGAAGATCACGATGCGGCCCTTGACCAGGTGCCGCTCGGCCCGCTGCGGGATGTACGGCTCCGCGACCTGACCCATCGTGATGGCGGTCTGGACCCGCGGCTCGGCACCCGCCTTCTCCAGGAAGTCCTGCAGGGCCAGGCAGTTCATCACCGTGCCGAGCATTCCCATGTAATCGGCGCGGTCCCGCTCCATGCCCCGCAGCTGCAACTCAGCACCGCGGAAGAAGTTGCCACCGCCGACGACGATGGCGATCTGGACCCCGGTCGCCGCGACCTCGGCGATCTGCCGGGCCAGTGCGGCCACCACGTCCGGGTCGACGCCCACCTTGCCGCCGCCGAACACCTCGCCGGACAGTTTCAACAGCACCCGCTTGTACGGGCTCGCCATCGGCTCTCCTTAGGGTCGAAATTCCGGGCTTGACATGAGCGTGCGCTACGAACCCGTACGGATTCGTAGCGCACGCCACGGTTTCGAAGGCTCAGGAAGCCGCTTCGAAGCGAACGAATCGCTCGATGGTAACGCCGGCCGCGTCGAGCAACTTCTTGACCGGGGTCTTGTTGTCGGTCACCGACGGCTGGTCCAGCAGGACGACGTCCTTGAAGAAGCTGTTCACCCGGCCCTCGATGATCTTCGGGATCGCCTGCTCCGGCTTGCCCTCGGCCTGGGCCGTCGCCTCGGCGATCCGACGCTCGTTGGCCACGATGTCGGCCGGGACCTCGTCGCGGTTGAGGTACTGCGGGCGCATCGCGGCGACCTGCATGGCGGCCGTCTTGGCGGCTGCCTCGTCGTCGCCGGCGTACTGCACCAGCACGCCCACCTGGGGCGGCAGGTCCGAGGCCCGCTTGTGCAGATAGACCGTCGTGTTGCCGTCGAAGTAGGCCGCGTCGCTGACCTCGAGCTTCTCGCCGATCTTGACGGCGAGCTCGTGGATCACGTCGGCGACCGTCTTGCCGGCCTCGACCGGAGCCGCGTTGACCTCGTCGACGGAGTTCGCCTTGGCGGCGGCCGCGGCCTTGACCACGGTCTCCGCGAGGGCCTGGAACTCCTCGTTCTTGGCCACGAAGTCGGTCTCGGCGCCGAGCTGGATCAGTGCGCCGTCGGCGTAGGCGACCAGGCCGTTGCTGGCCGCCCGGTCGGCCCGCTTCGCGGCCTTGGCCTGCCCGGACACGCGGAGCAGCTCAACGGCCTTGTCGAAGTCGCCTTCGGCCTCGGTGAGCGCCTTCTTCGCGTCCATCATCCCGGCCCCGGTGGAGTCCCGGAGCCGCTTCACATCGGTAGCGGCAATCGTCGCCATGCGTCCTCGTACTTCCTTCGTTCAGAGAGCTTGTCAGGGGGAAGCGCAGGGGTTGCCCCCTGCTGCGGTGTCGCGTGAGTCAGTTGCTGACTTCGCTGGGCTCCTTGAGCCCGGCGGTCTCGGACTCCAGGATCGGATCCTGGGAGGTCGCGGCGGCATCGGCGGCCTCGCTGCCGTGGACTTCCTCGGCCGTGTTGGTGGCCTCGGCCCGGGCGTCGGCCTCCTGCTTGGCCAGCAGCTCGCGCTCCCAGTCCGGCATCGGCTCGGCGGTCGCCTCCGCGCCGGTCTGGTCGCCACCGGAACGGGCCATCAGGCCCTCGGCCACGGCGTCGGCCAGCACCCGGGTGAGCAGCGAGACGGAGCGGATCGCGTCGTCGTTGCCCGGGATCGCGTAGTCGACCTCGTCCGGGTCGCAGTTGGTGTCGAGGATGCCGATGATCGGGATCCGCAGCTTGCGGGCCTCGTCGACGGCGAGGTGCTCCTTCTTGGTGTCGACGATCCAGACCGCCTGCGGCACCTCGTTCATGTCCCGGATGCCGCCGAGGGTCTTCTCCAGCTTCTCCTTCTCCCGGCGCATGCCGAGGAGCTCCTTCTTGGTGCGGCCGGAGCCCGCGACATCGTCGTAGTCGATGCCCTCCAGCTCCTTGAGCCGCTGGATCCGCTTGATCACGGTGTGGAAGTTGGTGAGCATGCCGCCGAGCCAACGCTGGTTGACGTACGGCATGCCGACCCGGGTCGCCTGCTCGGCGATCGCTTCCTGGGCCTGCTTCTTGGTGCCGACGAAGAGGACCTTGCCGCCGCGGGCGACGATCTCCTTGACGAAGGCGTACGCGCGGTCGATGTAGGTCAGCGACTGGCGCAGGTCGATGATGTAGATGCCGTTGCGGTCGGTGAGGATGAACCGCTTCATCTTCGGGTTCCACCGACGGGTCTGGTGTCCGAAGTGGACGCCGCTCTCCAGGAGCTGGCGGGTGCTGACGACGGCCATGGCCGTATCCCTCTCTTCTCGGGCTTCCGCCCGACGTACGGTTGTCCGGTGCCGAGCTCTTCGACACCGCCTGATGCCCATGCGACGGCCGACTCGAACCGGGCAGGAATCGAGACCGCGGACGCCGCCCGATCGTGGCCGATCGGTCAACGAGCATGCGAAGTCAGCCCGATTCCTCGGGCTGCGGCGCCGAGTCTACGCCGTTCGCCCGTTCCGGGCTAACTCGCGGCCGGCGTCGGGCGCCAATCTCCGGGCGGGTCCTCACCGACCCGGCCGTCGACCGCTTCCCGGATCAGGTCGGCGTGCCCGGCGTGCCGGCCGTACTCCTCGATCAGGTCGCAGAGCAGCCGGCGCAGGCTGAGCCGGCGGCCGTCCGGCCAGGCCAGGTGGACGAGCTGATCCAGACCGCCGGCGGACAGTGCCGCGGCCAGTCGCTGCCGGGACCGGACGACCGTGTCGTCCCAGATCGCGTAGAGCTGAGCGGGGCTGTCGTCGGCGGCCGAGGTGAAGTCGAAGCCCGGGTCGGCGTCCCAGTCGACCGTGTCCCAGGGCGGACTGACCGGCGCCCCGCTCAGCTTCCTGGTGAACATCTCGTCCTCGGCCCGGGCGAGGTGCTTGAGCAGGCTGCCCAGGGTCAGCGGCGAGGAGCCGATCGTGGTCCGCAGGCCCGCAGCGTCGAGGCCGTCGGTCTTCCAGCGGAAGGTGGCCCGGAGTCGATCCAGGGCTCCGGTCAGGTGCTCGAGCTCGGTGCCCGCCGTGGGCGGTTCGTGCCAGTAGGCGTCGTTCATGCGCGCAACGTAACGGCGGTTCCGGACAGTCGAGTTCCTGAAACCGCGGTTGTCCACAGCCCGGCGGGTACGAATTTCGTTGTCCACAGATTTTCTCCGGCCCGGCGGATCCGAGTGGACCGGCGCAGGATCCCGGGCATGAAGATACGCACGTGCCGCGGGTGGAGCCTGCCCGCCATGGTCCTGGCCGGTCTGCTGCTGGTCCTGGCCGGGCCCGGACCGACGTCGGCCGAGGTCCGGCCCGGCCGCACCGGTTGGCCGCTGTCCGGGCCGATCGAGGTGGCCCGGCCGTTCGACCCGCCCACGACGCGCTGGGGCGCCGGCCACCGCGGCGTCGACCTGGCCGCGCCGGCGGGGTCGCCGGTGCTGGCCGCGGCCGCCGGCACGGTGACCTATGCCCAGCCGCTGGCCGGTCGCGGAGTGCTGGTCGTCGACCACGGGGCCACCCGGACGACGTACGAGCCGGTCACCGCGACCGTGCCGGTGGGGACTCGCGTGACGGCCGGTCAGCGGATCGGGACGCTGCAGCCGGGGCACTGTCCGCCGCGCGATTGCCTGCACTGGGGCTGGTTGCGCGGCGACACCTACCTCGACCCGCTCCGGCTCGGCGGCGCCGCCGCGGCCCCGGGCGGGGACGGACGGGTCCGGCTGGTCGGCGAGGCGCAGCGGGAGGTCGCCGAGCGGCGCGCGGCCGAACGCGCGGCAGCGGCAGCAGCAGCCGCGGCCGGCCTGGGTGGGACCGGGCCACCCGGCGAGCACGGCTTCGTCCCGCCGGTCGCCGGGCCGATCACCTCACCGTTCGGGATGCGGCTGCACCCGGTCCTGCGGGTGACGAAGCTGCACGACGGGACCGACTTCGGCGCCGGCTGCGGGACCCCGATCCGAGCTCCGTACCCGGGCCGGGTGAGTCAGGTCTTCTTCAATCCCGGGTACGGCAACCGGTTGATGATCGACCACGGGACGATCGCCGGCCGGCATGTGGTGAGCGGCTACAACCACGCGAGCTCGTACTCGGCGAGCGTCGGGCAGCAGGTCGCGCAGGGTCAGGTGATCGGCCGGGTCGGCAGCACCGGCTATTCCACCGGCTGCCACCTGCATCTGATGCTCTGGCTGGACGGCGAGGTGGTTGACCCGATGAGCTGGTGGTAATCCCGATATGCATCGGCATATGGCGCGCGTATGCTCGTCTGCATGCGCACGACCATGAACCTCCCTGACGCACTGATGGATGAGGTCCGGGAGCGGGCGAAGGCCGAGAACCGGACGGTGACGAGCCTGATGATCGAGGCCCTGCATGACCTACTGGCGAAGGATCGAACGGTGACCACCAAGAAATACAGTCTCCCCACCGACGGCTTCCCGAACGGGCGCCTGTTGATCGACATCGACGACAAGGACGCCGTGCAGCAGCTCTTCGACGAGGAAGACGGCTGGCTGTGATCCTCCTCGACGTCAATGTGCTCGTGTCCGCGTTCCGGGAGGGCGCGGACCGGCACGCCGACTATGCCCGATGGCTCGGCGGGGCCGTCAACGACGCCGAACCGCTGTTGCTCGCCGACCTGGCGCTCACGGGCTTCGTGCGGATCGTGACGGACCCGCGCATCTCGAAGCCGGTGTCCACCACAGCGAGTGCTTTCGGTTTCGTCCGGGCTCTGCAGGAGACACCACCGGCTCGATCGGTCACCTCGACGCCCCGGTCGTGGGCCATCTTCGACGAGTTGCTCAAGAGTGATCGCCGGCTCCGCGGAGGTGCCGTATCGGACGTCTACCTCGCGTCGCTCGCGAGCGCCCACGGCGCGCGGCTGGCGACCCGGGACCAAGGTTTCGCCAGGTTCGGGAAGCGGCTGCGTTGGTTCGATCCGGCCGAAGGCTGATCTCGCGTCCGATCGTCGGCTTCCACGCCGGGTAGCGTGCCATTCGTATGGTGTACCGCTTTCGGTACACTCCTGCACATGAAGTACTCGGCGGCGGACCTCGCGGCGACCTTGATGGCGACATCAGAGACAAACTATGTCCGCGTCGTGGCCGACTGGCTAGAACATGGCGAGGTAAGCCAGGTCGAGCCTGCACAGACCGGGGACCTCCTCGTTGACGCCCTGGCAGCTGCTGCCGTCGCGCATCTAGCCCGACAAAACGGCACGGAACCGCCAGCATGGACGTTGACTCCGGAACGCGCACTACCAGCCTTCTGGCACCCTGGCAGCGACCGGTTCTTCGCCTACTCACTCGCTCACGCACCCGCCGAGTTCGCTGCCCGCGGGGTGCTGGTCGAGCAAGACTCGTTGGCGTCGGTGTGAGCGACGGCCGCGACCTCACGCTCAGCCGCGAGCAGATCATCGCGCTGCTCTCCGAACTTGGCCGGGAACTCGACGCGCGCGGCGTACGAGCGCAGCTGTTCGTCGTAGGCGGTGCGGCAATGGCACTCGCGTACAACATGCGTCGCACCACCGCCGATGTCGATGGGGTCTTCGAACCCAAGGCCGTCGTCTACGAAGCCGCGCGCCGGGTGGCGGCGCGTCACAGCGGATTGGCTGACGACTGGCTCAATGACGGAGTCAAGGGACTCCTGCCGCCCGGCAACGACCGCGAGGCGAAGGTCATACTCGACGTCCCCGGTGTGACAGTCAGCGTGCCGTCCCCTCGCTATCTGCTGGCGTTGAAGGTCCAGGCCGCACGGATCGACCGCGACCAGGACGACATCATGTTCCTCGCCCGAGAGGCAGGGGCGGAGACTGCCGATGATGTGCTGGCGATTGCAGAGCAGGTCATCGGCAGCAGCCGACTTCTGCCGAAGGCACAGTTCCTCGTTCAAGAGATGTTTGCCGAACCTGGTCATGGCGGTGACGGCCGTGACCGGTGACGCACTCGCCGCCCTAGCGGATACCTCGATTGCTCAAGCGTTGAAGCTGGCTCGAGAAGAGGCAGGACTCTCCGCGAGTGCTCTCGCACGTGCCGCTGAGACATCGCGTGCGGCGATCCACGCCTATGAGACCGGGATCAGGGAGCCGACCGTCTCGACCGCCTTGCGCCTGCTGCGCGTCTGCGGATGCACGATGGAGGTCATCCACTACGGCCGGTCGCCTGGAGCCCAGTCCTCCCCCTGAACGGCGCGCGGTGATTCGGCGCACCCAGCAGGGACGATCTGGATGTAGTCGCCGCGTCGCCGCCCCGATCTGTTAGCACAACGCGCCTCGAGCAGGTACCCGAGGCGGACCCGGGTGATGATGTGGCGGCATGCCGGCTCGGGCGAGGACAGTTCACGAGGCGAAGACGCCGGCCAGGCGGGTCTGCCGGCGGCGGGCCTGCTCGACCGGATCGGGGACCGGGGCGGCGGCCAGCAGCCGCCGGGTGTACGGGTCGGTGGGCTCGTTCATGATCATCGCGCAGCTGCCCTGCTCGACGATCACGCCGTCGTGCAGCACGGCGACCCGGTCGCAGACCTGCTCGACCACCGCGAGGTCGTGGCTGATGAACAGGCAGGCGAAGGCGAACTGCTGCTGCAGCGAGACGAGCAGGTCCAGCACGGTGGCCTGCACCGAGACGTCCAGGGCCGAGGTCGGCTCGTCGGCGATCAGCAGATCGGGCTCGAGCGCGATCGCCCGGGCGATCGAGACCCGCTGCCGCTGGCCGCCGGACAGCTCGTGCGGGTAGCGCCCGGCCCAACCGGCCGGCAGCTCGACGCTCTCCAGCAGGGCGCGGACCCGTCCGGTCAGTTCCGCACCGCGGACGCCGCGGTGGACCAGCAGCGGCTCGCCGATCGACTGGCCGAGGGTGTAGCGCGGGTTGAGCGAGGCGGCCGGGTTCTGGAAAACGGCACCGATCCGCGACCGGATCGCGCGCAGCTGGGCACGGCCGGCGCTCGCCAGCGAGACCCCGCCGACGCGGACGTCGCCGCCGCTGATCGGAGCCATCCCGAGGACGCTGCGACCGATCGTCGACTTGCCCGACCCGGACTCGCCGACCAAGCCGCAGATCTCGCCGGGGCCGAGGCGCAGGTCGACACCGGCCACGGCCCGGACCCGACGCCCGCGCCGGCCGCGGTACTCGACCACCAGCCCGTCGATCTCGAGCGGGGGCGGCGTGGTGTCGTCGCCCGCCGGCCCGCTCACCGGTGCCCGGTCATGATCACGGCCGGGCTCCGGATCGGGGCGGTCGGCGCCGGGGACGGCCGCCAGCAGGGCCTTGGTGTAGTCGTGCTGCGGCCGGGCGAACAGGTCCCGGATGCCGGCGACCTCGACCACACTCCCCTGGCGCATCACGACGACCCGTTCGGCGACGTCGGCGACCACGCCCATGTCGTGGGTGATGATCATGATCGACACGCCGGTCCGCCGGCGCAGCGCCATCAGGACGTCGAGCACCTCCTGCTGCACGGTGACGTCGAGGGCCGTGGTCGGTTCGTCGGCGATCAGCACCTCCGGGTCGCAGGACAACGCCATCGCGATCATGGCGCGCTGACACTGCCCGCCGGACAGCTGGTGCGGGTAGTGCCGCAACCGCTGCTCCGGGTCGGAGATCTCCACCATCCGGAGCAGCTCGACGGCCCGCTCCCGCGCCTGCCGGCGATCCAGGTCGGGCTGGTGCCGCCGGATCATCTCGACCAGCTGGAACCCGATGGTGAAGACCGGATCCAGCGCATTCACCGGGTCCTGGAAGATCATCGCGATCCGCTTACCCCGGATCTCGGTGAGCCGGGCCCGGCCGGCCGTCAGCAGGTCTTGATCATCGAGCAGCACCCGGCCGCCGACCCGGGCGTTGCCGGGCAGCAGGCCGATCGAGGCCA
Organism: Microlunatus parietis; assembly: GCF_013407955.1. Taxonomy (GTDB): domain Bacteria; phylum Actinomycetota; class Actinomycetes; order Propionibacteriales; family Propionibacteriaceae; genus Microlunatus; species Microlunatus parietis. The sequence goes on along the minus strand of NZ_JACCBU010000001.1, from coordinate 5,681,359 downwards.
GGCTGGTCACGCTCTTGCCGGACCCGGACTCCCCGACCACCGCGAGCACCTCGCCCTGGCGCAGGTCGAACGACACCCCGTCGACCGCCCGCTGCCACTGGCCGCCGACCTCGAAGTCGACCACGAGGTCCTCGAACGCCAGCACGGCCCGCCCGGCCGAGGTCATGACCGTTCCTCGTCGCCGGCGGCCGATTCCTCGTCGGTGTCGACGTTGTGGGTCTCGTTGTAGGCCTTCCAGTCGGCCAGCATCTTGCGGTGGTAGGTGGCCAGCCACTCCATGTAGTTGCGGGCGTTGCGGAGCCGGCGCCGCGGGCCGGTGAGCGTCGCCGGGACGTCGGCCAGCAGGTCGGAGAACATGGCGCGCTGCCGGTCCAGGTAGCGTCGTTCGCCGGCCAGGAAAGTGCCCCAGATGTCGTCGTCGACGGTGAAGTAGTGGCTGCGATCACCCGGGATGGCGTGCCGCGCGATGAAGCCCATCTCGATCAGCCGCCGGGTGGTGCCGGAGATCGAGCCGGCGCTCGCCTTCAGCGCACCGGCCAGCTCCGCCGACGAGACGTACGGCTTGCTGCTGGTCATCAGATACGCCAGCACGCGACCCTCCATCCGCGGCGAACCGGCCATCTCACGCAGCACCCCGAAGGACTCGATGAACTCCCGCCGCCGTTCGCTGACCTCCCAGTCCTCGGTCGGGTCGGGCGGCGGGGCCGACGGCTTGCTGCGACCGGCGCGGTTCGCGGACTTGGCCATGATCAACTCGTTCCGGCCCCGGCGGTGCCCCTGCTGATCTGGTCGGCGCGGCGGGCCAGGAACACGTCCACCGGCCACCGGCTGCCGCCGCCGTAGCGGACCGACTCGACCGACCCGTCGGCCGCCCAGGTGAACCGGATCGGCTCGCCGGCCAGCCCGAACCCGGCCTCCGCCGTCCCCGCCAGGGTGTTCTCGTCGACGAAGCGGAGCTCGTCGTAGGACGCGGTCGGATCCGGCGCCGCCGCGTAGAAGCCGACCAATCGACCACCCAGCAGGGCGATCTGCACGACGCCCATCAGGTTCGCGAACAGCCCGGTGAACCGGGAGAGATCATGATCGACCGCCGCCGGATCCGGTTCGTGATCATCGGCCGCAAGATTGAGCAGCTTCACCACGCCGTCGGCGAGGGCGGTGGCCGGGCCGCCGATGCAGTTGGTCAGGACGCTCACCGCGACCTGCTCGGTCGGGTCGAGGTAGGTCCGGGTGATGTGGCCCGGGTAGCCGCCGCTGTGGCCGACCAGCCGCCGCTCGCCGATCGTCGTGACGTCCATGCCGAGACCATAGGTGCCCTGCTCGGTGCCGTTCGTCGTGACCGTGCTCTCGTCGCGCTGGATCAGTCGCTTGGCGGAGTCGTCGATCAGGTCCTCGGCGCCGGTGAAATGGGCGGCGGCGTAGCGGACCAGGTCCTCGGCCGTGGAGTAGAAGCCGGTTGCCGCGGCCATGCCGCGGGTGTCGACGTGGCCGATCGCCTGCCGCGGTTCGGCGCCGTCGATCAGCCCGGTATGGCCGGCGGCGAACCGGCCGGCGAGGTCCGGCAGCCACTCCGGGCCGGTGTCGGCCAGCCCGAGCGGCTCGATGATCAACTTCTTGACGTAGTCGTGGTACGAGACGCCCGAGGCGCTCTCGATCGCCAGCCCGAGCAGCGAGTAGCCGACGTTGGAGTACTTGAAGTACTCGTTGGTCTGGTAGACGACGCCGTGCTCGCGGCACAGCTCGATCAGCTCGTCCCGGTCCGGGAACGGCCGCATCAGCTGCCAGAAGTCGGTGTCGATGCCGTCCCTGATCACGCCGCCCTGATGCCCCAGCAGCTCGCGCAGGGTGACCGCTCCGACCCCGGTGCCGGCCAGCTCGGGTACGTGAGCGTCGATCCGGTCGTCCAGCCGCAGCCTGCCCTGACCGGCCAGCTGCAGGACCGCGGTCGCCGTGAACGTCTTGGAGTGCGACGCGATCCGGAACAGGTGGTCGGTCCGCAGCGGCGTCCCGGCCGGCTCGTCGGCGAACCCGTACGCCTGCGAGGTGATCAACTCGGCCCCGACCCGGATCGCGGCCTGCACCCCCGGGATGCGCAGAAAGCGCCGCTGGTACGCCAGCCAGGCCTCGATCGCCGGCGCCGCCTCGCGTGCCGTCTCGACGCTGTATCCCGTCATCGTCTCCCTTTCCCTGGATCCGTCATCCGTCTTGATCATGATCGGCAACCTTTCATGATCGGGCTCGGGGGTTGATCGCGTCCCGGAGCACGTCGCCGATCGTCATCAGGCTGAGCACCGTCACGGCCAGGAAGATGCTCGGATAGATCAACATGTGCGGCGCCCGCTGGAACACGGCCTGCGCGCTGGCCAGTTGGAGGCCCCAGGAGATCGACGGCGCGCGCAGGCCCAGGCCGAGGAAGGTCAGGGTCGACTCGGCGACGATCACGCCGCCGACGGTCAGGGTCGCGACCGCCAGCACCGGACCGATCGCGTTCGGCAGCACGTACTGGCCGAGGATGCGCCGGGTCGGCAGCCCCATCGCGGTCGCCGCCTGGACGTATTCCGCACCGCGGATGCCCCGCACACTGGTCCGGACCAGCCGGGCCAGCGTCGGCCAGGCGAACAGCGCGAGCACCAGCGCGACCGTGATCACCGACCGGCTGCCCAGCGTGTTCAGCACGACGATCGCGCCGAGCAGGAACGGGAAGCCGAGGAAGATGTCGGTCAGCCGGGCCAGGATCGAGTCGAGCAGCCCGCCGAGATAGCCGGCCAGGGTCCCGACGACGAGGGCGATGCCGAGCGCGATCGCAGTGCAGACCAGGCCGACGATCATGGACGCCCGGGCGCCGTGGATCACGTTCGCGTACACGTCACAGCCCTGCACATCGAAGCCGAACGGATGCCCGGCGGTCGGCGGCCTCACGCTGCGGGACAGGTCGCAGACCCGCGGATCCGGATTCCCGAACAGCCCCGCGAACGGCTCCGGTGCGACGGCGATCAACATCATGATCGTCAACACGCCGAGCGGCAGCCAGAACAGCACCCGGCGCCGCACCGTGGCCCAGACACCGCGGGCCTGGGCTCCCTCGACCGCGATGTCGGCGGTCAGCACCTGATCAGTCACGATGCACCGTCCTCAGTCATGGCGCACCCGGGGATCCAGCAGGGAGTGCAGGACGTCCACGATCAGGCTGGTGGCCAGGAAGATCAGGACCAGCGCCGTCGCGATGCCGACGACCGTCGGACCTTCGTGGGTCCGGATGGCCTGAAACATCAGCTGTCCCACGCCGGGCAGGTTGAAGATGCCCTCGGTGACGATCGCGCCGCCCAGCAGCGCGCCCAGGTCGACGGCCAGATAGGTGAGCACCGGGATCGCCGAGTTCCGCAGCACGTGCACGCCGACCACCTGATGCCCCGGCAGGCCCTTGGCCCAGAGCGCCCGGACGAAGTCGGTCCGCATCGTGTCCGCGACGCTGCCCCGCATCAGCCGGGACACCGCCGCCAGACCGTAGATCGCCAGCACGCAGGCGGGCAGCAGGTACGAGACCGGCCACCCCTCCGACACGCCCGCGATCGGAAGCAGCGACAGCCGAACGCCGAAGATCAACTGCGCGGCGACGGCCATCACGATGATCGGGATCGAGGTGACCACGATCGTCATGATCAACACGCTCCGGTCGATCCAGGAGTTCTGCCGCAGGCCGGCCAGCAGCCCGAGCCCGATCCCGATCACGACCTGGATCACCCACGCGGTCAGGGCCAGCTGGATCGTCACCGGCCACCGGCCGGCCAGCCGCTCGGCGACCGACCGGCCGTTCAGGTCGACACCGAGATCGCCGGTCAGCAGCGTGCCCAGGTAGCGGAGGTACTGGCTCCACAGCGGATCGTCGAGGTGGTACTTCGCCCTGATCAGTTCGACCGTTCGCGGCGGCAACGGCTGGTCTCCGCCCAGCGCCGCGACCGGGTCACCGGGCAGGGCGAAGACCGCCGCGTAGATCACGAACGTGACCCCGAGGAACACCACCACGAGCTCGGCGAGCCGGCGGACCAGGAACTTGATCACGTGGTTGGCCCGACCATGATCACTGTCCGGCGAGCTCGGTGAACTCGATGTTGATCGAGCCGACACCCTCGTCCAGCTTCGCCACCCGTTCCGAGGTGGCGTAGGTGTACTTCTCGAAGAACATCGGCGGTGCCGGGAAGTCCTTCATGATCGCCTTCTGTACCTCGACGTACCCCGCGATCGCCTTCTCCTGATCAAGCTCGGCGTCGGCCTTGGCCAGCAGCTCCTTCACTTCTTCGGTGTAGTAGGGGATGCAGTTCACACAGCCGCCGGTCTCCAGGTAGAACTCGCGCAGCGTGTTCTGCTGGCTGGCGTACAGCGCACCCCAGCGGGAGAAGTACGGCCCGGTCAGCTTGCGCTCGTTGCGCAGCTTCTGGAACTCGGGGAAGTCCGTCGTCGGCGTCGCGGTCACGTCGGCGATGCCGAGGTTCTGCCGCAGCTGATTCGCGTAGGCCTGATAGAGCTCGTCCAGCCCGGAACCGCCCGGATACCTGATCTCCATCGAGCCGGTCCAGCCGCCGGCCTCGGCCAGCAACTGTTTGGCCTTGTCGGGATTGAACGTGCACAGTTCACCGCACAGCCCGACCGGAGTGCCCGGCTCCCCCGGCGGCGTCAGCGCGGAGGCCGGCTCCCAGATCCCGCCGTAGATCGCGTCGCTGACCGCCTGCCGGTCGATCGCCATCGAGATCGCCTGCCGGACCCGGATGTCGGAGTACCGCTCCTCCCACAACGGCAGGCCCAGGTAGTTCATCCCCAGACCCTGGAAGACGTAGGCGCGATCACCGAAGTCGGTCTTGACCTGGTTCATCCGGCTGGCCGGGACGAACAGGACGTCGGTGTTGCCGGCCTGGACGTCGGTGTAGGCCGTGGTCATGTCCGTGTACGGCTTGAACACGATCTCGTCGACCGTCGGCTTCGGCCCGGCATACTCCGGGTAGGCCTGCACGGTGACCGGATCGTTCTCGGTGTAGCTGCCGACGATCTTGAACGGACCGTTCCCGATCGGCGCCTTCGCGAAGCCCTCAAGATCATCGTAGGCGGCCTCCGGCAACGGGAAGAAGCCCGTCTGCGACTGCGACACCTGGAACGGGAACTGACCGTCCGGGCTCTTCAACTGCACCGTGAAGGTGTGCTCGTCGATGATCTTGAGACCGGACATCTCCGTGACCTTCGGCTCACCCTCCTCCGGGTTCAGGTCGTCGTACCCGACGATGTTGGCCAGCTGGCCGCTGTTCTCCCAGGCGTTCGGTCCGTACGCGGTCGCGTTCCACGCCTTGACGTAGCTCTCGGCGGTGACCGGCTCACCGTTGTGGAAGGTCCAGCCGTCGCGGAGCTTGATCGTCCAGTTCACCGCGTCGTCGGAGGTCACCGACTCCGCGTTGAGGCCGGTGATCGATCCGTCCGCCTCGGCGAACATCAGGCCGGAGAAGATCACTCTGGTCTGGGCGAAGGCGATCGTCTGCCGACCCGGGTTCAACGTCACCGGGTCGCTGACCGCCAGGGACACGGTACGACTCTGCTGCTCGGTGCCCGATCCACTGCCACCGCCCGCGCAACCGGTGAGGATCAGGAGGGCGGCCAGCAGGACCGCCGGGATGCGGGAACTCATGCAACGTGATCTTGAAGCCCGCTCCGGGCGCCAGTCAATACCAGATCTCAGAAGTTTCAGTATGAAATGAAACCTTAACTCGACCGTGACATCCCGCGGAGTTCAGGCCCGCGGATGGGCCTGTTCGTACGCCCGCCGGAGCCGGTCCGTGGTCACGTGGGTGTAGATCTGGGTCGTCGCGAGTGAGGCGTGGCCGAGCATCTCCTGGACGCTGCGCAGGTCGGCGCCACCCTCCAGCAGATGGGTCGCCATCGCGTGCCGGAGCCCGTGCGGACCAAGATCAGGAGCGCCGTCGGTGAGCCGGAGGGCGCGGTGCACGATCCGCCGGACCACGCGTTGATCGATCCGGCCGCCGCGCTCGCCGAGGAAGATCGCCGGCGGCGAGGCCGGAGTGATCAGAGCGTCGCGGCCGTCGGCGATCCAGCGGTCCAGAGCGCGGAAGGCGGGGGCGCCGAGCGGCACCGTGCGTTCCTTGCGGCCCTTGCCGAAGACGCGCAGCGTGCGCCGGTCGGCGTCGACGTCGGTCAGGTCGAGCCCGCAAAGTTCGGCGACTCGGACGCCGCTGCCGTACAGCACCTCGAGCAGGGCGACATCGCGCAGGGCGACCGGACCGCCCTCCTCCGCCGCGTACGCGATCGCCTGCTCGAGCATCTGCTGCGCGTCGCTGGCGTCCAACGTGTCCGGCAGCCGTCGTTGCAGCTTCGGCGAGCGCAGCGACACCGCCGGGTCGGTCTCGATCTCGCCGACCCGCCGGGCCCAGGCGAAGAAGACCCGGGCCGCGGTGGCCCGGCGCTGGATGCTGGACCGGGCCTGGCCGGCCGACTGCTGCCGGGCCAGCCAGCTCCGCAGGTCGCCCAGGGTGGCTTCGGCCAGCCGGTCCCGGCCGAGGCGGGTCAGCTGCTCCAGCAGCGAGATCAGGTCGGCGCGGTAGGCCCGTACCGTGTGGTCGGAGAGTTGCCGTTCCGAGCCGAGGTGCCGCAGGTAGCGGTCCAGCAGTTCCCGGCAGCCGTCCGCCAGCTCGGGTTCGGCGGGTTCCGGAGCGGCAGGCACGTTCTCACCATCCGTCGGCTCGGCACCGAGGACAAGTCGCCACGCCGCAACCGTGATATGCAAGACATCGTGCCTCTACCTCACCTGAGCCAGCTCATCGTCGGCGGCTACACCCCGACCCTGGGGGACGGATCCGGCCTCGTCACGTTTCGGGTCTCGCCGGACGGCGCCTCCCCGATCGGCACCGTCGAGATCGACTCGCCGAGCTATCTGATCAAGCACCCCGACCTGCCCTTGCTGTACGGCGTGTCGGAGGGTACGAACTCGTCGGCGGCGGCGTTCCGGCTGACCGAGCGCGGCCCGGAGTTGATCAACACCGTGCCGAACTCCGGGCCGGGCGCGTGCCACCTGTGCCTGAGCCCGGACCGCCGGTTCGTGATCACCGCGAACTACGGGTCCAGCTCGGTGTCCGCCTTCGGCCTCGCCGAGGACGGCAGCCTGACCGGGCAGACCGACCGGCTCGACTTCACCGGCACCGGGCCGGATGCGAGCCGGCAGTCGGAACCGCACCCGCACCAGGTGGTGGCCGACTGCGACCTGATCCTGGTCCCCGACCTCGGCACCGACCGGGTGCACCGGATCGGGATCGACGGCGACGGCAAGCTCGGCCGGGCCGGCGATCCGGTCCTGCTGCCGCCGGGCACCGGGCCGCGACACCTGGTCCTCGTCGATGATCAACTCGTGGTCGCCTGCGAGCTGTCGGCCGAGGTGTGGTGGGCTCCCCGTACCGGCACCGGCGGCGAGACCGGGCAGCGCGTACCGGCCTCCGGAAGCTCAACCCAGGAACGGATCTACCCGTCCGCGATCGTCGCCGACGGCTCGTCGATCTTCGTCGCCAATCGCGGCTCCGACACGATCGCCGCGTTCCAGCTCGCCGACGGTCACGTCCGGCCGGCGGTCGAGGTGTCCTGCGGCGGCGCCTGGCCGCGCGACCTGGTCGCCACCGAATCGCACCTGTGGGTGGCCAACCAGAACGACGGCACCGTGGTCGCGATCGGCCGCGATGATCTTGCCGCCGGCCGGATCGACGGCACGATCGAGACGCCGAGCCCGTCCTGCCTGATCCCGCTCACCGAAGGAGCCGGCGCCTGATGCCGAGGCAGACGTCATCGTCCACCTTCCCGCGCCGCCAGGGCGAACTCGCCGTCGTCGGCGGCCGGGTCGTCCCGATCGTCGGCGAGCCGATCGAGAACGGCACCGTGTTGATCAAGGACGGCGTGATCACCGCGGTCGGCGCCGGAGTCAAGATCGGCAAGAAGGCCGAGGTGATCGACGCGACCGGTCAGTGGGTGCTGCCCGGCTTCGTCGAGGCGCACGGCCACGTCGGCGTGCACGAGGAGGGCAACGGCTGGGCCGGCCAGGACACCAACGAGATGACCGACCCGGTCGGCGCCCGGTTCCGCGCCCTGGACGCGATCAACCCGGCCGACGAAGGCTTCCGGGACGCCCTCGCCGGCGGCATCACCTCGGTCGTCGTCAAGCCCGGCTCGGGCAACCCGATCGGCGGCCAGACCGTGGCGATCAAGTCCTGGGGCCGGATGGTCGACGAGATGGTGTTCGCCCAACCGTGCAGCATCAAGTCCGCGCTCGGCGAGAACCCGAAGCGGGTGTACGGCGAGAAGAAGCAGACCCCGTCGACCCGGCTCGGCGTCGCCGCGGTGATCCGGGAAGCGTTGAGCAAGGCGCAGGACTACCAGGCCAAGCGTGATCAGGCCGAGCAGGACGGCAAGCCGTTCGACCGGGACGCCAACTCCGAGGTGCTGGTCTCGGTGCTGACCGGCGAGGTGCCGTGGTGTCAGCACACGCACCGCGCCGACGACATCGCGACCGCGCTCCGGCTGGCCGACGAGTTCGGCTACCGGCTGGTGATCAACCACGGCACCGAGGGACATCTGCTCGCGGACGTGCTGGCCGAGCGCGGCGTGCCGGTGATCATCGGCCCGTTGTTCACCTCGCGCAGCAAGGTCGAGGTGAACCAGCGTCATCTGCGTAATCCGGGTCTGCTGGCCAAGGCCGGTGTCAAGATCGCGATCACCACCGATCATCCGGTGGTGCCGATCAACTTCCTCGTCTACCAGGCGATCCTCTCGGTCAAGGAGGGCCTCGATCCCCGTACCGCCCTGGAATCGATCACGATCAACCCGGCCGAGATCCTCGGCCTGGCCGACCGGGTCGGCTCCCTGGAACCGGGCAAGGACGCCGACCTGGTGCTCTGGGACGGCGACCCGCTGGAGATCATGAGCCGGGCCCGGCGGGTGATCATCGAGGGTCGCGAGGTCTACCACTACGATGCGGACGCCGGCACCGGGTTCACCGAGGACCCGTACCAGATCTCCTAGGAAGGACCTCCTTCGGTGACGACCCTGACCGACCTGACCAGCGGTGGCACGATCCTGCCGATCACCCGTTGGGGAACTCCGGTCATGCATGCCAAGACTCGCCCGGTGACCGAGTACGGGGACGAACTGCACCGGCTGATCCGGGACATGTTCGCCACCATGCGGGCCGCCGACGGGGTCGGCCTGGCGGCCACCCAGGTCGGCATCGACCTCAGCGTCTTCGTCTACGACTGCCCAGACGATGATCATCAGCGGCAGCTCGGCGTGTTCTGCAATCCCGAGGTGGAGCTTCCCGAGGGCAAGGACCGGGTGCTGGAGACCGAGGAGGAGGGCTGCCTCTCCCTCCCCGGCGCGTACGTCGAGCTCGCCCGCCCCGACCGCGCCGTCTGCCGCGGCCAGGACGCCTTCGGCCAAGATCAGGAACTGGTCGGCACCGGCCTGCTGTCCCGGTGCCTGCAGCACGAGACCGACCACCTGCTCGGCACCGTCTTCGGCGACCGGCTCTCCGGCCGGCTCCGGAAGAAGCTGTATCGCCGGCACGAGGAGCTGGCCGACGAGTACCCGGTCGACTGGCCGGTGAGTCCGCGCAAGGACTCCTGAAGCGCCACAACGTCGAGCCGCGGGGAGCGCGAATGAATGATCATGAGGAGCACGTCCGAGCCTTCCTCGCGGCGGCGACCCTGGAACGGCGCGACCTCGACCGGTTCCTCGACACCGGCGAGCCCAACTGGGCCAGGTTCGACGCCGAGCTCGGCTATGTGCCCAACGACTCCCGGGTCGTCGACGGCCATGGCGGGGCGACCAGCACGTACCGCTACGGCGAGCTCGGCGAGCGACTCGTGATCAACTACAGCGACCGACCGTGCCGGATCAACAGCTTCGGCGACAGCTTCACCCAGTGCCACCAGGTGAGCGACGGCGAGACCTGGCAGGAGTACCTCGCCGCGAACCTGGGCGAGCCGATCCGCAACTTCGGCGTCGGCGGCTACGGCGTCTACCAGGCGGCGCTCCGGCTGCGGCGGGTTCAGCCGACGAACATCGGCACCGAGTACGTGATCTTGAACATCTTCCTCGATGATCACTACCGGAACCTGGACGCCTATCGGCTGCTCCGGGTCGGATCGGATTGGTGGCGCGAACAGCGCGAGCTGCCGGTCGGCATGTTCCACGCCAACCCGTGGCGCCATGTCCGATTCGATCCGTCCGGCGGGCTCGCCGAACAACCCAATCCCTGCCCCACCTCGGAGTCCCTCTACGACCTGTGTGACACGGACTTCCTGATCGAGACCTTCGGCGCCGACCCGGTCGTCCAGCTTCTGGTCGCGGAGCAGACCGGCGATTTCGCCTTCGTCCGCGAGCATGCCGAACTCGCGCACTCTCTGGGCGTCGAGTTCGACACGACCACGGGGGCTGCAATGGCGGCGTCGGCCCGTCGCCTCTACACGGCCTGCGCCTTCCGGTCCTCGATCGAGATCATCGAGTCCGTACGCAGCGAACTCGCCAGCCGTGATCAACAACTGCTGATCCTGCTCAGTTATCCGGCTGGAGCGGTCGCCGACGCCTGCGCCGGACTACCTCGGGCTGACCAGGACTTCGTCCGGCGACTCGACGACCTCGGCATCGACTACGTCGACGGCCTGGCGGCGCACCAGCGAGACTTCGAGGCGTTCTCCCTCACCCCGACCGATTACGTCGATCGCTACTACTGCGGCCACTACACGCCGGCGGGCAACCACTTCTTCGCGATGAACGTCGCCAAGTCGGCCATGATCGACTGGCTCGACCCGAGGCCGCCCGCCTACCGCAACGAAGCCGGCCCGGTCGACGGCGCCGCCTCGCGCCGTCACGACCGACCTGATCCCGTGAGCTGAGCGAGCCTGCAACGACGACTATTGGATCGCACTTCGTCTCATGATCATCTACGATCCCGTGAATGCTGCGCATCACGCGGGACCAGCTGATCGGTCTGGACAGCTCTGAGCTCCCGGCAGCCGTCACCGTGCGTTCGGGTGACCAGTTCGTCGCTGAGACGATTGCGTGCACCGTTTCGCCCTTCCTCACCGGCCCGATCGATGTCGAGGGCCTCGGTGCGGGAGACAGCCTGGCCGTCACGATCGACGACATCGACGTCAGAGGCCCGGGCTGGATCGGCTTCGCCGGCACCCGGCTGGACTGGGAACCCTGGGGCGGAGTCCTCCGGGATCGGGCCGGCGCCAGTGTCGAGAGGGCGACCACGTCATCAAGGACACTCGTCCACACCGACCGCTGGTGAGCCACGGCGCCGGCCTGTCGCATCTGTGCAGCCGCTTCGTCGAGAGCGAGTCCTACCGTCAATGCATTTCGGACGCAGCGATGCACGTGGCCTACGCCCAGGATGTCTCGTTCGAGGAGGCCAACGCCTGGCTCGGCGCGATCGGCGATCTTCGCGTGTCCAGCGTCGTCGCCCACACCCCGACCTACCGAATGGACGTCCCCCACGAAGTCCTCCGACCGGTTGTTGAACTGTTGAGCGAAGTCGACCGACCGCTGCTTCCCAGCTCACCTACCCGAGGTCGCTGACGAGGGAGCGCACCTGGCGACCAGACCGCGCGATGCCGACAGGGTCGTGCTGATCCACGCCGAAGGTCAGCGAATCCAACGCGATCAGGAGGGTGTGCAGGTCCAATCGGCGTCGGTACGTCTCGTCGGCCGGTGCACCGAAGCCGAGCAGCAGCGGTGACACCTCCAGCTGTGGTTCGCGGACTCGGAGCACGGCCAGATCATGCACCGGGGCGCCCGCCTGCCAGTCACCGAAGTCGATCATCCCGGTGACGGCGATCGAGTCCCCACCGTCGCCCGTCACGAAGATGTGCTTGCCACTGAGATCGCCATGGCAGAGCACCCACTCCTCGACCGGGAAGTCACGGACGTATCCCGCCAACAACTCAATGATCTGGTCGAACTCGGTCGCCGAGAACCCGCCGGCGAGCACCTGGTCCCGTTTTGCGCATCGGTCAGCCAGTCCAGCGGCCATCACGGTCGACCAGTCGAGCTCACTCTCGACCCGGATGCCGTTCAGCCGGGCCATCAACTCGCCGAGTCGAATCAGCACCTGCCGCACCTGCTGCTCCGAGAGCCGCTCGATCACCTGACTCAACGGACGCCCCGGCACCGTCCGCTGCACCATGACCGGAAACCCGCGGTCGCCGGCGTCGATCGTGTCGAGCAGCAGAATCTCCGGCGCGGGAACGCCGGCCGCCCTGGCCAGGGCGATCGCCCGAGCCTCGGCGGCCGATGCCGAGGGACTGATGTCGTCGTCGAACCTCAGAATCCGGATCATCAGATCCTGGTCGTCCGCAGCTCGAACCCGGTAGACCTCGTTCGAGTAACCCTCCAAGATCCGGTCCGCACGGAGGATCTCGGCTCCCACCGCCCGGCGCACGACGTCGGCCAGGACCGAGCGCGGAGTACTCGGCTGAGCGAGCTGCCATTCGCCGAAAGAGCCGATGCGCATGACGCCATCCCAGCAGCCCCGGAACTTTGGGCCAAGCGGATTGTCGGCGCCACCCGCCCGGAGCACATCGGCGTGGATCCATCGTCCGCGCGCGCCCGACTACCAACGTCTCCGGTTGCGTCGAGTGGACCCAAAGGGCACGGATTCGTCGGGCGGAGCTGCCATTTGGGTCCGTTCGGCGACTTGCGGGTTGGAAGCGCGAGTGTGCGGCGCCGCGGAGCGTGGTTGCGCCGCTGAGGCTCGACGGCTGCACAGGCACCGCCCTTTGCGTCGACAAGGGAATGACAGGCGCCATTGCGAGCGGCACCGGATGGACGGGAGGCGGAGTCATCCGTACGCGCGGGCCACGCAATCGACGGCCGTCCAGGGATCCGGGTTAGCCTGGCCCCGCAACGACCAACCGGCACTCCACGCGCCGATGCAGAGATGAGTCCCACGACCAGCAGATCCGAGGTGACCACGTGTCCTTGTACGACGATCTTGGAGCGATGCGTTGCAGAATCAAGCACGGCGACGGCTCGGATGTCGACCTGGACGACGTCCGGATCCTGCTCGCCCGGGCCCAGGATTACATCCAGCGCACCGATGCGATCGCCGAGGCATCCCTGGTGCGAGGCGATGCCGTCCGACAGCTGCTTGCCGATTGGTCGATGTCGACAGGTAACGCTGAACGGCAGCCAACCGACTGATCTGTAGTGAATTCCAGCCGGTCAGTCGCGGCGGAAATCCACAGCGGTCGAGACCCTGCGGTGGGCGCCATCAGCGGACCAGCGAGTGGCGCGATTTTGCACTTTGCTGCCCGGAGAGATCGATTTCCCGGCCGTTGAGCGGCAGCAAAGCATTCGCCGGCGTCAGCAGCAGCGGCCCTGCGGGTTGCGTTCCTGATCATCGGTACGGGCTCGCCAGAACTCGCGCTCGGAGAGGGCCGGCTGCTCGGGATGGTGCTGCCGCTGATGATCAAGGTAGAGCTGGTACGCGTTGTCGCCCATCACTGATGTGACGTACCAGCGCACGGAACGCCAGACGCGTCCGACCATGATCATCGGAGGCGCCATCAGTGACCGACCCCGCTGGGCTGCTTCTCTGCCGGCAGCGCCGCCCACTGCTTCATCAGGTCGCGTTCCGGCTTGCTGGCGAACAGGCTGGCCGGGGCGTAGCGGCCGGCCGGCTGGGCCGGCAGTTCGGTGCTCGGGCCGCCGCCGGCGCGGAGCAGGGCGATGGTCCGGGCGATCGCGATGGCGATCACGATGATCGCGAGCGTGACGAAGATGATCGACAGCGTGCCCTGGACGAACGTGTTGCGGACTACGGCCTCCATCGCCTCGCGGGTCCTGGCCGTGCCGAAGCTGGTCTCGCCCCGCTCCAGCGCCGCCCGGAACGCGCTGTGCTGCGCCCAGTAGCCGACCGCCGGCACCGGGGAGAAGATCTTCTGCATCGAGGCCGTGATCGTCACCACCGCGGTGAACGCCAGCGGTACGGCGACGATCCAGAGGAACCGGCCGGCGCCGCGTTGCCGGGCCACGATGGACAGGCAGACCGCCAGCGCGATCGCGGCCAGCAGCTGGTTGGCGATGCCGAACAACGGGAACAGCGTGTTGATGCCGCCGAGCGGATCGGTGACCCCCATCAGCAGGATCGAGCCCCAGCCGGCGACCATGATCGCCGTACAGACCCAGGCGCCGATCCGCCAGTTGGTGTCCTTGAACCTGCCCCAGACGTTGCCCAGCGCGTCCTGCAGCATGAACCGGGACACCCGGGTGCCGGCGTCCACCGCGGTCAGGATGAACAGCGCCTCGAACATGATCGCGAAGTGGTACCAGAAGCCCATCAGGGACGTGCCGCCGATGAACTGCTGCATGATGTGGGACAGCCCGAGCGCCAGGGTCGGTGCGCCGCCGGTTCTGGAGACGATCGACTCCTCGCCCACGTTCCGGGCCGTCTCGGCGAGCAGTTCCGGGGTGACGTTGACCCCGGCCAGGCCGAGTGAGTTGACGAACGCCGCCGCGCCCTCGACGGTGCCCTGGGTGACGGCGGCGGAGGAGTTCATCGCGAAGTAGATGCCGCGGTCGATCGAGATCGCCGCGAGCAGCGCCATGATCGCGACGAACGACTCCATCAGCATGCCGCCGTAGCCGATGAACCGGGTCTGCCGCTCCTTCTCGATCAACTTCGGGGTGGTCCCGGACGAGATCAGGGCGTGGAAGCCGGACAGGGCTCCGCAGGCGATGGTGATGAAGAGGAACGGGAACAGGGCGCCGGTCCAGACCGGCCCGTTGTCCCGGCCGGCGAACTCGCTGAACGCGGGCACGCTGATCTCGGGCCGGACCAGGATGATCGCGACCGCCAGCATGACGATCGTGCCGATCTTCATGAACGTGGACAGGTAGTCCCGCGGCGCCAGCAGCAGCCAGACCGGGAGTACGGCGGCGACGAAGCCGTAGATGATGATGCCCCAGGCGATCGTCGGCCGGTCCAGGTGGAAGATCGCCTGGCCCCAGTCGGTGTTGGACACCCAGCCGCCGGCGATGATCGCGAACAGCAGCAGCACGAACCCGATCAGCGAGATCTCGGTG
Source organism: Microlunatus parietis (assembly GCF_013407955.1). Classification (GTDB taxonomy): domain Bacteria; phylum Actinomycetota; class Actinomycetes; order Propionibacteriales; family Propionibacteriaceae; genus Microlunatus; species Microlunatus parietis. Next base: position 5,666,236 of record NZ_JACCBU010000001.1, on the reverse strand, counting down.
ATCTTGCCCGGCCTGATCCAGCGCAGGTAGACGCCCATGAAGAGAGCGATCGGGATGGTCATCAGGATGCTGAAGACGCCCCACGAGCTCTCGCCGAGCGCGTTGACCACCACCAGCGCCAGCACGGCCAGGATGATCACCATGATCACCAGCGTGCCGATCAGGGCCGCGATGCCGCCGATCACGCCGAGCTCGTCGCGCGCCATCTGGCCGAGCGAGCGGCCGCCGCGCCGCATCGAGAAGAACAGCACCAGGTAGTCCTGCACGGCGCCGGCCAGGATCACGCCGACGACGATCCACAGCGTGCCGGGCAGATAGCCCATCTGCGCGGCGAGCACCGGCCCGACCAGCGGACCGGCGCCGGCGATGGCGGCGAAGTGGTGCCCGTACAGGACCCGGCGGTCCATCGGCATGAAGTCGCGGCCGTTGGCCTTGTATTCGGCCGGGGTGGCCCGCCGATCGTCCGGCTTGAGCAGCTTGCGCTCGATGAACTTGGCGTAGAAGCGGTGCGCGATGAAGTACGTGCACACGGCGGCGAAGACGAACCAGATCGCGTTCACGGTCTCGCCGCGGACGATCGCGATCATGGTCCAGCCGAGGCCGCCGAGGATCGCGATCAAGGTCCAGACGATGATCCGCCGCGGGGTCCAGCGGCGCTCCTCCGCTTCCCGTACCTGATCATCGACGGCGACCGGCGGCAACCCGGGGTCCTCCACCAAGGCCGAATCCGAACGCCCTCCGTCTGCACCGTTGCTCATCCCGACACCTTCCCGCGCCAACGCCGTTCCGGTGATCGTAACAGCGCGTCCCCGCTGCCCCGCGGCTTCGTTACTGACCTGTTTCGGACGCCCGACGTCCACCCAGCGAGACCAGTCGGCGGAGCAGGATCTCGGCCGGACCGCGGTGCCCGAGTCGGCGCATCAGGTCGGCGGCCAGCAGCGACGCGAGCCAGATGATCACCGCCAGGATCGACGCTCCGGTGATCCCGAGCCGGTCCCCCAGTCCGAGCCCGTACGGGTAGCAGACCGCGACGAAGATCACCGACTGGACCAGGTAGAACGTCAGCGAGCGCCGCCCCAGCGCCTGCAGCGCCGTGGCGAGGAGTCCCGGTCGCCGTTGGCCCGACGCGGCCACGGCGATGAAGCCGATCACGCCGATCCCGCCCACGAAGCCGGTCAGCGGCTGCAGAAACGTCGCCAGGGCGACACCGGCAACGGTCGGCTCCGGCCAGGAGCCGGTCTGGATCAAGATCGCCGGCACGGCTCCGGCCAGCGCCACCAGCGTGCTGCCCACACCGATCCCGAGCAGCAGCCGCCGGTGCCGTTCGGGCTGCTCCAGCAGCCGGCGGCGGGCGGCCCAGATTCCCAAGATCACCGCGGGCAGCACCAGCACGACACCGATCACCAGTCCGGCCGGCCAGCCCAGCACCCGCTCGATCAACAGCGCCCACGGATCGCGGGCGCCAGGATCGAACCCGTTCAGCGCGTACGACGAGACGCCCTGGGACAACGGGTACCACAGAAGAACTCCGGCCAGCCCGACCGCCGGCACGGCCGTCCCGGCCGCCACCCGCAGCAAGGTCGCGTCCCGGGCCCGGAGCAGCCCGGCGAACAGCACGGCGACGAGGCCGTACCCGGCAAGGATGTCGACCGGGGCGAGCAGCGCGACGTGCAGGAAGCCGATCATGATCAGCCAGCCACCACGGCGCCGGATCAGCCCGCGCACCTCCGCGTCGCTCTCGGCCGGCGGCCGACGATCGGCGAGCTGGACCAGCGCATACCCGAACAGGAAGGCGAACATCGATCGCGCGTGGTTGTTGACGAACAGCAGGTGCAGCACCTCGGTGACCGCGTCGGCCCCACCTGGAGCTCGAGCCACGACGGTGAACAGCGGTGCGTGGGCCAGCGCGATCACCAGCAGCATCAGGCCGCGCGCCAGGTCCGGCGCCGGCGCCCGGCCGCCCGGAGCATCGACCCTCGGCCCGCGCTCCTCGGCCGTCAGGCTTCCCGTCATCTCGACCCCTTAGCAAGTCAACTGTATTGACTCGCTACTGTAGCAATACACTCGACTTGAGTCCAGGAGGTCACGATGCAGCATCGCGTCGACCACGAGCAGCGGCGGCGCAAGCTCGTCGACGCGCTCTGGCGGCTCGCCGAGACGCGCGGCCTGGACGGGGTCGGCATGCGCGAGATCGCCAAGGAGGCGGGCGTCTCGCTGGGTCAGCTGCAACACTATTTCTCCGGCAAGGAGGAACTGCTGCTGGTCGCGCTGACCCAGAACGGCGAACGGGCCGGCGCCCGGGTCCGGCAGCGGCTCCAGGACCTCGGCGGCCGGGCCACGCCCTACCGGATCATCCGTACCTCGTTGCAGGAGATGCTGCCGCTGGACCGGGAGAGCCGCGCCGGGCTGCTGGTCCACCTGGCCTATCTGTCCCGCGCCGTCCACGATGATCAACTGCGCGCCATCACCAAGGACGCCACGACGCCGCTCGCGGCCCTGTTCGCCGATCAACTGCGCCGGGCGGCCGAGGACGGCGATCTCGCGGCCGATCGCAACCCGGAGACCGAGGCGGGGCTGCTGATCTGCCTCGCCGAGGGCCTGACCAACTACGTGCTGCTCGACGTCTACACCGCCGAGGTCGCGCAGTCGATGCTGGACGACTACCTGGCCACCTTGTTCACGCCCGCGGCGCGGTCAGGTCACGACCAGTGAGCTGAACTCGTACGGTGGATCGATGCGGGCCGCCAGGTCTTCCGCCGGCCGTTCCTGATCGATGTCGAAGACGATGCGCTCTCCGACGTAGCGGACGATCACGAGTTGTACCGGGCGGTCCTCACCGTCGAGGATCCGCAGCCGTTGCACCATCAGCGCCGATCCGATGGCGATGTCGAGGAGCTTGGCGATGCGAGGTTCGGCCGGCTCGGCGATCATGGTGCCGCGGGCGCTGCGCGGCCGGCGCCCGATCGCCGCGAGCGCCGCGTGCAGGGAGCCGGTGAGGTCTCGGTCGCGGACCGCCCCGCAGTCCTGCGGGAGGATCACGTCCTCGATCGCGATCGGGGTTCCGTCGCCGCACAGCACGCGGCGGAGCGTGATCACCGATGCGCCGTCGGGCTGGTCGAGATCGGCGTTCTCGGCCCTGGTGCCGAGCCGGTCGCCGAGATCGATCACCTGCGCCGAGGGAGTCCGGCCCTGGCGATGCATGTGTTCGGTGAAGGACAACAGCCTTGCCATCCGCCGGTGCACCGCCCGTTTGGCGACGTAGGTGCCGCTGCCCCTTCGGCGGATGATCAAGCCTTCGGTGACCAGCGTCGCGACGGCCTGGCGTACGGTCATCCGGCTCACCCCGAACCGCTCGGCGAGTTCGCGATCACCAGGAAGGAGGTCACCGTCGGCATAGTCGCCGAGTTCGGCGCGCAGGCGTTCGGTGATCGCCGCGTGGATCGGCCGGTCGTCAGCCATCAGCACCTCACAGTTATCTAGACTTCTTCGACAAGCAACTCTAGTACGATCTCGGGCGTGACTCACCCTCGAAGCGAGCGGCCCAACATCGTGTTCATCCTCACCGACGATCACGCAGCGCATGCCATCGGCTGTTATGGGAGTCAGGTCAACCAGACGCCGCACCTCGATCGGCTCGCCGCCGCCGGCGCCCGGCTCGATGCCTGCTTCTGTACGAACGCGATCTGCTCCCCGTCCCGGGCGTCCATTCTGTCCGGCACCTACAGCCACGTGAACGGCGTGACGAGCATCTACTCGCAGATCGACTACCGGGTGCCCAACTTCCCCCAGGCCCTGCGCGAGTCGGGCTACCGGACCGCCCTGTTCGGCAAGTGGCATCTCGGCGAGCAGGAGCCGCATCTGCCCCGGCCGGAGGATTTCGATGCCTGGCAGGTCTTTCCCGGTCAGGGCGAGTACTTCGACCCGGAGATGATCACCGCTGACGGGACGACCAGGGTGCCCGGCTACGCGACCGACATCGTCACGGATCTCAGCCTGGACTGGCTTGATCAACAGTCCGGCGCCGAGCCGTTCTGTCTGATGATTCACCACAAGGCGCCACACCGGCCCTGGCAGCCGCACCCGAAGCATCGTGATCTCTACCCGGTCGGCAGCATCCCCGAACCGGCGACGCTGTTCGACGACTACGAGACCCGAAGCGACGCGGCGCGGGCCGCCACGATGAAGATCGCCGATGATCTTCCGGATCATGATCTTCGCGTCGCCATGCCGCCCGAGCTCGCCGGCGAGGAGAACCGCGAGGAACGGACCCGCTGGTTCTACCAGCACTACCTGCGCGAATACCTGCAGACCGTGCAGTCCGTCGACGACAACGTCGGGCGCGTGCTCGACTACCTCGACGACCACGGACTCGTCGACAACACGATCGTCGTCTACACCTCCGACCAGGGCTTCTTCCTCGGTGATCATGGTTGGTACGACAAGCGCTTCATCTACGAGGAATCGCTGCGGATGCCGTTCCTGGTCCGCTGGCCCGGCCGGATCTCCCCCGGTACGACCGTGGACGAGATCATCACCAACGTCGACTTCGCGGCCACCTTCCTCGATGCGTGTGGGCTGAAGCCGGGCGACGTGCTGCCGACCGGCCAGGGCCGCAGCGCGCTCCCCCTGCTGGAGGGCGAGCGACCGGACGACTGGCCGCGATCCCTGTACTACCGCTACTGGGAGCACGACGACCCGAACCACCACGCCTGGGCCCACTACGGCGTCCGCACCGCAACACACAAGCTGATCTACTTCTACGCCGATGGCCTCGGCACCGACGGATCCTCCGACCGGGTGTTCCCGCCCGCCTGGGAGCTGTACGACCTCGTCGCCGACCCGAACGAGCTCACCAACATCGCCGACGACCCGGCGGCCGCCGAGATCAGGGCCGAACTCGAACGGGAGCTGGCTCGCCTGCAGGAGCGGTACGAGGACGTACCTCACGCAACCTCGCCGCCAGGCTGATGATCTTGGCCGGCGATCCGAGCTGCCGGCCACCCGCGCCGCTCATGAATCGGGGACCGGCACCGCCCGCAGCACCTCGAGATTCGCGTACTCGGCGATCAAGGGGGCCATCTGGCGGAAGCCGATCTTGCCGCCGGTCAGGGGCGGGCCGCCGACGGTGCCGTCGTCGGTCCACCGCAATGACACCAGCCCGTCGATCGAGAACTCGATCCGGCCCCGCACTTGACGATCATCATGCGGTACGGCGGCTCGGCCTCGATCACCGACGGAATCGGATCAGCCCCTTGGGCCACCAGGTGGAAGCCATGGCTCTTGCGCAGGTTGCAGGTGTGGAAGCGCGGCTCCTCGGGGAACCGCCGCCGGAAGTAGGACACGTGATAGGCGTCGATGTCGCCGTGGTGATACTGCTCGTACGGTCCGTTGCGCTCGGCGAGAGCCGGATCGAGGACGTCCTCACCGCCGCGGCCGCGGGCGGCGAAGAACAGGATGCACAGGCCGGGTTCGTGGAGCGGGAAGAAGTCCCAGGAGACGGCCACGTCGGACGGGAAGGTCTCCGGGCACCAGAGGACGAGATTCGCCGCCTGTCCCGCACCCGGATCGGCCGTGCTCTCCAGGCGGAGCCGGCCCCGCGGGAAGCTGATCACTCCCGGTCCCTCCATCCGGAAGTCGGCCAGGTCCCGGGCGCCGGCCAGCGGGTTCTCGTACAGGAGCTCCCCGAGTTCGGACGACGCCGGCCTCATCGCGGTGGCACCCCGACTTCGGGAACATGCCGCGCGAAGCGGTCGTCGCCGACGGCACAGTGTTCCCGGAGCCGGCGGCGGTGATCATCGAGGATCGGCTGATGGCGGCCGCTGGTGGCCAGATTGATCAGTTGCCCCGGGTCCTGGCCAAGATCGAACAGCTGCTCCCGGTGCAGTCCCCAGGAATGACAGAGGTAGGCGTACCGCTCGGTCCGGACCAGGCGGCCGAGCAGGGTCGACATAACGGGCGGCGGCATCAGGCCAGGAAAGGTCCACTCCGTCTCGACGACGATGTGCTCCCGCCACTGCGGCCGAGTCGCGTGGCCCGACTCCAGCAGCGGCCGGACGCTCCGCCCGGCCCGGTTCCCGGCCGGCTCGATCCCGGCGTAGTCGCACAACGTGGGCAGCAGGTCCAGCCCGACCGAGACGAGTTCCGTACTGGTCCGGCCTGCGGCCGACCCTCCGGGCGGAACGACGATGAACGGCACACCGGCCGCCTCCTGATACAGAACCTTCTTCTGGTTCCACTGGTGGGCACCCTGCATGTCGCCGTGGTCCGACGTGAAGATGATCAAGGTGTTGTCGCGGAGCCCGGCGGCGTCCAGGCCGGCCAGCAACGTCGCGATCTCCGCATCGACCCGTTCGCACAGCCGGTGATAGGCGTAGCGATAGCGGCGCCAGCGCTCCTCGTCCCACTGCTGGGTCGGGTGCACCATCCAGGCGAACTGCTGGACCTGGCGCAGCGCCTCGGGCTCCTCCGAACCCGCGGCGAAGTTGGGTGGCAGCAGCGGAAGCTCACGCCAGTCGGGATCGGGCAGCTCGCCCGAAGGGGGCCGCTGGCCCCGAGCCCATTCACAGATTCCATGTGGCTCGTTGAAGGACGCGACGAGCAGGAACGGTGCGTCCCTCCGCTCGGCGGCCGTCAGGTAGGTGCTGCACGCCTGCGCCAGCCCGTCGTGCGTACCGGAGAAGATCTCGTCGAATCCGCTCGTCGCCCGGCCAGCCGGCCCCGGCCGGCCACCCTCGTGGGCGACCCCGGGGACGTGCCACTTCCCGGCGTAGGCACATTCGTAGCCGGCAGCGGCGAAGATCCGGCCGAGCGTGTCGGCCGGGAAGGACTCCGGCACGAGCGCGATGTTGTCGTTCACGCCGAGGGCGGACGGCATCAGTCCGGTGATCATGGACGCCCGCGACGGCGCACACAACGGGCTGGTGCAGTACGCGTGCTCGAACCGCACCCCGGTCCGAGCCAGCGAGTCGATCGCCGGCGTGGCCAGGTCGGCGTTGCCGGCGCAACTCAGCGCGGTCGCCGACTGCTGGTCGGTCATGATCACCAGCACGTTCGGGCGGGTTGCGTTCACGAGGCCGCTCCCCATGATCGTGAAAGGAACCTGCGCTGGTCCGCCAGCAGCGCCCGGCCCTCCGCTTCCCGACCCGGATACTCCAGGTGCCCCGCCGTCAGCAGGAACCGTTCCCGGACTCCGGCCAACCCGTTGTGGACGGCGAACTGGCCGGGCGGCGGTACGGCCGGATCGGCGAGGGCCAACCCGACGTGGGTGGGGATCGTGATGAAGCCGGCCGCGGCGGCGGCGTCGAAGTAGCGCAGGACCTCCAGCACTTCGGGATGGTCGAGCGCATACAGCCGGACCGACTCGCCGCTGCCGGTGCACGGAAGCGTCACCCGCAACGGGTGATTCCCGAAGCTCGGCACCACCAGACAGGCCGCATGGATCCGGTCGTCCCACGGCAGGGCGAGCGCGCCGATGCCGCCACCGAAGCTGCCGCCCAAGTAGTCGATCCGCGCCGCCGCCTCCGGTACCAGCTGAACCAACGCGCTGACGGCACACCAGGTGTCGGCCACGCAACCGCCGTGAACATAGCGATCGCGGTGATCGATGCCGTGCAGCACGTGCGTCCCGCCCCGGGTCGGGAGGCCCGGCTGCTCGCCGCGGACCGGCAGGCCGCGCGCGGTCAGGAACAGCACCGCTGCCCGCTCCACCGGGACTTCCGCCTCCGGCGCCGCCCGGCCCCCGTAACCATGGCCGACCACGAGCCCGCGCTCGACCTGCCCGTCGGCGGGCAGGCTGAGCCAGCCGCCCAGCCGCAGGCCGTCGGTCGAGGTGAACTCGATGTCCCACAGCCGCGTGCCGGCCGGGCCGGTGTCCCCGCTGGCCCGCATCCGGGCGACCGGGTCGACGGCCCGGGCGGCCCGGTACCGCGCGGTCCAGAACTCCGCGAAGTCGCCCGGTGCAGCGGGCGCTTCGACCGCCAGCAGATCGTGGAGTGAGTAGCCGTAACGGGCATCGATCCGGGCCTGGCTGTCGGTCAAGCCTCCGCTCTCCTTACGCGCGACGGAACGTGACGGTGCGACTCACCCCGGCGGCGCCCCGGGTGTTCACCGAGAAGCTGATCTTGGGCTGGAGCTGGTGGACCGTGATCGTGTCGTCGGCGACGTAGGACCGGTAGCCGGGCTGGTTCAGGTTCACCGTAACCGATGCGGACTCGTGCGTCGGATCGGCCACCGCCACCTTCAGCTCGCCGGCACGCTGCTGCATGATCACCGAGCAGGGCGCAGCCCCGGCCGGCGACAGCTTCACGGCGTCGGCGATCACGTAGCCTTCCGCGACCGCGTTGTCGTTGTTGACCTCGACGTAGTAGCTGCCGGCCTCGAAGTCGAAGACGCCGAGCTCGTTCCACGCCGCGCCGTTGGTCCGTTGATCGACACGGACGGTCGTCCGGCCCCCGGCGTGCTTGATCACGTACGGCGTATCGGCGACGATGATCGTCGGCAGGTACGGGGAGCCCGGCCTTCCCGATCGAGGTTCCGGCCACCGAGCCGGTGTCGAAGAAGTTGGCCGCGGTGATGGCGAGCCTGGGCACCTGCAGGCCTGCACGAGTGCGTTGTTGGCCAGGATCCGAACGGCTCCGGGCGACGCTGCTCGGGCGGCGGCGCTACCGCGTCACGTAGAAGACCACCGCTGTCGCCGCCGCGACATTCAGCGAGTCGACACCGGCGGCCATCGGGATCCTGACCCGAAGGTCCACGTCCCTCGCTGTACGCGGATCGACGCCGGCGCCCTCGGTCCCGAAGATCAGCGCCAGGGCCGGCAGATCCCGCTCGGCCAGTTCGTCGAGGGTGATCGAGTCGTCCGCGAGCGTGAGGGCGACCGTCGTGTAGCCGTGCGCTCTGAGCAGGTCGAGCAGGTCCGGCATCGGTGGCGTGCGCGTCCAGGGCACGTTGAAGACGTTCCCCATGCTGGTCTTGATGGCGCGGCGGTAGAGCGGGTCGGCACAGGACGGCGTCACGAGGACGGCGTCGACGCCGAGGGCTGCTGCGTTCCGGAAGGCACTGCCGACGTTGGCATGGTCCACCAGGTTCTCCAGCACGGCGATCCGTGATCGTCGCGGCCGCCGGCGGCCGAGCACGTCCTCGACCGGCCGCGGCGGCTGCCGGTGCAGCGAGGCCAGGGCACCGCGGTGGACGTGGAAGCCGGTGACCTGTTCGGTGACCTCCTCGGTGGCCAGGTAGACCGGGGTGTCGGGACAGCGAACCAGCACGTCGCGCAGGGAGGCGAGCCAGCGTTCGGCGAGCAGGAAGGATCGCGGCCGGTAGCCGGCCTCGACCGCGCGCCGGATCACCTTCTCCCCCTCCGCGATGAACAGCCCCTCCGCGGACTCCAGCGACTTGCGCAGGTTGACCTCGCGCAGGGCGACGTAGTCGGCCAGCCGCAGGTCGCCGGCGTCGGTGATCGGAATCGAGTTGATCATGGCACCTCGGTGTAGCTGATCGACATGGTCGCGCCGGGGATCGGCATCGCGAGTGCCTCGGCCTCGACGTCGGCGCGGACCGGCTCGGGCAGCGGGCCCGCGACCCGGACCACGATCCGGCCGCCGCGCCGGCCCCAGGCGCCGACGAGTTCGTCGCCGACCAGCAGCCCGTTCGGGTGGAACGTGTCGTGCAGGTCGGTCCAGCGCCGCTGTCCGGGTCCGCAGAACAGGCCGGTCCGGTCCTGCCCGAGCAGGCGCAGGTCGGGTGCGGCCAGGAACCGGGCCGGCGGCGGGTCGGGCGGCCGGCGCAGGTCCGGCTCGTCGCCGGCCAGGATCCAGGCCCGGTGCCCGTCCAGGTCCACCTCCACCAATTCGGGCTTGAGCTGTCGCCAGACCCGGCGAGCATCGCCGGGTGACATCCCGGACCACCAGGCGTACGCGGCCGGAGTGGTCGGCCCGAAGCCGGTCAGGTGCCGGCGGCACAGCTCGGCCCGGGCGTCGGCCTCGTCGATCTCGGGGCGTTCGACCTCCCTGGCGTACAGCGCGCTGGTGGTCCAGCGGAGCGCGATCCGGCCGGTCCAGCAGGCCGACCGGAGTCCGTTGAGACCGCCCCGTCGCTCGGTCCCGGCGAGGTCGCGGCAGATCTGCTCGGCGTCCGCCTCGAGGGCCGCCCGCTGATCTTGGTCGAACGGCAGCCGGCCGATCGTGAACACCCCGAAATCCTGCTCGGGCAGCACGAACACGGCGGCTCGCGGACTGTAGGTCTGGATCAGCCCGGGCGCCTGCCACGCCTCGGGCTCGCACGCCTCGACCCGCGCATGCAGTGCGACCAGGGCGTCCCGCGGTGCCGAGTCCTGCAGCCCGAAGCGCGCTGCGTTGACGTACTCCCGCTTCGGCAGTCGTACGGTGAGCCGCTGGGCCGCGAACCGGTACGCCAGCGCCTGCCGCCGGGTCACCGCCAGGACCGCCACCACCACCATCCTTGAAAGGCTCTAGACTTGCTTCAACTCGAAGAAAGGAACTAACCTTTCCCTTGTGCCGTACGTTCTCACCGTGGACCAGGTCTCGTCCCGGACCGGCCCGGACCGGGTCGAGCCGACGCTGAGGCGTCTGAGTGTAGACACGGTAGACACGGTGCTCCCGTTCACCCGGACCGTCGGCGACGAGTTCCAGGGCGTCCTCGACCGGCCGTTGTCGGTGGTCCAGGTGATGCTTGACCTCATGCGGGAAGGCGACTGGTACGTCGGGCTCGGCATCGGGCCGGTCGAGACGCCGCTGCCGGCGACCTCGCGCGAGGCCCGCGGGCCCGCGTTCCCGGTCGCGCGCGCGGCGGTCGAGGCGGCCAAGCAGGATCCCGACCGGCTCCGGGTGATGGCGACGGCACCCGGCGAGCAGGAGGCCGCGGACGCCGACGTCGTGCTGCATCTGCTCGCCGCCGTCCGCAGCCGGCGCTCGGACCAGGGCTGGCAGGCGATGGACGCGATGACCGGCGACGCGACCATGCAGCAGGCGGCCGAGCAACTGGGCATCACTCGGCAGGCCGTCGGCCAACGGCTGCGCGCCGCCGGCTGGGCGGTCGAGCGGGATACGGTGCCGGTGGTGGCCAGGATGCTGGAACGCGCCGAACGGTCCACCGCGGAGGAGAGTTGATCATGACGCCGCTGCTGCTCGGCCTGCTCGGCTGGACCGCCGTGTCGATCGTCGCCGGCCTGATCTGGCGGCAGCGCGCGCAACCCCGGCCGCCACACCTGCTGACCGGACCGCCCCGCGCGGTGATCATCCTCGCCGTGATCGGACTGGCCCAGCTCGGGGTCGCGATCGTCGCCTCGGCCACGCCGCCGGCCGGCCCGGTGATCAACTGGCTCGGCGTCGGCGCCGCGGCCGTCTCGACGGTGATCACCGGCGGCACCGTCACGACGATCGTGCTCAGCCTCGCCCGAGCCACCGCTCCGACGCTGCAGGTCGGGCCTTCGGGTGCCCGGATCCAGCGCGAGATGCTGCGCGGTGGCGCCTGGATCGGTGTCCTGGAACGGATCGGGATCATGGCCTCGCTGCTCACCTGGCCGGAGGGCGTCGCGCTGATCTTGGCGATCAAGGGGCTCGCCCGCTATCCGGAACTGAAGGCCGGCGCCACCTCAGGCACCGCCGAACGGTTCATCATCGGCACGCTGGTCAGCTTCGGCTGGGCCGCCGGCTGCGCCGGCATCAGCTGGTTGATCATCACCTGAGCGTCTCGAGATACCGGATGATCTCCGGCTGCCGGAACCAGGCGGCCCAGCCGCGGACGTCGGCGTCGAACTGGGTGTCCTTGATCGACAGATCGGCGCCGCGCTCGACCAGGAACCGCAGGGTGTCGAGTGCTCCCGTACCGGCGGCGAGGTGGGCCGCGGTCATGCCGCCCGCCGTCCGCTCGTCGACGGCGAACCCCAGCTCGGCGAGCTTCGGGATCAGGTCCCAGCGTTGCGCGGCCGCGGCTTCGGCCAGCAGCGCCGGCCGCTCGGCCGGGGTGATCCTGCCCTCGAGCGCCGCCGGGAACGGGTCCTCGGCACGCAGCCCGCGATAGAAGTCGCGGACCGTGCCGACCTCGGCGCCGTGGTGGATCAGTTCGTCGAGGATGTGCAGGGCGAACGAGGTGCCGTCGCTCTCGGCATAGGGCCCGGCGATCTCGCCCATCGGCCGGTCCAGGTCCTCCTGGCTCAGCGCGGCGAGCCGGCTCCGCCAGACCTCGTACGCGTGGTCCAGGGCAGCGAGCGCGTCGGCGGCGGAGCCCGGCACCGGCGGCGGGTCGTCCGTGGCCGGCTGACCGAACCAGGTGGCGGTGCGCTCGGCCTGCAGGATGTCGACCAGGTGCGTGATCCGCCAGGCCAGCGTGGTGAACGGCGCCGGCGCCGGCGGGATCCGGCTCGCATCGGCGACGAAGCCGGCGCCGGACTTGTGGATCGTCCAGCAGCCGTCGAACGGTTCCCAGAAGTACTCGTCGTCGGTCAGCCCGGCGACGCGCTGCCGCAGCCGTTGCCAGGCGAAGTCGGACAGTTCGAGAAGGTTCTGCGAGAGCGTCGTCATGGACTTCACGGTAGGACGACCTGCGGACAGGGTCGGTCCTCGAGTTCTGGGAAACTGGGCGCGAGATGGATACCGCGACCCGGCTGCTCCGCCTGCTGTCCCTGCTCCACGCGCGTCCGCAGTGGGACGGCGCCGAGCTGGCGGGCCGGCTCGAGATCACGCCCCGGACGGTGCGGCGCGACGTCGCGCGGCTGCGCTCGCTGGGCTATCCGATCCAGGCCGAGGCCGGGATCGGCGGCGGCTATCGGCTCGGGCCCGGCGGCCGGCTGCCGCCGCTGCTGCTCGAGGACGCCGAGGGGGTGGCGATCGCCGTCGGGCTCCGGGTGGCGACCACGACGACGGTGTCGGGGGTCGAGGAGGCGGCGATCTCGGCGCTGGCGAAGCTGCACCAGGTCCTGCCGGTACGGCTTCGGGAGCAGGTCGACGCGATCAGCGCCCACACCACCCAGTTGCCCCAGGGCGAGCTGCCGGTCGTCGACGGCGGCGTGCTGGTGACGCTCGCCGCGGGCTGCCGGCACGTCGAGGGACTCCGGTTCCGCTACCGCACCCACGACGGCTCCGAGGCCGAGCGGAGCGTCGAACCGCTGCAGATCGTCCACACCGGCCGGCGCTGGTACCTCGTCGCCCGCGACCGGGACCGGCAGGCCTGGCGGACGTACCGGGTGGACCGGATCACGCAGCCCGAGCTGACCGGCACCCGCTACCGGTTCGACGATCCGCCGGACCCGGTCGCGCTGGTCGCCGAGGGGACCGGCATCGCGCCCTGGGATCTCGTCGCCCGGCTCCGGGTGCACGCGCCGGCCGCGACCGTGGTCAAGATCATCCCGCCGAGCCAAGGGGTGGTGGAGGCTGTGGATGACACGGCCTGCGAGGTCCGCTTCGCCGCCAACGAGCTGGGGCCGCTCGTCGACGTCGTGGTCCGGATCCCCTGGGCCTTCGAGATCATCGACCCGCCCGAGGTCCGTACCGCCGTCCATGATCACGCCCGGCGGCTGCTCGACTCCTGATCCACGCGAAAAGGAGAACCCGGCCCGGTGCTGGGGAAACAGCACCGGGCCGGGTTGATCAACTCAGCTGATCACGATCAGCGCTTGTTCCTCCTCGACCGGGCGACGGTCACGCCGCCGACGGCGAGCAGGACCAGACCGGAGAGCAGCGCGAACAGGGTGCTCGGGGCACCGGTGTCCGGCAGTTCCGGGCCGGGCGGCTCGGTCTCGTGCGTCGTGCAGGACGGGTCGCCGTCGTTGCACTCGGCGGGCGGCTCCTGGCCGGTCTCGGTCAGGAAGTTCGCCAGCTGCCCGTCACCTTGATCATCGGCGGCCCGCACCTCGACGACGTAGGAGACGGTGACCGTCTGCCCGGCCGCCAGGGTGCCCTGGACCGTGTACTGATCATCGGCGTCGAGTACGGTCAGCGCCGGGTCGGACGCCTTCGCCGACGTGATCACGTCCGCGTCGTCGAGCACGCCGGCCAGGTGGTCGGTGTGATCGATGTCGGCGTCGCCGGAGCCCTCGTTCTCGAAGGTCAGCGTGTACGTGATCCGCTGCCCCTCCTCGACCTGCGCACCCGAGGACGGGTCGGCCGACTTGCTCACCCGGAGCCGGGCGATCGGGTTGGCCGTGCAGTCCTCGCCCTCGCAGACCGGCTCGTCCGGGGTGTCCTCATCCGGATCGAGCAGGAAGTTGGCGAGCACGCCGTCACCAAGATCATCCAGCCCGCGCACCGTGACCGTGTAGGTCACCGTGACGGTCTGGCCCGGCTCCAGCTCACCGGTGATCGCGAACCGTCCGTTCTCGATCATGGAAACGCTCAGCGCCGGGTCCGACGAGGTCGGTTGGCCGGTCACGTCGGCGTCGTCCAGCAGGTGGCCGAGGTCGTCGACCCGGTCGACCTGCCCGGCTCCCGTACCGTCATTGCCGAAGGTCAGCGTGTAGGTCAACTGCTGACCCGGATCGACCGTGCTGCCCGTCTCCGGAGCGACGCTCTTGCTGTCGACCAGGTGCGGAATCGGGTTGCTCGTGCAGAGCGGATCGTTCTCCTCGCACGGGCCCGGCGACGGGTCCTTGCCCACCACGTTGCCGAGGGCGTTGTTGCCCCGCTCGCCGTCCGGCAGCACCTTGACCGTGTAGGTCACGGTCACGGTCTCGCCGACCGCCACCGAACCGTTCACCGTGAACCGGCCGTCGGCCACCTCCGAGACGCTCAGCGCGTCGCCGGACGAGGTCGGACCGGTGATCAACTCGGCATCGTCCAGCACGTCGGACAGGTCGTCGATCCACTCGTTCACCGCGGCGTCGGTCTCGCCGTCGTTGCCGAACGTGATCGTGTAGGTGACCTCCTGGCCCGCATTCACCACCGAACCGTCGGCCGGATCGACCGACTTCTCGACGGTCAGCCCGGCGGCCGGGATCTGGTGCTTGAAGCAGGGCTGCCCGGTCTCCGGGTCCAGCCCGTTCTCGTCGGCCGGGTCACAGGCCGGCGGCTCCGGGTTGTCCGGGTCCTCCGGCTGGAACGCGACGTTGATCAACTTGTGATCACCGGCGCCGGTGTAGGTCACCTGGTAGGTGATCGTCACCGTCTCGCCCGGCGCCAGCGCGCCGGTCCAGGTGATCCGCGGCTCGGCGTACGCGGCCGCCGGATCGCGGTCGGCCTGGAGCGTCGCCGGATCGACGGTCGCGTCGTCCAGCACACCGGACAGGTCGTCGATCACGACCGCCGGATCCGCTGCCGTGAACGCGCCCTTGCCGTCGTTGGTCGCCTTGACTGTGTAGGTCACGGTCTGGCCGACCTCGGGGATCGCCGTGGTGTCGGCGGCCTTCTCGACCGTCAGCCTCGGCAGCTCCACTTTTGTGCTGTCGCAGGGCAGGCCGGTCTTCGGGTCCTTGCCGTTCTCGTCACACTCCGCCGGCGGCGGCGTGACCGGCTCGCAGTCCTCGGCCGCCGGATCGCACTCGGGCTGGAATGCGACGTTGATCAACTCGGCGTCGCCGGCACCGGTGGTCGTCACCGTGTAGGTGATCGTGACCGTGCCGCCCGGCTCGATCGCACCGCGCCACCGGAGCAGGTTCCCGTCGACGGTGGCCTCGCCGGACGTCGCGTCGACGTCACCGTTGTAGGTCGCGTCGTCGAGCACCCCGGACAGGTCGTCCGCGATGATCGCCGGAGCGTCCTCGGTGAACGCCGCCGTGCCCGTGTTGGACACGGTCACGGAGTACTTCACCGTGTCGCCGATCCGGGTCGCCTCGGTGGCGGTCGAGTTCTTCTCGATCGTCAGCTCGCGGTCCTCTACGACGTAGTCCTCGACCTCACCGGCACCGGCCGGTCCGGTCGGGGACGGCGTGGCGCCCGTGCTCCCGTACAACCGGAACCGCGCATACGTGGTGCCTTCTCCGGTGAACTCGCCGAACTCCAGCGGGTACGTTGCGGTGCCGCTGCCGGCCGGCACGGTCGCGGTGACCAGTTCGCTCGCGTCGAACGTGCCGTTCCCGTCGAGGTCGATCCAGCCGGCCAAGGTGGCCGCCACGTCCCTGGTGTTGGTCGCGGTCACCGACACCGTGGTCGGGCCGGTCTGGGACAGCTGCACCGGCTTGGTCACCCCGTCCTCGTCGGCGACCTCGGCGGTGTCGTCGGCGTCGGCGGCGTCCGAGGGAACCCCGTCCACGTCGATGTCGATCTTGGAGCCGAGCATCAGCGGCGCGGTGTCGGACTGGACGTCGATCCCGGGGATCGAGTGGCGCGGACCGTCATCGGCCAGCGTGGTGCCGTAGCTGTCCGGGGCGTCACCGAAGTCGATCGGGATCGGCGCCTCGGCGCAGCGAGCGCCGTCGTTGGTGCCGGAGGACGGACCGTCGGAGAACTTCTGCGCCGTGCCGGCCGCGACATCGACCCGGAAGATCTGGCCGGTGACGTTGTCGGAGCCGTACAGGAAGCCGTTCGGGTCCGCATAGACGGCGCCGAAGGTGTTGCCGCCGAGGACGCCGAGGTTGGCTGCCACGGACTTCTGCCGGGTCGCCCGATCGAACTTGACCAGTACGGCGTTCGAACCCTCGATGCCGATACTCCAGAGCGCGTCGGTGCCCGGGACGTAGGCCCAGTCAGCTCCCATGCTTGCGAGGCCGGCCGGTGTCGGTGCCTGGCCCTGGTCGACGACGGTTCCGTAGCTGCTGGAGCCCGGAGCGAGGTCAACCACGTGCCAGTTCAGGTCGTCCGTGACCCAGTAGCGGCCTGCCTCGTCAATGTCACCGACGACGAGGTGAGGGAGGCCTTCCGGCCAACCGATCGGGACGGCGCTCGCATCGCCGCCGACGCGCACGATGGTGGTGTTGTGCAGATCCAGGCCGTAGATGTAGTCGTCCAGCACGTTGTAGGCGATCGCGTTGATCCTGCGATTCTCGATGGAGCCGAGCGTGCTCGCAGCACCGGTCACGACGTCGATCCCGATCACCTGGGTGGGCGGCACGTTGCCGGGGTACTGGAACAGGATCCCCTGCGGCGCGCACTGGAAGTCTTGCTGAGTCTCGAAGGTCACCGAGGCGCAGGCCGGCAGGTCGATACCGGCCTGGTCGGAGATGTTCTCGGCGCAGTTCTCGTACGTCCCGGCGGTGTCGGAGGTGACTGCGACCGTGATCGTGCAGGACTCGGTGCCGGCGGCGAGGACGCCGTTGGCGACCGAGACCGAGGCGCCGTCGTCGCCGATGGTCGTGTCCGCTGCACAGGTGCCGCCGATGGCCGTCGGCTCGGCGGCCACCAGGCCCTCGGGCAGGTTGTCCGTGAAGGACCAGCCGTTCTTGGCACCCAACTCGCTGGTGTTGGTGACCGTGAAGGTCAGCGTGGACCGGCCGTCGACCAGCACGGTCTCCGGGCCGAAGGACTTGTCCAGCTGCGGCGTCACGTCGAGCACGCGGATGTTGTCGTACGCACCGTCGTTGCCGCGACCATTGCCGTTCTCGTTGCGCAGCACGATGTCGAACTCACCGCCGGTGAGCAGCACCGCACGGTCGCCCGGAAAGGTGCCGACCCGGGTCGCGGCGGCGGATCCGTTCTGCGACGTACCGGTGATATCGACGGCCCGCGGGTCCGTGCACGGATCGATCGCGGCGCCCGACAGCGGCTGTTCGCCGTCGCCGCCGTCCAGGTAGAACCGGAGCTGCGGGTGGGTGGCGAAGCAGTTCATGGCACCGGCGTCGACCGAGAACGTCACGAACCGCCCGTTGGCCGCCAGCTGGATCGCGTCGTCGGTGCGGAACTGCACCGCATTGTTCGCTCCATCGCCCGCGGTGTAGGAGGCGACCGCAGTGTTGAGGCCGGTCGCGCCCTGGTGCTGACCGAGCGCGTCGACGACTGCGGTCACGGCGTTGTAGGAACCCACGGCACTCGCGCCAGTGCCGCAGTCGCCCTCGAGGCGAGGGCTGGTCCGGTCGATGATGAAACCGTTGCAGTTGGCACGGCTGGCCCAGTAGGGGTCGGCAGAGTACGCGATGCCGGTGGCCGACTCGTAGTCGCTGAGCAACGTGTTCGTAGCGTCGGCGGAGTTTTCGAAGTCCTCTTCGTAGAGGACGGTTGGCTCGCCGGGCGTACCGGGATTACCCGGTACGGCCGCGGCCGGCGTCGGCGGACTGCCGAACGCGATCAGTCCGGTCAGCAGGGCCAGCGAAACGATCGCGGCCGCGAGCCGGAAGCGAGGGGGCTTGTCGGACAAGACTCGATCCTCCACAACAGTGCGCGGGCCGACACGATGTGGAGAAGGCCACCTGCCGGCGAGAACGAATGAGGAAACGCCGGTCCCCCGCCCGTGCGCACGCCATTGCTATCGGTGATCCGGCGAGACTGGCCAGCCGGTGGAGCCGCGCCGCGGCGACATGATCAACGAAATAGTCAACTTCGGTCATGTCGGTGATCAATTCGCGGAAACCGATTCATCGGAGCGCGGGGCTGTTTACAGGACAGGGCGGGGCGGTACCATGCCCACCTCAACTGTGGGTCTCCGACCTCCCGGTTTTCCGGCCAGGTCCTAGCGGGATTGGTATACCAGGATGGCACCACTGGTGCGGGTTGTGCGCGTCTCGGGTTCGGCGTCGATCTCGGCATGCCCTGCGCCCTGGACGGTTTGAGCCATGGACCTCACCGCTGCGGTACGGGCAGCCCGGCGAGCGGCACAAGACGATGATCATGGAGGACTGGCAGGGCTGATCGAGGCCGAGTGGATCCATCTGATCCGGGTGCCCGGGCTGCTCCCCGACCTGCTCGGCCGACTCGACCATGATCAACGGCAACGCCATCCGGCCCTGGAACTGATCATGGACCGGACCGCGCCCGCCCTACCCCGTGGCCCGGAACCGGTTCCGGACCGGGTCCGTACGGTGCAGCGGATGATCGACGAGGGCCGCTATGCCGATGACGAGGTCCGGGTCAGTGTCGAGCATGCCGTGCTGCGGTCGCTTCGTGATCATGGACACTACGACAGTGCGGTACGGCACGCGGCGGCGATCCGTTCGATCGGCGAACGGCTGATCCTGGCCCGGGATGCCGACCACCGCAAGCTGGCGACCCTCTCCCTGCACAACGGCGTGGTGAACCTGCTGGCGGGCCAGCTGATGGAGGCTGGTGGTGATCTTCACGCGGTCACCTACCTACCGAACGCCCATCCCGATGATCTTGCCGGCGCTGCGGGCGAACTGGCCCTGCTGCACGCCGTGTACGGGGAGCAGGCCACCGCGCAACGCTGGGCGGATCAGGCCGATTCGGTACCGGACGGGTGGGCGGCGGACTGGCTGAATCCCGGTCCGCACGTCGGCCAGCTCAGCGCGCAGTTGATCTTGGCCACCGACCGGCTGGACTGGGTGACGTACGAGGAAGTGCTGGGCCGCCTGCACACCGGCCGGTTCGTCCACGACGAGCACCTGTATCTCGCCCAGTACGCCCAGGCCCGGGCCGGCCTGGTCCGCGGCCAGCAGCGGCTGCTCCTTGATCAGATCGCGCACCTGCGCCGGACCTGGCCGAAACAGCTGCCGGCCGATTCGCTGCCGCAGACGTTGCTCGGCGGCATCGAACTCCAACTCGCCCTGAGCCTCGGCGACTTCGCCCGGGCCAAGCAGCTGGTGCCGAGCGAACCGCGGAACCACCAGCAGGTCCTGCAGGTCGCGCACTGGCTGCTCGCCACCAGCCGGCCCAGTGAGGCCGCCGAGTTGATCTCCGACGGGCCCTGGCTCGAGCAGGCGCCACGGCGCGGAGCGATCGACCTCAGCCTCGCCCTGGCCACCGCGCTGGACCGGATCGGTGATCAACACCGCTCGGCCCAGCTGGTCCGCCGGGCCCTCACCCAGTCGGGCGATCCGGGCACGATCCGGCACAGCCTGGTGACCATGGACCGGCGCACCCTGATCTCCGCGGGTGATCATGAACCCGCGGTCAAGGCCGTGATCACGGCCCTGCAGGTCGTCCTGTTCGTCGAGCCGACTGCGGACGGAGACGCGGACCGGGTCGCCCTGACGCCGCGGGAGAAGGTCGTCCTCGGTCTGCTCGCCGACGGCGGCACCGCCGCGGAGATCGCCGAGAGCCTGTTCGTCTCCGTCCACACCGTGCGCAACCAGACCCAGCGGATCTACCGCAAGCTCCGCGCGACGTCGCGCCGCCACGCAATCGACATCGCCACCCGACGGGGTCTGCTGCCGTCGGCCGGCCGGCACCCGGAGTCCGTCGGCCGCTGACCCGTCATCCGCGGAGAACCCGCGCGGCCGGGAGGCCTTCCAGCGCCCGCCGACCAACCACCCGCGACCTCTGCACCGGCCCGAAAGGGTCCTGAGCTTCCCGGCAATCTCAGGTCGGTCTGTGGCCGCGCTGGTCCCAGAGCGGACTTTCGGTGAAGTGCACGTCGTAGGTCCGGTGCATCTCCGCCAATTCCTGCTCCGGGATCTCGCCGCGCAGAATCTTCGGCAGGACGCGGAAATAGTCGAACCGGTTGACGCCGGGCGTGATGAACACGAACGCGGAGACGGGCGAGTCCGAGGTCGCGCCGAAGGCGTGCACGACGCCCGGTGGAACGGCGACCAGCCCGCCGCCGCCGACGGTCACCAGCTCGTCATCCAGCAGCATCTCGAGAGTTCCGTCGATGATGCAGAACACTTCCCAGGACGCCTTGTGGAAATGGGGTTTCGCGTTGTCGGCGCCGGCCGCGATGGTGCCGCTGGAGATGCTGAACGCGCCCTCGCTGGCATCGCTGTCGGCGAGCAGACGCATCGGGTTCCGTCCGGCCAGGAGCTCGGCGTCGGCTGCCTGTACGACAATGGGTGTTTGGTTGATCATGTCTCTCGAGTCCAGCTCAGGAGCGGCGGGCGACCAAGAAGCAGTACGCGACCACAGTGATCACCGATCCTGATCACCGGCGGGCGAGCGCAGGAAGGGGCCATGGAGATCCGTCAGCTTCGGTACTTCGTCGCCATCGCGGAGACCGGCGGTTTCGGCCGGGCGGCTCGCAGCCTGAACATCGTTCAGGCCGCTGTGAGCCAGGACATCCAGCGGCTGGAACGCGAGCTCGGCCTCCGGCTGTTCGACCGGTCCACCCGTCACGTACGGCTGACCGCGGCCGGTGCCCGCCTGCTTCCGGAGGCCGAAGCCGTGTTGCAGGCCGTCGACCGGACCCGGCGGATCGCTGCCGATCTCAGCTCCGGCCGCGACGGCACCATTCGCCTGGGCGTCGGCCGGGCGTTCGATCGGCAGGTCGGTGACCTGCTGACCCGGCTGAACTCCGAGCTGCCGGACTTCCGGATCGAGCCCGTCCGGGCAACCCGGGCCGACCGGCTGGCTCGCGTACCCACCGGTGATCTTGATGCGGCGATCGTTCGCGACGTACGCCCGCCGCGGGAGCTGGCGGCCGCACGGTTGTGGACCGATCAGGTGCTCGCGGTTCTGCCTGCCGCCCATTCCGCCGCGGCACAGGAGGCCGTACCGGTCGCGGCGCTGGCCGATCTCGCCCTTCGGTTGGCCCCGCGCGAAGCCAACCCGCCGTTCCACGACTTGATCATGCGGGTCTGCGACGACGCAGGGCTGTCGCCGCGGCTGGGCGAGCCGTTCACCACCCTGCAGGGCATGCTGCACGACGTCGGAAGCGGCGAGCAGTCCTGGACCGCCTTCTATCCGTTGGACGAGCCACCGGACGTCCCCGGCGTCGTAGTCCGTCCACTGGCCGGCGTCACGGTCGACACGTACCTGATCACCCGGCCCGACGACGAGTCACCTGCGGTACGCCGACTGCTGGACCACTTGACTTCGTCCCCTCGGGTCACGGATGCATCCGGGCGCCCTTCATGATCTTGTCGACCGCCGACCGGCCGCCGTGCACGGCGATGCCGACCAGGTCGAGCTTCTCGGTCGGTACGGCAGCGACGGCGGCCCGGTTGTCCGCGTCGTGGCCGGTGGAGAACATCTCCTGGGTATAGATCGCCAGGGCCACGTCGCGGGCGAGGGCCCTGGCGTGGGCTGCCCGGACCGTTTCGCGGTCGGCGGCGAAGATCATCACCGGCTGCCGGAACAGCGACAGGTAGCCGATGCCGTCGGCGTCCACGTACGGCTCGCCGATCAGGTCGGGGGCGGCCGCGGCGACCCCGCTGGCCAGGAAGGCGGTCACGTTCAGCCGCTGCCAGGCCGCGAGGTCGTCGGCGAGCAGAACGGCGATCTTGGTGTCGAAGCGCACCCGGCCAGAGTGCCCCGATCGCTCAGGTCCGATCTTGTACGTTCTTGATGTGGCGCCCGAAACCGAGATCGCCGCCTGGCGCCCGCAGGCGACCGGGATCGCGGAGGTGTTCCACGCGCGGTTCACCGATCACGCCTACCCGCGGCACACCCACGCCGACTGGACCCTGCTGATCGTCGACGAGGGCGCGATCGGGTACCGGTTGGAGGGCAAGGACCACGGCAGCACCACGGACCTGGTGACGCTATTGCCGCCCGGCGTGCCGCACGACGGTCATCCGGCGACCCGGACCGGGTTCGTCAAACGGGTGCTCTATCTCGAGCCGGATCAGTTGCACGGCGTCGGCGCCGGCGTGGACCGGCCGACGCTGCGGGATCCGGCGCTGCGGGACCGGATTCACCGGCTGCACGGCGTGCTGGCCGCGCCGGAAAGGCTCGAGGCGGAGAGCCGGTGGGCGCTGATCCGGGAACGGGTGCAAGCTCACCTGGACCGGGCCGAGGCGACGCCGAAGCCGGTCCGGGACCGGCCGCTCGCGGCCCGGCTGCGCAGACTGCTCGACGACCGGGTACGGACCGGGCTCGGGCTCGCCGAGGCGGCCGGACTGTTGCAGGCCAGCCCGGAACACCTGGTCCGCAGCTTCGCGGCCGAGTACGGCCTCCCGCCACATCAGTATCTGACCGGCCGGCGGGTCGACCTGGCCCGGCATCTGCTGCTCGCCGGACACCGGCCGGCCGACGTCGCGGCCGAGGTCGGGTTCCATGATCAATCCCACCTGACCCGACACTTCCGGCGGGTCCTCGGCGTCACCCCGGGCCGATACGTCCGGCTACCCTGAACCCCGATGACCGAGAACTCCCGCACGCCCGGCGTCGGCACCCTCGACTGGGCGCCGGCCGGCGATCACCCGGAACTGCTCGCCCCGCCCGTCGTCGCCGCGCTGGCCGGTCTCGACCTGCCGGCCTGGGTCGCCCCGATCGACGCCGCCCTCGCCGACACGGCCGCCTTCTGTGAGGCGTACGACGTTCCGCTCGAGGCCTCCGCCAACTGCGTCGTGGTGTCCGGCCGCCGGGCCGAGACGGAACGGACCGCAGCCTGTCTGGTGCTCGCCACCGACCGCGCCGACGTGAACCGGGTCGTCCGCAAGCACCTCGACGTCCGCAAGATCTCCTTCGCCCCGATGGACGACGCGGTCAGCCGAACCGGGATGGAGTACGGCGGGATCACCCCGATCGGGCTGCCCGCCGACTGGCCCGTCCTGGTGGACGCCGCCGTCACCGAACAGCCGTGGATCGTCGTCGGCAGCGGCATCCGCGGCAGCAAGCTCGCCCTGCCCGGCCCCGACGCCGGCCGGCTTCCCGGCGCGGAAGTGATCAAGCTCGCCATCGCCGGCTGAACTCGTTCAAGATCAAGTTCCGGTACGGGAGCGGCTCGGTGTCCAGGGCTGTCGGCGCCGGCGTCACGTTCCGGCGCGAACCCCAACGCTCCTGACGACGTCGCCGGCGGTACGGACGAAGGCGGCGACGGCGCGGTCCCGGGCGGTCCGCGGCCACGCCACCGTGAGCGTCGTCGGCGGCAGGTCGGCCAGCTCCCGGTAGGCGATGTCCGGCCGCGGATTGCGCTGGACAATCGACCGCGGCACGAACCAGACGACACGGCCGAACGCCACCAGGTTGAAGATCTGGCCGACGGGATGGTCGAGATGGCGCAGGCCAAGCGCGACGGGCTCGACCGCGGGGTCGAGCGCACTCCGGAGACGAGTTCGCCAACCACGTTCCGGCAGTGGTGCGACGAGGTCCTGGGGCCGGTGGTCCTCAGCCCCGCCGGCTGACAGATCCGAACTCCCACCGGCCCGCCGACCGGTCACCAGTGCAGCGACACGCCGTAGAAAACGCTGCTTTGGTGACCGGTCGGCGGGGTTTTCAGCGGGAGTAGCGGAGGGTGATGATCTGGAAGGGGCGGAAGGACAGCGACAGGTCGGCCGGGGTGGTGCTGGACAGGGCGTCCGCGTCGGCCAGGGGGCGCTCGAGCAGGTCGACGGTGGTCACCGCCGTGGCCTCGAAGGCCGCATGGACGTTGGCCGTCGCCCGGCCGCCGTCCGCCGCGTAGAGCCGCACCACGACGTCGCCGCTGCGGTCCTCGGCGAGCTTGATCGACTCCACCACGACGGACTGGTTGTCGACCGTGATCAACGGCTCGACGCCGCCGCCGGCGACGGTCCGCTCGGGCAGGTTGATCGCGTAGCCCTCCCGGACAGCGTCGGCGATCTCGGCGCCGGGCACGATCGCGTACCGGAGCCGGTGCTGGCCGAGGTCGGTCTCCGGGTCCGGCCAGCGCGGGGCGCGGAGCAGGGAGAGCCGGACCGTGGTCGACGTGCCGCCGTCCTCGCGGACGGTCCGGGTGACGTCGTGGCCGTACGTCGAGTCGTTGACCAGCGCCACCCCGTAGCCGGGCTCGGCCACGTGCAGGAACCGGTGCGCGCAGATCTCGAACTTCGCCGCGTCCCAGCTGGTGTTCTCGTGCGTCGGCCGCTTCACGTGGCCGAACTGGGTCTCCGAGCTGGACACCTCGGCGCGCAGGTCGAGCTCGAAGCCCGCCTTGAGGAACGTCTCGCGCTCCTGCCAGTCCACGTCCGTGGTGATCTCCAGCGCCCGGGCGCCCGGGGCCAGGCTGATCACCTGGGTGAACGTCGAGTCGCCGTGCTTGCGGACCATCTGCACCCCCGCGGACACGCCTTCCGCGACGGCCACCGACTCGGCGTCGCGAAGATCGACGACCGTGTTGCGGTAGAACGCGTCGACGTCCCAGGCGTCCCAGTCGTTCGGCACGTCCGGGTGCAGCTGGAGCAGGTTGCCGACGCCGCCCGGCGTGATCGCGTTCCGGCCGGTCTCATGATCGACAACGCTCGTGATCAAGCCGTCGGCGCCGATGATCGCGCTGACGATTCCGTTGTCCAGCAGGAATTCCGACCCACCGGCTGCGCCCTGAGCCTCTCGAAGGGTCACCGTCGCGGGCGCCGCCTCGCCGGTCGCGGACGCACCGAGGGCCGGCACACCGTTGCGGGCGTGCGGCGCGGCGTTCACCGTCGCCTGCCCCTCGCCGGTGCCCAGGGAATCGAGC
The DNA here is from genome assembly GCF_013407955.1 of Microlunatus parietis. GTDB lineage: Bacteria > Actinomycetota > Actinomycetes > Propionibacteriales > Propionibacteriaceae > Microlunatus > Microlunatus parietis. Next base: position 5,640,892 of record NZ_JACCBU010000001.1, on the reverse strand, counting down.
GAGGCGGTGATCAACTGCTCCAGTTCCTCGCCCACCTGCTGGTACGTGGCGCGCGCCTCCCGGTTCACCCAGGCGATCGACGAGCCCGGCAGGATGTCGTGGAACTGGTTCAGCAGCACGATCTTCCAGAGCCGGTCCAGCGCGTCGTACGGGTACTCGGCGCCGTGCCGCACCGCGGCCGTGGTCGCCCACAGCTCGGCCTCACGAAGCAGGTGCTCGCTGCGCCGGTTGCCCTGCTTGATCTTGGCGTGCGACGTGTAGGTGCCGCGGTGGATCTCCAGGTAGAGCTCGCCCCACCAGACCGGGGCGTCCGGATAGTCGTCGTACGCCTTCTGGAAGAACTCCTCCGGCTTCTCGATCGTCACCCGGGACGAGCCCTCGAGGTCGGCGGTCCGGGCCGCCCGGGCCAGCATCTCCCGGGTCGGGCCGCCGCCGCCGTCGCCGTACCCGAACGGGGCCAGCGCGTGGTTGGCCCGCGCCTTGTCGGCGAACTGCCGGGCGGACCGAGCAAGATCACCGGCGGACAGGTCGGAGTTGTAGGTGTCGACCGGCGGGAAGTGGGTGAAGATCCGGGAACCGTCGATGCCCTCCCACCAGAACGTGTGGTGCGGGAACAGGTTGGTCTTGTTCCAGGAGATCTTCTGGGTGAGGAACCACCGCGAGCCGCTGAGCTTGATCAACTGCGGCAGTGCGGCCGAGTAGCCGAACGAGTCCGGCAGCCACACCTCTTGCGTGTCGATGCCGAACTTCTCCTGGAAATAACGCTTCCCGTGGATGAACTGGCGGGCCATCGCCTCGCTGCCCGGCATGTTGGTGTCGGACTCGACCCACATGCCGCCGACCGGGACGAACTGGCCGGCCGCGATCTTCTCCTTGACCCGGGCGAACACCTCGGGCCGATGCTCCTCGATCCAGGCCAGCTGCTGGGCCTGCGACATCGCGAAGATCATCTCCGGATGATCATCCATCAGCTGGACCACGTTGGACGCGGTCCGGGCGACCTTGCGGACGGTCTCGCGGAGCGGCCACAGCCAGGCCGAGTCGATGTGCGCGTGACCGACCGCGGTCAGCCGGTGCGCGCTTGCGTTCGCCGGCTTGGCCAGCGCGACGGCGAGGATCTCCCGGGCCTTAGCCGCCGTGCCGGAGATGTCGTGCAGGTCGATCGCGTCCAGCGCGTCGGAGATCGTCGCCCAGAGCTGGGCGCCGCGGGGGTCGTCGGCGGGCAGCTCCTCGGCCAGCTGGCCCAGCACGTCGAAGTCGGCGACCAGCTCGCGGACCTCGGCGTCGACGACCGCCAGTTCGGCCTTGGCGAGCCGGTAGATCGGCTCGGCCGGCGCGGTCTGCACGTCGCCGAGCAGGGTCGGCACCCGCATCGTGATCTGCGGGTTCGAGGCCGCCTCGACGTACACCTCGACCCGGTCACTCCCGGGCTCCACCGGCAGCCAGTGGTTGTACGGGTGCAGGCCCTTGATCGGCGTCCCGTCCGGCCGGTACGCCAGCCCCTCGGCGGCGAAGCCCGGGCCGGTGCCCTCGAAGCCGAGGTCGACCAGGACCTCCAGCTCCCGGCCGGACCAGTCGGCCGGCACCTCGGCGGTCAGCTTGAACCAGGTGGTGGCCCAGGGCGAACCCCAGGCAGCGCCCACCTCGGTCGGCTGGTAGCCGGCCGCGAGCCCGTCGGCGACGGGGATCGGCTCACCGTCGACGTCGTACCGCTCGACGGTGAGCGCATGGGTGTGCGGATAGACGGCCGGGCGCAGACGCTCCGGCAGCAGTCGTCCGAGGCGACGCCGGACGAGGACTGGGTCGAAATGCATGGCCCCAGCTTTTCATAACTTCGATGGATTTATTGCCCGGGTCCGGATGTCGTCTCGGGACCCGGCCCGGCCTGCCCCTGCGCCTGGCCGGACTGCGGCGGTGCCGCGGGCGGGACCTGTCCGGGCTGAGCCTGCTGCTGCGGCGGCTCGAACGACGGCGCCGATTCGGCCTCCGGCTGGGCGGCGGGCGACTGAGCGGCCTGACCACCGAGGGCGGCCGGCCCTGTCGGCGTCGAGAGGCCCAACCGGGTCGTCTTCTCCAGCTGCCGGGCCTCGTCGATCGCCCGCTGCACGGTGGCCGCCGCCTTCTCCGCCTCCTCGGCGTTCTGCTGCGCGATCTCGGCCTGGACATCCACCTTGTCGGGCGCCTTGAAGTCGCCCTTCGGGGCGGTCGGGATGGACGACACCGCCGAGCTGACCGCGCCGCCGAGCCCCTCCAGCGCCTTGCCGATCTCGCTCGGGATGACCCAGACCTTGTTCGCGTCGCCGCGAGCGATCGCCGGCAGCATCTGCAGATACTGGTACGACAGCAGCGACTGGTCCGGCTGGCCCGCGTGGATCGCGTTGAACACCGTCGTGATCGCCTGCGCCTCGCCCTCGGCCCGGAGCATCTGGGACTGCCGGTCGGCCTGGGCCCGGAGCACCGCGGCCTCCCGATCGCCCTGGGCCCGCAGGATCGCCGACTCCTTCTCACCGCCGGCGGACAGGATCTGCGACTGCCGCTGGCCCTCCGCGGTCAGGATCGCGGCCCGCTTGTCCCGCTCGGCCCGGGTCTGCTTCTCCATCGCGTCCCGGATTGTCGCCGGCGGCTCGATCGAGCGCAGCTCGACCCGGTTGACCTTGATCCCCCACTTGCCGGTCGCCTCGTCCAGCACCACCCGGAGCTTGCCGTTGATCTCCTCGCGGCTGACCAGGGTCTGCTCGAGATCGAGCCCGCCGATGATGTTGCGCAGCGTGGTCATGGTGAGCTGCTCGATGGCCTGGATGTAGTTCTGTGCCTCGTACGCGGCCCGGACCGGATCGATCACCTGGAAGTAGATCACCGAGTCGATGTTGACCATCAGGTTGTCCTCGGTGATCACGCCCTGCGGCGGGAACGGGACCACGGTCTCCCGCATGTCGATGTTGTAGCGGACCTTGTCGAAGACTGGGATCAACAGGTGCGGGCCGGGATCGAGCGTCCGCCGGAACTTGCCGAGTCGCTCCACCACCCCGACGCGCTGCTGCCTGATCACCTTGATCATGCTGCCGAGCAGCACGACGACCAGGCCGATGACGATGATCCCGAGAATGACGGATAGCGGATCCACGGTCTTCCCTTCCTCTTGGAGAGCTACAGCCTCCGGCTACGGGAGTTGATCATGCTTCGGATAGACGACGGCGGTGGCGCCGTCGATCTCGTACACCTCGATCTCGGTGCCGGCCTCGATCACCATCGAGCTGTCGTACGGGCGCGCGGACCAACTGATCCCGTCCAGCTTGACCTCGCCGCCCGCCTTGTCGATGGCGGACACGGCGACACCGGACGCGCCGAGCAGCCGGTCCGTCGACGACCGGTAGCCGGGCATGTTGCGCACCCGCTCCAGCAACGTCGGCCGGAGCAGCAGCAACGTGATCAAGGAGACCGCGGTGGCGACGCCGATCTGCAGCCACCACAGGTCGGGCGCGACCACGGCCACGCCGGCGCCGGCCAGGGCACCGACCGCGAGCATGATCAACACCAGGTCGAGGGAGAGAATCTCGGCGATCCCGAGCAGCAACGCCAGCGCCAGCCAGATCGCCCAGACGTGATCACCGAGCCAGTCCAACAGATTCATCCGACACCCCCTCGACCGTTCGCCGAACGCGCTGTCCACCGGCCGTCGATCTCGGCCAGCGCGAGCGGCAGCCGGAACGTTTCGCTGAGTGTCTCAGCGGTCAGGGTCGCCCGCAACGGCCCGGATGCGACCACCTTGCCCTCGCGCAACAACAGCGCGTGCGTGATCCCGGCCGGGATCTCCTCGACGTGGTGGGTGACCAAGACCGAGGCCGGCGCCGCCGGATCGCGGGCCAGTTCGCCGAGGGTCCGGACCAGCGACTCGCGGCCGGCCAGGTCGAGCCCGGCGGCCGGCTCGTCCAGCAACAACAGCTCGGGGTCGGTCATCAACGCCCGGGCGATCTGGACCCGCTTCCGCTCGCCCTCGCTCAGGGTGCCGAAGGTCCGGTCGGCCAGGTGATCGACACGGAGCTGCCGGAGCAGCCCGGCGGCCCGGTCATGATCAAGAGCGTGATAGTCCTCGCGCCACCGGCCGACCACCGCGTACGAGGCCGAGACGACGACGTCGTGGACCCGCTCGCTCTTCGGGATCCGGTCCGCCAGCGCCGCCGACGCCAGGCCGATCCGCGGCCGCAGCTCGAACACGTCGACCGTGCCGAGCACCTCGCCGAGCAGGCCGGCGACCCCGGAGGTCGGGTGCAACTGAGCGGCCAGGATCTGCAGCAGCGTCGTCTTTCCGGCGCCGTTCGGGCCGATCACGACCCAGCGGTCGGTTTCGTCGACGGTCCAGTCGACGTCGTCGAGCAGCCTCGTGCCTCCTCGCACGATGCTCACCCCGGCCAGGTCCGCCACTGCCACCATGCGTCAAACCTACCGGGCCGGTCCGCTTCCCGAGCGCGTACCTTAATCACGACATCGACGCTGATTACCCTGTGGTCATGACCGAGAGCGGCCGCGAGCGAATTCGGGTGGGCCATTCCGAACGCGACGCCGCCGCGGAAGCCCTGCGCGACGCGGCCGCGGACGGGCGGATCACCCTCGAGGAACTGGACGAGCGACTCGAACGAGCCCTGTCGGCCAAGACCTTCGCCGACCTCGACGTCCTGTTCGTTGACCTCGGCGGCCCTGCTCGCGAGGCGGCACCGGTCGCGGAGGCTCCGCTGCCCCAGCTGCCCGGCTTCGCCGAGGACGATCCGCTGATTCTGGACGGCGGCTTCTCCTCGGTGACCCGGACCGGCGCCTGGGAACTGCCGCCGTTCATCCGGATCAACGCCGGCGCCGGCACCGTCCGGCTGAACTGCCTGCAGGCCACCACCCGGGCCCGGGTGATCGACATCGAGGTGATCGCGTCGATGGGAACCGTGGTGATCGTGGTGCCGGACGGCTGGGCCGCGAACACCGACCGGCTCTCCACCTCGTGGGGTACGGCGAAGTCGAAGATCACCTCGACCCCGACGGCCGGCAAACCGGTCCTGGTGCTGCGCGGCTCGCTCGGCATGGGCACGCTCAGGGTGCGTCACCCGAGCCGCGGCGACCTGCGCAGGCTGGAGAAGGCGCTGCAGGCGAGCCGCCGGCGGGCGCTGGAACGCTGAACCTCGATGATCGACTCCGCCGGCTGCGCCACTAAGCTCAGCGGGATGGAGGTTGATGCGTCGGTCCGGCTGACGACGCACCTCAACGCGCTGCTCGCTAACCGGGTCAGCGTTGAGGTGGCGGCGACTCAGATCGTGGCCGGTGACGTGGCCCACCACGTCGTCGACCCCGATGATCTGCTGGACGTCGACAGCACTCGGGCGATCACCTGGGAGCGCGCCCTGCCGCGTTGCCTGGTGGTCGAACGGACCCAGTGGCAATTGGCGCTGCCCCGTCCCGGCGTGCTCGGCGGGCTGCGCGGCCCGGTCGAGTTCAACACCGCCGCCCTGTCCGCCGGGGCCGCCGTGCTGGCCAGCGGCGGAGAGCTGGGCCTGGTGCCGATCCGGGTCGGCCAGGCGCTGCAGTGGCGGGTCTTCAACGCGACGCTGCCGGCTCCGCCGCCGAGTCCGTACGAGAGCGAACGGGCGCTCCGGGAGGCGGTGCTGGAGGCGGCCCGGACCCTGGAGACCCTGGAACTGGCCGGCGGCGCGATGGCCGGCTGGCGGCCGCCCGACATCTCCATCTGGGCCCCCGGCTATCCGCCGCTGCAGCGCAACGCGATCGCCAAGGCACTCCGGATGCTGGCCGCCGCGGACCTCGCGCTGAGCGACGACGGCGGCTCGATCTCGTCCTGGGAGTCCGATCTCCGGTCCCGCGAGCTGCGCCGGGTCCGCGACGCAGCCAGCGACGCGCTGGTCTCCGCCGTGAGCTGGATCAAACCCTCATGATCGACTTTCCATCCCGACCAACCCCCTAGCCGCGACCGTTCGACCCATCCGCGACCGTTGCAACAGTCGCGGATCAGCGCAACGGTCGCGGCTGCGGCGGCGGGGTCGCGGGGGACGGGAAGCTTAGACTCGGGGCCGTGAGAGTTCTCGTGACCGGCGGAGCCGGCTACCTCGGCAGCATGATCGCCACCGCGTTGGAGCGGGCCGGCCACCAGCCGGTGATCTTGGACAACCTGGTGAGGGGGCGCCGCGAGTTCGTCGCGAACCGGGTCTTCTACGAAGGCGACATCGCCGACCGGGTGCTGCTGGAGAAGATCGTCGCCGATCAGGAGATCGATTGTACGATCCACTGCGCGGCCCTGATCGTGGTGCCGGAGAGCGTCCGGGAACCGTACCGCTACTACGTCAACAACGTGGCCAAGTCGCTCGAGCTGTGCCAGAACCTGGTCGACCTCGGCCGGCCCCGGCTCGTGTTCTCGTCGTCGGCCGCGATCTATGCCTTCAGCGACCGGTTCGAGGTCGACGAGGCGGCTCCGCTGGCGCCGACGTCGCCGTACGCGCGAACCAAGATGATCATGGAGCTGGCGCTGCGGGACCTGACCGAGGCGACCGACCTGCGGGCGATCATGCTGCGCTACTTCAACCCGATCGGCTCCGACCCCGAGTTCCGGACCGGCATCTACGACCCAGTGCCGTCGCACGTCATCGGCCGGCTGGTCGCGGCCGCCGAGGGACGGATCGACGCCTTCGAGATCACCGGCACCGACCTGCCGACCCGGGACGGGACCGGCCTGCGCGACTACATCGGCGCCTGGGACCTGGCTCGCGCCCACGTCGCGGCCGTCGAGCGCTTCGACGAGGTGCTCGCCGCCGAGGACGCCCCGAGTTCGGTGATCAATCTCGGCACCGGCTCCGGCGTCACGGTCCGGGAGCTGCTGGCCACCTTCGAGGAGGTCTACGGCCGGCCGGTGCCGACCCGCGAGAAGCCGCCCCGCTCGGGTGACGCCGTCGGCGCCTACGCAGGAGTTGACAAGGCGCACCGGCTGCTCGGCTGGCGGGCCGAACAGTCGCTGGCCGACGGCATCGCCAGCGCCCTGGAGTGGGGTCGCCGGCGCGCTTCCGTACTGCCTGATCTGGCGGTCGATTGATCTTGGTCAGGAGCCGTTGAGCACGGCTTCGATGAGATCCAGCCTGACCGGCGGTGGCAGCCGGGCCGGCGTCTCGCTCCGGTCGGCCCGGAAGGCGTCGATCAGGTAGGCGACCAACCGGCGCGAGGCGGCCACGCCCGCGTCGGTCGTCCCGGCGGCGATCCCACCGTTGGCCTGCAGGATCAGAGAGAGGTCCTCAACCGCGAAGTCCTTCCGGAGCCGGCCGGCCTCTTTGGCCCGCCGGACCAGGACCTCGAAGCTCTCGACGAAGTGGGACCGGGCCTGGTCCAGGTAGTCCGTGCCAGCCAGCGTCGCGCTGAGGACGGCCCGGAAGCCGCGATCGCCAGCCTGCATCGCGCACACCTCTTCGATCACCGTACAGAACGCTCGCCACGGGTCCGGGTCCACCTTCGCCTCGCCGAACATGATCAGACAGTGCTCGAAGCGCTCCGCGAAGGTCGCGGTGACCAGGTCCTCCTTGGTCGGGAACCGGCGATAGAGCGTCGCGACGCCGACTCCGGCGCGGCGGGCGATCGCCGCCATCGGCACGTCAAGACCGCGCTGGGCGAACAGGACCCGAGCGACCTCGAGAATGCGATCGCGGTTCTGCTGCGCGTCGGTCCGCAACGCCGGCGCCTCGAGCTGATCATCAACGGCGATCCGAGAGTGCTGGTCGGTCATGTTTCTCACTTTAGCTAAGTGGATGGGGTTCTCCACTTAGGCCGGGTACGGTGAACGACAGACCATGATCAACAACCGAACGGAGCGCCTGTGCCGACAGCGAAGACCCTTCCCCGACAGGCGGTCGACCGGTTCAACGCCTTCGTCCTCGGCCTGCGCGACTCGTCCCTGCTCGGCTCCCGGCTCCGGCGCAGCCTGACCGTCGTGACCTACACCGGGCGGCGCTCGGGCCGGACCTTCAGCACACCGGTCGGGTTCCGGCGCGACGGGGACACGGTGATCATCGGCGTGATGATGCCGGAGCGGAAGCGCTGGTGGCGCAACTTCCTCGGCGAGGGCGGGCCGATCATGATCGAACTCGACGGGGTGAACCGGACCGGTCACGCGGTCGCGGAGCGGAGTGACCGCGGCCAGGTCGGCGTCACCGTCCGACTACGATCCGAGGGGTGAAGAAGTACCTCCTTTTCGATCATGACGGAGTCCTGGTGGACACCGAGTTCTGGTACTTCAAGGCCGGCGAGCGAGCCTTGGCCGAGATCGGCCTCACCCTGGACCGGCAGCGATATCTGCGGGACATGGCGCAGGGCAGGGCCACCTGGGTCCAGGCCAGGGCGGCCGGCGTCGACGACCGGACCATCGATCGGCAGCGCGAAGCCCGCGACGCCTACTACCAGGAGTATCTGCGCACCGAGGCGATCGAGATCGAGGGTGTCCTCGAGACCCTCGCCGAACTGTCGCGGCACGTCCGGATGGCGATCGTGACGACGTCGCGGCGCAAGGACTTCGACCTCATCCACGAGAAGCGGAAGATCACGTCCTTCATGGAGTTCGTGCTGACCCTCGAGGACTACGAGTTCTCCAAGCCGCACCCCGAGCCCTACCTGACCGGCCTGCACCGCCTCGGTGGCGCCCGGGAGGAGACGCTGGTCGTCGAGGACTCCGCCCGGGGCCTGGCCTCGGCACTCGCAGCCGGGATCGACTGCGCCATTGTGCACAACGACTTCACCGGCGCGCAGGACTTCACCGGCGCCCGCCATCGACTCAAGACTCTGAGTGAATTGCGTGACCTCGTCCTCGAGTCCACCTGAGTTCCGGCCACCTGAGACCTGCGTGGAATTCCGCGGTGGCTGGAGCGTCGAGGTGGCTTGGAACTGGCCGCCGCGTCAGGTGCCCTGGGGGTTCCACGGTGCAGGGATTCAACTACCGGGCGTTGACCTGGTGCGAAGGACACGACGCCGACCGCGGTAGTGGCACGGAATTGCACAACGACCGATCGATGCGGATTCCGCCGTGACCAACTCGGCATCGAGTGGACCCTAAGGGCAGCGAAATCGCGCTGTCATGTCTCGGGTTCGTCCGGACAGTATGTCCGAGGTCAGTGTGGACAGATGGTGGTGTGGTTGGTCAAGGGTCGGGGCCGCGCGGGAGCTGCGAGGAGGGTGGCGTCGTCCTCGTCGTGGTCAAGGCCGGGGGCCCTTCGGGTTGGCCTTCGGCCAAGCCTTGACCTCGTCTCCGGGCGCCTGCCGATTCGCGGTCAGCTTCAGCGTGGCGGGTTTGGGCCGAAGCCGCTAGAAGGGTTGGGACCGCTCGGTGGCGTCGCGGCTGCCGTGTTCTGGTTGCCAGCCGCTGGATTCGTCGAGGAAGTCGTCGGGCCAGGGTGCGGGCCGGCCGGTGTCGTCCCACCAGCCGGTTTCGTAGCCGGCTTCCAGGGCTGCCCGGTATTGATCTTGGGTGAAGCCTGGACCGTGGATGTCGCGGAGGTCGATCTTGGTCTCGTCTGGTTCAGCGGCGTCTGGTTCACGATCGTTGTTGATCATGGTTGTTCCTTGCGTTGTCGTTGTTGGTGGATCAGCAGGGGCAGCCGGCCGCCGCGGGGCCGTCCGTTGCTGTAGTAGGTCTTGCCGGGTTCGAGGACCTGGGTCCGGAGGTGGCGGCCTCGGCCATCGAAGATCGTCACGGTCTGACCGGGCTGATCGTGGTGACGGTGGTCTTGGCATGTTCACGGCCGAGCTGGATCCGGACACCGTCGACCCGCACGCTGCCGTTCGCGGCGACTCTGGGCTGTTTCGACCGTGCCGGCCGTGCCGGTGCCGGTGCCGGTGGGGCCGGGACCGGCGGGACCGCGACCGGCCCAGCGGCCATGACCTCGGCCGGTGTGCGCAGGCCGAGGGCTTGATGGCCACGGTCGTGGTTGTAGTAGCGGTCGAACTGATCCAGCTGTGCTTGCAACTCGGCCAACGAGGTCGCCCTCGGCCGGGCTCTCAGCCAGCGTTGCACGGTCTGATGAACCCGTTCGTCCTTGCCCTGGGTCTGCGGATGCCCCGGCCGGCCGGTGATCGGACGACACCCCAGTCCGGTCAGATGATCAACCAGACGGCTCCGCCGGCCGATCCGGGTCTGATTCAACGCGCTGCCGTTATCGGTGAGCAGCAGACACGGCACCTGGAACGCAGCGATACCCCTGTCGACCACCAGGATCGCCGCCTCCACCGTTTCACCCCACGCCGCGAGCGAGGCGATCATGAACCGGGAATGATCATCCACGAGCTGGAAGATCACACACGCACGGTCAGCGGCCAGCACCCAGTCGAACGCGTCGAGCTGCCAGCACTCATGCACCAGCGCGAACACGAACCGTCGCACCGCCGACCGCGGTCGTTTCTGCGGTTGCGGGACCACCATCCCGCGACGGGAGAAGATCCGGGCCAGCGTCGACGCGGCCGGCGGCGTCACACCCAGCCGGTCCATCCGGAACCGGACCGAGACCGGTCCGTAGTCACAGCCCTGATCCCTCAGCTCCTTCCGGAGCCGGACCGCCAACTCCTCGATCTCCAGCCCGACCGCGAGCGGATGCCCCTGCGGCCACGACCGCGAACGTGGCTGGACCGCCGCCGCCGGATCCTCCGCTCGAGCACGAGCCCGGAGTTCGTAGAACCAGGACCGCGACAGCTTTGTGCCGCTCACAGAACCGAGAGACCGCGCCCCGCGGCGCGTCCTCGGGCCAGAACGCGATCTGAACACGAATGTCCACCGAGACCACCCTGTCTGCCATGAACGCCAGCATGCGTTCGTCCGAACTGTCCGGACGAACCCGAGACATAACTGTCCGGTCGAACACAAGTCAGGACAGCAGCGAAATCGCGCCGGACGTTGCCTTTTGCGTCCAGTCGATGAACACCCCCGCGGAGAACCGACGAAATCACCGACCCGACCCGAGTCGCCCGGATACGGAGCCTGCCGGGCGAGGGCACTCGCCCGAGCACGGAATTGCAGTTTGCGGACCCGGGAACCGGGCTCGCCGAGGCAGCACTGCAATTCAGTGCCACTCGGTCGATCCCTCAGCCGATCAGGCGGTCCAGCAGTTCGAACGCGTCGGTGTCGTCGTAGTGGCCGCCGTCCCTGATGATCAAGGTGCCGCCGAGCCGGTCGAACATCGCCCGGCCCTGCCGGTCGTCGCAGCCGTAGGGGTCCGCCGGTGAGTTGATGAAGATCAGATCGTTGACGTGGGCGGCGATCGCCGGCCAGTCGTACTCCTGCTGCAGCACCGGTTCCGCGCCCTCGTTCGGTTCCGTCGCATAGCCCGCGACCAGGATCGCCTGGGCCACCGTGACCTCCAGGTGCTGCAACAGCGCCAGCAGGAGGGCGGCACCGCCGGAATGCCCGACGAGGACCGTGCCGGCATCGAAGGTGTGGCGCGCCAGCACCTTGGGCAGAAAGGTGTCGATCGGCTCCACGTTCAGGCCCGGGTAGTGCGGCACCTCGACGGCAAGACCCCGCTCGGTCAGCCGATCGCGGAGCCACGGCAGCCAGCAGACGTCAGGGTTGGCTCCGGTGCCGTGGAAGATGACGGCCTTGCGTTCCATGGCCTGATCCTGCCACAGGCGAATCGCTACTGACTGTCGTTTTCGTTTAGGATCGTCGGGTGCTTGACCAGTCCCGGCCGCCCCGCACCCTCCCGCGTCCGCCCGCCGGCCGTACGGTCCCGGCCGGGCTCGTCGCGGGGCTGCTCTGTGTGGTCCTGCTGATCTCCGTGATCATCGCGATCGGGCTGGGCCCGGCCGCGATCGGGCCACTCCAGACCAGCCGGTATCTGTCCGCGGCGATCTTCGGCGGGACCCTGCCGGCCGAGGAGGCGTCGGCGTACCAGATCATCTGGCAGATCCGGACGCCGCGGGTGCTGCTGGCCGCGATCGTCGGGGCCGGGCTGGGCTGCGTCGGCGTCGTCGTGCAGACGCTGGTCCGCAACCCGCTCGCCGACCCGTACGTGCTCGGGGTGTCCTCGGGCGCGGCGGCCGGTGCCGTCGCCGTGGGCAGCCTCGGTTTGCTCGGGGTGCTCGGCGTGCATGCCCTGTCCGTGGGCGCCTTCCTCGGCGCGGCCGCGGCGTCCGTCCTGGTCTTCCTGGCCGCGCGGACCAGGGTCGGCCTGCAGCCGTTGCGGCTGGTGCTGACCGGCGTCTGCCTCTCCTTCGGATTCCAGGCACTGATGAGCGTGATCATCTACCTGGTCCCGAACAGCGAGTCCACGGCGACCGTCCTCTACTGGACGATGGGCAGCTTCGGCGCCGCGACGTGGTCCTCGCTGCCGGTGGTGGCCGCCGTCTTGATCATCGGCCTGGTGATCACGTACCGGCACAGCCGGACCCTCGACCTGATGTCGCTCGGCGACGAGACGGCCGCCAGCCTCGGCGTCCGGTCCGACCAGGTCCGCCGCCGGCTGTTCGTGATCACCGCGGTGCTCACCGGTGCGATGGTCGCGGTCAGCGGCGCCATCGGCTTCGTCGGACTAGTCCTGCCGCACCTGGTTCGGCTGCTGGCCGGGTCCGGCCACGCCCGGGTGATCATGATCACTCCCCCGGCGGCCGCGATCTTCATGGTCTGGGTGGACCTGCTGTCCCGGGTCGTCGTCGCGCCCCGGGAACTGCCGCTCGGCGTGATCACCGCCCTGATCGGCGTGCCGGTGTTCGTCGGCCTGATCCGGCGCCGCGGCTACCACTTCGGCGGTCGCTGAGATGGAACTCGAACTCAGCGCGCTCTCGGTCACGATCGACGGCGCCGAACTGGTCCGCGAACTCGATCTCACCGTGGCCACCGGCGAGGTGGTCGGATTGATCGGCCCCAACGGCAGCGGCAAGTCCACCGTGCTGCGCTGCATCTACCGGGCCCTCGCCCCGACCGGCGGCGTGATCATGATCGACGGCCGGCCGATCGCCGGGATGCCGCCGCGGGCCACGGCTCGCAGCGTTGCCGCCCTCACCCAGGACAACGGCGCCGACCTCGACTTCACCGTCGCCGAGCTGATCGCCCTCGGCCGGGCGCCGCACCAGTCCGGCAACCGGGCACTGAGCGACCGGGAACGCCGGCTCTGCGCGGACGCCATGGAACGGCTCGAGCTGACCCATCTGGCCGACCGCGGCATCCACAGCCTCTCCGGCGGCGAACGGCAACGGGTCCAGCTGGCCCGGGTGCTGGTCCAGGAGCCGCGGATCCTGATCTTGGACGAGCCGACCAACCACCTCGACCTGCGGCACCAGGTCGGCGCCCTCTCCGCTCTGCGCGGGACCCGTCTGACGGTGCTCGTAGTGCTGCACGACCTCAATCTCGCCGCCCTGGTCTGCGACCGGCTCGCCGTGCTCCAGGCCGGCCGGCTGGTCCGGCACGGGTCGCCGGCCGAGGTGCTGACCGAGTCCCTGGTCCAGGACGTGTTCGGCATCGAGACCGTGATCATTCCGCATCCGGCCGGTGGCCGCCCGCAACTGTTGCACACCCTCTCCGATCCCGTACCGAAAGGCTCTTGATCATGATCAGACGCGCCGGCATCGCCCTCGTCTGCGGCACCTTGCTCGCGTCCGGCTGCGGCGCCCAGATCGCTCCACCGGCGGCCGAGACCACCGTGACCGTACAGCGCTGCGGGGAGTCGGTGCAGTACACCCGGCCGCAGCGCGCGATCGCCTACGAGGGCGGCAGCGCGGACAAGCTGTTCAGCCTCGGGCTGACCGACCGGGTCCGCGGTTACGTGATGCCGCCGGCCAACCCGCCGGTCAGCGAATCCCCGTGGGCCGCCGAGTACGCGAAGGTCGACATGCTCAGCGACGACCTGCTGAACAAGGAGATCGTGGTCGACGCGAAGGGCGATCTGGTCGTCGCCGGCTGGAACTCCGGCTTCAGCGACCGACGGGGCATCACGCCGGAGATCCTGGACGGGCTCGGCATCGGCAGCTTCATGCACGCCGAGAGCTGCTTCAACTACCCGGGCTTCCCGGAGCGTCACCGGCCGTTCGACGGGCTGTACGTCGACCTGGAGCGGCTCGGCCAGATCTTCGGCGTCGAGGACCGGGCGGCGGCCGTGATCACCGAGCTGCGGCAGCGGGTCGCGGCCGCGACCAGGGACGTCGCCGACGCCGAGCGACCCCGCGTCTTCCTGTACGATTCCGGCACCGACCAGCCCTTCACTGCGGGCCAGCAGGTGCCACCGAACGACATCATCGAGTACGCGGGCGGCCGCAACGTCTTCGCCGACCTCGAGGCGCGCTGGACCCAGGTGGCCTGGGAGGCCGTCGTCGACGCACAGCCCGAGGTGATCATGATCCTGGACTACAACGACCAGCCGGCGCAGGAGAAGATCGACTTCTTGCGGACCGATCCGAAGACGAAGGAACTGCCGGCGGTGAAGGCGAACCGGTTCTTCGTGCTCGACTACAACGAGGGCATCAGCGGCCCGCGCAACGTGGACGGCCTGGAACGGTTCTCGACGTATCTGCAGGATCTGGAGCGATGAAGCCGGCCGCGATGGTCGGGAACGAGCCCGTCGGCGCCCCGCGGCCGCTGCCGGACCGGCGGATCGCCGCCACGATCTGGCCGCTGCTCGTGTGCGCCGTGATCGGCCTGGTGCCGTTCACCGTCTTCTCGACGTTCCTGGTCCAGATCGCCGCGGACGCCGGCAGCGACACCGCGACGGTCGGCACTCTGCGTGGCCTCGGCGGGATCGCCGCGCTGCTGATCGGCGTACTGCTGGCACCCCTGATCGATCGCTGGAGCCGGCTCCGGGTCCGTACCGTGGCGCTGGCGGTGCTCGCCGTCTCCTGCCTGGTCGGCGCCGTCGGCAGCTACCCGACCTTGATCGTCTTCTGTCTCGGCGTCGGCGCCGCCACCGCGGCGCTCAGCCCGGTCCTGCTCGCCCTCGCGGCCGACCGGTTCAGCGACGCCGCCAGCTCGGGCCGGGCCGCGACCATGATCACCGCCGGCCAGACCATCGCCGCGATCATGGCCGGGCCGCTGGTCGGCCTGCTCGCGCTCTGGCCCGGCTGGCGCGGCGCGCTCGTCCTGACGGCGATCATCGCCCTGCTGCTGGTGGCCGGCTCGCTGGCCCGCAACCCCTGGACTTCCTCGGGCAAGCGCCGCGGCGACGCGCTGACCGGGCTGGCGCTGCGCTCCGTCCTGCGGGACCGGACCGTCGCCGGGTTGATCATCATCGCGTTCCTGCGGACCGCGGCGTTCATGGGTCAGCTGGCCTTCCTGGCCGCGTTCTACCATGATCGTTTCGGGTTGGACGTGGCCCAGTTCGCGCTGGTCTGGACCGTCAGCGGCGTCAGCTTCTTCCTCGGCAACTTCCTGGCCGGACGGACCTTGGCGCGGCTCCCCGGCGACGCCGCCAAACCGCTGTTGATCATCGCCCTGATCGCGGCCACCGGTGCCCTGGCGCTGATCTTCACGGCGCCCACCCTGGTCGTCGCGATCGCCGGTACGGCCGCCACCGCGATCTGCCATGCCGTGATCGCCGCCGCGGTCGTGGACCAGCTGGTCAAGCGGGCCAGCCGGCGCGCCCCGACGCTGGCCCTAAACGCCGCCGGGATGAGCCTCGGCGTCTTCGCCGGCGCGACCGTGGGTGGCGCCGGTCTCGCCCTGGCCGGCTACCCGGGCCTGCTGATCGGTCTCGGCGCCCTGACCGCGATCGGCACCCTGGTCGCGGTCGGCTGCCTGGATTCCCGTACGGCCTCGGTGCCGGCGACCGGCTGACCAAGGCGGAAAGGCCAGCCACAACGCTCCTGAGCTCGAATCCACCGCGCTGGATCCGAAAACAGCCCGGCCGAGCTCCGGAGGAGTCGCGGCGGTTGCGGCCGGGGGCAGGGCAGGTCGCTGAGCGGACGACTTGACCTCGATTTCAGCGGGTTTTGCCGGTCAAGTCGTCCGTTCGGTGATCTCGGGCTGCGATGGCGATATCCCGGCTGCGACAACGGGCGGGCGCGGAAGCGGATGGTCGCGGTGCGCGGAGGTCGGGATCTGGGTCGCGACGTGTCGCGATTTCTCTTCGTATCAGACGTTACAACGTTGCATCGGCCGGTTTCGGTCGGTACCAAGAGAAATGGCGACATCGCCTGCGCAGGATCAGCGGGACCGGCGGCCGGTGGGTCCCCGAGGCAGCATTGACGGGTAACGGTGGATCCAGGCAGAGCTTGGTCGATGGGCAAGCCACATCCGTCCTGGACCTTCGACAGGCTCAGGGCACCGACCCCTCCCGGCCCTTCGACAGGCTCAGGGCACCGACCCCTCCTGGTCCTTCGACAGGCTCAGGGCACCGACCCCTCCTGGTCCTTCGACAGGCTCAGGGCACCGACCCCTCCTGGTCCTTCGACAGGCTCAGGGCACTGACCCGTCCTGGTCCTTCGACAGGCTCAGGGCACGGTGGACCTGGCGTGGCGGAGCGAGAGTCGGTCCAACAGCAGGGTGCCCGGGGTGGTTGCCGTGAGGCGCAGCCGGTGCGGGCCCGCGGCCAGGGCCTGGGTGAACTCGATCTCCCGCTGGGACGGCGACGGTCCGCGGAGATCGAGACCGGAGGCGATCGGAGCATCGTCCAGGTCCGCGCTGATCACGCCGCCGGCCGGGTGGCGGACCAGGTCGCAGCGCAACGCGGTCCGGCCCTGGTCGGCGATGAACGGGAACTCGAACCAGTCACCGAGAGCCAGCTCGACCGCCAGTCCAGACCGGCCGGAGAACTTGAAGCCCAGCCCGTGGTCGCCGCGCCGCCGCGATGCCGGACCGGAGGTACGCGCCACGCCGAGCAACGACTCCGCTTCGATGATCAACTCCGCGAACCCGAGGTGGGACTCCTCGCGGCGGTCCGGCCAGTCGGTCATGGTGCCGTCGGCGCCCGCTCGCGCGCCCTCGTCCATCCAGGCCCGGGTGTTGGTGTTGTGCATGATCAGCGGGCCGGCCCGGTGCACCCGGTCGACCAACGGCGCGGTGATCCGGTCGGTCCGGAAGCACAGGAAATCGGCGTACTCGGCGTAGCCGGCGATCTCGGCGTCAGTGATCGTTCCGGCGTCGAGGAAGAGGACACCGATGATCGACTTCGGCAGCAACCGGCGCAGTTCCGCCGACCGGGCCGGGACCACGGACGCCGCCGCGACCCGCGCCTCGGGATGATCAGCGAGGTGCCTGGTCAGTTCGGCGGCGACCAGGTTCATGCTGTCCGTCTTGAGTTCCAGCAGGGCGCCGCAGTGGCTGCCGGCCAGCAACTCCAGGGCCTCCCGCAGGGTCGGGATCCCGGTCGCCGCGCCGGGATCGAACCAACGGCCGGCATCCAGCCGGCGCAGCTCGGCCAGGGTGAACGTGGACACCGGGTCGTCGGCCCGCTCGGGGAAGACGCCCGCGACATCCGTGGTGCGGCGCAGGGTCGCGTCGTGCATCAGGACCAGTTGATCGTCGGCGGTGACCCGGATGTCGATCTCGCAGTAGTCCGCGTACGGGATCGCGGCGGCCAACGACGGCAGCGTGTTCTCCGGCTGCCGGCCGCACAGGCCACGATGGGCGAACGTGATCTTGCCGCGCCGGCGCAGCGATTCCATGATCGACTCCCGTCGAACGGTTCAGTCGGTCACGGTGCTCGGCGCCGGGCCGAGGCCGTCCAGCGCCGTCCAGAGTCCGTCCGGGACCTCGGTGGCCCGCATCCGTTCCAGCTGCTCCAGCCGCTCCGCGCTGCCGACGCCGACGACCGTCGAGTGGATCAACGGCGAGCGCAGCGAGAAGTGCAGGGCCGCGGTGGTCAGCGGGACGCCGTGCTCGGTGCAGACCGCCTCGGCCCGGCTCACCCAGTCCAGCAGATCCGCCGAGCTCTCCTGGTACGCATACCGGGTGCCCCGCCCGGCCAGCAGCCCGCCGCCGAACGGTGCCGCGTTGAAGATGATCATGTCCCGCCGGGCCGCCTCCTCGAACAACGGCGTCGCGGACCGGTCGATCAAGGTGTAGCGGTTGTGGCTCAGCACGGCGTCGAACGCGCCGCTGCTCACGTACTCGATCATCAGGCTGTTCCGGCCCGCGGCGATGCCGATCAGGTCGACCGCGCCCTGCTCCTTGAGCTCGCGCATCCCCTCGACCGCCCCGCCGGGGCCGAACGCCTCCTTGATCGAGATCGAGTACGGATCGTGCAGGTGCAACAGCTGCACCCGGTCCAGGCCGAGCCGGGCCAGGCTCTCCTCGTACGACCGCAGCACCCGGTCCCGGTCGAACCGGCCGGTCCCCGGCTCGGCGTCGGTCTTGGTGATCACCGCGCGCCGTTCGGAGCCGAGGCGGCCGATGGCGACGCCGAGCGCGGTCTCGCTCTCGCCCGCCGCGTAGGCGTTGGAGGTGTCGACCGCCCCGTACGGCCCGGTCAGCATCGCCTCGGCCAGCGCCGGGTCGTTCAGCGGGGATGTGCCGAGCGTGATCGGGCTGAGGACGAGGTCGGTGCCGGGCAGCGTGCGCGGTTCGACCGGATCGTTCAGGGTCATGGGTTCAGCCTAGCGGCGGCGTTCCTGAAGCGTTTCAGGGTCGCCGGACCTCCTAGACTTCCGCTGACCGGGCTGGGAAAGGGGGCGAGAAGTGGCTGCGTCGCGTCGCCGCGGGGTCAACCTGATCGAGGTCGCCCGTGCCGCCGGAGTGTCCCCGGCGACGGTCTCGAACACCCTGAACCGGCCCGAGATCGTGTCACCCCAGACCCGGACCCGAGTGCTGGACGCGATCCAGCGGCTCGATTTCGTCCCCAACCACGCGGCGGCCACCCTGCGCCGCGGCCACAACCGCCTGTTCGGGCTGGTGGTGCCCGACATCACGAACCCGTTCTACGCCGAGATCGCCCGCGGCATCTCCGACGCCGCCGACGAGGCCGGCTACGCGGTGGTGCTCTGCGACAGCCAGGACGACCCGGACCGGGAGCGCCGCCAGCTGGAGACCCTCGGCGAGCACCGGGCCGCCGGTGCGCTGGCCGTACCGCTGACGGCCGACGAGACCCGGCTCGAACGGCTCCGCTCGCTGGGTGCCCACCTGGTCCTGATCGACCGCCTGGCCGATCCGGCGCAGGGCTGCTCCGTCGTCGTCGACGACCGGCGCGGCGGTGAGATCGCGACCGCGCACCTGCTCGCCACGACCACGGGCACGACCCGGCCGATCGCGCTGGTCAACGGCCGGCACGACATCCCGCAGTGCAGTCAGCGCCGGCTCGGTGCCGTCGACGCCCTGCGGGCAGCCGGGCTGGATCCGGCCGCGCTGGTGGAGTTCGAACTGGCCGAGATGACCACCGCCGCCGGGGTCGAGGTCGGGCGCCGGCTCGCCCGCTCCGGCTCGCTCCCCCGCGGCGTTTTCTGCATCAACGACCAGCTGGCGATCGGCCTGATCCGCGGCCTCGCCGCCGAGGGCGTCACGGTGCCGGGTGACGTCGCGGTGGTCGGCTACGGCGACCTGGCGATCGCCCCCGACGCACCGGTGCCGCTGACCACCGTCGAGCAGCCCAAGTACGCCATCGGCCGGACCGCCGTCGAGCGACTGCTGGCCGAACTGGCCGAGGGCGACCAGCACCGGCACCAGGCGACGGTCTTCCCGCCGTCCCTGGTGGTCCGAGCCTCCGCACCCTGAGGCCCGCCCGGTACCCGGACCACTCGGCACCCTTGACAGGGCGGTCGGGCTTGGCGAGACTTTCACGGATTGAATCCATTCAATCGATGCGGCTCGCTCACTGCCGAGAGGGAGAGTCTGGTGCGGCCTCCAGCGACGGCCCGACCGTGATCACCTGGCCCGGCCGAGTCGACTCCTGGAGGCGATGATCATGTTCGACGGCTGGTGGCTGCCCGACACCCCGGACGGCGATGTCCAGGCGGCGTTCCGGGCCGATCTCGAGCTGGCCGCGCCGACCGAGGTGACGTTCCGGCTCCAGGCCGCGGCGAACTTCCGGCTCTGGGTGGACGGCATTCCGCGCGGGTACGGGCCGCTGCGCTATGCCCCCGCGCGCCCCGAGTACGCGAGCCAGCGGATCCGGCTGGACGGCGGGGCGCACCGGATCGCCGTCCAGGCGGCCGGCGGCGGCCTGGTCAGCCGGATGATGCCGGGGTTGCCGTCGTTCCTCTGGGTCGAGGCCGTGGCCGACGACGAGACCGTACTGGACCTGGCCTGGCGCTGCCGCCGGCTCGACGAGTACGCGGCGACCGGGTTGCGCACCAGTCCCCTGCTGGACTGGCTGGAGTGGCT
Organism: Microlunatus parietis; assembly: GCF_013407955.1. Taxonomy (GTDB): domain Bacteria; phylum Actinomycetota; class Actinomycetes; order Propionibacteriales; family Propionibacteriaceae; genus Microlunatus; species Microlunatus parietis. Next base: position 5,620,641 of record NZ_JACCBU010000001.1, on the reverse strand, counting down.
GGACGAGCCGCTGGACCCGGCCTGGCGGATGACACCGGTGATCGAACTGGACGATCGCTGGGTCGCACCGGCGCCCGCGGCAGGCCTGGCGGACGTGCTCGGCGAGCCTCGGCCGAGCGTGATCAACGTGCCCGAGCTCCCCCTGGTCCGGCCCCGGGAGATCGGCCGGGGCCGCTACCGGGACGCCTTCACCGGTTACCGCTTCGACGATCCGGCGATGCAGTTCCTGCTGGCCGACCTCGACCCGCCGGACCATGATGATCATGACGGCGACTGGGTCCGCTACGACCTCGGCCGGATCCGGATCGGGCACCTCGAGCTCACCGTGGACACCGACCGGCCGGCGGTGATCACGCTCGGCTACGCGGACCGGCTGGCTCCGCACGGCCGGGTCGCGCCGGTCGTCGCCCTGTCCACCGGGCCGACCCGGATGATCCAGCGGTACGCGATCGCCCCCGGCCGCACCAGGATCGAGCCGTTCGGCGCGCTCGGTGGCCGTTACGTCGAGGTCCGGGTCACCGGCGATGCCACGATCAGCGAGGCTGGCTTCCGCGACCGCGACTTCCTCGGCCCGCCGCGCGGCACGTTCGAGTGCGACGACCCGCTGCTGAACCGGATCTGGCAGGTCGGCCTGGATACGCTGCGGTCCTGCGCCGAGGACGTCCTGGTCGACTGCATCCGTGAGCGCGGCGAATGGCTCGGCGACGCCATGGCCGCCGCGATCGACCTGCTCGCGGTCGGCTGGGGTGATCAGCGGCTGACCCACCGGGTGCTGCTGCACGCTGCCGCCTGCACCCGCGAGGACGGGCTGGTCGCCGGCTGTGTGCCGGGCACGCCGATCTTCCACGGCAGCTACGCGGCCCAGTGGTTCAACGGCTGCCTGCGCCACGCCGACCTCACCGGCGACGACCACGTCCTGCACGAACTGGAAGACGCCGGCCGCCGCAACGCCGACGCACTGCTGGCCATGATCAACACCGACACCGGCGGCAACAGCGTGCCGCGGAGCTTCGTGGACTGGGGCTACGCACCGGAATCGGGCCGGCCGGACACCGCGGCCCTGCTGCACGTGCTGCGCGGCCTGGACGCGTGGCTCGCCTGGCAGCGCCGGCTCGGTCGGGATCATGATCAGCGGCAGCAGGCCGGGCGTGATCAACTCGCCGGCCTGCTGCGCCGGCAGCTCGCCGCTGCCGACCCGGCCCTGAGCTACCACACGGCGGCCATCGGCCACCTCGCCGGCCTGGTCCCGCCGGAGCGGGCGGTGCCGGTGGTCCATGATCATCTCCGGCGCGGCTTCCCGTTCGACCCGAAGGCTCCGCGGCTGCGCGATCCGGGCCGGGTCGACCCGTCCGTCGTGACGCCGTACTTCACCAACTACTCGATGCCGGTGCTGCTCGACGCCGGCCGTACCGACGACGCGATCGATCTCTGGAAACGGGGCTGGGGCTGGATGCTGGACCGCGGCGCGACCACCTGGTGGGAGGTGTTCGACGACCGCTGGAGCCATGGCCACTTCTGGAGCGGCGCGCCGACCTGGCAGCTCACCCGGTACGTCCTCGGCGCCCAGCTGACCGGCGGCGGAGCCGAGTTGATCATCAACCCGAACCCGGGATCGCTCACCCGGGCCCGCGGCGTGCTGCCGCTCGACGCCGAGCATCAGGTGGAGGTCGCCTGGCGGCGGGACGGGAACCGGCTCCGTTACACGGTGATCAACGACCGCCCGCTCCGGCTCACGGCGCCCGGCAGCGAGCCGAGGCAGTTGGCCGCCGGGCGGCACGAGTTCGACTGAGGTCTTGGCCGGAACCGTCCCCGCTCCCCCAAGTACAGAACGGGGACAGGTCCGGCGGGTCCCCCTGGAACAATTTGGGAAGGCCCTTTCCCAATTGTCCCCCGGTCCGGCCCACCCGGACCGATCCCGGACGTCACGATCGGATCACATCAGTCGCACCGGCTCAGATCACCAGGTTGACCAGGCGGTCCGGGACCACGATCGTCTTCCGCGGTTGGGCACCGCCGAGCAGGCCGGCGATCCGCTCGTCGGCCAGCACCGCGGTGATCAGGTCGTCGCGCGCGACCCCGGCCGGCACCGTGACCCGGCCGCGCAGTTTGCCGTTGACCTGGATCCGGTACTCGACCGTCGCCTCGGTCAGGTAGCGCTCGTCGGCCGTCGGGAACGGCCCGTGCGCCAACGATGCGGCGTGTCCCAGCCGTTGCCACAACTCCTCGGCCAGGTGCGGGCAGAGCGGCGCCAGCATGAGCACCAGCGGCTCGATCACCGCGCGCGGGCAGGGCCGCTCGCCGTACACCTTGGTCAGGTGGTTGTTCAGCTCGATCAACTTCGCGCCGGCCGTGTTGAACCGCAGATTCGCGTAGTCGTCGCGCACGCCGGCGATCGTCCGGTGCAGCGCCCGGAGCGTCGAGTCGTCCGGCCGGTCCTCGTTGATCTTGAGCTCGCCGGTGTCCTCGTCGATCACGTTGCGCCAGACCCGCTGCAGGAACCGCTGCGCACCGATCACGTCCTTGGTGGACCAGGGCCGGGACACGTCCATCGGTCCCATCGCCATCTCGTAGAACCGGAACGTGTCCGCGCCGTACCGCTCGCACATCTCGTCCGGCGTCACGACGTTCTTCAGGCTCTTGCCCATCTTGCCGTACTCCTGGCGGACCTCCTGCCCGTTCCAGAAGTACCGGCCGTCGGTCTCGGTCACCTCCTCGGCGGGCACGTAGCTGCCGCGCGCATCCGTGTAGGCGTAGGCCTGGATGTAGCCCTGGTTGAACAGCCGGCGGTACGGTTCGGAGCTGCTGACGTGGCCCAGGTCGAACAGCACCTTCTGCCAGAACCGGGCATACAGCAGATGCAGCACGGCGTGCTCCTGGCCACCGACGTAAAGATCAACTCCACCACGGTCGTCCGCGCCGTGCTGCTCCGGTCGCGGCCCCAGCCAGTAGCGTTCGTTCTCCGGTTCGCAGATCCGCTCGGCGTTGGTCGGATCGACGTAGCGCAGCTGGTACCAGGACGAACCGGCCCACTGCGGCATCACGTTGGCGTCCCTGCGGTACGTCTTCGGCCCCTCACCGAGATCGAGTTCGACCTCGATCCAGTCCGTGGCCCGGGACAGCGGCGGCGACGGCTCGGAGTCGGCGTCGTCGGGATCGAAGGTGCGCGGCGTGTAGTCGTCCACCTCGGGCAGCGCGACCGGCAGCAGGTGATCGGGCAGCGCCACCGGTTGATCATGCTCGTCGTAGACGATCGGGAATGGCTCGCCCCAGTAGCGCTGGCGGGCGAACAGCCAGTCCCGCATCTTGTACTGGGTCCGGCCCTCGCCGTGCCCGTGCGCCTCGAGCCATTCGATGATCGACTTCTTGGCCTCGTCGACGTCCTGCCCGTCCAGGAAGGCAGAGTTGATCGCCGGCCCGGCGCCGAGGTAGGCCTCGCCGTCGAAGTCGGCTGGCGGCTGCACGGTGCGGATGATCGGCAGCGCGTACTGCTCGGCGAAGTCCCAGTCCCGTTGATCTTGACCGGGCACGGCCATGATCGCGCCGGTGCCGTAGCCCATCAGCACGTAGTCGGCGACGAAGATCGGGATCCGGGCCCCGTTCGCCGGGTTGCTGGCGTACCGGCCCAGGAACACCCCGGTCTTGTCCCGGTTCTCCTGCCGGTCCAGGTCCGACTTCCGGGCGGCGGCGCGTCGGTAGGCCGCGACCGCGTCGGCGGGCGTCGCCGCCCCGCCGGTCCAGTCCGCCGGAGTGCCGTCCGGCCAGGACTCCGCGATGATCAGTTCGACGGTCGGGTGTTCCGGCGCCAGGACCAGGTAGGTCGCGCCGAACACGGTGTCGGGCCGGGTGGTGAACACCTCGATCTCCGCGTCCGGCCGCTCGAGCACCGGGAACCGGAGGCTAGCCCCGGTGGACCGGCCGATCCAGTTCCGCTGCATCGTCTTGATCTTGTCCGGCCAGTCTAGGTCGTCCAGGTCGGCCAGCAGCCGGTCGGCGTACGCGGTGATCCGCATCTTCCACTGCCGCAGGAACCTCTTGAACACCGGGAAGTTGCCCCGGTCGCTGCGGCCGTCCGCGGTGACCTCCTCGTTCGCCACCACGGTGCCCAGCCCGGGACACCAGTTCACCGGTGCCTCGGACTGGTAGGCCAGCCGCTGGTCGTCGATGATCATCCGCTGCTCGGCCCGGGTCAGTTCGGCCCACCGCCGGCCGTCCGGCAGGGCCCGGTCGCCGGACGCGTACTCGGCCTCCAGCTCGGCGATCGGCCGGGCCCGGCCCTGCCGCTCGTCGTACCAGGCATTGAAGATCTGCAGGAAGATCCACTGGGTCCAGCGGTAGTAGCCGAGGTCGGTGGTGACGATCCGGCGGCGCTCGTCGTGCCCCAGCCCGAGCCGGCGGAGCTGGCTCAGGTAGCGCTCGACGTTCCGCTCGGTCGTGGTGCGCGGATGCTGGCCGGTCTGCACCGCGTACTGCTCGGCGGGCAGCCCGAACGCGTCGAAGCCCATGGTGTGCAGCACATTCCGCCCGGTCATCCGGTGGTAGCGGGCGAACACGTCGGTGCCGATGAAGCCCAGCGGATGCCCGACGTGCAGTCCGGCCCCGGACGGGTACGGGAACATGTCCTGAACGAACAGCTTGTCCGGCGGCACCGGCCCGGCCAGCGGCCCGGCGGGATTCGGCGCCTCGAACGTGCCGCGCTCGGCCCAGGTCCGCTGCCAACGCTCCTCAAGCTCGCCGGCGACGCTCGCCGTGTACCGATGGGCCGGTACGCCCTCGTCGGGTGCTCCGTTGCTCACTGCCGGGTCCTTCCGGTCGTTCTGCCCTGGTCAATCGAAAGCGAAAACCCCTCCGCCGAAAGGCGTGAGGGGCTTGCCGCGCGGACCGTGAAAGCTGGTCAGCGCGGCCGGCGAAGAAGCAGAATGGCGGGCCTCATGCCGGAAGATTAGCGCACCGGATCGTGATCATCGGCCGGATCGGAGCGGGAGCCGAGGTCTCCGGGCAGGGTGGGCTCGGTGAGCAGCCGGCGAAACCGGTCGGTTCGATCGGGGCGATCCAGCCAGTCGCCGACCAGCCGGTGCCCGGCCTGGTAGCCAAGGACGTAGGCGCCCATGGCCGGCGAGCGGACGGCCGTGACGGCCCAGGCGGCTTCGGCTTCCGACAGTAGGGCCCACCGCCGGAGGTACCCACCGAGCTCACCGTCGCCGCTGCCCTCCGCGGCCAGGATGGCCGCGTTGACCCAGGCGCCCCACAGGGCGTCGCGAGCCCGGTGGATCGCCGCGAAGTCACCCGTCGTGGCCCTCCCCAGCGGAACGAAGACCTGGTCGGTGAGCCATCGCTGCGCCTGGTCGTCCGGGAAGATCACGTACTGCGCATGCAGCCCGATCCCCTCGCTGACCACGAACGGCGGAGACGGCAGGAAGCGGATCGCATGTTCGGGCTCGCGCCCGTTCAGGGGCTCCTTGAGCAGCGACTCGGCGATGTGGCCGGGGAATCCCTCGTGGGCCACGATGTTGAGTAGGTCGGCGCCGTTGAAGGGCTGGCTGTTGCTGAGGAAGATCGTGCCCGCCGAGCCGCCCTCGTAGTGACCGCGATGGGCACCCGGGTCGAGTTCGACGTCGATCGTCAACGCTTCCGGCAACGGGACGAGTTCACGGGTGCGCGCGACCGTTGCCGCGATCGCACGGTGCGCGAACTCGATGACCCTCTCGGCCGGCAGGAGGTGGGCCTGGCGCCAGGCCAGCAGCCGGTCGGCCAGCGAGCCCGGCCCCGGTGGCAGAGCAGCGGCCAGCCGCTGATGGGCCGCGGCGAGCTCGTCCTCCGGGACGCGACGCAGCGGCGTCCCGAGGCAGCGGCTCGCGTAGGCCAGGAACGGGCGGTCCGCGCCGTTCAGCCGTTCGGCGACCGCGCTCATCGCCGCCAGCTGGGCCGCCACGAAGGCGGCCCGGGGTCCGGTGAGCGGCAGCTCCCGCCGCACCGCCTGACAGGCCACGACGAGGTCGGCCGGCGCCGGTTCAGGTTCCGCGGCAACGCGCTCCTGCCAGGCTGACGGCTCGCGGTAGATCAGGCTGACCTCGCCGGTCGCCGAGCGCACCGCGCGATCCAACCGGAGCGCCAACTCGGCGTACGAACGGAACCAGTCGTCGGAAACGGCCATGCCGACCAGCCCACACCTTCAGCCCACCTCAAGGTCAACCCCGCGGCGGGCGGCGGTCGGTCAGGCGCCGGTCATCTGCACGCCGCCGTCGACGTGGATGATCTCGCCGGTCGTCTTCGGGAACCAGTCACTCAGCAGCGCGACCGCGGCCCGCGCCGCCGGCTCCAGGTCCTTGGTGTCCCAGCCGAGCGGCGCCCTGGCGGCCCAGACCTCGTTGAACTCCTCGGAGCCGGGGATCGCGCGCTTGGCGAGCGTGTCCAGCGGCCCGGCGGCGACCAGGTTGACCCGGACCCCCTCCGGACCGAGATAGCGCGCCAGATAGCGACAGGTGCTCTCCAGGGCGGCCTTGGAGACGCCCATCCAGTCATAGACCGGCCAGGCGACGGTCGCGTCGAAGTCGAAGCCGACCACGGCGGCGGTCTCGCCGAACAACGGCTTGCAGGCCATCGTCAGCGACGTGAGCGAGTACGCCGACACCTGGACCGCGGTCGCCACGTCGGGCCACGGCGTGGTCAGGAAGCCACCGCCGAGCGCGGTCTCCGGATTGGCGAACGCGATCGAGTGGACCACCCCGTCGATCCGGTCCGTATGCTCCCGCAGCGCGTCGGCCAGGCCGGCCAGATGATCTTCGTTGGAGACGTCCAACTCGAGCAGCGGCGGCACCGGGTCCAGCTTCTTGATCACCCGCCGGGTCAGGCTCATCGCCCGGCCGAAGTTGGAGATGATCACGTTCGCACCCTCGGCCTGCGCGATCTTGGCGGTCGCGAAACCGAGCGAGGTGTCCAGCGTCACGCCGGCCACCAGGATGTTCTTGTCCTGCAGGATTCCCATGACTGTCCCCGTTCCTCGTCTACTCGCCGCTCAGTGGCCCATGCCGAGGCCGCCGTCGACCGGGATCACGGCCCCGGTGACGTACGAACCCGACGGCCCGGCCAGGAACTCGATCACACCGGCCACGTCGTCCACCTCGCCGAACCGGCCGAGCGGGATCTGCTCGGCGTACTTCGCGACCAGCTTGTCGTCCAGCTCGTCGGTCATCGCCGTCTTGATGAAGCCGGGAGCGACCACGTTGGCGGTGACGCCGCGGGACCCGAGCTCGCGGGCCAGCGACCGGGCCATGCCGACCAGGCCGGACTTCGAGGCCGCGTAGTTAACCTGGCCGGCCGACCCGAGCAGGCCGACGACGGAGGAGATGAAGATGATCCGGCCGAACCGGTTCCTGATCATCGGCCGGGCGGCCTGCCGGGCGACCCGGAACGCTCCGGTCAGGTTCGCCGCGATCACCGCGTCCCAGTCCTCGTCGGACATCCGCATCACCAGGGTGTCCCGGTTGATCCCGGCGTTGGCCACCAGCACCTCGACCGGACCGTACGCCGCCTCGACCTGGGCGAACGCCGCCTCCACCTGGCCCGCGTCGGTGACGTCGCACTCGATCCCGAGCACGCCGGCCGGAGCCTCGCCGGACCGGGAGGTCGCCGCGACCCGGTGCCCGGCCCGGACCATCCGTTCGGCGATCCCCCGCCCGATGCCCCGGCTGCCGCCGGTCACCAGCACGACCCGGGACTCGGTTGACGCTTCCTGTTCTGCTGCAGTCACGGCGGACACGCTACCGACTCCGCGACCGCGCGGGCGAACGCGTAGGCTGACCCTGTGAGAAAGGCCGCCGTGATCACGGACGCGCCGGGCGCCGCGAGTGCGGAGTTGAGCCGGCGGCAGAAGCGGTACGTGATCACGATGCTGTTCCGGCTCGCCTGCTTCATCGCGATCTTCTTCGTCCCCGGCGTCTGGCGCTGGGTGCTCGGCGCGGGCGCGGTCTTCCTGCCCTACATCGCGGTGATCCTGGCCAATCAGGTGGACTCCCGCCGCATCGCCGGCCGCAGCGAACCGGCCGCGGAGCCCACGGCCGAACCGGACCGGCCCCAACTGGAGGCCGTCCGGATCATCGAGCCGGACCCCGAACCCGAGGAACGGAAGCGCGATGACGCAGCCTGACGGCCCGGGCGAGCCGCTGATCTGCTCGGCGAAGGGCTGCCAGGAGGCGGCCGGCTACACGCTGCTCTGGAACAACCCGAAGATCCACACCCCGGACCGCCGCAAGCAATGGCTCGCCTGCCCGGACCACCGCGAATCCCTGGCCGCGTTCCTGTCCGCCCGAGGCTTCCTGCGCGACATCGAGCCCGTCGCAGGCTGATTCCGTCCGCAATCCGCGACCGTTGCGCGTATCCGCGACTGGTGCAGCAGTCGCGGCTGCGAGGAGCAGTCGCGGCTGCGCGCAAGCGGTCGCGGATGCGGTTCGGCAGGGAGGCCGGAAAAGTGATCAGGCCCGCTCTCGACCGAGCCTGCGGGAACCCGGGATAACGGACCTGATAGGTAAAACTCTAACCGCGGCAACGTTCAATAAGGGTCAAAGCTGACTCAGGAGATGCCTAAGCGTTGCCACGCCTTAGGCAAGGGCTTTCCAAAGCGAATTTCAGCCGCCGATCGCCGACATCGGGCGGTCCGGCTGCAGGAAGGTCGGATCGTCGATGCCATGACCGGCCCGTTTGCCGGCGAGCGCGGCGACCCAGCGGTCGGCGATCCGGTCGTCGGACCAGCCGGTCCGCAGCGGGGTCCGCAGATCCGATTCCTCGCGGGCGAACAGGCAGTTCCGCAGTTGTCCGTCGGCGGTCAGCCGGACCCGGTCGCAGGCCCCGCAGAACGGCCGGGTCACCGACGCGATCACACCGACGGTGTGGTCGGTGCCGGCCACCCGGTACGTCTCCGCGGGCGCGCTGCCCCGGCGCAGGGCCTCGGCCGGGTCCTCGACGAGCTCGTACCGCTCGGACAGCCGGGCCAGGATCTCCTCGGCGGTGATCATCTCGGAGCGCCGCCAGCCGTGCTGAGCGTCCAGCGGCATCTGCTCGATGAACCGCAGCCGGACGCCCTCCTCGATCGCCCAGGCGAGCAGGTCCGGCGCCTCGTGGTCGTTGACGCCGCGCAGCAGCACCGTGTTGATCTTGACCGGTGACAGCCCGGTGTCCCGAGCGGCCCGGATCCCGGCCAGCACGTCGGGCAGCCGGCGCCGCCGGGTGATCTTGGCGAACGTGTCGTCGTCCAGGGTGTCCAGGGAGACGTTGAGCCGGTCCAGGCCGGCCCGGCGCAGTCCCCAGGCCCGGCGGTCCAGCCCGATCCCGTTCGTCGTCAGGGCGATCTCCGGCCGCGGCGAGAGCCCGGCGATGGCGGCGACCAGACCCTCCAGGTTCTTCCGCAGCAGCGGCTCGCCGCCGGTCAGCCGGACGGTACGGATGCCGAGCAGCCGTACCCCGATGTCGATCAACCGGACCGTCTCGTCGTCCGTGAGCAGTTCGTCGCGGCCCAGCCAGTCCAGCCCCTCGGCCGGCATGCAGTAGTCGCAGCGCAGGTTGCAGCGGTCGGTCAGGGACACCCGCAGATCCGTGGCCACTCTGCCGTAGCGGTCAGTCAGCGCACGCATCCGCTCTCTCTCCCTTTCGTTACGATCTCGCCCGATCCATGGACCGGCTGTCCAGCGTGGCCTGCCGCTCGCTGATCACGTACGCGGCGAGGCCGAAGGTGACCAGGTAGGCGACCCGGCGCATCCACTTCCTGTTGAACACGTTGCGGGTCACGTGGTCGAGCGAGAGCTTGCCCGGGCCGGTCATCGCGATCGCTGTCGCCGAGATCGCGTACGCGGCGGGCAGTTCGAAGCCGCCCTTGCTGTTGAAGTAGCCGTTGTCGACGTGCGTCGTCGAGGCGACCGCCATCGAACTGGACACGGCGGCCGCGGCGGGACCGGTGCCGAGGCCGGCGGCGATCATCGCCCCGCCGAGCGTCTCGCTGACGCCGGACAGCAGGGCGTTCCGGTCGCCCGGCTCGAACCCCTTGCTCTCCATGCTGGCCGCCGTCGCCTCGGGGCCGGCGCCGCCGAACCAACCGAACAGCTTCTGCGCGCCGTGGGCGAACACCGCGCCACCGATGCCGAGCCGCAGCACCAGCAGACCAAGATCACGTGCGGATCCCATGCTTCTCCTCTCGGCTTCTCCGTGCTCAGCCGTTACCGTGTGACGCTACTACGGGCCGCCAGAATCCGATCCGGGTGGGTGTACACGTTCATCGATCCGCCGCGGACGAAGCCGGCCAGCGTCAGTCCGGAGCGCTCGGCCAGCTCGACCGCGAGCGAGCTCGGTGCCGAGACGGCGATCAACAGCGCGATCCCGGCCAGCACGGCCTTCTGGGTCAGTTCGAAGGAGGCGCGGCCGGACACCACCAGGGCCAGGTCGCGGGCCGGCAGCCGGTCCTGCCGGAGGGCCCAGCCGATCACCTTGTCGACCGCGTTGTGCCGGCCCACGTCCTCCCGGACGCAGACCAGGTCGCCCGCCGCGTCCATCAGGCCCGCACCGTGCAGGCCGCCGGTCTTGTCGAACGTCCGCTGCTGTTCCCGCAGCCGGTCCGGCGCCGCCGCGATCACCGCCCGGTCGATCCGCAGCTCGTCGGTCAGCTCGAACCGGCCGTCCCGCAGCACCTGGTCGATCGAGGTGGCCCCGCACAGCCCGCAGGCGCTGCTGGTGAGCACCTGGCGCCGCTGCTCGGCCGCCGGCGGCGCGACACCGGCCGCCAGGGCCACGTCGAGTTGGTTGTACGGGTTCTCGCCGTCCTCTCCCGCCCCGCCGCAGTAGCGGGCCGTGCTGACGTCCGCGACGCCCGTGATCAGGCCCTCGGCGTGCAGCAAGCCGTGCACCAGGTCGAGATCGTCGCCCGGAGTGCGCATCGTGACGACGAACGGCTCGCCGTTGATCCGGAGCTCGAGCGGTTCCTCGACGGCGAGGACGTCGATCCGGCGCCGCTCCTCCTCCGCCGTCAAGCGAAGCACCGGATGCCTGCGGGTGAGCCGTCCCATAAGGGAATCATCCCCCACGATTATCCTCGTGGATCATGGACCGCGATGAATGGCTGGCCGCCCTGTCCGCCCGGATCGGCACCGAGGACATCTCGATGGATGACGATGCCGTGCACATCGTGCTCGACCTGGCCCGGGACGCGGCCCACGAGGTGGAGCGCCCGGCGGCGCCGCTGACCGCGTTCCTGGTCGGGGTCGCGGTCGGCCGGGGCGCCGCGCTCGGTGCGGTCGCCGCGCAGGCGACCGAACTGATCTTGTCCGAGGCCGGACCGTCCGATCCCGGCCCGGTCGCCGCCACCGAGGAGGGACCGGCGGGTGGCTGAACCCAGCGGCACCGACGTGGAGAACGACCGTCCCGCCCGCCCGCTCTGGGTGCGCTGGACGGCCTTGATCGTCTTCGTGGTCCTGCTCGGCACCGCCTTCGTGCTGCTCGGCCGCTGGCAACTGGCCCGGCTCGACGAGCGGCGCGGCCACAACGAGCACACGATCGCGAACGAGAAGGCACCGGTGCGGCCGTACACCGAGGTGTTCACCCGCCCGATCGGCGAGGACGACCAGTGGCAGCGGGTCGAGGCGGTCGGCACCTTCGATCCCGATCATCAGTTCGTGGTTCGGTTCCGCAACGGCACCGACACGAACGGCGCCGAGGCCAAGGGCTACGAGGTGGTCACGCCGCTGCGTACCGACGCCGGCTGGGTGCTGGTGGACCGCGGCTTCGTCGCGGTACCGACCGGTGAGCCGCTGCCGACGGTGGCGCCGGCGCCGCCGGCCGGCCAGGTCCGGGTGATCGGCCACGTCCGCCGGAACGAGGAGGGCAGCGGCGGCGCCGTGACGCCGTCCGACGGCCAGGTCCGCTTGATCAACTCGCCGGCGCTCGCGGCGGCGCTGCCGTACCCGGTGCCGGACGGCTACATCGGCGCGATCACCGTCGACCCGCCGCAGGAAGGCGGACTGACGCCGGTCCGGCTGCCGGAGCTGTCCGACGGCCCGCACTTCTGGTACGCCGTCCAGTGGTTCATGTTCACCGCGATCGGGGTGGCCGGGATCGTGGTCTTCATCCGCGGTGATCTTCGCGAGCGGAAGGCGCAGGCCGCCCGGAGCCGGTGATCAACACCCGGACATGATCAGACCCGGGCGGGAATCCCCACCCGGGTCTGATCAAGAAACCTTCCGGACCGGCGTCAGCGCTTGCGCGCCGTCTTCTTCGCCGGAGCCTTCTTGGCCGGGGCCTTCTTCGCCGGGGCCTTCTTGGCGACGGCCTTCTTCGCCGGAGCCTTCTTCGCGGCGACCTTCTTGGCCGGGGCCTTCTTCGCCGGAGCCTTCGTAGCGACGGCCTTCTTCGCCGGAGCCTTCTTCGCGGCGACCTTCTTGGCCGGAGCCTTCTTCGCTGCCGCCTTCTTGGCCGGCGCCTTGGCCACGGTCTTCTTCGCCGCGGTCTTCTTCGCAGCCGGCGCCTTCTTGGCCGGTGCCTTCTTCGCAGGAGCCTTCTTCGCCGGCGCCTTCTTGGCCGGCGCCTTCTTCGCCGCGCCACGGGTCGCGCCGCCGCGGCCGCGGAGCTCTACCCCGGCCTCGACCAGCACGCCGTGCACGAAGCCGAACGAACGACCAGCGTCGTCAGCGATCTTGCGGATGCTCTCCCCGGACGCGTACCGCTTGGAAAACTGGCTGGCCAGCGTGTCACGCTGGGCGCCCGTGATGCGTGAGCCTTTAGCTAGTGCCTTGGCCACCATGCCCTCCTCGTACTTTGGGATCATCGCGCAGGGTCGCCCGATGACTTACAGGACTTATGATCGACATTTCAAGATCAGTGATCAATCATTTGTAGCACTTTTCGCGAACTTTTTTCCAATTCGCACCAAGATCAGCGGTGATTCCGCCTCAAATGAGGGGTGATCAACTGCTCGGGCCGTCGACCTTGATCACGCGAGCGAGATCAACTCCGCGTACTCAGGGCTCCAAAGATCTTCGGTTCCGTCCGGCAGCACCAGTACCCGATCAGGATCGAGGGCGTGGACGGCTCCCTCGTCGTGGGTGACCAGAACCACGGCGCCCTGGTACGTCCTGATCGCGTTTAGCACCTCGGCGCGCGACGCGGGATCGAGGTTGTTCGTCGGCTCGTCGAGCAACAGCACGTTGGCACTGGAGACGACCAACATCGCCAACGCCAGCCGGGTCTTCTCACCGCCGGACAACACGGCCGCCGGCTTCTCCACATCGTCGCCAGAGAAGAGAAAGGAGCCGAGCACCTTGCGTACCTCGGTCTCACCAAGATCAGGAGCGGCGGACTTCATGTTGTCCAGCACGGACCGGTCCAGCTCCAGCGTCTCGTGCTCCTGCGCGTAGTAGCCGAGCCGCAGCCCGTGACCGTTGTGCACCTGGCCGGTGTCGGACTCCTCGAGACCGGCCAGAATCCGCAGCAGGGTGGTCTTTCCGGCGCCGTTGAGGCCGAGCACGACCACCTGGCTGCCCCGGTCGATAGCAAGATCGACTCCGGTGAACACCTCGAGCGACCCGTAGTTCTTGCTCAGATCGGTGGCCGTCAACGGCGTCTTCCCGCACGGCGCCGGGTCCGGGAACCTGATCTTGGCCACCTTGTCGGCCACCCGGACCTCCTCCAGGCCGGACAGCAGCCGTTCGGCGCGGCGCGCCATGTTCTGCGCCGCAACGGCCTTGGTCGCCTTGGCGCCCATCTTGGCCGCCTGGGTGATCAACTGGTCGGCCTTCTTCTCGGCGTTCTTGCGCTCCCGCTTGCGGCGCTTCTCGTCGGTCTCCCGCTGCAGCAGGTAGCGCTTCCAGTTCATCGCGTAGACGTCCAGCACGGCGCGGGTCGCGTCCAGATGGAACACCTTGGTCACGGTCTGGTCCAGCAGCGCGACGTCGTGGCTGATCACCACCATGCCGCCGGGATAGGTCTGCAGGAAACAGCGCAGCCAGATGATCGAATCGGCGTCGAGGTGGTTGGTCGGCTCGTCCAGCAGCAGCGTGTCCGCGCCGGAGAAGAGGATCCGGGACAGTTCCACCCGGCGCCGCTGACCGCCGGACAGGGTGCGCAGCGGCTGGCCGAGGACCCGGTCGGGCAGCCCGAGGTTGCTGGCGATCCGGGCCGCCTCCGCCTCCGCGGCGTAGCCGCCGGCGGAGATCAACTCCGCCTCCGCCCGCGTGTAGGCGTTCATCGCCCGATCGCGTACCTCGTCGTCGGGATCGGCCATCTGCTGCTCGGCCCGGCGCAGCCTGGTGATCACCTTGTCCAGGCCGCGGGCCGACAGGATCCGGTCCCGGGCGAGCACCTCGAGATCACCGGTCCGCGGGTCCTGCGGCAGGTAGCCGACCGAGCCGGGCCGGTGCACGGTCCCCGCCTCCGGTTGTCCCTCACCGGCCAGGATCTTGGTCAGTGTGGTCTTGCCGGCACCGTTCCGGCCGACCAGTCCGATCTTGTCCCCGGGAGCGATCTGGAACGAGGCATGCTCCAACAACAACCGCGCACCCGCACGGACCTCAAGATCATGAGCAACTAACACGGAACAAGGGTTCCCCAGAGAAGGCCGGGGGCCAAATCCTTTCCAGGGGGCTCAGACGTTGAAGCCGAGCGCACGGAGCTGATCACGACCCTCGTCGGTGATCTTCTCCAGGCCCCACGGCGGCATCCAGACCCAGTTGATCCGCCAGTCCGTGACCAGGCCCTCCAGGGCAGTGTTGGTCTGGTCCTCGATCACGTCGGTCAGCGGGCAGGCCGCCGAGGTCAGGGTCATGTCGATCGTGACCGAGTTGTCGTCCTCGACCGTGAGCCCGTAGATCAGGCCGAGGTCGACCACGTTGATGCCCAACTCGGGGTCGACGACGTCCTTGAGCGCCTCGGTGAGGTCCTCCACGGTCGGCTTGCTGATCGGCGCCGCGGGCTGCGGGGTGCCGGACAGGTCGACCTCCGGCAGCTCGTCGCGAATCTGCTGTTCGGTCATCAGTTCTCCTTGGTCGCGCGGAGTACCGCGTCCTTGAATGCGGACCAGCCGAGCAACGCACACTTCACCCGGGCCGGGAATTTGGCCACGCCGGCGAACGCGATGCCGTCCTCCAGCCGATCCTCGTTCGGTTCGATCTCACCACGGCCCTGCATGAGTTCCAAGAACTCCTGGTGCAACTCCAGGCCGTCCGCGTACGGCTTGCCGATCACCAGATCGGTCATCACCGACGTCGACGCCTGCGAGATCGAGCAGCCGACGCCGTCGTACGACACGTCGGCGACCCGGTCGCCGTCCAGCCGGACCCGCAGCGTCACCTCGTCCCCACAGCTGGGGTTCACGTGGTGCACCTCGCTGCCGTACGGCTCGCGCAGGCCGCTGTGATGCTTCTCCCGGTAGTGGTCCAGGATGATCTCCTGGTACATGTCCTCGACGTTCACGCTTTACCTCGACCGAAAAAGTGCGTCACATATTCCAGGGAGTCGACGAGAACGTCGATCTCGGCCCGGGTGGTGTAGAGATAGCTCGACGCGCGGGTCGAGGACTGGACGCCGAACCGCTTGTGCAGCGGGCGGGCGCAGTGGTGGCCGCCGCGCACCGCGACCCCCTTGCTGTCCAGCAGCTGGCTGACGTCGTGCGGGTGCACGTCGAGGCCGCCGGCGGTCAGCGTGAACGAGATCGCGCCGCCCCGGTCCACCGGC
The DNA here is from genome assembly GCF_013407955.1 of Microlunatus parietis. Classification (GTDB taxonomy): domain Bacteria; phylum Actinomycetota; class Actinomycetes; order Propionibacteriales; family Propionibacteriaceae; genus Microlunatus; species Microlunatus parietis. The sequence goes on along the minus strand of NZ_JACCBU010000001.1, from coordinate 5,604,939 downwards.
TCGGTGGGGCCCAGGATGCGCAGCCCCGGCAGGGTGGCCAGGCCCTTCAGCGCGTACGCCGTGATCTCCTGCTCGTGCGCGGCCACCTTGTCCATCCCAACGGCGGACAGGTAGCCGGCTGCGGCACCCAGCCCGACCGCCTGCGCGATCGGCGGTGTGCCGGCCTCGAAGCGGTACGGCGGCGCGGCGAACGTGGAGCGTTCCAGCTCGACGATCTCGATCATCTCGCCACCGCCCAGGAACGGCGGCAGTGTCTCCAGCAGGTCGTAGCGGCCCCACAGGACGCCGATCCCGGTCGGGCCGAGCATCTTGTGCCCGGTGAAGGCCACCAGGTCGGCTCCGGTCGCCGTGACGTCGACCGGCAGCTGCGGGACCGCCTGGGAGGCGTCCAGCACCAGCACGGCGCCGACCGCGTGGGCCTGCTCGGCGAGCTTGGCGACCGGGTTGACCGTGCCCAGCACGTTGGAGACGTACGCCACCGAGACGATCTTGGTCCGCTCGTTGATCAAGCCGTCCCGCTCGGCGCCGGCCAGGTCGAGCCGGCCCTCCTCGGTCACGTCGAACCAGCGCAGCGTGGCGCCGGTCCGCTCGGCCAGCAACTGCCACGGGACGATGTTGGAGTGGTGCTCCATCACCGAGATCACGATCTCGTCGCCCGGAGCAAGCTTGGCGCCGAGCGTGTGGGCGCACAGGTTGAGCGCCTCGGACGCGTTCTTGGTGAAGATCACCTCGTCGGACCGCGGAGCGCCGATGAAGCCGGCGATGATCCGCCGGGCTCCCTCGTACGCCTCGGTGGCCTCGGCACCCAGCTGGTGCATCGCCCGCGCCACATTGGCGTTGTGGTACAGGTAATGATCTTCGATCGCCTCGACCACACAGCGCGGCTTCTGCGACGTGTTGGCCGAGTCGAGGTAGACCACCGGCCGGCCGCCCACTTCCCGTTCCAGAATGGGGAAGTCGGCCCGGAGGTGGTCGACGTCGAAGGCGAACTCAGACACCGGCGCGCGCAGCCTTCACGTAGCGGTCATAGCCCTCGGCCTCGAGCCGCTCGGCCAGTTCCGCGCCACCCTGCTCGGCCACCCGGCCGGCGACGAAGACGTGCACGTGGTCCGGCTTGATGTAGCGCAGGATCCGCGTGTAGTGGGTGATCAACAGCACGCCGCGGTCGCCCTGGGCGCTGTAGCGGTTGACGCCGTCGGAGACGATCCGCAGCGCGTCGATGTCGAGGCCGGAGTCGGTCTCGTCCAAGATCGCGAACTTCGGGTTGAGCAGCTCCAGTTGGACGATCTCGTGCCGCTTCTTCTCGCCGCCGGAGAAGCCCTCGTTGAGGCTGCGGTTGGCCATCTCGGGGTCCATGTCGACCCGCTCCATCGCCGTATTGACGTCACGCGCCCAGGTGCGCAGCTTCGGCGCCTGCCCGTCGATCGCGGTCTTGGCGGTGCGGAGGAAGTTGGACACCGAGACGCCCGGCACCTCGACCGGGTACTGCATGGCGAGGAACAGGCCGGCCCGGGCGCGCTCGTCGACGGTCAGGCCGAGGATGTCCTCGCCGTCTAGCGTCACCGAGCCCTGGGTGATCGTGTACTTGGGGTGGCCCGCGATCGAGTAGGCCAGGGTCGACTTGCCGGAGCCGTTCGGTCCCATGATCGCGTGCGTCTCGCCGCTGTTGATCGTGAGATCGACACCCTTGAGGATCTCCTTGGTGCCGGCTTCGGTCTCGACCGTCACGTGCAGGTCGCGGATCTCGAGGTTGGACATGTGGGGTGTGACTCCTGGTCTAGTTCGTTGCAGAGTTGGGGTTGGTGACGTCGACCAGAACCTCGCCGTCGACGATCTTGCAGGGGTAGACGGCGACCGGTTCGGTCGCGGGGAGGCCGAGCGGTTCGCCGGTCTTCAGCGAGAACCGGGACCCGTGCAGGTAGCACTCGATCTCGCCGTCGCCGACATCGCCCTCGGAGAGCGGGATCGCCGCGTGCGAGCACTCGTCGGCGATCGCGTAGTAGGCACCGCCCGAATGGACGATCGCCAGTTCGTGATCATCGACGTCCACCGGGATCGCCGATTCCGGTGCGACCTCGGCGGCCGAACAGGCCCTGACGTAGCTCATCAGGACGCCGCCGGCAGTCCGATGTTGATCGCGAGCTCCGCCTCCACCGCCTGCATCAGCTTGTCCTCGACGGCCGGGATGCCGATCTTGCGGATGATGTCGGCGAAGAAGCCGTGCACCACCAGGCGCCGGGCCTCGGCCTCGTCGATGCCGCGACTGCGCAGGTAGAACAACTGCTCGTCGTCGAACCGGCCGGTGGTGGCGGCGTGGCCGGCGCCCGCGATCTCGCCGGTCTCGATCTCCAGGTTCGGCACGGCGTCGGCCCGGCAGCCGTCGGTCAGCACGAGGTTCTTGTTCGACTCGTACGTCTCGATGCCCTCGGCCGCCTTGCGGATCAGCACGTCGCCGATCCACACGGCGTGCGCGCCCTGGCCCTGCAGCGCGCCCTTGTAGTCGACGTTGCTGCGCGACTTCGGCGCGTTGTGATCGACGAACAGCCGGTGCTCCAGGTGCTGCCCGGCGTCGGCGAAGTAGAGGCCCAGCAGCTCGGCCTCGCCGCCGGTGCTCTCGTACGCGACGGAGGCGTTCATCCGGACCAGGTCGCCGCCGAACGAGATCGCGACGTGCCGCAGCGTGGAGTCACGGCCGACCAGGGCGTGCTGCGAGGTGTGGTGCACCGCGTCGTCGGCCCAGTCCTGCACGCTGACCACGGTCAGCTGAGCGCCCTCGCCGACGACGATCTCGATCACGTCGGCGACGGTCGCGCTGCCCTCGAAGCGGAGCACGATGGTCGCCTTGGAGAACGGCTCGGCGACGATCACCGCATGGCCGGCGGTCGCGGTCTCGGTGCTCGACCCGGTGTGGGTGATCACCGCAGCGTCGGCCACCACGGCCTCCTTGGCGATCTTGATCACGGTCACCGTCTCGGCCGCCTGCCAGGCCCGCGCGCTGATCCGGTCCGCCGGCACGTAGCCGCTGGACCCGACCACCGCGTCGTCGGCCGGCACCTCGGACACCGTGACGCCCTCGGGCAGCACGGCGTCCAGCGTGATCGTGCCACCGCCGAACGGGGCGTCCTTGTGCAGGCCGCGGAGGCGCTTCAGCGGGGTGAACCGCCAGACCTCCTCGAGCCCGGTCGGCACGGCATGATCATCGACCGCGAAGGACCCTTCCGGGTGCAGGTGGCTGGCCACCCGGTCACTGGTCTCGACCGCACCAGCGACGTTCGGGGTTGTCGTCGTCACAGTTTCGCTTTCTGTCTTTGGTCTTGTGTCCTGAGCCTGTCGAAGGAGCCGATCGGCGTCAGCCGACCGCGCCTTCCATCTGCAGCTCGATCAGCCGGTTCAGCTCGAGCGCGTACTCCATCGGCAGTTCGCGGGCGATCGGCTCGACGAAGCCGCGGACGATCAAGGCCATCGCCTCGTCCTCCTCCAGCCCGCGCGACATCAGGTAGAAGAGTTGATCTTCGCTCACCTTGGACACGGTCGCCTCGTGGGCCATCGAGACGTCGTCCTCGCGGATGTCGTTGTAGGGGTACGTGTCGGAGCGGCTGATCTGATCGACGAGCAGCGCGTCGCACTTCACCACCGAGGCCGAGTGGTGCGCCCCGGCGTCGACCTGCACCAGCCCGCGGTACGAGGCCCGGCCGCCGCCGCGGGCGACCGACTTCGAGATGATCGAGGACGACGTGTGCGGCGCGCAGTGCACCATCTTCGAGCCGGCGTCCTGGTGCTGGCCCTCGCCGGCGAACGCGACCGACAGGGTCTCGCCGCGGGCGTGCTCGCCCATCAGGTAGACCGCCGGGTACTTCATGGTCACCTTGGAGCCGATGTTGCCGTCGACCCATTCCATGGTCGCGCCCTCCTCGCAGGTGGCGCGCTTGGTGACCAGGTTGTACACGTTGTTCGACCAGTTCTGAATCGTCGTGTAGCGGCACCGGGCGTTCTTCTTGACCACGATCTCCACCACCGCCGAGTGCAGCGAGTCGGACGAGTAGATCGGCGCCGTACAGCCCTCGACGTAGTGCACGTAGGCACCCTCGTCGACGATGATCAAGGTCCGCTCGAACTGGCCCATGTTCTCGGTGTTGATCCGGAAGTACGCCTGCAGCGGGATCTCCACGTGGACGCCCTTCGGCACGTAGATGAACGAGCCGCCGGACCAGACCGCCGTGTTCAGCGCGGCGAACTTGTTGTCGCCGACCGGGATCACGGTGCCGAAGTACTCCTGGAACAGCTCCGGGTACTCCTTCAGCGCGGTGTCGGTGTCCAGGAACACCACGCCCTGCTTCTCGAGCTCCTCGTTGATCTTGTGGTAGACCACCTCGGACTCGTACTGGGCGGCGACGCCGGCAACCAGGCGGGCCTTCTCCGCCTCCGGGATGCCGAGCTTGTCGTAGGTGTTCTTGATGTCCTCGGGCAGGTCCTCCCAGCTGGCGGCCTGCTTCTCCGTGGAACGGACGAAGTACTTGATGTTCTCGAAGTCGATGCCGGAGAGATCGGCGCCCCAGGTCGGCATCGGCTTGCGCCGGAACAGCTTGTGTCCCTTGAGCCGCAGGTCGAGCATCCAGTCCGGCTCGCTCTTCAGCCGGGAGATGTCGGCGACCACGTCATCGCTCAACCCGCGGCGCGCTGCGGCGCCCGCGGTGTCGGAGTCGGCCCAACCCCACTGGTATTTACCGAGCGCCTCCAGGTGTTCCTCCTGGGTGTGACCGGTGCCGACGGGACGGTTCGCGATGTCGGGGGTCTGCGTCATGAGTGAGACCTTTCGGTTGCGGTTTCGGTGGTGGCCTTCGGAATATGGGTGGTGCAGACGCCGTCGCCGTGGGCGATCGTCGCCAGCCGCTGGACGTGGACGCCGAGCAGCCGGGCGAAAGCCCTGGTCTCGGCCTCGCAAAGCTCGGGGAACCGCTCGGCCACGTGCGCGACCGGGCAGTGGTGCTGGCACAGCTGCTCGCCGGTGCCGGCCGGTCGGCTCGCCGCGACGTAGCCGTCGTCCGACAGGGCCGCCGCCAGCGCCTCGGCCGGCGTGACGTCGGGCCCGGACTGGGCCAGGATCCGCGCGTAGCGCTGCTCGGTCTCGGCGATCCGGGCCTCGGCGAACGCTGCCACCGCGTCCGGCCCGGCGTGCTCGCGCAGGTAGTCGAGCGCGGAGATCGCCAGCTCGTCGTACGCGGCGTAGAACTCCTGCCGGCCTGCGTCGGTGAGCACGAACACCTTGGCCGGGCGCCCGCGCCCGCGATGCCCGTACACGCGCTGTTCCCGGGCCTCGATCTGGCCCTGCTCGGTGAGCACGTCGAGATGGCGGCGAATGGCCGCCGCCGTAAGATCGAGGCGTTCGGCCAGCGCCGCCGCGGTGGACGGGCCGTACTCGAGGATCGAGGACGCGACCCGCTGCCTGGTCGAGGAATCAGCGTCCGCGTTTTTCACAACACCAGTGTGCTCTTATTCGCCGTTTGGTTTCAAATAAGGGTGGACTAACCGCAGGCCCGGGTTTCGCGGAAGGCTGGCCCGCCCAGGACGACGGCGCTAGCGTGGTCGCCACCGATCCCGGACGGAGGAAGATGACCGACACCGCAACGGAGGCCAAACGCGGGGCCTTTTCCTCCCGCACCGTGTTCATCATGGCCGCGATCGGCTCCGCGGTCGGACTCGGCAACATCTGGCGGTTCCCCTACGTCGCCTACGAGGGCGGCGGCGGCGCCTTCGTGATCCCGTACATCGTCGCGCTGGTCGTCGCCGGGTTGCCGTTCCTCCTCTTCGACTACGCCCTCGGGCACCGGTTCCGCGGCTCGGCGCCGCTGGCGTTCGCCCGGCTACGCCGCTGGGCCGAGGGGATCGGCTGGTGGCAGGTCGCCATCTGCGTCGCGATCGCGGTCTACTACGCCGCGGTGATCGCCTGGGCGGTGAGCTACACCGGGTTCTCCGTCACCCAGGCCTGGGGCGACGACCCGGAAGGATTCCTGATGCAGGAGTTCCTGCAGGTCGCCGACGGCGTCTCCTTCGCCGTCGTCCCGGGCGTGCTGGTGCCGCTCGCGGCCGTCTGGCTGGTGACCATCGTGATCATGGCTCTCGGCGTCCAGCAGGGCGTCGGCCGCACCGCGGTGATCTTCATCCCGCTGCTGATGGTCGCGTTCGGCGCGCTGGTGGTGCAGGCGCTGCTGCTGCCGGGCGCGGCGACCGGTCTCGACGCACTCTTCACGCCCGACTGGTCGGCGCTGCTGGTGCCGGGCGTCTGGGGCGCCGCGCTCGGCCAGATCTTCTTCTCGCTGTCGGTCGGCTTCGGAATCATGATCACGTACAGCTCGTACGTGGGGCGCAAGACCGACATGAGCGGCTCCGGGCTCGTGGTCGGGCTGTCGAACTCCGGTTTCGAGCTGCTCGCGGGCATCGGCGTGTTCGCGGCGCTGGGTTTCCTCGCGCAGGCCCAGGGCGTCGAAGTCACCGAGGTGGTCGCCAGTGGCATCGGACTCGCGTTCATCGTGTTCCCGACGATCATCAGCCAGGCGCCCGTCGGCGGGTTGCTCGGCGTGCTGTTCTTCGGCTCGTTGGTGCTCGCCGGCATCACCTCGCTGATCAGCGTCCTCGAGGTGGTGATCTCCGCAGTCCGGGACAAGTTCGAGTTGACCCGGGTCCGGGCGACGCTGATCGTGACGGTGCCCGCCGCCGCCGTCAGCCTGGTGTTCTTCTCGACGGCGAGCGGGCTGAGCGTGCTCGACATCGTGGATCACTTCGTCAACCAGTACGGCATCCTGCTCGCCGCGGTGGTGAGCACCCTCGCGGTGGCCTGGGGCGCCAGGGCGCTGCCCGAGCTGGCGGCTCACCACAACAAGCAAGGTTCGGTGCGGCTGGGCCGGTGGTGGAACGTGCTCATCGGCGGCGTCGTCCCGGTGGGGCTCACCGTGGTGCTGGTGCAGCAGCTGATCACGGACCTGCGCGAGCCGTACGAGGGCTATCCGCTGTGGATGCTCGCGGTGTTCGGCTGGGGCATCGCAGTCGCGTCGCTGGTGTTCGGCCTGATCGCGGGCCGGACCAGGTGGCGGGCGGGCACGCAGGTCGACGGCTACGAACCCGACCGGGTCCCGGAGGAGGCGGCATGAGCGGCGCGGCGATCATCATGATGCTCGTGGCGATGGTGATCATCTGGGGCGGCCTGGTCGCCGCGATCATCAACCTGCGCCACCACACGGCCAACGGCGGCGCCGAGCGCGACGGCCGGGACCTGCCGCCCGACCTCTGAGCCGGCCGTCAGTTGGACGCGTCGACCACGAGTTCCGCGACCAGGCCGGCGGGCGGACGGTGCAGATCCTTGATCCTCAGACCGGCGGGGGCGGCCAGGGCAGTGAACTCGGCCAGTCCGCGGACTCGGCCGCCGAGCAGCACCAGTTCGACCTCGAGGCCGGACGGTTGATGGTCGTCGTCGGCGACGCCGCCACGGACCAGGACCCGTCCGGTCCGGCCCGCCGCCTCGGCGCACCGGGTCAGGATCGCGACGGCCTCCGGGTCCGGGAAGTCGTTGATGATGCTGGACAGCTGGTAGAGGTCCGCGCCCGGCGGCAGCGGCTCGAAGAAGCTCTGCGCCACCACCTCGGACCGATCCGCCAGACCGGCCTCGGCCAGGACCTGCTCGGCCCGCGCGGCCGTCGGCGGCAGCTCGACCAGGGTCCCGCGCAGCTCCGGCCGGGCCTTCAGGAGCGCGGCGAGCTTGTAGCCCGCGCCGCCGCCGACATCGACGATCCTGGTCACGCCGGCCCAGGCCTGCTCGGGCAGGATCCGCGGATCGGGCTCGCCGTGCCCGGCCGGGCCCATCATCGCGTCGAAGTCCGCCGACAGCCTCGGGTGAGCGGCCAGATCCTCCCAGAACGGTCGGCCGAACTTCTCGGCGTAGACCGGCCTGCCTTCTCTGACGGCATCGGCGAGCGTGGTCCAGGCGTGGGCGAACCGGCCACCGACCCCGTCCAGGTCGTAGCCGAGCCGAGCCCCCTCACCCCGCAACTGCTGCCCGGCCTCGGTCAGCGCGAACCGGCCCGGCTGCTCCTGCCGGAACAGCCCGCGCCCGGCCAGGTGCGCGAGAATCCGGCGCAGATAGGCGGCATCACAATCCGTGGCCGCAGCGAGGTCATCCGCCGGCCGCGCTCCGTCGGCCAGCAACTCCGGTACGCCGAGCGTGATCACGACCCGGATCGCCCAGGGCGTGGCCAGGTCGGCCAGCTCCTCAAGACTCCGTTCGCTCATGCGTCTAGCCGGCCAGGATGTCGCCGAGGTCGAACTTCACCGGCTCCTCGAGCTGCTCGTACGTGCACGAGCTCGGGTCTCGGTCCGGGCGCCAGCGGTTGAACTGGGCCGTGTGCCGGAACCGGACGCCCTCCATGTGTTCGTACCGGACCTCGACGACGAGCTCCGGCCTCAGCGGTGTGAAGGACAGGTCCTTGCCGCCGCTCCACCGGCTGCCTTCGGCGTTGCGCGGCGTCCGGGTGCCCTCCTCCTGCTTGGCCCAGGCCCACGGATGATCATCGAACGTGGTCACCAGCGGCTGCAGCTCGGTGAACAACTCCTTCCGCCGGGCCGCCGGGAAAGCGCCGATCACGCCGACGGAAGCAAGATCACCGTCGTCGTTGTAGAGGCCGAGCAGCAACGAGCCGATCGCGTCGGGGCCGCTCTTGTGAACTCGGTAGCCGGCCACCACGCAGTCCGCGGTCCGTTCGTGTTTGATCTTGAACATGACCCGCTTGTCCGGCTGGTAGGTCACGTCGAGTCCCTTGGCCACAACGCCGTCCAGGCCGGCGCCCTCGAACTGGGTGAACCAGTCCTCCGCCAGCTTCGCGTCACGGGTGACCGGGGTGAGATGAACGGGCGCATCGGCCGCCGCCAGGGCCTGCTCGAGCGCGGCCCGGCGTTCGGTGAACGGGCGGTCGGTGTAGTCCTCGTCGCCGAGCGCCAACAGATCGAAGGCGATGAACCGGGCCGGGGTCTGCTCCGACAGCAGCTTGACCCGGCTCGCGGCCGGATGGATCCGCTGCTGCAGCAGGTCGAAGTTGAGCCGGTCGCCGCTCTCGCCGATGACGATCAGTTCGCCGTCGATCACGGCGCGATCGGGGAAGTTGGCCTTGACCGCCTCGACCATCTCCGGGAAGTAGCGGGTCATCGGCCGCTCGTTGCGGCTGCCGATCTCCACCTCGTCGCCGTCACGGAAGATGATCGAGCGGAAGCCGTCCCATTTCGGTTCGTAACTGAAGTCGCCGGCCGGGATCTGCTTGACCGACTTGGCCAGCATCGGCTTCACCGGCGGCGGTACGGGGAGGTCCATGTCGACACGCTAACCGAATCCGGGCGCCGTAGGATCGCTTCCGTGCCCGAGCCGGATCCCGCCCTGACGATCGAGGGACTCTCGGTACGGCTCGGCGGTCGCCGCATCCTGTCCGAAGTGAACCTGGGCGTGCAGCCCGGCCGACTGACGGCTCTGCTCGGCCCGAACGGTGCCGGCAAGACGACATTGATCCGGTGCTGTGCCGGCCTGATCACCCCCGACGGCGGCCGGATCTCGGTGCTCGGTGCCGCTCCGGGGACTCCGGCGGCGCTGGCCGGGGTCGGCATGATGCCGCAGAGCACCGGGGCCTGGTCGGGGGTGCGGCCCGGTGAGTTGTTGCGCTATCTGAGCAGCTTGTACGGCGAGCCGCACGATCCCGCGGTGCTGCAAGCTCGGCTGGGCATCGACGCGTACGCCCGGATCCCGTACCGGCGGTTGTCCGGCGGCCAGCAGCAGGCGGTCAATCTCGCCGGCGCGCTGATCGGCCGGCCGAAGTTGATCTTCCTCGACGAGCCGACCGCCGGAATGGATCCGCACGCACGCAGGGCGACCTGGGGACTGCTGCGCGAGCTCCGTACCGCGGGGGTGGCGATTCTGCTCACCACGCATGCGATGGAGGAGGCGGAGGCGCTGGCCGACCAGGTGTCGATCCTGGACGGCGGCGTGATCAAGATCGCCGGTACGGTGGCGGAGCTGACTGCGGGCGGCGCCAGCCTGGAGGAGATCTTCCTGTCGTCGACCCACCCGGGAACGCCATGACCACCCTGGACTTCACGCCGGCCCCGGCGGCCGCTCCGGCATCCCGCCGGATCCTGCAGCACGCGATCATCGAGGCGAAGCTCCTGGTCCGCAACGGTGAGCAACTGTTGCTGGCGCTGGTCATCCCGGTCGGCGTCATGATCATCGGACGGATCGTCGGCGGGCCGTTCGGCGACCTCGGCAGCCTGGTCCCGTCGGTGCTCGGGCTCGCGGTCTGGTCCAGCGCCTTCACGTCGGTGGCGATCGCGACTGGCTTCGAACGTCGCTATGGAGTCCTGGAACGCCTCGCGGCGACGCCGCTCGGGCGCCCCGGCCTGCTGGCCGGCAAGACCCTCGCCGTGATCATGATCGTGGTCGGCCAGCTGATCGTGATCTTCGTGGTCGGGTTGCTGCTCGGCTGGCGACCCCGGTTCGGCCCGGTGCCGGCGCTGGCAGCTTTGGTGATCATGGTGCTGGCGATCGCGACGTTCAGCTGCCTGGCCCTGTTGCTGGCCGGTCGGCTGCGCGCCGAGGCAACGCTGGGCCTGGCGAACCTGATCTACCTGATCTTCGCCGCCGCTGGAGGTCTGGTCATCCCGATCGACGGTTACCCCGCCGCCCTGCGCCCGATCCTTCCGTTCCTGCCCACCGGCGCGCTCGGCGAGGGCCTGCGAGCCGCCGCGGCCGGCGCTCCGCTGTGGTGGCCGGTCCTGGTGCTGGCGGGCTGGTTGGTGATCAGCGGGATCGCGGCCCGGGCCAGTTTCCGCTGGACCTCCTGAGCGTGCGTCACGGCGGCAAATCAGTCGCGTCCTGACGGTGGTCAGCACTAGCGTCGGCCGGATGGCAGAGTTCGTGAAGGGGCTGGAACTGGCGCACAGCTTCTACGAGGACGTCGTGGCGCCGTTGATCGGTCGACCGCACACGGCCTGCCTGATCGGCGAAGGCTCCGAGGTGCTCGGGTACGACACCGAGCGGTCCACCGATCACGAGTGGGGACCGCGGCTCCAGGTCTTTCTCGCCGAGGAGGATGTAGCTCTCGTCCGTGACCGGATCCAGGGCCGGCTCCCGTTGCACTATCGGGACCGACCTACCAGCTGGTACTCCCTCGACGCCGGCAAGGAGACGCACCATCTCGAGATCGGTACGCTCACCGACTGGCTGGCCCGCCGAATCCCCACGATCACCCTGGAACCACCCGATCTCGCGACCTGGCTGAGCGTCCCGCAGCAGCACCTCCTGCAGCTCACCGCCGGCAGGGTCTTCCGCGACGACCTCGGCGAACTCACTGCACTGCGCACCCGTTACCAGTGGTACCCGGACGACGTCTGGCGCTGGATCATGGCGGCGCAGTGGCACCTGATCGCCAACCAATCACCCTTCCTGGGCCGCTCCGTCGAGCTCGGTGATCTTCGGGGCGCCCGGTTGATCACCGCGCGGCTGTGCCGGTTGATCATGGAATTGGCGTTCCTGCAGGAACGCCGCTATCGGCCGTACGACAAGTGGTTCAGCCGCGCCTTCGACGACCTCGACGCCGCCGGCGACCTCGGACCCTTGATCGATCGGGCCCTGACCGAGCCACCGACCGGGCGGGCCGACGACTCGGTGCTCCGGGCCATGATCTTGGCCGGCAGCCGGCACAACGAGCTCGGCCTGAGCGAGCCGGTGCCACCGAAGATCGGACCGTTCGAGGTCGGAATCAACGCTGCCGTCCGGCCCTACCCGGTGCTGAACTCGGCCGCCCTCATCGACGCCATCGTCGACTCGATCACCGATCCGGCGCTCCGCGACCTGCCCCGTGTCGGAACCATCGACCAGCTCACCCACGCCGACGACCTGTTGATCAACTTCACGGAGTGGCCGGCACGCCTCGCTCGCACCTTCCGCACCCAGCCGCTCATTTGACCTCATCGACGCGCCGTTCTATTCTGATTGCAATCTGCAAGCAGTTAGTGGAAGGGGTCAGTCATGGGAATCGTGTTCGCCCAGATGTCCGTGTCCGTCGACGGCTACGCCGGGCACCCCGAGATCGAGAAGACCTGGGAGTACCTCGGGCGGCTCACCAGTTGGGTGCACGACCTGCCGACCTGGCGGGACCGGCAGGGGATGACGGGCGGGACGCCCGGACCGGCCGATGATCTCGTGGCCGAGGAGTTCCAGGCCGGCGCGTACGTGCTCGGCCGGAACATGTTCGACTTCGGCGAGGAGCCGTGGGGCACCAACCCGCCCTACCGGGCGCCGGTCTTCGTCGTCACCCACCGCCCCCGCGAGGTCCTGCACAAGGAGGGCGGCACCAGCTTCCACTTCGTCACCGACGGCCTGGCCTCGGCCGTCGAGCAGGCCAAGGCCGCGGCCGGCGACAGGAGCGTCGGCATCTACGGCGGCATCGGCATCATCAGGCAGGCGATCCGGGACGGTCTGGTCGATGAACTGCACCTGCACCAGGTGCCGGTCCTGCTCGGCGAGGGAATCCGGCTGCTGGACGAGCTCGGCGCCGAGGCGAAGGAACTCGTGGCCACGCGCACCGTCGCGATCGACGGGGTCAATCACCTCTACTTCAGGTTCGACCGCCCGTCCTGACACCTCGGCCAGGATTCCAGTCGATCCGTCTGGCGTCCTCGGACGGCGTCGGCGGACGGGAATCCCTACGACAGCAGCGGAAACCGAGCCGCGGCCGGACCGAGCTGGTCCCGCTCGACGTCGGTGAGCCGATCCCGTCCGGTCGCGACGGCCAGCACCCTGGCCTCGTTCCAGCCGAGCCCGGCCGGACAGTCCTGGCCCAACAGCGAGCGGAACACGGGCGCCATCACCGCGTGCGCCGCCGGTGTCGTCCACGGCGGCCGGTCGAGGGAGAGCGCGACGTCCAGGCCGTGCGCCGCCAGCGAGATCACCCGGGTCGCCAGCCAGTCACCGAGCCGCATCGGCCCGACCCGGGGCACCTCGACGATCCGACCAAGATCATCGTCCGCGAGGGCCGCGGTAGCGTCCCGAAGCGAATCCGCCAGCACATCGGCGACGCCGGCCTCCAGTCGAGCCGCGGCCCTTTGGGCCTGCCGCACGTTGTTGTCCCGGTATTCGGCGGTGCCTCGCTCGGGCCGGCAATAGTAGTCGGCGGCTTCGCGCGGACGGGTGCCGGCCGGAGCGGTACGGAACTCGCCGACCCGGATGCTGTCGGCGATGTGCACGATCAGCTCGGCCAGGTTCCACGGCGGGCAGTTCGTCGGGCGCCCAAGATCATCGGCGCCGAGTTCCCGGACGATCCCGAGAAGGGCCCGGCCCTCCGCGCGGAAGGCTTCCAGCACAGCATCCATGACCCAGTCCTAGCACGTGTTGCCGCACCCGCTCGCTGAGCTTGTCGAAGAGCAGGCTCAGCCCCGGATCCCCCGATCGCTCGTATCGAGCCGACTCGCGGTCGCCACCTCCGGCACTCGCGGCCGTTGGCGCGAAGCCCTCTCAAGTTCGAACGCTGGACGGCTCTGAAGCGCTTGATCAATTGAGCTGCGGCGGAAGGACGACGGCACCCGGCGCTGATCAGCCGACCGCCCGCGAACCAGCCCGGCTGAACCCACCACCGCGGCTGCGGCCCCGGAATGCCTCCCGACGGGTCCCCCTGCAGCCGACGGTGGTGATCATTCAGGCGGGCAAGGCAGCATGCGTCACGTCACAGGCACGAACCCGACGTGACCTTGGTTCGGCGTGCAGCCGGCCGTTGGTGGTTCGAGTGGTGACCGCTGGACCCGGGGTCGTCGCCCGAGGCCGGGGCGGTGGATGCGGCGGTGCCCGAGCGGGGCTGGACGGACCGGGCAGCGCACCGCCGGACCGGCCACCATGATCAAGCGGTCCGGCACCGAGGACTCGAGGGGTTACCCGACGCTACCGGCCCCGGAGCACCGGCCGCTGTTCCTGCCCGGGCGATGTCGCGAAACCTCTTGGTGTCGACCACAACGGGCCGGTACAACGTTGCAGCCGTCGATGCGAAGTGAAATCGCGACACGCCCCCGCCCTCCGCAGCCGCGACCGCCCCCGCATACCGCGACCGTTGCCTCATCATCGCAGCCTCGACATCACCGAGCGGACCGCTTGACCGGCAGAACTCGGCGAAAGCGAGGTCACATCATCCGCTCAGTGAACTGCGCCCGCCACGGCCACGACGGCCGCGATCCGTCGGAAACCGGCTCAGCTGTTTCGGCTCGGGTGCGGCGGATTCGGGGCTGAGCCTGTCGAAGGGGCAGGCCCGATTCGACCCGGCACTTCGGCAGGTCAGCTCGCGCGGAGCAACCCAGTTCCTAGCATGGGGCTCCCTCGCCCTGTTCCAGCAGCGCGGCGATCTTGGACCGGCAGCCGCCACAACCGGTGCCGGCGCGGGTTTCCCGGCCGACGTCGGCGACGGTTCGGGAGCCCGCGGCGATCGCGGCCTGGACGGTCTCCTTCGGCACTCCGTTGCAGCGGCAGACCGGCGCTCCGGACGGCTCGTCGCCACCGTCCGGGCCGTCGCCGCGGAGCAGCAGGGAGCGATCCCAGGGCAGTTCGGTCCCGGTGTCGTACAGCCAGGCCAGCTCCGCGCCCGCGTTCGGCATGCCCAGGCTCACCAGGCCGGTCAGCCGTCCTTCCCTGGTGATCATCTTGACGTAGCGGCCGTGAGCCGGGTCGAGCCACTGGGCCACCTCAAGTCCCGGCGTCCAGGGTCCGGCCAGCGTGTCGCCGGCGGCCACCAGATCAAGATCATCCGCCTTCAGCTGGATCATTCCGTCGATCCCCGTCCCGACCGTGACCGGGACACCGTCGATCAGCCGATCCGCCAGCGCCTCCGCCTGTTCCCAGCCCGGCGCGATCAGGCCGGCCGGCGCCGACGTCTTCAGCGGACGCTCCGTACATTCGGAACAGTACGGCTCCGCGGCGCACCGCACCTCCGCGCAGTCGCCGACGGCGAAGATCGAATCCGTACCCCAGCAGGCGAGTTCGTGATCGACCAGGATCCCGTTGTGACAGCGCAGCCCCGCCGCCTCGGCCAGCTCGGTCCGGGCCAGCGCGCCGCAGGTCAGCACGAGTTCGTCGCCGCGGACGAACCGCCCGTCGCTGAACTCGATCCCGGTGAACCGGCGGCCATGATCATCGTCGGGCTCGGTGAGCAGCGCCCGGCAGATCACATCGGACACCACGAACACCCCAGCCGCACGCAGCGCCCGGAGCAGCAGCCGGCCGCTGTCCTGATCAAGGGCGCGGGCCATCGGGTGTTCGCCCGAGTGGATCAAGGTGGCGTCGATCCCGGCCCGGGCCAGGCCGAGCACCAGTTCCAGGCCGAGTACGCCGCCGCCGAGCACGACGATCCGCCGGCCGGCGGCCACCGAGTCGCGCAGCCGGTCCGCGTCGTCGAGGGATCGCAGCACCTGGATGCCGCTCAGCTCACGCGGGTCGATCCGGCCGGAGAACCCTTCCAGGGAAGGGACATAGGCGCGGGCGCCGGTCGCGAAGACGAGCCGGTGCCAGCCGATCAACTCTCCGCCGGCCAGGGCCACGGTCCGGGCCTCGCGATCGACCTCGGTGACCACGGCGCCGAGCCGGACGTCCACGCCGTCACCGATCAGCTCGGCCGCATCGGACAGCCAGAGCGACGCGCGGGTCGCGACCCCGGTCGCCAGTTCGCCGATCATGACCCGGTGGTAGGCCGGTTCCGGCTCGGCGCCGATCACCGTGATCGCGAACCGCTCCGGCTCGCCCGCCTCCCGGCGACTGCGGTTGGCCGCGCGCAGCCGGTCGATCAGCCGAGCCGCCACCGGCCCGAACCCGATGATCACCACCCGTTCCGGTCCGTTCATTCCCCCACCTCCACATGATCGTCGGCCGCCACGCGCTCGACCCGCACCGACGCGACCTTGAACTCCGGCATCCCCGAGACCGGATCGGTCTCCTCGGTGGTGAGCAGGTTCGCCCGCTGCCGGTCCGGAAAGTGGAACGGCAGGAACACGGTGTCCCGGCGGATCGCCTTGCTGTAGACGGCCCTGACCCGGCACTCGCCACGGTCGTTGTGCAGCCGGACCGGCTCGCCGTCGCCGATGCCGAGCGCCGACGCGGTCGCCGGGTGAATCTCCAGCATCGCCTCCGGCCGCGCCGCCGCCAGTTCCGGCACCCGCCGGGTCTGCGCCCCGGACTGGTAGTGCTCCAGCAGCCGCCCGGTGATCAACACCAGCTCGCCGCGCCGGTGCAGCCGGTCGGCCGGACCGCGATACTCGACGGTGATCAACTTCGCCCGGCCGCTCGGCGTCGGGAAGCCGTCCGTGAACGGCCGCGGCGTCGACCGGCCACCTTCGGGGTACGGCCAGTAACAGGCCTCGCCCTGGTCCAGCCGGGCGTAGCTGATCCCGGAGTAGTCCGCCCGGCCGCCCGCGGAGGCCCGCCGCAACTCGTCGAACACGGTCTCCGGATCGGCGCTGAAGCCGGTGGTCTCGCCGAGCCGGCGGGCCAGTTCGGTGAGGATCCACAGCTCGCTGCGCACCCCGGCCGGCGGTGTCACCGCGGCCCGGCGCCGGATCACCCGCCCCTCCAGGTTGGTCAACGTGCCGTCCTCCTCGGCCCATTGGGTGACCGGCAGCACCACGTCCGCCAACCGCGCCGTCTCGGAGAGGACGAAGTCGGACACCACCAGGAAGTCCAGCCGGCGCAGCCGTTCCGCCACCGCCAGCGAACGCGGCGCCGACACGACCGGGTTCGAGCCGTGCACCAGCAGGGAACGAATCCCGCCCGGCTCGCCGATCGAGGCCAGCAGCCGTACCGCGGGGAGGCCCGGGCCCGGCAGTCGGTCGGCCGGCACGCCCCACACCTCGGCCACCGCGGCCCGCGCGGTCGGGTCGGTGATCATCCGGTAGCCGGGCAACTGGTCCGCCTTCTGGCCGTGCTCGCGGCCACCCTGACCGTTGCCCTGGCCGGTCAGCGTGCCGTAGCCGGAGTCCGGCCGGCCGACCAGACCGAGCACCAGGGCCAGGTTGATCGCCGCGGTCGCCGTGTCGGTGCCATCGGCGTGCTGCTCGACACCGCGCCCGGTGATCACGTAGCTGCCGGCCCGCGACGCGAGCAGCCGGACCGCCTGCCGGATCAGAGAAGCCGGGACTCCGGTGACGGTCTGGGTCCGGGCCGGGTGCCAGGCCGCGACCGACCGGGCCAGCGCCTCGAAACCCTCGGTCCGGGCCACCAGATAGTCATGATCAACGAGATCCTCGGCGATCGCGATCCTGATCATGCCCAGCAGCAGGGCGAGGTCGGTGCCGGGCACCGGCTGCAGGTGCAGCCCGCCGCCGTCCGCGGTCAGGTCCGCGGTCGCCGAGCGGCGCGGGTCCACGACGATCAGACCGCCGCCGGCGCGGATCCCGTCCAGGTGCTGCACGAACGGCGGCATGGTGTCGGCGACGTTGGAGCCGAGCAGCAGCAGTTGGCCGGCCTGATCAAGATCGGTGACCGGGAACGGCAGCCCGCGGTCCAGCCCGAGCCCCCGGTTGGCCGCCGCCGCGGCCGACGACATACAGAACCGGCCGTTGTAGTCGATCATGGCCGTACCGAGCGCCACCCGGGCGAACTTCCCCAGCAGATAAGCCTTCTCGTTGGTCAGCCCGCCGCCGCCGAACACGCCGTTCGCGTCCGCGCCGTAGCTGGAGCGAAGCTTGATCAACCGTTCGGCGATCAGGTCCAGCGCCATGTCCCAGGACGCTGCCGCGAAGCCGCCCCGGCCGTCGGCGATCAGCGGCTCGGTCACCCGGTCCGGAGTGCCGAGCACCGCGGCCGCGGTCCAGCCCTTGCGGCACAGGCCGCCGCGGTTGGTCGGGAACTCCCGCCCGGCCACCTCGACGCCCGCCGCGCCCGGCGTCAGGTTCATCCCACACTGCAGGGCACAGTACGGGCAGTGCGTCTCGGCCATTCAGATCCGCCGCGCGGCCATCGCCGAACCCGGCCGCAGGTAGCAGAACCAGGTGATCGCCAGCATGATCAGATAGGCACCGGCGAAGCAGCCGAAGGCCAGGTCGTAGCCCTGCGTCTGTTCGTACGAGATCCGCAGCACCTGCGGAATCACGAAGCCGCCGTACGCGCCGATCCCGGAGACGATGCCGAGCGACGCGGCCGCCAGCCGTGCCCCGCTCATGCCGCCGGCGGCATGGAAGACGGCCGGCAGCATCCGGTACGTCGAGCCGTTGCCGACCCCGGTGGCGATGAACAGGAAACAGAAGCAGGCCAGGAAGATCCAGAAGTTGCCGGACCTGGTCGCGAAGATCGCTCCGGTCACGCCGAGGGCCAGCGCGACGAACGACACCGCGGTCAACCGGGCGCCGCCGAACCGGTCCGCCAGCCGGCCGCCGAACGGCCGGGCGATCGAGCCGACGAACGCGCCGAGGAAGGCCAGCGACACGGTCGCCGCGCCGACCTTGAAGCCTGCGTAGGACGGGAACGCGTCACTGATCAACTTCGGGAACACGCCGGCGAAGCCGATGAACGAGCCGAAGGTGCCGATGTAGAGCACGGCGATGATCCACAGGTGCGGCTGCCGCAGCGCCGCCAGCGAGGCCGCGACGTCGGACCGTGCGCCGGACAGGTTGTCCATCCGGCGCCAGGCGCCGATCACCGCGACGATGATCAACGGGACCCAGATCAGGCCGGCCAGCGGCAGGTTCACCGCGGCGGCCGCACCGATCGTGATCACGATCGGCACCACCAACTGGCCGACCGACGCGCCGAGGTTGCCGCCGGCCGCGTTCAGTCCCAGCGCCCAGCCCTTCTCGGCCCGCGGGAAGAAGTAGGTGATGTTGGCCATCGACGAGGCGAAGTTGCCGCCGCCGAAGCCGGCCGTCGCGGCGATCAGCAGCAGCACCGGGAACGGCGTCGCCGGGTTCGCCACCGCGACGGCCAGGCTGATCGCCGGGATCAGCAACAGCAGGCCGGACACGATCGTCCAGTTGCGTCCGCCGAACCGCGCCACCGCGAAGGTGTACGGGAAGCGCATGGTCGCCCCGACCAGGCTGGGCAGCGAGATCAGCCAGAAGATCTCCGAGTTGCTGAACCGGAAGCCGGCCGCCGGCAACGAGACGACGACGATGCTCCACAGCCCCCAGACCACGAAGCCGAGGAACTCGGTGAAGATCGACCAGCGCAGGTTCCGGTGCGCGATCGCCCGGCCGCCGTTCGCCCACTGTTCGGCGTTCTCCGGGTCGTAGTCGTCCAGCCAGCGGCCGGGCCGCCGGGTCGGTGCGACGGCCGTCGCCGTCCGGGCCTGGGTGGCCGCATCGATGTCGAGCGCCATCTCGTCTCCTCGATGATCATGGAACTGGTGCCGAGACTTACGCTAGGAACGCGGAGTGTCGGACCTGGTGCGGTCGGGTCACGACCCGGTTAGCTCTTGCGCACAAGCCGTTTCGGGTGCTGTGAGGCGACGGACGTTCATCCGGTAGCCGCGCTTGATCACGGTGCTGATCAAGTCCGGTACGCCGAGGCTGCGGCGCAGCCGGCTGATCGCGACCTCGAGCGCATGCGTGTCGGCCTGGTCGGACAGCCCCTCGACCAGTTGTTCCCGGGACAGCACCGCCGACTCCGCGTCGGCCAGCCTGCGGAACAGGGCCAGCGCGGTCGGGCCGAGCCGGACCTGCCGGTCACCGACCCGTACCGTCTGGCCGCGCAGCTCCAGCACCTCCGCGTCGCCGACCAGGGTCCGATAGCGTCGCACCCGGTCCCGGTTCAGCCGGTCGCAGACCAGCCTGATCAGTGCGCCCATCCGGTACCGGTCCGGCATGATCACGTCGATCCCGGCCTCGGTCAGCGGGCCGGCGGTGACCGGGCCGACCGCGACGGTGATCACGTCGGAACGCAACGCGGACAGGAAGTCCGACCACCGGCCGCTGGACCTGGCCAGGGCCAGGGTGGCGTCGGCAGCCGGCGCACTGGTGAAGGTGAGCGCGTCGAGTGCCCGGTCGCAGACGGCGTCGATCAGCCGCTGGGAGCGGTCGTCGCCGCTGACCGGCGCCCACCGGTACGGCGCGACCGTGTGCACCGCGGCGCTGGCCGAGCGCAGCCGGGCCAGCTGCACCTCGTCGGTGTAACCGTGCAACTGGATGCCGACCCGGCGGCCCGGGCCGGCCGCGATCACCGCGTCGACCAGCGAGGCGGTGGTCTCCGCGTCGCTCAGCGACGCCTCGTCCAGCCCGGCGGCCCGGATCGCGCCGAGCGCCTTCGGGCCGCGGGCCAGCACCCGGGACCGCTCCAGGGTGTCGATCAGTTCCGCGCCGAGACCGGCCACGTCGGCGACCTCGAGCCAGCGGTGCATCCCGTAACCCGTGGTGATCAGGACGAACTCCGGCCGGGCCGCGATCAGCCGCCGGGTGTCCTCGATCAGCGACGCGTCCGACTCGTTCACCGCGATCCGCAGCGACGGCGCGTGCAGCACCTCGGCGCCGCGCCGTTCCAGCGCGGTGATCAGATCCTCCGACCGCCGGTCCGAGGTCACGCCGACCCGGAACCCCTGCAGGGCAGGGACTGTCGCGTTCACGCCGGACCCAGGCCGGCCGTGATCAACAACGGCGCCAGGTCGGCGTGGGACCGGACCACCTCGCCCACGATGATCACCGCCGGCGACCGGACCCCGATCCGGGCCGCCTCGCCGGGCAGCGAACCGATGGTGCCGACGGTGGTCCGCTGCCCGGGCCGCAGCCCGCGTTCGATCACCGCGGCCGGCGTGTCCGGCTCCAGCCCGGCCCGGACCAGGCCGGCGCCCAGCTGGTGCAGGTTGGCCACGCCCATCATGATCACCAGGGTTCCGCCGACCCGGACCAGCGCGTCGAAATCCTCGTCGGACAACGGCTCATGGCCGGAGACGACGGTGAAGGACCGGCTCACGCCGCGTTGGGTGACCGGGATGCCGGCCGCGCCCGGCACCGCGATCGCGCTGGACACGCCGGGCACCACCCGGACCTCGATCCCGGCCGCGCGGCACGCGTCGACCTCCTCGCCGCCGCGCCCGAAGACGTACGGATCGCCGCCCTTGAGCCGGACCACCGACGCACCGCCCCGGGCATAACGGATGATCAACTCGTTGATCCGATCCTGCCCCACCGGATGGTGGTACGGCCGCTTCCCGACATCGACCAGCGTCGCGCCGGGCGCCAGCTCGGCCAGCCGCTCGTGCGGCGCCAGCCGGTCGTACAAGATCACGTCGGCGTCGGCCAGCGCCGCCCGGGCCGCCACCGTGAGCAGTTCCTCCGGTCCCGGCCCGCCGCCGACCAGGGTCACCCGGCCGGCCGCGATCGCCGCCGGCTCGAGCACCGTCGGCACGCCGAGCCGCCGGCACTGCCGCCGGATCGTCTCGACCCGGACCGCCGGCAGGCCGGGGTCGCCGTCGATGATCACGCACCGCGACGGCGGCAGCTGAGCCACCGGCAGCAGGGCCAGCCGCCAGGCGACCGGATCGTCGTCGAGCGGCAGCTCGGACGCGCCGACCCGGCGGACCCGCGCTCCGGCGGCCCGGTAGCGCCGGTCGGCCCGCCGACTCGTGGACTCGGCGCCGACCAGCAGCACCACGCTGCCGGTCAGGTCGAGCTCGCCGATCATGATCGGCGTCCGATCGCCGGGCCGGAGATCAGCGGCGGACCGGACGACGCCCCCGCCGGCGCGTTGACGAAAGGCCGGAACCGGCGCAGCCGCTCCGGGTCCGCCAGGGTCGCCGCCCACTCGTCGACGTAGCGCTCCACGTGATCGGCCATCGCCTGCTCCAGTTCCTCGGCGATTCCGAGCGAGTCGTCGATCACCACGGACTTGACGTGATCGAGGCCGCCGTCGATCGACGCCAGCCAGGCCGACGTCCGTTGCAGCCGGTCGGCGGTGCGGACGTAGTAGATCAGGAACCGGTCGATGTAGGAGATCAGCGTCGGCGTGTCCAGGTCGGAGGCGAACAGGACGGCGTGGGCCGGTTGGAAGCCGCCGTTGCCGCCGACGTAGAGGTTCCAGCCGGCCTCGGTCGCGATCACACCGACGTCCTTGCTGCGGGCCTCGGCGCACTCCCGGGCGCAGCCGGAGACGCCGAGTTTGATCTTGTGCGGTGCCCGCAGCCCGCGGTAGCGCAGTTCCAGTTCGACGGCCATCCCGACCGAGTCCTGGACGCCGAACCGGCACCAGGTCGAGCCGACACAGGACTTCACGGTCCGGACCGCCTTGCCGTACGCGTGCCCGGACTCGAAGCCCGCGTCGACCAGCCGGCGCCAGATCTCCGGCAGCTGCTCCAGCCGGGCCCCGAACAGGTCGATCCGCTGCCCGCCGGTGATCTTGGTGTAGAGCCCGTACTCCTCGGCGACCTGGGCCAGCACAGCCAGCTTCTGCGGGGTGATCTCGCCGCCCGGGATCCGCGGCACCACCGAGTAGGTGCCGTCCTTCTGCAGGTTGGCCAGGGCCCGGTCGTTGGTGTCCTGCAGGCCGCCGCGGCCGCCGTCCAGGATGTAGGCGCCGCCCTGGCTGGCCAGGATCGAGGCGACCACCGGCTTGCAGATGTCGCAGCCGCGGCCGGTCCCGTAGCGGTTCAGCACCTCCTCGAACGAGGTCAGCCCGAGCACCCGTACCGCGTCGAACAGTTCCTGCCGGGACGACGCGAAGTGCTCGCAGAGCGCCGTGGACACGGTGATCCCGGCCTTGATCAACTCCGAGTCCAGCGTCTTCTTCAAGATCGGCACACAGGAACCACAGCCGGTGCCGGCCCGGCTGCACTGCTTCAACTCGCCCAGGTCGGTACACCCGGTCCCTGAGCCTGTCGAAGGGCCTTCCTTGATCAACTTCTTGACGGTGCCGACCGGCACGTTGTTGCACGAGCAGAGGATCGCGTCGTCCGGCAGTTCGGTGGCCGGCCGGTCACCGCCCGCCACCGAGAGATAGCGGCCCGGCGGCTCGGGCAGGTCCCGGCCCAGCAGCGGCCGCAGCGACGGGTACGGGTCGGCATCGCCGACGAAGATCCCGCCCAGCAACGTCTTGGCGTCCCCGGTGACGATGATCTTCTGGTAGAGCCCGCGGGCCGGGTCGGCGTACACCACCTCGAGGCAGCCCGGCAGCTGCCCGAACGCGTCGCCGAACGAAGCCACCTCGACCCCGGACAGCTTGAGCTTGGTCGCGGTGTCGAAGCCAGGGAACCGCGCGTCGCCGCCGGTCAGCCGGTCCGCGACGACGTCGGCCATCGCGGTCGCGGGCGCCACCAGGCCGACCGTGCGGCCGTCGAAGCAGGCCACCTCGCCGATCGCGAAGATCGCCGGATCCGAGGTACGGCAGCGATCGTCGATCACGACGCCGCCCCGCTCCCCGACGTCGAGCCCGGCCTGCCGGCCCAACTCGTCCCGCGGCCGGACCCCGATCGCGATGATCACGAGATCCACCGAGAGTTCCCGGCCGTCGCTCAGCTCGACCGTACGGCCCGCGCCGTCGACCCGTACCTCGGTCGGATAGACGTCCAGCAGCACGGTGTGCCCGGTGTCCCCGATCAGCCGGCCCAGCGCCTCGCCGCCGCCCTGGTCGAGCTGGGTGTTCATCAGCCAGCCGGCCGCGTTCACGACGATCGCCTCGGCGCCGAGCTCGGCCACCCCACCGGCCGCCTCCAGCCCGAGCAGGCCGCCGCCGACGACCAGCACCCGGGGCTTCCGTCCGAGGGTTTCGGGCAGCTCGAGCAGCTCGGCGCGCAGCCGGTCGACGTCCTCCAGGGTGCGGTAGACATGGCAGGAGTCGGCGCCGGTGATCGGCGGCACCAGCGGGTAGGAACCGGTCGCCAAGATCAACTCGTGGTAGGCGTGGTCGGCCGCGGTCGTCCTCACGTAGCGGCGTTCCCGGTCGATGCCGGTGACCTTCTCGCCGGTGCGCAGTGTGACGTTCGGATGCTGCCACAGGTCGGGATCGCCGAGGGTCAGGTCGACGTCGCCGGTCAGCCGGCGGGACAGCGCCACCCGGTCGTACGGCGCCCAGGGCTCCTCGGTCAGGACCATGATCGACAACTCGCCGGCCGGGTCGCCGGCCACGAGTCGTTCCACGCACCTCTGGGCCGCGGGTCCACCGCCGACCACCACCACTCGTCGGGTCATGTCTCGACGCTAAGCAGCCGCGATTACCCGGCCATTTCCCCGATGTAACCGCGGCATGACAGCGTTCACACGGCGCACGCTCCGGACTGTGAGGGGGTCGTAACGCCGCTGATACGAAGCAGCCATCCGCCCGCAACAACCCCCCGCCTACGCTGGCCGCACCATGATCACGATCACTGAACCCGTGGCCGCCCGGACCTGGATCCCGGTGTGCCGGCTGGACGACCTCGAACCCGGTTGGGGCGAGGCGGCGTTGATCATCGACGATCACGGCGCTCCCGCGCAAGTGGCCCTGTTCCGGCTCGACGACGACAACGTCTACGCGACCTCGAACACCGATCCGCACACCGGCGCGGAGGTGATGGCCCGCGGCATCGTCGGGTCCCGCGGCGACGCGCCGACCGTCGCATCGCCGCTGCACAAGGAGATCTACGACCTCCGCACCGGAGCCGGCCTGACCGATCCGGAGCTGGCCCTGCGCAGCTATCCGGTCCGGCTCACCGACGGCACCGTCGAACTCGGCCTCGACTGAGCGATCGGCGGCCCCACCGGGGTCCGTCCGGCTGACCCACCGTCGATCGGGGCCTGCAGACTGCACGCCGATCGGTGACAGTGCGCAGGTGCCGCCGGCCTTGCGCAGCGGGCAGTCTCGGCGGCATGAGCAGCTTGTCGTTCGCCGAGCGGAGTCGGCGCTGGGTGCCCTGGCAGGGCCGGCGGGCCACCGCGGCCGACGTCGCACTGATGGCAGCCATCGGCGGGGTGATCGTGCTCGGGCTGGTGGTCCGGCCGCTGCGCCCGTACCTGATCGCCTCGAATCCGGTGCTGCTGGAGTTCCTGGGCGGCGGCCTGGCCGAGATCGGGGCGGCCGCGGCGTTCGCCCGGATCGGCGAACTGCCGCTGTGGCTGGCGATCGTCGCCGGCGTCGCCGGCATGATCAAACTCGACTGGCTGACCTGGTGGGCCGGCCGCCAGTGGGGCCTCGGCATCATCAGCTTCTTCACCACCAGCGAGCGCACCAAGCGGTTCGCCGAGCGGGCCCGGGAGCTCGATCCGTGGCTGCTGCGGCTGGCCGTGGTGCTGGCCCCGCTGCCCGGCGTGCCGAGCCCGGTGATCTTCGCGCTCGCCGGCTGGACCCGGATGCGGTTGATCCCGTTCCTGCTGCTGGATGCGCTCGGGTCACTGTTGATCACCGGGCTGGTCGCCGGTCTCGGCTACGGACTGGGTCAGCACGCCGTCGATCTGGTGCTGACCATCGATCGGTACGCGTCGCTGGTCAGCCTGACGATCATCGGTTTCGCGCTGACCGTGCCCTTGATCAGGAAGCTGATCAGGAGGCTCCGCAGGAAAGAGGTCGGTCGGCTCTCAACCGGGCCTGCGGGTACCCAGGAGAGCCGACCTGGGTGAAACTCTAGCCGACCGATTCCCAGCTGATGATCAACACCGGCTCAGGAATTCCCAAAGTGCGGATCATGCTTCGCAACGGCTCCTCCGGGCTGCTGTCAGTGGGTCCGCGTAGCGTCCCGGTCGACGGTACGACGAGAGGAGCAGAGTGTGTATGACGGGGCCATCATCATGGAGAGCCTGCGGGTCGGGACGAGCCTGGAGGCGTTCCCGCTGATCCTGCGGCGGTTGAGCAGGTACGCGGTGAAGACGGCCTCGGCCGACCAGCCGCCGGTGTGGACCGAGTTCGTGTTCGAGGTCGCGGACGAGCACGCCGTGGAGCTGGCCGACGCGCTGGCCGAGGTGCTGGACCAGCCGGGCTGGTACGCCGACTTCCACAACGACGAGGAGAACTTCGTGATCTACCCGGGCCGGGTATTCCGCTACCGGCGGGGTGATCAGCTGGCCCGGGCCGAGGCACAGGAGCACGGCCGGACGCTCGGCGTCCCGGAGCCGCAGCTGGACTGGACCGACTGAAACGCGCACCGAGCCTGTCGAGGCACCAAACCCGACCGCCGCGCCCTGAGCCTGTCGAAGGGCCAAGCCGGACGTGGCCTTGCCCTCGACAGGCTCAGGGAACGTTGTGGCTTCGGCCCTTCCGCCTTGATCAGGGAACGTTGCGGCGGCCGAGTTCCGCGGCCTGGCGGAGAGCCTCGATCATGCTGTCGGCCGAGGCCCGCCCGGTGCCCGCGATGTCGAACGCGGTGCCGTGGTCCACCGACGTCCTGATCACCGGCAGGCCGACCGTGATGTTGACGCCGGCCTCGATCCCGAGCACCTTGACCGGACCGTGGCCCTGATCGTGATACATCGCCACGATCAGGTCGTAGTCGCCGCGGCCGGCCAGGAAGAAGGCGGTGTCGGCGGGCAGCGGTCCGCGGGCGTCGATCCCGTCGGCACGGACGGCGGCGATCGCCGGTTCGATCTTGGTCGCCTCCTCGCCGTAGCCGAACAGGCCGTTCTCCCCCGCATGCGGATTGATCGCGCAGACGCCGATCCGGGGGTTCTCGATTCCGGCGCCGAGCATGGCGGCCTGGCCGCGCCGGATGGTCCGTTCGACCAGGCCGGGTTCGATCATGGCGATCGCGTCCAGCAGGCCGACGTGGGTGGTCACGTGGATCACCTTGACCTTGGGCGTGGACAGCATCATCGACACCTCGGGGGTGCCGGTCAGGTGGGCCAGCAGCTCGGTGTGGCCGGGGAAGACGTGGCCGCCGGCGTGCAGCGCCGCCTTGTTGATCGGGGCGGTGCAGATCGCCGCGACCTCGCCGCGCTGGGCGAGCTCGGCGGCCACCCTGATGAAGTGGTACGCGGCGTCGCCGGCCACCGGGCTGACCTCGCCCCAGGGCAGCTCGGCCGGGACCAGGCCGAGGTCGATCGTGTTGATCACGCCCGGAGCGAACCGGGCCTGCGCCGGCTCCTCGATCGTGATCACCTCCACCGACGCGGCCAGGATCTCCGCCGCCAGCCGCAGCCGTGCCGCGTCGCCGATCACCACCGGGTGGCAGAGCCGGCCCACCTCGGCCGCGCGACCGTCGCCGCGCAGCGCGCCGACGCAGATCTCCGGGCCGACCCCGGCCGGATCGCCCATCGTCACCGCCACCAGGGGCAGGTCGTTCCCGGTGTTGATCATGGTCATGGTCGGTCCTGTCGGGTCGGGGCGGACAGTCGGTCGAGGATGCGGACCAGCGAGTCGGGCCCGCCGAAGCTGCCGGGCCGGGTCACCACCGTCCGGTCCCCGGCGGCGCCGAGTGCGACCGCACCGTGGTGGATCTCGGCGCACAGCCGGAGCGTGTCGACGCCGAGCCGATCCAGGACGGCACGGGCGGTGTGGCCGCCGGTCAGGACCAGGGGCACCTCGATCCCGGCGAGGACGTGCTCGGTGAGAGCGGCCAGTTCGGCGACCAGGCCCGCGTCGTCCGCGTCGGCGGTCTGATCGGTCGGCCCGGACAGCTGCCGCTCGGGCAGCCGGAGCACGGCCGGGGCATCGCCGGCCAGGTGCTGCCGGACCTCGGCCGCGGTCCGCTCCGGCCAGCCCGCACGCCCGGCCGGCCGGGTCCAGACCCGGGTGCCGGCGACGGCCGCGGTGAGCGCGTCGAGTTGCCCGGCGAGGGTCGGCGCTGCCGTACCGACGACGAAGAGGATGGCGCGCCGAACGCGCACCGAGTTCGACAGGACGGCCCGCTGAACGCGCACTGAGCCCGTCGAAGTGCCAGGCACCATCGAGCCTTGCCCTTCGACAGGCTCAGGGACCGTATCGGCTAGCCGGCGGGCGAGGGCGGCGATCAGCCCGGCCGAGCCGGCGTAGCGGACTCCGGGCAGGGCGAGGCTCGCCGCGACGATCCGGTCCAGCGCCGCGTCGTCCGTGGCGTCGCACAGCGCGATCCGCCCTGCCTGCGCGGTCTGCGCAATCCGCTCGGCCAGTTCGGGCACGGCGAGTTCGGGCAGCACAGCCGTCGGCAGCGGCGCCAGCAGCTCGGCCAGCGGCGCCGCGCCGATCGGCCGGCCGTCGTCGAGGTCGCGGGCCGCCCCGCCGATCACCACCCGCCGCTGCACGGGCAGGGCTGGCGCGAACACCAGCGGGTACCGGTCCGGGTCGAGGGCGGCCAGGTGGGCGACCAAGCGGCCGCGCAGCAACGAATCGATCTTGCCGATCAGCAGCGGCGCAGGTGCCGCCCGGATCGCGGATCGGGCCCGCTCGGCGGCATCGAGGGCGGGCCGCTGCCGGGTGTCGGTGTCGACGGTCCAGATCGTCGTGCCCGGGGCCGGCCGGGCGTCCGGCCGCAGCCCGATCCCGATCGTGCCGCCGAACCCGTACCGGTGGAAGACGGCGGCGCTCTCGACGGTGCCGGTCAGGTCGTCGCCGATCACCGTGACCCGGAGCGTCACGGCCGACCCGACGGTACGACGACGACCTCGACCCCGCCGGCGCGGAACTCGGCGACCACCTCGTCCGGCGCGCCGACGTCGGTGACCAGGGTCCACGGCCGGTCCAGCCGCGCCCAGGCGTGGAACGGTCGGTGGTTCAGCTTGGCCGCGTGCGCGAGGACGTACACCTGCCGGGACCGGCGCGCCATCAGTTCCTTGAGCCGGGTCTGTTCGGGTTCGGCCTCGCAGAGCCCGCTGTCGCTGGTCACGCCGTCGGCGCCGAGGAAGGCGACGTCGAAGCTGAGCCGCTCCAGGGCGGCCTCGGTGAGCGGCCCGACGAAGGCGTCGCTGAGCGCCCGGACCCGGCCGCCGAGACAGATCGTGGCGACGTCGCCGCGCCCGTGCAGCTGGCCGATCACCGGGATGCTGGCCGTCGTGACGGTGACCCCGAGGCCGGCCGGCAACAGGCGCGCCACCTGGGCGACGGTGCTGCCGGCGTCGAGCAGTACCGAGGTGCCCGGCTCGATCCGGCCGGCGGCCCAGCCGGCGATGGACCGTTTGGCCTCCGCGGCCTCGCCGCCGCGCTGTCGGAGCGAGGACTCCGGGACCGCCATCGCGCCGCCGTAGGTCCGGGCCAGTCGGCCGGTGCCGCTCAGCCGGGCCAGATCCCGGCGGATCGTCGACGCGGTGACGCCGAACCGTTCGGCCAGCTCGGCCACGCCGGCCGGCCCGCGATCGGTGGCCAGCCGCAGGATCTCTGCCCGCCGTTGCTCAGCGCCCACCCGTTCAGCCTAACCCGAAGCTGCGCGAATCGCGCAGGTGAATCTGCGCATGATGCGCAGAAGGTCAGCGCACTTCCTGGATCCGGATCTGGTTGCCGGCCGGGTCGCGGAAGGCACAGTCGCGCACCCCGTACGGCTGCTCGGTGGGTTCCTGGATCACCTCGGCATCGGCCGCCCGCACCTTCTCGAACGTCGCGTCCAGGTCGGGTGTGGACAGCAGGATCCAGCCGTAGGTGCCCTTGGCCATCATCGAGGAGATGGTCCGCCGCTCGTCGTCGGTGACGCCCGGATCGGCACCGGGCGGCGCGAGCAGGATCGAGATGCCGGGCTGCCCGGGCGGGCCGACGGTGATCCAGCGCATCGCGCCCTTGCCGACGTCGCTGCGCACCTCGAACCCGAGCGCGTCGCGATAGAAGGCCAGCGACGCCTCCGGGTCCTGGTGCGGCAGGTAGCTCGTGTCGATGGAGATCTGCATGGCGACAAGCTACTCCGCCGCACCCGGCCCGGGACCAGGTTCAAGCCAGCAGCTTCGCCCAGGTCTGCGGGCCGACGATGCCGTCCGCGGTCAGCCCGTTCCTGGACTGGAAGTCGATCACCGCGGCCTTGGTCCTGGCGCCGAAGACGCCGTCGACGGTGAGCCCGTACGAGCCCTTGGCGTTCAGCAGCTGCTGGGCCTCGCTGACCGCGGCGCCCTTCGAGCCTTCCTTGATCGTCGGCTTGCTCGGCGTACCGCCGCCGACGTTGTACTGATAGAGGTGGTACTTCTGCATCATCGAGATGATCTTGTCCGAGTACGCCGGATCGGTGGCGTAGCCGGCCTTGTGCACCTCGCGGATGAACTGGTCCGGATTGCCGGTGTGATCGAACGCGGCGGCGTAGCGCGGCCGGTTCCGCAGGAAGTGTCCATGATCACGGAACGAGTCGGTGGCGCTGGCGTACCCGCGGAACAGGGCCACCTCGTCCCAGCAGTTGCCCTGCGGATCGCACTCCTGGGTCACCTTCTCGATGCACCGGTTGGAGATCGGACCGTTGTCCGTACCGCACTTGATCCCGAAGTAGGCATTGCCCTCCTTGGTCAACGACGACTCGCCCCAGCCGGACTCCAGCGCCGCCTGGGCCATCGCCACCGACGCCGGTACGCCGAACTCGCGCTCACCGGCCTGGGCCGGATCCTTCGCGGCGGCGAAGAACGTCGCCGGGTCCTCGGCCCGCGCCGAGTCGGTCGTCCCGACGATGATCATGCCGGCGGTCAGCGCGACCGCGGCGACGCCCCCGAGGATGACGCCCATGATCGACTTCTTGACTCTCATGATCGTTTCCCCTCTCGGTCGGGAAGCTCAGGCGAGCAGTTTCTCCCAGGTCTTCGGACCGACGATACCGTCCGCGGTCAGCCCGTTCTTGGACTGGAAGTCGATCACGGCGGCCTTCGTCTTGGCACCGAACACGCCGTCGACGACCAGGCCGTAGTTCCCCTTCGCGTTCAGCGCCGTCTGGGCCCGCTTCACCGCCTCGCCGGTGCTGCCTTCCTTGATCGTCGGCGGGGGCGGCGGGGTGCCGCCGATCTTGGCCACCAAGGCGTCCACCGCCGGGTCTCCGGGCGGCTTGTTCAGCTCGAAGTGCATCTCGTCGGGGGTGCCGCTATAGTCGCCGCCCCAGCGGACCACGCCCTCGCAGTAGTTCAGGATGGCCCGGATCGCCGAGACCTGGGGTGCGTTGAACGTGCCGCGGCTGCCCTGCGGGTGCTTCGGCGCGTTGAAGTCGAGCGCGGTGCCGCTGGCGTGGTTGGACAGCGTGGTGCCGCCGCCGATGGTGCGGTAGTTGAAGCCCCAACAGCCCGGCGTGATCAGCGCTTCGACGGTGTCGACGTACTGCCGGGCGACGAAGCCGAGGATGGTCTCCGGAGCTCCCGGCGCGACGCCCTGCGGGAACTTCACGCCGCCCACGTTGAAGTCGCGGTTCACGGCGAGGTTCTCGGCCGCCGGCCAGCCGTTCTGGGAGGTGGCCGCGAACGCCGGCTGGACTCCCAGCGCTCCGACGCCCACGACGCCGAGCCCGGCGATGCCGACGCCGCGCAGGAACCCGCGCCGGCGCAGCAGGCTCGAGGTGGGATTCGTTGCTTCATGGTCAGTGCACATGGTTCGTCTCCTCGCAGTTGAGCCGAAAAGTTGCCTGCACCACGAGTCAACCCTGCGGAATAGGCGGTCCGCTACCCCTCTGTGCCACAAATTCACCTGGAAGACGCATCCCAGGCCAGGAGTTTTCCCAGCCTGTGCTCCTCTGCCGTACCGTTCCACAGGTCATCCGCGACCGTTCCACGCAAACGCGACCGTCGCAATGGTCGCGGATGGATACAACGGTCGCGGCTGCGCGTCGAGGCCGTCCGGTCAGCCGAAGATCAGCGGGTCGACCGCGGCGGCGACGAACAGCAGCGCCAGGTAGGAATTGGACCAGTGGAACAGGCGCATCGGCTTCAGCGCCGCGTCGGTCTGTCCCTGCACCGCCCGCCGGGCCAGCAGCGTCGCCTCGACCATCAGCGCGGCGCCGAGCACGCCGGCCACCAGCGGATAGAGCCAGCCGGTCCCGGCCACCGGCCAGAGCAGCAGCGACATGCCGACCGTCGCCAGTGAGTAGATCCAGATCCGCTTCGTCACCACCGGCGCCGACTTGACCACCGGCAGCATCGGCACCTCGGCGGCGGCGTAGTCCTCGCGGTAGCGCATGGCCAGCGCCCAGGTGTGTGGCGGCGTCCAGAGGAAGACGACGCCGAACAGGACGAACGGGGCCCAGTCCAGCGACCCGGTCACCGCGGTCCAGCCGATCAGGGGCGGGAAGCAGCCGGCGATGCCGCCCCAGACGATGTTCTGTGAGGTACGGCGCTTGAGCCACAGCGTGTAGACGAAGATGTAGAAGGCGTTCGCGCCCAGCGCCAGGAAGGCCGACAGCCAGTTGACGAAGAAGCCGAGCCAGAGCGTCGACACCACGCCGAGCACGGCACCGAAGATCGTCGCGGCCCGCGGCCCGACGGCGTGCCGTGGCAACGGCCGGCGCCGGGTCCGGCGCATCCGCTCGTCGATGTCCCGGTCGAGTACGCAGTTGAAGACGTTCGCGCTGGCCGCCGCCAGGGTGCCGCCGACCAGGGTCAGCGCGACCAGGGCCAGCGACGGGATGCCCCGCGCGGCGAGGAACATGGCCGGCACGGTCGTGACCAGCAGCAGCTCGATGATCCGGGGCTTGGTCAGGCCGACGTAGGCGGCGAGCACGTCGCGGACGCGGACGGCCGATTGGTCCGTCTGCGGGTCGGATCGGGGCTCGGTCGCTGTCGGACCGGGCACCTCGACGCTCGTCACAGACTTGTCTCGCTCACTCGTACTCGGGGGTCAACTGCCGGGCGGAAACCGCTACGGTGGGCGGTCCGCCTCCGGCAGTCTAGGGTCCCTTCTCGGCGGGCGCACACTCGGCCCGGCGCACCATGTCCACACCTGCGCCCTGGCATCACGCCGAGGTGCGCTCCGAGTAGGCTCAGGCCTGTTCATCGCCTGGAACGAGCAAGGGGAACCGAGTGACCAACACCACAGAGAAGACGGTGCTGCCGGAGGGCTGGACCGAGCTGGACGCGCGCGCGATCGACACCGTACGGGTGCTCGCCGCGGACGCCGTGCAGAAGGTCGGCAACGGACATCCCGGCACGGCGATGAGTCTGGCCCCGGCGGCGTACCTGCTGTTCCAGAAGGTGATGCGGCACAACCCGAACGATCCGACCTGGCTCGGCCGGGACCGGTTCGTGCTCAGCTGCGGGCACTCCAGTCTGACCCTCTATCTGCAGTTGTTCCTCGGCGGCTTCGGCCTCGAGCTGGACGACCTGAAGTCGTTGCGGACCTGGGGCTCGAAGACCCCGGGCCACCCCGAGCACGGCCACACCGCCGGCGTCGAGACCACCACCGGGCCGCTCGGCCAGGGCGTCGGCAACGCGGTCGGGATGGCGATGGCCGCCCGCCGCGAGCGCGGTCTGTACGACCCCGAGGCCGCCCCCGGTACGTCGCCGTTCGATCACCAGATCTACGTGCTCGCCTCGGACGGCGACATCGAGGAGGGCATCGCCAGCGAGGCCTCCTCGCTGGCCGCCACCCAGCGGCTGGGCAACCTGACCCTGATCTACGACAGCAACAAGATCTCGATCGAGGACGACACCAACATCGCCCTCTCCGAGGACACCGCGGCCCGGTACGAGGCGTACGGCTGGCACGTCCAGACGGTCGACTGGACCAACGGCGACACCAACTACGTCGAGGACGTCGCGGCGCTCGACGCGGCGCTGGCGGCGGCCCGTGAGGTGACCGACCGGCCCAGCTTCATCGAGCTGAAGACGATCATCGGCTGGCCCGCGCCGTCCGCGCAGGGCACCGGCGGTGCGCACGGCAGCGCGCTCGGCGAGGAGGAGGTCGCGGCGACCAAGGAGGTGCTCGGCTTCGATCCGGCCACGACCTTCGAGGTTGCCGACGACGTGCTGGCGCACGCCCGCAAGCTCGGCGAGCGCGGCGCCGCCGCCCAGGCCGAGTGGACCAAGGACTTCGAGGCCTGGGCCCAGGCGAACCCGGAGCGGAAGGCGCTGCTGGACCGGCTGAGCACCCGGTCGCTGCCGGACGATCTCGCGGCCGCGTTCCCGACCTTCGACGCCGACCCGAAGGGGCTGGCCACCCGGGCCGCGTCCGGCAAGGTGCTGAACGCGCTGGCCGACGTGCTGCCCGAGCTGTGGGGCGGTTCGGCCGACCTGGCCGGCTCCAACAACACGACGATGGACAACCAGCCGAGCTTCCTGCCCGACGACCGGCAGTCCAAGAAGTTCCCCGGCAACCCGTACGGCCGGACGCTGCACTTCGGCATCCGCGAGCACGCCATGGGTTCGATCATGAACGGCATCGTGCTGCACGGCGGGACCCGCCCCTACGGCGGCACGTTCCTGGTCTTCAGCGACTACATGCGGCCCGCGGTCCGGCTGGCGGCGCTGATGAAGCTGCCGGTGACGTACGTCTGGACGCACGACTCGATCGGCGTCGGCGAGGACGGCCCGACCCACCAGCCGATCGAGCAACTCGCGGCGCTGCGGGCGATCCCCGGCCTGGACGTGGTCCGGCCGGCGGACGCCAACGAGACCTCGGTGGCCTGGGCGACAATCCTGTCCAACACCGACCGCCCGGCCGGCCTGGCGCTGACCCGGCAGAACGTGCCGACGTTCCCGCGCGGCACGGACGGTTTCGCCGACGCCTCCGGGGTGGCGAAGGGCGGCTACGTGCTGCGCGACGCCGACGGCGACCCGGACGTGATCTTGATCGGGACCGGCTCGGAGGTGCAATTGGCGGTCGCCGCCCAAGATCAACTCAAGGCCAGCGGAATAGCGGCCCGAGTGGTCTCGTTGCCTTGTAAGGAATGGTTCGACGCCCAGGACGACGACTATCGCGACTCGGTGATTCCGCCGCAGGTGCGGGCCCGGGTCAGCGTCGAGGCCGGCGTACGGCAGGACTGGCGGGACCTGGTCGGCGACGCCGGCCGGATCGTCAGCATCGATCATTACGGCGCGAGCGCGTCGGCGGGCACGGTGTTCAAGGAATTCGGCTTCACTCCGGAGGCCGTCGTCGCGGCGGCCGAGGAGAGCCTGACGGCGGCCAAGGCGTTGTCCGGGCCCGCGCCGGCCCACACCGCCGCATCCGGCCCGATCGGCCCGGGGGACGACGCGGCGAACCCTGGTGCGGCGACCAACGATCGCTAACTATCCCGAGGAGCTACTTCCCATGACCGATCGACTGAAGGCACTGTCGGAGGCCGGCGTTTCGATCTGGCTCGACGATCTGTCCCGGGACCGGTTGAACACCGGAAACCTGGCCGAACTGATCAAGGACTCACACGTCGTCGGCGTCACCACCAACCCGACGATCTTTGCCACGGCGTTGAGCCAGGGCACCGCGTACGACGAGCAGATCGCCGAGCTCGCCGCCGTGGACACGACGCCGGCCGACGCGATCACCAAGATCACCACCGACGACGTCCGCAACGCCTGCGACGTGCTGACCGCCACCGCGGCGGCGACCGGCGGCGTCGACGGCCGGGTGTCGATCGAGGTCGATCCCGGGCTGGCCCACGACACCGAGGCCACCGTCGCGCAGGCCAAGGAACTTTGGGCCCTGGTGGACCGGCCGAACGCGTTCGTCAAGATCCCGGCCACCGAGGCCGGGCTGCCCGCGATCACCGCGGCGATCGCCGAGGGGATCAACGTCAACGTGACGCTGATCTTCGCGCTGGAGCGGTATCGCGCGGTGATCGACGCGTACCTGACCGGGCTGGAGCAGGCGGCCGCGGCCGGTCGTGATCTTGCTCAGATCCATTCCGTGGCGTCGTTCTTCGTGTCCCGGGTGGACACCGAGGTGGACAAGCGGCTGGACAAGATCGGCTCCGATCTGGCCACCGCGCTGCGCGGCAAGGCGGCGATCGCCAACGCGCGGCTCGCGTACGCGCTGTTCCAGGACGTCTTCGGCAGCGAGCGGTTCGCCACGCTGGAGGCGAAGGGGGCGCGGAAGCAGCGGCCGCTGTGGGCGTCCACCGGCACCAAGGATCCCGCCTACCCGGACACCCTCTACGTCACCGAACTGGTCGTCGCCGACACCGTGAACACGATGCCGGAGAAGACGATGCAGGCGTTCGCCGATCATGGCGAGGTGCGCGGCGACACCGTCACCGGAACCGCCGGCGATGCTCAGGCCGTGCTGGACGGGCTGGCCGAGCTCGGCGTCGAGTACGACGACGTGGTGGCCGTCCTGGAACGGGAGGGCGTCGAGAAGTTCGCCGCCTCCTGGACCGAACTGGTCGACACCGTGACCGCGGCCCTGGCCGCCGCCACGGCCGCCTCGAACTCGGGAAGCAACGCCTGATGATCACCGAGGAGCGTCCCAACCCGCTCCGGGATCCGCAGGATCGCCGGCTGCCCCGGATCGCCGGGCCGTGCGTACTGGTGATCTTCGGCGTCACCGGTGATCTCTCCACCAAGAAACTGATGCCCGCCGTGTACGACCTCGCGAACCGGGGGCTGCTGCCGCCGGGGTTCGCGCTGGTCGGCTTCGCCCGGCGCGAGTGGGAGCACCAGGACTTCGCCAAGATCGTGCACGACGCGGTCAAGGAACACGCCCGGACCCCGTTCCGCGAGGAGGTGTGGAAGCAGCTTTCGGAGGGCATCCGGTTCGTCCGCGGCGAACTGGGCGACGACGAGGCCTTCGACCGGCTGCGCCGGACCATCGCCGACCTCGACGAGGCGCGCGGCACCGGCGGCAACCACGCCTTCTACCTGTCCATCCCGCCCGGCCTGTTCCCGACCGTGGTCGGCCAGCTGCGCGAGCACGGCATGGCCGACCAGCTGCCCGGCCGGTGGAGCCGGGTCGTCATCGAGAAGCCGTTCGGCCATGATCTGGCGAGCGCCCGCGAGCTGAACCAGGTCGTGTCCAGCGTCTTCCCGTCGTCGTCGGTGTTCCGGATCGATCACTACCTGGGCAAGGAGACGGTGCAGAACCTGCTGGCGCTGCGCTTCGCCAACCAGCTGTTCGAGCCGGTCTGGAACAACAACTACGTCGATCATGTGCAGATCACCATGGCCGAGGACGTCGGCATCGGCGGCCGGGCCGGCTACTACGACGGCATCGGTGCCGCCCGGGACGTGATCCAGAACCACCTGCTGCAGCTGCTGGCGCTGACCGCGATGGAGGAGCCGACCTCGTTCGAGGCACGCCAGCTGCGGGCGGAGAAGCAGAAGGTGCTGGCGGCGGCCCGGCCACCGCGGGACCTGGCCAAGCACACCGCGCGCGGCATCTACGGCGGCGGCTGGGCCGGCGGCGAGAAGGTCAAGGGCTACCTCGAGGAGGACGGCATCCCGGCCGACTCGACCACCGAGACCTACGCCGCGATCCGGGTCGACATCGACAACCGCCGCTGGGCCGGGGTGCCGTTCTACCTGCGCACCGGCAAGCGGCTGGCCCGGCGGGTCACCGAGATCGCGCTCGGCTTCAAGCGGGCACCGCACCTGCCGTTCACCGAGACCGACACCGAGGAACTCGGCTACAACGCCCTGGTACTGCGGATCCAGCCGGACGAGGGCGTCACGCTCCGGTTCGGCGCCAAGGTGCCGGGCACCCAGATGGAGATCCGCGAGGTCAACATGGACTTCGCCTACGGCGGTTCGTTCACCGAGTCGTCCCCGGAGGCGTACGAGAGATTGATCTTGGACGTGC
Source organism: Microlunatus parietis (assembly GCF_013407955.1). Lineage (GTDB taxonomy): Bacteria > Actinomycetota > Actinomycetes > Propionibacteriales > Propionibacteriaceae > Microlunatus > Microlunatus parietis. The sequence goes on along the minus strand of NZ_JACCBU010000001.1, from coordinate 5,567,420 downwards.
TGCTCGGCGATCCGCCGCTGTTCCCGCAGCACGAGGAGGTCGAGCTGTCCTGGCAGATCCTCGATCCGATCCTGGACTACTGGGCCGATCTGGGCACCCGTCCCGAGACGTACCGGCCGGGCGGCTGGGGACCCGAGGAGGCCAACCAGATGCTGGCCCGTGACGGGTTCTCCTGGCGCCGGCCGTGATCATGAACCGAGAGGACGCAGCATGATCATCAGTCTGTCCGACACCACGTCGGCGAAGATCTCCAGCGCCCTGCTGCGGGCCCGGCGCAACGCCGGCTCCCCCACCATGGGCATGGTGCTCACCTTGATCATCGTCACCGACGAAGATCATTACGAGGATGCCCTGGAGTCGGCCGTCGCGGCCGGCCGGGAGCATCCCTGCCGGATCCTGCTGGTGGTGTCCGGTAACGGCCGGCGGGCCGGGCTGGACGCCGAGGTACGCATCGGCGAGGGCACCACCGGCGAGGTGGTGATCATCCGGATGCGCGGCGAACTGGCCCGGCACCAGGCCTCCGTGGTCCGGCCGCTGCTGCTGCCGGACTCGCCGGTGGTGATCTGGTGGCCCGGCAAGTGCCCGAACAATCCGGCCCAGGACGAGCTCGCCCAGCTGGCCCGGCGGCGGATCACCGACTCGGCCACCGCGGCCCGGCCGCTGGCGGCGCTGCGGGAGCGGTCCGAGACCTACGAGGAGGGCGACACCGACCTGTGCTGGACCCGGCTGACGCCCTGGCGGGCCCTGCTGGCCGCCTCGCTGGACCAGTACCCGGCCCGGATCCGCAGCGCCGAGGTGGAGGCCGAGCGGTCCAACCCGTCCGCCGAGCTGCTCGCCGCCTGGCTGCGGTCCCGGCTCAAGGTGGAGGTCAAGCTGCGCCCCAGCGACGGGCCGGGCATCACCGCGGTCCGGATGACCACGGCGGCCGGTGACATCGCGATCACCCGGCCGGACGGCCGGCTGGCCTCCTATTCGGTGCCCGGCCAGCCGAACCGGCTGGTCGCGCTGAAGCGCCGCGAGGTGACCGAGTTGATCACCGAGGAACTGCGCCGGATGGACCACGACGACGTCTTCGCCGCCACTCTGAACGCGTACCGCCGGAACGGGCGCGGCTCGGCCAAGAAGACCGCCGCGAAGAAGACGTCCGGGCAGCGGACCGCCGCCGCACGTACTGTCGCAGTGAAGGGCGCGACGCAGAAGACGGCGGCGGCCCGCGGCAGTGCCCAGAAGACGGCGGCCGCGAAGAAGAGCACCCGGAAGGCCTCGCGATGAGCGACGGGAGCGTCCTGCTGCACGCGGACGCGGACGCCGTCGCCGAGGCCCTGGTGGCCCGCCTGCTGGCCCGGATCGTCGAGCTGCAGACGGCCGGCCGGGTGGCCCGGCTCTGCCTCACCGGCGGCCGGATCGCCACCCGCGCCTACCAGCGGCTGGCGGCGGAGGGCCGCAACTCCGCCGTGGACTGGGGCCGGGTCGAGCTGTGGTGGGGCGACGAGCGGTTCGTCCCGACGGACAGCGAGGACCGCAACGCCGAGCCGGCGATCGCGCAGCTCGCCCCGCTCGGCATCCCCGCCGAGCAGATCCACCCGATGCCCGCGACCGACGGCGGCACCGGGCTGGACGACGCGGCGGAGGCGTACGACGAGGAACTCGGGGGCACGCAGTTCGACGTCTGCCTGCTCGGCCTCGGCCCGGACGGCCACGTCGCGTCGCTGTTCCCGGAGCATCCGTCCTCGTACGAGCCCGGCCGGGTGATCGCCGTCCGCTCCTCCCCCAAGCCGCCGCCGGAGCGGATCAGCCTGACCCTCGAGGTGATCAACAACGCGGCCGAGGTCTGGTTCCTGGTCAGCGGCGCCGACAAGGCCAAGGCCGTCGCGCTGGCCCTGCTCCGCACCGGTCCGGTCCAGGTCCCGGGCGCCGGGACCCGCGGCCGCGACCGTACCTTGTGGCTGCTGGACCGCGAAGCCGCCGCCGAACTCCCCGCCGACCTCACCCAACGCGGCCTCCTCTAACGCCGACCAGTCACAAAAGCAGCGGTTTTGACGGCGTGTCGCTGCAGTTTGTGACCGGTCGATCCGGAGGGTGTACGAAACGTCGGCGCCGCTCTCTAGGTTGGCCCCATGTCTCAGCCCAGCCACCATCACGACTCGGTGTTCCGCCGCGTCCTCGGCGAACCGGCGAACGCGGCCTCTCAACTCCGCTCGGTGTTCCCCGCCGACCTGGTCGCACGGCTCGACCTTGATCAACTGACCCGGGTCCCCGCGAGCTTCGTCGACACCGACCTCAGCTGGCGACACTCCGACCTGCTCTTCTCAGCCCCACTGGACGGCAGCCAAGCCTTCATCTACATCCTGGTCGAACACCAGAGCAGAACCCCGGGGTCCCCGCGGCGTTGTTCGGGGGAGCGCAGCGGAGGAGAAGAACGTCGTGGGGTGGTCTCGACCCGACCATGCCGTTCCGCATGCTCCAGTACGTCGTACGGATCTGGGACCGCTATGTCAAGGACAACCACGGAGCCACCCGCCTGCCGCCCGTCCTCCCCCTGGTCGTCCACCACAACCGTCGCCCGTGGACCGGCCCGAGCGACATCGCCGAAATGCTCGACATCGACGCCGACGCCTGGGACGTGGCAGCCGCCTACCAACCCCGGTTCCGCTTCCTGCTCGACGACCTGACCCGCCTCGACCTCCAGGACCTACGCAGCCGACCACTCACCCCGTCCGCCCGGATCGCGCTGCTCCTCCTCAAGATCGCCGCCGGCAACACCGAACTCGCCGACCAACTGCGGCCCTGGGCCGACGACCTCAGGGCGGTCCTGGAGACCAGCGGTGGGCTCGAGGACTTCCGGGCCCTGGTGACGTACATTGAGTTGGTGGGCGAGTCGCGCCCCCGACGAACTACGCGAACTGTTCAACCAGCTCGGACCGACCGCAGAGGAGGCCTACATGACCACCGCCGAGATGCTCCGCGCCGAAGGCCGAGCGGAAGGGAAAGCCGACGCTTTGGTAGAGCAGCTCGAGCACAAGTTCGGCCCACTCTCTCGGACGGCCCTCGACACCATCCACGCCGCCTCCACAGACCAGCTCCGGACCTGGAGCTTGCGTGTGCTCGACGCGACGACGCTCGACGAAGTCCTCCGTTGACCGCGCGACGGGCTGCGGTGACCCGCCTGACCACGGCCGAGATGCTCCGCGCCGAAGGCCGAGCGGAAGGGCTGGCCGACGCATTGGTACGGCAACTCGAGCACAGGTTCGGCCCACTCTCTCGGACGGCCCTTGACACCATCCACGTCGCACCCGCAGACCAGCTCCAGACATGGAGCTTGCGTGTCCTCGACGCGACGTCGCTCGACGATGTCCTCCGCTGAGCGTCGACCGATTGCGACGGAGTTGATCAAGTTGAATCAGGCCATGATCATGAAAATCCCGCAAGCAGTGCCGCCTCGCCGCGATCCGCACCGCGGCGAGGCACCTCAGAAGTTGATCAGTAGATGACCTCGCCGCGAGCGCGGCGGTCCCGCAGGGCTTGCAGGGCCTCGCTCAGGATGTCATCCGCCTCCGAGTCGGTGCGGCGCTCCTTCACGTAGGCAAGATGCGTCTTGTACGGCTCGATCCGCGGCGGGGGCGGCGGATTGTCCGAGTCCAGGTTGGCCGGCAGGCCGCAGCGCGGGCAGTCCCAGGTCTCCGGGATCTGCGCCTCGGCCGCGAAGGCGGGCCTGGTCTCGTGCGCGTTCGCGCAGAAGTATGAAACGTAGAGCCGCGGAGCCGTTTCGCCACGCTCCGCCTCGCCCATCGGGCCGGAGCCGACACGGCTGCCCTTGATGGCGCTCCCACTAGCCACGGTAGAAATCTCCCTCAGAAATCGAGCACAGGAAAGCGATGATCAAGCCGAAACGGAGCGGCAGCGGAGATGGTCCGCGCTCAACTCTGCAGCTTGTAGAGCAGACCCAAGGCCACGATGCTGGCCAGCCAGACCGCTGCGACGATGATCGTCAGTCGGTCCAGATTGCGCTCCGCCACGGACGTTCCGCCCATGGACGTCGACATGCCCCCGCCGAACAGGTCGGACAGACCGCCGCCTCTCCCCTTATGCATGAGGATGAACAAGGCCAGGATCACACTGGTGACCACGAGAACGATGGAGAAGACCAACACAGGCACGGTCATCATCGGAACGGGCGCAACAATCACCGGGGTACTCTAACTCAAGGCTTACCGAAATCTCACCCCCGACCGGGGGCGGGATTGGTCAGATCACTGGCAAGGCGTAGAAGCGTGAAATCGCGGCGAATTCTTCGACAACGAGGCTCGCTCCGCCGACCAGACAGCCGTCGACGTCGGGCTGCGCCATGATCGCCGCCACATTGTTCGCCTTCACCGAGCCGCCGTAGAGCACCCGCACCTGGTCCGCCACCTCGGGACCGTGCAGTTCGCCGATCCGGGACCGGATCGCGGCGCACACCTCCTGGGCGTCCTGCGGCGTGGCCACCTCGCCGGTCCCGATCGCCCAGACCGGCTCGTAGGCGATGACCAGCCCGGCCACCTGCTCCGCGGACAGCCCGTCCAGGGCGCCGTCCAGCTGGGTCAGCGTGTAGGGCACGTGCTCGCCGGCCTGGCGGATCTCGAGCCCCTCGCCGATGCAGATGATCGGGGTGATCCCGGCGCCGAGGGCCGCCTTGGCCTTCCGGTTGACCAGCGCGTCGTCCTCGCCGTGGAACTGCCGGCGCTCGGAGTGCCCGACGGTCACGTAGGAGCAGTTGAGCTTGGCCAGCATGGCGGCGGAGATGTCGCCCGTGTACGCCCCGCCGGCGTGCTCGGACACGTCCTGGGCGCCGAAGCCGAGCTTCAGCTTGTCGCCCTCGACCAGCGTCTGGACGGTGCGCAGATCGGTGAACGGGGGCAGCACGACGACCTCGGACTTGTCCGGGTCGTGCTTCTTGTCCTCCAGCGTCCAGGCCAGCTTCTGGACCAGGCCGACCGCCTCGACGTGGTTCAGGTTCATCTTCCAGTTGCCGGCCAGCAACGGCTTGCGTGCCACGAGGTTCACTTCTCCTGATCGAGTACGGACAGGCCGGGCAAGGTCTTGCCCTCCAGATATTCCAGCGACGCCCCGCCACCGGTGGAGATGTGCGAGAAGTCGCCGTCGCCGAACCCAAGATCACGTACGGCAGCGGCCGAGTCGCCGCCGCCGACGACGGACAGCCCGTCCACCTCGGACAGCGCCTGCGCGACCGCCTTGGTGCCGGCGGCGAAGTTCTCCCACTCCGCCACGCCCATCGGGCCGTTCCAGAACACGGTCTTGGCTTCCTTGATCAACTCCGCGAAGGCCCGGCCGGACTCGGGGCCGATGTCCAGCCCGAGTTGATCACCGGGGATCGCGTCGGCGGCGACCACGGTGGGCGGCGCGTCCTGCTTGAACTCCGGCGCGACGACGATGTCGGTCGGCAGCACGATCCGCTTGCCGGCCTGCTGCGCCTGCTCCAGGTAGCCCTTCACCTTCTCGAGTTGATCTTCCTCGAGCAGGCTCTGGCCGACCTCGAGGCCCTGCGCGGCGAGGAAGGTGAACACCATCCCGCCGCCGATCGCCAGCGTGTCGGCGGTCTTGATCAAGTTGTCGATCACGGCCAGCTTGTCGGAGACCTTGGCACCGCCGAGCACGACCACGTACGGGCGGGCCGGCTCCTCGGTCAGCCGGCGCAGCACCTCGACCTCGGCGAACACCAGGGTGCCGGCGGCCGCGGGCAGCCGGGACGCGAGGTCGTAGACGGAGGCCTGCTTGCGATGCACCACCCCGAAGCCGTCGGAGACGAACACGTCGCCCAGCGCGGCGTACTTGTCGGCCAGTTCGCCGCGGACGGCATCGTCCTTGGACTCCTCGCCCGGCTCGAAGCGGACGTTCTCCAGCATCGCCACCGCGCCGTCGGCGAGCTCGGAGGTGATCTTGGTCGCGGACGGGCCGACGACGTCCTCGGCGAGCTGGACCTCGGTGCCGAGCAACTCGCCCAGCCGCTTCGCCGCCGGTGCCAGCGAGAACTCCGGCTTGACCTGGCCCTTGGGCCGGCCCAGGTGCGCCAGCACGATCACCTTGGCGCCGGCCTCGCGCAGCTTGGTCAGCGTCGGCAGCGAGGCCCGGATCCGCCCGTCGTCGGTGATCTGATCACCGTCCAGCGGCACGTTCAGGTCGCACCGGACCAGCACCCGCTTCCCGCGCAGGTCCCCAAGATCATCAACGCTCTTCACAAGAATCCTTTCCCTCCGCCGGGACGCCAGCAGCGCGGACGTTCTCGCGGCGTTTCGCAGCGGTCGTGACGGCTCGATCGCGCTTCGGCCGGGGTCGGCGGCGCGGTTCAGGGATCACCGTAGCGGCACGACCTCGGTCGACGACGGCGACCCGGGCGGACGGCCGGTGCCCCTCAGCACGAGGGCACCGGCAGTCCACGAAGAGTTCGCCGAGACGTCGACTCTGGCCGACGGAGGGACGTCTCGGCGGATCGGTCAGAGGCTCTTGCCGACGATGCCGACCAGGTCGACCAGACGGTTGGAGTAGCCCCACTCGTTGTCGTACCAGCCGACGACCTTGACCTGGTTGCCGATCACCTTGGTCAGGCCGGCGTCGAAGATGCAGGAGGCCGGGTCGGTGACGATGTCGCTGGAGACGATCTCGTCCTCGGTGTAGCGCAGGTAGCCCTTCATGGAGCCCTCCGCGGCCGCCTTCACCGCCGCGTTGACCTCCTCCACGGTGGTCTCCCGGCCGGCCTCGAACGTGAGGTCGGTGGCCGAGCCGGTCGGCACCGGGACGCGCAGCGCGTAGCCGTCCAGCTTGCCCTTCAGCTCCGGCAGCACCAGGCCGATCGCCTTGGCGGCGCCGGTCGAGGTGGGCACCACGTTGAGCGCGGCGGCGCGGGCGCGGCGCAGGTCCTTGTGCGGCCCGTCCTGCAGGTTCTGATCCTGCGTGTACGCGTGGATCGTCGTCATCAGGCCCTTGACGATGCCGAACTCGTCGTTCAGCACCTTGGCCATCGGCGCCAGGCAGTTCGTGGTGCAGGACGCGTTGGAGATGATGGTGTGCTTGGCCGGGTCGTAGGCGTCGTCGTTCACGCCGAGCACCAGGGTCAGGTCCTCGTTCTTCGCCGGGGCGGAGATGATCACCTTCTTGGCGCCGCCGTCGATGTGCGCCTTCGCCTTGGTGGCATCGGTGAAGATGCCGGTGGACTCGACCACCACGTCGGCGCCGAGGTCGCCCCACGGCAGCGCGGCCGGGTCCTTCTCCTCGAACACCTTGAACGCCTTGCCATCGACCGAGATGTCGGTGTCGGTCGCGACGACGTCGCCGGGCAGCCGGCCCAGGATCGAGTCGTACTTCAGCAGGTGCGCGAGACTCGCGTTGTCGGTGAGATCGTTGACGGCCACAATCTCGAGGTCGGCGCCGGCGGCCAGCGCCGCGCGGAAGAAGTTGCGGCCGATCCGGCCGAAGCCGTTGATGCCAACACGTACCGTCATGCTTGATTCCACTCCTCGTACAAGATGAGCTCTGTCGGGTGATTCCCCCGCCACGGCCACACTAACGAACCGCCGCCGAGCGATTGCGGACCGGAACTGGCTGTGGTACGTGCATTAGACCACCACCCCGCTGGTCTGTCATCGGCGGCGTGGTCGGACGAGGGAGCGCGTCGAGTCTTCCGCGAGCGGCCCGGCACCGCAACCCGAGGCTCGGCCGGACCGAGCCGGCAGCACGGAATTCCGCAATACGCGCGAATTCTCGAATACATTCCAACGAAGATTCGGCGCCCGGAGTTCCGCCGCAAGCCTGTGCATGCGGCGCCTGGAATTCACAGCGTCCGCGATTACTCTGCACAGAGTGCTCCGGTCTGCCCGGCGCGTCGTACGCGTCCTCACCTCGGCTGTTCTCTTCGTCGCCGTCAGTGCCCTCGCCGGGCTGCTGGTGGCCGCCCTGGTAGCGCCGTTCGCGGGCGGGCTCGGGCTCGGTGCGCGGGCCGCGTCGGACCAGCTGGGCAACCTGCCGGCCGACTTCGAGGTGCCGGCCCAGTCGGAGCGCTCGACGATCCTCGACGTGAACGGCGACGTGCTGGCCTACTTCTACGCCGAGAACCGGGTTTACAAACCTCTGCAGGAGATCGCGCCGGTGATGCCGCGGGCTCTGCTGGCGATCGAAGATCATCGGTACTACGAGCACGGCCCGCTGGACCCGATCGGGACCCTGCGCGCCTTCCTCACCAACCAGGTGTCCGGCGGGGTCACCCAGGGCGGCTCCAGCATCACCCAGCAGTACGTGAAGATGGTGCTGATCGACGAGGCGAAACGGCGCGGTGACGAGGCTGCCGTACGCGCCGCGCAGGAGAGCACGTACGAACGAAAAATCCAGGAATTACGTTATGCCATCGCCCTGGAACAGGAATGGTCCAAGGACGAGATCCTGGAACGCTATTTGAATATCGCCTATTTCGGCGACGGCGCCTACGGGGTCGAAGCCGCCGCGAAGCACTATTTCAACACCACGGCCGCAAAGCTCACCCTGGCCCAGGCCGCGATGCTGGCCGGTCTGGTGCAGAACCCGACCCAGATCAACCCGGTCGTCAACGAGGGCGCGGCGCTGGAACGGCGCGACGTGGTGCTGAACCGGATGGCCGAGTTGGGCATGGTCGGCCCGGCCGACGTGGCCGCGGCGAAGAAGACCGGCTTCGACGAGGACCTGGTCCGGGGCACCCGGAACGGCTGCGTCGGCACCGACTACCCGTTCCTCTGCGACTACGTGTACGACGCGCTGATGCAGACGCCGAGCCTCGGTGCGACGGCCGACGACCGGGAGAACGCGATCAAGCGCGGCGGCCTGACCGTCCGGACGGCGATCGACCCGGAGACCCAGGACATCGCCCAGCAGGCGGTCAGCGACGTGGTCGGCCCGACCGACCCGGTGATCGCCACGATGAACATGATCCAGCCGGGCACCGGCCTGATCGTCGCCATGGCGCAGAGCCGGCCGGTGATGGGCGACGACGCCGAGGCGGGCGAGACCTACTGGAACTACGCGATCGGCGAGCAGGGCGGTTTCCAGGCCGGCTCGACGTTCAAGGCGATCACCTCGGCGGCCGCGCTGGAGAAGGGCATCCCGCTCAGCAAGCGGTACGACGCGCGGGGAACGATGGACTTCTCCGGCGAGACGTTCGACACCTGCGACGGACGGAGCCGGGTCTACGGCGACTGGGAGGTGTCCAACTCCACCGGCACCAACGGCGAGATGGACATGTACCGTGCCGCGCAGCGCTCGGTGAACACCTACTACGTGCAGCTGGAGCTGGACACCGGCATGTGCCGGGTGATCGAGATGGCCGAGAAGCTCGGCATCGTCAGCACCACCGCCGACCGGCCGCTGTCGTACTACCAGGACAAGCCGTCGTTCACCCTCGGCACGGTGGAGATCAGCCCGCTGTCGCTGGCGGAGGCGTACGCGACGTTCGCCTCCGGCGGGATCCACTGCGACCCGATCGTGCTCGAGTCGATCACCCGGCCGGACGGCAGCGCGCTGGCCGTACCGAGCGGCAACTGCCGGCGGGTGCTCGAGGAGGACGTCGCGAACGCGATGAACGATCTGCTGGCCAGCGTGATGACCGACGGCACCGGGCAGCGGGTGGCCACCGACGACGGCCGGCCGCAGGCCGGTAAGACCGGCACCACCAGCGGCAACCAGGCCGTCTCGTTCGCCGGGTACACGCCCGAGATCTCGGGCGCGGCGATGATCTCGGTCGACGTCACCCGGGAACCGTTCCGGCGCGGCGGCGACGACTTCCGGTCCAGCGGCGTCAAGGGCTACCGGGTGCCGTCGACGGGCTTCGTCCTGGAGGGCTCCGGCAGCGGCGACGCCGGGCAGGAGATCTGGAAGCCGGCGATGGAGGAGTACCTCGAGGGGAAGCCGGAGACCCGCTTCGAGGCGCCGCCGCGGGAACTGACCGACGGGCGACTGGTCGACCTGCCGGCCCTGTTCGGGCTGAGTCCGGAGGCCGCGACGAAACGGCTCGAAGAGGCCGGCTTCACGGTGCGGCGGACGACCGAACCGAGCCGTACGGTGCCGGCCGGGCAGTTCATCCGGTTCACGCCGGATCGCGGACGGGTGCCCGAGTTCAGCACGATTCGGGCCGTCTATTCCTCCGGTCCGGAGCCGAGCCCGCCCCGCTGACTCCGGGAATCAGTCCGCGTCGAGGAGTTCCGGGCTGATGCTCGACTCCGTGTCCGGGATGCCGAGCTCCGCGGCCCGCTTGTCGGCGGTGGCGAGCAGCCGCCGGATCCGGCCCGCGACGGCGTCCTTGGTCAGCGGCGGCTCGTGCAGCTGGCCCAGTTCTTCCAGGCTGGCCTGCTTGTTCTCGATCCGCAGTACGCCAGCCGCCTTGAGATGATCCGGTACGTCCTCGCCGAGGATCTCCAGGGCCCGCTCCACCCGGGCGCCGGCCGCCACCGCGGCGCGGGCCGACCGGCGCAGGTTGGCGTCGTCGAAGTTGGCCAGCCGGTTCGCCGAGGCCCGCACCTCGCGCCGCATCCGCCGGTCCTCCCAGGCCAGCACCGATTCGTGGGCGCCGATCCGGGTCAGCAGGGCGCCGATCGCGTCGCCGTCGCGGATCACCACCCGGTCGACGTTGCGTACCTCGCGGGCCTTGGAGGCGATGCCGAGCCGCCGGGCCGCGCCGACCAGGGCCAGCGCCGCCTCCGGTCCCGGGCAGGTGACCTCGAGCGCCATCGAACGGCCCGGTTCGGTCAGCGACCCGTGCGCCAGGAACGCCCCGCGCCAGGCCGCCGCGCACTCGTCCGCGCCGCCGCCGACCACCTGGGCCGGCAGCCCGCGCGCCGGCCGGCCGTGCGAGTCGATCAGTCCGGTCTGCCGGGCCAGCGCGTCGCCGTGCTTGATCACCCGGACCACGTAGCGGGTGCCGCGCCGGATGCCGGAACCGTTGACGATCACCAGGTCGCTGGGGTGCCCGAACACCTCGGCGATGTCGGTCCGCAGCCGGCGCGCCGCGGCGCCGGTGTCGAGCTCGGCCTCGATGACGATCCGGCCGCTGACGATGTGCAGGCCGCCCGCAAACCGCAGCATCGCGGCGACCTCTGCCTTCCGACAGCTTGGCTTGGTGACCTTGATCGTCGCCAGTTCCGCCTTCACCTGAGCTGTCATGGCCATTGGTGCATGATGCCAGATTTGGCCAGCGCCCGAGGCGCACCCCCTAGCCCCAGTGATCTTGAAGGGTCAGCCGGGGATGCCCATGATCTCTGCGTACGCCGAAGCGAGGCGGAGCGGGTCGTGCCGTGGGGTGCCGTCTCGGACGGCCAGGTCGGCGACCACCAGCTCCGCGCCGAGCGAGCTCGCGTACGCGCTCAGATGGGGATCGTCGGCCGCGAACGCGCTGTCCGCCAGCACCACGTCGAGGCGCAGGCACGGCGCGTGCTCGGCCAGCAGTTCCAGGTGCCGGGCGGCGCTGAAGCCGTGCGTCTCGCCGTCGTAGCCGATGTTGAGGGTGAGCAGCCGGCGGGCCTTGGTGGCCAGGATCGCGTCGGCCAGCTCGGGCACCAGGAGGTGCGGGATCACCGAGGTGAACCAGGAGCCCGGACCGAGCACCACCCAGTCGGCGGCCTCGACCACCGCCACCGACTCGGGACAGGCCGGCGGGTCGCTCGGCGTGAGCCGGACCGCGGACACCTGACCGGTCGTCGTCGCCACCGCCGCCTGGCCGCGGACCAGCCCGGTCTCGTCCGGGTGCGCGGCGTCCAGGCCGATCACGTCCGCCTCGATCTCCAGCGGTACGGCGGCCATCGGCAGCACGCGGCCCTTCGCGCCGAGCAGCCGGGCCACCAGGTCGAGCCCGGCCACCGGGTCGCCGAGCCGGGCCCACACCCCGGCGATCAGCAGGTTGCCGATCGCGTGGCCGTTCAGGTCGCCGTCGGAGGCGAACCGGTACTGCAGCACCTCGGCCCAGGTCCGGCCGGACTCGTCGTCGCCGCACAACGCGGCCAGCGCCATCCGCAGATCGCCCGGCGGCAGGCAGTCCAGCTCGGCCCGCAGCCGGCCCGACGAACCGCCGTCGTCGGCGACCGTGACCACCGCGGCGAGCTTGTCGGTGACCCGGCGCAACGCGCTCAGCGACGCCGACAGCCCGTGGCCGCCGCCGAACGCGACCACCGACGGCAATGTCGGCAGCGCTGGCAGGGCCGTGCTCACCCGAAGTACCTCACTCGTGTCCCACATCGCGGTGCAGCACCTTGGTCGGCAGCCCCAGGGCGCGCAGCCGGCGGGCGAACTCCTCGGTCATCGCGGTGCTGCGGTGCTTGCCGCCGGTGCAGCCGATGGCGATGGTGGCGAACCGCTTGCCCTCCCGGATGTAGCCGGCCGCCATGATCTGCAGCAGCTCCTGCAGCTTGTTCAGAAACCCGTTGGCACCTTCGGCGCCGAGCACGTAGTCGCTGACCTCGGAGTCCAGCCCGGTCATCGGCCGCAGCTCCGGCACCCAGTGCGGGTTCGGCAGGAACCGCACGTCGACCACGAGGTCGGCGTCGACCGGGATGCCGTACTTGAAGCCGAACGAGACCAGGGTCACCCGCAGCTGCTCCGTCGTCTCCCCCGCGTACGCGTGCGCGACCCGCGAGCTGAGCTGATGCACGTTGATCGCCGAGGTGTCGATCACCAGATCGGCCGCGGCGCGCACCGTGGCGAGCATCTGCCGCTCCCGGAGAATGCCGTCCAGCAGCCGGCCGTCGCCCTGCAGCGGGTGCGGCCGCCGGGCCGACTCCTGCCGCCGCACGATGACGTCGTCGGAGGCCTCGAGATAGAGGATCTCCGGCAGCAGGCCGCGCGCGGTCAGGTCGCTGAACATGGCCGACAACTGCTCGAAGAACGATCGGGTACGGACGTCGAGGACCACCGCCAGCCGGGTGATCCCGGCGCCGCTGGCCAGCGAACACACCTCGGGCAGCACGCTCGGCGGCAGGTTGTCGATCACGTACCAGCCGAGGTCCTCGAGCGCATTCGCGGCGGTCGTCCGGCCCGCGCCGGACATGCCGGTGACGACGACGACCCGCAGGTCGGGGGCGGTCGGTGCGGCGGCGGGGTCCAGGTCCTCGGGCGCGGCCGTGATCGGCTGGCTGGAGTTCACCGGCCCCATTATGGCGGCCACCGGTGACGCCCGGACCGAGGCGGGTCCGCCCGGTCGCCGACAGCCTCGATCTCAGCCGGATCCGCGACCGTTCCTCCGGGCCGCGCCGAACCTGCGACGCCCCCGACCGCACCGCTCCGCCGACCCACACCACTCCGCCGACCCACACCACTCCGCCGACCCACACCACTCCGCCGACCCACACCGCGCTTTCATCCGCGACCGACCCTCCGCCGGCGACCGACGCTCCACCCGTCATCCTCCCCGCCGCGACCGCTCCGACCCGCCGGCCGAGGCGACCGCGCAACCCTCGGTGTCCGGACAGCGGGTCGGGTTGTCGACTTTCCGACCTCGAATCGGCTTCGACGTGTGCGGTTGTCGACAAACCCACGCGACGTGGACCGACTCGAGCCGGAGCGGGCCAGGGGCAGGGCGGCCGCGGTTGGGCAGGGCGGACGCGAGTGGACAGGGCGCGGACGCGGGTGGGCGGTGGGGCCCGGCTGTCGTTCTTCCGCCTCGGTTCGCCCGACAACGCGCTTCAGAGCCGCCCAGCGCTCGAACTCAGGTGCTTTGGCGACATCGCTCCGCGAGCCTCGGCGCGGTGGCCCGATCAGTCCAGGATCTCGCCGGTGGCGGTGTTGATCGCCTCCGCCTTCGGCGTCTCGGACAGGGCCGCCTTGATCGCCAGCGCGGTCTTGTCGCCGAACCCCGGGACCGCGGCGATCTCCTCCACCCTGGCCTCGCGGAGCTTCTTCAGCGAACCGAAATGCTTCAGCAGGGTACGCCGACGTACCTCACCGAGACCGGGAACCTGATCAAGGACCGATTCGACCATCGACTTGCTCCGCCGGGACCGGTGGTGGGTGATCGCGAACCGGTGCGCCTCGTCGCGGAGCCGCTGCAGCAGGTAGAGCCCCTCCGAGGTGCGGGGCAGGATCACCGGGTCCTCGGTCTCGGGCAGCCAGACCTCCTCCAGCCGCTTCGCCAGGCCGCAGAGGGCAATGTCGTTGATGCCCAACTCCCCCATTGCCTCGGCCGCGGCGGCCACCTGCGGCGGGCCGCCGTCGACGACGACCAGCGCGGGCGCGTAGGCGAACCGGCGCGGCGCCCCGGTGGTCGGGTCGATCAGCATCGGGCCGTCCGGCTCGGCGTCGGCCACCTCCGCAGCAGCCGCCGTACCGTTGCCGCGATCATGATCGGCCGCGGTCCGGGCCCGGTCGTCGAGCAGCCGGCGGAACCGGCGGGTGATCACTTCCTTCATCGCGGCGACGTCGTTCTGGCCGTCCACGCCCCTGATCACGAAGCGCCGGTATTCGCTCTTCCGCGGCAGGCCGTCCTCGAAGACGACCATCGAGGCGACCACCTCGGTGCCCTGCAAGTTGGAGATGTCGAAGCACTCCATCCGCAGCGGCGCGGTCGGCAGTTCCAGCGCCTCCTGGATCTCCTCCAGCGCCCGGTTCCGGGTGGACAGGTCCCCCGCCCGGCTGGTCTTGTGCCGGACCAGGGTCTCGCCGGCGTTGCGGGCGACCGTCTCCAGCAGCGTCCGCTTGTCGCCCCGCTGCGGCACCCGGATCGCCACCTGGGCCTTGCGCCGCTCGCTGAACAGGGCGGTCAGCGAGTCGACCGACGGCGGCAGCGCCGGCACCAGGATCTCCCGCGGCAGCGGCGGCTGCTCCGGCCCGTCGGCCTCCTCCGGCGCCGCATACAACTGGAGCAGGAACTGCTCGACCAGGCCGGCCGTGTCGATGTCGTCGACCCGGTCGGCGACCCAGCCGCGTTCGCCGCGGACCCGGCCGCCGCGGACGTGGAAGATCTGCACCGCGACCTCGAGCGGGTCCTCGGCCAGCGCGATCACGTCCGCGTCGGTGCCGTCGCCGAGCACGATCGCGTTCTTCGACATGGCCTGCTGCAGCGCACCGATGTCGTCCCGGATCACGGCGGCGCGTTCGTACTCCATCGCCGCACTGGCCCGGGCCATCTCGCGCTCGAGCTTCTTGATCATCGGTCCGGACTGGCCGGAGACGAACTGGCAGAAGTCGTCCACGATGTCGCGGTGCTCGTCGGCGCTGATCCTGCCGACGCACGGCGCGGCACACTTGTTGATGTAGCCGAGCAGGCAGGGCCGGCCGATCTGCTTGTGGTTCTTGAACACGCCGTTGGAGCAGGACCGCATCGGGAACACCCGGAGCAGCAGGTCGACGGTCTCCCGGATCGCCCAGGCGTGCGAGTACGGCCCGAAGTAGCGATTGCCCTTGCGCTTCTTGCCGCGGCCGACCATCACCCGCGGGAACTCGTCGGCCCAGGTCACCGCCATCCACGGGTACGACTTGTCGTCGCGATACTTCACGTTGAACCGCGGGTCGAACTCCTTGATCCAGGAGTACTCCAGCTGCAGCGCCTCGACGTCGGAGCGGACCACGGTCCAGTCCACCCGGGCCGCCGTGAACACCATCGCCTGGGTCCGGGTGTGCAGGCCGGCCGGATCGGCGAAGTACGAATTCAGCCGCTGCCGCAGGCTCTTCGCCTTGCCGACATAGATGACCCGCCCGTCCGCGTCGGAGAACCGGTAGACGCCGGGCTGCTCCGGGATCGAGCCGGGCTTGGGTCGGTAGGTTGTCGGGTCGGCCACGTTCCTCAGCGTAGAACCCCGGTCCGACAACCCGAGCGGGGACTATTCGGGCAGCACCAGGCTGTCGCCCGACACGGTGAACTCGACCGCCGGGAGCGGCTGGTCGGCCGGTCCGGAGACCGGGTCACCGGTGGCGATCGCGAAGTGGCTGCCGTGGCACGGGCAGACGATCTCGGCGTTCTCGACCTTCTCCACCGGGCAGCCCTGGTGGGTGCAGACCGCGCTGAACGCCTTGAACTCGCCGGCCGCGGGCTGGGTCACCACGTACTTCTCCTGGATCACCACCCCGCCGCCCTCCGGCACGTCGGCGGTGGCGACCGTGATGCCCTGCGGGGCCGGGGTGGGCGACCCGCTCGCGCTCGGGCTCGAGCCCCCGCTCGGGCTCGCACTCGCGCTCGGCGAGCTTCCGGCGGTCGGTCCGCCGCTCGTCGACGGAGCGGCGGAAGCGGGCGCGGAGGCCGACGGGCCGGCGCTGCCGCCGGTGGAGCAGCCGGCGATCCCAGCCCCCGTGCCGATCGCGACCGCCGCCAGCCCGGCCTGTCTCAGCAGCCTGCGCCGGCTGCGCGCTCCCGCGACGAGTTGGTCGAGTTGGCTGCGGACATCCGGCATCACGGGCTCCCTGGGGGGTCGGGGGTCGGTCCTCAGTTCGCCAGTCTAGGGAGGGTCAGCTGTGAATCGTCCATGATCAACGTCAGCGCGCCGGTGCCACGCCTCAGGCGTCGAGCGAACCCTCGACGACCCCGCCGTGGATCTTCTTGTCCCACGGATCGACGAAGGTGCGGTCCGCCCAGTGCCGATAGCGGCCGGCCAGCTCCGCCGCCTTGGCGGGGTGGGATTCGGCGAGGTTCTCGGTCTCGGAGCGGTCGGCGCCCAGATGGTAGAGTTCGTGGGGTTCCTGGAAGCGGGCGACGAACTTCCAGTTGCCGGCGCGTACGGCGCGGTTGCCCTCGTGTTCCCAGAACAGGGGTTCCTCCCGCCGGAGCGGCCGCCCGCCGAAGGCCGGTGCGAAGGACCGGCCCTCGGCCGGCAGGATCGCGTGGCCGTTGAACTCGGCCGGATACCGGGCCCGGCCGACCTCCGTCAGGGTCGGCATCAGATCGATCACGTGGCCGGGCTCGCGCCGGATCGTTCCGCGGACGGCCGGATCGATCCCGCGCGGCCAGTGCGCGATCAGCGGTGTGGCGATGCCGCCCTCGGACGTGAAGTGTTTGAAGTACGAGAACGGCGTGTTCTGCAGAGTCGCCCAGTTGAGACCGACCCAGATATTGGAGGTCGCGCTGCCCGGCGTGCCCGCGCCGGTCCGGCCGTCGGGGCCGGCTTCGGCGTTGCCGCCGTTGTCGGAGAGGAAGATGATCAACGTGTTCTCGTACGCGCCGGTGTCCTTGAGGTGCTGGACAAGATCACCGACGGCCCGGTCCATCCGGAAGATCGCCGCGGCGTAGACCGCCATCATGATGTCGAAGCGTTCCCGGTGCTCGGCGGTCAGCCGGTCCCAGTCGTAGGCGTACCGCAGGGCCGGCGACAGCCGCTCCGCCGGGCCGACGACGCCGAGTTCGCGCTGCCGCTCGAAGCGGGCGTTGCGCGGCGGTTCCCAGCCGTCCAGGTAGCGGCCCCGGAACCGCGCGATGTCCTCCGGCGGGGCCATCAGCGGGAAGTGCGGGGCGCAGAACGGCAGGTAGTGGAAGAAGGGTTTGCCCTGCTGCCGCGCGTCGTCGATGAATCGGGTGCTCCAGTCGACCAGGAGGTCGGAGCCGTACCAGTAACCGGGGCCGACCTCGTCGGAGTTCAACGGCACCGGCCGGCCGTCGATGTGGACCGCACCCTTGTCCTGATCCCGGAAGTAGGTGCCGCCGACGGGCGCGAAGGAACGCTGGAAACAGCGCGCCCACGGCGGCGTGCCGTGGCCCAGTCCGAGGTGCCACTTGCCGGACATCGACGTGTGATAGCCGGCCGCACCGAGCACCTCGGCCAGGGTCACCGAGCGGTCGAGCAGCCGGCCGAAGGTGCCGCGGGATTCCGGTTTGACGATGTTGTCCAGCGCACCCATGCCGGCCTGGTGCGGATACAGGCCGGTCAGCAGCGAGGCGCGCGACGGGCTGCACCGAGCGCAGTTGTAGAACTGGCTGAACCGCAGCCCGCCGGCGGCGAGCGCGTCCAGGTTCGGGGTCGGGATCTCACTGCCGAAACAGCCGAGATCGGAGAATCCCATGTCGTCGGCCAAGATCACGACGATGTTCGGCCGCTCGGCCACCTCCTCCGCCCGCGCTGCCGGCGCCCCGGCCGCGGAGACTCCCCCAGATGCCAGCGCCAAACCACCGCCCACCAGGGTGCGCCGGGTCATCGTCGGTACGGTCTCCTCCGCCATGGCGTTTCTCCTTCGCCGTCAGGGACATCGATGATCATGGTTCGGTGTGATCAGTGCGCGATCTTGATCGGAAGGGGCCGGCGCCAGGCTTCCAGCCGGGCGGTCAGGGATCGGGCGAGCCGCGGATGGCGATCGGCGACGTCGGTCGACTCGCCCGGGTCGGCCTCCAGGTCGTACAGCTCCACGTTGCGGCCGCCGGACTCGGCAAGCAGCTTCCACCGCCCGGACCGCATCGCGAAGCTCGGGCTCGCGCCGGCCGGCACCTGGCTCGGGTCCCGGAACGCACCGAAGGTCCAGTACAGGTCGGGTCGCTCGGTGACCGGGCGGCCGCACCACGCCGGCAGCAGGCTGATCCCGTCGGCCGGCCCGGGCAGCCGGGTGCCGGCGGCCTCCGCGAGCGTCGGCAGCAGGTCGACCGCGTGCGCGACCGTGCGGTCGTCCCGACTGCCGGCCGGCACCCGGCCCGGCCACCGGATCAGCAGCGGCTGCCGGATGCCGCCCTCGTACAGGCTGCCCTTGCGGCCCCGGTACGGCCCGGCCGAACCCGGCCGGGAGGCTCCCGCGGTGGGACCGTTGTCGGAGGTGCAGACGATCAAGGTGTCGTCCAACAGACCAAGATCATCCAGCGCCCCGGTCAGCCGGCCCACCTCGGCATCCAGCGCGACCAGGACGGCCAGGAAGCGCTCCTCTTCCGGAGTCCGGCCCAGCCCCGCGACCTGCTCCAACTGTTCGGCGCTCGGCGCCCACGGCGTGTGCACGTCGCCGGGCCAGAGTTGGACGAACCACGGCCGATCGTGTTGCCGCCGGATGAAGTCGATCGCCCGGTCGACGAACCGTTCCGTGATCTGCGACTTGGGCAGCTGATCGATCGGCCCCTGCCCCAGCGCGATGCTGGCCGCCGCCAGCCCGGCCTCGGTGTCGGTCGGCACCACCCGCGGGCCGAGTCCCTCGAACTGGGTGTAACTCTCGTCGAAGCCGTACGCGGCCGGCCACGGAGCGTCGCCGACATCGCGGCCACCGCCCAGATGCCACTTGCCGAAATGGCCGGTGGCATAACCGGCGGCACGCAGCGTTCGCGGCAGGTTGGGCACGTCGGGGTCGAGCCAGTCGGCCTGCCCGGCCCAGGCGTTGTGCTCGCGGGTGGCGAGGAAGGTGACGAGCCGGTTCCGGGCCGGATACCGACCGGTCAGGAAGCCGGCCCGCGACGGCGAACAGATCGGGGAGGCGTCGTAACACTGGGTCATCAGCATGCCCTCGGCGCCCAGCCGGTCCAGGTTCGGCGTCCGCACCAGCGGGTTGCCGGCGATCGACAGGTCCCCGTACCCGAGGTCGTCGATCAGGATGAACACGATGTTCGGCCGCCGGCCGGCCGGCCCGGCCGGTTCGGCGGCCGCGCGCGACTCCGCGGCGCCGCACAGCCCGGCGAGTGCGGCGGAGGCGCCCGCGCCGAGGACCGTGCGTCGGGTGGGTCTGGTCATCGGCATTCCCCTCGCGTCGTCGTCGACGAATGTCTCCGGTAAGGACGCTAAGGCACCGAGCGGACGAACCGGAACCCTTTGTAGACAACGTTTTGCATCGTGGCAGAAGTGGGCGTCGCGGTCGGCCGATCTCTTGCCGGCCGCGGGTCGACCGTGGCTGATGGGAGGTTCAGCGAGCGTCGGAGCGGAGCAGTTCGTCGACCTCGGCGGCGGTCGGCGGCTGGGCCCCTTGGCGTTCGCAGACGATCGCGGCCGCGGCGACCCCGCGGCGCAGCGCGTCCTCCAGGGAGGCCTGCCGGCGTACGAAACCGTCCAGGAAGCCGGCCATGAACGTGTCGCCGGCGCCGACCGTGTCGACCACCTCGACCTTGCGGCCGGGCACGTCCGTGCGGCCGTCGGCGTCGACGGCGACGGCTCCGCCCGGGCCGAGGGTGATCACGACGGCGCGCAGCCCGTACCGCTGCTGCCAGAGGGCGGCGGTCTCGGCCGGATCGGCACCGCCCGGCGCGACCTCGGCCAGGGCGGCAAGATCGGCATCGCTGGCCTTGACGATGCCGCCGTTGCGCCCGGCCAACTCCAGCCACGGCTCGACCTTCGTCCAGTAGAGCTTCGGGTCGGTGATCACGGTGGGCCGGACGTTGATGTCGTACGAGAGCGGCGCCTGCGACGCCGAAGCCCAGTCGAGCAGCACCCCGGCGCCCGGCTCGACGACGCAGGCGAGGGACGCGATGTGCAGCCAGTCCCCCGCGCCGAGCTCGGGCAGCTCCGGCGGCTGCCAGGCGAAGTTGGCCGTGCCGTCGAAGTGGAACGTGTAGCTCGCCACCCCGTCGGCATCCAGCTCGACCACCGCCAGCGAGGTGGCCTGATCGGTGATCACGGCAAGATCAAGATCGACCCCGGCGCCGGTGAGATGATCATGGAGCTGCCGGCCGAAGGCGTCCCGGGACAGCCGCCCCAGGAAGTGGCTGTCCGCCTCGAGCCGGCTCAGCGCGACCGCCGTGTTCATCGGCCCGCCGGCCGACAGCGCCTGCCAGGTGGTCCGGAAATGATCATCCGACGGCTCCGCGACCCGGACCAGGTCGATCAAGGTCTCACCACACACGACGAATCGACTCATGGCGGCACCCTAATGGAGCGATCCGGGCGGCCCGCCCCGTCGTCCGGGAACGCCGAAAGGCTCTCGACACCACGGCGGGCGTGGCGTCGAGAGCCGATCGGGGAGGCGGTCGGGGTCAGCCGAGCTCGGCCGCACCGGCCTGGGCGAACTTCTCGTCCAGGTCGCCGGACGGGGCCCCCGCGACGCCGATGCCGGCGATCGGGGCGTTGTCCGCCGCGACCGGCACGCCGCCGGCCAGGAACAGGGTGCCCGGGATGTCCTTCAGGGTCGGCGCGGACTCGAGCCGCTTCACCAGCTCCGAGGTGGGCGCGTTCCAGGACACCGCGGTGTAGGCCTTGCGGACCGCGGACTCGTAGGACTGCGGCCCGGCGCCGTCGCCGCGCAGGGTGACGATGGTGTTGCCGTTGCGGTCCACCACGGCGACGGTGACCCGCTGGCCCTCCTTCTCGGCGGCGTCCAGCGCGGCCTGGGCGGCCTCGGTCGCGGCGTCGATGCTGAGGTGGGTGCTCGTGGTGGTGGCCTTCTCCGGTACGGCGGCCTTGGTCGCGGCCGGCGGTTGGGCGGGCGGCTGAGCCGGCGGCTGGGCGGCGGCGGACACGACGCCCGCGGTGCCGAAGCCGGCGAGGGCGACGGCCGCGGCGGCGGTGATGATCTTGACCCGCGTCGAGAACTTCTTGACCTGCATGGTGTGACTCCCCATCTCGTTGTGGTGTGGGCTTTCCGTGCTGTGCTTCCAGCCTGCTGCCGAGACCCCGGTCCGCGCGTCGTCGCAGTGGCTGGTCCTCGGCGGCCGTACGGGCGAGGCCGGGGTCAGCCGATCGGATGACCCGCGGGCCGCCGCGGCTGGGCCAGAATGGGTGTTCTCGCAGGTCAGGAGAGGAGCGGACCATGGCCGGCAGCACCCCGGCGCCCGGCGGGGACGCGTCCCCAGCCGGCGACCTCGCCACCGCCGCGGCCGGTGACGTCCGCCGGCTCGCCCTCGTCATTCACATCGCGTTCTTCGTCCTGCTCGGGGCCGCTCTGTTCCGATTCGCCCAGCGGCACGGTGACGACGCGCAGGCCGCCGTCGTGTACGCGATGGCCGCCGCCCTCGCCGTCCTGTACGGACTTGCCCTGTCCCGGCTGCTCGGCGCCGGCGTGGCCCGGCTGATCTGGCTCTGCGGCGTGGTCGGGGTCTGGTCGGTGCTGGTGAACCTGGCGCCGAGCTTCGCCTGGTGCGCGGTGCCGCTGTTCTTTCTGGCGTTGCGGATGCTGCCGCTGCGGCTTGCGCTCGTCATGATCATCCTGTTCACCGGCTTGGTGATCTTCGCCCAGTTGCGGCTGGCCGGCCGGTTCGACCTGGACTGGGTGGTCGGCCCGCCCGCCGTCGCCGCCCTTGCGACTGCGGTGTTCGTCGTGATGGACCGGCAGGCGACCCGCCAGGCCGCGCTGATCGAGGACCTGGTCCGGACCCGGGCCGAGCTGGCCGCCACCGAGCGACGCGAGGGCACCCTCGCCGAGCGGCAGCGGCTGTCGATGGAGATCCACGACACGATCGCCCAGGGCCTGTCCAGCCAGCGGATGCTGTTGCAGGCCGCCGACCGGTTCTGGGACGCCGAGCCGGCCCGAGCCCGCGAGCACGTCCGTACCGCGGCCGCCGTCGCGGACCGCGGCCTCGCCGAGGCCCGCCGCTTCGTCCACGACCTGGCCCCCGCCGACCTCGCCGAGGGCGGCGATCTGCAGACCGCTCTGCGGGCGCTGGCCGACCGCGAGATCACCGACGAGCGCACCGTGATCTGCCAGGTCGACGGCACGCCCGTACCACTGCCGGACCGGGTCCAGTCCGCCCTGCTCCGGGTCGCTCAGGGCGCGCTTGCCAACGTACGCGAGCATTCCGGCGCCACCCGGGCCGCCGTCACCGTCAGCTACCTCGGCGACGAGGTACGCCTCGACATCGCCGACGACGGCCGCGGGTTCGACCCGGCCTCGCCCGGACCCGGTTCGGCCGACCGGGGCCACGGACTACCGGCCATGCGGGCCCGGGTCGGCCAACTCGGCGGCACCCTGACCGTCGAGTCCGCGCCGGGCGACGGCACAGTCGTGTCCGCTGCCGTACCCGCGACTCTGGAGGTTCCGACCCCGTGACCAGCCCCGCTCCGACCGGACCCGTCCGGCTCCTTCTCTGCGACGACCACGTCGTGGTCCGGGCCGGCCTGCGTGCCCTGCTGGACAGTGCGCCTGACATCGAGGTCGTCGGCGAGGCCGGCAGCGGAGAGGAGGCGGTGGCCCAAGCCGCCGCGCTCACCCCCGACGTGGTCCTGATGGACCTCCAGCTCGGCGACGGCATCGACGGCATCGAGGCGACCCGGCAGATCGTCGCGGCCGGCGGCGACGTCCACGTCCTGGTCCTGACCACGTACGACACCGACGCCGACATCACCCGCGCGATCGCCGCCGGCGCCACCGGCTACCTGCTGAAGGCGGAACGACCCGAGGAACTGTTCGCCGCGATCCACAGCGCCGCCGCCGGCCGCACCGCCCTGTCCGCGCCCGTCGCGCACCGGGTGATGGCCCAGATGCGCAGCCCCCGGCCCACCTTGACACCTCGCGAGCACGACATCCTCGGCCAGCTGGCGCTCGGCCTGTCGAACCGCGACATCGCGAAGGCCCTGTTTCTCAGCGAGGCCACCGTGAAGACGCACCTCGGCCGGATCTACGAGAAGCTCGGCGTCGACACCCGGACCGGCGCGGTCTCCGTCGCCAAGGAGCAGCGCCTCCTCCCGTGACCTCGATTCGGGCGAGTGACACAAATCTGCAACGCAACCGCCCCGCCGCACCGATTTCGCGCCCCGAGACCCCGTTGCAGGGCCGATCCGTGACACCCCGGGCACGGGTCCTGACATCAACCCGCTCCGCGCCCGTGCGGGCACGCCCCTTGGCCCGGATCCCCGGCACGGTCCCGGCATGCCCGGTCAAGCCGCCGGACCTGCCCGACCCCTCGGCACCGTTCGTCTCCCGACCGCCCTCAGCCCGGATCCTCCGACTGGAAGCGTTGCCGTGCCCTCGGCGGAAGGCCGCTCCGGGTCAGGCACTGGACCCCCGACCCCCGTTCTGACACGTCACCGCAACCCGATCCCGGTTCGATGAAGCGTCACGACGCAGCCACGGCCGAACGGCGAGTGGCTGAGCGCCGAGTGGACCCAAATGGCACGGATTCCGGAAAAGATCTGCCCTTGGCGTCCGCTCGGCGGAGCGTCGGCGCCGGACGCAGCGACGCGACGGTCGCAGAGCGGTGCGCCGGCAAGTGTTCCGGTGCGAGGTTGCTTGGTTGACAGCCTGATGTTCGCCAACAACGCCAGCGCGCCCTAAGCAGCGATCCACGGATTCAGGCTCAAGCCCGCCGCCCAGCGCTAAGTCAATAGGGTCTTCGATGCCTCGTCAGCCGAATGTCCGACCCTCCACTCTTTGCTCACCCCTCTCCGTTCGCCCCTCTCCGCTCGCCCCACCCCTATCCGCTCGCCCCACGGCCCGTTCCCTCCGCCCGTACCCTCGGCGAGTTCCCCTCGTCGCGTTCCGCCACGCCGCCACCCCATCCCCACCGCCGCCCATCCCCCTTCCGCCCGCCCCCTTCTCCCTTCCACCTTCCGCCTTCCCCTCGTCGAGTTCCCCGTTGGCCGCCGCCCCATCCTCCCCGTGGGCCCCTCCCTCCCCACCGGTAGGGCCCCTCCCCCGCCTACCGACCAACCAACCACCATGCGCCGGCACTCCGCCCAGCACCCAGCGCCCACCGCCGGGATCCGCGAGCTGGCCACGTTGACCACCCGCCCACACTCGACTAAGTTCGAAACATGTCTTTCGAAAAGGTGGATCCGCTCGAGGACCCGCGCGCGATGCGAGCTCTGGCCCACCCGATCCGGCTGCGGATCCGGGACCTCTTGGACGACGAAGGTCCGCTCACCGCGACCGAGGTCTCGGACCGGATCGGCGAGAGTCCCGCGAACTGCTCGTTCCACCTGCGCACCCTGGCCAAGTACGGCTTCATCGAGGAGGCCGAGGGCGGCAAGGGGCGCAACCGGCCGTGGCAGATCCGGCACGGCTGGATGCGGGTCGAGCCGGAGAACCTCGCCGGTGATGCCCGGCGGGCCGCCCTGGCGATGGGTCAGGCCCTGCGCGGCGCCCTGGTCCGCCGGATCGAGGCGTGGGCCCGACGCAGCCGGGACCTGCCCGAGCCCTGGCGGGGCGTCGGCTTCGAGATGCAGATCGACACGGACCTGTCGGCCGAAGAGCTGAAGCAGATCGGCGAACAGATCAGCGAGGTGCTGCGACCCCTGACCAGCAAGCGCGAGCTCGCGCCGGACAGCCGGCGGATCACCATCGCCGTGCAGGGCTTCCCGCACGTCTCCGACGACGACTGATCATCCGGTCTCCGACCACACCTCCTCCCGGATCCGCGGCCCGAGTTCGTGCCACAGGGTGGGCGGGATGCCGCTGCTGGCCAGCTCGGCCAGCAGCGTGATCATGCTGTACGACGGATCGAGCCGCAGCCCGCGTTCGACGCAGCAGTTCAGCAGGGCGCCGTGGCCGCCGACCCAGGCGGCGGCACCGGTCAGGGCCAGCGGGCCGAGGGCGTACCGGTCGATGGTCCGGCGGACCACCCGGCGCCAGAGCGCGACGTGGTCGTCGGCGCGGTCGAGCGTGATCATCGACCAGGCGGCGTCCCGGGCGTCGATCGCCGCGGCGAGGACGGCGAGCCGGGCACAGGCCTCGTCCGACGGCTCGGCGGCCAACCCGGCGTGCACGGCCTCGACCATGGTGATCTGCCGGGCCTGCACGTCCAGCTGGTCCAGGTCTCGGACCGCGCGGGCGGCCAGGGCGGCGAGAGCGGGGCGGTCGGGTTCGGCCGGGCCAGCGACGCTGGCCTCCAGTTCGGACCGGCTGGACAGTGCTGGCAGGCCGGCCATCACGGCGGCAGCGGCGGCGCCGCTGGCCCGCGGATCGTACGGGACGCCGGCAGTCCGGGACCTGCCGAACGCCGTCGTCCGGGACCACCAGTGCTCGCCGTCCGCGTACAACACGTCGTGCAGGACGCAGCTCGGGCGGGCTCGTTCCGCCCGGGCCCAGCGGGCCCGCCACCGGTCCAGCAGTGCGGTCGCCGCGGCGAAGTCGGCGCCGAACGCCACCGCGACGGCACCGGTCGCCTCGTGCGCGACGGCGAGAGCGTGACCGTAGTCGGCCAGTTGCCCTGCACCGGCGGCCGGCGGCAGGTCGACCCGGGCGGACAGCAGCAGTTCGCTGCCCCGGAACAGCAGCAGCACGAACGACTCCTCGGGACGGAAGCCGAGCAGGTAGGGAATCAGGCCGAGCAGCTCCTGCGGGTCGCGGGAGTCGAGCCGGAGGGTCGGCTGCGGAGGCCGACGAGGTTGGGCACGTTTCATGCCCATGGTTCTGCGCAGTTCTGGCCGAATCCGCCGGCGGAAAGAAAATCTGTGGACAACCGAGAAAGTCGGGCGCTGCCTGTGGACAGCGCGCCGGCGCCGAATGCGGACTTGCTGCATCTCGTCCGGCGCCACGGTAACGTGATGGGTGTGAGTCACGAGATCGAGCGGGCGGACTCGACCAGTCGGACTGCGCCCGGTCTCGGTCGAAACTCCAGCGGCCCCGCCTTCGCGCCACCCGCTTCCGGGCTCCCCTTGGCCGACCGCCCCCTCGGTACGCCCCCGCCGGCTCCGCAGCCGCCGCCCGAACTGCCGCGCCGCCGCTCGCTGCTGCTCCGGATCGCTCCGGCCGTCGGCACCTTCGTGATCCTCGCCCTGGCCGCCGTGATCATCGTGGCCGGCAGTGTCCAGGACAACCGGAAGGCCGCCGAGCAGGCCAGACGGCCGGTGCCGTCGCCGGTGATCACCGCCCCGCCGGCCGTCGCGTCCGACCCCGCCGGTGAGCCGGACGCGATCGAGTTCACCACCCCGCAGGGGCGCGGCGAGCTCACCGTGATCGACCACACCTGGCTCCGCAAGCCCGGCTCGTCGGAGGTACGGCTCCGGGTCCAGGTCGAACTCCGCGCCCTGGACGGGGTCGTCGACTACGACCCGGCCTACTTCTTCGCCGCCCGCGACCTGGCCAACCCGGTCCGCGCCGAGGACTCCTTCGCCCATGGCGATCTCGACGTCGGCGTGCTGGAACCCGGCGACGCGGCCCGCGGCTATCTCACCTTCCTGCTCCCCCGCGGCGACGTCACGCTGATGATGTCCAGCGACGCCGCCGACTGGATCACCGCGATCAAGATCGTCGACTGAATCACGATCCCGACGCGCGTCGGTGCGGGCCCGGGTCGATCAGTAGGCTTCATCGCTATGACCGAGGTCGAAACTCACACCGAGCGCGGCTGGGACGTGCTCCGGATCCGCTCCGAGGGGCTCGTCGCCGAACTGGTCCCGGGCCTCGGCGGCACCGTGACCTCACTCCGCCGGCCGGACGACGACGCCGAACTGCTCTGGCGCACCCCCTGGGGACTGCGTCCGCTCACGCCCACCCTGCCGGGCAATGCGGAGGCGTCGATGCTTGATCATTTCCCGGGCGGCTGGCAGACCCTGTTCCCTAACGGCGGCGACACCGCACACGCACACGGCGTCGAATGGGGCTACAACGGCGAGACCCGGTTGGCGCCGTTCGACTGGCAAGTCGACGGCTCGTCGGTGATCATGAACACCCGACTGGTCCGCAGCCCGTTCCGGGTGACCAAGATCGTCACCGTGGACGGCCCGACGATCAGCATCGAGGAGTCGGTGCACAACGACGCGAACGAGGCGGTCGAGGTCATGTGGGGCCAGCAGGTCGTGCTCGGCGCGCCGCTGCTCGGCCCGGACACGGTGATCGAGAGCGGCGCGACGATCGTGCACCCCGACCCGACCGCGACCTCCGGCGCCAACTACAACGACGTGATGCCGTGGCCGCGTTCGGTCGGCGAGGACTCCATGATCAACTTGCGCCGGGTGGTCGGCCCGCGCGCCGATCACGCCCGGCTGGCCTACCTGACCGACTTCGTCGATCCCAAGATCACCGTACGGAATCCGGCGGCCGACCTCGGGCTGGACCTGACCTGGGACGCCGAGGCCTGGCCGTATGCCTGGTATGCGCTGGAGTCCGGCCACCGGCGCGGCTTCCCCTGGTTCGGCGACGGCTACTTCCTGGCCCTGACCCCGTCCAGCAGCTGGCCGGCGCACGGCATCCACGACGCCCGACGGATCTCCAAGGCGACCGTCTGGGTGCAGCCGGACGAGACCCGCAACGCCCGGCTGGCCCTGACCGTGCATGCGAGCACCGAGTAGGCACAGCCACGAACCGACGACCGCAGGAGGGGCGGGCCACGATGGTCGATCAACAACGGATCAGATCCTGGGTACGGGTCGCGGCGCGCTCGCTCGGCACCGAGTATCCGTACGCCAGCCACCACGTCAGCCGGGACGCCTACGACAACGACGTCACGCCGCGCACCCTGCATCCGGCCTTCCACGGCAGCTTCGACTGGCACTCCAGCGTGCACCTGCAGTGGTCGCTGGTCCGGCTGCTGACCATCCACCGCGCGGCGCTGAACGCCGAGCAGTTGACCGGCCCGATCTGCGATCTGCTGGACGCCCGGCTGACGCCGGCCAAGATCGCCACCGAGGTGGCCTACCTCCATGATCATCCCGGGTTCGAGCGCCCGTACGGCTGGGCTTGGGCGGCGATGCTCGGCGCCGAGACCTGGCGCTGCCTGGACCAGTTCGCCGACCCGTGGGTGGAGGCGACCAGCGAACTCGTCGCCTGCGTGGCCGATCTGATCATCGACTTCCTGCCCCGGCTGCCGCACCCGGTCCGGCACGGGCTGCACGGAAACACCGCCTTCGCGCTCAGCCTGATGCACCACGCGTTCTCGGTGATCGGCCGGTCCGACGTGGTGGAGTTGATCAACGACTACGCGCGGAAGGCGTACGGCGGCGACACCGCGGCACCGCTCGCGTACGAGCCGTCCGGGATCGACTTCCTGTCCCCGGCGCTGAGCGAGGCCGAACTGATGCTGCGGGTGCTCGAGGCCGAGTTCCCGGCCTGGCTGGACAGGTTCCTGCCCGGGCTGGCCCGCAAGCCGCAGCCCGACCCGGACCTTGATCGACTCCTGCGGCCGATGCCGGTCGAGGACACCGCCGACGGGCAACTGGCGCACCTGACCGGCCTGGCGCTGTCCAAGTCCTGGCAGCTGTCCCGGCTGGCGGCCTCGCTGCCGATCGAGGACCCGCGGCACAGCCGGCTCGTCGCCGCCGCGATCCAGCTCCGCGAGCCGGCCCTGCCGCTGGTGACGGAGGCCCACTTCGCCTCCACCCACTGGCTGCTCAGCTTCGCGATCCTCGCCACCGACCTCTGAGCGTCTTCACCAGGTTTCCTGGCGCAATACCACAGAAGTTTCTCTGGTAAGGCGCCAGTTTTTCACGTTACGTGAAAAACCGACGCCCCCAGTCAGCGGAAGGCGGCCAGGTCGACGTCCGGGCCGGGACCGTGGTCGGGCACCTCGATCCGGGCGCCGTCCTGGCGGGCCGAGGCGAACGCGGCCACGCCGGGCAGCGTGAACCGGGCCGCGACCCAGGCGTTGATCGGCGGCTGCGTCTTCTTGGTGACGGCCTTGACGAAGTCGTCGGCGAGGAAGTGGTGCGAGCCCTCGTGACCGTTCGGGGCGCCCTCGAACTCCTTCGGCAGCCGGGAACGATCATGGGCCTTCGCCATCCCGGAGCTGAAGCTGTGCAGCAACTCCGGATCCAGCCCGGCCAGGTCGGCGTGCCGCTCGGCCTGGTATTCCCTGGTGTAGAAGAGCTCGCTGATGTCCTCGATCTCCTTGCGATCACTCCAGCTGGCGCCGGTCGAGGTCTGCTCCATCACGCCCTCGGTGCCGTAGAACCGGAACCGCGACTCGTGCACCCGGCCCGGATGACCGACCCGGCGGAACTCGTTGGTCCGCATCACGCCGCCGTCGGCCAGGTGGAACAGCGCGCTCATGTTGGAGTAGTCGTTGTCGAACATCGACACCTCGCGGTCGAACACGCCGTCGCCGCGGTCGTCGACGATGCCAATGCAACTGACCGAGGTCGCGTACGTCGGCCAGGCCCCCAGCACGCCGCCGACGGCATGGGTCGGGTAGAGCATGGGCGGGTACGACGCCGTGGCCTTCCAGTTCTCGCCGCCGCTGAACTGGTAGGCGGAGTAGAAGCCGTTGTCCATGTCGTGGACGTAGTCGCCCTCGCCGTAGAAGACGCGGCCGAACTCGCCGGCGGCGATCTTGTCCCGCGCCCAGACGACGGCCGGGTTGTAGTAGCTGGTCTCGCCCATCATGTAGATCAGACCGGTCTGCTCGACCAGCTTGATGATCTCGGCGATCTCCTCCGCCGACACCGCCATCGGCACCGCCGAGTAGACGTGCTTGCCGGCCTTCAGCGCGTTGATCACCAGCTCGCCGTGGGTCCACCGCTGGGTCATCACCGCCACCGCATCGACGTCGGAGGCGAGCATGTCCTCGGCCGACGGCACTGTGCCGTCGATGCCGAACTTGGTGTTCGTCTCCTCGGCCCGCTCCGGCAGCAGGTCGGTGACGACGATGGAGGTGACGTCCGGATGCAGCTGCCAGAGCCTGATGAAGCTTCCCGCGAACTGGCCCGTGCCGATGACACCGATCTTCATGGGTCTGTCTCCCGAATGGTGTTGGGGATGTTTGTGTTGCCGCGAAACAATCAACGAGAGCCTAGGCGATCCGGCCGCCGGACTGTAGTTCCGGTTCGCCATGCGGCATCCTGAAGCCATGGCCGGACGGCGGACCCGACAGGATTTCGATCGGTTGTACGCCGACGGGCGCCCGCCCTGGGAGCTCGGCGGTCCGCAGCCCGCCCTGGTCGAAGCGTTGACCCGGGAGCCGGTCGAGGACCCGGTGCTGGATGCCGGCTGCGGCACCGGCGACCTCGCGCTCTGGCTGGCGGCCCGCGGCCACCGGGTCGTGGCCTTCGACTTCTCCGCCGCCGCGATCGAGCAGGCCCGGGCCAAGATCACCACCGGCGGGTCGGACGTCACGTTCCTGGTCGCCGACGCCACCCGGCTCGCCGACCTGCCACTGCGGCCCCGGACCGTCGTCGACTCCGGCCTGCTGCACGGCCTGGACGAGCCGTCCCGGAGCGCGTACGTCGATGGGCTGCGCGACCTCTGCGAGCCGGGCGCCCGGCTCTTCCTGCTGGCCCGCGACGACCCGGGCAGCGAGCACGCCGATGCCGGCCGGGCCGAGTTGATCACCCGGTTCGCCGCGCCGGACTGGACGGACACGGAGGTCCGGCCGGCCGAGGTGTGCGCCCAGGTCGACGGCGCGGCGGTACGGCTGCCAGGGTGGTTGTTGATCACTCATCGAGCCGCTTAGCTCACTCCATCAGCAACACGGACGGGTGCGCGGACAGGAAATGATCAAGGACCAGGGCCGCCGCGCCGTGCGCCGCGACCCGGTCGCCGACGATCGAGCCCTCGACCCGTACCCCGGCATCGGGGCGGACCAGCCAACCCTTCATCCCCTCCGGAACGACCTCCAGGAAGCGATCCCGGACCAGCGACCAGATCGGACCGCCGATCACCGCAAGATCGAGATCGAGCATGTTGATCATCAACGCGATGCCGGCGCCGAGCCGGCGGGCCGACGCCTCCAGCATCGCGGTCGCCTCCGCGTTGCCCTCGTCGGCCAGCCGGCAGAGCCGGGTGAACCGCTGCTGCAGATCCGCATAGTCGGTCTCCGTGGCCGGCGGGTCCAGCAACCCGTGCCGGACGGCCTGCCGGACCAGACCCTGCGGCGCGCAGGACGTGTTCAGCGAACCGCGCCGGCCGTAGTCGAGGTCCTCGGCCTCGGCGTCGACGATGATCTCGCCGACCTCGCCGACGTTGTTGCTGACCCCGCGGATCACCTCGCCGCCGATCACCACGCCGGCGGCGACGCCGCTGCCGAGATAGAAGAACAGGAAGTCCCGCCGCCGTTCGCTGGACGCCCACAGCTCGCCGGTCGCCGCGGCGGTGGCGTCCTTGTCCAGCAGGACGTGCAGCCCGGTCGCCTCGCGCAGCTCCGAACGCAGGCCGACGTTGTGCCAGGACGGCAGCTGCGGCGGGTCCAGCAGCACCCCGGACTCGATGTCGATCGGGCCGGGGGCCGCGACGCCCAGCCCGAGCAGCCGGCCCTGGTCGATCCCGGCCTCCGTGATCAACGCGTCGCAGGTGACCTTGATCAGGTTCACGATGCCGGCCGGCGTGTGGTTCGACGGCGTCGGCAGCCGCCGGTCCGCCCGGACGTGCCCGGCCAGGTCGACCAGCACGAAGTTCAGGTTGGCCGGGTCGACGTGCACCCCGATCGCGTAGTGCCCGTCCGGGTTGACCTCCAGCAGCGTCCGCGGCTTGCCCCGCGCCTGCGCCACCTTGCCGGTCTCCAGCACCAGTTCGGCCTGCAGCAGCTTGCGGGCGATGTTGGACATCGTCTGCTGGGTGAGCCCGGTCAGCTCACCCAGCTCGACCCGGCTCCGGCCGTGCGGGGAACGACGAATGGCATCGAGGACGACCGCCTGGTTGAAGTCGCCCAGGGTTCGAAGATTCGAGCCCTTGCCCATGCCGTTACACCTCCGATGCCTGGATCCGCCCGTCGCCGTCGGCGGTAGATCTGGGGCGATCACATCATAAAGGTCACCCCTCGTGCACCGTCAGTTCAGTTGATCACCACCGGCTCGCCGCTGCGTACCGACTGGTAGGCGGCCTCGACGATCTCCAGCGAGCGCAGCCCGGCCTCGCCGTCCGGCTGCGGCCGGCGGCCGGTTGTGATCGAGTCCACGAACTCGGCCACCAGGGCGGTGTCCGCGTCGCCGCCGTACGCCAGCCAGAGGGGCTTCCTGTCGGCCTCGGAGAAGCCGTCCACCCGGCTGTTGAACGCGTCCATGTCGGCGATCCCGCCGGTGCCGACCAGCTGCAGGGTCAGCCCGCCCCAGGTCGGGTAGTTCGGCGGCTTGGACCAGCTGCAGTCGATCGTGGCGAGCACGCCGTTGGCGTACCGGATCGAGACCAGGCCGGCCGTCTCCACCTCGACCTTGTCGGCATGCAGGATCTTGTTGACCGAGGCGTACACCTCGGCGGCCCGGGTGCCGTCGAACAGCGAGTCCAGCAGATCGGCCACGTGCACCGTGTGGTCGGCCAGCGAGCCGCCGCCGGCCAGCGCGGGATCGACGAACCAGGACCGGGCGTCGAGCGGGATCCGGCCGTTGTTGGTGCCGGTCACGGACAGCACCTGGCCGAGCGACCCGGAAGCGTAGGCCGCCTTGGTCGCGGCGAACGCCGACGAGAACCGGACCGGGTAGGCGACCATCAGGTTCACCCCGGCCGCGGCGCAGGCGTCGATCATGGCCCGCGCGTCGGCGGTGCTGGTCGCGATCGGCTTCTCCGACATCACGTGCGCGCCGGCCGCCGCGGCGAGCTCGGTCAGCTCCCGGTGCTTGGCGTTCTCGGAGCAGATGATCACGCCGTCCGGCCGCTCCGCGAGCAGCGTCTGGTAGTCGTCGAAGTACGGCACGCCGAGCTGGGCGGCAAGGTCCGCGCCGCCGACCTCACCGGCCGGCCGGGTTCCATGATCGGGATCGCTGGCGATCACCTCGATGCCCAGCCGTTTCAGCGCGTGCACGTAGGAGACCGCGTGCAGATGGGCGAACGACATCATCGCGATCTTCATCGGGCTGCCTCCTCGGCCACGGCGGCGGAATCGTTGGACAGGTGGACCGGCTGCCCGGTCCGGATCGAGGTCGCGGCGGCCTCGGCGATCTTGACCGCGGCCAGGCCGTCGGCGGCGCTGACCCGGGTCGGGGCACCGGTCGTGAAGGCGGCGTGGAACTCCCGGATCTCCGTCAGATAAGGACTTTCGGTGAACCCCGCGTCCGGCAGCAGGCCGGTGCCGGAGTCGTCGGTGGCGCCGCCGTCGATCACCAGCGGCCGGTGCTCGGTGGAGTCGTGCTGCAGCAGCCCACCGGTGCCGGCGATTTGGAAGGTGGTCCGGAACGTCGTTCCAGGCCGCGCCCAGGTGCCGTTGACGTAGCTGATCGCGCCGTTGGTGTGGGTCAAGATCACCTGCGTGCTGCGGACCGGGACCGCCGGGTCGGCGCCGGTGTCGCGGGCGAACACGGTCGCCACCTCGCCGGCGTTCCAGCGCGCGAAGTCAAGATCATGAATGCTCTGGTCGACCACCAGGCCGCCGCTCAGCGCATCGTCGAGATACCAGGGCCGGAGCGGACGGGACCCGGCGCGGGTGAACCGCTGCACGGCGATCTCGCCGATCTTGCCGGCGGCCACAGCGTCGTGCATGGTCACGTACTCGCTGAAGTAGCGCACCACGTGCGCCGGGTAGAGCTGCACGCCGGCGTCGGCGCAGGCCGTGATCATGGACTCGGCATCGGCGCTGGACAGGGCGAACGGCTTCTCGCACAGCACGTCCCGGCCCGCCGCCGCGGCCGCCCGGACCAGCTCGGCGTGGGTCGTGGTCGGGGTGCAGACATCGACCGCGTCGACCGAGGCAAGCAGTTCGTCCAGCGATCCGACGGCCTCGCCGCCGCCGACCCGGTTCAGCAGCGGCGACGGGTCGTCCTTGGTATACACCAGGACCCGGACGCCGAGACTCAGCCAGGCCGGCAGGTGGGCGCCGGCGATCGCGCCGGCGCCGATCATGCCGACGGTGAATGGTTCCGCCATCGAGTGGCTCCCTCTCTCACAGTGGACTCGACCCCCGGTGGACCGAGGAGGTGGTGCACCATTGTGGCCCGACGCGTTTCCGGCGGGGGCGACCGGGGTCGGTCAGTCGATCACCCGGAGTTCGCCGTACCGGGCCAGTCGCGGCGCCGGATCCGTACCGGAGAAGGCGGAGTCGAGGAAGTCGGCGCTGGCGCCGGCGGTGATCGCGAGCCCGTCGGTCCGACCCAGCGAGCCGACCAGACCGGGCAACGGCGGCAGGTAGAGTGGCGCGTCGGTGAAGGTCAGGTGCGCGGCGCCCGGGACCATGATCAGATAGCCGGCCGCGCGGCTGCGGCGCAGTGCGTCGGCCAACCGGTCCTGGTAGTCGGCGGTCTCCTCGCCGGCCGGCTGGTGCCGCAGTGCGAGCACCGGTTGCGGGTACGGGTCCGGACTGGGGTCCCGCGGATAGCCGTCGAGAGCGATCACCGCCCGGAACGCCGGATCGAGGCGGGCCGCGAGCAGGGCCGCGGCCCCGCCCAGCGAATGCCCGGCCACGGCGACTCGGTCCGGGTCCAGCCGACCGGCCAGCGGGCCCGCCGGATCGGCCAGCCGCTCCCGGACGAAGCTCAGATCCGCGGCCCGGACCTCGGTCGAGCGGAGCGCCCGGCGCTCGTCCTCGGCGTCGTCGCCGGTCGCGGCCACGGTCGAGGTGATCACCCGGCCGTCGGCCAGGTGGACCGCCGCCGAGTCGTACGGGTGGTCCAGGGCCGCGACGACGTAGCCGCGGGAGGCCAGTTCCTCGGCCCAGGCCGTGCTCTGGGTCCGGACCGCGCCCAGACCGGGCGAGAACAGCACCACCGGGAACCGCCGGGCGACCGGCTCGGCGTCTTGACGGGCGCGGGACCGGGCGCGGGCGGGCCCGTCGAGCAGGAACGCCGGCAGACCGTACTGGTCCGCCACCGCCGCCGCCACACTGCCGGCCTCCGCTGCCGTACGGCCGAGGAGCTGGGCCCGGGGCCGGTCCGAGGGCAGCGCCGGGAACCAGAGTTGGGCGACGACGACCCGGCGATCGGCCGGCCGGGCTCCGGCCGGGCCGAGTCGGTCCACTGGACGACCCTGGTGCCCACCGGGTACGGACCCGTCGGCACCGGCAGCCGGGGCACCGGCAGCACGACCGCGAGCACCACGCCGGCCCCGGCCAGGCCGACCACGACGCCGGTGCCGAGCCCGGCGGTCCAGCGGCGCCCCGTCCCGGCGGGCCGGCCGCGGCGGGCCCGGACCAGCGCCACGAGCGTGCCGGGCAGGACCAGCAGGAA
Organism: Microlunatus parietis; assembly: GCF_013407955.1. GTDB lineage: Bacteria > Actinomycetota > Actinomycetes > Propionibacteriales > Propionibacteriaceae > Microlunatus > Microlunatus parietis. Next base: position 5,531,652 of record NZ_JACCBU010000001.1, on the reverse strand, counting down.
CGCGGCCAGCACCGGGATCAACACCCAGCGCGGCCCGGCGAGCAGGATCCCCGCCAGGGCCAGGACCGCGCCACCCAGTGCCGCGATCCGCATTCCGGTCCGGGAACGCTCCGGGCAGCCAGCGGCCGAATGCCAGCGCCAGCACGGCCAGCACGGCGAGCAGCTCGGGAACGGACAACGAGATCAGCGGCAGCGGCTCCAGCACGCCCCGATCCTGGTCCGCCCGCGAACCCGGGACGACCGGCCAAGGTCTCGACCCGGTTACGACCTCGGTCCGGACCTCGGCCCGAAAGCGTCCAGTCCGTCAGGGCCCTCATGATCCGGCGCGATCGCCCGAGGCTTGCCGCAGGATCTCTCGTCGTCCGCGGGCCCGCCTCGTCGAGCGGACGCCTTGACCCGTGCCGAGCCGTTCCGAGGCGGTCAAGGAGTCCGCTCGAGGTCGGGTGAGACCCGGGCTGTGAGCGATCTTGCGGTGGTGGCGGCGGGCGGACCGGGTTCAGCTTCGACACGCTCAGGGAACGTTGCGATTCCTGACCGAGCCGAAGGAGCCCCGCCCACCGCTTATGAGGGCTCGAACCCGGGCGCGGGCACCGGACCCGCCCGGCAATGCGTCGGCCCCCGGGCCCGGGCCGCCTTCCCCTCACCCCGACCTGGGCCTGGCACCGTGGGATCACCATCACCGCCGCCGCCTCTCCGACCGCCCGCACCAGAGCCGGGTGGCATCACGGCATCCGCGCCGGCCCGGCTCACCAGTCCATGTCGTGCATTGCCGCGCGTCGTTTGGCGCGAGCAGGCAAGCTGGATCACCCGGAAGAACCGGACCCAAGGAGCACCACGTGTCCAGCAGCATCTCCCCCGCCGGCCAGTCCCCGGTCCGCACCGGAGCCGCGAACATCGTCCGGTCCGCCTTCGTCATGGGCGGCCTGCTGGCACTGCTGTGGGTGCTGGAGGGATTCGACTCGCTGCTCGGCGGCCAGTTGGACGGGTACGGCATTCACGCTCAGGAACTGGACGGACTGCCCGGCATCTTCGCCGCTCCGCTGCTGCACGGCGGCTGGACTCACCTGATCAGCAACTCGGTGCCGTTCTTCGTGCTCGGCCTGCTGGTCCTGCTCGGCGGGGTGGCCCGCTGGATCTGGTCCAGCCTGATCTCGATCGTCACGTCCGGCCTGGCCGCCTGGCTGCTCACCCCCGTCAACACGGTGATCATCGGCGCCAGCGGCCTGATCTTCGGCTGGCTGACGTACCTGCTGGCGCGGGGGCTGTGGTCCCGCAAGCCCGGCCAGGTCGTCATCGCGGCCGCCGTCCTGCTGTTCTACGGCGGCCTCATCGTCGGCGTGCTGCCCGGCGCCGCCGGTGTGTCCTGGCAGGCACACCTCGGTGGCGCCGTCGGCGGCGTCCTGGCCGCCTGGCTACTGCACCGCCGCCGCTGACAGGAACGCCGCGTGGAGCCGCGGGTCGCCGGTCAGTTCCGGATGGAACGAGGTGGCCCACAGATTCCCCTGGCGGACCGCGACCGGGTGGCCCTGGTAGCTGGCCAGCACCTCGACACCGGGCCCGACCCGCTCCACCCACGGTGCCCGGATGAACACCGCCCGGAACGGATCGTCCAGCCCGCGCACGTCGAGGTCCGCCTCGAACGAGTCGACCTGCCGGCCGAACGCGTTCCGCCGGGTCACCATGTCGATCCCGCCCAGCGTCCGCTGGTCCTCGGTGCCGCCGACGATCCTGTCGGCCAGCATGATCATTCCGGCGCAGGTGCCGAGCACCGGCAGCCCGTCCTTGATCGCCGCCCGCAGCTCGTCGTACAACTCGAACACGACCAGCAGCTTGCCGATCGTCGTGGATTCGCCGCCGGGAATGATCAAGCCGGCCAGGCCGGTCAGCTCCCGGGCCCGCCGCACCGGTCGCGTCTCGCCGCCCGCTCGACCGATCAGCCGCGCGTGCTCGGCGACGTCGCCCTGCAGGGCCAGGACGCCGATCATGGCCTCAGCAACCGCGTACGGCCGCGGGCGCGGCACCGGTGATCATGGGCCCAGCCTAACCGGGCCCCACGGTTCAGAAGCCCAGGTCCCGCAGCCAGGCCAGCACCTCGTCCTCGCGCTGCCCGGCGCGGTCGGAGGACCACGGCCCGAGCTCCCTCGTGTCCACCACGGCGCCGTCGCGCAGGTAGATGATCCGGTCGGCGCGGGCCGCTACGCCGGGGTCGTGGGTCACCATGACGATCGTGGTGCCGTCCCGGTGCACCTCCGTGAATGCGTCCATCACCTCGACCGACATGCTGCTGTTCAGCGCGCCGGTCGGCTCGTCCGCGAACACCACCGACGGCCCGCCCGCCAGGGCCCGGCAGATCGAGGCGCGCTGCAGCTGGCCGCCGGACACCTGGGTGATGCCGTGGTCCTTGATGTGGGCGATCCCGAACCGCTCCATCAGCGCGTCGACGCGGGCGATCGCGGCCTCCCGGCCCTCCTTCGGTGCCGCCTTGAGCGCGGGCAGCAGGATGTTGTCCCGGACGTCCAGATTGCTCAGGAAGTGCGGCTGCTGGAACACGAAACCCATCCGGGTCAGCCGGACGTCGCTCATCTCGGCGTCGCCGAGCGAGGTCAGCTCCCGCCCGTCCAGCAGCACCTTCCCGGCGGTGGGCCGGTCCATCCCGCTGATCGAGTAGAGCAGCGTCGACTTCCCCGAGCCGGATGCGCCCATGACGACCAGGAACTCGCCGGTCCGGACGGCCAGGTCGACGCCGCGCAACACCTCCGTCGGCGGGTCGGTGGAAAAGTACGTCTTGCCCAGATCCCGTGACTCCAGGGTCGCGGTCGCCTGATCCATCGCTGGTCCCTTCACTCTCGTACCCACTGGCTCTTGTCGGCCTTCCGAATCCCGGCGGTCAGCAGAGCGACGCCGAGCAGGCCCGCCCCGAGCAGCAGCACCGGGTAAAGCAGGTACACGAGCCACGGATTCGGGATGAACGTCAGATCGGTGATGCCGAGCCGGGCGGCGGCCAGCCCGGCGCTGGTCAGCGACTGCCCAGCGGTGGCCGCGAACACCAGGCCCGCCGCCGTCCCCGCCGCGACCACGAGCAGCGTCTTCAGCCGCACCTGCCCGACCAGCTCCCGGACCGAGAACCCGATCGCCGACAGCACGCCGAGCTTCGACCGGTCCCGGGTCAGCCGCAGCTTGAGGAACAGGCTCGTGATCAGGATCGCCACGCCGAGCCCGAACACCAGCGCGATCCAGGCCGCGCCGCGCAGCGAGTCGATCAGCACCCCGAGCGTCTCCCGGAGGTACTCCTGGGTCGGCTTCACGCCCGCCGTCGGGAACAGTTGGTCGTACTCGTCGGCGACCCCGGCCGGATCCCCGCCGCCGGCCAGGTCCGCGTAGACCGTGTAGGCCGACGCGCCCTCGCTCACCCGGCCGGGCAGCTTGGCGGTCTGCCCGCCGTCGGTGAGGTCCTGGTAGATCCCGCTGACCCGCACCGGGGTGACCCGGCCGCCGTCACGCAGGGTCAGCTCGTCGCCGACGCTCACCTGGAACCGGGCCGCGTTCAGGATCGAGAGCGCGATCTGCCCGTCCCGCGGCAGGCCGCCCGCGCTGAACCGGATCGCGCTGTCGGAGTGATCACCGACCTCGGCCCGCAGTCTGGCCCGGCCACCCGCGGCGTCGGCGGTGTAGTCGACGTAGGCGTAGGCCCGTACATCGGTGAGGCGGTCGTCGGCCGCCATCGCCGCCAGCAGCCGGTCCTTGATCCCGTCGACGTCGTCCTGGAACTGTACGTCGGCCCGCAGGTCCCGCTCCGGCGCACCCAGATAGGTGACGAACCGCGGGTTCTCGAACGTGCTGACCAGGTTCGCCGGCAGCGTGATCAACACCGCGGTCAGGGCGAACACGACCGGCAGCAGCGCCCACGCCCGGCCCTCGGCGCGCAGGTCCAGCACGGCCAGCCGCCGGTTGACGCCCGCGCCGAACGCCGAAGCCAACCCGGTACGGCGCACCCAGCGCGCCTGCCGCCGGGCCCGGCGGGCGGTCTCCTTCTCGTCCAGCGTGCTGCCGTGCACGAGCGCGTTCACGACCTCGATCCGGCGGACCGCACGGAGCACGCCCCGGCAGATCCCGACGACGATCAGGAAGACCGCGGCGAGCGCGATCAGCGGCACCAGGAACGTCCAGATCCCGACCGGCGCCTGGGCGTAGCTGGTCTGGATGCCCTGCGTCAGCGCGTTCGCCGCGACGACGGCGAGCAGTCCGCCGACCACGCAGCCGGCCAGCGTCAGCAGCGCGTACTTCGTCAGGTAGAGCCCGGAGATCACCCGGTCCGGGATGCCGATCGCCTTCAGCGCACCGATCTCGTGCACGTCGTCCTCCAGCGTTCCGCGGATGACGAAGCGCAGGTTGATCAACGCGATCATGATCAGGACCAGGCTGACGAACACCAGCGCGAACGCGACCAGGCCGTCGCTGATCATGCTCACGATCCGCAGCTGCGGGCCGGTGATCACCTGGCCGTTGGTCGGCAGCCCGCCGGCGTTCTCGTACGCGGCCTGCAGCGCGTTCGGGTCGCCGCCGGGCACCAGCCGGTACTCGACGATGATCTCCAGCGCGGCGCCGCCGGCCCGGCTGAGCGCCCCGAAGTCCGCGGAGTTGATCAAGAAGCGGGACGACGGCGACAGCGAGGCCGCCATCTGCGAGTCGCGGATCGAGCCCTGCACCCGGAGCGGGTGGGATCCGGAATCGGTCCGGATCGTCAGCACGTCGCCGGCCCGGAGGCCGTACTGCTGCTGGTACAGGACCGGCACGAACACCTCGCCGGCCGCCGGCTGGACGACCGCCCCGGTCTGGTCGACCAGGAAGTCGAACTCGGCGTTCTGGGTCACGAAGAGGTTGTCGATCCGGCTGGCGGCGAGGTCCCCGCTCTCACCGGTGGCCGGCCGCTGCCAGGTCAGGGCCGTGCTGTCGTAGCCGAGCATCTCCTCGAGCAGCCAGGCGTCGAGCTGCGCCACATGGTCCGCCGCGAACCGCTCCAGCGCCGCGAGGTCGTACTCGCCCTTGTGCATCTGCAGGAAGTCCGGCGGCCTGCCCTGCTCGGCCAGCCGGCTGACGGAACCAGCCAGCCTTTCGATCACCATCGACCCGGTGGCCATCAGGAACGCACTCAAGATCAAGATCACCACGAGAGTGGCGTTGATGCCTTTGTTCCTGATCAGGTCGTTGTACGCGTACCGGAGGTAGAGCCGTTCCCCGTTCTTCACCGTGAAGCTCCGCATCCGTTGTGATCTGCGTGAGGACGGCTCCATCCTGACCCGGATGTCCGGCCGTGGGAGTTGGGTTCGTCCCCGGCTCACCCCTGGGCCGGCCACGCCCCGTCCCCGACCGTCGGTCGCGCCTTTCCCCGGGATCGCTCACTCGGCACCCTTGAGCGCGTCGCTCATGGCGATCTTGGCCAGCTTGCGCCCGGACAGCCGCTTGGTGATCTCGTACACTCCGAAGATCACCACGAAGCTGATCACGACATGCCACGGATTCACCGTCATCGGAATCAGCATGTTGAGCGTCTCGGCCACGATCCCGAAGAGCAGATTCGCGAAGGCGAGCATCGCGGGGAACCCGAGCAGGATGCCGACGACCACCGCCGGTGTCGCACTGTTCAAGATCAACCTCGCGAGTTCGCGCCGGCGGTAGCCGAGCACCGTGAACAGCGCAACGGTTCGGTGGCTCTCCTCGATGATCAAGGACGTGACGAGGAACAAGATCACGACCGCGATCAGCACCGCGAGGGCCGACACCGATCCCATGATCAGCGACGTCGGTGCGCCGACCTGTTCGAACGCGGCGGGATCGCGGGTGTCGAGGACGCCGGCGAGCTTCGACTCGTCGAGTTCCAGCTCCCGGCTCGCCAGGACGGTACGGTAGCTGCCCGCCGGCTGGCCGGTCAGCCGGTTGAACTCGGCCAGCGGCATGGTGACGAACTGCTCGCCGTAGGCCTCGACGATCCCGTCGATCCGCAGGCTGTAGGTCGCGCCGTCGAGCTGGCTCGCCATCGGCAGGGTGTCCCCCACCCCGAGCTTCAGCCGGGTCGCCAGCGGCTCGGTGATGTTGACCTGGTTCCGCGGCAGCGGGGCACCACGGGTGTCGTTCAGCTTCATGCCGACCGAATCCGGCAGCATGCCGGTCAGGTAGAAGCCGACCGCCTCGCGCCCCTCCGGGTGCACCCGGACCGTGTTGTACGGTTCCGCTCCGGCCGGGACCGGCGCGTCCTTCAGGTTCTGCACCTCGGTGAAGTTGTATTCGATCTTGTAGTGGTACCGGTTCAGGGCACCGCGTTCGGTGACGACGTCCATCGAGTGGCCGTACGTCAGCCCGAACAGCATGATCATCGAGGCGGCGGCCACACCGAGCACCAGGAACAGCAGGCGCGGGATGCTGCGGACCTGCTCGCGGATCCGGAAGGCGGTGCCGAACCGGAACCGGTCCAGCCGGAGCGCCCGCTCCAGCGCGGTCACCTTGCCGGACTTCTCGCCGCCCTTCATCAGTTCGGCAGCGGGCTTGCGGAGGATCCGGCGGATCGCCAGCGCGCTCGCCGTACCGATCAAGATCACGGGCGCGAGCAGCGCGATCGCCAGATCGTGCGGCGCGAAGTGCAGCCCGGTGTCCGGCAGGTTGTACGAGGCGAGCATGGTGCCGACCACCGGCCCGACGCAGGGCAGCGCCAGCAGCGTCCCGGCCAGACTGCCGGTCAGCGTGATCAGCACCGGCACGGCCAGATAGTGCCGGGTCAGCTCGCCGCGCCGGTAGCCGAGGGCGTACAGGCTGCCGACGATCACACTGTCGGACTTGACGGCCCGGGTGATCATCACGCCGACGATCACGGAGCCGAGGACGAAGAAGGCGCCCGCGACCGGCAGGCTCATCGACTGCATGCTCGAGATGTTTCCCCACGGCATGGTGATCCGCTGGTTGTGCTCGGCCGCGGTCCACTCGGACAGCCGGTGCCCGTCGCCGGCCAACCGATTCCGCAGCGCGGTCGTCTGGGCCTCGATCCGGTCCCGATCAACGAAACGGACGCTGTACGTCGTCGTCGCCGCCCCGGTGGCCGGCGGCAGCGCCTCGAGGTCGGCCCGGGCCGCGACGCCGACGCCGAAACCCGCGGTGGGCAGCACGTCGTACAGACCCTTCAGCGGATACACGTAGTTCGGCACGGCCACCGTGCCGACGACGGTGAACGTCCGGCCGTCGAGGGTGAGCGGCTCCCCGAGCTTCAGCCCGTGGGTCTGCAGGAAGCGCGGATCGACCAGCAGGTCCCCCGGCTCGGCGAGAGCCCGGCCCGCGGTGACCTGGGCGAGATTGATCTTGGTCCCGGCGCTGAGCAACCGAAGCTCCCCCGCCGGCAGCCGGACGTCGTGGCGCAGCGTGGCCTCGATCGTCGCACCGGTCTCGCGCTCCCAGGCGGCGATGTCGAGCGGCCGGTCGGTGCTGAAGGTGAGGTCCTCCTGCTGGTTCCGGTCGGCGAACCCGACCACCATCCGCTCCAGGCTGCCGGCCACCCCGGTCGCTGCCGTGAAGTAGAAGCTGCCCAGCAGGATCAGGATCGCGATGCCGACATAGCGGCCCTTGTGCTCGCGCAGCAGCCGCCCGATGCGGCGGTTCAGGGCGCTCACCACTGGATCCGTTCGGCAGGCACCGGCTGATCATGGTGCGTGACGTCCTCGACCTGGCCGTCGCGCATCCGGAAGACGGAGTGCGTCATGTCGGCGATCGCGGAGTTGTGGGTGATCATCAGGATCGTCGTACCGAACTCGGCATTGACCCGCTGGAGCAGGGCCAGCACGCCGAGCGAGGTCTCCACGTCGAGCGCCCCGGTCGGCTCGTCGCAGAGCAGCAGTCGAGGGCTCTTCACGATCGCCCGGGCGATCGCGACCCGCTGCTGCTCACCGCCGGACAACTCGCACGGGAACCGGTCCTTCTTGTCGGCGAGCCCGACCGCGGCGAGCACGTCGTCGGTCTGCAGCGGCTTCTCGCTGATGTTCGAGACCACCTCGACGTTCTCGCCCGCCGTCAGGTTCGGCACCAGGTTGTAGAACTGGAAGACGAAGCCGACCCTGGTCCGGCGGTACTCCAGAAGTTGATCATCGGTGAAGTCGGAGAGCCGCTCGCCGTCCACCTCGACCGTGCCGCCGTCGGCACGATCGATGCCGCCGACGATGTTCATCAGGGTCGATTTCCCGGATCCGGAGGGACCGAGGATGACCCCGATCCGGTGCCGTTCGAGCTCGAGGTCGGTGCCGCGCAGCACCGGAGTGACGACCCCCGTGCCGTAGCTCTTCCGCAGTCCCGCGACGGCCAGGAACCTGCCGCCGTCCGTCGTGTTCCGCAGGCCGGTCGCCGCGGTCGCCGAAGTTGTCATGACCCCAACGATCGAGCCGGTGCCTGTCACCCACCTGACACGACCCTGACACCGCCCCGGCAGTCCGCTTCGGGTCGGTCAGACAGAGCCTGCGCAACTGTCGCAGGCCGGTGGAACCATTGCCCTCGTGGACGATGCCGACCCGAAACCGACCGCGTCGGTGTACGTCGACGGCTTCAATCTGTACCGGCGCCTGCTGGAGGGCCACCCACAGCACAAATGGCTCGATCTTGAAGCTCTTGCGGACCGAGTGCTGCCGGATTATCAGGTCAGTTCGATCTCCTACTTCACCGCGATCATCAAGGCGCTCCCAGGCAAGGACCCCAGTTCCCCGCAGCGCCAACAGGCCTACCTACGAGCGCTGGCCACCCTGCCCCGGACCGAGATCTACCGTGGCAAGTTCCGCATCGACCCTCGGGTCATGCCGCTGCATCCGACGGTCCTGGATGCCGACGGTGAACCCAAGCGCGTCAAGGTCAAGAAGACCGAGGAGAAGGGATCCGATGTCGCGCTGGCGAGCAGGCTGCTCATCGACGCCATGAAGGGCGTTGCCGACGTCTACGTCGTGTGTACGAATGACTCCGACCTCGTCATGCCGATGCGCCTCGCCCAGGAGGAACTCGGTCGTCAGGTCGGCCTGCTGTCGCCCATGGAGCCGAAGCGCGCCAGCAACGAACTGAAGCAGACGGGCCCGATCTGGCACCGGCAGATCACCCCTGAGGACCTGGCCGCCTGCCAACTGCCGGACCAACTGAAGGACGCCCGAGGCACGATCCGGAGGCCCGAGAAATGGGCCGGAAATTCCGAGAGCCCCGCCGAAGCGGGGCTCTCTAACCAGGAGCCGAAGCCACCTGGGGGTGTATATGCACCTTAGCGCGGTCTGCCGGTTAAGTCAGCATGGTCGCCTTCGGGCGTCACCAGCCGCGCTGATCCTGAGCCGCTGGCGTCCCGCGTTCGCGGGGATGCCGGCCGAGACCCTGATCCGCAAGCACCAGGACGGCTACCACGCCGCCCTTCAGGCGTCCCGCGAGCCCGAGATCGATGCAGCCGTCTTCATCGACTACATGTTCGACGTGATCACGGAATCCCTCACGGCCTACGCGAAACGCGCCAAGGCCGACGCCACCCGCGTCGGCGACACCGTCGACGAGAGCACGGGCATCGACGACGCCGTGCGCGCCCTCCTCCGCAGGCAGCATCGCCCGCGAGGCCAAGGCCCCACGCACGATCGAGCGCCACCTCGCCCGGATGAAGGCCGACGGCCGCGTCCGCCGCGAAGGCTCAGCCAGGGCCGGGCGGTGGATCGTCATCGACGAGGCGTGACGCGGAGACCCGCTCGGCATCTCCGACACCATCCCCGCCAGGTGTCGGAAAACCTGTCGGAGAAGTCGCGGCCCTGCGTCTGGGCCGTCGACGTCGAGCCGCCGCCCAGGCGGATCCGCACCTTCTAGAACCGCACGACCTCGCGGTCTCGAAGCTGGCGGCCGGTCGTGACTAGCAGGCTCGTCAAGATCGTTTCCGGTTCGGCCTCGATCAGGTCGGGCTCGACCTCGACGACCCCACCAGCTCGCCCGGAGGTTCATGAATTGCGGCTGGTGCAGCCGCGTTCTCCGCCGCCTGAGCGAACTGCTCCAGAGCATCCTTGGTTGAGCTCCCGGGTCACAAGTCCACGACCCGCCGGAGGCCGACATCGATCGCATCCATCAAGCTGTCCGGCAGTTCCACGCCGATGTCTTCGAGGTCGGTGCGATCCACGGTCATCGGCTGTGAGACGTTGACGACCGAGTCCTTCGGCAGTCCGGACGCCGACGCCGGGAGGAACACATTGCCCGGATGTCTGGCCAGGGCTGTGTTCGACGTGATCGGCAGAACGACCACAGTGGAGATTCGCGATGAGTTGTACCGATCGGACTGAACAATGACGGCCGGTCGCCGCTTGGCCGGAGCGCTGCCCTTGGGTTCACCGAAGTCCACCCAGCACACCCCACCGCGCTGGATCACCACTCGTCAGACACGACCAGGCGGGTGTTCGCCGCACGACGCAGGTCGGCGGACTCGTCACCCGGCTGCCCGACGGCGTCGATGGCATCATCGATCTGCGCCGTCAACTCTGCATCGGCCAGATCCTCCGCATACTGCTCGGCAGCACGCCGGTAGAACTCCGACCGCGTCATACCGTGCCGCCGCGCGATGCGGTCGAAGCGCGCGGCCGCCTGGTCCGGGAGACTGATCGCCGTCTTCATACACCAGATGGTATAACTTTTCCTACCGCCACTCCAGAGTCGCCGGCCATGTGCTCCATCGCCCAGATCGAAGGACGATGGGACAGATGTTCTGTTGAGAAGAGGCGAATTCGATGGCACCGAGGGCGACCCTCAAAGAGTCCATGCACAACTACCTCCGCGGCGCGCGAGCCGGGATGTTGGCGAGGATCGACGGTCTCCGTGAGTACGACCGCCGTCGGCCGATGACACCGACCGGAACAAACCTGCTCGGGCTGGTGAAGCATCTCACCTTCTACGAGTCCTACTACTTGGGCAGCGTGTTCGGCCGAGAACCGGAGTGGACGCTGCCCTGGATCGAAGACGACTCCATCTGGCAGGGCGCCGACCTGTGGGCGACACCCGATGAGACCACCACCTACTTACTCGACCACTACCACGCTGCGTGCACCCACGCCGACAGCACCATCGCGGAACTTGATCTTGGTGCGCCCACGACCGTGCCGTGGTGGCAGGAAGCCAAGCGGGACACGACGTTGGGCGTCTTGATGACCCACATGATCGCCGAAACCAGCCAGCACCTCGGGCACGCCGACATCATCCGTGAACTGATCGACGGCAGGACTGCGTCCGACCCCGCGGAGATGGGCGATGCGGAGTGGTGGCAGACGTACCACCGCAAGATCACCAGTGCGGCAGATACGTTCCGTGATCACCCGTCCTGACCCTGCGGAAGTCGCCGACCAGGATTCATCTCCGACACCATCACCGCCACCTGTCGGAGAAGTCACCAGCCTCTCAACGGGTTGACCATCCCCACAAAAGGGCAAATGTTTACAGGAAGTTCGAGCAGCTTGTAGACAATTGCCCATCTCGTGCGGTTCCCTGTAACTGCGGCGACTACTCCCCTGTAGGCCTTAGCCGCGGCCACCCCCGACGTGAGGACCGCTCATGCCGTCATACCCGCCCCCACCCGACAAACCCTTATCCCGCCGGCTGTTCGTCGGCGCCGGCGCCGCGCTCGGCGTCACCGCGATCGCCGGCACCCCCACAGCCACCGCTGCCACCAGGATCGACCGGGCCGTCGGCGTCGCCCGGCTCGGCGACACCGTGCACATCCTCGGCCGCACCCGCGGCGGCTGGGTCCGCGTCGGCGCCGACGGATCGGCCCGGCCGACCCGCGGGCTCGGCGCCGCCGAACTCAACAGCCTGTCCGCGGCCGGCGGCGTGCTGCTGGCCGTCGGCGCGGACCGCACCGTACCGGCGGTCTGGGAATCCACCGATGGCGTGTCGTGGCGGCAGGCCACCCGACTCGACGGCGTCGACGGGCACCTCACCGCCAGCGGCGCGTACGGCGGCGTTGCGCTCGCCGTCGGCGCGCAGCTGACCCTCGAACGCGCGCCGCGGAAGCGCATCGTGCTGCGCCGCACCGAACGCGGCTGGGCGACGGTGCCCACGCGTGGTCTCGAGTACACCGACGAGTTCACCGCGACGGCCGTCGGCGGCGACGCCTCAGGCTGGGTCCTGTCCACGGTCGATGCGAGCGGCAGCCTGCTGGCTCGCTCTGCCGACGGTCTCGGGTGGACACCGGACACCCGACTCGTCGATACGGCCGTGAAGTCCTTCGACGCCGGGACCTGGGTCGCCAACGCCATGGCAGGTTCCGCCGGGTTGACCGGCCCGCGGCGTTCGCTGGCCCGGTCCGGTGGGCAGGCCGTCGGCCTGCTCGACGACCGGTCGTACTGGCTCGCCGACGGCCGCATCGTCACGGCGAAGGTCTGAGGGGGCGGGAGACATGATCAGCTTCAGCAACATCGACGGCACGCCGGTCTACTACTGGCGCTCGAACCGTGGCAACACCACGCCGCGGACGTGGAACTGCACGCAGTCGTTCTACGACCGGCTCGTGGTGTGGATCCGCGACCTGCGCAGCCAGTCCGAGGCGTACGGCAGCGTGAGCTACCTGGTGTCGGCCGGCTTCTACGTCAACAAGGCGGGCCAGCACGGTGCCGGCACCGCCATGGACCTCGACCACGTGCGGTGGTCGAACGGCACCACCAGCTCGCCGCTGGACCAGGCCCACGCGTCCGGCACCCAGTCGATCCGCCGCCGCTACCTGGCGGTGGACGCATCGTGCCGCCGCCGATTCCGGTACGTGCTCGACGGGTGGTACAACTCGGCGCACGCGGACCACATCCACGCCGATTTCGGCGACCTGCCGCCGCGGTGCGTGAAGGCCGCGTCAAGCGACTGCAAGTTCGTCCAGGCCATGTGCAACAACTTCATCGGTTCCAACCTGGTGGTCGACGGCGACTGGGGTCCGCTGACCCAGAGCGCGTTCGACACGGCGAAGTCGCGACTGGGAGTGACCGGAGACCCGCACACGACCAGCAGCGTGTGGATGTCCATGATGTGGGCCGTCGCGACGCACGGGTTCGCGAATCAGGCGTTCTGACCACGATCGCCTGGCCGTCATCGGGACCGTGGACTATCCGTCCGCCCTGCGCGGCCGGATAGTCCACAACGTCACTGCCTCGATCACCAGCCGCGCTCGGCCAGCCGGTGCGGCTCCGCAACCTCTTCCACGTTGATCCCGACCATCGCCTCGCCGAGCCCGCGGGACACCTTGGCGAGCACGTCCGGATCGTCGTAGAACGTCGTCGCCTTGACGATCGCGGCGGCGCGCTGGGCCGGGTTGCCGGACTTGAAGATGCCGGAGCCGACGAAGACGCCCTCGGCGCCCAGCTGCATCATCATCGCCGCGTCGGCGGGGGTCGCGATGCCACCGGCCGTGAACAGGACCACCGGCAGCTTGCCGGTCCGGGCCACCTCGGCGACCAGGTCGTACGGCGCCTGGAGCTCCTTGGCCGCGACGTACAACTCGTCGGGTGGCAGGCTCTGCAGGCGGCGCAGCTCGTCGCGGATCTGGCGCATGTGGGTGGTCGCGTTGGACACGTCGCCGGTGCCGGCCTCGCCCTTCGACCTGATCATGGCCGCGCCCTCGGTGATCCGGCGCAGCGCCTCGCCCAGGTTGGTCGCGCCACAGACGAACGGCACGGTGAACTGCCACTTGTCGATGTGGTGCGCGTAGTCGGCCGGGGTCAGCACCTCGGACTCGTCGATGTAGTCGACGCCGAGCGCCTGCAGCACCTGCGCCTCGACGAAGTGCCCGATCCGAGCCTTCGCCATCACCGGAATCGAGACCGCGGCGATGATGCCGTCGATCAGGTCCGGGTCGCTCATCCGTGCCACGCCGCCCTGCGCCCTGATGTCGGCGGGTACACGCTCCAGCGCCATCACCGCCACCGCGCCGGCGTCCTCCGCGATCTTGGCCTGGTCGGCCGTGACGACGTCCATGATCACGCCGCCCTTGAGCATCTCGGCCATGCCGCGCTTGACCCGCAGCGTGCCCGTGGGGGCCTCGTGTGCTGCAGTCATCGTCGTTCCTCCCTCTCCCCAGCGCTTCGGCCGGGGAACGGGAGCAACGTACCTCCTTCAGCCCGCCGATCCACCTTTGCCCTTCGACAGGCTCAGGGCGCGGGAAGGATCAGGCTGCGCGGCGGGAGAACCGGCGGTGCTTCTTGAGCGAGACCAGTCGGCCGGACGGCTGGACCTGCCGGTAGAGCCCCTCGAACGCGTCCAGGGTGGCGCCGATGCTGTGCTTCTCGACGATCTTCCGGCTGGCCGCGCCCATCCGGCGGCGCAGGGCCGGGTCGGCGATCAGGCTGAGCAGCCGGTCGGACAGCTCGTCGATGTTGCCGGGCGTGAACAGCCAGCCGTTCTCGCCCGGGTGCACCAGGTGCGGCAGCGCGACGGCGTCGGCGGCGACGACCGGCTTGCCGGCCGACATCGCCTCCAGGGTGACGATGCTCTGCAGCTCCGAGACGCCGGGCATGCAGAACACCGAGGCCCGGCCGTACGCCCGCAACAGCTCGTCGTCGTCCACGAAGCCGAGGAACCTGACCCGGTCGCCGAGCCCGAGCCGGCCCGCCAGCGACTCCAGGGAGGCCCGCCGGTCGCCGTTGCCCACGATCTCCAGCCGCACCGGCCGGTCCAGCGGGAACCGGGCGACGGCCTTGATCAACTGGTCGACGTGCTTCTCCGCGTCCAGCCGGCCCACGAACAGGATGGTCGGCGTCATCGGGGCGGCGGCCGCCTGGGTGGCCCGCCAGTACTTGTCGGTCTCGATGCCGCAGGAGATCGCCCGGGCACCGGTGATCACGGTGTTGTCCTGCATCACCTGGACCGCGAGCGGCGTCGGCGCGGTGATCGCGTCGGCCCGGCTGAACACGCGGCCGAGGTCGTTCCAGCACCAGCGCGACACGGGGCCGTACAGGGCCTTCGGCAGCGGCAGGTAGCCCAGCACGTTGCCCGGCATGAAGTGGTTGGTCGCGATCGAGGGGACGCCCTGGCGGGCGGCCCACCGGAGCACGCCGCGACCGACCAGCATGTGCGACTGCGAGTGCACGACCTCCGGCTGCAGGTCCCGGATCAGCCGGTCGATCGCCGGCAGCGCCTGCCAGGGGGTGCAGATCCGGAGGCTCTCGTGCAGCGGGTAGCGGTAGGACCTGATCCGGTGCTCGGTCACGCCGTCGACGACCCGGGTGGTGGGCGGACCGTCGACCGACGGGCACACGACGTGGACCTCGTGGCCACGCGCCGCGAGGCCGTTCGCCAGGGTGTGGGTGAAGGTGGAGGCACCGTTGACGTTGGGCGGATAGGTGTCAGCGCCAAGCAGGATTTTCATCGAGTGTCCTCTTCGGGTCGTTGTCGCCCGGTGCGGGCGACGGCATGCCGATCGACTGATCGCGCAGGCCGAGTTCGGTGGCGGCGTCCGGTGCTCCGGTGCCGATTTCCCCGCGCGGACCGCTGGTACCCGCATCGCGGTCCCCGTCCTGGTCCTGCTGCTTCTTGGCGTCGGGATGATGCCGGGCGAGTACGAACACGCCGACCGTGGCGACCACGGCCGCGGCGGCCATCCCGAGCCCGGTCAGCGGATCCATGTCCCTGCCTTCGCCGAGCAACATCAGCCCGATGAGTACGGCGACGAAGGGGTCGGTCACCGTGACACAGGCGAGCACGACCTCCGGCGAGCCGACCGTGTAGGCCTGCTGCACCAGGGTGCCGCCGACCGCGGCCGCGGCGATGATGCCGAGCAACGTACCGATGACGACCGGCTGGGTGATCCGGGTGATGTCGCCGGCGATGAGCTGCGACAGGGCCCGCATGCCCGCCGCGACCAGGCCGAACGCCGCCGCCCCGCCGAACGCGCAGCCGAGCGCCCGGACCCAGCCCTGATTGACCTTGGCGACCATGATCGCGGCGCCGACCAGCAGGCCGACCAGGACCCCGGCCAGCACCAGGGTCTCGCCGGTCAGCGGCACCGAGGTCGCCTTGCCCGCAGTGAGCCAGACGAACGCTGCCGTACCGACGACCGAGATGGCGATCCCGGCCACCACGCCACGGGTCGCGTGCTCGTGGCCGCGGCGGGCGGCGACGATCACGGCGAGCGGCACGCCGAGGACGCCGATCGGCTGGACCACCGAGACCGGCGCCAGGATCAGCGCGACCACGTGCAGGCCCGCGCCGAGCGCGATCAGGGCAAGCCCGGCCAGCCAGCGCCGCTGGCGGAGCAACGCGAGCATGCCGCGCAGGCCGAGGGTGGCGTTCTCACCGTTCGGAGTCGAAATGGTGCGGCGGACGGCGTCGTGCTGCAGGATCGCGCCGAACGCGAAGCAGGCGGCGTCGCACACGGCGATGCCGACCGCGAGAAGGGTCAACAGGCTGTTCGGCGTCACGACGGTTCGCCAACTCGTTCCATCGACCCCGTCCGTCCCACAGGGATCACCCGGCCGGCCGGGTCAAACCGTTCCACAGGGCCCATGCGTAGCACAGGTAGGTGGCGCGCAAGCGGCGCCACACCCACCCGGCCACCGGGCAATGCGGTACTCACGGCCCCGACACTAACGATCCGTGGCCCATCACCCAACCTCCCGGAGCCGGGGTGCCCATCACGGTTTGGCACAGCACGGTTTGGCGCAGCAGGGTTCGGCACGGCTCAACCCTCGCAGTTGCCGCGCGCCATCTCCATCAGGCTGTCTACCGATCTTGCGGTAGGGGTAGCCCTACTGGGGCGGGATCAGGACTCAGGGCCGGGTACGCCATGGGTATGACCCGCGAAGACGCCGATCGCCTCGGCCGCCCGGGCCGGCGCCTCGTAGTGGATCAGGTGCCCGACGCCCTCGGCCACCACCAGGTCCGCCCGCGGGAACCGGTCGGCCAGGATCCGCTGCCGGTCCAGCGCGGTGATGTCGTCGACCTCGCCGGCGATCAGCAGCACCGGCAGGTCGAGTTCGGCGGCGAACTGGCTGACGTCCGACGACACCGACGCCCGGAACGACTCCAGCACGACGTCGCGGTCGGCGAAGGCGCCGAAGTACCGCCGATGTTGATCATGGATCCAGCGGCGCAGCGCGGGATCCTTCGTCTTCGCCATCACCTCGCTGAGCAGCCGGGTGATCGCCCGGCTGCGCAGCAGCGGCAGCCCGACCGGCGCCGGCAGCCTCGCGCCGAGCCAGTAGTAGCCGACCGCCAGCCGGCTGAGGATCCCGCGCGGGCCGCTCAGGGCCGGGGCTCCGATCGGGTTGATCAGGACGGCGCGTTCGGCCGCCAGCCCGCCGGCCAGGGCGGCCGAGACGATGATCGAACCGAACGAGTGGCCGACCATGATCACCGGCCGGCCGCCGGCCACCGCGGCGGTGAAGGCGGTCAGCCAGGCGGCGTAGCCGGCCAGGTCGTGCGGCCGGTCCGGGAACGGTTCGGAGATGCCGAAGCCGGGCAGGTCCGGTGCCACGATCCGGTACGGTCCGCCGGCCGCGGCCAGCTCCTCGGCGATCCGGGCGAGGCCGTGATGATCACCGCGGAAGCCGTGCACCAAGATCACCACGGGGCCGCCGGGGACCCCTTCCGCATACGTGAAGCAGTCGGTACGGCAGCCCGCCACCTCGACCGTCTGGTGGTGGGGCTCGATCACGGGGGCGACTCTACCCGCGCGGCGCCGGGACGAGAGGATAGGTTGAGGGCACGCCACGAGGGGGTGATCACCGTGCGCCGACCGAGATCTGGATCAGCCGGCGCGGTGCTGGTGCTGGCCGGCGTCGTCGGCCTGATGGCACTGATCGCCGCGGGGGTCGGCGGTCCGTGGACCGTGGTCGACCGGTGGGGCCTGATCTTCGGCACCCCGGCGCCGATGTCGCGGCCGCCGCAGCCGATCAGCAACCCGTTCGCCAGCGCGACACCGCCGCCGCGGGACCGGCAGCCTCCGCCGGACCTGAGCTGGCTGGACAACGTCCTGCTCACCCTCGCCATCGTCGCCGGCGTGACCGTCCTCGGCTTCGTCGCCTGGCTGATCTGGCGCCGGTTCCGCGCGCTGCGGCCCGACCTGGAGGACGAGCCGGTGCCGATCGGGGCGGGCCTGGCCCAGGTCCAGGTCGAGCCGGAACTGCCGGTGCTGCGCCGCGGCGCCGCGGCCGCGGCCCGGCTGCTGGACCGGATCGCCGACCCGAACGACGCGATCATCCGGGCCTGGCTGGCGCTCGAGGAGGCCGCCGAGGCGTCCGGGGTGCCCCGGGAGCGGTCCGAGACGCCGACCGAGTTCACCGTCGACGTGCTGGACCGGACGCCCGCGCCGCCGGAGCCGGTCCGCCGGCTGCTCAAGCTCTACCTCGCGGCCCGGTTCGGCTCGACACCGGCCACCGCCGAGGACGTACGGGATGCCAAGCGGGCCCTGTTCGCGCTGGCCGAGCACTGGACCGCCGCCGACGACGCGGTGGAACGGATCAGCCGCGGCGGCAGCCCGGGCAGTGCGGGCAGCCCGGGCAGCGCGGACCGGGAGCGCGACCGGTGAACCCGGCGGAACTGCGGGCCACGGTGATCGGTGTCCTGGTCGTCGCGGCGATTCTCGGCGGCGGGGCCTGGCTGGTCGGGCTGGATCCGCTGAAGTGCCTGCTGATCGCCGTCGCGGTCGCCCTGTTCGGATCGTTCCGGCTGTTCACCGAGTTCGGCGACAACGCCGGCTGGCCGGAGCCGAACGACCGCGGCCGGGACCGCGGCGCCCGGCGGGAGGTGGCCCGGCTGTCCTGGACGCTGCAGGGCCACGCCTCCCAGGTGGACGCCCGGTCCGGCCGCCGGCTCCGTACCCTCGCGGCGGAGACGCTGGCCGAGCACGGCCTGGACCTGACCCGGGACGAGGACCAGGAGCGCTGCCGCGCGCTGCTCGGCGACCGGGCCTATCGAACCTTGGCGGCGGACCGGCCGCACTACGACGAGTTCGTCGCCGTGCTGAACCGGCTCGAGCAGCTGCTTGCCGTACCGCAACGAGAAGGAGTACTGCATTGAATGACGGCGCGGGGTTGAACGACGATCGGACGTTGGAGGTCGCCGAGGTCGCCCGGCTGGGTGAACAGGTCATGGCGGAGGTGGGGACCGTCGTCGTCGGCATGCGGACGGCGCTGCGAACGGCGTTGGCCGCGGTGCTGGCCGGCGGCCACGTGCTCTTCGAGGACGTACCCGGGCTGGGCAAGACGCTCGCCGCGCGCAGCCTGGCCACGGCGCTCGGGCTGGAGTTCCGCCGGCTCCAGTGCACGCCGGACCTGCTGCCGGCCGACATCACCGGGTCATACGTGTTCGATCCGGCGGCGTCGGCGTTCGAGTTCCGGCCGGGGCCGGTCTTCACCGGCCTGCTGCTGGCCGACGAGATCAACCGGACCGCACCGAAGACCCAGTCGGCGCTGCTGGAGGCGATGGCCGAGCGGCAGGTCACCGTCGAGGGCGTCAGCCACCGGCTGCAGCCGCCGTTCCACGTCATGGCCACCTCCAACCCGGTCGAGTACGAGGGCACCTATCCCCTGCCGGAGGCGCAGTTGGACCGCTTCATGGTCCGGCTCGCGGTCGGCTACCCGGACCCGGAGGCCGAGGTCGACGTACTGCAGCGGCGGCTGGAGCGGCAGCGCGAGGAGGCGAACGTCAAGGCGGTCGTCGACGCCGCCACGGTGCTGGCGATGCAGGCCGGGACCGAGCGGGTCGAACTGGACCGCGACGTGGTCCGCTACTGCGTCGACCTGGCCGCCGCGACCCGGACCCACCCGGGCGTCGAGGTCGGCTGTTCACCGCGCGGGTCGCTGGCCCTGATGCTGGTCGCCCGCGGCATCGCGGTGCTCGACGGGCGTGGCTACGTCACCCCGGAGGACGTCAAGGAGATCGCGGTCAGCGCCCTGGCGCACCGGCTGACGCTGAACCCGCAGGCCTGGGCGACCGGGCTGCAGGCCGGCGACGTGATCAAGACCCTGCTCGGCCAGGTCGCCGCGCCGCCGAGCCTGCGCGGAGCCGCCCAGCCGGCCGGCCGATGACCGTACTCTCCCGCGACGACCCGCCCGCGCGCGAGCGAGCGCGCCCGGCGCCGACCCTGCCGCCGCGGCTCAGCCTTGCGGCCGGACTGAGCCTGCCGGTGGCCGTGGGTTTGATCATGCTCGCCCTGCTGGCCGGGCGGCCGGACCTGGTCACGTTCGCCCTGCCGGTGGTGCTGTTCGTGCTCTGGGGCTGGCTCGGCCGTCCCGCTTCCCCGGGCCGGCTGGAGTTGCGGGCGGATGATCAACAACCGGCGCCGGGCGTGATCCCGGCCCGGATGATCATGGAACCGGCCGGAGAGTTGATCATGGTCCGGGTGAACGCGCCCGGCCACCGGCCGCGCGAGGCCGTCCTGGACGCGCTTCGGCTCGAAGATCATGATCATGGTGTCGGCATCGCCATGGAGACGGTACGGACCGGGCGGCGGGACCTGTTCTGGGTGGAGTGGTACGAGGCCGGTGCCGCGGGTGTGACCCGGACCGAGCCGGAGCAGGTCGGGCCGGTCGCGATCACCGTACTGCCCGGGCTGCAGCGGCTGTCCCTGGTGCCGCTGCCGTTCCGGCTGCAGGGCCTGACCGGGCCGCACAGCTGGCGCCGGGCCGGCGACGGCGGCGAATTGCACGACGTCCGGCCGTTCGCCCCGGGCGACCGGCTGCGCCGGATCGACTGGCGGGTCACCGCCCGGCGCGCCGCCGACCGGACCGGGGGCCGGGGCCCGGCCCAGCTGACCGAGCTGTACGTCCGCCGGACATATGCCACCGCCGACGCCTGCGTGATGCTGGTGCTGGACTCGCGGGACGAGATCGGTCCCGTGGTGAGCAGCTGGGGCGACGCGACCGAGGTCCGGGAGGACCAGGCCACCTCGCTGGACATCGCCCGGGTCGCCGCCCTGTCGATCGCGGACCGCTACCTGTCCGGCGGTGACCGGGTCGGACTGGAGGACCTGGGCCGGATGCAACGCCCGGTCCGCCCGGCCGGCGGCCAGCACCAGGCCCGCCGGCTCGCCCTGCACCTGGCCCTGGCCGCGCCGCTCGGCGAGCCCGGCCGGCGGGAACGGGTGCCGCGGCTGCCGTCCGGCTCGATGATCGTGCTCTGCTCGACGTTCCTCGACGACGACGTGGCCCGGATCGCGGTCGACTGGCACCGGACCGGGCACCGGGTGGTCGCGGTCGACGTCCTGCCCCGGCCGGTGACCCGGGACCTGGGCGATCGCGGCCGGACCGCGTACCGGATGATCATGCTGGAGCGGGTGCTGCGATTCCGCGGCCTGGCCCGGGCCGGGATCGAGCTGGTCCGCTGGGATCCGCGGCCGGCCGGGGCCGAGTTGGGCGGTTCGGCCGGCGAGCCCGTACCGGCGGACGCGGCGCTGACGGCGCTGAGCCGGATCAGGCGGCGGCGATGAACTCACCGCGCAACGTCGGCAGCCGGGTCCGGACCCGGCTGACCCGGTCGGCCCGCGGCCGGCTGGAGCCGTGGCGGGAGCGCGGGGTCCGGC
Organism: Microlunatus parietis; assembly: GCF_013407955.1. Taxonomy (GTDB): domain Bacteria; phylum Actinomycetota; class Actinomycetes; order Propionibacteriales; family Propionibacteriaceae; genus Microlunatus; species Microlunatus parietis. The sequence goes on along the minus strand of NZ_JACCBU010000001.1, from coordinate 5,510,132 downwards.
TGCTCTGGGCGCTGCGGATCAACCGGCCCGAGTCGCAGCGGCCGCTGCCGCTGGTCCAGGTGGACGTGAAGAATCCGGTGCCCGGCTGGGCGCTGCGCCTGGCCGGCCTCGGCCTCGGCACCGCCTGCCTGCTGCTGCTCTGGCCGGCGCTGCCGCTGCTGGTGCTGACGGCGGCCATGCTGCTGCTCTGGCTGCTCCGGCCGGGCGGGGTCGCCGTCGCCGCGTACACCGCCCTGATCGGGATCGGGGTCCTGGTACAGCCCGATCCCTGGGCGCCGGCCGGTTTCGTCGCCACCGCCCTCGTGCATCTGCTGGTGGCCCTGTCCTGCCTGCTCGGCTCGGCCGGCTGGTCGGCCCGCTTCGAGGCCTCGACCCTGCGCCCGCTGCTGCTGCGCTGGCTGGTGATCCAGGCCGGCGTCCAGGCGTTCGGCCTGCTCGGCCGCTGGATCGGCACCCTGCAACTGGCCCTGCCGGCACTGCCCCTGCTCGCCGGTGCCGTCCTGGTCGGCTTCGCCGTCTGGCTGTTCCCGCGGATCGCCGGCCGACAGGACGGGCCGCGACGGTCGTGACCAAGACGACAAACTGACCAACTGACTGATTTGGTCAGTTTGCCTAGTCTTGGATCATGACCAGCTCAGCAGGCACCTCGCGACCCACCTCCGCCCGTCGCCGCGCCCTCGTTGTCGGCGCCGGGATCTCCGGCCTCTCCGCCGCCACCGCCCTGCACAGCGCCGGCTGGGACCCGGTGATCGTGGAGCGTTCCGAGGCTCGGCGGCGGGGCGGCTACTTCATCGCCATGTACGGCTGCGGCCGGATCGCCGCGGAACGGATCGGGCTGAAGGGGATCCGCAACCGGATGACGACGAGCGGGACGTACCAGGTCGACCGGCAGGGGCGGCGGCGGGCGGCGCTCGGCTTCCAGGACCTGCCGGGCGGGCCGTGGATGATGCTGCGCGGCGACGTGGAACAGGCCGCGTTCGAGGCTCTGCCGGCCACTGTCGAGCTCAGGTTCGACACCTCGCCGACCGGGCTCGACCAGGACGCCGACGGTGCCACGGTGACCCTGTACGACAGCCGGAACGAGCGCTCGACGACCGAACGCTTCGATCTCGTGGTCGGCGCCGACGGCCTGCGCTCGACCGTACGCAAGCTCGCCTGGGGGCCTGACGAGGACTACCTGCGCCCGCTCGGTTTCATGATCACCGCGTTCGAGCTGCCCGAGGCGCTGCCCGGGCTGCCGTCGCAGGACGGGGCCATCCTCTCCGAGCCGGGCCGGTCGTTCTGGGTGTTCCCGTTCGCCGACCACCCGCCCACCGTGCTGTTCTCGTACCAGACCGACGATGTCGCCGCCGAACGCGCCCGGGCCAAGGCGGTCGGGTGGCCGGCCGGCTCCGCGAGCTCTACGGACCCGAGCCGCCCGGCGACCTGATGGAGGCGGCGCTGCGGCACCTGGAGCGGGCCGACGAGTTCCTGTTCGACTCGGTCGAGCACGCCCGGGTGGACCGCTGGCACCAGGGCCGGGTGGTGCTGGTCGGCGACTCCGCGTGGTGTCCGACCCTGTACTCCGGGATGGGCGCGACCTCGGGCCTGGCCGGCGCCGACCTGCTCGGCCTGATGCTGCGGCGGCACCCGGACGACCTGGAGACCGCGCTGACCGAGTGGGAACGCAAGCTCCGCCCGGCGATCGCCGACTTCCAGGAGTCGGCCTTCCCGATGCGGCGGATCTTCACCCAGACGTCGGCCCAGGAGCAGCGGCGGCACAACCGCACGCTCGGCCTCCGTAAGCTGATGTTCCGCTTTCCGCCCGTGATCCACCTGCTGTCGCGGACCAGGCACTTCCGGTTGCGCAACAGCGACCTGGCCGCCTGAGGAGCCGATGACCGACCCAGCACCCGAAACCCCGGCACCCGGCCGGCGCAGTGCCCGCGCCGCCACGATCCTCGACGCCGCGCGGCAACTGATCCTGCGGCAGGGGTTCAAGGCGGTCACGATGGCCTCGGTCGCGCAGCACGCCCATGTCGGCAAGGGCACCGCGTACCAGTACTGGCGGACCAAGGAGGACCTGTTCCTCGAGTTGATCGCCGGTGAGCTCGCCGACGTCCTGACCGAGCTCGCCGAACAGGTCCGGGCCGCTCCGCCGGTCGCCCAGCCGGACCTGCTCTGCGCGACCGTGACCAGGTCCTGGCTGACCCGGCCGCTGGTCCGTGCGCTGCAGACCTCCGACGACGTGCTGCTGGGCGGGCTGCTCGACCAGCCCGGGGCCCGCGACCTGGTCACGACGCACGGTGCCGGCCCGATCCTGCGTGACCTGCTACCCCTCTGGAGGACGTACGAGGTCGTCCGGACCGACTGGTCCGCGCAGCAGCAGGCGGACGCCGTCGCGCTGCTGGTGATCGGCTACTTCAAGGTCGCCGACCTCGGCCCGCAGCCGGAGGCCGAACTGGAGCAGACGTTGCAGCTCGCCATCCGCGGCATGCTGCAACTCCGGGAGCCGGACCGGGCGGACCGGGTCCGACTGGCCGAGGAGGTGGCCGCGGTGCTCACCGCGCACGCCGACCTGGTCCGCGCCGCGGTGAACTGAAGGCGGTCAGCCCGCGGCGGTCCGGTTCAGTTCGCTGGTGGTCGCCCGCTCGACCAGCAACGGCACGTAGTCGCGGATCGGGTTGCCCTCGAACCGCTGGTGCACCGACCGCAGCGTGGCCTCGATCGCGCCCGGATCGATCCCGGTGAACCGCTGGCGGAGCCGCTCCAGCACCGCATTGAGTTCCTGTTCTTCGTCATGGGCCATGGCTGTCCTCGGTTCGAGCTGCGGGAAGCGACCTGCCGCCCGCCACACGGACGGCAGGTCGCTGACTCTTCAAACAGATTGTGCAGCCGACTCAGCCTTCGGACGAAATGGCGTACGTCCCGGACCGGCGCTCGCTGTCCAGATCGGCCATGAACCGGGCCGGGTAGCGTTCTCCGCGCACGGCGCCAGGCGGGATCAGCTCGTCGATCCGGTCCAGGTCGGTCTGGTCCAGCACGACCCCGGCGCTGTCGATCATGGTCGCCACCTGCTCCGGCCGGCGGGCGCCGATGATCGGGACGAGGTCGTCGCCTCGGGCGTGGACCCAGGCGATCGCCAGCTGGGCGATCGTGGCGCCCTTGGCCCGGGCCAGCTCCTCGAGCCGGGACACCAGCGCCTCGTTGTGGGCCCGGTTGTCACCCTGGAATCGCGGCTGGATCGCCCGGCCGCCGGTGAGTTCGCCGCCGCCGCCGATCATGCCGCGGCCCAGCACCCCGTACGCCGTGATCCCGATGCCCAGTTCCCGGCAGGTGTCCAGGATCTCGTCCTCGATGCCGCGGGTGAGCACCGAGTACTCGAGTTGCACGTCGCAGATCGGCGCGACGGCGGCCGCCCGCCGGATCGTCTCGGCGCCGACCTCGCTCAGCCCGATGTGGCGGACCAGACCCTGCTCGACCAGGTCGGCGATCGCGCCGACGGTCTCCTCGATCGGCACGGCCGGGTCCAGCCGGGCCGGCCGGTAGACGTCGACGTGGTCGGTGCCGAGCCGGCGCAGCGAGTAGGTGAGGAAGTTCCGCAGGGCGACCGGCCGGGTGTCGATGCCGCCCATCATGGTGACCGGGTCGAGCAGGGCGCCGAACTTCACCGACAGCACGACGTCGTCCCGCGAGCGGTCGCGCAGGGCCCGGGCGATCAGGGTCTCGTTGTGGCCGGCGCCGTAGAAGTCGCCGGTGTCCAGCAGGGTGCCGCCGGCGTCGAGGTAGTCGTGGATGACGCGGACGCCCTGGTCCTCGTCGACGTCGCCGTACGCGCCGGACAGGCCCATGCAGCCGAGTCCGGGTGAGCTGACGGCGGGGCCGGTGCGGCCCAGGGTTCTGGTGGCGAAGGAAGTGATCATGGCGCCAGCGTGTCCCGGCAGCGCGTCCCGGGACAGGCACGGTTCATCCAGGGACGGGCTCTCCCTGGATCGCGCTGACCGGTCGGGGCACGATGGGACCGTGATCGACCGCCCGGGCCTCGCCGACTTCCTGCGCCGCCGGCGCCGGCTGCTGCACCCGGCCGACGTCGGGCTGCCGGACGGCCCGCGCCGCCGGACCCCCGGCCTGCGCCGCGAGGAGGTCGCCCAGCTGGCCGGGGTGTCCACCGACCACTACACCCGGCTGGAGCAGGCCCGCGGCTCGGCGCCGTCGGAGGCCGTGGTCGGCGCCATCGCCCGCGCGCTCCGGTGCGACCTGGACCAGCGCGACCACCTGCTGCACCTGGCCGGCTATCCGTCGCCGCCGCGCCGTGCCGGCGGCCACGTCCGGCCCGGCCTGATCGCGCTGGCCGACCGGCTGGTCGACGTACCGGTCGCCATCTACAGCGACCTCGGCGAGGCGCTCTGGCACAACGCCCTGCTCGCGGCCCTGATCGGGACCCACGACGGCGCGGCCCGGACCGGCCGGGACCGCAACATCATCTGGCGCTGGTTCACCGAGCCGGGCATCCGGGACTGGACCCCGCCGTCCGATCGGGCTCGACTCTCCGCCTCGCACGTGAGCGACCTCCGCTCGACGTACTCGCGCCGGGCGGGTGATCACGACATCACCAGCCTGGTCCGGGACCTGATCGACCGCAGCGCCGAGTTCCGCGGATTGTGGGAGCGGCACGACGTCGCGGTACGGCGCTCGGACCGCAAGAACGTGCTGCATCCGGAGCTCGGCCTGATCGAATTGAACTGCGAGGTGCTGCTGACCCCCGACGAGGACGTACGGCTGGTCGCGTTCTTCCCGGTCGAGGGCACCGACGCCGCCGACAAGCTGGCCCTGCTGTCGGTGATCGGCCTGCAGGATTTCCGGACCGCGACCTGAGACCTCACATCGGGGCGTTCCCGAGCGTCTTCAGGTCATGACCGACACCCTGACCGAGCCGGCCGCCCGGCACGTCGTGACCAACCCCGCGATCCTCTACTTCGGCACGCCGGTCGTGCTGGTCAGCACCAGGAACGCCGACGGCACGGCGAATCTGGCCCCCTTCTCGTCGGCGTTCTGGCTCGGCGACCGCGCCGTCCTCGGCGTCAGTCACGGCTCGCAGACGTACGCCAACCTGCGCCGCACCGGCCAGGCCGTGATCGCGCTGCCGTCCAGCGACCAGGCCGACGTGGTGAACCGGCTCGCCCTCACCACCGGCCACCCGACCCCGGCCGCCTACAAGCTGGCCCGCGGCTACGCCCAGGTCGCCGACAAGTTCGGCCGGGCCGGGCTGACCGCGGTACCGGCCCAGGTCGTGGACGTGCCGCTCCCGGCCGAGACGCCGATCGCGCTGGAGGCCGAGGTGGTCGCCTTCCACAGCGAGCCCGGCTCGGACGGCGCGCCGGTGACCGAGTTGCGCGTGGTCCGGGTGCACGCCCATCCCGAGCTCCTGCTGCCCGGCCGGCCGAACCGGATCGACCCGGACCGCTGGCGCCCGTTGATCATGAGCTTCCAGCAGCTGTACGGGCTCACGCCGCGGGTGGCGCCGTCCCGGCTCGCCGCGATCGACGAGGAGGCGTACCGCCGCTGATCCCGTGTGCCTGCCCCGAAGCCCGGCGGGTACGTTGATCATGGTCGGCGACCGCCGCCGACGACGATGATGATCATGGAGGGACACCGTGGCAGAACGGCAGCACGGGGGCAGTCCGACCGTCGGCTGGATCGGGCTCGGGATCATGGGCGGGCCGATGTGCCGGCACGTGATCAACGCCGGGTTCGACGTGATCACGTACGCCCGGCGGCCAGAGGCGACGGCTCCGCTGGCCGAGGCCGGCGCCCGGGTCGCGTCCTCGGTGGCCGAGTTGGCCGCCGGCTCGGACCTGGTCGCGACGATCGTCGGGATGCCGTCCGACGTCGAGCAGGTGCTGCTCGGCGACGACGGCGTGATCGCCAACCTGCGGCCCGGCGGCACCGTGGTCGACCTGACCACCAGCGAGCCGGCGCTGGCCCGGCGGATCGCCGCCGCCGCGGGCGAACGCGGCCTCGGGGCGGTCGACGCGCCGGTGTCCGGCGGCCAGGGCGGCGCCGAGCGCGGCACGTTGTCGATCATGGTCGGCGGCGACGAGGCGGCGGTGGCGGCGGCCGAACCCGTGTTGCGCAGCTTCGGCGAAACGATCGTGCACCAGGGCGGCCCGGGCGCCGGTCAGCACACCAAGGCGGCCAACCAGATCCTGGTCGCCGGCGCCATGATCGCGATGTGCGAGTCGCTGCTGTACGCCAGCGCGGCCGGCCTGGACCCGACCCGGGTGCTGGAGTCGGTCAGCCGCGGCGCCGGCAGCTCCGCCGCCCTGACCGCGCTCGCACCCAAGACGATCGCCGCCGACTGGACACCCGGCTTCTACATCGAGCACTTCCTCAAGGACCTCGGGATCATCCTCGCCGAGGCCCGCCGCTCCGGCCTCGCCCTGCCCGGCGTCGAGCTCGCCGAGCGGCTGTACCGGTCGGTGCAGCGGCTCGGCCACGGCCGCTCCGGCACCCAGGCCCTGATCCTGGCCCTGGCCGAGGAATCCGGCCGCAGCTGGCCCTGACCGCCGTCTTCACCACATTTCCTCGCGCTTTACCAGAGAAGCAACTGTGGTAAAGCGACAGTTTTTCACGTTACGTGAAAAACTGCGGGCCCCTGATCCGGGTGACCTCACATTCCGCCGAGGCCGGGCGTCTTCCTCGTGACAGCATCCACAAGGAAGGATCGGGCCATGACCGTTCGACACACGCGGGTCGGGACCGGGATCGGCGAGCTCACGCTGGTCGCCGCCGGGGACGCGCTGACCGGGATCTACTTCCCGGGGCATTGGCATCCGCCGGTGCCCGGCACGACCGGCGAGTACGTCGACGCGGCGGGCGACGCCCTGTTCACCGAGACCGTCACCCAGCTGGAGGACTACCTGGCCGGGCGGCGGACCGGGTTCGACCTGCCGACCGCGACGCGGGGTGACGCGTTCTCGGAGCGGGTCTGGGCGTTGCTCCGGGCGATCCCGTACGGGGAGACGACCAGCTACGGCGAACTGGCCGGGCAGCTCGGCGACCCGAAGCTGGCCCGGATGGTCGGCCGGGCGGTCGGGCACAACCCGCTCAGCATCGTCGTACCGTGCCACCGGGTGCTCGGCAAGGACGGCCGGCTGACCGGTTACGCCGGCGGGCTGGAGCGCAAGCAGCGGCTGCTCGAGCTGGAGCAGCCGGTGCCGGCCGCGGCCGGGCGGCTCATCTGATCATGACGCCGCTGGCCAAGCAACCGTTCGACACGGTGGTCGCCGAGCACGGCGCGCGGATCCTCCGGGTCTGCCGGGCCGTGCTCGGGCCGACCGCGGACGCCGACGATGCCTGGTCGGAGACGTTCCTGGCCGCGCTCAAGGCCTGGCCGGACTTCCCCGACGACGGCCGGGTCGAGGCGTGGCTGGTGACGATCGCGCACCGGAAGGCGATCGACGTCACCCGCGCGCGGGCCCGGCGGCCGATCCCGGTCGCCGAGATCACCGAGACGGCCCCCGAGCCCGGCCCGCCGGACCGCTCCGACGAACTGTGGGAGGCGGTCCGGAGCCTGCCGCCGAAACAACGCCAGGCCGTCGCCTATCACCATCTCGGCGGCCTCCGCCATGCCGAGGTCGCCGAGCTGATCGGCGGGTCCGCCGCGTCGGTCCGCAAGGCCGCCTCGGACGGCATCCGTGCACTGCGCACACTGTTGCAGGACCCGAAGGGAGCATGATCATGATCGACGAATCGCTCGATCCGCTGATCGACGAGGAACCGGCCGGACTGGCCGGACTGAAGGACCGATTGGCCAAGCTGGCCGGGGATTCCGGCCTACTCGACGTGGGCTATCTGATCATGGACAGCCCACTCGGGCCGCTGCTGCTGGCCGCGACCGAACGCGGTCTGGTCCGGGTGGCGTACCAGATTCAAGATCATGACCGGGTGATCGCCGAGCTGTCGCAGAAGATCAGTCCGCGAGTGCTCCGGGCACCGCGCCGGCTGGACCCGGTGGCCCGGGAGCTGGACGAGTACTTCGCCGGCCAGCGGTCCGAATTCGATCTTGACCTGGACCTGGTGCTGACCGCGGGGTTCCGGCAGCAGGTGCTGCGCGAACTGCCCACGATCGCGTACGGGAGCACGGCGAGCTACCGGCAGATCGCGGAGCGGGCGGGCAGCCCGCGAGCGTTCCGCGCCGTCGGCACCGCCTGCGCCCTCAATCCGCTGCCGATCGTGCTGCCCTGCCACCGGGTGGTGCCGACCAGCGGCGGGATCGGCCGGTACGCCGGCGGTCCGGAGGCGAAGGCGGCGCTGCTCGCGCTCGAATCGCGGTGAACCCCTGGCCGCGAGCGGTCTAGCCGCAGCCGCAGGCCCCGCCGCAGCAGCCGCCTCCGCCGCCCGCGGGCACCGGAGCACCCGCACCGGCCAGGCCGCCGAGCGAGACGGTGGACAGTAGCTTCACCGTGTCCGGGTGGCCCCGCGGGCAGTCGGCCGGATCGCTCGCGGCCGCCATCGGGCGGTCGACCTCGAACGTGGTGCTGCACTCGCGACAGCGGAACTCATAGCGCGGCATGAAAGTCACCCTACGACAAGCTTCTCCACCGCTTCGCTTCCCCGAACCTTGCCGCAGGGAACCCGAAAGCGAGCAGAAGGGTATGTCAGCCGGCGACGTTCGCGGCAGCCGCGCTGTGTCCGGCACCGCGGCCCTCGGCGCGGCTCACGATCACGCCGCCGGCGACCCGGACCGCGACCTCGGTGTCGTCGCCGGCCTCCGGCACCCCGAGCGCCTCGGCGATCCGCCCGTCCTCGTCGACCAGCAGCCGTGGACCGGACCAACTGTCCGGCGGGAAAACCCGGCGCAGGCAGCCGATCAGGTCGGCCAGCAGCAGCCGGACCAGCCGGCCGCGCTCGTCGGGATCCCGGGTCGCCAGGACGACCGTCACCTGATCGCCCCTCGGCGCGGCCCGGACCGCCTCCTCGGCCGCCGACAGCCGGCCCGTCCCGAGCACCGCGACCACCCCGTCCGCGTCGAGCCGGACCGGCCGGCCGGTCAGCAGATCCTCCCCCGGTTCCGTCGGCACCGGGCGGCGTTCCGGCCGGGCGGGCGTCGCATAGGCCAGGTGCGGCGGGTCCCAACCGTCGTCCGGCTCCGCCGCGGCCAGCGCTGTGCAGGCCTCGACCACGGCGAACGGGTCGCCGAAACCCGGGGCGATCTCGGCCAGGTGCGCCGCCCCGGTCAGCAGCGTCAGAGCCAGCTCGGCCTGCTTCACCCGGCGGCGTCGGCGGGCCCGGGGCGGCCGGACCGACTCCAGCGCCAGCCCGAGCAGCAGGGCCTGCAGCCGAGTCGCCTGGGCCAGCGTGCTCCGTACCGCGTCGTCGGCGGCGTCGGTCAGCGAGCGCAGTTGCAGCCGGCCCTGCTCGGCCGAGTCGGCGGCCAGCGGCAGCCGTTCCAGCCAGACCCGGGCGAACGCCCCCAGCGCGGCCCCCGGGTCGCTCGGCGGTTCGGCGGCGTCCGCCGCGCGGGCCGCGTCGACGAGTTCGGTCAGGACGGCCAGATAGAGGGCCCGCTTGCCGGGGAAGTTCGAGTAGACCGCGCCCCTGGTCAGCTCGGCCCGGTCGGCGATCCGGTCGATCTTGGCGCCGGTGTAGCCGTGCTCGGCGAACTCCTCGGTCGCCGCCCGGACGACGGCGGCGCGAGTCCGTGCCTGCTGCTCGGCGCGGGTCAGCCGGGCCATCGGGCTCCCTTCCCTCGGATGCCGCACTAGGATACTGTCACCATTCAGATGATGACATCATCCGAAATCGAAAGGGCGGGCCGGCGTGAGCAGGTACGGGATCGAGGCCGAGGGCCTCAGCAGGAGATTCGGCCGGACCACGGCCCTGGACGGCGTCGGGCTGTCCGTCGAGCGGGGCCGGGTGCTCGGCCTACTCGGCCCGAACGGTGCCGGCAAGACGACGGCGATCCGGATCCTGGCCACCCTGGTCCGGCCGGACGGCGGCCGGGCCAGCGTGGCCGGCTTCGATGTCGTACGGCAGCAGGGTGAGGTGCGCCGCCGGATCGCCCTGTCCGGCCAGCACACCAGCGTCGACGAGGAACTGACCGGCCGAGCGAATCTGATCATGATCGGCCGGCTGCTCGATCTGCCCCGGCAGCAGGCGGTGGTCCGGGCCGGCGAACTGCTGGACCGCTTCGGTCTCGCCGAGGCCGGTGACCGGCCGGCGGCCGGCTATTCGGGCGGCATGCGGCGCCGACTTGATCTTGCGGCCAGCCTGGTCGGCCGGCCGGAGGTGATCTTCCTCGACGAGCCGTCGGTCGGCCTCGATCCCGGCAAGCGGGACGATCTCTGGCAGCTGATCCGCGGCCTGCGCGCCGACGGCGTGACCGTCCTGCTGACCACGCAATACCTGGAGGAGGCGGATGCGCTGGCCGACGAGATCACCGTGATCGACCACGGCCGGGTGATCGCCGAGGGCACCCCGGACGACCTGAAGGCCCGGGTCGGCGGCCGGACGGTCGAGGTCCGGCTGGTCGACCCGGCCACCGTCGACCAGGCGGCCAAGATCATCGCCGCGGTCACCCGGCAGCGCCCGGAGCACACCGGACGGCAGCTCCGGCTGCCGATCACCGACGACGCCGAGTTCTTCGAGATCGCCGCCCGGCTGCGCGACGAGTCGGTCGCGGTGACCGAGCTCGCGCTTCGCCTGCCCAGCCTCGACGAGGCCTTCCACGCCCTGACCAATGCCACTCCGACGGAGGCCGCTTCATGATCACCACCTGGCCCGACGCCCCGCCCCGACCGCTCGGCTGGCTCCGGCACAGCGCCGTGCTGGCCCGGCGCAGCTTGATCAAGACCGGCCGGAACCCGGGCGCCGTGATCAACGCCGTCGTCACACCGGCCCTGTTCGGCGCGGTGTTCCTCTACCTGTTCGGGGGTTCCGTCGCGGGCTCCACGTCCGCGTACGTCCAGTATCTGTTCCCGGGTGTCCTGGTGATGGGCGCCGCGACGGCGGGCCTGCTGTCCACCGGCACCAATCTCACCCTGGACCTGAGGAACGGCATCACCGACCGGTTCCGCAGCCTGCCGATCGCCCGGGTCGCGCCGTTGTTCGGTTCCCTGCTGGCCGACCTGGTCCGCTATCTGGCGGCGGCCGCGATCCTGTTCGGCCTGGGCAGCCTGGCCGGGTTCCGGATCGGCGGCGGCGTCCCGGCGGCTGTTGCCGCGGTGGGCCTGGCGATCTTGTTCGGCAGTTGCCTGAGCTGGATCACCGTGTTCCTCGGCGTGTTGATCAAGGACCCGAACGGCGTGACCGCGATCGGCTTCATCACCTTCCTGCCCCTGCAACTCGGCACCAGCCTGGCCGCTCCGGTCGGTTCACTGCCGGGCTGGCTGCAGGCCTGGGCCGGCGTGAATCCGTTCAGCCAGGCGATGGACGCCTGCCGCGCCCTGCTCACCGGCACTCCGGCCGGGAACTCGATCGTCGTCACCCTGATCTGGTGTGCGATCTTCGTCGCCGTTTTCTGCCCGCTCGCCGTCCGCGCCTACGCCCGGCAGCAGTAGTTGATCACTCGTTGGGCGTGAGCTCGCTGTCGAGGACGTACGCCTGCGGGTGCGTTTCCAGGTAGCGCACGACGATCTCGTCGTCGGCCCGGCTGAAGAACTCCCGGTCCGAACACCACCCGGCCCACCCAGGCCTTGATCAACTGCAGGGGGTCGAGCACCGGTCGCTGCCGCCGCCCCAGCGGCGCCTCCCGTTCCTGGCACAGTTCGGTCAGCCGTGACCGCCGCCCGCTCTTGTTGATCATGTGGCGGCCCACCCTGAACGCGCCGAAGCCGGAGATGAAGACCCAGAGGTAGCCGGTGCTCGCCGACCTGAAGCTCGGAGACCGACTCGGCGTAGACGAACACGCGACTCGTCGTCTCGAACGGGTCCTGGCCGTCCGGCGAGACCAACAGACGAAACCTCCAGTTCGCTCTGGCCGTCCTGGCGTCGCCCGGTGGGCCGCACGGTGATCACCGGGGCGCACTCGGACCGGACCTCGGGCTCGGCGGGCTCGGCCGGCGTGACGTAGTCCGGGTCGTTCAGGTCGTAGTGGACCGGGTTCGACCATCCAGGCGTCCCGGCTGGATGCCAGCAGCCGGCACTGGCTCACGTACCGGTCGCCGCCGTGGGCTTCACGTCGCCGGGAACGGCAGCAGCGGGCCGAGCTGGAGTCTCCATGATCTTGGTCGGGGCCGCCGTCGATTGACCGTGATCTGATCAACTTGTAGAATTTACGATATTACGTAATCCATCGACTTGGAGGAGTTCATGTTCTCTCGGCGCCGCTTCCTGATCGCCGGATCGCTGGCGATTCCGGGAGCCCTGGCCTTCGGTTCGACGCCGGTCGCCGCCGAGCCGCGCAGGCCGGCCGATCCGGAGGTCGCGGCCTGGCTGGACTGGATCGCGGCGAATCGGGATTCGGTCTCGATCGTCGCGACCGACGGCGGCCGCGGCCGGATCAGGCATCTGGAGCAACGACCCCGGGTGCTCGCCTCGGCGGTCAAGATCATCCATCTCGCGGCGTACGCGACCGCCGTCGCCCGGGGCCGACTGGACCCGGCGGAGCCGATCCGGCTCGGCGATTGGGACGCCCGGCATCCGTACGTCAGCGACGGCCGGGCCCACTACTCGGCCTACAACGCACTGGGCATTCCGTGCAACGAGTACGGCATCGCGGACGACCCGGACCGGACCGTACCTCTGGACACCCTGGCAGCGGCCATGATCGACTTCAGCGACAACGCCGCGACCGACTACCTCCGGGACCGGCTCGGCGATCCGGCGCTGCACCGGGCCGCCGCGGCCGGCGGTTGGCACCGGCCCGATACCCGTTCCTTGCAAGGCGAAGTGCTGCAGTTGATCTTGCCGGAGCGGGCGGCACCCCACGGGGCACCGGCCGCGCTGCGCCGGGCGATCGGTGATCACCTGGCGAGGCGCTTCATCCACGATCTTGAGTTCCGCAAGGAGGTCTGGGACCGGATTCCGGAGATGCCGGCGACCACCGAGGAGCAGTGGCCGTGGACCCAGGGCCACGCGAAGGGCACGGCCGCGGAGCTGGCCGGACTGCACCACGCCGTCGCCGCCGGCACGTTCCGCCCGCGGTCCGCCCAGCCGGTGATTCGCGGCCACCTGGAGCGCGGTCTCGCATCGCTGCTGCCCGAGGGCGCGGCCGGTCTCGGCTTCAAGGGCGGCAGCCTGCCCAAGACGGTCAACCTCGGCCTCAACGTGCGCTGGCAGGACGGCCGGACCGGCGTCCTCGCCCTGATGCTCACCAACCTGTCCGAGGACCAGGTCGGCACCGGCGGCCCCGCCCTGATCCGCCTCGGAATCGGCGCCCTGCGCGACCCAGACCAGTTCACCGCCCTCACTCAAGCGCTCTAACCCCAAAAGAACCCGCCGACCGGTCACAAAAGCAGGCGTTTCTGCGGCGTGTCGCTGCAGAAGTGACCGGTCGGCGAGCGTCGGGGACTGGAGGGCAGCGATCGTCGGAGAGCCCAAGGCCCACGCGGGTAGGCAGGACTTCGGCTTGCGGGCCTAGATCGACGCCGGGCGTAGCCGGCGGCGCCCGCCGGTTATGCGAGGGGAATAGCAGGAACCCAGGAAGGGCCTCTGCACTCACCGAGCGCACGTGTCCTCGAGACCCTTGTCCTCGCTCGGACCAGAGTCGTCGGCTTGCCCTTCGACAGGCTCAGCCCGAATCCCCCCGAACCCAACCGAAGCGGCTGGGCCGAAGTCGCGGCTGTCGCGGCAAGGTGCGGGCGCGCAGCTCGCCGAGCGGACGACGTGACCTCGATTCCGGCGAGGTTCCCCGGTCAAGCAGTCCGCTCGGTGATCCAGGCGCTCCGATCGTGACGCAACGGGCGCGCGTCGGGCGGGTCGTGGTGCGCGCACGGCCGGCCCGGGCCGGAATGTCGCGTTTTCTCTTCACATCGGAGGGTGCAACGTTGTACCGGGCGGCGGATTCAAGCTGCTGTCGCAACAGTGAGTAGTTGATCAAGCTTCTCAGCGGGGGTCTGGTAGTTCAAGACTTTGCGGGGGCGTGTGTTGAGCAGGCGCTCGACTTCGGCGACTTGCTGGTCGGTGATCTTGGTGAAGTCGGTGCCTTTGGGGAAGAATTCTCGGATCAGTCCGTTGCCGTTCTCGTTGGTCGGGCGTTGCCAGGGCGAGTGGGGATCGCAGAAGAACACGGGGCAGCCGGTGGCGATGGTGAACCGGGCATGTTCGGCCATTTCCACGCCCTGGTCCCAGGTCAACGATCGCCACAACGCTGCGGGGAGCCGGGCGGCCATCTCGGTGAGCCGGTCGGTCACGGTGGCGGCGTCGTGGACGGTGATGCGGCTGATCAGGCAGAACCGGGTGTTGCGTTCGAACAGGGTGATCAGGGCCGAGCGCTGGTCACCGCCGATGATCAGATCGCCTTCCCAGTGGCCGGGCACGGCCCGGTCAGCGGCCTCGGCTGGTCGGGCCGTGATCTTGGCCTCGCCGATCCAGGACCGGTTGGACCGCGGCCCGAGCTTGGACCGGGGACGGCGGCTGGTCCGGCCCGACCGCAACGCCTTCTCCACGGCCAGCTCGTGCCGCAACGCTCCGGCGCCCTGGACGTAGAGGGCCTGGTAGATCGTTTCGTGGCTCACCTGCATAGCGTCACGCCCGGCGAAGTCTCGGGCCAGCCTGCCGGCGATCTGCTCGGGTGACTGCTTGGCGTTCAACCGGGCGATCACCTCGTCCCACAGTTCAGTCCCGGGCCTGAGCTTGACCCGGTCCGACTTCGGCCGCCGCCGCCGCTCGTCGGCCCGCCGCTGAGCGATCTTGCACCGGTAACGACCGTCCACGCTGCCGGCCTCGACCTCACGCTTCACCGTCGACCGGTGCACCCCCAGCTCTCGGGCGATCGCAGCATGCCGCTGGCGTTCCCGGAGCCGGATCGCGATCACCACCCGCCCGGCCAGCGTCAATCGGCCGTTCTCATCCAGATAGTCACCCTCGGGCAGCACCCGCGGCTGCCGCGACCGCGGCGACCGCCGAAACGCACTGACCCCAGGGATCCCACCGATCCGACCCGGCTGCAACTCCATGCCCGCCAGATTGGCCCACCGCATCGCGCTCCGCCGGTTAACACCGACCCGGCGCGCCGCCTCCGAGCACGACTCGCCCGCCGCCACCAACTCCAACACCCGCGCCCGCAAACCAGCATCGACCGCCACAACAACCTCCAAGATCGTTGTTGCGACGACCGTCTGAGCCCGCCGGCGGTTGCGGGCGATGCCAAGAGAAATCGCGACATCTCACGAACGGGTTGGTGGATCCGGGCTCAGGGAACGTTGTGGCCTGGCACCCAACCGGCCCCCGCACCCCATCAGGACCGTGGGTTTGTCGACAACCGCACGCGATGGAGCCGGTTTCGCGTCGGAATGTCGACAACCGACGCGAATGCCTCGTGACTTGCTGCTCGCGCGCGCAAACCCGCGAACGCGGCACGTGGATGCCCAGGCTATTCCCCACGAGCCGCTCATCCGTGCGCATCTCAACAACTATCGACTTTCGTGCGCTCCGAGCTCACCTGCCCCATCCGCCCGATTTGGTATACCATCTGGGCATGGTGCGGCGGACAGTGAGCAATGTGCGGCCCTGGGGCCGCGAGGCAGTCGATCTGGTGATCGAGGACAACCTGATCGCGGAGGTCCGGCCGGCGGGTGGGCCGGCGACTACGGACGAGAGCGGTGAGGTGATCGACGGCGGCGGCCTGGTCGCACTGCCGGGATTCGTCAACGCGCACGCCCACGTGGACAAGAGTTGGTGGGGCATGCCGTGGGTGTCCTCGGGCGGCGAGGGCGGGACGCAGGGCCGGATCGCTCACGAACGCGCGGAACGCGACAAGCTGGGCATCCCGAGTGCCGACGCGGCGACCGCGGTGCTCGGCGAATTCCTCCGGCACGGTACGACGGCGACCCGGACCCACGTCGACGTCGATCTCGGGGTCGGCCTGGCCGGCATCGAGGTGGTCCGCGAGGCCGTCGCCCGGCACCAGGGCGCGATCCAGGCGGAGATCGTGGCGTTCCCGCAGGACGGGGTGATCCGCCGGCCGGGCGTACTGGAGCTGCTGGACCGGGCCGCGGCGGCGGGCGCGACGGCGATCGGCGGACTGGATCCGGCGGGCATCGACCGCGACCCGGTGGCGCAGCTCGACGGGCTGTTCGCGATCGCGGAGCGGCGCGGGGTCGGCCTGGACATCCACCTGCACGACGGCGGCGAGCTCGGCGCCTTCCAGTACGAGTTGATCATCGACCGCACCCTGCGTACCGAACTGCAGGGCCGGGTCACCGTCTCGCACGGGTTCGCCCTCGGCGAGCTGGCGGCCGATCGCCGACTCGGCATGGTCGAACGACTGGCGGAAGCCGGGATCTCCTGGGCCACCGTCGCGCCACCAAGATCAGCACCGCTGCCCTGGCGGGAGATGATCGAGTACGGCGTCGGGATCGGACTGGGCACGGACGGGATCCGTGACCTGTGGTCACCGTTCGGCGACGGCGACCTGCTCCGGGTCGCGCTGGGCTTCGCCCGGTTGCACGGGCTGCGTACCGATCAGGAGTTGATCACCGCGGTCGAGCTGGCCGGCAGCCGCGCCGCCGCCTTCGTCGGCCGTACGGTTCATGATCTTGTCGCCGGGGCCCGGGCCGATGTGGTGCTGATCGACGCCGAGAACGTACCGGATGCTCTGGTCCGTGCGCCCGCCCGGGAGCTGGTGATCGCCGGCGGCCGCGTCGTCGCGCGGTCCGGTCGCCTGGCGTGAGCCAGGTCCGGACCCGGCCGGGACTCGGCTCGGCCCTTGCCTCGCTGCGCGACAACCCGCAGTTCCGGCTGCTCTGGTGGTCGAACCTGTTCTTCTTCGGCGGCGCCTGGAGCCAGACCCTGGTGCTCGGCTGGATCGCCTATGAGCTGACCGGGTCCGAGTTCCTGGTCGCCGTGTTCACTGCGGTACGGCTGGCGCCGCTGCTGCTCGGCCCGCTGACCGGGGCGCTGGCCGACCGGCATCATCGGGTCGGGATGTTGATCATCGCCAGCGGCTGGGCGTTCCTCGCGGTCGCCGTGGTCGCCCTGCTCGCCTCGGCCGGCCTGCTCTCCTACGGTGCGATCGTGATCGGCGGGCTCGCGGTCGGCCTGGCCCAGTCCCCCTCCCAGCCGGCCCGGGCAGCGCTCGTGCTGGAACTGGTCGGGCGGGAGAACCTGAGCAACGCCAACGCGCTCAATGCCCTGGCCATGAACGTGACCCAGGTGATCGGGCCGGCGCTCGGCGGGGCCATGATCGCCGTGCTCGGCGCGCCGACGACCTTGTGGATCTCGACCCTCTGGTACGCGGCGTCGCTGGTCCTGCTGCTTCCCCTGCGCCGGTACGGACGCGCCGTCACCCGGGCCAGCGAACGGATGCTGCCGTTGATGATCAACGGCTTCCGGCAGATCGGCCGGAACCGGCTCGCGCTCGCCGTGCTCGGCGTGACGCTGGCCGCGAACATCCTGATCTGGCCGGTCTACCAGTCCTTCATGCCGGTGTTCGCCCGGGACCAGCTCGGTCTGGATGCCGCCGGGCTGGGCGTACTGCTCACCTGTGGTGGCGTCGGCGGTCTGGTCGGTTCCATGATCATCGCCGGGCTCGGTGACTTCCGCCACAAGGGCGCACTGTTCGTCTTCGGCACCGCGGCCTGGGGCGCCATGTGGGCGCTCTTCGCCGTGTCCGGCCAGGTCGCCGTCTCGTACCTGCTGATGGCCGCGATCGGCGTGTTCAGCGCGGCATTCGGCGTGATGCAGACGACGCTGCTGTTGATCACCACCGACGAGGGGCTGCACGGCCGGGCACTCGGCCTGCAGGAGCTGGCGATCGGGATCATGCCGGTCGCCGCGCTGGCGCTCGGGGCGATCGCCCAGGTCGTCGGAGTCGGCCCGACCACCCTCTGCAGCAGCCTGTTGTTGATCATCACCCTGGCCGCCCTCGCTGTGACCGAGCCACGACTGATCAAGATCGGCAGTCAATCCACCCGGGACGATGATCCGTCCGCGGAGCGCCCGGCCCGGCTCAGATAGCGGCTGGTCTCCAGGTGCTGCCGGACCAGCTCGGCCACGCGGGCGACGTCACGGTCGGCGACTGCGAGATAGAGCCGCTCGTGCTCTGCGGCGACCAGTTCCAGGTCGTCGTGCTGGGTCAGCAGCCAGCGCATCCGGCTGCGCAGGTTCTGCCCGAGCTCGATCAACAACTCATTGCCGGACAGGTCGGTGACCACCTCGTGGAAGTCGGCCGCGGCGCGGCGGGCCCGGACCGCGTCGCCGGCCCGGGCCGCCTCGATCTCGGCCTCCAGGACCGCCTGCAGCCGGCGCAGCCCGGCCCGGTCGTGCCGCTGCGCGGCCAGCCGGAACGTCAGCTCCTCGAACGCGGACCGCACCTCGCTGAGGTCGGCGATGTCGGCCGGCGTGAACTCCCGCACCACGGCCCAGGTCCGCGGACGCTGCACCACCAGACCCTCGGCGACCAGTGCCCGCAGCGCGTCCCGCACCGGGATCCGGCTGACGCCGAGCTCGTTGGCCAGGTCGCGCTCGACCAGCTTGCTGCCGGACGGGCGTACCCCGTCGATGATGTCGTCGCGGAGCTGCCGGGTGACCCGCGCCGACTCCGGCTCGAAGCCTCCGTCGTTCGCCATCCGGCCATTCTTCACCAGGTCACCCTTGAATTGGTTTGGTATACCAAAAGGAGCACACTTTCTCAGGAGGCCCCGATGACCGACCGCGACACGACGCTCCGCAGGATCCGCGCCGGAACACTGGCCGCCGGGCTCGCCGCCGCGATCACGGTCGCCTCGGCCTGCTCGACCGTCCCGTCCCAGCCCGCTGCCGTACCGACGACGCAGGAGAGCACCGCGATGCCGACCGAACCCACCCCGACGCCCGCACCGTCGACGCCGAGCCCGACGCCGAGCCCGACGCCGACCCCTACACCGAAGCCGACCCCTACGCCGAAGCCGACGGTCAGCCGGGAGCAGGCGACGCAGGCCCTGCTGCGCGCCGTCCGCGAGGACGACCCGGCCGCGGCGAAGCGGGCGATCGCCGACGGCGCCGACCTGGAGGCCCGCTCGGACGGCGGCCGGACCCCTCTCGTCGCAGCAACGAAGGCGAACCGGGTCGAACTGGCCCGACTGCTGCTCGACGCGGGCGCGGACCCGGACGCCAAGGACGACATCCAGGACTCGGCCTTCCTGTACGCCGGGGCCGAGGGCCTGAACGAGATCCTCGAGTTGATCTTGGAACACGACCCGGACGTGAAGAGCACCAACCGGTACGGCGGCACCGCGCTGATCCCGGCCAGCGAGCACGGCCACGTCGAGACCGTGCGGATGCTGATCGCGGCCGGGGTGCCGGTGAACCACGTCAACAAGCTCAACTGGACCGCCCTGCACGAGGCGATCGTGCTCGGCAACGGCTCCGATGATCATGTCGAGGTGGTCCGGCTGCTGCTGGCCGCCGGTGCGGACCCGTCCATCCCGGACGGTGACGGTGTGCCGCCACGCCGGCTGGCGGCCGACCGCGGCTTCACCAAGATCGTCGAGGCGATCGACGCTGCCTCCTGATCATGGCAGGGCGTCGGCGAGCAATGCGCGCAGCCGATCCCAGTGCTCAGCACCGAGCCGTTCCCGCCAGCGCTTCTCGACCGCGCTGATCACCTGGTTACCGGCCTCGACCGCCCGCCGGCCCTTGGCGGTGGGCCGCAGGATCCGTACCCGACGGTCGGTCGGATCGCTCACCGACTCGAGGAATCCGTCATTCTCCAGGACGTTCGCGAACTCCCCCAGCGCCTGCTTGGTCATCCCGACCCGGACCGCGAGATCGGTCAGCCGCATCCCCTCGGCCGGGGTCAGGCTGAGCAGCCGCAACTGGGAGGTCCGCAGCCGCCGGTACGGCTGCCGCAGCGCCTTGGCCTCCTGCTGGAAGTCGGACCGCAATGCGTCCAGAAGGCCGCCGAGCAAAGCGAAGATGTGATCGGGCTCAATCTGCTTGACCACGGTCATAAGGGAACCTTACTATCAGCGAGTCAGTAAGGTTTCCTGACAAACCGGGGGAAGGAGCGCTCCATGCGTGGCGCGCGACTAGGGGGCCAGCTCGGCGGCGGCCCGGCGTTTCTACTGGACGAGCTTCTGCAGACGGCCGATCTGGGAACGGCTGTCCGCGAGTTGGTACGAGAAGCGTTCGGAGCCGAGGCCGCCGCCGAGAGCACCCTGATCCCGGTCCCGTACGCTTCGGGCTCGCCGGCCACCGGAGCGCTCTACCGCCTCCGCGGGGCCACCACGGACGGCCGCCCGTGGTCCCTGTTCTGCAAGGTGTTGCAGCACGTCCGGCACTGGCCGATGCTGCCCCTGCTGCCGCCCGCAGTCGCGGCCGACATGGTCGCCGGGTTCCCCTGGCGGTCCGAGCTCGAACTCTGGGACCCGTTGATCATGGCGAGCCTCCCGCCGGGCCTGCGCCCGCCGCGGCTGCACCGGCTGGTCGAACTGCCGGACGACCGGGTCGCCGTCTGGCAGGAGGACATCGCGGTCTCCAGCGAGCCGTTCGACCTTGATCATTATCGTCGCTCGGCGTACCTGCTCGGCCGCTGGAACGCCCGCTGCAGCAGCCCGGAAATCCTGGCCACCAACGATTCCCCGGCCAATCAGGCCCTCCGGCAGTACGCCACGACCGCCGTCCCGATGCGCGGTATCGAGCCGCTCGCCGACGACGACCTGTGGGCCCACCCCTGGCTTCGTGATCATGGCGAGCTGCGGCGCGACCTGTGCCGGCTCGCGCCGCGGATCCCGGAGTTCCTGGACCGGCTCGACACCATGCCGCTGTGCCTGCCGCACGGCGACGCCAGTCCGCAGAACCTGCTGATCCCGCGGGACGAGCCGGACACGGTCGTCGTGATCGACCTCAGCTTCCGGACCCCGCACGCGCTCGGCTTCGACCTCGGCCAGTTGCTGGTCGGCCTGGTGCACGCCGGCGAGATCCCGGCCAGCCGGCTGCCGGCGATCGCCGACACAATCCTGCCCAGCTACCTGCGCGGCCTCCGCGCCGAGGGCGTGAACCCCTCGATCGCGGGCGTCGCCTGGTCGTTCGCGATCGCGACCCTGCTCCGCAGCGGCTTCGACTCCTTCCTGTACGGGCTGCTCGAGGACCCGTCCGACGGTGCACGGCACACCTTCGACGAACGCGTCCGGCTCTGCCGGTTCCTCGCCGACCGGGCCGTCGGCACCCTCGCGGAGGTGAACATCCTCGGCCGGACACCGGTCTTTCATCGTTAGCGAGCTCCGGACGGTCACCAGTCCGAGGTCAACGCGTCGGCCAGGAAGTCGCCGTCGCGGACCAGGTCGACCCGGAAGGCCGACCGGTAGGCCTCGGCGTCCCAGCCCGCCTCCGGGTGGGCCACCTCCGGATCGCACCAGAGCTGCGTGATCCGGTGGCCCAGGGCGGACGCGATCAGATACTCGTTCCTCGCCGTGTACGACTCGGGCGCGATCAAGATCACCGGCTTCGGGGCGGCGCAGAAGATCAGGCTGAACATGCCGCTGCCGGCGAAACCGGCGATCCGCTCGGCCCGGTTGAAGATCATCGCCTGCTCGGCGACACCGTAGTCCTCCGGATACAGCACGGTGTAGCCGTGCCGGGTGACGAACTCCTCGACCTCGGTCAGGTTGCGGCAGGGCCGCCGGTCGAAGTTGGGCCCGCGGGAGACGAAGATCCGCTCCGGCGAGTCCCGCTCCGGCGCGCGGGCCAGCAGGTTGGTCCCGGCCCGGCGCCACACCTCGGGGAGCTCCGGATGGATGAAGGTCGGATCGACCAGCATCGGGGTCGCGGCCAGCAGGCGTTCCACCCGCAGCACGCCCACCGGCGAGACGATGTCGTGCTCGCCGACGCCGGCCGCCGACAGCACCTCCCGCTCGAACCCGGCCGGCCCGATACGACCATCCGCAGGTTGCAGCAGCGCCTTCAGGCCCGGGTGCCGCTCCACGGCGGCCGACCAGGCCCACATCCGGGACAGCTGCTCGGTCATCAGATGGCCGAAGTGCCCGGGCACCTCCGAGGACAGATAGAAGTAGCTGCCGGCCAACCGCTGCGGCTCGGACAGGTCGCCCGGGTAGCGCGCGAACCAGGGAGTGGCCTCGTCCAGGTAGCGGTTGCGCAGCCGGCGCTTGGTGAAATGGCGAAAACTGTCCGGCAGCACCAGGCCGCCGCCGAGCAGCACCTGGTGCGGACAGACCAGGACGTCGCGGTACTCGCGCAGCTGCACCTCCGAGACCCGCTCGTCACTGCGCCGCGCCACCACCTGCGGTTCGAGGTTGGAGCGGAGGCTGCCACCGGGGCCGAGGCCGCGGCCCGGCTTCTTGATCAACACCGAGCCGAGGTCGGGCCGCGCCGCCAGCACCCGTTCGGTCTCCACCTCCCGCAGCTTCGGCAGCGCCGGCCGGCCGCAGGTGATCATCACCGTGCCTTGCTCCTCGGCGGTCCGCCGGATCGAGGCGGCGATCGCCCGCTCCTCCTTCCGCAGGTCGGTCGCCGCCGAGGCTGGGTCGCGATGGGCGATCAGCCGGTCGAGGTAGGCCCGGATGATCTCCGCGCTCCGGTCGCCCGAGCCTGGATCCGCAGTACGGAAGCAGTAGCGGCCGCCTCGGGCGAGGTGGAACCAGATCCGGCGGAACCGGCGCAACCGGTCGTCGGCCGGGGCGCCGGTGGCGTCGACGATCACGTCGAACGGGCCACGAGCGGCCAGTTCGACGTGCCGGCCGGAGTCGGTGCCGCAGGACACCATGATCACCGGAGCGTCATGATCATCACCGGCGGTATGATCATGATCGGCGTGTTGATCTCGGGCAGGAGATTGATCTTGTGCTGCCGGGCCGAACTGGACCACGGTGCCGCCCGGGTGGGCGGCCCGGAGCACCGGCCCGAGCCAGGCCGTCCCGGCGTCGGTGAAGACGGCGATCCGGAGTTGCCGCCTCGGCTCCTCGGGCGGTGTGCCGGCGTCCCCGCTGCCGCCCGCTGGGGCAGCCGACGTGGAGCGGTGCCGCGCTCGGGCAGTCCGGTAGACACGCTTAAGCCAGCCGGGCGCGTACCAGCGCCCCAGCCGTCGCAGCCGGGACCGCAGCCGTGGCTGCCCGGCCTTTCGTAGCCTCTCCACTGCTCTCCCGCGGTGCACCTCGTCGTACCCCCATCGGCAGTGCCACCTTACGACGACCGAGAACGGCCCGGACGATGCCGCGTTTCATCGTTAAAATCAAGTCTTCCGGTCAGCCCAAAAATCTCATACGGTTGCGTCATAATCCCAAACTCGATGTCGAGGATGTGATCATGGTGCGTCACCGCGGACTTCGCCGAACAACCCCCGTACTGCTCGGACTGGCCCTGATCGCGACCCTGCTGGTCGCCGTCTCCGGCCCGGCCCGCGCGGCCGGACCGGGCATCTGGCAGGACTACGAGACCGACGAGGCGGTGGCCGCGACGACCGTCAGTGTGCCGGGCCACGACGCCGCCACCCGGGTGCCGTACGGCAGCCACGGCGAGAGCGGGCTGGAGTTCACGGTCGCGCCGACCGGCACTCCTGGCTCGACCGCGAGCTCCGGCCTGACGCTCAACGCGGGCACCGCCGCGATGCCGGACAACGACTGGTCCGGACACGACTGGCTGGCCTGGGACTTCTGGATGCCGGCCGACTACACGACCACCGGCAGGATCACCATCCGGGACACCCACAACGTGGCCTGGGGCGTGAACTACGCGATCCGGGGCCGCGCCTGGACCGCCGTGCAGGTGCGGTTGGCCGACGTGGCGCGGGCCGGCGTCGACCTCAGCTCGATCAAGTACATCGGGATCTCGATCCCCCGCCGGTCCGAACCGGTGAAGGGCTACTACGACGCCCTGCGGCTGGTCGACGGCACGCCCGACCACAGCGCGTTCGGCAACCGCGTGGTGCAGAACCTGGTCCGCCAGGTCGACTTCGACGCGATCCTGGACGGTGTGGACGCCGACCTGGCGGAGGCGGCGACACTGCTCGGCGACGAGGGTTCGCCGTCGTACGCCGACATGAAGGCGCAGCTCGACGGCCTCGCCGCCGACGCGGCCGCGATCCGCGACGGACTCGACTCGATCACCACGGTCGAGCAGTACAACACCATGATCAAGACGCTGGCCACGCTGGTCGCGGCGCCGGACCGGCTGAAGCAGATCCTCACCCTGCGGCAGGGCCAGCCGGAGGGCCGGTTCGGCCTGGACACAGCCGACTCGATGAGCCTGGTCTACCCCAAGGACAAGACCTGGCCCGGCACCGGCACCGCACCGAGCCTGGAGCTGGCCCGCGGCGAGGCGGAGCACGTGCAGGCCGTCGTGGTCCCGTACGGTCTCGACCTGAACGACGTCCGGGTGTCGATCGACGCCGTCCGTGGACCGGACGGCAAGCCGGTTCCGGAGGGCACCCTGGACGCGACCGTCGCGCCCATCGGGTCGCTCTACACCGTGCCGAGCTCGGCGTACGGCCGGCCGACCTACACCGGCTGGACCCCGGATCCGATCCGGGCCGACCTGAGCACGGTCGACATCCCGGCCGGCGACGTGCAGCCGTACCTGGTCAGTGCCGAGGCCGCCCGCGACCTCAAGCCCGGCCACTACAAGATCACGGTACGGGTGCGCGCGGAAGGCCAGCCGGACCAGCGGCTCGCGGTCGCGGTGACGGTCTGGCCGCTCACCCCGAAGGACCGGCCGGAGCTGCGCACGGCGTTCCAGTTCACGCCCTGGCTGGCCTGGGACCTGTACGGGATGACCGACCCGGCAGAGCGCGAGGCGATGCGGCTGAAGTACTGGGATTTCCTTGCTGAGCACAAGATCCAGCCGGACCAGATCTATACGACGGCCCACAACCCGGCCATTCCGGGGCCGGGCGAGATCCGGCCGCAACCGGTCGCCGACATCGTCAAGATCAAGGAACGCTACGGCCTGAAGCAGTTCACCGCGCTCTACCTCTGGGCCGGGCTGCTGGATCCGAACAAGCCGGAGACCTGGGACACCCAGATCGACATCTGGATTGATCAACTGGAGACGGCGATGGCCGAGTACGAGGCGGCCGGCGTTGCCGACCAGGCCGTCGTGTACGGGTTCGACGAGTCGACCGGGCCGATGCTGCGCGCCGCCGAATACACGTTCGCCCGGATCAAGGAACGGTTCCCGAACCTGCCGACGATGACGACGCTGCGCGACGACACGTTCGGGCAGAACACCGGGCTGACCGAGGAGGTCGACATCTGGGTGCCGTGGATCGACGGCTACCGCCAGGACGTCGCCGAAGCCGCCCGGGCCCGCGGCGAACGGATCTGGTGGTATCACGCGATCTCCACCCGCTACCCGCAGCCGAACTGGTTCAACGGCTATCCGCCGATCGACACCCGGATGCTGATGGGCGCGATGTCGCACCAGGGAGGAGTCGAGGGCATCCTCTACTACGCGACCAACCGGTGGCCGAGGGCCGATCGGGGTGATCAACTTCTGGTCGACGACGGCATCCTGTCCAAGTGGAACCCGGCGACGTTCTACGGCACCGCCGGCGACGGCTCGCTCTACTATCCGGGCGCCGACGGGCCGATGTCCTCGCTGCGCTTCGAGAACGTCCGCGACGGGCTCGAGGACTACAACCTGATGCAGGAACTGCGCCGGGCGATCGAGGCCCATCCGGACGCGCCGCGCGGGCTGCTCGACCGGGCCCGGAAGGCCCTCGGCGCCCGGGACGTGGTGACCGATTCCCGGCACTTCACCGAGGACCCGGCCGTCTACCGCGCCTGGCGCCACGAGGTGGCCGAGACCGCGGTGCTGCTCGAAAAGTTCTGATCATGGACCGACCGGCAGTTCCGCGGAGGCGACCATGATCATTCCGTCACCGCTCGATGGATTCGCGGCCCGCGAGATACCGTGACCCGATGTCGAAGAAGAGGGTCACGCTGCGCGACGTCGCGGAACGGGCCGGCGTCTCGCGAACGACGGCCTCCAACCTGGTTCGCGGGACCGGCCGTGCCTCCCAGGAGACGCGCGATCGCGTGTTCGCCGTCATGGAGGAGCTCGGCTACGTCTACAACCGAGCGGCCGGATCACTGCGGGGCAGCTCCTCCCGCACCGTCGGAGTCGTGATCACCAACATCCATCGAGCCCATTTCGGCGAGCTTCTCGTCGGCCTGGAACAGGCCTTCACCGAGGCGGGGTACACGCTCTTCGTCGTCTCGACGATGGACCAGCTACCACGCCAGGAACGCGCTCTCGGCACCCTGCGCGAGCACAACGTCGACGGTCTCGTCATCGTACCGGCGACGGGCAGTGATCAGAGTCTGATCGACACCCTCGAGGACTGGGGGGTGCCCAACCTGTTCGTGAGCCGGTGGATTCCCGGCATCGATCATCCGTACGTCGGCATTGACAACGAGCACGGCGCGTACGTCGCGGCGCAGCATCTGCTCGAGCACGGCTGCCGCGACATTGCCTACGTCGGCAGCAATCCCGGCATCTCGATCCATCTCGAACGGGTGACCGGCGTGCGACGTGCTCTGCAGGAGTGGCCCGACGAGGCCCGGCTCACGGTCGTCGAGGGCGAGACGACGAGCGCCGGCGGCTACCGGATGACGGCCGGGCTGGTCCGGGACAAGATCACTTTCGACGGGCTGATCGGCCATGGTGATCTTGTCGCGCTCGGCGCCGCGCGCGCCCTGCGCGACCTCGGGCTGTCCGCGCCGGGCGAACCGGGTTCGGTGCGCGTGATCGGTTACGACGGTGTCGACGCGTCCGCGTACTGGCAGCCGGCCCTGACGACACTCGCGGTCAATGCCGACGAACTCGGGCAACTCGCCGCCGAGTCGCTGGTGACGGCGATCGAGGCCGGGGCGGAGGTCGAGTCGAGGCGGCCTCAGCCATCGCTGATGGTCAGGGAGTCCTGTGGACCCCATCCGTCCGCTCAGCCCTACCGGGTCACCCTTCCGGACTGACGACCCTCTCTCCAGATGCTGTTATGGTGGATCGGTCCACCACGATGGTGGATCGATCCATCAACCGGCCAAGGAAGGCACATGGAGATGACGCGCAAGCTCACAATGGCCGTCGCAGGAGTCGCCGCGATGGGCCTCGCCCTCGCCGGGTGCGGTCTGCAGCAACCCGGCGCAGGCGCCGACGGTGACTCCAAGGGCACCGTCACCATCTACTCACCGCGCCCGTCGGCGATCACCGACGAGATCATCCCGCGGTTCGAGGAAGCGTCCGGCTACGACGTGCAACTCGTCACGCTGGGGGCCGCCGAGGTCGCCGATCGGGTCCGGGCCGAGAAGGCGAACGTGCAGGCCGACGTCTGGTGGGGCGGCACCGCGTCGCTGTTCGGACCGGCGGCCGACGAGGATCTCGTCGAGCCGTGGAGCGACGACGTGCTCAAGATCATCGGCGACGAGTACCAGTACGACGACGACAAGTGGGTGGCCGAGCAACTGCAGTTGCAACTGTTCGCGTACAACACGGAGATGATCACCCCGGAAGAGATGCCCAAGGACTGGGACGATCTGCTGGACCCGCAGTACAAGGACAAGATCCTCATCCGTGACGTCGCCGCCTCCGGGACGATGCGGGCGATCTATTCGGCCATGATCGACCGGTTCTACGCCGAAGACGGGAAACCCGACCGCGGCTACGCCTGGCTGAAGGCTCTCGACGCGAACACGAAGGACTACGCGGCGAACCCGGAGGACCTCTACCTCCGGCTGGAGCGGCAGGAGGCCGCGATCACGCTGTGGAACCAGCAGGACATCCTGGCCCAGGCCAAGGAGGGTGCGACGTTCGCCATCCTCGAACCGGCGTCGGGTTCGCCGATCAACACCGACGGCGTGGCCAAGATCAAGGGCGGGAAGAATCCCGAGGGCGCCGAGGCGTTCGCGAAGTTCCTGTTCAGCACCGAAACCCAGGAATGGCTGGCCAACAACGCGTTCCAGATCCCGACGATCGAGCTCGCGAACGAACCGGAGTGGCTCAAGGGCCTGACCCGGAAGGAGTTCGAGTACAACCGCGCGAACGCCGCCGAGCATGAGCGGGAGTGGATCGATCACTGGCTCGAGAACATCAAGAACCAGGGCTGAACCATCGTGATCCCGATCCACCTGGACAAGATCAGCAAGACCTATCAGGAGTCGGCCACGGCCGTGCCGACGGTCAGCGTGGACTTCACGGTCGAGCAGGGTGAGTTCTTCACCCTGCTCGGCCCCTCGGGGTGCGGCAAGTCGACGCTGCTCCGGATGATCGCCGGCTTTGTGGCGCCGTCGTCCGGCCGGATCCGCTTCGCCGACCGGGATGTCACGACGACGCCGGCGCACAAGCGGGGCATCGGGATGGTGTTCCAGAACTACGCGCTGTTCCCGCACCTGACCGTGCTGGACAACGTCGGGTACGGCCTGAAGCTGCGCAAGATCACCAAGGCGGCCCGCCTGCCGCGGATCGAGAAGGCGTTGCAGCGCGTGGGTCTGGAGGGGTACGGCCAGCGCCGCATTGATCAACTGTCGGGTGGGCAACAGCAACGCGTCGCGCTCGCCCGGGCGATCGTGATCGAGCCGGAGGTGCTGCTGCTGGACGAGCCGCTCTCCAACCTCGACGCGAAGCTCCGCGAGGAGACCCGGATGCAGATCCGCGACGTGCAGCAAGCCGCGGCGACGACGGCGATCTATGTCACCCACGACCAGGCCGAGGCGATGGCGATGAGCGACCGGATCGCCGTACTCGCTGACGGCCGCGCCCATCAGATCGATACGCCGCAGAAGGTGTACGCCGAGCCGGCGACGGCCTTCGTCGCCCGCTTCATCGGCCGCAGCAACGTGGTCCCGGCCGAGATCGCCGGCCTCGCCGAGGGCACGGCCGAGGTCCGGCTGGGTGACGGCCTGGTCCAGGCGCGCCGGCACCCGGACGTCGAGGCGGCCGAGGGACAGCGGGTCGAGCTGTCGATCCGGCCCGAGTCGCTGCAGGTCACCTCGCTCGAGACGGCCCGGCTGCGCGGTCTGGTGCGGAGCCGGGAGTTCCTGGGTTCGACCGCGGTGCTCGAGGTCGAGCTCGAGGGAGTCGCCGAGACCGTCACGGTCGCCACGCCGAACCTGGAGGTCGCGCAGGGAGCCCGGATCGGGCTCGAGGTCGAGCCGCGGTCGGGCTGGGTGATCCCGGAATGAGTGACGTCGCCGGCACCCGCCGTCGTCGGCGGCTCGCGCCGACCGAGCGGTTCATCGTCCTGCTCGCGCTTCCGGTGTTCGCCGTGATCATCTTCTTCGTCGTGCTGCCGATGCTGCAGACGGCGATCCAGAGCGCCGGCGGTGACGGACCGGCGGCCAACTACGTCAGCTTCCTCTCCGGCGGATCCCAACGGGCCTTGGTCGCCTCGGTCGGCATCTCGCTCGGCACCGTCGCGTTGTGCGCGGTCGTCGGCACGGCACTGGGCGTGCTGCTCACCCGGTTCGACTTCCCGGGGCGGCGCATCCTGCAGATCCTCGCGGTGCTGCCGCTGGCGCTGCCGCCGCTGATCGGCGCGGCGTCGTTCACCCTTCTTTACAACGAGACCGGGATCTTCCCGCGGGCGTTGCACGCCCTGCTCGGCATCGACCCCGGTGCCGTCGCGGTCTCCGGCGTCAGCGGGGTGCTGCTCGTCCACGTGCTCACCATGTATCCGTACTTCTATCTCTCGGTCACCGCCGGGCTCGCCGGCCTCGACACGTCGCTGGAGGAGGCGGCCGCGAATCTCGGCGCGCCGCGCTGGCAGGTCTGGACGACCGTCGTACTGCCGATGCTGACCCCGGCGCTGGTGGCCGGTGCGCTGCTCACGTTCATGACGTCGATGGCGTCGTTCACGGCTCCGCAGCTCTACAACGTGCAGACGCTCACGATGCAGATCGTTTCGACCCGGACCGGTGGCAACTACTCGCTCGCCGCGGCCCAGGCGACCGTGCTCGCGGTGGTCTCGGTCGGCTTTCTCTTCCTGATGCGCTGGTACCAGGGACGGCAGACGTACCGCAGCCTGTCGAAGGGCATCCAGCGGACGCGGACCCGGACGACGGGCTGGGTCTCCGGCGTGGCCGCGATCGGCAGCACGCTGATCTCGCTGATCTTGATCGCGCCGGTGGCGGCGATCCTGCTGCTGTCGTTCTCCAAGAACCGGTCCTGGACGACCGAGATCCTGCCGAGCCGCTACACGATCGAGAACTACGTCTCGATCTTCACCGACCCCGAGTCGCTGTTCCCCGTCAACGTGTCGCTACAGATGGCCTTCTACGCAACGATTGTGGCCGTGGTGATCGGCGGGACGGCCGCCTGGGTGATCTCCCGGTGGCCGCTCCGCCGCGGCAAGGGTCTGCTGGACGCCATGGTGATGCTGCCGTGGGCGCTGCCGGGCACCGTCATCGGCGTCAACCTGGTCACGGCCTTCGCCGAACCCACCTGGTCCAACCTCGGCCTGGTCCTCGTCGGATCGCTGTTGATCTTGCCGGTGGCCTACTTCGTCCGTTACGTACCGCTGGTCTTCCGCGAGACCGGAGCCTCGATCGACACCCTCGACCCGGCGGTCGACGATGCCGCGCAATCGCTGGGTGCGTCGCCGCTGCGGTCCCTGCTGACCGTGGTGATGCCGCTGGTGTGGCGAGGCGTCCTCGCCGGCGCGCTGCTCGCGTTCATCGACGGTGTCGGCGAGTACGTCGCGTCCGTCGTGGTCTACCCCGCCGGCTACGCACCGATGTCCGTGGAGATCTACAACCGCCTCTACTCCGCCGACCTGGGCTCTGCGGCCGCGTACGGATCGCTGCAGATCCTGCTGATCTTCGTCGTACTGCTCATCTCCAACGCGATCGAGCACAAACCCAAGAACTCGAAGGACACCACGATCATGACCCCGGCGGTGACACCGTGACGACATCGATCGCGGACCTGTTCGACCTCCGGGCCAAGCGGCAACGCTGGCTCGACGTCGAAGCGGCACTCGCCCAGGCGGAGGCGGACGCCGGTCTCGTACCGCCCGAAGCCGCCGCGGCGATCACCGAGCAGGCCGACATCTCCAAGATCGACGAGGCCGCCCTGGCCGAGGCCGAGCAGACCACCGGACACGTGATGGTGCCGCTCGTCACGGCCCTGGCCGAACTCGTCGGGCCCGAACACGGCGGCTGGGTGCACTGGGGCGCCACCACCCAGAACATCCAGCAGTCCGGTGACACCGTCGGCCTCCGGGCCGCCCATGCCATCCTCACCGCCCGGATCGAGCGCATCCTCGGCCTGCTCGCCGACCTGGCCGAGACCCACGCCGCGACGGCGATGGCCGGCCGCACCCACGGCCAGCACGCCGTGCCGATCACGTTCGGGTACAAGGCCGCGGTCTGGGCCGACATCATGCTCCGGCATCGGCAGCGGCTGCGCGAGATCGAGCCGCGCCTCTTCGTCTCGATGACGGGCGGCGCGGCCGGCACGTTCGCGACGTTCGGCGAGCTCGGCCCGGCCATCCAGCGCGGGGTCGCCGAACGGATCGGGCTGGCGCCGATGGCCGTGCCGTCCCGGTCGATCGCTGATCATTTCGCGGAATGGGTGAGCCTGCTCGCCCTCATCGCTGCGACGGCGCAGTCGATCGCCGAGGAGGTGGTCCGGCTGATGTCGGCCGAGTTCTGCGAGGTCGAAGAGGCCTTGCCCGCAACGGATGTCGGCAGTTCCACGATGCCGCAGAAGCGCAACGCCAAGGCGTCGATGGCGATCATCACCGCGGCCGCCAAGGCCCGCGCGCTCGCGCCGCTCGCGGTGGAGGCCACCATCCAGGCGCACGAGGTCGACGGGGCCCGCTACGCGACCATGGACCACGCGCTCGAGCAGTCCGCGACGTTGCTGGACGAGATCCTGGAGCGGCTGGAAGGTCTGCTCAGCGGGCTGCGAGTCCACCCGCAGCGGATGCGAGAGAACCTCGACCTGACCCGCGGGCTGATCACCGCCGAGGCCGTCATGATGCGGCTGGCCGAACGCATCGGCCGGCAGCAGGCCCACTCCCTCGTCCACGACGCGGCGACGGAAGCGTCGAGCACCGACCAGCCGTTCGAGCAGGTGCTCGCCGCCGACCCGACGATCACCGCGCTGCTCAGCCGTCACGAGGTCCACGAACTGCTCGATCCGGAACGCCACCTGGGCCTCAGCGAGACCCTGGCCACCGAGACCGCGACACGCGTCCGCGCCGAGCTCCGGGCCGCAGTCGAAGGAGATCCGCCACGGTCGGTGCGATCGCCGTCGTCGTGACGGCGGCGCTGGCCGGGCCGCCGGCGGAGGCCTTCGCAGCCGCCAGACCGTGCACCGAGGCGGCCATGGCGCCGGCGTGGACAGCGTCCAAGCCGGCAGCCATCAAAGCTCCGGCGATGCCCGCGAGGACGTCTCCGGAGCCTGCCGTGGCCAGCCAGACAGGGCCGTCGTTCTGACTGAACACGGGACCCTCCGGGTTGGCCACCAACGTCGTCGATCCCTTGAGCAGCACGGTTGCGTCGACCTCGCGGGCGAGCCACGTCACATGGTGCAACGGACGGTCTTCGATGGCGGTACGGGCCACATCGTGGCCGAGGGCCGCGAAGATCCGGGCGGCCTCCCCTGCGTGCGGCGTGAGCAGGATCCGCGTCGACGGCGCAGGCCGGTCGCCCGCGGCGCGCCGACGTGCACAGACCTCCAGGGCGCCCGCATCGACCACGCAGGGAAGTCCGGAGGCGAGAGCCGTGTCGATGGCCCGCTCCTGATCGGCATCGTCCTCGACGCCAGAGCCCAGCAGCCAGGCCTGGACCCGGGCGGGGCCAGGCACGATCTCCGGCGTCGCACTGAGCACATGATCGGCGACCCGGCGAGGGCCGACGTATCGGACGATCCCGACCCCGGCGCGAACAGCGCCTAGGCACGCCAGCACCGCGGCACCGGGATAGGTGTCCGACCCGGCCACGACACCGAGCACCCCGCGGCTGTACTTGTGATCGGTCTCGGCCGGTACCGGCCACAGCTCGGCAATGCCGCCGGGAGTCAGCCGGAGCGCCAACGGTTCGGCGTCGAGCTGGTCGGCGAACCCCACGTCGACGAACTCGATCCGGCCGGCTGCGTAGCAGGCCGGCGCGATCATCAGGCAGCCCTTGAAGGTGCCGAAAGTGACCGTCACGTCGGCGCGGACGTGTGCGCCATGGATCTCTCCGGAATCGGGGTCCACCCCGCTCGGCAGGTCGACGGCCACGACCGCCGGTCCGTCCGGCATCGCGGCGACGAGGTCCGCCGCCACGCCTCGCAGACCACCCACACCCTGATCTCCGATGATTCCGTCGACCATGAGATCGGCGACGGCCAACGCCTGCAGAGCGCGCTCACGCCCGGCGATGGTGGTCGCGTCGACCAGGCTGCCGCCGGCCGCCCGGACCGTATCGACACCTGGCTGGTAGGCCTTGTCACCGACAAGCACCGCGTCGACCGTCACTCCTCGCCGGCGAAGAAGCGCACCGGCAAGGAGCGCGTCCGCGCCGTTGTGCCCGGTACCGACCAACAGGACCACTCGGCTGCCGTAGACCGCCCCGCGGCGATCGCGCAGCACGTCAACACAGACGCCGGCAAGAGCAGCCGCCGCGCGGCGCAGCAGCGTGTCGGACCGACGCCCCTCGAGCGTGCGAGCGACCGCTGCCTGAATCGCCTCGGCGGTATGGGCGGCGAGGCAGCCGTCGGAACCCACGGCGAGCACTGGGCGCATCACGCGGCGATCAGGCCGGCGCGCTGGGCTAGTCCGCGAACATGGGAACGGGCTCGCGCTCGGTCCCGGTGCAGCAGTTCCCGCAGCAGCTCGCGGACGAGAGTGGAGTCTCGGACCTCCTCCGCCGAGATTCGTTCCGCGTCGAGCAGGACGAGCGCGGCGGCCTCGTCCTCGCCCCGGCGAACGAACCCACGCGCCGTGTTGATCAACGCCGCGGATCGACGTTCCACGCTGGGCACCTGGTCGATGTCCAGCCGTGACGCGTACTCGACAACCGCGTCGGCGTGGCCCAGTTCCGCACTGATCGCCACGCCGTGGATGTCGACGTTCCCCCTACCGAAGGCCGTCCAGGCGTCGTAGTGCGATCCAAGAGCCCGTGCCGCATCTTCGGCTACCCGGTGCAGTGCCCAGGCCCGGCCGTCCTCGTCCGACTGGGCTGCGCTGATCGCCGCCGCCAGATGGAGCATCCCGTAGTCGGCGAGCAAGGTCTTCTGCGGATCGCTGGGATCGATCCGCCTCTCCAGTTCATCGGCGGCCGCAAGACAAAGCCTCGTTGCCTCGTCCTGCTGACCGGCACGCCGATACGAGCCGGACAATGCCCAGGCGCCGAGCGCGATCAGGTGCGGATCGTCCGCCTCGCGGGCAGCGTTCATCGCCCGCTCGGCAGCGACCCACGCAAGTGCGCCGTCGGGGATGTGGTGTAGCCATTGCCGGGTGACTTGATAGACGCCGGCCAGGGCCCGGGCGGCACGCTTATGCTCGGCCGCCGTCTGATAGGCCGCGTTGGCGTCGGCGATCAACCCAGGAAGCATCCCACCCAGTACCGTGTGGGCGGCGGGAGAGCCATGCCAGACTGTCCATGCCTCAGCGACCCGCTCGCCGACATCGTCGAGATCCGGTACCTGACCGACCGGCGGCGCGATGGGTACGGCGGCCCGCATGAGAACCTCCCGGACCGCTGCAACCGCCTCACCTCTCGGCGAGGAGCCGGGGGCCAGAGTGTCGACAGGTCGACCGATCAGGTCTTCCACCCGACAGCCGACCACCGTGGCGATGGCGATGAGGTCGGTGAGCCGATCAGCATGCCTTCGGCCCTGTTCGACGGCCGAGACCCACTGGACCGACTTGCCGACGCTGAGCGCGAGGCTCGCCTGAGTGATGCCCGCAGCCCGGCGATGTGCCGCGATGTTCGCCCCGATGCCGTCCAACAGGCCAGATTCGCTGTCCATGATTGCCGCCCATCCTCGAGTCCGACGCACTTCGGAGACTACTACTCGTGTAGCAGTACCTGACGTTGCAGGGTGATTCGATCACCTCATGAGCCCTGTACGCGACGCGGACGTCGCAACGGAACGTCGGGTGCGGGTGTACTTCGGGGAACACCTGCTGCGGGAATACAAGGCGGATCAAGCAGCCGCCTTGCGGTACGCCCATGCGATTGGGCGACGATTTCCCGGCCTCCTGGTCACCGTCGACGGCCAGACCGTCGAGGGTCTGGCCCAACTGCCCTGTGAACAACTTTGGACACTCCTCCCGCCCTAACCCGGCCGAAGACTGCAGTGACCTCACTTCTGGCACCCCGCCAGGTGAGCCCCTCGTCCGCACGCACGGTGACGCCGATCCGGCTCGCCTCGTGGAAAGGAAAGGTTGATGAGAATGGCACTGCGCTGGGTCGTGCGGCTGCTGATGCTGATTGCACTGCTCCCCTTCGCGTTCCTGGTTGTCCAGGGATGCAAGCCCGCCTGCGCTGCTGGTCGGTTCGTGACTGAGGACGTCGACCTCGGTGACCTTCTCAAGCAGAGCGAAAAGGACAAAGAACTGGCCAAGGGTCCGAAGAAGCCGAGGAGCAACGAAGCCGACGGTGGAGTCAATCCACGGGGCGGGGGTGGCAATCCGCGCATCGGCGGTGGGAAGTGCCCGCCCGGGAAGGACGCCGGGAACGGCAAGAACTCGAAGATGTTCGGTGCCAACGGTCAACAAACGCCGGGCTCGATCACGGTGTACAACGGCACAACGTCGGGCTATTCGTACCGGATCGACGTCGAGAATCTCAAACCCGGTGTGCGGCCCGGAACGCTGCACCTCCAGATCGACAAGCCAGCCAAGTACGAGAAGTACAAGTACGAGTACAACCCGGCTGACGGCAAGTTCTACGACAGGTTGACCGGTGACCAGCCGCCGCGAGCCGTACGAGACCATGTGGCGAACAGTGACAAGGCGCGGAGCAAGATCAACGTGGGTCTACGACGGCTTGGAGAGTTGTGACGATGAGAGTGATCGAAGAGGCTTCACAGTGGCGGCTGAAGATGAAGAACGGCAGCTACGTAGGCGTCTGGGCCGGCGGCTACGGGCGGGTCGACGGCAACTACGTCTTCAGCATCCTGGTCGAGGTCGCGCAGGAGGAACAGATGGGCGACCTTGTGGTCTTTACTCGCGCTCCTGCTGATCCTTCGCGCATCTCGATCGCGGTGGCGAGCATCCCGATCGACGACGTCGAGAGTATCGAGACGGCGGATTGGGAGAAGATCCCGCCCGCAGTCTGATCCCCTACGGCGAGTCCCAGGTTCCTGCGTGATCAGTCGTTTCGCACCTGAGCCCGGGTGGGTGGAGCCGAGGGGAGTCGAACCCCTCCCCGGACGTCTCCGCATGCGGCTTTACCGTCCAGGTGAACCGTTTCCGGCCCCGTACCGGATCGAGGGTAGTGCAACGGTCCAAGATCACGAAGCGGTTTTCAACCGGACCAGGGGGCCGTTCTGGGCGACCGTCTCGCCGGTCTCGGCGAGGATCTCGATCACCGTGCCGGCGGCGGGGGCGGTGACCGGGATCTCCATCTTCATCGCCTCCACGACGGCGATCGGCGCGCCCGCCTCGACCCGCTGACCGAGCTCGACGGAGAGTTTGATCACGGTGCCCCGCATCGGCGCAACGACTGTGCCGGACGGCTGGTCCGGCCCGGGATCCGTGCCCTGGTAGGGCGGGATCGGGTTCTCCCAGTCGGTGTCGATCCAGCGGGTGTGTACGGCGAACTCGGCCGGGTCGTCGCCGGCAAAGGCGGGATGGCGGACGATCTCCCGGTGGAACGGCAGCACCGTGGCCACGCCCTCGATCCGGAATTCGTCCAGGGCGCGGCGGGCTCGCTGCAGGGCGTGCGCCCGGTTCTCGCCGGTCACGATGAGCTTGGCGATCATGGAATCGAAGCCGCCGCCGACCTCGTCGCCCTCGGCGACGCCGGAGTCGACCCGGATGCCCGGCCCGGACGGTTCCCGGTACGTGATCAAGCGCCCCGGCGACGGCAGGAAGTCGCGGCCGGGGTCCTCGCCGTTGATCCGGAACTCGATCGAGTGCCCGCGCGGCACCGGGTCCTCGATGATCATCAACCGCCCACCGCCGGCGATCATGAACTGCTGCCGGACCAGGTCGATGCCGGTCGTCTCCTCGGTCACCGGGTGCTCGACCTGCAGCCGGGTGTTGACCTCGAGGAAGGAGATCACATCGCCCTGCACCAGGAACTCCACGGTGCCCGCGCCGTAGTAGCCGGCCTCCCGGCAGATCGCCTTCGCCGCCGCCGCGATCCGGTCCCGCTGGTCCTGCGAGAGGTACGGGGCCGGCGCCTCCTCGACCAGTTTCTGGAACCGGCGCTGCAGCGTGCAGTCGCGGGTGCCGACGACCACGACGTTGCCGTGCCGGTCGGCCAGCACCTGGGCCTCGACGTGCCGGGCCCGGTCCAGATACTGCTCGACGAAGCACTCGCCGCGGCCGAAGGAGGCTACGGCCTCTCGGGTCGCGGATTCGTACAGTTCCGGGATCTCGTCCAGCGTGCGGGCGATCTTGAGGCCGCGACCGCCGCCGCCGTAGGCCGCCTTGATCGCCACCGGCAGGCCGTGCCGTCGGGCGAAGTCGATCACCTCGGCGGCGCCGGAGACCGGCTGCTCGGTCCCGGCCGCCATCGGCGCACCGGCGCTCAGCGCGAGCTTCCGGGCGGTCACCTTGTCACCCAGGTCGCGGATGGACTGCGGCGACGGGCCGATCCAGACCAGCCCCGCGTCCAGCACGGCCTGGGCGAAGTCGGCGTTCTCGGACAGGAAGCCGTAGCCCGGGTGGACCGCGTAGGCCCCGGACCGGGCGGCCGCGGCGATCAGCTTGTCGGCGGCCAGGTAGGTCTCGGCCGCTGTCGTACCGCCCAGGGGATGGGCCTCGTCGGCCAGTTTCACGAACGGGGCGTCGGCGTCGCTGTCGGCGTAGACCGCGACGCTGCCCAGGCCGGCTTCCCTGGTGGCCCGGATGATCCGGACCGCGATCTCGCCGCGGTTGGCGATCAGCACCTTGGCCGGGCCGGGCGGCCGGTCGGTGCGCCCCGGCTGGTGCGGCCGGAACGTGATCCGCTGGCCGGGCCGGGCCTGCGCCACGATCGGTACGTCCTCGGCGATCACCACCCCGATCACCGGATAGCCGCCGGTGATCGGGTGATCGGCGAGGAAGATCACCGGCTCACCGCTCGGCTGCACCTGGATCGCGCCGAGCGGCATGCCCTCGGTCGGCAGCTCGCCGGTGACCGACCGAGTGAGTACGGGCTGGCCGGCGGGCCGGGAAAGGCGGGCCCCGATCCGGTCCTGCTCGTCGGTGGCCAGCCAGGATCCGGCGAACAGGTCGTCGGGATTCGTGAACCAGTCCTGCCGGGGTCCGGGGACCACCCGGACAGTCAGCGGACCGGGGCCGATCGGCACCGCCGCCGGCGCCGGTTCGGTGGGTACGGCCGGTTCGGCGGCCGGACCGATCGGCAGCAGCTGCCCGGCCCGCAGGGGTTCGGGACCGAGTCCGGCCAGGGTGTCCCGGCTGCGCGAACCGAGAACCGGCTCGACGTCGAACCCGCCACGGACGCCGAGATAGATCCACCGGCCGGCCTCGGCCAGCCCGAGCCGGAGCACCTGCCCGTCCCGCAATTCGATCGCCTCGGTCGCCGCCACCGGCCGGCCGTCGACGGTGACCGGCGCCCGGCCTCCCGCCACGGCGAGGACGAGGTCGCCCTCCGCCTCGAGCTCAAGACCGCCGAGTACGGCCTCGATCGCCGCCGCACCGTCCGGATTGCCGACCAGCCGGTTCGCCCGGCGCAACGACACCGGGTCGGCGGCGCCGGAGACCCCGACCCCGGACGAGAACCAGCCCGGCCGGCCCAGGTCCTGCAGGGTCGCGCCGGGGCCGGTCGCCAGCACCCGTCCCGCGCTCATGGCGACGTCGCCTCGACGAACCGGACCCGGGTGCCGGGCGCCAACAGGGCCGACTGCGGCCGGCCCAGGTCCCACATCGCCACATCGGTGGTGCCGATCAGCTGCCAGCCGCCCGGGGCGCGGCGCGGGTAGACGGCGCTGTACCGGTCCGCGAGCCCGACCGACCCGGCCGGGACGGCGGTCCGCGACTGGGCGCGCCGCGGTACGGCGGGCCACGGCTCGTCGCACTCCAGATACCCGAAGCCGGCGGTGAAGCCGACGAACCGGCACCGCCAGACCCGACCGGTATGGGCCGCGATCAACCCCGGGACACCGAGTCCGAGCATCCCGGCGACGTCATCAAGATCAACTCCGTCGTACCGGACCGGAATGACCACTTCGCCGGCCTCGTCGTCCGGCGCCGGGACCCAGGTCGCGAGGTCGGTCAGCAGGGCCCGCAGGTCCCGGGCCACGGACCGTTGATCAACATTCTCGTCGAGCGTGATCAACAACGTCTCGGCGGCCGGCAGCAGGTCCGCCACTCCGGGCACGCCGGCCGAGCGGACCGTCGCCAGCATCCCCGCCAGCAGGTCGGACCGTCCGGGCAGCAACAGCAGCGCCCGGTCCCCCGCCGGCCTGATCTCGACCTCGTCGCCCGTACTGATCATGGAAGGATCCTGTCACCGCTGCTCGACGAACGGCGCGATCTCGACGCCCGCGTTGATCAACGCCTGCCGTACCGCCATCGCCATCGCCACCGCTCCCGGCGAATCCCCGTGCACACAGACCGATCGGGCCGAGATCGCGACCTCACTCCCGTCGACCGCCCGGACCCGCTGGTCCATGATCATCCCGAGCACCCGGCGGGCCACCGCGTCGACGTCGGTGATCAACGCGCCCGGTTCGCTGCGCGGGACCAGGGTCGCGGCCGGGGTGTAGCCGCGGTCGGCGAACGCCTCGGTGATCACGGTCAGCCCGGCCTCGGCGGCCAGCCGCAACCAGGCCGAGCCGGGTAGGCCGAGCACCGGCAGCCCCCGGTCGTACGCCAGCACGGCCGCCACCACCGCCGCCGCCTGCGTCTCGTCGGTGACGATCCGGTTGTACAGGGCGCCGTGTGGCTTCAGGTAGCTGACCCGGCTGCCGGCCGTCCGGGCGAACGCCTCCAGCGCCCCGAGCTGGTAGAGCACCTCGTTGGTCAGCGTCGCGGGCGGTACGTCGACGGAGCGGCGACCGAACCCGGCCAGGTCGCGGTAGCTCACCTGCGCCCCGATCGCCACGCCCCGTTCGGCGGCCCGGTCGCAGACCCGGCGGAGGATGTCGGGATCGCCGGCGTGGAAGCCGCACGCGACGTTGGCACTGCTGACCAGGTCGAGCAGGGCGTCGTCGTCGCCGAGCCGCCAGATCCCGAAACCCTCGCCCAGGTCGCTGTTCAGGTCGATCCGGAGGCCGCTCATCGCAGCGTCGGCTCCTTCTCCTCGAGTTCGATCTTGGACGTCTCCGGCGCCAACAGGACGCAGACGATCGTGATCACCAGCATCGCGACAGCGTAGACGGAGACCATGATCGACGTGTTGAACTGGTTCAGCAGCGCGACCGAGATGATCGGCGCCACCGCGCCGCCGACCAGGCCGGCCAGCTGATACCCCATCGAGGCCCCGGTGTAGCGGACGTTGGTCGGGAACATCTCGGCGATGAAGGCGGCCTGCGGCCCGTACATCGCCGCCCAGCAGGTCAGCGCGACGATCGCCGCGAGCAGGATCCAGCCGAACTGCCCGGTGTCCAGCAGGGCGAAGAACACCCAGACCCAGACGGCGGTGGCGACCGCGCCGATCAGATAGACCGGCCGCCGGGCGATCCGGTCCGAGAGGTGCCCGAAGATCGGAATGGCCACCACCTGCAGGGCGGCCGCGATCAGCACCGCGTTCAGGGCGTAGTGGTTCGGCAGGCGCAGATAGGTCGTGAGGTACGTCGTGATGAACAGGACGAACGTGTAGAACAAGACGTCCACGCCGACCCGGGCGCCCAGCGCCAGCAGCACCTGCTTCGGGTAGCGCCGCAGCACCTCCAGGATCGGCGCGGTGGTCTTGCGCTCGGACGCCTCGACCGCGCGATACAGCGGGCTCTCGGCGATCGACACCCGGATCCACAGGCCGACCAGGACCAGCAGGCCGCTGAGCAGGAACGGCACCCGCCAGCCCCAGACGTCGAACGCCTCGCCCGGCACCAGCGCACTCATCAGCGACAGCACGCCGTTGGCCAGCAGCAGCCCGATCGGTACGCCGACCTGCGGCCAGCTGGCGTTGAGCCCGCGCCGCTTCGGGTCGCCGGACTCCAAGGTCATCAGGACCGCCCCGCCCCATTCCCCGCCGAGGCCGAGCCCCTGAAGGAAGCGCAGCACCACCAGTGCGATCGGCGCGATCACCCCAATCGTGGCGTATGTCGGCGTCACGCCGACCAGGAACGTCGAGATGCCCATCAGCAGCAGGGTGACGACGAGGACGTTCTTCCGGCCGAGCCGGTCGCCGAAGTGGCCGAAGATCACGCCGCCGAGCGGGCGGGCCACGAAGCCGACCGCGTACGTCGAGAAGGCGAGCAGGGTGCCGACCAACGGGTCGAAGCTGGGGAAGAAGAGCCTGTTGAAGACCAGGGCGGCCGCAGTGCCGTAGATGAAGAAGTCGTACCACTCGAGCGACGTGCCGATCAGGCTGGCGACGACGACCTTGCGAGCGGAGGACGGCTGCGGTTCCTGGGATCGTGGGAGAGCTGAGGTGGACATCGTTGCCTCCTGGATTCGGAACCCATCGAGAGTGGGCTGGATCACATCCTAGAGATTGTTGAACAATATGACAAGAGGACAATTGGACGATCCATCCACACGGTCACTAGGCTGAGCGCGTCGACTCGAGAAGGGGTGCACCATCAGCGCGAAGTCGCCCGAAGTCAGCCGGCGCGGGTTGCCACGGACTCCGAGCCGCCCCGAGCAGGCCGCCAAGGCGCTGCGCGAGTTGATCATCGGCGGTGAGTTGCTGCCGGGTCAGCCGCTGCGCGAAGAGGAGTACGCCAAGGAGTACGAGATCTCCCGCAACACCGTTCGCGAGGCGTTCCAACTCCTGGCCCACGAGGGTTTGGTCGAGCACATTCCCTACCGCGGTGTGCACATCCGCCGTCTCGGCGCCGCCGACATCCGGGCCCTGTACCACACCCGTCGGCTGATCGAGCCGCTCGGAATCCAGGCCGTCCTGGCCGACCCGGAGGCGCAAGTCCGGCTCCGCGCGGTCGTCGACGAGGCCGCGGAAGCCGCCGAACGGGGCGACTGGCAAGACGTCGGGACCAGCGACATCGAGTTCCACCGAATCCTCGTCGACGCCTGCGGCAGCCCGCACCTGTCGGCCATGTTCGAGCAGCTGCTGGCCGAACTCCGGCTCGCGTTCCTCCAGCTCTCGGACTCGCGACAGCTGCACCAGCCCTACCTGGCACGCAACCACGCCCTCCTGGACCTGATCGGATCCGGCTCCACGGCGCGCCTGGCCGAGGAACTGGCCGACTACCTCAGCGCCGCCGAGCGCGACGTGCTGCGGGACCTCGACCCGGACAGTTGAGTCAGGGCGCGACGGCGTACCAGCGGAGATAGTCGAACGCTGCGGGTTGGGCGTGGTCGCCACCGTGGGCGACCAGGCCGAGCCGGGGTTCGCCGCCGGCCGGCAGGGTGTACGTCAGCCCCCAGGTCCAGGTCTCGCCGTCGCGGCTGACGCCGGCCCGGTAGAACTGC
Organism: Microlunatus parietis; assembly: GCF_013407955.1. GTDB lineage: Bacteria > Actinomycetota > Actinomycetes > Propionibacteriales > Propionibacteriaceae > Microlunatus > Microlunatus parietis. The sequence goes on along the minus strand of NZ_JACCBU010000001.1, from coordinate 5,467,357 downwards.
TCACCGGTCGCGGGATCGATCGTCCGGGCCAGCCGGAGCCAGGTCGTCGGCGCCGCGGCACCGAGATTGAGCACGCTGCCGAACGTCGGTGTGGCCGCCGGTACGGACTCTTTGCCGAACTCGGTCAGCGCCGTCCGGGCATGACCCCGGACCGCGAGCCGGAGGAAGTCGTCGTCGTTGCGGTAGACGACCAGACCGGCCTGCGGGAACCGTGGATCGAGTCGATCATGGAGGTCGAGGGACAGCTTCGTCTCGACGATCCAGTCCCCGGCCGGCACGTCCCGGAGCAGCAGGGAGGCCGAGTTCCTGGTGCCGGTGAGGTCACCGCTCTGGACCGGGAAGATCAGGGTCCCGCCGTCCACCGTTGCCGCCGGTTCGCGGACCCAGGACCAGTCCATCCCGAGCGGCCCGTCGAACTCCTCGGCCGTCCCGGGGATCGCGGCACCGGGCTCGGGCTCGGCCACCCGTTCGGTCTCCGGCGCGGCCAGGCCGGCCACCGTGACGTCGTCCACGTCGACCGGACCGGACTCGGCGAGGAGCCCGAAAGTCCCACCACGCAAGGGATTCGCCAGCCTCACCTCCGCCCGGGCCAGCGGATCGTGGAGTCCCGCCTCGGTCACCTCGGCGATCACCGTACGACCAGCGAGCCGCACGTCGAGCTCGTGCCAGCCACCAAGATCAACATCAGCCGGCAGCGCGGCCCGGGTCTGCTTCCCTGCCGTCTCGATGATCACGGCGGGCCGGCGCGGGTCGAGCCGCACCCGAATCCCGGGATCGTCGCCGCGCGCACCGAGGACGAAGCCCGCTGCCGCGTCCCCGGTGACCCGGAAGGTCGCCCGGGCCCGCAGCTGCGGCCCGAACCGTTGTCGCGCCAGCAGCCGGCTCGAGCCGCCCGGCTCGGCGTGCAGGTAGCCGCCGGCCTCCTCGCGGCCGACCGTCCAGCCAGCCCGACCCGCCCAGAGCTCGGAGCTCGGCTCGGCCGCCCCTTCCACGGCGTCGGCGAACGCCGCCGGGATCGGCCCCGGCGTCGGCCCTTCGCTGGCGTACCGCCCGGCCCGGACGACCGGCCAGCCGTCGATCCAGTCGAGCCGGTCGATGTACAGCGAGCGGACCAGTCCCTCCGCCCGGTGCCGATCCAGGGCGTGGAAGACCAGCCAGTCCTGCCCGGCGGCGTCGGTCGCCAGGGTGTTGTGGCCGGTGCCAGTCCAGGCGTTGCCGTTGGGCGTCAGCACCGGCGTGCCGCCCGGGTACGGCGCGTCGGTGCGCGCTCCGGTCCGGTCGACGAACGGTCCGGTCGGGCTCTTCGACCGGGCGACGGACACCGTGTAGCCGCTGTTGGGCACGAGGCAGCAGTGTCCGGTGGAGAAGAAGAGCCAGTACCAGCCGTCGCGGTGGACCAGGTGCGGCGCCTCGAACGCGTCCTCCCGGATCACCTGCACCGGTTCGCCGACCCGTTGCCGGACCTGCCGGTCGACCTCCTGCACGAACACCCCGCCGCCGAAGCCGCCGTAGTAGAGGTAGCGCCGGCCGTCCGGGGTGGCGAGCAACTCGCTGTCGATGATGCCCTGCATCCGCGGCGGCTGGTCCGGGAACGGCTGCCAGGTGCCGGGCGGGATGATCGGCGCCGGATCGGCCCGCCAGGGTCCGGTCGGCGTCGGTGCGGAGGCGACACCGATCGACCGGTTCGGGTTCGGCGCGATGGCGGCGTCGATCGCACTGAACGTGATCACGTAGCGGCCGTCCAACCAGGAGATGTCCGGTGCCCAGATGCCCGTCGTGTCCCGGAACCAGTCCGGCCGGTTGGCCTCGTTGAACACGGTGCCCGCGGGCTCCCAGGTGATCAGATCACGGGACCGCTGGATCGTGATCAGCTTGCTGGTCGTGTACGCGTACCAGTAGCCGTCCCGGCCCCGGATCACCGACGGATCGGCGAAACTGGCCGGCGGCGCCGCGGCGACCGGATTCGCGTAATCGGCAGCCGCCGGACCGGCGCCGGGTCGCGGCTCGGCCACGGCCGCGGGCGTCGCGCTCGACGCCACGCCGATGATCACGGCCACGATGATGATCAGGACAGCAGGCGGTCGCTTCATGATCGGCTCCTTTGCCGGTCGTATCAGGTCAGGTGATCAGTACTGGTCCTTGCCGTAGTCCGCACGCGGCTTCCAGTTCGGGAAGGCGTAGTCGTCCAGCGAGACCTCGGCGCCCTTCTTCTTCGCCGCCTCGACGGCTCGCTCGCGCTCGGCGTTGGACTTGTCGCTGAGTTCCTTGAGGGCGGCCGGAACGTCGGTGACATCTCCGGAGAAGGCACCCTGGACGATGTCACCGAGGCCGGGCTTGATCGCCTTGGTCTCGGCGCCGACCTTGCTGGTCTGCGGGTTCCTGACCACCGCCTCCGGCGCCAGGAACACCTGGTCGGCGAACCAGGTGATCAATTTCTTGTACGCGGGATGGGCGGTCGACTTCTCCACCGCACCAAGATCACGGGGCGGCTGCGACATCGTGTTGGCGATCTCCACTGAGTATTCCTCGGTGGTGAAGTAGTCGCTGAGCAGCTGATTGGCCTGGCCCGCCATCTTGGTCGACGGCGTGATCCAGTACTCACCACCCTGGGTGCCTCGGTAGGTGGCCGGCTCGCCCGGGTTCGGCGTGAGGACCGGGCCGACGCCGAGCGACTCGGCGAACTCCGGGGTGTGCTTCAGCGCCACGCCGGGGCACCAGGGCCCGTCGAAGTAGTAGCCGGCGATGCCGGCCGTCCACCGGGTCCGGGCGGCGTCGTCGATCAGGGTCTGCGAGCCGGGCACCAGAAGTTGATCTTGCTGCAGCGACAGCAGGAACTCGATCACCGTCAGGTACGGCTCCGAGTGGTAGGCGTACTCGCCGGTTCGGTACAGCACTCCCCCGCCGCCCTCGAACCCCGCCGCCTGGGCCAGCACGTTGACCTGATCACCGATCCGGTCGGTCATCCCGATGTTCCAGATCCACCCTTGGGCCTTGCCGCCGGAGGAGTCCCGGACCGCCCGCGCGGCGGACCGGAACTCGTCGTACGTCCGCGGCGGCGCCTCCGGATCGAGCCCGGCCTGGCCGACCAGCTTGGTGTTGAACCAGGTGACGTTGCTGTACACGTGGTAGTCGAAGATCGGGAACGAGTGAACCTTGCCGTCGAAGACGTGGATGCCCTCGATCAGCTTGCCGTCGAGCCGCTTCAGGGCGGCGTCGTTGAGTTCGAGCGGCCCGACCCAGCCGCCGGCGATCAGCTGCGGCACCGGCACCTGGAGGCCGGCGTTCGAGTGCACGTCCGGCAACTGGTTGCTCTGCTTGGCCAGCTGCAGCGCCTGGCCGAGCTTGGCCGGATTGTTGTACGTGTAGTCGACCGGGACCCCGCCCTCGGCCGCGGCGAACTTCTCGAAGATCTTCCGCTTCGCCGGCTCGAGCTGATTCTGGTGGTCCCACCAGGTCAGCCGGCCGGCAGCCACCGAGCCGCCGCCACCCGGGTCGCCGCCGGTACTGCAGCCGGCCGTCAGTGCCCCGGCCGCGGACAGCGCCGCCGCCTGCAGAACCCGGCGTCGGGTCAGGTCGCCCATCTCGTGCTCCTCGTTCCCCTGCGTTTCTTGCCACGTGGCAAGGACCAATCTGGCACGAACCTTGCCGCGTGGCAAGGTTGTGCGGCAGGATCTTGAGATCGAGGAGTGCGGGAGGGTGGCGGACATGGTGACGCAACGCGACGTGGCGCAGCGGGCGGGTGTTTCCGTCCGTACGGTCTCGAACGTGATCAACGACTTCGCCTGGGTCGCCGACGAGACCCGGGCCCGGGTCCAGGCCGCGGTCGACGAACTCGGCTACCGGCCCAACCTGCTGGCCCGCGGGCTACAGCGCGGAAGGTCCGGCCTGATCGCCCTGGTGCTGCCGCTCGATGTGCAGTACTTCCATGATCTCGCCAGCGCCGTGGTCGACGAGGCCGAGCGGCGCGGCTTCACGGTGCTGATCGAGCGGACCGCCGGAAACCCTGCCAGGGAAAGGGATCTGGTCACCCGGCCGGAGCGTGCCTCCCTGTTCGACGCGATCATCTTCAGCCCGCTCACTCTGGACGACACCGAACTGCGCCATCAGCCCGGCGACACCCCGGTGGTGCTGCTCGGCGAGAAGCCGACCGGCCGCGGCTTCGACCGGGTGATCATGGACGACGCGGCCGCCGCCGAGGCGGTCACCCGGCATCTGCTGGAGCAGGGCCGGACCAGGATCGCGGCGATCGGGCAGCCGGCCCGGCCGGCGGGCCGGACCGCCCAGCACCGGACCCGGGGCTACCGGCGCGCCCTGGCCGCCGCCGGGATCGACTTCGACCCGGCTCTGGTCGGCGGCATCCGCAGCTTCCAGCGGGCCGACGGCGCGGCCGCGATGGCCCGGCTGCTGGACGCGGGCCCGCCGCCCGACGCCGTGTTCGGCTACAACGACCTGCTCGCCCTCGGCGCCCTGCGCACCCTGCTCAGCCGCGGGATCCGGGTCCCCGACGACATCGCCGTCGCCGGCTTCGACGACATCGAGGACGGCCGCTACAGCACGCCGACCCTGACCACGATCGCCCCCGACCTCCCCCGCCTCGCCGGCCACACCCTCGACCTGGTTCAGCGCCGGCTGGACGGCTACGACGGCCGCCCCACCACCCGCCGCACCGGCTGGACCCTGATCGCCCGCGAGAGCACAGGTGTCGCGAAAGCTCCTCAGCTCGAGCACTAGAGCCGATATCCACCTCCAGCGCCCGAGTTGAGGAGTTCTGGCGACACATCCGAAAAAAGTTCGGGCAGGATGTCGATCCGAGTCCTACCCCGTTCGACCTGGGGATGAGAGGGTCCGAAAGAGACCCGGAACAACAGGAGAAGAACCGTGAAGTACATGCTGATCATGCGGGCCACCGACGAGGCGTACGCGAACATGGCCGACGTCGACTTCAACGAGATCATCGAGACGATGGGCAAGTTCAACGACGAGTTGATCCGAGCCGGCGTGCTGCTCGCGGCCGAGGGGCTCGACGACGCAGGCGAGGGGGTCGTGGTGGATCACGGCTCCGAGCCGCCGGTGGTCACCGACGGCCCGTACGGCGAGACCAAGGAGCTGTTCGGCGGCTACTACATCCTCAACGTCGCCTCCAAGGAGGAGGCGGTCGAGTGGGCGAAGCGGCTGCCCGGTGCCGGCGCGGGCTTCAAGACCGAGATCCGGCGGGTGACGACGATCGACGAGTTCCCGCAGGACAACCCGTGGATCGCCAAGGAGCGGGCCTGGCGCGAGGCGACCGGGCAGCTCTGAGTGAGGCAGGTTCTCCCCGCCCGTGGGGACGGGCATGAGTGATCCGACCGGCCGGGAGGCGGTCGCCGCCGTCTGGCGGATCGAGTCGGCACGGATCGTCGGTGCGCTCGCGCGTTACACCGGCGATTTCGTGCTGGCCGAGGACCTCGCCCAGGAGGCGCTCGCCGAGGCTCTGGTGACCTGGCCGCGGGAGGGCGTACCGAACAATCCCGCCGGCTGGCTGCTGACGGTCGGCCGGCGCCGCGCCATCGACGGTTTCCGCCGCCGTTCGGCGCTCGACGAGAGGTATGCGGCCATGGCCCGTGATCTTGGTGAGGGAGGTGCCACGTCCGGTGGTGCGCCCGACTCGGACCACGAGGCCGAGCTCTGGGATCCGGACCGGATCGACGACGACGTGCTCGCGTTGATCTTCATCTCCTGCCATCCCGTGCTGGCCAAGGAGGCCCGGGTCGCGTTGACGCTGCGGGTCGTCGGCGGGCTGACCAGCGACGAGATCGCGAAGGCGTTCCTGGTGCCGACGGCGACCGTGCAGGCCCGGATCACCCGGGCCAAGAAGTCGCTCGCCGCCGCCCAGGTGCCGTTCGAGGTGCCGCCGGCCGAGCAACGCGGCGAGCGGCTCGGTTCGGTGCTCAACGTGATCTATCTGATCTTCACGGAGGGCTCCACGGCGAGCTCCGGCGCGGACCTGATCCGTTTCGATCTTGCCGGCGAGGCGGCCCGGCTGGCCCGGGTGCTGACCCGCTTGATGCCGGACCAGCCCGAGGCGTACGGACTGTTGGCGCTGCTCGAACTGACGGTGGCCCGCTTCCCCGCCCGGACCGGGCCGGACGGCGAGCCGGTGCTGCTCGAAGATCAGGACCGGAACCGGTGGGACCGGCCGGCGATCCAGCGGGGACGGGCCGCGCTGGCCCGCGCCACGGCGTCCGGCCGCGGTCTCGGCGCGTACGGGCTGCAGGCGGCGATCGCCGAATGTCACGCCGTCGCGCCGTCGGTGGACGCGACCGATTGGCCGCGGATCGTGATGCTGTACGCGGCGCTGGGCAGGCTCACGCGCTCCCCGATCGTCGACCTGAACCGTGCCGTCGCGGTGTCGATGGCCGACGGGCCAGCCGCGGCGCTCCCCCTGGTCGACCGGCTCGCCGACGACAAGACGCTGGCCGGCTCGCACCTGCTGCCCACCGTCCGCGGCGAGCTGTACCGCCGGCTCGGCCGGACCGCCGAGGCCCGGGCCGAACTGGAGCGCGCCGTGGAGCTGTGCGGCAACGAGCGGGAGCGATCGGTGCTGGTCGGCAAGCTGGCCGAGCTCACCGGCTGAGTTCACCCGGCGTTCAAACGGGACTCCTAGCCTGCCGATCATGGAACAGGTTCGGGGACTGTCTCGTCGCGCCCTGCTGGCCGGTGCCGTGGGTGGCGCCGCGACCCTTTCGCTGGCAGCACCGGCCTGGGCGCGGCCGAAGCCGAGGGCCCGGGTGTTGGTGGCCACCAACGAGCCGTGGGGCACGTACCACGTCAAGCCGCTGCTGGCCGCGGCCGAGCGGCGCGGCTGGGCGATCACGCAACTGGTGCCGGACCTCGGCTCCGTCGATCCGGCCGACCCGGTGCCGGTGGCGACGCTGGACGACGTACCGGAGGCCGACCTGCTGGTGATCACCGGAGCCGCCGACTGGCCGGCAGAGTGCGCGGCGGCGCTGCCCCGGTTGCCGTTGGCGGCGACCTCGCTGGCGTACCTGAATCCGGTCGAGGCGCCGCACGCCGAGGAGTTCCGGCGCCGGCTGAAGATGATCACCTCGTCGTCGCCGGCCGAGGGCCGTGCCTTCGCTGCCTATCTGGGCAGTCACCGGCGGATCCGGGTGGTCGGCTCGCCGCAGACCGATTCCCTTCCGGTACGGGCTCCGGAGCCGGGCACCGTCCTGGTGCTGACCAGCGTCACCTATCCGGACCAGACCGGCGGCGCCGCGCCGGGCACCCAGTTGCTGCTGGACGCGGCGGAACGGCTGCAGGCCGACGGCCGGCACATCCTGGTCGGGCTGCATCCGCGGGAGGACCCGAAGCTGTGGAGCCGGTACGAGCTCAGCACGGTCCCGTCCCTGCAGGCGTCCGCGCGCGCCGAGGCCGCGATCGGGATCCCGGGCACCGTGTTCCCGCTGATCGCGGCGGCCGGGGTGCCGGTGGTCGGCTGCGTCGACCCGGCGCTGACCGTCCCGGATTACCTGCTCGACGTCTGCTCGGCCACGATCGACGATCCGGCCGAGGCGGTGCCGGCGATCAAGGACGCGAAGCTGCCGGACGAGGACGTGCTCTACGACGCGGTCGGCCCGGTCGGCGGCTCGGCCGACCGGTTGCTCGACGCGTGGGCGAAGGTCGCCCGGCGGACCCGGAACGATCTTCCGCACGCGGCCTGACCGCGCACTGATCAAAGGCTGCCAGGCCGGATCGAGCTTGCCCTTCGACGGGCTCAGGGAACGAGTGCGAGCGGAAGGGTCACCTCGAAGCGGCAGCCCGGGCCGTGATTGCGTACGGTCACGGTGCCGCGATGCAGTTCGACGAGGCCGCGGACGATCGCCAGGCCGAGACCGGCGCCGGTCTGCGGGTCGTCGATCCCTGGCGTGCGCGCGCTGCCGCCGCGGAAACCGACCTCGAACACCCGCGGCAACTCGGCTTCCGGAATGCCGCCGCAACCGTCCTGGACCGTGACCCGGGCGGTACCCCCGTCGACTCGGGCGATGATCATCACCGACTCCCCGTCGGGCGTGTGCCGGACGGCGTTGATCAACAGGTTGCGCAGCACCCGGTCCAGTTCGGGGCCGGAGCCGGACACGGTCGGCCAGCTGACCGGCGGGTCGACCTCGAGGGCCACGCCGCGCCGGACCGCGGTGACGCTCACCGCGTCGACGGCCTGCGAGACGGTGTCCTCCAGCGGCACCGGTCGGTAGGTCAGCTTCAGTGCGCCGGCGGTGATCTTGGACAGTTCGAACAGATCGTCGACCATCCGGGACAGCCGGTCGGTCTCGGCGGAGATCCGGCCCGCGTAACCGGCCACCTCCGCCGGATCGGTGACGACGCCGTCCTGCAGCGCCTCACTCATCGCGCGGATCCCGGACAGCGGGGTGCGCAGGTCGTGGCTGACCCAGGCGACCAGTTCCCGCCGGGACGCGTCGACCTGCCGCTCGGCTGCTCGCGCCGCCTCGGCCTGGATGCCGCGCCGGGTGATCCGGCGACCCAGCACCACCGCGGTCGGGATCACGGCGACCGCGATCAGGCTGCAGGTGATCGCGGTCCAGCCCAGTTGGGGCGTGAACATGAACCCGCTGATCATGACGACGAAGATCAACACGGCCAGGATCGGCACCACCACCAAGACGGTGATCATGACCTCGGCCGGCCGGTCCCGGACCAGCCTGAGCACGACGAGTTCGATCATGGTCGTCAGCACGCAGGCCAGCGCCGCCCAGGGCAGGATGTGCAGCAGGTCGTCCATCACGGCTCCCGGTCGTAGCGGTAGCCGCGGCCCCAGACCGTGACCAGCCGGCGCGGCTGGGACGGGTCGTCCTCGATCTTCTCCCGGAGCCGGCGGACGTGCACGGTGACCGTGGAGTCGTCGCCGAAGGACCAGTCCCAGACCCGCTCCAGCAACTCCTTCCGGGTGAACGCCCGGCCGGCGTGCCCGACCAGGAACACCAGCAGGTCGAACTCCCGGCCGGTCAGTCCGAGCGGCACGTCGCCCCGGTGTGCGGTCCGGGCCTCGGTGTCGATGATCAGATCGCCGTCGGTCAGCCTCTGTTCCGGCACGCTCCGCGGCGCCGGCGGGTCGAGCCGTTCGAGCAGCCGGGCCACCCGCAACGTCAACTCCCGCGGGCTGAACGGCTTGACCACGTAGTCGTCCGCGCCCTGCTCCAGCCCGACCACCCGGTCCGACTCGAGGCCGAGTGCGGTCAGCATGATCACGCCGACCGGTGCCTCGGCCCGCATCGTCCGGCACAGTTCGAGTCCGTCGGCGCCGGGCAGCATCAGGTCGAGCACGACCAGGTCCGGCCGCTCCGCCCGGAACACCGCCAGCGCGTCCGGGCCGGTCCCGGCCTCCAGCACCTGGTAGCCCTCCCGGGACAGGTAGCGGCGGACGACGTCGCGTACCGTCTCGTCGTCGTCGACCACCAGAACCCGTTGCACGGTGACAGTCTGCTCCATCCCCGTCACCAGGGTGTCCAGATCAGGTGTGCGGCGACGACGGTCAGGACGACGGAGAGCGTGAGGCCGGCCCGCGCCGAGACGGTCGGCAGCAGGGCGGCGGCGATGATCACGACGTAGCCGAACGGGAGCCAGATCCGTTCCGTCTCGGCCTTCGACAGGCCGGACAGGTCGGCCAGCAACACCGTGGCGAGTCCCGCCAGGGCCAGGACCGCGGGCACAAGGTGCTCGGCCGCCGGCCACCGCGGGCCGCCGAGTCCGGGCAGGGCGCGCACGGCACGGACCAGGCCGGCCGCCGCGATCGGCCCGACCATGATCAGGAACGCGGCCAGGTTGGCCCACACGAAATAGGAGTACGGCCGGTCGGCGGCGACGCCCTGGTAGTAGCGGGTGTGCACCAGCGACAATCCTTCCCACCAAGCGAAGCCGGCCACCGTGAAGATCACAGCGACTAGAGCGACCGCGCCGGTGCCCACCAGCCAGCGGCCGATCACCCGCCGGCCGTCCAGTCGCAGTGTGAGCCCGGCGGCCGCCGCGACGACGAGGCCGTACAAGATCAAACCGTAGGAGAGGTACGGGACCAGGCCGAGCAGCAACCCGCCGGCGATCACCGGGATCGGCCAGCCGGCCCAGCGGCTGCGGACCCCGGCCACGATCAGCGCCAGCCCGGCCGCGGCGACACCCGCGAACAGCCCGTCGGCCGAGACACCGACCCAGAGCGCGCCGGGCAGGAAGACGGTGAACGGGACGATCCGGCGGGCCGCCTCCGGCGCGCCGAGCGACGACACGACCGTCGGGATCGCGACCGCCGCCAGGCAGCCGCTCAGGACGATGATCACCGCCGCGCAGTCGCCGCCGCCCAGCCCGAGCCGATCCAGGATCCAGAACAACGCCGTCACCCCCGGCGGATGACCCGCGACGTGCGTCACCCAACTGCCGGGCTGAAAGTCAAGAATGTGATCAGTGAACGTGGCCAAGAACACGCCGAGCGACTCGATCCGGCCCAACTCGTGCAGATATTCGTGCCCGTTGGTCAACCGGGAACCGAGGCCGCCGGACCAGCCGTCGATCATGGCCAGCGACACCGTCCAGGCGACGGCGGCCAGATAGCCGATGATCATGACCCGGCGCCAGGACTGCTCGGCGGCGAACCGGCGGGCGACGACGATGGCGATGACCGACAAGCCGATCACGGCCGGCGTGCCCGGACCGAGCCTCGGCGACAGCCAGCCGAACAGCGGCGGCGCGTACACCTCGATCCGGACGCCGGTCGCGAGCAGCCACGCACCGACGGCCGCCGCAGCGATGATCAAGAAGCACGCCGCACCGACCGCGATCCCGTCCGACTTGATCACCCTTCGGACCCTAGTGTCGCCGGTCGTCCGGAACCACCGCGCTGCCGGACCCGAAAGAGATCGGTAAGAACCTGACCCTCGATCCGTAAGGGCCGCACTTGAAAGGTTCGAGGCATGGAGCATCGGGTCGACGTCATCCTTCCCTGCCTCGACGAGGCCGCCGCGCTGCCGTGGATCATGGCCCGGCTGCCGCGGCGGTACCGGGCAATTGTGGTGGACAACGGCTCCAGTGACGGCAGCGACGTGATCGCCGCCGGGCTCGGGGCGCTGGTGGTGCACGAACCACGACGCGGCTACGGGGCGGCCGTGCAGGCCGGGCTGGCTGCGGCGACGGCGGACCTGGTGGTGATCATGGACTGCGACGCCACCATCGATCCGGTGGAACTGCCGGCTCTGGTGGCCGTGCTGGTCGACGGTCCCGTCGACCTTGTCTGCGGCCGGCGGCGTCCCGTCGGGCGGCGATCCTGGCCGTTGCACTCCCGGGTCGCGAACGCTGTCCTGGCCGCGCTGCTCAGCCTGGGCGGCCGGATCCGGCTGCACGACCTGGCACCGGTCCGGGTGGCCTGGCGCCGGCCGTTGCTCGGGCTGAAGCTCACCGACCGGCGGTACGGCTATCCGCTGCAGACGCTGCTCCGGGCGGCCCGGGCCGGCTGGCGGGTGGTCGAACGGGACGTGAGCTACCGGCCACGGCCGGACGGCAGCCGGTCCAAGATCACCGGAACGCTGCGCGGCACGGTGACGGTCGCCGCCGACATGCTGCGGGTGGCCCGCGCCGAGGCACGACCGGTGGGCGGTGCGACTCGATGATCGTGACGGTGTTGATCATGGCGAAGGCGCCGGTGCCGGGGCTGGTGAAGACCCGGCTCGGTCCGCCGCTGACCCACCACGAGGCCGCGGCGGTCGCCGCCGCCGCGCTGACGGACACCCTGACCGCCGTCGGGGCGACGTCCGGAGTCCGCCGGGTCCTCGCCCTCGGCGGAGAGCTCGACCAGGCCCTCGGCGCGTCCATGATCAGCGGCGCGCTGGCCGGGTTCACCGTGATCAGGCAGCGCGGCGTCGGCTTGGCCGAGCGGATCGTCAACGCCCACCTGGATTCCGGGCCGGGTCCGGTGTTCCAGGTCGGGATGGACACCCCGCAACTGACCCCCGAGTTGATCAAGCTCGCGGTCCGGGACCTGGTCGGCCCGGACGGTCCGGACGCCGTCCTCGGTCCCGCCGTGGACGGCGGCTGGTGGGGACTCGGCCTGCGCCGTTCCGAACAGGTCGCGCCGGTCGGCCGGGTCCGGATGTCGACACCGGACACCGGCTCGGACACCCTGGCGGCGTTGCGATCCGGGGGCCTGCGGGTCGGGCTGCTGCCGGCGCTGCGCGACGTCGACACGATCGACGACGCGGTGGCCGTCGCTGCCACGGCACCGGGAACGAGATTCGCCGAACTGGTCGGCACGCTGACCGGGCCGGCGGTCCGATGATCACCTCACCCGTCCGGGCGGAACGCCGGCTCAGCCCGCTCCGGCTCTATGCGGCGGCCCTGGACGGCCGGCCGACGACCATGATCACCGAGGCCGGCGAGGAGCGAGGACTGCCCGTGGACATCTGGGCCGGCGCGGCCGGCGATGCCGACCGCATGCTGCTCACTCGCTGCGCCGGGCCGACCCTGGACCTCGGCTGCGGTCCCGGACGACTGGCTCAGGCGTTGCAGGGGACCGGAGCGCCCGTGCTCGGCGTCGACCTGTCCCCCAGTGCTGTCCGGGCCGCGGTCGGCCGCGGCGTGGTCGCCCTGTGCCGGGACCTGTTCGCTCCGCTGCCCGCCGAGGGCCGGTGGCAGACGATCCTGCTGGCCGACGGCAACATCGGCATCGGCGGCGACGCGGTCCGGCTGCTCGCCCGCTGTCGCGCCCTGCTCGCGCCGGGCGGCCGGATCCTGCTCGATCTGGCCGAACCGGGCACCGGTTACGTCCGCCGCCGGGTCCGGCTGGCCGCGGTCGGCCGGTTCAGCGGCTGGTTTCCGTGGTGCTGGGTCGATCACCGGGCGCTCGCCGCACTCGCGGACTGGTGTGGGCTGCGACTGGTCGATCACTGGACCGCGAGCGACCGCCGGCAGGCCGAACTGATCGCGGTGCGGCCATGATGATCAAGAACCTGCGGCCGCCGCGCGAAGAGGACTTCCGCTCCCCGCTGCGCTCGCCGACCCTGACCAGCGTGATCGGGATCGCGCTCGGCATCGCTTTCACCCTGTGCATGATCACCGGGCTGATCAGCCACCTGATCCAGCATCCGCCGGGCTGGTTCCACTGGCCGACCGGCCCGTCCTGGCTGTACCGGGTCACCCAGGGCGTGCACGTCACGACCGGGATGGTCTCGATTCCCTTGCTGGCCGTGAAACTGTGGTCGGTCGCACCGAAGTTCTGGCACCGGATCCCGATCAAGGCCTCCCGCGCGACCATGATCGCCCTGGTGGAGCGCGGCACCATCCTGCTGCTCGTCGGCAGCGCCTTCTTCGAGGTGCTGACCGGCATCCTCAACGTCGCCGAGGCGTACCTGTGGCCGTTCTTCTTCCCCGAGGTGCACTACTTGATGGCCTGGCTGCTGACCGGCTCGGTCGCCCTGCACGTCGCGGTGAAGCTGCCGACCGTGATCACCGCCCTGCGCCGCCCGGCACGTACGGCGGCGCCGCCGGGCACCACCGTGTCCCGCCGGCAATTGCTGGCCGGCACCGCGCTGGCCGGGGTGGTGATCGCCATCGCGACGCTGGGCGACAAGCTTCCGGCGCTGCGCGGCGTCTCGTTCCTGGCCCAGCGGTCGGGGAACGGGCCGCAGGGACTGCCCGTGAACCGCACCGCCGCCGCGGCCGGGATCACGTCCGCCCAGGTCGGCACCGACTACCGGTTGACCGTCGCCGGCAGCCGGACGGTCGACCTGACGCTGCCCGACCTAATCGCGCTGCCCCAGCGCACCGTCGACCTGCCGATCGCCTGCGTGGAGGGTTGGTCACAACTGGCGACCTGGACCGGGGTGCGGCTCGCCGACCTGCTCGCGCTGACCGGTGATCATGATTTCGCCGAGGTACGGATGGTGTCCTTCGATGCCGGACCGTACGGCCGCAGCGTGGTCGCCCGGCCGCTCGCGCTGCACCCGGACACGCTGGTCGCGTTGTCGCTGAACGGGCAGGTCCTGGATCGTGATCATGGTTATCCGGCCCGGCTGATCGCGCCCAACCGGCCCGGCTCCCTGCAGACCAAGTGGCTGACCCGGATCGAGGTCGTCCGATGAAGTCGGTCTCGGCCACACTGGTCATCCGGCTCGCCATCGGGGTCAGCGGCCTGGCGGCCATCGGGTACGGACTGTTCCTGGCCCTCACCACGCTCCGCCGCTGGCCGGACGTGATCTCGGCTGCGCTCTGGTTCGGGCTGCCGCCGCTGGTCTTCGACCTGCTGCTGGTCCCCGTCATCGGACTGTTGGGCGGCCTCGTCGCCACCCGGGCCCGCCCGCGCTGGCGGCCGCCGTTGATCACCGGGCTGATCATCAGTGGTGCGCTCCTGGTGATCGCGGCGCCGTTCGTCTCCGGCATCGGAAGGCGCGCCGACAACCCGTCCCTGCTGGACCGCCCGTACCTGCTCGGCACCGTGGTCGCGCTGGCCGTGATCTGGGCCGGTGCCGCGCTCTGGGGCCTGCTCAGAAAGGAGAACTGATGCGCGTCCTCGTCACCGGAGCCGCCGGCTTCATCGGTTCGACGATCATGGACCGGCTCCGCGCCACCGGTCACGCCGCGGTCGGCCTGGACCTGCTGCTGCCGAAGGCACACCCGGCTGCGGCGCCGCCGCCCTGGGCGGATCCGGAGTTGATCATCGGCGACCTCCGTGACCCCGAGGTCGTCGACCGGGCGTTGGCCGGCGTCGACGCCGTGTGTCACCAGGCCGCGATGGTCGGTGTCGGTGTCACCGTCGCCGACCTGCCCGACTACACCGCGCACAACCTGCTCGGCACGGCCACGCTGCTCGCCGGGATGGCGCGGGCCGGCGTCCGGCGGCTGGTGCTGGCGTCCTCGATGGTGATCTACGGTCCGGGCGGCTACCGCTGTCCCGCCGACGGCGCCGTCCGGCCGCTGGATCGTCGGCCCGAGGACCTGGCCGCCGGGCGCTACGAACCTCGCTGCCCGCACTGCTCCGGCGACCTGGTCGACACCCCAGTCGGCGAGGATGCGCCGGCCGACCCGCAGAACACGTACGCCGTGACCAAGCACGGTCAGGAGTTGCTGGCGGCGTCCTGGGCCCGTGAGACCGGCGCCGCCGTCACCGCACTGCGCTACCACAACGTGTACGGGCCGCGGCTGCCGCGCGACACCCCGTACGCGGGCGTCGCGGCGATCTTCCGGTCCGCACTGGCCGCCGGATCGCCGCCCCGCGTGTACGAGGACGGGCGGCAGCGGCGCGACTTCGTCCACGTCCACGACGTCGCCCGGGCCAACCAGCTCGCCCTGGAACGCCTGGACGCCGATCCGGGCCACGAGATCCTCCCGCTGAACATCGCCTCGGGCGAACCGCACACCGTCGCGGAGCTGGCCGAGGTCCTCTCGGCCACCCTGGCCGGGCCGCCGCCGATCATCGTCGGCGGCGGCCGTGCCACCGACGCGCGGCACATCGTCGCGTCCCCGACCCGGGCCCGTACCGTGCTCGGCTTCACCGCCCGGATCCGTTTCGCCGAAGGGATCGCCGGGCTGGCCACCGACTGACATACAACGATCGATTTTGTATTTGCAACGGTCGTTGTACTCTCAATGCATGTCCTTCAGCACAGCAGAGATCGAGTACATGCGCTCACAGCCGGTCGGCCGGATCGGAACGGTCGACCGCGACGGCCAGCCCGATGCCGTACCGATCGGGATCGAGTTCGACGGCCGCTACTTCTATGTCGGCGGCGGTCACGAGCCGCAACAGACCCGGAAGTTCCGCAACGTCGCCGGCGGCCAGGAGAAGGTTGTCCTGCTCTGGGACGACGTGGTCGCGATCAAGCCCTGGACGCCGCGCTTCCTCCGGGTGTACGGGACCGGCGACTTCGTCTAGCACGAAGGGATGTTCGGGCCCGGGACCTACCTGCGGATCACGCCGACCGTCTCGTGGAGCTGGAACCTCGAATCACTGCCCTTCGACGGCTCGAACGACCGCGAGTTCATACCCCGCCGGACCGTGCACCGACCCGACGCCACTGCGCCCGCCGCCGAGACCGCGAGCACGATCCGGCCGAACTCGGTCTGACCGGTTCAGCCGCGGTAGCCGTAGAGGAAGGTGCGAACCCCGGCGGCAACCATCTCGCCGCGGTCGTCGTCGCTCAACGTCCTGGCCTGCAAGGAGGGATTCGGCACCGTGATCAGGACGGCGAAGTGGTGCGCGGCACGCTGCGCGTCGTCGACGTCGAGCAGCCCCTGGGCGGCAAGCCGGGCCAGCCGGTCGGCCAGCGCGTCCAGCACCCGGCGCGGTCCGGCCTCCTGCCAAGCCTTGATCGCACGCCGCGGGATGTGACCGGACTCGGCATTGATCTGCCGGACCAGCGCCGAATGATCGGCGTAGTCGGGCATCGGCGTGACCCAGGCCAGCCCGAAGTCGATCAGATCGGCCTCCAGGTCGGTCACCTTGCGCAGGTAGCTCTCGATCACCGCGATCTGGGCGTCGGCGACCCGGCTCGCGCTCTCCTTGATCACGACCTGGAACAGCTCCGCCTTGTCCTGGAAGTGGTTGTAGATCGTGCGCGTCGAGACCCCGGCCTTGGCGGCGATGGCATCGATACTGGCCCGCGTGTAGCCGTCCCTGGCGAAGATCACCAGGGCGCCGTCGAGGATGGCGCGGCGCTTGTCGGCCAGGCCACCCGCCGGCCGTGTCCTGGTCGTCCTTCCGGCCATGTCCACCTCCTGCTGCAACGTGCGTTGTGGCAACAACCGTAGGCGTTGCAGACCAGGATCAGGTGAAGGAGGCCGGGTCCGGCGGGGTCACGGTGCCGAGCTGGATCCGGGCGCCGTACTCGTCCCGGACGCCCCAGTGCTCGGCCAGCCGGTCGCCCACGGTGCGGTAGATGTGCGCCGTCTCCATCCGGTACGTCTTGCCGGCCGCACCCGGGCCGTGCACGGCGTCGACGCCGACCCCGATCCCGATGGCCCGGAGCACCACCCGGTCGGGCGATTCGATCACGTCCTGGATCTCGTACCGGAGCTTCAGGACGGTGGTCACGAAGGTCAGGATCTGCCGGTAGCCGGCCGGCCCGGGCGGGATCGGGAACGGCGATCCATGATCGACGAAGTCGTCGGTGACCGCCTCGTCGAGACAGGAGAGGTCCCCGCTGTTGATCCCGTCGATGACGCGCAGCGCCGCCGGCAGGGCCGGGTTGATCGATGTCATCGCAGTCCTTTCGCCCAGATCGGATTCTGCGGCCGACTCTACGCGGAGGCGCCGGTGTAGCGCCGGAGTGCGAAGAACCAGAAGACCCGGGAGCCGACGAAGAACAAGATCGCCACGCCGACCGACAGCAGCGTCGTGAACAGGTCCAGGGTGCCGGACAGCGCCTGGGCCGGCACGGTGACGGCGAAGCCGACCGGAATCACGAAGGTCAGCACCACCCGCAGCCAGCCGGGGAAGATCGTCACCGGCCAGCGCCCGGCCTGGCCGAACACGGAGCCGAAGATCGCCATGATGTTGTCCAGCTTGACGAACCAGAAGGCACAGGTGCCGAGCAGCAGGATGAAGCTGTAGACGATGATCACGCCGCAGATCAGGGTGATCACGAACGCCAGCACGCCGAGCGGGGTGACGCTGTCCAATTGGATCCCGGCCCAGATGATCACGCCGACGCCGAGCACCGAGTCGGCCAGCGCCGCCGGCGAGATCCGTTGCACGCTGGCCAGCAGTTGGGAGTCGGCCGGCTTGGTCAGGGTGAAGTCGAAGGTGCCGAGCCGGATGCCCTCCATCATCGCCTCCACCGACGGCCGGATCACCATGCCGATCTGCCCGGAGATCAGGAAGTGGATGCCGACCAGCAGCATCATCCCGGCGCTGGTCCACCCGTCCAACGTCGCGGTCTGGGAGAAGATCACCCAGAGCCCGATCACCTGGGCCAGCAGCGTGATCACCGCGTTGATCACGGCGATAAGAACTCGCCGCGGTACTGCATGAAGTTGAGCATGCCGAGCCGGACGTAGGTACGGATGATCAGGCCGCCATGACGGAGATTGGCGATCATGCTCCCACCGCCGAATAGTGGCGCAGGGCGCGGGACCAGACCAGGCGGAGCACGATGATCGCGACGATGATCCAGCCGGCCTGCATCGCGTACCCGTACAGGATGTCGAGGCCGGTGCGCCGGCCCATCGCGACCTCGACCGGAAAGGCCAGCGACCAGGAGAACGGCGCCCACTGGGCCACCACGCCGAACGCCACCGGCATCACCGCCAGCGGCGCGAAGCCGCCGCCGAGGAACAGTTGCACGGAGAAGTAGAGGTTGTTCAACGCCGACACCTTGGTCAGCCAGAACGCGCTCAACGCCAGCACCCACTCGATCGCGAACCGGAGCACCGCGGCGCCGATCAGGGCCGGGATGAAGGCGAGCAGTTGCAGCGGCCGGATCCCGGAAAGGTCGGCACCGAAGACGATCATCAGC
The DNA here is from genome assembly GCF_013407955.1 of Microlunatus parietis. Classification (GTDB taxonomy): domain Bacteria; phylum Actinomycetota; class Actinomycetes; order Propionibacteriales; family Propionibacteriaceae; genus Microlunatus; species Microlunatus parietis. The sequence goes on along the minus strand of NZ_JACCBU010000001.1, from coordinate 5,448,875 downwards.
AGGATCGCGCCGGGCAGCACGCCGAACAGCCCGATGATCTTGTACGACACGTTGTCGATGATGTCCTTGTGGATCGGGTGGATCGGCCGCAGCAGCAGCGGCGAGAAGGCGCCCTCCCGGATCCGCCACTCGAACTCCCACATCAACCAGATGAAGGTGAGGTGCTCGACCACCATCAGGATCGCGAAGTAGGTGACGAACTGGCCCGCCGTGTAGCCGCCGACCGTGCCCGTCGGGCCGGCGACGGTCTGCCAGACGACGATCATGACCAGCGGCTGGATCACCGAGGTGACCACCCAGATCATCACCTGGCCGCGGTAGGCGAGGTTCACCTGGGTCGACGCGACGAACTCGCCGCGGTAGTAGTCGCGCAACGCTCGCCAGTGCAGCTGCCGGGAGTTCGGCGCGCGAACCGCCGTGTCAGACATCGGCACCCGGTTCCGGCGCCGACGTCGCGAACACCTTCTCGATCACGGTCTCGATCGGCTGGTCCTCGATGGTCAGGTCGGCCACCGGGAGCTTGGACAGCAGCCGGGCGGCGACCTCGGGCGTCCGGCTGGCCGGCGCCTGGATCCGCCAACCCGACCCGGTCGGCTCCAGCGGCGCCCCGTTGATCATCGCGGCCACGTCGCTCCGCTCGACCCGATGCCCCTCGGTCAGCTCGACGGTGATCGTCTTGTCGGCGGCGAACCGGCGGACCAGCCCGGCCAGCAGCCCGTCATAGAGCAGCTCGCCGTGGTGGATCACCACCACCCGCTTGCACAGTGCCTCGACGTCGGCCATGTAGTGACTGGTCAAGATCACGCAGGCCCCGGTGCGGGCGTTGTACTCCGCGACGAAGGAACGGATCCGGCGCTGCATCGCGACATCCAGCCCGATCGTCGGCTCGTCGAGGAACAGCACCTGCGGCCGGTGCAGCAGCGAACCGGCGAACTCGCACTTCATCCGCTCGCCGAGGGAGAGGTTGCGGGCCGGCTTGCGGAGCAGGTCCTGCAGCTCCAGCAGGTCGGTCAGTTCCTGCAGCCGGGTGGCGAAATCGGCGTCGTTGATCTGGAAGATCGCCTTGTTCAACCGGTACGAGTCGACCACCGGGATGTCCCACTGCAGCTGGCTCCGCTGCCCCATGATCAACGCCATCTGGCCGAGGTAGCTGCGGTCCCGCTTCCACGGCGTGTAGCCGAGCACCGTCGCACCGCCGGAGGTCGGATAGAGCAGCCCGGCCAGCATCTTCAGCGTGGTCGTCTTCCCGGCCCCGTTCGGACCGAGGAACCCGACCACCTCGCCCGGCTCGATGCTCAGGCTGATGTCCTTGACCGCCTCGACCTCCCGAGTCCGCCGCTTGACCAAGGCCGCCACCGCCGCCTTGATCCCCCCTTCCCGCTCCGGCACGACGTACGTCTTGCGGAGTCGGTCGACCACGATCGCTGGCATGGCTGGACCCTAACCGCTCGCTCTGACGTTTTGTCCAGGGCGATTTCAGGCGGACTGCATCCGAGATTCAGACCTAAGCTGGGCCGATGAGTCGGAGACTCCGGGCAGGTGATCTTGGCCGTGCCGTCGTGCTCGGCGTCCTTGCCCTGAACCTGGTGCTCTGGCTGGTGGCCCCGCCGATCAACGACGGTCGGCCCGACTTCACGCGGCAGGTGTTCTCTGAATTCCTCGCCGCGACGACGGTGCTCTGTTTCACGGTTTGCCTGGTCCTGGCCACCAGGTGGCGGGTCCTCGAGCCTTGGTTCGGCGGGCTGGACCGCATGTACCGGGTGCACCGCGAAGCGGCCGTGGTGGGATTCGTACTCCTGGTTGCCCACGTCGCGCTCGTGCCATGGCGGCTCGACTCGCCGGGTGGAACACCGTCGGGACTGATCGCCTTCGCAGGGATCCTCGTGCTCGTGCTGCTGAGCATCGGGCCGCGGCTCCCGGTGCTGCGACGCGTCATGGCGCTCAGCTACCACAGGTGGCGCTGGACGCACCGATACATCGGGTTCTTCTTCATCGTCAGTCTGGCGCACATGCTGCTGGTCGACGCCGCCGTACACAGCGCGAGTGCGCCCTTCGCGCTGCTCATGACGGCGTATGTGGTGGGCGCGGTCGCGTTCGCGTACTCCATGCTGCTCGCCCGATTCATGAGGCCGCGACGTCGGTACGTCGTCGAGGGCGTGCGGCCGGTCGCAACAGGCGTGGTCGAGGTGGCACTGCGCGCGCGGAAAGCCGGTCGAGCACCGCTCGGGGCAGTTCGCGTTTGCCCGGTACGGGCAGCGAGGGTTGCGCGAACCACACCCGTTCACCATTTCCAGCGCCCCGGGTGGGTCAACTCTGCGGTTGACGATCAAGGAACTCGGCGACTACACCGCTCGGCTCGCCGCCACGCTGCGACGGGGACCGCGGCGGTCGTCGAGGGCGGGTACGGGCTCTTCGACTATCGCACCGGAGCAGCCCGTCAGGTCTGGGTCGCCGGCGGCATCGGAGTCACGCCGTTCCTTGCCTGGCTGCGCGACGAACCCGAAACGGTGCCGCGCGAGATCGCGTTGTTCTGCGTGGTGCGGCTCCGCGAGGACGCCCTGTTCGCCGACGAGCTCCACACCGCCCACGAGCGACATCCTGGGTTGTCCATCCATCTCCATGTCTCATCCGAGTCGGGCACCTTCACCGTCGACCGGATCGCCGAGAAGACCGGAGGGCTGGACCGGTGCGAGGTCTACCTCTGCGGACCGCGGCCCATGGTCGACGCCCTCGAACGCGGCTTCCGGCAACACGGCGTGGACCGCACCGCCATCCACTTCGAGGAGTTCGCGTTCCGTTAGAAAGCGTTGGCCAGAGTGAATGCTCGCCGGTTGGTGAGTGGTGTTGCAGAATTCGGTCCGTAGGCATCGCCGAAGATCTTTGCGGCCCTGCCCCTGCTCGATGCACACGACCGGAGTGAATTCAGCCGGTCAGACGCGGCAGAAATCCACAGCGGTCGGCTTGTCCCAGAGCCAGACGCGCTCGTCCGTCAGGACATCACCTTCGGCTCCGGGAAGTCCAAGGCCAGGAAGGCGTCCCAGTCGTCGGCCAGTCGGAACATGATCTCGCGACTGGGCTCGTCCAGGATCCCGTCCACCTCGGCCTTCCATGAGCTCGCCCACCAGACCGAGCCCTGGTCATCCCCGTTGATCTTGATCGCCAGCGATCCGCCGAAGCTGATGGTCAGCTGCAGGAAGTCGTCCGGGATCAGGTCGTTCAGCGACGACCGGTTGATCGACGGCAGCGCTTCGACCGCGTCGATCTCGGAGAACGTACCCTCGCCGACGCCGGGCACCCGGGTGTACTCCCCCACCAGGCAACCGTTCGTCTGCTTCAACCAGTTCCGGTACGGCACCGGAAGCCGTACCCCCAATTCGGTCTCGACCGCAGCGATCTGCTCCTCCGAGGCCGGGGCCTCGGGTTCAATCGCCAACCTCATTCATGGATCCTTTCCTGGATCACCCGCACACCGCCCCAATGCCGCACATCGCTGTGAAGATCACGGTCCAGGAGGAGCAGCGTCTTGCCGTCCTCGTGATGATGCCAGACCGTTCCCCTGGGCTGCCGGGAAAATCCAGCACTGAGGTTGGATTTCCTGAAATCAGTCTCGTAGTCGCCGACGAAGCCCTCCTCGAAGCGCACGGCGGCGATCGCGTAGTCCTCGAACTGCGGGAATCCCTCGTAGGAGAAGGGAACACCGTCCGGATACTGCTCGTGGAGGGCCGGGTTCTGGTAGTCGCGGTAGACCGTCCCGGCCCGGCTCCGGTTCGACCAGTTGGTGGCGGCGACCGCCCGCTCGGCGTTCGGCGCCAGTTCCGTGATCCGCTCCTGCCGCTCCGCCTCGGTCAGGTTCGGGTCGTATCTCGAGCGTGGACCGCCCAGCTCCCTCGGTGGCGACACCTCGGGCCGCTCCTCGGAATGGCCCGCTTCGGTACTCCTGGGCTCATCGACGGCCATGGCGGTCACCTCCCGCAGTCATATCCCATCGAACCCGGGGCGGCAGGCATTTCCCAACATCAGCCACAACTCTTCGGCCGATGGCCCCTCCCCCGTCACTTCGTTGTCCCGCAACGGTTTGCGGAGGATTCGATGATCAAGAACGGGTCGACTCGGGAACCATGACTGCGCGAGCGCGACTACCTTTTCGTAGTCAGATCGGTTGACTACGAAAAGGTAGTAACTCAGACTGACTACCAAGACGTAGTCATCGAGGAGGTTCACGTGGCCTACACCGGGCGCGTCACCAGCGCCGAGTCGCTCGGACGGATCCTGCAGCAGGCCCGCCTGCTCAACGGGCTGAGTCAGCGCGAACTCGCCCGCCGGCTCGGAACCAGCCAGCGCTACATCTGGGAGCTCGAGGCCGGCAAGCCGTCGATCCTGATGGATCGGTTGTTCGCCATGATGCGCCAGACCGGCGTCAGCCTGACCGCCACGATCGGCGAAGATGATCATGGCTGACCTGGTGGTCGAGCTGTCCGGGACCAAGATCGGCGAGCTCGCCGGCAGCTGGCGCAGCTTCGACTTCTTCGCCGAGCCCGAAGCCATCGAGAGGTACGGCCTGGACAGCCTGGTCCTGTCCGTCGCGGTGCCGCTGATCCCGATACCGACCCGGTCCGGGCGGCGGCGCCGACAGAACTACTTCACCGAACTCCTGCCCGAGGGCCGCATGCTGGACCGGCTGGCGCAGGAGGCCGGGGTTCCCCGGCACGACGTGATCGGCATGCTGCGCCGCTACGGTCGCGACATCGCGGGTGCCTTGCAGATCTGGGATCCGGAGGTTCCCGGCGAACCGCGGCGGCCGCGACGCGAGGCCCAGACGGAGGCCCAGGTCGCCGACCTGCTGGCCCGGGTCCAGGAGTACCCGTTGGGGAACCGACGTGTCGGCGGCAAGACGTCCCTGGCCGGGGTGCAGGACAAGATCGTTCTGGTCCGCTCGGCCGATCGCTGGTACCGGGCGATCGACGGCTATCCGTCGACTCACATCCTCAAGCCGGTGGTCCGCGACTACCCGACGATGATCTTCGACGAGGAGTTCGGGTCGCGCTTCGCCCGGGCGCTCGGGCTCGCCGACTTCCAGACCTGGCTGGCCGAGTTCGAGGACGTACCCGCGTTGATCATCGAGCGGTACGACCGCGACCCGCGGGCGAAGGACGGCCGGGTCCATCAGGAGGACTTCAGCCAGGCCCTCGGGGCGAGCGGGAACGAGAAGTACCAGAAGCTCGGCGACCGGGTCAGCCTGGCCCGGGTCGCCCGGCTGCTGACCGAGCTCGCCGGGCGCGAGTCGGTCGAACGGCTGCTCCGGCTCACCGTGCTCTCGGTCGCCCTCGGCAATCTTGATCTTCACACCAAGAACCTCTCCCTGCTCCACGGGCCCGGCGGCACCCTGATCCTGGCTCCCGCCTACGACGTCGTACCGCAGACCCACCTCCCCGGCGACGGTGACCTGGCCCTGGCCGTTGATCATGAATACCGGCACCGGATGATCACCCGTGAACATCTCCGCAACGAGGCCGCCGCCTGGGGCCTCCCCGAACCCGACCCGATCATCGACGACACCCTCGCCGCCGTCATCGAGCTCGCCGAGCAGGAACAGCCGCACCCACGCGCCCATCAGGCGCTGCCCCGCGAGATCCGCACCTTCGCCCGCAACCTCCGCCAAGGCAAACCCTGCGGATGCCCGTCCGGTCGTCCCTAAGAGGAACCGGTGGAACGGTTCGGCTCGCGGACGCGGTCGTTACCGTTGTCGGCGGGGATCTCTAGGCTGCTGCGCAGTAGGGGGAAGGAGGACGACGGTGGAGTTCGAGACGATCGAGGCGCTGCGGGACCGGCATCCCGCCTGGCGGCTGCTGCGCGCCGACACCGCGCCGCTGATCCTCGGCTTCCTCGGCAGCCACTTCGTCGAGGGGAATCAGGGCGCGACGCCGGCCGTCCGGTTGATCAGCGCGCTCGACGACTATCTGTACGGGATCAACGCCGCGAGCACCCAGCCCCGGTTCCCGCGCTCGCCCCAGGACTATCTGGACACCTGGTCGCAACCCGACTCGGGCTGGCTGCGGCGGTTCTATCCGTCGCGATCGGACGAGGTGCACTACGACGCGACCGCGGAGTTCGAGAAGGCGTACGGCTGGGTCACCGGGCTGCGTGCCCGCGCCTTCGTGGGTACGGAATCCAGGCTGCACACCGTGGTCGACCTGCTGCGCCAGATCGTCCACGGCACCGAGCCGGACCCGGACACCCGGATCGCCGTGCTGCGCCGCCAGCGGGACGAGCTCGACCGCCGGATCGCCGAGGCCGAGGCCGGAAACATCGAGCTGCTGGGCGACACCGCGGTCCGGGACCGTTACCAGCAGTTCGCCCGGACGGCGCGGGAGCTGCTCGCGGACTTCCGGGAGGTCGAGGAGAACTTCCGCCAGCTCGACCGGGCCGCCCGGGAGCGGATCGCTTCCTGGGAAGGTTCGAAGGGCGAACTGCTCGCGGAACTGGTGGCCAGCCGGTCCGACATCAGCGGGTCCGACCAGGGCAGCAGTTTCCAGGCGTTCTACGACTTCCTGCTGTCCGAGGCGAGGCAGGACGAGCTCGGCGACCTGTTGACCCGGGTGCAGTCTCTCGCTCCGATCGACGCGGACCGGCGGCTCGGGTCGATCCACCACGACTGGTCGGAGGCGGCCGAACGCACCCAGCAGACGGTGCGGCAGATCTCCGAGCAGCTGCGCCGCTTCCTCGATGATCAGGTCTGGCTGGAGAACCGGCGGGTGCTCGAACTGGTCCGGTCGATCGAGGCGGCCGCTCTGGCCTGCCGGGAGAATCCGCCGGCCGAGGGTCTGACGGTCGATCTGCCCGGCCTGCCGATCATGCTCCCGTTCGAACGCCCGCTCTACGATGCGCGACCGGCCACCAGGGTCGACAGCATGCTCGCGCCGGCCGACGCCGAGGACCTCGACCTGTCCGCCCTGTTCGGTCAGTCGTTCGTCGATCAGTCCCGGCTGGCCCAGAACATCCGCGCCGTGCTTCCGGAACGGAGTTCCACCCTGTTGTCCGAGATCGTCGAGCTCTACCCGGTGACCCAGGGCGCCGCCGAGATCATCGGCTACCTCTCGCTGGCCGAAGTTGATCTTGCCGTCGCGCTGGACGAGACCGAGGAGACGATCATCGACTACGCCGATCCCGACGGCCGCAGTCGGCGGGCCCGGTTGCCGAAGGTGACGGTGACCCGGACATGAGAACGCCCGAGGAGCAGGCGATCGCGGCCGCGATCATCGAACTGATGCGTGGCGTGGTCTACCGCGAGACCCAGGAGACGGTGTGGACCTCGCTGGATCGGTTCGGTCCCGCCGTCCGTGATCATTTCGGCACGATCGGCGTCGAGCTCGTCGTGGACGACGTGGAGGGGTACGCCTATCTCCGCAGCGAACCGTCCGACGACGAGGCCGAGGAACTCCCCCGGCTGGTCCGCCGGCGGAGCCTGACGTACAACGTCAGTCTGCTGTTGGTCCTGCTGCGCAAACGATTGGTGGAGTTCGAGACCAAGGGTGCCGAGGGCAAGTTGGTGCTCAGTCATGATCAGATCGTCGACCTGTTGCGGGTGTTCCTGGCCGACTCCACCAACGAGGCCAGGGTGATCGATCGGGTCGAGACCACCATCAAGCAGGTCGCCGAGCTCGGTTTCCTGCGTCCGTTGCGCGGGCAGCCGGACCAGTGGGAGGTGCGGCGGATCCTCAAGGCCTACGTCGACGCGCAGACGTTGTCCGACTATGCCGGGAAGCTGCGCGAGTACGCCGGCGCTGGTGATCATGATGAGTAGCGGGCTGTTCTCGGCGATCGAGCTCGACGGCGGGCACCGGGCGGGTTACCGGCTGCAGCGGATCGAGCTCTTCAACTGGGGCACGTTCGACGGCCGGGTCTGGCGGCTGACCCCGGACGGCGAGACGTCGCTGCTCACCGGCGACATCGGCAGCGGGAAGTCCACCCTGGTCGACGCGATCACCACCCTGCTGCTGCCGGCGCACCGGATCGCCTACAACAAGGCGGCCGGCGCCGAGTCCCGGGAACGCACGCTGCGCAGCTACGTCGAGGGCCACTACAAGTCGGAACGGATCGAACGCACCGGCACCTCGAAGGCGGTCGGCCTTCGTGATCACACGTCCTATTCGGTGATCTTGGGCGTGTTCGGCAACGAGGGTCATGACGAGACCGTGACGCTGGCCCAGGTGTTCCACCAGAAGGACCGGGCCGGCCAGCCGGACCGCTTCTTCGTCACGTCGGGCAAGCCGCTGTCGATCGAGGCCGACTTCACCGACTTCGGCGCCGACCTGGGCGAGCTGCGCCGCCGGCTGCGGAATTCCGGAGCAGTGATCAGCAACGTCTATCCGGAGTACGCCCGGCAGCTGCGCCGGGCCCTCGGGATCAAGTCCGATCAGGCGCTCGACCTGTTCCACCAGACCGTGTCGATGAAGTCGGTCGGCAATCTCAACGACTTCGTCCGCAACCACATGCTCGAGCCGGCCGACGCGGCGGAGCGGGTGGACGCGATCATCGCGCACTTCGAGGACCTGACCAAGGCCCACGAGGCGGTCCGGCGTGCGCGCGAGCAGCTGGCCGCGCTGGAGCCGCTGGTCGCGACCGCCGACCGGTACGACGATGCGCTGGCCCGCCGGACCGGCCTGGAACGGCAGCGGGACGCGGTCCGGCTCTACTTCGCCGAGCTGCGGATCGCCTTGCTCAGCGGGGAGATCGAGGCGTACGAGACCGAACAGCACGGCCATCGAACGGTCCGGGACGAGGCCGAGCAGGACCAGGGCAGGCTCCGCGAACGCGGCGACGTCCTGATCACCCAGCGGGCGGCTGCCGGCGGGGACCGGATCGGCCAGCTCGAGCGCGACGAGGCCACGGCCCGTGAGCAGTGCGACGGTCGGCGGCGGCGCTTCCAGCTGTTCAGTGATCAACTCGCGGCGGCGGGTCTGGAGTCCGTGGCCGACGTCGCCGGCTTCCGCTCGCTGATCGGTTCGCTCGGCGCCCGGCGGGCCGGGCTGCGCGAGCGCCGCGCGGCGCTCAATCCGCGGCTCGCCGAACACGCGGCCCGGCGTGCCGAGCTGCGGCGGCAGCAGGAGGAGACCAAGCTCGAACTGTCCAGCCTGGCCGGCCGGGCCAGCAACCTGCCGAGCCAGCTGCTGGACCTGCGCGAACAGCTCTGCCGAGAGCTCGACCTCGACGTCGAGGCGCTGCCGTTTGCCGGCGAGTTGATCGACGTCGCCGAGGGCTACGAGACGTGGCGCGGTGCCGCCGAGCGGGTGTTGCGCGGATTCGCCCAATCCCTGCTGGTCCGGCAGGACGACTATCCCGCCGTCGCCGACTGGGTGAACGGGCGCCGGCTGACGTACCGGCGGTGGGACGGGGAGCAGCGGGGCCTGCGGCTCGTCTACGAGCGCGTACCGCTGCGGCAGGTGGCGCTGCAGCCGCCGGTCCACGGCGAAGGCCTGCTGCTGGCCCAGACCCTGGAGATCGCCCCCGGCCCGTTCGAGTCGTATCTCGGTGATCAACTTCACCGGCGCGCCGATCACCGGTGCACCGAGACACTGGCCGAGTTCCGGCAGGCGCACCGGGCCGTCACGCCGGAGGGCCAGGTTCGTTCCGGTGATCATCACGAGAAGGACGACCGGTCCCGGGTGGACGACCCGCGGACCTGGGTGCTCGGCTGGGCCAACGCGCGCAAGATCGAGGCCCTGACCGCACATCTCGAGGACGTGCAGCGCGAGCTGGAGCAGGCCGATCAGGCGTTGGCGAAGATCGACCGCGAGCGCGACGAGCTCGATGCGGAGGTGTCGGCCCTGGACAAGCTGGAGACCGTCACCGACTGGCGGGAGCTGGACTGGCGGGAGGCCGAGGGACGCGCCGAGAACGCCCGCCAGGAACGGGAACGGCTGCTCGCCGGGGCTCCCGAGCTCGCCGAGATCGATCGCCAGCTCAAGATCAACAAGGACGCGTTGTCCGAGGTCGAGGGGCGGATCGCCGGGCTCAGCGCCAGGATCTCGGTCCTCGACGACCGGATCGGCCGCGCCGACCAGGCCCGCCGGCAGGAGCTCGGCTTCGTCCATGATCACAGCGAAGTCGATCTTGTCGCGGCGCGGTCCCGCTACGACGAACTGAACGACCGGTTGGGCGCGGACCGGCCGACCGAGGCGGACGCCTGCCAGGGCGTGGCGGCCGAGCTGACCCAGCGATTGCAGCGCGAGCTGGACCGGCTCGGCAAGGAGATCGGCGGCTACGTCACCAGCCTCGTCGGTGCGATGAACGAGGTCCGGCGGCGGTGGCCGGAGGCGACCACCGAGATGGACGCCGCCATCGAGGCCCGCGACGAGTTCCGCACGTTCCGGGACCGGGTGGCCTCGGACGACCTGCCGGCCTTCGAGGACGAGTTCAAGCGCCAGCTCAACACGAACACGATCCGCGAACTGGCCGGGTTCAACAGCTGGCTGCGGCGGCAGTCGGACGACATCGGCTCGCGGATCGACACGATCAACGAGGCACTCGGCGCGATCGACTACGCGCCAGGCCGCTACATCCGGCTGGAGATGGAGCGGACCGTGAACACCGAGGTCCAGGCGTTCCGGTCGGAGCTGCGCGCCGCCACCGACGACGCGCTGGTGCCGGTCGATGATCACTATTCGGAGCAGCGGTTCCTGGACGTGCAACGGATCATCGAGCGGTTCCGCGGCCGGCCCAACCACACCGACACGGACAAGGCGTGGACCCGGCGGGTGACCGACGTCCGGAACTGGTTCACATTCTCCGCCTCCGAGCGGGACCGGGAGTCCGACGTGGAGTGGGAGCACTACCGTGATTCCGACGGCAAGTCCGGTGGCCAGAAGGAGAAGCTGGCGTACACGATCCTGGCGGCGTCGCTGGCGTACCAATTCGGGCTGGAGTGGGGTGTCGAGAAGTCGAAGGACTTCCGGTTCGCGGTGATCGACGAGGCGTTCGGGCGCGGTTCCGATCTCTCCACCCGGTACGCGCTGGAGCTGTTCGCCAAGCTCGGCCTGCAACTGCTGATCGTCACCCCGCTGCAGAAGGTGCACATCATCGAGCCGTACGTGCGGTCGATCGGGTTCGTCGACAACCCGACCGGCAGCTACTCCAGGCTGCAGACCTTGACGATCGAGGAGTTCCGGGCCCAGCGTGACGGAAGGGCGCCACGGGAGTGAGCGCGCGGTGGACGACACCGGCCGACGTCGCCGCGAAGGTCCGGCGGCGCTGGGACGACGGCTCCCTGCTGACCGCACTGGCACGCGACGAACCGTTCCCCGGCTTCGACGTGCCCTTGCGCGGCCCGAAGGCCGCCGAGCTCGGGAGCGAGTTGGCGGCGGCCCAGGACTGGGTGGCCCAGCTCGAGCGCGGTGCCTACGACGGTCGCCGCTATCACCTCGAGTACGGCACGATCGGCGGCCAGCACATCGGGCGCTCCCGGATCCCGACCCGTGCCCGGCTGACCGAGTACGACCAGGCCTGGGCCCTGCTCGGCGTGGGTCGGTCCGTCGCCGCGTACCGGAGGATTCTCGAGCTGACCGCCGCCGAACCGGCCGTCCGTGCCTGGGTCGAAGCGCAGCCGCTGCGGGCCCTGGACGCGGCCGAGGACTGGCCACGCCTGCTCGCCGCCTACCGCTGGCTCTCCGATCACCGCGGTTCGCGTCGCTACCTCAGGCAGATCACCGCGCGGGGCGTGGACACGAAGTTCGTCGAACGGCACCGGCCGCTGCTGGCCCGCCTGCTCGGCACATCGCAGACCGCACCGGGCTTCCTCGCTGATCTTGGTCTGCGCGCCAGGCCCGACCTCGTCCGCCTCCGGTTCGACCCCGCCGCCCTCGGCCTGCCGAAGCAGCTGTCCGAGGCGACCGTCCGGGTCGCCGAACTGGCCGAGCTGCCCGCCGACGTACGCACGGCCATGATCATCGAGAACGAGATCACGTTCCTCAGCGTGCCCGTACCCGCCGGCGGGGTAGTGATCTGGGGCAAGGGCTTCGAGGTCGACCGCGCCGGCCGCATGCCCTGGCTCGCCGAATCCAAGATCAACTACTGGGGCGACCTGGACACCCACGGCTTCGCGATCTTGAACCAACTCCGGGCCTGGCTCCCCCAGACCCGCTCCTTCCTGATGGACCGCGAGACCCTGCTGGCCCACCGAGACCGCTGGGTCACCGAAGACTCCCCCACCAACGCCCGCCTCGATCGCCTGACCGCCGTCGAAGCCCAGCTCTACACCGACCTCGTCGAGGACCGCCTCGGCCCCTCCGTCCGGCTGGAACAGGAGCGCCTGGACTGGGCCTGGGTCCAGCAACGCCTTCCGATCAGCTGACTCAGCCGGTTCGGCGACGCACCATCTGCAAGATTCCGGGGCGGGCGGAGACCAGAACACGCAGTCAGGCAGACGCCGACTGCTCGGTCTCGATCAGCTCGACCAGCCGCTCTGCGCGATCGAGCATGGCCGCCGACGGCACGACCGATCCCGTCACGTACGTCGACAGCCGCGATGCCGACGTGCCGAGCCGGGCCGCGAACTCGGCCTGGGTCAGGCCGCTTCTCGCGATCGCCATCCGGAAACGCCGAGCCACGCGTTGTTCCGAGGTTTCCCGGGCTCGGTCGAGCACCAACCGAAGCACGGCCGCCGATGCCTCGGACTCCGCTCCCGTCAGCGCCTGATCGAGATCGGCGGCCACCTCGCCCTGCGGATCCTTCCGCACCGCCGCCGCGATCCGGCGCCAGTGTCGGATCGTGCCACGATCAATCGCGGCGAGGATCCCCTCGACGCCCCATTCTTCGACCGGCGCGTCCGGGCTCACGTCGATATGACGAAAGATCATCACTCCCTCCCTTCGATCATGCAGCGAACGAGATCCTGGCACTGTCCGACCACCGCATCCCACCGATGCCAACGCGGCAACAATCCCTTGTAGGTAGGAAGATGACGCAGCACCCGGCTGTCGGCCGGCTTCGGATCGGCCAGCTGTCGAGCCAGTTGCGACGCCACCGCATCGTCGCCCTGGCGCATCTCCTCATAGAAGACGTCAATCTCGTTCAACGTCGCGGCCGCAGCGCGCAGGCCCAGCTGGTCGGACAAGGCCGCCACGTCCAGGTAGTCCCGGACGCGGTTGCGGACAACGATCAAGAAGGCCTTGATCCGAAGCGTCTCCTCAAGGGTCGGGACCCGGACGGCGTTCCCCGACGGGAGTTTCACCAACTGCACCTCCAGCGGATGGGCGCGGCGGAGCTGGCGTACCCCGGCTTCGATGCCGCCCAGCTCACCCAGGACGATCCTTCCCTCGGTGGCTCGATTGGTCACCCAGTCACCCTCCCGCTCGAGTGCGTCGAGGACGAGGTCGAAGCGCTGCTGGAGGTCGGCGACGACGTGATCATGATCGAACGACACTCGATGCCCCGCATGCAATGCGGCCGCCGTCCCGCCGACGAGAACGGCATCGGGCACCAACGTCTGGAGCCGTGCCGCCGATTCCAGTACCTCGATCAGGTCCTGACTCGGCTCAGGGGCCTGGCTTTGTCCCGCGGGACGTTCAACTGGAGTGTTGCCATTCCCAACCATGGCTGAATGTTATCAGATCCGATACATTTGACATTCCCGTCCCGGCTGAGAGCGTTGAGCGGAAACCGGAGACCGATCTCGAGTCGGTTGGAGGATCATGGAGCACGCAATAGGGGTCGGCCCAACAGACGACGTCGCCCAGCTCCGTCGCGAGCTGGACCGGCTGCGCGCCGAGAACCGTCGGTTGTCGCGGCTGCTCGAGTTGCGCGGTCAGGACACCGAACCTGGCCCGGAGCAGCTGGCCGCTCCCGTGGATCGGCCGGGCATGGTCACGATGGCTTCGCCCGCGGACCGCAAGCTCGCGCTGTTCGCATCCTTGTTCCGTGCCCGTACGGACGTCTATTCCCTTCGTTGGGAGAACCATCGAACCGGCCGGTCGGGTTGGAAGCCTGCGGTCGCCGGCGGCTGGCGCAAAGGGATGAACTCGGCAACCGCACGTCGTCTTCCGCTGACCCAGGAAGTTCTTGCCGCGCACCTGACCGGTGATGAGTTCATCGGCCTGTATCCGTTGCAGCGCGACAATTCCTGCTCGTTCCTGGCGGCGGATTTCGACGGTCCGTCGGCGATGCTCGACGCGTTGGCCTACGTCAAGGCCGGGCGGGCTCGCGAGGTGCCGGTCGCCCTCGAGATCTCACAGTCCGGGCGTGGCGCTCATGGCTGGATCTTCTTCGCCGAGTCGACGCCTGCCGTGATCGCACGCGGCGTGGGTACCGTCCTGATCCATGACGCGATGACACTCCGAGGCTCCATGGACCTCCGCTCCTATGACCGGCTGTTCCCCAGTCAGGACGTCCTGCCGGACGGTGGTTTCGGCAACCTGATCGCGGCACCACTCAACGGCCTTCGCCGACGGAACAGCCTCACCGTCTTTCTTGATCTTGCGACGTTGGAACCGTTCGATGATCAATGGGACTATCTCTCGACGGTCGACCGGCTGGGACCTTCGACGGCCCGGAAGGTCGCACGCCTTGCCGAACGAACCGTTGTCGGTGCCGAGGTGACCCGTCTCGATTCCTCACCAGCGACCAAGATCAAACCTCAGCTGCCCAAGATCGTGACGGCCGAGTTGGCGGCGGGTCTCCGACTGAGCGCCGGTCAGCTGACTCCGGCGGCGGTGTCGACGTTCAAGCATGCCGCGTCCATGATCAATCCGAAGTTCTACGAGTTGCAACGGCTGCGCAAGTCGACCTGATGATCACCGATCTCCGCCACCCGGGCTAGGAGGTTGATCTCACGTGCTCGGCGGAACTCACGGATGCTCAGACCACGGCGGTGAACGCGATGCTCGCTCACGATGACGGCGTCCTCGTCGCGCCGCCCGGGGCAGGCAAGACCGTCATGGCCTGCGCCCTGATCGCCGAGCGCGCGGCGTCGACCGCCGTGCTGGTCGACCGGAAGGCACTCGCCGAACAGTGGCGGGCGCGGATCGAGACACACCTGGGATTTCGTCCCGGTCAGCTCTGCGGCGGTCGATCGAAACTGACCGGCACGGTGGACATTCTGATGATGCCGACGCTGGCGCGGCGCGACGACGTGGCAGAGCTGACCCAGGGGTACGGGCAGATCATCGTCGACGAATGCCACCATCTCGCAGCCGCTGCGTACGACCACTCGGTCAAGATCATCGGGGCCCAGTTCTGGCTTGGGCTGACCGCAACGCCGAAACGTCGCGACGGCCTGGGTGAGCTGGTTTCCTGGCAGCTTGGGCCGGTCCGGCACACGATGGGCGAGGCCGAGCCGACCGCACTCCCGGACACATGGTTCTCCGAACCCGGCCCCGATCGCATCCTCACTGTGCACGAGACGGGCTTCACCTCCGAGCTGAACGACCCCTCGGAGGCGGGGGCACTTGCGGCCGTGCACGGAGCGCTCGCCGCCGATCCGGCCCGGAACGAACAGATCGTCGAGGACGTAGCCGCGGCGCTGTCGCGGGGACGGAACTGCCTGGTCCTCACTCGCCGGCTGGCCCACCTGACCGCGCTCGCCGAGCTGCTCGCGGGCCGTGGCCACGATCCGCTGATCCTGCGCGGCGGCATGAGAACTGCCGATCGCCGCAGCGTGATGGAGCGCCTTGCTGAGCTCAATCCAGGCGACGGCGCGCTCGTCGTCGGCACCACGCCGTTCATCGGCGAGGGCTTCGACGTGCCCGCGCTCGACACGCTCTTCCTGGCCGCGCCGATCTCCTTCGACGGGCTGCTGCTGCAGTGCGCCGGCCGGGTCGTCCGGTCAGCGCCGGGAAAGACGCTGGCAGAGGTGCACGACTACCATGATCATCTCGCGCCGATGCTCGCCGTGTCCCTCCGGCGCCGGATGCCCGGCTACCGCGCGCTCGGCTTCGCTCAACGCTGACCCAGCGTGTTCCGCTCGACCGCGGCGACCTGCGACTTCGCCTCGTTGACGGCAGCCGCGGCCTGCTCGGCGGCTTCCAGCGCGGCGGCCTCTGCGGCGCGGCCGTTCTTGCCGTCGGTCAGTTCGCGGGTTCCCTCGTCCTCCTCGGCGGCCGGCTCTTCATGATCACGCTTCGGCAGCGGGAGTTGGCTGGCGGCATGATCACCGAAGGCCTCGGTGACGGACTTGATCGCCTGCGTCAACTCGCCCGGAATCACCCAGAAGGTGCTGTTCTCGCCGCCGCCGAGTTGCGGCAACATCTGCAGGTACTTGTAGGCCAGCACCTTCGGATCGGCGTTGTTGCGGTGTACGGACTGGAAGACCTGCTCGATCGCCTTGGCCTCGCCGTCCGCCCGGAGGATGGCAGCCTGTTGATCACCCTGCGCGACCAGGATCTCCTGCTGGCGGGTGCCTTCCGCGGTGAGGATCTTGGCCTGGCGTTCGCCTTCGGCGTGCAGGATCGCGGCCCGCTTGTCGCGCTCGGCCCGCATCTGCTTCTCCATGGCTTCCTTGATCGTGTTCGGCGGGTCGATGGCCTTGATCTCCACCCGGTTGACCCGGATGCCCCACTTGCCGGTGGCCTCGTCCAACACCTTGCGCAGTTGATTGTTGATGTTCTCGCGGGAGGTCAGCGTCTGTTCCAGGTCCATGCTGCCGATGACGTTGCGCAAGGTGGTGACGGTGAGCTGGTCGATCGCCTGGAGGTAGTTCGCGACCTCGTACGCGGCCGCCCGCGGATCGGTGATCTGGTAGTAGAGCACCGTGTCGATGTTCAGCACCAGGTTGTCCTGGGTGATCACCGGCTGCGGGCGGGAGGAGAGCACCTGCTCGCGGATGTCGAGCTTGGTGTTGACCCGGTCCGCCAGCGGGATGATGAAGTTCAGGCCGGGCTGCAGCGTCGTGCGATAGCGGCCGAACCGCTCGATGTTGTAGCGGTGCGCCTGCGGCACGATCCGTACCGTAGCGGTGACCAGGAACACGACCACGGCCGCAATGACGAGTGACAGTACGAAGATCCCCATGTGCCTTCCACCTTTCAGAGCCTGCTACGGCAGCAACTCCCGCGGATAGACAACGGCCGTGGCACCGTCGATCTCGAGCACGTCGACCATCGTGCCGGCCTCGATCACCTGGTGTTCGTCGTACGAACGCGCCGACCACTCCTCGCCGGCGAGCTTGACCAGCCCCTGCATCGCCGTGACCTGCTGCAGGACAACGCCTGTCCGGCCGATCAGCGCGTCGCTGCCCTCACGGGTCAGCGGCGGGTGCGCCATGTGGCGCCGGGCGATCGGCCGCACCACCAGGAGACCGGCGGCGGCCGTCGCGGCGAACGCGAGCACCTGGACCAGCACGGGGGCACCCAGCCCGGCCGTGAGCGCGCCGACGAGCGCCGCCGCCGCGAGCATCCCGAAGATCAGCGACAGGGTGAAGAACTCGACGACGCCCAAGGCGGCCGCGAGCACCAGCCAAACGATCCACGCCATTGTGTCAACCCATTCCCTCGGGGGTTGACGATCACTGTAGCTCGGCGCGAAAACCTGGCCTAGTCATCCGCTTGAACCAGCCCAAGCCGATCGCCCGCAACGCCCTACGACAGGATGTTCAAACTTGCGTCGGCCAGCCGTGTATGGACGTGAGGCCCGGAGCGTCATCCTGCGCGAGTTCGACGATCTACCACGACTGATGGCAGCTGAACCCCGTCGACTGGACCCAAAGGGCACGACTTGGCGACGCAGATCTGCCCTTTCCGTCCGTTCGGCGTGCTCCGGTCAGCTTCATGGCGCGCCCAGCCAGATCCTTTCTGCAAGCGGGACTTGCACGAATGCCAAGGCCCACTTCCAAAGCAAACCGGGCCGGCCTCTGACGAGACCGGCCCGGATGTGTGTTGCTCAGTTGATCACTTCAGATCGAAGCGATCCAGTTCCATCACCTTGACCCACGCGGCGACGAAGTCCTCGACGAACTTCTGCTTCGCATCGTCGCCGGCGTACACCTCGGCGAG
The DNA here is from genome assembly GCF_013407955.1 of Microlunatus parietis. Classification (GTDB taxonomy): domain Bacteria; phylum Actinomycetota; class Actinomycetes; order Propionibacteriales; family Propionibacteriaceae; genus Microlunatus; species Microlunatus parietis. The sequence continues at coordinate 5,430,897 of NZ_JACCBU010000001.1, read as the reverse complement.
GGCGGCGGTCGGTGCGCTCCGGATGTTTTCGATGCGCGAGGTGTTCGACGGATGCCAGCCACACTCCGTGGCGAGGTCGCGGCCGGACAGGCGCGCCTGCTCGCGAATCCCCGTAGCCGATCGGCAATGAGCTGGCGCCTCGCGTGCGCTGGAGTGTCGGGAGAGGGCCATCGCCGCCGATTAGACCGGCTTGTACTCGTGGTGCGGGACAGCTCGCTCCCAGACCGCCTCGAAGGCGGACCCGCACAGTCGCACGACTTGTGCATCCTCGATGAGCTCGTAGCCCGGTTCCGACTTCTGCCCGTTACCCGCGAAGTGATTGACCATCACGAGCCGATCGTCGAAGATCCAATAATCGTTGCCGGGCAACGCAAGATCTGTCGCGCGCCGGCGCGGCAACCAGCGCACCTGTTCCCCCGACTCCACATTGCCGTCGGTCACGTCGTATTCGTAACGGATGTAGTCGCTGATCGGCTCGGAAACGATGCGAGCCCGGCGCATCTCCACGCCGCGCGCGACCGTCCGTCGCACGAGCTCCAGCCAGTCCGGCCACCACTGCCGCGGATCGATCTGCTGCCCACTCTGCCAGGCAACGAAGGCGGGATCGTCAAGCATGTAGGCGTCACGCATCTCCAGATGCGCCGCCGATCGCTGGGTCGACGCTAGGACGTCCGCAAAGCTGATCACAACCGGGCGCCCTTCGGAAAGATTCCGAGAAACCGCAGGGCCATGGGTGCTCCCTTTTCGACGTTGCACGCGATGGGCACAAGCAGCATCGCTTCGGCCGAGGCTGCGAGTCAAGAAATGGCGGTAGCCGTGCGATCCCAGGCAATCCGCGGTCCGAATGATCATCCGGCGAGTCGTGCAATGCCGTGCAGGGACTCGCTCCCCGAGCTTCGCGCTACCTAGCCTCAACCATGATCGACAACGTGGGCTTCGACAGGTTCCTGAACCCATTGACTGGACCCCAAGGGCACGCTTCGGCGACCCAGAGCTGCCCTTTCCGTCCGTTCGGTGTGCTCCGGTCAGCTTCCAAGCAAACCGGGCCGGCCTCTGACGAGACCGGCCCGGATGTGTGTTGCTCAGTTGATCACTTCAGGTCGAAGCGATCGAGTTCCATCACCTTGACCCAGGCGGCGACGAAGTCCTCGACGAACTTCGGCTTCGCGTCGTCGCCGGCGTAGACCTCGGCGAGGGCGCGGAGTTCGGAGTTGGAGCCGAAGATCAGGTCGACCCGGGTGCCGGTCCACTTGGCCTCGCCGGTCGCGGAATCCTTGCCCTCGAAGACGTCCGAGCCCTCTCCGGTCGCCGTCCATTCGATGCCGGTCTCGAGCAGGTTGACGAAGAAGTCGTTCGTCAGCGTGCCCGGCCGGTCGGTGAAGACGCCGTGCGCGGAGTGGTCGTAGTTCGCGCCGAGGACGCGCAGACCGCCGATCAGGACGGTCAGCTCGGGCGCGCTCAGGGTGAGCAGGTTGGCCCGGTCGATCAGCAGGAACTCGGCCGGCAGCCGGTTGTCCTTGCCGAGGTAGTTCCGGAAGCCGTCGGCCTTCGGCTCCAGCTCGACGAACGACTCGACGTCGGTCTGCTCCTGCGAGGCGTCGGTACGGCCCGGGGTGAACGGCACCTCGATCGCGTAGCCGGCGTCCTTCGCCGCCTTCTCCACGCCGGCCGAACCGGCCAGGACGATCAGGTCGGCCAGCGAGATCTTCTTGCCACTGGCGTTGAAGTCGGCCTGGATCCCTTCCAGGGTACGGAGAACGGTCGCCAGCTCGGCCGGGTTGTTGACGTCCCAACCGCTCATCGGCTGCAGCCGGATCCGGGCCCCGTTGGCACCGCCGCGCTTGTCGCTGCCGCGGAACGAGGAGGCCGACGCCCAGGCCGTCGACACCAGCTGGGCGACCGTCAGGCCCGACTCGATGATCTTGGTCTTGAGCGCGGCGACGTCCGCCGGCCCGACCAGTTCATGATCAACGGCCGGCACCCGGTCCTGCCAGATCAGTTCCTCGCTGGGAACCTCCGGGCCGAGGTAGCGCTCGATCGGGCCCATGTCGCGGTGGGTCAGCTTGAACCAGGCCCGAGCGAACGCGTCGGCGAACGCCTCCGGGCTCTCCAGGAACCGGCGCGAGATCTTCTCGTACTCCGGGTCGAACCGCAGCGCGAGGTCGGTGGTCAGCATCGTGGGCAGCCACCGCTTGGTCTTGTCGTAGGCGTCCGGGATGATCGCGTCCGCGTCCTTGGCCACCCACTGGTGCGCCCCGCCCGGGCTCTTGGTGAGCTCCCACTCGAAGCCGAACAGGTTCTCGAAGAAGTTGTTGCTCCACTGCGTCGGCGTCTTGGTCCAGACCACCTCGAGGCCGCTGGTGATCGTGTGCGGACCCTTGCCGGTGCCGAAGCTGTTCTTCCAGCCGAGTCCCTGCTGCTCGATCGGCGCGCCCTCCGGCTCCGGCCCGACGTGCTCGTCGGCGTCGGCGGCGCCGTGGGTCTTGCCGAACGAGTGGCCGCCGGCGATCAGGGCGACGGTCTCCTCGTCGTTCATCGCCATCCGGCGGAACGTCTCGCGGATGTCCCGCGCCGCCGCCACCGGGTCCGGGTTGCCGTTCGGGCCCTCCGGGTTGACGTAGATCAGACCCATCTGGACCGCGCCGAGCGGCTTCTCCAGTTCCCGGTCGCCGGTGTAGCGCTCGTCGCCGAGCCAGACCTGCTCCGGGCCCCAGTAAACGTCCTCCTCCGGCTCCCAGACGTCCTCGCGGCCGCCGCCGTACCCGAACGTCTTGAAGCCCATCGACTCCAGCGCGACGTTACCGGCCAAGATCATCAGGTCGGCCCAGGAGAGCTTGTTGCCGTACTTCTTCTTCACCGGCCAGAGCAGCCGGCGGGCCTTGTCCAGGCTGGCGTTGTCCGGCCAGCTGTTCAGCGGCGCGAACCGCTGCTGACCGGCGCCGGCGCCGCCGCGGCCGTCGCTGATCCGGTACGTGCCCGCGCTGTGCCAGGCCATCCTGATCATCAGCGGGCCGTAGTGCCCGTAGTCCGCCGGCCACCAGTCCTGCGAGGTGGTCAGCACCTCGGCGATGTCGGACTTCACCGCGGCCAGGTCGAGGGAGGAGAACGCCTCCGCGTAGTTGAACGACTCGCCCAGCGGGTTCGCCACGGCCGGGTTCTTGGCCAGGATCTTCAGGTTGAGCCGGTTCGGCCACCAGCCCTGGTTGCCGCCACCCTGGGTCGGATGCGGGGCCCGGTGCGCGACCGGACACTGACCCCGGCTCTCCGCGGTTGCCTCTGCGGGGACCGGCTGATCTTGAGACATTGCTTTCCTTCCAAGACTCATACGTGTTCGAGGATGATCAAGAAGTTGGTACGGCAGCGCAGGCGGCACACCGGCCCCAGAAGATGACCTCGGCCTCGTCGATCACGAAACCATGATCATCGGACGCGGTCAGACACGGTGCGTGCCCGACCGCGCAGTCGACATCGGCGATCGCACCGCAGGAACGGCAGACGACATGATGGTGGTTGTCCCCGACCCGCGACTCGTAGCGAGCCACCGAGCCGAGCGGCTGGATCCTGCGCAGCAGCCCGGCACCGGTCAGCGCGTTCAGGCAGTCGTAGACCGCCTGGTGCGAGACCTCGGGCAACTCCTCACGAACCGCGCCGATGATCGAATCGGTGTCGGCGTGCGGATGGCGGTGGGCCGCCCGCAGCACCGCGACCCGGGGACGGGTGACGCGCAATTCGGCCCCCCGCAGCAGGTCCTGCAGTTCCGCTGTGGTGGGCATGACCGCAGCCTAGCGCTTTTCTGGAATGAGTCAAGAAAGCTCGGATGCGGTCAACGGTGTCCGGGTCCGTGATGATCATGGTCCGCGGTACCGCCGGAGCCCGGGTGCTCCGGTGCCCGGACGGCACCCTCGTCGCCCGGCTCCACCACGACGAACTGGCCCATCATGCCCTCGTCCTCGTGCCAGAGCATGTGGCAGTGATACATGTACGGCATCGCCGGATCGGCGTAGTCGGCGAAGTGCAGCAACAGCCGGTAGCGGCGGCTCGGTTCGAGGTAGATCGTGTCCTTCGGGCCGCGCAACCACTCCGGCGGCGGCGCATCGTCGATCGTGAGCAGCCGGAACTGCACGTCGTGCACGTGGAAGCTGTGCGGCATCGGCACCGTGCTGCGGACCTCCCAGACCTCGGTGCTGCCGACGGTCACCACCTCGTCGATCCGGGACAGGTCCATCAGCTGCCCGTTGATCTTGCGCTCGTCCAGCTCGAAGGCCCGGGTCCGGGTCACCGCCGACTCGTGCAGCTCGTCCTCGTCCGCGTGTCGCGAGCGCGGCCAGTCCGGCGCCGGCGACGGCTTCAGCGATGCCGCCGCCCGCAGTTCGAGGACGTCGAACGCGTCGTTGCCGCCCATGGCGAACGGTACGGCGACACCGCCGAGACCGACCTCGAAGGACCGCAGCCGCGCCATCTCGCCCGGCTTCATGATCACCAGCAGCTCGGCGCGTTCGCCGGGCGCCAGCCGGATCCGGTCGATCGTCAGCGGGGCGTCCAGGAAGCCGCCGTCGGTCGCGATCAGCTGGATGTCACGATCGCCGAAGCCGAACTCGTAGCTGCGTGCGGTGGAGCCGTTGAGCAGCCGGAGCCGTACCCGCTCGGTGCTGACCGGGAGGTAGGCGCCGGCGATGCCGTTGGTGGTCACGACCTCGCCGAGGATGCCGGGCTCGCCGCCGTCCCGCCGCAGCCGCAGCGCCCCGTCTCGGTCGAGCAGCTTGTCCTGCACGATCAGCGGGATGTCGTCGACCCCGTACTCGTGCGGCAACGTGGCCCGGCTCGACGCGTCGTCGTCGATCAGGAACAGCCCGGCAAGCCCGCGGTAGACGTGTTCCTCCGTCGTGCCGTGCGGATGCGGGTGGTACCAGAGCGTCGCAGCGGGCTGGTCGATCCGCCAGCTGGGCCGCCACCGGCCGCCGGCCGGGATCGCCTGGTGCGGACCGCCGTCCATCGTCGGCGGCAGGTGCATGCCGTGCCAGTGCACGCTGGTGGTGACGTCCAGCCCGTTGGTCACCTCGACCGCGACCTGCTCGCCGCGCTCGGCCCGCAGCGTCGGCCCGAGACTGGCGCCGTCGTAGCCCCAGGTCGGCGTGTCGAGTTCGGGCAGGATCCGGGTCCGGCCGGCGCCCGCCTTCAGGGAGAAAACCCGAACGCCGTCGCTCACGCGCGACGGCGCCAGCGACGGGATCGGCAGCTTCCGGGTGAACGGTTGGGCGGCCACCTGGTTCACCGACGTCGAACCGACCCCACAGCCGGACAACCCCGCGACCAGGCCGAGGCCCAGGGCCCCGGTCAGCAGCCGGCGGCGGGAGAAGGGCAGGACCGGGGAGTTCATACCCTCAACCCTGCGGCGCACCGCGCCCCGGCACATCAGTGCTCAGGCGTCTCCGCGGTACGCCAGCAGGCGACCCCCGACGTCGCCGACGAGCGATGCCGACCCGACCTCGGCCCCGAGGCGGCCGTCAGAGGTTGTGCGCCTCGAGCACCTTCAGCGCCTCGTCGAGGGTGTCCTCCTGATCTTGGCCGGCCGCGACGCCGCGCTGGTAAATCTCCGCGACTTGATCTTGGACCGTCGCGTACCGCTCCAGGTAGCCCTCCGAATCGGGGCGCCAATAGCCCACGATGTCGTACCGCTCGGAACCCCAGCCGAGCTCCTTGCGGAAGTACTTCCGGATGTCCCGGGACGCCGCCTGCTCGCCGCCCATCCAGACGTAGCCCGGCCTGGCCGGCAGGTCCAGTCCACGGGTCGCCTCGGCGAGCCGGCCGGCGCCGGACTCCAGCTCCGGACTGTCCAGCCAGTGCACGGTCAGGTCGGCCGCCGACTCGAGCTCCAGCCGGCACTGCGGTCCGGGCGCCTCGAGCAGCGCGATGGCCCGTCGCCCGGCCGGCAGTTCGGCCAGGATCCGGCACGCCGCCGGCAGCCCGGTCGGGTCGGCGATGATCAACTCCCATTCCGCGTCCGGCGCGGCGCCGTAGCGACCCCAGGCCTGGCTGAGCATCACCCGGTCACCGGCCCGCACCGCACGTACCCATTCCGAGGCGGCGCCGTGGCCGTGCAGCATCACGTCGACGGTGATCACCGGGCCGTCCGGGTCGTACTGACGGACCGTGTAGTAGCGCTGCCGGGGGCGCGGCTCGTCGAACACCGCATGGCCGTTGATGATCTTGGGCGGCGGCACCTCGGTCCGGCCCTCGGCCGGCAGCACGAACCGGAACCACTCGTCCGCATGACCGGACGAGGCATAGCCGGCCAGGCCCGGACCGCCGAGCACCACCCGGCGGAAGATCGGATTGAGGTCGGTCACCCGCATCACGTCGGCGGTGTAGTACTCCTCGGCGCCAGCCATCGCTCCCCCTGTTCTTAGGCTAACCTTACTCATGATTGGCGGACGTGATCATGATCGTCTCGCTGCGTGGATCGGCGGCCGGTGATCATCATGATGGGTTTCGATAGTGGCCCGGTCAGCGAAGAGGAGTGCCGATGCCCACCGACCTTCCGTTCGACGAGGTCCTCACCACCACCCGTGCCGTCCGCCGGCGGCTGGACCTCGACCGGCCGGTCGAGCCGGAGGTGATCGACGAGTGCTTGCGACTGGCGCTCCAGGCGCCGTCCGGCAGCAACTCCCAGCGCTGGCACTTCGTCGTGCTCACCGAACCCGAGGTCCGGCGGCCGATCGCCGAGCTCTACCGCCGCGGCGCCGGTCCGTACCTCGATCAGCGCCGCGCCGGCGGCGGCACCGAGCAGCAGCGCCGGGTGCACGACTCGGCGCGCTACCTCTACGACGTGATCGACCGGGTCCCGGCGTTGGTCATCCCGTGTCTCCAGGGCCGACCGAGCGGCGAGAACCAGGCCAACTTCTTCGGCTCGATCCTGCCGGCCGCCTGGAGTTTCTGCCTGGCCCTGCGGTCCCGCGGCCTCGGCTCGGTCTGGACCACCCTGCACCTCGGGTACGAGCGCGAGGCGGCGGAGGTGCTCGGCATCCCGGACGACGTCACCCAGGCGGCGCTGCTCCCGGTGGCGTACACGATCGGCACGGACTTCAAGCCCGCCGCGCGCAAACCGCTGGACGAGGTCCGCTCCTGGAACGGCTGGGCCTGAACCGATCGATCAGGATTGAAGAAGTGCGCCGCCGTACGGAATCCCTAGTCTGAGGCCATACCGAACAAGGAAAGGATTCCCGACATGGCCAAGGCAACGCGGAAGAACGACAGCGAAGCGTCCTACGACGGTTTCTCCGAGGACGAGCGGGCGGCGATGAAACAGCGCGCGGCCGAACTCAAGGCCGCCAAGAAGGCGGGCACTGCAGCGGAGAAGGCCGCGGCGGCGGAGGCGGCGGTGGTCGAGAAGATCGCCGAACTGCCGGACGGGGACCGGCAGCTGGCCGAGCAGGTGCACGCCCTGGTGAAGGCGACGGCCCCGGGGCTCGAGCCGAAGCTCTGGTACGGGATGCCGACCTACGCCAAGGACGGCAAGAACCTCTGCTTCTTCCAGCCCGCCTCGAAGTTCGACGCCCGGTACGCGACGTTCGGGTTCGAGGCGACTGCGAACCTCGACGACGGCACGATGTGGCCGACCGCGTACGCGATCACCGAGCTGACCGACGACGCGGCGGCACGGCTGGCCGAGTTGATCAAGCAGGCGATCAGCGACCCGGCCTGATCAGAACTCGACCGGCTCGCCGTCCGGTCCGGCGACGGTCAGCCGGTAGCCGGCCGGCTCACCGGTGATCAACTCCGCGGCGTCGGCCGGGTCGAGTCCGAGCGCCCGGATGGCGCTGCGGGTGGGTTCCGGATCGGGCTCGATTCGTTGCCAGGCAAGGATTTCCAGGGTCGGCAGGTCGGCCAGGCCGGGGTGCGCGGTGTCGCCCCAGTCGATCAGGAACGGCACCTCGAACCGGTCCTCGCGGCGGGCCAGCCGCCACTCCAGCAGGGTGCCGTCCGGCGTGGTGCGGGACAGGTCGGCGACGTCGCCGGGATCGTAGCCGGCTCTCCGCGAGGCCGCGACCACCCCGTCGATGCCGTCCGGGTGCACCGCGTAGGTGACGATCGTCGGCCGGTCCAGGGCAGCGATGCCGAACGTGTCCGGCCGGGCAGCCTGTCCTGAGCCTGCCGCTGGAGAGGCGGGGTCCGGCCCGATCAACTCGAGGTAGTGCGGGCCGCGCCGGCCGGCCACCGTGAACGCGATCAGGGCGTTCGCGGTGCCGCGCGGGTGCACGCCGCCCGGAGCCGCCGTGACGCCGGTCCGCCCGGCGAACCAGGCGACCAGCTCGGCAAGATCGGGACCGGCGATCACCACATGATCGAGAAGCCTGGCGATCGCGGTCACCCGGCGGCCTGCCGCCGGGCTCGTACCTCCGGCTGGCCCAGCGACAACATCAGCCGATTGGCCCAGTTGAAGAACGCCGCACTGTTGATCACGTCGATGATCGCGGCGTCATCGAAGCCGGCCGCCCGCAGCCGCTCGATCTCTGCGGCACCGAACGCCGACGGCGTCCGGGTCAGCGCCACCGCGGCGGCGACGATCGCGTTCCACGCCTCGTCGCCGAGGTCGGCGTCGATCCCCTCGTCCAGCAGCCGCTGCACGTCGTCGCGGCGACCGGACTCCCGGGTGGCGGCGGCGGAGTGCACCGAGGCGCAGTAGACGCAGCCGTTGTGCCGCGAGGCCGCCGTCGCGGCCAGCTCCCGCTCGGCCCGGCCGATGCCGCCCTCCGGGTTGCGGAAGATGTCCAGGTCGGTCAGCGTCCGGGCCTCCAGCGCGTCCGGGTCGCGGACCAGCAGCCTGAAGTACGGGCTCTTGGCCCGGATCGGATCGATCAGCGCCTCCCGCTGCCGATCGGTCAGCTCGGCCTCCTCGACCGGCGCCAGCCAGGGCACCCAGCCGAGCGACTGCTGGGTGAACTGCTCCGGGCCGATCAGGTCCTGGGGATCGGTCACCGTCATCGGGTCGCTCCTTCAAGGTTTGTGCTCTGCAGGATGCGGAGGCCCGCCGCGGTACGCAACTGGAAGGCGAGGAAGGCGACCAACTGGGACAACCGGACGACGTCGTCGGCGTCCCAACCGGCGTCCGCCAGTCCCTGAAGGGCCGCCGGACTCGACTCGCGCGGGCGGAACACGAGCAGGTGGGTGTGGGCCAGCGCGGCGGCCAGTCGATCACCCAGCGCGGTGCTCGTCTCGGCATCGGGCGTCCAGACCGGGCCGGGTACGCTCTCGGCGGCCAGGCCGGGCTCGCGATAGTCGCCGTACGGTCCGGTGCCACGGGCGTTCTCGGCGACGTTCGTGATCACCGCGACCCGGTCCGGGTCCTCGTCCTCGAGCAGGTCGCGATAGAACGCCGCGGCCGGCTCGTCCTGGTGCAGCACCGCGGTGAAGTACGCCACCGCATACCGGTCGCCGACCGGGAACGAGCCCGGCTCGGTCGGCTCCAGCAGTGCCTCGAAGCTCCGCTGCGCGTGCTCGCGGGCCTGGGCCCGGGCGTCCCGCAGGATCGCCAGCGGACTCCCTGGTTCGATCCCGGCCAGCAGGTCGATGATGTCGGCGTTTCCGGTCATCGCTCCCCTTCCCTGTTGATCTTGTGTGCGTCCCGGAGATTCTCCGTGATCACGTCGCCGACCTGCCAGCCGAGTCTCGGCGCGACCTCCGTGGCGAGCAGTTCCAGCGACCGCAGGGTGAGCTCGTGCGGCGCGTCGATCGAGTGCACCTGGAACGCCACGTCGGTCGACTGGGCCAGCGTCGCGTCCGAGGCCAGCGACTCGGCGACCTCGTCTGCGGTGCCGACGTGGGTGTCGGTGAGCTTGATCAACGTCGCCAGATCAAGATCGTCCGCGTCGGCGCCGAGGAAGGTCCCGGCCAGCTGCCGCAGACCCGGCTCGGCCAGCGCCAGCGCCTGATCCCGCCGCTCCGGATCGACGACGAGCGCGGTCCGCGAGGCCAGCACCCGGTTCGGCGAGCCGGCCGGCAACGCGGCCGTGTAGGCGCCGATGATCGGCAACTGAACCGCCGACAGCGGCAGGTCATGATCACCGTCCGGGCGTGGCTGGGTGCGGGACAGCATCAGCCCGTCGCCGCGTTCACCGGCCCGGCGGCCGCCGTCGGCCGAGAACGTCGCCTGCCAGATCCGGCGGTCCAGCCCGTCGGCCGGCGGGTAGAGGCGGGCTTCCGTACCGCGGATTCCCCGGCCGGACAGGGCATCGAGGAAGATCGCGAAGTGATTGGCGAACAGTTCCCGCCGGTCCTCCGACGCGCGGCCGAACGGCGCGAAGGACGACGGCGTGCCGCCGGCCGCGACGCCGAGCTGCACCCGGCCGCCGCTCAGCGCGTCGAGCACGCTGGCGTCCTCGGCGGCCCGGACCGGGTCGTCGATCGGCAGCGTGATCACGCCGGTGGCCAGGGCGATCCGGGAGGTCTGCCGGGCCGCCGCGGCGAGCAGCACGAACGGCGAGGGCAGGCCGCCCTCGTCCTCGCCGAAGTGGTGCTGCGCCAGCCACGCGGACGCGAAGCCGTGCCGCTCGGCGTGCTCGATCTGCTCCAGCGCGTAGCGGTACCGCTCGGCCGCGGTGGCCCGCTCCAGCAGCCGGGTGAAGAAGCCGATCCGCGGACGATGGATGTGGTCGGTCATCCGGTCCTCCTCGTGGTCTCCCTGATCTTGGTGCCCGGGATCGCGGCGATCAACTGCCGGGTGTAGTCGTGCTCGGGAGCCTCGAAGATGCGGTCGGTGGCGCCGTGCTCGACCTGCCGGCCGCGCTGCAGCACCGAGACCGTGTCGGCGATCTGGCGGACCACGGCAAGATCATGGGAGATGAAGACGTACGTCAGCGACAGCTCCTCCTGCAGCCGTGCCAGCAACCGCAGGATCTGGGCCTGGACGGTGACGTCCAGCGCGGACACGGCCTCGTCCAGCACGACCAGCTCCGGTTCCAAGATCAACGCGCGGGCGATCGCCACCCGCTGGCGCTGGCCGCCGGACAGCTCGTGCGGCCGCCGGGCCCCGTACTCGGGCGCCAGCGACACCAGGTCCAGGTAGCGCTCCACCCGTTCGGACTGCTCGGCCCGGTCGCCGATCCGGAAGTTCCGCAGCGGCTCGGCGATGATCTTGGCCACGGTTTGCCGCGGATCCAGCGAGGCGTACGGATTCTGATACACCAGCTGGGCCGACCGGTGGAAGGCGCGCCGGGAGCGGAGCCCGACAACCTCGGTGTCACCGATCCGGATGCCGCCCGCCGTCGGGCGCTGGAAGCCCGTGATCACCCGCCCGATCGTCGTCTTCCCCGACCCGGACTCGCCGACCAGGGCGTGCGTCGTGCCGCGGGCGACCGTGAACGAGACGTCGTCGACCGCGACCAGCGGCGACCGGCCGGGCCGGCGGAACTCCTGCCGCAGACCGGACACGTCCACTAGCGGCGCCACCGGAGCCGGCGGCTCGGGCCGTTGTGGCCGCTCGACGATCTTGGTCAGCGACGGCGCGTCGGCCAGTAGCGTCCGGGTGTAGTCGTCCGCCGGCGCCGACAGCACCTCGGCCGCGTCACCGCGCTCCCGTACCGCACCGTCACGCATCACGACCACCGTGTCGGCCCGGTCCGCGGCGACCGCAAGATCATGGGTGATGAACAGCACACCGGTCCCGGTCTCGGTGCGGAGACGATCAAGGAGATCGAGCACCCGCCGCTGCACGGTGACGTCCAGCGCGCTGGTCGGCTCGTCGGCAATGATCAACTCCGGTTCCAGCGCCAGTGCGGCGGCGATCAGCACCCGCTGCCGCATTCCGCCGGACAACTCGTGCGGATACTGCCGCGCCCGGGTCTTCGGGTCGTCCAGGTCGACCCGCTCCAGCAGCTCGTACACCTTGGTGTTGATCTTGGTCCGGTCCCGCCAGCCGTGGATCCGGAGCGCCTCCGCGACGCTGTCGCCGATCCGCGCGACCGGGTTCAGCGAGTTGCCCGGATCCTGCGGGATGAGGCCGATCCGAGCGCCGCGGATGGATCGCCAGCGCCGGTCCGGCAAGCCGACGAGTTCCGTTCCCTGCAAGGCGATGCTGCCGCCGGCGATGCGGCCGTTCGACGGCAGCAGGCCGATGATCGACTGGGCCACCGACGACTTCCCGGAGCCGGACTCGCCGACCAGCGCGGTCACCTGGCCGGCCTCGACCTCGAGTGAGACACCGTCCACCGCGGTGACCGGGCCGCGCGCCGTGCGGTAGTGCACCGCAAGATCACGAATCGCGAGCAGTGTCATCGTCCCTCCCCGCCCCGGATGGCCTGGCTGAGCCGGTTCGTCGCCAGCACGACGGCGGCCACGATCACGCCGGGCAGCGCCGTCAGCCACCAGGCGGTGGCCACGTAGTTGCGGCCCTCGGCGATCAACAGCCCCCACTCCGGGGTGGGCGGCGGTGCCCCGTACCCGAGGAAGCCGAGCGTCGAGATCTGCAGGATCGCCGACCCGAACTGCAGCGCGGCCAGGGCGATCACCGGCGTCAATGAGTTGGGCAGGATGTGCCGCCAGAGCACGCCGAGGAACGTACCGCCGGAGCCGAACGCCGCCTCGACGTATTCGCTCACCCGGACGCTGACCACCCGGGACCGGGTCAGCCGGGCGAACGCGGCCACCGACGTCACGCCGACCGCGATCGCGGCGTTCGTCGTACCGAAGCCGAGCAAGATCACCACGCTGAGCGACAGCAGCAGCGCCGGTATGGCGAGCAGGACGTCGACGAACCGCATCAGCACGTCGTCGATCACCCCGCCGACGGCTCCGGCGGTAACGCCGATCGCGGTCCCGACGACCAGGCCGACCAGCACCGCGATCAGCGCACCGCTGATCGAGTTCGAGGCGCCGTGGACCACCCGCGCGAACAGGTCCCGGCCGGTCGCGTCGGTGCCGAACCAGTGCGCCGGGCTCGGCGGCTGCAACGCGGCGGCCACGGACTGGGTCGGGCTGAGCGGCGCGAACACCGACGGCAGCCCCGCCCAGAGCAGCGCGACCAAGATCACCAGCAGCGGGATCACCGTGCCCGGTCGCAGCCAGGACCGGACCGCCGACGATCGGGTCTGCAGCTTCAGACTCATCGGCCGCCTCGCTTCCGCAGCCGGGGGTCGAGCACCGGATAGAGCAGGTCGACCACGAGATTGATCACCACGAACGCCGCCGTGGACAGCACCACGATCGCCAGCAGCACCGGAGTGTCCCGGTTGGCGACCGCCTGCGCGGTGAGCTGACCGAGCCCCGCCCGGCCGAACACCGCCTCGGTGACGACCGCGCCGCCGACCAGTTCGCCGAACAGCAGCCCGGCCATCGTCAGGGTCGGCAGCAGCGCGTTGCGGGCCACGGTCCGCCAGAGCAGCCAGGTGTTGCTGGCACCGCGGGCCCGGGCCACCGAGACGAACGGGAGTTCGCGGACCTCCTCGATGCTGCGGATCAGCACCTGGGCCAGCGGTGCCGCGATCGGTACGGCGAGCGTGGCCACCGGCAAGATCAACGCCTCGGCCGGATCGGCACCGATCAACGGCACCAGGCCGAGCCGGAACGAGAAGATCTGGATCAGGATGATGCCGACCCAGAACACCGGCAGCGACACGAACAGCGGCGGCAGGTTGGCCAGCAGCCGGCGCAGCCACTCCGCCGGCCCGTAGGTCGCCGCGACCGCGATGATCACGGCCAGCAGTACCGCCACCAGCAGGCCGATCGAGGCGAGCACGAGGGTCGGCGGCAGGGCCGTCGTGATCAAGGTCGACACCGCGGCGCCGCTCTGCACCGAGAAGCCGAAATCGCCGCGCAGGAAGGAAAGGCTCGACTCGACGTAGCGCACGATCAGCGGCCGGTCGGCACCGTAGGCCTCGCGGATCTCCTGCAGCTGCTCCGGCGACAGGCCGAGCTCGGGGCTGCCGTACCGGGCCAGCACCGCGTCGCCCGGCAGCGCCGCCAGCAGCAGGTAGGCCGCGGTGTAGGCGAGCACCAGAACGATCACCGCCTGACCGGCCCGGCGCAGGATGTAGGTCCCCACCATCATCGGCTCAGCATCATCAGGTCAGCCGGCGAGCCAGGTGCCGTAGAAGCTGGGCCGACCGACCGATTCCGTACCGAAGCCCTGCACGTCGGCGCGCAGCCCGAAGACCTGCGGCTCCTCGAAGATCGGCAGGATGTAGGCCTGCTCGGCGAGCAACTGCTGCGCGGCCTTGGACGCGGCTTCGCGCTGCTGCACCGTCGGCTCCGACGCGACCGCACTGAGCAGATTCTCCAGTTCCGCGTCGCCGATGCTGCCGTCCTTCGTGTCGAGATTCAGCAGGGTGTTGCGGTTCTTGGAGAAGTACTGCGACTTGATCACGTCGAAATCCGCCCGGCCCACCATCGAGTGATAGACCTGGATCTGCTTCGGGTCGAGCCGCGCGGTGTCCTGAGCCGCCTGATCACCGGGGAACAGCTTGACCTCGATGCCGAGCTCGACAAGCTGGGCCTGGATCAGGGTGACGACCTCCTTGGACCGCGGCTGCGGCAACGCCTCGTTGAAGGTGAGGCTGAGCCGCTCGCCGTCCTTGGTCCTGATCTTGTCCGTCCCGACGGTCCAGCCGGCCTCGTCGAGCAACGCGGCCGCGCGGGCCGGATCGTGCACGTAATGCTCCGAGGTGTCCACGTAGCCGAGCGCGGTCTTGGCCAGCGCACCGGTCGCCAGCGGATAGCTCTTGGTGAACAGGGTGTCCACGATCGCCTGCCGGTCGATGCCGGCGATGATCGCCTGCCGGACCCGGAGGTCCGACAGCGCAGGGGTACGGAAGCGGAAGCTGAGCCCGTTGTTCACGCCGTTGGTGGCCGCAGCGTGCAGGGCCAGCCCCTGACCGGCGAACTGCGCCTCATCGGGCGCCTCGATCTGCCGGGCCAGGTGAGCCTGCCCGGACACGACCGTGCCGACCCGGACGCTGTCCTCACCGGCCACGACGTAGATGATCTTGTCCAACCGGGCCCGGCCCTGATGGCTCAGCGACGGCGGCGCCCAGTCGTAGTCCTCCCGAACCTTGAAGCTGAGCTGGGTGCCGACCTGCTCGTCCTCGATCACGAACGGGCCGCTGCCGATGATCGACTTCGCGTTTCCCGGCCCGAACCCCTCGCTGGTCTTGTCCAGCGTCGCGTTGGACAACAGCCCGGAGTTGATCGTCGAGACGGCCTGCGCGAAGCCCGGTGCCGGGGCGCTGAAGTGGAACCGGACCGTGTGCTCGTCGACCACCTCGCCATGGTCGTAGTTGTTGATCGCCTCGGAGACGGTGAGCGCCCGTCCGCTGTCACCCTTCCCGTACAGGTCGAAATTCTTGACCACGTTTGCCGCGTCCAGCGGCGTCCCGTCCGAGTAGGTGACGCCGGTCCGCAGCGTGAACGTGTACTGCGTCGCGTCCTTGTTGATCTTGGGCAGTTCGGTGGCGATCCACGGTTCCAGGTCCAGCGTCTCCGGATTCTGGTAGAGCAGCCGGTCAGTCAGGTTGTTGATCACTCCGCCGTTGGGATAGAAGCCCGCGGCCGGCGGGTAGAGCGTGGTCCAGGTCTGCGGCTCCAGGTACGTCAGCTCGCCACCCGTCCGGGGTTCGCCACTGACGCTGCCGCCGCCGGACTGCTGGCCGGGCCCGCACGCCGCCAGGAGTCCCGTCGCCGATGCCAACGTGCCCGCAATCAGAAGATCGCGCCTCGAAACCGACATGTGACCTGAACCTCTCGCTGCTGCTCCGGATCTCCTTGTTCCCGGGAAAACCCTAGGCGCGTGCGACGCACGGGTCGGACCGCTCTCGCAACGTGAGACACGCCCTACCTGAAAGGTAGGAAATTCGGGGCTGCTCGGAGCGTTGATCCTCGCCGTCGCGTTCATCGCGGCCGGCTGCTCGGCCGGCCCGGCCCAGGGCAACGGCACCGACCGACCGGTCAAGATCGGCGTCGCCGACGCCGCGGAGCCGTATTGGCAGGTCTATCGGACCAAGGCGGAGCAGGCCGGGATCAAGATCGAGTTGATCAACTTCTCCGACTACAACCAGCCCAATCCGGCGCTGGCGCAGAAGCAACTCGACCTGAACGTGTTCCAGCACCTGCAGTACCTGGCCAACTTTCAACGTGCAGTCCAACCAGACGCTGGTGCCGATCGGCGCCACCGCCGTCTATCCGCTGCCGCTCTACTCCACCAAGCACACCGGCACCGACCAGTTGCCGGAGGGCGCCAAGGTCGCGATCCCGAACGACCCGACGAACCAGGCCCGGGCGCTGCTGGTGCTGCAGTCCGCGAAGTTGATCACGCTGGCCGGCGGCGGAAACTCCCTGTCCACCCCGGCCGGCATCGAGTCGGGCCGGATCGAGGTGATCCCGGTCGACGCGGTGGCCGGCCGAGTCGAGCGGAGACCTCCGATGACCTTGGACACCTTGCTGCCGTTGCTCGGCACCGCGTTCCGGCAGACCGTGATCATGGTGCTGATCACTCTGCTCGCCGGTGGTGTCGCGGCCTGGCGATCGGCACCGCCCTGTACGCGACCCGGCCCGGCAACCTGGCCAAGAACAAGATCGTCTTCACGATCCTCAACGTGATCGTCAACATCGTCCGGCCGATCCCGTTCATCATCTTCATCACCGCGATCCGCCCGCTCACCCTGCTTGCCGTGGGCGCCACGATCGGCGTCTCGGCGGCGATCTTCCCGATGTCGATCATGGTCGCGGTCGCGATCGGCCGGATCGTCGAACAGAACCTGGTCGCCGTCGATCCGGGCGTCGTCGAGGCGGCCCGGTCGATGGGCGCCGGCCGGCTCCGGATCCTGTTCACGGTGGTGATCCCGGAGGCCCTGGCCCCGCTGATCCTCGGCTATACGTTCATGTTCATCGGGATCGTCGACATGTCGGCGATGGCCGGCTACATCGGCGGTGGTGGGCTCGGCGACTTCGCGATCACGTACGGCTATCAGCAGTTCAACTGGGCCGTCACGCTGGTTACCGTGGTGATCATCATCGCGATCGTCCAGGGCGCTCAACTGCTCGGCAACGTGCTGGCCCGCCGGGTCCTGCACCGCTGACCCGGACGGCCCGGCTCTGCGTCCCGTCAACGTACCTGCCGGCCACGTTGGTGCGGCCCTCTACTCTTCGTCGAATGGGGGCCAGCGATGATCGGGCAGAGGTCAGTGGGCTGCTGCGCGAGGACATTCTGCTGGAGTGGTATCGGTATCCGGCGGGTCCCGCGGTGGTGTTGCCGGCACATTCCCATGCGGAGTATCAGTTCAATGTGAGTCTGGATCTGGCCGGTGGTGTCGTCCATCGAGGATCGTTCCAGGCGGTGCCGGCCGGCCAGTTGGCGGTGATCATGCCCGGCGTGGCGCATCGACCTCGTGATCCGGCTGACCGGGAGAGCGATTGTCGGCATCTGACGTTGTACGTCAGTCCGGAGACGATCAATTCGGCTTCGGCGGAACTCGCCGGGCGTCGAACAGGTCTTCCGACCTTCCGCGACCTGATCATCGAGGATGCGCAGTTGGTCCATCGGTTCGTACGCCTGCACCGCGCGCTCGGCGGCGCGGTGTCGGCGTTGGATCGCGACGTCCACCTGTTGGCCTTGTTCACCGATCTGGTGCAGCGCCACGCCGGCATCCGGGCAGCGCCGACACCCAGGGCGTTGCCGGCGGTCCGGCGGGCCAGGGATTACCTGCACGACCATCCCGAGGCCAACATCTCTCTCGCCGAATTGGCCGAGATCAGTCAGCTGAGCGCCTTTCACCTGGCCCGGCAGTTCACGGCGGCCTTCGGGGTTCCTCCTCATGCGTATCAGATCCAGCTTCGGATCGAACATGCCAAGCGGCTGCTGCTCGCCGGCCGCTCGGCCAGCGCTGCCGGTCACGAAGCGGGGTTCTTCGACCTGAGCCACTTCAGCCGGCATTTCCGCCGCTATGTCGGTGCCACCCCGGGCGGCTACGCCCGCCGGGTCGGACGAGCAGCAAGAACGTACATTCCTCGCCGTTGACCGCTACCTACTGTCATCGGCATGACTGAACACAAGAAGCCGGGCGGGCTGCCACGGCGAGCGGCGCTCGGGATGGTCGGTGGAGCAACCATCGCCGGAGCGGCCGGCCTGGCGCGACCGACCGATGCCGTTGCGACCGGCCGCCAAGACCGTACCCGCATCGTTCACGCCTTCTACCGGGCGTTGCAGGCCAAGGACATCGACGCGTTCGCAGAGCTATGGACCGAGGACGCGGTCTATCGAGTGCCGGTCGACCCGGCCGGCAAGCCCGGCGCGTTGGTGGGGCGGGAGGCCATCGTGTCGGGCCTGCGCGGGTTCTTCGCGCTGTTCGGCAAGACCCAGTTCACCTGGGAGGTCGAGCCGCTGCGCGACCCGAACCAGGTGATGGCCACCTGGAGCCTCGACATCGAACTGCTGGCGGGCGGCCGTTACCGTAATCGCGGGGTCGCGATCTTCCGGTTCCGTCGCAACCGCATCGTGGAGTTCGTCGAATACTTCGACACCGCGGCCTTCTTGGGCGTCTTCGCCGCCAAGATCGACACTGCGCGCCGCTTCTTCCATCTCCTGCACACGAAAGAAATCGACGCCTGGGCGGAGCTGTGGCACGAGCAAGGAAAGATCATCGTGCCCTACCCGCCGGACGGCTTTCCCTCCGTCATCGACGGCAAGACAGAGATCCTGAGATCGTTTCGTGAACTGTTCGAGGTCTATCAGACCTTCGACACGGAATTGACCGGTGTCCATCCCGCCGTCGACAGCGACGCGATCTGCGTCGAATACACCGTCGCGGCGACCTTGATCAACGGTGAGCGCTACACCAACGACAACCTGGCCGTGTTCCGGTTCCAGGACGGCCTGATCAGCGCCTACCACGACTACTTCGACCCGCGCCGGTTCGCCGAGGTCATCGACGCCCTGCCCGGAGCGGGCCGGTGACCGAACGGGTGTGGCTGATCACCGGTGCCTCCTCGGGACTCGGGCTGGCGATCACCGAGGCCGCACTCGGTTCTGGTGATCTTGTGGCCGCGACGGCGCGCAATCCCGGAAAACTTGAAGATCTGGCTGCCCGGCACCCTGGTCGGCTCCTCACGCCCACGTTTGACGTCACCGACGCTGATCAGATCGACAAGATCGTCACTGAGGTTCTGCACGCTTTCGGCCGGATCGATGTCCTGGTCAACAATGCCGGACGTGCGCTCGTCGGGGCGGTCGAGGAGACCACCGATCGCGAACTCCGTGACCTGATGGAGCTTCACTTCTTCGGCCCGGCGGCACTGACCCGGGCGGTGTTGCCCCACCTCCGCGCCAATCGAGCGGGCGCCATCGTCCAGATCAGCAGCATCGGCGGCCGGCTGTCCTTCCCCGGTGTGTCGGCCTACTCGGCAACGAAGTTCGCCCTCGAAGGATTCTCCGAAGCACTCGTCGGCGAGATCGCGCCGTTCGGCATCACCGTCCTCATCGTCGAACCCGGAGCGCTCCGGACCGGACTGCACGGCCCCGCCATGCAGTCCTCCGCCGAGCTTCCCGCCTACGCCGACATCGTCGGTCCGGTGCGCACCGCCCAGACCGAGTACAACGGCACCCAACCCGGCGATCCCGTCCGGGCCGCGCAAGCCGTACTCACCGCGCTCACCTCCAGCCGGCCACCGCTCCGGCTTCCCCTCGGCAACGACGCGGCCGACGCGCTACGTACTCACCAAGACAAGAACCGGGCCGAATTCCGCCGCTGGGAAGCACTGAGCCGAAGCATCGACTACAGCGGCTAGCAGCATGGCCGATCCGACGGCTACCGCTCCGCGAACTTGCCTTCCTCGCGGATCCGCCGGTTCAGCTCGGTGAGGTAGAGGTCCTCGTCGAAGTCGATCGGGACCTCGCGGCCGAGCCAGCTGGAGAGGTGGATCGCGTTGGCCAGCCGGACCCCGTTGATGCCGTCGCTGCCGGGTGCGAGCAACGGGATTCCGTCGAGGATGTTCGCGGCGAAGTTCTCCAGGACGCCGGCGTGCTGGGAGCCCCAGGCGGAGCTGAGGTCGATGGTCTCCTCGGTGTACAGCTCCTTGGTGTTCAGCTGTCCCTTGAAGAGGTTCCGTACCTCATCCGTGCTCAGGTTGGCCGAGATGTCCTGCTCGTCCTTGATCAGCCGGGTCACCGTCGCGATCTTGGACCGGTCGACGACGATCTTGCCGCGGTCGGCCAGGATCTCGAACCGGTCGGTGCCGACAAGATCATGAGTGGCAGTGGTGAACGTACCCGTCGCCCCGTCGCCGTAGTCCACCACCGCGGTGACCTCGTCCTCGACGGTGATGTCCCGGCGGAAGCCGTACGCCACCTTGGCGTAGACCGACTTCGGCACGCCGCAGATCCACTGCCACAGGTCGAGCTGGTGCGGCGCCTGGTTGACCAGGACGCCGCCGCCCTCGCCGCCCCAGGTGGCGCGCCACTCCGACTGGTCGTAGTAGCCCTGCGGCCGCCACCAGGTGGTGATGATCCAGTTCGTCCGGCGGATCGTGCCCAGCTCGCCGGAGTCGATGATCTCCTTGATCCGCTGGTACAGCGGGTTGTTGCGCTGGTTGAACATGATGCCGAAGGTGAGCTCCGGCTTGGTCGCCGCGAACGCGTTCAGCTCGTTCACCTGCTTGGTGTACACGCCGGCCGGCTTCTCCACCAGGGCATGGATCCCGGCGTCCAGGGCCGCGATGCCGATCTCCGGATGCAGGTAGTGCGGCACCGTCGTGACGACGGCGTCGACCTCGCCCGAGTCCAGCAGCGACCGGTAGTCCGGGAAGAACGGGACTCCGTATTCGGCGGCGGCACTCGCCTTCTCCGGGTCGGTGTCGGCGATCGCGGTGACCCGCATGTTGGGCACCAGGCCGCGCCGCTCGATGAACTGCGCATACATCGATCCCTGGGTACCGACACCGATGATCCCCAACCGGACCTTGCCGTCCACCATGCTGCATCTCCCCTTCGCTCGCCGGCGCCTCCCGTGCCAGTTCACTATGCGCGAACCGGCCGAGTTGCCGCAAACGTTTGCCACCGGTTGTCAGAGGGTGCGCAGCCGGCCAACGCGCTGCGCAGCCTGTGCCTGCTCGGGTAGCGGCGGTTCACGGACGCGACTGTCAGTCGCCGCCTTTAGGCTGCCGCCATGTTCAGCACGATCCCGGTGCCACCGCCGACGCCGGCCCGGAAGGTCGCCGGGTACGGAATGCCCGAGGACACCTCGTCTCTGCTCGACTGGTCGTTCGTCGACACCGAGATGGCCGCCGCCGAGCACTACTGGCTGACGACGACGTTCCCCGACGGCAGGCCGCACAGCGTGCCGCTCTGGGGACTCTGGCTGAACAACCGGCTGCACTTCGACGGCCGGCCGGAGACGGCCTGGGCGCGCAACCTGTTCCGCGACCCGCGCTGCCTCGCGTACCCACCGCACCCGACCCGGGTGGTGACGGTCGAGGGCCGGGCCCGAGTGATCGAGGACGACGACCTCACCGATGCCGAATGGGCCGAACTGGACGGCCGGTTCCAGGCGAAGTACGGCGTCACGGAGGGCTCCCCTTACTGGCAGCTCGAGCCGACGACCGTGATCGCCTGGAACGGCGGCAAGCTCGACACGATGACCCGCTGGCGCTTCTGATCACCGGCCCGTCGCGATCAAGCAGGGTGCCCTCCCGCTCCACGCAGTGATCATGCTCGCCGTCGGACTGCTGATCGGTTGGCTGGTCCCTTCGCACGATCCTCGAGCCGCGTTGGCGATCAACCGGCCGGCTCGTCGAGCAGCCGGCGAAGATGGTGCAGGAAGATCCGGAACGAGCCGCGCCTCAGGGCAGCGTCGCCCTCCGCCAGGTGCTGGCGGGTCAGGCGTTCCGCCATGATCGTCACCGCGGTGCCGCGGACGCGCTCGCGGAAGTCAGGCGCCTCGCCGGCCACCTCGATGTAACCGGCCTCGAGGTGTGGCACGGCCGCGTCTTCCACCGAGTCGAGTTCCGGGTCGGACAGCCGGAAGGTGGCAAGGTCGTGCCAGCCGTTACTTCCTTGGATGTCGCCGAAGTCGATGATCCCCGAGTACCGGCCATCCTGATGAAAGACATGAGACACGTGGAAATCGCCGTGCGCGAGCCGGCCTCGGGCAGGAGCCTCCGCCGACTCCGCATCGACGATCCGTCCGACCTCGCGCACGGCTTCCCTGCCGAAACCCAGGTTCCGTAGCGGCCCGGCGTCGAAACGTCCGATCCAACTCGCGAAGTCACGATGTTCGGCTTGCAGCGGCCACTCTCCATGATCATCCCGGATCCAGCCGAAGCCCTCGACGGAGACCTGATTCACCAGCGCCAAGTCGCGACCGGCAGCTCGATAGATCCTCGACAGGTCCGCTGGAGCGGGGACATCGATGATCCGGCCGCCATTCGACCCATAACCGATCATGGGCCGCCCGGGAATTTCCGACGTGATCAGGACCGGACGAAGTACGTCCTCGTCGAACGAGTCGCAGTGCAGGATCTCGGGAACCGTCACACCGATCCTGCGCAACTCGGTGTGGACCGCGGCCTCGGCGGCGAAACTGGACCGCTCGCCCGCAGGCCACCGGAGATAGAACCGCTGTGTGCCGTGCACGATCCGGTAGACCTCGGTCGACACCCCCTCCATCACCCGTTCCCAACGCGTCCCGCCGCCGAAGATGCGACGCAGCATCCGGTCGATCGCCGACGGATCAGTTTCGGTCACCCGCCGCCACCTCCTCGGATCGCTGGGCAGATCCCCGATAGACAAGGGAGATCCTTGATCAGCACGGTAACCCGCTCGAGCTCGGCCGGACCCGACGGATCGCGTCCAAGGACCAGACCATCGCGCTCATCGCCAGCGATGGCACCACGCCGAAAGCCGCCATCGTCGGCCTGTGCTTCATCGAATGGGCCCACTTCCCGGGCAGGCTCCATGATCACGACGACAGCTACGGCAACGTGCGCCCGTTCCTGCCGTTGACCTGGGGGCGAGAGCCTGTTGCGGACTCGCGCGGCGAAGCACCGTGGCGTGCTCCACGCCAGACCGCCTGGAACCGGCGCCCCGCGGATCCCCGAAGCGGCGCGCCGGATCCGGATCCCTGCGCCTCGGACCGAGGTCACACCGAAGATCTTGCGGTCTGTGGCCGGACGCTCAGATCCTGCCGACATCGACCGGACGCTTTTGGCCGCGGATCCGATCTGTCATGTCTCGGGTTCGTCCGGACAGTATGTCCGAGGTCAGTGTGGACAGATGGTGGTGTGGTTGGTCAAGGGTCGGGGCCGCGCGGGAGCTGCGAGGAGGGTGGCGTCGTCCTCGTCGTGGTCAAGGCCGGGGCCCTTCGGGTTGGCCTTCGGCCAAGCCTTGACCTCGTCTCCGGGCGCCTGCCGATTCGCGGTCAGCTTCAGCGTGGCGGGTTTGGGCCGAAGCCGCTAGAAGGGTTGGGACCGCTCGGTGGCGTCGCGGCTGCCGTGTTCTGGTTGCCAGCCGCTGGATTCGTCGAGGAAGTCGTCGGGCCAGGGTGCGGGCCGGCCGGTGTCGTCCCACCAGCCGGTTTCGTAGCCGGCTTCCAGGGCTGCCCGGTATTGATCTTGGGTGAAGCCTGGACCGTGGATGTCGCGGAGGTCGATCTTGGTCTCGTCTGGTTCAGCGGCGTCTGGTTCACGATCGTTGTTGATCATGGTTGTTCCTTGCGTTGTCGTTGTTGGTGGATCAGCAGGGGCAGCCGGCCGCCGCGGGGCCGTCCGTTGCTGTAGTAGGTCTTGCCGGGTTCGAGGACCTGGGTCCGGAGGTGGCGGCCTCGGCCATCGAAGATCGTCACGGTCTGACCGGGCTGATCGTGGTGACGGTGGTCTTGGCATGTTCACGGCCGAGCTGGATCCGGACACCGTCGACCCGCACGCTGCCGTTCGCGGCGACTCTGGGCTGTTTCGACCGTGCCGGCCGTGCCGGTGCCGGTGCCGGTGGGGCCGGGACCGGCGGGACCGCGACCGGCCCAGCGGCCATGACCTCGGCCGGTGTGCGCAGGCCGAGGGCTTGATGGCCACGGTCGTGGTTGTAGTAGCGGTCGAACTGATCCAGCTGTGCTTGCAACTCGGCCAAC
This sequence comes from Microlunatus parietis, assembly GCF_013407955.1. GTDB lineage: Bacteria > Actinomycetota > Actinomycetes > Propionibacteriales > Propionibacteriaceae > Microlunatus > Microlunatus parietis. The sequence goes on along the minus strand of NZ_JACCBU010000001.1, from coordinate 5,406,799 downwards.
GAGGTCGCCCTCGGCCGGGCTCTCAGCCAGCGTTGCACGGTCTGATGAACCCGTTCGTCCTTGCCCTGGGTCTGCGGATGCCCCGGCCGGCCGGTGATCGGACGACACCCCAGTCCGGTCAGATGATCAACCAGACGGCTCCGCCGGCCGATCCGGGTCTGATTCAACGCGCTGCCGTTATCGGTGAGCAGCAGACACGGCACCTGGAACGCAGCGATACCCCTGTCGACCACCAGGATCGCCGCCTCCACCGTTTCACCCCACGCCGCGAGCGAGGCGATCATGAACCGGGAATGATCATCCACGAGCTGGAAGATCACACACGCACGGTCAGCGGCCAGCACCCAGTCGAACGCGTCGAGCTGCCAGCACTCATGCACCAGCGCGAACACGAACCGTCGCACCGCCGACCGCGGTCGTTTCTGCGGTTGCGGGACCACCATCCCGCGACGGGAGAAGATCCGGGCCAGCGTCGACGCGGCCGGCGGCGTCACACCCAGCCGGTCCATCCGGAACCGGACCGAGACCGGTCCGTAGTCACAGCCCTGATCCCTCAGCTCCTTCCGGAGCCGGACCGCCAACTCCTCGATCTCCAGCCCGACCGCGAGCGGATGCCCCTGCGGCCACGACCGCGAACGTGGCTGGACCGCCGCCGCCGGATCCTCCGCTCGAGCACGAGCCCGGAGTTCGTAGAACCAGGACCGCGACAGCTTGTGCCGCTCACAGAACCGAGAGACCGCGCCCCGCGGCGCGTCCTCGGGCCAGAACGCGATCTGAACACGAATGTCCACCGAGACCACCCTGTCTGCCATGAACGCCAGCATGCGTTCGTCCGAACTGTCCGGACGAACCCGAGACATAACTGTCCGGTCGAACACAAGTCAGGACAGCCGCGGATCCGATCCGGACGTTGCCCGTTCCGTCCGCTCGGTGCTGCCTCGTCGCCGGCCACGAAAGATCTTGCGGTGTTGGCTGCTCCGGCGCTCTCGGCGGTCGTTCCGGGCCCAGCCGGTCGCCGCTGACCTGCAGCCCCAATCACCACTGCGCACCAGGCTCGCGAGTGGCACAGAATTGCAGTTTGCTGCCCTCGCGAGGCCCGATTTCCCCGGTTCCGAGGGAAGCAAACGGCAATTCTGTGCCACTCAGCTCCGGTACGGAGCGAGGACGGCTCGGATCTGGCCGCGCAGCCAGTCGGCAGGGGAGCCTTCGCGGTGGATCGCCCAGCCGATCAGGGCGCCGTGGTAGACGGTCTCGATCAAGATCGCCAGCGCAGCGGGATCGGTGCCGGGTCGGAGTTCGCCGGCGTCCATCGCGGCGACGAGTTCCCGCTCGACGTCGGCCCGGACCGCCCGGGCACCACGCAGGGTCTCGGCGTGGAAGTCGGCGTCGGTGAGGTCGAGTTGGAGCAGGGCGACCGAGTTGGCCATCTCCTCCGGCGAGTCGATCCCGGCGACCGCACCCGCCAGGCCCTCCTCGATCCGCCGCAGCGGCGACTCGAACTCCGGCCGGTCCAGCGACCCGACCCAGAGGTCGACGCCGCGCCGGTCGGCGGCGAGCAGCATGCCCCGCTTGGAGCCGAAGCGCTGCACCAGGGTCGCCGCCGACAGCCCCACCTCGGCGGCGACTGCGGCGAAGGTGACCCGGTTCGGGCCGATCCGGTGCGCGAGCGCCAGCACGGCGTCCAGCAGGTCCTCGTCGCTGACCGTCCGCGGCCTGGGCATCAGGCCGGCATTCCGCTGTCCAGCACGACCTGGCGGGCCGCCGTGTCCACCGAGCCCCAGTCCGGCCGGGTGCCGTCGGCGTCGACGAGGTCGTACTCGCGCATCAGGTCCCAGGAGCCGAGGCAGGTGCCGGCGAACCGGGCCCGGTCCGGGTCGGCGGCCAGCGCGGCGATCCCCCGGGCCAGCAAGTGCGGTGTCTCCGAGTGATCGAAGTACGGCAGCGTCGCCGCCCGCTCCTGCCAGGTCTCCTCGGTGATGCCGTAGTGGTCCAGCATCGCCTCGGACCGCAGCCAGCCGGGCGTCACGGTCAGGGCCGTCACGCCGTGCGATCGCAGCTCATGGGCCAACGCCGCACCGAGCCGGACCACGGACGCCTTGACCAGGTCGTAGGCGACGTTGCCGCGGTACGGCACGTCCGCCTTGCCGTCGCCGACCTCGATCACCAGTCCCCCGGTACCCTCCAGCACCAGGGGGATGGCGTAGTGGTTGGTGATCAAGTGCGTCTCGATGCCGTTGCGCAGCACCGAGATCGTCGCATCGAGCGAGTGCTCCCAGAGCGGCTTCTCCTCCACGAAGGAATCCCCGCCCCACACGTCGTTGATCAGGATGTCCAGCCGACCATGATCACGACGGATCCGGTCGACCAGGGCCGCGACCTGTTCCCGATCGGAATGATCACAGCGCACGGCGATCCCGTCGCCGCCCGCGGCGGTCACCCGTTCGGCCGTGTCCTCGATCGTCTCCGGTCGGTCGATCGGGGACCGGCCGGCCCGGGTCGACCGGCCGGTGCCGTACACGGTGGCGCCGAGCGCGCCGAGTTCGACGGCGATGGCACGGCCGCAGCCGCGGGTCGCTCCGGTGACCAGGGCCACCCGCCCGGTCAGTGGACGTTCTGATTCACTCATACTCCGACCATAACCGAACGTTCATTTATAAACAAGCTCGGCTATCCTGCGAGCCTCCGACCGACGAAGGACGGCACCGTGTGGACCCCTGATCACTTCGCGGCCTCCGAGCCAGGCTGGGACGCCCGATTGATCACCGAGAACCCGTTCGGGATCATGATCAGCAGCGACGCCTGCGTTCCGCTCGCGACCCACGTGCCGATGCTGATCCACCCCGCGGACCGGGATCGGGCCCGGGCCGGGCTCGAAGGCTGCCGGATCATCGGCCACCAGGCGCGAGAGAACCACCAGTGGCGGACGATCGCCGACGGCGACCGACTCTTGTTGATCTTCAACGGCCCGCACGGGTACGTTTCGCCGACCCAGTATCCGGACCAACCGGCCGCCCCGACCTGGAACTACACCGCGGTCCACCTGACCGGCCCGGTCACCCTCGTCCATGATCACGAAGCACTGCTCCGCGTGGTCAACCTGACCATCGACACCACCGAACGGGACCGCGACCCCGGCTGGGACCGGGAACCGTCGCGGGACCTCTTCGACCGGATCGTCGGCGGCATCGTCGCCTTCGAGCTGACCGTCGAGTCCGCCGCGAGCACGTACAAGCTGAGCCAGGACCAGCCGGAACACCGGCGAACCCTGGTCACCGAACAGGCACTCGCCGATCCCGATCAGGGCCGGCGCCGGTTGGGCGACTGGATGCGTCGGGCCGGCGGCTGAGCGGGCTCCGATCCGCCATGACGGCCATCACCACCGTGAACCAGAGCAGCGCCAACAAGATCAACTGCGCCATGACGATGCCTCTTGCTCGGTACGCTCAACCAACAGCCGATCGAGCTTCTCGTTCAGGGCCAGGATCTCGGCACGCAGATCGGCGGTCTGCTCCTTCTCGGTGATCGTGATCTTCTCCACCAACCAGGACGCCAGAGTTGCCGTGACGATGCCGAGCAAGGTGATCCCGCCGATCATCAGCGCGGCCGCGGCGAGCCGGCCAGAGTCCGTGGTCGGATAGCGGTCGCCGTATCCGACGGTTGTCATGGTGGTGAGGGCCCACCACAACGCATCGGCGAACGTGGTGATGTTCGCCTCCGTGCTCTCCCGTTCGGCATCGAGCACGGCAAGCGCACCGCAGAACGCCATCAGCGCCGAGCCGCCGGCCACATACACCGCCACCCGACCGCGGAGGCCTGTCGACGCCTTGCGATTCAGGATCTCGAGCAACGACACCAGGCGCAGCAGCCGGAGCGGTCGGAGCAGCGGCAACGCGATGATCAACAGGTCGCACCAGTGTTTCAGCGCGTACCCCTTCCGATCCTCTGCCAGGACCAGCCGGGCGATGTAGTCGACCGCGAAGAGCGCCCAGGTCGCCCACGAAGCCCACTGGAATCGCTCGACCCAGAACAGCCCGATCTCGGGCCGAATGATCGGCACCGCGTAGGAGACGAGGAACGCGACGGCCGCGACCATCAACGGCCACTCTGTGGCCCGCTCCCAACGCCCGGTCAGAGACGACCGGGACCCCTGAGTCAGTTCCATGATCATCTTCTTCAGTCGGCCCTGCGCCAGCGCAGCCGATCGTCCTCGTCAGTGGTCTTGCACTCCATCGGCACGCCCTTCTTGCTCACGCCCTCGGCACCCGCCGATCCGCAGAACGAGCCCGGGTGAACCACCTGCGGTCCGGACTCCTCCTCGTCTTCTTCTTCGTCCTCGTCGTCCTCGCGCGGTTCTTCGGTCTTCTTGGGCTTCGGCTTCTCGGTGTGCTCCGGCTTCGGCTCGTCCGACTTCTTGCGTTGAGGTTCCTCGGACGTCTTCGGCTTGGGTGACTCGGTCTTCTTCGGCTTCGGCGCCGGCTCGTCGGTCGTCTTGTCCCGTGCAGGGGGCGTGAGCACCTTCGGTGTGGGCGGTTTCTCATCCACACAGTCAGTCAGGACCCGAGACATCGCGTCGCGCTCGGCTTTGGTGACCCACAGTTCGAACTCGTGCTTGACCGCGATCTGCCAGGCCACATAGGCGCACTGGTTGATCGCGGGCAGCCAGGTGGCGGCGTCGCCGGCGTTCTTGCTCGCGTTCGACGACTCGGTGACCGCCCGCAGGTTGAGGAAGGAGTTCGCGAACTTCTCCCGCTTCGTCTCGGTCCATTGCTGTGCGCCCTTCTGCCAGGCATCGGACAGCGACACCACATGATCAATTTCGACCATGCCGGCCTGGCCCTTCTCGAAGCTCATCACCACGCCGGAGTACGGATCGGTGAGGGCTCCGGCGATCACCACACACCCATCGGTATTCGCTTTGGTGGTGATCACCTCAAGGTCACGCCGCAGCACGTCGTCTCGCTGACCGCATCCGTTACGGTCGATGTCCTTCCAGCGCTGGCCGTACTCGTCGCGGTCGTATCCGGTCTTCGGGGCCCGGCCCTTGACGATGAGTTCCTGCAGGAGGGCTAGCGCAGTGCCGGGCTTCGCGGCCGGCTCTGCACGAGTCGGTGTCGGCGTGGGGGCAGGAGCCTTCGATGCGGAAGGCGCCGAGCTCCGTGTCGGCTCGGCTGAGGGCGCCTCGGCGGGAGTTGCCTCCGAGGCAACGGGGGCAGGTTCGGCAGCTACAGGTGCCGTCGCCGCGGAGATCCCGGTCATGACCATCGCGACGACGAGCAGAGCAGCAATCGGTGCTCCCGCCGCGAGAAGCACGGCGTTGACCTTCCTCTTCGTCGCAGCCTTCGTGTCGACGTTCTGCCGGATGTGGTTCGTCCACCTAGCTCCGTCGAAGTACCGCTCCATCCCAGGGCGGTCAGGGTCGGGATTCCAGCCAGGTTGGGTAGGGTTATGCACGATCAATCGACTCCGCTTTGGTCGGTTGGTGGAGCCCACCCGCAGCCAGATCTGTGGGTGGGTTACCTCGCCTGGCCGGGTTGCAGCCCGCCAGGCGAGGGTCTTCTACAGGGTTGGTTCTGGGTGCGCCGAAACGGCGACTTGCTTCGCCCCCTTTTGTTGAAGCTCGAACAGGTTAAGCCGCGGCCCAGACCATTGAGCCGAAAACGGGCAACCTGTGTTGGATTGAGGTCTTAAGTCCCAAGCCCGTCGAGCAGCGCAGTGTCCCCCCGGCGGTCCCAGCGGCCCCGGAATCGTCGGAATCGGTCAGTTCGCCCGGCCGGTGCTCTCCCGGGCGACGACGGTGAAGTCGACGGTGAGGTGGCGGGCCGCTTCGGCTGCGCCGGCGATCCGTTCGGTCAGCATCCGTACCGCAGCGCGGGCGATCTCCCCCTTGTCGGGGGCGATCGTGGACAGGGTCGGGGTGACGGTCCGGGCGGCTTCGATGTCGTCGATCCCGATCACGGCGACGTCGTCCGGAACCCGGACCCCGCGGCTGGTCAGCGCGCGGAGCGTCGCCACGCCGAGCCGGTCGTTGAAGCAGAAGATCGCGTCCAGGTCGGGGGCCCGGGTGAGCAGGCTGGCCACGGCTTCGGCGGTGCGCTCGGGCGTGTGGTCACCGTCGACGGTGCTGATCAAGGTCTCGTCGTACGGCAGCCCGGCCGCCTCCAGTGCGGTCCGGTAGCCGGCATAGCGCCGGGCCGGCTCCAGCCGCTGCCGGCCGGCCGCGCCCTGCTGCGGTGACCCGATGACGCCGATCCGGCGGCGGCCCAGTCCGAGAAGATGATCAACGGCGGCGGTGGCGACGGCCCGGCTGTCGACGGCGACGCTGTCGGCCGTCCGGACCCGCCCTTCGCCGAGCAGGACCAGCGGCGTCTGGTCGGTCCGGGCCCGGAGGAAGCGGTCGGAGACGGACCAGGGTTGCAGGATGACGCCGTCCAGAAACCTGCTGTGGAAACCCTCCGCGACGTTTCGCTCGCGCTGCAGCTCGCCATCGGTGGACTCGATCAGCACGGTCAGCTGCTGTCCCGCGGCCTCACGGACGATCAGGTCGGCGAGTTCGGCGAAGTAGGGGCTGCCGAAGGTCGGCAGCGCCAGCGCGATCACCCCGGTCCGGCCGCGGCGCAGGTTGCGGGCGGCGAGGTTGGGCCGGTAGTCCAGCTCGGCCAGCGCCCGCTCGACCTTGCCCCGGGTCTCGACGGTCAGGTGCGGATAGTCGTTCAGCACGTTGGAGACCGTCTTGATCGACACCCCGGCCAGCCGGGCCACGTCCTTGATCGTCGCGCTCATGATGCCAGGAAGCGTACGTACTCGAAGGTCGCGGTCAGTCTGGCCCCAGGCGCGGCCCCGAACGCGGCCAGGCCGATCCGGGGCGTCGGCCCGGCGGGCAGGGTGCGCACCCCGTGCCAGACCCAGTGATCACCGTCGACGCTGGTCGCGGCCCGGTAGTGGTGCTCGCCGGTGGCCGGGTCGGTCTCGTGGCGCAGCCGCAGCCACACCGTGTCGCCCGTGGTCGGGCCGAGACGGGCGTCGCCGTACACCACCCGGCCGTCCCAGGGCAGCTCCGTGCCGAACGCGACATGCCGGGTCCGCCGCGCCGCTGCGTAGCTGAGATTCACGAAGTGATCATCGCCGGCGTACGCGATCAGTCCGGCCTGCGGCCAGGCGGCCGGATAGCCCTCGCCGTACGGCACGGTGATCTTGGTCTCCACGGTCCAGTCCCCGTCGGGCGGCTGGCGCAGCAGCAGCGCGGCGCCGTCGTCGGGGACCGGCCGCTGGTCGATCAGCTCGGCGGCCTCCTGCACCGGCAGGGTCAGCCGGCCGGCGCCGACCTCCGCGGCGGGATCGCGCAGCGGTTGCCAGCCGGAGCCGAGACCATGATCGAATTCGTCGCCGGCGCCGGGGAGCGGCTCGCCGACGGCCGGGTCCGGAACCTTCGTCGTGACCGGGACGTACAGCGGCGCGGCGGTGATGTCGTCGAAGTCGGCGGCCGCGCCGTTGCTGATCAGGTCGAGCCGCCCGCCGCCCGAAGTGGGCGGCAGCGACAGCTCGGCGGCCGCCAGCGGATCATCGAGGCCGTGATCGGTGACCGTCGCCTCCAGGTGCCGGCCACGGATCCGGAGCTCGAGCTCGTGCCAGTCGTCGTAGCGGAAGCCGGCCGGCAGCGGCAGCGCCCGGCGTTCCCCGACCCTGCCGTCCCGCCGCACCATGATCACGAACGACTCCGTGTCGCGATCGATCACCGCCTCGACGGTGAGATCGCCGCGGGTGAGGCTCAGGCCGGCCGAGCCCTGCCCGGGATCTCCGTGCCGGACCGCGCCGCGGAGCCGGACGTCGCCCCGGGTCAGTCGCGTCGCGCCCAGTGCCTGGCGACCGGGAGGGCTGCTGAGGAAGCCGCCGGCCGGCTCCCGGCCGACCGTCCAGCCCGGCCGCGGCTGCCACACCCGCGGCGACAGGGTGCCGTCCTCGAACGCGGCGGCCGTCGTAGCGACCATGCTCGGCGCCGGTTGCGGCCCGTCCAGCAGCCCGCGGCCGCCGTTCGTCGTGGGCCAGCCGTCGACCCAGTCCAGCCGGCTGATCACCAGCTGCCTGCGGTTCAGGCTTCCTTGCAGATAAGGGTTGCTGCGGTCGATCGCGTGCGTGACCAGCCACTGCTGCCCGGCCAGGTCGGTGGCCAGCGTGTTGTGGCCGACGCTGACCCATCGGTTGCCGGTCGGCACCTGGACCGGGGTGCCGCCAGCATGCCGGCCCAGCACGGAGTGACCGTCGCGATCAAGGAAGGGACCGAGCGGACTGCGCGCCCGGCCGACGTGAACCGGGTAGCCGGAGGCCGGCCCTGCGCAGCATCCGCCGATCGCGGAGAGGAAGAGGTAGTAGAAGCCGTCCCGGTACACCAGGTGCGCGGCCTCGTAGCGGTTCTCCAGGGTGACCTGGACCGGCTCGCCGACCGCGGTCAGCCCGTCGGCGGACAGCGGCACCACCCGCACCCCGCCGTCGACGGAGCCGTAGTAGAGATACCGGGTGCCGTCCGGCGTCGCGACCACTTCCGGATCGATCACGTTCCGCCACGCCTGGGTCCCGGGCACCGGCTCCCAGGTCTCCGGCCCGGTCACGTACGCGCCGGAGTCCGTCCAGGGCCCCTGCGGTGCCGGGGCCGTCGCGACCCCGATGGCCCGCCAGTGCCGGTCGACTCCGGCGTTCACCACGTACGAGTAGTAGAGCAGGTAGCGCCCGTCGACGTACTCGATGTCGGGCGCCCAGTACAACCGGTTGGCCTCGTCGCCGAACCCGTCATAGCGCGGCTCCGTCTTCTCGGTGAACACGTCGCCGACGTACTCCCACCGGACCAGGTCGGCCGACCGGGCGATCATCAACCTGCGGTAGTGATCACCGGGGAACAGCGGATCGCCCGTCGCATAGGCGTACCAGTAGCCGTCGCGACCCCTGATCATGGTCGGATCGGCGAAGTTGGGAATCGTCTCACCGCCGACCGGATTGGTGAAGGCCGGCGGCGACTCGGCCGACGCCCGCGGCTGCGGCGAACCCGCCACGGCCAAGATCAAACTCAACCCGACCAGCACGGCAACCGTGACGACGCAGTACGGCTTCGCCCTTCGAGCAACCACCGGAACCCCTCCCCTTTGCAGCTCCAGATCTACAACGATGTCTACTACGTTGTAGAACCGATGTCCAGAGCCGGCCGACCGCCGCGGAATCCAGCGCCGGAAGGAAACTCTGTACGGGTGGGATTCCTGGGCGATAAAGTACGGACTCCAGGCCCCGGACCCCGGCTCGTGAACGACTCCTTGGGGGTGTGGTGTGCCCGTGAAACCCGTCGGACGGCCGGACGGCGCCGGAAGTGTGGATCGATGACGACCCATGATCATGATGCGCTGGACGGTCAGACCGGCCTTCATCAACGGGTCATCCAGCAGCTGACCCGAGTCGCCTTCGAACTGTCGGCGGCGTCCAACCTCGCCGGCGACGGGGTCGCCGAACGCATCGAATCCGTGGTGGACGTACTGGACGAGGTGATCAAGGATCTGCGCCGAGCGACCTTCGAGGCCGCGGCCGACCGCCGTCAGACCGGCAACGGGTCGCCCGACGGCGCCGAATCCGCAACAGGCTCTGACTCACGACACTAACGGTCCTCGGCCAGGACTTCCGGGCTGAGGTGCCCGGCGGCGATCCGCTGGGCAACGTCCGTCAGGGATTCCCGGGACCGACGGGCATGATCACGCAGCACCGTGAAGGCCCGGTCCGTGGAGACTCCGAGCGCCTGAGCCGTGACGCCCTTCGCCTGCTCGATGGCGATCCGGCTGTTCAGGGCGACCTGCAACTGCGCGACCAGGCGCTCGCTCGCCTGGTTCGCCCGCTGCTGCAGGATCGTGATCGTCGTGACGTCGGCGAGGGCCTGGGCAACCTGAAGTTGATCATCGGGAAGCGGATGATCGGGAACAGCGACCAGTTTCAGCGTGCCGATGGTCCGGCCACGAAGCCGCAGCGGGAGCGCGTAGGTCGGGCCCAGCCGCAGCCGGCGCAGCGCAGCCGCGAACACCGGCCAGCGCTCAGGCTGATCGGCTGCCACGGTGGCGACGACGGGCTCGCCCGAGTGGTAGCAATCCAGGCACGGCCCGTCCTGCTGCCGCAGTTCCAGTTCCTCGAGCGACCAGGCCTGCGCCGAGGAGGCCGCCAGGACCCGGAGCACGCCCTGCTCATCGGCCAGGATCAGGGCCGCGCTCTCGGCGTCGAGCAGGTCGGTGCAGCGGGCGACCAGTTCGTCCAGGAGTTCGACGACATCGAGGTCCCTGACCAGGCTGTCGGCGAGTCTGACGAAGAGGTGCCCGAGACGTACCTCTCGCGAGACCATGGGGCAGGTTCACCTACTCGCTGACCCCTTATCCCACCGGGGCGCGGTTCAAACCGACCGGGCGTCACCAACTCGATTTGGTGATGCCGGGCAGTTCGCCCCGGTGGGCCATGGCCCGGAACCGGATCCGACTGAGGCCCGCAATCCGCAGAAAGCCTCGCGGTCGGCCGTCGACCGCGTCACGGTTGCGCAACCGGATCGGACTGCTGTCGCGCGGCAGCCGGGCCAGCTCGCGGCGTGCCCGGTCCCGCTCCGCTTCCGTGCTGGCGGAGCTTCGGATCAGAGCCTTCAGGCCGGCGCGGCGGTCTCGGTAGCGTTCGACCACCGCGGCACGCTGCCGATTCTTGATGATCTTGCTGCGTTTGGCCACCGGATCACCGGTCCTCGCGGAACTCGACGTGACGCCGGACCCGCGGATCGTACTTCCGCAGCACCAGCCGGTCCGGGTCGTTGCGCTTGTTCTTCTTCGTGACGTACGTGTAGCCGGTCCCCGCCGTCGACCTGAGCTTGATCAACGGACGCACCTCGTTGCGCCGAGCCATCGGCGACCTCCGCTTCCATTCGTTTGGATATGACAATCATATTCATTAGAGTGCGATGGACCAACTCGCTACTCAGGAGGCGACGATCATGAACGACAGCAGCCCGTACCTCTCGGTCGCGATGATCGCCGCCGTCGACCCGGTCGCGCGGCAGTCCGCGGCGGCCACGTTCCTGCTCGACCTGCCGGACGCCGCCCAGCTCAGCTACGACCTGGCCGTCGACCGGCCCGAGCCGGCGCTGCGCCGAGTGATCGCGGATCGCGACGGGACCGCCGAAGCCGAGTTCGTCGACCTTGATCACGGCTGCCTGGGCTGCACGCTGCGGCAGGACGTGCTGGCGACGCTGGCGCGGCTGACGGACATCGATCGCTGGCGTACCGTCGTGCTCGCGCTGCCCCTGGCCACGCCGCCAGAACCGGTCGCGGCGGCCGTCGACACCGCGGTCCGGGACGGCCGGCTGGTCGGGATCAGACTCGCTCCGGTGGTCGCCGCCGTCGACGGCGCGACCGCGGTCCACGACATTCTCGGCGACGACCTGCTCGACGAACGCGACCTGGCCCACGGCCCCCGGGACCGCCGGTCGGTCGGCGAGGCGGTGTGCGCTCAGGTGGAGTACGCGGACGCAGTGCTGGCCGTCGGCAACTCCGGCCGCCAGAGTGTCGGCCTCCTCCGCCGGCTGCTGTGCTCGTCGGCCTTCCTGGCCAGTCCGCACCGGATCGACGTCGCCGACCTGATCGTCCGCCGGCACGACACCGGACTGGCCCGGGCCAGAATCCATCCGCTGCAGCCCGCCGGCCGGCCGCAACCGGACGCCGACGGAGTCTGGACGCTGGTCCTGCAGTCCGGCCGACCGTTCGAACCGCAGCGGCTGATGGCGCGGCTGGAGGACCTCGGCACCGGCCTGATCCGGGCCCGCGGACACTTCTGGCTGCCCAGCCGACCCGGGGTCGCCTGCGTCTGGGACGGCTCCGGAGGCCAACTCAGCGTCGGCATCCACGGGCCGTGGGGCGACCGGATGCCGGGCACCGCGCTCACGATCACCGGCGTCGACCCGACGGAACGAGAGCGTATCCGCGACGCCTTCGCCACGATCCTGATGACCGATCGGGAACTCGGCGACCTGGACCGCTGGCGCGGCGTCGACGACGGCTTCGACCCCTGGCTCGGCACGGCGAGCTCCGCCGCCTGACCATGATCATGATCGTGACTCCCGGTAGGAGCTGACCGATGGCCGCAGACTCACCGACCGACTACCGCCGCGGGTTCGACGCCGCCGCGGCCGACTTCGACGCGCTCGGCCGGCACCTCTGGTGCCCGATCGGCCGGGCCACCGTCGCCGCGACCGGGCCGCGCCCCGGCGATCGCGTGCTGGACGCCTGCTGCGGTACGGGAGCGTCGGCTATCCCCGCTGCGCACGCCGTCGGCACGGACGGCTCCGTCGACGCGGTCGACGTCTCCCCGCCCATGATCGACATCGTCCACGCGGCCGCCCTCCCCCAGCTGCACGGCCACGTCGCCGACGTCGTCGGCTGGACCGGGCACGGCTACGACGTGGTGCAGGCCGCGCTCGGCATCTTCTTCTTCCCCGACATGGAGGCCGGCACGCGCCGGCTGATCGGGATGGCCCGGCCCGGCGGCCGGGTCGGCTTCACGATCTGGCGGCGCGGAGCGATGGAGGCACCGGGCGAGCACCTCGCTCGCGCCGTCAACACGGTCACCGGTGCTCCGGTGACGAAGCGCAAGCCGCACCTGATCGACAAGGTCAACGAGGCGGAACCGTACGCGGCCTGGCTCGAGAGCCTCGGCCTGGCCGAGGTGTCGGTGATCACCGACGACCGCCGGCTCGACCTGACCGAGGACCTGGCCTGGCTGATCATCACGGGTTCGGGCTACCGGTCGGCGATCACCGGCCTGACCGACGATCAGACCCGGTCGGTCCGGGACCGCTATCTGGCCACCCTGGCCGCCGACGGCATCACCGAGATCGACGCCACGACCTTGATCGGCAGCGGCACCGTACCCGCTCCGGAATGAGCCCGGTCAGACCCGGGAGATGAGCTGCGGGCGTTGCCGTACCAGGGTCTCGACGCAGGCCAGCCCGACCCCGAACGGCACCACGCCGTACGCGAACAGCGCCGGCCACCAATCCAGTGGCCGATCCACCAGGCCGAGGGTGGGGTCGCCGATCAGCGCGGTGACGATCAGGTACGCCAGGTGCAGGCCGGCCGAGACCCAGACGCTGCCGCTGACCGCCCGGGCGTAGCCCAGCGCGATCCCGACACAGACCGCGAATGTGGCGTCCAGCAACAGGGTGATCACCGACGGTACGCCGGTGGCCAGGCGCAGGCAGGTCAGGAAGGCGCCGTAGAGCAGGCCCTGGCGGATGATCAACCCCCAGCCGCCGTACCGCTCAGCGAGGTTGCTCAGGACCGACCCGCGAAAGATCAACTCGTACGGCAGCACCTGGCCGACCATGATCACGGCGAGCTGGACAGCCACCGGGCCGAGCCAGGCCGCCCCGTCCGGAACCCGCAGCCCGACCTGACCGGCGACGACGAGCACGATGATCACGGCACCGCTCGGGACCAGCCAGGCCAGGAAACCGAGCAGCAGGTGGCGCCAGGCCAGCCCGGGCCGGACCAGGCCGGCTTCGCGGTAGTCCCGCCGGTCGAGCACCCGGAGGGTGAGCAGGGCCAGCCCGGCGATCACCACTCCGCCGATCATCGCCGCGACCGGCCCGCCGATGATCCGGGCCGGAGTAGCCACGGCCAGCGCGCCGAGCACCGGAAGCGCGATCCGCAACGGCAGCGGCCATCGTCGAGCGGTGTCGGAATCCATGATCATCCCTCTCGGTAGCGGCGGGCCAGGGTGCCGAAGGCCACCTTGGGTACCCAGCGTTCGGGTTCGGTCTCGTCGTCTCGCGGCAGCACCCGGACGATCCCGAAGCTGGCCAGATCCAGGTCGTGAGCGGGATCCTCGGAGTACGGCATGCTCGGCTCGCTGAACGCGAACACGAAGGTGCCGTGGACACCGGCCCGGGCGAACAGGTCCAGCGACTCGGTCAGGTAGTCGGCCTGCTCCTGCTCGTTGCGGGCCAGGCCGGCCGGCACCGTCGGCGGGTCCTGGCGATGGTCGACCACCAGGAAGCCGCCGGCGCCTCGCGCCGCCGCTCCGGTGTAGCTGCAGCAACCGAACTCGGTGATCAACACCGGCTTGCCCGACCGGGTGTGCCGGGTGACGTCGGACTTGAACCGCCACCGGTTCCCGGCGTCGCGGTAGTAGTCGAGGCCGATGAAGTCGAACGGGCCCCAGTCCACCGACTCCCAATCGCCCGAGCCGTAGCTCAGCGGCCCGCCGAACCGTTCCCGGGCGAGCGCCGCAGCGCGGCGGAGAAAGCGGTTCAGCCGAAGATCGAAAACGGGCTTGAGCCAGATGAACCACGGCAGCAGGGCGCCGCGCCGGATGAAGCTGCGGCCGGGAACGAGGCCGTTCATCGACAGGCTCAGTTCGCAGCCGACGTTCAGCCCGACCTCGCCGTGGCTCCGGCGCAGCTCCTCGGCCCGCCGCGCAGCCTCGCCCAGAAAGGCCAGCACGGCGGGCGGATCGGCGTCGAACAGCCGCGGCTGCAGCCAGACCGACAGGCCGAGTTCCCGGGCGGCGCGGCCGGTCTCGACCAGCCGGTCCAGGTCGCTCGCCATGATCATGACGGCGTTGCAGCCGAGTTCCTCGGCGATCACCCGCAGGTCCCGGCGCATGTCCTCGGACCGCCAGCCCGGCCGCGACGGCATCGTGCCCTCGTAGAGCACGCCGGCGTCGTAGCCGATGCCCCGCACCGGCGGCAGCGGGTGCCCGGTCATGCTGCGCCCACCGCCCGGAGCAGGAGCGGGATCAGGCGGTCGCCGTACCGATCGAGATCGAGGCCGGGATCCCGTTGTGATTCGGTGATCGCGCCGTCGATCGCATGCACGATGGTGACGGCGGCGACCTTGACGTCCAGCGGTGCGAACGCCTTGGCCCGCCGGCCGCGCTGCAGGATGTGCTCGAGCAGTGCGGTTTCCTCGTCGCCGCCCTGCAGGTAGAGCGGGGTGCCGTCGGCGTCGCGGTGACTGATCACGATCTCGTTGGCGGCCAGGATCCGCTCCCGGTGATCACGGACGTAGCCCAACTCGGCGCGGACATAGGCGGCGAGCTTGCCGGGCCAGTCGTCCGCGGCATCGACCGCGGCGACGATCAGTTCGCCGACCTCTCCGTACACCTGCTCGACCACCTGGGCCAGCAGTTCTTCCTTGCCGTCGAAGTGGTACGAGATCACGCTCTTCGACGTCTCCGCCCGAGCCGCGATCACGCTCAGCGACGCCCCGGCATAGCCGTGCTCGTTGACCGCGATGATCGCCGCCTCGATGATCTGGGCGCGGCGAGCCGCCTCGATGAACGTACCGCTGCGTCGGCCGACCGAACCGGAATCAGACTGCATGAATTGATTCTAGGCCGATCGGCCTGATTCACCAAGAGGCCCGACCCGCAGAGCACCACAAGGTGTTACATTAATAGAGTGATCACTCTAGCAAAGGTGTCAGAGGGCCGACGACTTCCCTTCGCTCTGTTCCTGTTCGGGTTCGCCCCGGTCAGCGCCGAGTACCTGATCGGCTATGACACGATCGCCGGCGACCCGTTCGCGATGGTGTTCGGGCTGGTCGTCTTCGCGCCGCTGTACGGCGCTCCGGCGCTGCTGATCCGGGAGCTGGTTCGCCGCACCGGTCGGGGCTGGCCGTCGATCCTGGTACTCGGCGCCGCGTTCGGTCTGCTCCAGGCCGGCCTGATCGATCAGGGCCTGTTCAATCCGGCCTACCGCGACATCCCTTACTGGGAAGCGGTCCGGGCGCCCACCCTGCTGGCCCCGCTCGGCACCAGCGCGTTCATGCTGTTCCACTTCACGGCCCTGCATGCGTTCGGCAGCGTGTATGCACCGGTCGCCGTCGCCGAAGCCCTGTCCGGCCGGGCGCGGGAGCGGCCTTGGCTGCGGCTCCCCGGCCTGATCGTCATCGTCCTGAGCTGGCTCGCCGCGGCCGGCTACGTCGCCGTCGATCATGTTCTGACAGAGGGCTGGCAGCCGACGCCCGCGCAGATGATCGGGACCCTGGTTGCGGTCGTCCTGCTGTGTTGGCTGGCGTTCCGACTGCCCGCTCCGGGCACGCCGCCCGAGCCAGGGTCGCCGGCGAGCCCGCTCGGCGTCGCGCTGATCAGCCTGGTGCTGATCGCACCACGTCCGGTCCTCGCCGCGCTCAGCCCCGTCCATCCGATGTGGAACTCGTGGCCGCCCACGCTGTTCGCCGTCGCCACCACGGTGCTCTGGCTGGTGATCATGGTGCGGTGGTCCGGCTCGCCCGGATGGTCACCGGTCCACCAGCTCGCCGCGGCCGCCGGCTACCTGTTCGCCGTCGCCGGCACCGCCTTCCTGGTCACCCCGTTGGGCGAGGTCGATCTCGCGGCGAAGTACGGCAGCAACCTCACCCTCCTGCTCCTGGTCGCGGTGCTGACCGGGACCGGTTGGTCGATCCAGCACCGAATGCTGCGGCAAGATCAGGGGGCGCCGAAGCCCGTGATCACGCCGCAGTAGGTCAGCACGAAGGCGGTGCACGGCACCAGAAAGGTCGCCGCCACGATCGTGATCGCGCCGAAGCCGGGCCGGTGCCGCAGCAGCACCCGGTAGGTGACCAGCAGGATCGGCGCCATGATCAAGTGCAGCGGCAGCAGGGAGGAGTCGAGGACCGTGCCGGTGGCCGCCAGGACGGCCGCGACCACGGCGCTGCCGGCCCACAACGCGAAGCCCAGCTCGAACGTCGCCCGCTCCCCGAGCGCGACCGCGGTCGTTCGCGCCCCCGCGGCACGGTCGGCCTGCCGATCGACCAGGGTGGTCGGCAGGTAGAGCGCGGCGACCGCGAGCGAGCCGATCAGCGCCATCGGCCACGGGAAGCCGGTGATCGTTCCGGTCAGGGCGACCCAGCCGCCGAGCGGCCCGAGGACGGCGACGGCGAACGCGTTGAGCGCGACGTCGACGCCGGGCCGGGCCTTGAGCCGCAGCGGCGGCGTGCTGTACGCCCAGCCGAGCAGGACGGTCAGGCCCACGCCGAGGGTGAACAGCCCGCCGAGCGGGATCGAGGCCAGCACGGCCACCGCACCCGAGACGATCCCGATCGCGATCGCCTGGCGCCGGTCGAGGACGCCGGTGACCAGCGGCGCGCCGGCTTTCCGCGGATTGCGCCGGTCGGTCCCCTGATCATGGGCATCGTTGATCGCCAAGACGGCCAGCCAGATCAGCGGACCGGCGATCAGCCCGGCGTACGCCAGCGTCGCCGCCTCGGCCCCGGTCGGCACCAGTCGCCTCGTCGCCAGCACGAAACCCAGGTGCAGGGCGACCAGCGAGACGAGCCAGAACTGCGGCCGCGCCATGGCGAGCAGGGCGGCCGCCCGGTGCCGGACGCCGATCGCCGAAGCACCACTCAGCGGTCGCCGCGTCGCCTCCGGCGTCTCCGATCCGATGATCACCACGGTCCCTCCTGGCCAGGTCCGGCCGGCGCTCTGCCGGCCCAGGACTCGATCACACCAGGCTTCCGCACCCGGGCCATCCCCCGGCCGGGTGATCTTCAGCGGCCGGGTCAGCCGGGGCGGTGATCATGATCACGGCCGACGCTCGTCGGCTCCCTTCCGGGCCAGGTGGATCGGGTACGAGCGCTCGGCGTTGTCCTTGGTGACGCCGATGACGATCCCCATCGACTGCTCCAGCGCGCTGAACTGGCCCTCCGGCGCGCCGACGACGAGCTGGAAGCCCAGCCGCCGCCAGGCGTCGACGCCGCGGGCCGCGTGCCGCACGTCGGCCTTGATGAACGCCTCGTCCAGCACCACCGGCATGAACCGCGGCCGGTCCCGTTCCTCGTCGCCGAGGTGGTAGCGCAGGGCGGCGCCGACGATGAACGCGGTCAGGGTCTGCGTCTCGCCGCCGGACTTGCCGCGGAGGTAGTCGTACCCGGCACCGCGGATCCCGTCGCCGTCGACCTCGCTGGCGGTGACCTTCAGATGCTTGCGGACGTCGAGCAGCAGGTTGCGCTCGCGCTCGTCGCCGCCGGGCCGGATCCGGTCGACCGTCGACCGGATCGCCTCGAACTTGGCCTCGATCTCGTCCAGCCCCATCCGCGGGTCCATCGAACCGCTGGCCAGGGTGCGCAGCGTGTTCTTGAACGACACCACGACACCGGGCGTCCGGGCCGAGCTGTTGATGTCGAGCGTCGTGTCGTTGCCGAACGGGATCTCGGCCAGGATCCGCTTGATCGGGCGCAGCCGCTCCTCGATCTCGTGGTGGGTCCGGTCGTACGCGTTGTGCAGCGTCATCAGGTCCTCGCCGCCCCACTCGATCACCTGGCGCGCCCAATCCTGCCGCTGCTCGCTCAGGCCCTGCTCGCGCAGGTCGGTGAGGATCGCGTGGTAGTCATCGTACGAAGCCAGGCCGGTCCCCCGGTTCGGGTCGTACCACTCGTTCTGGAACGCGGCGAACGCGCTGGTCAGCCCGGTCGCGGCGGTCTCCAGCCGGCTCTGGGCCAGGCTCTGGCTGTTGGCCAGCTCGCGCGGCAGATGCCCCAGCTGCTTGCCGCGCAGGTCGACGTACTCGTCGAACGTCTCCAGCGTCCCGTCCCAGGTGCTGTTGGCCAGCGCCTTGTCCAGCAGCACCCGCTGGTCATCGGTGAGCATGATCGACTCGTCGTCCTGCATCGCCCACAGGTGCTCCCGGAGCAGGTCGGCGCCCTCGGTCAGGTCGCCGCGCCTTCGTTCACAGCCGGCCGCGAGTTGTTCTTGTTCCCAGGAGAGTTTCTGGGCCTGCTCCCGTTCGGTCTCCAATTCCGCCAGGTGTTCACTGAGCGCCTGCAGCTTGTCTTTCGAGGAAAGCAGTTCGGCCTTGGAATTGTTGTAATCCTCGATCTGCTGACGGGCACCGGCCACGTCGATCTCGGACCATGAGGTGTGGCCGATGTGTTCGCAACCGGTGCGTCGCCGGACCAGGCGTTCCCGGTCGCTCTCCACCGCGTCGAGATAGGTCTCGAGTTCCGCGATCTCCGGTTCGAGCCGTTCGATCTCCGCGCGCAGTTCGGCCCGGCGGGCGTCGTTGGAGAAGCCGATCGTGCGCCGGCCGTGGCCGCCATGAGCCCCGCGGCCGCGCCGCTGCGTCTGTCCGCCGCGGGTGACCCGGGGTTGATCACCGTCGCCGAGCCGGTCGGCGTGATCGACGCACTCGTGGACGAACTCGCGGTTGAGGTGCTGCCGCAGCCAGCCCTCGAACGGGCTGCCCGGCTTCACCTGCAGCCGGCCGGCGAGCGTCGTTTCGCTTGCTGGGGCAGGGATGTCGAGCCCACTGGCGACACCGCGGTACTCGATCCGCAGCGGACTGCGCAGCCCGTCGATCGCCTTCCGCAGCGTGTTCCGGTGCCGCTCATCGACCAGGATCGTGTTCGCGAAGCCGCCGAGCACGGCGTCGGCCGCGACCCGCCAGTCGGCGTCGTACGCCTCGGCCAGGTCGATCAGTTCGCCGACGAACGGAAGGTCCTCGACGGCGAGCCCGGCGGCGTGCGCGAATTCGACCCGGATCCGGTGCCGTTCCGGGTGAATGTTGCCGTCCCGCTTGCCGAGTTCGGCCTCCTCTTTCCGAGCCGCCTCGCACTGACTCTTCAGTTCGCCGTGCCGCAGCGTCGTCTTCCGTACGTCCTGCCGGAGCCGTCGTTCCTCGTCGGCGTAATTCGCGAGGAATTCGCGGGCGTGACTCTGGGCAGCGGCGAATTCCTCCTCGGTCCGGGGCGCCTGAATTCCGAGTTCCCGGGTCGCCCTTTCGTACGCGTTCCGGGAATTCTCGATCTGACCCAGCCGCAATTGCAGGCGTTCCAGGGTCGCGTCCAACGCCTCGATCTCGGCGCCGCCGAGGTCGGCCCATTGGCGCCGCTTCTCCTTGACCTGGGCGGTCAGCTCCTTGACCCGGTCGTCCCAGCGGCCCTTCGCCGTCTTGGCGGCCAGCTCGGCGGCGGCGGCGGTGGCGATCGCCGCCTCGAACAACTCGTCCTTGCGGGTCTCGGCCCAGAGCACGAACGGCGACGCGTCGGGGTCCCGCAGCTTGAGCGTGTCGACCCGCTCGATCTCGTCCTGGGCGTCCCGGAGTGCGGCATGGTGCTCCTCGATGTCGGCCAGGATCCGGGCCTGCTTCTCCTTGTCCCGCATCTCGCGGTGCATCTCGTCGAGGTGGTCGAAGGAGCCGATCACCGCGTCGGCGACCGCGAACGTGCTCGGCCGTTCCAGCACCAGCTGCTTGAACAGCGCGTCGACGCTGGTCACCGCGGAGCCGGCGTGCAGGTCGTAGAGCAGCCGGAGCGCCTTCGCGCCACCCTCCTGATGCGAGCCGATGTTGAGCTGCCGCTGCGCGTGGTCGGCGTAGTCGCCGGGCGACAGCATCCGCAGCCCGGGCAGGCCGCGCTCCATCAGGTCCTTGCGGAACCCCTTCACGGCCAGCGGTTCGAACAGTTCGACGATGTGGTGCTCCCGCAGCCCGCCGGTGTAGGTCGCGAACCGGGCCTGCAGGTCGCCCATCCGGGCCGCCTCGCGGGGCGCGTAGAACAGCCGGAGCAGGGTGAATCGGGCCCCGGTCGTCGACGCGAACACCATGGCGATGCAGGACCAGGTGTCGGCGTTCTCGCCGCGCAGCACGAGCGGCTTCATCGAGCCGTCCGGCTGCTCGGTGTGGTCGTAGACACCGCGGACGTACGTCAGCGGCGACCGGATGCCCTCGCCGCGGGTCTTCGCTCCGGTCTCGTTCGAGGCCGAGTTGAGCGGCTTGTTCGGGTGCATCAGACACGTGTACGCGTCCAGGATGGTCGACTTGCCGGCGCCGGTGGCACCGGAGATCAAGGTCGATTCCGGATCCAGGTCGACTTTGTGCACGCCGTCGAAGCCGCCCCAGTTGCAGAGCAGGAACGCCTCCGCGCGCCACTGCTGGTTCCGGTCGTCGACCGGGCTGAGCAGCGCCGACTGCGCCGGCTCGTCCATGATCACGTCCGGCGTGATCGTCTCGGACTGGGTCATCGGACCTCCTCGCTGTTCGGCTCGTCGGCGTCGTCGCTGTCGTCGCCGTCGTCGCCGGGATCGACGCGCTGCTCCGGCGGACTGTCGACCGTCAACGCCTCGGTGAACGCCTGCAGCTGCTCGACGGTCAGCAGGGTCTCGATCACCGGTGAGATCCGGAGCCGGTCCGGATCCTCCGTCACCTGCAGAAAACGATCTTCGGTCAGCCGCTCGATCGCGCGGACGGCGACGGCGTCGGCCCGGACCTGGTCCTTGGTGTCGGCCGGCCGGATGTACTGCAGCGTCTCCAGCAGTTCCGCTCGCTCGACGTACGCGCCCTCCTCGCCGTCCCGCTTCGCCCGGTGATGAGCGTCCCGGATCCGCAGCAGGACAGCGATCTCGTCGCGGGTGTAGCTGCGGTTGATCAACAACGTCGGGAACGCGCGGCCGAGCTCCTGCCCGGCCTGCCGCTTGTACGCGACCTCGTTCACCGGGTCGATCACCAGTTCGAGGAACATGTCGTTCAGCCGGGACCGCAGCTCGTCTTGATCTTCGACGATCGCCTGGTACTCCCGCTGATGCCGGTAGGCCGCGACGTGGGTGCGCTTCAGCAGTAGCACCAGCGCCCGCCGGGTGATCAGCCGCAGGGTGCCGGTGTCGCCGTCGAAGTAGACCCGGTCGTCGCCGGCGTCGTCGATCTCAAGATCATCGAGGTCACCCTCGATCACGGTTTCATGATCATCCGCAGACTCGAGCTGGGTGTCAGTCATCGGAGGCCGTACTCCCCTTCCTCATCAGCGGACCCGCCCGGTTCATCGAACCTGCACCGTGTCGACGAACGTCAGGGCGGGCCCCAGGTACGTCACCGTCGACCCGTCGGGCCGTACCGCGTGGTATTCCTCGACCGGCAGCCCGGGACGCAGGGCGCCCAGCTCGGTCGCCAGTGTGAGCAGGCCGAGCAGGTCCACCGGCCGCCGCAGCTGATCGGGCAGCCCGTTGAACAGGGCCGCCGAGGCGGCGATCCGGCCGCGCACGGTGGCCCGGCGGATCTCGGCCGCCAGCTCCTCGTAGAACGGCCCGCCCTTGGCCCGCAACTCGTCGGCCGAGAAGTCGCCCGGGGCCGTACCGTCGGCATCTGACAGCGGCTTCAACGAGGTCGGGATCCGTTGCTGGCGGGGCTTCTCACGCAGGGTGGCGATCCCCGCGACGCCGACCTCGCCGACGGCGATCACCTGGCCGTCCGGATCCTCGCCCTGCTCCGCGTGGTGGCCGACCGGCAGCGGCACCGTCGCCCGCGGCCCGTGCTCGGCGGACCATTCGCGCAGTGCCGCCTGCACCGCGCGCAGGGCGTCGTCGAGTTCGCGTTCCCGCTGGGTGTCGTTGGACAGGATGAACGAGGTGAGCCGGCGGGTCATGGCGCGCCGCTGCTCGATCACGGCCGACACGCTGTCGCCGATCATGTGCACGGTGCCGCGCAGGTCGGCCTGCGCCCGCGGCGACAGGTAGGTGTCCGCGAACGGGTGGGACAGGATCGTGGCGATGTGCTCCTGCAGCTGCTGCCGTTCCGCCGAGTCGGTGAGCAGCCGCTTGGCCTGCTGGAAGCCGCGGCCGTACCGGTCGGCCTGAGCCAGGTTCCGCGCCTTCGCCAGATACTCGGCGACCACCTCGCCGTGCGGCCGGGTCTCGGAGAAGAACGCGCTGAGCAACTCCTGCGCCAGTTCGTGGAACGACTCCTCGACCCGCTTCAGGTCGCTGGGCAGCCGGTCGATGTCATCCCGCAGCAGCAGGAACTCGTTGTGCACGTCCTCGTCGTCGGTGAGGTCGACCGGTCCGCCGGCCTCCAGCCGCTCCAGCTCCGCGCGGTGGCGGCCGAGCTCGTGCTCCAGCCGGGCGATCTCCCCGCGCAGGCTGTGCATTCGCGCCGTCGGGTCCGAGGTCGCCTTCAGCGCCAGCCGCTGGGCCCGGTCCAGCACGACCCGTACCTGCGACTCACTGACCGCGGCCCGGGTGTTGGTCATCGACTGGACGATCCGGATCGCCTCGCGCGCCTCGGCCGACATCCGGTAGACCTCGCCGCCGCCCGCATCCGTGTGCCGGAGCAGCCAG
This sequence comes from Microlunatus parietis, assembly GCF_013407955.1. GTDB lineage: Bacteria > Actinomycetota > Actinomycetes > Propionibacteriales > Propionibacteriaceae > Microlunatus > Microlunatus parietis. The sequence continues at coordinate 5,383,699 of NZ_JACCBU010000001.1, read as the reverse complement.
CCCTTCTCCACCCAGGCCTTGCACGCGGACCGGACCGCCTTCGGGTCGTCGCGCGGCACCGGGAAGTCGTCGACCTGCTCCCGCAGCGTGTCGAAGGTCCGGCTGACCCGGTGGTGGAACTCCTCCGACGGCATCTGGTGCTGTCCCCGGTCCAGCACCGTGGCGAGCGTCGCCAGGATGATCGGCGCCCACTTCTCCTGGCGCAGCAGCAGCCAGGTGGCGTTGCCCATCGCCTCCTGGGCCTCGAGCATGCTCGAGACCGGATCGGTCATGACTCTTCCTCCCGTTCGGATCCGCAGTATGACGCAGCCTCAGCCGCGTTCGCGGGTCGGCCTCGGCGCCGGATAGCTGCGCACGACCTGGCTGGGGCGGAAACCGAGCCGCCGGTAGAGATGCACCGGAGTGTCGCCGACCTCGGCCGCGAGAGTGACGTCGCCGCAGCCCTGGTCGCGCAGCAGGCCGACGGCGCCGTGCACCAGCGCGCTCGCCAACCCCGTGCGCCGGTGCCGCGACTGGACGAAGACGTCCTCGATCACTCCCCGTCCTTCCGGGGTACGCCAGCAGCAGAGGAACCCGGCCAGTTCGCCGTCCTGCTCGACGCCGAGGTACATCGCGTGCTGCTCGAGCCGGCGGCGGTGAGCGACGATCGCGTCGGTCGCTTCCTGGGGCCGTGCGGTGTCGCCGTGCCGGGCGTCCTCCTCGAGGTGGTCCAGCCGGAACAGCGCTCCGCGCGCCGACCAGTTCGGATCGAGTTCGGCGGCCCGCTGCACCTCGACCGGCCGGGCCGACCCGGCCGGCGGTGTTCCGGCCGGCAGCACCAGCCGGTACTCCTGTTCCAGCTCCCAGCCGCGCAGCAACAACTCCGCCTCGACCCAGGCCGGTGTGTCCGGCTCGACGACGACCCGGGCGTTCTCCCCGGGCTGCCAGTCGGCCAGGTCGCGGTCCAGGTCGGCCACGGTGGTCGGCCGGAGGTCGTACAGATAATTGGCCAGGCCCAGCGCCGGGGCGACGGAGCTCCGGACCGCGGTCGCCGTCCCGAGCCGGGTGGCTTCACTGCCGAGTCCCCAGAAGCGGGTGACGTCGTCCACGGGCGCGCGCACGGCGCCACTCTAAGAGGAAAGTTCGGTGGCCCGCCGACGCCCCGAGAGCGGAGCAGCGACTCGGTTTCGAAGATCGGTGGGGTGAGATAGACTCCAACCACTACGACCGGTTCCGCCTACTTCGGTAGGTCCAGGGCCGGTCTTCGCTTTATCTGCGGGGGCACGGGTGTCGACCGACGTCAAGGAATTCAAGTCGTACGAGGCGCTGGCCGACGTGCTCGCCGATCGTGGCATGGATATCGGGCACCGGGAAGACGCAGTCGCTCGACTCCGGGACATCAGCTACTACCGGCTCAGCGGCTACTGGTACCCGTTCCGCCGGCAGACGCGCAACGGTCGCAGCGACGCCTTCTACAAGGGCACCACCCTGGCCGACGTGATGAAGCTCTATCAATTCGACGCGATCCTGCGTACCGCGACGTTCGACGCGCTCGGTCCGGTCGAACTGCGGCTCCGTACGTCCCTGGGTCACGAACTGGGCAGCGTTGACGAGTGTGTGCACCTGCGGCCAGGTCTGCTGGGCCCTCGCGCTCGAGCTCGAAACGGCGCCGACTACACCAGATGGCTTCAAACCTACGAGAACGAGCGATCCAGGTCACGGGAGGACTTCGTCGCTCACCACGACCGGAAGTACGGCGGCCGGCTGCCGGTCTGGGTTGCTGTCGAAATCCTCGATTGGGGAAGCCTCATGTACCTGTTCGGATTCTCACCACGAGACGTCCAGGACACGGTCGCCGCGGAGTTCGCACTATCGGCGCCACAACTGGAGTCATGGCTGCGCTGCCTGAACTTCGTCCGGAACGTGTGCGCGCACCACGGACGGCTGTTCAATCGCGTGCATCCGCTTCAGCCACGTCTGCCAGTCCGGGGTCTTATACCGGCGATCGACGAGGCTCGCGGCGTGATGAACCGTACCTACGGGCAGCTCTGCCTTCTGCAACACATGTTGTCCCGAACTGGATCCGGGCGATCGAGGGTTCTCGCGTCGGCCCTTCGCTCGTTTCCAACCGACGTGCCCACAGTGCCGCTCTCCCACACCGGAACGCCCGCCGACTGGCAATCTTCTCCGCTCTGGAAGACCTGACCACGATCCGACTCGCCGACCGGCCCCTTCTGATCATCCGGACCTGGCGTACGGTCTCCCTCACCGGATCGTGGGAGGACGAGATGGCGGAGGATGCCGGACGGAACGGCGCGGCGCGCTGGGTCGGCGTGACGATCGACTGCCTCGACGTGGAGCGGGTCGCGGGCTTCTGGAGCAAGCTGCTCGACCGGTCGCCCGGGCCGAGTCGGCCCGGCTGGGTCTATCTCGGGCACCCCGAGGATGCGCTGCCCCGGCTCGTCTTCCAGCCGGTCACGGAGCCGAAGCAGGGCAAGGTCCGGTTGCATCTCGACGTGGCCGTCGACAACATCGACCGCGGCATCGCGACGGTGGTCGAGCTGGGCGGCCGGTGCACCGGCGAGCGGTACGACTACGCCGAGGGCGTGGTCGTGGTGATGGCCGATCCGGAGGGACACGAGTTCTGTCTGGTCCAGTACGGCCGGCAGCAGGACGGCTGAATTTCGTCGGCCGCGACCCGCCGTGGATTCGGCCCGGCGGTTGGTCGCCAACGCGGCACCTCGGTATCGTCGCCGGTGCGCACGACCTCAGGGGCAACCACGCTCCTGACGTGAACAGGGGGCCAACCGCCATGCAGATCGCCGTCACCGGATCGATCGCGACCGATCACCTGATGCAGTTCCCGGGTCGCTTCACCGACAGTCTCGTCGACGGCAAGTTGGAGAAGGTGTCGTTGTCCTTCCTGGCCGACCAGCTCGACATCCACCGCGGCGGCGTCGCGGCGAACATCTGCTTCACCCTCGGCCGGCTCGGGATGACGCCGATCCTGGTCGGCGCTGTCGGGGCCGACTTCGACACCGACTACCGGCCCTGGCTGGAGCAGCACGGCGTGGACACCAAGTCGGTCTACGTCTCGAGCACCCACCACACGGCACGGTTCGTCTGCACGACGGACCAGGCGCAGAACCAGATCGCGACGTTCTACGCCGGCGCGATGATGGAGGCCGGCCGGATCGAGCTGAAGCCGATCGCGGACCGGGTGGGCCGGCTCGACCTGGTGGTGATCGCGCCGAACGACCCGGCCGCGATGCTCTCGCACACCGACGAGTGCCGGGCGAACGGATACCCCTTCGCGGCCGACGTGTCGCAGCAGCTGGCCCTGATGGAGGGCGACGGGATCCGCAGCCTGGTGGCGGACGCCGCGTACCTCTTCACCAATCAGTACGAGTCCGAGCTGCTGATGCAGAAGACCGGCTGGACGAAGGCGGAGATCCTCTCCCGGGTGGGCCGCTGGGTGATCACCCGGGCCGCCGACGGGGTGACGATCGAGTCCGCGACCGAGCCGACGCTGACCGTTCCCGCGGTGCCGGTCACGCAGGTGGCCGACCCGACGGGCGGCGGCGACGCGTTCCGGGCCGGGTTCCTGTGGAGCCTGCACCGCGGGTTCGGTCTGGAACGGGCCGCGCAGGTCGGCTGCGGCACCGCCGCGCTGGTGCTGGAGGCCATCGGCCCGCAGGAGTACGCGCTGGTGCCGGACGCGTTCGCCGCTCGGATCGGTCAGGCGTACGGCGAGCAGGCCGCGCAGGACATCCGGGCCAACCTCGGCGCGCCCGCCACTCCGTCCGCGGTCCCCGCCGCCGGCTGAGCCGGGCGGCCGTCAGCCCGTCTGATCGAGGGCCGCGCGGGCGGCGTCGACCAGGCTGCGGACCGCCGAGTCGGGTGAGCTGAAGACCCGCGGCTCGGCCGAGGCCAGCGCACCCGCCATCGAGGCCTGGGCGAGCACGACCACGGCGTCGCCGGCCAGTTCCGCCGCCACCGCTTCCCGGATCAGCCGGTCGTGCCCGGCCTGGTCGCCGCGCTCCCTGCGGGCCACCGCATCCTCGATCACCCGGGACCGGACCGCGACCGCACCGGCGGCCGCCGCCTCGACCAGCCGGGTGGTCGGGCCCAGCGTGGACGCCAGGGTGGCCAGCACCGTGATGCCGCAGCCGCGGCGCTCGGCCTCGGCCGTGGCGGCCCGCGCCATCGCCGTGTCCACCCGGACCACCGGGACCGGAGCCGTCGCCGCGATCTCCTCGGTCGCCTCGCCGATCGACGAGCAGGTGATCAACACCGCCGTCGCGCCCCGCCGGGCCAGCGCCTCGACGTGATCGGCGATCCGCTCGACGACCAGCGGGGTCACCCCGTCGGCGATCGCGGTGTCCAGCAGCCAGGCGTCACAGACGTGCACCCGCTGCGCACCGCGCAGCCGTTCGTCGTCGGCGATCCGGCCGGCCACCAGCGCGTCGAACACCGGCGGATGCATCGCCCCGGTGTGCAGCAGCCCCAGCACCACCTCGCTCATCGCGCGTCCCAGGGCGTGGCCAACTCGTCCACGATGGTGATCAACTTCCGCAGCCGCGGCACCGAGACCTGTTGCAGCGCGTCGGCCAGGTCGGCCCGCCCGACCACGTCGGCCCAGAGCGCCCGACCGGCCAGGAAGCCGCTCGCGCCGGCCCGGCAGGCGGCGGCGACCGCGTCGGCGAAGTCGGCGGCCGCGACTCCCTGGGACAGCACGACCCAGGGGCCGGTGATGCAGTCGTCCAGGGCGGCGCAGGCCCGGTCAAGATCATCGCCGCCGGCCTTGCCGAACAGCGGGACCTGGACCTTGTACAGGCTCTGCCCGACGACGCTCAGCTCCCGGGCGGCGGTCCGGATCGCCTGCTCCCGGTCGAACTCGGCCTCCTGCCCGCGGGCCGGCTGGACCACCGGCTCCAGCACCGACAGCAGCCCGCGTTCCGCTGCGGCGGCAGTGAACCGGCGGGCCAGTTCGACCCGGTCGGTACGGCGCTCGTCGTCGCGCCAGATCAGCAGCAGCTTGATCGCGCTGACCCCGGTCAGGTCGAAGTCGTCGGCCAGCACGACCGGGTCGAGGTCGGTGTCGTCGACCGGCCCGCCCGGTTGTTGATCAAGGGCGTCGGCGGCCAGGATCAGGCCGGTGCTGTCGGGCAGCAGCCGCTCGTCGCGGACCCGGTCGAAGCCGTACGTGTGATCGATCAGGAAGCCGGAGGCCAGCGGGCCGAGCGCCCGGGCGACGGCGAGCTTGAACTCGATCAGGTCCGCCGGGCCGGCCTGGACGCCGGCTGTCGCGAACATGGTGGTCAGGCTGTCGCGCTGATCCATGGCGACCATCGCCAGGGCGCCGCTCGGGCGGGCGATCGCGGTCAGGGACGGGGGCCTGCTCGAGTCGGGCATACGGAGATCCTGGGCAGGTCAGGCCCGGGATGCAAGCACGATCCCAGCCAGCGACATCACGCTTGATCAGGATCGTCGGGATACTCGGGCTGCCGGAGCCGGGGCGGCTCGTTGTCGTCGTTCGGCAGGGCGTCCGGGGTGTCCGGCACCGCGTCCGCCCCTCCGTACGAGGTCTCGGCGGTCGAGTAGCCGGACGGGCCCTCCGACGGCTGTCCCGACGACGGCGTGCGGCGCTGATCGTTCACGCTGCTCCGCGTACCCAGCTCGGCCCCGCGTCACACCGAACCGGCCCGAACACTTCGGCGGATTGCCCGCCGACCGACCGGGTACCAGGTGGATCCGGGCACGCGACACGAGCCGGATCGGGGGTGCAGCCGTACCCATGGACACGTCGACCCAGCCGCGGAGCGCCGGAGTCCCCGGGCTCCTCGGCGCCGCCCGTCATGCCTGGCTCCGCCATCCCGGGTGGTCTCTCGCGGCGAAGGGCGCCGTGGCGGCGACCCTGGCCTGGTTCGCCGGCACCCTCGCGCCCGCCCCGCTCTCGCAGTACCCGTATTACGCCCCGCTCGGTGCCGTCGTCGCCGCGACCGGCACCGTGGTGCGCTCGATCCGGCACTCGGTCCAGTCGGTGGCGGCGGTCCTGGCCGGCGCCTTCATCGCCCGTGCCGTGGACCTGCTGCCGGTACCGGACGTCGTCAAGCTGGCCCTGGTCGTCGGGCTGGCCCTGCTCTGTGTCGGCGCGCGGGTGTTCGGCGACCAGGGTCCGTGGGTGGCGATGGCGGCCGTCTTCGTCCTGATCATCGGCGACGGCAACCCGCACGAGTACGTCGCCGCCTACGCGGGCCTGATCCTCGTCGGGGCGTCGATCGGGATCGGGATCAACCTGCTGTTCCCGCCGCTGCCGCTGACCCCGTCGGAGCGGGCGCTGGACCGGCTCCGGGACGGGCTGGTCGAGCAACTGGAGGCGCTGGCCGACTGGCTCGAGAACGAGGGACCGCTGGAGCCCGAGGAGTGGGAGCGACGGCGCCGCCGGCTGATCCCGGTGATCGAGAGCGCCCGGGCGGCGGTCGCGCGCAGCCGGGAGGCGTCCCGGGCGAATCGGCGCCTGCAGCGGAACCGAGACCGGGTGGCGGCCCAGGTCCGGCGGTCCGCCGCACTGCAGACGGCCGCCGAGGCCGTCGACGAGATCGTACGGCTGCTGGTGGACTGGGAATCGAGCGGACGCGACGACCTCGCGCTGGGCCGGCGGCTGCGGCCGGCGTTCGCGGCCACCCTGCGCCACCTCGCCGCCGCCCTGCACTCCGCGGACGCCCCGTCCGTCGCCCGGTTGGACCGCTCCCTGCACGAGTTGCGCGACGTCGTGCGCGACACCCAGCGGTCCTCCGAGCAAGATCATTTCGTCGCGGGCGCGTTGATCGTCACGCTGAAACGCGCGGCCGACGCTCTTGATCAATGACGCCGGCCGACCCGGAACTCAGCTGCCGCCGAACACGGGCCGAGCGGGAGAGACGTCCTCGTCGTCGACGACACCGGTGTTCTGGCAGGCGGCGAGCCGCCAGGCTCCGTCCTCCTTGGTCATCACCCACAACGGCGATCCGACATCGTTCCCGTCCGCCGTCCGGTAGACCTGCCGGAGTTTGACGGCGACGACGTCCGGCGGGAGGTACAGCACGTGCTCCAGCTCGAAGCTCTGGCTCATCCCGCGCATGCCGCCGGGCAGCACCTTGCGGGTGAACTCGGCGATGGCGTCCAGCCCGAACAGTCGCCGGCCGCCGCCGGTGGTCCAGATCGCGTCGGGCCGGAACAGGGCGAGGAACGGTTCCGGCAGCTCGTTGTTCTGGGCGTGTTCGACGGTGGCGATCACGTCCTTGATCGCGGCGAGGTCGGCGGATCGAGTCGCCGGGTCGATCATCGTGTCGGTCATGATCATGATCATGCTTCTTCAAGGACACTTGAAGTCAAGCGACCGACGTCCCCGGCAGAGCCCCGCGTCGCACCGCCGCACGGTGCTCGCTGGGCCGAATCCCGCGGACCCGGCGGAACGCGACGCTCAGCGCGTCGGCATCGGAGTAGCCGACCTGCCGGGCGATCGTGTCGAGGGTGTCATCGCTGTGTTCCAGCAGGTCGGCGGCGAGGCAGGTCCGCCAACAGGTCAGGTACGTCATCGGCGGTTCGCCGACGAGCGCGGTGAACCGCTGGGCGAAGCCGGCCCGGGACACGGCGACCTCGCGGGCCAGCCCGGCCACCGTCCAGGCCCGCGCGGGTTCGGCATGGATCAACTGGAGTGCCTCGCCGACGACCGGATCGTGCTGCGCGTGGTACCAACGCGGCGCGCCCTCGTCCGGCCGGTCCAGCCAGCTGCGCAGGGTGGTGATCAACAACAGGCCGAGCAGTTGGTCCAGCACCGCCTGGCGGCCCGGGCGCTCGGTCGCCAGCTCCTCGACCACCATCGCCACCGGATGCCGCGCCGCCTCCGACCGTACAGTGATCAGGTCGGGCAGGCCCTCCAGGACCCGGTCGCACAGGCTGCCCTCGGCCGTGAACGTGCCGATCAGCAGCGGTGCCCCGGTCACCGTCGCCCGGCGTCCGTACAGCAGGGCCAGGGTCCCGGGCGGGATCGGCGTCGCGGGCTCCGCCGGCCCGGCCTCGAGGGTCGCCTCGCCGTCCAGCGGTGTGATCAGGGTCAGCGGCCCCTCGTCACCGACCGACAGCGGCGCCGACTCCGCCCGGACGAACCGCGCCTCGCGCGGGCAGAGGTCGCGGAGCAGCCTGGACAAGGTATCCATGGTCGGAGCTTAGACGATCAGTCGGCATATCAAGAGTCTGAACGGTTCTACGTCCAGTCCTGAGCTGGTTGCCTGGCTGTCATGACAGCACCTTCGGAAGAACACAGACGGGGTACGGCTCCGTACCCCCTGCTGCGTGACGGCGCGGCCGAGATCATCGGCGACATCGGGTACGCGACGATGACGACCGTCGACCGACGCGGCCGGCCCCGGTCCCGCGTGCTGATCGCCGTCTGGGAGCTGGACCGGGAGGTTCCGGTCGGCTGGCTGGGCACCTTTCCGACCCCGGTCAAGCTGGCGCATCTGGCGGACAACCCGCACGCGACGTTCTCCTACTGGAGTCCACGGCAGGACACCGTCGCCCTGGACACGGTGACCCGCTGGGACGACAGCCAGGCCACGGCCGAACGCGTCTGGGAGCTCTACGGCCGCGGCAGCCCGCCGGGCTCCGGCTACGACCCGGGCCGGTTCTGGCGGGGCCCGGACGATCCGTCGTTCCGCGTCCTGCGCCTCGATCCGTGGCGGATCCAGGTGCTTCGCGGCCGCGACCTGGCCGCCGGACGACCGCCGCTGATCTGGCGCGCCACCCCGGACCGGGCCGGGGCCGACCGATGAGCGACCCGTCGCCGGCCGAGACCTGGCAACGCCTCACCGAAGGCGACGTGACCGACAGCCCGGACCGGTCGGTCGCCGAGCACGTACACCGCTATCTGGCCACCGGCGGAGCCGACGGGTTCCGGGAGGGCGGGATGCCGAACCTGATCCTGACCACGATCGGACGCGTGACGGGCCGGCTCCATCGCACCGCCGTGTTCTTCGGCACCGACGGCGACGACTACGTCCTGGTCGCCTCCGGCTCAGCCCTCTCGGAACGCCAGCCGAACTGGTTCCGCAACCTGCGCGAGCATCCGGACGTGCTGGTCCAGGTGCGGGACCGCCGCTTCCTGGCCCGCGCCCGGACGACGTCCGGCCCCGAACGGGACCGGCTCTGGCGCCACATGACCACCCAGTTCCCCGCCTATCGCACCCACTACGAAGCCCGAATCCGACGGCAGATCCCGGTCGTCGTCCTCGAACCCCGCTGGAGCCCGACATGAATTCCGGTACGACCCGTACGCTCACCGACCGAACCGCCGTCGTCACCGGCGGCACCCACGGCATGGGCCTGGCCATCGTCCGCGCCCTGGCCGACCGCGGCGCCACCGTGATCACCACCGGCCGCAACCCGGCCACCGTCGAGCAGGCCGCCGCCGAACTCGGCCCGTCCGTGCAGGTGGTCCGCTCCGATGCGGCGGACCTGGCGGCCATCGATGCACTCCGCGACACGGTGTCCGCTGCCCTCGGCCGGATCGACTTCCTGTTCCTCAACCACGGGATCGCCGAGATCCAGCCCTTGGAGCAGGTCACCGAGCAATCCTGGGACCGGCAGTTCGCGGTGAACACGAAGGGATCCTTCTTCACCGTCCAGCGACTCGCGCCGCTGATCCGCGACGGCGGCTCGATCGTGCTCACCACCGTGGCCAACGATGCGATCTTTCCGGGCCTGAGCGCCTATTCGGCCTCGAAGGAGGGTGTGACCGCGTTCGCGCAGGTGCTCGCGGCCGAGTTGGCGCCGCGCCGGGTCCGGGTCAACACACTGGCGCCGGGCTACATCCTCACGCCGACGATGGGCGTCCCCGGCCTGACCGCGGCCGAACGCGCCGCCTTCGTCGAGCAGGGCGACCAGGCCACGCCGCTCGGCCGGCCCGGCACCGTCGAGGAGATCGCGGCGGCCGCCCTGTTCCTCGCGGTCGACGCCACCTTCACCACCGGGGTCGAACTGGCCGTCGACGGCGGCTTCGCCCAGGGGCTCGGCTGACCCGGGACGGGCCTCCCGCGGCCTCGCCGTCGAGATCTCTCCGAAATTCGATGAGATCAATGGTTCCCAACCGGGGTCGCGATCCACTACGGTCTGTGGTGGTTGCCGGAGGGGGCGAACCCCCGAGCGTTCTCTCCGGCAACCGCTACCGGTCTGCGGCGCCGTCAAGATCATCTGGACCGACCCGACGCCGGGTACGGATGCAGAAAGATCTGGTAGCAGCGGATTCGAACTCAGGCCCCGATCAATGCGATGATGGGGCCCGCCGACCGCGCTGAGCCCGGGTGATGTCTCGGTCAGGTTCGTCCACGATGTGGCGATCGGGCGTGGCGGGTGGTGGGCCATCGTCATCTCGGTGATCATGGTCGTCGGATGTGACGGTTCCGGGGTCGCCAGGGGGAGCGAAAGTACGCAATGACATCCGATCAGGATTGGCAGGATCCGCAGGCGCCGAGCGATGCGGAGCTGATCAAGGATTGTCGGAACGGGGACCCTGAAGCGGCCGGGCTGCTGTTCGAGCGCCACCATGACGCCGCGCTGACGTACGCACGCAAGCTGGCCGGGTCGAGCCGGGCCGACGACATCGCGGCCGAGGCGTTCACCAAGACCCTCGCCCTGCTCGGCGACGGCAAGGGGCCCGATGCGGCGTTCCGGCCGTACCTGATCAGCGCGGTGCACAACACGTTCGTGTCGATGATCCGTTCGGACGACCGCTATGTCCTGGTGGACGACCTGGGCGAGTTCGAGCAGGAGTTCGGCGACGACGAGGCGCCGTTCACCGGTCTCGTGGCGGAGGCGTTCTACGAGTTGCCGGAGCGCTGGCAGGTCGTGCTCTGGCACACGCTGATCGAGGGCGATTCGCTCGAGGTGACCGCCCAGCACCTCGGCGTGACTCCGGCCGCGGTCGGCTCGCTCACGTACCGGGCTCGGCGCGGGCTCTCCAACGTACTGATGGCCAAGCTCGCCATCGAGGGCGACGAGTGCCTGCCCACCCGAGAGCTGCTGCGCCAGGACCCCGACGACCTGAGCCGGACCCAGCGCAACGCGCTGAACCGGCACCTGGACGACTGCGACAACTGCAGCCGGCTGGCCGCTGTGGCCCCGGCCGCGGCGAAGTCCGGCATCGCCGGGATCCTCGTCGGCGGCCTGGTCGCCGGCGGTGGCGGCGCCTACCTCGCGCTGCGCCAGCCGGAGGTCGCCGCCGCAGCCGCGACCTCGGCGATGGGGCCGCCGCGGCCGCGTACCTCGCGGGCCTGGATCGCCGCTCCGGTCGCGGGTGTCCTGATCGTCGTCCTGCTCGCCGTCCTGCTCGGCCGGGCGCTGATGCCGACCGCCGAACCCGACGTGTCCGCGCCGGGGATCGGCGGCGCCGCGTCGAACGGCCCGACCCAGGCGCCGCCACCGCCTCCGCCGCCGGCGCCACCGACCCGCTCGGCACAGCAGCCGTCCGAGCCGCCGACCTCGGCCCCACCACCGACCTCGGCCCCACCGCCGACCTCGGCCCCACCGCCGACCTCCGAGCCGCCGACCTCGGCCCCGCCGACGTCGCGGCGACCCACGTCGGAGCCGCCCGCCTCGGTCCCGCCGACCTCGCGACCGCCGACCTCGCGACCGCCGACGTCCGCCCCGCCCACGTCGGCACCGCCGACCTCCGCTCCCCCGACCTCGACCCCGCCCACGTCGCCGCCGACCTCAGCTCCGCCCACCTCGGCGCCGCCGACCTCCGCTCCACCCACCTCGGCGCCGCCGACCTCCGCTCCACCCACGTCCGCCCCGCCCACGTCCGCCCCGCCCACGTCCGCACCGCCGACTTCGGTACCGCCGAGCCCGACGCCCACACCGACGCCCACCCGGCCGGGCAAGAATCTCGGGATCGCCCGGGCCGAGCACTCGAATCCCGCGCCGGGCGTCCACCGCATCGACGTCTATCTGATCGACGCCACCGCGAGCAGCGTGGTGACCGTCGAGTTCGAGGGACTGGACCACGTCTGGTCGGAGCCGGGCCTGCGGCGCCAGAACGCCGTGTGCCTGCCGACGGCCGACGGAACGGCCGAGTGCCGACTGTTCGGCCCGTCCCGGGAGGATCGGCCGCTGACGCTTTTCGTCGCGACGACCGACGACGAACTGGTCGGCAGGATGACCATCAGCGAGCCGGGAAAGTCCGACAAGGACCCGAGCAACAACGAGTTCGTCTTCGACGGGTGACCACCCGGGCCGTGTGATCCAGATCACTCGAATCCCGCGTCAATCGGCGCCAGGTGACGTGTCTAGAAGGGTGAAGCAGGGCAAACGGGGCTCTCACATGGTCCTTCTGCGGGGCCCTGCTTCCCAAAGACGGCACCAGTCTCTGGCGCGGTCATCGGTGGCGGTTTGCACATGTCCGGTACCCGACCACCAGGCCGACCAGTGAACGGACGTCCCGCCCCGGGCGTCCGCTGGTGACCGCTCGGGGTGTCCTGTGGGGGTGTCCTTACCCTCAGTCCCGTCCCCCACAGGTACACCCGACGAGCGCCCTTCCACTCTCGGCCGGATTCCGCCCACTCCGTGGGCCGAATCCGCGAACCCGTTGACCGGCATTTTCGCCCGTCCATAAAGTGACCTTCTGACTGTCCCAAAGGCGGCGGCACGTTCAGCGGAAGGAAGCTCATGTCCCAGATCTCTCCAGCGAGTACGGGGCACGGCCCCGCAACGACCCGAGCGCTGAGTCTGCTGCTCGTGTTCGGACTGCTCGCCACCCTGCTGTCCGTCCTGGTGAGCGGACCCGCCCGCGCCGAGGAACCGGCGGACCCGAACGTGCGCTATCTCGGCGAACCGGTCCAGGTCTCCCAGGCCAGCGGCTCGGTCCTCGGCACCCTGGACGGCCGTACGGTCGCGTACCAGGTGTTCAAGGGCACCTCGAACAGCGACAATCCGGGCGCCTTCACCGCGTTCGACGTCGAGACCGGCGAGCTGTTGCTCGAGCTGCCGATGCCGACCGCCGACACCGCGCGAGCCCTGACCGTCGCCTCCGACGGCCGGGTCTACGTCGCCACCTACTTCGACCAGAGGCTCTGGGGGTTCGACCCGGCCACCCGGCAGCTGGCTGATCTTGGCAGCATCGAGCCGGTGCCCACCGACGCCCAGCCGTTCGGGCTCTGCGCCGGGCCCGCCGGCCAGGTCTTCATCGCGACGTACAAGAGCTCAGGGCTCTACCGGTACGACCCGGCCACGGACAAGATCACGAAGGTCCGCACCGTCAACCCGGCCAACACCTATCTGCACGCCTGCGCCTGGGACCCGGCCACGAATGATCTCTACGTCACCGCGGGCGGCCAGACGGCCGAGCTGTGGCGGATCGCCGACGCCGGCACCGGCACGATGACCAAGATCACCGACGAGACGACGACGCCCGGGCTCGCCGCCGAGACGTTCATCATGGGCCTCTGGCTGGTCGGCGATCATCTGTTCGCCCGGACCAAGAACCTCCGACTGCTGGTGATCGGCACCGACGGCGTCGTTGATCACTGGAGCGGGCCACAGTCGATCAGCGGCTACCACGTCCTGCCGGTACGCAACGATCCCAGCAAGGTCTGGTTCACCGGCTCCTCGGCCGTCCGCGAGTACGACGTTCCCACCGGCACCGTTCGCGACACCGGGCTGAAGGTCTCCTTCTACTTCAGCGATGTCACGTACGACGACAACGGCGATGTGATCGGCACCGACGCGCGCGGGCCGTTCCGGCTCACGATGGCGGGGAGCTACACCAGCAAGCCGTGGACGTACTCCCAACCGACCGCGATCCAGAAGCTGCTGCAGGGGCCGGACGGGCAGATGTTCGCCTCCGGCTATCCGACCGGCCTGGCCCGGGTCGACACCACCGGCGCGGGAAAGATCTATCCGTCCCTCTCGTCCGGCCAGTACGAGTCGTCGGTCGTCCGCGACGGGCTGATGTATCTCGGCCACTACGGCAACGCGAGGTTCTCCCGCTACGACCCGGCCCGGCCCACCGCGGCACCGAAGTTGATCTTCGACGGCCTCGCCGAACATCAGGACCGGCCGTTCGCGATGGCGTACAACGCCGAGCGCGACGAGATCTACCTCGGCACCGTGCCGGGCTACGGCCGGGTGCAGGGCGGTCTCGCCGCGTACGAGTTCGGCACCGGAACCCACCAGTGGTACACCGAGGAGATCGTCAAGGACCAGAGCATCATCTCGGTCGCGTACAACCCGCACGATCGACTCGTCTATCTCGGCACCAACGTCGACGGCGGCATGGGCATCGAGCAGCCGCCGGGACTCGAGTCGAAGCTCGTCGTCTGGGATCCGGCCACCCGCACGGTGGTCCGCGAGCTCGTCCCGGTCGCCGACCGGGAGGGTGTCACCGGGTTGATGGTCGCTCCCGACGGCAAGATCTGGGGCTGGGCCGAGGACACCTTGTTCGTCTACGATCCGGCCGGCCAGCAGGTCGTCGCCCGCTATCCCGGCCTGGCCTCGCGCTACGTCGACGGGCAGTTCTACTGGGCCTGGGCCTATCAGTACGTCTCGCCGATCGACGGCAACGTGTACGCCACCGTCGGTGGCCGGCTGCTGCGGATCGAGCCCGGCACCATGACCGCGACGCAGCTGCTGGCCTCCGGCGCCAACTTCGGCAACCTGGACACGGCCGGCGATCTCTACTTCTCGGACAAGTCGCACGCCTACAAGTACGTGGTGCCGCAGCCGATGCCGAACCAGGAGCCGACCGACGAGACCAAGTGCCTGGCCGTCACCACCCTGCTGAGCGGCCGCGGCCTCGCCTTCCCGAAGGACTACAAGCCGGCCTGGCGCACCGTGTTCGCCCAGGTCGAGCGCCAGGTGGACGACGGCAAGGGCGAGGAGCTCGAAGATGACTACTGCCGCTGACCGGTCCCGGCTGCCGAGCCGGGTCGTGATCATGCTCCTGCTGCTGCTGACCTTGATCATCGGCCTGCTTCCGCCGGGGTCGGCGAGGGCCGACGAGCCCGCCCCGGAGCACGATCGCTGCGGCGACCTGCCCGAACCCGGCCCGGGCGTGGTCACGGGCTTCTTCACCTACTACGAATCCGATCCCTGCCGGGCGAACCGGAAGCTGGCCGCGGTGCGCGCCGCCGGCGGCGACACCATGATCACGTTCGGCTTCCGGCTGCAGCAGCGGCGGACCGGCCCGGACGGCGCGATCCTGGCGGCCGACGGCTCCCCGGACCCCCGCTTCGCCTGTACGGTCGACGGCCTCAGCTGTACCCGTGCGGCGGCGGGCCGGATCGGTGCGGGCACCCTGCGGCGGGTGTTGACCTATTCCGGCACGGAACGCTTCGGGGCCGCGATGCTGCGCTGTCCGCACCGCGATCGCAGCATGGTCTCGGGCGGGATCCGCTTCCAGTTGATCTTGCTGCCGGTCGGCACCGACCGCGGCTGCCGGCAGTCTCATGATCAGTACGACCTGGTGTTGATCAACACCGGCGCACCGGATGCCGTCGACCCGGTGACGATCATGCTGCGGGCGGCGGCCGCGCAAGGCGTCAGCCTGTTCCTCGGCATGCCGCGCCCCGACATGAATCCGGCCTCGCCGTGGCTGGCCGACGTCACGTACCTGGACACCGTGCAGGCCTTCACCCGGCGGGTCTTCACCGACTGGCGCGACCGGCACACCGGCCTGGGTTCGCTCGGCGGGCTCTACCAGAGCGTCGAGATGCCGCTGAAGGGCAATCCGGCCTGGGACGACCAGTACGCGCTGTACGGCACCCAGCACGCCCTGGCCCGGGCCGCCCTGCCGGACCTGCCGGTGCTGCTCAGCCCGTACATCGACGCCCGGCCGCGGATGACGTCGCCGGTGTCCGGGGTGCCGTTGGCGATCACCCGGATGATCGAGTCGGGTCACGGTGCCAAGATCATCATTGCGCCGCAGGACGGCCGCGGCACCGGCAAGGGCGGGGTCTTCTTCCCGGATGAGGCGGATCAGCCGGTGCCCGAGCGGCTCGAGCCGGTCGTCGGCGGGCCGCTGACCTATCGGGAGGCCTACAGCGACTCCTCCGCCGCCTACTTCCGCGCGGCTGCCGAGACCGGCCGGCCGTTCGGAGCGGACCGTTTCGAGCTCTGGGCCAATGTCGAGCTGATGGAGCCGGCACCGCTGCCCGGCGAACCCGCCTGCAGCTCCGGCACCGCCCGCGGCCTGGCCACCGCGGACCGGGTCATGAAGCAGGTGGCCGTGGTCGGCAACACCGTCACCAAGGTGATCGGCTTCGACTGGGACCAGATGATGGAGTGCCGGGTGCCCGGCCGGCCCACCCTGCGCGAGCACCTCCGCGAACTCGGCGATCGCCCGGCCCCGACCGGACTGCTCGCGGCCGGCGACGATCATCCCGGCCTGCTGCTGACCGGCTACCACCTCGACCGGGCCGACGTGACCGTCAGCTACCAGGATGCGTCCGGCGCCCTCCGCAGCCGCGGTTTTCCGTTCGATCCCGTACGGTTCGAGCCGGACCTCGGTGCGAGCCGACCGCAGGCCTATCCGCCGGGCATCCAGGGGATCCGGCTGCCCTGGCGGCCGGCCGACCTCGCCCCGGACCGGCCCTGGCTCAGCTTCGCGGTGACCGGCCCGGCCGGCGAGATCAGCTACCAGCGCTACACCGTGCTCGTCCCGACGGCCTGATCAACGAGGTGACTCGCCGAAGACCGGCCGCCAGGGCCGGATCCTGGGCAGCCAGCCCGGAACGTTGCCGCAGTACCGGACGTAGTCGTCCCCGAAGCGTCGGCGCAGCTGCGGCTCCTCGTAGATCCGCACCCAGAGCACGACGACCATGATCGCGATCGCGAGATACACGAGCACGGGAAGCGACCAGAACAGCAGCGCCTGACCGGCGATCGCCGCGAAGATCGCCGCATACATGGGATTGCGGACATGCCGGTACGCACCGCCGACCACGAGCCGAGTCGGCGGCGCCGCCGGCACCGGCGTCCCGAAGCCCTCGACGACGAAGCGGACGAAGGCGTGCACCAGGAACGCTCCGCCGGCCAAGATCAACACCACTCCGGCGACGCGGCCGGTGATCACCAGCCAGTCCAGGCCGGACGGCGGCGGACCGTCGAACCGCCACCGGCTGAGCAGCCACGGGATCAAGATCACCACGGTGCCGGGACCGACGAGGAAGAACACCGCACTGCCGAGCGCAGCCTGCCGTACCTTCATGATCATCTCCTAGGGTGGGGTGCCCGCGGCCCGCAGGAAGGCCGCGGCGAAGAGTTCGGCCGCATCGTCGATCGGCGGCATCGGCAGCGCGGCCTCGAGGCCGGGCCGCAGCACGACGTGCAGCAGCATCGGGCCGATCAGCAACTGCAGCAGGATCGGGAACGGCAGCCGCCGCAACGCTCCCGAGTCCAGGTGCGGGCCGAACAGCGCCGCCAGCGCTTCGGCCACCTTGGGCGCGTTCCCGCGCATCAACTCGGCAGCCGGCCCGGTCGGCCGGCTGAACAGATCACTCAGCAGGGCGGGGAAGACCCGCGGCTCTCGCTGCAGCACGGTGATCAAGGTGCGGTAGACCCGGAGCACCAGCTGCTCGAGCTCGGCCGGCGGATCCTGGGCCACGGCGATCAGCTCCGGCAACGGGCTGTGCCGGTCGAACACCGCGGCGAGCAGGCTGTCCCGGCCGTCGAAGGCCACGTGCACCGCCGGCAGCGAACAGCCTGCCTCGTCCGCGACCGAGGCGAGCGTGACCGAACCGAGCCCTCGGTCGGCGATCAGGCGCGCGGCCGCCGCGACGGCCCGCTCCCGGACCGGGACCCGGCCGCCGGGGTCGACGCCCGCGTCCCGTACCGCCTCGTCGAGGGTGGCCCGGCTTCCGCCGAGGCGACGCAGCAGCGTGCTGCGGGAGATCCCGGCCACCCGCGCGATCTCGTCCAGCGGGATCTCGGCCACGCTCTGCTCGCGCTCTCGCGCCGCCGCGATCGCCGCGTCCACCAACGCTGCCTCGACCTGCTTCATGACACGCAATTGTAGTCCCGATATACGTGAGTGTCACAGGTGGTGGAGCCGCGGAATCAGGTCGACCCCCGGCGCGGTCGGTCATGAACGGCATGAAGACGAACTGGGCCAGCGGGCTGATCAGGAAGGCGGTCAGCGGCGAGGCGGACTGCTCGACGCTCTGGGGCCCTGGCGCTCGTACGGCGACAGGCTGCATCGGCCGCACCCGGACGGCGCCGAACTGAGCCCTCGACGCGAGCGGCTTCCGGCCCTGCGCGCCCCCGTCCGGTTCGCGCCCGTCCAGGCAGAAGTGGTGTCACATATCTGCAATGCAACCATTGCACCAAGGGCCTGAAATCGATTGCATTACCTGTTCCATTGCAGATTTGTGTCACCTGGCCAAAGATGCGGCCTGGCCTTCCACGCTCGACGGTGGGCGGCCCGGCGCCGGGCCCCGATCCGACCTGCAACGCCCTTGCGCAACAGGCTCCAGTCACGGCGGAAATCCCTCGTGCCCGGGCGGCAGAGTGCAACTCCGTGCCACCTCGGCAGCGGCTCACGGCTCCGATTCGGCGAGTTCCTCCTCGGTGACCCGCGACGCGGCGACGGTCACGGTGAGCCCGCGGCCGGTGAGCAGCCGCGCGAACTCCCGGACGTGACCGGTCTCGTGGTACTGCGACGTGAAGCTCATCGTGAGCAGGCCGGCGTGGGAGATGACGCAGACCTGCGGGCGGACCGCGGAGACGTGGAGCAGCAGTCGCCCGACGCACCCATCGGCCGGTTGCGGCAGGGTGACCCGGCCCAGGTTCGAGACCGCGACGGTCAGGCCACGGTTGCTGGCCCGGCTGATCAGCCCGAGGATCACATCCTTCAACGGCCGCGGCACAACCCTCAACACGGGCATCCGCTCGAACCGGGCGAACCTCCGCAGCTTCCGCTCCAGTGCCTCGGGGGCGGCCTGCAGCCGGAACTGCCGATCGAGCTCGCGGCAGACCGAGCCGAGGTCGTCGGAGCCGTGGCCGTACCTGTGTTCCACCCGGATCGTCGCGAAGAAGTTGCGCGGCGACGTCGAGGGGAAGAACTGGCGCAGGTTCACCGGCACCGTGGCCGCCAGCGTCCGCGGCCGGTCCAGGCCGGACGATCGCCGTACGGCCTCGAAGAAGACGCCGGTCAGGTACATCGTGAGCGAGACACCCTCCGAGCGCGCAAGGTCGAGCAGCTCCGGCACGGGCGCGGTCAGCTCGACGACTCGGGTCCGGTGGTCCGGAGTCCGGGTGCCCCTGATCCGATGCACCCGTCGGCGACGCCACCAGGGCGACCGCTGCGGTCCGTCGGGCGGCGGGCCCTCCCCGACCGGGCGGTCGGCCACCGGCTCCTCGTGACGGCGTCGGCCGAAGTAGTACGCGAAGCTGTCGGCGATCAGCGCGTGTACGGGCTCGGCCGGACCGGCCACCGGACCGGTGGCGTAGTCGGCCCGGCCCGGATCGGGCAGCGAATCCCCGGCCGGCCGGGCGGTCTCGGCCGGCCGGCTCTGGTCCGGGTTGCGCAGGTCCGGGTTGCGCAGCCGGACGTAGGTGTTCACCAGGTCGGAGAGAAACCACAGCGCACCGGTCCCGTCGGACAGGGCGTGGAACACCTCCAGGCAGATCCGGCGGCGATGATGCACGACGCGGAACAGCAGGTTCCGCCGGTCGGCCTGGTAGATCGGGGCACAGGTGTGCTGCTCGTCCGCTGTGACGACCGGGTACAGATCACTGTCCTGCAGGTAGTACCAGAACACACCGCGCCGCAGCACCGCGTGGTAGAGCGGATACTTACCGTACGTCGTGTCGAGAGCCTGCTGCAACAGCTCCCGGTCCACGTCATGATCAAGTTCGGCGCTGATCCGGAACACCTTGGGATCGGCGTCGCTGCGGGACGCCAGGAAGATGTTGGAGGCATTGTCGAGCCGAACCCAGGTCCTGCGACCGACCCAGGTCCTGCCACCGATCATGACCAGACACCTCCTCGGCTCGGCGGGCGTAGCCGAACCTACCCGGATCGCCGGGTCGCGAAACGATCACGCCGCTACGGCACCGGCCGGACCGGGCGGCGTGATCAACTGCTGAGCGGATCCAGCCTGGACGCCTCGGCGTGGTACTTGACGTCGAGCAGCATCCGGCGGGTCGTCGCCACCGTCAGGGGATCCAGCAACCGGAACCCGGCCAGCCCGATCCGTCCCAGCAAGCCCGGGTGAGCCCGGGCCCGGGTCCGGATCACCAGCCGGCGCCACCCGCGCTGCCCGTCGATGATCATGAACGCCCAGGTCAGATCCCACGGCTGGCCGGGCCCACCCTGCCGCAGCACCAGCAACCGCGGCGGCTCGATCAGCGCGAGCGTCAGGGCGTACCCGTCGAACTGGCCCAGCCAGCGGCCCCGCAGCCAGCCGTATGGCCGGCCCGACCGCATCAGCCAGCGCCAGACGAGTTCGCTCGACGCGTCGATGTTGACGGCTCGGGTCCGGGCGAACTCCGCGTCCGGAAGGAGGTCGTCGCCGGGAAGATCACGGGCCAGATCGGCCGGTTCGGCACCCCAGTTGCGGACCTCCCGATAGGCGCGCGCCGCGACCCACACCGCGGCCGTCAGCGCCGCGACCCCCAGCACCAGCCACGGGGCCGCCGACCTTCTCACGTGCGGTACCTGACCGGAGGGCTGCTCACCCTGCCAGGGTACGCCCGGGTGCCGCACGCCCCGGGATGATCATGAAGTCAGACCGCGAGACTGCCGGCGGTCGACACTCGCTCGCCGTCGGCGGGGAAGTCGCCGCGCACGACGCCGGACTCCACACAGCCGACCTGGATCAGCGTCGACGGTGCCGCGAAGCCGCCCGCCGCGAGGTCGAGCCGGCCGCCGGTGAAGCGGGACGCGCTGGCGCGGTAGTGGTTCGTGCCTTCGGTCAGCCGGACATGTGACCCGGCGGGGTCGGTCCGCCGGAGCTCCGAACCCTCGAGGAGTACGGTGAGTTCGGCACCGCCGGACCGGCCGATCCCGGTGCCGGAGCCGATCATGGTGCTGCCCGAGACGACCAGCTGTTGATCTTCGTCGCCGGCCATCGTGAGCCCGACCTCGGTCAGCACGGATTCGGCGAACCGAACCCGCGGCACCGTGATCGAGACCGGAGCCGAGCCCTCGGCGGCGGTCAGCGTGCAGCCGCGGAACGTGATCTCGCCGGTGCCGGCGATGATCATGCCGCCGACACCGCGGAGCGTCGTGTCGATCATGGTGATCGGCGCGGTGACCGTGCCGTTGGTCAGCGTCGCCCCGGCGGCGAATGCGAAGGACGAGTCGCTGATGGTCGTCGGCCGGGCGGACCGCCTGGACTGCTGGGTCACGACGAGCGGGCCGGTCGCCGTGCAGCCGCGCAGTTGCGCACCGTCGGCATTGATCCAGAGCATGCCGGACCCGGCCAGCGAGGGCTTGCCGATCACCTGGACGTCTTCGAGGGTCAGGTCGGTCACCTTCACCCGCGCCACGAACCAGGAGCAGACGTGCTGGCGTACGGTGATCCGCTTGGCCGCCGAGCCCCAGGCGGCGCCCGAGTTCGCGAACGTGATCAAGCCCGAGTTGCCGACGTAGGTCAGGTCGTGTTCGTACTGGCCGTGGGTGACGAACGGTCCTTGATCATCTCCGTCGCCGTGGCAGTTCTCGACCAGGCCGTACGCACTCGCCGTCCAGTCGTTGAGGTGCCGGGCGTTCGAGGTGTGGCAGTTCGCGACGTAGCCGTACAGGCAGTAGATCTGCTGGGTCAGGTATCCGGCACCGCCCCAGGTCACCGAGACCGGGTTCGCCAGCGAGCAGTTGGTGGTCCGGAAGTACGTGTTCCAGCGCCGCATCACGACCGGCCAGAAGGTCTTGGTGGCCTCGACACTGTCGACGTCGCACCGGACGGCGTACTCGAACGCGACCGGGTGGGACCCGGTGAACTGATCCTTGCCGCCACCTTCGAAGATCAGGTTCGCCACCCGCACGTCGTGGACGGGCTCGACCCTGGTCCAGGTGATCGAGCGATCCTTCCCCAGCTCCCAGCCGATCTTGTAGTTGACCCGGATGTGCGTGCCGTCGACGATCTCGGTGACCTGGAGCAGCCGTTGCAGTTCCCGTTCCCAGCGTCCGGCCAGGCCGTTGACCTCCGCCGCGTACCACGCGCCCACCGAGAAGAACGACGCATCCGCCACCGGGAGGATGTCGGCCAGGTCCGGCACCGTCTCCCCGAGCGTCGCCTGCTGGACCTCGTCGGTGATCTTGCCGCGGAAGAAGATCACTGCGGCGAACGGATCGTCCGCGGCCGCGTCCTCGATGCCGCGCGTGGTGATCACCTGATGCCCGAAGTCGAGCTCGACGGCCGACCGGCCGGTGCGGTGCCGCCGGGTGAAGTTGAGCGGCGTGTGCGCCTCGATCCGGTGGATCGTGGGATCGGCGAGCATCGCGTCCAGGGCGTCGTCGGCGGGGGTGGCGGCGTCGAAGATGCCGAAGCGGCGGAAGTCGACGACGCCGTCGTGCAGCAGCACCCAGACCGACCGGCCCCGCCCGCGCAGCACGGTCCCGCCGTTCACGGCCGGCGGATCGTCGGCCACGAAGCGATACAGCAGTGGACCCGGGACGTCGCCGATCTCGGAATAGCCGCGGGCCATCGCAAGATCACCGGGCTGCGCCGGTTTCGCGGCCAGCTGCCGAACGGTGTCCACCACGGCGAGCGACTCCGTGGCCGCCGCGGCCGGTGACGGCGCCAGCGCCGCGGCGACCACACTCCCGCCGACCGCCGCCAGCCCGACCCCGGACAGGAAGGCTCGCCGCTGATTGACCGGCGGCGTCACCGCGGAATCGTCCATCATTCCCCCGTATTATGACACTTCACTGTGATAATTAGTGGAGTTTACGCTAGCCGACGAAGACGCAGTGCACAATGAGAACCTGAGAACCGTCCACGGAGCGACCAGCCGGATTCGGCGATCCTACTGTGGTAATCAGCGGAGAGGATGCGGATGACAGCGCCAGGACCGGCCCTGACCCGGGTGGCGACCCAGCTCCGCGACGGCGGCCCGGCCTCCGTCAGCGGTCTGGCCCGGGCACTCGCGCTGTCTCGGACCGCGGTGGAGAACGCGGTGACGGAACTCGCCGCTCTTGATCTTGTGGTCGACGCACCGCGGCCGGCGAGCCGCGGGGCGGGCCGCCCGGCCCGCCGGCTGGCCTTCCCCGCCGGCGCGGGCGCGGTCGCCGGAGTCGACGTGGGTACGGCGAGCATCCGGGTCGTGCTGGCCGATCTCGCCGGGAGGGTGCTCGCCCGCCGCACGGTCTCCGGCTTCGATCTGATCACCCGGCCGGCCGAGCGTTGGGCGGGCCTGGTCGACGGCGTGACCGGCCTCCTCACCGAGGCGGGCTTCGACCGCGGCGCTCTGCGCGCCGTCGGCGTCTCGGTTCCCGGCCTGGTCGACGACGCCGGCCGAGTGATCATCTCCTCGATCATCCCGGACTGGTCCGGCGCGGTCCTCGGTGATCAACTCTCCGAAGCGTTCGGCTGCCCGGTCGCGGTCGACAACGACGTCCGGCTGGCGGCCGTCGCCGAGCACCACCTCGGCGCCGCGCGACTGGTCGACGACCTGCTCTACGTCTCGGTCGGCAACCGGATCGCGATGGGCCTCGTCCTCGGCGGGCAGCCACGGCGCGGGGTGCACCATGCCGCCGGGGAGGTCGGCCATCTCGCCTTCGGTGATCTTGGCGGGCCGACCGGCCGACTGTCCTGGCGCCGGGCCCCGACCGCGGCCGAGGTCTTCCGGCTGGCCGCCGCGGGGGACGCCGAGGCCAACACCGAGATCGACGCGTTCATCGGGGCGCTCGCCCGTGGCATCGCGACGGTGGCGATGACCGTCGACCCGGCCATGATCATCATCGGCGGCGGCCTCTCCCTCGCCCGCGACCAGGTGATCGACCCGCTCCGGCACGACCTGCACCGGGTCATCGGCCTACCGATCGCCCTGCCCGTGGTCGGCGGCCTGCTCGGCGCCGACGCGTCGGTCCACGGTTCCCTGGTGCACGCGTACACCCGGCACCGTCGGGCCGTCTACGGCCTCGACGGCCTACCGGTGCCGACCGTCCGGACCGCCGCGGTCGACGAGCCGGACGCCGCACAGCCGGCGGATTTGGAGCAGGGAACGACACTGGGCCGATGAGCCGGGTTCTGATCTTGGCCGGCAGTGTTGCCGTGCCCGTCCTGCTGTGGGCCTGCGCGCCGATCGCGAGTCCCGGCCAACCCGCCGTGCCCGCCTCGGGCGGTCCCAGTGCGCGCACCGGTCCGGTGACCACCGGGCACCCCGCCATGGTGCTCGATGACGGCTCCGGCGCCGAGCTGTGCCTGGGCGGCGTCATGGAGTCCTACCCGCCACAGTGCAGCGGACCGAAGCTGGTCGGCTGGGACTGGTCCGACCGGACCGGAGAGTTCGAGGAGGCATCCGGCACGCGCTGGGGGGAGTTCATCCTGACCGGCCGCTACGACCCGGCCGCCGGCGAGTTCACGCCGACCGAGGTGGCCTCCGGCCGGGGCTACGTCTGGCCGGAGCCGGAGGACGACGTCTGGACCTCCCCGTGCCCCGAGCCCGCCGGCGGCTGGCGGGTCACCGACACCTCCAAGGTCTCGGCCGGCGACCTGGACGCCGCACTGAGCCTGGCCGCCGCGCTCCCCGACTACTCGACCGCCTGGATGGACCAGAGCCCGAATCCGTACGCGGACAAGGATCTGAAGGACGAGGAGAAGGAACGGCGGCTGAACGACCCGCGCTACATGGTGATCAACGTCGCCGTGACCGGTGACCTCGCCGCGGCCGAGGCGAAGATCCGCGAGGTGTGGAGCGGCATGCTCTGCGTCTCCCGGGGCGGCCGGACCGAAGCGGAGCTGCTGGCCGTTCAAGATCAACTCCAGGGCACCCCGGGACTGCTGTCCAGCTCCCCGGACCCCAGGACCGGCGTCGTCAAGGCCTACGTGATCCATGACGACGGCTCGATCCAGGCAGCCCTGGACCGGAAGTTCGGCGCCGGCCTCGTCCTGGTGGACTCGGCCCTGAAGCCGGTCTGATCCGGTCAGCTGCCGGCGCGCCAGATCGACTGGCTCCAGCCCGCTGCGGCGCTCAGTGCGGCCAGTTCGATCCGCGACGGCGTGAGCTCGAGGACGCCGAACTTCGGATCCTCCGGCGACGACCAGCTCACCAGCGGGTCGTAGCCGACCGGCGGCGGGACCGATTTGATCTTGTCCCAGCCCTCGTGCGGATCGATCCAGGTGATCGCTCCGTCGACGTAGACCTGCTCGGTCAGGAACGGATCGAGGGAAGACCGGAGATAGCACAACGCAAGGTGCGGATGGATCGCGAGTTCGGCCGCCAGGGCGCCGTTCGGGTTCGTCCCGATCCACACCGTGCGGGTCGCCCAGTCCCAGACCGGATGCAGGATGCGCACCCTCGGTCGCGCCTGGGCGTCGACCGTGCTCGCCGACGCGTACACCACCGTCTCGATGCGGCGCCGGAGCTCCGCCTCGTCGAACGTCGCCATGGAGACCTCCTCGGATCAAGGGCTCAGGGTAGCGCCGCTCAACGGGCCATGATCACGGGTAGTCCGAGACCGGCCGCCGGGTTCGGGCGTAGTTGGCGTACGCCATCGCCAGCATCCGGACCGAGACCAGGCCCGGCGAATTCTGATCAAGGTTCTGGTCCAGGATGGCGCCGATTCGCGGCTGCAACGGATCCTCCGCGTACGGGTCGAGCGGCAGCCAGCCGCCGGCGTACAACTCCTGCTTGACCCGGCCCGCGTCCGCCCGGGAGCCGTCGATCCGCTCGTAGACGGTGAGGTCGCCGGCCGCGTCCTCGGTGATCGTGTGCCGGCTCAGCGTCCGGGCCAGCCGGACCAGGTCATCCCGCCGGTACAGCCCGGACCGGTGGGCCAGTTCGGCGAACTCGACGCACATCTGCCCGTGGCCGAGGTCCTCGACCCGGGTGTTCGGGTTGTACGACGGCATGTTCACCGAAACGCCGTCGGCCGCCGACCAGCCGCGATAGGCCCAGGAATCCTTGTGCTGATGCGGCCACACCACGGCGCCGTCGGCCAGCCGATCCCAGTCGGCCCGCCAGTGCACCGCCAGCCGTCGAGCCCGGTCGAGATGGACCCGATCGCGGGTCAGGTGCCACAGGCTCAGCACGCTCGCGCCCATCGCCAGATCCATGTTGACCGGGTACTCGATCCCGTCGACGACGTACGGCGAGCCCTTCGCGAAGGTGTACGAGCCGCTGCGGCTGCCGAGCTCCTTGAAGTCGGCGTCGTGCACCGCGACCGCCCGGACCGCCGCGTCGCGGAACCGTCTCGCCGCTTCGTCGTACCGCCTGACCCGGCGCAGCGCGGAGTCGGCCATGATCGTTCGGGCGAACATCGTCATGCCGTAGGTGATGTTCCCGGTGTCGACGCCGATCAGCATCGACGTGGACACCGGATCGACGGTCACCTTGAAGTTGCGCCAGGCCGGCAGCGATCGGCCTCGATAGTCGGTGACGCCGCGCACGCTGTCCCGGTTCGCCAGCACAAGATCACCGTGGGCGATGAACTTGTCCAGGTAGTAGGGATCCCGGTGCGCCCGGTACATCAGCACATAGGCCTTGAGCACGGCCGATTCCTGCCAGGAGTAGAGGCCCTGCTCGTTCGTCGCGTCGGCCACACCCCAGCCCCCGTTGAACGCCAGGTCCGCGGCGTCGAACGCGGCCCGGGTCGCCGACACCGGCACCGCGGCAGCAGCCGTGCGCAGTCCGGCCGCGGCGAGGGCGGTGCCGACGGCGATCCCGATCATGGTCCGCCGGCCGAACCGTGGCCCGCCGCCGGTGATCATCGACCGGCGGCCTTCTGGTACGCCTGCTCGTACTCGCCCCGGATCTCGTCGCCGCCGTCACTCCGCCACCGGGCCACCGCGGCGTCCCAGTCGGCGACCGGCGCGTCGCCCTTGATGATCTCCGCCTGCAGTGCGGCCAGGTTCCGGTCCAGGCCGGCGCCGCGTTCCGAGGCCGCGTTGGAGAAGAGCCCGAGCGTCGGATCCGGTTTGCCGTTCGGCACCGTCCGTTCCTGGTACGCATGCGCCCGCCGGGTGTCGTCCGGCAGCCCCGGCAGGTACAGCACCGCCGGCGCCGCCGCGAGGTAGGCGGCGGGCACCCGCCGCTCGTCCATCCCGCTCTTCGTCGAGACCGGTTCGCCGTCCTCCCAGGTGAAGTTGTGCCCCTCGATGCCGTACCGGACGAACAGGTATTCCGCCGTGCCGAACGGCGACGCGAGCCAGTCCGCGACCCGCAGCAACTCCTCCAGCCGGGCCCGCTCTGCCTTCTTGAAGACGGTCAGGCTGAACAGCCCGCCGGACAGGAACTTCCGCGCCGCTCCCCCGTCGGCGCCGGGAGTGTCGAGCGCGTCGAACGTGATCGACGGGTCGGTCGCGACGGCCTCCCGGGCCAGCCCCTGCCAGGCGTTGTAGCTGTTGTAGCTCATCGCGATCGCGCCGGACATCAGCCAGACGTTGACGTTCTCGCCGGCCGTGAAGCCGTCCGGATGCAGCAGCCCCTCCTGCCAGAGCCGGCGAACGAACTCCAGCGCGTCCTTCATGGCCGGGGATTCGTACGCGCTCGTGAAGGCACCGCCCGACTCCTGCCAGCGATTCGGGCCGTCGAACATCTCCAGCGCGAAGGTCAGCGTCGTCAGCGGATCGCCCAGCGCCCAGCGGCCGTTCCGGGCGTCGGTCACCCCACGGCAGAGCTCGACGAAACCGTCCGCGTCGTCGGCCCGGAGCGGCCGGTCCAGCGCGCGGAACAAGTCGGAGCGGCAGAGCAGGAGGCTGCCGACCACCCCGCGGTGGATCGGGATGCCGTAGATCCGGCCGCCGAACATCGCACCCTGCCAGCTGTGCGACGGGATGTTCGCCAACGCCGGATAGGCGGTGATCGCGTCGCCGGCGAGCAGTTCGCTGAGGTCCGCGAAGCGCGCCTCCAGCAGGTCCGGGAACCTGGGCACCGATCCGGGCATCGCCATCGCGAGGTCGGGCAGGTCGTTGCCGGCGACGACCGTGGCGAACTTGCTGGCGTAGTCGGCCGGCGGGGTCAGGTTGACCTGCAGCTCGAGGCCGAGCCGGCGGTTCAGTTCCTGCCAGTAGCGGTTGTTCGCCAGCGCGGGCGGTGCCGAGCCGTCGGTCCGCGACATCGCCAGCAGGCTGCCGCCGGTCGCCGGCGGCCGCTCGTGCAGCGTGACCTGTTGCGGTGGGTACGTCAGGAAGCCGGCCATCACGCCCGCCGCGGACGACGGCAGGTCCGGTTGCACCCCGGCGTAGGCCTGATAGCGCGGCAGCGGCACCCGGGCCGCCGGTTCGGTCGGTGCTTCGGTCGGGGTGCCGGTGGTGCAGCCGGCCACCGCTCCGAGCGACAGGCCGACCGCGGTCTGCAGAGTCGTTCTACGGCTCACTACGGGTCGTTCGTTCATCATTGAACTTTCGGCGCAGGAATTTCGGACGTGAATCGATCCTATTAGCGTCAACCGTAAAGGGCCTCACCAGGACTGTCAACGGTCTGAACCATTTCAGCGGGCGCGCGCGACCGTGCGGATCAGCGGCGGGCGACGACGGCGAACATCGTCACTGCACAGAACGCGGTGCCGGCCTCGACGGCCGCCCCGACGCCGGACCTGAGGTCCTCGGCCTCGGCGGAGGTGATCACGCCCTCGTCCCGCGCGGCGGCGATCTGCAGCTCGAGGAACTCGATGCCGCCCTCGCTGCCCGTACCGAAGACGACGGCAGAGGCGCCCACGTCCTCGGCGACCGATAGTCCGGCTCCGACCAGGAGACCGCGCAGCCGGCGACCGATCGTCGGCTGCCGCATCCGGCGCCGGGCCGCGCCCATCACGCGTGCCACCACCTCGGCTTCGCCGGGGGTGAGGACGAAGGTCTCCCAGTCCGAGTCGATCAGGACGGTACGCCCGCCGGCGGCCAGCACCCGGGCGATCTCGCGGACCGCCGCCTCCGGGTCGGCCAGATGCTGGAACACCCGCTCGCAGCGCAGGACGTCGACCGACCCGTCCGGAAACGGGAGCGCCTCGGCGGCGCCGTCGACCAGCCGGGCGGACGCGATCCCGGCCAACCGATCGGCCGCGGTGGCCCGGAGTCCGGGATGCGGCTCGACGCCGATCGCCGTACCGGACGGTCCGACCAGAGCGGCCAACCGGGCGACTTCGGAGCCGGTGCCGCAGCCCACGTCGACGGCCCGCTCGCCGGGCCGGGGCGCGACCGCCGACAGGGCCCAGTCCCGCAGCCGCTGCACCCCGGACAGCCGTTCCTGGAGGTCGAGGATGCGGACCAGGTGCACCAGCTCCGCGGCCGGGTCGGCCGGCCGGTGGTCGCTGTGGAACGCGGTGGGCTGGGGCATCGACGACGGGGCGGAGCGGGTGCTGTCCATGGGTCCTTCGGCCTTTCTTCCAGGTGATCACCTGAATCCGACCGCAGCGCCGGGGCGCAGGAACAGAGTCTTTGGACCGGCAATCCGGCGGCCCAGGAATACCCTGTTCGGCGTGAGAGACGGTCTGACATGGTGACGGCGGGCGCTCCGGAGATCGCGCGGGCCGCCGAGGTGCTGCGGTCCGGCGGGCTGGTGGCGATCCCGACCGAGACGGTGTACGGGCTGGGCGCCGACGCCGAGAATCCGGCCGCCGTGGCCCGGGTGTTCGCGGTGAAGGGGCGACCGGCGTCTCATCCGCTGATCCTCCATCTGGCCGGCGTGGAGCAGCTGCCCGAGTGGGTCGCCGACGTGCCGCCGACGGCCCGGCGACTGGCCGAACGGTTCTGGCCCGGCCCGTTGACGCTGGTCCTGCGCCGCAGCGGTCGGGTCGGGCTGGCGGTGACCGGCGGACTGGACACGGTGGCGGTCCGCGTACCCGATCATCCGGTCGCCCGGGCCCTGCTCAGCGCGTTCGGCGGCGGGGTGGTGGCGCCCTCGGCGAACCGGTTCGGCTCGGTGAGTCCGACCACCGCCGAGCATGTCCGGGCCGAACTGGGCGCAGAGGTGGACCTGATCCTGGACGGCGGCCCGTGCCAGGTCGGGGTCGAGTCGACGATCGTCGATCTCACGGCCGAGGTGCCGAGCGTGCTCCGGCCGGGCGGAGCCACCGTGGAGGATCTCGAAGCCGCGATCGGCGGCCCGGTGGCGGTGCCGGCGACGAGCCGGGTCCGGGTGCCCGGCCAGCACCCCTCCCACTACGCGCCGCGGGCCCGGGTCGTCCTGGTCGCCCCCGACCGCGTCGTCGCCGAAGCGCTGCAGGCCCAGCGATCCGGGCAGCGGGTGGGCGTCCTGCTCCCGCGGCCCGGACCGGGGCTGCCGGCCGGCGCGGACCTCGTGGTGCGGTCGGTTCCCGCGTCGTCGGCCGCCTACGGACAGCGCCTGTACGGCCTGCTGCGCGAGTTCGACGAGCAGGACTGCGACCTGATCATCGCCTCCGAACCCGACCGGGCCGGACTCGGCCTGGCCATCGCCAACCGGCTGCAGCGGGCGGCCGGGCCGCGACCCTGAAGACACCGCCTCATAGAGTTGCCGGCGTGACAGCTGGTCCCGCCCCGACACCCCGCCAGGCGTTCGACACCCTGATGGCCGGAAACAGCCGGTTCGTCGCCGGCGTGCCCGAACACCCCAACCAGGACGCCGCTCGCCGAGCCCAGGTGGTGGCCGAGCAGCGTCCGTTCGCCGTGGTGTTCGGCTGCTCCGATTCCCGGCTGGCGGCGGAGATCATCTTCGACCGCGGGCTGGGCGACCTGTTCGTCGTCCGTACGGCCGGCCACGTCCTGGGCCCGGAGGTCATCGGCAGCATCGAGTACGGAGTCAGCGTCCTCGGCTGTCCCCTCGTCGTCGTCCTCGGTCATGACGCCTGCGGCGCCGTCGCCGCCACCCGCGACGCCGTCGACCACGGAACGCCCGCCACCGGTTATGTCCGCGATGTCATCGAACGCGTCACGCCCAGCGTGCTCGCCGCCCGGGCCGCGGGAAGCACCGAGAACGCCGACTACATCACCGCCCACACCCGGCACACCGCCGACCTACTCCTCGACCGTTCCCGCGCACTCGCCGGCGCCGTCGCCGCCGGCCGGGCCGCGATCGTCGGCCTCACCTACCGGCTCGCCGACGGCACGGCCAACCTGGTCTCCGCCCAGGGACTCGAGCTGACCACCACGCCCGCCGGCTGATCCCCGCCACGCAGACCCAGCCCCGGCAGGCTCCAGAAGTCGATCATGGTCCGGGCGGGTCAGCGTCCGGCGCGTGCTCCTTCTCGAGCCCGTCGACGATCGCCGCCGCCTGCCGGTGACCGGCGGCTCCGGCCGGATGATTGGCCGTCATCAGCTCGGCGAAGAAGTCGCGCCGGTCGCGCCAGTACCGAAGTCGCTCGGCCAACGGAGCGGTCAGCTCCGGTTCGCCGACGTCCGCCTGGTAGGCCGCGATGATCTTGCCCATCATCCGATCCAGGGCCGCCGACTCCCGTACGATCCGGCGCTCCTCCCGGCCGAGCGGATCGCGCAGCAGGACGACGATCAGGCAGGTCGCCACCGCGACCACCAGGACCGCCCCGACCCATACCGCCTGCGGGACACTCTCCGTGACCGGTGCCGCGATCGCCGCGATCAGGATGATCAACACGGCGGCGACTCCGGCGATGATCAAGGAAGCCCGCAGCTGGCGCACCCCGCCTCCCCTCCCTCGTCGGCCGGTCCGCCGAGCCTAACCCGATCCGGGCAGGGGCCGGCCGAAGCGACGGGACCGACTCCGGAAGCTCGGCACGACCGTCGCTACTGCTCCGCCTATCAGCGGCATCGGTCCGCGATCCGCCAGAACCAGACGCGGCCCGGTCACGGCGCGGCCGAAGACCTCCTCGGCGGCCCCAGACCCACCGAACTCCGAACCCGCGCCATCCCCTCGGCTGCCATCCCACCGAGCGGACGCAAAAGGCAAGCCGGACGCGATTTCGCTGCCATTTGCGTCCGCTCGATGCAATCCAGGCCTGACCGCCCCGTGGCAAGGAACCTTGGCTGAGCCCGCCGGCGGGTCAGCACCGGCAGGAGCCGCACTGGTTCGAGAACATTAAGCTGGATGGTCCAAGCTTCGTGCGGAAGGGTGGGCCGTGAGCGATCTGTCGTCGGTTGGACTGTCAGCGGAGTATCTGAAGGCCGGTACGTCGTCGTTCTACGAGTTCGCCGCTGCGGTCGCACCTCACGTGCTGCCCACCGCACGCGCCCGGGACCTCGGCAGCGGCGATGCCGGGGCGCTGTCACCGCACGGCACGACGATCATCGCCGCGTGCTTCGCGGGCGGAGTGATCCTGGCCGGCGACCGGCGGGCCACCGCCGGTCCGATGATCGCCCAGCGGGAGCTCGAGAAGGTGCATCCGGCCGACGAGTTCTCCATGATCGGCTTTGCCGGCTCGGTCGGGCTGGGGATCGATCTGGTCCGGTTGTTCCAGCTCGAGTTGGAGCATTACGAGAAGCTGGAGGGTTCGTCGTTGTCCCTGGTGGGCAAGGCGAACCGGCTGGCCACGATGATCCGGGGGAATCTGCCGCTGGCGATGCAGGGCTTGGTCGCGGTGCCGTTGTTCGCGGGCTGGGACCACGCTGCGGGCCGGGGGCGGATCTTCTCCTACGACCCGACCGGCGGGCGGTACGAGGAGCACGAGTTCCACTCGATCGGTTCGGGGTCGGTGTTCGCCCGGGGCTCGCTGAAGAAGCTGTACCGGAACGATCTGGACGCGGCCGGGGCGGCGACGGCGGTGATCCAGGCGTTGTACGACGCGGCCGATGACGACTCGGCCACCGGCGGGCCGGATGTGGCGCGCCGGATCTATCCGGTGATCATGATCGCCGGCCCGGACGGCGTGGAACGCGTCGCACAGCAGGGGGTCGCCGAGCTGGTCGGCCGGATGCTGGCGGGCCGGCAGGAACGCCCCGACGGACCGGGAGCCCCGCTGTCCTGAGCGTCGGTCATGATCACGGACCTTCGGCCGTCGACCGATCGAACGTGCCGTCGATGATCAAACCGCCGTCCACCGGGAGCATCACGCCGGTGATGAAGGAGGCTTGTTCCGAGATCAGGAAGGCGATCGCCGCGGCGATGTCCTCAGGCTGCGCGAGCCGGCGCAGCGGTGTCCGGCCCAGCACCTCCCGCTCGTCCAGCGTCCCGGCCCGGAACCCGGATCTGATCATCTCGGTGTCCACGTAGCCGGGCGCGACCGCGTTGACCCGCACGCCGCTCGGCCCCCATTCGGCGGCCAGGGTGCGGGTCATCCCGACCAGCCCGGTCTTCGCGGCCGCATAGGCCACCCGTCGCGGGAGGCCGAACGTGGCCGCGACCGACGCGAAGGTGACCACGCTGCCCGCCGACTCCACCAGGCGCGGGTACGCCAGCTGGGCCAGCAGGAACGTGCCGGTCAGATGGATGTCCAGGTGGCGCCGCCAACTGCCGAGATCGAACTCGGCCGCCGGGGCACGTTCGAGATTGCCGGCCGCCGCGATCATCGCATCGATCCGGCCGAACCGCTCCTCCACGCGCACGACGGCCGCACGGACGGAAGCCTCGTCGGCGACATCACAGGCCAGCCCGAGATGATCACCACCGAGGTCGGCGGCCCGGGCCGCGGCACTCTCGCCGTCGAGGTCCAGCAGGGCGATCCGCCAGCCCCGGTCGGCCAGATAGGCAGCGGTCGCCGCGCCGATGCCGCGCCCAGCACCGCTGATCACGGCTACTCGATCGATCATGACTGCTCCTCGGTCGTCGCCGGCACCCGATCAAGGTCCGGCCTGGTTGGCTTGCCGGCCAAGGATCTCGCAACTGCGGCGCCGCCCGCGACGCGACCGGGTCAGCGAGCCAAGATCGTTTCGCGGATGGTACGGGCGACGAAGTCCAGGGTCGGGCCTGCACTGGAGGGCCTGGCCGAGGAGGACGTCATGATCGTCGTCTCGACCGGAGGACGGCCGCTCGACTCGCTGCCGCCGCTGCCCGGCAACGCCCGCGCCGGGCCCGCGTCGCCTGGTCCGGCGTCGGCCGCCGGATCGGCACCGATTCCCCCAAGCCGGCCGCCGTCCGCCGCGCTGTCCGAGCCGTCCTTCATGATCAACGGTGTGCCCAGGCCGCCCGGCGGATCTCCGCACGGATGGCGGCCTAGCGGGCCTCGACCGGCTCGCCGAAGTCGTCGACCGGTTGACCAGCAACCGCGGCGCACACGATCTGCCATCCAAGCCGTGGCAAGGGGTGGCGCCGCCGCGCGGAAAGCGAATACCGTGAAGCATGCTGATCGCTGAGGAGATCCTGGTGATCTGCCTCAACGACAGTTCGGGGAAACGTCCGATCGGCCGGGGCCAGTTGATGCCAGCCCTGGCCGGCGCTCTGGTCGCCGAACTGGCGTTGCTGGGACGGATCACCCTCACCCCCGATTCCGTCGGCCTGTTCCGGCGCCGCCGCATCGTCCTGCACGACGCCACGCTCACCGGCGACGCCCTGCTCGACCAGGCGCTGACGACGATCGCCGAGAAGCCGGACCAGAAGATCAACGGCCTGATCCATGCGATGAGTACGGGCCGCGCGGGCAGCCGCCTCTACCGGCAGCTCGTCGACCGCCTGGTCGCCGCCGGCGCGATCGCCGAGCCGGACCCGAAGGCCTTCGGGCGGACCTCCTCTCGGCGGTCACCGACGGCGAGTCCGGAACCCATTCGCCGGAAACTGCAGCGGGCCGTCTCCGACCGGGACACCCCGGACTGGCGCACGCTGGTCCTGATCACCCTGCTGCACGCCTCCGGCGCGCTGCTGCACCTGCTGGTCCAACCCGGACTCGATCGGCGCTCGCTGAACCGGCGGGCCCGGGACCTTCTCAACGCCGGCACCCACCGCCTGCACGTTCCGCTCGTCCGCAGGGTTCACACCGCGGTCAGCCGAGCCGTCACCCGTACCCAGATCCCGGCCGACGAAGCCTAGGCACGACCGATCAGCGCCACCGTGCGCCGGTTCCGGCACGCCGCAGGCGCTCCCGGGTCTCGGCTTCGGAGAGTGACGTGATCTGTCCGGCCACCTGCTCACCCTTGGCGTCGTACGCCCTGGTCCAGACCCCGGCAGCCCAGGATCGCTGGACCTCGTCGGCGCTCAATTCCCGGCCGCGTGCCTCGCAGTATGCCGCGAGGAACCGCTCGGTGTCCTCGACGGTGGCCAGCCGGTCCGGGCTGAAGGTCGAATACAGCGCGGCGGCCAGGCCGACGAGGACGGCTTCGCTCTCGACGATCATGCTGTCCCAGTCGTGTACGACGAGCAGTGTGTCCCCGTTCCAGCGCAGGTTGCCGGCCAGCCAGTCACAGTGCCCGATCACCGGTTCGGACTCGCCGGCCCGCAACCGATCCCGGGCCCGGCGGCCGGCCTCGTCGATCCAGTCCGGGCCGCCGACGAGGTTGAGATCGAGCTCGGGGTGCTCCGCCGAACTCGGCCACAGGCCGTCGCCGCCGTGATTCCAGGCCGCCCACGCCGGAGCCGGGTCGAGGGAGGCCACCTCGTCCGGCCGGGGAGCCAGCCGAATCAGCCGCGCGAACGCCTCGGCGAACGCGACGGCCGCCCGGCCCGCGCTCGGCAATTCGGCGCCGCCGGGGACGTACGTCTCCGCGGTGGCCACCTCGGCGCCGAACGGAACGGCCCTGGTGAGCGGCCGTGGGCACGGGAACCCGGCCCGGAACAGGCGGCGCTGGACCTCGACGCAGGCCGCGATCCGAGCCGAGGAGGGACGGATCTTGATCACGACCTCACGACCGTCGGCCAGACGCAGCCCGACGACCGCGGACAGGTGCCCGGAGCTGAAGAGCTGATCGACCGGTTGGCTGCCCAGATGCTCCCGGCACCACTCGGCGAGGCGGTCCGGATCGACGGCAGGTGTGCGGGGCGACACCCGAGCATCCTCACATGCGCAATCAGCGGACGGTCCCACTAGCCGGAGACGATCAGTGTGCTGGGCCGCTCCCGGGCGATGGCCACGATCACCAGCCCGGCCGCGATCACGGCGGGCATGATCATCGCCAGATGCCCGAGGCCCCGGACCACCTCACCGGCGACCATCCAGTGCGCCAGCGACACCGCCCATACGGCAGCCGACCAGCTCAACGAGAAGACCAGCGCCGGACGGGCCAGGCGAGACGGCAGCAGGGCAGCCACGGCCAGCAGGCCGACGATGAGCAGGTCCGGGATCAGGAACGGGTTGGACAGCCGGAGCACGGAGTCGCCGCCGAAGTTGTCGGTCGCGAAGTAGGCGGCCATGAACAACGCCAAGGCGCCGGCAACTCCTCTCGGAAGCAGCAGGAGGAAACGAGCCATGTCTACACTGTAGACATGGCTGGAGCGCCTGTCTACGGCGTAGACTCCGGGCGTGATCAGGAGTCGGCCGAGCGGAACGGTGCGCGGCACGCTGTCCCCCGACTCGATTGCCGCCGGCGCTCTGGAACTCGGGGATCGCGACGGGCCGGAAGCGATGGCGGTAAGGCGGATCGCGGCCCATCTCGGCTGTGATCCGATGGCGCTCTACCGCCATTTCGCCAATCGCGTGGCCCTGCTCGACGCGGTCGCCGACCTCGCCCTGGCCGACCTCGTCCTGCCCGATGACCAGGCACCCTGGGAGGCTCGCCTGCGTAGCCTGCTCACCGACGTCCGCCGGGTCGCCCTCGCGCATCCGGGCATCGCACCGCACATCGCGTCCCGGCCGCCGCTGGGGCCGCACGGCCGGCGGATCGGTGCGGTCCTGCTCGGGGCGCTGCGGTCGGCCGGGCTCGACGATCACGAGACGGTCGCCGCAAGCCAGGTGCTGATCGCCTACCTGTCCAGTTCGATCGCGATGGCGGTGGCAACCCAGGGCCGGCGCGACGACCGCTGGGCCGAAGCGGCGCAGGCCATCCGGGACGCCAGCGAGGGCCGGCTGCCGACCGAGCGACTGCCGGCGGTCGGTTCGGCCGACCAGTTCAGCTTCGGACTCGACCTGCTCGTTGCCGGGCTGCGGTCGCGGACTTCAGCGCCTTCCTAGAGGTGGAGGCGCTTGGCGAGTTCGTGCCGTACCTCAGGACCGGACACGACCTGCAACGCCACCAGCGTGACGACGCTCAGCGAGCCACAGATCGCCGACGGGATCGGGTTGGTCACCCAGCCGAAGGCGAGGAAGCCGATC
Source organism: Microlunatus parietis (assembly GCF_013407955.1). Classification (GTDB taxonomy): domain Bacteria; phylum Actinomycetota; class Actinomycetes; order Propionibacteriales; family Propionibacteriaceae; genus Microlunatus; species Microlunatus parietis. The sequence goes on along the minus strand of NZ_JACCBU010000001.1, from coordinate 5,346,459 downwards.
GGGGCCAGCCCGAGCAGCACCGTCAGGGCGCTGTAGACGATGTGGTCGCCGACCTCGATCCGCATTACCCTGACCGTGATCAGCAGGGCGACGATCGAGCAGGCGCAGACGATCGGCACGGCGTACGTCAGCGACCAGCGGTGCCACCCGGTCAGGTAGTCCCAGTAGACGCAGGCCAGCCCGATCAGCGCGACCAGGTAGACGATGCCCTTGGCGACGTTGCGCCGCTTCCGTACCGCCATCAACACGACCAGCCACATGGTGCTCACGCCCAACCACACCGAACGCAGGACACCGATCTCGTCGACCCCCCGGTTGAACAGCAACTGCGCGACGAACGAGGCCACGATCACCGCGAGCGAGCTGAGGAAAAGCACCCGCAGCACCCGGCGCCGCGAGAACGTGAGCGGCACCGCCGGCAGCGGACTCGGGACCGCCTCGCCGGTCGCCGGGCCGGCGCACAGGGGGCAGCGGGACCAGGCGCCTTCGATGTCGACGGCGCAGTCGGCGCACCGCCTCACCGCTCGACCTCCGCGAGCTCGGTCTCGGTCACCCGCGCCGCCGCGACCGTCACGCCGACCCCGTCGGCGGTGAGCCGGCGAGCGAACTCCCGCACGTGGCCGGTCTCGACGAACGGCGAGGTGAAGCTCACGGTGAGCAGCCCGGCATGCGACATGACGCAGATCTGCGGGCGGACCGCGGAGACGTGGAACAGCATGCGCCCCACGTGCGGGTCCGCGGGTTCGGGCAGGCTCAACCGACCCAGGTTCGAGACGGCGACGGTCAGCCCGCGATTGCTGCCCCGGTTGATCAGTCCCAGGATCACGTCCTTGAGCGGGCGCGGCACGATCCGCAGCACCGGCATCCGCTCGAACCGGCTGAAGCGGCGCAGCTTGCGTTCCAGCGCCTCCGGCGTGACCTTCCGGCGGAACTGGCGATCGAGCCGGCGACAGACCGAACCAAGATCATCGGCTCCCTCGCCGTAGGTGTGCTCCACCCGGATCGTCGCAAAGAAGTTCCGCGGCGACGTCGAGGGGAAGAACTGGCGCAGGTTCACCGGCACCGACGCCGTCAGGGTACGAGACCGGCCCAGCCCGCCCGACGACAGCCGGACGGACTCGAACAGCAGCCCGGTCAGGTACATCGTGAGCGAGACGCCCTCGGCCCGGGCCAGCGCCAGCACCTCGGCCGCGGGCATGGTGAGCTCCAGCAGGCGCGGGCGATTGTCGGGCGTACGAACTCCCCGGACCCGATACACCCTGCTCCGCGCGGTCCGGACCTCCCGACCGGCGTTCTCCGGGTCGCCGTCGGCCGTCGTTCCGGTACGGTTCCGGCGCTGACGGAAGTAGTGCGCGAAGCTGTCGGGGACCAGCGCACGGTGCCGCGCCACCTCGTCCTCGCCGGAGCCGGCCGAGAACCCCGGCTGCCCGGTGTCGTCGGCGGCTGCGCCCGGTTGCTCCGGATAGCGCAGCCGTACGTACGCAACGATCAGGTCGGAGAGGAACCAGAGCGCTCCGATGCCATCGGACAGCGCGTGGAACAGCTCCAGGCTGATCCGTTGATCATGGTGCAGGACGCGAAACAGTAGATTCCGCTGGTCCGCTCGATAGATCGGGGCGCAGGTGTACTGCTCGTCCGCCGTCACCAGGGGGCGCAGATCGCTCTCCTGCAGGTAATACCAGAACACGCCGCGCCGCAGCACGGCGTGGTAGAGCCGGTACCGGTCGTACGTCGCGTCCAGCGCCACTTGCAGCAACCGCGGATCCACGTCGTGATCAAGTTCCGCACTGAGCCGAAACACCTTCGGATCGGCATCGCTCCGAGCCGCCAGGAAGATGTTGGACGCGTTGTCGAGCCGGACCCAGTTCCGGCGGCGGGGCGCGTCACCACTCGTCAGACCCGGACGCTTGTCGAGCGGCAGCACGCCTCCCATCATGGCCCGCCGCCCATCCCGCCCGATCAGCAGCCCGCTGCCCACGGTGATCCACCCGCCCCGATCTCACGGGCCGCCGTGGCGCGCCGAACCGATCCGGGGCAGCGCGGTGAGCCGATAGATCGCTCGGGGCGGGAGCACCAGCAGCAGCGCCGTGACGATCCGGGCATCGACGCCGACCACCTGCCGTGGCGACGGGGACCGCGACATCATCGCTCGCAGGACCGCCTCGGCCACCCGGTCGGGCGAGGTGCCGAAGCCGCTGAGTCGGGACACGTAGCGCCGGGCGAAGTTCATGATCGACCGGTACGGCCCGCCGCGATCCGGCAGCGTGGGCTGCAGTTCGCCGAGCACGCCGGTGCCGCGCCGCCAGATCGGGGTCGCGATCACGCCGGGCTCCAGCAGCGACACCTTGATCCCGGCGGGATGCAGCTCGCTGCGCAGGGCGTCGGCGAGCCCGACGAGGGCGTGCTTCGACGCCGCGTACGGGCCGAAGAGCGGCCCGACGATCCGGGCGTCCAGCGAGCCCATCAGGACGATCCGCGCATCGCCCCAGGTCCGGGCCCCGGCGCGCAGGGCCGGCAGCAACGCCTGGGTCACCTGCAGTTGGCCGGTGACGTTGATGTCGAGCTGGCGCCGGAACTGTTCGATCGGTACGTACTCCAGCGGCCCGGGCAGTGCCGCTCCGGCGATGTTGGCCAGACCGTAGAGCGGGCCGGCCGCGATCACCTCCGCTGCCGCCTCCCGGACCGCGGCGTCGTCGGTCAGGTCGAAGACGACGGTACGGATCCGGGCGCCGAACTCGGCCCGCACCTGCCGGGCCGCCGCCTCGGTCCGGACGGCCGCCCAGACGGCCAGGTCACGTTCCACCAGCGCCGCAACGGTCGACCGGCCGATCCCGCCGGACGCACCGGTCACCAGGATCGACCGCCGGCCGGCCTCGTCGTCCTGCGCTCCAAGTCCCATGCCCACGGATACCCAGAACGGGCTTCCGGCAACCGGGGCCTATCGCTGCGGCCGGGCCGGGTCAGGAGGCGAGGGCCACGCCGACCGCGTCCTCGATCGAGCGCGGGCTCTGCAGGTGGTTGTTGCTGATCATGGAGAAGACGAGCAGTCGGTCGTCCTGGGTCGTGACGTAGCCGGACAGGGCCGAGATCCCGGTCAGAGTGCCGGACTTGCCGCGCAGGTTGTTCGCCGCCGCGGTGTCGAGCATCCGGGTGCGCAGGGTACCGCCGACCAGGCGTTCCGGGTTGCCGGCGACCGGCAGGCCGTCGTACCACTGCTGCCACCATGGCTCCTGCCGGGCGGTGATCAGGACGTCGGTGATGCTGTCGGCAGTCAGGTTGGTCTTCCGGGCGAGGCCGGAGCCGTCGTTGATCCGGAGCCGGCCGGTGTCGACGCCGATGCTCTTCGCGTAGTCGGTGACGACCTCGAGGCCCGCGGGCCAGCTGCCTTCGCCCTTCTCGACGGCGCCCATCGTCTTGACCAGCGTCTCGGCGTGCATGTTGTTGGAGAGCTTGAGGAACGGCGTCATCAGTTCACCGACCGTCATCGACTCGTCGCGGGCGAGCCTGCGCGCCTCGGTCGGTGCCGCGGCGGCGGTGATCTCGCCGGACACACTGATGCCCTCCTGCTTCAGGGCGCGGCGGAACACGTCGGCCGCATAGAGCTGCGGTTCGGACACCGTCACCTTGGCCTGGCCGACGGCGGCGTCGACCGGGAGCGAGCCGGTGACCCGAACGGTGTTCGTACCGTGCTCGCGCTCGACCCGCAGCGTGTTCTCCGAACCGGCCGGTCCGGTCGAGGCGGTGTTGGCCAGCTTGATCACGCCGTTGGCCGGAAGGAGTGCGAGCCGGACCGGGGCACCCGGCTCGGCCGCGGGCCGGTGCTCGACGATGACGGTGCCGGAGTCGTAGTCGGTGTTCGGGGCGAGCGTCAGCGCGGAGATCTGGGCCGAGTAGTAGGACGACTCGTCGTCCCCGCCCCAGCCGTCGCCCAGCCTGACCTGATCGAAGTACGTGTCGTCGGCGACCAGGTCACCGTCCACCCGCCGGATCCCGGCGGCCCGGAGTTGCTCGGCGAGACTCCGGTAGTCCGCTTCCAGGGCGGTCGGATCGCCGTAGCCCTTGAGATACAGGTCGCCGCGCAACCTCCCGCCCCGCACGGCCGCGGTGGCCAGGACGTCGGTGTGGAAGCGGTACGACGAGCCGAGGACCGACATCGCCGCGGTCGACGTGAAGATCTTGGTGTTCGAGCCAGGCACCATCCGCTGATCACCGTCGCGGTTGTACAGCGTTTCACCGGTCGTCGCGTCGCGGACCACCAGCGCAACCTGGGAGCCGTCGTAGACCGGGTCGTCCAGCAGGGCGTTCAACCGTTCCGGCAGCGTCGGGCCGGGATCCGCGACCGACGGCCCGGCCGACTGGGTGATCACCAGTCCGACGGTCACCAGCACGGCGACCCCGAGGACCGCGATCCGCCTCGACACTCTGTTCAACCAGCCGCTCACCAGAAGGCCCCTTCCGTGTGTCCGCCTCAACCCGGCGGACTATAACAGGGTTATGGAGCCAGGGCGCGACATCGCCACCATGATCAACAACGGGAGCCGGGCGATCACGCCGAGCCCGATGCCTTCGGCGGGCGGCCGCCTCGGTCACCACGGAGATGAGCCGGTCGCCCACGGGGGCCGGACGATGTGCTGATCTCTCCCGGGCATTGCTTCGCGTGCCGATCTCGGATAACGTTATCCGTGGGATAACGATATCCCACGCGTAGCTCCGCTGCCGTGCAGCGGTGATGCGGCTGGCTCGCTTGCGGCCTCGACCCGACGAATGCTCCCCCACCCTCAACGAAGAAGGTACCGATCATGAGTCCCCTGCAGGCTGCTCCGCGCGGCCACTCCACTGTCCTCCCACGGGCGCTGGCGCTCGCGTTGGCGCTCGGGATGCTCCTGCTCATCGGGCCGGTCCCGACCCCGCCGGCGAAGGCCGAGGTGACCGGCACCTGCGAGGTGCGGATCCACCCCACGACCAGCGCGGCCGGCTTCACCCATCCCGGCATCGGGCTGACCGAGCCGATCCTGGAGAACGTGCGCGACCAGCTCGCGGCCGGGGCCGAGCCGTGGGTGTCCGGGTTCGAGGCCCTCAAGCAGTCCAGTGCCGCCGGCGAGAACGTACGCCCCTCCAATGCCTCGGCCGCAGACCCGACGAAGCCTCGCACGGACGCGTTCAACGCAGGCACAAGGGGGTTGTTCGAGGCGGACGGCCTGAAGTCGTACACGCAGGCGGTGCTGCACGTGCTCACCGGGAAGGAGGTGCACCGCCGGAACGCGCTCGCCATCCTGCGCAACTGGGAGCAGATGAATCCCGCCAAGTACGAGTACTACGTCGACTCGCACATCCACAACGGCATCCCGCTCTTCCGCATGGCCTCCGCCGCGGAGCTCCTTCGGTCCACCAGCTGCGGCGACGATCAGGCACTCGAGTGGACCGAGGCCGACACCCAGGCGCTCAGCAAGAACCTGATCAGGCCGGCGATCGCCACGTTCATGTCGTCCCCGGACCACTTCATGAATCAGCACAACTACCCGCTGCTGGGCTCGATGGCCGGGGCGATCTTCATGGACGACAAGGACCTGTACGCGGAGAAGGTCGAGTGGTTCACGGTCAACTCGACCGCCAAGGACCGCGGCTTCAACGGCTCGATCAAGTGGCTGGCCCGCTGGGTCGACAAGAACGACAAGACCGGCGAACCCATCGACGACCCGCATGTCCAGTTGACCGAGATGGGCCGCGACCAGGCGCACGGCGGCGGCAACCTCACGAACTTCGCCGCGCTGTCCCGCATGATGATGGCCCAGGGCACCTTGGTCGACCCCGTCGAGGGCACGGTCTCGACCGCCGCCGACGCCGTCGGTCCGTACGAGTTCCTCGACGACCGGATTCTGAAGGCCGCCGACTACTTCTGGCAGTTCATGTCCGGCCGGGACCCCGAGTGGACGCCGATCGCCTACGCGATCTCGCCCGATGGCACGATCCGCGACACCTACAACCACATCGCCGACGGCTATCGCGGCCGGTACGCGACCGCGAGCTTCTGGGAGATCTATTACCACTACCGGTTCACGCTCGGCAAGGATGTCGCGGAACTGGCGCCGTTCTTCGCGGAGGCCTACGCCAAGCGTCCCGGGCCGGCTGTCATCGGTTGGGACGGCCGCGACGGCGGCGGCGACTCGTGGCTGTTCGCGCCGGCCGAGGCGACCGGCGAATCGGCTCCGCCGCCGGCCGCCGACCCCAACCTCCGCGAGGTCGAGCAGCGCTACACGCACCTCGCCGGGGACGTCGAAGCCGTCGACGGCCACGTGAGGCTGGCCGACGGTTCGAAGATCGCGTACCTCAGCGGCGCGACCAACCTTCCGCAGCAGGGTTTCCTCGTCCGTACCGAGGGCGCTGCCGTGATGCATCTGGGCGGCGCCAGTCACGACAACACGGTCCGGCGCGACCGTACCGTGAACGTGCCGGACACCGGCGGCGAGTGGCGCTACGTGATCGTCGAGAGGCCGATGGACAACATCGTGTTCATCGAGACGCAGGGCGCGGCGGTCGACCTCGACCACATCAACGTCGCCGGGGCCGAGCTCGACGGGCCGGTCTTCCCGGAGGACGCGGCCGACCGGATCGTCGGCTGGAAGGGCGCCAAGATCACCCTTGACCTCTCGGCGGCCGCCGCCGACGGCACGACCTACACCGCGACCGGGCTGCCACGGGGCGCCGTGCTCGACCCGGCCACGGGAACGTTGACCTGGACGCCGGATCAAGCCGGCAGCTGGTCGGTCACCGTTGCCGCCGACGACGGCTCGGTCGTCGCCGCCCGCCGACTGACCATCGACATCGCCAACAACCGCGGGGGTACGTTCCGGCTCGCCGAAGGCCGCCTCGACCTCGACGACGGCTACGAGTCGGGGACCGAGGCCGCGTACACCACCGCGCGCGACGCCGCCGCGGACCTGCGCCGCCGCGGCTCCGACGCCGAATACCTGGCCGCGCTGGCGGACCTAGTGGCGGCCGTCGACGGGCTGCGCCTGATCTCGCCGAAGAGTGCTGTGGACGGCAGCCTCGACTACCCAGAGCTCGTCGCCTCCTCCACTGCGGGGGACCGCACCGCGCTCCTCCTGGACGGGGACGAGCAGACCGGCACCGTCTATCCCCAGGCCGTCAACCTGTCGCACACGTTCGACTTCGGACCCGACTTCCGGGTCTCGGCCAGGAAGTTCGGGTTCCAGAGCAACATCTTCGCCGACCGCCTCGCCAACTCGACGATGTACGGCTCCAACGACGGCACCACCTGGACCCGGATCACGCCCGGAGTCACGGCGTTCACCCAGGACTTCAACACCCTGGACGTCGCCCCGGAATTCCGGGACGACCAGTTCCGGTACCTGAAGATCCAGATGATCGAACCGCTGCCGGACGTCCTGTACGGGATCATCCGGGGCCTGTTCGAGATGACCGAGTTCCACATCTACGGTGAGCGCCACGAGATCGGCAATCTGATCAAGTCGGCGTCGCTCAAATCCGACGACGCGGTCGCGGGCAAGATCGCGGTCGGCGACACCGTGACCGCCACGGTCACCACGAAGGAGCCGGTCGACTCCCTCGCCGTGAACGTCCTGGGCCTGACCGCGAACGCGACCTCGGATGACGGCATCACCTGGACCGCCGCGGTGCCGCTCGACGACGTCGAGGCCGGACCGGTCACGTTCTCCGTCGATTACACCGCCGACGGCAGGGCCGGCCCCACCCTGTACGGCACCACCGACGGCTCCAAACTGTTCGTCGGCGGCGACCGCGACCAACGCATCGACGTCGCGAACCTCGCCACCGTCACCGCCTCCTCCGGCGGATGGCCGAACGGCGTGCCAGGCCCCGACGAGGTCGGCTACCTGCTGTTCGACGACGACGCCGACACGGCCGGCGATCTCAACACCGGCGTGGGCTCGTACTACACGATCGACTTCGGTGCGGGTGCTTCCGTACGCCTCGACGAGGTGTTCTTCCTGCCGCGCCTGTGCTGCACCTCTCGGTCCGACGGCACCATCGTCCAGGGTTCCCACGACGGCCAGACCTGGACAGACCTCACCGAGCCGCTGACCAAGACCGCCGCCGGCGTCTGGCAAGGGCGGACCGTCGCGGACGCCACGTACTACCGCTACTTCAAGATCTACAACCCGAACCGCTGGCACGGCAACCTCGGCGAGGTCCAGTTCTTCGGCGACCTCGCGTGACCCTGAGGAGGGGACCATGTCCGACCATCAGAACCATCGGGCCATCTTCCGGCGGCGCAACCTGCTGAAGGGCGCGGTCGCCGCGGGCGCCCTGGCCGCCTCGGGCGGCGGTCCCGCGATCGCTCGGGCCGAGGAGGGCACCGCTCAGGCGCTCACCCATCCGGGAGCGCTGCACACCAGGGCCGACCTCGACCGGATGAGGGCCAAGGTCGCCGCCGGCGCCCAGCCGTGGAAACAGGGCTGGGACAGGCTGGTCGCCAACGCCCACTCGCAGAGCGACTGGACGCCGCAGCCGGTCGAGGAGATCGTCCGCGGCAACACCGACAAACCGCAGAACTACTGGCTGCTCTACCACGACGTCCACGCCGCCTATCAGAACGCGCTGCGCTGGCAGATCAGCGGCAGCACCGCGCATCGCGACGCGGCGGTACGGATCTGCAACGCCTGGTCGGAGACGCTGAAGTCCATCTATTGGCCGCCGTCGGACTCCCGGCTCGCCTCGGGCATCTACGGGTACCAGTTCGCCAACGCCGGGGAGCTGATCCGCGGCGCGCCCGGGTTCGACCTGGGGCGGTTCCAGGGCATGATGCAGACCGTCTTCTACGAGCTCAACAGCGACTTCCTGATCAGGCACAACGGCACCTGCGACACCCACTACTGGGCCAATTGGGACCTGTGCAACATGGCCTCGATCATGGCCATCGGCATCCTCCGCGACGACCAGACGCAGATCGACGAAGCCGTGGACTACTTCTACAACGGCAACGGCGCCGGGTCGATCAACGGCGCCATCCCGTTCGTCCACGGCGACCTGGCCCAGTGGCAGGAGTCGGGCCGCGACCAGGCGCACTCCATCATGGGCATCGGGCTGATGGGGGCCCTCCTGGAGATGGCCTGGAACCAGGGCATCGACCTGTACTCCGCCCGCGACAACGCCTTCGCCAAGGCGGCCGAGTACGTGGCCCGCTACAACCTCGGCTACGACGTGCCGTTCACGACGTACCGCAACTGCGACAACATCGAGCACACCGCCATCTCCACCGGCGGGCGCGGGCAGCTCCGGCCGGTGTGGGAGCTCGTCTACAACCACTACAGCGTCAGGCGCGGGCTGCGGATGCCCAACGTGGCACGGATGGCGGCCGTGGTGCGCCCGGAGGGAGGTGGTGGCGACTACGGCGGCAACTCCGGCGGCTTCGACGCCCTCGGCTGGGGCACCCTCGCGCACCTGCGTTCCACCCCGGCCGTCGTCTCCGGCGGCATCTATCACCTCATGTGCGAACGCTCCGGCAAGTTCCTGGAGAACGGCCGCTCCACGGTCGACGGGAAACCGGTGATCCAGTGGGGCGAGAACGGCGGCGTGCAGCAGCGCTGGAAGATCACCGACGTCGGCAGCGGCTATTCCAAGCTCATCTGCGAGCACTCGGGCAAGGCGCTCGACAACGTCAGCCTCACCGCCGAGGGTTCCCAGGTCAGGCAGTGGACCGATCGCGGCGGAGCCAGTCAGCGCTGGCGCATCACCGATGTCGGCGGCGGTGCGGTCGCGCTCACCTGCGAGCATTCCGGACTGGCCCTGGACAACCGCAACACGGAGGTCGACGGCGAGCCCGCCGTGCAATGGCGCACCAACGGCGGCGTGCCACAGCGCTGGCGACTGATCCGGGTCACCTGACAGGACGGCACAACGGAGGGGCCGAGCGCACTGCGCTCGGCCCTCCTGGTGTTCGGCGGTCAGCCCTTGATGGCTCCGGTCAGGACGCCCTTGGTGAAGTAGCGCTGGAGGAACGGGTAGACGATCAGGATCGGGACCGTGGCCAGGACGATCACCGCCATCTGCAGCGTGATCCCGGGCGGCGGTGGCTGGTCGGGAGAGACGACGGCGCCGGGAATCTGGACACCGGCCAGGACGTACTGCTGCAGGACCACCTGGATCGGCCACTTCGACGCGTCGTTGATGTAGAGCAGGGCATTGAAGTACGTGTTCCAGTAGCCCACGGCGTAGAACAGGCCCATCACGGCGAGCACCGGTTTGGAGAGCGGCAGGACGATGCCCAGGAAGATCCGCCACTCCCCCGCGCCGTCGATCCGGGCCGCCTCGATCAACTCGCCCGGCAGGTTCATGAAGAAGTTCCGGATGACGATCATGTTGAACGCCGAGACCAGGCCCGGAATGATCAAGGACCAGAGCGAGTCGAGCAGGCCGAGGGACTTGACCAGCAGGAAGTTCGGGATGATCCCGGCACTGAAGAACATCGTGGCCAGCACCATGATCAAGATCGCCTTCGACCCGGGCACCTGTCTGGTACGGCTCAGGCCCCAGGCCAGCATCGACGACGCGGTCAGCGACAGCACGGTGCCGACGACGGTCACCCACAGCGAGTTCATCAGCCCGCGCGCGACCGTGCCGCCGTTGAAGATCGCCCGGTACGCGTCCAGGGAGAACTCGGTCGGGAAGATCACCCCGGCCCGGGCCTGCGCCGGCGAGGCGAAGCTCATCGCGATCACGTACACCAGCGGGTAGAGCATGGTGATCACGATCATGATGATCACCACCGCCTTGATCGTCCGCAGCCACAGCGGCGCCGGGTCGAGCCAGGGCGGACGGCCGGTCTGCCCGGTCCGGGGCGGCGAAAGGGTCTGGGTCGCCATCAGAAGATCCCCTCCCCGCCGAACCGTTTGGCGAGCCGGTTGGCTCCGAGCACCAGGACGGTCCCGATCACGCCCTTGAGCAGGCCGGCGGCCGTGGCCACACCCCATTCGCCGCCGAGCACTCCGCGGAAGTAGACGAACGTGTCCAGGACCTGCGCGGCGTCGGCCCCGACCATCGGCTGCTGCAGCAGGAGCTGTTCGAAGCCGACGGTGAGGATGCTGCCGAGGTTGAGGATCAGCAGCAGCGTCGTCACCGGGAGCAGGCCCGGCAGCGTCACGTGCCAGATCCGGCGCCAGGCCGAGGCACCGTCGACGGCCGCAGCCTCGTAGCGATCTTGCGGAATCCCTGCGATGGCAGCGAAGAAGATGATCGTGCCCCAGCCGATGTCCTTCCAGATCCCCTGCGCGACCACCAGCGGTTTGAACGTGTCGGCGTTGGTCATCGCATCGAAGCCGACGACGCCCCAATCGCTGAGCAGGTTGGCGACCAGGCCGCCGCCGCCGAGCACCTGCTGCCAGACCGAGATGATGATCACCCAGGACAGGAAGTGCGGCAGGTAGACGACGGTCTGGACCAGCCGCTTGATCCTCCTCGACAGCAGCGAGTCGAGCAGCAGGGCCAGGGCGATCGGCGCCGGGAAAGCGAAGATCAACTGCAGGAACGCGATCACCAGCGTGTTCCGCAGCGCCGTCAGCACCTCGGGGTCGCTGAAGATCGTCAGGAAGTTGTCCAGGCCGACCCAGGGTGATCGGGCAAAGCCGCGGAACGGTGAGAAGTCCTGGAAGGCCACGATGTTGCCGAGCATCGGCACGTATGCGAACACGAGGAAGAACAACGCACCAGGAAGGATGAACGTGTACGTCCAGCGCTCGCGCCAGACCCGTTGGCGCAGCGTCAGGGTGCGGCGCTGCGGCGGCGTGGCGGTGGGCCCTGGTTCGCGCCCGGTGCGGGTCCCGGGCCCCGCTGCCGTACCCAGGCTCACCTGCCCGCGTCCTTGAGCACCTGGGTGTACTCGTCCTTGACCTGGGTCCCGCCCTGGCTCATGTAGTTGCCGATGAACGACTCGAGGTCATCGAGCGAGGCTCTGCCGGTGATCACGCCGTTCTCGAAGTCGGTCAGCAGTTGCTTCAGCTGCGCGCCCTTGGTGACGAAGGTCTGCGAGGCACCTTCCAGGCCTTCGAGCGGCCGAACGATCGAATTCTCCGCCAGAGACTCCATCACCTTGACGAACGAGTCGACCCACGGAGCCGCGTTCGGATGCACCCGGTACGAGTTGTCCCCGCTGGTGACGCCGACGTACTGGACGCCCAGCTCGGTCGCGTTCTTCGCGTTGGGGATCGGCATGCCGTGCTCATCGAAGTCGAAGTGGCGCCCCTCGATGCCCGAACCGACGAACAGGGCTTCCTCCGAACCGTACGGGGCCGAGAAGTAGTCCAGGACATTGAGGATCTCGGTGAGCCGGCCCTCGTCCTCGGCCGCCGCGGCCGAGACGCAGGTCGACCTGCCGTAGGGAATGTTCCGAACGACGACCTGCGCCGAACCGTCGAAACCCGGCAGGTCGAAGAAGTCGAACTTCGCCCCCGGAAGATCCTTCTCCCACTGGGACAGCCCGGTGGCACTGATCGCCGCGCCGACCGCGTCGTAGCGCAGCGCTGCACCCGAGACGATGTCGGCCGGCGTGGGCGACAGCGAGACCGGATCGAAGATGCGCTCGGACCAGGCGCGGGCCAGCCATGCGAGCATCGCTTTGTAGTTCTCGGTCTCGATCATGTGCACCAGGACGCCGTCGTCGTTCAGCTGCCACTCGGGGCCGGTCCGGAACAGCCGCTGGAACATGAGCGCCGTGGCGGGGTCGTACTTGTTCAGGCCGTACACCTTCTGGCCGCCGGGGCCCGAGCCGAGCGCCGAGACCTCCTTGAGCATGGTGAACAGCTGTTCTGCGTCGGTCGGGGCGCGGCCGACGCTGGTCTGCTCGACCAGATCGGCGCGCATGGTCGGCAGGTTGGTGAGCGCCCAGACGATGGAAGGGATCTGATAGATCCGCCCGTCCTTGAGGCTCGCCTGCCAGATCTCCTCCTTGCGTGCGGCCAGGTTGGGCCACTTGAGGATGTTGTCGCCGGACAGCGTCTCGGACAGGTCGGCGAAGGCGCCGTCGCGGATGCCCTGGAGATTCGCCGCCGACTGGTCGTTGACGAACACCAGGTCGGGCACGTCGCCGGAGGCGAGCATGGTGGCGAACTTCTGGTCGAAGACCGGCTGGGGCACGAACTGCGGCTCGAAGCTCACGCCGAGGCGCTTGTTCAACTCCTGCCAGTACGGATTCTCCTTCAACGGCTTGGACGGATCGCCCCAGGTGAGCTGGAAGCTGGTGACCTTGCCGCCGGAACCGGGCTCGCGGTTCACGGATTTGAAGTAGGTCTGCACCTGCTCGGTGTAGACGTTCTCCATCCCCGGCGTCTTCGTGGCGTGATAGGGCTGCACGTCGAGATCCGGGGCGGCCCGGTAGCTCGGCAGCGTGAACTCGGCCCCTCCCACGGCCGGACCGGCATCGTTGGAGCATCCGCTGAGGGCTCCTCCGGCGGCAAGACCGCCGACTCCGATACCGACGGCTCCGAGGAAGGTACGGCGGGACAACTCGACCATGGACTGGCCTCCTAGCGGCGTTGATGGAGGTTGAGCAACGTACGGATGGGAGCGGGCACCCCGTCCCTCTCAGCGCTATCGCGAACGCGAACAAGGCTCCGGGATAACGTTATCCAGCGTAACCGGACATCAGGAAAACGTCTATCCTGTGGAGCATGACCGCCCCGAAGTCCTACCGAGCGCCGGTGCTCGCCGACGTCGCCACAGCGGCGAACGTCTCCGTACCGACCGTGTCGCGGGTGCTCAACGGCACCAAGTACGTCGCACCCGAGCTGAAGCAGCGCGTCCACGAAGCGATCGCCGCACTCGGCTACCGGCCCAACGGGGCAGCTCGGTCACTGCGCTCCACCCAGCGCACGCTGGTGTCCGTCCTCGCCGGCGGCACCGCCAACTACGGCTACGCGCAGACGATTCAGGGCATCGAGATCGCCGCGCGACAGGCCGGCATGGCCGTCTCGATCACCGTGGTCGAATCGGCCTCCGACGAGCACGTGAAGCGCGCCGTCGACCTGACCCTTTCCCAGCCGACCGCCGGCGTCATCGTCCTCGAGTTCGACCGCGCCGGCCTGCGCGCCTCCCGGTCCCTTCCGGAAGGCCTGCCGATGGTGGTGGTCGGCGGCGGCTCACGGCGAGTCGGCCCGGTGGCGGCGGCCCTGATCGACGAACGTGCCGCCGGGCGCCGGGCCACGGAGTATCTGCTCGATCTCGGGCACCGGACCGTGCACCACGTCGCCGGCCCGACCGAGGGCAAGCACTCCGGCCGCACCGAGGGCTGGCGCGCTGCGCTGAAGGCCGCTGACGCCGCTGTGCCACAGGTCATGAATGCCGAGTGGGATGCACGGTCGGGCTATCGCTGGGGTGAGCGGATCGCCGAACGGCGCGACGTCACCGCCGTGTTCTGCGGCAACGACGAGATCGCCCTGGGCATCATGCGCGCCCTGACCGACCACGGTCTTGATGTCCCCCGGGACGTCTCCGTCATCGGCTTCGACGACCAGCCCCTGGTGTCGCTGTGGCGACCGGCACTGACCACCGTCGACCAGGACTTCGAGGACCTCGGCTCGCGCGCATTCGGGCTGTTGCTGCGCCAGACCGAGGGCGAGACCAACCTGCCCGCCTCCGTCGTGACCCCCGAGCTGGTGATCCGCGAGTCAACCGCCCCTCCGCCCCACTGACGAAGCCGTCGCTGGGCCCGCCGTGGTCCACAAACACCTGACCAGAACCTCGCCGTACGTCAGACGTGGACGATCTCCAGGTCGGCATCGACCCGAGCGATGTCCGCGTCAGCCGACGTGAAGACGGTATGGCGGCGTTCGCGGGCAGCAAGGGCCACATGCACATCCACGATGTCGGGGTGCTTGACCCGACCGATCGTGATCCCGATCTGCTCCGCTCGCGCGGCCGTGAGTTCATCGATGATCACCGGCCCATGATCAGGCCGACCGGCCTTGATCAATCGCGCCACGCCGGCCTGCCGCGGTCCGCTACGCCACACCTGCGCGACGACCGTTCGCGGCACGACAATCTGCAGAGCACCCGCGAGGACCTCTTCGATGATCTGGAGCATGATCGGCTTCCGTTGCTCAAGCGCGATCAGCGCGCCGGGATCGAGGACAACGCCTTTCACGCGACCCTGCCCCCGGGACGCCGTTGCGCCCGATCAGCCGCCGCGAGCAACTCACGCAGCTTCTCCTCCGACGCCTCGTCGACGGTCACGTCGGTACGCAGATCGGCCACGATCCATTCGAGGTGTGCCCTTGCCTCCAACAGTTCCAGCCCCTCGGCCACGAGCGCGGACACCGACTCCGCCCGCCCCTCGGCCACCGCGGCCGTCGCCCACTCGTAGAGATCATCGGGGAGCGACACGCCGATCTTCCTGGCCATACCGGCCACTCTACCCCTGGTATGACCATTCGAAGCGGGCTCCACGCAGCCCAACGAGCCGCCACTGGTCAGGGACCGCGCCCAGGTCTGAGCCGACGCGACGGGGGTCCGGGGGCGAAGCCCCTCCGGGCGGGGCCTGGGGGGTTGCACCCCCAGAAAACAACCGGACGACCCGGCGAAAGGTGCAAGTGCACCTGAGCAGGGTCGTCCTCAGTCCGGTGGACCTAACGCGACAATGTTCGAACCCTGCCCCCATCCTGAAATGGGTCACGACGACACACCTTCAGATACGGAAACACCCCTGGCCAGCGCGGGAGTCTGGAACCGAGATGGCGCGCGCGATCGTGTGCCTGAGCGAGCAAATGCTGACCGCTGCTGAGACTCGCTATGCCACCGGCGAGACGCTGCGCTCGATCGCCGGCAGATTCGGAGTCAGTCGCGAACGACTGTCAACGCGACTTCGCGAGCGTGGAGTCAGACTGCGACGCCGCGGACCCACGAAAGTCCAGATACAAGAGATGCAACGTCGATACGCTCGTGGTGACTCGTTGATGCGGATCGGGACGAGGATGAACCTCGATCCGAGCACGATCCGAAACCAGCTCATCAAATCTGGAGTCGTCCTGCGCGACTCCCACGGACGCGAACGGTAATCATGCTCAAATCTGAGCGCCACATCTTTGTCGGAGGACCGCGACCAGACGGCTCACCCATACTTCCGGTAGCTCATTCGGCTAGTAGATCGGCCGAACAACCGGGGAGCTCTGCGGCCACGCCGAGCGATGGTCCCATGACTGGCAAAGCGTCAGCCACGTGGGTCCTCGATGGCAACCCGTGATCTCATCCTCACGGTTCACACCGGCTCCTATGCGGTTACTTCTCTTGCGGCTGACAAGCGACGCCAGGACCATCCGACTGCACCTCCTCCCACTACACGAGATGAAAGGAATGGCAGCCAAACCTGTGGGATCGGGCTTCTGGCGATGGGTCTGAACGCCGCGACGGATCCGCCAAACTCCTTCGGGCTCAGGTCGCCCACCGCGACCCCAGAGGTAGGAGCGGTTGCGCATGTCCTTGACCCCTGGAATGTGGTACCCGTAGTCGGGTCAAGCGCCTGGAACACCTTGTGTCCGTACGCTCGCGGCGGTCCGTGCCCACCATCGTGCGGCGTTCCAGTCAGTCTCGTCAGGCAGCAAGCCCCACAGCCGGAAAGTCTTTACCATGGATTGGGAGGCAACCAGGGCGGCGGGAGGGAAGCTGGAGGCCACTCGGACTCCACGGGCGCGGCTGGTGACATTGCATCGGCTTTGGCTTACCCCATGACAACTCGGCCGCACTCTTCGACGTTCTGGACCAGGAACAGATCGACATGCTCGAGGACTTCGACGTGGATGACGTCACTGTGGCCGGGTCTCCAGGCCTATGGGTCGAAGGGTCGTTTCGAACCACGGATGGAGACTCGGCCGAGTGGTGCTTGGCCGCCAGCCGCACCACAGGCAGACCGGTGCACTTCGTTGACTCGCGGTCGGCTGGCCTCCTGTTGCTGATCGTCGACAAGCGGACCTATGCCATTGGCTACGGCCAGGGCCACCGACTTCTTTCTGGCGATCAGAAGGACCGCCGGTTCGGGCTCGAGTTCGCGATGCGCGCTCTCGATCCGAAGCAGGTCAGCAAGCTGATGCGCCGACGGCCTGGCGCCCGTGGGAGGACCGAGGTGACACGGATGCCCAGCGGATCGTCGATCTGGGCATTCGACGTGTCCGATGCGTACGCCGACCTCGTGGGCGGCGCCGGCGGCAAGTCGGAGAGCCTTCAACTCACCCACACGCGCCCGGACCGTCCTGTGCCGATAGACGGAGGCATCGGCTTGCGGATCCGCCTTGCGACCGACCCAGCCGAATTGGTGTCGGATATCCGAACCATCGCTCAAGTTCTCGACCGAGCACGCGTCACGGACCTGGAGTTCGCCGACCGCATGCGTCCCCTGCAGGATATCGACACCGTCACTCGCCTGGACAAAGATCTCGAGCTGATGCTGGGCAATAAGGCCGACGAGGCCGGGCACCGGCTGAGCAGCGTCGTCCCCATGGAACTCGCCGATGCGATCGACGATGTTCGCGCATACAAGGTCAGGCTGAACGGTGTCAGCCGCAGAGAATCCGAGGTCACCGTGGCCAATCTCCTCAACCGGGCGCACATTCTCCGGGCCGGAACCAGACTGCAATCCTTCCGGGACGGGCGGATCTCGGCGTATGCCGACGACGACTGCGACCATCTGCTTGGCGGCACTAAGGCCATCGAGTGGCTCGAAGCGATCACAAACTTCGATGACCGGCACTTCGCGCTCGTGGACGGCCACTGGTACGAGATCGACGCCGACTACCAGGAACGGCTGCGCCAGGCGGTGAATGAGCTACTCAAGATCCGGTCCGACATCGTTCTTCCCGACTGGCGTGTGGACCAGTCGGAGCGCGACTACAACGAGGCCGCTGCGTTCGATCCCGACCTTCACCTGATCTGCCTGGACCGCAAGGGAGTCCAGGACGAATTCCACACGCGGTGGGGCTTTGAGGCGTGCGACCTGCTCGGACCTGGCAACGAGTTGATCCACGTCAAGAAGGCCACTGGGTCCTCGCCACTAAGTCACCTCTTCATGCAGGCCTGCGTGGCCATCCAGGGCCTCGAGGGTTCTGTTCAGGCACGCAGCCGATTCCGGGAGATCGTCCGGAAGCACGGGCGCGGCCGCGAACTCCCGCCCGACTTCAAGCCAGCCAAAATCATCTTCGGGATCCTGCTCAAAGCCGGTGAGGAAATCACGCCTCGCACTCTGTTTCCATTCTCGCAGGTTGCGCTCGTCCAGGCCGCTCGACTTCTACAGTCGGCGCGCATCGAAGTCGAGGTTCGTTCCATCCACCTGGCCGAGACATGACCGCCTGCACGCTGGAAGGCGGTCCAGATAGTCGGGGCCTGGAGGCGCACCGGCAATCGGATCGTCCCAGTTGAGCGGTTCTAACGAAGGTGGTGGACAACCGAGACTGGTTGGCCAATTCTGTGCCAAGCCGGGCGACGTAACGCGGTCAATGACCCGAGAACTCCCACCAGCGCGGAGTGCAGAGCAGAAGCTCGTAGCCGACTCGTTCCTGTGGGATTCTGTGGCGCTTCGCAAGAACCGTTATTGCGCGTTGGCGGAGTTGCACGGGCAGGACGTCGACCAGCGTGGGATCGAATGTAGTCGGTCCCTTAGTTGTTGGGATCGAACGCTTGGAGAGCATGAGAGTCCACAGCGAGGTATGCACACGGGCGGTGAGGTCGACCGTCCTCGCAGCTGCGAGGACCTCGCGGGTGATCTCGAGCCCCCAGACATCGAGGTCGCCCCAGTAATGGACTTCAGTGATCGGAGTCGGATGGTCGAGAGCTGCGGTGATGGTCTGCGCAGCCCAGGTGCCCTGCCCGAACGCGACTGCGCAGTACGGGTGGCCGGACTCAGCGGCGAGGAGGCGGGCGCAAGTCCGGAACGCGGCAGTGTTCTCGACCATCAGCAGGCTGGTGCCCTCGCCAACCACCCGATATGCAAACGGGATCGGCACGTTCTCGTACCGCAGCAGCGTTGGCGATAAGCGATCTGGCCGCCAGAACGTCGCAGTTCCCCCGACTCGACGTGCGATCGCCTTCTCATCATCGAACAGTTCGGCAGACCGCTCTTCGGCCGGAACGATCGGACGCTCCGCACCACCATCTCGCAGCCAACGGTTCACACGGTCGAGCACGTCGTACTGCGGGTCACTGAGGTCCACGTCCGACGCCCAGGCAAGCGCATCCACCCACGGAACCGGGCGGCGGCCAACTCGCGCCGGCCGGCCGTCGATCAGTTTCACGAAGCGGGGTAACGGAATCGGAGCGAGGTTGTCCGTCGAAACGGACGGCTGAATCAAACCAGCCTCGCCGGCCGCCCCGATGAGCTCGGCGAGCTGTTTCCTGGCGTCGACGGCCCGAGATGCGTCGACGAACAGCCGGATGAAGATCCGCCAGATCTCGTCGGTGTCGACCCGGGTACGCCGCCCCGCGGCTTCCCGGAGCTCGGCCACGAAACGCTCAATGTCAGTCATACCCCGGCTCCTCATGCTGAACCAGCCGGATGGAATCCAGGTACACGAGATCGGCAGCCATCTTGTCGACGACGAGATGAACGTGACCTGAGCGTGGGTTCTCGCGACCGTCCAGTCGCACGATGTTCTTGAAGGATGCAAGAGCACCGACGTCGTGTAGCCCGGTTGTGTAGATCAGCTGCAGTCCGAAAGCATCCGCCACCCGTTGTTGCACCTCCATCAACGTGGCTTGATTGGCCTTGCCGATCGGATTGTCTAGCAGCAGGGGCAGCGCGGCGTTCGTCTGCAAGCCTGATGAACGGGCCTCGGTGCGCATCCTGGTCAGCGCGGCGAACATCACCAGTGCTACGGTCACCTTCTGGCCGCCGGAGAACACCGACATTTCACCGATGTCCACCCGTTCGTTTGTCAGCCGTTTGTGAGGTTTCAGGATCGTTGCGTGGAACGGACCGCCGATCGAAGCCGATACCGCGGTGTACAACAGGTCCATGCCGGAGGGCACCGTCTTGTCCGGATCGGCGCACACCCGGTCCACAACCGTCGCGACCTTGCCTGACAGCTCTTCCGTCGTCTCGGGCAGCTTGGGATGGGTGAGATGTAGGAACGAACGATCCGACCACTCCTCGAGCCCGGCCGGCATCCGGGTCCGTCGCTGCATCCGCTCGAGCAGCTTCACGGTCTCCTTCACCTTGCCGACCAGATGCTCGATCACGATCCGCCGGTGCCGCTCAACATCGGCGAGCTGCTTGTCTATGGTCAGCGCGAACGTATGCAGCTGACCAGTCAATTGACGTGCGTAGGCGCCGCGTTGGTCCGCCGTCCCCTCGGTCAACCGCGGTATCAGCGTCGGCAGGTCGTCGGTGAGCAGCTTCCTGAATTGATTGGCGAGATGGCGGACGTCGTCAAGCGCGCCGTCACGTTCCTGAATCGCGAGCCTAATGTACTCGGCGGCGTCGTCGAGCTTGGTCTGACTGCCGCGCCGGGCCTTCTCGGCGAACTCCGTACCACCCGACCATGCGGACTCTTCCCGCGGCAGGTCGATGATGTCGGCGGGGCGATCCATCATCACCGCACAGCGGCGCAGCACGACCGCGAGGTCAGCTGCTTCCCGCTCGAAAGCCTTCCGGTCCTGTTCGGCTTCGTCGGCCGCTCGGGCGTGATGCTTCTGGGAATCTGTCGCTTCCGAGTGTTCCTCGAACGCAGCTGCTGCCTGGGCTGTCAACTGCTCGAGCAGCTCCCGCGCTCGGTCGGCGGTGGCCGGCTCCTCGTCGAGCGGCGCTCGACGGCTCGGAGCGATCGCCTCCTTCTGCCGCAGGTCGTCCTGGGCAGCGGACAATGTCTGCTTGGCGAGCGCTTCCTGCTTCGCCAGCTCCATCAGGCTCGCCTTAGCGGCTCTGAGCGCGGTCTCCCGTGCGTCCAGGGTGGCGCCCTCTGGCCCGGACAGCAGTGTCCGAGCGAGGGTGACGACCTCGCCGTTCGCCTGCCGGATCAGCGACCCCAGCTCCGCGAGTTGCTTCTGCAGGTCGTTGCGCTCGCGCAGCAGTTCGCTGGGCGGGCTGGCCAGCTGCAGTTCGGTTCGCGCGGCCTCGAGAGCAAACTCCAGGCTGTCAACCGGATCGTCGGGCGGTGCAGTATCCACGGCCTCCAATCGCCAACGGGTGAACGCGTCGTCGATGCGGCTGATGCGAATCTGCAGCCCCAGGATCATCTCGTTCGCCGATTTCTCCCGGGTGCGCGCCGACTGACGGGCCGCATCAGCCTTCTGAGAACGACGTCGGGCCGCAGCGAGCTGTTCTCCTGCCTCCTGCAGATTGACCAACACCCCCGGCCGAGCAGCTTGCCTGTCGCTCAGCCCGCGAAGTGCTTCCTGCGCTCGCTCGACCTCACCCAGTCGATCACGAGCCGGCTGCACGGCTGCCGTCGCGGCCTGCGCCGTTGCACGGGCTTGCCGGTAGCCCACTTCTGTCGTCCCGAGCCGTTCGCGTACCTCCCGGACAATTGCTTGGCGGTCAGCCACTTCTGTGCGCCAGCGAGCGACCGCGTCGGCAGGATGCCGGTCGAGAAATCCAGTCAGCGCTGCCCGCGCTGACCTGGCCTCGTCCTCTCGGGCCCTCGCGGCTTGCTTTTCCTCGTCGAAGGCGTCCAGTCGGGCCTCGCGAAGCGTCGCCTCGGCCGCGGCCGCGTTTTCGTCGTACAACGCGGCCGGGCCCTGGAGAACCGTGAATGGCTCCGTCCGTTCCCCGTCAAGGGCAGCCATGGTTGTCAGAACGACCGGGCCGGTCAGGACCACGCTCCTGGCGATCGCGGCCGCGGCTTCCAGGTCAGACGGACCGTCCAGGACCACTCCACTGACAATCTCAGGACACCGCGAGATATACGCCGCCTGCTGGTCAACCGGCACACGCCTGCGAAGGACGTCCCAACCAGAGAAGGCCACGCCGATGTCCTCCGCTGCGGCGAGGACGTCCAGAACGGCCTCGACATCGGGGCTGGGTGGCAGTAAACCCGTGCGATTCAACCAGTCCACAGCCCGGGTATCTGTCGCGGCTGCGAGCTCGACCGCCACTCGATCGGCCGCCGCCCAGTCCGCATCTCGGCTCAGTCGATCGGCCGCCGCTTCGCCGTCCTGCCATACGTCAGGGTGCGCGGCATCGAACACCGCGGTTAGTCCCGGCGTCGACAAAAGCTGACTCAAGGCGGCATCCACGGCCTCAGAACGCGCAGCGGCTTTCTCGTACTCAGCCTGGGCATCGCTCAGCGCCGCTCTCGCCGATTCACGCTCTCTCTCCGCCCTGCCGACGGTCCCGAGAGCACCGTCCGCCAAAATCGCGAGGCGTTCGACCTCTGCGTTCCAGCGGTCGCGTTCGGCCGCCGCTGAGGCCCGAGCGTCATCGAGTGGCTGTCCAGACCTAAGCAAGCCGTCCTCTATCGCCCGGGACAGCTCATCGTCGAGTTGCCGCATCCGCTCCTCTGCGGACGCGACCGCGCTGGTCGCTTGGAGGTACTGGCTCCGGGCCTTCCCCTCCTCCTCCTCGGCGGCCGCAGCGGCACTATCGGCGTTCGCGAGTTCCTCCTCCGCTTCGTCTACTGTCGCCTGTTCCACGGCGCGAAGGCTCGTGAGCTTGGCAGCAAGTCGCAACTCGGCCTCGGAGACCGCTGTGCGTAGGGGCGCGGCGCGGTCGTCCATATCCCCGAGCAGCACACCGATCTGCGCCAGCCTGGCCTTGGCTTCACCCTGGGACCGCAACCGACCTGTGATCTCCCAGGCGTCAACTCGCAGCTGCGCCTTCTCGAGCTGTTCGGTGAGCTCTCCGTAAGTCCCGGCTGCCTCCTCATACTGCAAGCGTGCCGCGACAAGTTGGGCTTCCCGACCTTGCTGCTGGCGGTGGTTGCGGACCGACTGCGCCCTCTTCGCCTTGTCCTCGAAGTGTTCTGCCCGTCCTTTGTGGTGTCGGACTGAGCTTTTCGCAAGGACCATCGCAGCGCGGAACTGGTCGACCAGACGCAAAGCCGCATCCCAGTTTCCGGCCGCCTCCGACCGTTCCTCCTCCAGCTGAGTCTGCTGCGAAGCGGCGAACTCGAGCTTGCCCTCGACCGTCCGGCAGAACTGCTGTTGAGCGAGGAGGCTCGGTCGCTGCGTCAACGTGTCCCGCACACCCTCGACCACAGTCGCGACACCATCCGGCACCTCCGGCGGAATGATGTACGGCATCGCCCATTGCACGAATTGGTCACCGCCCTCGAAGTGGAACCGCTCCGAGATGGATCCCTCGTCCGCCGACATCTTGAGTTCGTCCGCGAACACCTCCGGGTCCAGCCCGTGCTGACGGAGCCAGTCCGCCCAGCGCCCCTGGTGGTTGTCAGGCCGGAACGCATCCCCTTCGATCAACGACGAAATCCCGGCCGAGAAGTCGGACAGCGGCCGGCGTTGATCGTCATCGGTGTGCATCAGCCGTACGGCACTCTCGAACGTCAGCCGGCCACCGCTCGGAGGTACGACGGCTGCCCAGAATTGCCTTAGCAACTGGGTGGACTCGCGGGACCGCTCCTGGCGGCGGTGCTTCCACTGCATAACCTGACCCAGCAAAAGCCGCGTGCCCGATCCCGATAGCGTCCGGACACCGGCGATCTGAGCGAACTCGAGTAGGATCTGCGACGTGTCTGTCGCCAGCACATAGTCACCCAGATACTTATCGGGCCTCCCGAGGAAGTCGTCGAGTGCCGGTCGCAATGGGCAGAACACGAGCGACAGCCAGGACGTCTTGCCGCCCATGTTTTCCAGCCATAGCACCGAAGAGGTCGGTTCCCCGTCGATGTCGGTGAGATTCACGGTGAGTGGATCGAAGCGGGCATCCGGATGCCCGACCGATTCCAGGTGAACGCGCCGAAGATGCCACATCAGTCGTCCTTCCCCGCTGCGGCCGATCGTATGGCGTCGAAGACCGCCTTCGCTGCCACCTCGCGGACGTGCAGACGGAATCGTTCTGTGCTGCGGAACACGTCCGACTTGGTGGTGTCGCGCACCATGAATTGCTGCTCGGCCAGCCAGCGCAGTACACGGCCGATCCGGTACACGGTGCAGTCCTGACGCAAGGCCGACGATCCTTTGTTCCGGGAGATCGACTTCTCCGCTACGTATACGGCTAGCGCGTCGGCAGTGGCGATCTCGTCCCCGGCCACCGTCGAGTCGGTCTGCGCCGCGGTCGCAGCCTTTCGGATCCATTCGTCGACCTCGACGGCCGTCACCTGACGTGCGCCCGACTCTCCGAACGAGTTCGCTGTGGGGTAGCAGTACGTCGCGATGCCGACGAACGCGACGCCGTACGTGATCCGCTCCGCGGCCGACGTCCACTTGAACTCCCGCGCGAGGTCGTCCGACCGGAGCGAAAACGGTGAGTCGTCCGCGACGTCGAGGATCAGCCCGACCTGCGGATCGGCGCCGAGCACGCGCAGACCGAGCGGCTCGGCGGCGAACCGCACCACGCTCGCGTACCCGGGGTCGGTCCGGAAGCGCTCCAGCAACGCCCGATGGGCGAGATCCGAGCCCGGGCGGCTGGTCCCGTCGATGGAGAACCTGAGGAGCCTGTTCGCGTCCGCGAAATCATCTGGCCGCATCTGCACCTCCTGACAAGCGGGACAGCAGCAGATCCGGAACCGTGAACCGGTCGAGACTCAGATCAATGCCACTCTCGATCGCGACGATGCCGACCAGCATGGGGTCGCGGGTCTCCGACGAGCCTCGCTCGCCCCAGCACCGCATCGAACACAGCGCTACGAGTAGCGCTACGTCGTCGTCCGCGCCGCACACGAGGGCCGACAGTGGAATCGGTTCCGGCCCGAGCTGTGCCATCATCGATCGGGCCTTGGCCCAGGTGTCGTCGTCGAACCTCTCGAACGGATTCCCGATCTCCTCGAGATCGCCGAGGTCCACGCCGACGAAGGCTTCCTCCCGCTCGCGGGGCCGGGCGAGAAGGACGTTGGCCAGCACCGCCAGCGACGGCACCCTGGGTGCGGTCGCTCCGGCGGACAGTGTGACCAGTGCCGGCGCCAGGTCCGCGAGCTGATCGGGTGGCATCGAGAGCAGCGGCTTGAACACATCGTCGTGCAGGTGAACCCTTCCGACGGCGAGTGAGATCGCGAATCCCTGGGCGACCTGAGCGGCACGGAAGCGCGATCGCGCTGCCAGGATGTGCCGTTGCAGAGCGAGCAGGTGTTGCAGCGTGTCGCCGACAAGCCGGACGACCGAGGCCGCCTGGGTCCGGGACGCCGGATCGACGTCCTCGGCCAACTGGGTCGCATGGTCCGACAATTGATGGAGGGCTCGGACCCGCCCTTCGAGGTGGGCCAGGGCGTCCTCGATCACGGTCTCGGCATCGGCCTCCCAGTCGATGTCACGCAGATCGCGCTCGACCGATCGGAGATACCGGTCAAGCCGATTGCGGTACTCCACGGCCATCCGCTGAGTCATCGCGGCGGACTGTTCCGCCTGCAACCACCGGCCGGACTCGATCTGCGCGCGCAGCACCGCCTCCGCGGCGATCTGCCGGTCCTCGAGATCCAAATCAAGACCGGCCAGGGTCAGATTGAGAGCAGCTTCGTCCGCATGCAGTCGGACCTCGCCATCGGACGTCAAAGTCTCGTAGAGGGCCACGACGCGCAAGTCCGCTCGAGTGTAGTCGGCCGGGTTGATCCAGGGCACGTCGAACCCACGAGCGGCATACCCCACGTTCAGCAGGCGATCGATGAGCCATGTCGCGACCTCGGCATGCTCAGCCGACGTCCGCCCCGGCGCGGATTGCGCCGCCTGCGCCCGGATCGCAGCCTCCACAGACATCCGTGGAACACCGCCTTCGGGATGCAGACCGTACTCCGCCGCAATGGCGTCGAAGGCGGAGACCTGAAGCAGCCGCATGTCGTAGGCATCCCAGGAGCGGTTCGCCCCACCCGCGCGGGCCGCCCGGTTCTTGTCGTGCTCGATATCGAGCAACGGCTGGAGGTGTGCAAGAACCCTCAGCCGGCGCACGAACGACCGCTCGGCGCCTCCTGAATCGGACATGTTCCTCAAAACCGTCGCCCTTGACCCTCTTCGACGGTTGGGGACGTGCCCAGGAGGACGTTGATCACCAGAACCTCCCGCTTGGCCTCGACCCAAGGAATCGACTCAAGTCTGACAGCGACCACTGACATCTGACGTCGCCAGACAAGGCGACTACGTCACCGTCGGACTGAAGCCGGGAGTAGTCATAGTGAACCCATGACCTTCATACCCGGATCGATGCGATAGAAGTGTTACACGGATGCTTCATTCGTGCGACACTTCTATCCATGATCGCGACATCGGACAGACTGCCCGACACATTCACCACGGCAACCGCGCTTGCACGTGGCGTGCATCCCCGCGATCTCTACAGGGCGCGGGACAGTGGCGCCGTCATCGAGTTGTCCCGAGGGGTGTTCCGCCGCGCGGACGCGCCGCCTGCGAGCTATCCGGACCTGCTCGCTGTCGCCTACCGGGCGCCCCGTGCCATCGTGTGCTGTGTGTCCGCGGCAGCGGTCTACGACTTGACCGACGTCATACCGCCCCGAGTGCAGATTGCGGTGACGACCGCGGACCGGCCGCCACGAATCGCCTACCCCGCCGTCGAGGTGTTCCGGTTCGGCACCGACACCTTCGAACTCGGCCTGACAACGGTCGAAGCCGCACCCGACGAGTCGGTGCGGATCTATGACCCCACGCGAACTGTCGTCGACCTGATGCGACTGCGACATCGCCTGGGCGAACCGTTGGCTCACGCCGCACTCCGCCGTTACCTCCGTCGCCGCGACGCACAACCCGGGCTGCTGCTGCGGATGGCGACAACGCTCGATGTTCGACAGCCCGTCCGTCTAGCCATCGACATTGCGAGCGCCGAATGACCAGAGTCACCCGCGAAACAGAAGCCGGACGCGCCTACCTCGATCTGCAGAACCGCGCCCGCCGGGAACACCGCAACACCCAGGAACTCCTGACCCTCTACATCGTCGAACGATGGCTCGCCCGGCTCAGCAAATCCGCCCACACCGAGCAGTTCGTGCTCAAGGGAGGAATGCTCCTCGCGACCTTCGACGCTCGCCGACCCACCGCCGATGCGGACGCACTCGCCCGTGACATGGCTAACGACGAAGCCACCGTCATCGAACGCATCCTCGAGATCGCTAGCCTTCCCGACAACGATGGCGTCGAGTTCCGCACCGACACCGTCACCGCGCACACGATCCGAGACGAAGCGCTCTACGCAGGCCTTCGCGTCACCATGGACGCCAGGCTCGCAACCGCCACCGTTCGTTTTCGGATCGATGTCAACTTCGGCGATCCGGTCACCCCGGCTCCACAAATGATCAACCTGCCAACACTGCGTCCAGAGACTGCTCCGATCCGGATCCTCGGCTATCCGATCGAGACCGTCCTCGCCGAGAAGATCACCACCGCCATCACCCTCGGCGACGCGAACACCAGAGTGCGTGACTACGCCGACATCTACACCCTCATCAGCAAACAACAGCTTCACCACGCCGCCGTACACGAGGCACTGCTGGCCACCGCGGAATTCCGCGGCACATCACTCCAACCGCTATCGGAAGTCATCGATGAGCTGGCCAACCTGCGGCACCAGGCCTATGTCGCGTACCGAGCATCGCTCGGAGCCGACGGCGAGCACCTGCCCCAAGTGTTCAGCACACTCGTCGAAACAGTCGCTGCCTTCGCCGATCAACTCATCGAAGCGCGACCACCCACGGCGATGTGGCTGCCGCAGGAGCTCCGATGGCGACATTGACCGGGCGCACATGGGCCGATGGAAGATGCTCGATCCAACCATCCCGGCGTCTGATCGCCATTGATCATCCTCGGAACAGGTGGCCGCTTCCAAGCGTTGAGGCATGGTTCCTTCGGATTTCGATCATGCGATTTCCCCGCTGCGCGCGGTCTCCTACGTCCGCGTCCAACCGTCAGCCAGGCGCAGCGCGGGTCGGATCCCGACGGCCTCTCCATCCCGGCGCAGCGCGAAGCGAACCGGCACCGGGCACTGGAACTCGGAGCGCTCGTCGTGGCCGAGTTCATCGAGCGAGGCCGCTCCGGCAGGTCGATGGAGCGACCCGAACTACGGCAGATGCTTGCCTACCTCCAAACCCGGCCCGTGGACTTCGTCATCGTTCACAAGATCGACCGGCTCGCCCGTAACCGAGCCGACGACTCGGCCATCACCAACCTGATCACGGGAACAGGCGCCCGGCTGGTCTCCACCGCCGAGCCGATCAACACAACCCCGGGCGGCCGCCTCCTGCATGGGATCATGGCCTCGATCGCGGAGTTCTACTCCCACAACCTCGCCACTGAGGTGATGAAAGGGATGCGACAGAAGGCAAACCAGGGAGGCACCCCGGGCCGTGCGCCGCTGGGATACCTCAATCAGCGCCACCACGAAGGTGACGGACGTGAGATCCGTACCGTCTGCGTCGACTCGGAACGCGGCCCACACATCACCTGGGCCTTCAATACCTACGCAACCGGTCAGTGGAGCATTACCCAGCTCGCAGACGAACTCAACACCCGCGGCCTGACCACCCGGCCAGGGCCCAACACGGCAGCCCGACCGCTCACGCTGCGCAGCGTGCACCACCTCCTCCGGAACCCCTACTACAAGGGCGTCGTGACCTTCAACGGTGTCGAAAGTCCTGAGCAGCATGAGCCTCTGATCGATCCCGTGACTTGGGCGGCTGTCCAGGACATCCTGACCGCGCACCGCAACGGCGAACGCAGCCGAACCCACGACCACTACCTCAAAGGCACCGTCTATTGCATCAAGTGCGGCCGCCGGCTGATAGTGCAACACACCCGCACCCGCAGCGGCCGCGTCTACGAATACTTCGTCTGCCACCGCCGCGGCAACTTCGACTGCCCACAGCGCAGGGCGCTACCCATCGCCGATGTCGAGCAACGAGTCGCCGACAGCTACCGCAACCTCACTCTCACTGCAGAACTGCGCGACCGCATCGAGCAGGTAGCGGTGGCCGGCCTCCACCACCAGAAAGCCGCCAAGGCCGAACGGCTGCACAATCTGATCAAGCAGGGCCGGACCCTCGAAGCCAACCGCGGCAAACTGCTCGACGCCTACTACAGCGACGCAATCCCTCGCGACCTCTTCCTCGCAGAACAACGCCGACTCAAGATCGAGCATGCCCGCATCAACCGGGAGCGCGCGACGATCGAGACCGACCACGCGACGATCGAGCGTCAGACACGCGATGCGCTTGATCTGCTGCAGGACGTGCACACAACCTACGAGCGCGCCACCGAGCCCATCCGCAAACAGCTGAACCGCGCCGTCTTCGAGCGTGTGCTCATCGGCTACGAACCTGACCAGATCCGTGTCGAACTCAATGATCCTTACCGAGAACTCGTCAGCCCCGACAACGAATCCTCAACCGAGACAGACTTTTGATAAGAACATTCCAGTGGACCTAGCGCGACAATGTTCATACCCTGCCCCGGCCCTCCTGCGGGTCGTGAGGATGCGGGATCAGATTCGGCAACGTCCCTTGCCAGACGCAGATTCAGGGGCCGTCGCTAGATGCACGGTGATGCGACCGAGTGAGGGGATGCTTTCGGACGCGGCGGCCAGGTACGCTGCCGGCGAGACGCTGCGTTCGATCGCTGGTCGTCTTGGGATTAGCCGCGAGCGGCTTTCAAGATGCCTGCAGGACCGCGGAGTCAGGCTGCGTCGGCAAGGACCTTCCGAGGCCCAGGTCTGGGAGATGAAGGATCGGTATCTCCGCGGCCAATCACTGGCGCGGATCGGTGCAGTGTTGGGATTCGACGCCACCACGGTCCGAACGCATCTCCTTCGTGCCGATGTCGCCCTCCGCGACCCACAGGGACGAGAGCGATAGCTGCAATCTCTGACGCCGATTACCGGGTCCTCGCAAGGCTAGGCATCCGGATCTGGGCTCGAGGGTCCCCTCAGGACAGGTTTGCAGAGCCCAGGAGCTCACTTCCGCCATCGGCGAGCCGGAGCATGCGGGGCCTTCGGCCGAGCCCGGTCTGCCGAAACATCGAAGAACGGCCTATCGCTGAACTACCCCGCTTTGTTGGATATACATCTTGCTGTGATGCCCCTGACCGATCGACAACGCGAGATCCTCGCGTGGATCGCCGATGGCACGCCGGTAAGGCCGTGGCCGGACTTCACCCACCGGGCGACGGCGAAGGTGCTGCAGGCGCACGGCCTGGTGAAGGTCCGCGGACACGGTTCGTCCTGGACCGCGGAGATCACTGATCTCGGTCGGCGCGTGCGAGCCGGGGCGCAGGAGGTGCCCCCGCGCACCAAAGGTGCGCGTCGCAACACCGGACGAGGTCATGCACGCCGTGGTCGACGCAACACGGATCCATCTGCCGGCGCAGGCACCAGCGAAACAGGCAAAAGCAAAAGGGCGATCAGTAGCTCTGGCCTGATCGATCAACTCCTTGAGGCAGACGGCGTGCTGGTCGTTCAGGATCCCGACGATCAGACCCGAGCGTCATATCGCAGTGCGTTGGCCAGGACGAGCGTTGATGATCTTCCGGATGGAAAACGCCTGACCTACAGCGGCCGCAATTCCGGGAATCTTGTCATCCGCCTTGTGGATAGGCAGCCCCAAGTCGAGCCCGACCCACCGATCGCCGTGCCCACCTCAATCGACCTGAGCCAGCCGACCATCCGACATCTAGTCCAGCACCCGAACTTGATAGAGGTCTCCAGCGCGACCCGAGACCGGGCGCTCCTCATCATGCAAGCCCTGATCGCAGAGTGCATAGACCGCGGGTACCGGGTACAGCCACGTTCGGAGGGAACCGGTGTCGAGGTCATCATCGGCGAGGACAGA
The DNA here is from genome assembly GCF_013407955.1 of Microlunatus parietis. Classification (GTDB taxonomy): domain Bacteria; phylum Actinomycetota; class Actinomycetes; order Propionibacteriales; family Propionibacteriaceae; genus Microlunatus; species Microlunatus parietis. The sequence goes on along the minus strand of NZ_JACCBU010000001.1, from coordinate 5,315,563 downwards.
GTTCCGGTTGTCATGTGGGAAGAGAAGGAAAAGGTCAGCAAGATTTCCCCGGAGGCGGTCGCAGAACTGAAGTACGACTGGCAACGCGCCCAACCCGTCACCACCTGGGACTGGAGCGGAAGGCTCGCCATCTGCATCGATTTCGAAGTCCGTTGGCGAATCAAGCCACTGTGGGCAGACCGGAAACGGTGGACCCTCGAGAGCCGTTTGCCACGGATCATCCGAGAAGTCGAGGATCTGGCTGCCCAATGGAAGGCGGACCGGGAACGTGCCGAACGCGAAAAGAGCGAACGCCGCAAACTGTGGGAAGAGTCAGTCCCAAAAGCCCGCCAGGAATACATCGATGATCAGAACCGTGCCCAGCTCGAGAAGCAGATCGGTGCCCACCTCCGGGCCCTCCAGCTGCGTTCATATGCCGCGGCAGTCGAGATCGGAACCCGGACAATGGATCCTGGGTCCGAGCAAGAAGCTGCTCTCGAATGGATCAGGTGGATCAGAGCCGAGGCGGACCGGATCGACCCGACACTCCACCCCGGCGCGCTCAGGTACGTGACCCCCGACCGGATCTCCTACTGGGAACTCAACAAATACATGCCTGAAGGATTGACCGCGCTGCATCCACCCGAGTGATCAGTTACGACGTCCGGCTAGTCGCGCGTGCGGAGAGTTCCGAGGGTCTGCCCCAGCTTCGCTGCCAGATCCTCGGCATCGTCAGCGTGGCCCAGCTTGCCGAGCCGTTGAATTGCTTCCTCGGCGATGTCACCGACTCGCCTAATCTCGGCCCGTAGTGCAGCAAGCTCCTCCCATCGAGAGACCGCCTCGACACCACACCACTCCCGCACCAGATTTCGCGCCGGCCGATACTTCTGGTCAACCTCACGAATTATCTCCGGTGAGATCATTGTGCGACCTCCTCGGCCATGGTGATAGCTGCCATGGATCGACTCTCGAAGGTAGTCCCGTTCTTCCTGCTCGACATGCTCAAGCAGCGGCCCCGCATGGCGTTTCGCCAGCGCTTGGGCAGTCTTGAGCGCAATCTGCCAGGTCACGATGAGCGTGCCGCCCGCCTGGAAGCCGAGAGGATCTGACGTGAACAGATTTCGCGGCAAGCCTGAAAGGCCACAAAGGCGATCAAGATCATCGATTCTCAGATAGCTCTCACGCCAGTCGATATCGGCGACCTCGTAGTCAACGACCTGCTCAAAGACTGTGTTGGCCGCGACGACCTCGGGCAGATCGTTGTCGTGGGGCGACTCGGCAAGGACAGCATTCCACCTTGCCTCGCGGGCATGGAAACTCTCGGCCTGGTCCCAGGGCACCTTCAACCGTCCTGGCGGCACCCACTCCGCCTTGCCTTCCATGGCCGGATCGACGAAGTTGATCAACACCCTCGCTGGCCTCTTCGTCCCATGACGCACCACGCGGACCGGGACCAGTCGGTCGACGCTGCGGGCACGGTATCCCCAAATCTCGCCAGGGTTCGGCTGATCAGTGTCGTCAGCCGGCGCCATTGTCTAGCTCTCGCAGGCGCTTACGCAGGGATTCTGCTTCTGCCTCGATCTTGCTCAACTGCGCCTCGATTCTCCGCCGATCGGGTGACTTTGGTGACTTCGGAACTGCCGCAGGCCTCGTTCGTGGAATGAGCCAACCGACTCGCTGGTATCCGGTGACTCGATAAGCGTGCCTGCACGTGTAACAGGCCACCTCCGGACTCGGCTGCGGCCAGCGCAAGTCGATCATCCTGCGCCAGTGATCCCGCTCATTCTCATCAGAAGCTGTCAAGTCGCCGTCGAGCTCCCACAGCTTCTCGAGCTCGCTGCGCATCTCCGCAGCACGCTCGGCCGTGACCAGCTCGGGGCCCTGCTCAGGCCGCCAGTCCGCATCGGTAATCACGGAGTCATGGACGTGACCACACGCAAGCTTGACTCGCCAGTACGCCCGCGAACGAGGCTCAGCACAGCGGATCTTGGACCAAGTAGCCTGATCGAGGCCGTGCTGGGGCTCCTCCGGATCGGGAGGAAGCTCCTTGACTTCCCGGCTCGTCCACTCAACGATCATCCGATACGGCGACGGAGTCCGATGGTCGGCCATACACCAGGACTCGCCTTCCGGCAGTTCCTGGTTTGTCACCGGATCGATGACCGGGCGATCGTCAGGAAAGGAATCCTTACCTCTCGTGTAGATCTCGTGAACGCATCCACAACTCAACTCGACGCGCCATCGATACTGGTCCTCGACCTTCGGCGCGATCAACGGCCATAAGGCTGGCCTACACCGTCTCCGCAGCTCGGCGACACTTCTCTCATACTCCGCCAGCGCGACCCGGCGTGGACGCGCCTTGCCGGCAACCGCCATGAACAAGCCGCCCGGTCGACGAGCCTCTGGCCGATCCACCCGAACCTCCCCATGTCCCGACAGCGCACCAATTCTGGCAGAGTTCGGGCGCCATTTCGATGATTGGTGGTGGACGGCGCACTCGCGGTCGTCGGACGTAGATGTGGGTTCAGGTTCGCGATGACAAGCAAGCTCCGGCTCCTGATGGAAAGGCTGGGCTGCCGTGTGGCCCTCGGACCGCCGGCCCGGAGTGAACCGCCCCGGGGTGTCGGGAGGCTTCATTAGTTGGAGGATGAAGTCATGGCACGTCCGTCGAAGTATCCCCGCGAGGTGCGGGAGCGTGCGGTCCGGCTGGTCGCTGAGGCGCTGGAGCGCGGCGCTTACCCGTCCGAGTTCGAAGCGATCCGCACGATCGCGGACCAGCTCGGGATCGGGTCGGCCGAGACCGTCCGGAAGTGGGTCCGCCGGGCCGAAGTTGATCATGGTCAGCGGCCGGGCAAGACCAGCGAGGAAATCGCTGAGATCAAGGCGTTGAAGAAGGAGAACGCCGAGTTGCGCCGAGCGAACGAGATCCTCAAGAGCGCGTCGGCTTTCTTCGCGGCGGAGCTCGACCGCCCACCCAGGTACTGATCGTGTTCATCGACGAACACCGGGACCGGTTCGGGGTCGAGCCGATCTGTCGCGTGCTGACCGAGCACGGGATCAAGATCGCCCCGTCCACCTACTACGAGGCCCGTAACCGGCCGCCATCTCGGCGGGCGTTACGAGACACCGAGATCGTCGAGTTGATCAAGACCGCCCGGCAGCAGCGGTTCGTCGACGGGTTCGGTGCTCGGAAGCTGTGGCTGTATCTGCGCCGACAGGGCCACGACGTGGCCCGGTGCACGGTCGAGCGGTTGATGGCACAAAACGGCTGGCACGGCGCACTCAGGGGCAAGCAGGTGCGAACCACGATCGCCGACCCCAAGCAAGCCCGAGCGGCTGATCTGGTCGACCGGGACTTCACCGCGCCGGCGCCGAACCGGCTCTGGGTCGCCGACTTCACCTACGTGCCGACCTGGGCCGGCACCGTCTACGTCGCGTTCATCATCGACGTCTACTCCCGGATGATCGTCGGCTGGCGAGCCGCCACCACCATGACCACCGAACTCGTCCTGGACACCCTCGAACACGCGCTCTGGACCCGCCATCAAGCCGGGATCACCGACCTCACCGGCCTGGTCCACCACACCGACGCCGGCTCCCAATACACCTCGTTCGCCTTCACCAGCAGGCTGATCGAGGCCGGCGTCGACCCCTCCGTCGGTTCAGTGGGCGACGCCTACGACAACGCCCTCGCCGAGTCCCAGATCGGCCTCTACAAGAGCGAAATGATCCGACGCTGCGGGCCTTGGCGCAATGTTGATCATGTCGAGATCGAGACCCTGCACTGGGTCCACTGGTTCAACCACGAACGCACCCACGAAGCCATCGACGACCTCACACCCATCGAGGTCGAAACCGCGTACTACGCTGCAAGAAACCGTCTCAGCCCGACCGGGTAGAGACACAACCCGAAGCGTCCGGAAAACCCGGGGCGGTTCACTGCAGGCTGCCACCAGTCGACTCGAAACACTCAGCACCGCCTACGACCGCGCCCGCGACGGCCTCGATGCCATCCTCGACCTGCTCCACGACCTCTCCGACCTCTACCGAAAGAGTCGACCAGCCGAACGCCGCATGCTCAACCGGGCACTCTTCAGCAGGATTGTCGTCGACGATGAGGAGAACGTCACCGTCACCCCAGCCGAACCCGTCGCCACGATTCTCGACGCCGCGCCGAGCCGCGGTCAAAGCTCAGGAACCGAAAGAACCCTGCCCGATCATGACCAAGGGCAGGGTTCGATTTTCGATTCTTACGTGGAGCTAAGGGGATTCGAACCCCTGACCTTCTCCATGCCATGGAGACGCGCTACCAACTGCGCCATAGCCCCTCGTGGTTGGCTCCCTCGGCCCGACCCGCCGGGCCGTGAGAACTCGGAAATACTAGCGTGCCGACCCCGCGGAGGCGAAATCAGGTCACGACTTGGGATCCAAGGGGGCGACGGGGTCCGGGACGTCGGTCAGGCCGGTCAGGTTGTAGCCGGTCAGCCGCCAGCCGAGGGGCTGACGATCAAGGATCGCCCAGGCGCAGTTGTCCATCCCTCGGAGCAGGTTCCAATGCTCTTCGGGAAGCCCGAGGAAGGCGGCGATGCCGAGTCGACCGGAGAGGCCGTGCATGGCGCAGACGACGATCGAGCCGTCGGGTTCGGACTCGGTGATCTCGGTGTACGCCTGGACGACCCGGTCGGCCACCTCGCGGTGGTCCTCTCCGGTCGCCGAGCGCCGTACGTCCTCGCCGGACTTGATCTTGATCACAGCTTCGGCGTCGATCTCGGCCAGTTGATCATGACTGAGGCCGGCCCAGCTGCCGACGTGGATCTCGCGCAGCCGCGGCTCGAAGTTGATCTTCAGGCCGGAGACTTCGACCAGCGCCTCGGCGGTCTGCCGGGTCCGGGACAGGTCGCTGGCGTACAGGGAGGTCGGGTTGTAGGTCGCGATCAGCCGGGCCGCGGTCTTGGCCTGCAGTTGCCCCAGCTCGTCGAGCGGGATGTCCTCCTGACCCTGCATCAACCCGGTGGCGTTCCACTCGGTCCGGCCGTGTCGCCAGATGATCATCCGGCTCGCGGTCATGAAGCTTCCCCCTCTGTGTCGCGTACGTTCAGCGTCGCTCGTCGATGTCCAGGTCGATCTCCGGGCAGTCCCGCCAGAGTCGTTCCAGCGCGTAGAACTGGCGCTCCTCGGTGTGCTGGACGTGCACCACGAGGTCGAGGTAGTCGAGCAGCACCCAACGCTGCTGCCGGTCGCCTTCCCGCCGGACCGGCTTGGCGTCCAGGTCGCGCAGGGCTTCCTCGACGCCGTCGACGACCGAGCCTACCTGCCGCTCGTTGCTGGCCGTGACGACGAGGAACACGTCCGTGATCGCCAACTGGTCCGACACGTCGTAGGCGATCAGGTCGGTGCCGAGCTTGTCGACGGCGGCCTGCGCCGCGGCGCGGGTCAGCTCGATCGCTCGGTCGGTTGCAGTCATTCTCGCCTCTCCTGCGCGGGCTCTCGGTAGAGCCCGCGTTTCTGGATGTATTGCACGATGCCGTCGGGCACCAGGTACCAGATCGGTTCGCCGTCGGCGACGCGCGACCGGCAGTCGGTGGACGAGATCGCCAGCGCCGGGATCGACACCATGCTGACCCGGTCCTTCGGCAACCCTCCGGTGATCGCCGGGTCGAGCTCGACGCCGGGCCGGTTACAGGCCACGAAGTGCGCCAGCTCGAACAGTTCGTCGACGCCCCGCCAGGTGAGGATCTGGGCCATCGCGTCCGCACCGGTGATGAAGTACAGGTCGACGTCGTCGCCACGTTCGGCGCGCAGGTCCTTCAGTGTGTCCACCGTGTACGTCATTCCGGGCCGCTCGACGTCGACCCGGCTGACCGTGAACCTCGGATTGGACGCGGTCGCGATCACCGTCATCAGGTAGCGGTCCTCGGCTCCGGACACGTCCCGGTCGGCCTTCTGCCACGGCTGGCCGGTCGGGACGAAGACCACCTCGTCCAGGCCGAACCGGGCGGCGACCTCGCTGGCCGCGACGAGGTGGCCGTGGTGGATCGGGTCGAACGTGCCGCCCATCACCCCGAGCCGGTAGTGCCGACCGTTCGGCTCGCCGGGATCGCGAGCCAGTCCGGTCGACCGATGGTTCTCCGACACGACAGGATCAGCTGTGCCTTCGGCCCTTGCCGATGGACAGCGTGATCAGCAGCAGCACTATGAGAAAGACGAAGGCGAGCACACCGAAGCCCCAGGCCGGGATCGGCAACTCCGTGTGGACCTCGGTCTCCAGCGCGGTCAACCCAAACAGCATGGGGGAACTCTACCGGTGCCGGCGACGGCTCCGTGCATCGTTACCCGCGGACCTGCCCCGCGCCCGTCACTACGTACTTCGTGGACGTCATCTCGGGCAGCCCCATCGGCCCGCGCGCGTGCAGCTTCTGGGTGGAGATCCCGATCTCGGCGCCGAACCCGAACTCACCGCCGTCGACGAACCGGCTGGACGCATTGACCAGCACCGCCGCCGCGTCGACCTCGGCCACGAACCGGTTCGCCGCCGCCTGCGAGTCGGTGACGATCGTCTCGCTGTGCCCGGAGCTGTACCGCCGGATGTGGGCCAGTGCGTCGTCCAGCGAGTCGACCACGGCCGCGGCGAGGTCGAGGGACAGGAACTCCTCGGCGTAGTCGGTCTCGGTCACCGGCACCACCTGATCACCGTACGACGCGAAACGATCATCGCCGTGCACGGTGACGCCCGCCTCGGCCAGGGCCTGCAAGGCCTTCGGCACAAAGGAATCCGCGACGTCGGCGTGCACCAGCAGGGTTTCCAGCGCATTGCAGACGCTGGGCCGCTGCGCCTTGGCGTTGATCATGATCCGGATCGCCTGATCATGGTCGGCCGACCGGTCGACGTAGAGGTGGCAGTTGCCGGTGCCGGTCTCGATCACCGGCACCTGGCTCTGGGTCACCACGGTCTCGATCAGGCCGGCGCCGCCGCGCGGGATCAGGACGTCGACCAGGCCGCGGGCCGCCATCAGCTCGCCGGTCACCTCACGCGGACCGGGGATCAGCTGAACGGAGTCTTCCGGCAGCTCCGCCTCGGCCAGGCCGGCCCGCAGCGCCGTGACGATCGCGGCGTTGGAGTCGGCGGCGCTGGACGAGCCGCGCAGCAGCACCGCATTACCGGACTTCAGGCAGATGCCGGCGGCGTCGGCGGTGACGTTGGGCCGCGCCTCGTAGATGATCCCGACCACGCCGAACGGCACCCGAACCTGCCGGACCTGGACACCGTTGGGGTTGGTCCAGCCGCGGACCACGTCGCCGACCGGGTCGGGCAGGTCGGCCAGCGCCCGCAGGCCGTCGGCCATGCCGGCGATCCGGTCCGGGGTGAGCCGCAGCCGGTCGATCAGGGCCGCACCGGTACCGGCATCCTCGGCTCGCCGGACGTCGGCCGCGTTGGCCTCGAGGATCACCGTCTCGGCCTTGAGCAGGGCGTCGGCCATCGACTGCAGCCCCGCGTCCTTCGCCGACCGGATCGCCGACCCCAGCGTGCGCGAGGCCTCGCGGGCCCGCAACGCCTGTTCACGGACGGTCATCGCCGTGTTCTCCTCCGCTGCTCTTCGTGATCTGACCCGCAACAATCTAGTCGTCCGATCCGCGGCCGGGCCGCTGATTCCACCACCCGGCGCCGGTCGATACCGGTACCACGACGACCACAGGAGGCACCCCGACATGAAGTTCCGTGCAGCGCTCGAGGCCTCGGGCAAGAACACCGCCGGCTTCGAAGTCCCCGAGGAGATCGTCGACGGGCTCGGCGGCGGCCGGCATCCGAAGGTGCTGGTCCGGCTCCAGGGGTACGAGTTCCGTACCTCGATCGCCCGGATGGGCGGCCGGTTCCTGCTCGGGGTCAGTGCCGAGCGGCGGGCCGAGGCCGGGGTCGCGGCCGGCGACGTGCTGGATGTCGAGGTGGAATTGGACACCGCCGAGCGGACGGTGGAGGTGCCCGACGACCTCGCCGCCGCGCTGGCCGAGCAGCCCGCCGCGAAGGAGTTCTTCGACTCGCTGTCGTACAGCAAGCAGAGCTGGCACGTGCTCCAGGTGACCGGGGCCAAGAAGCCCGAGACCCGGGCCAAGCGGGTCGCCACCTCGGTCGCGATGCTCGCCGAGGGCCGCGCCCGCTGACGGCTCACGCGGTGTCGCATCACCATCGCAGGCTCCACATCACCGAACGGACCGCTTGACCGGCAGAACTCGCCGAAAGTTGAGGTCAAGTGGTCCGCTCAGTGACCTGGCGCCCGCACCTCGGCCACGACGGCCGCGATCCGTCGGGAACCCGGCTCAGCTGTGTCGGTTCGGGCGCAGCCTGCTCGTCAGGGACGGCAGGTCCAGCACCTGTCCCTCGCTCGCATAGTGGAAGTTGACCGCGAACTCGCGGTCGCCGGCGGCCCAGTCCGGCCGGTCCAGGAAGGGCTGCTCGAGGACCCGGCGGCGCAGCGGGAGGGCCGCCCACCGGCCGGGCCCGGGCTGCAGCACGGCGGCCGCCGTGACGGTCTGCTGGGCCCGCGGGGCGATGAAGTCCGGGTAGCGGTCCAGGGTGAAGGTGCCCACCTCGTAGGCCCAGGCGACCTCTCCCGCAACGTTGGCGAGGTAGTGCTCGGCCAGGGCCCGGACCAGTACGTCGCCGGGCGTCGCGCCGTCGTCGAACTGCCAGGCGACGACGTGCGGATCGATGTCGTCGCCCATCGCGACCGAGTCGCGGTCGAGGAAGACGGTGATCACCGGAGCTTCTCCTCGGCCGGCAGCAGTTCGCGGGCGAGCAGGGTGCCGGCGGCGGTCGCGATCGGGAAGACGACGATCGCGACCAGCGGCACTGACAGCAGCAGGAAGGTCGGCACGCCGAGCCCGAACACCTTGGCTCGCGCGGTCCGCATCGCGGCGCGGCGGCCGGCCAGGGTGATGATGCCGCGCCGTTCGCAGGCCGAGCCGATCAGTTCCGTGGCCAGCATCCAGCCGCCGAACAGCGCCGACAGCACCGCGCCGACGACGTTGCCGACGACCGGGACCAGGCCGATCGCGAACAGGACTATCGCGCCGACGAGCGAGACCAGGATCAGCGCGATCGCCTGGCGGACGGCTCGTCCGATCTGGGTGCCGAGCGGTTCCTCCCGCGGCGGCGGCGCGTCCCCTTCAGAGGCGTCGACGGCCTCGGAGATCTGGTCGTAGAGCGGCGCGCCGAGGGCCAGGGTGAGCGCGCTGAAGCTGATCACCATCAGCAGGATCGAGCCGGCGATCAACGCGACCCCCATCAGGATCCGCACCGTCATCGCCCAGCCGGCGTCCCAGCCGTCGGCGAACGGGGACAGCCAGAGGACGATCTCGTCCACCCGGAACAGCAGGACGATCAACAGGATCAGGAAGATCACCGACGTGATCACGGCCGGCAACGCGCCGAGCAGGAACAGCTTCGGCCGCTTTAGAATGATCTTGGCGCCACGGCCGAGCAGGCCGGCCCCGGTGAGGACCTCGGAGATCATCGGCCGCCTCCCACATCGATCGTCGTTCCGGTGACGTACGAGGCGTCGTCGCTGAGCAGCCAGGCGATCGCGGCGGCGATCTCCTCGGCGGTGCCGGCCCGGCCCAGCGGGATCTCCGGCGCCACCCGTTCCAGCCGGCCGGGCGCATGGATCTCGGTGTCGATCACGCCCGGCCGCACACCGGCCACCCGGACACCCTGCCGGGCCAGTTCCAGGCCGAGTCCGGTGGTCAGTGCGTCGATCGCGGCCTTGCTGGCGGCGTAGTCGACGTACTCGAACGCACCACCGCGCACCGCGGCCCGGGACGACACGTTGACGATCACCCCGCCTGCGCCACCATGATCATGGGCCATCCGGCGGGCGGCCGCGGTCGCCATCGCGAACGCGCCGACGACGTTGATCTCCATCACCCGGCGGACCCGTTCGCTGTCGTAGTCGGCCACCGGCGCACCCGGCGACACCACGCCGGCGTTGTTGACCAGGGCACCGATCGGGCCGACCTCGGCATCGAGCCAACCGAACAACTCGTCCACCGCGCCGGGCCGGGTCAGTTCGACCTGGCGGGCGTGCGCGGTGACGCCGGCGGCCCGGCAGTCGGTGATCACCTGATCGGCGTCGGCTGCCCGGCTGGCGTACGTGATCACGACGTCGCGGCCGTCCGCGGCGAGCCGGCGGGCGGTCGCCGCGCCGATGCCGCGGCTGCCGCCGGTGATCAGGACCGGGCCGGTCACGGTTGGCCCACCTGGTCGGACCTGACCCGTTCCCCCTTCGCCTCGGAGGCCGCCCGGAGTTGATCTTGGAACGTGATCATCTTCTCGGTCAGTACGGGATCGCCGGCGGCCAGGATCCGGACCGCGAGCAACCCGGCGTTGCGGGCGTTCCCGATGGACACCGTCGCCACCGGGACCCCGGCCGGCATCTGCACGATCGACAGCAGGGAATCCATCCCGTCCAGGTATTTCAGCGGCACCGGCACCCCGACCACGGGCAGCGGCGTCAGGGACGCGAGCATGCCGGGCAGATGGGCCGCCCCGCCGGCGCCCGCGATGATCACCTCGATGCCGCGGATGTGCGCGGTCCGGCCGTAGTCGATCATCGCGTCGACCATCCGGTGCGCCGACACGACGTCCGCCTCGTACGCGACATCGAACTCGGCGACCGCCTCAGCGGCCGCCCGCATCACGGGCCAGTCCGAGTCCGAACCCATCAGGATTCCCACCCTGGGTGGGGTTTCAGGCATCCGGGTCTCCCATCAGATAACCGGCGGCGTGCCGGGATCGCTTCCGTACGTCGGCAAGATCATCACCGTAGGTGGTCACATGACCGACCTTGCGGCCCGGCTTGACGTCCTTGCCGTACAGCTGGACCCGGAGCCGACGATCGCGGGCGAAGCAGTGCAGCAGCGCCGACGGAAGATCCTCGACGGTGCCGCCCAGGACGTTCGTCATCACGGTCCACGGCGACCGGGTCGTCGGATCGCCGAGCGGCAGGTCGAGCACGGCCCGCAAGTGGTTCTCGAACTGCGACGTGTGCGAACCGTCGATGGTCCAGTGGCCGGTGTTGTGCGGCCGCATCGCGAGCTCGTTGACGACGACCGAACCGTCGTCGCGCTGCATCAGCTCGACCGCGAGCAGCCCGACCACCTCGAGCTCGGCGGCCACGGTCAGCGCGAGCCGCTGGCAGTCGATCGCCTGCTGCTCGGTGAGCCCCGGCGCCGGGGTGACGGTCTCGACGCAGATCCCGTCCCGCTGCACGGATTCCGAGATCGGGTACGCGACCGCCTGCCCGGACGGCGAGCGCACGGCCAGGGCGCTGAGCTCCCGGGTGAACGCGACGTACTCCTCGGCGACGATCTGGATCCCGTCCCCCAGGTTCTCGAACGGGATGCCGACCTCGGCGGCGGTGTCGATCTTCCAGACGCCCTTGCCGTCGTAGCCGCCGCGGGACGTCTTCGCGATCACCGGCCAGCCGTGCTCGTCGCCGAACGCCTGCAGTGCGGCCGGGTCGGCGACCACCCGGTTGATCGGGCACGGGATCCCGGCGGCGGTCAGCCGTTCCCGCATGATCGCCTTGTCCTGCGCGTGGATCAACGCCGCCGGCCCGGGCCGGACCTGGACCCCGGCCGCTTCGAGTTCGCGCAGCAGCCCGGTCGGTACGTGCTCGTGGTCGAACGTGATCACGTCGCAGCCCGCGGCGAAGTTGCGTACGGTCTCCGGGTCGGTGTAGTCGCCGACCGTCACGTCGCCGACGACCTGGGCGGCCGACACGTCGGGGCCCTCGGCCAGCAGCCGGACCCGGATCCCGAGCCCGACCGAGGCCGCGTGCATCATCCGGGCCAACTGGCCGCCGCCGATGATCCCGACAACAAATGACCGCGTGGACGAGGCTCGCTCTGACACGCCGGTCAGCCTACTGGGCGACCGCTGCCGGCTCAGTCGGCAGCCAGCCGGCGTCGACCGCGACGGACCGGGCGATCCGGAGAAACGCGGTGACGGCACCATCCGGGCGGACCGGACGGATCAGCTTCAGGTCCACTGGCGGCAGCGGGTCCGTGATCGCGCGGACCACGGCACCGGGCAGTCGGGTCGCGACCGACCGCGGCAGCAGCATGAAACCGCCGTCACCGACGGCCAGCGGATTGCGCAGGCCGGGTAGGGGTGTGCGCTGGATCTCGAACTCGCCGGCTCGGCGCAGCACCGCGAGCACGGCATCGTGGTAGTCGGGTGCGAGGTCTCGATCCAGGAACCGGAACGGCTCCCCGCGCAGCGCGGCGAGGGCGAGCGGGGCCGTGCTCGCCGCCCACGGCGATCCGGCCGGCAGGCAGACCACATACGGCTCGCGCCGCAGCACCTCGGCCGTGAAGCCGTCCGGCACCGGCAGGTGGCGGCCCAGCAGGACGTCCAGCTCGCCCGAGCGGAGCGCGTCGACCAGCGCGTGGTCCCAGCCATCCCGCGTGGTCAAGATCAGGTCGGGCGCGCGATCGGCGACGGCGGTGATCAAGGTCGGCAGCTCCGCATGACCGACCGTCGGCCCGTAGCCGACCCGCACCGTGGCAGGTCCGGCGGCTCGCCGGGTCAGTCGAACCGTACGGTCCGCCGCCGCCAGCACGCCCCGGGCCAGGTCGACGAACACCTGACCCGCCTCCGTCACCCGGGTCGGTCGGCGTTCGAACAGCCGTACCCCCAATTCGCGTTCCAGGGCTTGGATCTGGCGGCTGAGCGGCGGCTGGGCCATGTGCAGCCGGACGGCGGCGCGCTGGAAGCTGCCCTCTTCGGCGACCGCGATCACGTACTGCATCAGGCGCAACTCCACCGACATACCCGCAGGGTATCCGGACCGACCAACCGGGTCTGGCGACGTGGGAGTCGCACCGTCGGCGCCGGCCGTTGTTCCAGGCGCAGACCCCAACCACAGAAGGAATCCCTCCATGATCGACAACGCAGATCAGCACCCGTCCCGACGCGCCGTGCTCGGCGCCGGCGGCCTCACCGTCGCCGGTCTGATCGCCACCGATCTCGTCACCGCGCCGCCGGCCGCCGCCGGGCCGAATGATCAAGCCCGGCCGATCCTCCGCCCGTTCCCACGCACCGGTCAGCAGGTGCCGGCGGTCGGGCTGGGCACGTTCATGACTTTCGATTCGCTCCCCGGCGACGACACGCGGCGGATCGAGGAGGTGACCCGTCGCTTCTGGCGTGGCGGCGGACGGGTGATCGACACCTCTCCGCTGTACGGGCGCGCGGAGGTCAATCTCGGCCGCTTCCTCCGCGGGGTCGCCGACCGGGCCTTCCTCATGAACAAGATCTGGTCCACCGGCGACTTCCTCTGGGACGACAGCCACGCCGAGGCCAGCCTGCGGCGGTCGATGGAACGGCTGACCCGGGACCGACCGCTGGACATCGTGGCCTGCCACAACCTGGTCAACGTGGACGTGATCGTTCCGCTCCTGCACGCGTGGAAGGCCGAGGGACGGATCCGGCACCTGTCCGTGACCCACCACGATCCGGCCTACTTCGACCTCCTGGTCCGGTGGATCGAGACCGGCGATCTGGACGCGATCCAGGTGCACTACTCGGTGCACACCCGGATCGCCGAGGAACGGGTGCTCGGGGCGGCCGCCGATCGGGGTACCGCGGTCTTCGTCAACATGCCGCTGGAGAAGGGTCGCCTGCCCGCGATCACGGAGGGCAAGCCGCTGCCGGGCTTCGCCGCAGAGCTCGGGATCACCAGCTGGCCCGAGCTGTACCTGAAGTGGGTGATCGCCCATCCGGCGGTGACCGCGGTGCTGCCGGCGACGTCGAATCCCGATCACCTGACCGAGAATCTTCGCGCGCTGCGGGGGCCGTTGCCGGACCCGGAGCAGCGACGTCGGCTGGTCGCGGAGCTCTCCGAGCTGGACGGTTTCGCGGAGCTGGCCGGCATGCCGTGGTATCCGGGCAGGAACTATCGGGGCCTGGTCAGTCGTGGCCAGCAGCGGATCCGGGACCGCAGCCCGTGGTGGCCGTCGTGATCACCGGATGCGGAAGATCAACAGGCGCTGGACCAGGAAGTTGACCGTGGTCGCGGCGCCCTGGCCGATCACGAAGGCGATCACCTGGGCCCCGATCTGCGGCAGCTCCGGCGGGCCGTAGCGCTGCAGGGCCCAGAACACGAGCAGGGTCAGGCCGGTGTTGAGGAAGAACGTCACCAGGTAGAGCACGAAGACGGCGACGAACCGGCGGGCCGAGTGGGTCGCCTTGAAGGTCCAGCGCCGGTTGATCAGGTAGGCGGTCGTGGTGCCGAGCAGGAAGCCGACCGCCTTGGCCAGCGAGACGTTCACACCGAGCAGGGTGAGCAGGGTCCAGGAGCCGAAGTCGACGATCGCGGACAGCCCGCCGGTCGCGACGAACCGGAACAGCTGGGTGCCCAGAGGCATCGGCTCCGGCCGGTCTGCGGGCTCCGACATGTTGGCCGTCCCGGACGTCATCGGACCCACTCCGGTCGCCGCTTCTCCACGAAAGCGGCGATGCCCTCACGCCGGTCGGCCGAGAACGCCGCGGCCCGCCAGGCCCGGTCCTCGACCTCGAGCGCCTCGGACCAGGGCCGGTCGGCGCCGTCGCGGAGGGCCTTCTTGGCGGCGCGTACGGCGAGCGGTGAGTTGCTCGCGATCGACGCCGCCAACTCAAGGGCCGCCGCCCGCGCCGTGCCGGCCGGGACCACCCGGTCGGCCAGCCCGATCCGGCCCGCCTCGTCGGCCGGCACCCGCCGGCCGGTGAAGATCAACTCGGCCGCCCGGGCCGGGCCGACCCGGCGCGGCAGGGCCTGGGTGCCGCCGCCACCCGGCACCAGCCCGACCGACGTCTCCGGCAGCCCGAACGTGGCGTCCGCCCCGGCGATGATCACGTCGGCGGCCAGGGCCAGCTCGCAGCCGCCGCCGAGCGCGTACCCCTCCACGACGGCGATCACCGGCATCGGCAGCTCCCGTACGGCAGCGAAGGCGGCTCGCAGCACCGGCCGTTGACGACCGAGTTGATCATCGCTGAAACCGGCCCGTTCCTTGAGATCCGCGCCGACACTGAACGCCTTCTCCGATGCACTGGTGATCACGACGACGTCCGTCGCGGCGCCTTGGGACACGGCGGCGCAGGCCGTGGTGATCGATTCGGCCAGCGCGGTGGAGATCGCGTTCAGCGCCTCGGCCCGGTTCAAGATCAACTCGGTGACGTGCTCGGCGGCCGGCCGGGTCTCCACCGGCTGCGTCACGTGTCCGAGTCCCGGTCCGGCGGCTCGGCCGGCAGGCTGCCCTGCTCGTGGCCTCCGGTGCCGAACAGCAGCTCGGTCATCACGACGTGCACCCGCTCGACGTCCGGCACGTCGTCCAGCACGATCGGCCCGGCGTCGGCGGCGGTCTGGATGTTGAGGGTGCCGCAACCGAGGATCCGGTCCAGCAGACTGCGCTCGTACGAGACGTCGTTGATCCTGATCAGCGGCAGGTCCTTGCCGATCTTGTTCAGGATGCCCCAGCGAGTGATCAGCCGGCGATTGGTGACCGTGTAGGTCCGGGTCAGCCAGTTCAGGAACGGAATCAGCGACCACCAGAAGATCAGGACCAGCCCGATGCCGACGATGAAGTACTGCCCGACCGGCCGGTAGTCCACGGGGATCAGGGCGAGCCCGACTCCGATCAGGGCACCGCACAGCACCAGGGCGAGCGCGGGCAGGATCAGTGCTTTTCCATGGGTCCGCATGTGCAGCACGACGTGTTCGTCGGCGCCCAGCAGCTTGGCCGGTAATCCCATGCCGCCCATCGTGACACACGTGGACGAGCCCGTGCATCAGCGCAGGTGCACGATGTCGCCCGCTCCGAACGCGCGCCGGCCGGCCTCGGTCCGCACCACCAACCGTCCGTCGGCGTCGATCGCCTCCGCCTCGCCGACCACGTCCTCGGCCCCGGGCAGGGTCACCCGGACCCGGCGGCCGACCGTGCCGCACCGGGCCAGGTAGGCGGCCGCGAGCGCGGTGTCGTCGACCGATTCGCGCCACTCGGCGTAGAGCAGCGCGAACGCCCGCAGCACCGTGATGATCATCGTCGACCGGCCCACCGGCGCGGCGTCGGGCTGCAGCCGGAGCGAGGTCGCGGTCGGCACCGGCAGTTGCTCCTCGGTCAGGCCGACGTTGATCCCGATCCCGATCACGCAGCCGGCCGTCTCGGCGCCGCCGGCCGGCTCGACCCGCTCGGCCAGGATGCCGCAGAGCTTGCGGTCCCGGACCAGCACGTCGTTCGGCCATTTCAGGTCGGCCGGCACCTTCGCGGCGCGCTGCAACGACTCGCTCACGGCGATCCCGGTCAGCAGCGGCAGCCAGGTCCAGCGGGCGGCCGGGACCTCCGGCCGGACCAGCAGCGACAGCGCGATCGCGGTGCCCGGCGGCGCGGTCCAGCTGCGACCCAGCCGGCCCCGGGCGGCGGTCTGGTGCTCGGCGATCAGGACCGTGCCGGACGGCGCGCCGGCCCGCGCCTGCGCGGCGAGGTCGGTGTTCGTCGAGCCGGTCTCGTCGATCAGTTGGACGTCTCGCCAGAGCGAGCCGGGCCCGGTCAGCGCGGCGCGGAGTTCGGCGGCATCCAGCGGCTCGTCGTACGGCACGGGCGGAAAGCCTACGCTGGCCCAGTGACCGAGCCGACCGTCATCCGCGGCAACCCGACCGACGAGGAGATCGCGGCCGTGATCGCCGCGCTGACCGCGCTCCGGGCCCGTTCCGCCGCCGGCCGATCCCGTGGCTGGGCGGGCTATTGGCGCGACGTACGGCGCGGCGGCTCACGTTAGGGTGACCGGCGTGACTGGAACGGGCAAACCCTGGCGACTGGTGCTCGGTTCGGCCTCGCCGGCCCGGCTGGCGACGCTGCGCTCCGCGGGCCTCGATCCCGAGGTGATCGTCTCCGGAGTGGACGAGGACGCCGTCCACGCGGACCGGGTGCCGGACCTGGTGGCCGAACTGGCGCGGCTCAAGGCCACCGCCGTGGTCGGCCGGCTCCGGGCCGAGGGCGTGGCCGGCCCGACGATCGTGCTGGGCGGCGATTCGCTGCTGGAGCTGGACGGGCGGCCGTACGGGAAGCCGGCTGATCATGCCGAGGCGGTGGGCCGGTGGCGCCGGATGCGGGGCCGCGAGGGCGTACTGCACACCGGACACCAGATCATGATCATCGACGGCGACGAGGTGCGGGAGCGCAATCGCACCGCGAGCACCCGGGTCCGGTTCGCCGACCTGTCCGACGCCGAGATCGAGGCGTACGTCGCGACCGGGGAGCCGCTCCAGGTGGCCGGCGCGTTCACCATCGACGGCCTCGGCGGGCCGTTCGTCACGAGCATCGACGGTGATCACCACACCGTGGTCGGGATCAGCCTGCCGCTGCTGCGGGAGCTGCTGGCCGAGCTGGGCGTCGCCTGGCCCGAGCTCTGGTGACCCGCGGCCCCAGGTTAGCGTTGCCTTTCCTCACCAAAACGGAAAGGTTGCTCGTGCGGTTCATCCGGCTTCATGCGCTTCTCGCTGTCCTGACCCTGCTCGCCGTGGCCGGCTGCGCCACGGTCGGTTCGCCGGCCCAGCCCGACGGCGGGAACGGGCCGGGGAACGACCAGTTCCCGGTCACCATCGAGCACGTGTTCGGCCGGACCACGATCGAGAGCCGGCCGACCAAGATCATCACGCTCGGCGTCACCGACGCCGATGCGGTGCTGGCGCTCGGCACCACCCCGATCGCCGTCACCGGCTACACCTTCTATCCCGAGACCGGATTGGGCCCCTGGGCGGAGGAACTCATCCACGGTGACCGGCCGCTGCGCCTGCAGTCCGACGCCGAACCGAACCTCGAGCAACTCGCCGCGCTGGAACCGGACCTGATCATCGGCGTATCGGCCGGCTTCGAGCAGGACGTCTACGACCGCCTCTCCCAGATCGCCCCGACGATCGCGCGGCCGGCCGAACACGCGGCGTACACGGTGCCGATGGACGCTGCGACCCGCCTGATCGTCACGGCGCTGGGCCGCTCCGCCGAGGGCGATCGGCTGATCGAGCAGGCCGAGCAGGCGTTGTCCGGTGCGGCTGCGGATCATCCTCAGTTCAAGGGCAGAACCGCTACGGTCATGCTGCCCTTCCAAGGCAAGTACGGTGCCTACACGCCGACGGACGCCCGTGGCCGGGTGATGGCGCAGCTCGGCTTCCGGCTGCCCGAGCGGCTCGGCGCCCTGGACGACGGCAAGAGCTACTTCATCGAGGTCTCGCCCGAACGTCTCGACCTGGTCGACGGGGACGTCCTGATCCTGCTCGCCGATCAGCCGGCCGACCGGTCCTTCACCGACAAGGACAAGGTCCTGCAGGCGCTGCCGGTGGTCCGGGACGGGCGCACGATCATCCCCGACACCGACACCCGCGGCGCGATGACGTACAACAGCGTGCTGTCGATTCCGTACGCCGTCGAGCGGTTGGTCCCGGAACTGCAACGCGTCCTGGGTTGAGCCGGACGAACAAAGTGTGCACAAGGTGAGCACTTCAGGCGAGAGCCTGGAGTCATGAACGTGATCACCGCACGAGATGCACGCGAGTGGGAGGCCTGGCTCGAAGCCCACCACCACTCCGAGAGCGAGATCTGGATCAAGATCGCCAAGAAGGCCTCGGGTGTCGCGTCGGTGCAGCCGGCCGAAGCGACCGAGGTCGCGCTCTGCTTCGGCTGGATCGACAGCCACCGCCGCCGGGGCGACCAGACGACCTACTTCCAGCGGTACTCGCCGCGCCGTCGCGGCAGCCGTTGGTCGCAACTCAACGTCGCCGCCGCCGAGCGACTGATCGAGTCCGGCCGGATGCGCCCGGCCGGTTTCGCCGAGTTCCGCAAGCGCGCCAGCCCGGACGAGACAGGATGATCATGAAACCACAGGCGAACGCTCTGGACCTCATCGTCTCCGATGGCGCGGCAGCGGTCGACTTCTGTCGTCGGCTCGGCCTCGACTTCGGAGATGCGATCGGCGACCACATTGAGTGCGAGCTGGCGCCCATTGCGAACTGACTGACGTCGGGATTCGACAGTGCCCACGAACGCTTCGACGCACCCTGAGGACACCGGTTCGCGACCGTACGAGATCCGGGCGGCAACAACGTCGACCTCTACGCCGTCCTCACCCGAGGAAGATCTTGTTGGTGCGGTGACCTCGTCGAGCGGACTCCGCCGTCTCTCCGTGCAGCAAAGTGCACCATCGTGCCAGTCGCCGGTCGGCCTGGACGGCGTCCGCCTCACGACGCGACCGCTGTGGATTTCCGCCGCGACTGCCCGGCTGAAATTCACTCCGGTCGTAGGCCTTGAGTACGAGCAGGGCCGCAAGGTCTTCGGCGACGGTGCCTACGGTTCTGCATCACCCTGTAAGCGACAGTTTTTCACGTAACGTGAAAAACTTGTGGCCAGAGTGACCACTGGGCCGGCTACGGGAACGGGCAGCGGGCCGATTCCGATCAGCAAGGGCAAGCCCGGGGCGATGGCCAGCGGCACGTCGGCGGGGAACGGAAGAGGCGCATGCGACCGATCGGAAGCATGACGGTTCTCGGGATACGGAGAGCCACGGCGAGCGCACGAGGCTGATCTGGTGGGACGGGATGTCCGGTTCAGCACAGCCCTGCAGGTCGGCCGGCCTCTGCTCGCGCCGAACGGACCGTTGATCGGGTGGCAGCAGGACCGCGGCGACCATGATCATGACGGCTTCGGTTGGTGGACCGCCGACCCCGGCCGCTGGTCGTGGGCCGCGCACAGGTCGACCACCGCCGCGGCGCCGTCGGGCGTGAAGCGAGAGCCGGCGCCGAGGGCCGGGCTGGGCATCGTCGTCGGTCCAAGATCGGATAGGCCGTGCCGGCGGGCATCCGGTCGCCTTGATGATCCGCAAGCCCCATTGGCCGGGGCTCTGCGCGGAGTGCTCGCAACACGTGGTCGCACCGGGCACGGGCTCCAACGGCGACTCAGAGCAGGAGGGCTGTGGCGAAGGTCCAGTCCGAGGCGACGACACGTCCAGTCGGCCACGGGTCGATCGCACCGGAATGGGCGTAGGTGATCACGTCGCCGGCGGTGGTGATCGTCACCAGGCTCGGCCGGCCGGTGGCGTCCACGGCACCGATCGCGAACGTGGCGACGTCGCTCCAGTCGCCGGCGATCTTGATCGGCGCCGTGCCACCGGTGGGATAGACCCAGAGCGAGCCGTCGCGTTCCAGGTCGATCAGGTCGGCGCGGCCGTCGCCGTCGACGTCGGCCAGCCGCAATTCCCGGGCCGTGTTCCAGCCGGACCCGACCCAGCGCCGTGGCACCGTCCACGGGTTGCCCGGGCCGGTCAGGCCGCTGTGCGGGTAGACCCACAGTTCGCCGCCGCGGTCCCGGAGCAGCACGTCCGGGCGGCCGTCGCCGGTCAGGTCGCCGAGCGCGAGCGCCGTGGCCAGGTTCCAGCCGGTGCCGGCGAAGGTCCGCGGCGCGGTCCAGGGGTCGGAGTCCGTGGCGCCGGTGCCGGGATAGAGCCACAGCGTCCCGTTCGCGGCCTTGGGGTCCCGGGCGACCAGGTCGGGCTTCCCGTCGCCGGTCACGTCACCGAGCAGCAGTTGATCAACGTAGGTCCAGCGATCGCCGGCCGAGAACCGTTGTGACCAAGGCGTTTCACCGTCGTTCGGGTAGACCCAGAGGTCGCCGCGGTGCACCCGGGCCAGCAGGTCCGGCCGGCCGTCGCCGGTGACATCGCCGGTGATCATCGTATTGGCGAAGTCCCAGCCGGTGCCGGCCTCGATAGCCGTCCCGCCCCAGACGTCGCCACTGGCCGCGCCTCGGTGTGGGTGGATCGCCAGCCGGTCGTCGGTCTGGGCGATCAGGTCGGGCCGGCCGTCGCCGGTGGCGTCGGCGAGCAGTAGCGGCTGCCCGACCGGCCAGCCGGTGCCGGCAGCGATCCGGCTGGTGTACGGGTTCTGGGTGGTGGACCGGTTGTGCGGGTAGATCCACAGCGCTCCGGCACCGTCGCGGACCACGATGTCGGGGAAGTCGTCGCCGTTGACGTCGCCGAGCAGCATCGCGTCGGCGAGGTTCCAGCCGGTGCCGGCCCAGACCGGCGTCGAGCCGTACGGCTGCCGGCTGCCGTCGTGACGGATGATCCACAGCGTGCCGGAGGCGGCGCCGGGGTCACGGCCGAGCAGGTCGGGCCGGCCGTCGCCGGTCACATCGCCCAGCAGCAAGGTGTTGTAGCGGGACCAGCCGGTGCCGGCGGCGATCTTGTCCGGCCACGGATTCGGCTCAGTGCCGGTCCACGGGAAGATCGACAACGCACCGGCCGGGTCCCGGGTGATCAGGTCCGGATGATCATCGCCGGTGACGTCACCGAGTAGCAGCGGGTCGGCGAAGCCCCACTCACCGCCCAGTGTCTCCGCCGCCGGCCAGGGATTCTCGGCCGTCGCGCCGGTGTGGGCGTAGAGCCGCAGGGTGCCACGTTCGGCGCCCGGATCGCGGACCACGGCGTCGGCCAGCCCGTCACCGGTGACGTCGGTCGGCCCGGCTGCCAGGGTGGCCGCCCGAGCCCGGTCGGCCCGGTCGGGCTGGTCCCTGGCCAAGATCAACTTCGCCTGGCGTTGGCCGGCCGCGGCCGGTTCCGCGGCGACCGCGACGAGGAGCGGCAGCGCGAGCAGGACGGCGAGCGCGGTGATGATCAGCCGGCGCCGGATCGTGGTGATCATGATCAGAGCTCGATCGGCTTGCGGGCGGGATAGCCGGTGCCGTTCACGGTGATCCTGAGCAGGTCCGGGATCGGCGGAGGGTGCAGCACGATCCGTTTCGGCTTACGTTTCCAGGAGAAGTCGAGCTTGACATCCAGCTGCCGGTTCGCGTCGTCGCGACTGAGCTGGAGGCTGACCGTGCCGTATCGGGTCGGGGCCCGGAGCAGCTTCGTCGGCGTACCGTCGACGAGCCACGCCAGCGGACAGAGCCGGAGCAGGTGCAGCTCGTCGGGGTCGAGCCCGTCGTCGACCAGCGCGGTACGTGCCGCCCAGGTCACCAACGGCTGCACGAACAGCGTGCCGTACATGGCGTTGCGGTGCTCGCCGGCGATGAACGTGTTCTCCGAGCAGGCGCCCAGCATCAGCCCGTACAGCCCTTCCAGGAACCGGGCCCGATCGCCAGTCTGCCAGGTGTGGAAGAGATTCCAGCTGTAGCAGGGTTCGCCGCTGCTCTGTTCGTGATCAAGCACCACTCGGTCCAGTGCGGTGTGGTGCCAGGGGTCGAACAGCTTCGTGTTCGGCCCGACCCGGTAGAACTCGAGATAGGACCGCATCAGCGGATCCGAGGCCGGCAGCAGCCCGGCCCAGACCGCGGTGAGGGCGCCGGTGTCGAACGCCTCCAGGTACGGCCACGGACTGGTCGGGCCGTGGAACTTGCTGGGCAGGATCGGGTGCGTCGCACCGTCCGGATCGGTCCAGGTCGGTGCGTCCTTCGCCGCGGCACGGAGCGCGGTCACGAAGGTCTCCCGGAACGTCGACGCCACCGTCGCGAACTCCTCCGCGCGCGCGTGCTTCACCCGGCGCAGCAGCTCGACGGAACTGGCCAGACCCTTGTAGTTCCAGACCTGGATCCAGATCGACTGCTGCTCGACACCGGTGTCGTTGGACGCGGCGGCCGGCATCAGCCCCTTGACCCCGTCGTGCCCGGTGAACTCGACGGCGGCTTTGATGAACTCGCACGCCTTGACGATGGCCGGCAGCCACCGCTGCGTGAACGCCTCGTCCCAGCTCAGCAGGGCGTGCCGGGCGGCGACCTCGAGGATCGCCCCATGATCACCGAGCCAGTCGAACGACTGCAGGCTCAGCGGCGTGGCGAAGAAGCCATCCGTGGGCAGCGTCGCGTAGGCCTGGCCGGGCGGTTTCCGCTTGCCCTGGACGTCGAGGTAGAGATCGATATGGCGCTCCACCACCTCGTGCCGGCCGAGCAGGTCGAGGAACATGTGGCCGATCATCGACGTCGGCGTGCTCCACAACAGGTCATAGCCGTACGAGCCGGTGAGGAACGTGTACTTGCCGCTGTCCGGGCTCTTCTCCGCGATCACCTCGGCCAACTGCACACTGCGCCGGAAGTACTCGTTGACGTGCGGTTCCGGAGTGATCAACTCGGTCGCCTGCGCGGGCGGTGCCCAGAACGCCTCACACTCGGCGAGGGCGGCGGCGCGTCCGACCTCCCATTCCCGCAGCGCTTCCGCCTCGGCCTGCGGGACGGCGGGCAGCAGGACGTCGATCGAGGTGCCCTCCTTGACCGGCAGGCCGACCTTGAGGTCGTACACCTGATCATGGTTCTCGGCGGCGGCCAGACTGATCGTCCCGCCGGCCGGGGTGCCGACGATCATCCGTACCTGATCTTCGTGGTCGTAGACGGGTACGGTCAGCGGCTTGCCGTCCGGGTTCCAGATCCGGTCGATCCAGGGCGGCCCGTCCAGCGGTGCGGCGGCCGGCCGGGACTCGATGGTGATGAAGGCCTCCTGCTGCTCCGGCGGTCCGACCACATGCCGGTAGAACACCTTGCTCAGCCGCAGCACGAAGGTGAACTCGGCCGGTGCGTCATGATCATCGACGTGGTCGACGGTGAACCTGGTCCAGGAGTAGAGCGGCTCGTCGGCCGTGTCGACCTCACCGCCGCCCTTGAGGTGGGCGAACGTCTCCTGGCGCAGCACCAGCCCGGCCTGCCGGCGGTGCTCGGTCCACAGCACCGGGGCCTCGGTGTCGGTCCGCCAACCCTGCAGCCCGACCCCGAAGTCGCCCCGGTGCAGGTAGTACGGCGTCGTGCTCAGGGCCGGGAAGCCGGAGCCCTGCGGCATCACCGGCGTGACCTGGAAATCCTTGCCCAGATAGGGTTTCAGGTACGGCTTCAGGGTCGGCGCACTGCTCGGCGCGAGGGCCACGGCCGGGTGGCTCAGGATCGCGCCGTTGTAGAACACGTCGAACCGGAACAGGTGCCCCTTCCAGCCGACCGGCGTCCAGACCTGCCGCTGCGGCGGCCACCAGTGGCGGGCCGCTTCGGCGTCGGGCTCGGTCATCGCTGCTCCCTCCGGACGTCCCGGCGTCGCATACGCGGGCGTCACGGCCGTCGGAGCGAGGATGCCGGCCACACCGAGAGCCGCGCCGCCACCGGCCGCCTGCAGCATGCCGCGCCGTGACATGGATGGTCCGGACATGAGGTCCTCCGCCCCGAGGTTACTTACGAAATATCGAAGATGTTTTCGTAATCCTTGAGACAAGGAAACCGCGCGGCGACACAGCTGTCAAGAGTTGATCAAGAACGAAGTTGATCAAGCAGGACGGAGCACGAGCGCCGAGCTGTCCGCCGAACCGGTGAAGCTGCCCGCCCAGCCGAACCCGCTGAACGTGAGCGTCGTGCCGAGATCGGAGTCGATCGTGAAGCCGGCCGGCGGAAGACTCCGTCGCAGATAGGTCGCCACCGCTGCACCCGACGGTCGGTCGATCACCAGGGTCACCGCGTTGGGCTGGTCCGCCGACGTCACGAACGACACGTCCCGCGGCAGCGACACCCGATCACTCGGACCGTTCTGGAACCCCAGCTCGGCCAGGCTCACCCCGTCCGCGGGGATCGCTGCGCTCGAGGTCGGCGCCGGGGTGCTCGATCCCCCGGTGGGCCGCGTCCCGTTCGGAGCGGCACTACAGCCGGCCAGCATGATCATCACCATGATGGCGAGAAGGCCACCGGCCCGAAGGAAACGCACGCGCCTAAGGTAGCGGGCCGGCCGAAGCCGCCGCGCCGAGCCGCGAGGCATGGCATCCTCGACCGCGTGGACTCGAAGATTCTCGTCACCGGAGCGACCGGGAACGTCGGCGGTGCGCTCGCTCGAACCCTCGTCGAACGCGGCGTGCCGACCCGTGCCGTCGTCCGCGACCCGGCCAGGCCGGTGCCGGCCGGCGTGGAAGCTGCGGTCGGCGACCTGACCGACGCGACCAGCCTGCGGGACGCCCTGGCCGGGGTCGACGGGCTGTTCCTGATGCCGGGGTACGCCGACGAGATCGCGACCGAGGCGGCCCGCGCCGGAGTGCGGCGGATCGTGCTGCTGTCCGGCGGCTCCGTGCTCAGCTCCGCTCCCGACAACGCGGTGACCGAGTACATGGCCCGGTCCGAGGATGCCGTACGGGCTTCCGGCCTGGCCTGGACCTTCCTGCGCCCGGTCAGCTTCATGACCAACACGTACGAGTGGAGGCCGCAGCTGGCGGCCGGCGACGTGGTGCGGGCCCCGTTCGCCGACGTACCGATCGCGACCATCGACCCGGCCGACCTCGCCGCGGTCGCCGCCGAGGCGCTGCTCGGCGAGGGGCATGACGGCCGGGCCTATCCCCTGACCGGACCGGAGGCCCTGCGGCCCGCCGACCGGGTGGCGCTGCTCGCCGAGGTGCTCGATCGGCCGCTCACGTTCGAGGCCGAACCGGACGACGAGGCCCGGGCCCGGATGCTCGCCGCGATGCCGCAGCCGTACGTCGACGCCTTCTTCTCCTTCTTCGTGGACGGCACGATCGACGAGACCACCGTCCAGCCCACCGTCGCCGAGGTGACCGGCCGCCCGCCCCGTACCTTCCGCCAGTGGGCCGAGCAGAACGCCGACGCCTTCAGCCACAACGCTCCCTGAGCAGCACGGAAGGGCAAGGCCACAACGCTCCCTGCGCCCGGATCCGCCAACCCCGTTCATGCCCACGATCCCGCGCGGGTGAGATGTGTCGCGATTTCTCTTGGGCATCGACCACAACCGCTCGGTGCAACGTTGCACGCTCCGATGCGAAGAGAAATCGCGACACCCGGCCCGGCCGCACGCAACACGACCCTCACAGCCCGACCGTTCACCGCGCCCGCTGCGTCACGATCGGAGCCCCTGGATCACCGAGCGGACTGCTTGACCGGGGAAACGTCGCCGGGATCGAGGTCAGATCGTCTGTGACGACGAGCTGCGCGCCCGCACCTGACCGCGACAAGCCGCGACTTCGGCCCAGCCGCTTCGGTTGGGGTTCGGTGGATTCCGGCTCAGCGGCGTTCCGGGGCGAGGGTCTTCGAGTAGAGCGACGTGCCGTCGATGTCGCGGAGGTCGACCGTGAGTTCCCGGGTCTTGCCGTCGATCGACACCTCGCCGAAGAACTGGAACCCGTCGGCCGGCGACGTGTTCGGGGCCGGCGGCGCGGCGACGAACTCGGCCCTGGGGCCGAACGTCGGGTCGAGCACGTTCGGGCCGAAGGCGCCGGCGTTGAGCGGGCCGGAGACGAACTCCCAGAACGGGTCGAAGTCCTGGAAAGCGGCGCGGTCGGGCGAGTAGTGGTGCGCCGCCGTGTAGTGCACGTCGGCGGTCAGCCAGACGTGGTTGCGGATCCCCTCCCGCTTCAGGAACGACAGCACCGGAGCAAGATCAAGTTCTCGGCCGCGCGGCGCGCCCGGGTCGCCCTGGCCGACGCCCTCCTGCGCCGCCGCCCCGTCGGGCACGATCAGGCCGACCGGCAGGTCGTTGGCGATGATCTTCCAGGTCGCCTTCGACTTCTTCAGCTCGCGGAGCAGCCAGCGGGTCTGCCGCTCGCCGAGCAGGCCGCCGTCGGGGACCGTCTCCGTACCGTCGGAGTTCTTGTCCTTGTGGGTCCGCATGTCGAGCACGAACAGGTCGAGCAGCGGGCCGTAGTTGATCACCCGGTAGAGCCGGCCCTCCGGATCGGGCGAGATCTTCGCGACCGGCATGTACTCGTGGAAGGCCTGCCGGGCCCGCCGGGCCAGGGTGTCGACATCGGTGACGGTGTAACGGTCGTCGTCGAGGATCTCGCCGGGGTACCAGTTGTTGGTCACCTCGTGGTCGTCCCACTGGGTCACCTGCGGCGTCTCGGCCAGGAAGGCGCGCCAGTTGTCGGCGAGCAGGTTGTACTTGTACTGCCCGCGGTACTCGTCCAGGGTCTCGGCGACCTTGAGCTTCTCCTCGATGACCAGGTTCTTCCAGGTCGAGCCGTCCGGCAGCGCGACGGACTCGGTGACCGGCCCGTCGGCGTACACGTTGTCGCCGCTGCAGAGGAAGAAGTCGGCGTTCCGGGCCCGCATCGCGTCGGCGATCCGGAAGCCGCCGAGCTCGGGGTTGACGCCCCAGCCCTGCCCGGCGATGTCGCCGGACCAGAGGAAACTCAGGTCGGCCGGCCGCTCCGACGCGGTACGGAAGCGTCCCGCCACCGGCTCGCTGGAACGCCGTGGATCGTGCAGGTCCACGGCCTGGATCCGGTAGTGGTACTCGGTCCCCGGCGTCAGCCAGGACAGGTCGAGCTCCCCGGTCAGGTCGGTCCGCGGCGTCACCACCGGACCGGGCACCGTCACCGCCTTCCGGAAGGACGGGTCCCGCGACAGTTCCGCGATCAGCCGGGACGGCCGGTCGGCGCGGGACCAGAGCACCGCCTTCCGGGTCCGTACGTCACCGGACTGCACGCCATGAGTCAGCGAGGGCCGACCCCGCCGCACCTGGGCCGGAGCCGTGGGCTGAGCCTGGGCCAGGGCCGGCGCCGAGGCCAGCCCGATCGCGGTCGCGGTGCCTCCGCCGAGCAAGAGCCGGCGCGAAACCATTCCTGAGTTCTCCCGAGCGTTCACGAGGCTCAGGCTCACCCGGCGTCATGAACGGGGGTTGTCGCGAATCTGACATCTGTTCGCCGAATCGGCCGCAGCAACCGGTCTCCGCGAAGCTGTCGTCAAATCTGCGACAGCGCCCGAATCGCCCAGCCCGACCCGGGCGGATAACCTCTCAGACGATGCCCGAGCAACCAGAGATCTCCGAGCCGGGGGCCGTCGCGGTCCGCCAGCCGCGGCTGCCCGCACCGATCCGCGCGATGCGGCCGCGCCAGTGGATCAAGAACGTGCTGGTGCTGTCCGTTCCGCTCGCCGCCGGCCGGTTGTTCGAACCGGCCGTGCTGCTCAACGCGGCGCTGGCCTTCGTGGCGTTCTGCCTGATCAGCGCCTCGATCTACCTGATCAACGACGTCCGCGACGTCGAGGAGGACCGGCAGCACCCGAAGAAGCGGTTCCGCCCGATCGCGGCCGGCGAGCTCGGCACCCGGCCGGCGGTGATCCTCGCGGGGGTCTGCGGCGTGATCGGCCTCGGCCTCGGGTTCGTCACCGCGATCCCGCTCGGTCTCACGCTGACCGCCTACGCGGTCATTCAGGTCGGCTACTCGACCTGGCTGAAGCACTGGCCGGTGATCGATCTCGCGGTGGTGTCCAGCGGGTTCCTGCTCCGCGCAGTCGCCGGCGGGGTCGCGACCGGGATCGTGCTGAGTCAGTGGTTCCTGCTGGTGGCCTCGTTCGGCTCGCTGTTCATGGTCGCCGGCAAGCGCTACTCGGAGCTCAAGTCGCTCGGCGTCGAGGCCGGCACCCGCCGTTCGCTGGAGCGCTACTCGCAGTCGTACCTGCGGTTCGTCTGGATGCTCGCCGCGGGCACCGTCCTGGTCTCATACAGCCTGTGGGCGTTCGAGAACCGCGGCGAGCCGTGGCTCGGCGTACCCTGGACCGCACTGTCGATCGCACCGTTCACCCTGGCGCTGCTGCAGTACGCACTGGAGATCGATGCGGGCACGGCGGGCGAGCCGGAGGACATCGTCCTGAAAGACCGGATCCTGCAAGTCCTGGGAGTGTTGTGGTTGATCTTGATCGCGATCGCGGTGTTCCTGTGAGCACTCTCGAAGAACTGCACGGGTGGGGCCGGACCGGATCGTCCGCGGCACAGGTCGCCCGGCCGACGACGTCGGCCGACATCGCTTCCTGGGTACGGAAAGCGGACGGCAACCGGGGTGTGATCGCGAGAGGGCTGGGCCGGTCCTACGGCGACGCCGCGCAGAACGCCGGCGGCACCGCGCTCGACCTGACCGCCATGCACCGGATCCTCGCGATCGACGCCGAGAGCGAACCGCCGACCGTGATCACCGAGGCCGGCGTCAGCCTCGACTCGCTGATGCGGGCCCTGCTCCCCTGCGGCCTCTGGGTCCCGGTGCTGCCGGGCACCCGCCAGGTCACCATCGGCGGTGCGATCGCCGCCGACGTGCACGGCAAGAACCACCACACCCAGGGCAGCTTCGGTGATCATCTCGAGTGGCTCGACCTGGTCACCGCCGACGGCGTCGAGCACCGGCTCAGCCCGGACGGCGGCGACCCGGACCTGTTCTGGGCGACGGTGGGCGGGATGGGCCTGACCGGCGTGGTCACGCGGGCCAAGATCAGATTGCAGCGGGTCGAGTCGGCCTATTTCACCGTCGACACCGACCGCACCCGGGACCTGGACGACCTGCTGACGCAGATGAGCACCGGCGACGAGAACTACACCTACTCGGTGGCCTGGTTCGACGCGGTCACCCGCGGCAAGGGTCTCGGCCGGGCCGTGCTGACCCGGGGCGAGAAGGCGAAGCTCGAGGACCTGCCGGCGAAGCTGCGCCGGGACCCGATGAAGTTCGCGGCGCCGAACTTCGGCACGTTCCCGGACCTGTTCCCGAGCGGGCTGGTCAACCGCGCGACCGGCAAGGCGTTCAGCCTGGCCTGGTATTTCAAGGCCCCGAAGCACCGGGTCGGCGAGATCCAGAACATCACCCAGTTCTTCCATCCGCTGGACATGTTCGGTGAGTGGAACCGGGTCTACGGTCCGCCCGGCTTCCTGCAGTACCAGTTCGCGGTGCCGTTCTCCGCGACCGAGACGTTCGCCGAGTGCGTCCGGGAGATCGCCAACTCGGGCCAGATCTCCTGCATCAATGTGCTGAAGCGGTTCGGCGAGGGCAACGCCTCGCCGCTCTCGTTCCCGACGCCGGGCTGGACGCTGGCGGTCGATTTCCCGATCACGTCCGGCCTTGATCAACTCTGCCGGCGGCTGGACGAACTGGTGCTCGGCGTCGGCGGCCGGGTCTATCTGGCTAAGGACTCCCGGATCGACGCGGACGCGCTGCGGCTGATGTATCCGCGCCTGGACGACTTCCTGGCGGTCCGGCGCCGGGTCGACCCCGACGGCATCTTCGTCTCCGACCTGGCCCGCCGTCTCCATCTCGCAGTGCTGTGATACGGCTGAGGAGTGGCGTCTGGCGGCGTCCGAGTGCGTGCAGCGCAAGGCCGACGAGGGAGGGCTGCCGGGTCGCAACGCGACCGAGGAGAACGCAGCGATGTGCGTGCCCGGGCGTCGCCAGACGTCGCGCCTCAGCCGTATCACAGCACTCAAGTGAGAGGAATTCATGATCGACTCCCTCGGTGTCCCGCAGTCCCTGCTGCTGCTCGGCGGCACCTCCGACATCGCGCTGGCGATCGCCCGGCGGTACGCGAGCGTACGGCCGCTTCGGGTGGTGCTGGCCGCCCGGCCCGGTGATCGCCGTACGGAAGCGGCGAAGGAGCTGACCGGGCTCGGCTGCGAGGTGACCGAAGTCGATCTTGAGGCGCGCGACCCGGCGACCCATGCGGCGACCATCGACGCGGCCTTCGCCGGCGGTGATCTTGATCTTGTCGTGGTCGCGTTCGGCGTGCTCGGCGAACCGGAACGGGCCTGGACCGATGCCGATCATGCGCTCGAGCTGGCGGAGATCAACTACACGGCACCGGTTCATCTCGGGGTGCTGCTGGCAAACCGGATGCGCAGCCAGGGCCACGGCCGGATCGTCGCGCTGTCGAGCGTCGCCGGCGAGCGGGTACGCCGGTCCAACTTCGTCTACGGCTCCACCAAGGCCGGCCTGGACGGGTTCTACCTCGGCCTCGGCGAGGCGCTCGACGGCTCCGGGGTACGGGTGCTGGTGGTGCGGCCGGGCTTCGTGAAGTCCAAGATGACCGAGGGTCTGAGCCCGACGCCGCTCTCCTCGACGCCGGACGAGGTCGCCGCGGCGGTCGCCGACGGGGTCCGCCAGGGCAAGGAGTTGATCTGGGTGCCGGGACCGTGGCGGTTCGTCATGTCGGCACTGCGTCACGTGCCCCGGCCGCTGTTCCGTAAACTGCCGATCTAGAGCGTGCCGTCCGGGGACGTACGGCATCGATCGGGGGAGGTCGGATGCACGATCCGCTGAGCGCAGTGGACCTGGTTCACGACGAGTTGGACCAGGCCCGGGAGACCGGGCATCTCGTCGATGATCTTGATCAACGATTCGCCGAGCTGGATCCGCAGGACACGGAGGCGCTGGAGCGGCTCTACTTCGAGGTCGTCACGGCGAAGCGCCGGCTGGACTGGCCCTATTGGGAACCCGAACTGCTGCCGGGCATCCTGCGCTCGCTGCCCGACGACCCGGCCAGCAAACCGCCGACCGGCGCGGTGCTGGCGGACAAGATCAACGGCGGCTGGCTGGGCCGGATCGCCGGCTGCAACCTCGGCAAGCCGGTCGAGAACGGTGATCACTGGACCACGGCTCACCTGCGCGACTATCTGCAGCGGGCCGAGGCCTGGCCGCTGCGCGACTACGTGCCGGTGCTGGACCCGATGCCGGAGGAGTTCCGGCTGCTGCCGAACTGGACCGAGACCACCCGCGGCCGGGTGAACGGCTCGGCCCGCGACGACGACATCGACTACCCGATCCTCGGCCTGCATCTGCTGGAACGGCACGGCAACGCGCTGACGCCGGAGCTGGTCGCGGACGGCTGGCTGCACCTGCTGCCGTACGCGCAGACCTACACGGCCGAGCGCGCCGCCTACCGGAACCTGTTGTCCCGGGTCCCGATCGACCGGGTGTCGCTCACCCGGAACCCGTACCGGGAATGGATCGGGGCCCTGATCCGCGGCGACATCTTCGGCTGGACGCACCCGGGAGATCCGCGGGCCGCGCTCACACTGGCGTACCAGGACGCCTCGCTGTCGCACGTCGCGAACGGTGTGTACGGCGAGCTCTGGTCGGCGGCCCTGGTCGCGTCAGCGTTCACCGCGAGCACGGTCCGGGAGGCGTTCGACCGGTCGCTGAAGTCGGTGCCGCCGCAGTCCCGGCTGTACGAGACCCTCACCGCGGTGCAGGACCTGCGCGACGACGGCGCGACCTGGGACGAGGCGATCGCCCAGATCCAGCAGCGCTGGGGCCATTACAGCTGGGTGCACACGATCAACAACGCGGCGATCATCGCGGCCGGCCTGCTCTGGGGCGAGGAGGACTTCGCCGCAACCGTCGGATTCACCGTGCAGGGCGGCTGGGACACCGACTCCAACGGTGCGACGGCCGGCTCGGTGGCCGGCGTCGTGCTCGGCGCCAAGGCGCTGCCGAGCCACTTCGTCGAGCCGCTGCAGGACCGGACCCGGTCGGCCCTGTTCGGCTTCGACAACTCGGTGATCTCCGACCTCGCCGCCCGCACCGTGAAGCTGGTCGACACCCTCCGCGGCTGATCGTCACGCCTCGATCGGGGAGCCTGACGCCGGGTACTCCCGGCCGCGTCCTCCCCGATCCCAGCCGAACGGTCAGGCGGCCTTGGCCAGCTTCTTCTTGGTCACCTTCTTGCCGTCGAGGCGGACCACCTCGCGGTGCTTGACCGTGTAACCGTCGGGCAGGGTGCCGTCCTTGAGCATGCGCAGTGGGCAGCGCGAGCAGCGGTCCTTGGACACGCAGCACTTGAGCTTCGGCACTTTCCGGGACTTTCCCACGGACGAGACCGTACCAGCCGAATTAGGAGAGGCTTACCTGCTGGCCACGGGCTGAGATCGGCGCCGAGCAGGACAGGGATAATGATCATGGGCCGAAACCGTGCCCCTTCCTGCCGAGGCGGACCGCCATGAACCCTGCTGGACCTCTCCGCGCCGTCGTCGTCGGCTCCGGCCACCGCGGTGTCCTGTACGCGACGTACGCCCTCGAAGAACGCACCGAGTTGATCATCACCGCGGTCGTCGATCCCGATCCGGTCCGCCGCGACCGGCTCGGCGACGCACACGGGCTGCCGCCCGACCGGCGGCTGGCCTCGCTCGATGATCTTCCTCCGGCCGGAGCGATCGCGGACGTCGCGATCGACGCGACGATGGACGCCGATCACGTCCCGACCGCGGAACGGCTGCTGCGGAACGGCTATCCGGTGCTGCTGGAGAAGCCGATCGCCGGCACCGCGGCCGAGGTGCTCGGGCTGGCCGAGACCAGCCGCCGCACCGGCCGGCTGCTGATGATCTGTCACGTGCTGCGCTACTCGCCGTTCTACGTCGCCGCGAAGGAGCGGGTGCTGGCCGGCGACCTCGGCGAGATCATGAGCATCCAGATGGCCGAGTACGTCAGCTTCGACCACATGGCGGCGGCCTACGTCCGCGGCCGCTGGGCCAACTCGACCCGGTCCGGCTCGGGCATCCTGCTCTCCAAGTGCTGCCACGACATCGACCTGCTGGCCTGGCTCTGCGACGACCGGCCGGTCCGGGTCGCCAGTGCCGGGTCGCGCCGGCTGTTCACGGCCGAGCGGGCCCCGGCCGGCGCCGGAACCCGCTGCGTCGACGACTGCGCGATCGAGTCCCGGTGCGCCTATTCGGCCCGCCGGCAGTACCTGGAGCTCGGCCTCTGGGGAATGTACGCCTGGGAAGGGATCGAGGAGCTCGGCCCGGAACCGACGCCGGAGCAGAAGCTGGCCTCGCTCGCCTCCGACAACCCGTACGGCCGCTGTGTCTGGCGCAGCGACAACGACGTGCTGGACCGGCAGTCCGTCTCGATCGAGTTCGCCGACGGCGTCGTCGGCTCGTTCCTGCTGTCCGGCAACGCCGCGGTCGGCAATCGGACGCTGGAGATCGTCGGCACCCGCGGCGAGCTCTCCGGATCGCCGGACACCGGCACGATCAGGCTGCGCCGGATCGCCGACTCCGGTGATCAGCTGTACCGGGAGGAGTTGATCACCACCGACGTGGCCGGCCAGGCGCACGGGGGCGGTGACCTGAAGCTGGTCGCCGACTTCGTCCGGGCGGTCCGCGGCGAGCCGGTCAGCGTGTCCAGCACCAAGATCGAGAACTCGATCGACGGCCACCTGATCGTCTTCGCCGCCGACCGCGCCCTGGCCGAACGACGCTTGGTGGAGTTGTCCGAGTTCGCGGCGGACCCCGGCGTGATCGGCGGCATCGGCTGATGGGTGTGTACGAGGCCCTCGGCGTGCGCCCGGTGATCAACGCGCGCGGGACGCTGACCGCCCTCGGCGGCAGCGTGATGGACCCGGCCGTCGTCGCCGCGATGGCCGAGGCCGCGACCGCGTTCGTCGACCTGCCCGACCTGCACCGCCGGGCCGGGCGGCGGATCGCCGACCTGCTCGGCGTCGAGGCCGCCTGCGTCACCTCGGGTGCGGCGGCGGGCCTGACGATCGCGACCGCGGCGTTGATGGCGCGGGACCGGATCGAAGCCGTCCTGGCCCTGCCCGACACCACCGGGCTGCCCGACGAGGTGGTCGTCCTGAAGGCGCACCGGATGCTCTACGACCAGGCGGTGCTGGTCGCCGGAGCCAGGTTCGTCGAGGTCGGCGTCGCGTCGGCGGCGCGGATCGAGCAGGTGGACGCGGCGATCACCGACAACACCGCGTGCCTGTTCTATGCGGCCGAGTCCGCCGACACCCGCGGCTCGCTGCCGCTGGCCGCGCTGGCCGAGTGCGCGCACGCGCGCGGCGTACCGGTGCTGGTCGACGCCGCCGCCGAGATCCCGCCGCCGGACAACCTGCGCCGCTTCCTCGACGAGGGCGCCGACCTGGTGGTGGTCAGTGGCGGCAAGGAACTCGCCGGCCCGCAGTCGTCCGGGTTGATCATCGGCGACCGGCGCCTGATCGACTTCTGCCACGCGAACTCGTTCCCGGAGCACTCGATCGGCCGCGGGATGAAGACCGACAAGGAGACCATCGCCGGCCTGGTCAAGGCGGTCGAGCTGTGGGTCGCCCGGGACTACTCCGTGATCTTCGACCGCTGGGAGTCCCTGGTCGCCCAGGTGCTCGATGCGCTGGCCGGTCTGCCCGGCGTCACCGCCGAGCGGGGCTTCCCGACCGAGCCCGGGATCCAGCCCATCGTGATCCCCCGCGCGTACGTCAGCCAGGCCGGTCGCCCCGCCGCGGAGCTCCGGGACGCCCTGCTCGAGCACGACCCGCCGATCGCCGTCGGCATCGAGCAGGATCGCCTCGCGATCAACCCCCAGTGTCTCCGCGACGACGAACTGCCCACCCTGCTCGCCGCCCTGACCGCCCTTCTCCGCCCACCCCGCTGATCCAGCCCGATCCCCCGGAGCCACCCGCAACCCTCATACCAAGCCGCGACCGTTGCACCCATTCGCGACCGTTGCAGCGGTCGCGTGTGCGAGGAACAGTCGCGGATTGGGCATGGACTGTCCAACGTCGGGTGTCCGATCGGGGCGATGCTGTTCGTAGCAGGGGTAGAGCCGTCACGGTCGCGTGGCGCACCGAGCCAACAGGGAAGGTCCGCATGAAGTATCTGGTTTCCGTCATCGACGACAAGGAGAACCCCGGCAGTGAGGACCGGATGACCATGATCAGCGAGTTCAACGAACGGCTGATCGCCGACGGCTACTGGGTCTTCGCGGGCGGCCTCGCGGCGACCGAGGAGGCCACGGTGATCGACAACCGGGGCGAGCAGGCGGTGATCACCGACGGTCCGTTCATCGAGTCCAAGGAGTTCCTCGCCGGCGTCTGGGTCTGGGAGGCGCCCGATCTGGACGTTGCGCTCAAGCTCGCCACCGAGGCGTCGAAGGTCTGCGACCGCAAGATCGAGGTACGGCCGTTCCAGTGATCGGTTAGCGGAGGGCCTCGCGGAGCACCCGGCCCTCGGAGGCCGCCGGCGGGTCGACCCCGAGCAGCGCGGACATCGTAGCGGCGAGGTCGATGTGGCGCGGCTTCCGAGGCCGTACGCCCTGACGGATCCGGCGGCCGGACAAGATCAACGGGACCGCGAGTTCGGCGCGACTGCCGTGGCGGCCGTCCGACCCCTCGGGCGGCGGCGCGGCCGCGAGGGCGTACGGCTCCTCGAGCTCCAGGACCAGCTGGCCGTACTGCGGCGCCATCCGGAGCTTCGCCTGATTAGCCTTGGTGAGGACGGCGTCGACGCCCTCCACTCCGGCCAGGGCGACGCGGGCCCGCTCGATCGCGTCCGCGTCGTCGGCCAGCGCACCGAGCAGGTGCACCGAGGAGATGCTGCCGCCGGCGATCAGCACCACGTCGGTGTCCGGCGAGGAAGGCTTCCCGCCCGAGCCGAACACCTCGGGCCGGAAGCCGGCCGCGGTCAGCGCCGCGATCGCCTGCGGCGCCATCGGCTTGTTCCAGGCGGTCATGCCATGATCGGCGGTGACCACCCAGGTGGTCCGGCCGAACAGGTCAAGATCACGGACGGCGTTGATCAACCGGCCGATCGCGGCATCCGTCTCGCGCAGCGTGTTCAGCATCCGCGGGTCGTGCGGGCCCCAGGCGTGCCCGTCGCCGTCGACATCGCTGGAGTAGACGGCGAGGAAGTCCGGCCGCCGCGGCAGCGTCACCTGCTGACCGCCGCTGTTCACCGGTTCGCCGCGCAGGATGGCGATCGCGTCGTCCACCCGGGCGTCGATCCGGCCGCCGGGCTGCGTGTAGAGACCGCCCGTGTCGCCGTACGCCACGCCCTTGTCCTGCAGGATGAACCACTGGGCCGACGCCATCAGGATGCCCTGCCGGCGCCAGGCCTGGCCGAGGCCCTCGACCGCGCTGTCCCGGCTCTGACCGCGGGCGACCCCGGCCGCCTCGTCGTAGTAGTAAGCCGCGTTCCGGGTCCGGTCCGGGTAGCAACCGCAGGAGATCGCCGTCCAGGACGGGTTGGTGATCGTGGTCATCACACCGGTACTGGTCGTCAGCGAGCCGCGCCGGGCGAGCGAGCGCAGGTGCGGCAGTTCCACCCGCCCGTCCAGGTAGTCGATGTCGAAGCCGTCCAGTGCGATGAAGATCAACAAGTCGCGCTCGGCGGCGTGGGCGGGATTCGCGGTCAGTGCCAGGGATGCGGCGACGGCTCCCCCGAGCACGGACCGCCGGGTCAGGGCAGTCGGCATGTCAGCACCCTAACTGCGGGCACACCGCCTCGGCGGAACTCGAGGTGAACGGCGAGACACCTACGAGGTACGGGAAGCGGCGGCGGCCAACTTCGTCGTGTACGCGTCCAGGGCCCAAGTCAGCGACAGCGCCGTGGGCGGCGAACCGGCCGCGACCAGCTGCTGGCCGACGATCGCGGCGTAGCGTCCGCTCTTGATCTGCGGCAGATTCTTGATCGACGGCCGAGCGAGGGTCTTCTGCAGGGTCTCCTCGCTCTCGGAGTAGATCAACAACACGTCGCTGACCAACAGATCGGCCTTCTCGTAGCTGACGTTGCCGTAGAAGCCGTCATCGACCGCCGGCACCTCGGCCACGGCCGGCGGCACGGTCATCCCGAGGTCGGTGAGGAACACGACCCGCGGGTCGATCTCCTTGTAGACGGCCAGTTGCTCGGCGACGTCGAACACCGCGATCACGCTCTTGCCGGCCAACTCCGGGTGCGCCGCCCCGGCCTCCCGGGTCGCCTTGTCGATGTCACGGAGCAGGGTCTCGGCCTCGACGGTCCTGCCCAGCGCGGTGCCCACAGTGGTCACCACGTCCTGCCACGCCGTGGCCCACGGCTGGTCCGGATACACGATGGTC
Source organism: Microlunatus parietis (assembly GCF_013407955.1). Taxonomy (GTDB): domain Bacteria; phylum Actinomycetota; class Actinomycetes; order Propionibacteriales; family Propionibacteriaceae; genus Microlunatus; species Microlunatus parietis. The sequence goes on along the minus strand of NZ_JACCBU010000001.1, from coordinate 5,277,985 downwards.
GGCGCGATCTCGGACAACCGGCGGTACTCCTCCTCGGTGACGCCCGAGTAGACGGCCAAGATCACGTCCGGCGCGGCCGCGGCGAACTCCTCGAACGGGATCGTGGTGCCGCCGTCCGGGTTGGCCAGCAGGGTCGGCGTCTCGGCGCCCAGGTCCTTCAGCTTCTCCGCGTTCCAGGGCAGCACCTGGTTCTCGTCGCCGCCGTAGATCGCGGCCGGCATCGCCACCGGCACGACGCCGAGCGCCAGGCTGGCATCGGTGCTGCCCCAGCCCCAGGTGAGGACCCGCTCCGGCCTGCTGCCCAGCGTGGTCTCGCCGAACGCGTGTTTGATCGTGACCGGGAACCCTTCGGCGGCGGCATTCCCGGGCGGTTCCGGGGCCGGGTCCGCTTCGGCGCCCGGATTCGCGCAGCCGGCCAGTCCGGCCAGGAACACCACCAGCGCGACGATGACGGCAACAGGTCGGACCACGAATCCCCCTATGGTTAGGCACACCTAATTCGGTACGGGAGTGTAGGTGGTCATCGATCGAGATCACAACCCGGAACCCGGCCCGACGGATCTTGTCGACCATGATCAACAAATGCTATCTTCTCGATATTCGATGAACTCTTCGACATATTGAAGAACGGGGTCGCCGTGCAGGAGATCCGGATCGGGCTGGTCGGGCTCGGGGCACGCGCTCTGGGCACCTGGCTGCCACTGCTGCAGAAGCTGGACGGTTTCAAGATCACCACCCTCTGCGACCCGGTCCCAGCGACGCACCGGCCGGCCCTGGAGCGGCTCGCGGATCCGGCCGGGGTGACCGTCTGCTCGTCGTACGAAGACGTCCTGCGCCGGACCGACGTCGACGCGATCGCCTTGACCGTGCGCTGCGAGGAGCAGGGCGCGCTGGCGGCGATGGCACTCGAGGCGGGCAAGCACGTGCACGCGGAGGTGCCCGGCGCGCACCGGATCGAGGACTGCTGGCGGATCGTCCGCGCGGTCGAGCGGACCGGGCTGACGTACCAACTCGCCGAGCAGACCCGCTACTGGGGCTTCGTCGACGCGTGGCGCCGGATGGTCGCCGACGGCGAGCTCGGCAAGATCACCTTCGCCGAGGGCCAGTACTTCCACTACCACCCGGGCGCCATGTTCCGGGACCCGGAGACCCACCGGCTGTACGGGCCGGATGATCTTGCCGAGCACCCCGGTGCCCGGCCGACCTGGTCCCAGCTGATGCCGCCGATCCACTACCTGCCGCACGAACTCAGCCCGCTGCTCAGCGTGCTCGACGACCGAGTCGTCGAGGTCGTCGGCATGGGCACCGACGGTCCCAGCGCCGCCCATCCCGAGATCAGCCAGCCGGACCTGCAGGTGGCGTTGATGAAGACAGCGAAGGGGGCCGTGCTGCGGCTGGCCGCGAGCTTCGTCCAGCCGCACCCCGAGGGCAACTGGCACTGGTACCAGATCACCGGGACCACCGGCCGGGTCGAGTGGAAACGGGCCGGCCATGATCATCCCAAGATCTGGCGGTTCGGCCAGGGCCCGGATCTGGTCGACGCCGACTGGGGCTTCGAGCGCCCGGACGCGCCGGCGGCGGCCCGCGGCAGCGGCCACGGCGACGCCGACTACTACACCCACATCGCGTTCCGCGACGCCGTCCTCGCCGACCAGCAGCCGGACTTCGACGTCTACCGGGCGATGGACGCAACCGCGCCGGCGATCCTGGCCGCTACCTCGATCGAGCAGGGCAGCCGGCCGCTCGCCGTACCCGACTTCCGCAACCCCTGAAGGAAAGATCCATGAGCATCGCCGTCCTCACCCGGACTGATCAGGTGGTCGGCCGGTTCGGTGACTACCTCGCCGAGATCCTGCGTGCCGAGGGATTCGCCGACCAGACGGTGATCTTGTTCACCGGTGCCGAGTGGCCCGCCCTGGATGATCACGACGCCGTCGTGGTGGCCCGGCTGCGGCCGACGAAGGCCCAGGTCGGCGCACTGCTCGATTACGCCCGCGGCGGCGGCCGGCTGGTGATCATCCGGCCCTCGTACCTGCTCGCGGTCCAGCTCGGGCTGGCTCCGACGCATTCCATGATCGATCCCGCCTACGTCAGCGCACGCGATGATCATCCGGTCGGCGCCGGTCTCACCCGGGAGCCGTTCGAGACCCACGTACCGGCCGACGGCTACCAACCGGATGCACTGCCGCCCGGCGCCCGGGTGGTGGCCGAGCTGCGACTCGACCCGGAAACCCGGACCGCGTTCCCGGCGATCATCGAGCTGCCGTACGGCGAGGGTCGGGTGATCGTTTTTGGGTACGACCTGGCCAAGGCGGTCTCGCTGATCCGGCAGGGTGACCCGGGACGGGTGGGCGGTCACGGGCTGGGCGCCGGCGAGCCGTACCGGATGCAGGACCTGCTCACCGGCTACGCCGATCCGCGCTGCTGGCACCTGCCGCAGGCGGACCTGCACGCGATGTTGTTGATCAACGCCGTGCACCGGGTCGCGCGGGCGGCTCAGCCGCGGCTCTGGTACTACCCGGAGGCGAGCATGCGCAGCGTCCTGGTGCTCGACTCCGACGACGACTGGTCGGCACCGGAGCACTTCGATGCCCTGATCGAGTCCGTGGAACAGCACGGCGGCAAGATCACGATCTATCTCATGCTCGGCGGCGGGCAGCGGACGATCGCGACCCCGGAGCGGGTTGCCGCGTGGCGGGAGCGTGGGCACTCGTTCGGGATCCACCACAACGCGTTCGACCCGTCGCTGGGTGGTGAGGACCAGGAGGAGGTGATCGAACAGGTGGTCCGGCGCGACATCGCCGAGTTCACCGAGCTGTACGGCGGTGTGCCGGTGACCAACCGCAATCACTGCCTGGGCTGGAAGGGCTACGTGGAGCTGCCCAAGGTGTACGCGGAGTTGGGCGTGATCATGGACCTGAACGCGAACAACGCCGGCCCGTCCTGGCTGCAGTACCTCACCGGTTCCGCGCGCCCGCTGCGCGTGGTCGACGAGGACGGCACCGTGATCGACTGCTTCCAGCAGGCCACCCAGGCCTACGACGACCTGGGGATCAAGGGGCTGCTGTCCTCGGACCCGGAGGGCCAGGCCGCGCTGGTCAAGCAGTTGATCATCGACAAGGTCGAGCGCTACTTCAGCCCGCTGTCCATGCTGTCGCACCCGGTCTCGTTCGCCACCTATTCGCGTGCCTTCCAGAACCGTTGTTGGAGCATCGCCCGCGAGTTCGGGATGCCGATCTGGAGTGCCTTCGAATGGGCCGAGTTCGTCCGCGCCCGCGACGCCGCCCGGGTCGGCCAGGTGACCTGGACGGAGGACGCGTTCAGCTGCCGGGTCAGCGGCCGCTCGCCCCGCGGCGCGCTCGCGATCACCGTACCGTTGCCGGCCGGCCGGGCCGGTTCGGCGACCGTCGACGGCCAGCCGGTCGCGCTGACCGAGCTGGACGTCTTCGGCTGGCCGAGCGTCGTGATCACCGTACCGATCGCCGAGGATCATGATCAGGAACGCGAGGTCCGGCTCCAGTTGCGCTGACCCAGGGTCGGTGTCCGTGGCGGACGTCGAGGCCACGGCGGGAGTCGCACGCGGTCTCGCAAGGACCTCCCGCGTCCACCATCGCCCCGCCGAGCGGACCCAAAGACCGGCCTCCGGGCCTGGTCGGCCGGCGTCCTGACTTGTGTTCGTCCGGACACTCATGTCTCGGGTTCGTCCGGACAGTTCGGACGAACTCGAGACATGACCAGGCCTGGTCGACCCGGTCAGCGGGCGAATGTGTGCGCGGCCCGGCCGGCGGGAAGATAGTGGGCGCGCCACCGAGTTCGCGGTCCGGCGCGGCGATCAGGCAACGCGACGGTGGCGCTCGCGGCCACGCCTACACCGCTGCCTCCACATTCAGCTGGCTTCGATGTCGCGATTTCTCTTGACGTCGGACGGTTCAACGTTGGAATCGCCCGGAGCGCTCGATCAGCAGTGATTCTGCGACATCGATCCGATCGGAACAGCCCGGTCCACGCGGGCCGGCCGACACAACACCCATCCCCGGTCGGAACGGCCCGTTCCACACGCACCCCGGCCGGCAACACCCATCCTCGACCCGAACGCCCCGCCCCGCGCACCCCCGCCGACGCCACCACCCGACCCGAACGCCCCCGCCATACACACCCCGGCCGATGCAACACCCCGACCCGAACGCCCTCGTCCCGCACACCCGCCGGACCACCGCACTTCGCCCCGTGCGCCCGCCCGACCACCTCACCTCGCCCCGTGCGCCCGCCCGACCACCTCACCTCGCCCCGTGCGCCCGCCCGACCACCTCACCTCGCCCCGTGCGCCCGCCCGACCACCTCACCTCGCCCCGTGCGCCCGCCCGACCACCTCACCTCGCCCCGTGCGCCCGCCCGACCACCTCACCTCGCCCCGTGCGCCCGCCCGACCACCTCACCTCGCCCCGTACCCAACCGTCGGCCTCACCTCGCCCCGCACACCACCCCCATCGACCGGTCACTTACGCAGCGACACGCCGCCAAAACCGCTGCTTTGGTGACTGGTCGGCGGTTAGGTGGGGGTGGCTCCGCAGGAGATGTTGAGCTCGGTCGAGGTGATCGAGGCGGCCAGGTCGGAGGCGGCGAAGGACGCTACGTTGCCGACGTCGGCCAGGGTGGCCAGGCGGCCCAGCAGGGTCGGGGCGGTCAGGCTGTCCAGGAGCTGCCGGCGATCGGCGGCGGGCATCGAGTCGGGCAGGGCCTCGCCTATTCCGCCGGACTTCAGCGTGATCACCCGGATGCCGTGCGGGCCCAGCTCGACGGCCCACTGCCGCCGGATCCCCTCCAGGGTGTCCAGCGCGATCTTGAAGCCGCCCAGGCCGGGCACGGTCTGTGGGCCGGACCCGCCGAAGGCCAGGATCACGCCGCCGCCCTGTTCGATCATGGCCGGCGCGACGGCTCGGGTGGTCAGGAACTGGGTTCGCGCCATCGTGGCGATCGGGTGGACGAACTCGTCCGGGTCGATCTCCAGCAACGGCCGCTGCACGTCGCCGACGCCGATCACGTTCGCCGAGATGTCGATCCTGCCCTCGGCGGCGAGCACCCGGCCGACGAAGCCGTCCACCGCCTCCCGGTCGAGGGCGTCGACGACGTGCGGAGTCGCGGCTCCGTCCGGGATGGAGTCGGCCACCGCGCGCAGGGTCTGCTCGGTCCGGCCGGCCAGGTGGACCCGGGCGCCGTTGCGGGCGAAGCCGCGTGCCATCGCCGCGCCGACCGGGCCGGCGCCGCCGTAGATCACGGCGATCTTTTCGGTCAGCATGATCATGCCGCCGCGGGTGCGAGACGGTAGTCGAGGGCGATCAGCCGGCCGTCCAGCACCTCGCTGCCGGTCAGCTCCAGGCCATGATCATCGACCTCGGTGAGGATCGGCTTGCCGCCGCTGCGCCCGACCAGCAGTGGGAACACGACCAGCGAGACCTGGTCGACCAGTCCGGCCCGGATCAGGCTGCAGCCGAGCGACAGGCTGCCGATCACCCTGAGCGGGTCTCCCGGTTCCTGCTTCAGCCGGGTGACGGCCGGCACCGCGTCCTCGGCGATCAGGGTGGCGTTGGGCCAGACCGGCGGCTCGGTCAGCGTCGAGGAGAAGATGATCTTGGGCATCCGCTTCAGTTCCTCGAAGCTGCCGCCGTCCCCCACCGCGGAGCTCGGATCCTCACGGCTGGCGACGATCTCCACCAGGTCCTGGTACGTCTGCCGGCCCATCACCTCGACGTGCGGTGCAGACGTCCGCGCATCGATCCAGCGGTCCAGGTCCGGGCCGCCGTAGCCGAAGTAGGCCGGGTAGTCCTTCGCGAACCCGTACCCGTCCACCGAGCAGAACAGCTCGACGCTCACGGTTCTCGTCATCTCTCCTCCAAGATCGTTTCGGGCGCGGCGAGTTCCTCGGCCTGCCGCTGCAGCCAGGTCTGCCAGGTGGTACGGAGTCGGGCGGCTTGATCATCGGCCCAGCCGTACACCCGGCCCATCAAGTTGATCGAGATCGGCCGGTCCAAGCCCATCGGAAAGCAGGACAACGCCCAGAGACCGGGCCCCGGGGACTCGGACCGCAGCAGTAGGTAGCCGGGTTCCGAGCGGACCACGACACCGGCCAGCTCGGGGGCGTCCGGCGCCGGGCGGAACCGCGCGCCGGGCTTCACGGCACCGGAGCCCAGGCCGAGGCGGCGGAACAGTTCGGCCGCCGGGGTGGCCCGGTCTGCCGGCGCCGGAGCGATCATGGTGATCACGTCGACCGGCCGGCCCGGCCGCCCGGCGAACGAGCGCAGGTACTCGGCCAGCACGACCAGGGCCATCCGCCACCCCTCCAGCGCGCCCTGGACCAGGTCCTCCCATTCTTCCCCCGCGTCGGCGAAGCCGCAGATCACCCGGACCACGCAACTGCCGCCCGACTTCGCCTCGACCAGGATCTCGGTGGCCAGCGGGCTCGGCGGACCCTGGTTCGGCTCGTCGTAGCCGAACGCGTGCGGCGGCTCGTAGCGGGTCACGGTCGTCTCGGCGTCGGGGCCGAACGGCTCCCGATGGATGATCATGGAACCGCCGACGGCCGGATCCAGGTCCGCCGGGAAGAGCCAGGCGGCCTGGCCCGGCCCGGTGGCGATCGCCTGCCACACCTGCTCCGGCGTGCCGGGCACCTCGATCTCCGTCTCGCCGTGGCGTCCGCGGTCCCCGCTCATGACGGCTGGTCCTCTCGCTCGGCAGCCGCGGGTCGCGGATGGACGGCGATCACCAGCCGGTGCCAGCGGCCGTTCGGCGCGCCCTCGTCGTGATATTTCGCGGCCAGCCGGGTGACCGCAGTGGTCAGTTCCTCGGCGAAGGCGGCCCGGTCGGCGGTGCTGGCGAACCGGAGTTCGGTGTCCAGTCCGTACACGTGCAGCCGGCTGCGGCGCCGCGCCGCGGTCCGGGCCAGTGCAGCCAGTTCCCGGATCAGTCGGGCGCCGAGGGCGATCAGGTACGAGGCCGACAGCCGGTCCCGGATCTGGTCGGGCCCGCCGCCGGCCGCGCCCAGGGCCTCGGGCGAGACCACGTAACCGGCCGCGGTCGCGACCAGGCGCCGTTCGGTCAGCCCGCCCCAGGTCCGGTTCTCGGCCACCTCGACGAGACCGTGCTGCTCCAGCTGGCGGAGGTGGTAGTTGATCTTCTGCCGCGGCAGGCCCAGCCGCCCGGCGAGTTCCGCGGCCGAGGCCGGCTTCCGCAGTTCGCCGAGCAACCGGGCCCGGCCCGGGTCTAGGGCGACCACGGCCGCCGCCGGATCCGCGATCACCTCGATGTCGTTCACGAGACCCAGCGAATCATTGACAAATATTTTTGTCAAGCGCCTGCAGCGCGGTGACCGGCCGGCCGACAGCGGTCCAGCCGGTGCGCGAAGTCGGCCAGGAACTCGTCCCGCCAGTCGCTGATCGTCCGCGCTCCCGGCCACGGCCCGAGTGCCGCGGCAGGGTCCTGGTCGTCGCACCACCAATGGGGATGCTCGGCGGCCGGGGTCCGCCACCGTTCCTCCGGCGGCGGCGCCGCGGTGAACGCCCCGGTCCGGCCGTCCAGGTCCGGATGACTGCTCTCGATCAGGTACGGAATGATCTTGGGATCCCGTGGCGCGCAACGGAACCGCAGCCGGTCACCATGATCGACGGCAACCGAGAACGGACCCTGCCGGCGGCCGTCGATGATCATCCGCGCGGTGTCGCCCGACCCGTAGCCGACCGGCCTGGGTAGCCAGAACTCCACCACGCCGTAGACCTCGGCGACATCGCCCGCCGTGGTGTGCCGTTCGAAGATCGTCTTCCGGCCGCCCCACAGCGGAATGTAGCGACCACCCCACGAAGCTCGCGACGGGTCCTGAGCCCCGTGCAGCAGCCAGCTGACGGTCGGGCTGTCACCCATCTTCACCGCGGGCAACTGCCGGGCGAAGAAGTCACCGAGCGCGCCGTGCCCGGCGGCGTGCCGGCCGACGAAGTCGCGCACCTGGTGATCACCCGAGCCGTCATCGGCGAAGAACCCGCGGTAGGTGGAGTTCGACTCGATGATCGACAACTCCGGATGCTGCGTCTCGAGATAGTCGTACGCGTCCACGCCCCACAGCTTGTTCGGCCCGCCGATGTAGTGCACCCGGAGCCGCGGCAGGATGTCGGGCGCATCGTGCAGGGCCTGGGCCAGATCATCGATGCCGCCCCAGATCAGGACGTCCAGCGGCCGCACGTCGTCCCGGCGGGCACAGCTGACGATCCAGTCCGATCCCTCGGTCGGGTCGCCGAAGCCCCGGTGATCGGCAACCTCCAGGGCTCCCTGTTTGATCACGGCCCGCAACGTGTCCGGCTCCGGATAGTCACCCGAATGCGTCAGCAGAGACGCGTGATCGGCCGCGTAATGATCAAGGACCGTGTGCAGGTCGGCGGCCCGGCCGTTGCCGTACGGCGACGAGACGAGACCCTCGATCTCCAACCGGTCCGCGTACAGCAGCAGATGGACCAGGGACTGGAAGTCGTCCGGGTCGGTCCCGCCGATGTCGGTCGAGACCAGGACCCGCGGCCTAGTCATCCAGCAGGTTGGGCAGCAGCGCCCGCTGCACGATCCGCTGCGCGGCGAGGGCGTCGTGCCGCGCCTGCGCGGCGGCCAGCGCCTCGACATCGAGGACGTCCAGGGCTCGGTGCACGCCCTTGAGGAACGTGATCGCCTGCCGGGCCGCCTGCACACTGTCCTCGCGGAACGGGAACTGATCAAGCTGCCAGACGCCCTGCCAGTTGTTCTTGCGCAGCGTGTGGAAGAACTCGAACGTCTCGATCAGGTGCACCGAACCGACCACCATGTCGTCGTCCCAGCCGCGCAGGTTGTCGTTGACGTCGATGGCGAACAGCCGGCCGTAGTCGATCGCCAGCTGGGCGGCGTCGGCCGGGGTCTCCTGCCCGTACAGGGAATGGCCGAAGTCGAGCAGGATGCCGAGGTTCGGCAGGCCGATCTTCTCGATCCCGAGCAGCGTCCGCGCCACACTCGGGAAGATGATCTTGATCCGCGGCTCGCGCGGCTTGTACTCGATCACGAACTTGATCTCCGGATGGGCCGAGACCAGCTCGGTCAGCCCGTCCAGCGCCAGTTGCCAGGCGTCGTGATAGTCCACCTGGAACGGGTAGTCCCAGCCGTCCTGGCCCGGCCACAGCTTCACGTAGTCGCAGCCGAGCTCCTTGGCCACGCCGGTGGCCTCGTGCAGCAGGTCCAGCGCCTGCTTGCGTACCGCCGGATCGGGGTGGGTCAACGACCCCTTGACGAAGTCCCGGGTGTAGATCTCCGGAGTGATCGCGATCGCCCGCAGCCCATTGCGTTCCAGCGCGGCCCGGACGTCGTCCAGCGTCCCGTCGAACCCGACGAACGGATAGTTCAGGTCGACCACGGACAGGTCGCCGACCGCGCCGGCCCGGTCGATCTGCTCCAGCAGGCCGACCTCCGGCCCGTAGCCGTCGGTGGCGTAGCGGTCCTTGTAGGTGGCGAAGTGCCAGATTCCGGCACCGAACGTCGGGAGCTCGGTCATCCGTTGTTCCTTTCGGCGAACCTGTTGATCTTGGCGAACATGTCCTCGAGCAGGAACCGGGTGTCCACCGACTCGCAGACCCGGATCGGGTTCCCGGAGCCCGGCACGTGGTGCCCCTCGGCACCGAACCGCGGCGCCGGCCGGACCCGGAAGTTCCCGCTGCCCGGATAGAGCATCAGGGCGATCGCCGGCGAGTCCCCCAGGGAACGGGACTCGATGGGCTCCGCGTGGACCCGGGCGTTCCACTCCTTGAGCTGGCGGACCAGATACTCTCCGAGCGGCCCGGCGCCCGCGATCTTGGCGTCCAGTTCGGCGTAGGAGACCGACACCTGCCGGTAGACGTTGTTCGGCACCTGCCAGACCGTGATCCCGGAGTCGAAGACCACGTTGGCCGCGGCGATGTCGTTGGACAGGTTGAACTCGATCTTGGAACCGGAGTCCAGTCCGGAGTAGTCTATGCCGCCGATCCAGATCACGATCACATTCCGCCGTACGATCTCGGGGTCGAGCAGGATCGCCGACGCCATGTCGGTCAGCGGGCCGAGAAACGCCACGTACAAGGGATCCCCGTCGCCGGCCAGCTTCGACTCCTCGATGATCAACCGGGCACCCGGCGAGTCAGCCGGAGTTTGCTCGTCCGGGATCGCGGCCGCCGCACCGTCGGCCACGGTGATCGTTCCGGTCATCCCGAGCAGGTCGAGCAGGAGATCGATCTCCTCCCGCGACTCCGCCATGCTCCGGTCGGACCGGCGGGTGCCGAAGTGCGCCGGGATCAGTCCACGGACGTCGAAGGTCGGCGACAGCAGCCCGTGCACGATCGCGAACTGGTCGTCGGCCTCGTTCTTGGCGTCGGAGTTGATGATCACTCGACGACGATCCGGCATTGCGCCCCCTGCCTCATTCTGAATAGATATTCAATATTGTATGCTTGCCCAACTTGATGATCTCCCGACCGTACCTAGGGCGTCAAGGGAGCCGACCGGTATCATGATCGACTTCGAAGCGAGGAGGTCGGCCCGTTGCCCGCAGCCGAGCCGGTGATCATCGCGATCGACCAGGGGACGACCAACTCCAAGGCGATCGCCGTTACGGCCGCAGGCGCGGTCGTCGCCCAAGGTGCAGCACCTGTCGAGGTACGCACTCCCGGACCGGACCGGGTGGAGCAGGACCCCGAGCAACTGTGGGATTCGGTCTGCGCCGCGGTCGCGGACTGCCGCCGGACGCCGACCGGTCCGGTCCAGGCCCTGGCGATCTCCAACCAACGCGAGTCGGTCGTCGCCTGGGATCGCGAGACCGGCCGGCCGTTCGGTCCGGTGATCGGCTGGCAGGACACCCGGACCGCCGAACGGTGCGCCCGGCTGGTGGCCGAACCCGGAGCAGACGACCTGGTCAGGAGCCTGACCGGGTTGCGGATCGACCCGATGTTCTCCGCGCCCAAGATCAACGAGCTGCTGCGGACGGCCGGCGCCCCGGTCGACCGGATCGCCGTCGGCACCGTGGACTCCTGGCTCTGCTGGCGGCTGACCGGTCATGATCACGTGATCGAGGCCGGCAATGCCTCCCGGACGCTGCTCTTCGACGTCGACCGGTTGATGTGGTCGCACGAACTGCTCGGCCTGTTCGGCGTTCCCGAGTCGGCCCTGCCGGCCGTGATCAACTCCGACACCCGGCTGCCCACCCGGACCGAGTTGCCCGGGATCGAGGGCCGGCCGGAGATCGCCGCGGTGCTGGCCGACTCGCACGCCGCCCTGTACGGGCAGGGCTGCACGGCGCCCGGCACCGCGAAGGCGACCTACGGGACCGGCAGCTCGGTGATGACGCCGGTGAACGACTTCGACCCGGAACCGTCGCCGGTGCCGACCACGCTGGCCTGGCTGACCGACTTCCCGACGTACGGCCGCGAGGGCAACATCGTGTCCTCCGGCGCCGCGCTCGCCTGGCTCGCTCCCCTGCTCGGCCTCGCCTCGGTCGCCGACCTGCTCGCCCTCGCCGGCTCGGTCCCGGACAGCGGCGGGGTCTCCTTCGTGCCCGCGTTCGGCGGCCTCGGCGCCCCGCACTGGCTCCGCGACGCCGAGCCGACCTTCGCCGGGCTGTCGGCCGGCACCACCCGGGCGCAGTTGGCCCGGGCCGCGGTCGACGCGGTCGCGCACCAGGTCGCCGACGTGATCGACACGATCACCGGCGAGGGGGTTGCGATCGATCAGCTCCGGGTGGACGGCGGCGTGACGGCGTCCACGCTGGTGATGCAGACCCAGGCCGATCTGCTCGGCCTCGAGGTCCGGGTGGCGCCGGTGCCCGAGGTGTCCGCGGTTGGCGCGGCCCGGCTGGCCTGGGCCAGCCTCGGCGCGGCCGACGCCTGGCCGGACCTCGATCAGGATCCGGCCGGCGTCTTCGCCCCGGCGATCGGCGCGGACGAACGCGAAGCCCGTCGCGACCGCTGGCGGACCGCGATCGGGTCGGCCCGACGGTGACCCTGCCGGAGCTCACCCTGCGCCCGGTCCGGATGGCCGACCTCGACCGGGTGCACAGCTGGGGCGCCGACCCGCGCAGCAGCCGGTACCAGGCCTGGGGACCGAACAGCGAGGCCGAGTCCCGGACCTACGTGAGCGAGGCGGTGGCCGCCTGGGACGCCGACCCGCAGGTCAGATTTCCCTTCTGCGCGGTCGATTCCGGCCTGGTCGTCGGGATGGGCGAGCTCAAGATCATCAGCCGCCGGTTCGACCGCGGGGAGATCAGCTACATCGTCCATCCCGATCTCTGGGGCCGCGGCTACGCCAGTGCGATCGCGGCCGCGCTGGTCCGCTACGGCTTCGCGGAGCAACGGCTGTACCGGATCGAGGGCACCTGCGACCCACGCAACCTCGCGTCCGGCGCCGTGCTGCGCAAGACCGGCCTCCGCTACGAGGGCCGGCTGCGCGGCACGATGAAGCTCCGGGACGGCCGGCGGGATTCCGATCTCTACGCGATCCTCGCCACCGATGATCAGCCGGTGACCAGCGCGTAGGCGAAACCGTCCCAGCCCTTGCCACCGACCAGTTGGAGGGCGGTGCCGTCCAGCCGCGGCTCGGCGGCGATCAACTCCAGCACGGCCCGGCTGGCCCGGACCGCCTCGTTGTCCGAGTCCGGGTCGGCGATGCCGCCGGCCCGGACCACGTTGTCGACGATGATCACCGAGCCGGGCCGGGTCAGCCGGAGCGCCCAGGTCAGGTAGTGGGAGTTGTTCGGCTTGTCGGCGTCGATGAACACCAGGTCGAACGGCTCCGGGGTCTCCTCGGCCAGCACCGGAAGGGTGTCCAGCGCGGCGCCCACCCTGATCTCGACCTGGTCGGCGACTCCCTTGCGGGCCAGGTTCGCGGCGGCAACCTCGGCGTGCCGCGGCTCGTACTCGAGCGTGATCACGCGACCCTCCGGCCCGACCGCGCGGGCCAGCCAGAGCGTGCTGTAGCCGCCCAGCGTGCCGATCTCGAGCACCCGGCGGGCGCCGATCGAGCGGGCGATCAGGTTCAGCAGCTTGCCCTGCGGTGGCGACACGTCGATCGACGGCAGGCCGCCGGCCGCGTTGGCCTCGAACACGTCCGCGTCCTGATCGCCGACCAGTGTGTCGACGAGATAATGATCAACCTCGGCCCATCCACGATCCGTCATGCGGCCAGTCTGTCACCGACGCCCGGAGCCGCTCGCGCGGGCTACCTGATCTTCTTGCCGGCCACGAAGTCCGCCACCAGGTCGTACAGTTCGCGGGTCTTCGGGTCCGTGCTGGTCGCGAACCGGTACAGCGCGTCGACACCCTGGTAGTAGGCGACGAAGGCGTCCTGGTAGCCGTACCGCGAGCCGCCGCGCAGGTACGCCAGCAGCCGCTCCCGCAGCGCCGGGTCGGTAGCGGCCCGCTCGTCGAACTCCACCTCGATCCCCATGCCGTACGACCTCGCGATGCCGGCGGCGTCCTCGATCCGGGCCGGGTCCATCTCCTCGAAGAAGTAGTTGGGCTGGAACGCGGCGGCGTCCAGGCCGACCTCCTGCCACTGGAACGCCTTGTAGGCCAGGAAATGCGGGATCCAGAACGCAGTCAGCCGATGATCATGGATGACCTCGGCGACCCGCCGGGCCTGCTCCGGCCCGTCCGGCCCGACGTCGATCTGCTCCGGCAGCCAGTACAGCCCGACCAGGTCCAGCTGCTCGTAGCCGGCTGCGCGCCAGCGCTCGATCAGGCCGGCGGTCCACCATCGGACCACCTTCTCCTGGTTGGCCAGCGCCTGCTCGCGGCCGACCGCGTCGGCGTTCAGGTTCTCGGTGATGCCGTCGCCGTCGACATCGCCGAAGTCGGTCAGGGTGCCGCCCGGGTTCGGGATGGCCAGCACCACCTTGGTCTTCCGGTCCGGGCCGGGCAAGGCGGCGTTCACCTGGCCGGCCGCCCGGTCGAGTTGATCAAGGTCGCCGCCGGGCGCGAAGGTCTTGTCCCGATACCACTCCCAGTCGGGCTGCCGGGCCCAGCCGGAGCCGAGGTCGACACCGGACGGGGTGAGCAGCCCGAGCATCAGGACGCCGTCGAACAGGCGACCGACGGGCCGGCCGTCGCGGTCCACCCGGGCCAGGTACGGCCGCAGTTCGTCGGCCGTCCAGTTGCCGCGGTCGTTGTCGTACTGCCCGTTGTAGATCAGGGCAAGATCACGGATCCCGGCCGTCGCCCGGCCCGGTTCCAGATAGCCGGGACGGTCCGGCGCCGGAGTCACGGCACCGTCGATCCGGCCGTGGAAGCCGGTCACCTCGAGCTCGTCGATCAGCTGGGCGGCGCGGGTGTGCACCGAGAAGCTGATCTTGACGAAGCGCCCGTACGCCGCCCGGGCACCCGGCCGGTCCGGCACGCCTTCGTCACCGACGCCCCAGGCGAACCACTCGTCGCGGGCCGGACCGTCGCCCCAGAGCAGCTCGGTCGCCTGCCGCCCGACCGTCGCCCACCGCCGGGGGGAGTCGGCCACGGCGAACGAGACGTTCAGCGGCACCAGCACCGAAGCGGACGGCCAGTCCTGCAGGAAGTGGGCGCGGATCCCGGTGATCGACTTCGATCCGCCGAGGTCGACCACGATCTCCCGGGTGCGACCTTTGGTACTGCCCACCCAGGCCGGGTCCGTCACATCGAGCGCGCCCAGTGCGCCGTCGGTCAGTTGCCGGCCGCGATCGGGCCGGTCGGCGTCCGGAGCCTCGGACCAGGTGTAACTCCGCCCGGCCGACAGGTCCTTTGGTTCGGCGGCCTGGGCCGTGCCGCCGAACAGCGGAAGTGCCACGGCCAGCGAGGCGAACAGCGCGACGGCGGCGCGCCACCAGGGCCGGCTCGGTCTCGTGGATGGGGCTGCGGGCATCGTTCCTCCTACGCTGGAAGAGGTGATTGGGCAATACCAATTCTGAGTACGGTAACCGTCGCGGCTCGGGCCGGGCAAGACCCGATCGGTCACCCTGGACTCGAGGGGCGCGCGTGGTGCTCCGCCTGATCCGGCCGAGCCCTGGAACAATCGCCGCCATGGTGGAAATCCTCGGGATCGCGTCACTGATCGCGATGGCGGCGCTGGTCGCCTACATCGCGCGACGGGTCCTCGGCGTGCCGATCGGCTGGCCACGCTCGATCCTGGTCGGACTGATCATGGTCGGTTCGCTCGGCACCACCCTGCCCTGGATCGCCTTCCAGTCCGGCCTGTTCGAGCAGAACGAGAACCGGGTCCCGCTCGGGCTGCTGTTGATCTTCGTCCTGGTATTGGCCTGGGGGTTCTTCCTGGCGATCGCCGTCCTCGTGGTGGCCGAGTTGATCATCCCGACTGGCACCATCCCGACGCCGTGGCGGGTGCTGCGGAGCACCCGGGAACGGTTCCGGAGGTTCCGCCGCTACGTGCAGGTGATCGCGATCGCCGTCCGGCACGGGCTCGGCGGCTTCCTCCGGCCGCGGGCCCGGGACCGGGTGACCGGGCTGGCCGCCGAGACCCGGACCGCCTCGGTCGCGCGGTCGCTGCGGCGGGCGCTGAACGACGCCGGGGTGACGTTCATCAAGATCGGCCAGATGCTGTCGGCCCGCCCGGACCTGGTGCCGGACGTCTTCGTACGGGAGCTGTCGCAGTTGCAGAGCTCGACCACCGCGCTGCCCTGGCCGGCGATCAGGCCGGTGATCGAGGCGGGGCTCGGCCGGCCGATCGACGAGGTGTTCACCGAGATCGACCCGGAACCGCTCGCCGCCGCCTCGGTGGCCCAGGTCCACACCGCCGTGTTGATCACCGGCGAGTCGGTCGTGGTCAAGGTGCAGCGGCCCGGTGCCCGGGCCCAGGTGACGGCGGATCTCGACATCGTCGGCCGGCTGGCCGACCGGCTGGAACGCGCCACCGGCTGGGCCCGCGAGCTCGGCGTCCGCCGGCTGGCCGAGGGGTTCGCCGCCTCGCTGCGGGAGGAGCTGGACTACCGGGTGGAGGCGGACAACATGATCGGCGTCGCCGCGGCCACCAGACCCGAGTCGGAGATCATCATCCCGCGGGTCTTTCCGGAGTACTCCGGCGAGACGATCCTGGTCCAGGAACGGTTGACCGGAACGCCGATCGGCAATTCGACCGAGACCCTGGCCGGGTTGACCACCGAGGCCCGGTCGGCGGCGGCCCAGCGGCTGCTCGGCGCGGTGCTGGACCAGATCATGATCAGCGGCGTGTTCCATGCCGACCTGCACCCGGGCAACGTCGTGATCGACGCCGAGGGCCGGATCGGGCTGCTCGACTTCGGCTCGGTCGGCCGGCTCGATGATCATTCCCGGGACGCGCTCGGGCTGTTGCTGCTCGCGGTGGACCGCAACAACAGCATCGCCGCGACCGACGCCCTGGTCGAGATCCTGGAACGGCCGCCGGTGCCGCTGGACGAGAAGGCGATGGAACGTGAGGTCGGCCAGCTGATCGTCCGCTACCGGTCCGGCACCACGACCACCGGCGGCATGTTCGGCAACATCTTCGGCCTGGTCCGCCGGTACGGGTTCGCGATCCCCGGCCAGGTCGCCGCGGCGTTCCGGGCGCTGGCCGCGCTGGAGGGCACCTGCCGGCTGATCGACCCCAAGCTCGACCTGGTCCAGGTCGCCCGCAGCCACGGCGGCGAGATCTTCGCCGCGGCCGCCAACCCGGAGAAGATCCGGCAGCAACTCGACTCCGAACTGCTCAACCTGCTGCCGCTGCTGCGCCGGCTGCCGCGCCGGGTGAACAAGATCAGCGAGGACCTGGAGCGGGGCCGGCTCAGCATCAACCTGCGGCTGCTCAGCGACGAGAGCGACCGGAACTTCCTGCTCGGCCTGGCCCACCAGGTGATCGTCGCCGTCCTCGCCTCCGCCGCCACCCTGGCCGCGATCATCATGATCACCGCGACCGGCGGCCCGAACCTGCCCGGCACCACGATCCAGGTCTTCCCGGTGATCGGCGCCTGCCTGCTCTTCGTCGGCTTCGTGCTGGCCCTGCGTTCCCTGGTCCTGATCTTCCGCCGAAGTTGGTCCAGCTGACCCCACCCGTCACACCTCACCAACTTTCCTGGCGCTTTACCAGGGAAGCTTCTGTGGTAAGGCGCCAGTTTTTCACGTTACGTGAAAAACTGACGGGTCAGACCGGGGGGACGCCGTGGCGCCGGGTGGAGAAGTGGCGGTCCTTGGTCGCGGCGGCGGCGAAGCGGGCGATCAGTTCGCGGCGGACGTCGGCCGGGCGGACGATCTGGTCGATCACGAGTTCGCCGGCCAGCCGGAGGATGTCGATGTCGAGCTCGTACTCGGTGCGCAGCTTCGTCACGTAGGCCTCCCGCTCCGCCTCGTCCTCGATCTCGGCGATCTTGTTCGCGTAGACGGCGTTGACCGCGGCCTCCGGGCCCATCACCGCGATCTTGGCGGTCGGCAGGGCCAGGCAGGCGTCCGGGCCGAAGCCGGGGCCGGCCATCGCGTAGAGCCCGGCACCGTAGGCCTTGCGCAGGATCAGCGAGACCGTCGGTACGGTCGCCTCGGCGACGGCGGTGATCATCTTCGCGCCGTGCCGGATGATCCCCTGCCGCTCCACGGCGCTGCCGATCATGAACCCGGGCACGTCGGCCAGGTAGAGCAGCGGCACGTTGAACGCGTCGCAGAGCCAGATGAAGCGTGCCGCCTTGTCCGCCGAGTCGACGAACAGCACGCCGCCCTTGACCGCCGGCTGGTTGGCCACGATGCCGACCGGCTGCCCGGCCAGCAGGCCGAAACCAGTCACCAGCTCGGTGGCAAACAGCGGTTTCAGTTCGAGGAACGAGTCGGCGTCGACGATCGCCTCGATCACGCCGCGGACGTCGTAACCGAGATGCTCGTCGGCCGGGACCAGGTCGTCGGCGAACGGCCGGGCCGGTTCTGCCTCGTCGTAGACCGGCGGATCGGTGCGCCAGTTCGCCGGCAGATAGGAGAAGTACGTCTTCGCCTGCTCGATCGCGTCGGCGTCGTCGACCGCGAGTTGATCACCGCAGCCGGACACTTCGGCGTGCATCCGGGCGCCGCCCATCTCGGCCAGGCTGACCTTCTCGCCGACCACCATCTCGGCCATCCGCGGCGACCCGAGATACATCGACGCGTTCTGCTCGACCATGATCACGACATCGCAGAAGGACGGGATGTAGGCTCCGCCGGCGGCGCTCGGACCGAACAGGCAGCAGATCTGCGGCACCTTGCCGGACAGCGCGACCTGGTTGTGGAAGATCCGGCCCGCTCCGCGCCGGCCGGGGAACAGGTCGACCTGGTCGGTGATCCGGGCACCGGCCGAGTCGATGAACCAGAACACCGGCAGGTCGGTCCGCAGCGCCTCCTCGGTGACCCGGATGATCTTCTCCACGGTACGGGCACCCCAGGAACCCGCCTTCACGCTTGGGTCGTTGGCCACCACCAGAGCGGCCCGGCCGTCGACCAGGCCGCGGCCGGTGATCACGCCGTCGGCCGGCAGGCCGGCGGCCAGCGCGTTGGCCAGCTGGCCGTCCTCGCTGAACGTACCCTCGTCGAAGAGCAGCGCGATCCGGTCTCGGACGAACAGTTTTCCTTGCCCGGCAAGCTTCTCCGCCGCCTTCGCGGTGGGCCGGAGCGTCGCCTCGACGGCCTCCTCGAATTCCGTCATGCGACCGGCAATCCGAGTCCGCGGGCGATCAGCAGCCGTTGCACCTCCGAGGTGCCTTCGCCGATCTCGAGGATCTTGGCGTCGCGGTGGAACCGCGCGATCGGGTATTCGTTCATGAACCCGTACCCGCCGAAGACCTGGGCGGCGATCCGGGTCGCGGTGACCGCCGATTCGGTGGCGTAGAGCTTGGCGATCGACGCGGCCCGCTTGAACTCCGAGCGATCATGATCAACGTCGTTCTTCCGCTCCGCGGCGGCGTAGACGAGCAGCTCGGCGGCGTGCGCCATCACGTCCAGATCGGCCAGCTGGAAGGCGATCCCCTGGCGCGATCCGATCGGCTTCCCGAACGTCTCGCGGGTGCCGGCATATTCGACGGCAAGATCACGACAGGCCCGGATGCAGCCGAGGGCCAGCGCCGCGATCGCCACCCGGCCATCGTCCAGGGCAGCCAGGAACTGGCCGTAGCCGCGGCCGACCTCGCCGAGCACCTGATCATCGGCGACCTCGACGTCGGTCAAGGTCACCGGGTGCGTGTCCGAGGCGTACCAGCCGGCCTTGTCGTAGGCCGGGCCGACCTCGAGCCCGGGCGTACCGACCGGGACCAGGAACGCGGTCACCTCCGCCGCGCCGTCGGACGCCGTGCCGGTCCGTGCGGTGATCGTGATCACCGAGGTCAGTTCGGTGCCCGAGTTGGTGATGAACTGCTTGCTCCCGTTGATCACCCAGCCGCCGGCGGTCCTGGTCGCCCGGGTCCGCGGCGCCCCGGCGTCGGTGCCGCCCTCCGGCTCGGTCAGACCGAATGCCGCCAGGGCTCGGCCGGCCAGCAGGTCCGGCAGGTAGCGCTCCCGCTGCTCCGGCGTGCCGAACGTCGCGATCGGGTTGCTGCCGAGCCCGACCGCGGCCGACAGAGTGATCCCGAGCGACTGGTCGACGTAGCCGATCTCCTCGATCGCCACGCACAGGCTGGTGAAGTCGCCCGCGCCGCCGTACTCCTCCGGCCCGGCCAGTCCGAACAGCCCGAGCTCGGCCAGTTCCCGGACCGCCTCCAGCGGCAGCCGATGCCTGGCGTTCCACTTCTCCACGTGCGGGGCCAGCCGGGTCCGCGCGAAATCGGCGACGGCGGCCCGGAAATCCCGGTGTTCCGGGCCCAGCCGGTAGGCCGAACCATGATCAACCGCAGTCATGCTGCCTCGCCTCCTCGACAACGCTGTGGATCGAGGCCGAGCCTACTCGCCAGTAACGTTTCAGGCGCGAAAGATCCTCGTCAGAGCTCGGTCTGGCCGGTGACATCCCAGAGGTGGTGGATCACGTCGTGCAGGAAGTACTGACAGAACGTGACCACCGTGAACTCGGCGCCGTCGGAGCGCCGCCCGACCCGCTCGTACTGATCTTCGGCGAGCCCGCGCAGCCGGGTCACGAACGCCTCCGCCGCTCCGGCCAGCTCGGCGGCCACCCGGTCCGGGTCCTGGTTGCGGTAGTCCCCGGTGACCGCGCTCTCGTCCTGGTCCCAGTTGGCGAAGGTGGGCTCGTCCTCGACCAGCATCAGGGCCAGCCGCGCGTCGAACAGCTGATACACGTCCCGAACGTGGGCGCCGTACTCCAGCGGCGACCAGACGTCCGGTCGCGGCCGGATCCCGACCCCGGGGCTCGAGGTCAGGATCTGCACCCACTCCGCGGCCGCAGCCTCGGCCCGGTCGGGCAGTTCCGCCATCGAGATCTGCCCGGCCGACAGTCGGCAGTCGGGGCACTGCCGCTGCAGCGTCCAGGTCCAGTCCTTGGTGTCCGGCTCGGGCTCCATGCCGGACAGCTTAGGCGGGCGGACCCGCCGGATCCGGAATTATCCACCGGTGCCTGTGCAGAAGTTGATCATTTCGGTGCATAACTCCGGGCGACGTGTGGACGGCGCAGTGGACAGCCGAATCGGAGCGACTTAGCGGTGTCCGAGGGGTTGCTAATGGCTGTCGGCGAGGTGTAGAAACGTTGCTACGTTCGCACCTGAGCGTGAGAACGTGATCGATCGGATCGGTCGGCCGAACAGTGGGACCCATGGGCTTCGGTCAAGACCCGCTGCGGCTCCCGGTGACGGGGAGTCGGGCTGTGCCGCTGATCGATCGGCCGGAGACGTCACACAACTCTGGCCTGGTGGGCCTCTCTCACTCATACTGAGGGAGGCCCACCCACTTTCATGATCATGATCGCGGCCCGGCGACGTCGAAGATCAACTTGGCGATGATCGCGCCGGACGGCACTACACTCCCCAATCACCAACGGTGGGGAGGTTTCGTGGCCATCAGCAAGGTGCTCGTCGCCAACCGTGGCGAGATCGCGGTCCGGGTGATCAGGGCCGCGGCCGACGCCGGGCTCGCCAGTGTCGCCGTCTACGCCGATCCGGACGCCGACGGTCTGCCGGCCCGACTCGCCGACGAGGCGTACGCCCTGCGCGGCAGCACCCCCGCCGACACCTATCTCGACGTCGCGAAACTGCTCGCCATCGCGGCGCGCAGTGGCGCCGACGCCGTCCATCCCGGTTACGGCTTCCTGGCCGAGAACGCCGGCTTCGCCCGGGCCGTGATCGACGCCGGGCTGGCCTGGATCGGGCCGCCGCCGGAGGCGATCGGCGCGCTGGGCGACAAGGTCCGGGCCCGGCACCTGGCCCGGCAGGTCGGCGCGCCGCTGGTGCCCGGCAGCGAGGGCCCGGTGGCCGACGCCGCCGAGGTCGCGGCGTTCGCCGCGCAGCACGGGCTGCCGATCGCGATCAAGGCCGCGTACGGCGGCGGCGGCCGGGGACTCAAGGTGGTCCGCGAGGCCGGCGAGATCGCCGAGCTCTTCGAGTCGGCCACCCGCGAGGCTCGGGCCGCGTTCGGCCGCGGCGAGTGTTTCGTGGAGCGCTACCTTGATCATCCGCGGCACGTGGAGACGCAGTGCCTGGCCGACCGGCACGGCAGCGTGATCGTCGTCTCCACCCGCGACTGCTCGCTGCAGCGGCGGCACCAGAAGCTGATCGAGGAGGCGCCGGCCCCGTACCTGACGACGGACCAGCATGATCAACTTCTGACCGCCTCGAAGGCGATCCTGCGGGCGGCCGGGTACGTCGGCGCCGGCACCTGCGAGTTCCTGGTCGGCGACGACGGCACCGTCTCGTTCCTCGAGGTGAACACCCGGCTCCAGGTCGAGCATCCCGTATCCGAGCAGGTGACCGGGATCGACCTGGTCCGCGAGATGTTCCGGATCGCCGACGGCGAACCGCTCGGCTACGACGATCCGCCGGTCCGCGGCCACGCGATCGAGTTCCGGCTGAACGCCGAGGACCCGGGCCGCAACTTCCTGCCCGCACCCGGAACCCTGACCGGCTGGCGGCCGCCGGCCGGGCCGGGCGTCCGGGTCGACGAGGGCTACCGGGCCGGCATGACCGTGCCGGGCAGCTTCGACTCGTTGATCGCCAAGATCATCGTCACCGGGGCGGACCGGGCCGAGGCGCTGCAGCGGTCTCGCCGGGCCCTGGCCGAATTGGAGCTCACCGGCATGCCGACCGTGCTCCCGTTCCACCGCGCGGTGCTCGAGGATCCCGCCTTCACCGCTGCGGACGGCCGGTTCGGCGTGCACACGCGCTGGATCGAGACCGAGTTCGCCGGCCGGCTCGCCCCGTCGGACGGCGTCGTCGAGCCGGGCGCCGAACCGGAGCCGCGCGAGACCATGATCGTCGAGGTGAACGGCAAGCGGCTTGAGGTGGCGCTGCCGGCCGGCTTCACGATCAACGGTGCCGTCGGCCGGGAAGGCCGGCCCCGGCGGCGGCCTCGGACGGCCGCGACCGGGCCCGCGGCGGCGGACGGCCACGCGGTCACGTCGCCGATGCAGGGCACGATCGTCAAGATCGCGGTGGCCGACGGGGCGACGGTCGCCGTGGGCGAACTGATCGTCGTCCTGGAGGCGATGAAGATGGAGCAGCCGCTGATCGCGCACCGGGCCGGGAAAGTGACCGGGCTCACGGCCGAGGCCGGTGAAACGGTCGCCAGCGGCCAGGTGATCTGCGAGATCGTCGACTGAACCAGGGTTCTTATGGCTTTTTAGGTCCCCGACGGTGGGTGTTCGGAGATAACCGGGCAGACTGAAGGGCATGGAGTGGCTTGTTCTCTTGATTGTGCTCGGTGTCGTCGGTGGCGGCGCCATGCTGATCAGCCGTCGCCATGCGCGACAGCGTGAGGAGGCTGCGCGGGCCGAGCTGGAAAGCCAGCTGTCGACCTCGAAGCGCGCCGCCGAGGAGGACGTGACCAAGTTCGGGGAGGAACTGCAGCGACTCGATTCCGATGTCGCCGGCCATCCGCTGGACGAGGCCATGCAGCAGGACTACCAGCGCGCCCTGGACGCCTACGACGACGCGAAGATGTCGCTGGACGCGGTGAAGCAGCCGGACGAGATCCGGCACGTCACCGAGATCCTCGAGGACGGGCGGTACGCGATCGCCTGCGTCAAGGCCCGGGTGGCGGGCGAGCCGCTGCCGGCCAAGCGCCCGCCGTGCTTCTTCAACCCCGCCCACGGACCGTCCAGCCAGGACGTCGAGTGGGCCCCGCCGGGCGGCGCACCGCGCAAGATCCCGGCCTGCCCGGCCGACGCGGAGCGGGTGCTGGCCGGCGCCGACCCGTACATCCGAACCGTCCAGGTCGGTGCCCAGCGGGTGCCGTACTGGGAGGGCGGCCAGGCCTACGCGCCGTGGGCGCAGGGCTACTACAGCAACTGGCGCGGCTCGGACCTGCTGTCCGGCGTACTGATCGGCAGCTTCCTGTTCGGCGGCATGGGCAACGTGTTCGGCGGGATCGGCGAGGGCATCGGTGGGATCGGCGAAGGCATCGGCGGCATGTTCGAGGGCATCGGCGACGGCATCGGTGAGATCGGCGAAGGCATCGGCGGCATGTTCGACGGCTTCGGCGACTGATCTTGATCGCACCGTGGTGCCCGTCTCCCATCGGGGAGGCGGGCACCTTTCACGTTCAGGACCGGGCGACCACCTTGCGCCGACGGATCCGCCAGCCGGCAGGAGTCCGTACGACTTCGTCGTCGTAACCGACGGTGTCCGCGCGGCCGTCGGCCATCACGGCGATGCCCTTGGAACGCACCCGGGCCACGTCGTCCAGGCCGGGTTCCTCGGTGACGATGACGTTCGTGACGTGGTGACCGCGAGGTTGATCACCCGGAGCGGTGCGGAACAGGTCGGTCAGCGCCGGCAGCCCGCGCACGGTGCCCAGGCCGAAATCCGACACGTCGTACGCGGCGTCCTCGGTCAGCAGTTCCGCCAGGTCGTCGTGCCGCCGGTCGTCGGCGAGGTGGCCGTGCAGCGAGATCAATTCATGGATCGCGAGGCGATCGGCGGTCGAGAGCGGCATCGGCTGCCTTCCCTGGGAGAGGATGGTCCTGACATGCCGAACTCTAACCGGGGCGCACGCACCGCTTCAAGCCCGCGACCGCTTCGCGCCGACGCCGCGGCCAATCGCGCCAAGGTGATCAACGCCGCTCGAGAGGCGTTCCGCGAGCACGGATTCGACGTGCCGCTGGACGAGATCGCCCGGCTGGCCGGGGTCGGACCGGGGACGGTGCACCGGCACTTCCCGGCCAAGACGGACCTCGTCGACGCCGTCCTCGCGAGCGTCGTGGCGGAACTGGCGGGCTACGCCGAGGCCCGCCTCGACGACGAGGACCCGGGCCTGGCGCTCCGTACGGTGCTGGAACACGTCGTGGGGGCCGGCGCGGCGGCTCACGCGTTGTCGCACCGACTCGGCCGCCCGGCCGAGGAGGTCGACCGGGCCGTCGCCGAGCCGCTGGCCGCGCTCAACGGTGCGCTCTCGACGCTCCGTGCCCGGGCCGTGCAGGCGGGCGAGGTCCGGGCGGATCTCGACGACGCCACCGTGTCCGCCGTGATCGCCGCCGCCCATGCCGCCTTCACCCACGAACGGGGCGGGCGCCGGGCCATGCGGGTCGTCCTCGACGGCCTGATCGCAGAGCCGGACCCGGGCTGATGTCCGGTACGGGCCGCCGGCTCCGATCTCTCGGTGACGGCCCCCGACACGAGGCCGCGAACGGAAGGAGAATCCGATGAAATACCTGATCATGCTGTACGGATCACAGCAGGACTACGACATGCTGACCGGCAAGGATGCCCCGGAGCGGCCGGCCTGGACGGCCGAGGACGTCGCCGCCCTGCACCAGTTCATGGGTGACTGGAACAACGCCCTGGTCGAGTCCGGCGAGTTCGTCGAAGGACGCGGGCTGAGCGCGCCGGTGCACACCCGACGGGTGACCTTCCGCGACGGCGGAACGGTCGTCACCGACGGGCCGTACGCCGAGACCCAGGAGGTGCTGGCCGGCTACACGATCGTCGACTGTGTCAGCTTCGACCGGGCGACCGAGATCGCCGCCCAACTGGTCGCGACGCCGCATCCGGCCGGCGCCACCACGACGGCGACCGAGGTGTACGTCGACGTCCGCCCGATCGACGAAGCGCCGCCGACGCCCGACGTCTGATCATCGACGTTCATGATCAACCGGACCACCGAGGATCTGCTGCGGGAGCTCACGCCGCAGGTCCTCGGGGCGCTGGTGCGCCGCTACGGGAACTTCGACAGCTGCGAGGACGCGGTGTCCGAGGCGCTGCTCGCGGCGGCGACCCAGTGGCCGGAGACCGGGGTCCCGGAACAGCCGCGCGGCTGGTTGATCACCGTGGCGTCGCGCCGGCTGATCGACCTGCTGCGCGCCGACCAGGCCCGCCGGCGACGCGAGGAATCCCTGGCCCAGTGGGAGATCCGGCCGGGACCGGCGTCGCCCGGAGACCCTGACCCGGCGGATTCCGACGACTCGTTGATCTTGCTCTTCCTGTGCTGCCACCCGTCGCTCTCGCCGGCCTCGCAGATCGCGCTCACCCTGCGCGCGGTCGGCGGCCTGACCACCGCCGAGATCGCCCGCGCCTTCCTGGTGCCGGAGGCGACGATGACCCGGCGGATCACCCGGGCCAAGCAGAGCATCACCGGCAGCGGCATCCCGTTCGCGCTGCCGCCGCGGGAGCAGCAGTTGGAGCGGGTCGCCGCCGTCCTGCACGTGCTCTATCTGATCTTCAACGAGGGGTACGCCAGCACGGCCGGCCCGGACCTGCACCGGCCCGAGCTGGCCGCCGAGGCGATCCGGCTGGCCCGGCTGATGCACCGGCTCACCGACGACGCCGAGGCCGCCGGGCTGCTCGCCCTGATGCTGCTCACCGACGCCCGCCGGGACGCCCGGACCGGGCCCGCCGGCGAGTTGATCACCATGGCCGAGCAGGACCGGTCCCGCTGGGACCGGGAGATGATCACCGAGGGTGTCTCCTTGATCAGTTCGGTGCTGCCACGGGGCGAACCGGGCCCGTACCAGCTGCAGGCGGCGATCGCCGCGATCCACGACGAGGCGCCGTCGGCCGACCAGACCGACTGGCCGCAGATCGTCGCGCTCTACCGACTGCTGCTCCGGGTCTCGGACAACCCCGTGGTCGAGCTCAACCACGCAGTCGCCGTGGCGATGGCCGCGGGACCGGCCGCGGGGCTGGACTTGATCAACGACCTGGACGCCTCCGGCCGGCTCGGCGATGATCATCGTCTGATCGCGGTCCGGGCCCATCTGCTCGAGCTGGCCGGTGATCATGGAGCGGCCCGGTCGGCCTATCGCGCGGCGGCGGACCGGGCAGTCAACCTGGTTCAGCAGCGTTATCTGCGGGACCGGGCCCGACGACTCGAGGAGGACGACGATGGCGGCTGACCCGGCCGAGCTGGTGGAACGGCTGACCGACTGGGCCGAGCGGCAGCCCTGGGTGGACTGGCTCGAACTGGGCGGCTCGCTGGGCCGGGGTGCCGGCGACGCCTGGTCCGACCTGGACGCCGGGATCGGCGTCACCGGAGACGACCTCGACGCGCGGCGGGACGAGGCGGTCCGGGCGGTGAGCACGTTCGCGCCGGTCGCCGGGACGCTGGTCCAGGGCTGGCAGAGCGGCTCGCACTGCATCGTCGCCTACGCCGACGGCCGTCAGCTGTCCCTGGTCGTCGCGCCGGCCGACTTCCGCTCCGGCCAGCCGCCCGAATCCCGGGCCCTGCTGGACCGGACGGGGCGACTGGCCACCCCGGTGGCCGCCGAGCGCCTGATCACCACCCCGGAAACCCTGCGGGAGTGGGGATTCCTGGCCTGGATCGCGATCGGCGACGCGGCCCGGCACGCGGTCCGCGGGCACCGCTGGCGGGCGCTGCGGTCGCTGACCGAGGGCCGGGACCTGGTCTGGCAGCTGTGGGGTGCCGATCACGAGGTCGTCTATCCCGCGTTCGGCGTGGTCAGCGTCGAGAACGCGGGCCTGCCGGAACCGCCCGGCATCCTCGCGACCCATCCCCCGGACCTTGATCAGGAACGGCTGTTGGACGCGGCCGAGGCGCTGGGCCGGGTGCTGACCGAGCTCCGCGATGATCATGAAGTACTGGCCGAGTCGATCCGACGCCGGATCAGGGACCTTCGGTCGCACCGATCACGCTGAGCTCGTCACCGAGCCGGTCCAGCACCTCCGACGTGCCCTCATCGATCTTGATCGCGGCGAACTCGTCGCCCCGGGTCCGGCCGCGGTTGACGATGATCACCGGGCGGCCGGCCTTCCAGAAGTGCCGGACGAACCGGAGCCCCGACATCACGGTCAGCGACGAGCCGGCGACCAGCAGCACCTCGCCGTCGTCGACGAGGTCGTACGCGGCGGCGACCCGTTCCTTCGGCACGCTCTCGCCGAAGAAGACGACGTCCGGCTTGAGCCGACCGCCGCACCGTTCGCACTCGGCCAGCACGAAGCCGTGCCAGTCCTCGACCACCGCGTCGCCGTCCGGCCGCAACTCGGCGTGCTCCAATTCCTCCGCCGCCGGGACCCCCGGATTCAGCAGAGCCAGCCGGTCCTGGACCGAGGCCCGGGACACCCGGAGCCCGCAGTCCAGGCAGATCACGTCGTCGATCCGGCCGTGCAGGTCGATCACCCGGCTGCTACCGGCCGCCTCGTGCAGCCCGTCGACGTTCTGGGTCAGGACGCCGACCAGGCCGGACGCCTCCAGCCGGACCAGCGCTCGGTGACCCCGGTTCGGGTGGGCGGTGCCGATCCGGCTCCAGCCCTGGTACGACCTCGCCCAGTAGCGCTGCCGGGCCTCGTGGGAGCCGGCGAACTCGCCGTACATCATCGGCGAGGCCGGCCGCGCGTTCGGCCCGCGATAGTCGGGAATCCCGCTGTCCGTACTGATGCCCGCTCCGGTCAACACCGCCCACCGACGCCCACGCAGCAAGTCGACCGCCGCCTCAACCCCGCTCACCCCACCAACCTACCCACCCGCGAAACGGTGATGGGGTCATCACGATTCGGCACCCGACGAGACCGTTGGTCCGGGCCGCCGCACCGTTACGTTCTTCGGGTCACGGACCCCGACCCAACGGAGCACAGCGATGAACGACTCCCGGGAACGCCTCTCCGACCTGCCGATCAGGATCCCCGACCCGGCCGATGCGCCGCTGCCGGGCTGCACCTTCACCCAGGCCGTCCGCCGCTACTTCGCCGGCTACGTCAAGTTCTCCGGCCGGGCGAGCCGAAGCGAACTGTGGAAGGTCAATCCGCTGGTCGGGCTGATCTTCCTCTTCGGTCAGTTGGCCGGCAGCGGCGGCTTCGAGAACGCGCCACCGGCGACCAAGGCGATCGTCGTCGCGAGCTGGGTGATCTACGTGATCTGCTTCCTACCGTCCCTTTCGGTCGGGGTCCGCCGGCTGCACGACGCCAACTTCTCCGGCGGGCTGATCCTGCTCACATTCATTCCGTTCGTCGGCGGCCTGATCTTGTTCGTCCTGTACCTGATGGACAGCAACCCGGAGGGCAGCCGGTTCGACCGGACGATCCTGCGGTACGACCTGGCAGGGTGATCTCCGGCGCCGCGGCGATCTCGGAGCCGCCGCGCGAGACTCGCCGCGCTGTCGCTATTTCTCCACGGGCGAGCGCCCACACGCGATGGCCACGTGGAAGTGCCTCGTGCGTGGAGGAATTCCGACAAACGGCGATTGATCAGTTCTCGCGCAGTTCCTGGCCGTGCAGGTGCAGCCGGCGGGCGGCCTCGGCGAGGGAGCCGGACAGGGACGGGTACACGGTGAAGGATTCGGCGACCTGGTCGACGGTGAGCCGTTCGGCGACGGCGATCGCCAGCGGGTAGATCAACTCGCTGGCCCGCGGGGCGACGACGACGCCGCCGACGACGATGCCGGTCACCGGCAGGCAGAACACCTTGATGAAGCCGTCCCGGATGCCCTGCATCTTGGCCCGGGCGTTGCCCTCCAGGGGCAGCATCGCGGTGGCGACCTTCGGGATCGCGGTGTCGGCCTGCTGCTGCGTCATCCCGACAGTGGCGATCTCCGGCGCGGTGAAGACGTTGGACGAGACGACGCTCAGGTCGAGCGGGCTGACCCGGTCGCCGAGGGCGTGCCACATCGCGATCCGGCCCTGCATCGCTGCGACCGAGGCGAGCATCAGGACACCGGTGCAGTCGCCGGCCGCGTACACGCCGCGGGCGGAGGTCCGGGAGACCCGGTCCACGGCGACGAAGCCGGCCTCGTTCAGCTCGACCCCGGCGTCGGCCAGGCCGAGGTCCTCCGTGTTCGGGATCGACCCGACGGCCAGCAGGCAGTGCGAGCCGGTGACGGTCCGGCCGTCGGTCAGCGTCACCACGACCCGGTCGCCGTCCCGTACCACCGACTGGGCCCGAGACCGGGACAGCACCTCCATCCCGCGCCGGGTGAACACGTCCTCCAGCACCTGCGCGGCGTCGGCGTCCTCGTGCGGCAGCACTCGGTCCCGCGACGAGACCAGGACGACCTCGGCCCCGAGCGCGCTGTAGGCGCCCGCGAACTCGGCCCCGGTCACGCCGGAACCGACCACGATCAGCTTCTCCGGCAACTCGGTCAGGCCGTACACCTGGGTCCAGGTGAGGATCCGCTCGCCGTCCGGTACGGCCTCGGGCAGCACCCGCGGATGCGCACCGGTCGCGATCAGGATGACGTCGGCCGGATAGGACCGCTCGCCGTCGGCGGTCTCCGCGACCACCAGCTCGGAAGACGCCAGCCGGCCCCGGCCGGAGATGATCGTCACCTTGTCCCGGACCAGCCTGGATGCGATGTCCTCCGACTGCGCCCCGGCCAGATCGAGCACCCGCTCGTTGACAGCCTTCAGGTCGACGCTGAGCCCGGTGGCCGGCGTGTCGCCGTCGGCGAACCGGATGCCCAGCTCCGCGGACTCGCTGACCTCGGTCATCACCTCGGCGGTCGCGATCAGCGTCTTCGACGGTACGCAGTCGGTCAGGACGGCCGAGCCGCCGATCCCGTCGGAGTCGATCAGCGTCACCTCGCCGCCCAACTGGGCAGCCACCAAGGCCGCTTCGTACCCGCCAGGTCCACCGCCGACGATCACAACTCGGGTCACGTCCGGCATTCTTCCACGCAATCTCCGACCACCGGGGAGGCGGAACCGGTACCCTCCGGGGTGTGCTGTATGCGGCGTACGGTAGCAACCTCGATCCGAGCCAGATGAGCGAACGCTGTCCGCA
Source organism: Microlunatus parietis (assembly GCF_013407955.1). Classification (GTDB taxonomy): domain Bacteria; phylum Actinomycetota; class Actinomycetes; order Propionibacteriales; family Propionibacteriaceae; genus Microlunatus; species Microlunatus parietis. The sequence continues at coordinate 5,247,707 of NZ_JACCBU010000001.1, read as the reverse complement.
CTCGCCCCGGCGCGGCACCGGTTGGCTGCCCGGATGGCGGCTGACGTTCGGCGGCGACGGGTGGGACGGCCCGCTGCCCACGCTCGCCGAGGACCCCGATTCGCAGGTGTTCGTCGGGTTCTACGACCTGTCCCCGGTCGACGAGGCCAAGCTGGACGCGTGGGAGAGCGCCGACTCCGGCCTCTACCGGAAGGTCAAGCTGAGCGCCAACGCCCAGGACGGCATCGTGCGAGCCTGGGTCTATGTGTTGAACGACTTCGAGGGCGGGCTGCCGAGCGCCCGCACCGTCGGGCTGATCGCCGACGCGGCCGAGGCCGCGGGCGCGCCGGAGGAGTACGTCGCCGAGCTGCGGCTGCGGCCGTGCAGCGGGGACGGCCGGTGACCGGCTGACCGCCGAACTCGTCGGGCGGCTGCGGGCCGCCGGTTGCGTCTTCGCCGAGGACGAGGCTGACCTGCTGGTCGCCGAGGCCGCCGACCCCGCCCACTTGGAACGGCTGGTCCGGCGCCGGGTCGCCGGCGAACCCCTGGAGTACGTGCTCGGCTGGGCCGAGTTCCGCTCGTTGCGGATCGAGGTCGATCCCGGCGTGTTCGTACCGCGGCGGCGCAGCGGCCTGCTGGTCGCCGAGGCCGCGCGCCGGGTCCGGGCCGGCGCGATCGTGGTCGACCTGTGCTGCGGCAGCGGCGCGATCGGGGCCGCGCTGGCCACCGAGGTGCCCGGCCTTCAGCTGTACGCCAGCGAGCTCGACCCGGTCGCCGTCGCCTGCGCCCGGCGCAACCTGGGCACACTCGGCGGCACCGTGCTGCAGGGCGACCTGTTCGCTCCCCTGCCCGAGACGTTGCGAGGCCGGGTGGACCTGGTCGTCGCCAACCTGCCGTACGTGCCGACGGAGCAGATCGCGCTGATGCCGCGCGAGGCGCGCGAGCACGAGGCCCGGATCGCCCTGGACGGCGGCCCGGACGGCCTCGACCTGCACCGGCACGCCGCCGCGGCCGCCCCCGACTGGCTCGCCCCGGGCGGCTGGTTGATCATCGAAGCCGGCCGGCAGCAGGCACCGGTGACCGCGGAAATCCTTGCCGGCAAGGGATTCGAGACCATGATCAACTCTGACGACGAGATCGACGGCACGGTCGTGATCGGCCAGGCCTGAACTCCTGGAACCGATGTGAATTTCCGCCGGTTACTCGCGGCGAGAATCCACCCTATAGTGCCGGAATGACCACTGAGGATCCCAAGCAGCTGGCCGGACACGCCGCCGAAGCGCTGGTACGAGAACTGGCCGTCGACAAGATCGATCTGGCGCTGGTGCTCGGCTCGGGCTGGTCGGCGGCGGCCGACGAGATCGGCGAGCTGCTGGGCGAGTTGCCGCTGTCGGAACTGCCCGGCTTCAGCGCCCCGGTCGTCGCCGGGCACGGCGGCGCACTGCGGGCCTACCGGACGCCGCTCGGCAAGACAGCGGCCGTGTTCACCGGCCGAACCCATTACTACGAGGGCCGCGGTACGGCAGCGGTGGTGCACGGGGTCCGGACGGCCGCGGCGGCCGGCGCGACGACGCTGGTGGTGACCAACGGCTGCGGCGGGCTCAACCCGGACTGGGGCCCGGGCACTCCGGTGCTGATCCGTGATCATCTCAACCTGACCGGCGCCACGCCGCTGGAGGGGCCGACGTTCATCGACCTGACCGAGGCCTACTCGAAGCGGCTCCGGGAGCTCGCCCGCACGGTCGACCCGACGCTGGCCGAGGGCGTCTACGTCCAGTTCCGCGGCCCGCAGTACGAGACGCCCGCCGAGGTCCGGATGGCCGGCATCCTGGGCGGCGACCTGGTCGGCATGTCCACCACGCTGGAGACGATCGCGGCCCGCGAGGCCGGGCTGGAGGTGCTCGGCATCTCGCTGGTCACCAACCTGGCCGCCGGCATTTCCCCCACTCCGCTCGAACACGCCGAGGTGATCGCGGCCGGCCGCGCCGCCGAACCCCGGCTGCGGTCCCTGCTCGGCGGACTGGCGGCCGTGCTGTGACCGGGGCGTCGGCGTTCGACCCCGCGCTGCGGGAGCGGCTCGACTCCTGGCGTGCGCAGGATCCGGACCCGGCGACCTCCGTCGCGCTGGACGACCTGATCGAGAAGGCCGAGGCCGGTGATGCGGCCGCCCGGGCCGAACTGACCGACGCGTTCACCGGCCGACTCGAGTTCGGCACCGCCGGGCTGCGCGGGGCGCTCGGCCCCGGCCCGAACCGGATGAACCGGGTCGTCGTCACCCGGGCCGCGGCAGGCCTGGCCAACTACCTCAACGACGAGGGCAAGGCGGGCGGCCGGGTGATCATCGGCTACGACGCCCGCTACAACTCCGACGTGTTCGCCCGGGACTCCGCGGAGATCATCGCCGCGGCCGGGTTCGAGGTGATCATCACTGCCGGGCCGACGCCGACGCCGGTGGTCGCGTTCGGCATCAGGCATTTCGACTGTGTCGCCGGCGTCGTGGTGACCGCGTCGCACAACCCGCCGAACGACAACGGCTACAAGGTCTATCTCGGCGACGGTTCGCAGATCATCCCGCCGGCCGACGTGGAGATCGCCGAGCGGATCGGCTGGATGAGCCGGCTGCCGCTCGCTGATCTTCGCCGGTCCGAGGACTACACGGTGATCGGCGAGGAGTTGATCAACGCCTACCTTGATCGTTTGACGACGTTGGTCGACGCCGACGCGCCGCGTCGGCTGAACTGGGTCTACACGCCGATGCACGGGGTCGGCGGCGACATCGTCCGGCAGGCGTGGCACCGGACCGGCTTCCCGGCCCCGACCGTGGTCGCCGAGCAGGAGCACCCGGACCCGGCGTTCCCGACCGTGTCGTTCCCCAATCCGGAGGAGCCGGGCGCGCTGGACCGGGCGGTGGCCACCGCGACCACGGCCGGCGCGGAGTTGATCATCGCCAACGACCCGGACGCGGACCGCTGCGCCGTCGCGATCCCGGGTCCGGACGGCTGGCGTACCCTCTCCGGCGACGAGCTGGGCGCGATCCTCGGCGACGACGCCTTGCGCCGCGGGCTGCGGGGCAGCTACGCCTGCTCGATCGTGTCGAGCTCGCTGCTGTCCGCGATGGCGGCCGCGCACGGGCAGCGCTTCGTGGCCACGCTGACCGGCTTCAAGTGGATCGGCCGGGTGCCGAGTCTTGCCTTCGGTTACGAGGAGGCGATCGGCTACTGCTGCGACCCCGCCGCCGTCCCGGACAAGGACGGGATCTCTGCCCTGGTACGGATTCTGAGCGTCGCGGCCGGGCTCAAGGCGGACGGCCTGACGCTGGCGGACCGGCTCGACGAACTGGCCCTCCGCTACGGGGTGCACCAGACCCGGCCGCTGACGTTCCGGGTGTCCGATCTCTCCTTGATCACCGACGCGATGACCCGGCTCCGGGAGCAGCGGCCGGACCGGCTGGCCGGTGAGCCGGTCGCCTTCCTCGATCTTGCCGAAGGCACCAAGGAACTGCCCGCCACCGACGGGGTCCGGCTCTGCGGCGATTCGATCAAGGTCGTGGTCCGCCCGTCCGGCACCGAGCCGAAGCTCAAGTGCTATCTGGAGGTACGGCTTCCGCCGGCGGAGAGCCAGGATCTCGCCGCGGCCCGCGCCAGGGCCGACCGGACCCTGGACCAGGTGGGACTGGACCTGACCGCGGTGCTCGGCCTCTGAACTTCGATCATGAACCGGTCCTGATGGACGATGACGTGATCAAGGAACGACTGGTACGGCTTTCGCAGCTATCTCGCCCCGGGCAGCGGCGACGATGATCAACTCGTGGTGGTGCAGGACCTGGCCGGCGGCCGAGTCCGCGGCATCGCGACCGGCACCGAGCTCGGCCCGCGGCGGACCGGAGCGATCGGCGGCGTCGCGGCCGACCTGCTGGCCCGGCCGGACGCGGCGACACTGGCGTTGATCGACCCGGACTGGCTGGCGCCCGGCTGCTTCGTGTCCACCCTCCACCCGAAGCAGGCTGGCCGTGCCGAGTTCGGTCCCGAGCTGGTCGACGCGGTCCAGGTCGCCGCGACCGATTCGCTCCACGCACCCATATACGTATACTACATTCCTACGTATATCGGGTGCGCGTCGTCCTCGCTGCCCCGATACCCACCGGAGGAGACCCGATGACGACCACCGACCCCGCCCCGTACGGCATCCCGCTCGAGCGCGAGCGGCCATTCGACCCGCCGGCCGCCGTGATGGCGCTGCACCGGGAGGCCCCCTTGCGCCGGCTTCGCTACTTCCCCGAGGGCCGGCTCGGCTGGCTGGTGACGAGCCACGCCCTGTGCCGGCAGGTGCTGGCCGACACCCGGTTCCGCTCCCGGCTCGCCGCGCCGCTCCAGGTCCCGGTGCCGATGGGCGGCCTGGAGGCGTACGGAGACTTCGAGGGTGACCTGCCGGTGACGCCCGGGATGTTCATCGAGATGGACGGACCGGCCCACTCCCGGCTGCGCCGCAAGCTCACCGGCGTCTTCACCGTCCGCCGGATGCGGCAACTGGAGCCGCGGATCGCCGAGATCGTCGGCGCCCGACTCGACGCGATCGAGGCCGCCGGGCCGCCGGCCGACCTGGTCGCCGAGTTCGCGCTGCCCGTTCCCTCGCTGGTGATCTGCGAACTGCTCGGCGTCCCGTACGCGGACCGGGACCGGTTCACCACCGACGCGGCGACCTTCATGACGATGTCATCGACGGCGGAGGAGAAGGCGCTGGCCCAGCAGAACCTGTTCGCGTTCCTGGCCGAACTGGTCGTCGCGAAGCAGTCCGCGCCGACCGACGACCTGCTGTCCGATCTGGCCGTCGACCAGGAGTTGGCGACCGACGAGGTGATCGGGATCGCGGTGCTGCTGCTCGTCGCCGGCCACGAGACCACCGCGAAGATGATCGGCCTGGGCACGCTGGCCCTGCTGGAGAACCGTGATCAGTGGGACCTACTGCGCGAGCAGCCGGAGTTGATCGCCACCGGTGTCGAGGAACTGCTCCGGTACGTCGGCGTCATCCACACCGGGATCATCCGGCAGGCCGATGTCGACGTGGAGCTCGACGGCGAGTTGATCAAGGCCGGTGAGTACGTGACCGTCTCGGTCCAGACCGCCAACCGGGACGAGGCGCACTTCGCCGACCCGGACCGGTTCGACGTGACCAACCAGACCCGCGGCCACCTGACCTTCGGGCACGGCGTGCACCAGTGCCTCGGCCAGCAGTTGGCCCGGGTCGAGCTGCGGATCGCGCTCGGCCGGCTGATCGAACGCTTCCCCGAGCTGCGGCTGGCCGTCCCGGCGAGCCAGGTGCCGCTGCGCACGGACCAGAACTTCTACGGAGCAGCCGAGCTCCCGGTGGCCTGGTGATCTGCCCGTCCCGGGCCCTCAGCCTCGTTGCGGATGAGTCAGTCGTGCAGGGTGCGCAGCGCCGAGTTGATCATGGACTGAGCGGCCCGAGCCCCGAGCGAGACCTTCTCGAAGACCTGGCTGCCGTGGTCGGCGCCGATCACCCGGAACGCGGCGACCGGAACACCGGCCCGGGACAGCGCGCTCGCGTACGCCTCGCCGTCGCCGCGCAGCGGATCCAGCTCGCTGGTGAGGATGTACGCCGGCGGCAGGCCGGACAGGTCGCCGGCCAGCAACGGTGACACGTACGGGTCGGTGACCCGGCCGGTCGGGACGTACTGCCGGACGATACCGAGCAGCTCGGATTGCACGGGCTCCCGAACGTCCGGGCCGACACAGGTCCAGTCGAAGTGGCCGCCGGTCAGGTCGAGCGCGGCCACCTCGAGGATCTGCAGCCGGAGCGGATGTCCGGCCCCGTCCCGGTTGCGCAGGGCCAACGCAGCGGCCAGATTGCCGCCCGCCGAGGTCCCGTCCAGGCCGATCCGGCCCGGGTCGACGCCCAGCTCAGGTCCATGATCGACAAGCCAGTCCAGGGCGGCGACGCATTGGTCCAGTGCCGCCGGGTACGGGTGCTCGGGTGCGAGTGCGTACGAGAGGCTGGCCATGATCACGCCCGCCCCGGCAGCCCGGCGCGCGGCCGGGTGGCGGTGCGACGGATGATGCAGCCCGCCCTGCCGCCAGCCGCCGCCGAACAGGGTCAGGCAGGCCGGCAGCGGCTCCCCTCCTGGCTCGGCGCCGGGCGGATAGAGCAGCTGCAGCCGGGCGTCCGGACGTCCCGGCGTGCTGATCATGACCTCGCGCGTCGACAGCTCCGGGCCGTCCAGCCCGACCAGCGGCCAGAGTTGATCTTGATACGCGTCCGCCAGCCGCCGGTGTTCGATCATGTCCTCGGCCGACTGCTCCCGCGGCACCTGCGCCCGCGCCGCGGCGACCGCGGGTTCCAGTTCCATCGACGCTCCTCAACCATCGGCGACGGCCAGGACCTCCAGGCAACGCAAATCCCCAGGCCCTGTCGTCCGGCAGGATCTCCTGGGGATCACTTCCTGCCCCACCGCGATGGGGCAAGCACGAACACAGTTTAGCTCATCAGGCTTCCGTACGCGGTCGTTCATCCGGGACGTCGAGGTGGACAATCGTGCACCTGGACCGGATCAGGTCCAGACAGTCAGGATTGCCGGTCCGTTCGGCCACCACTGCACCGCAGACCGCATCCGGGATCCATAGCAAGGGCTCTCCGCGCCCAGCCTGGTGGTGGGTCCGGAAAGCACCGGTCATGATCCGAGCGGATCGAAAGTACTGCAGTGCATCAAGATCCCGGCGGTCGTCCTTCAAGCCTCGCGACTCGAGGGTGGCGGAGCCGACGCCGAGGTCCTGTTGTCGCAGAAAGAGCTCTTGAAGACACTTCCTCCGCTGACGTTCGGGCTTGTCGCCGACGCGGCCCGCGCGGACGATGACGAGGTGCTCGATCTGCAGCGCAGCGATCGTCTCGGCGATCAGCCGCTGGCGTTTTGCGCTCTCGTCTCGCCAGTGAAGCTTCTGTTGCCCGGGTCATCGAAGGGCGCTGATGGCCTCAGCGATCGACGGCGCTCGAACGTCATCAGTGATCGCCGCGGCGACTGGGTAAGTCCCGGGGTCCTTGGCGCTGTTCGACCCCGATTCATCGACGTAGGCAGACCACACCTTTCTCGTCCTGCCCGATCACTTCCGGGCGCACGAAGACGACGCCCACCTGAGCGTGCTGCATCGGCAGCGATCACCCCATCTGCTCCCGTCCGGCGTCCGGATTGGCCGCCCGGCCGTCATTCTCGTTGCGGGCACTGACAGAGCGGAGCCATCAGGTCTCAGATGATCTCCAGCCCGTCGCGGTCCGGGAGCTCCGGGAACGGCGCGGTGGGCAGGGTCTGGTACCAGTACGCGACGGAGGCGATGTCGTCCTGCAGCGGCAGGTAGCGGCCGCCGCTGCGCCAGCCCAGCGCCTGCATGGTGACCTTCAGCCCGGTCCGGAACCGGATCGGATCCGTGATGTGCCAGCGATACAGCCCGTACCGGGTCTGGTTGCGGCCGGGATCTTGATCACTGCCGTCGGGTGTCGTGTTCAGCGGCATCCCGGCGTACGGCGTCGTGAACGTCTCGTAGCGCGACCCGACGTGGAAGCCCCAGGCGCCGCAGAAGTAGTCCTCGGTGCCGGTGCCGCAGATCGTCGGCGCGTCCTCGCCGTCCAGGAACCACTTCAGCTCGCCCTCGCCCCACCAGCCGCTGTTGTTCACGCCCCAGGCGACCGCGGTGCCGACATAGTGACCGCGGCCGGCGACGCCGTCGACGATCGTGTACTCCTCCGCGAACGGCAGCGGATTGGTCCGGCGGAACTGGGCGTGGAAGTACGCGGCGTCCTCGGGCACCTCGGTCACCTGATAGTTCACCTGATAGAACAGCACGCACTCGTCGTCGGCCAGGTTCTCCACGGTGATCCGGCAGTGCTGCCGGAACGGCATCTGCCAATAGGAGTTGAAACCGTTCTTCGGATTGACGCAGACCGCGAGCGACGAGATCGGCGCGTAGACACCCCAGCCGGAGGCGAAGAAGTCGTTCAACGGCGTCTCCACCGACGGCTGCTCCTGCCCGTCCCAGTAGAGCCGCAAGATCAACGTCCGGGCCGCGGCCGTCGTGGTCATCCAGATCTGCTGGATCGACCCGGGCCCGTCGATGTCGCCGACTTCGAAGATCGACTTCGGCGCGATCTTGACCGCCGGCGCAACCTTCCACCCCTGACCAAGATCACGAGCGGCCGCCGCCCCGAGCCCATCCGTGGCCAACGCACCCTGGCCGGGCGCGCCGGTCGGGTTCTCCGCGGACAGGGAGCGGGACTGCGCATCCGAAAGCCGATGCAGGTTGCCGAGATGGAGGCCGAGGCCGTCGAAGGAGGTCACGCGGTCGTCCGTTCTGTGAGCGGCTGGTAGCCACCCTCGCGTACCTGCCGTACCTGATCCGCGGTGACCACGTCACCGATCATGCCGTCGCTGTACGGGATCGGCAAGATCGTCCGATTGGACCAGTGGTCATGATCAGTCCGGTCAGCTTCCGGAGGGTCGCGTCGTGGCAGCGTGCCCGATGATCTTCGGCTCACGTTCCGGCAGGATGCTGGCGCGACGGGTGGGCGGGCGTGAAGATGGGACGCGACCCGCAGCCCGTACCAGCGCACACCGAAGAGAGAGCATGGGACTCGACACCGATCAGCCGCCCGGCCCGCTCGGCGTGCGGTCGTACGACGACCTCGCGACGGCGCTGCGGCAGTTGCGGGCCTGGTCGGGCTTGTCGATCCGCCGCACGCATGAACAGGTGGACCGGTTGCGCCGGCAGACCGGCCGGGCGGTTCCGGGATTCGAGACGGTCCGGCGCTGCTTCGAGGCCGGCCGCACCCGGATGGACCCCGAGTTGATCGTCGACATCGCCCAGGTGCTGTTGCGCGGCGACCGGTCCCGGGCCCTGGAGTGGCGGCGCGCCTGCGAACTGATCGAGGCCGGGGCTGGAGCCGGATCGGTGGTCCGGATCGACCGGGAGCTCCCGGCCGCGGCTGCGGACTTCGTCGGCCGGAGCGACGAGCTCGGGCAGATCGTCACCGCGGCCGTGAAGCCCGGGCCGGTGGTCGTCGTGATCACCGGGATGCCCGGCACCGGCAAGACCGCGCTGGCCGCGCAGGCCGGCCGACAGTTGAGCCGAGCCGAGCCCGGCGACCCGGCATTCTCCGCCCGCCGGCTGGCGGTGAACCTGCGCGGGTATGACACCGACAACCCGCCGGCCGATCCGGCCGCCGTCCTGGACGGCCTGCTCCGCGAGGTCGGGGTCAAGCCGCACCGGTTCGCCGGCCAGTCGGTGCCGGTGCAGCTGTCGCTGTTCGCCGATGCGGTATGGGACCGGCCGCTGCTGCTCCTGCTGGACAACGCCCGGTCCGCCGGCCAGGTGACGCCGTTGATCCCGGGCCTGCCGCGCTGCGTGGTCCTGATCACCAGCCGGCACACGCTCGACCTGCCCGACGCGGTACGGGTCCGGCTGGAGGCCCTGACCACGCCCGAGGCCCTGGACCTGCTGCGGGCCCAGCTGGGCGCCGGCCCGGTCGACGGCGAGCCCGAGGCGGCCGCCTCGATCGCCGAACTCGCCGGGCGCATCCCGTTGGCGCTGCGGCTGATCGCCAGCCGGGTCCGGGACCATCCCGGGATCACGCTCACCGACCACCGGGACTGGCTGCTCGACGACCGGGCCCGCGGCCGGCTCGAGGACGGGGTCGAACTCGCCCTGCGCTCCTCGTACCAGCAATTCCCGGAGCCGACGGCCCGCCTGCTGCGACTGCTGGCGCTGCATCCGGGTCGCGACCTCGACCGCTACGCCGCGGCTGCGCTCGCCGACGAGCCCGACTCCGCCGTGGCGACCCAGCTGCGCGCGTTGGCGGCCGGCAGCATGCTCGAACCGCTGCCCGGCGACCGTTTCCAACTGCACGACCTGGTCCGCGCCTTCGCGGCGGAGGAGGCCCAGCGCACCGAACCGCCGCCGGTCCGGGAAGCCGCGATCGGCAGGCTGCTCGACTACTACCGATTCGCCGCCGCGGAGGCGATGGACGCCTACTCGCCGCAGAACCGGGACCGGCGACCGAGGATCGCCCCGGTCGGTCTTCCCGTCCCGGCGTTCCCGGGTCGCGAAGCCGCCCGGTCCTGGCTCGACACCGAGTACGCCAACCTCGTCGACGTCGCCGTGAAGCTGACCGCTGACCGGCAGCCCGGCCACGGCATCGACCTCTCCAACACCCTGTTCGCCTATCTGGACGACGCCGCACACCACGGCGTCGCCCTCCGCCTGCACGAGCACGCGGCGTCGGTCGCCGACGGAGCCGAGCGGGGCCGGGTCCTGGTCAGCCTCGGTGTGACCGCCTCTCAGCTGGGGCGTTTTCAGGACGCGATCGGCCACTATGAGCAGGCTCTAGCGATCCACCGCGATTACGGCGACCGGGCAGGCGAGGGTCGGGCGCACGGCAACCTCGGCGTCACCAACGCCCGCCTCGGCCGGCACCTGGACGCGATCGAGCACCTCGAGCGGGCCGTCTCGATCCACCGGGAGGTCGGCAACCGGACCAATGAGGCGATCGCCAGCGGCAACCTGTGCCAGCTCTACCAACTGGTCGGCAAGTACGACGACGCCCGGATCTTCGGCCAGCACCAGTTGAAGGTGGCCCGGGAACTCGGGCATCGGCTGTCCGAGGGTGTGGCGTTCGGCAACCTCGGCAACGTCGACCGCGGCGAGGGCCGCTACGACGCCGCCCTCGAGCAGCACCGGCAGGCACTCCGGCTCGCCCGGGAGGCCGGCATCCGGGGCCAGGAAGTCGGGGCGTTGAACGAGCTCGGCACCGATCTGCGCCTGCTCGGCCGGCTCGACGAAGCCCGGACCGCCCACACCGAGGCGCTGTCGCTCGCCACCGAGCAGGGCAACCTGATGCAGCTGGCCAAGGCCCACGAAGGGCTGGCCCGGTGCCTGCTGGCCGACGACGACTCCGGCTCGTCGGCCGCCCGGACCGAACTGGCCGAGGCGTTGCGCATCTACACCAAACTCGACGTTCCCGCGGCGACAGAGATCGCGGAGCTGCTGGCCTCGCTCGCTTAGCGCTTCGGCGGCGGCGGCGGAATCGGCTCGTGCTGCAGGTCCGGTTGCCAGCACCAGAGTGGCGGCTGGCACGTGGATGCGTACCAGCTACTCGTCGGCACGAATCCGCTGGATCTGAGGATGCCCCGGCGTCCCTCGTACCGGCCGTCCGCCCTGCGTGAGGCTCGGAACTCCGTCCCGTAGATGAACGTCCTGCCCGACCCGTCGACCAGCGCGGGGTAACCGGCGAAGTAGGGCGACGTGGGCAGCCGATACGAGGACTGCGGACGCCACGGGCCCCAGGTGTAGGTCCGGCTGGCGACGTCGTACGTGCCGTGACGGCCCTGGCTGCCTTGCGTCTGGCCGCACGTGGCGACCCGATGTCCGTTGATCACCAACCACGGCGCGCACTTGGTGTGCACGACCGCCGGGATCGCCTGCGCCGTGCCGGCCAGACTCGGCACGAGTGCGGCGACCGTCACGGTCACCGCGACGACGAGCCGGATCAGAAACCCTCGCATCTGCTCACTCCTCCGTCGGGGCGTTCTGTCGCGAATTCTGTCAGGTCCCGGCCCCGGCCGCGCCGTACCGAGTCGAATCGAGTCAGCATCGCCACCGACTCGATTCGACTCGGTTCGAGACGCAGCAGAACCCGATCCGGACACGGTGGTCCCACGTCCGGAGTCACCCGAGGAGGGACGCCATGTCGGGCTTGAACGAACATCCGGAGTCGCTGGCGCGGCGTCGCGGCGTCGACTGGTCGTCGATCGCCACCCTGCTGGTCCAGCTTCCGCTGATCGTGCTGAGCCTCGGCTTCATGGCCGCGGTCGGCGAGGAACTCGGCCGGGCGCTCGGCAACGCAGCGATCGGCACCGTGGCCGTTCTGATGGTCTGGCTTGCCTCGGGTGCGCTGATCTTCCTCCGTCCCGTCGAGGCCGCCCTGGCCCGGGTACGGCTGCGGGCCCGCCGGCCGCTACCACAGGAGAGCGACCACCTCCTGCCGATCTGGGACTCCGTGATCCGCACCGCCGGCGTGGACGGGGACCGCTTCCAGCTGTGGATCTCCGACACCGACGGCATCAACGCGAGCGCCGCGTCCGGTCACATCGTCACGGTGACCCGGGCCGCGGTCCAGGTGATGCCGCCGCGCGAACTCGCCGCCGTGCTCGCCCACGAACTAGGGCACCATCTCGGCGGTCATCCCTGGGCCGGCCTGCTCGCCCACTGGTACTCGCTGCCGTTCCGCGCCCTGACCCGGCTGATCGTGCTCTTCGTGCGACTAGTGGCATTGATCACGACGGCCATCCTCACGGTGCTGCTGTCGCTCACCCGGCTCGGCGGGCTGGCGAAGCTGTTCTTCCATCCGCTGCTTTGGATCTGTATTGCGACGATGCTGTTGATGTACGCGCCCTTGATCGTGCTGGTGGTACTGCCGATCGCGTTCCTCCGGTTCTTCGATCGCTACGGGGAACTGCGCGCCGACCGCACCGCGGCTGAGCTCGGCTATGGACCCGAGCTGCTCCGGGTGTTCCAGATCTGGCAGGCGCAGGGGCTCGACGACGAGTTGCCGCCGGGCGGCCGGCTCGGGCTGGAGGACCGGCTGAACCTCGTGCTCGGCCGCCTGTTCGCCACGCACCCGCCGCTGGCGAAGCGGATCGCGGTGCTCGACGCGCGGTTCGGAATCCGGTGAGGCTCCGGCTCAGGCCGGGACCGGCCGGTCGAGTCGCTCGCGGGCTCCGCGACCGACTCGGTTCGACTCGATTCGACGCCGAACGTCCGCCGCCGCGGTCATCGTGGACTCGGCAGACCCACAGCCAAGCCGACGACCTCAAGGAGTGATCATGTCGACGCCGCGTCGAACCGGGGTTGCGAGTGCTCTCGCGATCTTGCTGTTCCTTTCCGCGTGCAGCACCCCGGTCCGGATCAACGGTGCCGAGGTGGACAGCAAGGTGCCCTTCCTCTCGCTGCTGGAACAGGAGTGGCGCAAGGAGAGGGCGGGTGAGAAGCACGCGAGCCTGGCGAACGAGACCAGCTGCTGGCTGCTCCGAGAACCCAAGACCGGCAACCTGCAGCCACGGGCTTTCTGCGGACCGATCCGTCATCTGGAGGACGCCGGCAAGCCGGGAGTGTTCGACGAGATGGAGTTCGAGCCGCGGCTGATCGGCGACAAGCAGGTGTCGGTCGACCCGGACGACGTCGACCCGGGCGATACCGGACTGGAGGCGCCGGAGGGGGTAGAACTGTATCGCCCGGACGGCCGGACGCCGGTGCCCGCCGAACAGGTGCCACAGCCGCAACCGCCGGCGGCTGGTTCCGGTGAGATCATCAAGTATGAGTCCGCCTCGTTCCAGACCGGGACCGAGCCGGAGGACGCAGTGATCAAGGCGCCAGGGTTCACGTTCACGCTGAATCGCTTCGGCACGCTGGACCGGCTCGGGGTCGGCGGCGGCCGCCGCTGGCCCCTGGTGCCCGCCGACCACGAGGAGTTCCTCGCGTTCACCGTGACCCGCCTGTACGACCCCGAGTTCAACCGAGGCCGGGCCGGCACTCCGGAGACGTATTCACTGCGGGTGGGCGAGAAGACGACCCCGCTCGAGGAACTCCTCGGCTACAAGAAGGGCCTGTTCGCGATCAGCGAGGATCCGGTGACCCTGGTCGCGTCGGTGCCGGTGGGTGCCGAGGCGGAGTTGGTCGTCGGTGTCGCGGGCGTGGACCAGACGATCTCGCTGCGGACCGGCAAACGGACCTCGACCACGGCCGCCGCCTACTACCGCGGCAAGACGACCGCCGGAGCGAACCGCCAGTACACGCCGCGCCCCGCGACGAACGGCGACTTCCAACTCCAGCACAGCATCACGTTCACCGAGGCGTCGGTTTCACCGTTCGACCGAGACCGCAGCTGGGCCCCGAAGGGCCAGATGTGGCTCTATCTCGACTGGGACCAACGCACCTCGCAACGCGCCGGCGCGAAGGCGAATCTGTATCGCGCCGACTACGATCCGGGCGACTCGATCCGGCTGACCGGCCCGGACAAGAAGGCGATCGAGATCGTCGAGGGCAACCCGGTGTCCAAGATCAACTCTGACCGCGACGGCACCATCGTCGCGCTGGTCCCAGACTCGATCACGTCGATCACCGTGGAATACGCACCGCAGGGCCACTTCCAGGTCACGAGCTCCTACACGAACTCCGACGCGACGCCGAAGGAGGGCGACTTCAAGTTCGAGCCCGAGACGTTCACGATCGACCTCTCGTAGGTCCTAGATCGCGCGGTTGCGGGCGATGTCCCAGCCGCTCCTGATCGTTTCGCCGAGCGACCCGTCGGCCTTCTGCACCCGGTACTCCATCACGATCTGGGCGAAGCTCAGGGTGAACTGCTCGGTCAGTTGCATCCCTTCGCTGCCGGACTGCTGGAACGACGTGATCAAGACATCGGTGAGCGTGATCTTGAAGAACTCGTGCTGCTCGCCCTCCCGGGTCGTCTTCCAGACATAGAGGACCGCCGACTTGAGGTGTTTGCCCTGGGCGCAGGTCAGCATCAGGGTCGGGGATGCCTTGCTGGTCGCGACGGAGAACGTGATGTCCGTGAAGGTCGGCCGGCCGATGACCGGGCGCGTCGGGTTGCTCGGCGCGTTGACGCTGACTCCCCAGCTCCAACTGAGGACGTCGATCGCGTCCACGTGGCCGCCGGCCGTCGACTCTCCCTTGATCCCGTCGATCTCGAGGGCCGCCTGGATCGACGCCGGTTCGCCCGGCTCAGGGAGCGCCTTCGGGCTGGCGACGCCGCCCGGATCCGCGGTGGCCGCGGACGGCAGGTTGATTCCGATCGCGAGGACGGTCAGCGCGATCACCACCAGCCAGGCCGGCCAGGTGGTCGTAGGTCGCTCGATCTGCTCTGTGGTTCGCATGTGATGCCCCTCTCGGCTGTGGCCAGCACGCTACGGACACCGGACTGCACGCACCATCGAGGAAATTACGTACGCGCGCCGCCGCGACCCAGGTCCCACCGGAACATCGCACGCGATCTCAAGGTTCGCGTTCGAGAAGACTTCTCCTCTAGAGTGAATCTGACAACAAATCATCCTGTGAGGAGGCGCCATGGCCGAACATGCCCACGTTTCCGCTGCCGAAGTGCACGAGGTGCTGGCGCGGCACGTACTGACCGACGGATTCAAGCTCGTCCTGGACCTGGACCGCAGCCGCGGCAGTCGGCTGATCGACGCTCGGACCGGCGTCTCCTATCTGGACCTCTACACGTTCTTCGCCTCCGCGCCGCTCGGGCTGAACCCGGCCGGGCTGGTCGACGATCCGGCGTTCCTGGCGAGGCTCTCCATGATCGCGGCGAACAAACCGGCCAACCCGGACATGTACTCCAGCGCGTACGCGGAGTTCGTCGAGACGTTCGCCCGGGTGCTCGGCGACCCGGACCTGCCGCACCTGTTCTTCATCGAGGGCGGAGCGCTCGCCGTCGAGAACGCGCTCAAGGTCGCCTTCGACTGGAAGAGCCGGCAGAACGAGGCGGCCGGCCGGGATCCCGCACTGGGCGCCAAGATCATGCACCTCAGCAAGGCGTTCCACGGGCGCAGCGGCTACACCATGTCGCTGACCAACACCGAGCCCGGCAAGATCGCCCGGTTCCCCAAGTTCGACTGGCCGCGGATCGACGTACCCGCGATCGTGCACCCGCTCGAAGATCATCTCGATTCCGTGATTGCGGCCGAGGAGCGCGCGCTATCCCAAGCCCGCAAGGCGTTCCAGGACCATCCGCACGACATCGCCGCGTTCATCGCCGAGCCGATCCAGGGCGAGGGCGGCGACAACCACCTGCGGCCGGAGTTCCTGCAGGCGATGCAGCAACTCGCCCATGATCACGACGCCCTGTTCATCGTCGACGAGGTGCAGACGGGCGCCGGGACGACCGGCACGGCGTGGGCGTACCAGCAGTTGGGACTGGAGCCCGACGTCGTCGCGTTCGGCAAGAAGGTGCAGGTCGGCGGGATCATGGCCGGCCGCCGGGTGGACGAGGTCGCCGACAACGTCTTCCACGTCTCGGGCCGGATCAACTCCACCTGGGGCGGCGGACTGGTCGACATGGTCCGTTCCCAGCGGCTGCTGGAGATCATCGAGGCCGAAGGCCTGATCGAGGCGGCCGGGCCTAAGGGCGAGCGGTTCCTCGCCGGCCTGCGGGCGCTCGCCGCCGAACGGCCCGGGACGCTCGCCAACGTCCGCGGCCGCGGGCTGATGATCGCCGTCGACCTGGCCGACGCCGGCGCACGTGATGCGCTGCTGGCCGACCTGCGCGAGACTGAACACGTGGTGGCCCTGCCCTGCGGTGAGCGGTCGATCCGGTTCCGGCCGGCCCTGTCGATCGAGAACGAGGAGATCGACGAGGCGGTCGCCGCCCTCGGACGTTCCCTGCAGCGGCTCAGCGGAACGGAGATCGTCAAGTGAGCAAGACCAAGATCACCTCGGTCGTCGGCGGCGAGCCGGTCGACGGCGGCCGTACGGTGGCGAGCACCAATCCGGCCCGGACCGCCGATGTCGTCGGCGAGGTCGCGTTCGCGGACGCGGCCACGTTCGTCCGCGCCGCCGAGTCGGCCAAGGCTGCGCAGCGGGACTGGGCCGCCGTGCCGGCGCCGATCCGCGGTCGCGCGATCGCCCACATCGGCCGGCTGGTCGAGGACAACAAGGAGGCGCTGGCCCGGCTGGTCACCGCCGAGATCGGCAAGCCGTACGCGGAGGCGCTCGGCGAGGTGCAGGAGATCGTCGACACCTGCGACTTCTTCCTCGGCGAGGGCCGCCGCCTGTACGGGCAGACGGTGCCGAGCGAGATGCCGGACAAGCAGCTGTTCACCCACCGGGTGCCGGTCGGCGCCGTCGCGGTGATCACCGCCGGCAACTTCCCGGTCGCCGTGCCGTCCTGGTACATCGTGCCCGCACTGCTGGCCGGCAACACGATCGTCTGGAAGCCGGCCGACTACTCCCCCGTCGTCTCGGCCGCCTTCCACGAGATCTTCGTCCGCGGCGGCGGGCTGCCGGCCGGAGTGTTCAACCTGATCTTCGCCGACGGCGAGCAGACCTTCGCCGGGCTCGAGCAGTCGCTGGAACGGGGACTGATCGACAAGATCGGCTTCACCGGGTCTTCCGCGGTCGGCCGGGAGATCGGCGCCCTGGCCGGGCGGCACCTGCAGAACGCCTGCCTGGAACTGGGCGGCAAGAACCCGCTGGTGATCACGCCCAACGCCGATCTCGATCTTGCCGTCGAGGGCGCGCTGTTCTCCGGCTTCGGCACGGCCGGCCAGCGCTGCACGTCGCTCGGTACGGTGATCGTCCACGAGTCGGTCCACGACGAATTCCTGGCCCGGTTCGGCAAGGCGGTCGAGGCGGCCAAGATCGGCGACCCGACCCAGGACGTGCTGATGGGCCCGATGCTGGACCAGAAGTTCGCCGACCGGTACGAGGAGTACCTCGGCTGGATCAAGCCGCACCACACCGTGATCGGCCCGACCGGCCGGGTCACCGCCGACAACCCGCGGTCCGGGTTTGCCGGCGATCCCGCGGCCGGGCTGTTCTACCACCCCGCGGTCGTCGACGGCGTCCGCGCCGATGATCAACTCTTCCTGGAGGAGACGTTCGGGCCGATCGTCGGCGTGATCACGTACCGCGACCTGGACGAGGCGATCGACCTGGCCAACCGGCCCGGCTACGGGCTTTCCTCGGCGATCTACACGACCGATCCGCAGGAGGCGTTCACGTTCCGGAACCGGATCGGGGCCGGCATGGTGTCGATCAACAACTCGACCTCGGGTGCCGAGGCACACCTGCCCTTCGGCGGGAACGGCAAGTCCGGCAACGGCTCCCGGCAGTCCGGCGTCTGGGTGCTCGATCAGTTCACCCGCTGGCAGTCCGTGAACTGGGACTACTCGGGCCGGCTGCAAAAGGCGCAGATGGACACGGTCGAGCTGACCCCCGATCGTGACTTCCGACTCGAGTCGTAAGCATGGCAACACCGGGCGAGGAACTTGATCGGGCCTTCCGGACTCGCGTTCATGATCTTGGTTGGACCCGGACGGGGAGCTCAGGGGTTCCGTCCCGCCCTCCCAGGGGTCAGGACGAGTCAGCTTCGAGCCTCAGCAGCCCGAGCGCGATTCGGGAGGGAGGTGGGGCGGGTCAGCCGACCCCAGGGGTCCAGGTGGACCTCGAGCGCCTGTTCACCGCGCAAACGACCAGTCGGCAGCTTGATCTGGTCGCCCGCGAGCTGCAGGCGCGCGGGCTGGCGTACTACACGATCGGGTCGGCCGGGCACGAGAGCAACGCCATGATCGCGTTGGCGACCCGGGTCGGCGACCCGGCCCTGCTGCACTACCGGTCCGGCGGCTTCTACTGTGCCCGGGCTGGATTGCGGCCGGGCAGCGCGCCGGTCCGGGATGTCCTGCAGGGGTTGATGTGCCTGGCCGACGAGCCGATCGCCGGCGGCCGGCACAAGGTGTTCGGTCACCCCGAGCTGGCGATCATCCCGCAGACCTCGACGATCGCCTCGCACCTGCCCCGCGCGGTCGGGCTGGCGATCGCGCTGCAGCGGGCCGACCGGCTCGGAGTCGATCATGAATGGCCGGACGGCGCGATCGTGGTCTGCTCGTTCGGCGACGCGTCGGCGAACCACTCGACGGCGGCGGGCGCGATCAACACGGCGATCAACACCGCCTACCGCGGCCTGCCGGTGCCGATCCTGTTCGTCTGTGAGGACAACGGTCTCGGCATCTCGGTACGCACTCCGGCCGGCTGGATCGAGCACGCGTACGGCAGCCGGCCCGGCCTGGACTACCTGGCCGCGGACGGCGCCGACCCGGTCGCGGCCTGGCCGGTGATCATGGACGCGGTCCGCCGGGGCCGTGATCATCGCCGGCCGGTGTTCCTGCACCTTCGTACGGTGCGCTACCTAGCCCACGCCGGCAGCGACGCGGAGATCGGCTACCGCAAGCCGAGCGAGATCGAGGCGGCCTACGACCTCGATCCGCTGCTCGGCACGGCCCGCGCCCTGATCGGCGCTGGCGCCACCGCCGACCAGGTGCTGGCGACCTATGACCGGATCGGTGCCGAGGTCCGGGCCGAGGCGGACCGGCTGGCCGGATCACGTCCGCTCACCTCCGCCGCGGAGATCATCGAGCCGCTGGCCCCGCGCACCCCGGACCGGGTCGCCGAACTGGCCGCGCGCTGGTCGCAACACCGCTCAGACCGGCCGATGACGCTGGCGGAGTCGATCAACACCACCCTGTCCGTGATCATGGAGGCGGACCGCCGGGTGATCGCGTTCGGCGAGGACGTGGGCGTCAAGGGCGGCGTCTACGGGGTCACCCGCGGCCTGGCCCGCCGGTTCGGCGCGGCCCGCGTGTTCGACACGATCCTGGACGAGCAGTCGATCCTCGGCCTCGCGCTCGGCGCCGGATTGGCCGGCCTGGTGCCGATCCCGGAGATCCAGTACCTGGCCTACCTGCACAACGCCGAAGATCAACTTCGCGGCGAGGCGGCCACCCTGTCCTTCTTCTCCCGCGGCCGCTGGCGCAACCCGCTGGTGATCAGGATCGCCGGACTGGCGTACCAGAAGGGGTTCGGCGGGCACTTCCACAACGACGACGCGGTCGCCGTACTGCGGGACATCCCCGGTATCGTCGTCGCCTGCCCGAGCCGGGCCGACGACGCGCCCGCCCTGCTCCGGACCTGCGTCGCCGCGGCGGCCACCGACGGCACCGTGGCGGTGTTCCTGGAGCCGATCGCGCTCTATCACACCCGGGATCTGCACGCCGACGGCGACGGCGGCTGGCTCGGTGTCGATCATGGTGAGCCGGCCTCGATCGGCCGGGCCCGCACGGTCCGGACCGGGACGGATCTGACCATGATCACGTTCGGCAACGGGGTTCCGATGAGCCTGCGGGCCGCCGAATCCCTTGCCGCTCAAGGGATCGAGGCGGCGGTGCTGGACCTGCGCTGGCTCGCCCCGCTGCCAGTGCCGGACCTGCTGGCGGCAGCCCGCGACACCGGCCGGGTGCTGGTCGTCGACGAGACCCGGCATTCGGGCGGCGTCGGTGAGGGCGTGATCACCGTGCTCGTCGAGGGCGGGTTCACCGGCTCGCTGGCCCGGGTGTCCAGCACCGACAGCTTCGTACCCCTCGGCGCGGCCGCGCGCCACGTCCTGCTGGACACCGATGAGATCATCAAGGCGGCCACCGACCTGGCCGGGAAGGAAAGATCATGACTGTCGGCCCCTTGGAATTCCTGGGTGTTGATCATCTGCTCAGCGAGGACGAGCGGGACATCCAGAAGGGCGTCCGCGAGTTCGTCGACGAACGGGTCCGGCCGCATGTCGCCTCCTGGTACGAGATCGGTGAGCCGGACCTCGGCCTGATGAAGGAGGCCGGCGCCCTCGGCCTGCTCGGCATGCACCTCACCGGCTACGGCTGCGCCGGCGCCAGCGCGGTCTCGTACGGCCTGGCCTGCCTGGAACTGGAGGCCGGCGACTCCGGCGTCCGCAGCATGGTCTCGGTGCAGGGATCGCTGGCCATGTACGCGATCTGGAAGTTCGGCAGCGAAGATCAGAAGCAGGCCTGGCTGCCCGGCATGGCCGCCGGCGAACTGGTCGGGTGCTTCGGGCTGACCGAGCCCGACTTCGGTTCCAACCCTGCCGGGATGCGGGCCCGGGCCCGCCGGGACGGCGATGACTGGGTGATCAACGGCACCAAGATGTGGATCACCAACGGCAGCGTCGCCGAGGTGGCGATCGTCTGGGCGCAGACCACCGACGACCCGAAGGGGATCCGCGGCTTCGTGGTGCCTACCGACACCCCGGGCTTCTCGGCGCCCAAGATCGGCAAGAAGCTCTCCCTGCGCGCGTCGGTCACCTCGGAGTTGATCTTGGAGGACGTACGGCTGCCGGGCGACGCCGTGCTGCCGGAGGTGACCGGCCTCAAGGGACCGCTGTCCTGCCTCAACGAGGCCCGCTTCGGCATCACGTTCGGCGCGCTCGGCGCCGCCCGGGACTGCCTGGAGACGGCGCTCGCGTACGCCCAGACCCGCGAGGTGTTCGGCCGCCCGCTGGCAGCGTTCCAGCTGACCCAGGCGAAGCTCGCCGACATGGCTCTCGAACTGCAGAAGGGATTCCTGCTCGCGCTGCACCTGGGCCGGCTCAAAGATGATCATCGACTCGACCCGCGCCAGGTCAGCCTGGGCAAGCTCAACAACGTCCGCGAGGCCCTGACCATCGCCCGCGAGTGCCGCACCATCCTCGGCGCCGCCGGCATCACCGGCGAGTACCCGATCCTGCGCCACGCCAACAACCTGGAGTCCGTGCTCACCTACGAGGGCACCTCGGAGGTGCACCAACTCGTGATCGGCCAGGCCCTGACCGGCCACAGCGCCTTCAGCTGAGCCTCCTGGAGGACAAAGATTGCCTGGAAACGGCAACCGCATGGGAGTTCACCCAAGGCAACCCGATCAAGATCGCTCGGAGTCCTCGGCGCGCGCGATCCGGCCGAGTTCGTCCGACGTGGGTCCACCGCCGGCATACTTACCCATCACGGCGTCGATCGGACCGGCCGCCGGGCCGATGATCATCCGCAGCACCTCCTCAAGCGCGTTCACCGCACCCTCCGTACCGGCGTCGCCGCGGTCGATCAGCACGGCGGTGATCCCCAGGTCCTCCGCTGCCGAACAGTTGCCGGGCCGGTCGTCGACGAAGATCGCCTGCTCCGGCCGGACATCGAGGCCGGCCAGCGCAGCCCGGAAGATCGCCGGATCAGGCTTGGCGACCCCTACCTCGCAGGACAGGACCACCTGGTCGGTGAGGTCGGTGAGCCCGAACCGCTGCAGCAGGTCGGTGGTGTTCGCGAAACAGTTGCTGACCAAGGCCGTACCGACGCCGCGCCGCCGCAGCTCGGCCAGGAACGGCCGGACGTCTGGATAGAGCGTGGCGTGCGCGGCCAGCACGTCGCGATCATGCCGGAGCAGAGCTTCGAGATCCGGCGGCTCCTGACCGGCGAGCCGGAAGGTCTCGGCGAAGGCCCGTTCCAGGGAGATCGTCCCGCTCGTCAGTGCGTCGGCGTTGGCTTGGATCCCAGCGACCCAGTCGGCTCGACCCAGTCCAGACCGCGCGGCGAGCTCGTCCAGCGCGGCGTCGAAGTCGACCTCGATCAGCGTTCGGTAGACGTCGAGCAGGACGGCTCGGACTCGGGACACGGGCCGAGCCTAACCGTCGGAGAAGCTTCACCTCGCGGTTTGCGTTTGAGCACGCTCTAAGGCGTACCTTCGAGGACATGACGCTCACGGCGACCGAGGTACGACAGCTCATCGAATCGACGCCGCCGGACCAGCTCCCGGCCCTGACCCACTCGCTCACCAGCCAGGTGTTCGGCGACGAGGTCGAGAAGGCGCTGACCGTCGCCGAGGTCTCGGAGCTGGTGGGCGTCTCGGCGCACACGCTGCGCTACTACGAACGGATCGGCCTGGTCGAGGTGGCGCGGGACGCCCACGGCTACCGCTGCTACGACCGCGAAGCCGTCGGCCGGATCGTCTTCGTGACCAGGCTGCGGCTCTCCGACATGCCGATCCGCGACATCAAGCGGTACGTCGACCTGGTCAACACCGGACCCGACACGGTGCCGGACCGGCTCGCCCTGCTGGAACGACACCGGGACCGGATCCGGCAGCAGATCGCCGACCTGGAGTTCGCCGAGGCCGTGATCGACTACAAGATCACCACCTACGGCGGCAACTGCGGCACCTAGTCCCTCGCTCTATCGTTCTCTCGACTTCCCAAGCACGCAAGGAGATTCAAGCATGCCCACGTTCCCTCATCGCAAGCTCGGCGACCTCTCCGTCTCCGCCCTCGGCCTCGGCTGCATGGGCATGAGCAACGCGTACGGGCCGGCCGACCGGACCGAGTCGCTGGCGACGATCAACGCCGCCCTGGACGCCGGCGTGAACTTCCTCGACACCGCCGAGCTGTACGGCGCCGGGCACAACGAGAGCCTGGTCGGGGAGGTGCTCAAGCACCGCCGGGACGAGGTCGTGATCGCCACCAAGTTCGGCATCACACCGCATCCCGAGACCAAGATGCCGAACGGCTTGGACGGGTCGGCCGCCAACGCCCGGCGCGCGATCGACGGGTCGCTGCAGCGGCTGGGCGTCGACGTGATCGACCTCTACTACCTGCACCGGGTCGATCCGGAGGTGCCGATCGAGGAGTCGGTCGGCGCGATGGCCGAATTCGTCACCGCCGGCAAGGTCCGCGCGCTCGGTCTCTCCGAAGCCTCGCCCGAGGCGCTGCGGCGGGCCGCGGCGGTGCACCCGATCGCCGCGCTGCAGAGCGAGTGGAGCCTGTTCAGCCGTGACCTGGAGGACGAGATCGTGCCGACCGCGCGCGAGCTCGGGATCGCCCTCGTCCCGTACAGCCCGCTCGGGCGGGGCCTGCTGACCGGCGCGATCGCCGCGACGACCGACCTGGCTGACAACGACTTCCGGCGTACGCTGCCCCGCTGGCAGGCCGAGAATCTCGACCGCAACCTGGCCCTGGTGCAGCGGATCCGGGACCTCGCCGACGACCTCAGCACCAGCCCGGGCCGGATCGCGCTGGCCTGGCTGCTGGCCCAGGGCGACGACGTGGTGCCGATCCCCGGTACCCGGCGCCGGACCAACCTCGAGGACAACCTCGGCGCGGTCGACGTGCGGCTCTCCGAGACCGCGCTGGCCAGCCTCGACGCGCTGGTCGCCTCCGGCGACCGCTACCCCGACATGGCCTGGGTCGCCGGGCGCAGCGCCTGAACCGGTACTCCTCGCTCGGCGGTGTCTCGCCGCCGGTCTGAATGAGTTTTGATACCGTGTATCAAATGAGGCTACGGGTGACCTTGATCATTGTCGGGATCTGCCTCCTCGAGCTCCTGCTGGTGCTCGGCGGCGGCTATCGGCTGATGAACTCGCGGACGGTGCAGATCGCCGGGCGGCTGGTCGACCGGGTGGACACCGCCGAGAAGGTGGTGGCGCTGACGTTCGACGACGGCCCGACCGGCGAGGCCGACGCCGACGCGATGCTGCAGACCCTGGCGGACCGAGACGTACGAGCCACGTTCTACCTGAACGGCAACGGAATCGAGCGGTTCCCCGGCGTCGCCGCGCGGCTGGTCGATGCCGGCCACGAGCTCGGCAACCACACCTGGAGCCACCCACGGATGATCTTGCTCCCACCGTCCGAGATCGCCCGCCAGGTCTCGGCCACGGACCGGCTGATCCGGCAGGCCGGCTACGAAGGCGAGATCACGTTCCGGCCGCCGTACGGGAAGAAGCTGCTGACCCTGCCGCTCTACCTGGCGGCGACCCAGCGGACGACCGTGACCTGGGACGTCGCGGCCGACAGCGAGGACAGCGCCAGCTCCGCCGAGGACCTGGCCGCGGCGACGGTCGCGAACACCAGGCCGGGTTCGATCATCCTGCTTCATCCCTGGTACGGCCGCTCGGCGACCCAGCAGGCGATCGGCATGATCATCGACGACCTGCACCGACAGGGGTACCGGTTCGTCACGGTCTCGGAGCTGATCGATGGCTAGGCCGCCCGCCACCTCACGGGAGGCCATCGACGAGGTCGCCCTCGACCTGTTCCTCCGCAACGGCTATGCCGCGGTCACCGTCGCCGACCTCGTCGCAGCGGCCGGCATTTCCCGGCCCACCTTCTTCCGGTACGTCACCCGCCGGGAGGACCTGGTCCTTGATCAGATCGCCGCGTTCGGCGCTCGGGTCGCGGACGCCCTGGACGAGCAACCGGGCCGGGGCTGGCGGGCGCTCGGCGGTGCCCTCGGCGACGCGATCGACGCGATGTCCCCGGATTCGCCGACGGGTAAGGCCTTCCGGGTGATCCAGCAGGACGCCGACCTCCGGGCGAAGGCGCTCGGGCTGACCCGGACCTGGCGGCAGCAGCTCACCGAAGCCCTCGTCCGCCGCGGCGACTACGGCGGCGACCCGCTGCGCTGCGAGGCCGCCGCCGCGATGGCGATCGGCCTCGCCCAGATGATCTGGGCCGACCCGCAGCGTCACCCCGATCCTCGCGCCGTCTTCGCCCAGGCGGCCGGCCTGACCGACCGGTCCGCCAGCCGGCCAACTGCTCGGTGAGCTTCGCCGCCGGTTCGTCCCGGTCGAGCGAACAGGCTCCGGCGCGTGAAGTCACCGCACGTGATACCGAGCGACACCCGCATCGCCGGCTGCTGACCTCAACCTCTTGTCTCGCGTCCAGAGTTGAGCACCACCGACGAGAGCCACCGACCCGAGCAGGTGAGCATCCATCGCGCTCAGCCCGCGACCCCAGAGCCGGTGGCCATCGACCAGCGTCAACACTTCGTCGTGGGTGAGCACGGGAAAGCGCTCCAGACTCGACAGCAGGTCGAGCACGAGCCGCCGATCCTTGATCGAACCGAGGGCGAGTTCCTCGATCACCAACGGATGGCAGCCCGCCTCACCGGACTCCAACAGATCGACGAGGTCTGACTGGGCCGCGTGCAGGTGGTCGATCCACACCGAACTGTCGACCAGGATCATGCGGCGGACCCGCGGCGGCGTGGCGCAGCCTCGGCGCGAGGGTCCGAGCCACCGAGTGCCGCCAAGCGACGTCCGCTCTCGATCCGGATGAGCGCCCGCAGACCATGGCGCAGCAGGGTCGCCTTCTCCTCGATCCCGGTCAGCTCAGCTGCCCTGGCCAGCAGTTCGTCATCGATGGTCACGGTCGTTCTCATCTCAAGACCCTCCATCAGAATCAGCATCAATTGGTGCTCTCTATGATGCCATACTTCAGTAGCGCTGACCGACGAGGGAGCTGCTCACCGATGACGTGGCGCTGACCATGATCACGGTCGCCGAACTCCTGGCCGGACTGGAGCGCCTGCCAGCCGGCCGACGCCGGACCTCGTTGACGGAGCAGGTCGAGAACGCACTGGAGCCCTACCTCGGGACCCGTGCCATCCTCGCGTTCGACACCGATGCGGCCCGCAACTACGCGAGGATCGTCGCAGCCCGAGAGAAGGCGGGGCGGCCGATCAGCATGGCCGACGCCCAGATCGCGGCCATCTGCCGGAGCAACGGCGCCGCCTGTGCGACCAGGAACATCGGCGACTTCGAGGGAGCGGGCATCGAGCTGATCGATCCCTGGTCCCAGATCCAGTAGCGGCCGAAGGATACGCCGACGATATCCCGCGCAGCCGAGGATGTCCCGGTGGTTCTGACCGGCGATGAGTTTCCGCTCGTCCTCGGGTCTGCCCCTGTGAATCCCAGCAACGATCCCTTCGGATGGAGAAGATGATGAGCGAGACGACCCAGTCCGGCCGCAAGGTCGGCGCCGAGGTCACGGTGTCGATGGACGGCTACAGCGGCACCGGTCCCGAGGACGACATGAGCTGGGCGATGGCCCACATCAGCAGTGAGCAGAGCGAGCTCTACTACGAGGGGATCTGGCGCGGCGTCAGCACCGCCCTGCTCGGCCGGACGAACTGGGAAGGCTTCACGTCGGTCTGGCCCGCGATCACCAGCGACCCGGCCAGTTCGCCCCGGACCCGCGACCTGGGCACCTGGCTGGCAGCAGTGGAGAAGATCGTCTTCTCCACCACGCTCGAGACCTACGACCTGGACCAGTCCGAGTGGACCAACGCCCGGGTCTCCCACGACGTCGTCGGCGAGGTGAAGACGCTCAAGCGGCAGCCGGGCCGCGACATCCTGGTCCTGAACAGCGCCAGCATCATCCAGACCCTGCTCAAGGCCGACCTCATCGACGACCTCTACCTGACGGTGGTGCCCTCGACCCTCGGCGCCGGGACCCGCGTCCTCCCGGACGGCCACGCTTCCAGCTGGCGGCTGTCGTCGGCCACCAGCTTCCCGGTGTCCGGCGCGGTGTCGCTGCACTACGAGCGGGCCTGACCGAAGGCTCGGACTCCTCGGGCCCGCCCCACCTCCGTCGCGAGGTGAGGCGGGTTCCGCACGAGCGGCCTAGGATCGGCCGTATGAGTCCGACTCAAGACGCGATCAGCGACGCGATCGCCGACGAGACCCGGCTGCGGCGGTTCCTGACCGGCCTGCCGGCCGTGGATCCGGTCGGCCTGGAACTGCGCGCGGCCAACCTCGCCACCCGGTCGATCAAGAAGGCGTCCAAGCTCGCCGCGCTGGACCTGGCGATCTCGATGGTCGACCTGACCACCCTGGAGGGCGCGGACACG
This sequence comes from Microlunatus parietis, assembly GCF_013407955.1. Taxonomy (GTDB): domain Bacteria; phylum Actinomycetota; class Actinomycetes; order Propionibacteriales; family Propionibacteriaceae; genus Microlunatus; species Microlunatus parietis. Next base: position 5,220,451 of record NZ_JACCBU010000001.1, on the reverse strand, counting down.
GTCGGCAAGGTGCGCAACCTGTGCCGGAAGGCGATCCTGCCCGATCCGGAGCGGCCCGAGACGCCGCACGCGGCCGCGATCTGCGTCTATCCGGACCTGGTCGAGACGGCGGTGGCCGAGGTCAAGGGGACCGGGGTGCTGGTGGCCAGCGTGGCCACGGCGTTCCCGTCCGGCCGGTCCAGCCTCGACGTCAAGGTCGCCGACACCGAGCTCGCGGTCGCGGCCGGGGCGGACGAGATCGACATGGTGATCGACCGCGGCGCCTTCCTGTCCGGGAAGTACGGCCTCGTGTTCGAGCAGATCCAGGCGATCAAGGCGGCCTGCGGCACCGCCCGGCTGAAGGTGATCTTGGAGACCGGCGAGCTGGCCACCTACGACAACGTACGGCGAGCGTCCTGGCTCGCCCTGCTCGCGGGCGCCGACTTCATCAAGACCTCGACCGGCAAGGTCTCCCCCGCTGCGACGCTGCCGGTCACCCACGTGATGCTGCAGGCGGTCCGGGACTGGCGCGACCTGACCGGCGAGCAGCGGGCGGTGAAGCCGGCCGGCGGGATCCGCAACGCCAAGGACGCGATCCACTACCTGGTCGCCGTCAACGAGGTGGCCGGGCCGGAGTGGCTCGACCCACACTGGTTCCGGTTCGGCGCCTCCTCGCTGCTGAACGATCTGATCATGCAGCGCCGGACCCAACTCGAGGGCCACTACTGGGGCGCGAACTACGTGACCGTCGACTGACGATCAGGAGTTGATCATGGACTGGGAATACGCACCGGCACCCGAATCGCCGAGCATCGCGGCCCTCAAGGACCGCTATCTGCCGTTCATCGACGGCAAGTTCGTCGAGGGTCACGGCGACGACGTGAAGACGATCGACCCGTCCGAGGGCGAGCCGCTGACCAGCTACTCGACGGTCACGACCGAAGACGTGGACACGGCGGTCAAGGCGGCCCGGAGGGCGTACGAGCGGGTGTGGTCCCGGACCAGCGGCGCGGACCGCGGCAAGTACCTGTTCCGGATCGCCCGCGGGATCGCCGAACGGGCTCGCGAGCTGGCCGTCGTCGAGTCGCTGGACAACGGCAAGCCGATCAAGGAATCCCGTGACTTCGACGTGCCGACGGCGGCCCAGCACTTCTTCTACCACGCCGGCTGGGCGGACAAGCTGCACCATCTCGGGCTGGGGCCGGAGCCGCGCTCGCTCGGGGTCGCCGGCCAGGTGATCCCGTGGAACTTCCCGCTGCTGATGGCGGCCTGGAAGATCGCTCCGGCGCTGGCGGCCGGCAACACGGTGGTGATCAAGCCCGCCGAAACCACCCCGTTGTCGATCTTGGTGCTGGCCGAGATCATCGCCGACGCAGACCTGCCGCCGGGCGTGGTCAACATCGTCACCGGCGCCGGCGGCATCGGCTCCGCGCTGGTCAACCACCCGGACCTCGACAAGGTCGCGTTCACCGGCTCCACGGCCGTCGGCCGGCGGATCGCCGCCGAGCTGGCCGGCACCGGCCGCAAGGTCACCCTCGAGCTCGGCGGCAAGGGCGCCAACATCGTCTTCGAGGACGCCGCCCAGGACCAGGCGATCGAGGGCATCGTCAACGGGATCTTCTTCAACCAGGGCCAGGTCTGCTGCGCCGGCTCCCGGCTGCTGGTCCAGGAGTCGATCGCCGAGGAGTTCCTTGATCGTTTGAAGGCTCGCGTGGAGACGCTGCGGGTCGGCCACCCGCTGGACAAGAACACCGACGTCGGCGCGATCAACTCGACCATGCAGCTGAACAAGATCAACGAGCTGACCGAGGCCGGCATCGCCGAGGGCGCGGAGGTCTGGCGGTCGTCCTGCCCGCTGCCGGACAAGGGCTACTACGTGGCGCCGACGATCTTCAGCGAGGCCACCCAGTCGATGCGGATCGCGCGCGAGGAGATCTTCGGCCCGGTGCTCACCACGGTGACGTTCCGGACGCCGGACGAGGCGATCGCCAAGGCCAACAACACCCCGTACGGACTCTCGGCCGGCATCTGGACCGAGAAGGGCTCGCGGGCGATGGGGATGGCCGCCGCGCTGCGGGCGGGCGTGATCTGGGACAACACGTTCAACCGGTTCGATCCCGCGGCCAGCTTCGGCGGCTACAAGGAGTCCGGCTACGGCCGGGAGGGCGGGCCGAGCGGCATGGCCGCCTACCTGCACAGCGACGACGAGCCTCTCGCCGACGGGAAATGATCATGGCCCACCTCGCGATTCCGAAGACGTACAAGCTGTTCATCGGCGGCAAGTTCCCGCGGTCGGAGTCCGGCCGTACCTACCAGGCGGTCGATGCCGAAGGAGGCTTCATGGCCAACGCGGCGCTGGCGTCCCGCAAGGACGCGCGGGACGCGGTCGTCGCCGCCCGCAAGGGCCTGGCTGCGTGGGCCGGGGCGACTCCGTACAACCGCGGGCAGGTGATCTACCGGGCCGCCGAGATGCTGGAGGGCCGGGCCCGCGAGTTCACGAAGTTGATCACCGCCAGCCGCGGCGTGACCAGCCGGGTCTCCGCGTCCGAGGTCGAGAGCTCGATCGACCGGCTGGTGCACTATGCCGGCTGGACCGACAAGCTGGCCGCGGCGTTCGGCAGCTCGAACCCGGTGTCCGGCCCGTTCTTCTCCTACTCGGCGCCGGAGCCGACCGGCGTCGTGGTGATCTTCGCGCCGCGGGATTCGCCGCTGCTCGGCCTGGTCTCCGTGGTCGCCCCGGTGCTGGCCGGCGGCAACACGGCCGTGGTGGTCGCGTCCGAACCGGATCCCTGTGTCGCCATCTCCTTCGCGGAGGTGCTGGCCACCTCCGACCTGCCCGGTGGCGCTGTCAACATCCTGACCGGGAAGGCCGCCGAGCTCGGCCCGCACCTGGCCGCGCACGCCGACGTGAACGCGCTCGACCTGACCGGCGTCACCGACCATCCCGATGATCATGACCTGCGGACCGAGCTGGAACGGTCCGCCGCGCAGACCCTGAAGCGGGTCTACGTGCCGGCCGGTACGCCCGACTTCGCAGCTCCGCCGGGCACCGGGCGGCTGCGCGCGTTCCTGGAGACCAAGACGGTGTGGCATCCCACCGGCGCCGTCTCGCTCGCCGGCGGCTCTGCGTACTGACCGGCGGCGCGGCCGGTGATCACGCGGCGGCCAGAGCCCGGTCCAGCGACTCGACCAGCGGTGCCGTCACGTCGGCCGAGCCGACCGGCCCGAACGTGGTCAGGAAGCTGACGGTGTTGCCGAAGCGGAGCACCCGGACCCGGTACCACCACGAGTCGGCTCCGCCGCCACCCCCGCCCGAGGCGATCCCGTACGCCAGCTGACGGTCCGGCAACGGCGGCGGGTCGATGCCGAGCCGGCCGAGCGGCGTGTTCCGGCAGGATTCGTCGGCCAGCGCCGAACCGGCGTCGCCGAACCGCCCGGCGGCCACCTCCGGCGACTCCAGCACCAGGACGACGACGGTGACCCAGGCCCGCCCGTCCGCTGCCCGCCCGGTCGCTTCCACCGACGGCACCCGGCCCTCGCGGGCCCGCCCGATCGGAGCCTGCAGCGCGATGCACGGGTCGTCCGCCAGGCCGGCCAGCGGTGCCTCGCTGGTGAGCCGCACGACGAGGTCGGTCAGTTCCAGGGCCGCCACCGCTGCCCGTACCTGGGCTTGATCGAGCTGCCGGTTCCGGGAGTTCCAGTACGGCTGGGCCAGCGCCGCGCCGAGCGTCAACGCGGCGATCACCAGGATCGCGAGGCCCGGCAGGAACCACGGCCGTCGCCAGAATCGCGTGCGGCCGGCGCGGCCCAGGTCCAGCCATTCCGCCGCCCCCTCACCCGGCCGCCCTCGATCCACGATCATCCCTCCATGCTCCACGCCCACCCTCGCTGCTGCCAGCCCAACTCCGCGGACGTCCGCCTCTCGGGCCAGTGACCCGGGTCTGAAGACCGATGAGCCAGGCAATCGCGAGCGGAGCTCCTGTGGCTCTGCGAGACGTCCCGGCCGTCGACACGCCGAACGTTCCCGCGGGAACGCCTCCGCCCGCCCGGCCACACGACACCGACCGCCGACACGCCGAACGCTCCCGCGGGAACGCCTCCGGCCGCCGCGGCGATTGGGTGGGTTTCGGCGGCGGTCATGCGAAGGTTTCGCGGTGCGGCTTCAGGCATCGGTGAGGCCTCGCTGAATGGACGGTAATGGCAGCAGATTTGCTGTGGGGCTGCCATTTGCGTCCGCTCGAGGGTCTGCGATCGACGAGGCGACGCAAACACTCCAGAGGGAATGGCCCAGCGGCTCGGCGAGATCACCTCGGCCGCCGACGAGCGGACATTCCCGCGGGAACGCGTGGGTCGCCGCGTTCGCGCCCGCCGTGGCGCTAGGGGTGTTCGGCCGCGATCACTCGTGCCGGGCGCTCCCAAGACCCGGCGACACAACCCCGACCGGCGACTTGGCGGACGCTCACGAGATGGACGCGACCTGGACTGAAGGCGAGGCTACGCGTGTGATCACCGAATTGAAGTGACTCGGAATGATGACGCTGTCCGGCGTGTTTCGGGCAGAGCGCTTCGACGTGCCGTCATCGTCGCTCGCCGGAACGCTCCAACTGCCCGCGGAAATGCGGGGTCGCTGTGTCATGCTCCTCCCGCCGCGGCGACAGGTGGCCATCGGCGGCGATCACGCGAGGAGTTCGCGATCGGCGGGGCGTGCTCGATCGGGTGGGTCCGGAGGGTGCTCGGCCGGGGTCGCGGTGTGGTCTCCAGGCATCGGTGACGGCGTCGCCGACTGGACGAGAATGGCAGCAGATTTGCTGTGGGACTGCCATGTGCGCCCGATCGACGTACCGGAGGACCTGCGCTCGGGCGATGCCGCGCGAGGAGTGCCGTCGGCATCCGGAGTCACCGGATGCGATGCGCGGCCGGGCGACTGTCCGCGGATCCACGGCAGGTGCACGGCAAGCCGTGCGCTCGGCCCACGCGAACGGGCAAGCTGCGTCGCCCGTGCCCACCCGCGACCCGCCCGCGCGCGGCGGCTTCGCATCCTCACTCCTCGACGCGCACGCCTTTCTGGGCACCCGTCCCTTCGTCACAATCTTCAACCCGATCCGACGAGCACCGCCTGACTCCTACCTCCCCGACTCCTCCGCACCAGATCGACCGGTCACTCCTGCAGCGACACGCCGCGAAAACGGCTGCGGTAGTGACTGGTCGGCGGTGAGGAAGGTGGCCGCCGCGGTGCCGGGGAGGACATAGCGGTAGCGGAGGCCGGGCACCGGGAGGGTCAGGGTGGCCGGGTCCGGGCGGGGGTTGTAGGTGCCGGTCACGGTGCCGACGCCGGCCAGTTCCGCGGTACGGGTTCGGACCCGCCCGTCCGGCGCCGCAGCGGCAGCCGGCGCCGCCTCGCCGGTTGCGGCCAGGCCGAACTCGGTGATCGACCACCAGCTGCCGGACGAGCCCTCGCTGACCAGCCGGAGGTGGCGGGTGGTCGTGCGCGGCAGCGGAATGATCATGGTCCCGGTGCTGCCCCGGCCACGGGCGACGGGGGTCCAGGTCTCGCCGTCGGCGGAGGTCTCGAGTCGGTAGGCGCGGACGTAGTCGCCGACGTTGGCGCCGACCGAGAGCCGGACCTGGTCGAAGGTCCGTTCCGTCCCGAAGTCGAGCCGGACCCACTCACCGGGCGACTGCCCGGCGCCGGAACTCCACCGGGTGGCCTGGTCGCCGTCGAGCATCCGGGCCGCCGCCCCGTCCTGCTCCGTGTGGGACGCGGTCGCCCGCCAGCCCTTGCGAGGAAGGGATTCCACCGGACCGGTGGGCGTCAGCGCCGCACCGTACGGCAGCGAGTAGGCGAACCAGTCGTCGCCGACCCGCACCTGGTTCAGCTCGGCGACGGTCTCCGCCGAGACCGTCTGTAGCAGCCGGCCACCCGGTGTCCCGGCCGGCCCGCGGCCGAAGTCGAGGTCGAGCGAACCAAGATCATCCGGGTCCGCCGGCGAGTCCGGGACGGCGCCGGTCCACCGATAGGTCGCGGCCGCGCCGGCCGGCAGCCGGTGCTCGAACGACCGGTCGCCGACCCGGACCGTCAGCGACCTGGCCGAGCCGGAAGCGTTGTGCGCGATCAGGACCGTGCTGCCGTCCGGGTTCCGGAACGCGACGTTGATCACCTCGTCGGCCGCCACCGAGGACGCGATCCGGGCCGCGCCGGGCCGGACGAACCGGCTCGCGTGCCCGAGCGCCCAGTACTCCAACTCCTTGTCGACGGTGCCGTCGTCGTTGACCGTGATCACGCCGCGGCAGGTGGAGCAGCCGCCGATGTACGGCCCCTTCCGTTCGTCCAGCGCCAGGTTCCACAAGATCACCGACTGGCCCCAGTTCCGCGGCACGCCGATCACCGAGCCCATCGTCTGCGTGAACGCCTCCCGCTCGGTGCCCTGCCAGTCGCCGCCGGAGCACTCGGTGAGGAACGCCTGGGCCCGCGGATAGTTGTTGTGCGACACGGATTGCGCCGGGACGCCGCCGCCGTAGCAGTGCCAGGCGGTGCCGGGCACGTAGCGCGCGGCCCGGCGATCATGCTGCAGCGCCTCCGGGTAGTCGGTGACGTCCCAGTTGTGGTCGTAACCGAGGATCTCGGTGTCCAAGCCGGCACCGGCGATGGCCGGGCCGAGATGATCACCGATGAACTCCACCGCCTGCTCCGGCGGCATGCCCTGGCCCGGGTAGTCGGCCGGCTCATACAGCGGTTCGTTCTGGGCCGTGACGTAGCGGACCGGAACGCCCGCCTTCGCGTACGCCTGGAGGAACTTCACGAAGTAGCGGGCATAGGAGGCGTGATAGCGCGGCAGCAGCGATCCGGTGATCATGGAATCGCTGTCCTTCATCCAGCCCGGCGCACTCCACGGCGACGCCATCACGGTGAGCTCCGGGTTCAGCGTCAAGGCCTCCCGGAGGCGCGGCAGCAGGTAGTCGCGATCATGATCGACACTGAACTCGGACAGGTCCGGGTCGGTCTCGCCCTCCGGCTGATCGTCATAGGAGTAGGCCCGCTCGACGGCGAAGTCCGAGGCCCCCATCGGCTGCCGCAGCACCGACAGCCCGATCCCGTCCTCCGCGGAGAACAGCTCCCTCATGATCTTCGCCCGAGCCGTGCCGGACAGCTTCTCGGTGATCACCCACGCCGAGCTGTCGGTGAGCGAGGCGCCGAACCCGGTCATCCTCTGGTACGCCCTCGTCGGGTCGACCGTGATCACCGTGCCGGCGCCCGGAGCCGCGCCGGTCCAGGACAGGTCGGCCTGCCGGGTCAGCCGGTCGTCGGTGCTGAGGTCGGTCAGCCAGACCGCCACGCCGTCCGGGTTCCGGGGCTCGGCAGTCCCGGTCGCCGCGCCGGCGGTGATCATTCCGAGGGCGACCAGCAGGACCAGCGGGTACGGGCTTCGTCGGACCATGGCACGCTCCGTCGCGTCGTCGTGCCGACCCTCGCCGCGGCACCCCTGCGCTCACGATGCCAGGGACGGAACCCCGGGTCCAGAAGGTGACACAACGTTCCCTGAGCCTGTCGAAGGGCAAGGCACATCCGCCCTGGCCCTTCGACAGGCTCAGGGCGCGTTTCAGTTCGGCGGCACCTGCCGCAGCGAAGGGGCGGGCACGGGCACACCGTCGTTCAGCGCGCTCGCCCCATCCGTCCTCGGGTTCGAACGGAAGGCGTCGAGCAGTGTTGCCGCATCCGGCCAGAAGCCACCGTCCGGCGTGAACCACGGCAGCGGCGGCTCGGCCGTACCGTCCGGGCGCGGCGGTGCCGGGTCCGCCGCCGCCCCGATCGCGTCCATGATCGCGTCGAGACGGGCGAGGCCGTCCACCGACAGCGCGCCGTAGATCGGGTCGCGCAGCGACGCGACCGACTGGTCCAGCAGCGCGTTGAGATTGCCCAGCGCCACCCGCAGCCGCAGCCACTGGTGCCGGTGCCATTGGCCGTCGTTGGCGTACCGGCGAGAGAGCCGGGCCCCGGCCAGCGCGCCCCGCAGCGCCAGGGTGCTGATCTGCTCGATCAGCCATGGGTGTCCCCTCGGAGTGTCGCGTCAGCCCTCCGCCACTGGGCTGCGCCTCTCATCATCGCCCATGATCAGCAAATCCGCCCCTGCTTGCTGCGCGCGGAGTGCGCGGTCGGGTCGAGCCCGATCCAGCGCGGGTCGGCCTTCTCGGTGGCCCGCTGGTAGCGGGAGTCCGAGGACAGCCGGATCCGGTCCGCGTTGTTGTCCAGGCCGAGGTGGACGGTGAAGATCGTGAAGGTGAGCAGGTCGCCCGGCTCGTAGTCGGCGGTCAGCCAGCGCAGCCCGTGCGCCTTGCCGAAGCCGGCCGGGTCGCGGGTCAGCACGCCGTCCCAGGTCAGCCCGTCGGTCGCCGCAATGGTGGCGGCTTGATCATCGTCCTCGCAGTAGGTGTCGACGTCCCGGCTGCCGTACCCGCCGGTGATCTCGTCCAGCCGGTGCGAACCCTCCAGCACGGCCACGCCGCCGAGGGTGCGGTCGATCGCGCCCAGCGGGGTCCAGGCGGTCATCAGGTCGAGCGTGCCGCGGTTCATGAACACGCTGTCCATGTGCGGCGGCGTGGCCTTGCCGGGCGGGACCGCGCGCAGCCAGGTGTAGTCGAAGTGCCGGACGTCGGCCTCGAAGATCCGGTGATACAGCTCGGCCATCCGGTCGCCGTACAGCAGCGTCTGCAGGGGTTCGCTGTCCCGGGCCGCTTCGTGCAGCGACCACGGCCGGTAGTCGTCGGCCGGGATCGCCAGGTCCGGGTCGGTGCCGGGCCGCAGCGCGCCGCGGTCGGCCAGCGCGGCGAGGATCGATCCGCGCGCGGCCCGTACCTCGTCGCGATTGAGATAGCCGGGAAGGAACAGGTAGCCGTCGGTGCCCAGCCGGGCCCGCAGTTCGTCGGCGTCGTGCACGACATCGGCCGACGACCGGAGCGGTTCGACCGCCAGCGGCGCACCCTGGGCGGTGATCAACGGTTCGCGTGAGGTGATCATGAAAGGACGCTAACCCGGCCGCGGCGCGGGGCGTTGACGGGATTGACCCCGTTGCTTGCACTTCCTGGCCCGCGGCCGCCCGCGTACCCTTCCGTCCATGAGGGCCGGACCGCAGCTCCGGTTCCCGCATCCGCTGGTGTCGCCGCGGATCGGCCGGATCTCGATGACCGGGCGAGTGCCGCGGACCGGGCCGTGGCCGAGTGACCAGCCGATGCGGAGGCTGGGCAGTTTCGCGGCGGTCTATCTGCTGGCCGGCGAGGGGCGGTACGAGGACGGCGCGGGCCGCAACCGGCACGTCGCCAGCGGTGATCTGATCATGGTGTTCCCCGACCTGCCACACCGGTACGGACCGCCGGAGGGGGAGCTGTGGGACCAGCTGTTCCTCGTCTTCGACGGCCCGGTCTTCGAGCTGTGGCGGGCGACCGGGCTGCTCGACGACGGCCGCCCGGTCAACCGGCTGCCGGCGGACGGACGGTGGGCGCACCGGTTCGCCGAACTCGTCTTCCTGGATCAGCGGGCCACGCCCGCCGCCGTGCTGCAGGACGTCGCCCGGCTGCAGGTGTTGATCTCCGACGCGCTGGCCGCCGCGACCACCGGCGAGCCCGGCGGCGGCGATGATCAACTCTGGCTGGCCCGGGCGACGGCGCTGTTGGAATCGGACCTGGGCAACCCGGTGCGCCTGCCCGACGTCGCCGCCGCGCTCGGCCTGTCCTACGACGGTTTCCGGAAACGGTTCCGGCGGCTCGCCGGCGTGACGCCGGCACGCTACCGCAGCCAGCGCCGGCTGGACCGGGCCTGTGAGTTGATCATCGCCGGCGGGCTCACCGACCGGGAGATCGCGGCCCGGCTCGGGTTCGCCAGCGAGTCGCACTTCTCCCGCCGCTTCAGCCAACTGGTCGGCAGCTCGCCGCGGGAGTTCCGGGCCGGCGCCACCACGCTGCCGAAGGACCGAGCGCAAAGCTGAGACAAGCTTTCAAGGGCGCCGTGCCACACTGCGCTCATGATCATCACGGAGCTGACCGATCCGATCGGGGTCCGGGTCGAGCCGGACCAGCAGGGCGGCACCGCGGTGCTGGTGCTGGCCGGCTCCAGCGGGCGGGTCGAGACCGCGCGCTGCGAGTTGCTGGCCCGTTCCGGAGTGGTGGCGGAGAGCATCCGTTGGTTCGGCGGCCCGGGCCAGCAGCCGGGGCCGTGGGAGGTTCCGCTCGAGCTGTTCCAGGCCCGCGTCGCCGAACTCCGCGCGATCGCAGACCGGGTCGTGATCATGGGTACGTCGTTCGGCGCCGAGGCCGCCCTGATCACCGCGGCGCACACCCCGGAGGTCGACGCGGTGATCGCGTTCGCGCCGACGGACGTGGTGTGGGCCGGGATCCGCGGCGAGGGCGGGCAGACGTCCCACTGGACCCTGGCCGGCGAGCCGCTGCCGTACCTTCCGTTCGTCGAGGACTGGCGGCCGGACACCGACCCGCCCGCCTATCGCGAGCTCTACCGGATCTCCTGGGAGCACGCCGATCCCGAGCTTCGGGCCACCGCGACCATCCCCGTGGAGCGGATTCCGAACGTGCTGCTGGTGGCCGGCGGCGACGACCGGGTCTGGCCCTCAGTTGATCATGCGCACCGGATCGCCGAGCGCCGCCGGTCAGCCGGCCTGGACACCATGATCATCACCGCCCCCGACGCCGGCCACCGGACGATCCTGCCCGACGAACCGATCGCCACCGGTGGCCAGGCCATGGCCCGCGGCGGCACCCCGGCCGCCGACGCCGCCCTCGGCCAGCAGGCCTGGCCCAAGCTCGCCGCCCTGCTCGGTCTGCCGCCGGGCGCAGTTTTTCACGTAACGTGAAAAACTGGCGCTCTACCACAGAAACTTCTCTGGTATTGCGGCAAGAAACTGGGTAAAGACGGTCAGAGATTGTCGGTGGCGAACGTGTCGCAGGTCTGCGGGTCGCCCGATTCGTAGCCGATCGTGAACCAGCGGACCCGTTGGGTGCTGGAGCCGTGGGTCCAGCCGTCGGAGTTGCTGCCGGAGAGGCGGTCGTCCCCGATCGCCTTCGCGGTGGTGATCACGTCGGCGATCTGGTCCTTGGTGATCGGTTCCAGCATGGCGTCGGGGCCGTCGTCGGCGCGGTTCGCCCAGACGCCGGCGTAACAGTCGGCCTGCAGCTCCAGCCGGACCGATCCGGACTTCGCGCCCTTGGATCCCATCCGCCGGGCCTGCGCGTCCGCGCCCAGCAAATGCTGCACGTGGTGGCCGAACTCGTGCGCGACCACGTACTCCTGGGCCAGCGGTCCGTTGCTGCCGCCGAGCTGCTGCTGCAGCGTGTCGAAGAAGGTCGGGTCGAAGTACGCGGTCTGGTCCGCCGGGCAGTAGAACGGGCCCACCGCGGAGGTCGCCGAACCGCAGCCATCGGTGGCGACCGAGCCGGCGAAGATCACCGTCTGCGGACGCTGGTAGCCCGACACCAGACCGGGCCAGACCTTGTTCAGGCTGTTCGTGGTGGCCACGATCCGGCACACCGTGTCCGTGTTCGCCTTCTCGATGGTGCAACTCTGGATCTGCTGATCGATCTCGCTGTCGCTGCCCCCGCTGCCGACACCGTCGGTCGAGTAGTCGCCGGCGCCGCCGAGGATGTCGGCCGGGTTGATGCCGAAGACCAGCGCGGCGATCACCACGACCACCAGGCCGACCCCGCCACCGATCGCCACCCGGCCGCGTCCACTCCCGCGGCCGGATACCCCGCCGGTGTCCAGCGGGCCGTCACCTCGGAACGTCATAACGAGAGCGTACGACCTTTCGGCGGTCTGGTCGGGGGCCGATCAGTCGTTCCAGCCGGCCAGGCCCGGCCGGTCGGGCAGGGGGTAGCACCCGTCGACCAGGGAGATCGGGCTGTCGTCAGGCAGCAGGCCGCTCTCCACGTAGATCGTGTTCGGCAACGCGGCCAGGACGTGGATGTGCGCACCGCCGCCGTGCGAGGCGTACGGGATGTTGAAGCCGGCCGCCAGCAGGCCGATCTCGAAGCAGTCGGTCACTCCGCCAGCCCGGCGCAGGTCGGGCTGTACCACGCCGACCCCGCCGCGCTCGATCAGGTCCCGGAAGGCGGCCTGCCCGTACCGGTTCTCCCCGGTCGCGATCGGCAGATCCAGTTTCTCGGCCAGCCGGACGTGCCCGGCGGTGTCAGCAGCCGGCAGCGGCTCCTCGAACCAGCGGCAGCCGAGTTGCTCGTACGCCCGGCCGCGGCGCAGCGCCTCCGCGTAGTCGAACGCCTGGTTGGCATCGACCATCAGCGCCGCGTCGTCGCCGATCACCTTGCGAACGGCGCCGACCCGCTCCAGGTCCTCGCTCAGCGGACCGCCGCCGACCTTCACCTTCACGCCGCGGAACCCCTGCTCCATCGCCTTCGCGCTGACTCGTTCCAGGCCGGCGATGTCGAGTTCCAGCCAACCCACCATCGCGTACGTCGGGATCGCCGACCGCTGCGCGCCGAGCAGGCGCCAGACCGGCACGCCGAGCGCCTTGCCCTGCAGGTCCCACAGCGCCTGGTCGATCGCCGCCATCCCGAACGTGGACAGGCCCGGGGTGCCCTGGTAGTCGGTCAGCGTGCGCAGCCGGTCCCGGATGCCCCGGATGAACGCCGGGTCCTCGCCGATGATCACCGGCGCCAGCTGCCGCTCGATGATCATGGCGAGCACGGCCGGCGAGTGCTCCTCGCGGCCGAAGTAGATCTTGCTCTGCCCGGTCACGCCCTCGTCGGTCTCGATCGTCAGAGTCGTGTGCCCGTTGCGATCCAGCAGCTGGATCGCGTCCCGTACCGGATGATCTTTCGCCTCCGAGGTGATCGACACCTCGACGTTGGTGATCTTCATCAGCCCTCCCCGGCCAAGATCGCGTTCACCTGATCACGGACACTACCGAGCGCTTCGGCCGCCGTGCGCTTACCGCTCCAGACGTCGTCCAGCACCGGCCGGTAGACGCCGCGGGCCTGCTGGATGTATTCGCTGAAGTTCTCGTTCACCGCGTGCTCCAGCGCGTCGATCGCGACCGGCAGGTTCTCCGGCGCCTTGTCGTCCGGCTCGAACAGACTGCCGGCGCTCTTGCTGACCGGGATGAAGCCGCGGGACTTCGCGAAGTCAGCCGAGGCCTCCTCCCCGACGCAGTACTTGAGGAACTCCCACGCCTGGTCCGGATCCTTGGAGTCCTTGGGGATGGCGAGCACGGTCATCGTGTTGACCGTGGTCCGGCTGACCTGCTTCGGCACCGGGCGGATGTCCCAGTTCACCGTAGCGTTCTCGCGCAGCCACGGCACGCTACTGGTCAGCGCCAGCATCATCGCCACCTTGCCGGTGCCGAGCTGGCTCTGCTGCCAGTTCGGCGTGTTCTCGCCGGCGGTGATCGTCGCGAAGTCGGGATGCACCTTGTGCTTCAGCGCAAGATCGGCAACCCACTGGACCGCCTCGAGACCCTGGTCCTCGGCCAGCGTGAACCGGGTGCCGTCCTTGGAGTAGATGCCGTCGCCGCCGTTGCTGGTCGGGAACACTGTCTCCAGCGAGGTGTCCGGAAAGACCAGGCAGCCGTACCGCTCGCCGGGCCGGTTGAGCTCCTTGGCAGCGGCGAGGAAGTCGTCCCAGGTCCAGCCGTCGTCTTCCCAATCGGTGCTGGGCAGATCGATCCCGGCGTCGTCGAACGCGTCCACGTTGACGTAGATCACGCCCGGGTTGGTCATGATCGGCCACGCGGCGTGGGCACCGTCGGGCTGTTTGGCGAAGTTGAACGCGACCGGGTAGTAGTCGGCCTCCAAGATCTCGTCCTTCTCCAGGTACGGCTTCAGGTCGAGCAGCGATCCTTCCGCGTAGTAGCCCTTGACGTAGTCGTCGTTGATCCTGATCAACTCGGGCGGCGCCCCGGAGGCCAGCACGGTGCGCAGCTTCGCCTCGAAGTCGTCGCCGCCGGGCACGTTCTGCAGATCCAGCTGGGTGCCGGCCTGTTCGGCCCACTTGGTGGCCACGTTGGCCAGCGGCGATCCGGAGGCGGCATCCCAGGTGAGGAACGAGAACGTACCGTCGCCGCCGGAGGGCCCGCCGTTGCAGGCGGTCAGGGAACCGCCGAGCAGGCCTGCGCCGGCGGCGGCGCCGAGGCCGAGCAGTGATCGGCGGCTGAAGGCTGAACTGGTCATGGTGTGAGTCCTTTCGACCGGACGCCCGGGCCCGGCCATGGGCTGATCGTGATCACGCCGTCCGGAGCCGTGCGACGACGTCGTCGTCCAGTTCGACACCGAGACCGGGCAGCTCGTGCGGCGTGATCACGCCATCCACGGGAAGCAGCGGATTGGTCCAGATCGGGGTGTCGTCGAGGATCGGGTTGTGCTCGATGTTGTACTCCTGCGGATAGACGCAGGCCGGGGTGCTCACCCAGACGTGCGCATGCGCCGCGGTGCCGACCGTCTGTTGCGTGTTGTGCACGGTGATCGGCTTCGTGTACGTGTCGGCGAGCACCGCGATCTTCTTCAGTTCGGTGATGCCGCCGCACTTGATCACGTCGGGTTGCAGGATGTCGACCCTGCCGACCGTGATCAGGTCCCGGAACTGCCAACTGCTGTACTCCTGCTCGCCGACCGCGATCGGGATGTCGACCGCGTCGGCCAGCCGGCCGTACGCCTCGTAGTCGTGCGCGGCCAGCGGCTCCTCGAAGTGCCAGACGCCGAGCTCCTCCAGCGCCCGCGCGATCTTGAGCACCGTGTGCGAGTAGTACGCGTTGTTGACGTCGACCATGATCGGGAAGTCGTCGCCGACCAGTTCCCGGACCGCGGTGACCGTCGCGATCGTCTGGTCGAACCCGTCGTCGTGCATCCACGGCGTCGCCGAGTGGATCTTGTAACCGTGGAAGCCCTTCTCCTGGTAGGACAGGGCTCGCTCGGCCTCCTCGGCCGGCGTCATGCTCCGGGACATCGAGCTGGCGTACACCTTGGTGCCTTGGCGGTACTTGCCGCCGAGCAGCCTGTAGACCGGCTGCCCGGTGGCCTTGCCGAGCAGGTCCCAGAGCGCGATGTCGATCCCGGCGATCGCGTTCAGCTGGGCACCGCTCGGCCCGAGCTTGAACGGCTTGGTGTACATCCGGCGCCAGAGCCGCTCGACGTCGGTCGCCTCCTCGCCGACCAGCAGTGGCCCGAGCGCCGACGTGATCATCGTGTGCGTGACGGCGGCGTTCATCGGACTGATCTCGCCCAGGCCGACCAGACCCTCGTCGGTGTGCACCTTCACGAAGTGCAACCGGCCCAGGAGCACGATCGACTCGACCTCGGTGATGATCATGGATGGGTCACCCTTTCAGACCGGACATGGTGATGCCCTGCACGAAGTAGCGTTGCGCGACGAGGAAGATCAACAGCGGCGGCAGGATGGTCAATGTGGCCGCCGCCATCATGAGGTTGGTCTGGGTGAAGTACTCGCCGCGGAACAGGGCCAGCGCGATCGGCATCGTCTGCAGCCGGGTCGAGTTGAGGAAGATCAACGGGCCGAACAGGTCGTTCCAGGAGGCCATGAACGTCATCACGCCGACCGCCGCCAGGGCCGGCTTGACCTGCGGCAGCATGATCCGCCAGAAGATCCCGAACGTCGACGCGCCGTCCAGCTTGCCCGCCTCCTCGAGCTCCATCGGCACGCCCCGGAACGCCTGCCGGAGCAGGAAGGTGCCGAACACCGGCGTCAGCACCTGCGGCACCCAGAGCGGCAGGTGCGTGTCGATCCAGCCGAGCTCGCGGAACAGCATGTACTGCGGCACCAGGTAGACCATGCTCGGGATCATCGCCGTGGAGAGCAGCAGCGCGAACGCCGCGCCCTTGAAGGCGAAGTCCAGGCGGGCGAACGCGTACCCGGCCATCGAGGCGAACAGCAGCAGGAAGCCGACGTTGAGCGCGGCCAGTTTGACGCTGTTCAGGAAGTAGGGCAGCAGCCCGTCGGCGGCCTGCGCGTAGTTGCTCCACAGCCAGGTCGACGGGAACAGCGTCGGCGGCGACTGCAGCACCTCGTTCTCCGGCTTCAGCGACGCACTGGCCATCCAGATCAACGGTGTCGCGAAGATGACGGCCAGCACGACGAGCACGAGGAAGATCACGATCCGCCGGGTCAGGTGGCGTCGCGGCCGGCGCCGGACGGCGAGGTCAGTTGTCATAGTGCACCCACCGCTTCTCGCCCTTCCACTGGATGAAGGTGATCACCGCGATGATCGCGAACAGCACCCAGCCCATCGCCGAGGCGTAGCCGAGCCGGCCCTCACCGAAGGCGGTGCTGTAGATCTTGTAGATGAAGACCTGGGTCGCGTTGTTCGGTCCGCCGGACGTCATCACGTAGATGATCCCGAAGACCTGGAACGACGAGATGAACTGCACGATCGACAGGAAGAACAGGTTCGGCGTCAACAGGGGCAGAGTGACCGCCCAGAACCGGCGCCAGGCCGACGCCCCGTCCACGGTGGCGGCCTCGAGGATCGAACCGTCGATGGACTGCAGGCCGGCCAGCAGGATCACCATCGGATAGCCGACGCCCTGCCAGATCGCCACGATGATCACCGCGATCAGGGCCGTCCTGGTGTCCGACAGCCAGGCCGGCGCCGGCAACCCGATTCCCTTCAGGATCACGTTGATCAGGCCGTTGTTCGGCTCGTACAGCCAGAACCAGACGAAACCGATGGCGACGACATTGGTGATCGCCGGCGAGTAGTACAGCGTCCGGAACAGCCCGACCCCGGCCACCTTCTGGTTGCACAACACGGCCAGGGCCAGCCCGATCGCGATCGAGGCCACCACGACGGCGATCGTGAACAGCGCCGTGTGCCAGAGCGAGCGGTAGAAGTCGGCATCGGCGGTGAACAGCCGGACGTAGTTCTCCGCACCGAGGAACCTCGGTGTACGGAGTCCGGTCCAGTTGGTCAGCGAGACGCCGAGCGAGGCGATCACCGGGGCGACCTGGAAGATGATCACGCCGCCGATGACGGGGCCGACGAACAGCCAGCCGGCCAGGTTCTGGCGTCTCGGGCGCGCCCGCCGGCGCGGCGCCCGAGGCTCCGACGCGATCGTCTCTGGTCGCATCACTGTGCTGGTCATGATGCCTGCGACGGCTCCTTACGATCCCGATGATCTTGGTCGAAGGCCTTGCGCAACCGGGACCTGGATGCGGTCAGGTGTGCGGTCATCGCCTCGGTGGCGCCGGCGGCGTCCCGGGTCCGGATCGCGGTGATGATGCGGTCGTGCTCGGTCAGCGCGTCCTCGGTGACCGAGGAGTCGCGCAGCAGCCGGAACAGCTGCAGATGGGCGTGCAGCTTGGCGAAGATCTCGCTGAAGTAGCCGTTGCCCGTCGCTCCGATCAGCGCCCGGTGCAGTTCGGCATCGGACCGGGCGAACGCCCCGTAGGACAGTTCACCGGACTCGTAGCCGGTCCGCATCTCCTGGGCGAGACCAGCGATCGCCTCGAGTTGGCCGCGCTGGTGCCGGGCCGCGGCCAGGCCGGCACAGTACGGCTCGATCAGGAAGCGTGCCTCGAACAGCTCCTCGAAACGTTCTGGAGACAGGCGAGGCGTCGCGGAATATCCGATCAGATGCTTTTTCTCGACCAGATCCTCGGCCTCGAGACGGAGCAGTGACTCGCGCACCGGGGTCTGCGAGACCTCGAACTGCCGGCTGATCGCGTCCACCCGGATCCGCTGACCGGGCTCGATCTCACCGTCGATCAGCATGGCCAGCAGGCGTTCGTAGACGCGATCGCTCATACTGGTCCGTTCGGCGCGGTCGTCGCCCATATCGCCTCCTTGCTGGTCGAGCGGCGCCGAGTCAGTCCTCGGCTGATAGCTTGCTGATCGTATCTGATCTGATTTATGGTGACAACGGTTTCCGATCATGATCCGATCGATCAGGAAGGCGGAATCGTGCAGGTTCCCCTCGCGACGGCGCGGGCCGTGGCCACCGACGTCCTTGTCGGAGCCGGCGCCTCCGCCCAGCACGCCGAGCAGCAGGCAGCCGTGCTGGTCGACGCCGAGGCTCGGCGAGTCTCCTCGCACGGCCTGCTCCGGCTGCCCCGGCTGGTCCGCCGGATCGCGAACGACGTCGCCGATCCGCTGGCTTGCGGGCGGCACGACTGGGTCAGCCCCAGTTATCTCACCGTCGACGGTCAGCGTGGCCTCGGTCCGCCGGTCGCCCTGCACGCCCTCGATGCGGTGATCACGGCAGCCGACCGGCATGGCGTCGCCGCGGTGTCGATCACCAACAACAACCATCTCGGCATGCTCGGCTACTACGCGCGGGTCGTCGCCCGGCGCGGCCTGGCCTGCCTGGCGATGACCACCAGCGAGCCGCTGGTCCACCCGTGGGGCGGCAGCCGGGCCATGGTCGGCACCAACCCGCTGGCGATCGGCGTCCCGGCCGAGCCGCAGCCGCTCGTCCTCGACATGGCCACCTCGATGATCTCGATGGGCCGCGTCCATGATCACGCCCGGCGCGGGGTGCCGCTGGAGCCCGGCTGGGCCCTGGACGCGGAAGGGAGCCCGACCACCGACGCGACCGCGGCCATGCACGGATCCCTGGCGCCGTTCGGCGGGCCGAAGGGATACGCGCTCGGGCTCGCCCTCGGGGCCATCGTCAGCTTCGTCACCGGGTCGGCCCCGGACGTCGACGTCCGCGGAACGCTCGACGACGACCAGCCCAGCGGCAAGGGCGATCTCTTCGTCGTGGTCAAGGGCGTCCAGCACCCGGTGACCGCGTTCCTTGATCAGATCCGGGCGACGCCGCCGACCGACCCGGAGCGTCCGGTGACGGTGCCGGGCGACGGCGGCGAGGCCCGGGCCCGGGACGCGGCATCGGCCGGGATCGATGTCGACGAAGGGCTGTGGTCGGAGCTGCTGGCGCTGCGCCTGTCACCCGCTCCGACCGCCGGAGCAGCCAGCCGAGGAAGTGAGGAATCGTGTCGACTGTGAGTCCAGGACTGCTGCGAGCACCACGTACGGTGATCTTCGGGCCGGGCCAGCGCGCCACGCTGGGCCGCCAGGTCGCCACGCTGGGCAGCACCGCCCTGGTCTGTACGGATCGCCGGCTGGCCGGCTCCGCCGAACTCCGCGCCATGATCGACGATCTTGCCGGTCACGGTGTGACGGCGGCGGTCTGGTCCGAGACCGAGGCCGAGTTGCCGAGCGAGAACATCACCGCCTGCCACGACGCCATGACCGGTCGCGGCATCGACGTCGTGGTCGGGGTCGGCGGCGGCAGCTGCCTCGACATGGCCAAGGCGGTCGCCCTGCTGCTGGCCCACGGCGGCCCACTGGAGCGCTACTACGGCGAGTACGTGGTGCCGGGCCCGGTGTTGCCGATCGTCGCCGTGCCGACGACGGCGGGGACCGGTTCGGAGGCGACGCCGGTCTGCGTGCTGACCGATGCGCGGCGCGAGCTGAAGACCGGAATCTCTTCGCCCGAACTGATCCCGACGATCGCGATCTGCGATCCCGAGCTGACCGTGTCCTGCCCGACCGCGCTCACCGCCAGTGCCGGCGCAGACGCATTGTCGCACCTGGTCGAGTCGTTCACGGCGGTCCGCCGGCCGGCGTCGGCGCTCGGCGAGCGGCGGGTCTTCATCGGCAAGAACGCGATCAGTGATCATTACGCGCGCTGGGGGCTGCAGCTGATCGGCACGGCTCTGCCCGCCGCCGTCGAGGACCCGGCGGATCTGGCCGCCCGGGCCGACACGATGCTCGCCGCGAACGCGGGCGGCTTCGCCCTCGGCGTCGCCGGCACCGCCGCCGCGCACGCTCTGCAGTATCCGCTCGGGGCGATCACGCACACGCCGCACGGGGTCGGGGTTGGCGTCCTGCTGCCGTACGTGATGCGGTTCAACGCGCCGGAGCGGCTGGCCGAGTTCGCCGAGATCGGGACTCTGCTCGGCCAGACCGCCGACTCCGAACGGGAGCTTGCGATCAAGGGCATCGAGGCCGTCGACGCGATCCTGGCCAAGATCGGCATCCCGAAGACGCTGGCCGATCTCGGCCTGACCGAGGACCGGCTGGACTACGTCGCCGAACAGGGGCTGGTCTCCAAACGCCTGGCCGAGAACAACCCGCGCCCGCTCGACCTGGGCGCCATGCAGCAGATCGTGCACGCCGCCCACCGCGGCGACCGCACGCAGCCGTTCTGACCTTGTTGATCATGAAGGAGTTCCGTTGACCGATCCCTCGTCGCGCCGCGACTCCTACATCGACGGCGAGTGGTGCCCCGCCGGCGACGGCGCCCGGTACCCGGTGCACGATCCCGCCGATGGCTCAGTGATCACCGAGTTCGCTGCAGCGACGATCGAGGACTGCCTGGACGCCGTCGAGGCCGCCGAGCGCGCCCGCCCGGCGTGGGCCGCCCGGGCGCCGCGAGAGCGGTCGGAGATCCTGCGCGCCGCCTTCGAACTGATGACCGCCGAGGCCGAGACGATGACCGAACTGATCATCGCCGAGAACGGGAAGGCTTACGCCGACGCGAAGGCCGAGGCCGGGTACGCGATCGAGTTCTTCCGCTGGTTCGCCGAGGAGGCGGTCCGGATCGGTGGCGACTACCGGCTCGCCCCGGCCGGCGACAAGCGGATCGTCGTGACTCAGCAGCCGATCGGCGTCTCGGTGTTGATCACTCCGTGGAATTTCCCGGCCGCGATGGCCACCCGCAAGCTCGGCCCGGCGCTGGCCGCCGGCTGTCCGGTGATCCTGAAGCCGGCAGCCGAGACGCCGCTCACCGCCGCGTACGTGGTGGACGCACTGGCCCGGGCCGGCGTGCCGCGGGGCGTGGTCAACCTGGTCACGCCCGAGCCACCAGGGCCCGCCGTCGCGGCGATGCTGCACCACGAGGCCGTACGCAAGCTGTCGTTCACCGGGTCGACCGAGGTCGGCCGGGAACTGCTGCGGCAGTCCGCCGACCAGGTCGTCGACGCCTCCATGGAACTCGGCGGCAACGCGCCATTCCTGGTCCTGCCCGGCGCCGACGTCGACGACGCCGTGGCCGGCGCCATGATCGCCAAGCTGCGCAACGGCGGCGCCGCCTGCACCGCGGCCAACCGGTTCTACGTCCACCGGTCACTGCTGGACGAGTTCACCACCAAGATCACGACGGCGATGAGCGAGGTGCGCCTCGGGCCCGGCCGCGACCCCAGCAACACCCTCGGGGCGCTGGTCTCCGACGTCGAACGGGACAAGGTCGCCGGGCTGGTCGACCGGGCCGTCGCCGACGGCGCCGAGTTGATCATCGGCGGCCCCGTCGAGGGTCCGGGCGCCTTCTACCGGCCGACCGTGCTGACCGGGGTCCGGCACGGCACCGAGATCACCACGACCGAGATCTTCGGACCGGTGGTGACGATCATCGGCTTCGACGAGATCGACGAGGCCGTCGCCCTGGCCAACGACACGATCTTCGGCCTGATCTCCTACGTGTACGGGGAACGCGGCCAGGCCCTGGCCGTCGCCGAGCGTCTCGACTCGGGCATGGTCGCCGTCAACCGGGGCGTGGTCAGCGACCCGGCCGCACCGTTCGGCGGCATGAAGCAGTCCGGTCTCGGCCGTGAAGGCGGTTTCGCCGGGATCGAGGAATTCCTCGAGACCAAGTACATCGGCCTCTGACCCCGGATCGACCGGTCACTTCTGCAGCGACACGCCGCCCAAACGCCTGCTTTGGTGACCGGTCGGCAGAAGGCTTTGGGGGCGTTCAGGCGATGGAGGCCCATTCGGGGCCGGTCTCGGCGAGCTTGTCGTCGAGCTTCGCGAACAGGGGTTCGGGCTTCGCGAGTGGGCGGCCGACGGGGAGGGGTACGGACTCCCAGCGGGCCTGTTCGCCGGCGTACTCCCCCATCAGCACGGGATAGTCCGGGCCGCCCTCCTCGCTGACGGTGCGGATCTCGGGCTGCGCGGCCCAGACTCCCTCGCCGCCGAGCGCCTCGTGCACCCGCTGCGCCGAGTGCGGCAGGAACGGGGTGAGCAGGGTGTTCGCGTCGGCGACCACCTGCAGCGCGGTGTGCAGCACGGAGTCGCGGCGGACCGGGTCGTCCTTGAGCTTCCACGGCTCGGCCTCGGACAGGTAGCGGTTGGCCTGGGTGACGATCCGCATCGCCTCGCTGCTGGCCTGCTTGAACCGGCTCCGGCGCAGCGCGTCGCCGACGATCCCGAAGGCCGCCTGGGATTCCTTCAGCAGTTCATGATCACGATCACGAAGATCATCGGCGGCCGGCACCGCGCCGACGTAGCGGTGTGCCATCGAGATCGAGCGGTTGATCAGGTTGCCCCATTCGTTGGCCAGCTCGGAGTTGGTCCGGCGGACGAACTCGTCCCAGGTGAAGTCGGCGTCCTGGTTCTCCGGGCCGGCGACGGCGATGAAGTACCGCAGCGCATCCGGGCCGAAATCGCGCAGGAAGTCGCCGACGTAGATCACCTTGCCGCGGCTGGTGGAGAACTTCGAGCCGCTCATGGTGAGGAACTCACTGGACACCACCTCACTGGGCAGGTTCAGCGTGCCCATCGGCCCGACCTGGCCACCATGATCACCGGCGCCGTTCTGGCCGAGCAGCATGCCCGGCCAGATCACCGAGTGGAAGACGATGTTGTCCTTGCCCATGAAGTAGTACGCCAGCGCCTCCGGGTCGGCCCACCACTTCCGCCAGGCGTCCGGATCGCCCGTGCGGCGGGCCCACTCGACCGACGCCGACAGGTAGCCGATCACCGCGTCGAACCAGACGTAGAGCCGCTTCATCGGCTGATCACGCCAACCGTCCAAGGGAATCGGCACGCCCCAGTCAAGATCACGAGTGATCGCCCGCGGGCGCAGTTCCGACAGCAGGTTCTGACTGAACCGGAGCACGTTCGGCCGCCAGTCGGTCCGGGTGGCCAGCCAGCTGCCGAGCGACTCCGCCAGGGCCGGAAGATCAAGAAAGAAGTGCTCCGTCTCGACGAACTTGGGAGTCTCGCCGTTGATCCGGGACACCGGATTGATCAAGTCCGCCGGGTCGAGCTGGTTGCCGCAGTTGTCGCACTGATCACCGCGCGCGCTGTCGTACCCGCAAATGGGGCAGGTGCCCTCGATGTAGCGGTCCGGCAGCGTCCGGCCGGTCGACGGGCTGACCGCGCCGAGCTGCGTCTTCGGCACCACGTAACCGTTGTCGTACAGGCCGGTGAACATCTTCTGCACGACGTCGTAATGATTCAGCGTCGTCGTCCGGGTGAACAGGTCGTACGACAGCCCGAGACCCTGCAGATCCTCGACGATCACCCGGTTGTACTTGTCGGCCAGCTCGCGGGTGGTCAGCCCCTCCGCCTCCGCCTGGACCGAGATCGGCGTGCCATGTTCGTCGGTGCCGGACACCATCAGCACGTCGTGCCCCGACATCCGCATGTAGCGGGAGAACACGTCGGAGGGAACGCCGAAGCCGGAGACGTGACCGATGTGCCGCGGGCCGTTGGCGTACGGCCAGGCCACGGCGGTCAACACGCGAGAACTCATGGCCGTCACCCTATCGGGCGTGACTCCTGGCATGATCGGGCGATGAGCGGTCAGAACATCGACTGGGAGGCGCTCCGCCGGGAGGCGAGAGCGGCTTCACAACGGGCCTACGCCCCGTACTCCAACTTCCCGGTCGGCGCCGCCGCACTGGTCGACGACGGCCGGATCGTGTCCGGCTGCAACGTCGAGAACGCCTCCTACGGCGTCGGCCTGTGTGCCGAGTGCGGACTCGTCTCCTCGCTCGCCGCGACCGGCGGTGGCAAGCTGGTCGCGTTCGCCTGTGTGAACGGGCTCGGGGAGCCGCTGATGCCCTGCGGGCGGTGCCGTCAGCTGTTGTACGAACATGCCGCGCCGGATTGCCGCTTCGACACCCCGTCCGGTATCAAGACCATGGACCAGGTCCTCCCTCAGACCTTCGGTCCCGCCGACCTCGACCACGTGAGGAGCTCCACGTGACCCTTGACCTCGACCTGCTGCGGCGTGCCCCGAAGGTCTCTCTTCATGATCATCTCGACGGCGGGCTGCGGCCGCAGACGATCATCGAACTCGCTGCCGAGATTGATCATCCGCTGCCGACCTCGGACGCCGACAAGCTGGCCGACTGGTTCGAGGAGGCCTGCACGTCCGGCTCGCTGGTGCGTTACCTGGAGACGTTCGACCACACGATCGCGGTGATGCAGACCGCGCCGGCGCTGCGCCGGGTGGCCCGCGAATTCGTCGAGGACCTGGGCGCCGACGGCGTCGTCTACGGCGAGGCGCGCTGGGCGCCGGAACAGCACGAGCAGCAGGGATTGACCAAGGCGCAGGCGATCGAGGCGGTCCGGGACGGCATCGCCGAGGGCATGGCGGCGGCCCGCGCGGCCGGCCGGCCGATCGAGGTGCGGCAACTGGTCACGTCGATGCGGCACGCGACGCCGACCCTGGAGATCGCCGAACTCGCCGTGAAGTATCGGTACGACAGCGTCGCCGGCTTCGACATCGCCGGTGCCGAGGACGGCTTCCCTCCCTCGCGCTACAAGGAGTCGTTCGACTACCTGCGGAAGCAGAACGCCCACTACACCATCCACGCCGGCGAGGCGTTCGGGCTGCCGTCGATCTGGGAGGCGGTCCAGCTCTGCGGGGCACACCGGCTCGGCCACGGGGTACGGATCGCCGACGACATCACGTTCGGCGCCGACGGCAAGCCAGTGCTCGGCGAACTCGCCGCCTACATCCGGGACGAGCGGATCCCGCTCGAGCTGTGCCCGTCCTCCAACATCCAGACCGGTGCCGCGGCGTCGATCGCCGAGCACCCGATCGGCCTGCTCACCGACCTGCGGTTCCGGGTCACCGTGAACTGCGACAACCAACTGATGAGCCGGACCACGCTGAGCAACGAGTTCCGGCTGCTCAGCGAGGCGTTCGGCTACGACCTGGCCAAGGTGCGCTGGTTCACCGTCAACGCGGCGAAGAGCGCCTTCCTGCCGTTCGACCAGCGGCTCGACCTGATCGAGAACGTGATCAAGCCGGGGTACGCGGAGCTCGGCGTTTGACCGAGCCCGTCCACGTCGACGCCCACCACGTCCGGCTGTCGGCACCCGGCAGGAACGCCGCGTACCCGCGGATCGAGGTCCTGCCCGACGGCCGGCTGGCCGCCGCTGTCACCCACGACGTCGCCTGGGACTATTTCGTCGGCGGCCGGTGGACCGTGCTGGTGTCCGTCGACGGCGACAGCTGGGAGGCTTGCAACGATCCGTCGCTCCCGTTCAACTGGCCGGGCTCGTCGACCCGCGAGCGTCATGATCGGGCGACCCTCGTGCAGCCCGACGGCACCTGGTTGGCCACCGGCATCGTCGGCTGGCAGGCGTGGCCAGAGGCGGAAGCTGAGCGGGCGCGCGCGGAGGGACGTTACGTCACCCCGACCGCTCCGCCGGGCCTTCCCGGGTTCATCGGAGTCGGGACCAACACGCTCTTCCTGCAGAAGTCGACGGATGCCGGCCGCAGCTGGACACGTCGCGAGGTCGAACTGCCGGCCGCCGGCTGGACGCTGGGGCTGCCCCGAAACATCGTCCTCGACGACGGCACGATCATCCTGCCGGCGCGGCAGCGGTCCCGGGACGCTCACCGAGGCCAGTTCCTCGCCATCCGGGTGACGCCGGGCGAACCGGACCTCATTCGGGTCCACCCCGTCCCGCGCGACCTCGACGGGGTCATCGGCAGTGAGGCCGCCGTGGCCGACCTGGGCGGAGATCGCGTCCTCATGCTCATGCGAGCCGACGCCACGCGTGGTGGCGACGGCCATCTGCTGGCCAGCCATTCCGATGACGGCGGCCGCACCTGGACGCTACCGCTGGCGACCGACATCTGGGGCCGGCCGCCGCACCTGCTCACGCTGGCCGACGGACGCCTCCTCGCGACGTACGGACACCAGCGGGCACCGTTCGGGGTCATGGCCGTGCTCAGTACGGACGGCGGCGAGACCTGGGACGTGGAGCGGCGACTGCTCGTGGCCGTCGATGATCACCCCGAGCAGTCCGTCGGCTACCACCCGATGACCGTGCAGCGCGCCGACGGCTCCCTGTACACCTGCTACTACCGGCTGCACCACGGCGTGAGCCAGGCCCACGCCGTCGCGTGGAACCTGCCGTCCTGACCTACTTCTCGTACGGGATGCCGTCGGCGGCCGGGGCTCGGACCCGGCCGACCAGGCCGGCCACGGCGATGATCGTCGCGAGGTACGGCAAGATCAGCAGGAACTGGCTCGGCACCGGAGTGGACAGGCTCTGCATCTGCGAAGCCATCTGGGTCACGAAGCCGAAGAAGAGGGCCATGATCGCGCCCCAGCCGGGATGCCAGCGGCCCATGATCAACGCCGCCAGGGCGATGAAGCCGTTGCCGACGGTGATCTCCTTCGAGAACGCCCCGGTCGCGCTGAGCGTGAAGAAGGCACCGCCGAGACCCGCGAAGACGCCGCCGGCGAGCACCGCGGACCAGCGGACGCCGACCACCGAGATGCCCACCGTGTCGGCGGCCTTCGGATGCTCACCGACCGACCGGATCCGCAGCCCCCAGGACGTCTTGAACAAGACGAACCAGACCACCAGCACCGAGACGCCGGCCAGGTAGGCCAAGATCGTCTGCTCGAACAGCACCGGCCCGAAGAACGGCAGTGCGGACAGGCCCGGGATCGCGATCTTCTCCAGCACCGGCGCCGAGTTGAACTCGCCCGAGGCAGGCTCGACCAACTGATCGAAGAGGAAGCCGGTGACGCCGACCGCGAGCAGGTTCAGCACGACGCCGAGGACGACCTGGTTCACCTTGTACTTGATCGCGAACAGGGCCAGCAGAGCCGCCATCGCGACCCCGGCGATCATGGCCGCGACCAGGGCCGCGGGCACCGACTTGGTGACGCTGCCGACCACCGCGGCGGCGAACGCCGCGGCGAGGAACTGGCCCTCGATCGACACGTTGACCACGCCGGCCCGCTCGCACAGGACGCCGCAGAGCGCGCCGAAGATCAACGGCGTCGCGACGGTCAGCGTGCCGGCCAGCTGGTTGCTGACCGGGAACGGCAGATCCCGCCCGGCCGCGGCCCAGGCCAGGAAGCCGACCACGAAGGCGAGCCCGCCGACGGCACCGGCCAGCGCCGGCAGCCGGCCGGGCAGCTTGATCAGATAGCCGATCCCGGCCAGCAGACAGAGCACGCCGCAGACGGCGACCGTGGCCACGCCGGGAATGGCCAGCGTCGGCAACTGCACCTCGTCGAACGCGTTGGACAGCGCGAACTTCGCCTCACCGCTGGTGGACAGCAGGAAGATCAACAACAGGACGCCGGCGACGATGATCAACACGCCGGCTGAGTAACGCTGCCGGCGCTCCTCGGCGGACTCGGCCAGGTGCCGCGCCACCACGGCCGGCACGCCGTCGGATACGGTCGTCACGTCAGGGCTCCACTCGTCGGTACGACCTTGTCGGCACCCTTGTCCCGCAGCCCGCGTGTCTTGAGGAACGGCGCTACGGTGCGGACCAGCGCGGGAGCGGCGACGAACAGCACGATCAGGGCCTGCAGCACCGTGGTCAGCGTGAGCGGGGTGCCGGCCAGGCTCTGCATCGACAGCCCGCCGGCGTGCAGGGCTCCGAACAGCAGCCCGGCCAGCACCGTGCCGAGCGGTCGGGCCCGGCCGAGCAGCGCGACCGTGATCGCGTCGAACCCGACGCTGCCGACCAGTCCGATCGACAGCGGCACGGCATAGCCGTTGCTGCTCGGGGCCAAGGCCGCCAGGGCGCCGGCCAGCCCGGCCAGGGCTCCGGCGACCGCCATCGTGATCATGGTCGTGCTGGCCACGCTCATCCCGGCCGTCGCGGCCGCGTTCGGGTTGGCGCCGACCGCCTTGATCGCGTACCCGATCGTCGACCGTTCCAGGATCCACCAGACCAGCACCGCGGCCGCGATGGCGAGCAGGAAGCCGAGGTGCAGCCGGCCGCCGGTCAGCCGGGGCAGCGTCGCGTTCCAGTCCACCTCGGGCGAGATCGGGTCGGTCCGGCCCGGCCGCTGGAAGGCCGTCGTGGTGAGCAGGAACGCCAGCATGCCGGCGGCGATGTAGTTCAGCATGATCGTCACGATCACCTCGTGCGCGCCGGCCTTCGCCTTCAGCCAGCCGACGATGCCGCCCCAGACCGTACCGCCGACGACACCGGCGAGGATCGCCAGCAGCAGGTGGATCACCGGCGGCAGGTGCAGCGCGAAGCCGACCCAGGCGGCCAGGATCGAGCCGACGATCGCCTGGCCCTGGCCGCCGATGTTGAACAGGCCGGCCCGGAACGCCAGCCCGACGCCGAGCCCGGCGCAGATCAGTGGCGCCGCCTGCGCGGTGGTCTCGGTGATCGGCCCGTACCCGCCGAGCGAGCCGGCGAGCAGGGCCGAGTACGCCCCGCCGACCTTGTCCGCCGACGCGGCCAGCGCGTCGCCCGGCCGGCCGAGGAAGTAGCTGAACTTGGTCCGCACGTCCGAGTCGGAAACGATCATGAGGATCGCGCCGATGATCAAGGCCAGGACGAACGCGACCGAGGTCGTCGCCACCTCGGACCAGGGCAGGCGGCGCAGCCTCTTCCAGAACGGAACCCTCACCGCTGATCCTCCCCGTCGGGACCGGCCTGATCGGCGAGTTGCGCGTCCAGGATGGCGTCCTCCTCGCTCGCGCTGATCACCGACGCCGAGGCCATCGCCTCGTCCGCCGGCACCCCGGCCATCATCAGGCCCAGCACCTCGCGCGACGTGTCCGGCTCGACGATGCCGACGATCCGGCCGCGATACATGACCGCGATCCGGTCGGCCAGTGCCGCCACCTCGTCCAGTTCGCTGGAGACGATGATCACCGCGGTGCCCCGGTCCCGTTCGGCGACCAGCCGCTGGTGCAGGAACTCGATCGCGCCGACGTCCACACCCCGGGTCGGCTGCGAGGCGATCAGCACCGACAGCGGCCGGGACAGTTCGCGGGCCAGCACCAGCTTCTGCTGGTTGCCGCCGGACAGCGACGCCACCGATTCCTTGATCGACTGCGTCCTGATGTCGAACTCGCCGACCCGTTCGGCGGCGTTCTGGTCGATCCGCTTCAGGTTCAGCGACAGGCCCTTGGCGTACGGGGGCTCGTCGAAG
The DNA here is from genome assembly GCF_013407955.1 of Microlunatus parietis. GTDB lineage: Bacteria > Actinomycetota > Actinomycetes > Propionibacteriales > Propionibacteriaceae > Microlunatus > Microlunatus parietis. The sequence goes on along the minus strand of NZ_JACCBU010000001.1, from coordinate 5,191,332 downwards.
CTGTTCAGGACCAGGTTCTCGGCGACGCTGAACGTGCCGACGAAGCCGTCGTGCTGCCGGTCCTCCGGCACGTAACCGAGGCCGGCGTCGATCCGCCGCCGCGGCGACAACTGCTGGATCGGCTTGCCGTCCAAGATCACCGTGCCGCCGGCCAGCGGCGCCACACCGATCAGAGCCTCGGCCAGCTCGCTCTGCCCGTTGCCCTGGACCCCTGCGATACAAAGGATCTCGCCGCCGCGCGCGGCCAGCGAAAGATCATCGACGACGACCGTGCCGTTCGGCGCGACCACCGTGGCGCCGTCGATCACCAGCCGTTCCGGGCCGACCTCGGGCTCCTCCTTGGCCACCTGCAGGCTGACCGCGCGGCCGACCATCAGCTCGGCCAGCTTGGCCTCGGACTCGGACGGGTCGGCCTGGCCGACCACCTTGCCGCGCCGGATCACGGTGATCTTGTCGGCGATCGCGCGCACCTCCCGCAGCTTGTGGGTGATGAACACGATCGCCTTGCCCTCGTCCCGGAGCGACCGCATCACGGTGATCAACTCGTCGGTCTCCTGCGGGGTGAGCACCGCGGTCGGCTCGTCGAAGATCAGGAACCGGGCATCGTTGGCGAGCGCCTTGAGGATCTCGACCCGCTGCTGGATCCCGACCGGCAGGTCCTCCACCTTCGCGTCCGGGTCGACGTCGAGCCCGTACCGGCCGGACAACTCGCGGACCAGACGCCGGGCCCGCTTGAGATCGAGCAGCGCGGAACGCTCCCGGCCCAAGATCAGGTTCTCGGCGACCGTGAACACGTCGACCAGCATGAAGTGTTGGTGCACCATGCCGATCCCGGCGGCCATCGCCTGCTTCGGGTTGCGCGAGACCAGCGGGACGCCGTCCACCTCGATCGAACCCCCGTCGGGCTGCAGCAGCCCGTACAGGACGTTCATCAGGGTCGACTTGCCAGCGCCGTTCTCCCCCAGCAGGCAATGGATCTCACTGGGAACGATGTCCAGGCTGATCGCATCGTTGGCCACCAGCGAACCGAACCGCTTGGTGATCTCGATCAGCCGGAGCCCGTGACCGGGCTCCGGCGCGGCAGTGCTCGTCATCTGCGACGCCCTCCGGCTCGGACGGGAACGACTACTGCTTCGGCTGGGCCTTGGATTCGATCTTGATCGTGCCGGCCTGGATGTCGGCCTTGATCTTGTCCAGCTCGGTCTTCAGCTCGGCCGGGACCTTGCCGTCGAACTCGTGGAACGGGGACAGTCCGGTGCCGTCGTTGGCCAGCGTGCCGACGTACGGCTCGTTGCTGAAGGAACCGTCGACCGCCGCGGCGATCGAGTCCTTCACCGCGACGTCCATCGCCTTGTAGACGCTGGAGATCAGGTTCGGGCAGTAGGCCTCGGCGCTGATGCAGCCGTCGGTGTCGACCCAGATCGCGTTCACCTTGCCGCCGCTGGCCTTGGCCACCTGCAGCGCGCCCTCACCGGACGGGCCGGCCACCGGGAAGATGATGTCGGCGCCCTGGCTGGACAGGTTCTCGGCGATCTGCTTGCCGCCGGCGACGTTCTCGAACGGCTTGTCGCCGGGCACGAATTGGCCGTCCTGCTTGGCCGCGTCCCAGCCGATCACCTGGACCGAGGCGCCCTTCTGCTCGTTGTAGTACTGCACGCCCTGGGCGTACCCGTCCATGAAGATCGTCACGGTCGGGATGTTGGCGCCGCCGAACGTCCCCACCTTCTTGGTCTGGGTCATGCCCGCCGCCAGATAGCCCGCCATGAAGCTCGACTCGGCGGTGTTGAACTCGAGCGGCTTCAGGTTCGGCACCTCGGCGAACTTCGCCGGGTCGTTGAAGTCGACGATGGCGAACTCGACGTCGGGGTTCTGCTTGGCCGCAGCCAGCGTGGCGTCGCCGAGCAGGAAGCCGACGGTGACGACCATGTTGCAGTCGGCGTCGACCATCGACTGGATGTTCTTGGCGAAGTCCGCCGTGTTGGTCGACTCGACCTGGCCAGTCTCGATGCCCAGCTCGGTCTTCGCGTCGGTCAGCCCCTTGTACGAGGTCTGGTTGAACGACTTGTCGTCGAAGCCTCCCGCGTCGGACACCATGCAGGCCTTGAAGTCACTGGCGCCGGCCGGAGCGGAGCTGGACGGGTCGCCGCCCGGCGCGGCCGAGGTCGGCGTCGCACCCGGCGGCTCGGCGCAGCCGGCCATCGTCAGGATGACCGCCGCCGCGATCGCGGGTCCGGCAATGAGAGACTTCTTCACGTACTGCCTCCTCGGCGCGCTGAAACGTCCTCCCGAGCCCGGGATCAACGCCTCATCCTTGCCCTGGCTATCGGGTCATTCCGCACTGTAATGGCTGATCGCTGGGGCCGAGAAACCCGCACGGGGTGGATACCCAGTTGTAACCATGCGGCGGATGATCACCGAGCGACCCCGGCCGCCAGGCCGGTCAACAACTTGACGCCGGCGCCGATGCAGGCCTCGTCCACATCGAACAGCGGGGTGTGGATGTCCGGCACCCGGCCGACGCCGACCGGCCGGACCCCGAGCCGGGCCAGCGCACCGGGCACCTCGCGGAGCATCCAGGCGAAGTCCTCGCCGCCCAACGACTGCTCGGTCGGCTGCACGCTGTCCGGGCCGAGCATGATCCGGGCCACCGCGGCCATCCGGCTCACCTGCTCGGTGTGGTTGACCGTCGGCGGGACGCCCTGGCTGATCACGATCTCGCTGGAGACGCCGTACGGTTCGACGATCTGGGCCAGCAGCGCCGGCAGCAGGCCCTCCGCCTCCTGCCAGGCGGCCAACTGCAGCGCCCGCAGCGTGCCCTCGATCTGACCCGACTGCGGGATCGCGTTCGCGGCGCTGCCGGCGTGGATCCGGCCCCAGACCAGCGACACGCCGCCGCGCGGATCGATCCGGCGGGACAGCAGCAGCGGTGCCTGGGTGGCCAGCGCGCCGATGGCGCCGACCAGGTCCGCGGTCAGGTGCGGCCGCGAGGTGTGGCCGCCGGAGCCGGTGAGCGTGACATGGACCTTGTCCACGGCCGACGTGATCGGCCCCGGCGACAGCCCGACCTGGCCGACGTCGGTGCGCGGGTCGCAGTGCAGCGCGTACACCTCACTCAGGTCCTTGCAGGCGCCGTAGGCGATCGCGTCGAGGGCGCCGCCGGGCGTGGTCTCCTCGGCGGGCTGGAAGATCAGCCGGACTCCGCCCGGGAGCAGGCCGTCGCGACGCAGCCGGGCCAGCACCAGCGCGGTCCCGAGCAGCACCGTGGTGTGCACATCGTGGCCGCAGGCGTGGCAGGCACCCGGAACCGTCGACGCGTAGGGCGTCCGCTTGCCGTCCGAGATCGGCAGCGCGTCGATGTCGGCCCGGAGCCCGATCACCGGGGCATCGTCGATCGGTTCGAGGTCGCAGATCCCGCCGGTGCCCACCGCGAGCACCCGGAAGTCGAGCCCCGCCTCGGCCAGCAGCGAGCCGATCCGGTCCGTCGTCCGGTGCTCGGCACGGCCGATCTCGGGGTGCGCGTGCAGGTCGCGCCGGATCGCGATCAGCCGATCCCGCAGTTCAGCCACGGCCGCAGCGATGGTTTGTTCCACGGCCCCAGTCTGGCATGACCGAAATCCAGCGCACTCGGGCCGAAAGCGGCGTTTCCCGGCCCGACGCGCCGAGTGCGCTGGATTCCGGTCATCCACAGACGACCACCCACCAAATCCCCCATCCACAGACTTTCTCGTGTCCGGCTGAAACCGGCGTCGGCTGCGCATCACCCTGAATATGACCGGTTTGTTCGTGCCCCGAGGCCCGCACCTCAAACGCAAGCTGCTGCGCCTGGCCGAGCGCGGCGCCGTCGTCCGGCTCTATCCCGGCATCTACTGTGACCCCGCCCTCGCGACCTCGACCGAGGCACGGATCCACGGAGCCGCGCTCTGGTCCGGCGACGGCGTGCTGCTCGGCGCAGCGCGGCCAGGATCACCTTCTGGCCGGACGTCGCCGTGCCGATCGTGCCCATGCGTGTCTCGTCCGATCGCGTCCCGCCGCCCGGGATCAGGCTGCACCGCGGCCGGATCCCGCCGGACCTGATCATGGAACGCCAGGGGCTGCGCTGCACCGTCCCGGCGCTGTGCTGGCGGACCAATGTCGAGGTCTGGTGCGGGTCCCAGCAGTACTTCGTCGACGCGGCCTTCGTCCGCCTCCTGCTCGGGATCGAGGTGGACGGCTACGCGGTGCACGGCCAGCGGGGCCAGTTCGAGCGAGATCGGCAGAAATAGAGCGACCTGGGTGCAGCATCCCGGGGAAAAGCCCGTTGCCGCTCGCCGATCGTGCGGCTAACGTCGCCGCATGGCCGCGCTCCGCGAGATCGTCATCGACTGCCGACATGCTCCTTCGCTGGCCCAGTTCTGGGCGCAGGTGCTGGATGGCTACGACGTGCTGCCGTACGACGAGGCGGAGATCACCCGGCTGGCCGGGCTCGGGCTGACCCCGGAGACCGACCCGACCGTCGCGGTGGGCGGGCCGGGGCCGACGCTCTTCTTCCAGCAGGTGCCGGAACCCAAGATCACCAAGAATCGGCTCCACCTCGAGGTCGAGGCGCCGGACCGGTCCGCGGAGGTGGACCGGCTGCTCGGGCTGGGCGCCAGCGTGCACCAGGTGCGGGAGGGCTGGACCACGCTGCTCGACCCGGAGGGCAACGAGTTCTGTGTGTCCGATCCGGGCTGATGATCAGCGGTACGCCCTCGATTGCAGCTCGTAGAGCTCGGCGTAGAGGTCGCCGCGCTTGATCAACGTTTCATGATCACCGACCTCGCGGACCCGGCCCTGGTCGAGAACGATGATCAGGTCCGCCATCCGTACCGTGGAGAAGCGGTGTGAGACGAGCAGCGTCACCCCGCCCCGGCTGCGGGCGTCGCCGGCCGCGGCGGTGAAGCGTTCGAAGAGCGCGTGCTCGGTCTGCGGGTCGAGCGCGGCGGTCGGCTCGTCCAAGATCACCAACAGCGGATCCGGCCGGATCAGGCCACGAGCCAGAGCCAGTCGCTGCCATTGGCCGCCGGACAGGTCGATGCCGCCCCAGGCGGTGCCGAGCTGGGTGTCCAGCCGGTCCGGCAGATCGGCCACGACCGGCCCCGCGTCGGCCCGGGCGACGGCCTCCGCGACGGCGTCCCGGTCGTCGATCCGGTCCAGGTCGCCGATGCCGACGGCCTCGCGGGCCAGGAACTCGAACGCCACGAAGTCCTGGAACGTCGCGCTGACCCGGCGCCGCCAGTCGGCCGGATCGATCCGGTCCAGGTCGGTGCCGTCGATCTTGATCGAGCCCGCGTCGGGCCGGTAGAAGCCGGACAGCAGCTTCACCAGGGTGGTCTTGCCGGCACCGTTCTCGCCGACCAGCGCGACCACGGCGCCGGCCGGCAGCTTCAGCGAGACCCGGTCCAGCACGCCGCGTCCGCCCGGCGCCCCTGGGTAGCCGAACGAGACGTCGGTCAGGGTGATCCCGTCGTCCAGCCGGTCCGGTACCGGCGCCGGATCCGCCGGCCGGTGCCGGGCCGTCGCGGCGTAATCCTCCAACCAGAGCAGGCGATCCGCCGTCTTGAGGCCGCGCACGAAGCTCGTCCCGTACGCGACGCCGACCATCACCATGCCGCCGAGCTGGGTGGCCAGGCCGACCGCGAGCACGACGTCGCCCGGCGTGGCCCGGCCGGCCAGCGCGAGCATGATCACGACCGCCACGGCGGCGATGTAGCCGGCCGCCGAGATCGCCGCGTCCAGCAGCCGTAGCCGGGTCGCCCGCCAGCCGGCGGCGTTGCGGACCCCGTTCACCTGCGCCGCGGCCGCCCGGTGCCGCCGGACCAGGTCGTCCACCGAGCCGAAGATCCGCAGCTCCTTGCCGGTGTCGGCCTCGGTACCGACCGCGAACAGGTGCCGGCGCCGGCGCTCCGGCTCGCTGGTCGCCTCGTCGGCGGCGATCTCCAGATCGGTGCTGCGCCGCCCGACCAGCACCGAGACGACGGCGATGATCAACAACCCGAGCAGCACCGGGTGGATCGCGGCGAGCATGATCGCCGACGCGACCAAGCCGACCAGGGCCCGGACGATGCCGGTGGTGGCGTTGACCATCGTGCCGAGGCCGTCCCGATCCTCCCGGATCCGCTGCATCTGGTCCAGGTAGTCGGACCGCTCGTAGTGGGCGATCCCGTCGGTGCCGCCGGCCAGCTCCATCAGGCGCCGGTCGGCCAGCTCCCGGGCGCGTTCCAGCACGACGAAGACGAAGCTGACGTACACGAAGACGTTGAGCAGCGACAGCCCGATCAGCACCGCGATCACCAGCCCGGTGATCAGGCCGAGCCACAGATTCGCGGCCGCCACGGCGTCGATGATCAACTTCCCGCCGTACGCCAGCAGCGGACCGAATGCCGCCATCAGCACGCCGGTGATCAACTGCCCGGCGGCGGCGCCGGGCGCGGCCCGGAAGCCGAAGCCCAGCGAGATCCGGTAGGCCCGCCACAACCGGCGCGCCGTGCTGCCCCATTCCTTGATCATGATCAACTCCGTCCGGCGAAGCGTTCGGCCTGCAGGGTGAACATCCGGGCGTAGGCACCGCCCGCCGCGAGCAGCCGGTCGTGATCACCGTCCTCGGCGATCCCGCCCCGGTCGGGGTCGAGGACGACGATCCGGTCGGCCCGCCGGACGGTGGAGAACCGGTGCGAGATGAGCCAGGTGGTGAGGCCCTCGGTCAGCTCCAGGAAGCGGTCGTAGAGGGCGGCCTCGGCCCGGACGTCCAGCGCCGCGGTGGGTTCGTCGAGCACCAGCACCCGGGCGCCGGCGTCGACGGCGAACATGGCCCGGGCCAGCGCGACCCGCTGCCACTGGCCGCCGGAGAGGTCGACGCCGCCCGTGTATTCGCGGGACAGCACCGTCTCCCAGCCGTCCGGCAGCACCTCGATCACCGACTCCAGGCCGGCCCGCTGGGCCGCCAGCTCCAGCCGGTCCCGGTCGCCCGAATGCTGCGGGGCGCCGAGGGCGATGTTGTCGGCGATGGTCAGGTGGTAGCGGGCGAAGTCCTGGAACAGCACCGCGAGCCGGGACCGCCAGCCGTCCGGATCCAGCTCGGCCAGGTCGGTGCCGTCCACCGTGATCCGGCCCGCGGTCGGCCGGTAGAGCCCGCAGAGCAGCTTCACCAGCGACGTCTTGCCGGCGCCGTTGCGGCCGACCACGGCGAGCGAGCGGCCGGCCGGCACCACCAGGTCCAGGCCGTCGATCGCGGCCTTCTCCGCGTTCGGGTAGCGGAAGGTCACGCCCTCGAAGCGGAGCTCGTCGCGGGGCAACTCCGGCGCGACCTCGCGACGCCGGGTCAGCGCCGGTGCCCGCTCCGGCGCAGCCAGCGCGTCGGCGGCATCGAGCCGGTCCGACATCGCCAGCACCTTCGGGACCAGCAGGGCCGCTGCGGCCAGGTGCGCGTTGTCGTCGTCGAAGGCCATGAACGAGTTCACGCCGGCCAGCGCCTGGACGAAGACCGCGACCGCGGCCAGGGAGAGCTGGCCCGGCCCGGGCCCGACGCCGAGGCCGGCCGCCACCAGCAGTCCGTACGAGAGCGTGTCGACGACGATGATCGCGAGGACGGAGCCGCCGACGGACAGCGGATCCGGCCGCCGGGACCGCCAGACCGGGCGCATCGCGGCCAGCCAGGACTCCTCGAACCGGCCGATCAGCCAGTCCCGCAGGCCGAGGATCCGCAGCTCCTTCGCCGGCCCCGCCTCGAGGGCGAGGTCGCGCAGATACTCGGAGCGCCGCAGCGCGCTGCTCTGGCCGTAGATGACCGCGCCGATCTTGACGTACTCGCGCTGCATCAGCAGCAGGGTCAGCGGCCAGACGATCAGCCAGATCACACCGAGCCACCATTCCAGGGCGAACAGGACGCCGGCCGAGCCGAGCGCCCGGAGCCAGGACGGCAGCGCCCGCGGCAGTGCCTCGACCGCGCGGCCGGCCCGGTTCAGGTCGCTGCCCAGGCCGCGGGCGATCCGGATCTCGTCCAGCGTCTCCGGGTCCTCGAGGTGGGCGATGCCCTCCGGCCGGCCGACCGCCGCCATCACCCGCTCGGCGAGGTGGCTGTCCAACTCGCGGCCGAGCGCCCGGCCCGCGGTGGTCGCGACGGGCGCCACCATCCGGTCGACCAGCACCAGCACGCCGACCACGACGAGCAGCCGCAGCGTCTCGGTCATCGCGGCGGAGCCCGAACCGCCGGCCACCGCCGCTGGGATCGACCCGATCAGCAGCCCGGTCAGCACCGCCGCCGCGACCGGCAACGCAGCGGTCACGAGGACGGACACGCCGAGGATCGCCGCCAGTCGCCGGTCCAGGCGGGGCAGCAGTCGGATCAGGGTGAGCACGCCGCGGCCGGACGAGGCCAGCCGGGCCAGCCGAGTTCGCACCATCATGGCGCCATCATGACATCATTCTGATGTCGCGAGCAAGACCTTGGGACGCCAGACAAGCCGGGGCCGGGCGGGCTAGCGTGGCGCCATGACGACCTGGAAGGAGTTCGCCGAGGAGTCGCCGAGGGTGTCCGGCCTGTTCGCCCGCCGCCACGCCGCGACCGGCTATCTGTGCCTGCTCGGCACCCTGCGCTCCGACGGCTATCCGCGGATCAGTCCGGTGGAGCCGCGGATCTTCGAAGATCAACTCGTGATCGTGGGCATGCCCGGGACCACGAAGTTCGGCGACCTCGGCCGCGATCCCCGGTTCACCTTGCACACGGCCACGGTCGATCCGTACGTCGGCGAGGGCGACGCCAAGTTGTGGGGCGTGGTGCACGACCTGCAGGACGAGGAACTGCACCGGCGGTTCGCCGAGTGGCTGTTCGCCGAGAGCGGCTTCGACCTGCGCGGTCAGCGGTTCGATCCGTTCTACGTGGCCGACATCGAAGGCGCGTCCTCGGTCGAGATGGACAACGGACTGTTGATCACGGTCTGGCAGCCCGGGCAGCCCGAGCGGGCGGTCCGGAAGTGAGCCTGCCCGCGGCCTACCGGCTCCGGATCGGCGTACCGCCGGTGCCCGACTACCTGCGGCTCCGGCGCGAGTCCGGACTGACGCCGCGTACCGAGGAGCAGGCCGAGTTGGCGCTGCCCGGCAGTTGGCGCGCCTGCCACGTGGTCCACGACAGCGGCGAGACGGTCGGCATGGGACGCGTGATCGGCGACGGTGGCTGGTATTTCCACATCGTCGACATGGCCGTCCTGCCCGGCCATCAGCGCCAGGGCATCGGCGACACGGTGCTGACCTGGCTGGTCGACGAGATCCGTACCGCAGCGCCGCCGAAGGCCTTTGTCTCTCTGATGGCCGACCCGCCCGGCCGCCGCCTGTACGCCAAGCACGGCTTCACCGAGGACCGCGAGCGCTCCATCGGCATGGCCCTGTGGACCTAGTGTCGCGCGTCCCTAATGTCGGGTGCCCGTGATCGTCGTGCCGTCCTGACGCACCGTGATCTTGGTCCCCTCGAGTTCAAGTTCGAGCCGGACACCGATCACCCGGGAGGCGAAGATCAGCTGCCCGTCCTGCTGGCCGACGAAACCGAAGATCATCTCGGGCTGGCCGTCGAACCGGACCGCCAACTCGTCCTCGACCGGCCGCAGGCTCAGTGCCGACGCGTCGTGCAGCCGGTAGTGTCCGGCGAGCGCCGCGACCGAGTCCCGATCGGGTTGCTTCGGCTCCTCGAGATCGTCCGGATAGTCGGGCCAACCGCAGCGCTCGGCGATCGCCGCCAGCGCCCGCTGGACGGCGAAGTAGCCCCGGTCGCTGTTGGACATCACGACGGCGCCGGAGCCGAGCTCGTGATAGCTGAGCGCATGACACTGGAACCCGACATTGCTGCCGCTGTGACCGAAGCGCACCTGCCCGTCGCGGCCGGCCAGGAAGACGCCGAGGCCGATCTCGTCCAAGCCGCCGGTCTGGGCCTTGCCGGTCGGCAGCCGCGGCGCCAACATCTCGCGGGCCAGCCCTCGGGACAGTACGGCGTCGACGGCGCCCTGGTAGGCGGCTCGGACCGCCAGGGCCCACCGGCACAGGTCGGCCGGCGTGGTCCACAGCCCGGCAGCGGCCTGCTCGGGATAGAGGTTCCAACCGCCCTCGACCGGACGTCCGTACGCGTCGTGCCCGCTGGCCAGACGATCATGGACCGCCGCGGGTGGCGGCTGGGCGAAATCGCTGTCGGCCATGCCGATCGGGTCCAGCACCAGCTCCCGCATCAGGTCGGCGAACGGCGTGCCGGTGACGTCCTCGAGCAGCTGTTGCATCACCGTCATGCCGCCGCCGCTGTAGCGCATCCGGACGCCGGGCATGGTGTCGACGCGGACGCCCTCGGTGTTCGCCGGATGGGCCCCGCTCAGGATCTGCACCGGGTCGGGCAGCGGGTCCGTTCGCCGATAGCCGGGAAAGCCCGAGGCGGTCAGGCCGGCCGAGTGGCTCGCGAGGTGCCGCAACGTGATCACCGGCTGCCAGGTACCGTTCCGCGGAATCCGCCAGGAGGTCAGCCGCTCGTTGACGTCCTGATCGAGGTCGAGCAGTCCGCGGTCGACCAGCCGGAGCATCCCGAGCACGGCGACCGGCTTGCTGATCGAGCAGGCCTGGAACCGGGTCGTCTCCGTCACCGGTGAGTCTCCGCCCGCCTCCCGGACGCCGAGCGCACCGGTGTCGGCCACGGCATGATCATCGTGGATGGCCCAGCTCAAGCCGGGCACGGCGTAGGCGGCACGGGCGGCTTCGATGCGGTCGCGGAGTTCCGTCATCCGGTCAGATTACGATGATCATTCCGGCCCCGGAAGCGAATTGCTGACCGGTATCGGACGGAAGCGCGGCGTCACCCGATGCTGCGGATCAGCCGTTCGGCGGCGTCGATGATCATGGTCGTCTCGTGCTCCCAGGCCGGCTCCTGACCTCGGTACGGACCGGTGGCCAGCGAGATCGCGACGGCGGCGGCCCGCAGCCGCAGCTCGACCGGATCGACCCGGGTGTCGAAGACGGGCACCCAGTCCCGGATCAGCCGGCTGACCCGGGCGGCCTGCTCGGCGTTCATCCGCTGCACGGACGACAGATGGGCCAGCAGGCAGGCAAGATCATCGGCGCGCCGGCCGGGGCCGATCGTGTCGATGTCCAGGATGCCGCTGACCCCGGTGGCGGAGACGAACAACTGACCCTCGTGGAAATCGCCGTGGGTCGGCTCGGTGCCCAGCGGGATCCCGGCCAGGCCGGTCCGGATCTGCTCGGTCAGCCAGTCCAGCCGCGGCCGCAGCGAGGGCAGCGCCGCCGCGACCATGGTCGCGTACTGCTCCACCGCGTCGGACCACGGATTGCGCCGGCTCAGCGCGGCCACCTCGACCGGCATCGCGTCCAGCACGCCGATCAACTGCTCGGCGGTGCACGGCGGCTCCGGATCGAAGATCGCCTGGGCCAGCGGCCGGCCGGGCAACTGCCGCAGCACCAGCAGGAAGTCCGGCGTGACGGCGGCGATCGGCGGCGCCGGCACCCCGGCCGCCAGCAACAGTTGATGCCGCCGCACGGTCGGCTCGAACAACCGCTCCCGGAGCACCTTGATGAAGAACGTCTCCGGCCCGGCCGCCGTCGTCACGGTCGCCCGCAGCACGGCCCGCCGGCGCGGCCGGTAACCGATCATCTCCAGTTCGACCTGCCCCGGCAGCACCGGCGCCGACAGCACCTGGTGGACGGTCAGCAGCTCGGCGACGTCATCGGCGAACGCGGCCCGGACCAGGCCGGGCAGCTCCGGGTCGCGCGGATAGAGCCAGACCGCGACCTCCCGCTCGCCGTCGGCGAAGATCACCGCGTTCTCGTCACTGGTGGAGCGGCCGCCGGCGCGGGCGCTGGCGCCGAGCAGTTCGGTCCGCCGGCCGAACGGCCAGTCCACCGTCGCCGTATAGGTCGCCGTCGTCGACCGGCGCGGGTTGGCGTCGACGTGGTCCAGCTGCCAGGAGACCAGCCGGCCACCACCGTGCGCCACCGCGGCGGTCAGCAGATCGGCCACTTCCGGCGAGGTGAGCAGGCCCGAGCCGTCGGGGTCGCGGGTGACGCTACTCATCACGGATCGATCTTTGCATGCCGGTACGGGAGCGGGGCGCCTCAGCGAGGCAGCAGGCCGACCTTGTCGTAGACCTCGGCCACGGTGGCGGCCGCGATGGACCGGGCGCGCTCCGCGCCGGCGGCGAGAATGCCCTCGAGCTCGGTGCCCTCCTCGATCAGGCCGAGCGCCCGCTCCCGGTACGCTCCGCCGACCTCGCCCACGACGTCGGCCACGGCGCCCTTGAGATCTCCGTATCCCAAGCCCCGAAAGGATTCCACCAGCGCATCGATCGGCGTCCCGGTCAGCGCGGACAGGATGGTCAGCAGGTTCGCGACGCCCGGCTTGGCCTCCAGGTCGTACCGGATCTCCCGCTCCGAATCCGTCACCGCCGACTTGATCTTCTTGATGTTGATCTTGGGCTCGTCGAGCAGTTCGATGATCCCGGCCGGCGAGGACGAGGACTTGCTCATCTTGCCGACCGGGTCGGCCAGGTCGCCGATCCGGCCGACCGAAGCGACGATGTGCGGCTCCGGCACCACGAACGTCCGGCCGTAGCGGTGGTTGAACCGCGACGCCAGGTCCCGGGTCAACTCCAGATGCTGCCGTTGATCTTCGCCGACCGGCACCCGATCGGCCTTGTAGATCAGGATGTCCGCCGCCATCAGGATCGGGTACGTGAACAGGCCGACGCTCGCCTGATCACCGAGCCCGCGAGCCGACTTGTCCTTGAACTGGGTCATCCGATTCGCCTGGCCGAAGCCGGTCAGGCAGCCCAGGATCCAGCTCAGCTGGGTGTGCTCGGGCACGTGCGACTGGATGAAGATCGTCGACTTCTCCGGATCGACACCGGCCGCGATCAACTGCGCGGCGCTGCGCAGGGTGCGCTGCCGCAGCTCCTTCGGGTCCTGCTCCACGGTCAGCGCGTGCAGGTCGGCGACACCGTAGAACGCGTCATGATCATCTTGCAGCGGCACCCACTGCCGCAGCGCGCCCAGGTAGTTGCCGAGATGCAGCGAGGCCGCGGTCGGCTGGACCAGCGAGAGCACCCGCGGCTTCGTGGTCCGGTCGTCCCGGCCCTGAGCGCCGGCCGTCGCGGCCGGATCTGCGGTCGTCGTGTCTGCAGACATGGGCGACATTGTTACGCACCCGCCGCCGGGCCCGGCGCACCGGGCTCACGCCCACTCGGCCCGCCGCGCCCGTTCGACTCCGGATCGGCGCTGGGCTGGCGCTCCGCGGCCGGGTCCGGCGCCTCCAGCCGGCGCACTCCGACCGCCGTCACGCGGCGCCCGCTCAGCTCGGCGACGCGGAGCGCGAACCGGACCGGGACCACGTCATCGTCGTCCGATTCGACCGGGCCGACCACCTCGACCAGCAGGTCGCCGACCTTGGCCAACCGGCCCAGCCGGGCCACCACGAACCCGGCCACCGTGTCGTACGGGCCGTCGGGCAGGGCCAGCGCGAACCGCTCGGCGAACTCGTCCAGCGTGGTCAGCCCGTCGATGATCACCTCGCCGCCGTTGTCGGCCGGGCGTTCGGTGACGATGTCGTACTCGTCGGTGATGTCGCCGACGAGTTCCTCGACCAGGTCCTCCATCGTGACGATGCCGGCCGTGCCGCCGTACTCGTCGGCGACGATCGCCAGGTGCGCCGACTCCCGCCGCATCATGGTCAGCGCGTGCAGCACCCGTACCGTCTCGGGCAGCGAGAGCACCGGCCGGACCAGTTCACGGACCGGCACCGTGCTGCGGGACGGGTCGCTGTGGAAGAGATCCCGGACGTGGATGAAGCCGAGGATGTCGTCGGCCGACTGGCCGGTGACCGGATAGCGGGACCGCGGCGCGTCGGCGGTCTCCCGGACCGCGCGGTGCACCGGCATGTCGCCGGGCAGGAAGTCCACCTCGGTCCGCGGCACCATCACCTCCCGCAGTCCGCGGTCGCCGGCGGCGAAGACGTCCTCGACGATCTGCCGCTCCTCCGCGCCGAGCGTCGAGGAGGTGCTGACCAGGGACCGGATCTCCTCGTCGGTGACCTCCTCACGAGACGCCTTCGGGTCGCCGCCGAGCAGCCGGACCAGGCCGTCGGTCGACACCCCGAGCAGCCAGATCACCGGCCGGGCCAGCCGGGCGATGAAGTCGACCAGCGGCGCGAGGGCCAGCGCGAACGACTCCGCCCGCTGCAGCGCCAGCCGCTTCGCGGTCAGCTCGCCGACCACGATCGAGACATAAGAGATGATGACCGTCACCACGACCAGGGCGATCGTGCTGCCGACGGCCTCCGAGATCGGCAGCACCTGGGCCAGCACCGGGCCGAGGTCGTCGGCCAGCGTCGCGCCGCCGAACGCCGCGGACAGGAAGCCGGCCAGCGTGACGCCGATCTGCACCGCGGACAGGAATCGGTTCGGATTCTCGCTCAGCCGGGCGACGGTGCGGCCGCTCTTGCTCCGCTGGGCGAGTTGTTTGACCTGGCTGTCCCGCAACGAGACCAGGGCCATCTCGGCGGCCGCGAAGACGCCGCCGATCATGATGAAGACGAAGATGACGAGGATGTTCAGCAGGGTGTCGTTCACGAACACACCTGCTTCGTACTGTGGCTTTCCCCGTCGTCGGATTGAGCGTCCTCGGAGTCCGGGACGAGACCCGGATCCGGCGCGTGTTCGCTGATCACCGGCCACACTTTAGTGGTGTTGGATGGGCCCATGGCGACCGATCGACCGAGTGCCGGAGCCCGGCGCGGCCGCGACTTCCCCGATGACGTCCCGATCCTGACCGACCCGTCCGGACGGGTACGGCTGCGAGCCCACACCGAGGCCGACCTGCCGGCGATCGTCGAGCAGAGCAACGATCCGGATGCGCGTCGCTGGACCCCGGTGCCGATCCCCGCCGACGGGTACGGGCTCGCCGAAGCCCGCGAGTACGCCCTCGAGGTCATCCCGTCGGGCTGGCGGTCCGGGACCGGGTTCGGCTGGGCGATCGACGCCGATCTCGGCCGCGGCCACCGCTATGCGGGGGCGATCGATCTCGGGCTGCGCGACGACGGCAGCGCCGAGATCGGCTTCAGCCTGCATCCGTCAGCCCGCGGCCACGGCGTGATGAGCACCGCGGTGCGCCTGGTCCGTGATCACGGGTTCGACGCGTTGGGCGTACGGGTGCTCCGCTGGCGCGCCCGGGTCGGCAACTGGCCGTCCCGGCGGGTTGCCGCGTCGGCCGGGTTCCGGTTCGACGGCCGGATCCGGCGCTCGCTGGACATCCGCGGCGAGCTGGTCGACGGCTGGGTCGCCACGATGACCTCGGACGATCCGCGGCAACCGATCCGGCTGCCGGAGAATCCAGTGCTGACGGGTGACCGGGCCGGGCCCGGCCGGCCGGTGCTGGTGCGTCCTTACACGGAGGACGACGCGCAGCGGCTGGTCCAGATCTGCTCGGATCCGGGCACCCGCCGGTTCGCGCCGCGGCTGCCGTACCCGTACACGACGCGGGATGCGCTGGACTTCGTCGAGTCGCTGCGCGAGGCCGCCACGACCGGCCGCGGCTTCGGCTGGTGCTACACCGATCCAGGGGTCGGCGTCGCCGCCGGAACGATCACGGTCGCGCTGTCCGACGCCGGCCGCGCCGAGCTCGGCTACTCGGCGCACCCGGATTCGCGGGGTCGAGGGCTGACCACCGCCGCCGTCCGGGCCGTGGCCGAGTTCCTGGGCGGCCACTCGACGGGGCTGCCGATTCCGGTGCGTTCGGTACTCATCCGGTGCGCGGCGAGCAACACCGGCTCCCGGCGGGTCGCGGAGCGGGCCGGCTTCGTCCTGATCGGGACCCAGCCGGCCGCCGAGGTGCTCGCCGACGGCACGGTGGACGATCTCCTGTTGTTCCATCGCGTGTGCCACACTCGCTGAGTGACTTTGCGGATCAGCGTCATCGGGACGGGCTATCTGGGCACGACGCTCGCCGCCGGGCTCGCCGAGTTCGGCCACGAGGTGATCGGCGTCGACATCGTGCCGGAGGTGGTGAAGAAACTCAACGCCGGCCAGCCGCACATGTTCGAGAACGGCCTGGAACACCTGCTGGAGCAGCACACCAGGTCCGGCCGGCTCCGGTTCACCCTGGACTACGACGACATCGCCGACTGGGCCGACGTGCACTTCCTGGCGCTCGGCACGCCCGAGCTGCCGGACGGCTCGGCCGACCTGAGCCAGCTGCACGCGACGATCGACGCCCTGGCGCCCAAGCTCACCAAGCCGGCCCTGGTGGTCGGCCGGTCGACGGTCCCGGTCGGCACCGCGCCGGCGCTGCAGGAACGGCTCCGCCGGCTGGCTCCGGCCGGCGACGGGATCGAGCTGGCCTGGCAGCCGGAGTTCCTCCGCGAGGGCTTCGCGGTCGGTGACACGCTGCGACCGGACCGGCTGGTCTTCGGCGTGCAGTCCGATCATGCGCTGCGGTTGCTCAAGCAGGTGTACGCGATCCCGCTGT
Organism: Microlunatus parietis; assembly: GCF_013407955.1. Taxonomy (GTDB): domain Bacteria; phylum Actinomycetota; class Actinomycetes; order Propionibacteriales; family Propionibacteriaceae; genus Microlunatus; species Microlunatus parietis. The sequence goes on along the minus strand of NZ_JACCBU010000001.1, from coordinate 5,174,820 downwards.
CCGAGGAGACGCCGGTGATCACGTGTGATCTGGCCACCGCGGAGTTGATCAAGCAGGCGGCGAACACGTTCCTGGCGACCAAGATCAGCTTCATCAACGCGATGGCGCAGCTGTGTCAGGTGGCCGGCGGCGACGTGACCGTGCTGGCCGACGCGCTCGGCCTGGATGCGCGGATCGGTCGCGGTCACCTGAGCCCGGGGCTCGGGTTCGGCGGCGGCTGTTTCCCCAAGGACATCAGGGCGTTGGCGGTACGGGCCGACGAGCTCGGCGTGAACGTGCTGAGCGACTTGATCAAGAGTGTCGAGGTGATCAACTCCGCGCAGCGGGTCGAGCTGGCCGAGTTGGCGATCGATCAGCTCGGCGGCGAGATCGCGGGCAAGAAGGTCGCCGTACTCGGGGCCGCCTTCAAGGAGGGCACCGACGACACCCGGGACTCCCCCTCGCTCACCGTGGCCGACTATCTCCATGATCGCGGCGCGATCGTCGAGGTGTACGACCCGCAGGCCCACCTCGCCCCGCGGGACGGGTTCACCCAGGTCGGCAGCGTGATCGAAGCGGTCCGGGACGCCGACATCGTGCTGCACCTGACCGCCTGGCCCGAGTTCCGCTACCTCGACCCGGCCGAGCTGGCCCCGCTGGTCAGGTCCAAGATCATCATCGATGGCCGGCTCAAGCTGCACGCCCCCACCTGGCGCGACGCGGGTTGGAAGCTGGTCCAGATCGGCCGAGCCGCCACCCTCTGAGAACCTTGAGGGGTGAGCCTCGACATACCTGATCGGGTCCGCCGGACGGTCGTCGCCGACGGCAACGCAGCCTGGCTGGACGAATTGCCGGGCATCGTCGCCTCGCTGGCCCGGGAGTGGTCCCTGACCATCGGGCGCAGCTTCGCGGGCGGTCATGTCGCCCTGGTCGTCGAGGCGACCCGGGCCGACGGAACCGCGGCGGTGCTCAAGATCGGTGTGCCGGGTCAGGACCTCGGGCCGGAGGCCATCGCGTTGCGCCTGGCCGACGGCGAGGGCTGCGCGAAGCTGTGGGCCGAGGACGCCGGCCGCCAAGCGCTGCTGATGGAGCGCCTCGGAGCTCCGCTGTACGACCTCGTGGCCGACCCGGCCAGCCGCCACGAGCTGCTGTGCGATGTCGCGGTTCGCCTGTGGCGTCCGGTCGATCCCGATCTTGACCTGCCCACCGGTGCGACGTTGGCCGAGCAGTACGCCGAGCGGCTGCCGAGACTCTGGGAGCAGGCGGGGCGACCGTGCTCGCCGGCCACCGTGGCGGACGCACTGAACTGCCTGGAGCGCCGCCGGCTGGCCCACGACGATCGGTCCGCGGTGCTGGTCCACGGCGATGTTCACGAACTGAACGCGCTGCAGGCGGCCGACGGCAGCTACAAGTTGATCGATCCGACCGGGCTGCGGGCCGAACCGGCGTGCGACCTCGGCACCATCGTGCGCTGCAATCCCGACCTCGGCGATGATCTCCGGGCCCGGACCGAGCGGTTGGCTGCTCGTACCGGCGTGGACGCCGCCGCCATCTGGGACTGGGGCACCATCCACCGCGTCGTCAGCGGCGTCTACGCCTGCAGCATCGGCTTCCAGCCCTTCGGAGAGCTGCTGCTGGCCGAAGCGGATCGGCTCACGGCGTAGCCAGCAGCGGGGTCAGGGACGGGCGAGTGCTTCGGTCAGCCAGCCCTGGTCGGGCCGAGTCGGGCGGGCCGGCGGGATCACCCGCACCGTGCCGCAGCGGCGGGCGGCCAGGCGTGCCGCCTGCGCGGCATCATCCCGGGCGTCGCCGCCGACTCCGACGTTGGCGCGGCCGTCGGTGAAGATCACCAGTTCCACGGCCGGCGGGTCGTAGCGTTCGGCCAGCCCGACCGCCAGCAGCAGCGCCGAGGCCAGCGGGGTGCCGCCGCCGGCCGGCAGTCGCCGGAGGCAGCTCATCGCCTTGGCCCGGCTGCGGGTCGGCGCCAGGCCGAGGACCGCCCGGCTGCCCCGGGCGAGCACGATCGCCACCTCGTCCCGCCGCTGGTACGCGACGTCGAGCAGCCCGAGGGCCATCGCCTTCGCGGTACGGACAGCGTCGCGGCCCATCGACCCCGACGCGTCGACGACCATGATCGTCAACCGCCCGGCCCGGCGCCGGCGCAGCTGACCGCGCAGATCCTCCGGCCTGATGATCACCCGCCCGGACCGGCCGCCGGCCCGGATCCGCTGCCAGGGCAGGGCGACCCGCAGCGTCGGCAGCAGGGCCAGCGGCGCCCCGCGCCTGCCGTACGGCACCACGCGGCCCGGCCGCCCCCGAGCCCCACCGGTGATCACCGCGCCGCGGCGTCCGGCGGGAGCCCGGCGGACCCGGGCCCACGGCGGCGGACCGCCCGCACTGGGCACCGCGGGCGGCAGCGGATCGGGCGGCGGCGGTTCGCTCTCGTCGGATCCGGTGCCTTCGCCGCGCGGCGGCCCGGACTCGTCCCGACCGCGGTCCTGATCATGGCCGCGGTCCTGATCATGGTCGCGATCCTGATCATGGTCGTGATCCTGATCATGGTCGGCGGGCTCGGGCGGTGGCGGCGCCACGGTGAGGGCCCGTGGCCCGAAGACGTGCTCGATGAGGATCGGCCGCGGATCGGCACCGGCCCGGTGGATCCGCTCGGCCAGCCGCGCGGCGCCGACCTCGAGACCATGATCGGCAACCCCGTGGCCGTCGGCCAGGTCCACCACGGTCGCCGCGATCCGGTCCCGGTCGACCGGCGCTCCCGGGCCGCCCTCGACCACGTCCGGTAGCAAGGTCCCGTCCAGCAGCCGCCGGAGCGGAACCGTACCCACCGGCAGGTCGACCACGGCGCAGCAGCGGCGGGCCAGCGCCGGCGGCAGCGCGTCCAGCCCGGCGGCGGACAAGATCACCGCGGGAAGCCTGGCCAGGCCCACGGCCAGCTCCAGTTCGACCAGCTCCGCCGCAGCGACCATGATCACCTCGCCGGGCCGGGCCGGCTCCAGGTCACCGGCGGCCAGTCCGGGCGGCACCGGCCGGACCCGGTGGCCACGTTCCGCGAGTGCGGCTGCCAGCTCCTGCCAGACCCGCTCCCGTACCAGGGAATCGCCGGTGATCACCAGCCCGGGACCGGGGTCGTCAAGAAGCGCCGCCAGCAGCGCCGGGTCGATCATGATCACGCCGGTACGGGAGCAGGAGCGATCACCGACCGGACCAGGTCCAGCAGGCGCCGGTCGACCGTCTCGGCGCTGTCGAACGCCTCCCGGTGCACCCGGTGCCGCAGCGCCAGCAGCGCATGATCGACGACGTCACGCTGTTCCACCTGGTCCGCACCGCGCAGGGCCGCGCCGGCCCGGGCGACGTAGCTCAGCACCACCTCGCCACGATGCCCGATCGCCCCGGCCGCGACGCACAGTTCGATGATCGACTCCACAACGGCGTCCGGCAGGTCCACCGAGTCCAGCCGGCGGCGCGCCTCGGCCACGCTCGCCGCGAGTTCGACCTCGGCCCCCGACCAACGCCGGTAGAAGCCGGCCCGGTCGTCGGCGAAGTCCAGCCGGCGCCGGATGATCTCCCGCCGCACGGCCGGGTCGCGCTCGGTGGACACGGTCGTGGCCAGGCCGAACCGGTCGGTCAGCTGCGGCCGCAGCTCGCCCTCCTCCGGATTGCCGGAGCCGACCAGAACGAACTCGCACGGATGCCGGTGACTGATCCCCTCCCGTTCCACCACGTTGACGCCGGACGCGGCGACGTCGAGCAGCACGTCGACCAGGTAGTCGTCGAGCAGGTTCACCTCGTCGACGTAGAGGAAGCCGCGGTGGGCGGCGGCGAGCAGCCCGGGCGCGAACCTCCGCTCGCCGGTGGTCAGGGCGGCCTCCAGGTCGATCGAGCCGATCACCCGGTCCTCGCTGGCGCCGAGCGGCAGCGTCACGACGGCTCGATCCGGATCGGTCAGCGCCAGCAGCTGGCCGAGCGCGCGGACGGTGGTCGACTTCGCTGTGCCGCGGTCGCCGAGGGCCAGGACACCGCCGATCCGGGGATCGACGGCGCACAACAGCAGCGCCCGCTTCAGTTCCACCTGGCCGGCGACCGCGCTGAACGGGAAGACCGGTGGCTCGTTGTCGATCATGGGTTCTCCGTTTCCGATCATGGTCCGTTTCCGATCATGGTCAGGCGGCCGACGGGCCGACTCCTTCCACCGCGTCCTCGAGCAGGTCGGTGACCTGGTCGAGCCGGGCGCGTTCGGCGGGACTCGGCCGCCACAGTCCGCGCCGGTCCGCCTCGTCCAGCCGCAGCGCCATCGAGCGGACCGCGGCCGGATTGACCGCCGCCATCCGGTCCCGCAGCCGGTCGTCGAACAGGAACGTCGCCGCGGCCGCCGAATAGATCCAGTCGTCCACCGCGTCGACGGTCGCCGACCAGCCGAACGTGTTGTCCAGCCGTTGCGCCACCTCCCGTACGCCTTGGAAGCCGTGCTCGAGCATCGCCTCGTACCAGCGCGGATTGAGCAGCCGGGTCCGCGACTCCAGCCGCAGCGCCTCGTCGATGTCGCGGACCCTCGCCCGCGGCGAGTACGTGTCGGACACCAGCACCCGCGGCGCCCGGCCGCCGGCGGCCTTCACCGCGGCCGAGACGCCGCCGAGGTATTCGAAGTAGTGGTCACTGTCGGCCAGCGACCGCTCCGCCGAGTCGAGGTTCTGGAACGTCACGTCGACCGTGGCCAGCACCGACCGGAACAGCCGACCCGCCTCGGCGCCGGTCAGGCTGACCCCGTAGGCGTAGGACTGCCGCTTCGTGTAGAGCTCACCGAGGTCGAGGTCGGTCTCCCAGGTCGAGGCGTCGACGACGTGGTTGACCCCGGAACCGTAGTCGCCGGGCGCGTTCGAGAAGACCCGGGTGGCGGCGTCGGCGACCTCGATGCCGAGTTCGCGGGCCTGCTCGAGCGCGTGCTTGCGGACATAGTTCCGCTCCGGGTCCTCGTCCAGGACGGCGACCGCTCGGATCGCCTCGTCCAGCAGTCCCATCGCCTGCCCGAACAGGTCGCGGAACACGCCCGAGGCGGTCAGCACGACGTCGATCCGGGGCCGGCCCAGGGCTTCCGGGTCGAGGATCCGGAACCGGTTGACCCGGCCGTGCGAGTCGGCGTACGGCTCCACGCCGAGCAGCGCGAACGCCTGCCCGAGAGTCTCGCCGCGGCTCTTGATCGTTTCAATTCCCCAGATCACCAGGGCCACCGACTCGGGCAGCTCACCGGTGTCGGTGATCTTGTTCAGCAGGGCCTGCGCGGAGTCGCGGCCGCGCCGCACCGCTGCCGCCGTCGGGATCGTGGTCGGGTCGATCGCGTACGTGTTCCGGCCGGTCGGCAGCACGTTCGGCTCCCGGATCGGGTCACCGCCCGGCCCCGGCGCGATGAAGCCGCCGTCCAGGGTGTGCAGCAACGCGCCGAGCTCGTCGTTGCGGCCCAGTTTGATCATGGTCTCGGTCAGGTACGCGAGCCAGCCGGGATCAAGATCATCGCCGGACCGGCCGGCGATCACCGCGTCCACCAGCTGCTGGGCCCGGTCCGGCTCGTCGATCAGGCTGGCCAGGCCGCGCTCGTCGCATCCCTGGTCACAGCAGGCTCGCAGGATCGCCCGGGTGTCCTCAGGTTCCAGGCCGCGGCCGAGCCGGTGCAGGCCGACCGAGATCAGCGTCTCGGCCACCTCGTCCAGCGTCGCGGCCAGCCGCTCCAGGTAGACCGCCGGGTCAGTGGTCGCCAGCTCGGCGTCGACGTCGTGGTGTAGTCCCTCGGCCTCGGCGGTCTCGGTGATCATGGTGAGCCGCTGGGCCCGCAGCGCCGGGGCGGCGGCCAGGCAGCCGGCGATGTCGTCGCGCAGGCTGCGCAGCCGGCCGTCCAGGTCGGCATCGGCGAGCGGCGGCGACAGGTGATTGACGATCGTGGCCGCCGAGCGGCGCTTGGCGATCGCCGCCTCGCTCGGATTGGACGCCACGTAGAGATAACTGTGCGGGATCGCGTCCAGCAGGTGATCGGAGAAGTCGGTCCGGACCAGCCCGGTCTGTTTGCCCGGCATGAATTCCAGGGCGCCGTGGGTGCCGAAGTGCAGCACCAGATCGGGATCGAGGTGCCGGTCCAGCCAGGTGTAGCAGGCCGCGAACGCATGGGTCGGGGTGGCGTCCGGCTTGGCCAGCAGCCCGGCCGGATCGGCACCGTAGCCGCGGGACGGCTGGAAACAGACGGTCACGTTGCCGAGCCGCGCACCGTGCACCTCGAACGCCTCGCCGTCGTTGTCGAACTCGCCCGGCGCCGGTCCCCAGGCGGCGGTGATCCGACGGCCGGCCCGGTACTCCCGCAGATAGTCGGCGGCGTGGTAGCGGGCGAGGACCCGTGCGGTCGCCGGTGCCGCCCGGTCGACGACAGCATCGAAGGTCGCCTCGGCATCCGCCGGTACGTCCACCCGGTAACCCGACCCGGCCAGCGCGCCGAGCAGAGAATGCAGCGACGACCAGACGTCGAGCGAGGCCGCGGCACCGATCGCGCCCTTCTCCGGTGCGTGCGACACCAAGATCACCGCGATCCGCCGCTCCGACACCGGCTTGGCCCGGAGCCTGATCAGCCGGTCGGCTAGTCGGACCAGCCGGTCGAGTTGATCATCGACGGCGACCAGCTCGTCCGTTGCGGCGTCCCGGCCGGCGATCACCAGCGGCGCTATCCCGCCCTGGAGTTCCGGCACCGCGAGCTGCATCGCCACCGTGGTCTGGGAGAGTCCGGTCGCGTCGGCCAGCCACTCCTGCAGGGTCTGGTTGCTCAGCGTGATCGCCGCGATCATCGGCACGTCCGCGCCGACCAGCGCGGCCAGACCCTCGGCCAGCTCCGGCGTGCCGTGCCGGCCGCTCAGCGTGAAGCCGCGGGTGTTGATCCAGAGCCGGATCCCGTCCGCGTACGGCTCGAGATCCGCGGCAAGATCGGCGGTCGAGCCGAACCAGCCGACCGCCCGGTGACCGGCCTGCTCGACCCGGTCGAACAACGCGCGGAGATGGCCGTCGTTGCCGCTGAACAGGAGGTTCCGCGAGCACGCCACGACGATCACCGGCGTCCCGCGCCCGGGCAGTGTGCCGGCCGGATGCCAGAGTCCGTGCTCCGGCTGCAGTTCGGGGACGCCGAGGTCGTCCACCGGCCCGCGGGCCGTTCCGGTCCGGCGGGCCAGCAGGCGCAGCGCCAGCACGAGGTTCCCGGTGCTGAGCTGGCGAAAACTCATGATCACCAGGCCGAGCGTCCGGAGATCGCCGGCCGGCAGCCGGTGCGCCAGCGCGGCCGAGGCGCGCAGGACCGGACCGAGCTCGGCCGGCACCGCTGCCCCGGCCGTCGCCAGCGCCCCGGCGGCGGCCATGATCGACTCCCGGGTCTCCGCCGGCCGCTCGGCCGGAGCGAACTCGCCGAGCCGGGTCCGGCCGAGCAGTTCCTGATCGGCCAGCAGCAGCGGTACGACAGCGAGGCCGGGCCGCTCCATGATCAACTCCACCAGCCGTCCGCAGACCCGGGGATCGGCGGTCGAGGTGAGCAGCACGTCCGCGCCGTCCAGCGCCTCGCCGACCGAGGCGTCCTCCGCCAGCACCGCCGGCCCGGGGATCCGGCGCCATTCGGTGATCAACTCGGCCGCGTCGGCCAGCCGCTCGATCGCCCGCCGGAGCGGCAGCGCCGCGGCCTGCTCGAAGCCCACCGTTGCGAGAACCAGACGCGGCGTGGTCATGGCGCCGGAACCAGATCGGGATGCAACCAGTGCGCGATCGCTTCCAGGCCGTCGATCCCGCCGGAGCCGGACGACATCGCGGCGGCCGGCAGCACCAGGATCTGTCCCTCCGCCACCGCCGGTACGGCGGCCATGCCCGGCGATCCGAACAAGGTGTCGTACTGGCTCCGGCCCTTGCCGGTGCTGTCCAGCACCACCAGGTGGGTGGGCGCGGCCGAGATCAGCTGCTCGGTGGCCGCGGGCTGGCTCTTCTGCAGGCCGAGCACGTCGCTCACCTGACGGGTCCCGGCAGCGCCGAGGACGGCCTGGTTGATCGAGCCTGGCCCGGAGAGATAGATGGTGTCGCCGATCACCCGCAGCTGGCCGGCCAGCGGACGTTGATCATCGGCGAGCCCGGACGTCGCGTCGGCCACCCGCTGCCACCGGGCTTGGTAGTCGGTGATCAACTTTTCGGCCTCGGTCTCGGTGCCGAGCGCCCGGCCGATCAGTCGGACGTTGTCGGCGTACATCGTCGGATCGGACCAGGTGTTGGTGATCGCGAGGATCGGCACCCCGGCCTGCTCCAAGATCGCGAACGCATCGCTCTCGGCGTCGTGCCGGGTGGTCACCAGCACCAGGTCCGGATCGAAACTCAGCACCGATTCGGGATCCGCCCCGGCGGCCGAGGCCAGCCGGCCGGCGACCTTCCCGGCCGCTGCGGACCGCAGCGACTGGTTCGGGTTCGTGGTCAGCGTCGGTACGGCAGCGATCCGCGCCGGCTCGACCAGCTGCAGCGCCACGTCCGCAACGTCCGAGGACAGCGCCACCACCCGCTGCGGCGCCGCGGCCAGCGTCACCGACCCGCCCGGATACTCGATCGTCCGCGGCCAGTCCGAGCCGGCGGCCGCCCCGCCCGTACCGTCGCCCGGCGGTGCCGCCGCCGTCGCGGCGCAGCCGGTCGCCATGATCAACAACAGCAGCGGAATGATCAATCGTCTCATCGGAGTTCTCCTTCCCGGTCCACGGCGTCGAGGGCCGTGACCGTGATCGTGTTCAGGTCTGGATGGGGCCGGACGGACGCCTCGACCCCGAAGGCGGCCCGGATCAGGTCCGGCCGCAACACCTCGGCCGGCGGGCCGTCGGCGAGCAGCCGGCCCCGGTCCAGCAGCAACAGCCGGTCGCAGCACCGGGCGGCCAGTTCCAGGTCGTGGATCGCCACCACGACCAGGCAGCCGGTCGCCGCGACGGCCTCGATCAGGCGCAGCACGGTGAGCTGGTGGCGCAGGTCGAGGGCGGAGACCGGTTCGTCCAGCACCAGGATCCGGGGCTGCTGCGCCAGCGCCTTCGCGATCAGGACCAATTGACGTTCGCCGCCGGACAGCGTGGTGATCACCCGGTCGGCCAGCCGCGCGGTGCCGGTCCGCTCCAGGGCCGCCTCGGCAAGTTCCCGGTCGGCCGGACCCTCGACACCGAACCGGCCGAGGTGGGGGTGCCGCCCCATCAGCACCACGTCACGAACGGTGAACCCGAAATCGACGTTCGTGTTCTGCGGTACGAACGCGACGGCGCGCGCCAGCTCCCGGGCCGACCAGCCGCGGATCGGCCGGCCGTCGATCAGCACCGATCCAGCCGCCGGCCGGACCGTGCCCGTCACCGTCCGCAACAGGGTCGACTTGCCCGCGCCGTTCGGCCCGATCAGCCCGATCACCGAGCCGGCGGCGGCCGTGGTCGTGACCCGGTCCACGATCGTCGTGTCGCCGCCGATCACGGTGACCTCGGTCAGCTCCAGCAGGGTTGAACCGATCATCAGAGCCGCTCCCGAGTGGACCGGACGACGAACCAGAGCAGCACCGGCGCACCGACCAGGGCGGTGATCACGCCGACCTGCAGCACGACCGGCGCGAACACGGTACGCGCGATCAGGTCGGCCAGGATCAGGAACGTCGCACCGCCGAGCGCGCTGGCCGGCAGCAGCACCCGATGATCGGGGCCGGCGATCAGCCGGATCGCGTGCGGCACCACCACGCCGACGAAGGAGATCGTCCCGGACACCGCGACCGAGGCTCCCGTGATCAACGCGGCCAGCAGCAGGATGATCATCCGGGTCCGGGTGACGTCGACGCCGCCGGCGCGGGCCTGCTCGTCGCCGAGGCCGAGCACGTTCAGGTCCCGGGCGAACGTCATGATCAGCACCAGCCCGAACAGCACCGGCACGATGATCAACCCGACGTGGTCCCAGGTCCGTGCCTCCAGTCCGCCCTGCAGCCAGAACACGATGCTGCGCAGGTCGTCGTCGGTGTCAGCGGTCGCGACCATCATCGAGATCACCGCACCGAGCAGGGCGTTGATCGCGATCCCGACCAGCAGCAGGGACGAGACGAGCCGGCGGGTGTTGAGGGCCGCGACGCCGAGCACCACCGCGATCGCCGCGGCCGAGCCGAGGAACGCCAGGCCGGGCAGGATCCAGCGGCTGATCGAGGTCAGCCCGAAGTAGAGGGCGATCACCGCGCCGAGCGCGCCGCCGGCGGACACCCCGACCACGCCGGGCTCGGCCAGCGGGTTCCGGAAGACCCCTTGCAGGGCGGCGCCCGCGACGCCGAGGGCCGCTCCGACCAGGGCCGCGACGACCACTCGCGGCAGCCGTACCTGCAGCACCACCACCGTGTCCCGCGGCGACGCGGCGTCGGCCGGCACCCAGCCCAGCCCGCCGCCGATGATGGTGATCACCTCGCCCGGGCTCAGATCAGCCGTGCCGAGCGCGACCCCGGTCCCGGCGGCGATGATCAAGGCGACGAGCAAGATCATTCCGGCCAGGCCGAGCCGCGACCCGACACCGAGCCGGGTCCACAGTCCCAGCCCGACCGTCATCGGATCGCCACCGGGCCGGACAGAGACGGTTCAATCGCCGGCCCGCGACCCGCCGAGTCGGATCCACCCACCCGACCGCGGCGACGGACAGCCGCCGCATCCTCGTACCACCGATGCCCCCGAATCACTTGCTCACGATAACCATTTTCATTTACGAGGTCAGCGAGGCATCCAGCGGCTGGACAGTTAACCTCCGGAAACCCGGCGAAAGGCTGCGGCAAAGCTGGGTCGGGGCGTACCCGGACAACTTCGTGATCAAGTGGATGTTGTCCGGCAAGCTGGAACGGGGCGCCGCCCGATTCGGAACGATCGCTGAGCGCTAGGACTTGATCAACAACGGCGCGACGGCGGCTTCCAGCCGATCGGTCATCCGGAGGAATCCGAGGTCGGTCGGGTGGGAGCCGTCGACCGTGTCGTCGCGGTCCTGGCCCAGCAGCGTCTCGCCCTCGACGTAGTGCAGGTCCGGCGTCCCGTCGGCGACCAACTTCTCGTAGCCGGCCCGGAACGCCGCCCGCTTCGCCTCGGACAGCTCGGCCTGGCTCGACTTGGCCCAGGAGCCGGTCCAGGTCCGGTCCTCGACCAGCACGATCGGCCCCTCCGGACGCCGCGCCCGCAACGTCTGGACGAACGGCACGGCCCGCTCGGCGACCAGGTCGGCGTCCATGTTGGGCAGGCAGTCGACGATCCACAGGGCCGCGTCGATCTCGCCGATCAACTCGGCCAGCTCGATCTCCATCTTCCCGCGGCCGGAGAAGCCGAGCCCGATCACCGGGCGGCCCAGCCGCCGGCCGAGCTGCGCCGGCAGCGTCATCCCCGGCCGGGACGCGGCCGCTCCGTGCACGATCGAGGTGCCGTAGTAGACCACCGGCGGCGTCGGGTCGGCCGGCACCAGCTCGAAGCTCGCCCCCTCCGGCACGCCGATCTCGATGTCCTCGAGCCGGTTGAACAGGCCGAAATAGACCGTGTAGCGGCGATCGGCCGGGTCCAGGCCGGTCACCAGCACGTTCTCCGCCTCGGGGAAGCCGGAGGCGGCCGCGCAGCCGACCCAGCGCCAGGAACCGGGCTCGCTCTCGCCGTAGAGATCGAGTCCGCTGACCGCCACGTTCGGCATGTGCCACATCGCCAGTTGCTCGAGGCCGAGCCGCCAGCGGGCCCGGATCTCCGTCGCGTCGGTACGGAAGCGTGAGTAGAGCGAGCTGGACATCCGGCTCAGGCCCCAGACATCCTCCGACACCCGGCCCTCCGCGTGCCGGGGCAACCGGTCGTACCTGCGGAGGGTGGCCTCGTCGGGCCAGCCCTTGCCCTCCGGCGTCGCGAGTGGATGCCATGCGAACGCTGCGTCGTCCACGCTCCCCCAGTCCTTCCCCTGTGAACCCTGGCCTGCCCTGGAACCGCCTCCCCGCTGTCCGCGGAAACGGCCGGGGCATAGCCTACGGTCAGTCAGCAGAACGTCCACGAAGGAGACCACCGTGCCCGCCAGCACTCCCGTCAAGATCGCCGTCACCGGTGCCGCCGGTCAGATCGGCTACAGCCTGTTGTTCCGGATCGCCAGCGGTGCGATCTTCGGTCCCGACCGGCCGGTCGAGTTGCGTCTGCTGGAGATCACGCCGGCGCTGAAGGCGCTGGAGGGTGTGGTGATGGAACTGGAGGACTGCGCGTTCGATCTGCTCAGCGACGTCCAGACCGGCGACGACCCGGCCAAGATCTTCGACGGCGTGAACCTGGCTCTGCTGGTCGGTGCCCGGCCGCGCTCGAAGGGGATGGAGCGGGGCGATCTGCTGGAGGCCAACGGCGCGATCTTCAGCGCCCAGGGCAAGGCTCTCAATGATCATGCCGCCGACGACGTCCGGGTGTTGATCACCGGCAACCCGGCGAACACCAACGCGCTGATCGCCCGGCACAACGCCCCGGACATCCCGGCCGAGCGGTTCAACGCGCTGACCCGGCTGGACCACAACCGGGCCAAGGCGCAGGTCGCGGCGAAGGCCGGCGTGGCGGTCAGCGACGTCAGCCACCTGACCATCTGGGGCAACCACTCGGCGACCCAGTACCCGGACCTCTACAACACCCTGATCGCCGGCCAGAACGCGGCGAAGGTGATCAACGACCAGGAATGGCTGGAGAACGACTTCCTGCCCACCGTGCAGAAGCGCGGCGCGGCGATCATCGAGGCCCGCGGCGCCAGCTCCGCGGCCAGCGCCGCCAACGCCACCGTCGAGCACGCCCGGGACTGGCTGCTCGGCACGCCGTCCGGCGACTGGGTCTCCCAGGCGGTCCCGTCCGACGGCTCGTACGGGGTCCCGGAGGGCCTGATCAGCTCGTTCCCGGTGACCACCTCCGGCGGCGAGTACACGATCGTCCCCGGCCTCGAGATCAACGAGTTCTCCCGCGCCAAGATCGACGCCAGCGTGGCCGAACTGGCCGAGGAGCGCGACGCCGTTAAGGCGCTCGGCCTGATCGGCTGAGACTCGGCCGCCACTCCGGGACCCTAAGCTGGGCCCCATGAGTCAGCAGTATTCCGGGGGTTCCGCCGACGAGTCCGGCCGGCCGCCGACCTCAGGAGCCACCCCGAACCCGTTCAGCCGTGAGGCCGCCGGGGACGGCGCGGGGCTCGGGTCGGACGGCCCGGCCCCCGGCCGGGAGGACGTCACCGAGCCGGACGGCATCGTCGGCGCGCCCGGCGGGCCGTCGGCCTACCCGTCCCCGGATCCGTACACCGGCCCGGGTACGTACTCGTCGACCCAGTCCACCTCGTCCGACCCGGGCTACTCCTCGAGCGCCGGCTACGGGTCCGGCCCGACCCAGCCGTACCCCTCGAGCCAGCCCTACTCGCCGAACTCGGCCTACCCGTCGAGTTCGTCCTCCTCGGCCCCGGACGCGCCCTACGCGTCGCCGGCCGGGGCGGGCACGCCCGCCGATCCGTACTCGGTCCCGTCCGCGTCCGACCCGGCGCCGACCCCGCCCGCGTACGGCGCCAGCTACGGCCAGTCGTCCGGCTACCCGCCGAACCCGTACGACACCGGCGGTTACCAGTACGGCACGGCGCACCCGTACGGCTACGTCCCGCAACAGCACCCGAGGGGGACGACGGCCCTGGTGCTCGGAATCCTCGGCCTCGTGCTCTGCCCGATCGTCGGCATCGTCGGATTCTCGATCTCCTCCCGGGCCCGCAAGGAGATCCAGGCCGAGCCGCAGCGCTACAGCAACGGCGGCATGATCACGGCCGGCTGGGTGCTCGGCATCATCTCGATCGTGTACGCCTCGTTCTGGGCGATCTACCTGGTCTTCATCGTGATCGCGATCATCGCGTCGGAGGCCTGACGGCTCAACGGGGACCTAAGGCCAGCCTAATTCCGACCTCCGTGGCCAAGCTGGCCCCGTTTACGCAAGAATGTCCGCCATGAGCAACCCATACGACCAGAACCCCTACGGTGGTGGGGGCGGCGCCGTGCCGCAGCCGCACCCCAAGGGCACCATGATCCTTGTCCTCGGCATCCTGTCGATCGTTCTCGGCTGCGGTGTCGTCGGCCTGATCCTCGGCATCGTCACGCTGGTGCAGTCCAAGCCCGTCCTGGCGGAGATCGACGCCAATCCGGCGGCGTACAACAACCGCCAGCAGGTCAACATCGGCCGCATCTGCGGCATCGTCGGCCTGATCATCGGCATCGTCGCGATCATCTTCTGGATCATCTACATCATCGCGATCGCCGCCGCCGTCGGCTCGGGCGCTTTGAACTGACCTTTCTGCCGAGGGGAACCGAGGCGCGGCTGGGGACGTCCGGATCACCGGACGTCCCCATTGACCTTTCCGGCCGAACGGAGCCCCGATGAGCCAGCCCCAGTACCACCAGCCGTACGGCTACGGACAGCCGAACCCGTACCCGCCGCACCAGCCCTCCTACCCACAGCAGCCCTACCCCTACGGTTACCCGCTGCCGGAGCACCCGCAGGGCACTACCATCCTCGTGCTCGGCATCGTGGGCTTCTTCGTCTTCCCCTGCGGGATCGTCGCCTGGTATCTCGGCCACAAGGCCATGCGGGAGATCCAGGCCGGCGGCGTCCGGTACGGCAACGAGTCGAACGTCAACATCGGCAAGATCCTGGGCATGGTGACGACAATCCTCGGTATGGTCGGAGTGGCGGTCGTGATCGCCTACTTCATCGTCTACATCGTCCTGATCGCCGGCATGATGGCGTCCGTCGCCGCATACTGATCAGGACACCGGACTTCACGCGAACGGAAGCACAGTGAGCCAGAACCCGCCGCCGTACGGCCAGGAACCCTACGGTCAGTCCGAGCCCCAGGGCCAGCAGCCGCCCTACGGACACCAGCAGTACGGGCAGCAGCCCTACGGTCAGCAGCCGCAGTACGGGCAGCAGCAGCCCTACGGTCAGCCGGCCCCCTATCAGCAGCCGTCGCCGTACGCGCAGCAGCCGTACCAGATGATGCAGGAGCACCCCCAGGGGACGGTGATCCTGGTGCTCGGCATCCTCGGCTTCGTGACCGGCATCTGCGGGGCGATCGCCTGGTACATGGGCAGCAAGGCTCAGAAGGAGATGCAGGCCAGCGGGATCCGCTACTCCAACGAGTCCAACATCAACATCGGCAAGATCCTCGGCATGGTCACCACGATCCTGATGGGCATCGGGCTCGTCTTCCTGGTGCTCTACATCATCTTCATCGTCGTGATGATCGCCTCCGTCGGCGCGGCCGCCTACTGAAGCAGGACCGCTGAGCGCGCCCCGACCGTGATCGGTCGGGGCGTCATCAGTTCCGCCGCCCGCCAGACCGAGGTCTCGATCGGGTACGGGGCGACGTTGATCAACTGCACCAGTTCGTCCCCGCCGTCGGGGCTGATCATGGCGGCAACCACGAGTCCCGGATCCGAAGCGTCGGTACGGTAACGGGGGCGGACGCCGAGCCGGTCCAGCAGGGCCGCATAGACCGCGAGATCGCACGGGTAGTCCGTGGTCAGCAGGATCGCCGTGCCGGCCCCGTGCCGAACCTCCAGCCCGACCGCGTCCCCGCCGGTGGTCCGGACCAGCACCGTCGCCTCGGAATGGCGCAGCGGCTGCGCAAAGCCGACCGCTACCTCCGGCCGGGTGAGCCCGGTCGTGGCCGGATCGAGCCGGACCGTCGGATGGTTGCTCCGGGTCCGGCCCCGTCGATCGACCACCTGGTCCGGCAGCGGCTCCCCCACCGTGATCGTGAGGGCGTCCGCCAGCAGCCGGCAGTCCCGGCCCAGCTCGTCCAGTACGGGCAGCGCGCCGGCCAACAGGAGTCGGCCGCCGGCGGCGACGTAGTCGGCCAGCAGCCGCTGGGTGACAGCGGCCAGCGAACGCCCGGAGACCAACGCCAGAACGGGATGCCCGGCCGGGGTGAGTCGTTCCGGCAGCTCGGCTTGGTCGATCGGGCGCGGGTCGGTCCGGTCAAGATCATCGTGCGGGCTGAGGTCGACGCCGGCGAGGCCGTACCCGCCGAGGACGAGGGCCCGGGCCAGGATCTGCCGCGGCCCGAAGCCGCGGAACCGGGCCAGCTCGTCCTGCAGGTCCCGGGTGGCCGGGTCGTCCGGTACCCGGTACTCGGTGAGGTAGTGATCGGCGACGAACCCGTACGCGAGGTCGGCGTGCGGGACCATCCCGGCGGCTCGCTGCTCGATCCGGTTCAGGTCGGTGATCACCTCGGTCAGCGCGGGCAGGGTCCGGCTCGGCCGGCCGGTGGGGCCGAGCGGTGCGGCGAAGCCGTGTTCCTCTCCGGTGAAGGCGATCCGGTCGATCCCGTCGCCGCCGGGCAGGTCCGGGTCGGTGTCCAGCGGCGGGTTGGTGCCGCCGGCGAACAGGTAGAAGTTGATCAAGCGGTTGCCGAGTGCGTGGGCCAGCCGGGTCTTCAGCGCGGTCGCCTCGGGCGGCACCAGCGCACCCAGGTCCTGGCCGTAGTCGCCGTCGCCGGCCTCGAACTCGAGCGCCGTCAGCGGCTGGTTCGGCCCGGCGGTCGCCGCCGCGAAGACGTTGCCCAGCACGAAATCGGCGACATTGCCGACCGTGAGATCGCCCAGATACATGTCGGAGCCGGCCACCGTGCCGGGCCGGTTCCGCCAGGTGCCGAGCAGCTGCGAGATCCCGATCGGGTAGGTCAGCCCGCGGCCGCCGCCGGTGCCGTGGATGTTGATCAAGAGCGGCAGCGTGGCGAGCCCGTGCCCGGCCACCCAGCCGGCCAAGGTGTCGGTGTAGCGGCGGAACCGGTCCCGGCAGAACCGCATCAGGTCGTCGGCGACCGCGAGCGCCGCGTCGGCCGGCGGGTCGGCGAGATAGCGCAGCACCGCCGCCGGTTCGGAGCCGGTCAGGCCGGGATGGCGCCCGAGTCGATCTTGGACGGCCAGCCAGGCCCGCCAGTCCGCCGCGACCGCCTCGGTCAGCGCCGGGCTGTTGGAGACCCAGGCCAGCATGCCGATCTCGTTGTCCAGCTGGATCGCGATCACCGGGCCGCCTTGATCATGGTGCCGTTCGGCGAGCACCGGCAGCACCGCGTCATACCAGCGGCGGGCCTCGGCCAGGAAGGCCGGCGCCAGGTAGTCCAAGTCGCGGGTCGGCGGCGGGGCGCCGCGCCAGCCGGGGGCGACCACACCGGGCAGCCCGTACACCCGGTGCGGGATGCCCTCGTTCTTCAACTCCGCCATGCAGAACGGTCCCGGCCGCGCGATCACCAGCAACCCGAGCTCCGCGGCCAGGTCACAGAACGCGCCGAGATCCCGCCAGTCCGCGGTCTCGCCGGTGACATCGATCCGGCCGTCCGGGAGTTCGTGAACCACCCACGGGATGTAGGTCGCGACCGCCTGCGCTCCGGTGTCCCGCAGGGCCACCAAGCGGTCCCGCCACTCGTCCCGGGCCAGCCGGAAGTAGTGCACCTCGCCCGCGAAGATCACCCGCGGCTCCCCGTCGATGATCAACTGCCGACCCCGCGTGGTGATCATGCATCCACCCTACGGCCCACGTCCCACCAGCCCCACTCCACCCAGTTTCCTGTCGCTTTACCAGAGAAACTTCTCGCGTAAAGCGACAGTTTTTCACGTAACGTGAAAAACTGACCGGCCGACGGAGGGGGCGCGTCAGCGGCCGGAGGGGATGACCAGGGCGAGGGCGATGACGGCGGCGCCGGCCAGGATCAGCATGGTCACGTCGAAGCCGCGGGCGCGGACGGCGAGCAGGCCGGCGCTCGCCTTCGGCAGGAACAGCCGGAGCAGGCCGCCGACGCCGAGGGCGGCCCCGATGATCATGGAGCCGACCCGCCAGGCCCCCGTACCGCCGAGAACGGCGTAGCCGAGACCGGCGAGCACGCCGGCCAGGACGATCAGCAGGGCCCAGGGGCTGAGGCCCCGGTCCGGGGGCAGCCGACGCTCGGGTTCGACCTCCGGCTGGTCCATGATCAACTCACCCGTCATGTCAGTGGAAGAAGTGCCGGGCTCCGGTGAGATACATGGTCACCCCGGCCGCCTTGGCCGCCTCGATCACCTCGGCGTCGCGGACCGAGCCGCCCGGCTGGACGATCGCCGAGACGCCCGCGTCGATGAGGATCTGGGCCCCGTCGGCGAACGGGAAGAACGCGTCCGACGCCGCCACCGAGCCGGCCGCCCGGTCGCCCGCCCGGCTGACCGCCAGCCGGGCCGAGTCGACCCGGTTCACCTGGCCCATCCCGACGCCGACCGAGGCGCCGTCCTTGGCCAGCAGGATCGCATTCGACTTGACCGACCGGGACGCCTTCCAGGCGAACTCGAGATCGGCCAGCACCGACTCCGCCGCCGGCTCGCCGGTCGCCAGCTGCCAGTTGGCCGCGTGATCGTGATCGGCGTCGGTGCCGTCGACGGTCTGCATCAGCAGGCCGCCGGAGACCGGCCTGATCTCGGCCCCGCCGGACGGCACCGGCTCGACCACGAGGATCCGGATGTTCTTCTTGGCCTGCAGGATCTCCACCGCGCCGTCGTCGTAGCCAGGCGCCATGATCACCTCGGTGAACACCTCGGCCACCTGGCGCGCCATCTCGACGCTGACCGGGCGGTTCGCGGCGATCACGCCGCCGAACGCGGAGACCGGGTCGCAGGCGTGCGCCTTCCGGTGCGCCTCGGCGATGTCCGTGCCGACCGCGATCCCGCACGGGTTGGTGTGCTTGATGATCGCGACCGCCGGCGCCTCGAAGTCAGCCGCGGCCCGCCGGGCGGCGTCGGCGTCGACGTAGTTGTTGTACGACATCTCCTTGCCGTGCAGCTGGGTCGCCCCCGCCAGGCCGGCCGGGCCGTGCCCGCTGCGATAGATCGCCGCCTGCTGGTGCGGGTTCTCGCCGTAGCGCAGCGTCGCCTGCTTGGTCCAGGTGGCGCCGACCCAGGCCGGGAACCCGGTTCCCTCGCTGGTGTCGCTGAGAACGTTGCCGAGCCAGCTCGCCACGGCGACGTCGTAGGTCGCGGTGTGGGTGAACGCGGCCGCGGCCAGCGCCTGCCGCTCGGCCAGCGTGAACCCGCCGGCCGTCAGCGCCTCGGCGAGCTGCCCGTACTGTGCGGGCGAGGTGATCACCGCGACCGACGGGTGGTTCTTCGCCGCGGCCCGGACCATCGCGGGCCCGCCGATGTCGATCTGCTCGATGCACTCGTCCGGCGTCGCGCCGGCCGCCACGGTCTCGGTGAACGGGTACAGGTTGCTGATCAACAACTGGAACGGCGCCACGCCGAGCTCGTCCAGCTGGTGGCGGTGATCATCGAGCCGCAGGTCAGCCAGCAGGCCGGCGTGGATCTTCGGGTGCAGCGTCTTCACCCGGCCGTCCAGGCACTCCGGGAAGCCGGTCAGCTGCTCGACCTGGGTCACCGGCAGGCCCGCGTCGGCGATCCGGCCGGCCGTCGAGCCGGTGGAGACGATCTCGACGCCGGCGTCGACGAGCTGCTGCGCGATCACCAGCAGGTCGGTCTTGTCGTAGACGGAGATCAGCGCGCGCTTGATCGCGATCTTGTCGGGTGCGGATTCGGTCATCGGTCCCAGCAGACCTTTCTGTCGATCACTCGCCACGGTTGGGTGACGAGCCGGTGGGTCGTCTCGACGAGCAATTTGCGCTCGGTGATCTTGATGCGTTCGTGCAAGGTTTCCTCGGTGTCGTCGTCGAGCACCGGTACGGCGTCCTGGGCGATGATCACGCCGTCGTCGACACCATGATCAACCAGGAAGATCGTCGCGCCGGTCACCTTCACTCCGTACGCGAGCGCGTCCCGCGGCCCGTGCATCCCCGGGAAGGACGGCAGCAGCGCCGGGTGCGTGTTGATCATGCGCCCGGCGAACGCGTCCAGGAAGGCCGGCCCGACCAGCTTCATGAAGCCGGCGCTGATCACCAGGTCCGGCCGGAAGGCGGCCACCCGCTCGGTCAACTCGCGGTCCCAGGCAGCCCGGTCCGATCCCTTCCGGTACGGCAGCGCGAACGAGTCGATCCCGGCGGCGCGGGCCCGGTCCAGCCCGGCGATCTTGGACCGGTCGGCGCCGACCCCGACGACCTCCGCACCGAACCCCGGGTCGGCCGAGGCGTCGATCAGGGCCTGCAACAGCGTGCCGCTGCCGGAGATCAGCACGACAAGGCGTTTCCGATCGGGCCCTGACTGGTTCACGGGCGCAGCCTACCGGCGGAATTGCCGGACCAGCCCGTACCCCAGACCGACCAGCAGCCCGGACAGGCCGAGCGTGCTCACCGCAAGCACGGCGAGTTCCGGCAGCCGCGGCCCGATGCCGGCCAGCCGGGCCTGCCCGAGGTCACCGCTGCAGGCCCAGGCGACACCGACGAAGACCAGGCCGGCCAGCGCGCCGGCCAGGCCGCCGACCAGGCAGGTCTGGTCCGGCCGCGCGTCCGGCCGGGCCCGGTTGACCAACCAGGCCGCGACGCCGCCCGCGACGATGCCGACGGCGAGCCAGGCCAGCTGTTCGGGCCGACCCGGTCCCTCGTCCGGCAGTCCGGCCAGCACCGGGATGGCCGGCAGCAGGCCGAGGTCGGTGTCGGCCGGCGAGACGACGGTGCCGGGGCCGAAGCTGAAGCCGGCGCCGAGGGCGAAGGACGCGGCCCAGACGATCAGGTTGGGGGCGAACGCCAGCTGCAGCACCAGCAGCGCGATGTTGCCCGGCACGCCCGGTGCGAGCGCGTCGATCAGCCCGCCGACCTGGCCCCAGGCGAGCGCCAGCGAGGTGACCAGCAGCCCGGCGCCGCCGACCAGCAGCGCCAGTTGCGCCGCGATCACGGCTCGCGGCAGCGGCCGGGCCCACTCCGGCCAGCGGTCGGCCGGGTCGAGCCCGAGGGCGTGTGCGGCACCGGCGGCGGCCGGCAAGCCGGCGATCAGGGCGGCGAGGACGGCGGCTCGGGGCAGCTGGGCCGGGTCGCCGGCCAGCAGCGTCGTCCCGGTCACCGCGAGGACGTACCCGCCGATCATGACGCCGGTCACGCTGAGCACCGCCGACAGGTCGGTCTCGGCCCGGCTGCGGCGGGCCGCGTAACCGGCGACCTGGAAGTGGAGCAGCACGAAGATCGCGGTCAGCCCCCACGGGATCAGCGTGATCCTGGTCGCACCGAACGATGCACCGGCGCCGTTGCCGAGCAGCCACAGCTGGGTTCCGACGCCGAGGGCGTCCAGCAGCGTGCCCGGGACCGAGGTGAGCCAGCCCACCACCGCGAATCCGGCGGCGAGCACCCAGCCGGCGGCCGCGGTCACGGCGACACCGATCGCCGCGACCGGCCAGCCACCGACCAGCGGGTGGCCCGGACCGGGCGAGGGATTGGCTGAACCGGCTGCACGTGGCACAGTCGTGCTCAGTTCGATCGTCTCGCCCGGCCGGCGCGCAGTCGTCCGCGAGGAGACGTTGCCGGGGGACGGGGAGGCCATGGTGATCCCATGGTTGCCCAGTCGATCGGCGAAAATCGCCCGGACACGCCCTGAGCGAGTAAAGTTTGCAGGTCCGCGCCCACGTCGGGGGTGTGGCGACCCACAGTCGAGGAGTACGAAGGAAACGATGGTCGGCAAGGATTCTTCCGATTACCGCCCACGGCGCGCGCTACCCGCCGACGACGAGGTCGACCTCCCCGAGCAGCAGCCGGTCCCTCCCCAGCTACCGGCTCGACAGCCGTCAACCCCGGCCGATGATCATACCGACGTACGCCCCGGAGACGACGACGACACGGCGTTCGGCTTCCCGGCATATTCGGAGGCCGAACCGGACCAGCCGAAGCCGCTCTACCGGGACGAGGTTCCGGGCCAGAGCAGCTTCGACGACCGGACCCGGATCCAGCAGCCCGCCGCGACACCGCGGGTCCGGCTCCCGGACAGCCGGCACCCCGACGAGGACGTCCTGGACGACCTCGGCGACATCGACGAGGACGGGCCGCGACTCGGCCAGCGGGGCCGGATGGCGCTGCTGATCGGCGCCGTCGCCGCCGTGGTCGTGCTCGGCCTGGCCATCGGCTACGCCGTGATCGGCCGGCCGAACGGCCCGAGCGCCAATCCGCCCAGCCCGAGCAACTCCCCGTCCACCACCGAGACCAACACCACCGGCACCCCCGAGCAGCCGCGCGGCGAGCTGCTGACGACCGAGATGCTGGTCGCCGCCGCCGACGCGAAGCCGATCGACGGGGCGCGGGACTGGAAGGTGTCGCGCACCCTGACCAAGACCGACAACAACTCGCCGAAGGCGGTCTGCCTCGGCACCGCGATCGAGGGCCTGCCGACGGCGCGCGAGGCGATGATCCAGACGCTGGAGAGCAACGGCAAGGAGCCGCCGGCGATCCTGCACCTGGCCAGCGCGTACGGTTCGCCGGAGGAGGCCGCGCAGGCGTATGCCCTGATCGCGAAGGCGGTCGGCAACTGCACCGTGAAGGATCGCGGCGCCTGGCTCTACACCGCGCGGGTGGTGACCGGCCTCGGCGACCAGTCGCTCGGGGTCGTGGTCAAGCTGGCCGGCGGCGAGCAGCCGGAGTACCGCAGCCTGATCCTGAGCCGGACCGGCCGGGTGCTGAACGTGGTCGACGTGGCCAAGCTGTCCGACGACGTACCGGTCGACAAGGCGGTCCGGACCGTCGCCGCGGCCGTCAACCGACAGTGCACCACCGCCGGCGGGGCCTGCGCGAAGCAGACCGCCGACAAGGCCGGCCCGCCGCCGGTCGGCGACCAGCCGGGCTACCTGTCCGGCGGCGACCTGCCGACGCCGGGCGACCAGGCCGGGCCGTGGTTCGCCGACGAGCCGCGCAACCTCACCGGACCGCAGCACGACAGCACCTGCGAGACCGCCGACCTGTCCAAGGTCGCCGGCGGCCGCGCCGTGTCCCGGACCTTCCTGGTCGACGGCGACTCCGGCGACTTCGGGCTGGACGAATACATGGTCACCCTGAAGTCGGAGGCGGAGGCCAAGAAACTGGCCAGGAAGTTCGTCGACGACTGGAAGTCCTGCGAGAAGCGCAAGATCACGCCGAAGGTCGAGGACCCGGTCAAGATCAAGGGCACCGGGGCGAAGGACGCCAAGATCAACGGCTGGGTGTCCGAGATCAAGGTGCCGACCAGCAACGCGAACTCGCGCACGTTCCGGGTCGGTGTGGCCTGGGTCGGCCCGAAGGTCGTCTACACGTTCCTCAGCCCGACCAAGAACCTGGACATCACCGACGGCGACTGGAAGCGGGTCACCGTCCGGGCCGCCGAGCGGGCCACCCAGGTCAACTGACCGGCGCGGGCGCGCGCCGCCTGCACCCGCCCGTCCGCGACCGCCGGGATCGGCCGTTTCGTGCGACGGACGGACCTGGGCGATGAGTTCGATGATCGCCGCGAGTCGTACCGGGTATGACGAATCTTCAGCAGTTGCTCCGCACCGTGGCGGGAGTCCTGCGATGAGCGCCGGCCTGACGGCAGCGCGTCCGCGGCTGGCCCTGGCAGTGCTCATGTTGCCGACGCTGCTGGTGTCGATGGACATGTTCGTGCTGCATTTCGCCGTTCCCGAACTCAGCGCCGATCTCCAGCCGAGCGCGGTCGAGTTGCTCTGGATCGTCGACGTGTACGGCTTCCTGGTGGCGGGTTCGCTGATCACGATGGGAACGCTCGGTGACCGGATCGGGCGGCGCCGGCTGCTGCTGATCGGTGCGGCGGCGTTCGCCGCCGCGTCGGTGCTGGCGGCGTTCTCGACCAGCCCGGCGATGTTGATCATCGCCCGAGCGCTCCTCGGGATGGTCGGTGCGAGTCTGCTGCCCTCCACACTGGCACTGATCCGTACGTTGTTCGAGGACGAGCGGGAGCGCGGGATCGCGTTCGGGGTCTGGGTGGCGGTGTTCACCAGTGGCGGGGCGATCGGGCCGCTTGTGGGCGGGGCGCTGCTGGAGCAGTTCTGGTGGGGATCGGTGTTCCTGCTCGGTGTGCCGGCGATGGCGCTGCTGCTGATCCTGGGGCCGGTGCTGCTGCCGGAGTCTCGCGATCCGCACCCCGGCCGGCTCGACCTGCCCAGTACAGCGATGTCGCTGCTGGCCGTGCTCGGCATCGTCTACGGACTGAAGCGCATCGCCGTCGACGGGCCCGACCTGGTCGCGGCCCTGGCCGGGCTCGGCGGACTGGCCGTGGGCGTGGTGTTCCTGCGCCGTCAGCGCCGGCTCGACCATCCCCTGATCGACCTGACCTTGTTCGGCTCGGCCCGGTTCAACCTCGCTCTGGTCGCTCAGCTCAGCGTGAACGCCGCGTGGGCCGGCACCTACCTGTTCGTCACCCAGCATCTGCAACTGGTGGCCGGGCTGACCCCGGTGGTGGCGGGGCTGTGGACCTTGCCGGGCGTCGCGGCGGGCGTGATCACCTCCACCCTGGTACCGCGACTGCGCGGACGGCTGCGGCCGGAGTTGGTGCTGGCCGGAGTGATGGCGGTGTCCGCGGCCGGCTGCGTCGTGCTCGCGACCGCCGGGACCGGAATCGGCACGGTGGTGGTCGGAGCGGCGCTGGTGATGGCGATGGCCAGCGCGATCGTTGCCGTGAGCACCGACGTGATCGTCGGATCCGCGCCGCCGGAACGGGCCGGTGCGGCGTCGTCGATCTCGGAGACCAGTTCCGAACTCGGCATCGCCTTCGGTGTCGCGCTGCTGGGCGCCGCCGGTGCCGCGGCGTTCCGGAACGTGCTGGTCGGGCCCGCCGGCATCCCGGACTCGGCCCTCGGCACCCTCGGCGGGGCGCTCGACGCCGCCCACGGCCAACCCGGTGGAGAGGCGTTCGCCGCCGCGGCCCGAGCGGCGTTCCTGACCGGGATGCACACCGCGGCCTGGGTCGGCGCCGCGATCATGATCGCCGCCGCAGCGACCGCCCTGGTCCTGGCCCGGCGCACGCCGGAGCCGCAGCTGCAGCCACTCAGCTGAGGACCGGTTCGACCTCCGGGGTCCGCCGCCGGAGCCCGCGGACCATCAGGTAGCCGCCGAGGAAGAGTTCGCTGGTGATAATCGGCAGGACCAGGGCAGGCCGCAGCGCCGGCTCGGTCACGAACACGTTCGCCAGGACGCCGACCGCGCCGACCAGGCCCCAGACGACCAGGTAGCGCGGGACCAGGCCGGACCGGTGCAGCATCAGATAGAGCAGCAGTGCGCCGGCACCGAAGAGCACCGGCACCCCGGTGCCGACCAGGCCGTCGCGGACCGCGGTGAGCAGGGCCAGGTCATCCGGCGCGGTCAGCCTGAGTTGGATCACCGGGATCAGCGCAGCGGTGGCGCAGACCGTGGCCTCGACGATTCTGATGCCGAGATACCCGGCCGCGAGGCCGGGCTGACTGCGCCCGAGTGGTACGGACAGCGCCGCCGCGATGCCGATCACGGCCAGCGCGTTGATCAACTCGAGGACGACGCCCAAGATCACCACCGGGCCGCCGGACGACAGCCGCTCCGCGGCGTCGGGCCCGCCCAGTACCGTCTGGATCAGGGTGCCGCCGACAAGGCTGGCGACGATGGCCGTCACGAACAGGGCCCCCGCGAAGCGGGCGCTGATCGAATCTGTGTTCACTGGTCCCCCTCAGGACGCTGATGTTCGAAGACCTCACCGATCGGTACGCCGAACGCGTCGGCGATCCGGAAGGCGAGCTCGAGCGACGGCGTGTATTTGCCGGCCTCGACGTTCATGATCGTTTGGCGGGAGGCGCCGACCCGTTCGGCGAGCTCCAACTGGGTCATCTCGTCGGCGAAGAACCGCAGCCGGCGGATGTTGTTGGTGATGATCAACTTCTCAGCCATGGCCCACGCCCCGTTCGAGGCGGTAGACCGTGACCGCTCCGCCGGCCAGCGAGCCGACCACGAACGCGCCGAGGACCATGTGCAGCACGACGACGGCCGAGGCTCCCAGTGCCCCGGCCGCCAGCCCGGCGACGAAGCCGAGCCCGACGATCAGGTAGCCGAGTTGGCCGGACCGCAGCCGGATCGCCCGGTCCATCTCGTCCGGCAGCAGCGACGAGGTCATGACCCGCTCGGCCGCGTCGCCGTCGGTGACGGACAGTCGGGCCGCCAGCACGACGTGGAACAGGATCTGCACCACGATCAGCACCACGACCGTCACCGCGACGAAGCCCAGCATCGCGAGCGACCAGGAGCGCAGCGCGTCCGGGCCGGGCTCGTTCCGGTTGACCGCGTAGATCAGGTAGCCGATCGCGAGCAGAGCGCCCGTGATCATGGTCGTCAGGACCCGCTTGCTCTTGTACGACATCGAGGCGCTCCGTCGAATCGTTTGGACTTGGTGTCAAGTATCTTAGACATAAAGTCCAAACGTTTCTACTCCACCGTCGAGGGCTGAGCCCAACGCTCCCTGAGCTTGTCGAAGGGCAGCAGGTTGACGCTTGGGCCCGCGAAGCTGCCGGCGGCACCGAGCGTGGGCGGATGGGCCACGTCGACGCAAGGACACGAGCCCACGTCCCGGCGGCACCGAGCGGACGCTTAGACCTCGATCTCGGCGAATCTGCCGGTCAAGCAGTCCGTTCGGCGATGTCGAGGCTGCGATGGTGGTGATGCTCAGGTCGCGGTGACGAAGCGGTCGGATGAGGGTCAGGAGCTGCGCACCCGATCCAGCGCGACCAGGGCGAGCAGCAGGGCGGCCAGGGACTCGTTGTCGGTGATCTCTTGGCGCCGGATCCTGGCGAACAGGTCGCGGAACGGCATCGCGAGGACGTCGGAGATTCCCTCGACCTCGCGCTCGTCACCGCCGACCCGGCTCAGGCCGGTGGCCAGGAAGACTCGGCCGGGCGCATCGGCGACGCCGTTCAGGCTGTACACCGGACCCAGGTCGCGCCAGGTGGCCGCGGCGTAGCCCGTCTCCTCGCGGAGCTCCCGGGCTGCCGCGACATGCGGTTCGTCGTCGTCCACCCCGCCGCCGGGTACCTCGAGCGAGTCGACGCCGGTGGTGTAGCGGCGCTGCCTGATCATGATCACGTCGCCGTCGCCGGTGACCGGGGACGACGAACACGGCCGGCCGGTTCACCGTGACGACGCCGTACGTCCCGGGCACTCCGTCCGGCCGGACCAGGTCGTCCTCCCGGACATTGATCCAGGCGTTGCGGTAGATCTCCCGGCTCGATCTCGTCTGCCAGCCCATCCGCGGATCCCCTTTCCGGTAACGGGTCCGGACATGATCACGCCCCGCCCTCCATGATCAGGAGAGCGGGGCGTGTTCGTGAAGATCAGGAGCCGGCGAGCCCGGTCATGATCTCCCGCATCAGCTGTGCGGTCTCGCTCGGCGTCTTGCCGACCTTGACCCCGGCGGCCTCGAGGGCCTCCTTCTTGGCCGCGGCGGTGCCGGACGAGCCGGAGACGATCGCGCCGGCGTGGCCCATCGTCTTTCCTTCCGGAGCGGTGAAACCGGCCACGTAGCCGACCACCGGCTTGGTCACGTTCGCCTTGATGAACTCGGCCGCCCGCTCCTCGGCGTCGCCGCCGATCTCGCCGATCATCACCACGGCGTCGGTGTCCGGATCGTCCTGGAACGCTTGCAGGGCGTCGATGTGGGTGCTGCCGATCACCGGGTCGCCGCCGATCCCGATCGCGGTGGAGAAGCCGAAGTCGCGCAGCTCGTACATCATCTGGTACGTCAGCGTGCCCGACTTGGAGACCAGCCCGATCCGGCCGGACTTGGTGATGTCGGCCGGGATGATGCCGGCGTTGGAGACCCCGGGCGTGATCAACCCGGGGCAGTTCGGCCCGATCAACCGGGTCTTGGAACCCTGCGCCAGCGTGAAGAACTCGGCCGTGTCCTTGACCGGTACGCCCTCGGTGATCACCACGACCAGCGGCACCTCGGCCCCGATCGCCTCGACCACCGCGCCCTTGGTGAACTTCGCCGGGACGAAGATCACGCTGACGTTCGCGCCGGTGGCCGCGACGGCCTCGCCGACCGAGCTGAAGACCGGCACGTCGGTGCCTTCGAAGTCGACCGACTGGCCGCCCTTGCCCGGCGTGACGCCGCCGACGATCTTCGTACCGGACTTGATCATCCGGCCCGTGTGTTTGCGGCCTTCGGAGCCGGTCATGCCCTGGACGATGACCTTCGAATCCGCGTTCAACCAAACTGCCATGACTCGACGCTCCCTCAGCTCGCTGCCAGCTCGGCGGCGCGGCGGGCCGCACCGTCCATGGTGTCCACCTGTTCCAGGCCGGGCAGCTTCGCCTCGGTCAGGATCGACCGGCCCAGCTCGGCGTTGTTGCCGTCCAACCGGACCACCAGCGGCTTGGTCACCGCCTCGCCACGCGACTCGAGCAGCTGGAACGCCTGCACGATGCCGTTGGCCACCTCGTCACAGGCGGTGATGCCGCCGAAGACGTTCACGAACACGCTCTTCACCTGTTGATCACCGAGGATGATCTCCAGCCCGGACGCCATCACCTCGGCGTTCGCGCCGCCGCCGATGTCCAGGAAGTTGGCCGGCTTTGGCTTGGCGGTGAACTCCTCGCCCGCGTACGCGACGACGTCGAGGGTGCTCATCACGAGCCCGGCGCCGTTGCCGATGATGCCGACCGCGCCGTCCAGCTTCACGTAGTTGAGGTCCTTGGCCTTCGCCGCCGCCTCCAGCGGGTCCTCGGCCGACTTGTCCGCCAGCGCCGCGTGGTCCGGGTGCCGGAAGGCGGCGTTGTCGTCCAGCGTCACCTTGCCGTCCAGCGCGATGATCTTGCCGTCGCCGGTCTTCACCAGCGGGTTGACCTCGACCAGCGTGGTGTCCTCCGCGCCGTACACGGTGCCGAGCAGCTGCAGCACCCGGGCGATCTCGGCCCGGTCCGCCTCGGCGAAGCCCGCGGCCGCGACGATCTCGTCGGCCTTGGCCTGGTCGATGCCCACGTTCGGGTCGACCGGAATCCGGGCCAGCGCGTCCGGCCGCTCGACGGCGAGCTGCTCGATGTCCATGCCACCTTCCTTCGAGCACATCGCCAGGTACTGGCGGTTCGCCCGGTCCAGCAGCAGAGAGAAGTAGTACTCCTCGGCGATGTCGGCTCCCTCGGCGATCATCACCGTCCGCACCGTGTGGCCCTTGATGTCCATCCCGAGGATCTCCTCGGCGCGGGCCGCGGCCTCGTCCGGGCTCTTGGCGATCTTGACCCCGCCCGCCTTGCCCCGGCCACCGGTCTTCACCTGCGCCTTGACCACGACCACCGGCGTGCCCAGCTGCTCCGCTGCGGCCCTGGCCTCCGCCGGTGTCGTCGCGGTGATCCCGCGCAGGACCGGGACCCCGTGCGCCTCGAAGAGATCGCGCGCCTGGTACTCGTACAGATCCACGACGGCTCCATCCAGATTTCGTTGTGTCTGATTGCTGTGCTTCAGTGCGATCGGAGCCTAACGTCTCAGCCGTACGGAGAGCACAACAGCCCCGTCACTCCGGGAGGTTCACCCGGCCCGGCCGACGTTGGCCCGGACCCAGTCGACGATCTCGGCCATCGACGCGCCCGGGGTGAAGATCCCGGTGACGCCGAGCTCGGCCAGCCGCTCCCGGTCGGCGTCCGGGATGATCCCGCCGCCGAACACGACGATGTCGTGCGCGTCCGCCTCCCGGAGCAGTTCGACCACCCGGGCGAACAGCGTCAGGTGCGCGCCGGACAACACGGAGAGCCCGATCCCGTCGGCGTCCTCGGCGATCGCGGTCCGGACGATCTGTTCCGGACTCTGGTGCAGTCCGGTGTAGATGACCTCCATGCCCGCATCGCGCAGGGCCCGGGCGACGACCTTGACGCCCCGATCGTGACCGTCCAGGCCCGGTTTGGCGACCACGATGCGCAGTCGGCCGGAACCCGCCGATTCCGACGAAACGGTATTCACTCGGGCAGATTACTACCGCAACGCCCGGCGAATTAACGAACATTTGTTCGAAAGAACCGGGGTGGCGAACTCAGGGTCTCCGAGCGCGAATTCCGATACGCCGAGAACGGCCCGCCGGAGTGCCTCAGAACTCGGTTTCCCAACCTGCGAGACGGGGACTTCCCGCGTCATCACCGGCTACCACTAGGCTCGGCGCTCGCCAGAACGCGACACGCAACGGGAAAAACGGCCCGGGGTTTGTGGACCAGTTATCTTTCCGTTATCTTCTTTCAGTGGTCGCTCGACCGAGCGATACGCGGCAGGGACTATGCGGGGTCACCTACCCCAGAGTGAAGGGATGAACGTTGACGGTTGAGGAAGCAACAACCGGGGGCGTTCGCCGTACGTGGAACGACGAGGAGATCCGTAGGTGATTCCCGAACCGCTCCGGCGCAAGTCGCGCCGGGCGCTTTCTTCCATCGAGCCCCAAGAACGACGCGGTTGGTTGACCCATGGCATCGCCGCGCTGACGGTTTCAGCCCTCGGCCTCGCGGTCGCCGGCTCCGTCGCGCTGAGCACCTCCGCCGCCGAGGGTGGCCAGGTCGCGATCACCCGACCGAATGTCCAGGCCGCCCAGCCGCAGAACCAGGGCGACCGGCGCGAGGCCGCCGCCGAGGACCCGAGCCGCAGCCAGGACCGTGAGCTGCAGGCCAAGGAACTCGCCGCCTACCGCGAAGAGGCGCTGGCCCGCGACGCCGAGGCCGCCCTCAAGGCAGCGCACGAGGAGAACCTGAAGCAGCGTTCCGAGGATCTCAGCGAAGCGGAGAAGGAGAGCTACGAGAACGCCGCGCGGATCGCCAAGGAGCGTCGCGAGGCCGCCGCTCGCCGGGCCGCCGAACAGGGCAACCAGGACGACTCCTCCGACGACAGCTCGAACGACGACTCCGATGACGGCTCGTACGACGACTCCAGCGACGACACCGAGCCGCCGCCGTCGTCCGGTGGCGGCGCCGCCTCGCCGGTGCCGGGCGCGGTGATCGGTGCCTACTTCGGCCAGACCGGACTCTGGGCCCGCTACCACACCGGCCTCGACTTCCGGGCCGGCTCGGGCACGCCGATCAAGTCGGTCCAGTCGGGCACCGTGCTGCACGCCGGTTACGGCGGCAACGCCGGCAGCTGGGCCGGCAACTACGTCGCGATCAAGCACCCGGACGGCAACACCACGCTGTACGCGCACATGTCGAGCAACTCGGTCAGCCCCGGCCAGCGCGTCTCGGCCGGCCAGGTGATCGGCCACGTCGGCTCGACCGGTCGCTCGTTCGGCGCCCACCTGCACTTCGAGCTCTACCGGCCGGGCGCCCGGTACGGCGACGTCTACAGCGCGTCGAACCCGCAGCCCTGGCTGAACGCGCTGGGCGTCAACACCAACTGAGTCCCGACCCGGTCGGCCGACCAGGATCTAATCGGTGATCGGGGCGGCGGCCGCCTCCGGCTGACCGGCCGAGGCCAGGCTACTCAAGGTCCGCTGGAGCACCTGCGTGTTCTCGAGCGTCTCGACCGAGGTCACCCTCCCCCACCGCAGGGTGAGGAACTGCATCACCGTGTTCTGGTACGGGGTGCCGTCCGGCAGCGAGCCCGCGACGTTCGACCGCACCGCCACCCGGGTCCGCCACGGACCGCCGTCGACCACGATGTCTCGGACGTCGAACCGGATCCCGGGCAGCAGCCGCAGCATTCGCTGCCACCAGCGCTCCATCCCGTCCCTGGTCGTGCGCCGACCGCCGAGCGCATGCTCGCCGTGGAAGTCGTACACGAACTCCGGCGCCAGGCCGTCGATCATCGTCTGGTAGTCACCCTCGTTGATCCGGTCGAAGATCGAGCGCAGTTGGCCCGCACCACGCGTTTGTACATGATCGTCGCCACCTAGCTACGTTACTCTGAGTAACTCATATGGTACGACCAGGACGCCCGCGCAACAGTTCGATCGACGGCGAACTGCTCCAGGCCCTCGCCGAACTGGTCGCCGAGCACGGCTACACCGCCGTGACCGTCGACCAGGTGGTGCGGCGGGCCGGCACCAACAAGCCCGCGTTCTACCGCCGGTTCCCCGATCTCGCCGCGGCCGTGCCGGTCCTGCTCGCGAGCCGGTACGGGATCGACGAGGACATCGACACCGGCTCCCTGGTCGGCGACCTGGTCGAGGTGCAGCGACGACAGCTGCGGCTGTTCACGGACCCGGCGGTGACCCGGGGTCTGCTCGGCTGGGCCGCCGAGGTGGACGCCGATCCGGCCCGCGGCGAGTCGTTCGTCGCCGACTATCTCCGGCCCCGCCGCGCCCATGCCGGCATCCTGATCGACCGCGCGGTGACCCGCGGCGAGATCGAGCCGGGCGCCGACCCGGATTGGATCGCCGACCTGCTCACCGGACCGCTGGCGCTGCATGTGGTGATGCCCGGGCTGCCGGCGGTCGATGACCGGTTGATCGCGCGCACCGTTCACGCCGCCCTGGACGCGCTCGGCTTCGGCGGCGACCGCGGCCAGGTCTGACCTCGACCATCAGGGCTCGGCGGTGCTGAGTTTCTTGAGCTCGTCGACCAGGTGCTCCAGTGCCGGCAGCGCGGCGGCGATGGCCTCCCGGTCCGGATGGTCGAGCCGATCCAGGCAGGCCTGGACCACCTGGCCCCGGCTGTCCCGGATCCGCTCGGTCATCGCCCGGCCGTCCGGCGTGATCTCGACCCAGGCGGCTCGCAGGTCGTCGGGGTTCTGCCGCCGCCGGATCAGGCCGAGTTCGTCCAGCCGGCCGACGATCCGCGACACCATCGTGGGGTTCAGGCTCTCCAGCCGGGCCAGTTCAGCCAGACTCAGCGGCCCGCGCCCGCCGATCAGGCCGAGCGCCGACGCCTGGCTCGGCGTCAGCCCCTCATGCGTGGCCGAAGCATTGAGCTGGCGCGACAACCGGCCGATCACCGCCCGCAACCGGGCCACCTCGTCCGTGTCCATCCCCTGGCCTTCCAGTTACTTGCTTGCCGGCACGCAATGTAATATTCCCACCAGAACAGCACAGCCCGAGACAGCCCGATCCCCGGAAGGAGGGCCTGCGCTCGGATGTCACGCCTACCGTCCAGCTCATCGGTCCCGATCACCGAGGACGCGCACGATACCAAGCTGCCGGAGGCCTCCCCGCGACGCTGGCTGATCTTCGCCGTGGTCTCGATGGCGCTGTTCATGTCGTCGATCGACCACACCGTCGTCGCGATCGCCCTGCCCTCGATCCGGGACGATCTCGGCACCGGCCTCGAGTGGGCCGGCTGGACCGTGACCATCTATTCGCTCGGCGCGGTGCTGGTGATGCCACTGGCCGGCAAGCTGAGTGATCAGTACGGGCGCAAGCGGATCTTCGTCGTCGCCGCCGCCCTGTTCACGATCGCCTCACTGCTCTGCGCCCTGGTCGACAACATCTACCTGCTCGTCCTGCTGCGCGGCATCCAGGCGATCGGCGGCGGCGCCTTCATGCCGGCGGCGACCGGCATCGTCGCGGACAACTTCGGGCCGAACCGGGACCGGGCGGTCGGCATGTTCACCAGCGTGTTCCCGATCGGCGGCATCGTCGGCCCGATCATCGGCGGCATCCTGCTGACGTACTGGGACTGGCGGGCGATCTTCATCGTCAACGTGCCGGTCGGCATCCTGCTGCTGGTACTCGCGCTGCTGGTGATCCCGGAGAGCCGACAACCGGTGAGCCGGCGCCTCGATGTCTACGGCGTGGTGCTGCTCGGCGTGCTGATCCTCGGCGTGATGCTCGGCGTCACGTCGCTCGGCAGCAAGGACGGCACCCCGCTCAGCCCCCAGTTCATCGTGCCCGAGGCGATCGCCGTCGTCGCCCTGGTCCTGTTCCTCCGGCACGCCGCCCGCGGCACCGCTCCGTTCATCCCGATCCGGCTGCTCCGCGGTCGCGGGTTCGGCGTGATGAACGTGATCAACTTCCTGCAGGGTGCGGCCGCGATCGGCTTCGGTGCGCTGGTCCCGCTGTTCGCCCAGGCCCGGTTCGGCATCCCGATACTCGAGTCGGGCACGCTGATGACGGCCCGCGCGATCGGGATGATCTGCATCGCCGGGGTGGCCGTGATGACGCTTCGCCGGACCGGCTACCGGCTGCCCATGATCGTCGGGTTCACCGTGCTGGCCGCCGGCATGGTCGCCATCTGCTTCCCGCCGCCTGGAGTCTCCCAGGTGCTCTGGCTGGCCATCGCGGCCGGCGTGACCGGTCTCGGCATGGGCCTGTCCATCCCGGCCGGCAACAACGCCGTCCTCCAGCTCGCCCCCGACGAGGCGGCCGGCGTGGCCGGGCTGCGCGGCATGTTCCGGCAGTCCGGTTCGATCATCGCGATCTCGATCGCCACCGCGGTGATGGCCCGCAGCGACGACCCCGGCGCCACCCTGTCGGTGGTGTTCCTGATCTTCGCGGGGCTGATCGTGCTGACCCTGCCGCTGGTGTTCCGGGTGCCCGAGCACAAAGGTCAGTGGTGAAGAATGGCGGCATGCTCGTCGCCTTCAGCATCGCCCCCGCCGCTACCGACCCGGACGGATCGGTGGCCGCCGCCGTCGCCGAGGCGGTACGGATCGTCCGCGCCTCCGGCCTGCCCTCGGAGACGAACGCGATGTTCACCAACGTCGAGGGCGAGTGGGACGAGGTGATGGCGGTGATCAAACAGGCCACCGATGCCGTGCTCGCCCACGCCGACCGGGTCAGCCTGGTGATCAAGGCCGACATCCGGCCCGGGCACACCGGCCAGCTGACCGCGAAGGTGCAACGCGTCGAAGATCTGCTGGACTGAACCGCGGTGTCGACACCCGGCTGGTACCCGGATCCGTCCGGCGCGCCCGGCCGCTACCGCTACTGGGACGGTCGCACCTGGTCCCAGCAGACCTCCGACCAACCCGGGCGGACGCCGCCCGGCGGGCGGGAGCGACGCAGGACGCCCTTGATCATCGGCGCCCTCGCGCTGGTCCTGGTGATCGGGTTGATCATCGTCTTCGTCACGGGTCAGCTCGGCGACCGGCCGGTCCGGATCACCGACGCTCCCGTACCCACGGAGACGGTGACGGGTTGGGACGACAGCAGCCCGACCGCGACTCCCTCCCCCAGCCCGTCGCCGACGCCCAGCCCGTCACCGAGCTCGAGCCCCTCACCGACACCGAGTCCGTCCGGGTCGTCGACCGCCCGGCCGCTCACCGAGTGTCCGACCGGCGACCCGCTGGACCGCAAGCAGCACCCGATCGACGACCGGGTGCACGGCGGCGGCCTGTCCTTCCCTCGGCTGCCCGACTGGGACGAGGAACGGCCGAACGGCGGGATCTCCTGGGCCTACGACGTCTCCTCACAGAGCCAGACCCAGGAGCCCGGCTGGTTCTCCCTGCTCGCGGTCGGCGAGCTCCGCCGCTCCGACGGATTCGCCGCGCCGCGGCAGGCGGCCGAGAGCGTCGTCCAGTGCGTGGCCAGCTCGAGCTTCTACGCCCACTTCACCGGCACCGACCCGTTGAAGTCCGAGGCGGTGACGATCGACGGCCGGCAGGGCTGGTGGATCCGGACCGACATCCGGATCGACGACCCGGAGATCGAGGCCGACGGCGACACCGTCGACGTGATCGTCGTCGACACCGGCCGGCCGGGAACCTTCGGCCTCTATCTCGGCGCCGGCACCATCGGCGACCAGCGCCTGCTCGCCGTCCTCGACTCGACCAAGGCCGGCCTGCGGGTCGACTAGCCACAGCGTTCCCTGAGCCTGTCGAAGCATGTCCAGAGCTTGTCGAAGGAGGCAAGACAGGTCAGGCTCGGCACTTCCGCCTTGCTCAGTGCACTTCGTCTGCGTCTCGGCGACCGGACAGCCGTCCCAACGGGTCCCGAGTATGCCTATATTCCCCCCTATGTCGACAGACAATACCGATCGAGTCGGAATCATTCGGGGGCGGCGCGTACGACGTGGTGCCGTGGTCCTGCTCGCCGGCGTCGTCGCCGGCCTGCTCGCGCTGACCGGCTGCGTCGGTGGCGCAGTCGGGTCCGGCCCGGGCGGCACCACGCTGCACCTGGTCGGGTTCGCCGTTCCGGCCGAGGCGAACAAGGCGGCGCAGGAGGCTTGGGCCAAGACGCCCGAGGGCGCCGGGGTCACCTGGGAGCAGTCCTACGGGGCCTCCGGTGATCAGAGCCGCGCCGTGGTCAACGGCCTGAAGGCCGACTACGTGAACTTCTCGCTCGAGGGCGACGTGACCCGGCTGGTCGACGCCGGGTTGGTCGATCCGAGTTGGAAGGACGGCCCGACGAAGGGGATCGTGTCCGACTCGGTCGTGGTGCTCGCGGTGGCCCCGGGCAACCCGAAGAAGATCACCGGCTGGGCCGATCTGATCAAGCCCGGGGTACGGATCGTGACGCCGAACCCGGCCTCGTCCGGCTCGGCGCGTTGGAACGTCCTCGCTGCCTACCAGCAGGTGATCTCCGCCGGCGGCACCGAGGCCGAGGCGGAGGACTACCTGCGCAAGTTCTTCGGCAACGTGGTCGCGCTGCCCGGCAGCGGCCGGGACGCCACGACCGCGTTCCTGCAGGGCACGGCCGACGTCTTGATCTCGTACGAGAACGAGGCGATCCTGGCCCGGCAGTCCGGCGAGACGTTCGACTACCTGGTGCCGGACGACACGCTCAAGATCGAAAACCCCGGCGCGGTGCTGAAGGACGCCGATCCGAAGGCCCGGGCCTACCTGGACTTCGTGCTCAGCCCGGAGGGCCAGCAGGCCTTTGCCGGCAAGGGATTCCGGCCGGTGGTCGAGGGCGTGGCGGTCGGCGAGGTGGCCGGCGCCAACGACCCGGCGAACCCGTTCCCACCGCCGTTGCGGCTGTTCACGATCAACGACGACCTGGGCGGCTGGAAGAGCGTGAACGAGAAGTTCTTCGCCGACCAGACCGGTCTGGTGCCGCGGATCCAGGCCGAGACCGACCGGCAGAAATGAGCACCTCGCTCGCCTCGCAGCGGGTCAGCACGCTGACCCGCGGGTCCGGCCTCGGGCTCGGCGTCGCGCTGCTCTGGTTCAGTCTGCTGGTGCTGATCCCGTTGCTGGCGATCCTGGTCCAGGCCTCGGCCGGCGGCTGGGCCGGCTACTGGGCTGCACTGAGCAGCCCGCAGACCTTCGCGGCGCTGGCCCTGACCGTCGGCGAGGCGGCCGGCGTGACCGCGGTCAACGTCGTGATCGGCACCATGATCGCCTGGGTGCTGGTCCGGGATCAGTTCTGGGGCAAGCGGGCGCTCGAGGTCGTGATCGACATCCCGTTCGCGCTGCCGACGATCGTCGCCGGGCTGGTCCTGCTCACCCTGTACGGACCCGGCAGCCCGCTCGGCGTGAACTGGGCGAACACCCGGATCGCCGTGTTCCTGGCGCTGCTCTTCGTCACCGTGCCGTTCGTGGTCCGGACCGTGCAGCCGGTGCTGCTGGAGTTGGAGCCGGAGGTCGAGGAGGCCGCGGCGTCGCTCGGCGCCGGCCGGTTCACCACGTTCCGGCTGATCGTGCTGCCGGCCCTGGCCCCGGCCATCGCGTCGGGGGCCGCACTGTCGTTCGCGCGCGGGATCAGCGAGTACGGGTCGCTGGTGCTGCTGTCCGGCAACCTCCCGTACGCCACCGAGGTCGCCTCGGTCCGGATCCTGTCCTACGTCGAGGGTGATCAACTCACCAGCGCCGCGGCGGTCGCATCGCTGCTGCTGGTGATCGCGCTCGCCGTGATCATCGCACTCGACGTGATCTCCCGGAGGGTGGCCCGTCGTGACTGACACCCTGGTGCGCGAGCAGACGCCGATCCGGCCGGATCGCCCGCCGCGAAGGAAAGCCGGCGGACCGGTCCGGTGGGCGCTGCGGCTGATCGTGATCGGCTACCTGTTCCTGTTGATCATCTGGCCGACCGCGTTGGTGGCGCAGGCGACGTTCGCCCGCGGGATCGGCCCGGTGCTGGACGCGTTGTCCCAGCCGGAGGTGATCTTCGCCTTCCAGCTCAGCGTCTCGGTCGCGTTCTGGGCGGTGTTGATCAACACCGTGTTCGGGGTCGGCATCTCGCTGCTGCTGGTCCGGACCCGGTTCCCGGGCCGGCGCCTCTTGTCGGCACTGATCGACCTGCCGCTCTCGGTGTCGCCGGTCGTGGTCGGGCTCGCCCTGCTGCTGGCGTACGGCGGCCGGACCGGGTGGTTCGGGCCGCTGCTGGAGAACATCGGGCTCCAGGTGATCTACGCCCCGCTCGGGATCATCCTGGCCACCACGTTCATCAGCCTGCCGCTGGTGGTCCGTGAGATCGTCCCGGTGCTGACCGAGCTCGGCACCGACTCCGAACAAGCAGCCCGCAGCCTCGGCGCCTCACCGCTGCAGACGTTCGCCCGGATCACGCTGCCGGCGATCCGCTGGGCTCTGCTGTACGGGATCGTGCTCAGCCTGGCCCGGTCGCTGGGCGAGTTCGGCGCGGTCAAGATCGTTTCCGGCGGGGTCGCCTTGCGCACCCAGACCGCGACACTGCTGGTCGAGGAGCGCTACCAGCAGTTCGGCGTGGCCAACACCACGACCGCCTACACGGCCGCCTTCGTGCTGGCCCTCACCGCGGTGATCGCGTTGATCATCGTCGCCCTGCTCCGCCCGAACCACGGAACTGCGAAGGAAAGATCATGAGCATCAGAGCCAGCCGGATCAGCCGGCGCTTCGGCGACTTCGTGGCGCTGAACGACGTCTCGGTCGACATCCCGAGCGGCGGCCTGACCGCGCTGCTCGGCCCGAGCGGCGGCGGCAAGTCCACCCTGCTCCGGATCATCGCCGGGCTGGAGGAGGCCGACTCCGGCACCGTGGAGATCAACGGCCAGGACGCCACCCGGCTGCCGGCGCAGCGCCGCAACGTCGGCTTCGTCTTCCAGCACTACGCGGCATTCCGGCACCTGACCGTCGCGGGGAACGTCGGCTTCGGGCTCAAGATCAGGCGCCGGCCCAAGGCGGAGATCGCGGCCCGGGTCGAGGAACTGCTCGCGCTGGTGCACCTGTCCCCGTTCGCCGACCGGCTGCCGGCCCAGCTGTCCGGCGGGCAGCGGCAGCGGATGGCGCTGGCCCGCGCGCTGGCGATCGAGCCGGCGGTGTTGCTGCTGGACGAGCCGTTCGGTGCCCTGGACGCCCAGGTACGCAAGGAACTCCGGGACTGGCTGCGCCGGCTGCACGACGAGGTGCACGTGACGACCGTCTTCGTCACCCATGATCAGGAGGAGGCGCTGGAAATCGCCGACCAGATCGTGGTGATCAACAACGGCTCGGTCGAGCAGGTCGGCACCCCGGACGAGCTGTACGACCGGCCGGCCAACCCGTTCGTGATGAGCTTCCTCGGACCGGTCACCACGCTGGCCGGGCGGCTGGTCCGGCCGCACGACCTGGAGCTCGCGACCGCACCGCTGGACAGCGGCGTGCCGGGCCGGGTGGTCCGCTACACCAGGGTCGGCTTCGAGGTCCGGCTCGAGGTCGACATCACCGGCCCCGGCGAGCCGGTCACCGTGTTCCTGACCAGGGCCGAGGCGGCCGCGCACCGGGTCGAGACCGGGACCGACGTCTGGCTCCGCCACGTACCGGGCGCCCCCGATCTCCCGGCCACCGGCCTGACGATGGGCGGCGCTGCCGTACCGGAGCGGGAGCTCGATCTTGCCGTGACCGCGTCCTGAGCCCGGCCGCGTGGCCCCTGTCCAGTTGATCATGATGACGGTCGCGAGCCGGCAGCCCGGACGGTAGCCTGGATTGATGTCGACTGCGGGCTGGTACCCGGATCCGGACGGTACGTCCGGCCGTTACCGCTACTGGGACGGCCAGTCCTGGTCCGCGACAACCACCACCGACCCGCGCACCGCTCCCCCGGCCGAGGGCGCCCCGCGCCGCTCCTCGGGGACGGCCCCGGTCGGCAGCACCGCGGAGCCGGCCCGGGCGATCGACCCGCACTACCAGCCGGCCCGCGCGGCGGCAGCACCGACCCGCCGCGGCCGCCTGGTCCTGGCGATCGCCGGTGCGTTGTTGCTGTTGATCATCGTCGCCGCCGGCGGCCTGCTGCTCTGGCGCGGCCCGGACCTCGGGCTGACCGGACCGAACCCGCCGGCCGCCTCGGCCTGGGACGACAGCAGCCCCACCGCCGCGCCCTCGCCGCGGCCGACCCCGCTGCCCTCCACACTCGCCTCCCGCCGGCCGTCCAGACCGAACCCGTCCGAAGGAGGGCTGCGTTGTCCAGAAGGGAATCCGACCCGCGGCCCGGCCAAGCCGGCCGACCGGCGGGTGCACGGTGGCCGGCTCTCGTACCCGATGGTCGCCGGCTACGCGGCGCCGCAACCGAGGCCGCGGCTCGCCTGGTTCTATGACACCGCGTCCCAGTTCCAGGTCACCGAGCCGGGCTGGGCCTCCTCGTTCACGGTGGGCGAGGTGCAGCGGGCCGGGTTGTTCGGCAACCAGCAGCAGGCGGCCGAGCACACCCTGCAGTGCATGATCACCGGCGACGGCTTCGAACACTTCTCCGGCCGGAAGGACCTGCAGAACAAGGCGATCACGGTGGACGGGCGCCCGGCCTGGATGATCATGGCCGAGGTCCGGGTCGACCGGACCGACATCTCGGTGGACGGCGACCGGGTCGTGGTGATCTTCGTCGACGACGGCCGGCGGGACCGGCTGTCCGGCTTCGTCGGACTGGTCCCGATCGGTGACAGCCAACGGATTCCGCTCATGGACACGGTGATCAAGGGGCTCCGGGTCGATTGAACGCGGCCGAACTGCGGGAGTAACGTGCCCTCCGTGAATCTGGTGCGGCAGTTCGCAGACATCGGCAGGTCCGACCTGGAAACGGCCGGGGGCAAGGGCGCCAACCTCGGCGAGCTGACCGGCGCCGATTTCCTTGTGCCACCGGGCTTCGTGGTGATCACCGACGCCTACCGGGCGTTCGTCCGGGACAGCGGCATCGGCCCAGCCATCATGGCGGCGGCCGCGACCGACACCGACGATCCGAGCCGGTTGCAGGCCGCGGCCGAGACGATCGCCGGCCTGTTCGCCGGGCCGGTGCCCGAGGCGATGGCGGCCGAGATCCTGGCCGCCTATCACCGACTGGGCGAGGATGCGCGGGTCGCCGTCCGGTCCTCCGCGACCGCCGAGGACCTGGCCGACGCGAGCTTCGCGGGCCAGCAGGACACGTACCTCAACATCCGTGGTGACGCCGAACTGCTCGACGCGGTACGGCGCTGCTGGGCGTCGCTGTGGACGGCCCGGGCGATCGCCTACCGGGCCCGGCAGGGCATCGCGCCGGATCAGGTCAGTCTCGCCGTCGTCGTGCAGCTGATGATCGAATCCGAGGCGTCCGGCGTGATGTTTACGGCGAACCCGACCAACGGGCGCCGGGACCAGGCGGTGATCGCGGCCGCCTGGGGCCTCGGCGAGGCGATCGTCAGCGGCGCGGTCAACACTGACGACCTGGTCGTCGACGGCACCGGCCGGGTGATCGAACGGCACACCGCGGACAAGGCGGTGCAGACCCGCTATGTCGGCCACGGGACCGCCGAGCGGCCCGTACCCGAACATCGCCGGCGGCTGGCCGTCCTCGACGACGGGGCAGCGGCCGAACTGGCCGCGCTCGGCCGCCGGGTCAGTGATCACTACGGCACGCCGCAGGACATCGAATGGGCCCGCCGGGACGGCGAGTTCTTCATCGTGCAGGCCCGCCCAATCACCGCGCTGCCGGAGGAGACCGGTGAGGTGCCGACCAGTTGGGAGGTGCCGCGGGCCAACAGCTGGTACTTCCGGGCCAGCATCGTCGAGCAACTGCCGGATCCGCTGACGCCGCTGTTCGGCGACCTGATCAACGGCGCCGTGTCGCGCTCGCTGACCGGGATCTTCGCCGAGCTGCTCGGCAAGGAGGCGTTGCCGCCGGGCGCGATGACCTTTCCCATGATCAACGGCTACGCCTACTACGCGTACGAGATCTCGGCGTTCGGCCGCGTTCTCACCGCGTTGCCGTCGGCGATGAAGGCGATCACCGGGCGGGCCGGCTTCGTCGAGCGGTGGCGGGACGACGCGCACCCCGCGTACCAGCGGATCGTGGCCGACTGGACCGCCCGCGACCTGGCCCGGCTGTCGTCGGCCGACCTCTACGACGGCGTCGCGGAGCTGCTCGAGGCCGGCGCCACCTACTACACCGTGGTGCAGACGATCATTCCGCCCGCGGCCAGCAGCGAGACCGCGCTGACCTCCTTCTACGACCGGGCCGTCCGGCGCGCCGGCGACCCGCCCGCGTCGACCCTGCTGCTCGGCTACGACTCGCTGCCGATCCTGGCCGAGAAGTCGCTGTACGACCTCGCCGCCTGGGCCGCCGAGCGGCCGGAACTCAAGGAATGGCTGCTGAACGACCAGGCGACACACGAGCCGGCCGACGCGGACCAGTTCCGGTCCCGGTTCCATGATCATCTGGCCCGGTTCGGCCACACCACGTACAACCTCGACTTCGCACAACCGGTGCCGGCCGACGACCCGGACCCGGTGCTGGACACGCTGCGGTTCTTCCTCACCGGCCAGGGCACCGACCCGCACCGGCGGCAGGCCGAAGCGGCCGCCCGGCGGGACCGGCTGGTCCGCGAGCTCTCCGATCGGCTCGACCCGGTCCGCCGTTCCGTGTTCCGCCGGCTGGTGGCCCAGGCACAGCGGTTCGCCCCGATCCGCGAGGACGCGCTGGCCGACGTCGGGCTGGCCTGGCCGCGGCTGCGCCAGCTGCTCGGCGAACTGGGCCGGCGGCTGGTCCGCGACGGCGTGATCGACGAGGCGGACCAGGTCTTCTGGCTGCGCGACGCCGAGCTGAAGGACTGGCTGTCCGGCGTCGTGCTCGGCTCCCGTACCGACGAGATCGCGAAACGGAAGGCCGTCTGGCGCGGGCAGCGGCTGGCCACGCCGCCGCAGATGCTGCCCG
Organism: Microlunatus parietis; assembly: GCF_013407955.1. GTDB lineage: Bacteria > Actinomycetota > Actinomycetes > Propionibacteriales > Propionibacteriaceae > Microlunatus > Microlunatus parietis. The sequence continues at coordinate 5,131,987 of NZ_JACCBU010000001.1, read as the reverse complement.
ACAACGGCTGGGCCAGGCTGTTCGCGCGCTGGATGCCGGCGGTGTCCGGCAACGAGACCGGCCCGGTGCTGCGCGGAATCGGGGCCAGTGCCGGCTCGGTCACCGCCACGGCCCGGGTGCTCGGCGGGCCGGCCGACTTCGGGCAGCTGGAACCCGGCGACGTGCTCGTCGCCAGTATCACGACGCCGGCCTGGACCTCGTTGTTCGCCAAGGCTTCCGCGGTGGTGACCGACATCGGCGGGCCGCTCAGCCACAGCTCGATCGTCGCCCGCGAGTACGGCATCCCGGCGGTCCTCGGCACCGGGTCGGCGACCCGCCGGATCCGCAGCGGGGAACAGATCACCGTCGACGGTGACGCGGGTCAGGTGACGCTGATCGAGCAGGCCGACTCGGCGACGCCCGCGGCCGCCGAACGGCGCCGCTCCCTGGTGCCGGTGATCGCCGGGGTGGCTGCCGCCGTCGGCGTCGGTGCTCTGCTGTTCCGCAGGCTGCGCCGCCGGAAGGCCGACCGTCGGTGAACCACCGCTCCGTGTTGGTCGTCCAGCACGTCCCGTGGGAGCGACCGGCCCGGCTCGGCGAGGTGCTCACCGACCACGGCATCGGCTGGACCACCGCACTGCTGGCCGGCGCCCGCGATCGGTCCGACGCGCCGGCGGTCGACACGCTGGCCGGGCTGGTGCTGCTCGGCGGGCCGATGGGCGCACTGGACGTCGAGGCGTATCCCGGGCTGGCGGTCGAGGCGCAGCTGGTCCGCGAGTGCGCGGCTGCCGGGGTGCCGATGTTCGGGGTCTGCCTCGGCCATCAGCTGATCGCGACCGCGCTGGGCGCGGCACTGTACCCCGGCGCCGACCGGGAGGCCGGGATCGGCACCGTCGAGGTGGTCGCGGACGGTCCGCTCGGCCCGCCGGGCACCGTCCAGCCGGTGGTGCACTGGCACGGCGACATCGTCGACCCGCCGCCGGGGGCGACCGTGCTGGCCCGCTCCCCCGGCACCCGAACCAGGCCTACCGGCTCGGCGACGCCGTCTTCGCGACCCAGTTCCACCTGGAGGCCGACCGGGCGCTGTTGGCGGACTGGCTCGAGGTGCCCGAGATGGCCGCCGATCTCGGCGCGGACGGTCGGAGCCGGCTGCTGACCGACTACGACGCCGTCGCCGAGCCGATCGACGCCGCGGGCGTGCGGATGTTCACGGCGTTCGCCGAGGCGGTCACCGCCCGCTGAGTCCCGAGGGCGTCACTCCTCGTCGTCGTTCCACTTCGGGTCGTGCTCCCACTGCTCGTTGCGTTCGGCCACCCGCTCCATCGCCTGCTCGGCCTCTTCCCGGCTGGCGTACGGGCCCAGTCGGTCGACGGCCTTGCCCAGCTTCCGCCCGCGGACCACCTGCTTCGTCGTGAGGTCGTACCACCACTGCTCTTCCGGGTCGGTCATGACCACGAAATTACCCCAGCTCGGCGGCCGCCGGGCGGAGCTGATGGTCCAGCGCCCAGGGCACCGAGTAGATGCTCGGGCTGGCCAGCGCGGACGCGGTGGTGTCGTCGACGATCACGTACGAACCTCGCCGGACGGCCGCCAGGTCGGACCAGCCGACCGCCTCCTCGAGCACCTCCTCGCCGCCGGTCAACGGCCACATGATCACCAGATCGGCGTCCAGCACCTCGACCTTCTCCAGCGACACCAGCACCCGCGCCGAGCCCTTGCCCTCCTTCTTGGACTTGGGATCGAGGGTGAGCCCGAGCTCGCCGAGGACCCGCGCGGCCGGATCGGTGTCGGCCGCGACCAGCCCGAACTGATCACCGGTGAACTGCCCGTAGCTGAACGTCTTTCCTTGTACGGCAGGGAAGTCGGCCTTGAACTTGTCGATCTTGGTCGTGACGTCGGCGATCAGCGCATCGGCCTCGGCCTGCTTGCCGAAGATCTTTCCGGCCGCTGCGGTCACGTCCTGCCAGGAATCGAGGACGGCGGTGGAGTCCATCACCGGGATCGTCGGGGCGATCGCGGACAGCCGGTCGTAGGCCTCCTGGGTCTGGTAGCCCGCCAAGATCAACTCCGGCTGCAGCGCGGCCAGCTTCTCGTAGTCGATGTCGGTGTTGTCGGCCCCGACGACCTTCTCCGACTCGTGCTGCGGGGTCCACGGGAAGGCGCCGTTGTCGCCGGAGTAGTTGCGGGTGATGAACTCGGCCGTGATCGGTACGTCGAGCGCGACCAGCGCGTCGGTCCACGGGGCACTGAACGTGACCACCCGCTGCGGATTCGCCGGGAACGTCGACGCGCCGAACGTGTGCTCGATCGTGACCTGCGGCCGATCCTCCGCCGGCGCCGCCCCGGCACCCTGCCCGCAGGCCGCGGCCAGCAGCGCGACCACCGCCACGACGATCATGATCGCAATCCCTCGCCGGCGCGTACCGGTCAGCCCTTCGGCCACTTCAGTCCCCTCTCCTAGGTAAGGAAAGGCTAACCTAGAACCCTGGAGGTGTCGTGCGGGCTACCATGGCTGTGGACGAGCCGGTCAGACGATCGCGGCGCCGCAGGCGGCACCGAGGAAAGTCCGGACTCCACAGAGCAGGGTGGTGGGCAACACCCACCCGGGGCGACCCGCGGGACAGTGCCACAGAAAACAGACCGCCTCCCTCTCCGGTCCGCCGGCGAGGAGGTAAGGGTGAAACGGTGGTGTAAGAGACCACCAGCACCCCAGGTGACTGGGGTGGCTCGGTAAACCCCACCCGGAGCAAGATCAAGAGGATGCGCCCGCGGGCGCATCTGCGGAGACGCCCGAGGGCTGCTCGCCCGAGTCTCCGGGTAGATCGCACCAGGCCGCTGGCAACAGCGGTCGCAGATGGATGATCGTCGCTCACCGTACGGTGAGAACAGAATCCGGCTTACCGACCGGCTCGTCCCCCATGACTGACCGCCTGACCACCCGAACGGCGAGCCGCCGTATCCTCGCCGAGGCGAAGGCTGGCCCGTCATCGCGTGGATGGCGCCGACCGACGACCTAGAGCGTGGCGTTGAGCTCGCCTATCGCGCGCACCGGCTGGCCGCGATACCCCCAGGCGGCTACGCCGTGCTGCACGACCGGCTCGAGGTGCACGGTCCGGCCGTCATGTTCGACGTCCGGCCAAGATCGCCCGAGCTCGTCGATCACGTCGTCCTGAACTCTGTCGGCCAAATGCGCCAGGAATTCCGCCGGATCGTCGCCGGACAGCAGGAAGTCGGATCCGTAGATCCGGCCGACCAGCCCGTCCGGACCGAAATCCTCGGGTGGCTCCGGCCGGTCGGGCGACGGCTCGATGATCCACGACTCTGACCCGAGGTCGTAGATCCCGATGACCGCGGCAGGATCCGCCCCGGCGATGTCTCGCTGCAGCCGCTCCACGAACTCCCGCAGTCCCGCCACCGTCTCCGCGTGTGTTGCCATGCCTCAGCCTCCGTCGATCCGCAGGGAAACGCCTATAGCACCCGGCAGCGCATGCTATAGGCGAGCATCAGCTTGCCGCCCTTCGTGACCTTGCCGGTGATGTCGAGCGTCTTGCCCGAGTACTTCCTGGCGGTGCCGGCCGGGATCGACCCGTGCGGCGGGTAGTTCTGCGACTTCGCGTCGAACTTCTTCCCGTTGAGCCGGACCGTGAGGACGTACAGATCCCCGGTGAGATGCTCCTTCGAGTACGCGCCCCACGCGATCGCCGCGCCCTTCTTCTCCTGCCGTATGGTGAACCGACCGAACAGAGTGTGCGCCCGGTAGTCCTGGCAGTTCGTGAATACCGGGTCGGCCTCGAGCCCGGCCAACCGGCGGCCAATCGCCGTCGCGTACTCGGTGGCCGCAGTCGCGCCGGCCCGGCAGTCGTGCAGCAGGTACCCCGATGGGCTCCCGGCCGAAGCCCTCGCCGAGTACGGCGACCTGCTCGGCCAGGCGGCCGACATCCTGCGGCTCCCATGGGTGGAGTCGACCTCCGGAGCGCACCTGGACGCAAGCCGGATCATGATCGACAACGCTGACCGGCTGATCGCCGTCTGGGTCGGGCCGCCCCGCTCGCGGTTACGGCGGGACCGCCGATGTCGTCGGCCTGGCCCGGCAGCAAGGCACCCCCGTGGTGGTGGTCTGGCCGGACGGCGCGAGTTGGGACTAGGGACTGCACTGCGCGCGCCGGATGGAGCTGAGACGGAGCAGTGTGGACATACTCCCTAGTCAGGGCATGTTCGTCTGGAATCCGGCTGACCGACCGGCTCGTCCCCCATCACCCGCCGACCGGTCACAAAGCAGCTGTCTCTGCGGCGTGTCGCTGCACGAGTGACCGCTCGATTCCGGTGGTCAGACGGGGTCACCGATCAAACCGGGCTGAACCACGAGGTCGTGGATCTCCGATCGCGGCTCGGTCAGGGCCACCGATTCGAAACCGTTCTCGGTGCGCCGGAACAGGCTGCCGGCGGACTCCCGAAGATGATCAGCGACCAGCAGGTGCCCCGATTCGGCCAGGCTCGCATGGATCGCTCGCAGCGCGACCCGGATCTGATCATCGGTGAAGTAGACCGGGCGCAGCAGATTTCCGACCTTGATCACGTCGACCGGTTCCGCCAGCGGTACGAAGACGTCGTGCTCGGCCCAGGTCACTCGCGGGTCCCGGTCCAGGATGGCCCGGGCGTCAGGGTTCAGCATCAGAATCTCGGTCCGGGGGCGACGTGCCGCCGCCGCCAGGATCGGGGCGAGCGCCTTGGCCATCCACGACGCCATCTGCGGCCACGCGACGACCCGGCGACCGGCGACGACCACCCCGAGGCCGTCCCGGAACAGAATCGTCCAGCCGCCGTACTTCACCGCCTCGATCCGGACGAACCTGTCCGTGATCAGGTACGAGGCGAACCGGTCGCCGAGCCGGCCGATCAGGTCGACCGCGGTGCTCCCGTCGCTCGCCCCCATCTCGACGATCCTGGCACCATCGAGCGGGACATGGTCGAGCAGCAGCTGATCAGCCGCGGTCTGGCGTCCGCGCCAGGTGATCTTGGCCGTCCCGCCGAGGTGGATGTTGAACATGGCCCGCTCGAACTGCTGCCAGGTCGCTCCGGGTTCGGTGATGATGGCCGGGTTGTCGACGAACAGTCGTTGGCCCGCGCCGCCTCGCTGCAAGGTAGCCGGCCAGCCGTCCGCCGCGAGCCGAAACGGCACCCGCTTGTCCCGGCCTCCGCGACCAGTGATCATCCCCACGCCCCAACGCTCAAAGGTGGGACGATGGTAATCCGAATTCCAGTGGCGCGCGGCGAATTGAGCCTGTTGCGGATTCGGCACCCGTCGGGCGACGCCGCGGAAGATCTTGTTGGTGCTGCGACGTCGTCGAGCGGACGCCCTGACCGGCGAATCCGCCTCCCGACATGGAGGTCAAGGCGTCCGCTCAGCGAAGGAGCGTGGGCGGAAATCGGGGTCCCCCTGCAGCAAGGTGCAAGATTCGTGCCACTTGCCGGTCAGCTGATGACGTCCACCTCACGACCCGACCGCTGTGGATTTCCGCCGCGACTGACCGGCTGAAATTCACTCCGATCGTGCGCCTTGAGCAGGGCAGGACCCGCACGATCTCAGCGATGGTTCCGACGGACCGAATTCTGCAGCACCCTCACCGCGCGAAACTCACCGTCCGGCGACGATCAGCCGGGCCAGGGCCGCCACTCGACGCCGGTCGGCCGTTCGCCACCGTTGATCATGAAGTCTTTCACCGCGGCCCGGACCAGGTCGATCGGGACCAGCGAGTCGGCGGGCCACTCCTCGTCCTTGCCCAAGTGGAAGTATTCGACCGGCGGTTCGTCCGCCAGCGTGCCCACCGCGTACCAGGTGCCGTCCTCGCCGTCCGCGGGACCGCCGTACAGAATGCCTCCCCTCGTGCAGAGCGCCGCGATCCGCAGTTCGTGATCGGGCAGTCCGCTCGGCAGGGTCGGCCGGTCCGGACAGGTCAACGAGGCCACCGAGTAGTCGGCACCGGACCGGACCATGCTGTCGATCATCGTGTCGACATCGCCGGCCGTGGACAGGATCGACGCCGCTCCGTGCTGCCACCATGCTTCGACCATGATCATCCTCCCGCACTGGATGCACTTCAGGACATGCCGAACGTACCGGTCACCGGTCGCACCCCCGACCGGAAAACCAGCACGCTCCCGTCCTCACCCGCATGCCGGCGTCTGACCGCATCGTCCGCCAGAACCCATAGTCCCCTATCTCGGCCAGCAGGTCACCCCGACGGGCGCTGCCGATATCAACTCGGGACCTCCCGCCGGGCGCGGGCACCGAAGCCTGGCCCTTCCGACGCTCAGGTACGGGGCGGCGGCACCCAGGATCCGGAGGTGGACCGCGGCGATCGGGTTATCCACAGCCTCGCAGGCTTCGATCGAGTGCCGAGATCGGGATCTCCGCCCCTGGTCAGGGCAATTTCCTGGGGGACTTGAGCGGATCCTGAGGCGCAGCAGGCCCGGCCCGGCGGCACCGGGTCGATTGATCGGCAACAATAGGGCCCATGTCCAGGGAGCCGGAAGGCAAACGGACCACAGCAGCGCATCGGGGGGTGCCCGCGACCGCTGCATCGTCGCGTGCCCGCTTCGGAGTGGCGTCCCTGGCCGGCCGCGTCGCTGCTGCGGCGAGCCGGATCACCCGCCAGGACGGTGCCGCGGTCCGTGGCCAGGTGATTCGCCGGGTGGATCCTGCCGCCCTGTCCAGGGTGGTCCGGCGGCAGCCCTGGGTCCTGGTGGTCGGGCAGTACGGGACGACGGTGCTGTCCAGCCTGCTGGTGGCGGCGGTACGGGCCTCGCACGGCACCCATGAACGCCCGCTGGCGCAGACTGAGGCCGACGACGGGCTGGACGGCGTGGTCGCCGCATTGACCGGCCGGGTCGTCCCGGAACTGGCCGTCATCGCCGCCCGGCCCGACGACGCGGTGGAACTGCTCGCCACCGGCGATCTGCCACGGGCGATCGTGCTGGTGAACAGCTCCGGGGCGGCACCGAACGAGCGCTACGCCCAGGCCCGCCGATTACGCGCGGCGATCGACCGGATCCATGCAGTCGTTCCGGTGATCGCCGATGCCGACGACCCGATGACCGTGCTCGCGGCCGGCTCCGCCCGGCGGGCGATCTGGGTTCGCGGTACCAGGACGTACCATGATCAACTTCTGTGCCCGGGCTGCGGCTCGATCCTGACCTGGAACACCGATGATCATCCGGGCTGGAGCTGCCCGCGTCGCGACTACCGCCAGCCCGAGCCGGACTACGTGGTGCAGGACGGCAAGATCACCGACGCCGAGGGCCAGGTCTGGGATCCTCGATTACCGCTGCCTGGCCGGCTGATCATCGACCAGGCCTGCTTCGCCCTTGCCACTGCGGGAACGCTCGGAATCAACGCCGGTACGGTCTTCGTCGGCATGCGTCAGTGCGACGACGCCCTCGGTCGGTTCACTCCGATCAAGCTCGGCGAGACCATGGCGCGGTTGATCGTCGCGCGCCACCCGGCCGAGTTCACCGACGCCCTGTCCATGATCGAGAACCCTACCGTGATCATGGCCACCGACGACACGGAACTGCCCTGGTTGTGGGACTGTGATCCGGCACCGCTGGCCGGCCGGACCATGATCGCCACCGGCCCGCGGGCGCCCGACGTCGCGGTCCGCCTCGGGCACGCCGGACTGGACTGCCGGGACGTGCCGGAGCCCGCCGCCGCCCTCGCCGGGCACCGCCGCGGCGCCGACGTGATCGCCACCCCGGGCGCGTTCCGGGCCCTGCTCCGGCTCGGCGGACGCTGATGAACCAGGCACCCGGCGAGGAGGTCGGGATCGTCGTGGTCTACCCCGACCTGCTCCGGGCCCCCGGTGACGCCGGCAACGCGGAGGTGCTGGCGCGGCGCCTCGAGTGGCGCGGTTTCCGGCCCCGGCTGCGGCTGGTCAGCCACGAGCAGCCGGTGCCGACCGACGCCCGGCTGTATCTGATCGGCGGCGCGGAGGGCCCGGCCCAGGTGGCCGCCGTTCAGCTGCTGGCCGCCGACGGCCGCCTCGCCCGGGCGGCAGCGGCCGGCGCCATGGTGTTCGCGACCGGCGGCGGCTACCAGTTGCTGGGCCGCTCCTTCCCGGCCCCCGACGGGGCTCGCATCGACGGTCTCGGGCTGCTCGACGTCGAGACGGTGCCGGGCACCGAACCCGCACGCGGCGAGGTCGTCGGCCGCCTGCATCTGCTGGCCGGCAACCGGATCGCGACCGAGCGCAAGGGATCGGAGCGGGCCCCGGCCGACGAGACCCACCCGCCGGAACCCGGCCTCGACGCCGACCAGGCCGCCTCCGATCCGCAGATCGTGACCGGCTACGAAGATCACTCCGGGGTGACCCACCTCGGGCCTGGCGCGGACCCGCTGGCCATGATCAGCGTCGGCCAGGGCAACTGTGGCGACGGCACCGAGGGCGCCGTGACCGGATCGGTGATCGGGACCAACCTGCAGGGCCCGGTGCTGGCCCGCAACCCGGGCCTGGCCGACCGGATCCTCGGCCTGGTCCTGGACCGCTCGCTGCGTTCTCTGGTGCGTACTGATGTCGATGAGCTCCGTCGTCGGCGTATCCTGGCGGCCATGAGGACGGCCCACTGATCATGACCATACGGAACGGCCTTGCGGGAGCCGCCCGGCGAACGATCCTGCCAACGCTGGCCACGAAGCTCTGGTTCGGGGCCTTCCTGATCATGAGCATCGCCGACATAGCGGCCGAGTTCGCCGGGGCGAAGACGCTGACCCGAATCCTGATCTTCTTTCCGATGCCGCTGCTGTTCGGCTACGTGCTGGCGCGGGTCCGGCCGGCCGGGGCGCTGGTCCGCTGGCTGCTCGCCGCGATCGTGTTCTCCTGGCTCGGCGACGCGTTCGGCCAACAGGTGATCGTCAAGATCGCGTTCTTCGCGGTCGCCCAGATCTGTTACCTGATTGCGTTCCTGCCGTACTGGCGGAACAGTGTGGCGCGACGGCGGCCGCAGTTCTTGATCTTGTACGCGATCGCGACCGTCGCCATGATCGTGTTCCTGGTCCCGTACGCCGGCACCGTGGCGATCCCGGTGATCGGTTACGCCCTGTTGGTCGGGACGATGGCCGTGCTGGCCACCGGGTTGGGTCGGCTCGGAGTGATCGGCGGGCTGCTGTTCTTCGTCTCCGACACCATCCTGGCCCTGATGCTGTTCGTGCCCAGTATGAACTTCCCGACGCAGGGTGCCTGGGTGATGATCACCTACCTCGGCGCGCAGGCGGTGCTGGCGATCGCGGTGCTGGCCCGGGTGCCGGCCGAGGCCTATCGTGCCGGGTGACCCGGATGTCGCCATCATCGGTGGCGGCCACAATGCGGGCGTCGCTGCGGCCTACCTCGCCCGAGCCGGGCTGCAGGTCGTCGTCTGTGAGGCCCGGGATCGGTTCGGTGGGGCGGTCGCGAGCGAGCCGGTCTTCCCGGGCGTCGCGGCCAACCTGTCCAGGTTCTCCTACCTGGTCTCGCTGCTGCCCGACCGGATCGTCGCCGACCTCGGACTCGAGATCGAGTTGCGGTCGCGGCCGGTCGCCTCGTACACGCCGGTCGGGGACGACGGCATCCTGGTCGAACGGCCGGAGGGCGACGAGACGGCCGTGTCGTTCGCCCGGCTCGCCGGCAGCGCCGACTATCCGGCCTGGGGCGAGTTCCATGATCAACTCGCTGACATCGCGGCGGCGATCGCCCCGACCCTGACCGAGCCGCTGCGCCCGGTCGACGAGGTCCGCGCCATGATCGATCCGGCGCTCTGGCACGGGCTGGTCGAGCGCCCGCTGGGCGACCTGCTGCGGCAGCGCTTCGGCAGCGACGTGGTGCGCGGGATCGTCGCGACCGACGCACTGATCGGCACCGACACCCGGCTGGACGACCCTTCGCTGCGGCAGAACCGCTGCTTCCTCTACCACGTGATCGGCAACGGCACCGGGGAATGGCGGGTCCCGGTCGGCGGCATGGGAGCCGTGGCGGCCGAGATCGAGCGGGCCGCCCGGGCTGCCGGTGCCGACCTGCGTTTCGGGGCCCGGGTCGAGGCCGTACGCGAAGAGGGCGACAATCGCGTCCTCGAGCTGACGGACGGAACCGAGCTGCGGGCGGGACTGGTGCTGGCCGGCTGCGCGCCGGCCGTGCTGGACCGGCTCCGCGGCCGTACCCCCGCCGAGGTCTCCGAAGGCACTCAGATCAAGATCAACATGGTGCTCCGCCGGCTGCCCCGGCTGCGCTCCGGCCGAGATCCCGAACAGGCCTTCGCTGGCACCTTGCACCTGCACCAGTCCGCCGGCGACCTGGACCGAGCCGCCGAGGCGGCCGAGGCCGGCCGGATCCCCGATCCGTTGCCCTGCGAGGTCTACTGCCACACGCTGACCGACCGCTCGATCCTCGCCCCGGGGCTGGACGCCGCCGGCTGGCACACGCTGACCCTGTTCGGCCTGCACACCCCGGCCCGGCTGTTCCGCGCCGACCCGGACCGGACCCGGGACCTGGTCCGTGACGCTGCCCTGCGCAGCCTGCAGCACGCGCTGGCCGAGCCGCTGGACGACTGCCTCGCCACCGACCTGAACGGTCGTCCGTGTGTCGAGGCGATGAGCCCGCTCGACATCGAGGCCGAGCTCGGCATGCCGGGCGGCCAGATCTTCCACGGCGACCTGTCCTGGCCGTGGCTGGCCGGGCCGGACGCTCCCCGTACCGCTGCCGAACGGTGGGGCGTGGCCACCGACGACCCGCGGATCCTGCTCTGCGGTGCCGGCGCCGTCCGAGGCGGCGCGGTCAGCGGGATAGGTGGCCACAACGCCGCCCAGGCCGTCCTCGAGCTCCTTGATCACCGGGCCCGGGGATAAATAAATGATCTTTCTGTACAAGCGGGCGCACGGTCGGCCAGCATCGGTACCAGGAGGCCACCTCCCGGTGGCTGCGGACCGAGGAGCCTGCCATGAAGATCGCCGTCCGACTCATCCTGGGGGCCGTACTGGCCCTGTTCATCGTCCCCGCCCTCGGCATCACGCCGGCCGCGGCCGCCGATGCGAAGCACATCACCATCCCGTCGAACTACGTCTACAACCCGAACACCAAACACCAGCGGACGCTGCACGACTACTGCACCAAGTCGCCTGACTCGTTCCCGACGCCGGGCAAGAACGCCGACTTCCGCGGTCCGTGTGCACGGCACGACATGTGCATCCAGTACAAGCAGAAGAGGCGCAGCTCGTGCGACGCCGATCTGCTGCGCAACATGTCGAGCGAGTGCCGCTACACCTACAAGTGGTACGACCCGCGGCGCGGCGCCTGCCTGGACACCGCGAAGGTCTACTGGGCCGTCGTCCGCGTGAAGACGGTCTTCTCCTGATCTTGATCTTGATCCCCCGCCGACCCGGCCGGGTCGGAATCGGCAGCGTCCGGTTCCGGCCCGGCCGGGTCTTTCATGATCAGGAACTCGCCGACCAGCCCGCGGACACAGATGCCGAACAGCGTCCAGGTCCCGGCGGCGGCCTCGTCGTCGTCGCCGATGATCACATCCGGATGTTCCAGCCCCTCCAGCGCATGCAACCCGAACCCTTCGCCTAGCGCCGCCATCGCCTCGGCGAACTGCTCCAGGGTGTACGGCCGCCGCAGCCGGTAGCCGAACCGGTCGATGACCCGCTGGTAGAAGGCCATGAACTCGGCCACCGACTCGGCATGCCGGTCCCGGCTGGCGTCGCGCAGCCCGTCGCAGGCCTGAGCGGTGGCGCGGACCGCCAGGGCGAGCAGGAAGAGCCGGGACGATCGTGATCTTCCCGCGGTCGCGGCGGTGAACGTCTCGACGTGCCGGGCGGACGCGATCCGGATCACCTCGTCCAGGCTGGACTCGGCCTCGAGCAGGGCGCCGACGGCTTCCTCGGTGCTGTCCACCGGTGCGTCCTGGCGCCAGCGGACGACCGTCGCCGCCAGGTCGCGATGGAAGTCCTCCTGGTCGGCCCAGAGCCGGTAGGCGGCACCCGTGGTCAGCCCGGTCCGGCGGACCACCTCCTGCAGCCTGATGTGAGCCACCCCGTTGGCCACACCCCGTTCGAGCAGCAACTCCTTGGCCGTCTCCAACAACAGGGCCTGGGTCTCCGCACCGGATCGGCGTGGCATCTCAGCACCTCCTGGTCACCCTCCGCAGGGTGCTGATCGTAGTGATCGTGGCCGGCCCGGGCCCGGAGCGGCGCCGCCCGATTCTGATTTCGCGACTCCGCCCTACCTTTGCTACAGTCATCCCCGCGCGCCATTAGCTCAATTGGCAGAGCAAGTGACTCTTAATCACTGGGTTCGGGGTTCGAGTCCCTGATGGCGCACAGAAAGGCCCCCGGCCGGAGTGATCCGGCCGGGGGTTTCGCCTTGTCAGGGCTGGTTCTCAGTCGTCGTACGTGTCGCAGGCGCCGACCACGTCGTAGCCGTAGGCCTGGCCGAACCAGCAGACCTCGTCGCCGGGCTGGTCGTCGACCTCGGCGGCCGGCACGCCCTCGAAGACCGGGATGTCGCCGGGAGGCGAATCCGGGTAGGAGAAGGACATCACCGTGGTGCCGTTCACGGTGAGCCGGCCGCCGAGGTCGGTCGGGTAGTAGCAGCGGACGGTGGGTCGCCGAGGAAGCGGGTCTCGTTCGGGTCGCTGACGGCGAAGCGCTCGACGTCGGAGCGGAGGCCGACGCAGTCGCCGGAGCCGGCGGGCGGCGTCGGCGTGATCAGGCAGCCGGACGCCTCGCGGGCGCCGGAGGAGTGCACCTCGAAGCAGATCTTCTCACCGCCCTGCAGGCCGGGCGCCTCGGCGGCGGAGAGAGTGCCGTCGACGGTCACGGTGCCCGCGCCGGTCGAGGTGGTGGTCTGCTTGACCTGTTGACCGTTCACCAGGAACCGCAGCGTGAACTCGGTCGGTGCGGTGCAGTCGAGGGTGCCGGTTCCGGTGAACGGTGCCGTACTGGTCTCGCTGCCGTTCAGGTCGATCGCCGAAGCCACACAGTTGGTCGGATCGGCGGCGGTCGGCTTCGCCTGGGCAGCCGTCACGGGCAGTACGCCCCCGAGCACGACGGCCAGCGCTCCGACGAGCGCCGAGATGATCTTGATGCGATGCACGATGCCTCCCACAGCCCGGAGCCCGGATCCGGCCCCACCACCAGCAGCACACCTCGCCGGATGATCATGTGTCAACGATCCACCAAGATCAACACGGGACCTTCGGCCGCCGTTCGATCGGCGTTCGCCCAACCGTCGGCGACAACGTCTTGCCCGCTAAGCGCCGGCCGGACTCGGCTGGTTGAGTTCCCGGATCGCCGCGACGGCCTGCGGGTCGTCGGATTGCAGCCGGCCCGCCCAGCCGGCGTTCTCCAGCGGGTAGTGATTCATCAGGATCAAGGTCTCACCGGTGTTGGCGATGCCACGGTAGGCCTCGTCGACGGCAGCGTGGATCTTCGCGGCCATCGTCCGCTTCGCCTCGAGACTGTCGAGCTCGGGGGCCTCGAGGAAACACAGCGGGCGTACGGGTTCCGCGCCGACGACGCCGTCCTGGGCGACGTTCTCGGCCGGATACTCCCGGAGCCAGATCCTGACGTCGGGAATGCGGTAGGCCTCGTCGATCGCCTCCGTGATCTTCTTCATCATCTTCTTCTTGCTGTCGACCTCGACCCCGATCGGGGCCTCGATGAGGAACTGCGGCATGTCGGATCTCCTGTTCTGACGATGGGTTGACTTGGAGACTACAACTTTACAGTTGGAATTACCAACTAATGACATGGACAGTCGGACCTACAGGTAGGCTGGTTCGCGTGGTGGGCAAGCGCAGGTACGACGACAGGTGCGCGGTGGCGCACGGCCTCGATCTGGTCGGGGAACGGTGGGCCCTGCTCGTGGTGCGGGACCTGCTGCTCGGCCCGAAGCGGTTCACCGATCTTCGAACCGGCATGCCGGGCGCCAGTCCGGACGTGCTGACGCAGCGGCTTCGGGAGCTCCAGGCCGCGGGAATCGTCCAGCGGCGCAAGCTCGCTCCGCCGGCCGGATCCTGGGTGTACGAACTGACCGCCTGGGGTTCCGAACTCGAGCCGATCGTGACCGCGCTCGGCCGGTGGAGCAGCCGCTCCCGGTCGATGCCCAGCGGCGCACCGATCAGCGTCGACTCGTTGATGCTCTCGCTCAGGGCGCTCTTCGACCCGGCCGCCGCGGACGGCTTCGCCGCGACCGTCGGCCTTCGGCTCGGCGAGGACCGCTTCCGGGTCCGGATCGAGGACGGGCGGATCGACGTGACCCGGGACGACGCCGTGGATGCGGACGTGACGGTCGACACCGATCCCGCCGTCCTCACCGCCCTGCTGCACGAGGGCCGGCGGCCGGCGGAGGCGGAGCGGTCCGGCGAGTTGCGGCTCGACGGTGACCGGGCAACGGCGCGGCGCTTCCTCAAGCTCTTCCCGCTGCCCGAGCCGGCCGGGCCGGCTGCCGACCCGGAATGAAGCTGTCGCACTGAGCAGGCGGCCCGATCCATCAATCCGCGGGAAGCGCCCCGTCGAGTTGTTGCTGCACGGCCGGAGCAACCTGGTCGACGAGTTCGTCGACCGGCAGCCCGGCGAGCGGCTCGACCCGCAGGATGTGCCGTACGACAGCGAGGCCGAGCAGCATGCCCAGAGCCAGCTCGATCCGCTGTTCCGCCCGCTCCCGGCCGATCACCGGAACCAGCCGCTCGACCACCATCGCGGTCAGGAACTCGCGGATCAGGGCCGCCACGGCCGCATCCGTGACCGCGGCCCGGAAGACGGCCTGCAGCCGCGGACCGGTGTCGGCCGACTCCCACATGCCGAGGAAGCCGGCCGCCAGCCGGCGCCCCAGCCCGTCCAGTCCCGCCGCCGCGAGTTGATCAAGGAACACCGCCGGGTCGAACGGCCACTCGATCACGGCCCGGAACAACCCCTCCTTGGAGCCGAAGTAGTGCACGACGAGCGACGGGTCGACCGAAGCCTCGGCCGCGATCGACCTGAGCGACGCGCGGGCGTACCCGACCTCGGCGAACCGTCGCCTGGCCGCGTCGAGCACCGCCTTCCGGGTATCCGGTCCGCCGGGCCTTCGTCCTCGCGCCATGCGTGTTATTCTACAAGTGTTGAATTACCAGGAAGGACCAGGGACATGGTGTTTTCCAGGAAGATCGCCGAACGCAATCGGGTCGGGCTCAACCGCTTCGCCCGGCACATCGCCGACCGGCTGCCGGGCTTCGGCATCGTGATCCATCGCGGTCGCCGGTCCGGCCGGGAGTTCCGTACCCCGCTCAACGTCTTCCGCGCCGACGACGGCTTTGTCATCGCGCTCACCTACGGGCCGGACGCGGACTGGGTGAAGAACGTGCTCGCCGGCGGCGGCTGCGACCTGCTGACCCGGGGCCGACGGTACGCACTGACCAACCCGCGCGTCGGGCGCGACGAGACCCGCCGGCACATGCCGAAGGTGTTCGTCAGCCAGGTGCTCGCCCTGGCCGACGTGAAGGACTTTCTCTATCTGGACCGGGTGCGCTAGAGGTAGAGGCCGGTGTTGCCGTCGGACAGCCGTTCGGCGGCGACAGCGTGCAGGTCCCGCTCCCGCAGCAGGACGTAGTCCTTGTTGCGCACCTCGACCTCGGCCCGGTCGGCCGGGTCGTACAGCACGCGGTCGTCCACCTTGACGGTCCGGACACCGGCACCGACCGCGACGACCTTGGCCCAGGCCAACCGCCGTCCGATGGACACGGTCGCCGGGATGACGATCCCTCCCCCGCTTCGGCGCTCCCCCGCCTCGCTCTCGGCCGAAACCAGGAGACGGTCGTGCAGCATCCGAATCGGCAGCGGGTCTGCGCTGCCTGTTTGATCAGCCACGAGTCAGCTTTTCCTCTTCCGTACGATCGCGCGGACGATGACCACGAAGGTGACGAAGCCGGCCACGGCCCCACCGATCACGGCGAGGCGCTCGGTCCGTACCCTCCCGTCCTCGTTGACGAACTGCGCCTTGGCGTTCTCCAGCTCGGCGGAGACCCAGTCCTTCAGGCCCGCGATCTGCCGCTGCTTGATCCGGGTCGGGTGCACCTGATCGATCAGCTGCTCCACGGAGTGACCGAGCCGCGCTCGAGCCGCCGCGAGGTCGGTTTCGATCTGGTCCCGCGTCCGCTCCGGGCGCTGCGCTTCCGTCGCCATCGCTGTTCCTCCTTCGACCGATTCTGCTGCGACCCCGTACCGTCAACCCGCAACAGCGTATTGCACCTGGCCCGTTGTGCAGGCCGTGCCCCGGCCGTGGCCGTGAAGTTCAGGCCGTAGGGTGCTCACCATGACCGAGCGACTGACCGCGGGCGACGCCGCGCCCGCCTTCTCCCTGCCCGACGCGGACGGCAAGCCGGTCTCGTTGTCCGACTTCGCCGGCCAACGGGTGATCGTCTACTTCTACCCGGCCGCGATGACCCCCGGCTGCACCACCCAGGCGGTCGACTTCACGGCCGCCGCTCCTGACCTGGACCAAGCCGGCCTGCAGGTCCTCGGCATCTCGCCGGACCCGGTCAAGAAGCTGGCCCAGTTCCGCGACACCGAGTCCGTGTCCTTCCCGCTGCTGTCCGACGAGGACAAGTCGACGCTGGAGGCGTACGCGTCGTTCGGCGAGAAGATGCTGTACGGGAAGTTGATCCAGGCCGTCATCCGCTCGACGTTCGTGATCGACGTGGACGGCGACGGCGACGGCACCATCGCCGTCGCGCAGTACAACGTGAAGGCGACCGGCCACGTCGCCAAGCTGCGACGCGATCTCGGAGTCTGATCAGGACGCCCCACGGGAGTGCCGAAGGCGGGACTCGAACCCGCACACCCGTGGGTACGGCATCCTAAGTGCCGCGTGTCTACCAGTTCCACCACTTCGGCTGGTGCCGGATCATCCTACCCAGGCTGTCGCTACTTGAGTTGGCCGCGGATGGCACCGCCCGGAAACGGCCCGTTGTGAACGTTGGCGTAGTAGTTGCGCGGGTCGGCCTTGATCGCCGAGGCCAGTTCCGTGCCGATCGTCGTGCAGCCGGCCGGGTCGGGTCCGGGCGCGCCGTCGACGTCCAGCGGGATGACCACGGGACCGGCGACCTGCCGTTTGCCGACGTGGATGTGCGCGGCGGTCGGAGCCTCGATGTCCTTCCAGGAGAGGGTCCAGCAGAACTCGGTTCCCTCCAGCGTGTAGGTGAAGAACCCGTGGCCGTCGGGGTCGGCGGCCTGTGTCTCCTGGCCGCCGCTCAACGGAATGGCCGGCGCGGCTGCCGCGGCCGGGCTACCGATGAAACCGGCCGTGACGATGGCCGCCGGGATGACGATCCGTGCGAGCTTGGACATGGCTCCTCCTCGATGAGCAGTCGATCCTCCCGTTCTACGCCGCTGCGCACCCCGGCGCCATAGCTGAGTCGACGGTCAGCCGGGAATCTTGTCCAGGAAGCCCCGGACGTCGCTGATCCGGCCCTGCTCGTCCAACACGATGACGTCGAAGCCGATCACGATCGGCTCGGCACCCTCGGGGCCCAGGCCCCACTGGAACCGGACCTGCCGGTGGTGGCCGTCGGGCTCGCCGACCGGGGTGAAGACGAAGCCCGGGAACTGCTGGCGGGCGCCGTCGATCACGGCGCTGATGCCCGCGTGGCCGGACACCTCGGCGAGCGGGTCCGTGTAGCCGACCGTCTCCGACCAGTGCTCGGCCAGCAGTCGGTCGCGGTCGGCGCCGTCGGCGTTCCAGGTGGCGAGGTAGGCCTTGACGATGTCGTTCATGATCTTGCTCCTTCGTGGTTCCGTGGTGTTGACGGGAGCAAGCCTGACCCGAGGTGGCGTCCACGGACCATGACCTCAGAGGTCATGACGGACCGGACCCGCGGAGTTAGGGTGGCGACCATGATCAGCACCGCCGAGCAGCGTCCGGTCGGGCCGCTGCTGCGCCAGTGGCGCGAGCGCCGTCGCTACAGCCAGCAGGAACTCTCCGACCGTTCGGACATCTCCACTCGGCACGTCAGCCGGGTCGAGACTGGCAAGGCCCATCCGACGGCGGAGATGATCATCCGGCTCGCCGACCATCTGGAGGTCCCGCTGCGGGACCGGAACCAACTGCTGCTGGCGGCCGGTTACGCGCCTCGCTACCAAGATCAACAGCTGGACAGCGCGGGCGTGTCGGTGGTGATGGACGGGCTGCGCCGGCTGCTCGACGCGCATCTGCCGTACCCGGCGCTGCTGCTCGATGATCACTGGGACGTGGTCGACTCCAACGCCGGTGTCGACCCGCTGCTGGCCGGCTGCGCGCCGGAGCTGTTGGAGCCGCCGATCAACGTGATCAGGCTCTCGGTGCACCCGGACGGCCTGGCGCCGCGGATCGTGAACTTCGATCGATGGACCGCGCACCTGCACCACCAGTTGGTGGCCCGGGCCGAGCGCACCCACGACCCTCGGCTCGAGGAATTGGCCGTCGAGGTCGAGTCGCGGCTTCGGCCGGCCGGCCGTCCGGTGATCACCGGTCCGGTGCTCGCCCTCGAACTGGCCGTCGACGGCGGGGTGCTGCGGCTGTTCAGCGTCTCGAGCCGGCTGACCACGGCGGCGGACGCGACCCTGGAGGGCCTGCACCTGGAGACGTTCGTGCCCGCGGACGAGGAGACCCGGCGCCGGTTCGCCCTGGCAGCGACCGACGCCGGGCCTTGAACCCGTATGGAGGGATCAGGGGTTGTTGGCGACCCCCTCGTCCACCGGCGTCGCGTTGGCCCCGGTGATCAGCGCGTACGTGAAGCCGGCGATCGCCGCCCCGATGATCGGCGCGACGATGAACAACCAGACCTGCGACAATGCCGCCCCGCCGGCGAACCAGGCGACGCCGAGGGAACGGGCCGGGTTCACCGAGGTGTTCGTGACCGGGATGCTGACCAGGTGGATCAGGGTCAGTCCGAGGCCGATCGCGATCGGCGCGAAGCCCTTCGGCGCCCGGTCGTCGGTGGCGCCGAGAATGATGTAGAGGAACACCGCGGTGAGCACCACCTCGATGATCAACGCCGCCAGCAGGCTGTAACCGCCCGGCGAACGATCACCGAACCCGTTGGTCGCGAACCCGCTCTCCACCGCGTTGAAGCCGTCCTTGCCGGCGGCGACGATGAACAACACCAGCCCGGCGAACGATGCGGCGACGATCTGGGTCACGATGTAGGGCAGCACACCCCTCCACTCGAATCGCTTCGCGATCGCCAGGCCGATCGTCACGGCCGGGTTGAAGTGGCCGCCGGATACGTGCCCGAAGGCGTACGCGCCGGTCAGCACGGTCAGGCCGAACGCCAGGGCGACGCCGACGAAGCCGATCCCGAGCTGGACTTGGGTGTTGGTGCCGGGATCGGCGGACAGGAACATCGCGGCCAGCACCGCGCTGCCGCATCCCCCGAAGACCAGCCAGAACGTGCCCAGGAACTCGGCGCCCAGTTTGGCGGCCAAGCGAGGCTCTGTCATGGAGATCTCCTCCTTGCCGTGGGCCCATCGGGATGACGGGCCCGATTCCGGCATTGTCAGCCGAGATCGCTGCTCAGGCAATGATTCAGGCGACGACCCGCCGATAACCGACCCAGGCGAAGCCGTCTCGCGGCTCCCGGGACAGCTCGCGCCACTCCTCCGGATCGATCACCGGGAAGGTGACGTCGCCCTCCGGCTCGGCATCCACCTCGGTCACGTCGAGGAACTCGGTACGGTCCCAGGCGGCCCGATAGATCTCGCCGCCGCCGGCGATGAAGATGATCGACTCCGGGTGCCGTTCGCGGGCCAGGGCGATCGCCCGGTCCAGGCCGTCGGCGGTGATCACGCCGTCGGCCCGCCAGTCCGGATCGCGGGTGATCACGATCGTGTGCCGGCCGGGCAGCGGGCGTCCGATCGACTCGTACGTCTTCCGGCCCATGATCAGCACGTGCCCGGTGGTGACCCGGCGGAACCGCTTCCAGTCCTCGGAGATCCGCCAGGGGATGTCCGGGCCGTTGCCGATCACGCTGTTGCGGGCGTACGCGGCGATCGCGACGATCGATCCGGGACCAGGCTCTTCGCGCATCAGACGGCGATCGGGGCCTTGATCCCCGGGTACGGGTGGTAGCCATCGATCGCGAAATCGGCCAGCGTGAACGCGTCGATGTCCTTGACGTCCGGGTTCATGATCAACTTCGGCAGCGGCCGCGGCTCCCGCTGCAGCTGGGTCTTGGCCTGCTCGACGTGGTTCAGGTAGAGGTGCGCGTCGCCCAGTGTGTGCACGAACTCGCCCGGGGCCAGGTCGCAGACCTGGGCGATCATGCTGGTCAGCAGCGCGTACGAGGCGATGTTGAACGGTACGCCGAGGAAGATGTCCGCGGACCGCTGATACAGCTGGCAGGACAGCCGCCCCTCGGCGACGTAGAACTGGAACATCGTGTGGCACGGCGGCAGCGCCATCTGGTCGAGATCGGCCACGTTCCAGGCGCTGACCAGGTGCCGCCGCGAGTCCGGATTCGTCTTAATCCCGTCGATCACCGCAGCGAGTTGATCAAGATGCCGACCGTCGTGGGTCGGCCAGGATCGCCACTGGTAGCCATAGATCGGGCCGAGGTCGCCGTCCTCGTCGGCCCACTCGTCCCAGATCGACACGCCCTGCTCCTGCAGCGGCCGGACGTTCGTCGAGCCGGCGATGAACCAGAGCAGCTCGGCGAAGATCGACTTGGTGTGCAACTTCTTGGTCGTCAGCAGCGGAAAACCTTGTGCCAGGTCGAACCGGAGCTGATAACCGAACGTGCTCAGGGTGCCGGTCCCGGTCCGGTCACCCTTCCGGACGCCGTTGGTCAGGACATGATCAAGAAGGTCGAGATAGGTCTTCACGTCCGGGCCCTTCCCAGTTCGTCGGTCAACACCTCGAGGATCGCCCGGACCGCCTTGCCGCGATGGCTGATCGCGTCCTTGGCCTCCCCGGTCAACTCGGCATTGGTCACCGTCTGCCCGTCGGTGACGAACAGCGGGTCGTAGCCGAAGCCGCGCACGCCGGCCGGCGACCGGAGCAGCCGCCCGTGCATCTCCCCGGTCCGTACGTGCTCGGTCCCGTCCGGAAGGACCAGCGCCATGGTGCAGACGAACCGTGCGGTACGGCGCTCGTCCGGCACGTCGTCCAGCTGCCGCAGCAGCAGCGCGTTGTTGTCCTCGTCGGTGGCGTCCGGCCCGGCCCAGCGCGCGGACCGTACCCCCGGCATGCCGTTCAGCACGTCGACGGCGATCCCGGAGTCGTCCGCGAGCGCCGGCAGGCCGGTCGCCGCCACACAGGCCCGGGCCTTGATCAACGCGTTGCCCTCGAAGGTCGGCTCGGTCTCGGCCGGCGGCGGGTAGTCCGCCACCTCGCCGAGCCCGTGCACCGTCACGTTCAGCCCGGCGGCGGCCACCAGTCGGCGCAGTTCGGCCAGCTTCTTCGGGTTGGCGGTGGCCAGGACGACGGACTCCATGTTCAACGACCCGCCAGGGCCTTCTCCTGCAGCCGGGTCAGCGCCACGCAGCCGGCGCTGCCGAGCTCGAGCAGGTCGTCCAGCGTGGTCCGGTCGAACGGCTTGCCCTCGGCCGTGCCCTGCACCTCGATGAACTCGCCGGCGCCGCTCATCACCACGTTCATATCCACCTCGGCGGCGGCATCCTCGGTGTAGCAGAGATCGAGCATCGGGTCGCCGCCGACCACGCCCACCGACACGGCGGCCACCGACCCGGTCAGCGGCTCGCCCGCCAGCAGGTTGCGGTGCCGCAGCCAGTCGACCGCGTCGGCCAGCGCGACGTATGCACCGGTGATCGAGGCGGTCCGGGTGCCGCCGTCGGCCTGCAGCACGTCGCAGTCGAGGACGATGGTGTTCTCGCCGAGCGCCTGGTAGTCGATCACCGCGCGCAGGCTGCGGCCGATCAGCCGGCTGATCTCGTGGGTCCGGCCGCCGACCCGACCCTTGATCGACTCGCGATCCGACCTGGTGTGGGTGGAGCGGGGCAGCATCGCGTACTCGCTGGTCACCCAACCGAGCCCGGAACCTTTCCGCCACCGCGGCACGCCCTCGGTCACGCTGGCCGCGATCAACACCCGGGTGTGGCCGAACTCGACCAGCACCGATCCCTCGGCGTGGTCCAGCCACCCCCGCGTGATCTTCACGTCGCGTAGCTGGTCGTTGGCCCGTCCGTCGGCTCGTATCGTCACGGCAGCCCACCCTAGTAGGGCGCAGCCCGGTGGAGGTACGGGAGGTGGGAATCGGCTGAGCTGGGACACTGGCGCGGTGACACAGCCCCAGACCGATGCCCCGCGGCTACCGCCCCGGGAGGCTTTGGACCGGCTACTGGCCGTGCTGCAGGCGGAGGGGTGGCAACCGGCCGTGGGCGGGTCGGGGCTGCTCGTCGCCCTCGGGCTGGCCGACGTCGCGCACGACTGGGACGTCACCGTCGATGCCCCGGCCGAGGCCGTGATCGCCGCGCTCGATCGCGCCGGACTGCCCTATCGCGACGGCACCAGGACGGACGGCGTCTACGGCACCGACCGCTGTCTCAAAGTCCATGATCACCTGGACCTGATGATCAACTTCGCCCTGCGCGGACCCGCCGGGATGGAGCCCTTGCCGACCCGGATCACCGGGACCTGGCATGGCATCCCACTGGCGGACCCGGCCGTCTGGGCGCGGGCGTACCGCCTGCTCGGCCGGACCGAGAAGGCCGACCTGCTGCAGGACTGGCTGGCCGCCCGCCGGCTCGGTTGATCAGGAGGTGTGGTCGGGGAAGCGGTGCACCTCCTGGGGCCAGTCGAGGGCGACCGCCATCCGGCCGGCCCAGTAGCGGGCCGCCTCGTCGTCCGGCACCTCGATGACACAGAATCCGCCGAGGTGCTCCTTCGTCTCGACGTACGGCCCGTCGGTGAAGATCGGCTTCCCGTCCCTGGCCTGGACGCTGCACACCACGGTCGAGGCATCGATGCCCCCGTTCTCGTACCGAAGGATGCCGACCTCCTTCATCTCGGCCGACACTGCGCGGACGGCGACGCCCTTCGCGGTGAGCTCCTCCGGCGTGTGCTTGGGCACCCACTCGTCGTTGAACGCGATCAGGTATTGCGGCACTGTCGTCTCCTCTCGGACCTGGCGACCCCGAACGGGCCGCTCGCCCACTCCACGAACGCCACGGTCCCGATCCGACACTCTCCCAGAAGTGGCTGCCGAAAATCGCTGGCTCGGCCAGGAATCCGCCACTATGGTGCGGCGGGTGAATCCACCCTCGGAGAGCCCGGAAGCCTCATAGCTCCGGGCAGGCCGCTGCCCACCGATCCGGTGCGCGGCGGCGTTGGCGTACCCGCCTCCGCGGACCGTGACGGTCCGCCTGCTCTGAGGGGAATCCTTCGTGATCACCGGAATTCCTCCGGTTCGTCGGTCTGCCCGCGACCGGATCGTTCCCGACCACACGGCCCGGCACGCGCTCGTGCTCCGGCCCGAGGTCGGCCGTGACCCGCCTCGACTCCTCGGTCATCGCATCCCCCGACACAAGGAGTTCGATCATGTCCAGTTCGATGTTTCGACGACGTTCCCGGTCCCGGGTCCGGCGGCACCGCGCGCAGTGGCGGCGGATCTCCGCCGTGCCGCTGACCCGGTGCGCCAACCCGGCCTGCGGTGAGCTGACCCCGAAGCACCAGGCCTGCCCGGCCTGCGGTCGCTACCAGGGTCGGCAGGTGCTGCCGCCGCGCGAGCCGTAGCCACTCGTCCGACGCGCCCGGACCGGGGCAGCTCGACCGAACCCGCGCAGCGCGGGGCCACGGCGAGCACCTGGTCCGGGGCGCGCCAGGGCCGCGGCTACAATATATGCATGGAGTATGGGTTACGGGTGGTGAACCTCCTGGGCGCGGTCGTTGTCGGTGTGCACGACCGCCTGGCGGAGGTCACCGAGGTCACGGCGGGTCGCGCCGGGGTGACTGCTGCGGCGCTGGCCACAGTGGCCCAGTACCCGGGATTGACGATCGAGCAGCTGCGGCGTTGCCTGGGCATCAGTCAGCCCGCGACGGTCCGGACGGTCGATGCCTTGCAGGCGGGCGGCCTGCTGGTCCGCGAGCCAGGAGCGGACCGCCGGTCGTTGGCGCTCCGACTCACCGAGGCGGGGCGGGAACGGGCCGGCCGTGTCCTGCGGGCGCGAGCCGAGGTTCTCGACCCCCTGCTCGAAGGGCTGGAGGACGCGGAGCGCCAGTCATTGGAGGCGACGCTGGAGCACGTCCTGAGCCGACTGACCACCAGCGCGCAGCGCGGCGACGAGATTTGCCGGCTCTGTGACATCGGCAGCTGCCCGCCGGCCAACTGCCCGGTTGAATGCGCCAGCCAGCGACACGAGCACGCCGACGAGGAGCGAAACGCATGATCAAGATCATCGGAGTGCCCTTCAACTCGGCGGGCACGGTCACCAGCGTCGCCGGCGGTCCGGCCGCACTGCTGAACGCGGGAATCATGCAGCGGTCGTGGGAGATGACGACCGACAGCATGCTGTACGTCGACGTCGGCACGCCGTCCCCCGTCCGCGACCCGTCGAGCGGGCTGCTGGCACTGGACTCGTTGATCACGATGACGGCAGCGGTACGACGTGCGGTGCCGCAGGCCCTGCGCGACGGACACTTCCCGCTCGTGCTGGGCGGCGACTGCTCGCTCCTGCTCGGGACGTTGAAGGGTGTGCAGGAGGAGCGCGGCGACGCCGGACTGCTCTTCGTGGACGGCCACGAGGACGCTTGGCCACCCCACGACAGCACCACGGGCGAGACGGCCGACTGCGAGCTCGGCCTGGCCCTCGGGCATCATCGCGAGGGCCTGGCCGCGGCCCTGATCACCCAGCTCCCCGACCTCGCCGCCGACCAGGTGGTCGCGCTCGGACCGCGCGATCACGCGGAACTCGACGAGCACCGGGTCAGCTCCCTCGCCTCGACGATCACGATGCTCACCGACGAACAGCTCCGCGGCCGAGCCGCGGAAGCGGCCGGTGACGCGGTGCGGGGTTTCCGAAGCGCCGGACTGCCGTGGTGGCTGCACGTGGATCTCGACGTGCTGACCACCGAGGCCCTGCCGGCCGTGGACTATCGCCAGCCCGGCGGCCTGAGCTGGGACGATCTGCTGGCCGTCACCACCGCCGGGTTGGCCAGCGGGTGCATCGGCCTGTCGCTCACGGACTACAACCCCGACCTCGATCCCGACAGGCACCAGGCCCACAAGATCATCGACTATCTCGCCGCTGCGTTCGCGACGGCCGAAGTGACATGAGCTGGCTGCTGCTGCTGGTGGCGATCGGCGGAGACGTCGCCGGCACCGTCGCGCTCGACCGGGTCGCCGCCAGCCGCCGACGCCGTGCCGCCGTGGCCCGCTTCGTCCTCGCCGCAGCGGCATACCTGGTCGGACTGTGGGCGTTCGCCCAGGCGTTACGAAGCGTCCCGACCGCCATTGCCGACGCCGTCTTCTTCTCCGGTGCCACCGCGGTGATCGCCGTCGTCGGCGTGGTCCGGCTCGGGGAGACCGTGACCCTGCGCAAGGTCGTCGGACTGGCCTTGATCATCATGGGCGTCAGCGTCCTGCGCCTCGGTGCCGGCCATGGCTGAAGCCGGACGGCACCGGAGCGCCGGAAAGGACCGTCGGCCGACCAGACGGGGCATCCAGGCGTGGACCGCACTCTTCCTCGCCATCGCCCTGGACGTCGTGCAGGTGTTTGCGCTGGACGCTTCGGCCGGGTTCACCCATCCCCTGCTCGCCACCGCCGCCATCCTGGCCTTTGTTGCCGAGCTCGTTCTCTTCACCCTGGCGCTGCGCCTGGTGCCGCCCACCAACGCCTACGCCCTGCTCGGCTTGAGCACCGCGGCCGTATCCGTCATCAGCATCGGTTGGCTCGGAGAGCAGATCACGATCATCAAGGCCCTCGCCCTGCTCGCCGTCATCGCCGGCTCCGTCCTGCTCAACGGCGACGCCCGAGCCGCGTCCGCCGGCTCTCCCCGCAGGACATCCCCCGGCTCCCCTGGAGCCAAGGCCTAGCCGATCGTCCAGCGCGCCCCGGACCGGGCCAGCTCGACCGAACCCGCGAAGTGCGGGGTCGCCTCGGCGAGCACCCGGTCCGGGTCGTGCCAGGGCGGGATATGGGTCAGCACCACGGCGCCGACGCCGGCGGCGCTGCCGAGCTCCGCGGCCTGCCGCCCGGACAGGTGCAGCCCGGCCGGGTTGTCCGGTCGGTCCAGGAACGACGCCTCGATCAGCAGCAGGTCGGCGCCGGAAGCCAGCTCGGTCAGCGCCGGCGACGGGCCGGTGTCGCCGGAGAACACCAGGGAGGCGCCGCTCCCGGCCCGCTCGGTGAGCCGGATCCCGTACGCCTCGACGGGGTGCGCAACCCGGGTCACGGTGACGTCGAACGGCCCGATCTGCTGGCTCGGCTGCCAGGTCCGGTAGTCGAAGTAGTCGGCGATGCCGCGGCCGGGTTCGGCCGGTTCGGTGCCGGGCGGCACCGCGACGTCGTAGGCGCGGACCAGCCGTTCAGCGGTGTCGGCCGGCCCGTAGACGGCGGCCGGCCGCCAGGGCGCGGTCGGCGAGTAGCTGGCGCCGACGTACAGGGCGCACAGGTCCAGACAGTGATCGGGGTGCAGATGGCTGAGCAGGACGGCCTCGACGTCGGCCGGGTCGACGTAGCGGTAGAGCGCCCCGAACGAGCCCGGTCCGAGGTCCAGCAGCAGCGAGAAGGTACGGCCCTCGTGGTCGGCCTGGACCAGATAGCTCGAGGCCGGCGACTCCGGGCCGGACCCGGAACCGCTGCACCCGACGACGGTCAGCTTCATGATCACCTTTCCTCAGCTGAACTGCTCCACGATGTTGATCATGCCGGGCATCAGCCGCTGTCCCAGCCGGGCGAACTGGTCCGGGCTGCCGGTGGTGAGGAACCGCGTGCTGCTCCGGCGCGGCGTCTCGTGCACCAACCCGAGCCGGGTCAGCACGGCGTACGCCTCCTTGGCGCACTCCTCCGCGCTGGACACCAGGGTCACGTCGCCGATCACGTACGAGATCACGCCGGTGAGCAGCGGATAGTGCGTGCAGCCCAAGATCAACGTGTCGATATCGGCCACCTGCAAGGGTTTCAGGTATTCCTCGGCGCAGGCCAGCAGCTCCGGCCCACCGGTGATCCCGGCCTCGACGAACTCGACGAACCGCGGGCAGGCTGCCGTGTGCAGCTCGACCTGCGGTGCCGCCGCGAACGCGTCGTCATACGACAGCGAGGTCGCCGTGGCCTCGGTGCAGATCACCCCGACCCGGCCCGTCCCGGTCGCCGCCACCGCGCGCCGTGCGGCCGGCAGGATCACTTCGACCACCGGCACCGGGTAGCGCTCCCGGGCGTCCCGCAGCACGGCCGAGCTGGCCGAGTTGCAGGCGATCACGAGCAGCTTGACGTCCTGCTCGACCAGGTGATCCAGGCACTCCAGCGCGTACTCGCGAACCTCGGCCAACGGCTTCTCGCCGTACGGGGCGCGGGCGGTGTCGCCCAGGTAGAGCACGTCCTCGTACGGCAACTGGTCCAGCACCGCCCGGGCGACGGTCAGCCCGCCGAACCCCGAATCGAAGATCCCGATCGGCGCCTGTGGATTCACTAGTACAGCGTAATGCTGCTCAGTCGGCGAACCAGAAGGAGTAGAGGTCGGCGTTCTCGATCGAGATCCGCAGCTTCACCTGCTGGCCGCGGAACTCGGACAGCTGCCGGCCGCCGCGCCAGGTGACCTCGGCGTCCAGCCGGTCGCCGGTGATCGGCACCGCCTGGTCGCGGCCGAAGCCGTCGATCACCCGGCCCTGCTCGTCGAGCACCTCGACCACGAGCTTCCCCTCCGGGCGGGCCGTCGCGTTCAGGTGCAGCCGCCCGGCCGGCACGGTGATCGGCTTCGTGATCAACTGGCCCGGGTCACCGACGCCACCGGCGGCGCCGTTGCTGAGCGACACCCAGCCGTCCCGGCGCCAACTGGCCAGGCCGATATGGGCCACGTGGCGGTCCCGGTTCGGATCGCTCCGGTCGGCGCCGCCATGCTCGTTGTTGAACGCCCCGTAGAGCAGGCTGACCGTCTCCGGCGTCACGTGCAGGGTGCTCGCGGTGTAGTGCGCGCCGTCGTTCCAGGCGCCGGGCGTCCCGGTCTTGATCACCGGCTCACGGACCGGCCGGTGCCAGTCGAGCAGATCCCGGGACGAGGCGACCTGGACCTCGACCGGGCCGTCGGCCGCCGACTTGTACTCGCCGGACGTGAAGTCGGTCAGCGAGAAGACCCAGGGGAAGCCGAGGTACGTGCTCTCGTACCGGATCGCCGGCATGCCGTAGATCTGGCCCTCCAGGCCGCCGAGCTGCTCGGCCCGTCCGTCGTCGGCGTAGTCGCCGCTGACCGCGAGCGTCGGCTCGGTCCAGGTGATCGCGTCCGGGCTGGTCGACACGAACGCCGACCGCTCGTAGGTGCCCGGCGTCCGCGCGGTGAACATCCGCTTCTTGATCGTCGCCACATACCGCTTGGTCACCGGATCCCAGGTCAGGTTGGAGACGTCGCCGTCCAGCAGCTGCGGCTTGGCGGTCGCCTCGGTCCAGGTGTAGCCGTCGGCGGAGAATCGGATGTAGTAGCCGAGGGTGTCGTTCACGGTGCCGGACCGGAAGACCAGCCCCGCGTAGCGACGATCGGCAGGAGCCTCCGGGTTGTAGGCGATCGTGCCGCCGCCCTCGTCGACGATGTTGGTCTTCGACGCCGGCAGGTCGCCGTACCCGACCGAGCCGCGGCCGAGCGGCTTGGTCCAGGTCTTCAGGTCCTTGGACTCGGCGTAGCAGAGGTGATAGTTCGGCGGCTGGTCGTTGTAGCACGTGTACCACATCCGGTACGTGGAGCCGATCTTGATCACCGAGCCGTAGATGTACGCGCTGTGCTCCCACGGCCGGTCCGCCCGCAGCACCGGGGTCGGCGACACCTTCGCCGGATGGACCACCCGGCCGACGTCGTGCGCCGACTCGATCCGATAGTCGTCCAGGAACAGTTCCCGCGCCCCGGTCAGCTGCGGGTCGTAGCCGGGCGCCGCGGCTTCAAGATCGACTTCGTCCCAGTACGAGACGCCGGCGGGGGCCTGGGTGCCGTAGATCAGCGCGGTCACGTGGGCCGCGGTCGGCGGCGCCTTGGCCGTCAGCGTGACCGTCTGCCAGGCTGGCGAAGGCTCGGGTACGACGTCGACGACGCCGACCCGGGCCCGGTTGAAGTCCCAGAACTCGAGGTAGAGCGACGCCGGGGTCCCGCTGCCGGTCTTGACCTTCGCGGTCAGCCGGTAGTCCCGGCCCGGCGTGGCGACGATCTTCTCCGTACGCACCGAGACCGACCCGGCGGCCGGGTCGGTCAGCTGCAGCGAGCCGAGCCCGGCGGTCCGGTCGGCGGCCCGGTTGATCACCACCGCTGACCCCTGCGGGCCGGTGACGGCCCAGCCGATCGGTTGCCCGGAGCCGTTGCCCGCATCGAATCCGGGGTTGGCCAGCAGCGGTGCCGGCATTCCGACGACCCGCTGCGGCAGCGTCTGCGCCTGGGCCGTCGCCAGGACGAGCACCCCTGCGATCGCGATAGCGGCGACCGTCCTTCGGGTACGCCTTCTCCAGGTCATGATCAGTCCCCTCGCCGGTCTCCGACACCGATCACGCGAACACGAAACGGTGTGCCACGTCACGAATGATCGTGATCGCGGCATCGTTCCATGTCAAGGACGAGGAGCGCCGGTGATCATGAACCGCCGAGGTACTGGCCCACCCGGGTGAAGAAGTGGAACGTCGACATGGCGCCCTGGATGATCGTCACAAACTCCCGGTCATGGGTCTGGAACACCTGCCGCCCCTGCGGCGAGAACGGGTCCGGCGGCTCGAACTCGAACGCGATCCGGCGTGCCTCCTGCTGGGCCTGCTCCAGCGACGGGAAGGCCTGCTCGACGCCGTACTCGATCAAGGTCGGCGGCTTCGCCGAACCCTGGTTCGAGAACTCCACCAGCACGTAGAACATGTTCTCGGGGCTGGGTTGAGAGCTCTGGCCCGGTTCGTAGACAGGGAATTCGGTCACCTCGGGAGCGTAGCGTCAGGTCAGGACCACCAGACCAGGCGCGCACCGGTGAATTCGGCCCGGCGCCCGTCGTCGGCGGTGTCCTCGTCGTGCGCCCGTTCCCGGACCAGCAGGAAGCCGAGCCGGCCCTGCCGCGCCTTGCCGAGCACCCGGGTCACGTCGAGCCGGGCGACTCCCGGCTCGGCCGGTGCGGTCAGCTGACCGGCCGGGAAGGCCTCCCGACCGACCGAATCCGCCCGGACTTCGTCGGGATCGAGACAAGGCGCCGACTCCCAGGTCAACTCGTCGCCGGCCCAGTCGGTCCGGCTCAGGGCGTAGACCTGGAAGGTCAGCGGCGACCCGTCACCGGCGGCGCCGTCGAGCTCCAGGATCGCGGACCGGGCCTCGGCGGGCGCCTCGAACGCGAGATAGCCGACGCCGGGCGCGGCAGTGCCGCCGCGACCGACCGGCAGCGTCGCCGTCGCACCGCCGGGAGTCAGCCCGACGGTGGCGAAGGGCTGCCGCCGCCGCGGCGCCGAGCGACGCTCCAGCAACGTGATCAGCCAGACGCAGTCGGCCGGCTGGTTCGCCGTGATCACTCCGGACTCCGGCACCGTGTCCACCATGATCACGTCGCCGCTGTGGACGGCGCTCACCTCGCGAATGATCACGGTGGCGCCGGCGGCGCGGACCGGCGAGCCGGACAGGTCGATCGTCAGCGGATGGGCGGCCTCGGAGGACCGATGCGGCAGCCACAGGGAGC
Organism: Microlunatus parietis; assembly: GCF_013407955.1. Classification (GTDB taxonomy): domain Bacteria; phylum Actinomycetota; class Actinomycetes; order Propionibacteriales; family Propionibacteriaceae; genus Microlunatus; species Microlunatus parietis. Next base: position 5,101,180 of record NZ_JACCBU010000001.1, on the reverse strand, counting down.
AGCGTCCGAGATCTCGATCATGGGACGCGACCATCGCGCCGGGCATGATCGCCGGGCCGGCGGACGTGACGCTTGCCGCCAGCACGACCCGCCCGTCCCGGGCCGCGAACCGGTCGGCGAACATCCGGTTCGCCTCGGCCGCCTTCTTGGCCCCGCGGATGTTGTAGTCGCCCGCGTTCTCGACGTAGTAATGCCCTGTCCCGTAAGGGATCCCGTTGGCCCGCACCGTGTTGTCGAACTTGAAGCAGATCATTCCCTCGGCGCCACCGGTCAGGGTCGCGCCCCAGATCTCGGCCAGGTCGCTGAAGATCATCGGGGTGTTCAGGTCGTCGCCGCTGGTCTCGAAGGCTCCGGTGTTGCGACGGTTGAACTCCGAGTACACGATCGGCAACGCCACGCCGGTCGGCGTGTACTCGCGCATCTTCGCCCGCATCATCTCGAGCTCGTACGTGTACGTCGCCGCCGTCTTGTTGTACAGATGGGTGTCGAACACGTCGAACAGGTCATGATCAACGGTGTCGCCGTGGTAGTCGGTGCGCAGGTTGCGCAGACAGATCTCGCCCCAGCCGTGTTCATCGTCGCGGGCGTCGGCGTCCGGGTCGGCGTCCATGTGGTAGTCGGCACCGGTCTGTGAGGCGTGCGTGATCACCGGCGCCTGCACGATCGCCCGGAGCTTCCTGCCGTGCTCGGCGTTGACATCCGCGATCGCCGCCCGGATCGCGTCCGCGGCGATCTGCAGTCCGCGGATGTAGACGGTCTGGTCGACGATGTCGTCGGCCGCGCTCGGGTGATCGGGTTCGTTGACGAAGTTGTACCGCTCGACGCCCCACCGGGACGCCAGGTGGTGGGTGAAGGCGTAGTGCTTCTGCCACATCAGCCAGAGTCCGGACCACGGCGAGTTCCAGCGGAACTCCGCCGCCTCCATGATCGGCGTGATCCCGAGCCGGTGCAGCCGGTCGATCTGGTAGTCGAGGTTGTAGTGGTTGGTCGTCGGGTAGATCTGGGTGGACCAGACCTGGCGCAGCGCCCGCCAATCGATGTATCGGTCGGAATCCTTGCGCAGCAGGGATTTCCGGGCATCGAAGTCGTCGATCGTCTCGACGCCGGACCCCGGGTCGAACGCGCTGTCCGGGCACCAGGCGGACAGGTTGGCGAAGAACCGGACCGCGTTCACCGCGGCGTACTCGATCCAGGCCGCCGTGTTGCCGTTCGGCATGAAGTGCCCGGTGTTGAAGCCGACCAGCGGCATCCCGCGGCCCGCGACGGCACCGACCCGCACCGTGATCCCCTCGGCCGCGGCGTGCGCGGTGCCGGCCGCGAGCGCTGCACCTGCGGTGCCGGCCGCGCTGACGGCCAGGAACTGTCGACGGTTGAACGGAGGCATGTTGATCACTCCCCGGATGCGGCCACTGTGCCGTGCTTCACCTCGAACGCGGCTCAACGTATCACCGCGCATTCAAGATCGGCAAGCGCTTACCGCAATTGGTGGACAGGGGGCGCCACGTCAGTCGTCCCCTGGCCGGTCGAAGGGCCAGGCCAGCCGCACCAACGCCGCCAACCTGCGTGGGATTGTCGACATCCCGACGTCAGATCGGCTTCAGCGCGTGGGTTTGTCGACAACAGCACCTTCAGGGAGGTCGGGCGGTCCTGCCCAGGGCGCGGAGCCGGTCAGTCCAGGAGGTCTTCGATCGCCCTGAGCTCGTCGAAGATCAAAGCCCCACGTTCCCCTGAGCCTGTGCAGGGCAAGGCCCCACGCTCCCTAAGCCCGGATCCACCAGGACCCGTTGCTTCCTGGCCGTGCTCGATGTCGCGATTTCTCTCGGCATCGAACGGAACTGCGCGGTACAACGTTGCACCCTCTCGTGCGAAGAGAAATCGCGACATCCCTGCCCGGACTCCCGTTCGCGTCGCCCTGCCTTGCCCTTCGACAGCTCAGGGATCGTGGGGCTGGCCCGGTCCAGTCGCTGATGCTGAGGCAGCCGTCGGACCTGGCTTGCCCGCTCGACAGGCTCAGGGCGCGGTGGTGGGGATCGGCGCTTCGATGAGGTTCGGGGCACGAGTCCCGGCTTCATCCAGGGAGCGTCGGAGCTCCGGGTGCGTCGCACAGTTCTCCGACCGTCACCTTGAGGTAGAACTGGCTCACGGCTCCCTCGATGATCACCACGAACTCCCCTTCCCCGGTCCGGAACACGTGCCGGTCCTGGGGCAGGCGCGGGTCGGGCGGATCGAACTCGAAGGCGGCTCGCTCCGCCTCGGCAACCGCCCCGGCCAGGTCGGTCGCGCCGTCGCCATAGAGCTCGATGATGGTCGGTGGCATGGCCCCGCCGTGGTTCGAGTATTCGACGAGCACCTGCCACCGCCGTTCCTGCTGCACTTCCTGCGCAGCGGCCTGCTCAGCGGCGCCGACGAGTTCGGCGGGGACGTACGAGGGGTAGTGGGTCATGGGCCCCGAGGGTAGGGCGATTCAGGCCCAGACCTGGCCGTCCAGCAGTTCCTCGGCGGTGTCCAGGTCCGTGTCGTACGCGCCGGTGGACAGGTACTTCCAGCCGCCGTCGGCGATGATCACGACGATGTCGGCGGTCTCGCCGGCCTTCAGCGAACGCGCGGCCTGGGCCAGGGCGGCGTGCAGGACGGCGCCGGTGGACAGGCCGGCGAAGATGCCCTCGGTCTCCAGCAGTTGGCGGACCCGGCGGATGGCGTCGCGGGCGCCGACCGAGAACCGGCCGGTGACGTACTTCTCCTCGTACAGCTCCGGGACGAAGCCCTCGTCGAGGTTGCGCAGGCCGTAGACGAGTTCGCCGTAGCGCGGCTCGGCGGCGATGATCTTGACCGACGGTCGGTGCTCGGCGAAGTAGCGCCCGATCCCCATCAGCGTCCCGGTGGTGCCGAGCCCGGCCACGACGTGAGTCACCTCGGGCAGGTCGGCGGCGATCTCGGGAGCCGTACCGGCGTAGTGCGCGTCGGCGTTGGCCCGGTTGCCGTACTGGTAGAGCATCACCCAGTCCGGATGCTCCGCGGCGAGCTTCTTGGCCACGCTGACCGCCTGGTTGGAGCCGCCGGCCGCGGGCGAGGAGACGATCTCCGCGCCCCACATGGCGAGCAGCTGCTTACGTTCGGCGGACGTGTTCTCCGGCATCACGCAGACCAGCCGGTAGCCCTTGAGCTTGGCCGCCATGGCCAGGGCGATGCCGGTGTTGCCGCTGGTCGGTTCCAAGATCGTGCAGCCGGGCCGCAGCGTCCCTTCGGACTCGGCCGCGTTGATCATGGACAGCGCCGCCCGGTCCTTGATCGATCCGGTCGGGTTGCGGTCCTCGAGCTTGGCCCAGAGCCGGACGCCCTCCCCCGGCGACAACCGGGGCAGCCCGACCAGGGGCGTGTTGCCGACCGAGGCGGCGAGCGACGCGTACCGGGTCATCGGCCGGTCAGCCTCCGGCGACGGCCGGCAGGACGACGATCACGTCGCCGTCGGCGACCGGCGAACCGAGCCCGCCGGTGAACCGTACGTCCTCGTCGTTCACGTAGACGTTGACGAAACGGCGGATGCCCGCCTCCTCGACCAGCCGGTCCTTCAGTCCCGGGTGCCGGCTCTCCAGGTCGTCGATCACCCGCTCGACGGTGTCACCGGTGCCCTGCACCTGCTTCTGCCCGTCCGTGTACGTCCGCAGAATGGTCGGAATCCTGATCTCGACGGCCATTCGCCTTCTCCTTCGCTCGCCCGCCGGTGCGGGTCCCACTTCGTCAGCAACACCCTCGCCGGGCCGGGCTATTCCCGGTACGCGATCTCCTCTTCGGTGACCTCGCCGTCCACGATGCGATACGACCGCACCGAGACCGGCCCGTCGCCGTTGCCGCTGTCCGCGGTCGACACCAGCAGGTAATGGGCCTGTGGCTCGGCGGCGAGGGAGATGTCGGTCCGCGACGGGTAGGCCTCGGTCGCCGTGTGCGAGTGGTAGACCACGACGATCTCGTGGTCCTGCTCGAACATCTCGTTGGCCAGCTGCTTGTGCTCGGTCGAATCGAACTCGAAGAACGTCGGCGACCGCGCGGCGTTGGTCATCCGGACCAGCCGCACCGGATCGTCGGAGCCCTCCGGCCCGGTGATCACGCCGCAGGCCTCGTCCGGATGATCTTGCTTGGCGTGCGCGATGATGTCATCGACCAGGTCACGGCGAATCGTCAGCACAGAGGCGGAGCCTAGTCGGGCCGGTCCCCCTCCGGCGCCGCGCCCGCATCCTGAGACTCGTCACGGGCTGCCGCTGCCTTCGCCTGGCGCCGGCTCTGCTTGATCCCGGTGATCAGCGAGATGCCGATGATCAAGGCGAGGCTGACCCACAGCGCGTACTTGTCGACGGTGAGCACGATGTCGACCGCCCACTGGCCGAGCTGGAAGCCGAGCCCGGCCACCAGACCGGTGATCAACAACGCACCGAGCGCGTCCAGCAGCAGGAACGTCAGCAGCCGCATCCCGGTCCAGCCGGCGATCGCGAACACCAGCGCGGACGGGATGCCGGGCAGCATCGCCAGCACGACCGCGGACCTGACCAGCCACGGGTTCAGATCGTGCGCCCGCCCGGCGATCCGCTTCGCCCGCTCCCCGTTGGCGAACAGTTTGATGATGCCGCGGCCCCACTGCCGCCCGGTCCACCAGAACAGCCAGTCGAATTTGATCATGCCCACGACGCCGGCGAAGATCACCTGCCAGAGCGGGATCTCGCCGATCCGGGCGAAGGCCGCGGCCGCACCGATGGAGGCGTACCCGCCGGTCAGGAACTCCAGCAGCACCGGGTGGGACGCGAGCAGGAAGGGCTTCAGCGGCATCATCGCGAACCCGTACCCGATCAGGGCGATGATCGCGATCAGCAGCGCCTTGTCCAGCCGGCTCGCCTTGCCCTCCCAGGGCGCCAGGTCCCGCCAGCTGGTCGGCGGGCCGGATTCGGTGGTCGTCACCCGCTCACCGGTCCAGGGCCATGATCATGGTCTCCTGGGCGAACCCCAGCCACTCGTACACGCTGGCCATGAAGGCCCGCGGATCGTGCGGCGGGATCGAGGCGATCTCCTCCGCGGCCCCCGCATCCGTGACACCGAGCCGGGTGGCGACCGCGAGCCGGACGCTGGTCAGGGTGCGCAGCCAGGCGTCGGTCTCCTGGGCCGGGATCCGGAGCGGGTTGCGGCCGTGGTCGGTCTCGCCGAGTCGCCGCAGCACCGCCATGGCCTCGGTCACCTTGGTCGCCCGCAGGTCCCGCTCGGTGAACCGGCGGAAGTCGGCGGCGGCGTCCGCATCGGCGGGGTACGCGTTCGGGAACAGCCGTTTCAGCACCGGATCGGCCGGCTCGGTCGTCTCGTCGGTCTGCTCCAGCTCCCGGGTCCACTGGGCGAACGAGTCGTCCGCCGGGCCCGAATACTGCTCCGGCTCCCCCTCGGACACCATCTCGACCAGCTGGCCGACCAGCGAGGCCAGCAGCTCGACCTCGTCGGCGCTGAGCGTCGTGACGATCGTGCCGCCCTTGCGCTTGAACCTCTGCAAAGTGTTACCCAGTTCCCTTTACTGTTCGGCGCGGTCGAGCGTCGCCCAGAGCCCGTACTCGTGCATCGCCTTGACGTCGCGCTCCATCGCCTCCCTGGTCCCGCTGGCCACGATCGCCTTGCCGTCGTTGTGCACCTGCAGCATCAACCGCTCGGCCTTGGCCTTCGGATAGTGGAAGTACGTGACGAAGACATGGGTGACGTACGACATCAGGTTGACCGGATCGTCCCAGACGATCGTCACCCAGGGGATGTCCTGAGCGGTGTCCTCGACCGGACGCTCGGCGATCGCGGTCCCTCCGGCCGGCGTGACGACCGGACCCTCGGTTTGCGACATGCCGCCATTGTGTCAAAGGCCGAGCCGAGGAGACGAAACCGCCGGGTTGGCAGCCGGTACGAGAGCGCCGACCTCCAGCAGCCAGTCGTCCAGCAACCCGGCCAGCCGGCCGACCAGTTCGGGCTCCGCGGCCGCCCGGTCGTCCCGCTCGCCCACTTCGGCGGCCAGGTCGTAGAGCGCCTGCCGGCCGTCCTCGTACCAGCGGATCAGCTTCCAGCGACCTTCGCGGACCGCCGCGCCGGGCGTGCCGCCCTGGTTGGAGTAGTGCGGGTAGTGCCAGAACAGCGGCCCGCGGTCGAACGGCTGCCCGTAGGCGGCCGGAGCCAGATCGACCCCGTCCGGCCGGTGCCAGGCCGGCGGCTCGACGCCGGCCAGCCCGAGCAGGGTCGGGTAGAGGTCCGGCGTGCTGGTCAGCGCGTCGGTCTCCAGCGGCTCGACGCCGGGGCCGCTGACGATCAGCGGGACGCGCAGCCCGCCGTCCTCCATCCAGCCCTTGCCCTCGGCCAGTGGCGCGTTGCAGGTCGGCGAGCCCTCCGCGGTGGCCAGGCCGCCGTTGTCGGACGTGAAGACGATCACGGTCCGGTCCAGCTGGCCGGTCCGCCGCAGTGCCTCGACGATCGCGCCGACGCTGTCGTCGAGGGTCTCGATCATGGCCGCGTAGCCGGGATGGGAATGCCGCGTTCGCCGACGCACCCGGATCCCGTCCAGGTGCCAGGCCGGCATCGGCTCACCGTCGACGAGCGGCTCGGTGTCCAGGCCGAGCCGGTCGGCCTTGGCGCGGTACTTGTCGATCAACGGCTGCGGCGCCTGGATCGGCGTGTGCACGGTGTAGTGCCACAGGTTGAGGAAGAACGGCCGCTGTTGATCATGCTCGTCGATCAGCCGGACCGCCTCGTCGGTGAGCCGGCCGGTCAGGTATTCGCCGACCGGGCCGTCGGCCAGCGTCGGGATCCCGTACGGGCTGAAGTAGCTCGGTGGGTGACCGAGGCCGCAGCCGCCGACGTTGACCGCGAAGCCGTGCGTCTCGGGCGAGGTGAGCCGCTCGCCCAGATGCCATTTGCCGACATGCCAGGTGGCGTAGCCGCCGTCGGCCAGCGCCCGGGCCAGCGAGTGCTCGTTGCGCGGCAAGCCGTGGAAGTACGGCACGTCGGCCAGCCGGCCCACCGCGTGCCCGCCGATGAAGTTGGTCACGCCGACCCGGGCCGGCCACTTGCCGGTCATCAGCGCCGCCCGGCTGGGCGAGCAGACCGGCGCGGCCGCGTAGGCCTGGGTGAACCGGGCACCGCCGGCCGCCAGCGCGTCCAGGTGCGGCGTCTCGTAGAAGTCCGACCCGTAGCAGCTGAGATCGGTCCAGCCGAGGTCGTCGACCAAGATCACGATCAGGTTCGGCGTCACTTCGGTGATCCTGACACAGCGCCCGCGAACACGTCGGCCGGGAAGCGGCCCCACATCCCTTCCAGGGCGGTGTTGCTGAGGCTCACGATGGTGATCTTGCGCTCCAGGTCGACGGCCCAGCTGTGCCCGAACACGCCGCCCCAGGTGATCGAACCGGCCGACAGCGGGCTACCCTCGGCGGCCGGGTCGACGATCACCGACCAGCCGCGGCCGAAGCCGCCGGTCACCCCGGGCGCGACCTCGCGGGCGGTCCGGGACGGCAGCATCCCGGCCACCGTCTCCGCGGTGAGGATCGGGCCGCCGCCGGTCCGGATCGCCTCCAGGAACGTCAGCAGGTCGCCCGCCGGGCCGGCCATCCCGGCACCGCCGGCCGGGAACTGGTTCGCGTCGAGAATCCGCTCGGGCGACATCCGGAGCAGGCCCAGTTCGCCGAACGGCACCGGGTTCGTCTCGAGCAGCCGGGTCGGCTCCGGCTCGCCGTCCGCGTACGGAACGGCCAGGTTCTCGTCGCTCTCGACAGCGAACCGGGCGGACAGGCCGAGCGGACCGGTGATCAGCTCGGCCACGACATCGGGCAGCGGCCGGCCGGTCGCGGCTTCGATCACGGCGCCGAGCACGTCGTAGCCGACCGAGTACTCCCAGTCCGTGCCGGGCGGGAACAACAACGGGACTCCGGCGATCCGGGCGACGTTGTCGGCCAGCGTCAGTCCGGTCCGGTCCAGGCCGTCGGAGATGCCGGCCGCCGGGTAGTCCCCGGTCGGGTCGCCGAAGCCGTACCGGAGACCGGCGGTGTGCAGCAGCAGGTGGTCGACCGTGATCTCGGGGCGGGTGCCGTCGGCGAGCGCCGGCCGGAAGTCGGGCAGCCAGCGGGTGACCGGGCTGGTCAGGTCCAGCTCGCCGCGCTCGACCAGGGCCAGCGTGGTCGTGGCCGTGACGGGCTTGCTCAGTGACGACCAGCGGAACCAGGTCTGTTCCGTCATCGGGCGGCCGGTCTCCCGGTCGGCCAGCCCGGCCGCGCGCCGGTACGCGAGCTCGCCGTCCTTCGCGATCAGCACCACCGTGCCGACGATCCGCCGCTCCGCCAGCGCGTTGTCGATCGCCGCGTCCACCGCATCCCAAGTCATCCGAAGTCCTCTCGTCGGATGCCATGAACCACAAGGCCACGGGCGGCATTCCCGGCCGCCGCCGGATCGGCGCCGTAGGCTGGCCGGGTGGCAGCGGAACACGACCCGGCCGGGATCAAGCCGAGCTGGGGACCGAGCGAGGTGCCGACCACGGCACTGCTCACCGACCATTACGAGTTGACCATGCTCCGCGCCTCCCTGCGCGGCGGCACAGCCCTGCGGCGCAGTGTGTTCGAGCTGTTCCCGCGACGACTGCCGCCCGGTCGCCGGTACGGCGTCGTGGCCGGAGTCGGCCGGGCGCTGCGGGCGCTGCGCCACTTCAGGTTCGACGAGGAGACGATCCGATTCCTGATCGACCGCGACGTGGTCGACTCCGAGACCGCCGACTGGCTGGCCGACTACCGGTTCGCCGGGTCGATCTGGGGCTACCCGGAGGGCGAGATCTACTTCCCCGGCTCGCCGCTGTTGGTGGTCGACGGCACGTTCGCCGAAGGCGTGTTGCTGGAGACCGTCCTGCTGAGCATCTACAACCACGACTCGGCGATCGCCTCGGCGGCGTCCCGGATGACGGTGACCGCGGGCGACCGGCCGTGCATCGAGATGGGCTCCCGCCGGACCCAGGAACTGGCCGCGGTCGGCGCCGCCAGGGCGGCCTACATCGCCGGTTTCCAGGCCACTTCCAACCTCGAGGCCGGGCGGCGGTACGGCGTGCCGACGACGGGTACCGCCGCGCACTCCTTCACCCTGCTGCACGACACCGAGGAGGCGGCCTTCGCGGCCCAGCTGGCTGCGATGGGCGAACAGACCACGCTGCTGGTCGACACCTACGACGTCTTCGAGGCGGTACGGACCGGGGTGCGGCTCACCCAGGGCCGGCTCGGCGCCGTCCGCCTCGACTCCGGTGACCTCAGCCTCTTGGCCAAGCAGGTACGTGATCTGCTCGACTCGCTGGGCGCGACCCGGACCAAGATCATCGTCACCAGCGACCTGGACGAGTTCACCATCGCGGCCCTGTCCGGCGCCCCGGTCGACGGCTATGGCGTCGGCACCGCGCTGGTCACCGGCAGCGGCCACCCGACCTGCGGCTTCGTCTACAAGCTGGTGGCCCGGGCGACCTCGGCCGACCGGGACGCGGAGTTGGTCAGCGTCGCGAAGAAGAGCACGGACAAGATCAGCGTCGGCGGCCGCAAGTTCGCGCTGCGCCGGCTGGATCGGGCCGGGGTCGCGGAGGCCGAGGTGATCGGCATCGGCCGGCCGCCGGACGGCGACGAGAACGACCGGCCGCTGCTGAAGCAGCTCGTCGATCATGGCGAGATCGTCGGCGAGGAACCGTTGTCGGCCGCCCGGGAGCGCCACTTCCGGTCCCGGGCCGAGCTGCCGATCGAAGCATTGAAGATGTCCCGCGGCGAGCCGGTGATCGAGACCCGCTATCTCGATCATGGTGAGGACGCCGCGAATCCGTACCGGACCGGAAAGGGAAGTCGATCATGACCACGGCATTGATCGTCGTCGACGTACAACGAGACTTCTGTGAGGGCGGCTCGCTGGCCGTCGCCGGCGGCGCCGCCGTCGCGGGCAGGATCAGCGCGCTACTGGAGGGCGGCCACGACTACGATCATGTCGTCGCGACCCGTGATCACCACATCGATCCCGGTGATCATTTCTCCGATCAACCGGACTTCGTCGACTCCTGGCCGCCGCATTGCGTGGTCGGCACCCCCGGCGTCGAATTCCATGATCAACTGACGTTCCGCGACTTCGCGGCGGTCTTCGACAAGGGCGAGTACGCGGCCGCCTACTCGGGCTTCGAGGGACGCTCGTCCGACGGCAAGGTGCTGGCCGCCTGGTTGACCGAGCACCACGTCACCCAGGTCGACGTCTGCGGCATCGCCACCGACTACTGCGTCCGCGCCACCGCCCTGGACGCCCGCGCCAACGGCCTGGAGACCCGGGTGCTGCTCGACCTCACCGCCGCCGTAGCCCCGGACCGCTGGCCCGCCGCGAAGGCCGCCCTGGACGAGGTCGGCGTCACCTTCGCCGGCCAGCTTCGCTAAGCCTCCCGCCAGGCGTAGAGGTCACGGAGCAGGGAAACCTCGGCGCCGTGGTGGATCACCTCGCGGTGAATGTGCAGGACCAGCGCCCCGGAAACAGCTGCGGCCGACCTTGCCGGAGTCCGAGGACGGGACCACCGAGGCCGCGTGTCGAACGCGCACGGAGCAAGGCGGAAGTGCCAAGCCGGACCGCCGTGGCCTTGCCCTTCGACAGGCTCAGGGACGTGTTCGACACCAGCCTCGCCAGGGCCACCGAGAACTCCGCAGTCCGCCGACCCGACTCCGAAAGGCGATGATGGTGCCTGCCCTGCCCGAACTTCCGTTGCCGAACGGTGCAAGATCACGGATCGCGGCGATCTTCGCGCATCCCGATGACGAGTCCTACTTCGCCGGCGCGACGCTGGCCGACTACGCACGTGCCGGCTGCGAAGTCAGGCTCGCCACCCTGACCGGCGGCGAAGTGTTCGGGCCGATCCGGTTGCGCCAGTACGCCCTCGCCGGCGCGGCGTTGGGTGCTTCCGCTGCACAACTCCTGCGCCCCGGAACCTGGCAGGACCTCGGCGACTCCGCCTCGGCGGGCTCGCTGGCGGCCGCGCCTCTGGCCGACCTGGCCGACGCCATCGGAGACTTCGTCGCGGAGGTCAGCCCGGACGTCGTGATCATCAACGACGCCGACGGTGTGACCGGACATCCCGACCACCTCCGCGTGCACGAGGCGGTCCTGGCAGCCCGGGGCTCGGTCCCCCTGGTCCTCGCCGGTTGCGTCCGCGCCGTGGACGTCGAGGTCGCGGCCGCCCGGCTCGGCGAGCTCGCGCCCGGCGCCAAGATCGGCTCCGGCGGCATCCACGGAGTCCCGGCCGACGCCGACCTGATCGACGTCGTTCCTTCCTTGTCCGCAAGGCGTTCCCGAGCCGCCGCACTGGACCTCTACCACCCTGGACTCGGGACCTCCGCATTGGCGGATCTCGTCGATCCACTCGCCGGCGTGCACGACGGCGTCCTCCTGCGCGCGATCGCCGAAGCGGCCGGGCACCGCGAGTTCTTCCGCCGCTTCTGAGACACCTGAGCACGCGAGAAACTCCGTTGCCCGGCGCTCAGGTGCTCCGTATCCTGGAACGTTCGCCTCAAGATCAACTGAAAGGACCCATGGACGACATCTCGATGCAGTCGCGGCTGCTCGGCGAACCGCACGACGTGCGGCGAGCGCTGCAACTGCTCGGCGAGCTGCTGACCGACACGGCGATGATCACCGAATCGCCGGAGTCGTTCGTCTGGCGTGCCCTCGGCGCCCACCCCACCACGCTCGCCTGCGAGACGATCACGACGACGGCCTGGGGCGGCATCTCGCTCTCCGCAGTCCTGAACGACCTGATCATGAAGCACGATCCGCGGCTCGGGCCCGCGGTGAGCGACGAGGCGCCGACCTGGACGCAGTTCGACATCGACGGCGAAACGCTGTCGCTGCCGTCCGCGGCCTCAGCCCACTTCCCCGCCGGTACGGTCTCGTCGGCGCCGCTGGTCGTCCAGATCGAGCGCGAGGACTACGGCGCCTTCGCCTGGGACGTCCGCGTGTTCTCCGATCCGGCACACCGAGCCGAGGCGCGCACCCTGCTCGACGACCTGAACCGCACGGCCGTCGAGGAGAAGAACTTCTACCGCGGCCGGATGGTCGGCGTCGACCTTGCGATGGGGCTGCAGTGGAAGATCCTCGAGCCGCCGCGGCTCCAGCGGCAGGATCTGATCATCAAGCCCGACGTCTGGGCCGAACTCGACCTCAACCTGGCCGCCCTGACCGGCCGGGCCGACGTGATGCGCGAGCGCGGCTTCAGCACCCGCCGCGGCGTCCTGATCGCCGGCCCGCCCGGGGTCGGCAAGAGCGCCGTCGCGCGGGTGATCGCCGGTGAGCTGGTCGGCCGGTTCACGGTGATCGTCGTCGACGCCCGGGCCGGCGCCAACGCGCTGCGTGACGTCTACCGGGAGACCGAGCGGTTCGGCCCGGCCTTGATCATTCTGGAGGACATCGACCTCTACCTCGGCGACCGCCGGCAGGGCGATCGCGGCTCCGCGCTGGCCGACTTCCTCTCGGTGATGGACGGTGCCGAGGAGTACGAGGAGGTGCTGACCATCGCCTCGACCAACGATCCCAGTGCCCTTGACGCGGCGGCGACCCGGAGCGCCCGGTTCGATTCGATCATCACCCTCGGCTACCCCGACCAGGCCGACCGGGCCAAGATCCTCACCCGCTATCTGGCCGGGCTCGAGACGCTGGTCGATGTGGATGCGATCGCAGCGATGCTGCCGGACAACGTGTCCGGTGCCGATCTCCGCGAGATCGTCCGCCGGGCCCTGCTCGCGTACGGCGAGGACCTGACCACCGACCGGATCCGTACCGTGGTGAAGGACGGCCGTTGGCAACCGGAGCCGCTGCAGGGCAGCTACCTCTGATCTTGATCGTCGAGCTGGTCCAGCACCCGCTTCGGCGCCACGGCGCGGAATGCGTCCAGGCAGATCGCGTTCAACTCGTCCTGATCGATGTCGACCAGGTGGACACCGAGCCAACCCCGGTGCCCCACGTAGGGCGGCACGAAGAACCGGTCCGGCTCCGTCTCCACCAGGTCCGCCTGGGCACCGGGCGGCGCCGCGCACCAGATCGCCAGCCGCCCATCCCCGTGATGATCATCGAGGAACATCACGAAGCACTTCTTGTCCTTGATGAAGAACGCCGGCCCGCCATGACTCGGCCGCTCCGAGGACTCCGGCAGCCCGAGGCAGGCGACCCGGACAGCAGCCAGCGCCTGATCGACATCCCCGTCGGTGTATGCAGCCATGCCGCCCATTGTGCCTGTCGTCAAACCCCCACCAGCGAAGCACTGGAGCCGATTCCAACGTTGAACCATTCCGGATGAGGAGGTTTTACGACATCCCCAGTGAGGTCGTGCGACCCGGCGAGCCGTTCGACGATGATCACCGAGCACGGCGGCTGGCCTGGGTGATCGGCCGACCGGACGGACGTCACCGCGGCTGGGAAACGCCCGAGCAGGCGGCGGCGCGGTTCCAGGCCGGACTTGATGATCTTCCGGGCGAGGTCGTCGTGGCCACGCACGGCATGGTGCTCACGGCCTGGCTGGTGGCCCGCGGGGTCGTTGCCGCCGGGACCGAGGCTGGATCGTTCTGGACCGGACTCGCGTTTCCTGACGTCGTCACGACCGATCGCTGACCCGCCGGCCGGCGGCGGCTACCCTGGCCACGTGGTCGATTCCTGGCTGACCGGGTTACTGGACGACGCGTCCGCGGGGCCCGGCCCTGCCATCACGGACGATCCGATCCTGGGCTCCGTCGTCGTACCGGACGACCGGCTGGCCGCCGTCGATCGCGAGCTGGACGTCTCCGAACCGGTGCCGTGCCGCGTGATCAACACCGGCGGTGCGGGCGGGCTGGTGGCGCTGGCCAGGCGGCGGTTCGAGCGGCTCCGGGTCACCGGGGTGCGGACCGGCCTGCGCGATCTCGATGATCTTGCCGGTGCGGCCGCCCGGGTCGCGGTCGCGGCGCGGGAGCTGGATCCCGAGGTGACGATCATGATCGAGATCCCGGACGCGCCCGGCTGGCAGCGGGCGGTCGAGACGGCCGAGCTGGAGGGACTCTCGGCCGCGGTACGCGACGAGGGCGAGATCGTGGAGCGGCTGGAGGCCTTGATCGAAGCCGACGTTCCGTTCGTGATCACCGGGCCGGCCGGGTCGGCCGACCGCGTCGTCGAGTTGATCATGATCATCGCCGGGATCGTGGACGGGACGGCACCGCCCGCCGGCCCGCCGGACCCGGACCAGGGCCGCCGGCTCCGGCGCCGGCTGCTCGGGATCGAGGTCGCCGAGCCGGCCGCGATCGCGCAGGGCCTGACCGACCGCGGCTGGCCCACCGCCCACTGACCAACACCATACGCACTCGACTCCGAAGTCGAGACGATCACGCATGCCGTCAAGACTCATGACGATGGTTCCAGCGCTCCATCGACCGTGTACTGGAGACACCAAGCCAGACCCACCGAAGGAGCAGGATCATGAACGTCACCGTCATCGGAGCCACCGGAACCGTCGGCCGGCTGGTCGTCGAGCAGGCGCTCGACGCCGGCCACGCCGTCACCGCCGTCACCCGGGACCACAGCAAGATCGACACCCGGCACGAGCGGCTCACCGTGGTCGAGGCCGACCCGCTCGACCCCGACCAGCTCACCCCGGCCCTGGCCGGCGCGGACGCTGTGATCGTCGCGCTCGGCGCCGGCGCCAAGGGCGGGGTCCGCGCCGCCGGCACGATCGCCGTGATCGAGGCGATGCGCCGGGCCGGTGTCCGCCGACTGATCTGCCAGTCCACCCTCGGCGCCGGGGACAGCCGGCCGCACCTGAACTTCTGGTGGCGCCACGTCATGTTCGGACTGCTGCTGCGCAAGGCGTACGCCGACCACGAGCTCCAGGAAGCCGCTGTCCGGGACAGTGGCCTGGACTGGACGATCGTCCGGCCGGCCGCGTTCACCGACGGCCCGCGCACCGGGAACTACCAGCACGGCTTCGACACCCGGGCGAGCATCACCCTGAAGATCTCCCGGGCCGACGTCGCCGACTACCTGATCGGCCGACTGACCGACGAATCCTCGCTGCACAAGGCGCCCGGGCTATCGTACTGATCAACTCCCACCAGGAACGGGGATCGTCATGGACATGCTCGACGGGTTGCTGGACGGGCCGCGGGCCCGGAGCGCCTTCCTGCTGCGGTCGATCATGAGCCCGCCCTGGTCGATCCGGATCGAGGACGAGTCGCCGCTCACGGTCGTCGCCCCGATCTCCGGCTGGGCCTGGATCGTGCCGCCCGACGGCGACGCGGTCCGACTGGTGCCCGGGGACATCGCGGTGGCGACCGGCGGCGGCCACTACACGGTGGCCGACCATCCGGACACCGAGCCGTCGGTGATCGTCTACCCGGGCCAGCGCTGCACCAGTGCCGCCGACGGCAGGTCCCTGGTGGACGAATGGAACCTCGGCATCCGGACCTGGGGCGAGCACGCCGACGGCGCCACGGTGCTGCTCACCGCAAGCTACGAACGCGCCGGCGAGGTCAGCCGGGCCCTGCTGGCCGCGCTGCCGCCGCTGCTCGCGGTGCGCCGCGAGGAGTGGGACTCGCCGCTGGTCGCGCTGATCGCGCACGAGTCCAACCGGGACGGCCCGGGCCAGCGGGCCATGCTGGACCGGCTGCTGGACGCCCTGGTGATCGCCGTGCTGCGCACCTGGTTCGGCCGCCAGCGGGACAAGGCCCCGGCCTGGTATCGGGCCCAGGGCGACCCGGTGGTCGGCAAGGCGCTGCGGCTGCTCCAGCATGCGCCGGAACACCCGTGGACGGTGGCCGCGCTGGCCAAGGAGGTCGGCGTCTCCCGGGCCGTGCTGGCCCGCCGGTTCTCCGACCTGGTCGGCGAGCCGCCGATGGCGTACCTGACGGGCTGGCGGCTGGCCCTCGCCGCCGACCTGGTCTGTCAGCCGGGCCTCACGCTGGAGGCCGTCGCGCGCCAGGTCGGCTATGCGACGGCGTTCGCCCTCAGTGCCGCGTTCAAGCGGGAACGCGGGATCAGCCCGCAGCAGCACCGCGCGCTCGCGGCAGCCGCGTCCTGATCAAGATCTGATCACGCCCCGGGCAGCTTCTTGATCACCTGCGTGCCGGCGGCAAGATCATGCAGCGCCTGCTTCTTGGGATGGCCGAGCGGCACCAGGACGTCGATCAACTGGAAGATGATCAGCACGGCGGCGACACCCGGCAGCACCCAGATCAAGGTCCGCAGGATCACCGCGCGCCAGGGCAGCCGGCCGGCGAACCGGCCCTGGTCCAGCGGCACGACCCGGAGCCCGACGACCAGTTTGCCGGGCGTCGCGCCCCGCCAGCGCAGGAAGAACCCGTGGTAGAGCAGGCCGACGCCGATCGCGATCACGGTCAGCAGAAGTTGATCACCCGGCGGGATGAGGCGGGTGGTGTCGGTCATCGGCATGATCCGGCCTTCCTCGGCCGCTCGCATCGACTCCTCGAACAGCGCCTGGAACGCCGGCATCATCCGCAGATAGACCGGGATCGAGACGAGGCCGGAGATCACCGTGAAGATCAGCCAGTCGATCACCGCGGCCAGCACCCGGTACCACCAGCCCGACACCTCGACGCCGTCCGCGGTACGCAGCGCCGGCTGGCCACCGGCCGGCATCCCGTACTGCGGCGGCATTCCGTGCTGATACGGCTGGCCCTGCTGATACGGCTGGCCCTGCTGGGGCGGGTATCCCTGCTGGGGCGGCATTCCCGGTTGGGGCGGATAACCCTGCTGCGGCGGCTGGCCCGGCTGCGGCGGAAAGCCTTGCTGCGGCTGGCCCGGGGCCGGCATTCCGGGGTGCGGCGACGGAGGCGGCGGCGTCTCGGCCTGGCGCGTGTTCCGCGACCACTGCCAACCGTCCCAGTAGCGCTCCCGCGCCGGATCGACCGGATCCGGGTACCAGCCGCCGGGCGCCGCATGGCGACCGGGCGGGACGGGCGGGGAGCCGACCGGGATGTCATTACTCACGCGCCCTAGCCTAGTGAGGTGGGAACGAACACCGAGATCTTGATCACCGCGGACGAGCTGGCGGAGGCGCTGGCCGCCCCCGATCGCCGGCCGGTCGTGCTGGACGTCCGCTGGACCCTGGCCGAACCGGACGGGCGGCCGGCCTACCGGGAACGGCATCTGCCCGGCGCCGTGTACGTCGACCTTGATCAACAACTGGCCGCGCCGGCCACCAAGGACGACGGTCGGCATCCGCTGCCGGACCTCGCCGTGCTGCAGCAGGCCGCCCGCAGTTGGGGCATCGACGACGACTCGGCGGTCGTGGTGTACGACGACGGCGGCAACCTGGCCGCGGCCCGGGCCTGGTGGCTGCTCCGGCACGCCGGCCTGACCGACGTCCGGATCCTCGACGGCGCCCTGGCCGGCTGGGTCGCCGCCGGGCTGCCGACCGAGTCCGGCGACGTCGACCCGGAACCCGGCTCGGTCACGCTCGCGTACGGAGCGCTGCCGACCACCGACCTCGATCACGTCACCGAGTTCGCCGGCCGGGGCCGACTGCTCGACGTCCGGGCCGCCGAGCGCTACCGCGGCCAGACCGAGCCGATCGACCCGCGGGCCGGCCACATCCCGGGTGCGTTGAACGCACCGACCGGCGGAAACCTCGGCCCGGACCAGCACTTCCTGGCCCGGGCGGCGCTGCGCGAGCGCTACGCCGGCCTCGGATTGCCGGACGGCGCCGAGGTCGCGGTCTACTGCGGTTCCGGCATCACCGCTTCCCACGCCGCGGCGGCGCTGACCGTGGCCGGCTACCGGCCGGTCCTCTATCCCGGTTCCTGGTCCCAGTGGTCGAACCGGCCCGAGCTGCCCGTCGAGACCGCCTGATCGCAGAGCCCTGCCGCACGCGACACGCACAGACGGGAGCCGTCGGCCCACGTGACGCGTCCTTGGGCAAGAATGTTGACGATGGAGACGATCGGTCGCTACCGCCT
Organism: Microlunatus parietis; assembly: GCF_013407955.1. Lineage (GTDB taxonomy): Bacteria > Actinomycetota > Actinomycetes > Propionibacteriales > Propionibacteriaceae > Microlunatus > Microlunatus parietis. The sequence continues at coordinate 5,083,202 of NZ_JACCBU010000001.1, read as the reverse complement.
GGTCCGGCGCCTCGGCGCCGGGTCCTTCGCGACCGTGTACCTGGGCCACGACGACAGCCTCGACGTTCCGGTCGCCATCAAGGTGCTGGCCGACAACTGGTCCGCCAACGAAGACGTCCGGCAGCGCTTCCTCGCCGAGGCGCGGATCATGCGCAGGATCCGGGACAAGCGGATCGTCCAGGTGTACGACATCGGCACGCTGGACGACGGTCGGCCGTACTTCGTGATGGACTTCATCGACGGCGGCTCGCTGGACGACCTGCGGAAGCGCCGGGTCGAGCCGGAGCGGGCGCTGCGGCTGTGTGCCGAGGGCTGCCGGGCGCTCCAGGTGCTGCACGACAACGACATCATCCACCGCGACGTCACCCCGGGGAACCTGCTGATCAGCCGCGGCGCCAACGGCGAGACGCTGGTCCTGATCGCCGACCTCGGCGTGGCCAAGTCGATGATCGACGCGGCCGGAGCGACGATGACCGCGGGCACGCCTTCTTATATGGCGATGGAACAGGCCACCGGGATCGGCACGCTGGATCACCGGGCCGACATCTACTCGCTGACCGCGCTGACGTACGCGATGCTGACCGGTGAGCCGCCGTTCAAGGTCCGCTCGCTCGCCGACATCCTCGGCCGCGGCCCGCAGTCCGACCCGGAACCGATCGCCGAACGGCTCGGTGCGCCGCCGATCCTGGACGCGTTGATGGTGTCCGGGCTGTCCACCGATCCGCAGCGCCGGCCGCCGTCGGCCGAGGTGCTGGCGCAGGCGCTGGACAGCATCGCCGACCAGATGCACGCCGCGTCGGCCGAGGTCAGCCCGCTGCCCGAATCCACGACGCTGCGGCCGTCGCCGGCGACCGCGTACCTGCAGAACCCTTCGCCGCACAGCCCGGGCACAACTCCTCCGGGACCGGGGGCGACGCCGCACAGCCCGGGCACGTCGCCGCCGGTGCAGTCCGGCGGCAGCCCGACCAGCATGATCGGCCCGCCCGGTTCGGGGCAGCCGCCCGCCTACCAGCAGCAGGCGTACGGCTACCAGTCGCCGGGCACCCAGCCGCCCAGCTACCCGCCGAACCCGTACCTGCCGCAGCACCAGCCGCAGCAGCACTACGTCGAGCAGGCGCCGCCCGACCGCGAGACGAGCGACACCGGCACGACCCAGCGGCCGATCATGTTCTACATCCTGATCGGGCTGGCCGCGCTGGCGCTGTTCGCGATCTCGCTGTTCGTCACGATCACCGCGCTCAACGGCTGACCACCGGGCGGACCCCCGATGGCCGGGTCAGTTCACGATCGGTGAAGATCATGGCCATGGATCACCTCACACCCAGGCCCGACCGTTACGACGTCCCGTACGCGATGGACAGCTTCCAGCAGATGCCGTACCGCAAGCTCGGCGGCTCCGGCCTGGCGGCCGCGGCGATCGGTCTGGGCACCTGGAAGTTCGGCTACCCCGACACCGGTGACGGGTCCCGGGTGGACGGGCCGGGCAGCTTCGAGATCCTGGACCGCTCGATCGAACTGGGCGTCACGTTCTGGGACACGGCGAACCGCTACAACAACGGCTCCGGCAACTCCGAGCGGATCATCGGCCGCTGGTTCAAGGCCAACCCCGACCAGCGCCGCAACGTCGTGCTCGCCTCCAAGGTGCACGGCGGCATGGACGGCTACACCCCGAACCACTGCGGGCTGTCCCGCGGCGCGATCATCGACGCGCTGGACGCGTCGCTGGCCCGGCTGCAGCTTGACTACCTGGACGTGCTCTACTTCCACCGGCCGGACCCGGGCACTCCGGTCGAGGAGAGCCTGGAGACGATCGACGACCTGGTCCGGGCCGGCAAGGTCCGCTATCTCGCGGTGTCCAACTTCTCCGTCGACGAGCTGACCGAGCTGGTCGAGGTGGCCGGCCGGATCTCGCGGCGCTGCCGCCCGGTGGCGGTGCAGAATCAGTACAACCCGGTCGACGGCGAGACCGATGATCATGCCGGCGTGCTCAAGTTCTGCGCCGAGAACGCGATCTCCTACGTGCCGTACTCCCCGCTCGGGCGGGGCCTGCTGACCGGCCGCTACCTCGATCCGGCCAAGGTCGGCGCCGGCGACCGGCTGCACGACGAGGGTTCGCTGGAGGCGGTAGCGGGGAAGCTGGACAAGGTGCAGGGGCTGGCCGGGCTGGCGAAGGAGTGGGACCTCGAGGTGAGTCAGCTCGCGCTGGCGTACCTGCTGACGCTGCCGGGCATGGGCCCGCAGATCCCGAGCTCCTCCAACGTCGCGCAGCTGGAGTCCAACGCGCAGGCCGGCAAGGTCACGCTGACCGACGATCAGATCGCCTCGATCACGCAGGCGCTGGCCTAATTTCAGTAGCCCTGCTGCGGCGGCCCGGGCGGATAGGGACCGGGCTGCTGCGGTACGGGCTGCTGCGGTAGGGGTTGCTGGGGAGCGGGCGGGTAGCCCTGCTGCGGGACCGGCTGGTACGGGCCGGGCTGTTGCGGCGGTCCGCCCCACTGCTGCTGAGGAAGTTGCTGGGGGTACGGATTCGGCGGCCGTTGTGGCTGCTCCGGCTGCTCGGGGCCGCGGACTGCCCGGGACAGGGCGTTCTTGATCTTGGCGATTCCGTACAGCAGGAAGCCGGCGACCAACCCGGCCACCACCATGCCGAGCGCCACCATCGGGAAGCTGCTCCGCTCGGGATTGAGGAAGCTGTACAGCGGGCTGCCGCCGCGGACCCATTCGTAGCCGTCGGTCAGCGTGTAGCCGATCATCCAGACGGCCGGGACGAGGATCCAGATGAACGGGTGCCACCAGCGGGCCCGGTTCTGGCTGCGGCCGATGAAGCACCAGTCGAGCAGCACCAGCAGCGGTGTCACGACGTGGGTGAGCAGATTGTGCAGCTCCTCGAGGTCGCCCTCCATCACGCCGACGTAGGTGCCACCGACGATGACGAGGAGCAGCGTCATCATCCCGCGCAACTTGCCCCGGCCGGGCTCGCGGCCGGTCGCGAAGCTGGCGATCGGGTAGTAGAACGCGAGACCGAGGAACACGATCGCGACCAGCAGATTGCCGCTCTGGGTGAGGAACGGAAGCTCCTCGGGGTCGTGGCCGTAGAGCCACCAGCCGGCGAACGCGCAGACGGCGATGCCGATCCGCCACAGTGCGGTCAAGATCACGAACGCCGGGTTGGGCTTCTTCACCCGGGCGAGCCTAGTGACCTCAGGGTCGTGGGGTAGCCGCCAGGGTGCTCTGGCCGATCCAGGTCGGCAGCGCGCGGCGGGCCTGTTCCGGACCGTCGAGCGTCACCCGGCCGGACCGCAGCGCGGCCTCCCAGGACAGGTCGCCGCGCCAGATCCGGGTCAGCGTGGCCAGCCCGGTGCGGACCGTGACGGTGACCTCGAAGCCGGGGTCGTAGTCGCACAGGTCGGCGTCGTCGCCGGTGACGACCAGCCACCAGTCCTTGGCCCGCGGGATGTCGTCGAACCGGATCGCGACCGTGGTCCGGGTGCGCGGCCAGGCGGTGACCGGCACGGTGCGGCGCAGATCCCAGAGCAACAGGTGCGGATCGAGATCCTGCTCGCCCAGTTCGCCGATCCACCGGGTGCCCCAGATGCCGAGTGAGGTGACCACGTCGACCAGCTCGGCGCCGCAGGTGGTCAGGCTGTAGCCGGCCGGCGTCCGGGTCACGATGCCGGCCCGGGTCAGCGTCCGCAGCCGCTTCGACAGCAGCGCCGGCGACATCTTCGGAACGCCGCGGCGGAGCTCGTTGAACCGGGTGCTGCCGAGCAGCATTTCCCGGACCACGAGCAGCGTCCACCGCTCGTCCAACACCTCCATCGCCTTGGCGATGGGACAGAACTGCCCGTACGACGTCATCGTCTTCTTCCCCCCGAACTCCCGCAACATCAGTAGAACCCGGGGCGGACCGCCGCACCAGGGACCTTCGGTACAGATCTGGAACCGATGCCGCTACAGATCTGGCACTGGCGGCGGCCGCCCGCCGGGAGGACCGTTGAGCCGATCGGAACTCACCACCACTCAGGGGGAACCATGAACCAACAGACCGTCGGCGGTCCCGCCGACACCGAGGCCGACCGCGCACTCAAGGCCAAGCACCGCGCCCTGTGGGCGCTCGGCAACTATCCCGCCGTCGCGGCCGACGTCGTCGCGCCGCTCGGGCCGCTCCTGGTCGATGCGGCCGGCGTGACCAAGGGCGACCGAGTGCTGGACACCGGCGCCGGCACCGGCAACGCGGCGATCCCGGCCGCGCTGACCGGTGCCGAGGTCGTCGCCACCGACCTCACACCGGAGTTGCTCGCCACCGGTGAGCGCTTCGCGGCCGAGCACGGCGTGCGGCTGACCTGGCAGGAGGCCGACGTCGAGGCGCTGCCCTTCGCGGACGCCGACTTCGACGTGGTGCTGTCCTGCATCGGGGCGATGTTCGCCCCGCACCACCGGCGGACCGCCGACGAACTGCTCCGGGTCTGCCGGCCCGGAGGACGGATCGCCATGATCAACTGGACGCCGGAGGGCTTCATCGGGCAGTTGTTCGCCACCATGAAGCCGTACGCGCCGCCTCCGCCGCCCGGCGCCGAGCCGCCGCCGCGCTGGGGCGACGAAGATCATCTCCGGGAACTGTTCGGTGACCGGGTCCGCGGCCTGACCGTGCACCGGCAGGAACTCGTCGTCGACCACTTCCCCGACGGCGCCGCGTTCCGGGACTACTTCAAGCTCAACTACGGGCCGACCATCGTCACCTATCGCGCCATCGCCGAGGACCCGGACCGGGTCGCCGCCCTCGACCAGGCGCTGGTCGATCTGGTGGACCGGTACCAGTCCGCCGGATCGATGCCGTGGGAATACCTCGTGGTGCTGGCCGAGAAGGTTTGACCGGGCTCAGTCGCCGTCGGGCTCCCAAGGGTTGATCACCTCGAACCCGAGGTCGGCGAACCCGTCCACATCGCGGGTGGCGATTCCGACCCCAGCCACGCGGGCGATCGACGCGATCAGGGCGTCCATACCGCCGATCGGCCGCCCGGCCGCGCGGCGGGAGGCGACGATCTCCGCGTAGACGGAGGCGCACTCGGGCACCAGCGGCAGACAGGTGCCCAGCTGGTCGAAGGCCGCAACGGCTGCATCCCACAGTCGATCCCGCCGACCGCCGCTGGGCAGCAGGGCGACGCCGGCCATGATCTCCGCCCGGTTGATCACGGTGGTCACGGGCCGGTCCCGCAGGCTTCCGAGCCAGTTCAACACGGACGGTTCGGCAAGCCGACCGCGCATCACCTCGGAGATGACGTTCGTATCGAGGATGATCACGGCTTGGTCAGGTCCGCCGCCGTGGCCGGCTCGTCCTCGGGCACCACCAGTTCGACTCCACCGAACTCATCGCCGGCCGCCTTCAACGCCTCGATCCAGGTCAGGTCGACCCGCCCGGTGGACTCGAGCGCGTCGAGCAGGATCGTCCGAGCCTCGGCTTCCATCGACCGACCGTTCGCGGCCGCGCGCATCCGAAGTCGTTGTTTGGCACTGTCCGGCAGCTTTCGAATCGTGATCGCGGTCATGAGCTTCACCCCTCTGCAACAATGCTATCACTGTTGCACGATCGAGATGCCGATCTGCTGGCCCTCGCCGACGTCGACGGTGTCGCCGCCGGTCGGCTCGGTGACGGCGAGCCGGTCGGTCAGGGTCTCGCCGACGATCAGGTCCCGGTGGGTCTGGATCGCCGATCGGACGCCGTCATCACCGGACAGGGTGAGCTCGATCCGGTCGGTGATCTTCAGGCCGGCGTCGCGGCGGGCCTGCTGCACGGCGCGTACGACATCGCGGGCCAGACCCTCGGCGGCGAGGTCCGGGGTGACGGCGGTCTCCAAGATCACGAATCCTGCCTCCGGCAGCAACGCCACGGCACGCTGATCATCCGCGCCGGCCTGGTCGGCGACGGTGTGCACGGCGTACTCCCCTTCCAGCAAAGCGATCCCGCCCGCCGTGACCCGACCGGCGTCGTCGATCGACCAGTCGCCGCTCTTGCTGGCCCGGATCGCCGTCTGGACATCACGGCCGAGCCGAGGCCCGGCCGCGCGGGCGTCCACCCGCAGCTCGGTGTGTACGCCCAGCGTCGCCGGATCCACCTGCGCCGGATCCAGCAGTTCGACCTCGCGAACGTTCAGCTCGGCGGCGATCACCTCGGTCAACCCGGCCAGCGACGCGGCGTCCGCGGCGACCACGGTCAGCCGGGCCAGCGGCAGCCGGACCCGGAGGCCGGCCGCCTTTCGCAGCGCCGACGCGGTCGAGCAGATCGTCCGGGCCCGCTCCATCGCCGCCACCAGCGCGTCGTCGGCCGGCGCGTCGTCGCCGGGAGGGCGATCAAGGCCGGGCCAGTCGGTCAGGTGCACCGAGCGGCCGCCGGTCAGGCCGCGCCAGATCTCCTCGCCGACCAGCGGCAGCAGCGGCGCCATCGCCCGGACGGCGACCTCGAGCACCGTGTAGAGCGTGTCGAAGGCGGCCAGCGCAGCCTCGGATTCGCCGTCCCAGAAGCGATCCCGGGACCGCCGGACGTACCAGTTGGACAATGTGTCGAGGAAGTCCTTGACGTCGTCGCAGGCGTCGGCGATGTCCAGCGCCTCCAGATGATCACCGACGGCGGCGACGAACGCCCGGGTCCGGGCCAGGATGTAGCGGTCCAGGACGTGGTCCGCGTCCTCGATGATCTTGGCGTCGTAGCCGCGGCCGCCGCGCGCCACGCCGGCGTACAGGGCGAAGAAGTGCCAGGTGTTCCAGAGCGGGATGATCACTTGGCGGACGCCCTCGCGGATGGCCGGCTCGGTCACCACGAGATTGCCGCCGCGCAGGATCGGCGACGACATCAGGAACCAGCGCATCGCGTCGGCACCGTCCCGGTCGAACACCTCCCAGATGTCCGGATAGTTGCGCAGCGACTTGCTCATCTTCTGCCCGTCGCTGCCGAGCACGATGCCGTGACTGAGGCAGGTCCGGAAGGCTGGCCGGTCGAAGATCGCGGTCGCCAGCACATGCATGGTGTAGAACCAGCCCCGGGTCTGGCCGACGTACTCGACGATGAAGTCGCCCGGGAAATGATCATCGAACCAGTCCGCATTCTCGAACGGGTAGTGCACCTGGGCGAACGGCATCGACCCGGAGTCGAACCAGACGTCCAGCACGTCCGGCACCCGGCGCATCGTCGACCGGCCGGTCGGATCGTCCGGGTTGGGTCGGGTCAGCTGGTCGATGTAGGGCCGGTGCAGGTCCGGCACCGGGACCCCGAAGTCGGCCTCCAGTTCGGCCACCGACCCGTACACGTCGATCCGCGGATGCGCCGGGTCGTCCGACACCCAGATCGGGATCGGGCTTCCCCAGAAGCGATTCCGGCTGATCGACCAGTCCCGTGCACCCGCCAGCCAACGGCCGAACTGGCCGTCCTTGATGTGCTCCGGCACCCAACCGATCTGCTGGTTCAGCTCGCCCATCCGGTCCCTGATCTTGGTGACCGCGACGAACCAGCTGGTCACCGCCTTGTAGATCAGCGGGTTCCGGCAGCGCCAGCAGTGCGGATAGGAGTGCACGTACGGCGCACTGCGCAGCAGCACCGTGCCCTCCGACACCCGCCCCGAGCCGGCCCGCAGGTCGTCGATGATCATCAGGTTGGCGTCCAGCACCAGCAGGCCGGCGTACTCGTCGACCGGCGCCGTGAACCGGCCGCCGGCGCCGACCGGCAGCACCGGCTCGATCCCCTCGGCCCGGGCCACCTCGAGGTCCTCCTCGCCGAACGCGCCGGCGTTGTGCACCAGGCCGGTCCCCTCGTCGGTGGTGACGAAGTCGGCCGCGACGATCCGGTGCGCGCCGGCGTGGCCGGCGAAGTAGTCGAACGGCGGCGTGTACGACCGGCCGACCAGCTCGGATCCCTTCAGGCGTTGGACGATCGTGCCCTCGGCGAGCTCCGGATAGGTGCCCAGCAGCACCTCGGCGATCAGGTACGGCTCGCCGCCCGACTCGACGACGACGTAGTCGATCCCGGGCCCGACCATGATCGCCAGGTTGGACGGCAGGGTCCACGGCGTGGTGGTCCAGACCAGCGCCAGCTCGCCGGTCTCCAGCCGCAGCCCGACCGTGACCGACGGGTCCTCGCGATCTTGGTAGACGTCGTCGTCCATCCGCAGCTCGTGCGAGGACAGCGGCGTCTCATCGTTCCAGCAGTACGGCAGCACGCGCAGGCCCTGATACACCAATCCCTTGTCGTACAGGGTCTTGAAGCCCCAGAGCACGCTCTCCATGTAGTCCCGGTCGAGCGTCTTGTAGTCGTTGTCGAAGTCGACCCAGCGGGCCTGCCGAGTCACGTACCGGACCCATTCCTCGGTGTAGCGGAACACCGACTCCCGGGTCGCCGCATTGAACTTCGCGATCCCGAGCTCGAGGATCTCGTCCCGCTTCTTCAGGCCGAGCTGGCTCATCGCCTCCAACTCGGCCGGCAGCCCGTGGGTGTCCCAGCCGAACCGCCGCTCCACCCGGCGCCCGCGCATCGTCTGGAACCGCGGCACCACGTCCTTGACGTAGCCGGTGAGCAGATGCCCGTAGTGCGGCAGCCCGTTGGCGAACGGCGGGCCGTCATAGAAGACGAACTCGTTCGATCCCCGCTCGCCCGCCGGGCGCTGGTCGATCGAGGCCCGGAAGGTGTCGTCCGTCTGCCAGTACGCCAGCACCCGCTCCTCGAGCTCGGGCAGGCGCAGGCCGGACGGGACCTTGTCGTGATCACCGGTGGTCGCCTTCGGGTAGTTCATGATCATCCTCGTCTCGGTCCAACTGGGCCGAGGACGATGTCACCACCGCGGTACCACCTCGCTTGCCGTTCCGGGACGGGCCGGAGCGACCACTCGTCGCGGGCTGTGACGGGCCCACCCGTCCGGTTCTACTTCAGCTTGCGCGCTGGTTCTTCCGGAGGCTCGCCGGTGATGGCCGGGTCAACGCCGTGCTGGGACGATGGTAGCTCGGTCCGGCCGCCGGTCGCCGCATCCTTTTCCTCCGGGACGGTTCCGGCCCGCCGGACCAGCCGCGGGACCAGTGCGGCCAGCGCCGCCAGCACCAAGGCCCCGGACAGCGCCACCGCGGACAGGCTGTCGACGAAGACCGAGCGGGCCGCGGTGATCATCGTCTCGGCCAGCTCCGGGCTCAGCTCCCGGGCCGAGCCGACGGCGCCGGCCAGGGTCGCCTCGGCGGTCTCGCGGACCGGGCCGGGCAGCCCGGCCGGGAGCGCCGCCCCGATGCCGGCCCGGTACAGCGCGGTGCCGACCGAGCCGAGCACCGCGACGCCGAGCGCGGCGCCGAGTTCGTTGCCGGTCTCCGAGATCGCCGAGGCGGCGCCGGCCCGGTCCGGCGGTGCAGCAGCGACGACCAGGTCTGTCGCGATCGTCAGCGCGGTGCTGAGCCCGAACCCGAAGATCAACTCCGCGGCGACCACCACCGGTAGTCCGCCCGTGTCGGGGGTGAAGATCAACACCGCCACCCCGGCGGCCGCCGTGGCGAAGCCGACCAGGAACGTACGCGGTGCCCCGATCCGGTCCCGCAGCCGGGGTGAGAGCACGGCGCCGGCCGCGACGGTGATCATGCCCGGCAGGGTCCACAGGGCGGCCGGCAGCGGATCCAGTCCGAGCACCAGCTGCAGGTACTGACTCAGATAGAGATTCACGCCCAGCAAGGCGAACAGCGACATCATGCCGCCGAGCACCGACCCGCAGACGGCCGGCCGCCGGATCAGATCGAGGTCGACCAGCGGCGTCGACAGGCGCTGCTGCCGCCGGACGAACGTGACCGCCGCCGCGATCCCGATCAGCAGCGCCAGCGCGGTCCAGCCGTCGACGGCGAGCCGCTCGGCGGCGTGCTTGATCGCCCAGACGATCGGCAGGATCGCCCCGATCGACAGCACGACACTGATCAGGTCCAGCCGGTCCGGCCGCGGGTGCCGGTACTCGGGCACCAGGAGCGCGGTGCCGACCAGCATGATCAGCACCACCGGAATGTTGATCAGGAACACCGAACCCCAGGGCAGGAACTGCAGCAGCACGCCTCCGACGACCGGGCCGAGCGCCGACCCGCCGGCGAACGCGGCGCTCCAGAGGCCGATCGCGGTGGCCCGCTGGCCGTCGTCGTGGAACAGGTTGCGGATCAGCGAGAGCGTCGACGGCATCAGGGTCGACCCGCCGATCCCCATCAGGGCGCGGGCGATGATCAACTGCTCCGGGCTGGCCGCGAACGCCGCCAGCGCGGAGGCCAGACCGAACAACGCGGCGCCGATCATCAGCAACCGGCGGCGGCCGATCCGGTCGCCCAGGTTGCCCATGGTGATCAGCAGGCCGGCCAGCAGGAAGCCGTACACGTCGAGGATCCAGAGCAGTTCGCCGGCGCTCGGCCGCAGGTCCTCGGACAGCCGCGGCACCGCCAGATAGAGCACCGAGATGTCCATCGACGTGATCACCACCGGTAGCAGCAGAGCTGCCAGTCCGAGCCATTCCCGGGTGCCGGCCCGTGCCATCGCATCCTCCTTGCGGCCAAGTTTGCGTACGGCGTACGCACCGATTGCGTACACTATACGCACGGGTTCGCTAGACTGCCAACCCATGGCGGTACAACGAGGCATCCTGAACGTCGGCGCGATCATCGAGCACGGCATCGCGCTGGCCGATGCGGGCGGCCTGGACGCGGTGTCGATGCGGGCGATCGCCGAACGGCTGGGCACCGGGGTGATGTCGCTCTACCGGCACGTACCCAACAAAGAGGCCCTGATCGGGCTGATGGTCGACACGGTGTCGGACCGCTACTCCTATCCCGACCACTCCGACCTGGACTGGCGGCAGAGCCTGACCGTGCTGGCCCGGACCGATTGGGCCATGTATCTGGACCATCCCTGGACGCTGGTGGCGTCCGCGACCAGCCGGCCGCCGGTCGGTCCGAGCACCGTGCGCGCGATGGAGTGGGCCTACTCGGCCATCGCCGAACTCGGGCTGTCGGCCCAGGACACCACCGGTGTGATCATGGCCGTGACCGTGCACGTGCAGGGTGTCGCGCGGCAGGCCATCGCCGAGCGCCGCCTGGCCGAGGCCACCGGCGTCGACGCCGCCGAGTGGTGGCGGCAGCAGCTGACTGCGCTGGACAGTGGTGATCATCCCCTGCTGGAGCCCATCGTGCAGGGCTTCGTCGAGGGCGACACCGAACGCTGGCTGGAGTTCGACCTGAAGTTGATCTTGGACGGTGTGGAACGGCGCGCCGCCCGTTGATCACTGGCCGGGCCGGAGCTCCAGCCGCTGCGTCGCCGCGGCCTCAACCCGGTCCCGGCCGGCCAGGAACGGCCAGGTCTCGTTGCGGGCCCAGAGCTGGGTCTGGTCGTCGTAGTTCGGGTGGTAGGCGTGTCCGGAGACGCCGGACTGGTTGACCCAGCGGGAGCGATCAAGATCATCGAGGTCGATCAGCATCCGCATCGTCGGCCCGTTGATCACGCGGTACGGCTCCGGGTTCCGCAGGTTGTAGCCGAGGGCGTTCACCACGGCCGGCCCGCCGGGCGCCGCGAAGTCGCCTCGGTTGAAGAGCGCCTCGACCGGCGGGATGCCGCTGGTGCCGAGGGTCTGGTGGCGCAGTGTGACCCGGTGCAGCTTGCCCCATTCCCAGTGGTCGGTGTCCCGGGCGATCTTGGACGTGATCTCCTTGCGGGCCTCGATCATCGCCCGTTGCAGTTGATCGTCGCGGCGCTCGGTGACGTCCGGTGTCGTCTTGTCGTCCCACCAGTCCGCCTTGGGGTCCTCGAGCAGGCGGGACAGCACCGCGTACCAACGATCGCCGCCGGCGGGCCAGAGCCGTTCCGGCAGGTCGTCGCGGAACGTGTGCTCCAGCAGGTTGTTCACCACGACGTTGAAGTAGGCGGCCGCCGCCGAGTCGGCCGGCGTCCCGTAATCCCAACCCACCAAGGTCTTCTGCCCCTCGGCCACCCACGGATCGTCGACCTTGATCTTGAGCAGCAGCGGCACCAGGTCGGCCGCGAACCGGTTCGTGTCAATGTAGAAGAGCTGCTCGGCCTGGTCGAGCGTCAGGCCTTCGGCGTTGGCCAGCCGGTCGGCCAGCTCCTGGCTGCGCCACCCGTACGAATAGTCCGAACCGAGCCGGTACGGGTAGTCCTGGCCGACGATCGGCTGGTTGGCGGCGACGAGGTAGCCGGCGGGCGGATTGAGGGTGTACGGCAGCGCCTGGTACGGGAGCAGGCCGCGCCAGTCGTAGGCCGGGTCCCAGCCCGGCGCGAGAGTGCGGCCGTCACCCTTCCCCCGCGACGGCAGCTGGCCCGCCAGCTGATAGCCGATGTTGCCCTCGACGTCGGCATACACGATGTTCTGGGAGGGCGCACCGAACCGCGCCAGCGCCTTCCGGAACTGCGCGAAATCCCCGGCCCGGTTGAGATCGAAGATCGCGTCCATGGACCGGCTCGGCGTCAGGGCGACCCAGTTGAGCGCGATCCCGTAGTTCTTGCCGTCGTCGGGCTGACCGCCGGACAGCTGCTGCAGGTCCTGATCGACATCGGACAGCAGCGGGCCGTGCTTGCTGGACCGGATGATCAAGGTCCGCGGCTCGTCCTCGCCGCGTACGGTGATCTGCTCGGTCCGTACCTCGAGCGGCTGGAAGGCGTCGCCGACCCGCACCGTGTTGCCCTGGATCTCTTCCAGATAAAGGTCCTGGACGTCGGCGTAACTGGTCGTCAGGCCCCAGCTGATCTTGGCGTTCCGGCCGATCACGACGCCGGGCATGCCGGCGAAGCTGAACCCGCTGACGTCGAACGGGCAGGCGTCGGAGACCACCCGGCAGTGCAACCCGACCTGGGCGAACACCGACGGGATCGACGTCGCCAGGTGCGGATCGTTGCCCAGCAAGGGTTTCCCGGACTCGGTCCGCGAGCCGGCGACCACCCAGGAGTTCGAGCCGACCTCGGCACCCAGACCCTCCGGCGCGACCAGCTCGGGCAGCGCCGCCGAGATCCGCCGGACCGTCTCCAGTGCCGGGACCGCCGACCGCCGCTGGGCGTCGGTGAGCGCGGCCGGTGCCCCCGTCCCGGGTCCGCCCGGCTGGAAGGCGCCGTCGCTCACCTTGCCGCCGTCCACGATCGGCCCGAACTCGTGCATCGGATAGCTCGGCCACAGCTCCGCGGCCCGTTCGCTGCCGACCGCAGCGGCGGTGAGGGCCTGATCGATCTCCTGCTGCCGGTTCGCCCCGAGGTCCCAGGCCATCGCCTTCAGCCAGGCCAGCGAGTCGACGGCGGTCCAGTCCTCCGGCCGGTAGTTCAGGCCCTGGACGCCGAGCAGGGCGTATTCGAGGGACAGGTCGCCGGTGCCGCGTTCCCGGAGGTAGGCGTTCACCCCGGAGGCGTACGCATCGAGATAGCGCCGGGTCTTGGCCGAGAGCAGCTCGAGTTCCTGCTCGGCCACCCGGCGCCAGCCCATGGTCCGGATGAAGGCGTCCGTGTTCACCTGGGACGGGCCGAACAGTTCCGAGAGCCGACCCGCCGTGATGTGCCGCCGGACGTCCATCTCGAAGAACCGGTCCTGGGCGTGCACGAAGCCCTGCGCCGCGAACAGGTCCTGCGGGTCGTCGGCGTAGAGGTGCGGCACCCCGCGCGCGTCCCGCAGCACCTCGACCGGCCCGGACAGCATGGGGAGCGAGAGCTGGCCCTCCGTCTGCGGGAACGAGCGCCGTACCGTGGTCACACCGAGGCTGGACAGACCGCCGAGCGCGAGCACGACGACGATGACGGTCAGGATCAACCAGCGCGGCAAGCGACGAGGCACCGGGTCAGCCTATTGGTTCGACTCGCCCGCGCGATTAGCAGTCGGTATGCTTGAGTGCCAGCGGGCACCACAGACCGGGCCCGGGAGGAGAACCCGAACACATGCCTACCTATCAGTACCGCTGCACCGCGTGCACCAACGAGCTCGAGATCGTGCAGAAGTTCACCGACTCGCCGTTGACCACCTGCCCGGAGTGCTCCGGTTCGCTGCGCAAGGTCTTCAACGCCGTCGGCGTCGTGTTCAAGGGTTCCGGCTTCTATCGCACCGACAGCCGGTCCGACGGCAAGTCCGGTGGCAGCGGTACGAAGTCCGAGGCGGCCTCCGGGTCGTCCGGCGAGAGCAAGTCCGACTCGTCGAAGAAGGCCGACTCCTCCACCTCGTCCTCGTCCTCGTCGGACTCCGGGTCGGCCAAGTCCGGCTCCTCGACCTCGAGCAGCTCCGGCACCAGCAGTTCCGGCTCGAAGGTCAGCGCCGGCGCCGCCTGAGGTCGTTTGTCCACAGGTACGGCGACCGTCGCGCATCTGTGGACAGCCTGAACGGTCCGCGTCTTCCTGCTTAACCTCCCCGGCGAGAACCCGAGGAGGTCATCGTGCGATCCCATCCCCGCCAGCCCGGTCCCCGTCAGGCCGGTCCCCGTCACGCCTGGCGCAGCCTGGCCCGCGCCGTGTCGTGGCACCGGCGCAAGCTCGCCGTCGTCGCGGCCGTGCTCGCGGTGCTGACCGGCATCAACGCCGCGGCCCCGCGGCCGCCGGACACCGTCACCGTGCTCCGAGCCACCGAACTGCTGCCCGGCGGCAGCCCGGTCACCGAGGGCCAGGTCCGGGCATCGCCCGTCGCCGCCGGCTCGGTTCCCGACGACGCACTGACCGACCCCGATCAGGTGGTCGGCCGGCTCGTCGTCGCGCCGGTGCCGGCCGGGCAGGTGCTGACCGGCTACGACCTGCTCGGCGAGCAGTCGGTCGGTCCGGGGCGAGTGCTGGCCCCGGTCCGGCTCGCCGATTCCGGCCTCGCGGCGGTGCTGCGGCCCGGCGACCGGGTGGACGTCCTGGCCGCCGACGGGCAGGGCGGCCCGGTCCGGACCGTCGTCGAGCGAGCCCGGATCGTGACCATCCCGGCGGCCGGTGACGTGTCCCGGGACACCGGCGGCGTGCTACTGCTGGTGGAGGCCGACGCCGAGACCGCCGCCGAACTGGCTCGAGCCGCCGGTTCCTCGACCCTGACGGTGCTGCTCCGCTAGGGTCCTGGTGATCTTGGTCGCAGCGACGACGGGCGGCCCAGTCAGCGATATCGCCAAGGAGGAGCAGGGGTGAAGGGCTTCAAAGAGTTCCTGATGCGAGGGAACCTCATCGAGCTTGCCGTTGCGGTCGTCATGGCCACGGCCTTCGGTGCGGTGGTCACGGCTCTGGTCAACATCATCTTGGACCTGGTCGGCAAGGTCGCCAACGTCGACAGTTTCAGCACGGTGGCGGTCGGCGGGATCAACATCGGCGCCTTCCTGTCCGCGCTGATCACGTTCCTGATCATCGCGTTCGTGGTCTACTTCGGCATCGTGCTGCCGTACAACCGGCTGCGTGAGCGGTTCAAGCAGGAGGAGCCGGAGGCCGCCGCGACCACCGAGGAGCTGCTCGCCGAGATCCGCGACCTGCTGCGCGACCGCCGGAGCTGAAAGCCAGGCTCCCGGCTCAGTCCCCGTGATGCGGGGGCACCTCGCGGAGCAGCCGGAGATCATCGGCGTCCGGTGCCGCGGCACGTCGCACCGGGCGGCTCGGCGGCGGGTCGATCTGCTGCCGTGCCCGCTCGATCGCGGCGTGCAGCTGGGCCGCGCCCAGGCCGGACCGGAGTTCCGGCGGGACCGGGTGTGGCCACGGCTCGCCCGCCGCGCGGACCGCGGCGGCATGGGCCCGCACTCGCTCCGTACCGCCGAGCTGCCCGATCAGGTCCTCCGGCCGGATCGCCGGGCCCGTCGGGGCCGGGTCGCCGCCGGTGAGGGCGTACCCGACCGCGCGGGCCAGGGCGGGGTCGACATCGGACATGCTCGGAATGGTAGGTGTTGGCTGGAGCGCCCGGCTGCGGTTCCGCTCCCGGTGGGCCACCGGGGATGAGCCACCCCGGTAAGTTGTCCCCCATGCTCTTACGCCGCTGGGCTCTCGCCGTGGTGCTGGTCGTGCTGGTCGCGACCGGCGGCTGCGGCCAGCCCGAGGTCGAGGTCCGACCGCCCGGGGACGGCCCGGTGACCATCAAGGTCCCCGGTGACGCCACCTCGATCCAGCAGGCCGCCGACGCGGCGCGGCCGGGCGACACGATCCAAGTGGCGCCGGGAACGTACGGCGAGAGCGTGGCGATCAAGACCGCCGACGTGACCCTGGTCGGGACCGACCGGAACGCGGTGATCATCGACGGCGGCGGCCTCCGCGGCAACGGGATCGTGGTCACCGCTCCGCGGGTGACGATCGCCAATCTGACCGTCCGCGGCTTCAACCTCAACGGCGTCCTGGTCACCGGCCTGGTCGACGAGAACGGCGGTCTGGCCAGCGGCAGCGACGGCTACCGACGGCTGGACGAGAAGAAGTTCCCGCCCCTGCAGGGCTTCGCGGTCCGCTACGTCACCGCGTCCAACAACGGCCGGTACGGGATCTACGCCTTCGATTCGCAGAACGGCGTGATCGAGAACAACTACGCCTCCGGGCACGCCGACGCCGGCCTCTACGTCGGCCAGTGCGACGACTGCAACATCGTCGTCCGCAACAACATCTCCGAATACAACGCGGTCGGCTACGGTCAGGCCAACGCGAGCAACGTCGTCTCGGTGGTGCGGAACAGATTCACCAACAACCGGATCGGGCTGACGCTGCTGTCGGACTACCAGGAGGCGTACGTCCCGCAGCGCAAGGCCCTGATCGCCGGCAACCTGATCGCCGACAACGACGCCGAGAAGACCCCGGAGCAGGCCGACGGCGGCTACGGGATCGGGATCGGCATCTCCGGCGGCCAGGACAACGAGATCAGCAAGAACCTGATCACCGGCCACCCGACCGCCGGCATCGTGATCTCCTCCTCCGAGGACATCGCCCCGCTGGACAACCGGCTCACCGGCAACGTCGCTCGGGAGAACGAAGTCGATCTTGCCTACGTGGCGACCGAACGCGCCCCCGGTTCCGGCAACTGCCTGGACGGCAACGACTTCAGCACCACGCTGCCGACCGGGCTGGACCACATCTGGGCCTGCCCGCAGGGCGGGGCGAAGGCGTCCGGCGAGAAGTGGAGCCAGCCGTCGGCGCCGCGCGGTGTCTCGTTCCGCGACGTGATCAAGCCGCCCGAGCAGCCGCAGTTGCCGGAGGCCGCCCGGTCCGCGAAGCCGGCAGCCCCGAAGCTCTCCGGGAAGGAGACCTCGCTCCCCGCCGAGGACCTCTGGGCCAAGTACGCCCACCCCACCCCCTAACGCCGACCAGTCACAAACGCAGCGGTTTTTGCGGCGTGTCGCTGCGCAGGTGACCGGTCGGTGCGGCGAGTGACCGGGGATCGACGGGCTAGGACGTCAGCGTCGGCACCGGCCTGGCCGGCTTGGAGCGGGCCGCGGCAGCAGCGGGTCGACTCGACGACCGTCATCCGGCGCCCCGACGATCGAAACCCGAGACCACCCGGTTGAACGGCTGCCATCACCCTCGCGCTGTCGCGATTTCTCTTGGCGCCGGACGGTTCAAGGTTGAAATCGCCCGGTGCGCCCCATCAGAAGAGAAATCGCGACACGGCACCCGGGACCATCGGGGGATCGCCACACGCCCGGAACCCGTCACGGCCCGGGCCTCGTCCACGTCCGAGCCGCGTCGCGCCGCGCCGCGTCGCGCCGACCAGTCAGCACTGCAGCGACACGCCGTCAAAACCGCTGCTTTGGTGACTAGTCGGCGGGGGTTGGGGGAAGGAAGGGTGGGACTTGGCCGCCGGGGCCGTCGAGGACGGCTTCGCCGACGACCCGTACCGGCTGGTCGAAGGTCCAGTCGCCGCGGACGAAGAGCCGGGTCGCCTCCCGCAGCGACGGCACGACGCGGATCCGCTCGTCGAAGGCCTGGATCGTCTTGTAGTGGGCCGGGTCGAGGTCGACCAGGGGCATCGGGTCGGCGGTGCTGACCAAGCGGCCGTCGTCGGCGACCCGATACGCGTCGGAGCGGAGCAGCAGCAGGTCGTTCGTCGTCTTGACCGGAAGGAAGCGTTCCCGGCCGACGCCGATCGCGGTGGCACCGTCGAACACCTCGACGGCGGCGCCCATCGCCGACTCGACCTGGATCACCTTCGGCGACGACGGGTCGGTCGGGTCGACCGTCTTCTCGTTCCTGATCATGGGCAGGCCCAGAACCCCGTTGCGTTCGGCCAGGGTCGCGGCCAGCACCTCGAGGTCGAACCACAGGTTGTTCGTGTGGAAGTACGGGTGCCGGTGCTCGTCGGTGAAGTAGTCCATCTCGTCGGCCGAGGTCTGCGCCGTGTCGCGCAGGATCAGCCGCCGGTCGGACTTCCGGATCGCCAGGTGACCGCCCTTGCGGTCGGCGGCGGTCCGGCGGCACACCTCGGCCGCGTACGGTGCCCCGCTGGCGGCGAACCAGCCGGCGATGGTCGCGTTCGGCGCCGCGCCGAGGTTGTCGGAGTTGGACACCGAGGCGTACCGGAAGCCCTGCTCCAGCAGCCGGTCCAGCAGGCCGGAGGCCGCCAGCGCCGGGTACAGGTCGCCGTGCCCGGGCGGGCACCACTCCAGGCTCGGGTCGGCCGGCCACTCGACCGGGGTCAGGTCGTCGGCGCGCAGCTTCGGTTCGGAATTCTGCAGGAAGTCCAGGTCGAGCCCTGCGACGGCGAGTTCCGGGTGCCGGCGCAGCCGCTCCAGGGTGTCGTCCCGGGTCCGGAAGCTGTCCATGAAGATCAGCGGCAACCGGGCGCCGTGCTCGGCGCGGGCGGCCAGCACCTGGCCGGCGATCAGGTCGAGGAAGGTCGCGCCGTCGCGCACCGGCAGCAGCGACTTGGCGCGGTCCAGGCCCATCGAGGTGCCCAGCCCGCCGTTCAGCTTGATGATCACGGTCTGGTCGATCGCCCGCCGGGCGTCCTCGGGATCCAGCTCGACCTCGCTGAGCAGGTCGGGATCGGTGAGCGGCTCGATCGAGTCCTCGGCGATGTAGCCGGTGCTGCCCTGCTGCAGCTGTCGGTAGTAGTCGGTGAAGACGTTGATCGCCTGCTCGGCGACGCCGGCCTCGGCCATCTTCTGCTGGGCTCGCTGCAATCCGTCGGTCACAGGCACCGATCGTAGGGCAGCACCGTTCTCGCCGAACGGGTCAGGGGGCGGGCTTGATCGCCTTCAGCAGTTCGGTGGTCTCCTTGATGATCACGCCGCGCAGGTCCCGGTCCGCCGCCGCGTCGCCGGTCTCGCCGCCGTAGTCGCCGTAGACGTCGTGCGTCGCGCCGTCCAGCGTCACGTAGCGGGTCTTCGGCGGCAGCAGGTCCTTCGCCGCGTCGGCCCGGGCCGGCGTGGTCTGCTCGTCGGCCGACCCGAACAGCGACAGGGCCTGGAAGTCGTCGCGTTTGATCTTGGCCGACGGGTACGAGGCGTAGAGCACCAGCCCGTCCACCCGCTCGTCGGTGTCCAGGTAGGCGGCCGCGGCGACCCCGCCCACCGAGTGGCCGGCCACCGCCCAGGCGTCGATCTCGGGATGTACGTTGATCACCGACCGGGCGTGGTCGATGTCGATCATGGCCAGCGACAGCGGCACCTTGAGCACCGCGACCAGGTAGCCGGCCTCGGCGAGCGGCCGCAGCATCGCCGCGTAGGCCTGCGGGTCGACCCGCCCGCCCGGGTAGAAGACAAAGCCGGTGGTCGGTTCGATCACGTTGTCGTGGCGGTCCCGGCGATCGGGTACGAGCTCGTACCAGGTGAGTTTGTCGACGACTCGTACCGTTTCGTCCGACCGGAGTTCACCCAGCGCGGGCTCGACCGCCACCCGCGGGCTCGCGTACCCGACCGCGACGACGAGCACCAGCCCGATGATCATGGCCGGTACGGCGAGCGCGATCCGCCGGTTCAGCTGCCGCCGAATCTCCTCCGGCGTGCGCTGCCGGGGGCGCCGACCGCTCCGGTCGAACTGGTCGTAGCGCTCGCCGAGGATCAGGCTGCCGATCCCCCAGGCGATCCCGATCACGCCGATGACCAGGCAGATCACGGTCAAGATCAGATTGACCGGATGCCCGGCCAGGGTAGCCCGCAGCGCGTTCACCGCTACCAGGGTCGGAACGATGATCATCGCCGCGCCCAGCACCAGCCAGGCGCAGGCGACGATGATCCGGCTCTTGATTCGGACCGCCATGTGCGCAAAGTCTACGGAGGATCGGACCCTCCGCGCGCCACATGGCCCCTGGTCAGGCCGCGACCGGCGTCAGGACGAAGACCTGGATCTCGCGGTCGGTCTTGGTCTGGTAGTTCGCGTAGTCGGGCCACGACTCGACCGCACGGTCCCACCACACGGCCCGCTCCTCGCCCGTCACCTCACGAGCCCGGTAGTCCTTCTTGACCGGGCCGTCCTGCAGTTCGACCTCGGGGTGGGCCAGCACGTTGTAGTACCACTTCGGCGGCTTCGGCGCCCCGCCCAGGGAGGCCACCACCGCGTACTCGCCGTCGTGCTCGACCCGCTGCAGCGGCGTCTTGCGAACCTTCCCGCTCTTCGCCCCCAGCGTGGTCAGCACGACCACCGGGCGGCCCCGGTTCGTGGTGCCCGCCCGGCCTCCGGACGACTCGTAGAGGTCGACCTGCTTCCGGGCGAAGTCCGACGGGCTGGGTTCGTAGTGTCCATTCAAAGGCATATCTGCGACAACCGGCCTAGCCCCTTCGATATTCCTAGCGACTCGGCACGCTGGGTGAGCCGGAGGTTTCAACTGGCCCGACCGCGCCGGACCGGGGTAGCGTTGCCGCGTCACGCCCCCGTAGCTCAGGGGATAGAGCAGAGGTTTCCTAAACCTTGTGCGCAGGTTCGAATCCTGCCGGGGGCGCCACTGTTCGGCCTAGTCAGAGGCCGAATCGGCGCAAATCTCACGGTCGCGTGCAACATATGTGCAATACGCGACGCCTTCAGCGGCCCGGGTCGGCCGGTCAATGGCCGGGGCCGCCGACAAGCGCGGCCGCGAGACACGCCCGGACGCTGACCAGGGCGGTGTCCCGGGCTTGGGTTCACCACGGGGCCGCCGTGGGTTGTGGGCGGGTGCTCGCGGGCAGCGCCGCCGACCCGGGACGATCCCCTCAAGCGGCCAATCGGCCACGGCTGCGGGCGGGCGAACGAGCGCCCGGCGTAGCGGGCTCCGTGGTCGGCGAGGTTGGCCCGGGTCCCGGCCCCGACTCGCCGGTTCGCCACGGGCCCGCCCTGCGGCCCGCAGCCCACGTTCTGAACCGTCGCTAGCCGCCGCCGCGCTGCCGATCTAGGGTCACAGCCAAGCGGCCCGAGCCGGTGCGTCAACACCGGCCCGGGCCTAGACCGAACACCTACACAACTAGGAGTCGATCATGGCCAACGAGCCTATTGACAAACCCGCGCGCAATCACGCCCTGGACACCTACCGAGACACTGACGGCCGACAGCGGGCCGCCACGGTGCCGTGTCCGTGGTGGTGTCTAGGCGAGCCGGGCCACCCGTACACGGTCGGGAATCATGATGCGGTAAACCGACGCCACGAGTTGGAGGTCGGGACCGTGTCCGGTGCCGATGGCCTGGCGGTCCGGGTGGTGATCATCGCCGATGAGTTCGGCGAGGTCGGACGGGTGGAACTGCTGCCGCCCGTGATCGAGGTCAGCGCCGACGCGGTCCGACTCACGGCCGGGGAGGCCGAGGCATTGGCCACTGTCGCCTATCGGGCGTCGCTGCGGTTGGGGCGGATTGCGGCGGGGGCATGATCAACTAGGTCTGGTCAACACGGGCCCGCAGGCTCGCGGCCGGGTGGTCGCGGCCTGCGGGCCTTTGCTTGTGGTCAGCCGACGCCGAACCGGCAGATCGGGGGCGCGGGATCGTGTTGATCATGAACGCCTGCCGGAGCCGCAGTCGAGAAGGGTGATCGGGGGCCCCGGCGGTCGGCCGGATCGATCCCACGCCTCGCCCCCGGTGCGGCCTTGACCATGGTCCGGTGACCATGGCGCAGGCGGTGATCATGGGCGGGCCCGGGGTCAGTGCTGGCCACGGCGGCGCTGGACACGCCGCCCGGGTCCACGGCTGACGCGTCGGCGAGTAGGACACCCGGCGCGGTCGGTCCCGGCGGCGGTGGAACGCGCCGCCGCCGAGACGCAAGATCACCAACTGTGCCGACCGGGTCCATGATCACGATTCAGGGGGTAAGGCTGATCTCCTGGATCGCGAGCTCGTGCGGGTATAGGAACGTTGCGCGCAAGGTCGCCTTGACCCCGACCCGGTCGGAGGAAAAGTAGGCCTCGCGGCTGATCTCGAGCCGGACATCGTCGCGGATCACGATCACCACCCGTCCGGCGCCCGGGATGCCCCACACGGTGCCGGGTGCGACCGCCGGGCTGGTCAGCAACGGGACACCGGCCACCAGCCGCCGGTTGGCCTGGGTGGCGTCGGGCTGCAACAGGGCCTTGTTGGAACCGGTCTGCTCCTTGATCGAGGACAGGGCCAGCGCGTCAACCGGGTTGGCCACGAACGCGGACAGCGCGGCCCCCTCGCCCTCGGCGGCATAGACAGCCTCGGTGAACGGATCGGCGTTACCCCAGGCGGCTCCGGCGTCGATCGTGTTGGTCCCGGTCAGGTCGGCCAGCCCGAGGGGCTGCAACGTGGACGCGCCACGGCTGCCGAAGAAGGCGGCATCGAGCTTGCGGGCGATGTCGCGGGCCAGACCGAACCCGACCTGTTGGGCGGCGTCGGGGGAAGTGTCCTCGGCCAACTCCCGGCTGATGATCGTCAGCCCGGCGAGCTTGTGAAAGGTGTCGGCGACCTCGTCAAATTGGGCATCGGTCGCGGTGATCTCGGCACCCTCGGCCGTCCAGGCGGCGGTCGGGTCGGCGGCGACCAGGGGCACCCGGTAGGAGTTGGCGTCCTCGGACGCGCGGATCGATCCGGCGGCCGTGATCGCGACGGATTCCTGGGTGACCGGGCGAGTGACAAGATCACCGATGTCTTGCGGGAGCCACGCCTGGGCGGCGTCGGCGGTGTACATAGGCATGTTGGGCTTGCTCTCCGGCGGCCCGCGAGAACGCGAACGGCCGCCTACACGGAATGAATCTCCGCGCGGCGGCCGCTGGCCTTACCGTGCTGCCCAACCTGGGGCCTTCGTGATCATGATCGGTCCGGCACGGCCGGTACCCGAATGATCAACCAGCACCCTACATTGCAATGCCGCTAGTCGGCGGCCTGCATGGCCCGATCCAGGGCGTCCTTCCAAGTCGTAGCCGACGCCCTGCCCGGGCCGGGAGTCTTGCCCTCGGCCTTGATCACCGGGGCGATCCGGTCCCGTTCGAACAGGCGCGGCCGCTCCCGGTACAAGTCGGCCAGCCTCGCCGCGAGGGCCTCGGCGTCGAACCGCCCCTCCGGGAACAGCGCGCCAAGATCAACATCGCCGTACTCAAACAGGTCGGCCGGGTTGGACAGCCGCTGCACCCCACCAGTCTCGGGCCGATGGGTCAACGGCTGGTTCGTGATCATGTCCCGGCGGGTCTGGTCGAGTTGCGCCCGGAGCCCGTCGCGCTCGCTCTCCACCTCCCGGAGTTGTC
This sequence comes from Microlunatus parietis, assembly GCF_013407955.1. Lineage (GTDB taxonomy): Bacteria > Actinomycetota > Actinomycetes > Propionibacteriales > Propionibacteriaceae > Microlunatus > Microlunatus parietis. The sequence continues at coordinate 5,059,652 of NZ_JACCBU010000001.1, read as the reverse complement.
GCCGGTACCGGGCCGCCTCGCGATCCGGCCGGGGGTCATGATCACCATCCCCCTGCCGGGCGTCACGATCACCATCCCCCTGCCGGTCGTCACGATCCCCCTCCTCATCCGATGACCCCGGGGGGTCGTGCGGCCGCCCGGCGTCGCGCAGGGCCGGGGGCTGCTCGCCACCCGGCCCCCCTTGGTTGGCCGGGGGTGCCGCTGCGCGGCCGTCAGCGCCCCGCTGCGGGCCTGTCGCCCGCTCCCCGGTGTCCTGGGCAACCCCGGGCCCGGCACGGCGGCCAGGGGCCGCAGCGGTGTCGGCGGCGTCGGTATCGGTGTCGGTCATGCTGCGTCCCCCGGTTCGTGATCATGCTCGGCGCGGACGGCGGCCAGCGTGGACTGCTTCAGCCAGACCGCGAACTCCCGGCCTCCCATCTCCGGGAACGCCTGCTTGAGGACGTGCGGCACCGACAGCAGCAACTCGCCCGCGCGATCGGCAGTCAACGCGTCCTGAAGCGCGGCCTGCATCGCCGGTCCGTCCTCGCGTAGGTACGCGCTGATCACATTCAACGCGCGGCGTTGGTCGGCGACAGTCAATCCGATCTTGATCTTCATTCGATGCTCCTACTTCCGGTTGTGTCTTGTGTTCGATTGGGCTTCATGATCACGGGCAACGGCTCCCGCGATCAGGTCGATCGGTGTCGGGGTTCCCGGCGATCCCGACCCGCGCGGGGTTCGGGTCGCTAACAGCCGCGCTCGCCACGTGCCCGGCCCCAGGCTGCGGGTGATCATGTGGGGCCCCATCCCCTCCCCCGGGCCCGTCGTCGCCCCCTTGGGCATAGCGAATTTTCTGCCCAGACCGAAGGTTCCGGATGGGGAATTTACATAGGTGATCATGAACCGGACCCGGCTCGCCAGGAGGGGTCCGTGCGGCTGTTGGCAAGTGCAGATCCACCGTGGGCCTTCCCGGGCTGGGGTGTGGTGTGCCCCGATTTCACTGATCGCACCCCGGCCCGGGTGTGCCGTGGGTGGTGTGCCCCTATACAGGCACGGGGCACACCACCACCACCGTGCCCCGGGCACACTCGGGCACACCCGGGCACACGCTGGTTAAACGACATCGGGACTCGCCTCCTGGACCGGGTAGTGATGCGTTGGACGGCCTGGTCCGCCGGATTCGACCCGGATGTTTCCTAGCTCTTCGGCGCGCTTGATCGCACTGTCGATGTCGCCGTTGCGACACCCCTCGCCCGCCACCCGGCGAGCCGCGTCGCGGAGGTAGCGAGTCGTGATTCCCGGGCTGTCGGCGACCACCCTCTCGATCACCGGGATCATCGCGGCGACCTTCTCGGACGCGCGAGCCTTGCGCCGACCACCGGCCCCGCTCATGGTTAGCTGCCGGGAGTCCGAGTCGTAGTCGAGCCGCTCCTCGTCAAGATCAACATCGCGGCCGATCGCGCGCAGGTACCGGGCTCCGTCGCCATCCGGTGGATCGTCCTTGACCATGGTCAGGATGGAATCCGCCCAGTCCTCCTGGGCCGAACTGCCACGGGTTCGTTCGCCATTCCATCCGGTGTGGGTCGTCAAGATCACATCCCGCGCGCCGACATCGGCACGGGCGAATTGATCAAGCTGCACCAGCCAGCGTTGGACCGGGCCAGGGTGCTCCTGGTCGGTATCCGGATAGGCGCGACCGAACGGATCAACGATCAGGGTTTCGACCTCACGGCCGCGTAGCTCGCGGGCAAGACGTTCCAGGTCTTCGGGCTCGATGAACGGATTCCGCCGACCGCGCAGGTTGACCAGATGAAGCTGATCACGCGGCACCCCGACTTCGTCCGCCCACCGTGCAACCTGCGTGCCCGATACCTCGAAGTTCAGAAGGGCGACGGTTCCCGACACCGGTCGGACCTGGAACCTACCTAGCAGCGGCTCGCCGGTGATCAAACTCCGAGCGATGTTCAGCACCAGAGTTGACTTCCCGGTCTTGCGCTGCGCCGCGATCAGCAGGGACCCTTCCCACGGCATTAGTTGATCAATCCGGGCCGGTGGCTCCTCGGGGCGGGCCAGGATCTCGGCGAGGGTACCGATGTCGAACGGCGGCGCAGGAGGCTGATCCTCGGCATCAACGATCCGGCGGGCATCGCGGCGAATCCGGATACGGGCCGCCTCTCTCGCGACCCTCGTCTCGTAGTCCTGAGCCGTGTCCTCCCCTGCCTCGCCCTGAACGTCGGCCGTCGCCAACGTCGCGATCGGAACCTGATCACCGGTCACAACCGGGACCCCGTCGCCGATCACCAACTCGGCGAGGTCTGGCATCCGCGCCTCGGTCGCCCGCCGGGCCTGCGAGGTCCACTTCTGATCAACATCACGGACGGTCCACCGGCCGCTGGTCGGCGCGGCGGACATGAACGCCGCCTTCGCCGCGCCGAGGTCCAGATCGTTCCAGTCCGCCCGCGCCAGCGATGCCAGCCGCAGCGCCGCGTCGGCCTGCATCCTCTCCCACCCGCGCCCATGATCATCCCGGTGCCCCTCGGGCCACCCCGCCGACGCCGCGAGCTCGGCCTTGATCCCCTTGATCGCCGCCTCGACGTACAGGCGTGCCCGGGTCCGCTGGTCGGCCGACAGCGACACGGCCGGGCTCACCGGCAGCGACAGCACCGCCGACACCCCCGAGTGCCCCTGATCGGGCGTTACGGGCCGCCCACGGGCGGCCCGGACCCGCTCCGCCAGCGCGGCCCCGCTATCGTCCCCGGCACCCTCGCCCAGCACCAGGGGCTCGGTCCACCGATACCGCCGGACCTCCCCGGTGATCTTGGACAGTCGACTGGTCGGCGGCAGGAATACAAACCCCCGGCCGGACCCATCCGGCAGGCCGCCGACCAGGTCAATCCCCGGGCCGACCGCACCGCCGTTGTCCTTCCCGATCCCGAGCGGCGTGACGTACTCATGCAGGCCACCCGAGGGCGTGGCAACGGTGCCGTATGTGGTCGGCCACAGTCCGGCCGCCCGAAGTTGATCACGGGCCGCCTCGCCGTCGTGCTGCCGGTCGGTGTCGATCACGTCGAACAGCACCCCGCCGACCATGGCCAGCGCGTCCCCCGGTTGCCATCGATCGAGGACCGAGAGGTCCGGCTCGGTCGCCTGCCAGCCGGGCGGGAGCCGGTAGCCGGTCCCGCCATCGCCCCCGCCGGGGTCCCAGCTGCGGTACCGCATCGCCGGGCGAGCCAAGAACACCGGGGCCCCGGCCTTGATCAACTCGCGGACCGCCTCAAGGGCCGCATCGGACTCATGATCATCACCGATCGGGACGGTCGCCGCCTCACTCACCGCGACCCCCGAATCCCCGCAGCGATCCCGGACAATCACGCGCATGATGCACGTCAGACATGATCAACACGCGGCTCCGCTGGGCCTGCCGCAACTCGGCGCGGGTCGGCGGAGCCACCCGGACCCCGCAACCGGGGCAGGGATCGCCCGTGTTGACGATCTTCCGATACGCGAGCCCCTGCTTCAGCACCTCCGGGGCATCGTCGGGAATGTCGGCATCGGCCGTGATCGCCTTCGCGCCGAGCATCTCGGCCACCGTGGCCGACCATCTGATCTTGAACCCGGTCACGCCGACCCCGCTTCGCGCGAGCCCTCGCCGGACCCGTACCCCGGTGCTAGGGTGACAGCGGAGTCTGAACTCCTATGTTGATCACTCTTTCGGTGAGGGGCGGCCCCAGTGCTCGATGCGCTGGGGCCGACTCTTCTCCTAGGTGGCGAAATCATGATCACCGACCCACAGCCGTCGGGATCTTGATCAACAGCGACTGCTCAATTTGATCAAGATCAACACGAACGATTCGATCACCGATTCGGTAGCCGTCAATACGCCCATCGGCGATGGCACGCCGCAGGGTGCGGACGTTGATTCCCAGATACTCGGCAGCCTCGGACAGGCTCAGATACCGACGTGCGGGCATAGCGAAACCGCCTCTCAGAAAGAGGCGGCCGCTCTGCACCGCACTTGTCCACCGCGCGTGGCCGACCGAGGGAGCTTGTTGATCAAGTTCTGACGGCCACGCTACACAGCTGGTCCACTTCTGTCTAGACGCGGATGGTCACGGGTGCACTGGTGGGCTGACCATACAGCCCTCGCCGAAGGGCGCGTCTGATGTCCGTTTCAAGATCATCGATCATGGGCAGCGGACCGGCACACTTGCACCCTTGCCGCCGTACCGCCACCCACTCCCCGGCCTCAACCACAGCCGCGAGGGTGCGCTCGGTTTCCGGCGGCACGACCAGGTGCGCAACAGGGCGGAAACACTCTCCGCACCGAGCTAACAACACGGCCTCAGGATTCGTGGGGCGACCAAGATCAACTTCCTGATGATCGTCGGTCATGCCGTCGCCCCCGTCACCTTCGCCGACAGCAGGCGGGCGATCTCAGCACCCCGACCCTCGGCCACGTGCTGATACCGCATCGCCATCGCCGGGGTGGAATGGCCCAACCGCGCCATCAATTCGGCGAGGGTAGCGCCACTCTGAGCGGCGAGTACGGCCCCGGTGTGCCTCAGGTCGTGGAACCGCAGATCAGGCCGTCCTGCGGCCTTCCTGGCGTCGTCCCAGGTCTTGTAGAACGACCCGTGCTGAAGCTGATTTCCCAGGCGCGGCGACGGGAACAGCAGCCCGTCCTTGCCCCATTGCGCCCAGTCCTTGAGGTGCGCCTTGATCATCGGCAGCAGGTGCGGCGGGATGTCCACGTCCCGCACCCCGGCATCAGACTTCGGCGGGCCAACGATCGGCTCGGCCGGGCTCCCAGCCCAGGTCACGCCCCTGGTCACCATGATCACGCCGGTCCCCGACTTCAGATCAAGATCGCTACGGCGCAGCTCGGTCAGCTCGCCGAACCGGAGCGCGCACCATGAAGCGAACATGATCATTAGTCCCCACTTGTCCGGCAGCGCAGTAACGATGGCCTCAAGCTCACCGAGGGAGGCAGGCTTGATCTTGCGCTGCCGCTTTGACTGCCCGGCGGCCTTGATCCGGCACGGGTTGGCGATGGTGATCACTTCCTCATCAATCGCCGTCGCGAAGATCGTCTTCAGCAGGCTGTAGGCATGGGCCCGCGCGGTCTTCTCGGTCGGGTCCAGGGTGGCGTACCAGGCCCGGACATCCGCCGGGGTGACCTTATCCATTTCATGATCACCAAGGTCCGGAATGATTCTCCGGTCCAGGATGCCCCGGTAGTGCCTGCGGGTGCGCGGCTTCAACTCCCGACCCGCGAACCAGGCCTCCGCGTAGCTGGCCAGCGTCCGCAGCCCGGTCGCGTTCCGCCGGGCCAGGGGGACCCACAGCCCCCGGTCGATCAACGACCGTTCGGCCGTCAGCCAGGCTCGCGCGTCCAGCAATGTGTCGAAGGTCGAGGTCGCCTTGTGGGTCGCGCCCTCGTACACGTAGGACGCCTGGTGCCGGCCAGACGGGAGTTCCCGCACTCGCCCCCACGGCTCCCGTTGCTTTCGTTGCTTCCGCTTGCGGCTCGTCGCCATCCCGGGGCCTCCCTCTCGGCATCGCGTGTCGATACCGTGCAATACGAGACTACCTTTTCGTCCATTTCTGTCCACGTCAGACACGCGGCCGGATCGCTAGAATCCCTTACCTGTAAGGCGAATGCCGTTACCTGCAAGGGATCCCGGCTACCCCTTGCGGTAAGGTTCGAATCCTGCGGGGGCGCCGATTTTTCTCCGCCGTACGGATTCGCCATGCCTCGCCACCGAGGAGGAGCCATGAGCAGCCCTACTCCCGGACCGCCGGATCCGCGCCGGCAGCCGCCGCGGCCTGCTACGGCACCGCGGAAGAAGCCGAACGGCGCTCCGATCGCGCTTCTGGTCGGCGGCGTTGCGGTGGTCCTGGTCGCGGTGATCGTGTTGGTCGTGATCTTCGTGGTGCCCCGGTTCGGCGGCGCGCCGCGAGCGGACCTCAGTACTCCGGACAAGGCCGCAGTCGCGTTCGCCGAGGCGGTCCGCGGCGGCGACCCGGACGAGGTGTGGGCCCTCACCTGCTTCGGCAACGACGGTTGCATCCGACAGCACGGCGGCGCGATGGCAAAGCCCGAGAGACTCGCCGAGATTCGTGCCGAGGTTCGGGCCCGCGTCCCGAGGCTGCAGGCTGAGCTCGCGGGCGTACGGTTCCGGCCGTCCTATCCCGGGATGGTGGTCGGATCGTTCGACGTCCCGTTCACGACAGCGTCGAAGCCGGATCCCCCGTACCGAACTCTGATCTTCTACCCGTACCAGGGCCGTTGGTACTACCTGCGCAGTGGTGGCGGCGAGCGCTGAGCACGCTCTGTTTCTCCGCCGTACGAAGCCGCCGCGCCTCGTCGGAGCGCAGGTAGCTCTCCGGCACCGGCTGAGCCAGGTAGTCGATGGTCAACTCGTCTCCCGGCGCGATCGGCTTCCCGGCCCGGAGCCGCCGGCCATCCGGGTCGATGATCACGTTCGGCTGATCGCTGTGATTGAGGAAGCCGTAGCTGGTCCGGATCGGCCGCACCAGCAGGGTCGTCGGGTTCAACGCGTTCCACTCCAGTGCGTCGACGACGTCCGGGTGGGCCGCCGCGTCGACGACTTGGCCATCGAGCTCGCCGAGCAGGGTCCCGGCCGGCCGGGAGGCGGTCGCGAAGAGGCCGCGACCGTGGATCGCGCTGCGCCGCACCTCGGTGAACGGCAGCGTGTCGAGGTGGTCGCCACCGAGATGGCGCTCGGCGACCGCGTCGATCGGTGCCGGGTCCCGCCGGGCCTCACCGCGATCGACGGTGTCGATGATCACCGCGGCGACACCGGGGCGGACCCGCCGGGGCAGTTCGTGGCCCATCCCGGCGACGAGGTGCAGCCGGGCGGCCGGGAGTTCCCGGGCCAGCGCCTCGCCGTTGCCCGGCGGGAACAGCGGATCGTCCTTGCCGTGGACGACGGCGACGGGTACGTCGATCTCACCGAGCCGCTCCCGCCAGCGATCGCCCTGCGGCGCCACGGGATGGTTCGTCAGCATCGCCTCGAGATCTGCGGTCCGCTCGAAGACCGTCGCCGCCAGGGCCCGGGCGTCCTCGACGTCGAACCGCGCTGTCGTACTCGCGAACGGCCGTTCACCATCCACCAAATACCGGACCCAGCCGTCCCGGTCGGCCGAGTCCGGCGCGGGTAGCGCCTCGGCGAAGGCGGCCAGCAGGACATCGGATACCTCGGGCAGATCGGGGTCGTTCGGGCCGTGGGCGACCGGCCGGGAGGCGACCAGCGTCAGGGACGCGACCCGTTGCGGGTGATCCAGAGCGGCGAGCTGGGCCACCCAGCCGCCCTGGGAGAAACCGACCCAGTGCGCCTGCCGTACGTCCAGCGCATCGAGCACCGCGACGGCGTCCTCGACCAGATCGGGAAGGCCGTACGTCGGCGCGCCGGCCGGATCGGACGACGCGCCGCCGGTGTCGCGCTGGTCGAACCGGATCACCCGCAGCCCGGCCGCGACGAGCGCCTCACACAGATCCCGCCGCCAGAAATCCAGCGAACAGCCGGTGCCGGCCACCAACAACACGGCCGGACCGGACTCGGCCGGCACCAACTCGTCGACCACCACGTGGCCGCCTCGAACGGAGACGTTCCTCATCACCATCACTTCCCCTCTGTTACTATACCGTCTGGACGGTACAGTAAATCAGGAGGAGGGGCGATGGCAACAAGGCGATCGGAGGCGACTCGAGCCCGGTTGCTCGACGCGGCGAAGCAGATCCTGGTCGAGCGCGGCGCGGGTCAGCTGACCCTGGACGCGGTGGCCGAGCTGGCCGAGGTCTCCAAGGGCGGGCTGCTCTACCACTTCCCGTCCAAGTCCGCGCTGATCGAAGGGCTCGCCGAGCGGCTGCGCGAGTTCACGGCGGCGAACGTCGAGCGGGCCGCGCAGGACGGGGTGGTGCGGACGTTTCTCGAGACCTCGCTGCCCGGCAGTGTCGAGGCCGAGCACTACTGGGCCGTGTTCAGCGCCCTGCGCAGCGGGATCGAGGTGAGCCGACAGACCCGCGACCTGGTGCAGGAGGTCTTCAGCGTCTGGAGCGACGCGCTCCGCGCCGAGGTCGACGATCCGGTGCAGGCCGACATCATCCGGCTGGTCGGCGACGGGCTCTATCTCGGCGCCGTGCTCGGCCTCGATCCGCTCGAGCCCCAGGCCGTCGAGCGCGTCTTCACCCGCCTGGGCGTCCCGGCACACTGAAGCGATACAGCTGTATCGTCCAGGTCGGTTCCTGGGTCGGCCGCGAGCCGTACCAGCGCGCGCCCATCGCCTCGTAGAAGGGCCCGGCGTTGGGGTCGGCGGCGATCCGGAACTCCGACACCCCGAGTTCGCGCGCCGTCTGCACGGCGTGCTGCCACAACTGCCGCCCCAGGCCGCGGCCGATCTGGTCGGCGTCGAGAAACATCCGGTCCAGCAGCAGGCCGTCCTCGTTCTCGGTGAAGCTGTAGAACCCGAGCCTCCGGCCGCCGTCGTCGACGAGCACCTGGACCCGGTTGTCGCAGACGTACGACTCCGAGATCTTCCGCGCATCGCCGGCCCAGTCGAAGTAACCCGCCGGGTAGCCCCAGTGCGACGCGGACCGGGACTGGAGATCCTCCAGCTCCGGAGCCTCGCCAGGCTCGGCAGGGCGGAAGCGGGTCGTCATGAGTGAACTCCTGCGTTCGTGGGCTGTGCCGCATGATCACCGCTGCCGCCGAACTCGTCGGCGATCGAGACGATCAGGCCGCCCAGCATGAAGGCGACCAGCACCGCGACGAGCGCACCGGTACGGAAGGACGGGATGAACCGGCGAGCACCCTCGCCGGCGGAGGCCTCGTGATGCCCGTGGATCAGCGCGTGCCCCTTGCCGCGCCGGAGCAGGAATCGATTGACCGGGAACGCGGCAACGAAGGCCGCGGCGAACGCGATCATCATCCCGACCCAGAAGACGATGTTCACCAGCCCGGCTTCCATCGCGCCGGGGATGATCACCATCACCAGGTTGTCGACGAGTTCCATCGTGGCGATCGAGGCGGTGTCGGCCGCCAGCACGAGCCGCAGGGCGGCCCCGACGGCGAGGCCGGCCTTGAGCAGCGGCAGCGTGGACAGCAGATAGCCGAAGCAGAACGCCAGCGCGACCGAGATCGCGATCGTCGGCACGTTCGGCCAGCCGGCGGCCGTACCGATCAGGAGGCCGGTGATCTCACCGATGGCACAGCCGGTCAGACAGTGCAGCGTCGCGCTGACGGCCATGACGTTCACGCTGTCGGCCACAGGTCCTCCCGGGCACTGGAATGTCGGTCCCCGAGAAGGCGTACCCATTGTGCGCCGACCTCACGCCGCACAGGATCGACGGGTGATCACCCTGCCGCGGTTCGACCGCTCCCACCTCGACGGCGTGATCCGGCTCTGCGAGGCGGAGGGCTGGCCGTCGTTCCCGGCCGACCCCGAGCGCGCGGTACGAGTGCTGACCGCCCCCGGCGTGACCACGGTGGTCGCCGTCGAGGAGGGTACGGTGCTCGGCTTCGCCCAGTTGTTCAGCGACGGCGAACTGCAGGCCTTCCTGGCCCTGCTCGCGGTCGACCGGGACCGCCGCGGCGCCGGGATCGGGCGGTCGCTGGTGACCGAGGCCCTGCGGCTGGCGGGCGGAGCGCGGATCGATCTGCTCAGCGAGCCGGACTCGCTCGGGTTCTACCGGTCCTTCCCGCACGTCGAGCGGCCCGGCATCAGGCTCTACCCGACCCGGACCGGCAGCGACGGCACTGACCGAGACCCTGCCGCCTGACCAGTGGAACCTGCACGTCTCGTCGGGCCGCTCCGCGAGGTCGGGTCAGCCCAGCGCGGCCAGCAACTCCTGCTCCTCGGCGGGGGTGAGCCCGGCCTTCCGGTCCCGGTCCAGGCCGCGCTCACGCTCCTCGGCGAGCGCCTGCTCGACCGTCTCGGCCGGCGGCCGCCGGGTCAGGCCGTCGGCGACCGCCCGCTCGACACTGCGGGACATGAACCCGGCGTAGTCGGCGCCGGGCAGCCACAGCGGCAGCGAGCGCGGCCCCATCCACGGCTCGACGCCCTGCTCCTGCAGCCACTCCCCCGGCGCCGGCACGACCTCGCCGGCGAACCCGGCGGCAGCGCGGGCCAGCTCGAGCACCTCGCCGAACGGGACCTCCTCGCCCAGCACGTTGTACGGCCCGGACAGCCGCTCGTCGCCGGCCAGCAGCAGCCAGGCCGCCAGGTCACCGACGTCGATGGTCTGGGTGGTCTGGTCCGCCGCGTCGGGGACCAGCACCGGCCCGGCATCCCGGGCGAACCGGCCGGGCCAGTAGCCGAACCGGTCACTCTCGTCGCCGCCGCCGCCGATCAGGCCGACCCGGGCCAGCACGACCCGGTCGCCGAGCGCGTCGAGGCAGGCCTGCTCGCAGGCGACCTTGCCCTCGCCGTACTGCTCGACCCTGGCCACGTCGCCCTCCAGCGCGGGCAGCAGGCCGTCGGACTCGTCGACGCCGGGCCGGGAATGATCGGCGTACACGGAGCAGGTGGAGACGAACACCCAGTGCCCGGCCCGCTCCGCCATCGCCCGGACGGCGCCGCGCACCTGACCGGGCTGCCGGCTGACGTCGATCACCAGGTCCCAGTCCGTCGCGGCGACCTGATCGTAGGCGTCCGGCCGTTCCCGGTCGGCCTTGATCAACTGCGCGCCGGCGGGGACACCGCCGCCGGCGCCGCGGGCCAGGCAGACCACCTCGTCGCCGCGGGCCGCCGCCTGCCGGGCCAGTTCACGGCCCAGCCAGGCCGTACCGCCGAGAATCAGGACTTTGCTCATGAGTTCATTCCAGCGGGTACGGCAGCGCCGGGGCCAGCCACTTCGCCCGCAGCAGAAATTGGCCCTGGCTCGACCTCCGGCCCGATGTTAGCGTTAACACATGTCTTGGCCGCCAGCCCGACTGCGTCGTCGGGCCCTGATCGCCGGCGCCGGTCTCACCGCGCTGGCCTCGACGCTCCCGCACACCGCACGAGCCGAGCCAGGCTCCGACCGCGAGCCCTCGGGCACCGAACTCCGCACGATCGACGACACCGTGGTCGTGTTCAGCTACGGCACCGTCCTGCCGGCCCTCGACGGCTGGACGACGCACGAACCGACCCGCGACTACCTCGACCTGGACGGCCGCTGGAAGTTCGCGTACGACCGCGACGGCGCCGGCGAAGCGGCCGGCTGGCAGCAGCCCGGCTTCGACGACGACGACTGGGGCACGATCGCCGTCCCGTCGTCCTGGGACCTCCGCGACAACGACGGCTGGGCCGGCTACGACGGCGCCGACTTCGGCAAGGGCGGCAGCCTGATCGACGGCGACGGCTGGTACCGGACCAGGGTCGAGATCCCCGCCGGCTGGCGGAACCGGCAAGTGCGGCTCGCGTTCCTCGGCGCGTTCTACCGGGCCGACGCCTGGCTGAACGGCACCTGGCTCGGCAGCCACGAGGGCGGTCACACGCCGTTCGCGCTGCCGGTCGACGGCGCTGCGCTGCGACCGGGCCGGACCGCGACGATCGCGATCCGGGTGCACCGGGCCGCCACCTACACCAGCTACGACGGGACCGGCCAGCCGATCGCCGACGACCGGGCGCTGCCGTCCGGGCCGGTCGACTACTGGCCGTACGCGGGGCTGACCCGGTCGCTCTGGCTCGAAGCCGTGCCGGAGGTGACGGTGGCGAAGCTGCTGCTGAATGCCGACGGCCCGACCCTGGACGCCCGCGCGGTGATCGAGAACCACGGCGACCGTCCGTTCCGCGGCAAGATCATCATCGATCCCGGCCGGCGCACCGGCGGCCGCCCGGTCACGGTGCCGGTCGAGGTGCCGGCCGGCGGCGTCGCCGTACCCGCGGCGAAGCTGCCGATCCCCCGGGCGCCGGAGTGGAGTCCGGCGAACCCGGTCGTGCTGCGCGCGACCGCCACGATCACCGGGACCGCCGGCCGCCCGGTCACCGACACCCTGTCGTCGACGTACGGACGGCGTACGGTCACGGTCGGCCAAGATCAACTTCTGCTGAACGGGAAGCCGATCTTCCTCAAGGGTTACAACTGGCATGAGGAGACCGACCGGAGCGGCCGGTCGCTGACCCGGGCCGAATATGATCATGAACTCGGCCACGCCAAGCAGCTGGGCGCCAATCTGCTCCGGAACGCGGTCTACCAGCGGCACCCGTACGTCACGGACTGGGCCGACCGCAACGGCGTCCTGCAGCTGGACGAGTGGGACACGATGTGGATCTCCGAAGCCCAGCAGGCGATCCAGCTCGAGTACGGCCTGTCCGCCGCCCTCGCCGCGGCGACCGCCTGGCACAACCACAACCACCCGTCGGTGATCATGTGGGGCCTGCAGAACGAGTGCACGCCGAACACGCCGACCTACCGGACCTGGCTGGCCCAGATGCGGGATGCGGTGAAGGCGATCGACCTGGCCGGCCGCCCGGTCACCTGGGCCTCGGCGACCAGCTGGGACGAGGCGTTCGACCTGGCCGACGTGGTCGGCTTCAACGAGTACTTCGGCTATTTCTACGGCAAGTCCGAGGACCTCACGCCGACCCTTGATCAGGTGCACGCCAACCACCCCGGCAAGCCGATCGTGATCACCGAGAACGGCACCTGGTCCTTCTGGGGCAACCACGGCGACCCGGCCGAGGCCGGCACCGAGGAGCACCACGCCGCCTACTTCCAGGCCCACTGGGACCAGGTGGTCGCGAAACCCTATGTCGCCGGCTACGCGTTCTGGTTGCTCAAGGACTACAAGCAGCGCCGGAACTACAACATGAACCTGAACGGCCTTTCCTACATGGGAATGCTGCGCTGGGACGGCGACACCCCGAGAGTCGTGTACGACACGTTCCGGGCCGCCCAACCGCCGCCCTGGTCCGCCTGACTTCCCCTGCCGCCCACGCCCTGCCGGTTTTTCACGTTACGTGAAAAACTGTCGCTTCCCGCGAGATGTTTCTCGCGTAAAGAGCCAAGAAGTGTGGTGGGGTGGGACGCAAGTGGCCGGTGGGATCGAGGAGTGCTACCGGACGAGCGACGGCGGCAAGCTCGGTCGGTGGTCGCTCGGCGGCGCCGATCACCGGATCGTGGCCGTCGACGACGGGCCACCGGTTCGGCGAATGCGCGGTGTCGGGTCACCCGAAGACACGTTCGGTACGAACTCCGCGCCCGGCCCGGTCCGGACCGGGTGGCGCTGCTGACGACGTGGCCGCCGCCGGCGACCAGGACGACGAGCCGCACGGTCTCCTCAGGAGGTCACGCAGCAGGTGTTCGAGGGTCGCGGCGCTGCCGCCGGGGCAGCGATCCTGATCATCGGCACCGAGGGGCGTAGCTGACCACGCCGCGCAGCCGCCCGTCGGGACGGCACCACCTGGCGCCAGGAAATGATCATGAAGGCGATCCCGGCCGGCCGCCGCGACCCGAGCCGGCATCATGCGGGATCCATTTCTCGGTTTGCCTCCCGGACGCGCCGAATCTCGACGTGTCCGGCGTGATCACCGAGCTCGGCCGGCAATTGGGGAGCAACCTCGGCCACATGCTTCGAAGTCGAAGCAGGTAGGCTGGCCCGCGATGACCGGCTCACTGATCGACCTCGGCGGCGACGTCGGAACGCCCGATCCCCAGCGCCTGGGCACGTACCTCGCGCTCATGGAGGCCGTCACCCTGTTGCAGCACCAGGTGGAGCAGCAGCTGCGGAGCGTCGGACTGAGCACGGTCCAGTTCCAGGTGCTGAGCAGCCTCGCGGCGGCCGACGGGAAGCTGACGATGACCGCACTCGCCGACGGCGTCGGCTACAGCCGCAGCGGGCTGACGTACCAGGCGGGACTGCTGGAGAAGGCCGGGCTGATCACCCGCGAACCGAGCCCCGACGACGAGCGCGGCACCCTGGTCACGATCACCAGGAAGGGCGTCGCCCTGGTCAACCGGGCCCTGCCAGGTCACATCGAGGTGGTCCGCCGGCTGCTGTTCGAGCCGCTGTCCGGCCAGGACCTGGGCCGGCTCGGCGAGATCATGGGCCGGGTGCGTGACCACCTGCGGGCCCAGCCGCCGCGGTCGGCAGCGCCCCGCAAGCGCCGGAACGGCGCTCAGTCCAAGGGCGGGACGGGCCGGTAGAGCCGCACCTCGTCATAGATCGCGTCGTAGTCGAGATAGCCGCCCGGCAGCCGGGCCCACTCGGTGAAGCCCAGCCCGCGGTAGGCGCGCTCGGCGGCGGTGCCGCCCCGGCAGGCCACGTCGAGGATCGACACGTCCCACTCCCGCCTGGCATACCGGGCCAGATAGTCGATCATCCGCCGGGCCAGCCCCGACCCGCGTTCGGCCGGGACGATCACGAACCCGCCGAGTTCGGCCCGGTGCCGCCGCATCCGATGGGTCTCCCGGATCAGATTGCAGCTGGCGACGATCTCCCCGTCGTCGTTCTCGGCGACGATGTGGAGCGAGTCCGGCGGGCGGTTGAACCGTTCGTCGGCCGCCCGCAGCTCGGCCAGGCTCATGTCGGTGAAGATCGCCCGCTGCAGCTCCCCGAGATCGGTCTCGGCGGCCCGGCGAATCCTCATGCGCTGAGACTACGGGTTTCGGCCCGCGCAGGTACGGGTACGTCGGCGGCGACACAACACTCCGACACGCAGTACCTTCTGAAGGAGGGTTCCGATGGACCCCACCGCATGGCTCCTACCGGTCCTCGGTCTCGTCGTCCTGATCGTCCTCGCTCTCATCGTCATCTCCGTGGTGATGCGGACCCGGGCCCGGGCGAAGGAGGAGCAACTGGGTCGTGACCAGGATCGCGCCACCGCACTCCGGGACGCGGGCAGCCAATCCCAGCTCGCGGCGAAGGCCGACCGCGCCGACGCCGCCCACGAGCGCGCGGCGGCCAACCAGGCCCGGGCCGACGCCGAGCAGGCCCGGGCCGAGGCCGACCGGGCCGAGGTCGAAGCCGAGCGCCGCGACCGTACCGCGGAGACCCGCCAGACCGAGGCCGACCGCAGGCAGGCCGAAGCCATCGAGCGCCTGGACGCCGCAGGTGCCGCGGAGCCCGGCCACGAATCCGGTCGTGATGGTCGCGAATCCGGTCGCGATACCGGACCCGCACCGTCCGAGAAGCCGCCGCAGGCGCGAGCCGACGCGGCTGAGGACCAGGGCCGGCACCGGGGCGACCCGGTGAGCCCGCGGCGGAGCTATCCGTCCGACCGGCCGGACGAGTAGGCCAGCAGCGTCCGGACCGCGTCGACGGTCACCACACCGCGCCAGGCCAGTTCGGCCACCACACCGGGCGGCTGCCAGGTGATCGGCCAGCCGCCGTCCTCCTGCTGCCCCTCGGCGAGGGCACGCAGGTGTGCCGCGATCGGGTCGTCGGGGAACAGCCCCCGGGCCGGCGCGTCCGGGGTCGACGCGAACTGCAGCGGCGTCACGCCGTACCCCGGCCCCGGGTAGAGGTGGAAGTGCGACAGCGTGTCGAGCCGGCCGGCCAGGACCGCGAACTGCTCGTCCGCCCAGCCGCGGTCGTCACTGCCGGCGAGGAACGCCGCGATGTTGAGCGCGGTGTGCCCGCCGAGGTCGGGCTCGGCCAGTGACCGTTCGACCTCGGTACGGCAGCAGGCCTCGGCCCGGTTGAGCCAGTCGGAGGTCAGGCCGAGCCGGCGCAGCCGGACCACGATCCCGCCGGTCGGATTGAGCCCGAGCGGGAACGCCTCGCTGTCCCAGTGTTCGGCGTGCGGATGGTCCTTGACCGTGGGCAGCACGATCGGCAGGGCGCCGTTCGGCGCCGCCACCGCTTCCAGGTACGGCAGCGTCCGGGCCCCGAAGTCGCGCGCATGTTCGCGGACTTCCGCGTCGTCGACCAGGTCGAGCACCTGGTCGATCACGCCCAGCGCGAAGTCGACCGCGACCGGCTGGCTGTCCGGGGCCTGCACGTCGGCCTCGAGCCCGTGGCCGAGGCCGCCGTCGGGGTTGCGGTAGCCGTCCAGCGCGGCCAGCACCGCGTGGCCGATGGCCGGCTCGGCTGGACCGCGGACGAGTTGCCAGAGCCGTCGCTCGACCAGTCGGCCGTTGCTGATCACGAAGTGTCCGGCCCGGTCGATCATCTCCTCGGTGATCATGGGCAGGACTGTAGAGCCCCGCACCGACAGTTCCGTCAGCCTCGGTTACCGTGACCGCGTGCAACTGCTGCGCCCGGGCGGGATCCCCCACCGATGAGGGCCCTGGTCTACGACGAGGTCGGCGGGCCGCCGGTGGTCCGTGACGTCCCGGAGCCGGACTGCCCGCCGGACGGCGTGATCATCCGAGTGGCGGCGACCGGGGTCTGCCGGTCCGACTGGCATGCCTGGCAGGGCCACGACCCGGTCCGGCTGCCGCACGTCGGCGGCCACGAGTTCGCCGGCGTCGTCGCCGCGGCCGGCGACCGGGTCCGGCGCTGGGCGGTCGGCGACCGGGTG
Source organism: Microlunatus parietis (assembly GCF_013407955.1). Lineage (GTDB taxonomy): Bacteria > Actinomycetota > Actinomycetes > Propionibacteriales > Propionibacteriaceae > Microlunatus > Microlunatus parietis. Next base: position 5,043,203 of record NZ_JACCBU010000001.1, on the reverse strand, counting down.
ACGGCGCCGTTCGTCAACGGCTGTGGGAACTGCTCCTACTGTGCCGACGGTCAGGCGCAGGTGTGCCCGGAGCAGACCCAGCCCGGGTTCACCGGCTGGGGTTCGTTCGCCGAGCTGGTGCCGGTGGCCGCGGCCGACCTCAATCTGGTCCGGCTGCCGGGCTCGCTCGGTTTCGCCGCGGCGGCGGCACTCGGCTGCCGGTTCGCCACCGCCTATCACGCGCTCACCGCGCAGGGCGGACTCGCTGCGGGCCAGTGGGTGGCGGTGTTCGGCTGCGGCGGTGCCGGCCTGTCCGCGATCATGATCGCCCGCGCCCTAGGCGCCCGGGTGATCGCCGTCGACCCGGCCCCGGCTGCGCGCGAGCTGGCCACCCGGTTCGGCGCCGAGACGATCATGGACCCGGCCTCGCTGGACGTACCGAAGTCGATCATGGAACTCGGCGGCGCCCATCTTACGTTGGACTGCGCCGGCTCGCCCGCCGCCGCGGTCGCGGCGGTCTCCTCGCTGCGGCGCCGCGGCCGGCACGTGCAGGTCGGCCTGTTGCTCGGTGATCAGGCGACGCCGCCGCTGCCGATGGACCGGGTGATCGCCTGGGAACTGGCCGTGCTCGGCTCGCACGGGATGCCGGCGGCGGACTATCCGGCGATGCTGGAGTTGATCACGTCGGGCGCGGTCGACCCGGGGAAGTTGATCATGAACCGGACCGGCCTGGCCGGCGCCGGCGAGGCGTTGCGGGCGATGGACCGGCCGGGCAGCCACGGGATCACGGTGGCCGACCCCGCGGCCTGAGTCAGTCCTTCAACAACTCCGTGATCGCCCGGAGCAGCTCGGCCTCGGCGTCCGGGCTGACGTTGCTGGCCCGTTCGCTGGTCTCGTAGCCGCCCTCGTCGTACGCCCGCGCGGTGCCGATGTAGCCGGGCCCGTAGTCGCCGTACGCCGCAACCCCGACCGCAAGGTCGGGCCGCATCGCCTTGGCCGCCAGCTGGTACTCGACGAACGCCTCGCCGGGCAGGTGCAGCAGCCGGACCCGGCCGGCCCGGAGCAGCTGCAGGTCGATCGCGCGGCCGGCCTGGGACCGGCGCAGCCAGCCCAGCCGGTCGGCGCCGGACAGGAACGCGTCGCCGCGCCCGGCGTTGATCAACTCCAGCAGGCTCGGCTCGTCCAGGTGTTCGGCGGCCGGCAGCCGTACCGGTTCGGTACGCCAGCCGACGTCGGCCGCCGTGATCGGGGTCCGCTCGGTCGCCACCCAGGCCCGGCGCAGCCCGTCGGCCAGCCGACCGGCCAGCACGACCCGGTTCTCCGGGTCGCCGTCGTTGTACTTCCCGGCGCCGATGTTGCCGCCGGCGCCGTTGAAGTGGACGTGCAGCGCGCCCGGCACCGACTGGCCGCGCAGGAAGCGGGCGATGCCGGGGAAGTCCGGGCTCGGCGTCTCGGTCAGGTAGTAGCTCTGCGGATGGCAGGCGTAGTAGCTGAGCAGGGCGACCGGGCGCTCGCCGTCGAAGAACGTGACCAGGCTGACCTCGGGATCGATCACGCCCTCCGGCTCGGCGCGTAGCTCGGGCTCGACCGTCTTGGTCATCCGCATCGCCCGGACCCGCCCGTCGTCGCCGAGGATCCGCCGGTTCGAGGCGACCCGCTCGACGCTCGCCGTACCCCAGCCAAGGTGACTGACCGGGACCGGGTCGACCAGCGCCTCGGTGATCGCGGCCGTGGCGTCGTCGAGCACCCGGCGGGCCAGCGCTCCGTCCCAGCGACCGGGGTCGCGGCCGGCCTCGATCAGGATCCGCTCGGCCGAGAAGTCACAGGCCGGTGCGTCGTGCTGGTGCAGCGTGTGCACGGCGACCCGGTCCGGCGTGGTGCCGGCGGCCGCGGCGAGTCGGTCCCGGAACGCGTCGTGACCCTCGTTGCCGATGCCGATCCAGTCCACCGCACACAACACGATCGGGGCCTCGGCGCCGAGCAGCACGACGCCGCGGCAGCTGAGCGAGAGTTCGTCGGTCGCCCCGACCTGCCGGTACGCCATCTGGCTGCCGACCGGCGGGGTGGCGTCGACGCGGAACGTGGCCAGCGCCAGCGGCGCCGTCGTGGTCATGATCAACTTCTATCAGGATCGCGTCCGGGACCCGACGGCAGGGTGACGGAAGCCCCGGCACCTAATCACCAAGCGCCGGGGCGTCGAACACGGGGCTCAGGCCTCGCCGTGCTCTTCCTTCAGCTTCGCGACCTCGGCGTGCACCTTCTCCATGTCGAGACCCTTCACCGCGTCCACGACCTGCTTCAGCTGCGGGGCCTGCAGAGCGCCGGCCTGGTTGAACACCAGCACGCCCTCCCGGAACGCCATCAGGGTCGGGATGCTGGAGACGCCGAGCTGGCCGCTCAGGGCCTGGTTGGCGTCGGTGTCCAGCTTGGCGAACACGATGTCGGAGTGACTCTCGGACTCGGCCTCGAAGACCGGGCCGAACCGCTTGCACGGCGGGCACCATTCGGCCCAGAAGTCGACCAACACGATGTCGTTGTCGGAGATCGTCTTCTCGAACTGGTCAGAGTTGAGTTCGATCGTTGCCATGTCTTCTCCTGGCTGCCCTGACGGCAGCGGTTGTGATGAATCCCTTGTCGCCGGCTGTAACGCCCGGCGGGGGCCGGACTATTCCGGGGCCCGGAAGCCCCGCGCGCTATTTGATCGCCACCACCCGCCGCATCGGAATGGTGATCGGGAACGGCCCGCGCTTGGCCAGCCGGTGAGCCAGGAAGTCGACCGCGGACGCGACCCGGGCCGGCTTCGTGCTCGGCAGGTAGAGCGCCGAGAGCAGCAGTTCGGCGTCCTCGCGGGAGGCCACCGTGTAGTGGTAGCGCTCGCGGGCGTCCTCGACCCGGCGCATCCCGGCCCCCTGCAGCGACTTGGTGAAGCCGGCCAGTTCCACCGAGCCGGGAAACCGGGGCGATCCGCGCAGCCGGGCGTTGATGCGAGCCGGCACCCGCATCTCGGACGGCGACAGCGGGCGCAGCGCGGGGGCGATGGCGGCCAGCACGCCGCCCGGTTTCAGCACCCGGGCGATCTCGGTCAGCACCCGGTTCAGCGGCCGGATCACGAGCAGGCCCATCGAGCTGGTCACCGCGTCCACGGACCCGTCCCGGAACGGCAGCCGCAGGGCGTCGCCGCGCACCCACGGCCCCGGGCCGCGCTCCGCCGCCAGCCGCAGTTCGTCGGCGGACAGGTCGACGCCGATCACGGTCCGTACCTTCGAGGCACTGGGCGGCCGGCTCAGCAGTTCGCGCGACATCGGGCCGGAGCCGCAGGCGACGTCGAGCACCGTACCGGCGTCGGAAACCGCCCGGGCCAGCCAGCGGTAGGGCGTGTGGTCACCAGCCAGCGACCGGGACAGCACGGCTTCGATGACGCCCGGGCGAGCCGCGTGGAACTGGGCCAGAAACCTCGGCCAGTCCAGACCGTCCTCGGACACGACGAGGGCCGGCATCACACCCGGGAGACGAACAGGTAGGCGGACGCCTCGAGCGAGATCTCGCACGGCGGGGCGTCGGCCGCGGACAGTTTGACCCCGAGCCCGCCGCCTTCGACCGTCACCTCGACCCCGGGCTTGATGCCCGCCGCGCGCAGCGTCCCCATCGTCTCGATGTCCTTCTGGATCTCCTCGCTGATCCGTCGCACCACGACCCGGGCGGCGGCGCCGTCGGTCCGCTCGATCAGCTCCCGCAACTGGTCGTTGCCGGCCCGGAACTCCACCTTCGGCGCCTTGACGCCGAGTTCCTCCAGGCCCGGGATCGGATTGCCGTACGGGGACGCGACGGGAGCCTCCAGCAGGTCGACCAGCCGGTGCTCCACGTCGGTGGAGATCACGTGCTCCCAGCGGCACGCCTCGACGTGCACCTTCTCCCACTCAAGGCCGATCACGTCGGTCAGCAGCCGTTCCGCGAGCCGGTGCTTCCGCATCACCCGCATGGCCCGGTCGCGGCCTTCGGGGGACAACTCGAGATGGCGGTCGCCCTCGACCTTGACCAGCCCGTCCCGTTCCATCCGCGCGACGGTCTGCGAGACGGTCGGCCCGCTCTGGTGCAACCGCTCGGCGATCCGGGCCCGCAGCGGCACGATCCCCTCTTCCTCAAGCTCGAAGATGGTCCGCAGATACATCTCCGTGGTGTCGATCAAATCGCTCACGGTGCCCATTCTCCCTGATCAAACCAAAGTTCCACGGCGCAGTCGTCAGCGCCCTCGATTCCAACTGCCGCGCTGCACTGTCGAGAGGCCGCACGATCGTGTTCGTAACTGTAGAACATGGGAACGACAGTCGTCGCCGACCCGTTGACAGTGTCCGATCAGGACGCCAGCAGGGTCAGCAGCCGGGCCACTTCCGCCGCCATCGCGTCGCGGGCCGGGCCGAGGTACTTCCGGCTGTCCACCATCGCCGGGTTGTCGCCGAGCACGGCCCGGACCCGGTCGGTGAAGACCGCGTTCAGGTGGGTGGCGATGTTGATCTTCGTCATACCGGCCGCGACGGCCCGGACGATCTCGTCGTCAGCGACACCGGACGAACCGTGCAGCACCAGCGGCACCGGCACCGCGGCGGCCAGTTCGGCGATCAGGTCCAGGTCCAGCTTCGCGGTCCGTTCGGTCATCGCGTGCGACGAGCCGACCGCGACGGCGAGGGCGTCGACCCCGGTCTCCGCCACGAAGCTGACCGCCTCCTCCGGCCGGGTCCGGGCGCCCGGCGCGTGCACGCCATCCTTACCGCCGACCTCGCCCAACTCGGCCTCGACCGAGATCCCGCGGGCCCGGCACTGGGCCACCACAGCCGCCGTCTCCGCCACATTCTTCTGGTACGGCAGCGCCGACGCATCGAACATCACCGAGGTGAAGCCGAGTTCGACGGCCTGATCGACCAGGTCCCGCTCGGTCGCATGATCAAGATGCACCACGGCCCGGACCGCGGCGGCCTCGGCGATGGCCAGCGTGGCCAGCCCGATCGGGCGCAGCGCGCCGTGGTAGCGGACGGCGTTCTGGGAGACCTGCAGCACCACGTCGGTGCCGGCCTGTTCGGCTCCGGCCACCAGGGCCTCGGCGTGCTCGATGCTGAACACGTTGAAGGCGCCGACAGCCTGCTTGCGCTGGGCAGCCGTCGCGAGGACTTCGGTCAGGGTTGCCAGGGTCATTCGGTCTCCAGCCAATCGCCCGCCCGCAGCACGCGCTGCAGCCGGCCTTGATCATCGACAACACAGAGGTCGGCGGCCCGGCCGACCATGAGTTCACCCACCCGGTCCAGGCCGTGCGCGCGGGCCGGGGTGGTCGCGGCCATCCGCGCGGCTTCCGGGATGGGCACGCCGAGCCCGACGACGAATTCGACCGCACCGGCCATGGTCAGGGTCGACCCGGCGATCGAGCCGGCGCTGCCGTCCGGATTGACCAGGTGTACGGCGCCGCCGGCCACGGTGACGTCCAGGTGGCCCAGCGCGTACGAGCCGTCGGCCAGGCCGGCCGCGGACATGGCGTCGGTGATCAGCGCGACCCGGTCCGGGCCGGCGGCGGCGATCGCCATCGTGATCACGTCCGGGTGTAGGTGGATCCCGTCGCAGATCAGTTCGACCGTGACCCGTTGAGCATCGAGCAGCCGCGGCACCGGGCCGGGCTCGCGATGGTGGATCGGCCGCATCGCGTTGAACAGGTGGGTCGCCACCGTGGCGCCGGCGTCGATCGCCGTAGCGGTCAGCCGTGCGTCGGAATCGCTGTGCCCGAACGCCACCCGGACACCGGCCCGGGTCAGCCGTTCGATCGCCGCCGGACCATGATCGAGTTCCGGGGCCAGCGTGATCATGGCGATCCGGCCGGCTCCGGCTTTCAGCAGTCGGTCCAGCAACTCCGGGGTCGGCGGGGTCAGCAGCGCCGGGTCGTGCGCGCCGCACTTGGCCGCCGAGAGGAACGGCCCCTCCAGGTGGATGCCGGCGAACGCGCCCGCGTCCACCAGCGGCACCAGGGTCTTGATCTGCCGGACCAACAGGTCCGGCTCGGCGCTGACCAGGCTGGCGTAGCTCGTCGTGGTTCCGTTGCGCGCATGGAAATCCCGGGCCTTGAGCGCCTCGTCCGGGTCGGTGGTCGGGTAGTCTCCGCCGCCACCGCCGTGGACATGGGTGTCGACGTAGCCCGGCAGCACCCAGCCCTCGACCCGTTCGCCCGAGCCGGTCGACGGGCCGAGTTCTGTGATCACTCCGTCCGTGATCTTGATCAAGGCGTCGGTACGGACACCGTCCGGCGTCACCACCCGCTCGCAGTGCAGCACGGTCTCAGTCATGATCGACTCCGCGCAGTTCGGCCCAGCCGAGCAGGCCGGCCCCGATCAGTCCGGCATCGGCACCCAGGGTGGCCAGGCGAAACTCCGGCACCCGCTGGAACGTCGCCGTGGCGGCGATCCGGCGCTCCACCTCGGGCAGGAACAGGTCGGCCGCGCCGGACAGCCCGCCGCCGATGATGATCACCTCGGAACCGAGCAGAGTGGTGCTCAGCAGCAGCGACTCGGTGAGGGCGTCGGTCGCCACGGCGAACGCGGCCAGCGCGTCCGGGTCGCCGGCCCGGGCCGCTTCTGCGACGGCCCGCGCATCCAGGTTGGACCCGGCCTCGACGCCGCGGGCGGCCGCATAGCCACGGGCCACGCCGGCGGCCGAGGCCACGGTTTCCAGGCAGCCGATCTGGCCGCAGGCGCACGGAGTCTCGCCGGCTGCCCGGACCCGGGTGTGGCCGATCTCGCCGGCGTAGCCGCCGGCCTCCAGCAGCCGCCCGTCGACGATCATGGCCGCCGCGATGCCGGTGCCGATCGGCAGGAAGAACACGTTCTGCGCGTCCGGGCAGCCGAGCCGCCCTTCGGCGAGGCCGCCGGCCCGGACGTCGTGGCCGACCGCGCCGGAGAGCCCGGTCCGGTCGTGCAGCCGGTCCCGGATCGGCATCTCGGTCCAGCCGACGTTCGGCGCGGCCCGGACCGTGCCGCTGGCCGCGTCGATGATGCCGGGGACGGCGATCCCGAAGCCGTGGCAGGGTCCCGGGGCCGCGGCCGCCGCCTCGGCGATCCGGTCGCCGAGCCAGTCGGCCAGGCCGTCCGCGCCGCCGGCCCGGTAGGTGTCCAGGCGGCGCACCGCGGTGGCGGTGCCGTCCTCGCCGACGTACCCGATCTTGGTCAGAGTGCCGCCGAGATCGACGGCGACGACACACTCAGGTGAATCGGCCACTAGGCGTCCAGCACGACCGAACGGCTGAGGTGGCGCGGCTCGTCGGGGTTGACGCCGAGCCCGATCGCCCGGGCCACCGCGACCCGCTGGGCCAGGATCAGATCCACCAGCGGATCAAGATCATGATCGACGAAGGTCGCGCCGGTCGCGGCCACGTCGTCGACCAGTCCGGCCGGCGGCTCACCGAACATCCACACCGCGCGCCCCTTGTTGGCAATGGAGATCGGGCCGTGCCGGTAGTCCATCGCCGGGTACGACTCCGCCCAGCTGGATGAGGTCTCGCGGAACTTCAGCGCCGCCTCATGAGCGATCCCGACCGACCAGCCGCGGCCGAGGAACGTGAGCTGCTCCGCCTCCGACAGGCCCTCCGGCAACGGCGCGGCGACCGCATCCTTGGCCGCCGCGATCAACGGATCAAGATCATCACCGAACGCGGACCGGAACAACGCCAGGGTCGAGGTGGCGAACCGGGTCTGCACCACCGACTGTTCGTCGGCGAACGCGAGGTCGACGATCTCGTCGGCCAGATCGACCACCGGCGTGCTCAGGTCACCGGTCACCGCGACGGTGGGCACCCGGCCGCGCAGCCGGGTCAGCACCTCGAGCACCTCGGTCGTGGTGCCGGACCGGGACAGCGCGACGACCCGGTCGTAGCCGCGGTCCAGCAGCGCCTCCGAAGCCGTGTAGGCGTCGCTCTCGCCGAGGCCGCGGGACTCGCGCCAGTGCGCGATCACCTGCCCGACGAACCAGGAGGTGCCGCAGCCGATGAAGGCCACCCGCTCACCGGGCTTCGGCAGTCGGTCGGCCACTCGGGCGGCACGGTCGACCGCGGTGGACCAGCAGTCGGGTTGAGAGGCGATCTCCGCCTCGACATGGAAGCTCATGAGACAACATCCTGGTCGTAATTGTGCGTGTTTCGTACCCAAATGTGCAGATATGAACATATCATGCTGATCACCATGAAAGCCGAACTCACCCGGGCGGAGCGGTTGTCGGCACTCCTCGAACGCCTCGTCTCCGCCGGGCAACTCGAGGTCGAGGACGCGGCCACCTTCTTCGGGGTCTCCGCCGCGACGATCCGGCGCGACCTCGACTACCTGGCCGAGCAGCAGCTGCTCGCCCGGACTCATGGTGGCGCAGTCCCGAACACGACCAGCTACGACCTCCCGTTGCGCTACAAGACCAGCGCCCGCAGCGAGGCCAAGGCCCGGATCGCCGAGCGCGCCGTCGAACTGCTCTGGCCTGGCTGCACGGTCTCGCTGAACGGCGGTACGACGACCGTCGAGGTGGCCCGCGCGCTGCCCCGGGCGGCCCGGCTCCGCGAGGCCGCGCCGGGCAGCATGGAGCCGCACGGGATCACGGTCGTGACGAACGCGCTGAACATCGCCACCGAGCTGACCGTGCGCCCGTTCATCAAGATCGTCGTCTGCGGCGGCGTGGCCCGGCCGCAGAGTTACGAGCTGGTCGGCGCGATCGCCGGCGAGACACTGAGCCAGCTCACCCCGGACCTGTGCTTCCTCGGCGTGGTCGGGCTCGACCCGGAGGCCGGCCTGACCACCAACGACGAGTCCGAGGCCGCGATCAACCGGGTGATGATGCAACAGGCCAAGCGGACCATCGTCGTCGCCGACGCCGCGAAGCTAGGCCGGGTCGACTTCTGCCGGATCTGCCGGGTCGACGAGGTCGACGCCGTCCTCACCGACGCCGACGCCGACCCGGAGATCGTGGCCGCCCTCCGTGCCGCCGGTCCCGAAGTCATCCTCGCCTGACCACCCCGCCACAACCGCGACCGCTCCACGCATCCGCGACCGTTGCACCGGTCGCGAACAAGCGAAACGGTCGCGAATCCGGACGGACTGGAACCAGCCGCCCTGACAACCACCCCGCCACACCCGCGACCGCTCCACGCATCCGCGACCGTTGCACCGGTCGCGAACAGGTGGAACGGTCGCAGATCCGCATGGACGGCCAGGCCCAACCGACCCGGCCGGGGCGGTGCAGTGCGGGCGGTCGGGGCCGTCCGGATCGCTGCGAGTGAAATCCGTTGACGCCTTTTTCGTCGCCGCCTACGGTTGGGGGCACACGTGAAAGGAGGTGGTCCGAAGAATGAATTCTTTTGGGACTCGTGAGGTGGCGGCCAGCTAGTCGCTGACCCGGTCCTTCTGGACTGTCGGTCGACGACCGGCTAATCCAAAGGCCGACACCCGGACCCGCGAGCGCCAGGGCTTGTCCTCCTGGCCGTCGATCAGCCGACGCACTGAGATCGGTCGACGACGCCCGCTCGCGGGTTCGCCCTTTTCCTGATGGAATCTCGCCATGATCAGCAGGACGGTGACCATTCCCGGCGTACGACTGCCGGCCTGGCTGGACGGCTTCCGGCGGCGGCACGGCGAGTTCCGGGCCGACCGGGACGCCGACAAGATCATGATCACCTCAGACGACGGGGCGGTCGCCGCGATCACGCCGCACTTCCCGCCGCTGCCGCCGGACGGCGACCCGCTGGCCACCCTGCTCACTCATGTCGCCGCCGAACGCCGGGTGGGTGCGCTGCTGGTCCGCCGCAGCGGCTACGCGGTCGGTGTGTTCGCCGGACCGACCTTGATCGTCTCGAAGGTCGGATCCCGTTACGTACAAGGCAAGACCAAGGCCGGCGGCTGGTCGCAGCAGCGGTTCGCCCGGCGCCGGGACAACCAGGCGACCGCCCTCTACGGCGATGTCGCCGACCATGCCGACCGGCTGTTGATCCCGGAGGTCGGCCGACTGGACACCGTCGCCACCGGCGGCGACCGGGCCGGCGTCGACGCCGTCCTCGATGATCATCGACTGGCGCCACTGCGCCCGTTGATCATGCCCCGGCTCTACCCGGTGCCGGACCCGAAGCTCGCCGTCCTGCAGGATCTGCCGCGCCAGTTCACCGCCGTCGAGATCGGCCTGAACGACCTGGCCTGATCCCCTGCCGCCGGCCGCGCAGCACGCCGTCGCCCGTCGGCCGCAGGTACCACCACTGGTCACACTGGCCTCAAGTTTTTCACGTTACGTGAAAAACCGGCTGTTTACGCGAGAAACTTCCCTGGTAAAGAGCCAAGAAGTGTGGGGAAGTCGTGGCGGGTCAGGGAGCCAGCCGGGTGAGCGTCCAGGCGCTGCCGACGCGGTCGTAGCGGAGTCGATCATGCATCCGGCTCGGCTGGCCCTGCCAGAATTCGATCATGGTCGGGATCACCCGGTAGCCACCCCAGTGCGGCGGGCAGGGCACGTCGCGGTCGGCGAACCGCTGCTCCGCCTTCCGGTACGAGGCGTGCAGCTCCTCGAAGGTCACCCGGCTGGACTGCGCCGACGCCCAGGCGCCGAGCTGGGAGCCGCGCGGCCTGGTCGCGAAGTAGGCCTCCGACTCGGCCCGCGGCACCGGCGCCGCCGTACCCTCGACGCGGACCTGGCGGTGCAGCGGATACCAGCCGAAGAGCAGCGATACGGCGGGCTGGTCGGCCAGCTCGCGCCCCTTCGCCGAGTCGTAGTTGGTGTAGAAGACGAAGCCGTCCGGGTCGGCCTCCTTGAGCAGCAGGGTCCGGGACCGCGGCCGGCCCTCGCTGACCGTACCGACGACCATCGCGGTCGGCTCCGGCAGCACGCCGGATTCCTTGGCGGCAAAGGCATCCGCGAGCCACGCCTCGAACAGCGGGTACGGGTTCGGCGGGGCGGCGGACTCCAGAAGATGATCACCGGTGTAGTCCACCCGCTCGGCGGCGAGGTCTGTGTTGCTCGGAGTGTCGGCCACCGCCCCAGTCTCGCACTGCCGCCGATAGGCTCGCGGGATGGCCGCTTCGGAGTACGCGATCTTCCTCAACGGCTCGTACGGCGTCGGCAAGTCGTCCACCCTGGACCACATCGGCGACCTGCTGTTCCGGACCGAGCAGCCGTTCAGCCTGATGGACGTCGACTGGTTCCACCGGTCCTGGCCGGTGGCCGACTTCGATCACGGGAACAAGATCATCGAGGCCGAGAACATGGCCTTCGTCTGGTCCAACTACCGGCGGGTCGGGCCGCGCCGGCTGGTGATCAGCGGCGTGATCTCCGACCAGAGGGTCCATGATCGCTACCGGGACGCGCTCGGGCTGGAGGTGCGGCCGGTGCGGCTGATCGCCTCACCGGAGACCACGGAGCTACGGCTGCACGGCCGCTACTCGGCGTCCCAGAGTGATGCCCTGACCTGGCATCTGGAACGGCATCTCGAGCTCACCCGGCAACTCGCCGAGGCGGATCTGGACGAGGCCGTGATCGACACCGACAAGCTCTCGCCGCATCGGGTCGCGGAGCGGGTGCTGAGCCATTTCGGCCTGCTGCCGGCCGGATGGAAGAATGACCGGACGTGACCGAGCTCAAGATCCCCGCCGACCTGCTGCCCGCCGACGGCAGGTTCGGCTCCGGCCCGGCGAAGATCCGGCCGGAGTCGATCAAGGCGCTGGCCGTGGACCGCGCCGACCTCCTCGGCACCTCGCACCGGCAGGCCCCGATCCGCCGGCTGGTCGCCGAGGTCAAGGAAGGCCTGGCCACGCTGTTCGCGCTGCCGGACGGCTATCAGGTGGTGCTCGGCAACGGCGGCTCCACGCTGTTCTGGGACCTCGCCATCGCGTCCCTGATCCGGCGCCGCAGCGCCCACGGCAGCTTCGGCGAGTTCTCGGCGAAGTTCGCGGCGGCGGCCGCTGCGGCCCCGCACCTGGAGGATCCGGCGGTCTTGTTCGCGGAACCTGGCTCGATCGTGGTCCCGGCCGCGGTGCCGGGCGTGGACAGCTACGCCTGGGCGCACAACGAGACCTCGACCGGTGCGATCGCGCCGGTGGCGAGGGTCCAGGGCGCCGACGAGGACGCCCTCATGATCATCGACGGTACGTCGGCGGCGGGCGGCGTCCAGGTCGACGTCGCCGAGTCCGACGTGTACTACTTCGCGCCGCAGAAGACCTTCGGCTCCGACGGCGGCCTCTGGCTGGCCCTGCTGTCCCCGGCCGCGCTGGACCGGGCGGCCGAGATCGCCGCGACGGACCGGTGGATCCCGGAGAGCCTGAGCCTCGCCACCGCGATCGACAACTCGGCCAAGGACCAGACCCTGAACACCCCGGCGATCGCGACGTTGATCATGCTCGCCGACCAGCTGCGCTGGCTCAATGATCATGGCGGCCTGCCGTTCGCCGCGGCCCGGACCGCCGAGTCCTCGACCCGGCTCTACGACTGGGCGGAGGCGTCGCCGGTCGCCACCCCGTTCGTCGCCGATCACGCCCAGCGGTCACCCGTCGTCGGCACGATCGACTTCACCGGCGTCGACGCGGCCCGGATCGCCGCCGTGCTGCGCGAGAACGGGGTCGTCGACACGGAGCCGTACCGGAAACTGGGCCGGAACCAGCTTCGGGTCGGGATGTACCCGAACGTCGACCCGGACGACGTCAGCCGGCTCTGCCGCTGCATCGACTGGATCCTGGAGCGTGTCGCCGACTGATCTTCCGCCGGATGCTTCGTCGGAATTAGACTGGCGGCCGGAATCAGTGTCGCACTGCGGAGGTGACAAGGATGTCGAAGCGCGTCTGCGTATGGATGCTGATGCGATTTGGGCCTTGGCCGGTCTGACGGCCGGATCAGCGTCCGCCCAACCTGACGGCCCGCCGATCAGTCCGCGAACTGATTTCAAAGGGTGCATGGAGCATCGGCTCGAGGACAGCAACCGGCGTGCCTGGGTGCGGGGATGTGGCGGTCCGGGGATCAGCGAATTCCGGGCCAGTGCCGAATGCAATACCGGAAACTACGTCTACGGCAGCTGGGTTCCGTCGATCGCGAGCGCTTGGAGTCGCACCGGGCTTTGCTGGACCGGAATCAGGACGGTACGACACCCGGTGACCGGCGAATTGCAGTACCGGATCGGATGGGACGAACGTTGAGTCGATCCAGGCGGCGAACCCTCCTGCTGTCCGGCTGCGGGCTGCTCACGCTGCTCCTGATCATCGTGCTCGTGATCATGCTGCGCCCGCGGAACGATGATCCCGCACTGCAACAGGCTGATGCGTTCGTCCGAGCGGGCGCCCGCGGCGAGGTCCGAGGGGCCTGCTTCAGCGTCGTGAACAGCGGCGGTCGGCTCAACGGCTGCATGGACGATCTTCGTGCCGACGCAGCGTTCCGGAAGCTCTCCGAGCTGCCTGACGGGGTACGCGTTCGACGGGTTCAGGTCGAGGGAGCGGTCGGGGTCGTCACCGCGGCCGAACTCGACCCGACTCCGTCGTTCGACGTGAGACTGGTGCTCGTCGTCGATCCCGATCCGTCAGGCGGCTGGCGGGTCCGGGAGCTCAACGGCCGCGCCATCGCGCACGAGTGACGGACGCTCAGCGGCCCTTGAGCAGGGCGACGACCAGGCCTGCGATCAGGGCGACCACGGCTGCCGCGCCGAGCGAGAACATGGTGCCGACCCGGCTCGGCCCGGCCGTGGGCGGAGAGGTCTCGGACGGTTCGGACGCCGGTGCGCTCGACGACGGCTTCGGCGTCTTCGACTCCTTCTTCGGCGGCGTGCTCGAACCCTCCGAGGCCTTCTTCACCTCGTCCGGAATGGCGACCTGAAGAACCTCGGAATCCTTGCCCTCGCTGCCGACCAGCAGGCTCTCGCCGTCCAGCGAGACCGTGATCGACTCGCCCTGACGCTGGAACGGCAGCGGCGCCCGGGCGATCTGTTCATGATCATCGTTGTCGTAGATCTCGACCGAGACGTACGTCCGCAGGGCCACCCCCTGACCGTCCGGCAGCGAGACCGCGTCGGTGACGAAGGCCGGCGCGTCGGCGACCCGTTCCAGCTCGTTGACCCCCTGCCGGGACGGGTTCTCCGGCGCCGCATAGATGCCGCCGTCGGACTCCTTGCTGACGATGTAGAGCCGGCCGTCGTCGTCGACGAACAGCGCCTCGGCGTCCCGCGGGCCGTCCGGGTACTCGAAGTCGTACGACCGGTACGAACGCGAATCGGAACTCGGTTCGGCATCGTCGAAGTAGTAGACGGTGACGAACTCGCGCTCGGCGTCGTTGTCGCCGATGTCGGCCAGGTAGAGCCGGCCGTCATGGAACGCCACCGCCTCGATGTCGATCGGCTCCGCGCGGAAGGACAGCGTGCCGGTGACCTCGCCGTCCTGGTCGAGCGCGAAGGCGCGGCCCTCGTCGCCGGAGTCGTTGACGGTCCAGTAGCGCTCGTTGTCGAAGTCGGTCGCCAGCCCGGACGACTCGTCGATCCGCTCGTCGCTGATCGTGAACGCCACCTTGTCGTCGGCCGTGGCCGAGCGCGGCGTCGCCGCCCACAGCCCGGCGGAGAGCGGCAGCAGGATCAGCGCCGACACCAGGACGCGCCCGGCCGTCCGCATCATCCGTTGTCCTCCGTTCCGGCAATCATCCGCCCACAGAGAGTACGTGATCCTGCCACGCCCACCGAGTGCTGGCCCAGCGCCCGTCCACTCTTTACGCTTCAACCATGGAAATCGACGGGATGCCGCTGCACCCCCTGGTCGTGCACGCGGTCGTCGTCTTCGTCCCGTTGTCGGCACTCGGCGCGATCGCCGGCGCGGTGTCGGTCTGGGTCCGCCGCCGCTACGGCTGGCTGACGACCGCCTTCGCGCTGGTAGCCGCCGGGTCGACGTTCGTGGCCCAGCAGGCCGGCGTCGCCCTGTACGAGTCCTTCCCGCGCCCGACCTCGGAGATGACCAGTCACATGGAGATCGCCGGCGGGCTGCTGCTCTGGGTGGTGCTGCTGCTCGTCGGCGCGGCCGTCGTGACAGTGCTGCAGTTCCTGATCGACCGGTCCGACACCGCCCCGAAGCCCTAGCAACGGATCGCCACCTGGGTCGGCATGGCGCTCTCGGTGGTCGCCGGCGTCGGCGCGACGGTCCAGGTGATCCGCGCCGGCCACTCCGGCTCGGTGGCCGTGTGGGGCTGACCTCGCTCCCTGACGAGTCAGAGCAGCAGGCTCATCAGGAGTTGTGGCCCGGCGATACGGTCATCGCGCTGGGCCGCCACCTGGTCGAAGCCGTGCCGCCTGTAGAACTCGGCGGCGCCGACCCGGGCCTGACACCAGACGCGCCTCCCGCTGTGGCTGCGCACGTGGGCCAGTAGTGCCGTCAGCACCACGGTCCCGAGGCCTCGCCGTCGAAATCCTTGGTCGACGGCCATCCCGATGATCCGCCACGAGCCGGGCACGGGCCGGCCGGCCGGGACCGGCAGAGCCCGCGGATGCGTGACCCCGACGGCCGCGACGCCACCGTCGATGATCACGCCGTAGTGCCCCCAGTCGGTCAGCGCGCAGTCCAGCTCCGCCGGAGTCGGCCCGCGCCCGAGGACCTGGCGTCTGAGGGGGTACGTGAGCTCGGCCGCAACGGGGATCGCGGAGAACATCAGCCGAGCTGCTGCCAGAGGGCGGCGATCACGATCACGGCTAGGAGTCCGATCAGCACGCCGGAGACGATGGCGCGCCTGGTCCGCGGGGTCACCGGTCCATCCTCGCTCGCCGGACCGGCCGATCGAAAATCCACAGGCCGGTGAGCCGTGCCGACTCTGGCGACGCTCGCGGCGGCTCCATTACGGTTCTGCCATGGGAGAGCTTCGGCTGTACGCGATCGGGATCGATGAGGTCCGCGGCATGTTCGGCGCCCGTCCCGACCAGGCGGCCCGGCTGCGCGAGGTGGCGCAGCGAGCCCTGGAGCCGGCCCCGGCCGCGCCGTCCGGCGGCCTGTTGTCCCGGCTCGGGCCGATCTTCCGGCGGGACACCTCGGCCCCGGTGCTCTCACCGACCCAGCCGCTGCCGGCCGACCTGGACGCCCTGCTCGGCGGCGCGTACATCCCGCCGGATCGGGTCGGCGCGACCTGGCGGCTGCTGGAGATCTTGGTCGCGGGTTCGGCCTGGGGTGCCACCAAGCTCGAACTGACCTCCCGATCGCTGGACGACCTCGACTTCGCGCTGGCCCGTGGCGGGGTGTCCGCCGCGGTCGGGCTGCGGCACCTGCTCAACTCTCCGACCAGCGTCAATCTGGTGCCGGTGCAGGGCCTGGTGGTCGGCTACCACCCGTACCCGAAGGCGCTCGGGATGGCGTCCGCGTACCGCTCGGCGATGCCGGAGATCAAGACGCCGGAGCAGCAGGAGTTGATCTCCGGGCTGGTCAGCTGGCTGGACGGCTTCGTGCACTGGGCCGGCGTCGCCCAGCAGGTCGGCCGGCCGACGCCCGACCTGATCGGGTTCTGGGTCGTTCGCTGACCCTTCGACAGGCTCAGGGCACGGGGTGAGTGCGCTCGGGCCGCTCGGCGAGCCAGTCCTCCTGGGTGGCGACCCGCTCCGGGTGCCGTCGACTCCGAGCCAGGAAGCCCGCGCCGTGCTGCGGCATCGGGTCCTGATCGGTCGGCTGATAGCGCAGGTCGACGCTCCACCGGACGTGATCGGAGTCGTTCGGCGTCGAGCTGTGCACCAGCCGGTCGTTGAACAGGATCGCCGTCCCGGCCCGGACCGGCAGGGCGACGACGCGGCTCGGCTCCAGGTCGAGTTCGCCGGCGCCGAGGGTGAGGTAGCCGGTGCCGGACTGCTGCTCGGCCTCGTAGGTCATCACCCGGTGCCGCTGGGTCCGCGGGTAGACGTGCAGGCAGCCGTTCTCCAGAGTCGCGTCGACGAACGAGATCCAGACCGTGATCACCGGGTTGGAGTTGGCGTCCGGCCAGTACGACTTGTCCTGGTGCCAGGGCACCGCGCCGGCGGCGATCCGCGGCACCTTGGGCCGGACGTTGTAGACCGGGTTGGCGAAGATCTCGGGACCGATCAGGCTCTCCACCGCGTCGAGGATCTTCGGGTTGCTCATCAGCGTGTGATAGCCGGCGATCCGGTCCCGCCAACTGCGCCCGTACTCGAGGAAGTCGTCGCCGGTGAGGCCGTCGAACAGCCGGGCCAGCCGGTACGGGAAGCCGACCTCGGTCAGCGGGTCGTCGATCTTGCCGGCGGCCAGCAGGTCGGCCGCGATCCGGTCCACCTTCTCGGTCAGCGCGGACCGGACCGGAGCCATGTCGGCGTCGTCGAGCAACCCGTCGAGCACCAGATAGCCCTCGGTGTCGTACCGGAGGACCTGGTCCTCGGTCAGGCTCCCGTGGTTGCCGGCGCGCATCCGGGCGTTGCCAAGTTGATCATCGTTGCGGCTGATCGCTGCTCTCATGTCTTGTGACATTACGAATCTTCGCCGACGCGGTCGTGGTCAAGACCGATCGGCTGGTGGTAGAAACCGATCATGTCCCCTGGCAACGTCTCGCTCCGGCTCGACGCTCCGCCCGAGGTGGTCGGCATCGGGGTCGGTCGGCACGGCCTGCGCGAACGGGTCGAGCAGTGGCTGTTGCCGGAGCTCCATTCGATCCATCTGTACGACTACCAGGCGGAGGTCGTCGTGGCCGGCGTCGCGTACCCGATCCGGCCGGGAGCCCTCAGCATCATCCCGGCCGGGGCGCCGATGGAGTTCCGGTACCGGGGACCGTCGGAGCACGTGTACGCCCATCTCCGGCTGCCCCGCCGCGGCCGGGCCGTGTCGGCGCCGGTCATGCAGGACCTCGGCGACGAAGCCGCCTCGGTCCGGGCCCGGCTCACCGCGATCATCGTCGCCCCGGCCGCCCGGAAGTCGGCCGAGCTATGGTCGCTGCTGTGGCGGGCGGCGACCGGCCCGGCCGGGCCCGATCCCGGCGCGGGTCCCGATCATCCGGCGGTCGCGGCCGCGGTGGCCTACATCGAGGAGAATCTGGCTCGGCGGATCACCGTCGAGCGGGTGGCCGGCGCGGCGCACGTGTCGGCCAGTCATTTGAATCGGCTGTTCCGGGCCGGATTCGGGATCGGTGTCGCCGGCTATGTCCGTCAGCGCCGGGCGGACCAGGTGGAGCACCTGCTCCGGGATACGACGCAGTCGATCGGGTCGGTCGCGGCGAGCATCGGGATCGGCGACCTGCAGACGTTCAACAAGTTCTGCCGGGCCAGGTTGGGCGCCTCGCCGCGGCAGCTCCGACACTAGCTCAGAGCCACTTCTTCTTGACCTCGGCCTCGATGTCGACGTCGTACTGCCGGGCCAGCAGCAGGATGTGTGCGAACACGTCGGCCATCTCCTCGCCGAGCAGGTCGTCGACGTCGGCGGCGTCCAGGCCGTGGTCGCGGGATTGGCCGCTGCGCATGAGATAGGCGCGCGTCAGCTCCCCGACCTCCTCGTTGAGCTTCAGCATCAGCCAGTCCGGAGTCCGTTCGATCTTGAAATGCCGGGCGTACGACTCCGACCGGGTCTCGACGGCATCGGACAGTTCGCGCAACTCCATGCCTGCGAGCCTACGGGGTCGGCTGTCCCGGCACCGGTCCACCTCGCCCGCCCCGGTTGGTGATCAGAAACACCACCGCCGCCGCGAGCCCGGTCAGCCAGCCCCAGTAGAGGCCCCAGCCGCCGCCCGCCCCGATCCGCTGCAGCACCATCTGGCCGATCATGTCGGGCGGGAACCGGATGTCCATCGCCACCAGCGGCGCCGTGACCAGCGCGGCCAGCCAGCCGCCGAGGATCACCGCCATCCAGCCACCGAACAGCACCGCCGCGAACCCGTACCGTGGCGACGCCGCGCGGGCCACCAGCCAGACGATCAACGCCACCAGGACGGCGATCACGATCAGCCCGATCAGGGCGGCCACCAGCCCGAGGGGCCGGAAGCCCTGCAGCGGGATCGGCCCGTTGAACAGCGTCCGCAGCGGGAGCGCGTCGACCGCTGCCATCGCCATCAGATAGCTGATCACGCTGCAGGCCAGACCGCCGAGCGGCGCCAGCACCGCAGCGATGATCATGGTCGGGGCCGTCCTCGGCCGTACCGCCTCGGTGCCGGGAAGAGACATCGCAGCAGGATAGCCCTCGTTGTCGGGAAACCGCCTCAGTCGGAGCGCTACCCCGGAGGTTAAGCGGTTGACCCCCTCGGGTGAGGAGAAATTCCGACAGCCACCGGCCGCGGCGGCTCCCCACGAGGCGAGAGTTGCAGCACCACCGCTCCCGGCCTGACCCTGGCATCGGAGCTGTGGATGGCGGCCAACTCCTGCTCAGCCGCTTCGTCGCCCGCGTCCGCACGCAGGACGAGGGCGGCCAGCCGGTCGCCCAGTGCGGTGTCGACCCACTGCCCGGGTAACGGCATGACGCCCCAGTTGTCCCAGAGCAACAACTCGTCGCCGAAGCGGTGCGCCACGTCCATGATCAGGTACGAGAGCACGAACGGCGGTCCGGTGTACCTGATCGGGCCGATCCGGACACCAAGATCATCAATGTCTGTGCCGTTGCGTCGATGATCGTTCCAGGCAGCCGCCGCGGTCAGAAAGGCCCCCGGCGGAAGATCATGCGGATCCTCGATCACTCCCCTCGGACTCGCGAGCCACGGATCGAAGCGGAGCCAGCGCCCGTCGATCCAGGCCTCGCCGACCACATGATCAACCCGGGCCCCGGCTCGCAGGTAGTCCGCGAATCCGACCCGACACCTGCCCCGGATGCCGTGCTCACGAAGGATGCCCACGGCGAGCAGCACCTGGTCCCGACAACAACCCTGAACCCGCTCGGCCTCGGCACGGGGTTCGGTCAACGGCGTCGGGTGCCGTGCCTGATCAAGCTCCAGGATGCGGCTGAGCCAGCGGGCGTTGATGTCGCCGTTGGTCGATTCCGGCAACGGAACTCGCGCGTAGCGGTAGTGCGCGATGACATTGCGCGCGACCGCGCAGACCTCGGGAAGCTCCGGCCGGACCGCACCCAACAGGCGGGCGTACCGGCCCGGATCGGAATAGCGCGAGTGACGCTCGAACCTCATCGGCCGAGCATGCCGCACTTGAAGCGGAAGCTCGGCGGCAGGGCACACTACGGCGATGGGAGAACGCCCCGCTTACACCCCTCGCGCCGTCCGCACCTTCGAGCCGGACCTGGTCCCGTTCCCGACGATCCGGCAACTGATCGACCGGGCTCGCTGGACCGGCTCGGCGCGGAACGGCCAGCCGTGGCGCTTCGCAGCGGTACGGGATTCGGCAGTTCAAGATCAGCTCTCACGACTCGGCGACTACGCCGCCCTGCTCCGGGACGCTCCGGCCGTTCTGGTGCTGCTCAGTCCTACCGCGGAGCGCCGGGACACCGCCTTCGATCTTGGTCGGGTCGCGCAGTCCATCACGATCGCCGCGGACGAGGCCGGCCTGGGCAGCTGCGTGGTCAGCCTCTATCCGGAGGCCAACGCTGACCGCGCGGCCCGGCTGGTCGGCGCCGAACCGGGCTGGTCCGCCCACCATGCGATCGCCCTGGGCCGACCCCGGCCCGCACCGCGCGGTCGCTCCGCGATTCCCGTCGGCCGCCGCCCCACCGCCGACCTGCTGCGCCTGGTCGGCGCCTGGCCGGACTGACACGCAGACCGCCGAGCTGATCCAGGCCGGCTGGCGGCAGGCCGGCGATGATCTTGGTCTCGACGAGGATCTGCCGTTCGTTCCCCCGCTGACCTGGCCGGGCTGGACCGGCGACCGGCTGGACGACGCTGCTTCGCCGCCGCAGGATCACGGCCCAGGCCTGCCACAACGACGAGTACGCCCTGATCCTGGTCCGGCACGTCGCCAACTCCGACCAGTTGCCTGTGACGCCTACGAGGTTGAGCCGGCCGCATTGGCGCAACCGGCCCTGACCGCGATCGTGCCGCCCGCCACGCAGCGGATCACGCTCGACCCGGTCTCATCCTGGCCAGCACCGCCCGACGCTGACGCGATTTCTCTTCTGACGGGCCCCGAACGATCAATCAAGCGCTTAACCGGTCGGTGCGAAGAGGAATCACGACATCGGATCAGAGCGTGGTCGACTCCCGGACCTCCGGCCGCGGTCCGAACACCCTGAACCGGTTCCCGTCCGGATCGCGAAGTTCGATCCAGCGGACGCCGTCGACCTCGCGGTCGGCGACCCGTTCGGCGCCCAGCGACACCGCGCGCTCGGCGAGTTCGGCCCAGCCGGTGCCGGACTCGGTGCCGAGGTCGAGCGAGATGGGCGCGACCGCCGCCGGGGCCTGGTCGACGCGCTCGAAGAGCCAGGTCAGGCCGAACTCGTGGTCGAAGTCGAGCATCACGAAGTCGTCGGTCGCGCCGTCGGCGACCGGCAGCCGCATCAGCTCGGCCCAGAACCGGGCCAGCCGGGCCGGATTCGTGGAGACGAAGGAATACATGCCCACCTGGGGCCGGTCAGTCTCGGTTGTCGTGGTCATGTCCGGTGAGACTCGGCACGGGCACCGGACTCAGCGGGTCAGCCGGGGATGATCACCAGGACCAGGTCGCCGCCCTCGGCCTGTTGCACCCGGCCGATCGCGAGCCGTTGCACGGTGCCGGCGATCGGGGCGGTGATCGAGGCTTCCATCTTCATCGCCTCGATGGTGGCCACGGTTGCGCCCGCCTCGACCTTGTCGCCCTCGGTGACGGTCACGCTGACCACGCCCGCGAACGGCGCGGCCACGTGGCCCGGGTTGCCGGTGTCGGCCCGCTCGGCGGCCTTCACGTCGACCTTGATCGAATGGTCCCGGACCCGGATCGGCCGGAGCTGGCCGTTCAGGGTGCACATGACCGTGCGCAGGCCGCGCTCGTCGGCCTCGCCGATCGCCTCCAGGCCCAAGATCAGACTGACGCCCTTGCCGATCCGGGCGACGTGTTCCTCGCCCGGGCGCAGGCCGTACAGGTAGTCGATCGTGTCGAGCCGAGCGACGTCGCCGTACGTCTCCCGGGCCGCCTCGAAGTCCTTCGACGGGCCGGGGAACAGCAGTCGGTTCAGTGTGACCTGGCGGTCCCGGCCGGGCTTGTCCAGCGCCGCCGAGTCCTCCTCGGACAGCTCGGCGTGGACCGGCGGGATCTTGCGGCCCTGCAGCGCCTTGCTGCGGAACGGCTCCGGCCAGCCGCCGGGCGGATCGCCGAGCTCGCCGTTGAAGAAGCCGATCACCGAGTCGGGGATGTCGTAATTCGCCGGGTTCTCGGCGAAGTCGTCCGGATCGGCGCCGGCGGCAACGAGGTGCAGGGCAAGATCACCGACGACCTTGGACGACGGCGTGACCTTGGGCAGCCGGCCCAGGATCTTGTTGGCAGCCGTGTACATCGCCTCGATCTGCTCGAACTTGTCGCCGAGCCCGAGGGCGATCGCCTGCTGCCGCAGGTTGGACAGCTGGCCGCCGGGGATCTCATGATCATAAACGCGACCGGTCGGGCTGGGCAGGCCGGACTCGAACGGCAGATAGGCCCGCCGGACGGCTTCCCAGTACGGCTCCAGGTCCATCACCGCACGAAGATCAAGATTGGTCGCCCGCTCGGTGTGCTGCAACGCGGCGACCAGGGCCGAGGCCGGCGGCTGGCTGGTCGTCGACGACATCGGCGCGCTGGCCACGTCGACCGCGTCCACCCCGGCGTCGATCGCGGCCAGCAGGGTGGCCAGCTGGCCGCCCGCGGTGTCGTGGGTGTGCAGGTGCACCGGCAGGTCGAACCGCTCCCGGAGCGCCGTGACCAGGGTCCGCGCGGCCGGCGGCCGGAGCAGCCCGGCCATGTCCTTGATCGCCAGGATGTGCGCCCCGGCGGAGACGATCTTCTCGGCCAGCCGGAGGTAGTAGTCCAGCGTGTAGAGGTCCTCGGCCGGATCGCTCAGGTCGGCGGTGTAGCAGAGCGCGACCTCTGCGATGGTGGTCCCGGTCTCCCGTACGGCCTCGATCGCCGGCCGCATCTGCTCGACGTCGTTCAGCGCGTCGAAGATCCGGAAGATGTCGATCCCGGTCTCGGCGGCCTCGGCGACGAACGCGCTGGTCACCTTCTCCGGGTACGGGGTGTAGCCGACCGTGTTCCGCCCGCGCAGCAGCATCTGCAGGCACAGCCCCGGCATGTTGTAGCGCAGCGCGGCCAGCCGCTCCCACGGGTCCTCGTTGAGGAACCGCAGCGCGACGTCGTAGGTGGCACCGCCCCAGCACTCGACCGAGAACAACTCCGGCGTCATCCGGCCCACGTAGGGCGCGATCCGGAGCATGTCCTTGGTCCGCAGCCGGGTCGCCAGCAGGGACTGGTGGGCGTCCCGGAACGTGGTGTCGGTGACCTCGACCCCGGTTCGGTTCCGAAGATCAACAGCGAACGCCTCCGGGCCGAGCTCGAGCAGCCGCTGCCGCGAGCCGGGCGGCGACGGTTGATCAAGATCGACGCCGGCCGGGCGCTTCTCGCCCGGGTCGAGCAGGGTCGGCGCCTTGCCGTACGGCTGGTTGACGGTGACCTCGGCCAGCCAGCGCAGCAGCCGGGTGCCGCGGTCGGCCGGCGCGTGGGTGGTCAGCAGCTGCGGCCGCTGCTCGATGAAGCCGGTCGAGACGTCCCCGGCCAGGAAGTCGTGATCTTCCAGAACCGCTTGCAGGAAAGGGATGTTGGTGCTGACGCCGCGGATCCGGAACTCGGCCAGTGCGCGCCGGGCCCGGGCGATCGCGGCCTGGAAGGTGCGGCCGCGGCAGGTCAGCTTCACCAGCATGGAGTCGAAGTGGGCGCTGATCTCGGCACCGGTCGCCGCGGTGCCGCCGTCCAGCCGGACTCCGGCGCCGCCGGCCGACCGGTAGGCGGTGATCGTCCCGGTGTCCGGGCGGAAGCCGTTGGCCGGGTCCTCGGTGGTGATCCGGCACTGCAGCGCGGCGCCGTTGATCCGTACCACGTCCTGGCTCAGACCAAGATCATCGAGGGCCTCCCCCGAGGCGATCCGCATCTGCGCCTGGACCAGGTCGACGTCGGTGATCTCCTCGGTGACCGTGTGCTCGACCTGGATCCGCGGGTTCATCTCGATGAACACGTGCTGGCCGGCTCGCTCGCCCTCGGTCTCGACCAGAAACTCGACCGTGCCGGCGCAGGAGTAGCCGAGCGACTTCGCGAACGCGACCGCGTCCCGGCAGAGCGCCTCCCGCAGTTCCTCGCTGATGTTGGGCGCCGGCGCGATCTCGACGACCTTCTGGTGCCGCCGCTGGATCGAGCAGTCCCGCTCGAACAGGTGCATCGTGTTGCCGTCGTTGTCGGCCAGGATCTGCACCTCGATGTGCCGCGGCCGGCCGACCGCCTGCTCGATGAACACCGTCGGGTCGCCGAACGCGCCCTCGGCCTCGCGCATCGCGGCGGCCAGCGCCTCGGGCAGCGCGGCGGGGTCGTCGACCCGGCGCATGCCGCGGCCGCCGCCGCCGGCGACGGCCTTGACGAAGACCGGGAAGCCGATCTCGGCGGCGCCGGCGAGCAGTGTCTCCGCGTCGTCGGACGGCGGGGTCGACCGCAGCGTCGGGATGCCGGCGGCCTTCGCGGCGGCCAGTGCGCGGACCTTGTTGCCGGCCAGTTCGAGCACGTCGGCCGGCGGGCCGATGAAGGTGATCCCGGCCTCGGCGCAGGCCCTGGCCAGGTCCGGGTTCTCGCTCAGGAAGCCGTACCCGGGATAGATCGCGTCGGCACCGCACTCCTTCGCCGCGCGGACGATCTCCGCGACGTCCAGGTAGGCCCGGACCGGGTGACCCTTCGTCCCGATCAGGTACGCCTCGTCCGCCTTGATGCGGTGGACGGCATTGCGATCCTCGTACGGATAGACGGCGACGGTGGCCGCGCCCAACTCGTACGCGGCACGGAAGGCTCGGACGGCGATTTCGCCCCGATTGGCGACCAAGACCTTGGCGAACATGCCCCTGAATCTATCTTCCATGTGGCGACCGCCCGAATCCTCCCGCGAATGCTGGACACCCGTCCGACGGCCGATCGGCTGGCGGAAAGCCGCCAGCCGGGCTGGCGGCCAGCCGGGTTTCGCCGATCGGACCAGCGGCCGAAAATGGAGCCGGGTGATGATCATGGTGTTGGAGGTTGCCGGTCGCACGGCGCCCAGGATCGCGGGCGTTCTGCTCGTGCTGGCCTTCGTCTGTTTCGTGATCGGCGCGATCGTGCCGCTGGTCGGTCCGCGCGGCAATCCCTCGATCTTCTCCCTTCCGGTACGGGAGCAGTTGCTGGCCGTGGCCGGCGCCGAAGCCGGCTGGCGGTTGGCCAATCTGCTGATGGGCCTCGCGATCGTGCTCCTCGCCGGCGGCATGACGATCATGACCGCGCTGCTCGGCAGGTCCGGCGCGGTCGTGCTGTCCCGGATCGGGCTCGCCGGGCTCCTCATCGCCGCGGCGCTGTGGCTGGGTGTCACCGGCTACCGGTCCGGCGTGGTCCGGCCGGGCTTCGAGACGTTCGCCGACTGGTCGGTCTGGCTGATCCGCGGCTATCTGATGCTCGGCTGCCTGAGCCTGGCCGCCCTCTCCGGAGCGTTGATCATGACCAGTCTGACCCCTGCCTGGGTCGGCTGGGTCGCCCTCGCACTGAGCGTTGCGCCGCTGCTGCAACTCATGATCACCGGCGACACGCTGCCCGGCTTCCACTACTTCCCGGCCCTGCTGATCGGCGTCGTGCTGCTGCTCCGCTGACTTTCGTTCTGGAGGACAGCCTCCAGAACGGCGTACGGATAGCCGGGTTCCGCCGGGATCGGCGTCGGGGCAGGCTCGAAGCGAGCATGAGGAGGCACGATGAAATCCGATCCGCAACGCCCGGCCGACACGACGATGATGGGGGTCGTCCACGACGCGTTCCGGCGCGACCTGGCGCGGGCCAGGACGGCTCTGACCACGGAACCGTACCCCGCCGTCGAACAGCGCAAGGCCATCGCCGAACACCTGCTCTGGATGATGAGGATCCTGCACGCCCACCACACCAGCGAGGACGAGGGGCTCTGGCCGATGGTGCTGCGCAAGAATCCCGGCGCCGCGGCGATCATGGCGACGATGGATGCGGACCACTCCCGGATCGCGCCGGCCATGGACGATCTGGAGGCGGCGGCAGCCGGGTACGCCGACGACGGTTCGGCGGCGGCCCGGAGCGCGGTACTCAGCGCCCTGGACACGCTCTGCGAGGTAGTCCTGCCCCACCTGCGTCGCGAGGAGGACGAGGCGATGCCGGTGGTCTCGGCCAGCATCACGGCCGCCGAGTGGGACACCTGGGACGAAGAGCACAACATCAAGCCGAAGCCGATGACCCAGCTGGGTCCTGAGGCGCACTGGGTCATCGACAACCTGGACCAGGCCCGATATCAGACCGTGCGGGAGCTCCTGCCGCCGATCCCGAGATTCATTGTGCTGAACGGATTCCGCGGCGGCTACCGGCGCCGGGCGACGGCGACCTGGGGACCCGGCCACTACGGCCCGAAGGCTTGACGTACGTCGTCAGTCGGTGGCCGGCTCCGCGTTGTCCGACGGCGCGTGGCGCAGGAAGGTGAGCACGGCGGAAACCCTGCGGTGCAAGGAATCCTCGACGCCCAGGCCGAGCTTCGCGAACACCGCATTGACGTGCTTCTCCACCGTCGACTCGGCCAGCGTCAGCGACTCGGCGATCGCCCGGTTGCTCATCCCCTGCGCCATCGCCGCCAACACCTCCAGCTCTCGCGCCGTGAGCGTGCCGAGCGGCGACTCGGCGGCCCTGCTCTGGCTGCGGACCAGCACCTCGACGATCCGCGGATCGATCACGGAGCGGCCGGCGGTCACCGCGTGCAGGGCCCGGACCAGTTCGTCGACGTCGCCGACCCGTTCCTTGAGCAGGTACGCCAGCCCTTCGGTGCCGTGCCGGAACAGGGCGAAGGCGTACTGCTCCCCGGCGTGCTGCGACATCACGACGACGCCGACCGCGGGGAACCTGGCCCGGATCTCGTGCGCCGCCGCGATGCCCTCGGTGTGGTGGCCGGGCGGCATCCTGATGTCGGTGATCACCGCGTCCGGATGCAGCCGGTCCACCGCGTCGAGCAGCTCGACGGCCGTGCCGACCGCGGCCACGACGCACACGCCGGCGTCCTCGAGGATCCGCCGGGTGCCCTCCCGGACCAGGTAGTGGTCCTCGGCGATCACCACTCTCACGACACACCTGCCGATGCCGGCAGCCGGGCGTGGATGGTCGCCCCGCCGGTGGCCGCGTTGCCGACCCGTACGGTGCCGCCGACGGCCTCGACCCGGTCCCGCAGCGAGGTCAGGCCGGAGCCGGAGCAGACCGTCGGCGGCAGCCCGGACCCGTTGTCGCGGACCTCCAGCTGCAGTGATCCGTTGCTCGCCACCAGGTCGATCGCCGCTTGCGTCGCCCGGGCGTGCTTCAGCACGTTGGTCAGGGACTCGGCCACGAAGTAGAACGCCGACTCCTCCACCTCCACGGCGAACCGGGCGTCCCGCAGACCGGTCGAGGTCGACACGGTGACCGGGATCGGCATCCGGCGGGCGCTCGACTCGACGGCGGCGACCAGGCCCTCGTCGCTGAGCACCGAGGGGTGGATGCCGTGCGCCAGTTCCCGCAGGTCCTCCACGATCCGTACCACCTCGCCCTGGAGTTCCTCGATCAGCAGGCCCGCCCGCTCCGTGTCGCGGCGCAGGGCCGACCGGGTCAGCGCGAGCTTCGCGACCAGGGCCACCAGCTCCTGCTGGACGCCGTCGTGCAGGTCCCGCTCGATCCGCCGCCGCTCGGCGTCCTGAGCCTGCACGATCCGGGCCCGGGACGCCTCCAGTTCCGCCGTCTGTCGCCGATTCTGCAGCGCCAGCGCGGCCTGCCGGGCCAGGGTGTCGACGAGTTCGTGGTCCCGCGGCCCGAACGGTCCGTCCTGGCGCGGGCCGCACCGGATCAGGCCCAGTTCGTCGGCGCCGTGCCGCAGCGGCTGTTCCAGCACCGCGTCGCCGGTCCGGGGCCCGGCGGTCGCCACCGACTCCTCCAGCCGCACCTCGGCCCAGGCCAGCCCGAGTCCGTCCCGGAGCCCCGCGGCCAGCACTTCGGCCAGTTCGTGCGGGCGGCCCGCATGCTCGAGGGTGCTGCCGAGGCGGACCAGCACCTCGTACCCGGAGAGCCGGCGGCCGAGCACCTGCCGCTCGGCGATCCGGTTCACCCAGCGCCGGACCGGCTCCAGCGCGATCGTCGCCGCCACGGTGATCATGATCGCGATCGCGACCGGCAGCCGGGCCGTCGCGGCCAGCCCGAGCCCGGTCGCCAGGCCGAGGTAGCCGCCGGCGATCAGGAGCCAGAGACCCGCATAGATCAGGGTCCGCCGGGCCGCCGGGCCGACGCCGAGGAAGCCGCGGCGCACCCCGGTCACCACGACCGTGGCGAGCACCGCGACGAACGGCAGCATGGCGAAGACCCCGTTCGGCAACAGGAGGGCCAGCGCCGCGTCGGCGAACCAGAGATAGCCGACCACGAGGACGATCAGTTCGAGGGTCAGCACCGCCATGACGATCAGGATGATCCGGAACATCCGCCGCTCGGCCGGCGCCATCCGGACGGCGCGGACCAGGAACAGCGCGACGCCGAGCAGCACCACGAACCAGGAGTACGTGTAGCCGAGAGCGACCGGCTCCGGCAGCCAGGGCAGCTCCGGGAGCGGACCCGGCACCGGCCGGCCGTCACCGGGCAGCGCGATTCGATCAAGCTCGCCGGCCGGTGCGGTGAACAGCGCGACCAGCCCGAGCACCGGCAGGAGCCACAGTCCGCCCAGCATGATCCGTTCGTACGGATAGCGCGGGCGACCGTCCGGCAACAGCGCCAGCGCCCTGGCCAGCAGGACGATCATGATCATGCTGCCGACCTGGTAGGCGCCCGTCACCGCGATCCGGGCGGCGCCGTCGAGACCGTACGTCTCGGGGGCGCCGGCCAGGTGGCCGAGCACGGCGGCGATCGCGCCGGTACCGCCGACCCAGAGCAGCGGGGCGGCGAGCGTGCACTGGACCGGGCCCCGCCAGCGACCGGCCACGCCGACCAGGAAGAACGGCAGCGGCCCTGCCAGCAGCCAGATCAGGCCGAGTCCCACGTCCGCCCCGTTGACCGGACGAACCACCGCGAGACCGGTCCCGACGACGAAGCAGATTCCGCCCAGCACGGCGAAGAGCAGCGTCGCGCTGAGCCGCACGCCCTGCGCTTCCATGAGCTCATTCTCCGGCGGCGAAGCCGGTTCGGGAAGGCGGAACTCCGCCGCCCGGGCTGGAGGACAGCCTCCAGGACGCGGCCCGGGCCACCGGCTTCCGCGCTGTTGCGTCGGCGCCCAGGCTGATCTCAGCAGCGAAATCCCGGAGGTGTTGATCATGGAGGTCGGACAGGTCCGCACCGCGACGGCAGTGGTCGCCGCCGCGCCGGCGGCGGTCTGGTCGGTGCTCACCGATCCGGCCCGGGTCGGCGAGTGGAGCGGCGAGTGCCGGACCGGCGGTTGGCTCGACGGCGCCACCGGCCCGGTGCCCGGTGCCCGCTTCGTGGGCCGCAACCGGGTCCGCTGGATCCGCTGGTCCCGCCCGTGCCGGGTGATCGAGGCCGCCGCACCGCGCCGGTTCGTCTTCGAGACGGTCAGCCGGTCCGACTGCACCCGCTGGACGTACGACCTGGAACCGGCCGGGGACGGGACCCGGATCCGGCAGACCTACGAAATCCTCCGGCTCGCCCGCCCGTTGGCCATGATGATCAGATTGCTCCTGCCGGAACACGGCGACCGATCCGCGGCGCTGCGCACCGACCTGGTCCGGCTCGGCCGGGCCGCAGCCCGGAGCGGGCCGATCCGGGATCGTTCGTGATCGTGCCGACGACCCTCCGCGGGTCAGCCGAGGGAGACCGCGGCAAGGCCGAACCGGACCGTGAT
Source organism: Microlunatus parietis (assembly GCF_013407955.1). Lineage (GTDB taxonomy): Bacteria > Actinomycetota > Actinomycetes > Propionibacteriales > Propionibacteriaceae > Microlunatus > Microlunatus parietis. The sequence continues at coordinate 5,013,285 of NZ_JACCBU010000001.1, read as the reverse complement.
CCGCCCGGTGACGCGCTGCGGTTGCGGCTCCAGGTCGAGCTCGACCTCGTCGGCCATGCCGCCGGCCGCCCGGGCGTACATCGCGACCGGCCGCGGGCCGCCGTAGCCCTCCTCGAGGTCGGAGATCTCCACCAGTTCGGCGATCCGGCCGCTGAACCCGGCCGCATAGTCGGCGGCCCGCGCCCGGGCGTCCTCGATCGCGGCGAGCCGGGCGTCCCGATAGACGGCGTTGTCCCGGCGGAGCGACCAGGAGGGCCCGTCCACCTGGCCGTTGGGCAACTCGACCACGGCCAGCAGCAACGGCGAGAGCGCGTCGAAGTCGTGCACGACCACCCGGGTGTGCTGGCTGCCGCGGTAGCCGGTGATCTTGGTCTGGCTGCGCCGATGGAACACCGGCCCGACGTGCGCTCCGGTGGTGGCCCGCTCCTCGATCGCGGCGGCGTGGGCGTCCATCACCTCGGTCAGGCCGGAACCGGACCGGGCCAATTCGGCGAAGACCGCCCGGGCGTCGGCCGCGGCGGCGTGCAGGGTGATCCGCAGTTCGGCGAGGTCGGGCGGGACCTCGAGTTCCGCCTCGCCGCGGACGGTGACGATCGGTGTGGTCATAGGCAGAAGCTACCCGCGGTTACCGTCACCTGGTGGAGATCTGGTCATCCCTCGTGTCGTTCGGTCTGCTCGCCGCCCTGATGGCGACAATTCCCGGCCTCGACAACACGCTGGTGCTGCGGTCGGCGATCAGCCGTGTCTGCTCAGCCTGGCCTGGTTCAACATGATCATCTTCGGCGCCGAGCTGGCCGGGCGCCGGCTGCGCCGGCCGGGCGTGATCAGGTGGTGCGACCGCGTCTGCGGTGCTGTGTTGATCGGGTTCGGCGTCAAGCTCGCCCTGCAACCGCGGCTCGCCTGACCGGACCGTAGATTGGTCACCATGATCGATTCGGTGATCCGCGTCGGAGTCGTCGGCGCCGGCGGCAACACGAAGCTGCACCATCTGCCCAAGCTGCAGGCGATCGAGGGCGTCGAGGTGGTCGCGGTCAGCAACCGTACTCGCGGATCGGGACAGGCCGTGGCCGACGAGTTCGGCATCCCGAGGGTGGCCGATCACTGGTCCGAGCTGATCGCCGACCCGGAGATCGACGCGATCGTGATCGGCACCTGGCCCAACCTGCACGCGCAGGTGACGATCGCAGCCTTGGAATCCGGGAAGCACGTGCTGTGCGAGGCCCGGCTGGCCCGCACGGTCGCCGAGGCGAAGCAGATGATCGTCGCCGCCGAGCGCCGGCCGCGGTTGATCACCCAGGTGGTGCCGTCGCCGTTCACCCTGGAGTACGACGCGACGATCTCCCGGCTGCTCGGCGAGGGGTATCTGGGCGACCTGGTCGCGGTGGAGATCACCGATCGGTCCGGCTTCGTGGACCCGGCGGCGGCCCGGACCTGGCGGCAGACCACCGCGATCTCCGGCGTGAACATCATGTCGCTCGGCATCTGGTACGAGGCGATGCAACGCTGGCTCGGCGACGCGGCCTGGGTGATGGCGGCCGGCCGCACCATGATCACCCGGCGCCCCGGCGCCGGGGGTGCGAGCGAGATCGTCGACGTACCGGACCATCTCGACGTGATCGGCGCGCTGCCCTCCGGCGCGCAGCTGCGGATCGCCGTCTCCCAGGTCACCGGCCACGCGCCGGCCAACGGCGTCTGGCTGTACGGCACCGACGGCACCCTCCGGCTGACCGGTGACGGGCTCTTCGGCGCCCGGCGCGGCGAGGCGGAGCCGACCAAGATCGACATCCCGGACGCCGAGCGGATCGGCTGGCGGGTCGAGGAGGAGTTCATCGGCGCCATCCGCGGCTCCGAGCCGGTCCGCCGCACCACCTTCGCCGACGGGCTGGGCTACCTGATCTTCACCGAGGCCGTCTGGCGCAGCGTCCGGGAACGCCGCGTGATCCACCTCAGCGAACTCGCCTGACCCGGCCGTTCCTGGAGGGCAACCGCTGGTGCCCGCGACCGCCGTGGCGGACAATGTCCGGCAGGAAGGCGGAACGGAGATGTCCGATGACCATCGACAACACCATCTACGACAGCTGGGACGACGCCTGGTGGGGCGAGGACACCCTGCCCAGCCTGCTCAGGACCGGCATGAATCCGTCCCGGTTCGGCTTCATGCGCCGGGTGATCATCGACGAGCACCGGATCGATCCGGTCGGCCTCGAGGTCCTGGATGTCGGATGCGGCGGTGGGCTGCTCGCCGAGGAGTTCGCCGCGCTCGGCTGCAAGGTCACCGGGGTCGACCCGTCCGAGCCGTCGCTCGCCGCGGCCCGGCGGCACGCGGCCGCGAGCGGGTACGTGATCGACTACCGGTCCGGGACCGGTGAACGGCTGCCGCTGCCGGACGCTGCCTTCGACGTCGTCTACTGCTGCGACGTGCTCGAGCACGTCGACGATCTCGATCGAGTGATCGCCGAGACGGCTCGCGTGCTGCGGCCCGGCGGGCTCTACCTGTTCGACACGATCAACCGCACCCTGGTGAGCTGGCTGGTGGCGATCAAGATCTTCCAGGAGTGGAAGTCGACCCGCTTCATGACGCCGAATCTGCACGTCTGGAACAAGTTCATCCAGCCGGCCGAGCTGCGCCGCGTCCTGCGGGCTCACGGGCTGGCGGATCGGGCCTTCGCCGGACTGTCACCGGGGTGCGATCCGATCACGCTGATCAATCAGCTCCGGCGCCGCAGCCGCGGCGAGATCGGGTACGGCGAGCTGGCCCGGGCGCTGAACATCCAGGAGAGCCGCAACCTGTCGATCTCCTACGTCGGTTACGCGGTAGCGGATCGAGAGTGAATTCCTGCCGGGCAGTCGCGGCGGAAATCAACCGAGGTCGGGCGGTCGCGTCAGGAGAGGATCACCAGACCGTTCAGGTGCCAGTGCTGGCCGGGCACGCTGGAGAACTCGAGCTCGACGGTACGACCTCCAGGCACGGCGAAATTCAACCAGGTAAAGGATCCGCCGAGCAGGAACTCGCTGACCGCGGCAACCTTGCCGTCCACCTTGACCGTGGTCGGGAACGAGTCGTGCACGTCGCCGACCAGCACGTGCAGTTCATGATCACCGGCAGGCACGGTCAGCCGCAGCGCGCGGGCCCGGGTGTCGTTGACGAAGTCGCGCAGCAGCGGGGCGGCGATGTTGCGGTCCCGCGACTGCGGGGCCCCGCCGACCCAGCCGTACGCCGCCCCGTCGGCCCAGGCGTCGGCCGGCGACAGCCGGCGGTAGCCGTCCAGCAGCGGCGAACTCGCCGAGCCGGCGTCGACCGCGAGCAGGCAGTGTTCGCCGGCCGGGGCGGTGATCACCGGCTGCTCCGCGATCAGCGCGGGCAGGTCGCCGGACCGCAGGGTCGGCCTAAGCGTCAGGACCTGCGGCGGCAGCGAGGGTGTCACCGGGACGTCGACGGTCCCGTCGCCCTTCGACGGCAGCACCAGGCCGGCCGTGCCGCTGGTCCAGCCGTCCCGCTCGGGCAGCCCGGCGACCAGCTCGGCCTCGGCCGCCGACGCGTTGGCCAGCGACAGCCGGACCAGGTTCTCCCGGCCGCCGATCAGGCAGATCGCGGCGTTGCCGGTCGGCGTGACCTGAACCCAGGAACGCCGTTCGTCGAGTACCCGAGACGCGGCGAAGTAGTAGCCGGCGATCGTGTCCCGCCACAGGATCGCCTGCTCCCGGTGCCGGTCGAACCGTTCCGCCGTGTCCGCCCACCGCTTCGCGTCGATCCGACCGCGCAGCTCGCGCCACCGGTCCCGCATCCGGCCCACCTCGGCCGCACCGTCGAAGTGGCTGTCGTAGACGTGCTGGATCACGGTCTTGCCGGATTTCAGCCGGTGCCCGTACGGGACGTGGTGCAGGAACAGCAGCAGTTCGTCCGGGCAGTCGGAGAGGTTCTCGAACCGGTCCGAGACGGGCCGGTGGTAGAAGCCGGTGAAGCCGTTGCCGGTCGCGACGGTCCGGTCGAAGCCGGTGCCCTCGGCGTCGGCCTGGTGCCAGCCGGTGTTGGTCTGCGGGCTCGGCGTGAAGTGGTCGCCCTTGATCAGGAAGCTGACCCCGAGCGGATTCGTGTAGTCGAGGTAGGTCTGCCAGGAGCCGAGCAGCAGGCCGGTGATCACCGCGACCTCGCGTTGATCATTTCCGAACGTCTGCCGGGTCCACTCCTCGGCGATGTCGCGCGCCTTCAGCCCTGGGTTCCAGGCCAGCCGACCGTAGCCGTGCGTGTTCGCCGCGGCGAGCTGGTGCCGGGTCCAGTCGGTGTCGTCGCCGAGGTTCATCACGCCGGCCACGCCGCCGAGTTCGCGGCCGTAGGTCCGGCCGGAGATGATCTTGGCGACCGTTGTGCCGGAGCCCTCGGCGTGGGTGTCGAAGCCGTACACCTCCTGCCACTGCGGCACCAGGTAGCACAGGTGGGTCGACTGCCCGGTGTATTCCTGGGTGACCTGGAGTTCCATCATCGCGTTGGTGTTCGGCAGCGCGCCGAACAGCGGGTGGGCCGGCTCCCGGACCTGAAAGTCGATCGGGCCGTTCTTGATCTGGACGATCGCGTTGTCGGCGAACTTGCCGTCCAGCGGCTTGAACGTCTCGTACGCCTTGTTGGACCATTCCAGCGCGTTGAAGTCGTGCACGAACGCCCGCCACATGACGATCCCGCCGTGCGGCGCGGCGGCCTCCGCGATCAGGTTGGCGCCGTCGGCATGGGTGCGGCCGTACGAGATCGGACCCGGCTGTCCTTCGGAGTCGGCCTTGACCAGGAACCCGCCGAGGTCGGGGATCGCCCGGTAGATCTCGGTGATCTTGGTCCGCCACCAGTCCTTCACGCCGGCGTCGAACGGGTCCGCGGTGGTCAGCCCGCCCAAGATCATCGGGCTGGCGAAGTTCAGCGACAGGTAGAGCGAGATGCCCCAGCCGCGGAGCAGCGCGGCCAGCGGCTGGAGCTTGAACAACATCTCCGGCGCGATGAACTGGGCGTTCGCGTTGACGTTGTTGATCACGGTCCCGTTCAGCCCGACCGAGGCCAGGGCGCGGGCGTACGTGGAGTGCCGCTCGGTCAACTCGGGCAGCTCCGCGAACCCGAACACCGACCGGCCGGCGTAGCCGCGCTCGACACTGCCGTCGAGATTGTCCCAGTGGTTGGCCAGCCGGAGCGGGTTCCGCGGCCGCTCCGCGACGTCGAGCCGGTCGAGCGTGACGTGCGTCTGCACCAGCCGGAGCAGATGGAACGCCCCGTAGAGCGCACCCCGGTCAGCACCGCCGGTGATGATCACGGCAGCGGTTCCGTCGACCCGGCCGCGGCGGAGGGTGTAGCTCTCCGGTCCGGCGTCCGAGGCCGCGGTCCGGAGCACCAGGGGCCCGGCGCCGTCGACCTTCCGCCGGATCGGGACGTCCCGGCCGAGCAACGACGTGAGGGCCCGGGACAGTTCGCCGGCGGCCGAGCCGAGCGGGCCATCGGTGTCCGGCGCCACCACGTAGCGCAGGTCGCGCCGGTACTCGTCCAGCAACCGCCGGTCGGCCACCAGCGGATAGCGCAGCCACAGTCGGGAGCCGTCCTCGTCGGGTGGTGGCGTCCCGGTGTCGGCCCAGGCGGTCCCGGCCGCCCCGCTCAGCCAGCCGGCGGCCACCGCCGCTGACGTACCGGCAACGAATCCGCGTCGTGTCACACCCGTCACGGCGGCCCCCTTTGGTCGCTCGAAATCGTTTACACGACGCTAGGAGACCGGCCGCACCAGGTCAACGGGCGGCCGCCGGCCTTGGACCCCGGGCCGGACATCGCTGACGGATGTCATTGCCGCCGACGTGCGCTTCGTCACGTCGTGTCCGGTTGGTCACGTCGTGTCACAACGGACCCGCCTGCACGGTCTTTAAGGGTGAGACCCACTGGAGGCACAAGATGCGAAGGATCCTGATCATCGGCGGCGGTTACGCCGGCTTCTACACGGCCTGGGGACTCGAGAAGAGGCTCCGCCGCGGTGAGGCCGAGGTCACCCTCGTCGATCCCCGCCCCTACATGACGTATCAGCCGTTCCTGCCCGAGGTCACGGCCGGCTCCGTCGAGGCCCGGCACGTCGCGGTCGCGCTGCGCGGCCACCTGCACCGGACCAAGATCATCGCCGGTACGGTGACCGCGATCCACCACGCCGACCAGACGGTCCGGGTGCGCCCGCTGGAGGGCCCGGACCGCGAACTGAGCTACGACACGATCGTGATCACGGCCGGCGCAGTCACCCGGACGATCGCCATCCCGGGCATCGCCGAGAACGCGATCGGCCTGAAGCACGTCGAGGAGGCCGTCGCGATCCGGGACCGGCTGCTGACCGCCTTCGAGCGCGCGTCCAACCTGCCGGCCGGGCCGCGCCGGCGGGCCCTGCTCACCGTGACCGTGGTCGGCGGCGGGTTCACCGGCGTCGAGGCGACCGGCGAACTGCTCTCGCTGGCCACCGCCCTGCTGAAGCGCTACCCGGAACTGAGCTTCGAGGACCTGGCGTTCCACCTGGTCGAGGCCACGCCGCGGATCCTGCCCGAGGTGACCGACCGGCCCGGTGAATGGGTCGTCCGGGACCTGGAGCGGCGCGGCGCGGCGGTCCACCTGAACACCCGGCTGGTGTCCGCCGCCGGCGGTCACGTCAAGCTGTCCGACGGTACGGAATACGATTCCGAGCTGCTGATCTGGACCGCGGGCAACGCGGCGAACCCGGTCGTCGCGTCGCACACCGACCTGCCGATCGACGCCCGCGGGATGCTGCCGGTGCGGGCCGATCTCCGGGTGGCCCTTCGACAAGCTCAGGGTGCTGACGAGATCGTCGAGGACGCCTGGGCGGCCGGCGACAACGCGGCCGTTCCCGACCTCGCGGTGCCGGGGTCGCTGACCGTACCCAACGCGCAGCATGCGGTGCGGCAGGGCCGGCTGCTGGCGGCGAACCTGGTCGCCGATCTGCGCGGCCGGAGCCCGAAGCCGTACAAGCATCACAGCCTGGGCGTCGTCGCGACGCTCGGCCTCGGCCGCGGCATCTTCCAGTGGCGGGGCCTGGTGATCAAGGGGCTGCCGGCCTGGCTGATGCACCGCGGCTACCACGTGCTGGCGGTGCCGACCTGGGAACGCAAGATCAGAGTGCTGCTGGTCTGGCTGGCCGCGTTCTTCTTCGGCCGGGACACGGTCTCGCTGATCGCGGTCCAGCATCCGCGGCAGGCGTTCACCGAGGCGGCCGAGTCGATCGTCGTACCGAAGCCTGCTCCGACCAAGCGAAAGGAAGTCGATCATGCCCGCTGAGCGGCCGCTGCCGTTGCGGCAACGCACCTTCGTCCCGCACTGGTCGAACCTGTTCGGCATCCTGGCCTCCGCGTGCATTGTGGTGCTGCTGGTGACCGGCGTGATCTTGATGATCTTCTACGAGCCGTCCGGCGAATCGACCGTCTACCACGGCAGCTACGGCCCGCTGAACGGCGCCGAGGTGTCGAAGGCGTACGCGTCGACGCTGCGGATCTCGGTCGACCTGCCCGGCGGGCTGCTGGTCCGGCAGGCGCACCACTGGGCGGCCCTGCTGCTGCCGGCCGCGATCATGCTGCAGCTGCTGGTGACGTTCTTCACCGGGGCGTTCCGGAAGCCGCACCGGTTCCGCTGGCTGCTGCTGTTCGGCCTGTTCGTGACCGCGCTGCTCGGCGGTTGGAGCGGGTACGCGCTCCCGGACGATTCCCTGTCCGGCACGGGATTGCGGATCTTCGAGGGCATCCTGCTCGGCCTGCCGGTGATCGGCACCCTGGCCTCCGGCCTGATCTTCGGCGACGCGTTCCCGGGCCGGGTGCTCGAGTTCCTGTTCCCGGTCCACGTCTGGGTGACCGGCGCCCTGCTGGTCGGCCTGATCGCGTTGTGGCTGCGGTCCGCGATCAAGGAACGGCCGCTGCGGCGGCGCGGCAGGCCGGTCGGCGAGGTGGCGCTGTTCCCGACGGCGGCGGTGCGGGCCGGCGGGCTGTTCGCGCTGTCGGTCGGCGTGATCATGGTGATGGCCGGCACGATGACGATCAGCCCGATCTGGTTGTACGGTCCCGCGTCCACCGGCAACGCCTCGGCCGGCAGCCAGCCGGACTGGTACACCGGCTTCCTGGACGGCGCCCTCCGGCTGGTGCCGCCGGGCTGGGAGATCACCTGGCTCGGCCGTACCTGGACCCTGGCGGTGATCGCGCCGTTGGCCGTGATCAGCACGTTCATGCTGATCGTCGCCCTGTATCCCTTCCTGGAGGAGCGGTTCACCAAGGATCGGCTCGAGCACGATCTGCTCGACCGGCCTCGTGACGTACCGGTCCGGACCGGTATCGGCGTCGCCGGGATGATCTTCTACGGGGTGCTCTGGGCGGCGGCCAGCGCCGACATCATGGCCACCGAGTTCGGCCTTGGGCTGAACCAGATCCTCACCGTGTTCCAGGTGACATTGATCACCGGGCCGGTGCTCGGATTCGGCGTAGCCTGGAGTCTGTGCCGCTGGCTGCAGCGCCGGGACGCCGAACTGGCCGAACATGGTCGGCCGACCGGTGTGATCGTCCGGCTGCCGAGCGGCGGCTACGTCGAAGATCATTTCCCGCCGCCGCCGGCGATCGCCCCACCTCGGCCGAAGTTGGCACTCGGCCACCATTCGAAGGGAGCCTGATGAACGACTCGGAGCGAAGGATCTCCACCACGGTCCTGGTGATCGGCAGCGGCGGATCGGGGCTGCGGGCGGCGATCGAGCTCGCCGAGCAGCGGGTCGACGTGATCGTGCTCGGCAAACGGCCCCGGCTGGACGCGCACACCTCGCTCGCCGCCGGCGGCATCAACGCTCCGCTCGCCACCATGGATCCGCAGGACTCCTGGCAGCAGCACGCGGCCGACACGATCAAGGAGAGCTATTACCTGGCCGACCCGCGGACCGTCGAGATCGTCACCCGCGGCGCCGAACAGGGCATTCGTGATCTTGAGCGCTACGGCATGGCCTTTGCGCGGGAGACCGACGGGCGGATCTCGCAGCGGTTCTTCGGTGCGCACACGTTCCGGCGGACCGCGTTCGCCGGCGACTACACCGGGCTGGAGATCCAGCGCAGCCTGCTCGCCCGCGCCGAGCAGTTGGAGATCCCGATCTTGGACAGCGTGTACGTGACCCGGATCCTGGTCGACGACAACACGGTCTTCGGCGCGTACGGCTTCGACCTCGCCGACGGCAGCCCCGCCCTGATCCACGCCGACGCGGTGATCCTGGCCGCGGGCGGGCACACCCGGATCTGGCGGCGCACCTCGTCGCGCCGGGACGAGAACACCGGCGACGCGTTCCGGCTGGCCGTCGAGGCCGGCGGCCGGCTGCGCGACGCAGAGCTGGTGCAGTTCCACCCGTCCGGGATCCTGGACCCGGAGAGCGCGGCCGGGACGCTGGTCTCGGAGGCCGCCCGGGGCGAGGGCGGCATCCTGCGCAACGCCGTCGGCGAACGGTTCATGGAACGCTACGATCCGGAGCGGATGGAGTTGTCGACCCGGGACCGGGTCGCCCTGGCCGCGTACACGGAGATCAAGGCAGGCCGCGGCACCGAGAAGGGCGGCGTCTGGCTGGACGTGTCGCACCTGCCGCGGGAAACGATCATGAACCGGCTGCCCCGGGTCTACCAGACCCTGCTCGACCTGCAGCTGCTGGACATCACCCAGCATCCGATCGAGGTCGCGCCGACCGCGCACTATTCGATGGGCGGCGTCCGGACCCGGCACGATGATCATGGAACCGATGTGGCCGGCCTGTACGCGATCGGCGAGGCGGCCAGCGGCTTGCACGGCGCCAACCGGCTGGGCGGCAACTCCTTGATCGAACTCCTGGTCTACGGCAGGATCACCGGCCGCGCCGCCGCCGACTTCGCCGCCGCCCGGGCCGTGCAGCGCCGCTCCCCCGGCGCGATCGCGAACGCCCGGGCCGAGCTGGCCGGACTGCTCGCCGCCGACGGCCCGGAGAACGTCCGGGCCCTGCAGCGGGCCCTGCGCACGACGATGACCGAGTACGCCGGCGTGGTCCGCGACGAGAACGGCCTGACCACCGGGCTGGCCGAACTGGCCGAAATCGAGGAGCGCGCCACCAAGATCGGCGTCCATCCCGACCTCGCCGGGTACTCCGACCTGGCCCACGCGTTCGACCTCAAGGCGTCGATCCTGGCCGCCCGCGCCACCCTCGAGTCGGCCCTGGAACGGCGGGAGACCCGCGGCTGCCACAACCGCTCCGACTACCCCGACCCCGACCCGGCCCTGCAGGTGAACCTGGTCTGGTCCCCGGCCAACGGTGTCACCGCCGAGCCGATCGCTCCCCTATCGGCTGAGATCGAGAAGTTGATCAAGGACGTCGAGACCGCAGGCAAGCTGGTCGAGTAGTCCGCGCTGACCCGTCAGGCAACCCGACGCAGGTCATTTCGCATCCCGCCACTGACGGGCTTCGGGCTCCCAGGTGCCTTCGACACGGCCGGCCAGGACGGGATCGAGGAGTCGCGTTGCAAGATCGACCGCGTCTTCGTAACTGGGTACGGGAGCCGGAGCGGAAGCCGCCGACTTCGGGTATCCCGCACGCCAAGCGACCGGGTCTGGAACCTGGAACCGCGCGGGCATGGTCATGCCGCGAAAGGCGAAACCCGTAACGATCGCCCGGCGCAACTGAACACCCGCCATGCGGTGTGATCGTGCGATCAAGGCGATGTCCACAAGATCCTTCACCCGACTGCTTGCATTGACCCGGCCCTGTTGGACATGCGTACTGACCATGGCACAGAGCTTGTCGGCGAGGTGATCAACGATCGGGAACACCCGGTAATCGGGTCGTACGAGTCCGTCGATCTGAACGGGAGTCAGCGGAGCGGCACGTTCGGCGGCCAGCGTCATCGCAGTCGTCACGACGACGTCCACGTGGAAAACCGAGAACTCCTTCCGACCGAGCATCGCGGCAAGGTGCACCCGACACCCCTTGGCCTCTTCGAGCAAGGGCACGATGCGGCTGACCGAGAAATTGAACCTGTCCCCGATATCACGATCGAGCGCAGCACGCAGCGCCGCTGCCGCGTGCTCGACTCCATGATCAGAATCCGCATAGTAGAGATCGAGGTCCCGGCTGTGGCGAGCGTGCTGGAGGCGCGACAGGAGCGCACCCGCGCCTTTGAGTACCCAAAGGTCGGCGTCTGGGGCCGTGAAACACCGGGCCAGGACTCGGTCGTAGGCGAAGTGGCGCTGCAACTGGTTCACGCTGTAGCGCGGGTCCGACTTGGCGATCGCCTTGAACCGATCGAGCAACGCACGATGGAAGGCGGTGGCAGTCGAGTACTGAAAACCGTCCGATACCGTCGCTGGCTGGTCACCCTTGGAACTCACGATTCCACGCCTTCTGCGCCGGCCAGCAGCATGGTCGCCAGGTCGGCTCCCGTTCGATGACCGTACCGCCTCGCGTGCGGTGCCACGACCTCCGTCAACTGACTCGGCGTGAGTAGGCCGGCACGATGGGCGTCGTGAACGATCTGTGCCACGGCTGACTCGTCTTCGTGATCGGCAAGAAGATCGGCGACCATCTGCTCCGGCCGGCTCGCTGGCATCCCGTCCACGAACTCCCAGTCGCTTCGGGATATCGCCGGACGTACACGCAGCAGCAGATCCGTGCGGCGAAGTTGCCGACGTCGCACGACGTAGAACTCGTGAACCTCCGGGATCAGATCGCCAAACCCGCGAAGGTGTGCGGCCGAGCGATGACTGACGACCGCGTCCATGTCGAGGCTCCGTTCTTCCCAGCTTCGACCGCCACCGAGTTGAAGCCAGGCCGCCCGCAGCGGATCCAGATCCGGGCTTTCAGGCGTGCTGGTCACCCGATACACCCGTGCCGCACCGCTGACCGGGGCAAGGATGCCGTCACTCGCCAGTCGTGCCAGGTCCAAGCTGCTCACCCCGGCGCGCCGAGCCTGTGCCGTCGTCACCATCCCCCACTGCTCGGCGGCCAGGTCGCCGAGTTGAGCCAAGGCAGTCCTGCGCGACATGCTGCAAACCTATCACTATTGATAGATATGCAGCACTCCCGGATTTGAAAGACCCTGCTGACCCGTCACAAGTGCGCGACACAACGTCAAAACCGCAGCGGTTGTGACCGGTCGGCGGGAGAAAGCTGGCCGGAGCGACGGCCGGTCACGGCGGCGAGCCGGGCCAGCAGCAGCACGGTCACGACGATCATGGCCGGACCGGCCGTGAGCGCGACCGTGGTGGTCAGCTGGTCCACCGGGTGCAGGATCGTCGTCACGATCGGGAACAGGGTGTGCGCCACCAGCGCACCGCCGGCGAGCCAGATCCGGTGCCGGTCGGACATCCCCGCGTTGTGCCAGCGCACGATCAGGACCGCCACCGTGATCGCGACCGCGGCGGCGACGGTCATCGGCAGCAGGACGAAGCTCCCTTCGCCGATCGCGGGCCCCTGCATCGGGTCCCCCGGCATCAGCAGGCCGAGGAAGATCAACGTCGCCGCGGCGGCGATCAGCGCGGCGACCGGCGGCGGGGGGACCGGTGGCCCGGTGCCGCCACGGTCGGCCACGGGCGGTGCCGCGGCCGGCCAGCGCCGCGGCAGGATCCGCAGCGCGACGAAGGACAGGACGCCCATCACCGCCACCAGCCCCACCAGGAACGGCAGCGGCGCCAGATACCCGGGATCGGTCGTCGAGGTGAAGACGATCTTGAGCATCGCGATGCCGAGCGCTGCGGCGATCCCGGAGATGATCAAGCCCCGTCGCCGCAGGTAGGGCTCAGCCCGCAGCTCCGGGAAGACCAGGTTGGTGATCATGACCGGGATCAGCACACTGAACGTGAGGTGGTAGCCGACCTGGGACTCCCAGTAGGTCAGGTTGAGCCCGAGCACCCGAGGTCCCCACTCGGCCGCGTTGTACAGCACCGGGCTGGTCAGCGCCTGCAGCCCGAGCCCGTCCTCGGCGAGCTCGTAGACCAAGCCCATCAGCAGCAGGCTCGGCCACCCGCCGCCGGACCGGATGACCAACTCCCGGATCACCAGCACGCCCAGCCCGTACATCGGAATCAGGAACGGGAACGCGAGCCACATGATCGGCATGCTCACCGCCGAGAACGCCAGTTCGGCACAGAGCGGCGCGAGCAGGAGCAGCAGCCAGGCCGCCCTGCCCCGCCGTCGCCGATCGATCACCGAATCCGTCACGTCGCTCCGTCCGCAGCCGATTATTACTTGACTGAGTAAGACTGTAGGTTGCGGGACAGCGGTGACGCAAGACAGGGGGTACGGGAGTGTCGACGAACCGATCGGCCGCGGCCGCGGCGCGGCGGGCCCAGATCATCGAGGCCACGATCGAGACCGTGGCCGAGCTCGGCTATGCCCGGACCACCTTCGCGCGGATCGCCGCGCGCGGCGGGCTGAGCAGCACCCGGCTGATCTCGTACCACTTCGACAGCAAGACCGCCCTGATGCAGGCCGTCCTCGACGACGTGTACCGGTCGATCGATGCGTTCCTGCTGGCCCGGCGGAGCGTCGACCCGGCCAGCCGCCCGATCGGCCGGCCCGCGGACGGCGAAGGCCTGGATCCGCCGGCTTCGGCGGCCGCGGAGCTGCGCGCCTACATCACCGGCGTCGTCGCCTACGTCGATGATCACCGGTCCCGGCTGCGTGCCCTGCAGTCGATCTTCGCCGCCGTGCACGACGATCCGGACAGCCCGGCCGCCCACCAGGCCGACCCGCAGGGCCAGGTGATGAGCCACCTGCACGGGCTGCTGCGGCGAGGCCAGGAGCAGGGCGAGTTCCGCTCCTTCGACCCGCTGGTGATCGCGGCCATGGTCCAGCGAACCCTCGAAGGCCTGACCCGGCTGCTGGATCATCCGGACGTCGACCTGCCGCACTACGCCGAAGAGCTGGCGACCGCGGTCGACCTCGCCACGCGCCGCCACGATTGACGCCCGACCGAGGTGTGCCCTTCGGCCAGGCCGTCAGACCAGCAGCTCCCACTGCTGCAGGGTCGAAGGATGATCATCGGCGACCCGGAGGCGGACGCGACGGTGGGCGCCGGGGCGGCCGGGCCGGAACGGCCGGGTCTGGCGCTGCCAACCGAACTCCTCGCCGGTCCGCTCGTCGATCGGCTGCCAGGTCTCGCCGTCGTCGCTGCCCTCCAGCACCCAACCGCTCATCTCACCGGGTGAGGCGGTGATCGTGTAGAGCTCGAACACCGCCGGATCCTCCAGCGTGTACTCGACCCAGCCGCCGGGCGGCAGCGTGATCGCGGTGGCCGAGGTGTCGTCGACCGCGGCGGCGCCGTCGCCGGTGCTCGCCGCGACCGGGCCGTCCGGGCGGGTCAGGTCGACCAGCGGACGCGGGCGTTCGCCGGCAGGTGTCAGCGAGGCCGGCGCGCTGTCGGCGCCCCAGTCCGACGGCTCCGGGCCGAGGAAGAACTCGATCGTCGCACCGTCGGCGACCTTCCGGTACGGGACGGCGACCGAGGTCCACGGCTCGCCGTCGATCAGCACCGACTGGATGTAGTGGTGGTCGGGATGTTGATCATGGGCGATGATCACCAGTTCCCGATCTTGGTCGAGCTCGATCCGTACCTCGGCGAAGGTCGGCGCGGTCAGCACCAGTTCGCCGCTGGCCAGGGAGAGCGGGTAGAGGCCGAAGGCGGAGAAGAGGTACCAGGCGGACATCTCCCCGTTGTCCTCGTCACCCGGGTAGCCCTGGCCGATCTCGGAGCCGACGAACAGCCGCCGGACGCACTCCCGGACCAGCTGCTGGGTCCGCTCCGAGGCGCCCGCATGCAGATAGAAGTACGGGATGTGGTGGGCCGGCTGGTTGGACAGGGCAAGCATGCCGAGCCGGATGTTGCGGGCCTCGGTCATCTCGTGGATCACGTGCCCGTAGGCGCCCTTGACGCCCTCGGCGCCGGTCTCGTCGGTGGCGAAGAACGCGTCCAGTCGTTCCCGGAGTTGATCTTGGCCGCCGTGCAACGCGGCCAGCCCGGCGCCGTCCTGCGGCACCGTGAACGCCATCCCCCAGCCGTTGGTCTCGGTGTAGTCGCCGCCCCACTGCCGCGGGTCGTAGCCGTCCGGCCCGACCCGGAAGGCACCATGATCATCACGGCCGACGAAGAAGCCGGTCCGCTCGTCGAACAGGTTCACGTACCAGGCCGCGCGGGAGGCGAAGTAGCGCGCGTTCGCCCGGTACTCCTCGCGGCGCGGGTCGTCCGCCGCCGCCCGTTCGGCCAGGGCCGCCGACCAGACCGCGAGGCCGTAGTCGTTGATCGCGCCCTCCAGGGTCCAGGACAGGCCCTCGTCGATCGCGGTCGAGGTGTAGCCGGCGAAGATCGACTTCTCCAGCCCGTACCGCCCGACCACCGGCTCGTCGGCCGGTACGGTCGCGTTGCGCAGCGCGGAGTCGTAGCCGTCGGCGACGTCGAAGCCGGGCACGCCGTTGACGTACGCGTCGGCCAGCACGATGTCGGAACTGGTGCCGACCATGCAGTCGGCGTAGCCGGGCGCGGACCAGCGGGCGGTCCAGCCGCCGTCACGATAGTGCTGGACGAACCCGTCCAGCAGCCGGCCGGTCCGCTCCGGCTCGAACAGGCCGAGGGCCGTCCAACAGGTCCGGTACGTGTCCCAGAACCCGTTGTTCGCCGAACATTCCCCGTCCAGCACGGCCCGGCCGGTGTGCTCCTCGGTGTCCGGCCCGTCGACCCGGAACGGGCTGGCGTAGGCCGGCCTCGGCGCGTCCTCGGTCCCCACGTTCTCGCTCATCGTGTTCGGGTAGAGGAACAGCCGGTACAGGTTCGAGTAGACGGTGATCAACTGATCCTCGGTGGCGCCGCCGACGGTGATCTTGCCCAGCAGTTCGTTCCAGGTCTGCTCGGCTCGCTCGGCCACCGACTCCACGGTCTGGTCCGGGCCGAGCTCGGCGGCGAGATTCCGCTTGGCCTGGTCCAGCCCGATGAACGAGCTGGCCAGCCGCAGCACCACGGTGGCGTCGGCGCCGGGTCGGACCCGGAGGTAGCCGCCGACGCCGGTGTGGTCCGGCTGGTCCAGCGGACCATGATCGACGACGGGCGCGTCCAGCTCGCCGTAGACGAACATCCGAGGCGTCGCGCCGGCCCGCTGCGATCCGCCGTCGGCGTAGCCGGTGACGATGCCCCGGCCGGTCTCCGGGTCGGTCGCGAGCCGCAGCCCGCCATGATCATCGGACTGGTCGAAGATCAACGCCGCATCCGGCCCGGAGAACGTGAACCGCATGATCACCGCGTGGTCGGTCGGCGCCACCTCGGCCCGGATCCCGGACCGGGTGGTCACGCAGTAGTAGTGCGCCCGGTCGGTCTCGTCGGCATGATCGAATTCCAGCCCGCGCGCGGCCGGGTCGAGCTCGGGCCGGTCGGCACTCCCCCACGGGCAGACCTGGAACGTCGTCCGGTCGCCGATCCACGGGCTGGGAATGTGCGACAAGGCCAGACCCTGAAGCTCCGGTCGGTTGTCGGCGTTGTTGTGCTGGTGCCAGGAGTAGATCCAGCGGAACGTCCGGGCGTCGGTGATCGGGGTGACGAAGTGGAAGCCGTGCGGCACCGCCGTCAACGGCGCGTTGTTGCCGCGGGAGTAGCCGCCGCTGGCGTGGGTGCCCCGGGTGGTGCGGACGAAGTCGGCCGGCCGCCGGCCCTCCGCGCCCGGCTCGGCCGGCCCGATCCCGATCAGCTCGAACCAGCCGCGGACGGTTCGGCGGCCCGGGGTCGGCAGCCCGGAAACGTCCACGAGCAAGGCGATCCCGGCCACTCGACGACCGGCCAGCGCGGTCAGGTCGACGCTCTTATGGTTCCACTGGTCCGGAAACGAGGTACGGTCCGCGTACTGCGCCAGCGGGTCGATCGGCACGCCGTGATCATCGACCAGACCCTCGCCGCCGATCACCGTACCGTCGTCCATGATCAACTCGAGGCCGACCGCGGTCGCGGCGCAGCCGTCCTCGACGGTGCCGGCGTCCGGATCGTACGGGCTGAAGATCGCGTAGCGGAGCCGGTCGCCCGCCGTGATCACCCGGTCCGGCTCGGCGACGAGCGCACGGGCCCGGCCGTCGGTGCTGGTCTCGAACCCGGTGGCGGTGGGGGCGAAGAGCCCGGCGCCCGGCTTGGAACTCGGCGGCGCGATCGGTCCGGTGCCCGGGGTGAGCGTCAGGTCTGCGGTGGTCGGTGACGATGCCGGCATGGGCGTCACACTACGTCGGCGCCCTTTCGCAGCCGGAACTGGGCGACGATGTCCCGGCCGAACGAATACACCACGGCAGCAGTGCCGGCGGCGACGACGCCGATACCGAACGCCGGCGGGCCGAACCGGGCCGTCGCGATGATCAACGCGACGGTGCCGAGCAGGCCGATGATCTTGCGGGACAGCCGGGTCGGCAGCGGCAGGTTGAGCCACGGCCAGATCCGGGCACCGGCCAGGTACAGGTAGCGGGCCAGCCCGAGCACCAGTGCCAGCGGGGTCAGCTCGCGGGCCAGTCCGATCGCCAGCGCCAGCGCCAGCACGGAGTCGATCTCGATGTCGAAGCGGGCCCCGAAGGCCGAGCTGGTCCGGGTTCGCCGGGCCACCCGGCCGTCGACGCCGTCCAAGATCACCCCGACCACCGAGAGGCCCACCGCCAGCGCCCGCTGGCCGTCCTGCCAGCCGCCCGAGAATCCACTGACGACCAGGGCGATCACCGCACCGACCAGCAGCGACCGGGCCAGCGTGATCAGGTTCGCCGGGCCGATCGACGGGTCCGCGGCACGGGCCGGCACCGGCCGCCAGGGTCCGGCCGCGACAGCCAGGCTGAGCGCGAACAGGTAGCCGACCGCGGCCACCCACCCGGCGACGGTCAGCCCGACCAGCTGCTGCACCGCAAGCAGCATGGACAGTTGGAGTCCGACCGCGCCGTACACCTCGAGCCGCCAGCCGCCGCCGCGCGCTGAGAGCTCGGGTACCGCGAGTTCAGGCACCGGTGAGGTCATGTCGTCAGTGTCGCGCGCCCGGTGAGCCAGGACAGCAACTGATCGACCGCGCGCCGCAGTTCGCCGGCCCGAGTGGTCAGCAGGGTCGGCATGCAGGTGCCCTTGAGCAGCGCGACGCAGGTGACCGCGAACGCGTCCGGATCGACCTCGACCGCCCAACACCCCTGTTCCGTGCCGGCCGTGACCAGGTCCCGGAGGTTGGCCAGCCAGGCGTTCTCGGCAGCGGCGATGTCGGCGGCCAGCCGCGGATCCCGGTCGGCCCGCAGCGCGAGCTCGGCCAGCACACGGCGCAGTTCGGCGTCGCCGATCAGCAGCTCCAGGACGCCGGTGAGATGACCGGCCAGCCGCTCGGCCGGGCTGCCCGACTCCGGCAGGGACGCGCCGAACCGCTGCTGGAGCAGCTGGTACGCGGCCGTGATCAGGTCCTCCTTGGTGGCGAAGTAGTAGTGCACGGTCGCGATGTTGACACCTGCCCGGGCAGCGACGTCCCTGGTCCGGAGCCCTTCCAGGCCGTGCTCGGCGATGCCGGCGAACACGGCCGCGGAGATCTGTTCGCGGCGGTCGACCCTCGGCATGACGCACCTCTCACCGTCGTTTCGATCAACTGCTTGATCCTAGCCAGCCAGGTCCCTAGGCTGGATTCAATCAAATGATTGAACTTTGAGCGAGGAGGCAGTCGTGCCCCGAACCAGTACCGCCCAGCCGTCGACGGCACCGATCCGGGACAACAGCGTTGGCCGGCAGCGAGTGATCAACCGGATGATGCGCGGCATCCTCAACTCGCCACTGCACGGGTTGATGAGCGGCCGGCTCACGCTGCTGTACGTGACCGGACGGAAGAGCGGAGCCCGGTATGCCGTGCCGTTGGCCTACACCGATCACGAGGGACAGATCCTGCTCGTCTCCGGGGGCACCTGGGTACGGAATCTGCGTGGCGGCGGCCCGGTCGAGGTGCAGCACCACGGCCGCCGGATCACCACCACGCCCGAAGTCGCGGAGGATCCGGACCGGGCCTGGGAGATCGCCGTCGCCCTGCTGCCGCCCAACCCGGTGCTGCGCCGGTTCCAGCAGATCGAGCTCGACGAGGCCGGACTGCCGCGGCGCGATCAGTTCGACGCCGCGCGGGAACGCGGAGCGAAGTTCATCGCCCTGCATCCCGCCGGCTGACGCCCCTCCGCACCCTGAGCCCGGCCAACCTCCCACCCTGAGCCCGGCCCAACCTTCGCGCCCCGAGCCTGTCGAAGGGCCAAGCCGGATGTGGCCCTGCCCTTCGACAGGCTCAGGGAACGTTGTGGCCTTGGTCGTGGCGCTCCAGCCAGGCCGGCCAGAGCCGGCGGGCGACCGTGCGCGGCAGCCGCCCGCCCAGGTGCATCGCACGCCAGGCACCGCGGTAGCCCGGCAACACCCCGGACGCGATCAGTACGTGCCCGATGATCATGGCGGCGACCGGGAAGGTGACCACCAGATGCAGCCAGTGCAGGACGACGAACAGCGGACCGCCGCGCACCATGATCAACCCGAGCCCGCTCAGCACCAAGATCAACAGCCCGCCGACGAGGATCAGGTTGGCCAGCCGCTGGCCGGGGTCGAAGTCCCCTTCGTGGCGGCGGAACCGTCCGGTGAACACGGCGACCGGCCAGCGCGCCAGCCAGCGAAGATCACCGGCGTCCCAGCGGAACGTCTCGCGCAGGAAGCCGCCGATCCGCCGCAGCCAGTAGCCGGCGCCGACCAGGCCGAGCCCGGCCAGCAGCACGCCGATGATCTTGTGCAGGTCGATGTCGGGCACCCCGGTGATCGCGGCCAGGACGGTCGGATCACCTTCCCGGCCGAGCCACAGCCAACCGCCGGTCGCCAGCAGGAACAGCGTGCTGACGTAGATCCCGGCGTGCAGCCACCGGGTGCCGCGCCGGTTGCGTTCGACCGTTGCGACGGGGAGGCGGGACCGGTGATCAGTAGCCATAGCCGTCGGAACCCTGATCCTGTTCCGTCGGCGGTGCGGCACCGTCGGTCACGGTGACGGTGATCTCGTCCTCCGCGCCGGCCGACGAGTGATCGGCATGCTGCAGGGTGACCTTGATCGTGTGCCGGCCGGGAGCCAGTTGATCGATGATCATCTCGCCGTCCGGCTCGACGGTGTAGTCGTCGGCGTTGCCGTCGAAGGACAGGTGGACGTGGTGCCGGCCCGACTCGGGCGGGCCGAGCTCCTCGCTCGATTCGACCTTGAGCGTGAACGGTTGCGTCACCGAGGCGTTGTCGCCCGGCTCGGTGATCGCCAGCGTGGCGCCCGAGTCCGTACCGGCTCCGGGCTGGGCATACAGCGGGCCGCAGCCGGCCAGCACGACCCCGGCCAGGAGCGCGCTGACCCTGAGCACCACCTGGCGGGTGAGGGAGAGTTCGGTGGACATGATCACTCCTCTGCGGCGGCGGCACGGTGCCGCCGTCCGTCCTTCCCTGTCACGGATCCCGGGCCGGTACGGTTCACCGCCGGAGCCGGAGCAGCGGTTCGTGATCACGGTCGTTGATCACCAGGGACGCGATCTCGGACAGCGAGTAGCTGGTGGCCACGGTGACGTCCGCGGTGCCGGAGTAGTCGGCCTCCCAGGCGCCGAGCGACTGGCGGCGCCCGTCGGCGGCGACCGCGACCAGGCTGCACTCGGTGCCCGCCGGCAGCCCGGCGATGTCCACCGTGATCGACGTACCCCAGGGTCGTGCGGTGAGCCGCGCCTGGCCGTGCACCTGCGTGCCGGGGTCGGCCCCGGTCAGCACGACGACCTGGTCCGGCGGCGCCGGCCGGATCAGGCTCAAGATCATCGAGCCGCCACCGAGCGCGGCCGTCAGCACTGCGGCCGCGACGGCGACCGAGACCAGCAGCCGCCGCCAGCGGTGCCGCCGGGAGGCCGCGGCGAGCAAGCGGTCCAGCAGGTCCGGTGAGGGCCGCAGCTCGGTCACGGTCTGCGCGCCGGGATCCTCGCCCGCGAAGCCGTGCTCCAGCCGCTCGACGTCGGCCGGGGTCAGCCGGTCCAGCAGCGGCGGCAGTTCGGCCAGATCGGCGAGCTCGGCCCGACAGGCCGGGCAGTCCCGTACGTGTTCCTCGACCTCGACACCTTCGGCCCGATCGATCGCGCCGAACAGGTAGGCACCGAGGCTCAGCCTGGCCTGGTCGCAGTTCACGGCAACAGCCCTCGTTCCTCGCAGAGCAGCCGGAAGGCCCGCAGCGCGTAGTAGGTGCGGGACTTCACCGTGCCCGGCGGGATCTTCAGGATCGCGGCCGCCTCGGCCACCGTGTGGGCCCGGAAGTAGGTCTCGATCAACACCTGCCGATGCTCCGGACGCAGGGCGGCCAGCACCTCGGCGATCGCCCAGCCCAGCACCGTCCGGTCCAGGTCCGCGGTCGGATCGGGCATCGTCACCAGGGCCGCGTCGGATACCTCGCGCGGCCGCGCCGAGCGGGCCCGATGCGCGTCGACGGCGAGATTTCGCGCCACGGTGTAGAGCCAGGGCCGGATCGGGCCGCGCCGGGCCAGCACCTCGGGATGTCGCCAGGCGCGCAGCAGCGTCTCCTGGACCAGGTCCTCGGCGCGGCCCCGGTCACCGTCGGTGAGCGGCAGCAGATACCGCAGCAGGGCCGCCGCGTGTCGATCGAACAGATCGCGCAGCAGTGCCTCGTCCGCGCGTGGAAGGTCCACCCTTCCAACACGGAACCGACGGCGGCCCGGTTCAACCGCCGACCTTCACGGGGTCAGGCGCTGTAGCCCTTCGGCGGGATCAAGGTGGCCAGTTGGTTGAAGGTGAGCCAGTACGTCGCGGTCGGGGCGAACCCGGCCGAGTCGGCGATCAGCACGTCCTGGTTGCCGGGGTTGTAGCCGATCACGGTGAAGTAGTGCCAGATCGTGTAGTTCGGGTAGCCCGGCGGGTGGTTGCTGGCCGGCGCGACGATGTTGGCGACCAGGGCGTACCCCTTGTCGAGGTCGAGCATGACGTCCCGCCAGAGCAGGTCCCGCTGGGCCTGGGTCGGCGGGTCGTTCGGCATCTCCTTGGTCTCGTACCAGCCGACGTAGTTCGTCAGCACCCGGGTCACCTGGCCGATCCAGTCGGTGCCGTTGGTGGTGGTCGGCAGCTCGTTGGCCATCTGCTGCTGGGACACATTCACGCCGCGCGCGGACAGGGCGTGCCGGGTCGCGGCCGGGCCGCACCAGTAGCCGGTCTCCTGGTACTGGAAGTCGATCTCGACGACGACGTTGCCGTCCGCGGCGGCGTCCTCGAGCTGGGCCGCGACCGCTCGCCGTACCTGAGCGGGATCGGTGCGACTGATCGTGGGCGAGGCGACCTGCCGGGCCTCCTCGACCTCGCGCGCAGTGGCCGGACGGAAGTCGGCGTCCCGGACGGCCCGGGTGCTGACGAGTGGTTCGGTGCCGCGTGGAGCCGCGGCCGCGACAGCCGGCGCGCCGAGCACGGCGACCGGAGCCAGGCCGGCGGCGAGCCCGAGCAGGCGCCGGCGATTGAGTGGGGTTGGGGTCCGCAGAGACATGGGTCCTCCTCGACAAGCGGTATCGGACGTGTCTGACATTAACCTCGATTGCTTGTCGTGCGGAAGATGTTCACACGGCCGGATTGTCAGCGGTCACGGAGCTCGAAGTGCGGCCGCGGGCTGAGCACCGGCACGATTCTGATCTGCTGCCGCCGGGCCAGGATCAGCGCCGACAGGGCGACGCCGAGGACGGTCAGCCCGCCGCCGGCCAGCAGGGTCCAGCGCGGCCCGAACAGCTCGCCCAGCCAGCCCAGGATCGGCGCGCCGATCGGGGTTCCGCCCATCATCACCATCGCGTAGAGGGCCATCACCCGGCCGCGCAGCTGCGGATCGACACTGAGCTGGATCGCCGCGTTGGAGGCGGTCATCGTCAGCAGCGCGACGAAGCCGGTGATCGGCAGGATCAGCGCGTACGTGAGGTAGCTCGGCATCAGTCCGGTGATGATCAGAATCAGGCCGAACAGGATCGCCATCTTGACGATGAACCGGCCGCGCGGCGCGGTCCGGCGGCGGGCCGCGAGCAGGGCCCCGGTGAGCGAGCCGACGGCCATGATCGTGCCGAGGATGCCGTACTCCTGGGCGCCCTTGTGGAACTCCTGCTGCGCCATCAGGGCCGAGGTCATCTGGAAGTTCATGCCGAACGTGCCGACGAAGAACGCCACGCACATGACGAGCAGGATCTCCGGGTTGCCGAGGACGTAGGAGAAGCCCTCGCGGATCTGCCGCTTCGCCCGCGGCGGCCGCTGGGTGATCTGCAGCCTGGCCGGATCGACCAGACCGAGGGCGGCGATGAAGGCGGCGTACGTGACGGCGTTGGACAGGATCGCCCAGCCGCTGCCGAACACCGCGATCACCAGACCGGCCAGCGCCGGGCCGACGATCCGGCTGGCGTGGAACGTGGCCGAGTTGAGCCCGATCGCGTTGGCCAGGTGCTTCGACCCGACCACTTCGTTGACGAAGGCCTGCCGGGACGGGTTGTCGATCGCGGTGCCGAGGCCGAACAGGAACGCGATCAGGTAGACGTGCCAGGTGACCGCGGTGCCGGTGACCGCCAGCAGGCCGAGTGCCGCCGCGGCGAGCGCCATCCAGGCCTGAGTGATCCGCAGGATGGTCCGCTTGTCGAAGCGGTCGGCGAGCAGTCCGCCGTACGGGGACAGCAGCAGCATCGGCAGGAACTGCAGGGCCGTGGTGATGCCGACCGCGAGACCGGAGCCGCCGGACAGCTCGAGGACCAGCCAGTCCTGGGCGACCCGCTGCATCCAGGTGCCGATGTTGGAGATGAACGATCCACCGAGGAAGATCCGGTAGTTCGGCAGCTGCAGAGCGGCGAACATGCCGGTGCGATCCGGCTTCTCGGCTGCGGCGGGCGCGGGCGGTTCGGCGGTCTCGGTGGATACGGGTACGGGAGCGGTGGCCTCGTGATCGGTGTCGGCCGAGAGGCCCGTTCGCTTCGGTCCCGTATCCAGACTCAAACTCCAGCCACCCTGTCCATGATCAACTTCAGATTCCCCGCGCCTCCTCCAGAATATTCGTTAGCAACACTAATTACAACTGCAAACCATCGTCATTGGGATCGCCGATAAGTTCAGGCAGGTCTGATCAGCTGACGGAAGTTGATCTTGAAGGGCACAAGTGAGTCATTCCGGTGTGGCGCAAGCCGGCGGAGCCTGGACTTCCCGGCGATCCACGGCGCGACGCCGAAGATGTCGCAGTGGCCGACAAGGACGCCAATCGAGTGTGGCGTTACGGCCGTTGGAAATCGATTTCGTACGTGCATAACCTCACACTCGGCGCATTGGGCAGACTCGAGGGTGGGGCCGCCGGGCCGCGGGGCACGCCGTGCCTGTGGTGGCGCGCAACTCGCCACCGTGCGCGCGGCGGCAATCGCGACGCCACAAGACCGGCGGGTACCGCTGGTCCTCCACGATTCGCGTCGCGCGGCGGTGCGTGCTGTTATTCCTCCACGGGTCCCGAGTCAGCCGACGGCCTGGACCAGCAGCCCCTGGATGAAGTAGATGACGAAAGCGCCCGCGACGACGTACATCACCGGATGGACCTTGCGGGCCTTCCCGCGGACCAGCTTCAGCACCGTGTACATGATGAAGCCGGCGCCGATCCCGATGGTGATCGAGAACGTGAACGGCATCAGCACCATGGTCAGGAACGCCGGCAGGCCTTCCTCGATGTCGGTCCAGTCCACCTTGACCACCTGGCTGATCATGAGGAAGCCGACGAAGACCAGGGCCGGCGTGGCCGCCTCCGACGGGACCAGGTTGATCAACGGCGCGAAGAACATCGCGAGCAGGAAGCCGACGCCGGTGACCACCGAGGCCAGGCCGGTCCGGGCGCCCTCGCCGACGCCGGCCGCGGACTCGATGTAGGAGGTGTTGGAGGAGACCGAGCCGACGCCGCCGGCCGCGGCGGCGACCGAGTCGACGAACAGGATCCGGGACAGGTACGGCGGGTTGCCGCGACGGTCCAGCAGGTTGCCCTCGGCGCCGACCGCGACAACGGTGCCCATGGTGTCGAAGAAGTCGGCCAGCAGCAGCGCGAACACCAACAGCAGCAGCGGTACGAAGATGTTGATCTTGAAGCCCTCGGCGAACGCGGCCCCGAACGCGCCGAACGGGTCGACCTGGCCGATCAACCCCAGATTCGGTACCGACAGCGCACCGGTGAACTCGGGCTTGTTCAGCACCCAGCCGGCCGGGTTGTCGTCGGTCTTGCCGCCGATCTGTCCGATCAGTTCGATCACCAGGGCGATCACGGTGGCGCCGAGGATGGAGATCAGCATGGCGCCCTTGACCCGCTTCGCGTACAGGATCGCGACGCCGAACAGGCCGATCACGAAGACCAGCATCGGCCAGCCGATCAGCGAACCGTTGATGCCGAGTTCGACCGGCGGCGCCCCCTCGGGCTTGCGGACGATGCCGCCGTCGACCAGGCCGACGAAGCAGATGAACAGGCCGATGCCGACCGAGATGCCGGTCCGCAGTGATCGCGGCACGGCCCGGAACACCGCGGTCCGGAAGCCGGTCAGGACCAAGATCGCGATCAGGATGCCCTCGATCAGGATCAGCCCCATCGCCTGCGGCCAGGTCATCTGCGGCGCGATCACCACGGCCAGCAGCGCGTTCAGCCCGAGGCCGGTCGCGATGCCGATCGGGAACCGGCCGAAGACGCCCATCGCGATCGTCATCAACCCGGCGATCAGGGCCGTCGCGGCGGCCACCATCGTCGTGGCCTGATTGACGTTGGCGTCGATCACCGCGCCCGCCTGGTCCAGGTACGGCAGCCCGCCGAGCAGGTTCCCGGAGCCGTCCGGCTTCGTCCCGATGATCAACGGATTCAACGCCAGGATGTACGACATCGTGAAGAAGGTGACGATGCCGCCGCGGATCTCCCGGCCCACGGTCGAGCCGCGGGCGCTGATCTGGAAGTAGTTGTCCAGCGCGCCGATCGGTCGATCGTCCGGTCCGGTGGGCGGAGCAGCCTTGGGCGACTTCGTAACCATGGAGGGCATTCTTGCCGACGACCCCGGTGCCGCGCCCGGCGTACCCGCTATTTCAGGCTGTCGAGGTTGGCCAGCAGGCGTTCCAGCAGTCCGGCCAGGTCGCGCAGCTGGGCCGGGGTGAGCGCGGACAGCACCTCGGACTCGACCACGTTGGCCTGCTGGATCGAGGTCGTGAACAGCTGCCAGCCGGGCTCGGCCAGCCGGACCAGGACCCGGGTCCGGTTGCCCGGATCCCCTTCCCTGGTGACCAGACCGCGCTGCACCATGCCGTCCAGCCGGTGCGTCATCGAGGACGGCGCGACGCCCGCGGCTTCGGCCAGCCGGCTCGGCGTCAGCGCCTCGCCGTTCGCCCGGGCCAGTTCGGCCAGCACCGCCCACTCCCCCGTCGACACGTCGAGGTCGGCCAGCTGCCGGTCGTAGGACTGGTTCAGCCGCCGGGACAGCCGGTGCACCGCGGTGATCACCTGCTGGACCTGCTCGTCACCGCCGGCCGCGACGTAGGACTGCACCACCTGCTGGTAGTTGTCGGTCTCGGTGAGACCGCGGCGCCGCGACATAGCGGTCCATCCTGCCACCGCCGTCGCACCCGTTTCAGCGCGGGGGCTCGGAGTGACGACCCGCCCGGGAGTTCATCTGCTCGTCGCCTAACCGTGCTGGCACGTTCACAGGCGAGGGAGAGGCTCGCGCTGTCCAGACCCCGACCGGACTCACACCGGTCAGACATTCTCGGGAGTGCACATGAACCTGCCCATGCTGGGCCACACCCATGGCAACCGGAGCGCGGTGACCTGTCACCTGAAGTGTGACAGCGCCTGCGCCAGCCCGCCGCCGAACACCAGCACCGAGCCGACCTTCGCCGAGATCGCGCGCGGACAACTGAGCCGGCGGGCCGTGCTGATCGGGGGTGGCGCTCTCGCCGCCACGGCTGCAGCGCCCGCTCTGGTACCGCAGCTCGCGGCCGCCACCGAGGGCCGCCGCGCGCCGGGCGAGTCGACGATCCGTGGCCCGCTCTCGTTCCAGCCGATCGCTCCGGTGGACGCGGCGAAGGACGCGCTCACGGTGCCGCCGGGATATGAGTGGACGCCGATCATCCGCTGGGGCGACCCGCTGTTCCACAACTCTCCGGCCTTCGATCCGGAACACCCGAACGCCGAAGCGCAGGAGCTGCAGTTCGGCTACAACAACGACTACCTGGACATCATGGTGACCGACCGCGCCGGCCGTGAGGCCCTGCTGGTCTGCAACCACGAGTACACCAACCGCGACATCATGTTCCCGCCGACCGACAACGAGGCCCAGGAACTCGAGGTGATCCGGACCCTGATGGCCGCGCACGGTTTCGCCGTAGTCGAGCTGCGTCGCCGCGGCAAGGGGAAGCCGTGGAAGTACGTCCGCGGCGGCGAGAAGAACCGTCGGATCACCGCGTATTCGCTGTTCTCCCTGACCGGCCCGGCGGCCGGGACGGACCTGCTGAAGACCGCCGCCGACCCGTCCGGCAAGAAGGTGTACGGCACGGTCAACAACTGCGCCGGTGGCACCACCCCCTGGGGCACGGTGCTCTCCGGCGAGGAGAACTTCAACGGCTACTTCAAGGCCGATCCGGCCGTACCGGAGAACGCCCGGTACGGTCTCACCGGCAGCAGCGTGTACGGGTTCGAGAAGGTCGACCCCCGGTTCGACGCCACCAACCCCGACTACGTGAACGAGCCCCACCGGTTCGGCTACATCGTCGAGATCGACCCCATGGATCCGACCTCGACGCCCCGGAAGCACACCGCGATGGGCCGGATGAAGCACGAGGGCGCGAACGTCCGGGTGGACGACGACGGCACCGTGGTGGCCTACATGGGCGACGATGAGCGGTTCGACTACCTGTACAAGTTCGTCGCCAAGAAGAAGTACCGCAAGGGCGACTCGGCCGCTGCCCGCCGGCACAACCTGACCCTGCTGACCGAGGGCGACCTCTACGTGGCCCGGTTCAGCGGCCAGCAGAAGCCTGACAATGCCAACCTCGGCCGTGGCGTCTGGATCCCGCTGACCCAGAACGGCAAGTCGATGGTGCCCGACATGAGCATCGAAGAGGTGCTGGTGTTCACGCGGCTGGCCGCCGACAAGATGAAGGCGACCCCGATGGACCGGCCCGAGGACGTCGAGCCGAACCCGCGGACCGGCAAGGTGTACGTGGCCTGCACGAACAACTCGCAGCGCGGCACCGACGGCAAGCCGGGGACCGACGCGCCGAACCCGCGGCCGCAGAACAAGAACGGTCACATCATCGAGATCACCGAGCACAAGAACGCGGCCAACGCGACGACGTTCGATTGGAACCTGTTCCTGGTCTGTGGCGACCCGGAGGAGTCGGGAACCTACTTCGGCGGCTGGGACGGTCCGGTCGCTCCGATCTCGTCACCGGACAACGTCGCGTTCGACTCCGCGGGCAACCTGTGGATCTCCACCGACGGGGCGCCGAGCGGAATCGGCAAGAGTGACGCCCTCTACCGGGTGCCGGTGCAAGGTAGGGAGCGTGGCCATCTGGTCCAGTTCCTCGCCGTGCCGAGCGGAGCGGAGACGTGCGGCCCGGTGATCCATGACCTCGACGGCTCGGTGTTCGTGGCCGTCCAGCACCCGGGCGAGGACGGCTCCTGGGAGGAGCAGCAGTCCTTCTTCCCGGACTACGTGCCGGAGGGCTCGCGCCCGGACCGCGGCGACTGGCGGGGCCCGCGCCCCTCGGTCGTCCAGGTCACCCGCGCCTGACCCGACCGGCCCGAACGTAAGCTCGGGCCGTGGCTGACCGTCCGGTACGACGACTTCGGTTCGTCGTGCCGGCGGTCCTGTTTTCACTGATCATCATCGGAACGATCTTCGTGGTGGTCCGCTGGCCCTCCGTCGCGGCGCTCGCCTGCCCGGGGTGTTACGGCCTGCAGGCCCTGCGACCCGAGGTGTACGGCGAGCGCGACCTGCCGCCCGGCCAGCGGGACAAGATCATCGAGATCACCACCGAGGCCCGGTCCAAGATCACCGAGTTTTACGGGACACCAGTCAGCCGGCCACGGATCCTGGCCTGCAGCACGGCCGACTGCTACCGCCGGATCGGCGGCGGCCCGGAGGCCGGTGTCGCGATCTTGAACCGTGGCCTGATGCTGTCGCCGCGCGGTCTCACGCCGGTGATCGCGGCCCACGAACTGTCCCATGTCGAGTTCCGGCAGCGGACCGGTGGCGCTGCCGTACCGCAGTGGTTCGACGAGGGGCTCGCGGTGCTGGTCTCCGACGACGAGCGCTACCTGAGGCCGGACGGTGCGGCGGACCGGTGTCTGGTCCCGCCGGACGGCCCCTTGCCGGAGAGCCTCGGCGACTGGCTGGCGGCCGCCTCCGCCGACGAGCGGACGTACGCCCGGGCGGCCTGTGCCGTCGAACGCTGGGCCCGGCACCGCGGTGGACCGGCCGCGATCACCGCCCTGGCCGACCGGTTGGCGCAAGGGGAGTCGTTCCCGGAGGCGTCTCGTTGATCAACTGAGCCCGAAACCCTTGGCAGGCAACGAAACCCGTTGCCTCCGCGGGTGGAGTTCCCCTTCCGGGAGAACCACACCTGGCGGATCAGCGCCGCCGGCCGAGGCCGCTCAGGTGTTGATCATGGTCGGCCGGCACCTGGCGCGGATGCACGAGCTCCGTTTCGATCATCCCGGCTACCTGACCGACGGCCCGCCGGCCGGGCGTTCCGGACCTGTGCCCGGGCCGCGTTCCACCGGCCTGGCCCGGTGATCGCACGGACATCCTCGACCGGATCGTCACCGCCTCCGACTGGGACACCCTGTTGCCGGCCTGATCAAGGCGACTTCGATGATCAGACCGTCCGGTCTCCGGGGCGGAGCGCGGCGAACGGATCGGTGATCGCCAGCCGGCGCTCGGTGAACCGGAACAGGGCGGCCGGGCGTCCCCCGCCGCCTCGAGAAGGCGCGGTCCGCCCGGTCGGCTCCAGCTGACCGCGCCGCTGCAGGACGCGCTGCAGGTTGGTGGCCGACACCTCGCGTCCCAGAGCCGCGGCGTAGATGTCGCGCAGTTGAGCGATGGTGAACTCGTCCGGGGCCAACCCGAAGCCGAGGTTGCTGTAGGAGAGCTTGCGCTGCAGGCGTTCGATCGCCGAGGCCACCACCGAGGCATGGTCGAACGCCATCTCCGGCAGCCGGTCGGCCCGGTGCCAGGCGGCGTTCTGCGGCAGCTGCGGGTCGGCCGTGCTCTGCACCAGGCCCAGGTACGCCGTCGCGATGGTCCGCTGGAACGGGTCGCGGCCGGGCGCACTGCGGGTCTCCAATTGCTCCAGATGGGCGATCTCGTCCAGGTCGGCCTTCGTCGCCAGATGCCGGGCCACGCAGGCGCCCAGCGTCTCGTCCTTCTCCAGTGGACCGCTCGGCAGTGCCCAGGCGCCGGCGTACGGATCACGGGCCCGCTGCCAGACCAGCACCGTCAGCTCGCCGTCCGTGATCTTGAACACAACGGCCACCGCTTCGTGCCGGAAGGTGGGCACCGCATTCGATCTGGCCACGATCGAATGCTACCGTCGTAGGTAGTTTTCGACTCTGAGGCGAAAACCTGACCACGGGAGAAGCTGTGACCTTGATCGAGACGGTCAACACCGACGCCGGCCATCAGGCGCTGCCGCCGGGCTTTGCGGACTGGACCAGCTGGCAGCGCGAGGTGCATGACCTCGCGCGCCGCAAGGATGCCGTCGTGCTGGCGCACAACTACCAGTTGCCGCAGATCCAGGACGTTGCCGATCATGTCGGCGACTCGCTCGCGCTGTCCCGGCTGGCCGCGTCGGCCGAAGCCTCGATGATCATCTTCGCCGGCGTGCACTTCATGGCCGAGACCGCGAAGATCCTCTCCCCCGAGAAAAAGGTGATCATTCCCGACGCCCGCGCCGGCTGCTCGCTGGCCGACACGATCACCGCCGATCAACTCCGGGCCTGGAAGGCCGAACACCCGGGGGCGGCGGTCGTCGCCTATGTCAACACGACGGCCGAGGTGAAGGCGGAGTCCGACATCTGCTGCACCTCCTCCAACGCCGTCGAGGTGGTGGAGTCCCTGCCGGCCGACCGGGAGGTGCTGTTCCTGCCCGACATGTTCCTGGCCGCGCACGTCAAGCGGAAGACCGGCCGCACCAACCTGCACAGCTGGCTGGGCGAATGCCACGTCCACGCAGGGATCTCGCCACAGGATCTGGAGGCGGCCGTACGCGCCGAACCCGACGCCGAGCTCTATGTGCACCCCGAGTGCGGCTGCTCGACGTCGGCCCTGTGGATGACCAGTGTCGGCGACATTCCGGCCGAGCGGACCCACATCCTGTCCACCGGCGCGATGCTGGACGAGGCACGGCGCAGCTCGGCCGGCAAGGTGCTGGTGGCGACCGAGATCGGCATGCTGCACCAACTGCGGCGCGCGAACGCCGGCATCGACTTCCAGCCCGTCAATCCGCAGGCATCCTGCCGCTACATGAAGATGATCACGCCGGAGAAGTTGATCAACTCGCTGCGCAACGAGACCGATGAGGTCCACGTCCCGGCCGAGATCGCCGCCGCGGCCCGGCAGGCGGTCGAGCGGATGGTGGCGATCGGTCGTCCGGGAAGCGGCGAGTGATCAATGACCGACCTACGACTACCCACCCGGCTGCCGGTCGGCCCCGTCGCACGTCGTACGGAGACCGACGTGATCATCGTCGGTAGCGGCGCGGCCGGCCTGGCCGCCGCGATCAGACTGCTGGAGGCCGGCCGCCGGGTCACCATGATCACCAAGGGAACGCTCGGCGACGGTTCGACCGCCTGGGCCCAGGGCGGTCTGGCCGCCGTCACGGACCCGGCCGACAGCCTGACCGATCACCTGGCCGACACGCTGGCGGCCGGCGCCGGACTCTGCGAACCGAACCAGGTCGCCGCCCTCGTCGCCGCCGCCCCGGCCGCGATCGAGCGGCTGATCGAACTCGGCGCCCGGTTCGACCGAGCCGTGGACGGAGCGCTGGCGCTGGGGCTGGAAGGTGGCCACCACCGCCGTCGGATCGTCCATGCCGGCGGTGACGCCAGCGGAGCCGAGGTGGCCCGAAGCCTGGCGGCAGCGCTCACCGGATCCCGACCGGCGCGCCCGGGCCGGCACGGTTCCGGAGCACGGTTCACCCCGCTCGAGCACTGCACCGCCATCGATGCGATCGGCACCGCCGACGGAGTCGTCCGTGGGCTCCGGGTGATCGACAGCGACGGCGTGGTCGGTGAATGGTTCGCCGATGCCGTCGTCCTCGCGGCCGGCGGCATCGGACAGGCGTGGAGCACCACCACCAATCCGGCGACCGCGACCGGCGACGGTCTCGGCATCGCGCTGCGGGCCGGGGCGGTCATCCGCGACCCGGAGTTCGTCCAGTTCCATCCGACCGTGCTCGTCGTGCCGCCGGAACATCGCCGGCCGGGCGATCGTGGCGTCCTGATCTCCGAGGCGGTCCGCGGCGAAGGCGCCCGCCTGGTGAACGGCCGCGGCGAGTTGATCATGGACGGCCGGCACCCGATGGGTGATCTTGCACCGCGGGACATCGTCGCGGCGGCGATGCACGCCGACCTGCTGGCCACCGGTGATGATCATCTGTTCCTGGACGGCACCGCGCTCGGTGCGACGACCTGGCGGCAGCACTTCCCGACGATCTTGCAGCTGTGCCGCGAGCGTGGCGTCGATCCGATCACCGAACCGATCCCGGTCCGGCCGGCCGAGCACTACTTCTGTGGTGGAGTTCTGGCCACGCTCGACGGCCTCACGACCGTCCCCGGCCTGTACGCGGTCGGCGAAGTCGCGTCGACCGGTGTGCATGGCGCCAACCGGCTGGCGTCCAACAGCCTGACCGAGGCGTTCGTTGCCGGTGATCGGCTCGGACGCCTGCTGGCGGTTCGTGATGCCGAGACCGAAGCCAGGTTCGCTGTGATCTCCGCAGCGCTGCGCTACGGTGCCGACCTGGACGATTTCGATCATCCCTTCGCGCTCGCTGATCGGGCACCGGCCGTGATCAGCTCTGCTCAGCGTCCCCGGCTGGTGGAGGCGATCAGCCGCGGAGCGGGCGTGTTCCGCGAGGAGTCCGGTCTGACCGGTCTGCTCGCGGAACTGGCGGCGCTGCCGCGCTCGGATCAGGCGGGCTCGGTGGCCGACGTGGAGACGACGAACCTACAGGTGGTGGGCGCCCTGGTGGGCACCGCCGCCCTGCTGCGCACCGAGAGCCGAGGCAGTCACCGGCGTTCCGATCATGATCGTCCGGTGACCGCCTGGCAGCGACATTCCTATCTCGCCCTCCAGCCGGACGGCCGGCTGCGGACCGCGACCGAGACCGCGGCAGCGGCAGCATGACAGGAGGAACCGTGGCCAAGGGCTACTGGGTCAGCGTCTACCCCACCATCACCGACCCTGAGCGGCTGGAGGTCTACAACGAACGGGCCGGCCTGGCCGTCAAGGCCGCGGGCGGGCGGGTGCTCGCCAGCATCGGCGGCCGAGTCGTCGCCCACGAGGCCGGGCTCGCCGAGCGCGTCGTCCTGATCGAGTTCGACAGCTTCGAACGGGCGGTCGCCGCCTACGAGAGCCCGGCCTACCGGGAGGCGCTGGCCGAACTCCCCGACGGCTTCCAGCGCGACTTCCGCATCATCGAAGGCCTCGACTGACGTTCGAGGCCGCGTTGCCTCGGCCCGCCGGGCTGGCACGGATCGACGCCGTCGTGGAGGGCTCAGGCCGGGTGGGTGTAGCGATTCCGGCCGGCCAGGTAGCCGGCGGTCCCGTGCCCGGCGGCGAGGCCGACGACCAAGATCAGCACGGCCGGCCAGTCACCGGTCGTCGTATGCAGCCAGCCCGCTGTCACCGGGCCGCAGGCGGCCAACAGGTAGCCGACCGACTGGGCCATCCCGGACAGCCGGGTGGTCTGGCTCGCGGACCGGGTGCGCAGCCCGATCAGGGACAGCGCCAGCATGATCGACGTACCGGAGGACATCCCGGCGATGATCACCCAGAGCAACGCCAGCGCCGGGACCAGCAGCAGACCGAGCGCCGCGATGATCATGCCGACGCCGAGCAGCACGCCGACGGCCCGTTGATCACGCCACCGGGACAGCGTGCTGCCGATGGTGAAACTGGCGATCATGCCGGCCACCTGCAAGATCAACAGGTGCAGCCCGGCCGCGGCGGGCGACAGCCCGCGGTCGGTCAGGATCGACGGCAGCCAGGTGGCCAGGATGTAGAAGATCGTCGACTGCAGGCCCATCGCCAGGGTGACCTGCCAGGCCAGGGCGGACCGCCACATGAGGCGTCCGCGCGGCGCCTCGGGCGGCGCCGCGACGGCGTCGACCTCGCTGCGGACCCGGGTCAGCCGGAGCCGGAGCAGCCAGGCGATGGCGGCGATCAGGGCGGGCGCCGCCCAGACGATCAGGGCGGTACGCCAGCCGGCCGGCAGCAGATCGGCCAGCGGCACGCTGAGCCCGGACGCGACCGCGGCAGCGCCGTTCATCACCGCCGAGTAGCTGGCCGTCATCCGGGACACGTGCCCCGGGAAGTCCCGCTTCACGACGGCCGGCAGCAACACGTTGAGCACCGCGATCGCCGTACCGATGATCATGGTGCCGCCCCAGAGCCAGACCGGCCCGGCGACCGAGCGCAGCACAATCCCGGCAGTGAGCAGGATCAACGCCGCCAGCAGCGTCACGTCGATCCCCCACCGGACGCTGACCCGGTGCACCAGCGGCGACACGGCCGCGAAGGCGAGCAGCGGCACCGCGGCGAGCAGGCCGAGACCCGCTCCGCTCATCCCGGTGTCCAGGCCGATCCGGTCCAGCACCGGCCCGACCGAGGTGAGCGCCGGCCGCATCCCGGTCGCGACCAGGATGACGCCGAGCACGATGACCACCCGGGCCAGCCGCGATTCGGCCCGAGTGAGGGGTGGGGCCGTCAACGCAATATCAGTCGAACAGGCTGGTCTGCTCGTCCCAGGCGATGGTGTCCCAGACCGGCGGCGGCAGTTCGGCGGCCCGGTCGTCCGAGGCCACGTTGGAATGGGCGCCGCAGCCGTGGTCGATCGCGACGACCTGCCCGTCGCTCGCCGAGTAGGCGTTCCCGCAGACCCCGAAGGACGTCCCCAGCCGGCCACTGAGCCGGACGAAGAACCCGCAGCTCAGGCATGGGCCCGGCGCCAGCCGGGTGGTCTCGTTGTCCGGCCCGCCGGCGCCGGCCAGCCACCGTTCGGCGGCCTCGTCCCGGCCCAGCGGCGTCAGCACCCGTTCCCGGCCGAGGCCGAGCTCGGCCACGATCGCCCGGGTCTGGCTCGCCTCGGCGGGGTCGGTGTCGGCCGCCTGCTCGCCGCCGGTGTAGCCCGGCTCGAGCCGCGGATCGTTGTCCGGAGTCGGCAGCACCAGGCCCGCCGTCACATCGCCCGGCTGGATCCGCTCCGCCCACGGCACCCAGCCGGCCGCCAGCAGCGCCTCGTCGCCGGGCAGCAGGACGACCTCGTTCACGGTCGCCGTCTTGGCCCGGGAGGCCCGGACCACGGTGACCGACCAGCGCCACCCGCGATACCCCGGGTGCGGGCAGGCGAAGAAGTGGCTGACCAGCCGCTCCGCCTCCGCCTCGTACCCGAGATGGTCGCCGACGCCCAACTGCCCGGAACTCTCGACCGCGGCGTCGCGGGCCAACTCGACCGCGTCGACGCAGATCTGATCGGCCTTCACCGTTCGCTTCACCGCGCTGCGCTTCACCGTGGGGGGCATCGAGGTCACAGCTCCAGTTCGTCGGCGACGGCACGCAGCACGGTGGCCACCTTGCCGCCGGTCTTGCCGTCCGGGCGCTTGCCGCGGCGGTAGGTGTTGCCGATGCCGTCCAGCATCTTGATCAGGTCCTCGACGATGATCGCCATCTGCTCGGGCGACTTGCGATGCGCCTTGGCCAAGCTCGGCGGTGCCTCCACCAGCCGGAGCGACCAGGCCTGCTCACCGCGGCGACCCTCGATGACGTCGAATTCCACCTTCTGCCCGGGCTTCAGCGCGGTCACCCCGGCCGGCAGCGCATTGGACCGTACGTAGACGTCGCCACCGCCGTCCTTGGTCAAGAAGCCGAAACCCTTCTCGGCATCGAAGAACCGAACCTTGCCTACCGGCACGTCTACTTCCCTCCGGGCATGCATGAACCACCTGGTTTTCAGGCTCGCCAAGACTAACCACCCGGGCAACACACGGCCAACCGATATCGCTGTGGGCGGATCGCTAATGTCGGGGCCATGACCACCGAGACGGAGCAGGGCAGCGACGGCGGGCCGCTGCGCAGGCTTCTGGACGGACGCTGGGCCGAGATCAGGGACCGGGCCCGCTCCCTCGAGCTGAAGCGATTCGACCCGCCCTCGTACGACCTGAGCACCGAGCAGCACCGGGCCCGGATCCTGCACCGGCTGGAGGAGTTCGCCGCGTCCGGCCTGCCCCGGATCGGTTTCGAGCCGGCGTACGGCGGGGTCGGTGACGTCGGCGGCGGCATGGTGGCGATGGAGATGCTCGGCTTCCGGGACCTGTCGCTGATGGTCAAGGCCGGGGTCCAGTGGGGCCTGTTCGCGGGCGCGATCGCCGCGCTCGGCACCGAACGGCATCACCGGGCCCATCTGGCCGACGCGATCGAGGGCCGGCTGCTCGGCTGCTTCGCGATGACCGAGACCGGGCACGGCTCCGACGTGCAGTCGCTGGAGACCACCGCGACGTACGACCCGGCGACCGAGGAGTTCGTCGTCGACTCGCCGACCCCATCCGCTCGGAAGGACTACATCGGCAACGCCGCCCGGGACGGCCGGCTCGCGGTCGTCTTCGCGCAGTTGATCACCGGCGGGGCCGAGCACGGGGTGCACGCGCTGCTGGTGCCGATCCGCGACGAGACCGGGAATCCGCGGCCCGGCGTGACGATCACGGACTGCGGCCGGAAGGCCGGGCTGAACGGGGTCGACAACGGCAGGATCGTCTTCGATCAGGTACGGGTGCCACGGGACGCGCTGCTGGACCGGTACGGCCAGGTCGCTGCCGACGGTACGTACACGAGCTCGATCGAGAGCTCCGGCCGCCGCTTCTTCACCATGATCGGGACCCTGGTCCGGGGCCGGATCAGCGTCGCCGGCTCGGCCCAGAACGCGGCCAAGCTGGCCCTCACCATCGCCTGCCGGCACGGCCTGGCCCGGCGCCAGTTCCCCCGGCCGGGCGGCGCGGACGAGGTGCTGCTGCTCGACTACCGGGGCCATCAGCGCCGGCTGCTGCCCGCGCTGGTGAGGACGTACGCACTGTCGCTGGCCCAGAACGACGTGCTGGAACGGCTGCACGAACACCTCACCGCGCCGGCCGCCGACGAACCGGAGCGGGAGCGTACCCAGCGCGAGATCGAGTCGCGGGCGGCCGGGTTGAAGGCGCTGTCGACCTGGCACGCGACCCGGACCATCCAGACCTGCCGGGAGGCCTGCGGCGGCGCCGGCTATCTGGCCGAGAACGTGCTGCCGCAGCTGCGCGCCGACACCGACGTGTTCACCACCTTCGAGGGCGACAACACGGTGCTGCTGCAGCTGGTCGGCAAGGGCCTGCTGACCGACTACTCGTCGCAGTTCGAGGACCTCGACGTGCTCGGCGTCGCCCGCGCGGTGGCGGACCAGTTCGTCGGTTTCGCGATCGAGCGTGCGGTGAACCGCGGCGTGCTGGAACGGCTCCGGCGGCGGCGCGGCGTGCAGCCCGAGATCCGGGACCGGGACTGGCAGCTGGGCCTGCTGGAGGACCGGGAGAAGCACCTCGTCGAGACGCTGGCCCTGCGGATGCGGGGCCGGCTGGCCCGGGACAAGGACCCGTTCGCCGCCTTCAACGCCGTCCAGCCGCACCTGCTGGCCGCCGCGAGCGCCCATGCCGAGCGACAGGTCGCCGAGTCGTTCCTGGCCGCGACGGACCGCTGCCCGGAGCGGGCCGACCTGCTGGACCAGGTGTTCGACCTGCACGTGCTGTCCGCGATCGAGGCCGACCGGGCCTGGTATCTGGAGCACAACCGGATCAGCGACGCCCGGTCGAAGGAGATCATCGCCGCGGTGGATGACCTGTGCGAGCAGTTGCGGCCGCAGGTGCCGGAACTGATCGACGCGTTCGGCATCCCGGAGGCCTGGATCACCGCGCCGATCGCCCAGCCTGGCTGAGGTCGCGGGCCGGTCAGCCCTGCGCCAGCGTCTCCAGCAGCTTCCGGGTATCGCCGGCGTAGTCGGAGTATCGGACGCCGCTGCGCCGGACCACCGCGGCGAAGCGCTGCTCCAGCAGCGAGCGGCAGGCCGCCACGAGCTCTCGGCCCGGCTCGGTCAGGCTGAGCCGACGCCGATTCCCGCCGCCGGACCGGACGTCCAGCCAACCGTCGGCGGCGAGGATCGAGGCCATCCGGCTGGCCGACGGCTCGGAGATGCCGAGTTCCTCGGCGACCGCCCGCTGGGTCACCTCCGCGCCGGCGTCGCTGAGGATCGCCACACTGAGCAGGGTCCGGAAACGCCGGTAGGAGATCTCATGCTCGGCGCGGAGGATCCGGTCCGCTTCCCGGTCCAGGCGCGCGGTCAGCGTGTGCAGATCGAAGCTGAGGGTCTTACGCATGCGGTACTTTACCATGCTAACTTAGGATCCTAAGTTGGCATTCAGGGGGCGTGTCACGATGCACCAGCTCGTCGTCGTCATCCATGTGATCGCCGGAACCGCCGGCCTGCTGCTCGGCCCGGTGGCCATGATCATCGACAGCCGCCGGTTCGCGGCCGGCCGGCGGACCACCGGCCCGGTCACCGCCGGTTACGCCGTGATCGTCGGCGTCGTCTGCCTGAGCGGCAGCGGGCTGGTCCTGCTGGCTCGACCGGACCTCTGGTGGCTGATCCCGGTCTCCGTACTGACGTTCGGGCTGACCGTGCTCGCCGTGGAGTCGGCGCGCCGCCGGTATCACGGCTGGACCCACGGGTACGTACACGGCATGGGTGGCTCGTTCATCGCCCAGGTGACCGCGCTCGTGGTGGTGGCGTTCGCGATCGACGGACCGCTCCGCGGCGGTGCCGAACTGATCGCGTGGCTGACCCCGACGGCCGTCGGCACGATCCTGATCGAGGTCTGGCGCCGACGGCTGCGGTTTCCGCTGCCGTCGCGATCATGAGCAGGGCTCAGAAGTCCCGGACCGGCGGTTCCTGGAGAACCTTCGCCAGATGCTTCAGGTTGCCCAGGGCCAGGTGGGTCGCGGTGCCGTCCTCGTCGGTGAGCCACTGGATCTCGCCGAGCTGACCCATCCGGACGAAGGGCAGCAGCAGCTCCTCGTCCCGCGGGTCGAGCGGCCCGCCGGCGTCGAGGTAGTCGCGCCAGACCCGGCGCGGATCGACCCGGGCGTCCGTGTAGGCCTGGCCGGCGACCTCCCACACCAACGGCTCGACCCGCAGGTCGTCGGTGTCGATCAGGCCGACCAGGCGGTCGTCGCGATAGAGCTGGTTGCGCGGGTTGAGGTCGCCGTGGACGGGCGCCCGGACGTCCAGCCGTCCGCTCCGCGACCAGGCGCCGAGCAGCCG
Source organism: Microlunatus parietis (assembly GCF_013407955.1). Classification (GTDB taxonomy): domain Bacteria; phylum Actinomycetota; class Actinomycetes; order Propionibacteriales; family Propionibacteriaceae; genus Microlunatus; species Microlunatus parietis. Next base: position 4,973,661 of record NZ_JACCBU010000001.1, on the reverse strand, counting down.
GTCCTGTTCCTCGATGACGCGGTCGACGACCCCGATCGGCGCCAGCACCTCCGGGCCGCGTCCGTACCGGTCCATGATCGCGATCCGTACCTGCGCCCAGTCGAACCAGGGCGGATGATCATCGATCGACCGGAAGCCCGGGCGCTGGCCGAGGCCGAGACCGAGCGAGCACCGGTGCAGCGCGGCCAGCACCGGAATGATCTCCCAGCAGCGCACCAGGCTCGCTACCGTGACACCGGAAACGCCTTGCACGAAAGGGAATACGGCCAGCGTGTGGCCGTCCAGGACCGCCACCTCGTCGCGCTCGGGAGCGATCAGCACCGGCGTGACCTCCGCCCAGGCCCGGGCCACGACGTACTCGTACTCGACCTGGTCGGCGGTCCGCTCCGCCCGGCCGACCCTGAGGACGCGATCATGATCGACACAGTGCAGCTTCCAGGTCTGGTTGAGCATGCCCTCGGCCAGCAGGCTCGCCCGCCGCACCGGCAGCCCCCACTCCTCCCGGCAGAAGCGGACCAGCCGATCCGGCGTCAGCCAGAGCGGTTGCCAGCCCCAGCCGGCGCCGTCGTAGTAGTGCGTTCCGTCCGGCGACAGCGCGCCGCGCTCGGGCTCCGGGTCACTCACGCAGCGAAGCCTGCCAGCCAGGACGGCGTTCGAGCCAAGGGATATCTGGTGGTGACGGGCCGGCAGCGGTCAAGGCGCTGGCCGAGCCGCTCGAGATGTCACTGCCCGGAGTGATGCAGCACCTGCAGGTGCTGGAGGACGCAGGAGTGATCGTGACGGAAAGGTCGGCCGCGTGCGCAGCTGCCGAATCGAGCCGACGGCACTCCGCGAGGCGGAGGGCTGGCTCGGCCGGCAGCGCACGGAACGGTAACGGCAGCTTGATCAACTCAACGACCACCTGAAGGAATCCTGATCATGGACATCACCCAGGAGGCCGAGCATGAACTGGACTTCACGGTCGGCGGACTGGAGACCAGCAACGGATTCTCTCCACCGCCTCGGTCACCAGCATCGAGTTCCAGGCCGAGGGACCGGCCACGCTGCTGGTGCTGACCGAGCACGGCATGTACCTGCCCGGCCAGGAGCGGCCCGAGTGGCGCGAGGCGGGCACCGCCCAGCAGCTCGACCTGCTGGCCGCGGGGTTCGCCCCGGCCACCGAGCCGGCGGAGACCTGATCAACCCGCTGGAGACCCTGCGGCCGCTGCCTGTCGGATCCTGATCCGGAGGCTCGACCAATCCGAATCCCCCTCCGCGCCGAATGGTTGGTACTCGGGGACAACCAATCGGAGGGAATCCTGTGTTCGGACGAAAGTTCGCGGCAGAACTGATCCATCGGAGCGCGGAGACGGAGGCGGGCCGGCGGCGCTTCCTCCGCGGCGCCGGGATCGCCGGCTGGCCCAGATCCACGACTCTCCCCGAACGCCGACCACCCGCCCCTCGCTCCATCGACCGGTCACTTCTGCAGCGACACGCCGTCAAAACGCCTGCTTTGGTGACCGGTCGGCGGAATGGGGTTAGGGGCGGAGGGGGGAGAGGGGGAGGTTGGTGATGGCCTTGGCGAGGGCCTCGACCGGGCCGCGGGCGGAGCGGGGGTTGGCGACGAGGGCCATCTCGATGTCGGGCAGGGCGGGCAGGTCGAACCGGCCGGACAGGTTGCGCAGGTCGGGCGGGACCCGGCTCTGGGCCAGGATCGAGATGCCGAGGCCGGCCCGGGTGGCGGCCAGGATGCCGTTGATCTCGCGGGTGTTGCAGGTGATCCGCCAGGTCCGGTGCGCGCCCTCCAGCGCCGAGATCGCGGCGTCCCGGCTCCAGCTCGGCGCCGGATAGGTGACCAGCGGTACCGGCAGCGAGGGCTCGATCTGGGTCCGGTCCAGGCCGACCCAGACCAGCCGGTCCCGCCGGACCAGCTGGCCGCGGTGCGAGTCGGCCTCCTGGTTGATGAAGACCAGGTCGAGGTGGTTGGAGGCCAGTCGCCGCAGCAGGGTGCCGCTCTGGGTGACGGTCAGCTCCAGGTTGATCCGCGGATAGAGCTGGCGGAACTCCCGCAGGATCGTCGGCAGCTCGCTCACCGCCAGTTCGTCGGCCGCGCCGAACCGCAGCCGGCCGCTCATCGCCGACCCGGTGAAGTACGACACCGCCTCGTCGATCGCGGCCAGGATGGTCCGGGCGAAGCCGGCCATCGCCTCCCCGTTGTCGGTCAGCGCGACCGACCGGGTGTCCCGCTGCACGAGCTGCCGGCCGGCGGCGTCCTCGAGCCGGCGGACGTGCTGGGAGACGGTCGGCTGGCTCAGCCCGAGCTGCTCGGCGGCCCGGGTGAAGGAGAGCCCGTTGGCGACTGCGAGGAACGTACGCAACAGCGTCGGATCGAACGTCTTGTCATCGGCCACGACAACCATCCTCCGCGGGCTTATAAGTCCAGCCAATACAATATATTGGCGTTATGGCTTTGCCGAATAGGAGGGCGGGCCTTTAGGGTTGGTGTCGGGCGACCTCAGCGTAGAGCCATCCGCTTGCCGGCAGATCCCGGCGGTCCAGTCCAGCACAACCCATGAATCAGGTGAGTTCGCCTTGTCCACGGCGCCCGCCGAGCGGTCCCGTTCGGCCATTTTCGGGGACCGTTCCATCGCACTGTCCGAAGCACTCGACCGACTCAGCCGGCCGATCCGCAGCCGTCAGTGGCCGCGCACGCTGGCCGCCCTCCAGGTCCGCAACTACCGGCTCTTCCTGTCCTCCCAGGTGGTGGCGACGACCGGGCTGTGGATGCAGCGGATCGCCCAGGACTGGCTGGTCCTCGAACTGACCGGGAGCGTCGCGGCGGTCGGCATCGCGGTCGCGCTGCAGTTCACCCCGGTGCTGCTGTTCGGGCTCTTCGGCGGGGTGATCGCGGACCGCTACTCGAAGCGGGCCATCCTGATCATCACCCAGTCGGTGGCGACGCTGATGGCCCTCACCCTCGGCGTGCTCGCGCTGACCGGGACGGTCGCGGTCTGGCACGTGTACCTGGTCGCCGCCATCCTCGGCTTCGTCACGGTGGTGGACAATCCGACCCGCCAGGTGTTCGTCTCCGAACTCGTCGGTGATCAACATCTGCGGAACGCCGTCAGCCTGAACTCGTCGGTCTTCCAGTTCGGCGCCCTGCTCGGCCCGGCGTTGTCCGGCGTACTGATCCACGCCGTCGGCCAGGGCTGGTCGTTCTTGATCAACGCGGCCTCCTGCCTGGTGGTCGTCGCGATGTTGATCATCATCCGGGTGCCGGCCGGCAGTTCGACCGTGGTGGCGAAGGCCAAGGGCCAGTTGCGCGAGGGTCTGCGCTACATCCAGCACACCTCCGAGGTGGGCTGGACCATCGTGCTGGTCGCGACGATCGGCCTGTTCGGCCTCAACATGCCGGTGATCCTGGCCGCGTTCGCCGATCACGAGTTCGGCACCGGCGTGAGCGGCTACTCGCTGTTCAACTCGCTCAGCGCGATCGGCGCCCTGGTCGGCGCGCTGATCTCGGCCCGCCGCCGCGGCCAGGTCCGGCTCCGGGTGCTGGTCAGCCTGCTCACCCTGCTCGGGGTGACCATCGGCCTCGCCGCGATCGCGCCGAGCGTCTGGACCTTCGGCATGGTGTTGATCTTGATCGGGCTGCTCACCCTGCAGTTCCTGACCGGCGCCAACTCGCTGGTCCAGCTGACCACCGCGCCGGCGGTGCGGGGCCGGGTGATGAGCGTCTACCTGCTGGTCCTGCTCGGCGGCCAGGCGATCGGCAGCCCGGTCGTCGGCTGGCTGATCGACCACTTCGGCGCCCGGCCGAGCATGCTGCTCTGCGGCGGCCTGGTCGCCTTCGTCGCCCTGCTGTCCGGCCTCGCGATGGCGCACCGGTCCAACCTGCGGCTCGGGATGGACCGGAGCACGTACCGGCGCTGGGTGCACATCCGCGCCCGCTGAGACACCACGTCGCGGCGGCGACCCGGCGGAGCGGCGACGATAATGACGCTCGTGACTGGCGCCAGCCCGGGTAGTCCGGCCGTCCCGACGGGGAGGGGCCGAGATTCGCTGAGGGACGGGGGCACCGGCGGCCGGATCCTGCAGGCGCTGCGGACCTCCGGGCCGGCCACGCGCGCCGACCTGTCCCGGATCCTGGGCATCAGCCGGACCAGGGTCGGCCAGGTCATCGGCGAGCTCGCCCGGATGAACCTCGTCACCGACGCTCCGGCCCCGCACGGTCAGGAGGCCCGGCTGGGTCGCCCCGGCAGTGCGGTACGGCTCCGCACCGGCCTGGGCTTCGTCGTCGGCGTGAACATCACCCACGCCCACGTCCGCTGTCTGGCCACCGACCTGGCGCACGTCGTGGTCGCGGCGGCCGACGAACCGCTCGTCGATCCGCTCGACATCGACCAGGCCATCGAGGTGGTGGCCCGCGTGGTGCGGAGGGTGATCGACAAGGCCGCCGCGGTGCAGGGGGAATGCCTGGGCGTCGGCCTGGCCCTGCCCGCGCCGATCGACCCGGAGACGCTGCGTGCGGCACCGTCCAGTTGCCATCAACTGTGGGTCGACGCCCCGGTGCGCGAGCTCCTGCAGGCCAGGATCGGGCTGCCCGTCTACGTCGGCAATCACGGCAACCTGGCGGTGCTGGCCGAACGACTCTGGGGCGACGGGCATCGCGTCGACGACTTCATCTGGATCGGCCTCGATACCAACGTCGGCGGCGGAATCTGCAGCGGCGGGCAACTGCTCCGGGGACGGGACGGATTCGCGGGCGAACTCGGCCACATCGTGGTCGACCCGCGCGGCGAGATCTGCCGCTGCGGGAATCAGGGCTGCCTCGAGACCGTCGCCTCGCTGGACAGCATGCAGCGCGCCCTCCGGCCGGTCTACGGTGAGGTCGAACCGAGCCGGATCTTCGAGTTGATCGGCCGGGCCGAGCCCGCCGCGCTGCGAGCCATCACCAACCTCGGCACCCACGTCGGCGTCGCAGTGAGCACCTTGATCAACATCCTGAATCCGTCCCTCTTCATCGTCGGCGGCCTGCTCAGCCGACAATGCGGCCCGGTGATCTTGGACGCGATCCGGACCGAGATGAATCGGCGGGCGCTGCCCGCGGCGAGAAGATCGGTCCGGCTGCAGTTCAGCGCGCTGCGCCGACCCGAACCGCTGGGCGCGGCGGCGTTGGTCTTGATGGACACCTCGCGGCACCTCGTCATCGATGAGGCGGGCCGTCCGCACTGGACGTAGTTCCGCGAGTTGACAAAGTCGCGGCCCCGGCCGCCCAGTTACGCAACCTCCTTGGCGATTCGTACGCCTGCTGATTTCCTCAGCCGTACGAACCGTAGGCGCGGTCGAAGCTGTCCACGACGCCGACGAGAGGTTGAAACCCATGACGAAACTCGAATCCCTGCGGCTGTCCCGACGGGCCTTGCTCGGCGGCGGTGCGGCCGTCGGATTGTCCGCGGCGCTGGCCGGCTGCTCCAACGAGGGCCGCGGCGGCGCCACCGGCGCGAACGACCCCGGCACCAAGTCGAAGGTGCGCCCGGCCTACCTCCGCTACGAGGGGGTCGCACCCGACCTGGCCGGCGCGGAGATCGGCATCCCGGACGCCTTCATCCGCTACCCCGCCGATCCGGTGCAGGCGATCACCGAGCCGCCCGGTGACGGCAAGCCGATCAAGGTGATGACGTACACCAACACGCCGGTGCCGCCGAAGCTGGCGCAGAACGAGTTCTGGCAGGAGCTCAACGAGCGGGTCGGATCTCCGGTCGAGGTCAATCTCACGCCGTCGGTCGACTACGGCCAGAAGTTCGCCACCGCTGTCGCCGGCGGCCAGCTCGGCGAGCTGTTCATGATCGGCGGCATTCCGCAGAAGCCCCAGATGCTGGCCGCGAAGGCGGTCGACCTGACGCCGTACCTGTCCGGCGACAAGATCAAGAACTATCCGTTCCTGGCCAACCTGCCCGAGACCAGTTGGAATGCGGCGATCTTCGGCGGCAAGATCTACGGCGTCCCGATCCCCCGCGGCGCGATCAGCACGATGGTTCTCTATGCCCGCAAGGACATCCTCGACGAGTACGGCCTCCCGGCCGAGGTGACCAGCGCCGACGAGTTCGTCCAACTCTGCCGGGAACTCACCGACGGGCCGAAGAACCGCTTTGCGCTGGCCGACCTGCCGCGGGAGTACGTCCGCAACATGTTCGCCATCCCGAACCAGTGGCGAGTGCAGGACGGCAAGCTGATCAGCGGCCTGGAGGAGCCAGCCCAGGAGGAGGCCCTGGCCCTGCTGGCGAAGCTGTGGAAGTCGGGCTACGTCCACCCCGACGCGTTCACCGGCCAGAACCAAGATCGGAAGACGCGGTTCGGCAACGGCACCGGTCCGCTGGTGCCCGGAACGTTCAGCGGCTGGCCCGCCTATCTGCAGACGATGGACAAGGCCGGGGAGATCGCGATCATGGCGCCGCCGGCCCACGACGGCTCCGGCGTCGGCCATACCTGGCTCGGCGAACCGACGATCTCGGTGACCGCCGTCAGCAAGGAGGCCGAGGACCGGGTCGAGACGCTGCTGGCCTACCTCAACTACCTGGCCACTCCGTTCGGCACCAGCGAATACCTGTTCCGCAAGTACGGCATCGCCGGCGTCGATCACACCGTCGTCGACGGAAACCCGGTGCTCACGGACAAGGGTTTCAGCGAGACCCAGCTCGGCCTGCAGTATCAGGCCGACGGCCCGTGGGCGATCTTCCTTCCGGAGAAGGAAGGCAGCACCGAGGCTTGTTTCAACGCGATGAAGGAGATCTGTCCGGAGGCGCTCGCCAATCCCGTCGACGGCCTGTACTCGGAGACCAACAACCGCAAGGGCCCTCAGCTCGGCCGTGCCATCGGCGACGTGACCGACGACATCATCCAGGGCCGCAAGCCGGTCTCGGACTGGGCCCGGGCGGTCGCGAAATGGAAGAAGGACGGCGGCGACAAGATCGCCGAAGAGCTGTACGCCGCCTACGAGGCTTCCCGCTGAGCAGGGCACCGACATCGTGAAACCTCCCAACATCATCTACTTCCACACCCACGACACCGGCCGCTACATCGAGCCGTACGGTGCGCCGATCCGGACCCCGCGCCTGCAGGAGTTCGCCGAGGAGTCGGTGGTGTTCCGCAACGCGCATGCGGCGGCACCGACCTGCTCACCGAGTCGGGCCGCCCTGCTGACCGGCCAGTGGGCCCACACCGCAGGAATGCTGGGCCTGGCCCACCGCGGGCACCGGCTCACGCATCACGACCGCCACCTGGTCCACACGCTGCACCGGCACGGCTACACGTCGGCCCTGGCCGGCGTCCAGCACGAGGCCGCCGGCCCGGAGGCGGCTACCCGGCTCATCGGGTATCACGAGGAGCTGCCGGTCGCGGGGCCGCTGGCGCCGGCTCGTCGCGATGCCGCGGTGCGCTATCTGCGCCGTCGGCACGACCGGCCGTTCTTCCTGTCCATCGGCCTGAACGAGACCCACACGATGCCGAACACCGGTTGGCTGTTCGGACACCCCGGCGGTGATGACCGGTGGACCGCGCCGGCCCCGACCATGCCGGACGGTCCGGTCACCCGTCGCGACATGGCGTCCTTCCAGGCGGCCGCCCGGCAGGTGGACCAGGCGCTGGGGGCGGTGCTGGACACCCTCGACGAGGAGGGTCTGGCCGACAACACGGTGGTGCTGGTGACGACCGACCACGGACTCGCGATGCCGGAGATGAAGGGCACGCTCGGCACCACGGGGACCGGCGTGATGCTGATGCTGCGGGCCCCCGGCCTGCCGGCCGGCCTCGCCGTCGATGCACTGGTCAGCCAGATCGACGTGTTCCCCACCCTGTGCGACCTGCTCGGCATCGAGCCGCCGCCGTGGCTGCAGGGGACCTCGCTGCTGCCGACGCTGGCGGGCCGCCCGATCCGCGCGGAGACGTTCGCGGAGATCACGTACCACGTCGCCTATCAGCCACAGCGAGCCGTCCGCACCGAGCGGTGGCTCTACATCCAGCGCTTCGACGACTGGCGCCGGCCGACGCTGCCCAACGTGGATGCCTCGGACAGCAAGACGTTCTGGGTCGACGCCGGCTGGCCCGATCAGGACGTGCCGACCGTACGGTTGCACGATCTGATCTTCGATCCGCACGAACAGCGCAATCTGGCCGACTGCCCGGCGGCCGCGGAGATCCGGGCCGACCTGGCCCGCCGACTTGATCACTGGATGATCATGACCGACGACCCGCTGCTCCGCGGCCCGGTCCCGCTGCCGGCCGGCCTCCATGATCAACAACTACCAGGGAGTGAGCATGCCATCACCTGAACGCAGAATCGCCCGCCGTCACCTGCTCGCCGGTTCGGCCGCCGCGATCGGGGCACCGCTGATCGGCGGCGCTGCCGTGCCGGCCCACGCCGCGAACCCTTCGCGCCGCCCGGCCTCGCTGGAGTTGGACGAGTCGAGGTACGTCGAGCTCGACGCCGACTTCCTCAACACCCAGACCGCGCACTACCCGCGGATCAAGCGAATGCGGGACGGCCGGTTCCTGCTGCTGTACCAGACGTCTCAGCACTCCTGGAACGTGTACCGGACCATCAGCCGCGACCTGAAGCGCTGGGCCGAACCGCAACTGCTGTTCGCGTCGCACAAGATCCTCGACGGTGCCGATGATCAGTGTTATGCCACCGCGGACGCGCGGGTGCTCGACAACGGGGAGATCCTCGCCGTGTGCTCGTTCCGGGCGAACAAGCGCTTCAGCACCCACATGGAACTCGACGGGCTGATGCTGCGCCGCAGCACCGACAACGGCAACATCTGGGGGCCGGAGCAGGTGATCTACGTCGGCGCCAACTGGGAGCCGTTCGTGCACCAGACCCCAACGGGCGAAGTCCAGGTCTACTTCACCCACAGCGCACCGAAACGAGTGATCGAGAACACCGTCGGATCGACCGGGGTCGCGATCATCCGGTCGCACGATCGAGGTCGAACGTGGACGCCGCACGTGACCGACTATCCGTACGCCGCCGATCGAGTCGCTCAGCAATACGTCCGCACCGCGGACACCGGAGTCAAGATCTTCACCGATCAGATGCCCAGCGCGCTGCAGACGCATCCCCGGGGCGGCATCGCGCTCGCCATGGAGTCCAGGCTCGTCGACGGGTACCGGATCTCCTTCGCCTACACCCGGCAGAACTGGCCGGACCGGTTGGGCCTGAACGAGCCCGGCCCGGCGGAACGGCAGGACAACATCTTCCGCGGCGCGGCCCCGTATCTGGCCCGCTTCCCGTCCGGCGAGTCCGTGCTCGCCTACAACCTGGACTCCCGCCAACATGTCCGTCTCGGTGATCACGACGCCCGCGAATTCGGCGACTCCCAGGTTTTCCTGCCCGGGAACGGATTCTGGGGCTCGATCGAGGTGGCCGGTCCGCGACAGCTCGTCACCACCATGGCCAACGTGCGACCGGACGGGAACAAGATCATGATCGGCGTCCTCGACCTGATCAAGCCCTGACGAGACCCGTCGCCGCTACTTGACGATGCGATAGGTCAGATGGGTGACGCCCTGGTTGACGGCGACCGAGGTGCACTCGAGTTCGACGGCTTCGGGGAGCTCGCGGAAGAAGGGATGCCCGCCGCCCAGCAGCACCGGGACCTGGCTGATCAAGATCTCGTCGAGCAGCCCCAGCCGGATGGCCTCGGTCGCGGTCGCGCCGGCAGCGATCTTGACGTCCTTGCCGGCCGCTTCGGCCACCTCCCGGGCCTGCCGGACGGCCGACTCGAGCCCGTCGGTGACGATCGTCTGACCCTCAGCGGCGTCCGGGATCGGGTCCCGGCTGACCACGAACAACCGGGTGCCGGCATCCATGCTGTTGCCGCCCCACCGGTCCGCGTGTTCGTACGTGTTGCGCCCCGCAACGACGGCCGCGGCCCGGCTGCCGCCGTACTCCTTCACCGCCCGGTTCGCCGAACTGTGATCGGACAGCCAGTCGAAGATCCGGAAGCCGTTGCCGAGCCCGAGCCCGGCCCGGGCGCCGCGTCCGGAGACGTAGCCGTCGACCGAGGCAGAGAGGTGGGTGTACACGAGAGTCATGGCGATCTCCTTGAGTTGGCCGGGTCCGGCGGGCCCGATTCGACACTCGTACGGAGCCGAGACGCCGGATCCGACAAACCGCCCGACATGAATTCGGTCCTCGTTCAAGGACATCACGATCTTGTCCTCGTTCGAGGACCGAGTCACGCAGCCTCTGTTCATAGGGGACCCGTGGTGCCGAGCGAGTTGATCACCCAGTCAGTCGCCAGTCAATTCCCGACACCTGCCGAGCACTTCCATGACTGAGTCGGTAACGGGCAACGGTTCATTCAGAGTCGCCCAGATATAGGCGTCGTGCTCCGCGAGTTTGATGGGTTCAGGTTCGCGGATCTCGACCGCGAAGTTGAACTGTCGGCTCACCTTGCCACTTCCACTCTCATAGTCGAAACGGCCGAGATAGTCAGAGATGGTAGCCACGACGAGACCGGTCTCCTCCGTGACCTCGCGAACCAACGCTTCGCCGAGACCCTCGCCAACCTCGACCTTGCCGCTGGGCAGTTCGAAGATGCCGCCCATGAAGTCGTCGTCTGGACGCCGGAGCAGCAGCACCCTGCCGTGGTGGTGGACGACCGCACCAACGACAAGCTGGTGGACCCCATCGCGCTCGGCTTCACTGGCGAGTCGGGCAAGGGACGAGCTGTCAGCCATATTGATCAGCCTTGGCTAGGTGACACAAATCTGCAACGGAACAGGTACTGCAATCGATTTCATAGGCTTCGAGCCGCTGTTGCATTGCAGATTCGTGACACGAACTCCTGCCGGACCGGCATGATCGGTCTCGGGTAGCCGTCCGAGCAGATACGGCTGCACCCGGACCAGCTGGGAGTCGACGCGGACGATGCAGGTCGACATGGACGATGCATAGATCCTGGATCGCCTCTGACCGGCGGCGGGCCGGGCGAGACTACGATGGCCGCCATGGCGACGTGGGAGGACGGACCGGAGTACGCCCCGATCCAGCGACCGAACCAGTTCACGGTTCCGGAGGTCCCGCCGCTGAGCACGGCTCCGCCGGTGGCCCACCCGGCGGCCGGTGCCCCGGTCCAGCGGCCGCGGTTCGACGGACCGTCCGGCCCGACCGTCGCCCTCGAAGCACTGCGGCCGGAGGAGAAGGATCCGCGCGACCCGTCGGTCCCGTTCCAGGTGGTCTCGAGTGCCGCGACCACGGCCGACTCGGCCTGGGGCGCCGCGCACTGGAGCCGGCCGGACGGCGGCTGGGGGCCGCCGGCGGGTGCTCCCGAGGCGCTGCCGTACGACCCGACCGCGCCCCTGGGCCAGCACCATCCGCCGCCGCCGACCAGCGGCCACCCGGCCGTCGACGGCGGCCCGACGGCGTGGGCGGCGCCCAACCCGTACGGCGGGCCGGCCCAGTCGTCGGGTTATCCGGCGCCCGGCACCACCGAGTGGTTCGCGCCGCCGCCGTCCGCCAGGCCGCCGGCCAACCAGGCCGACGCCGGGTCGGTGCTCAAGGCGGCCACGCCCGGGGTCCTGCTCACCCTGGCCATCGGCGGGTTCATCTATCTGGTCGCACCGCTGACCCTCGGCATCGCCTTCGCCCTGAGCAACCGGATCACGGTCGCCAAGGAGGCCGTCCGCCGGGTGTTCCTGGTCGGGCTCGGCGTGCTCGCGTTCTTCGCCCTGGTCGGCGCCCTCACCAGCGGCGAATCGTTCGTCGACTGGTGGTCCTTCGTCGGCTGGTGGGGCGTGCTGATCTCCTGGTGCGTCGGCGTCGCCCTGTTGATCGTGATCTACCGCGAGCTGCGGAACCCGAGTCAGGGCGGCGGCTACCAGCGACCGTGGTCCTGACCAACCCCACCGACCGGCCGCGGACCCTTGCCGAGGCCCTGCGCTCCGCCGGCCGGGACTTCCTGATCCGGCTGATCGAACTCCGGCCCGACCTCGGCTACCCGCTGCCGGCCGACCTGGCCGAACTCGCCGGCCGGGCCGCGACCACCACGTCGACGGTACGGACCCTGGACCGCCTGGACGCCTGGACCCGGCTGGTGGCCGAGATCCTGGCGGCGCTGCCCGATCCGACCACCCCGGCCGAGGCCGCGGAGCTGGCGGCGGGGACCGTCGCCGACCTGGCCGGTCCGGACTCGGTGGCCGCCGCGGTCGACCGGGCGATCGGTGCCCTGCGTGACCGGGCCCTGCTCTGGGGAACTCACGAGCTGCGGCTGACCCGCGCCGTCCGGGAGTATTTCGGGCCCTATCCCGGCGGGCTGGCCCCGCCCTCGCCGCAGCCGCTCGACCCCGGCCAGGTGGCCGAGCGACTGGCCGCGGCCGGACCGGACGAGCGCGACGTGCTGGCCCGGCTGACGTACTCCCCAGCCGGCGCGGTGCGCAACGCCGACCGCCCGGTCAGCATCGAACAGGCCGCCACGCCGATCGACCGGCTGCTCGCCCGCGGCCTGATCCGGCCGCTGACCCCGGAGACCGTGATCCTGCCCCGCGAGGTCGCCTGGCACCTCCGCGAGGCCCGGTTCGCGGCGACGCCGGTGCCGGCGACGGCCCCGCCGGTCGGCGGCCGGCACCGGGACGGCTCGGTGGTCGACCGGGCCGCCGCCGGCGCCGCGTACGGGCTGCTGGAGGACGTCGTCGGCGTCGCCGCACTGCTCGAGGAGGCGTCGCACCGGCTGGTCCGCGACGGCGGCGTGGCCAGCCGCGACCTGACCCAGCTCGCCCGCGCGCTCGGCACCGATCTGGCGCAGACCGCCTTCGTGGTGGAGCTCGGCGCGGCCGCGGACCTGTACGGCACCGGCGGCGGCAACCGATTGCTGCCCACCACGAGCTACGACCGCTGGGTCGGCGAGCCGCTGCCGGATCGCTGGCTGCGCCTGGTCCGGGCCTGGATGATCATGGAACGCTACCCGGGCCGGGAGCTCGCCGCCGGCCAGCACGCCCTCGGTCCGGAACTGGCCGCGCCGGCCGCGCCGGCGGCCCGCTCGTTGATCATGGAACTGATGCACGCGGCCGGCCCCGGCACCGTTCTTGATCATGATCAGCTGGTCGCCGCGGTCGGCTGGCACCGGCCCCGGCTGGCCACCGCCGGACAACCGACGATCGCCGAGCTGACCACCTGGATCTGGCGCGAGGCAGGCTATCTGGGGCTGACCGGACTCGGCGCCGTGTCCGGTTTCGCGGTCGCCCTGAACCCGTCCGGCACCGAAGGACCGGACGCCGCCCTGCCGGAACCGCTGGCCGCTCTGTTCCCGGGCCTGGTCGATTCGATCATCGTCCAGGCCGACCTGACCGCGGTGGCGGCCGGACCGCTGCCGTACCGGCTGGCCGAGGAGCTGCGGCTGCTGGCGGTCCAGGAGTCCCGGGGCGGCGCGGGGGTTTACCGGTTCAGCGCGGAGTCGCTGCGCCGCGCCTTCGACGCCGGCTGGACCGCCGAGCGGATTCACGACTGGTTGTCTCACCATTCGGCCACCTCGATTCCGCAGCCCCTGGGCTATCTCGTGGACGACGTCGCCCGCCAGTACGGCAGCGTCCGGATCGGCCCGGCGACCAGCTATCTGCGGGTCGACGACGAGGCCCGGGCGCAGACGATCTTGAACCATCCGGGTGCGGCGCAGCTCGGCCTGCGCCGGCTCGGCCCCGGAGTGCTGATCGCCGCCGCGGAGCCGTACCAGCTGGTCGAGTTCGTCCGCGAGATCGGCTTCGCACCCGCCGCCGAGGACGAGTTCGGTCGCAACCTGGCACCCCCGGATCGCTTGCGTGCAACGGTTTTCGAGCGCGTACGGACTCCGGGCACAGCCCGCCCGGCGGAGCTGGCGGACGCGATCCTGGCCGGCGACCGCGGCCGCGACCCGGACCGTGTGGAGACCGCGGAACTGCTCTCCCGGCTGACCCGCGCCGCGAAGAACGCGAGCCCCGTCCTGCTCGGTTACGTCGGCCCGGACGGCGACCCGGTGGAGCGCCGGCTGACCCCAGTTGATCTTGGTGAAGGCGTGCTCCGGGCGGTCCTGGCGGACGATTCCGCGGTACTGCGCATTCCGCTGTCGCGCGTATCGTCGGTGATCCCCCTACAATGAGCCAATGCGGCCCCAGACAATCCGGAGATTCCTGGTTGTCTTGGTGTGCTCGTCCGGGATCGGAACCCTCTACTGGGTGCCCGCGGTCACCGGTTCCCCACTGCTGCTGGACACGTCGCCGCGCCGCGTCCTGCCCGCCGATCAGCCCTCGGACGAGCGCGATCAGTCCCGCGCCGAGGAAGCCGGCGACCGGGGTGACAGCGCGGCCGACTCGCTGCCCGAGGCCGAGCGCGAGCCGATCGCCTCGGCCCAGTCCCGTCCGGTTCCGGGTGCCCCGAGCACGGTGACCGGTCTCCGGGCCGGCCTGGTCACCGACAACTGGGCGCAGATCTCCTGGGATGCGACCTCCGGCGGCGACGTCACGTACCAGGTGCGGCTGAACGGCTTCGAGGTGCTGGAGACCGGCAACGTCGTCGCCTCGGTGCGCTGGTTCAACGACGACATGACCGTCCAGGTGATCCAGGTCCGGGCGACCCGCAGCGGCAAGGCCGGGCCCTGGTCGAACGCCCTGATGGTCGATCCCGAGCGGCCGGAGAAGTCCAAGCCGATCGACCGGGGTACGGCCAAGGATCCCTCGGGTCAGCCGACGTCGAGCCGGCAGCCACGGCCGAGCGCATCGTCGACGCCGCCGCCCGTACCACCGTCCGATCCGGCCCAGCCGCCGACCAACTCACCGCGCCCGTCCACCTCCGGTCCGGGCACGTCGGACGACCCGACCGGCCCGGAGCCCTCCCGGCCGGCATCGGCCGGCCCGAGCGAGCACAACCCGCCGCCGTCCAGCAGCGCGCCGCCGGTCAGCCCGTCGCCGGACGACGACAGCGACCCGCTGCCCTGGCCGCCGTGGGCTCCGACGCCGACTCCGCCGCCGCCGACCGTCCCGCCGCCCCCGCCGCCGGGCCAGGACGCGGACGAGCCGGACGGCCTGTTCCCGCGGCTCGGCAGACTGTTCGAGCGGCTGTTCCCGCCGCCGTCGCCCACGCCGACGCCGACCCCGGAATCGACCCCGCCGGCCGAGTCCACGCCGCCGGCCTCGACCGAGCGCCCGGAGTCCGGCGACCCGGGGTCGAAGGACCCCTCGCCGTCGGGCCCGCCGGCCTCGGACCCCGAATCGTCGACTCCGCCGCCGTCGTCCGACGAGCCGCCGTCGACCCCGCCCGGTTCCGGCGAGCCGCCGGAGTCGAGCAAGCCGCCACGCACCAGCGAGCCGCCGGCGAACGAACCGCCGTCGAGCCCGCCGCCGTCCACCCGGACGCCGCCATCGGAGCCACCCTCGTCCGAGCCGCCGTCGTCCGATCCCGGATCCCCGCAGCCGCCGGACTCTTCGTCCGCGCCGCCGCCCTCGACTCCTCCAGCGTCGTCGGATCCGACCACCCCACCGGCCTCGACACCACCCCCGTCGACGCCGCCGCCGTCGCCTCCGGCATCCTCGGAGTCGACACCGCCACCGTCCTCGGGCTCACCATCCCCGGGACCGACTCGTTAGAGCAGTCTGTTCATGACACATTCCTCGGGGCTGGGACCCCTGGTCGTCCAGTCCGACCGCACCCTGCTGCTGGAAGTCGATCATCCCGACGCCGAAGCGTGCCGGATCGCGATCGCCCCGTTCGCCGAACTCGAACGCGCACCGGAACACATCCACACCTACCGGCTGACGCCGCTGGGCCTGTGGAACGCCCGCGCCGCCGGTCACGACGCCGAACAGATCGTCGACGTCCTGCTGAACTACAGCCGCTACCCGGTGCCGTCCGGACTGCTGGTCGACGTCGCCGACACGATGGACCGGTACGGCCGGCTCCGGATCGAGAAGCACCCGACCCACGGCCTGGTGTTGATCACCACCGACCGGCCGGTGCTCACCGAAGTGCTGCGCAGCCCGCGGATCAAGGGCCTGATCGGCGCCCGGATCGATGACGACTCCGTCGCCGTCCACCCGTCCGAGCGGGGCCGGCTGAAGCAGGTGCTGCTGAAGCTCGGTTGGCCGGCCGAGGACCTCGCCGGCTACGTCAACGGCGAGGCGCACCCGATCGAGCTGGAGCAGAACGGCTGGCGGCTGCGGCCGTACCAGGCGCTGGCCACGAAGTCCTTCTGGCACGGCGGTTCCGGGGTCGTCGTACTCCCCTGCGGCGCCGGCAAGACGATCGTCGGCGCGGCCGCGATGGCCAAGGCGAAGGCGACCACGTTGATCTTGGTCACCAACACGGTCTCGGCCCGGCAGTGGCGCGACGAATTGATCAAGCGCACCTCGCTGACCGCCGACGAGATCGGCGAGTATTCCGGCGCCCGCAAGGAGATCCGGCCGGTCACCATCGCCACGTACCAGGTGATCACGACCAAGCGGCACGGCCTGCACCCGCACCTGGAACTGTTCAACGCGCGGGACTGGGGCCTGGTGATCTACGACGAGGTGCACCTGCTGCCGGCGCCGGTGTTCCGGATGACCGCCGACCTGCAGGCGCGGCGGCGGCTCGGCCTCACCGCGACGCTGATCCGCGAGGACGGCCGGGAGGGCGACGTCTTCTCCCTGATCGGCCCGAAGCGGTACGACGCGCCGTGGAAGGACATCGAGAACCAGGGCTACATCGCGCCGGCCGACTGCGTCGAGGTGCGGGTCACCCTGAGCGAGGCCGAGCGGATGACGTACGCGGTCGCCGAGCCGGACGTGAAATACCGGCTCGCCTCGACCGCCGAGTCCAAGTCCGCCGTCGCGATCGACCTGGTCGCCAAGCACCGCGGCCAGCCGACCCTGGTGATCGGCCAGTACGTCGAGCAGCTGGAGGAGCTCTCGGAGCGGCTCGGCGCCCCGTTGATCAAGGGCGACACGACGGTCCGCCAGCGGGAGAAGCTCTACGAGCAGTTCCGGTCCGGCGAGCTCGACCTGCTCGTCGTGAGCAAGGTGGCCAACTTCTCCGTCGACCTGCCGACCGCCCAGGTGGCGATCCAGGTGTCCGGTGCCTTCGGGTCCCGGCAGGAGGAGGCGCAGCGGCTGGGCCGGCTGCTGCGGCCGAAGAACTCCGGCATCACCGCCCGCTTCTACGCCGTCGTAGCCCGGGACACGGTCGACTCCGAGTTCGCCCAGCACCGGCAGCGGTTCCTGGCCGAGCAGGGCTACGCGTACCGGATCATGGACGCCTCCGAGGCCATCTCCGCCGACTGACCTTGCTCGGTAATCCCGGTGCGTCGGCTGCGGCCGATCCCTAGAGTGCGCCGAGTGGATCTCTCCCAGCTCGGTACGCCGCTCGCGCCGCTGACCCGGATCCGGGGCGGTGCCGCGAACCGGCTGTACCGCCTCGACACCGACCGGGGATCGTTCGCGGTGAAGGAGCTCAACCTCCTCGACCGCCGCTGGACGTACCACCTGGAGGACGTGTTCCGGTTCGAGCGGGCGGCCTTCGCCGCCGGCATCCCGATGCCGGAGCCGATCGCGGCCGGACCGGACATCCTGGTCCACCGTTGGGTCGAGGGATCGAAGCTGCCTGAGGAGCCCGTGTCGCCGGCGTACGGATTCGAGATCGGCCAACTCCTCGCCCGCCTGCACGCCCTCGACGTCGACTGGCCGCACGAACCGAGCGAAGAGCCGATGCCCCTGGACTGGCCCGACCTCGCCGAGCGGGCCGCCGCAACCCGGCAACCGTGGGCCGAGGATCTCGCCGCCCAGGCCGAGACCTTCCAGGCGATCGCCGAGTTCGTCGGAACATGCGAACGCCCCGGTCCCGTCGTCGTCACCCACCAGGACGTCCAGCCGTGGAACCTGCTCGTTCGAGACGGCCGGCCGGTCCTCCTCGACTGGGAACTCTCGGGGCTGCTCGACCTGTCCGGCGAGCTCGGCTCGACCGCGCTGAGCCTCGCGAAGGGCCGCGGCTTCGCCAGCCTCCAGCCCGCGATCTTCCGCTCCGTCCTCGACGGCTACGTCGCCGGTGGCGGTGTCCTGCCGCCGCCGGGGCCGAGCTGGTTCGTCTTCGCGATCGGCGGCTGGCTGGGCCACACGAGGTGGAACATCCTCCGTTGCCTCGCCGGGGTCGAAGCCGGCACCGGCCCGGAACTCGCCCAGTCGCAGGTGATCGCGCGCAACGGCGTGCGCGGCCTGCCCAACCTGTTCCGCCGCCTCCCCGACCTCGAGGCCCTGCTCGTCGAGACGCCGTCCCCGTGAACGAGGGTAGCGACCAGCCCGAGGTCCTGCCGTTGCTGGCCAAGCCTTGGCCGACCGTCGACCACCGTTCAGCGCAGGCTCAGCTGAGGGACCTGGGCTGGCTGAGGTTCGCCCAGGGCGACCAGGCCTACGCCTACCGTTCGCCCACGGGACGGCTGGTGGCCCGGGTCAGCCCGTTCGAGCTGGGCTACGACGACTTCGTCGAACTGTGCCGACGCTGTGCGGGGAATCCGCATCTGCCCCGGATCGACCTGGCCAGTGGGCTCGAAGGTGGCGGTCACCTCACCGTCCTGGAATACCTCACGCCGCCGAGTCCCAGCGAGGCGAACGATTTCCTACGGCAATGGCACCACCCAGAGACGGCCGGCCCGGACCTGCGCGCTCTCCGCCGTGAAGTCGACCTGATCGACGCTCGCGGTCGTGACGCCCATCGTGGTTGGGTCGGGATCGACCTCGGGGAACGACATGTACTCCGCTCGGCCGACGGCAACCTCAAGGTCCTGGACCTCTTCGGAGTGGACGCCGTCCAGCAGTTGATCAAGGACCCGCACGGCTTCGCCCGCTCCATGCCCGCGGACCGCTGCCGGTATCTGCTCGACCTGCCCGACCTTCAACTGGCCGACCACCCCGCCGATTACCTGCGGCGCGTGCGGGAGGCGTACGAGCTCGCCTTTCCACCGCGCTGATCGCGGGACGAAACACTCATCGAGCGGACGGGTTGACCTCGGGTTTCCGAAACGCCGGTCAACGGGTCCGCTCGGTGAGGCCGGCTGCGGAATCGAGGTATTCCGGTGCGCCGCCCCGACGTGCCGATCGGTGGGCGAGTTCGAGGATCTCGGTGACGACGGCCGCGCCGCTCGGGTCGACGGGTGGTGGGCCGGCGTCGGTGATCGCAGTCCAGAGTTGCCGGTAGAACTCGTCTGCTGCCCGGACGGCCGGGAGATCGGTGATCACTCGGCGGTCGCGGCCGTCCAGGTCGATGATCACGGTGTTGAAGTCGGGACAGACGATCGAACCCCGGCTGCCCAGGACGGTCCATTTGGGCAGGTCGACGACGTCCTCGCGGAAGATCTCCACGCGGGACAGTGGCCCGTCGGGATAGCCAAGGCGCAGGTCGAGATAGTGCTCGACCTGATCACCGGGGAAGGTGTGAGTCACCGCCGAGACCGTGGTGGGTGCGCCGAGCAGCTGGACCTGATGGTCGATGAGGTGGGGCGCGATCAGGTACCCGACCCCGCCGCCGCCCTCGCGGGTGTGCGCCCACGCGGCCAGGTCGTGGCCGCTGTGCGGTTGGTCGGGGCCGGCGACGACGTACTTGCCGCGGTGCATGCGGCGCTCCTCCACCCGCCAGACGTCGCCGAGATCTCCGTTGCGGACCAGGTCAACGATGATCAGGTACGACGGCTCCCAGCGTCGGTTCTGGTGCACGGTGAGCATCCTGGAGTTCCGTTTCGCGGCGTCGAGCATCCGATCGCACTCCGCCCGGGTGATCGCCATCGGCTTCTCGACCACCACGTGGTGTCCGGCGTCCAGAGCGGCGACCGTCATCTCGGCATGGAGGTGATGGGGTGTGGCGATCACGATCAGATCCAAGTCGTCGTTGCCGATCAATTCCTGCCAGGTCCGGTACGGACGGGCGCCGAATCGACGACCCGCGGCTTCGGCTCGTTCGGGCCGGGCCGAGGCGACGGCCCGCAGTCGGTACTGGTCCGACCGCTCCAGAACGCCTTCGGCGTGGTAGAACCAGCCGCTGTTGCCGAGCCCGATCAGGCCGACGGCCAGCTCGCGCCCGGTCACGGCGCCGACGCCGGCGTGACGGGATCGAACCATTCGATCACGGCCGCCTGGGTCCAGCCGGGGTCGCCGTTCTCGTACACGCCACGGAACACGTCGTGCACCCGCTCCGCGAACGGCATGGTGGCGCCGAGTTGCTCGGCCATGGCCAGCACGTAACCGAGATCCTTGACGTGCATGCCGAGAGTCCGGCTGCTGCCGTAGTCGCGGTCCACCATCCGTCGCGATCCGGCCAGCGCGCCGGAATAGGCCCCCGTCCAGCGCAGCGCCTCGAGCATCCGGTCCAGGTCCACGCCGGCCCGTTGCCCGAAGGCGACGGCTTCGGCCGCGGCGCCGATCGCGATACCGGACAGCAGGTTCTGGATCAGCTTCACGTACTGGCCCTGACCATGATCACCGACGTGGTAGTGCCGGAACGCGACGACGTCGAAGATCGGCGCCACCTCGGCATAGTCCGCGGGATCACCACCGGCGAAGACGATCATGCCGCGGCCGCCGAAGCTGATCGGAGCGTCGAGAGTCCGGACCGCCCGCTCGGTCGCCCGGGCGAGAAGGGCCAGCGTCCGGTCCGGCCGGTTGGTGCTCATGTCGACGAGGATCGAACCGGCCGCCATGGCCTCCAGCACTCCGCCCGGGCCGAGGACGACGCGGTCGACGATGTCGGCGTTGGGCAGCGAAAGCAGCACGATCGGGACCGCTCGGGCCAGGTCGGACGCGGTGTCGTGGCCGACGGCGCCGGCTTCGCGCACCGCGGCCGACGCCTCTTGATCAACATCGTGGACGTGCAGTTCCACTCCGGCATCGAGCAGGGACCGAGCCATCCTGCCGCCGACATTGCCCAATCCGATCAGGCCTACGGGTTCCATGATCGAGTTCCTTACAGTAGTCGGTGATCATCGGCTGGCCTGCCCGCCGCCGTCGACGGCGAGCGTGGTCCCGGTGACGAAGCTCGCCTCCGAGCTGGCCAGGAACGTAATGGCGGAAGCGATCTCGGCCGGCTCGGCGAAGCGACCCAGCAGGTTCGGGATCCGCATGGCACGCAACTCGTCCCGGGCGGCTTCCGGATCCGCATGATCGTTCAGATGCATCTCGGTGATCGTTCCGCCGGGCGCAACGCAGTTCACCCGGACGCCGTGCGGGGCCAGCGAGGCAGCCAGCGAACGGTTGAACGAGACCATCCCGGCCTTGGTCGCGTCGTAGATCCACTTGTTGGGCCGCGTCCGATAGGCCGCCTCGGAGGCCACGTTGACCACCGCACCGCGACCGTTGATCAGCGCCGGCAGCAGTCCGTGGGTCAGCAACGCGGCACCCTTGAGGTTGACGCCGAACAGTTCGTTCCAGCCGGCCAGGCCGCCCTCGATGAACGTACTGTCCTGGCGGCCGTTGATGTGCACCACCCCGGCACAATGCACCAGCACGTGGACGGCCGGGTACGCCGCCGTGAGGCGTCGGGCCAGGTCAGCGACGGCCGGCTCGTCCAGCAGGTCGACCGGATAGCCGGTCGCCGCCCCGCCGTCTGCGACCAGCCGGTCGGCCAACTCCCCGACCTGGGCGGCGAGCCGGTCCAACAACAGCAGCTCGGCTCCCTCGGTGCTGAGTTGTTCGGCGGTGGCCCGGCCGATGCCGTGGGCGGCGCCGGTGATCACTGCGATCTGACCGGTGAAGCGCTGTCGGCTCATGGAGAGAACTCCTTGATCATTTCAGTCCGGTCGTGGAGATGCCTTCGATCAGGAGCTTCTGGAAGGCCAGGAAGAACCCGATCACCGGCAGCAGGGACAAGATCGACATGGCGAACAGGCCGCCGTAGTTGGACGTGCCGGACGCGTCGACGAAGAGCGACAAGCCGATCGGCACGGTGTAGTTCTCCGGACTGGTCAGATAGATCAGCGGATTGAGGAAGTCGTTCCAGGTCCAGATGAACGAGAACGCGGCGGTCGTGGCCAGTGCCGGTACGGCCAAGGGCATGACGATCCGCAGGAAGGTGCCGAGATAGCCGCAACCGTCCAGCCGCGCGGCCTCCAGCAGCTCGTGCGGGATCAGCCGGAAGAACTGCACCAGCAGGAAGACGAAGAACGCCTCCGTGGCCAGGAACCGCGGGACAACGAGCGGCAGGAAGCTGTCCAGCCAACCCAACTGGTCGAACAGGAGATATTGCGGGATCAGCAGCACGTGGTACGGCAGCATGATCGTTCCGATCATCAGGGCGAACCAGATCCGCCGCCCGCGGAACTTGATCCGGGCGAACGCGTAGGCCGCCAAGGAGCAGGAGACGATGTTGCCGATCACCGCGAGCACGGCGATGATCACCGAATTCCGGAAGAACGTGCCGAAGCCGGTGCTGCCGACGCTGTTCCAACTGTTGGTGTAGTTGGCGAGGGTGAAGTCGTCACCGATCCACAGGCCGGTTTCGAGCAGTGCTCGCTCGGAAGGCCGGAACGATGACGCGCCGAGCCACAACAGCGGATAGACCATGACGAATGCGGCACTGACCAGGCCGACGTGGATCAGGGCCCGCTGGACGGTTCGGCCGGTCATGCTTCGTCCCCGTAGTACACCCAGAACCGCCCGCTGGCGAAGATCGCCGCGGTGACGGCGGCGATCACGATCAGCAACGTCCAGGCCATGGCTGAGGCGTAGCCGAAGCGTAGTTCGGTGAAGGCGCGCTGATAGAGCAGCAATGTGTAGAAGAGCGTCGATCCTGCCGGGCCGCCGGAGCCGCCGCTGACCACGTACACCTGAGTGAAGGCCTGGAACCCGCCGATCACCGCCAGCACCCCGTTGAACAGCACCACCGGCGAGATCGACGGCAGGGTGATCGAGGCGAAGCGGGCCCAGCGGCCGGCGCCGTCGATCGCGGCCGCCTCGTACAGTTCGGCCGGAACCTGGCGCAGTCCGGCCAGGAAGATGATCATCGGCGAGCCGAAGGTCCAGACGTTCAGCACCATGATCGTGATCAGTGCGGTGTCCGGATTGCCGATCCAGCTTCCCGGGAACAGGCCGAACCAGCCCAGGACGGCGTTGATCAGTCCGGTCTCGCCCCATACGAACCGCCACAGGACGGCGATCGCGACGCTACCGCCGAGCAGCGAGGGCACGTAGAAGATCGTCCGGTACAGACCGAGCGCGCGGATCCCGCGATTGAGCAGACTCGCGATCAGCAGCGCGAAGGCGAGCATCACGGGCACCGAGATGCCGACATACAGCAGGGTCACCCGGACCGATCCCCAGTAGGCCGGGTCCTCGACGAACATCCGCCGATAGTTCTCCAGCCCGACCCAGCGGACGGTGCGGAACGAACCGGAGTAGTTCGTGAACGACAGCAGCAGCGACCCGAGCATCGGCAGCAGGGTGATCCCGAAGAAGCCGACCAGCCACGGGGTCAGGAAGGCGTAGCCGGCCAGGTCCTCGCGCAGCGCCGGGCGGAACCGGCGACGGGGCCGGCCCGCCGGCTCGGACTCGGCCGGCGGCGCTGCGGTCAGCAGGACGGACATCGCGGACACCTCATCGTGCGCACCGGACCATGATCAGAAACCGGACAGGGCTGTGTTGGCCTGGGCGATGAACTCCTCGACGCCCTGGTCGATGGTCAGCTGACCGAACGAGACCTTCTCGTAGGTCTGGGTGAACTGGGTGACCAACTGCTGCGTGGCGTCGGGCCAGACATCGACCAGAGCGCCCGCCTTGGACACCTCTTCGTACAACGCGATCCGGTCCTTGATCGCCTGGTCCACCTCCGGGCTGGCCGCCTGAGCGTTGCGGACCGAAGTCACCGGCGGCAGTCCGGTCTGTGCCTTCAACGTCATCGCGCCCTCCTCGGACTTGATGAAGTAGTCGATGAAGGCCACCGATTGCTTGACGTTGGTGCAGTTCGCGGAGATCGACCAACTGTTGGTCCCGACCACCTGGGGCTTGCCGCCGGTCGGAGACGGCGCCAAGATCAACTTGCCCTTGTCGCCGAGGCCGGCCTGGCTGTCGGAGACGTTGTTGTCGCCGGTGCTGGACACCACGAGCTTGCCCTTGGCCAACAGGTTGGCGTTGCCCGGAACGCCGTTCTCCTCGGCGGTCACCCGAGCCGGCGGCGCCACGCCGGCGGCGCTGGCCTCGGTCCAGAGTGTGAACCACTCGCGCAGCGTGTCGGGCGTGAAGCCGACCTCCTTCTCGCCGAACAGGTTCTGGCCCTTGCCGATCGCGAACGCCTGGAACTGGGTGATCTGGCCGCCGCGGTCGGCGATCGCGTAGGTCCCCTCGGGCAGTTTCGGCTGTAGTTCCTTTGCCCAGGCAACGTAGTCGGTCCAGGTTCCTTGATCATTCGGCGGCTGGCTGCCGGCGTCGGCGATCGCGGTCTCGTTCAGCACCGCACCTTCGAACCAGATGCCGTACGGGATCGCATACAGCTTTCCGTCGGCCGCCCGTTGGCTGTCCAACAGCTTGGGGTCGATGCCGGAGACGTCGATGGTCCCGTTCTCGACCAGGGTGTCCAGCGCGAGCAGCGAGCCACGGTCCTCGAACTTCGCCTCGTAACGGGACTGCATGGCGACGACGCAGGGCAGGTTGTCGCTCGCCGCCTGCACCGACAGCCGGTCCCAGTAGGTGTCGAAGGCGGTCGGCTGCGTGGTGATCTCGGTGCCCGGCTGCTGCTCGCCGAACGCGTCGACGACCTCCTGGACGGACTTGTTCCTGGCGTCGGAGCCGTACCAGGTGATCGTCAGCGGACCGTCGGCGGACAGTTCGGCGCCGTCGGCGCCGGGTTCGGACGGTGCCGAGCAGGCAGCCAGGGCGAACAGGGTGAGGACGGCGATCCCGTGGCGGAGGCCTGGGCGGCGTCGAATCCGATCATGGTCGGACATGGTGCTTCTCCTTTGAAACTCAAGCGTTACGAAGGGCCGGCGGAATCGGCGGTGAGGTACGGCCTCGCCACCTCCAGACCGGCACGAAGATCATCGATCACCGTCGAGCGGTCGATCAGCGGCAACTCGATGATCAGTTGACCGGCGTACCCGCGCGCCCGCGCATGGCCGAGGACGCTGCTGAGGTCCACGATGCCCTCGCCGAACCGGACGAACCGGTCCGTGCCGGTCTCGGCGGCGTCCTTGAGGTCGATGTGGATGATCCGGTCGTGGAAGTCGTCGATGAACGTGATCATGTCGACGCCGGAGGCGGCGAAGTGACCGGTGTCCAGGCAGGCGCCGATCTCCGGCCCGGGCAGGGCGGTGAAGATCTGCCGGTAGTCCTCGGGGAACTCGACGACGTTGCGGAAGTGGTTCTCGATCGCGATCCGGATCCCGGCGTCGGCGGCGAGCGGTGCGATCTCTTGCAGGACGGCGATCAGGCCGTTCAGTCCGCCGCGTTCGCCCCGCCGGGAGCCCGTGGCCTTGATCATGGTCACGCCCAGCCGCCGGGCCGCCTCCAACAGCCAGAGCCAGCGGGTGACCTCCCGGGTCAGGTCGCCGAAGCCGTCGCCGGCCGCGAACGGGGAAACCTGCAGCGTCACCGGCGTCAGGCCGGAATCGGCACAACGGGCAGCGATCCGGTCCAGTCCCGTCGGGGTGAGGTTGCGCGGATACCAGGTGTTGAACTCGACGTTGCGGACACCGAGGTCCCCGATCCGGGCGAAGGTCGGTGCGAAGTCCTCGTCACCGAAACCGTCGAAGCAGATGGTCGCCACGGCGACGTCGATGATCATCGTTCGCCCAGGACCGGGAGCTCGATCCGCGCTCCGCCGGCCAGCGCGGACTGGTGGGCGCAGATGCCGACCGAGGTCCAGTTCGCCGCGGTGAGCTCGTCGACCAGCGGTGGCCGGCCCTCGACGATACTGCGGATGAACTCGTGCGCCAGGTGCGGATGTGAGCCGCCGTGCCCGCTGCCCTGGGTGAAGGACAGGTGCTCGTTCTGATCGTCGTACACACCGTGGGTGGTGAACCGGCCGATCTCGGCCGGCAGCCGGTGCGAGAAGTCCGGGACCTCGACCCGGCGCGGCTTCTCGCCGACGTGCAGCACATGCCCGGAACCCTGGGTCTGCTCCCACTCGAACGTGGCCCGGTCGCCGAACACGGTGAAGCTCTCCACGTATTCGCGCGCCGTCTCGAACAAGGACCGCGAGACCTCGGCCGCGACCGGCGAGTCGCGCAGCGTGATCAACGCCGTCTCGACCGCGAAGGGCGAGCCGTAGTGAGCGGTCAGTTCGGCACTGATCCGGCCGGATCCCTGGCAGACAACGCTTTCGGCCTGTGCCCCCGACAGGGCGAGCAGCGGGCTGACCGCGTGCGTCGCGTAGTGCATGGGCGGCAGGCCGGTCCAGTAGCCGGGCCAGCCGGCCATCTCCTGGTGATGCGCACCGCGGAGGAACTGGATCCGTCCGATGGTGCCGTCGTCGAGCAGGTCGCGGACGTGGAGGAACTCCCGGGAGAAGACGACAGTCTCCATCATCATGTAGGTCCGCCCGGTCTTGCGGACCGCCTCGACGATGGCGCGGCATTCGTCCAGCGTGGTGGCCATCGGCACCGTGCAGGCGACGTGTTTGCCGGCCTGCAGGGCACTGATCGTATGCTCGGCATGATCAGGAATCGGGGTGTTGATGTGGACCGCGTCGATCTCCGGGTCCGTGATCAACTCGGCGAAGTCGTCGTACCGGCGCGGGATGTCGAACTCGTCGGCGATCTTGGTCAGGGACTCGGTGGTGCGCTGGCAGACCGCGACCAGTTCGGCATCGGGGTGCGCCTGGTAGATCGGGATGAACTCCGCCCCGAAGCCGAGACCGGCGATGGCGACTCGTACCTGATGCGTCATGTGGCCCTCCTTGGTGATCAAGCTTGGGTCACGGCTGCACGAGGCTCCATGCGCGATCGAGCAACATCTCTTAGATTTCTTACATGTCGGTATCGCTGCCGACGCGGCACGTCGCCCTCCTGATCGAGACCTCGAACGCTTACGCACGTGGCCTGCTGTCCGGCATTCGCAGATTCGTCGTGGAACGCCCACGATGGTCGCTCTATCTCGCCGAGCACAGCCGGCACGAGACCGACTTCTCCTGGCTCGAAGGCTGGCGCGGCCACGGAGTCCTCGCTCGGATCGAGAACGAGGAGACGGCACGCTTCGTCCGGCGGCTCGGCCTGCCGACGGTCGACCTGAGCGCCAAGCGGCTGGTCCCCGAACTGCCCTGCGTGGAGACCGACGACCGAGCGATCGCCCGCCACGCCGTCGACCACTTCGCCGAGCGGGGATTGCGCCAGTTCGCCTACTGCGGCGACGCTCAGTACGGCTGGTCGACGGCGCGCGCCGCGGCGTTCGCCGAACTCGTCCGCGGACGTGGCTCGGAGCCGCACGAGTTCGCCATGGAGTCGTCCGGGCTGCGTTCCCAGGATCGTGATCGACTGGCCGACTGGCTCCGCCGGCTGCCGCACCCGGTCGGGGTGCTGGCCTGTTACGACATCGCCGGCCAGGAGGTGCTCGAGGCGTGCAAGATCGCCGGCCTGCAGGTGCCCGACCAGGTTGCGGTGATCGGCGTGGACAACGACGAGCTCTACTGCAATCTCACGTCGCCGCCGCTGTCCAGCATCCAGCCGGATGCCGTCCGGACCGGCTTCATCGCCGCCGGGATCCTGGACGAGATGATGGCGGGTCATCCGCAACGGCCGGGAGTGCGGCCGATCGCGCCGCTGCGGATCGCAACCCGCCAGTCCTCAGATCTGTTCGCGATCAGTGATCCGCTGGTCGCCGCGGCGCTGCGCTACATCCGTGATCACTCGGACCGGGCAGTCACGGTGAGTGCGGTACTGCAGCATGTGGGGCTCTCCCGGCGCGCACTCGACTACCGCTTCAACCGGTTTGCTCGGCCGCACCGTGCACGCCGAGATCGTCCGGGTCCGGATGGCTCGGGTCACCGAATTCCTCACCTCCACCGACTGGACCCTGGCCCGGATCGCCGAACGGCTCGACTTCAAACACGCCGAGTACATGGGCGTCCTCTTCAAACGCCACACGGGACGGTCCCCCGGGGCCTACCGGCGGATCATGGCCTCGGCCTGAGCCGCGGCAAGGAATGAATGTCGTGACCTCGTGGTTGGCTGTGCTCGTGGAGCGAGGATGACTGCGGGGCCGGCGGAGCAGTTGCGGCTGTCGTCGGGAAGCGGGCGCTGGGTGATGCTGGCGACGGTGCTCGGGTCCAGCGTGGCGATGCTGGACAGCACGGTCGTCAACATCGCGCTGCCCACGCTGGCCGAGGATCTCGGTGCCGAGATGTCCGGGCTGCAGTGGACGGTGAACGCGTACACGCTGACGTTGGCCGGGCTGATCCTGCTCGGCGGCGCGCTCGGCGACCGGTTCGGCCGGCGGCGGGTCTTCGTGATCGGGGTGATCTGGTTCGCGCTGGCCTCGGCGCTCTGCGCGGCGGCGCCGACAGTGGAGGTGCTGATCGCGGCGCGGGCTTTGCAGGGCATCGGCGGGGCGCTGCTCACGCCGGGGTCGCTGGCGATCATCCAGGCCTCGTTCGTGCCGTACGACCGGCCGCGGGCGGTCGGCGCCTGGGCCGGGCTCGGCGGCGTCGCGGGGGCGATCGGGCCGTTCCTGGGCGGCTGGCTGGTCGACGTGGCGGGCTGGCGGTCGGTGTTCCTGATCAACCTGCCGCTGGCGGCGGTGACCGTCGCCGTGGCCGTACGGCACGTGCCGGAGAGCGCTGGGGACCGGACCGAGCGGCGGTTCGACGTGCTCGGCGCGGTGCTGGCGGCGGTGTCCCTGACCGGCATCACGTACGCGCTGACGGAACTGCCGGCCGGCCGGGTCGACCCGTTGATCATCACCGCGGCCGTGGTCGGCGTCGGCACGGCGCTCTGGTTCGTGCTGGTCGAGCGGAGCCGGACCCGGGGTCGCGGGCCGACGCCGATGCTGCCGCTGGACGTGTTCGGCTCGGCGCAGTTCACCGCGATCAACCTGGTCACCCTCGTCGTGTACGGAGGCCTGTCGCTGCTCACCTTCCTGCTGGTGGTGCACCTGCAGCAGGTCGCGGGCTTCACCCCGATCGCCGCGGGCGCCGCGCTGCTCCCGGTGACCGTGCTGATGCTGCTGCTGTCAGCCCGGGCCGGTGCGCTGGCCCAGCGGATCGGGCCGCGCTGGATGATGGCGATCGGGATCACCATCGGCGCCGCCGGGATGCTGCTGCTGGGCCGGATCGGGCCCGACGCCGACTATGTCGTGGACGTCCT
The DNA here is from genome assembly GCF_013407955.1 of Microlunatus parietis. Classification (GTDB taxonomy): domain Bacteria; phylum Actinomycetota; class Actinomycetes; order Propionibacteriales; family Propionibacteriaceae; genus Microlunatus; species Microlunatus parietis. Next base: position 4,944,412 of record NZ_JACCBU010000001.1, on the reverse strand, counting down.
GCTGCCGGTCACGCTGTTCGGCATCGGGCTGACCGCCACCGTCGCGCCGCTGACCGCGACCGTGTTGGCCACGGCTGAGGTCCGGCACGCCGGCGTGGCCAGCGGCGTGAACAACGCGGTCGCCCGGGCGGCCGGGCTGCTCGCCGTCGCTGCCGTACCGCCGGCCGTGGGGCTGACCGGCAACGCGCTGAACGACCCGGCCGTCTTCGCCGCCGGCTTCCGCTGGGCCATGATCGTCAGCGCCGGGCTGCTGCTGATCGGCGCGCTGCTCTGTGTCGTCGCGATCCGCGGCAACGTGCTGCGCGCCGAACCGGCTCAGGAACCGATCGGGACCGTCGACTCCTCCTGAACGCCGAGGTCTCGCGGCGCGCCGTTCGGGCTGTTCGCGAGGGCGACGAGTTCGGCCAGTTCGGCCGGCCAGAGCCAGCCGTCGGGTTCGGTCAGATCGGCGGCGGGCCACCAGCGGTGGCCGGCGATGGTGAGTTGTTCGTCCTCGGTGTGGCCGGAGATGTCGATCTCGAACGGCCGGACCTTGATCGCGTAGAACGTCTCGTCCTGGACCAGGATCTGGTCCGAGTAGCCGTGCACGGCCCGGCGCACCGCGAGCGGCCCGATCAGGTCCGCGGCCCGGGACCGATAGCCGGTCTCCTCGGCCAGCTCGCGTACGGCGGCGTCGGTCTCGGTCTCGCCCGGGTCGATGCCGCCGCCCGGAGTGACCCACCAGCTGACTCCGGGACAGCCGGGGTCCGTGTCCTGGAAGAGCAGCACTCGATCATGATCATCGATCATGATCACCCGGACCGCCTGCCGCTGCTTCTGCGGCCGCCGCTGCGGATCCACGGCCTCGAACCGTGGCTCGTCGCCGTTGTCGCCCATCGGCCTCCGATCAGTCTTGTGTCGCAGCTTCTTCGGCGCGGATCCACCATTCCGTCTCCAGGATGCCCATGATCACCTCGTCGCCGTACTGCCCGTTGTGGAAGACCACGTCGCGCCGGCGGCCCTCCTCGACGAAACCGGCCCGCTGGTACGCGGCGATGGCGCGGGTGTTGTAGCCCCAGACCCTGAGCTCGATCCGGTGCAGCCCCAACTCGGCGAACCCGAACCGCAGCATCAGCCGGCAGGTCTCGGTGCCGTAGCCGTTGCCGGTGTGCTCCGGGCCGATGATGATCACGAACTCCGCGGTGCGGCCGTGCGGCGCGGGGATCAGGCCGGCCTGCCCGATCAACGCGTCGTCGTCGATCCGAGCCACCGCGAAGCTGGGATCGTTCGGCGTGTTGTTCGCCGTCCACTGCCGGAACCGTTCGGTGACCGACGCCTCGGGCACCGGCCGGGCGGTGGCCTGTTGCAGCACCGTGGTCGCCGGGTCGTTCCACCAGCGGGCCAGCGCCTCGAAGTCCGCTTCCCGTACTTCCCGCAGATAGACCCGCTCCCCGCGCAACAGATTCGTGCCGTACGCGATCGCAGCATCCGTGTCGGTGAGCCGCCGCATGGCCACATCCTGCCATGGCCCCGCGCGTCGTCTGGACGGCCGGGGTCTTATTGGTTAGGCCGCCGAGGCGCCGCGCGAGTACAGTGGCCCTCCCCCCACGAGAAGCATCGGAGATTTCTGCATGCCCGAATCCCATGAGGCGCTGGAGCAGGAACGACGACATCTCGGCGAATCCCGCGCGGCGCTGCGCCGGATGCGTGATCATGCGGCGTCGCTCGAGGGCCACGGCGCCGGCGCGGATCGCGTGTCGACCGAGCACCTGAAGCAGGTCCTGCACCGGCGGATGAAGTCCCTCGAGGACGACCCGACGGTCCCGTTGTTCTTCGGCCGGCTGGACTACGACGCGCGGCTCGGCGCCGATCACGACGAGCGGCTCTACGTCGGCCGGCGGCACGTCACCGGCGAGTCCGGCGGCGACCCGCTGGTGATCGACTGGCGGGCCCCGATGTCGCTGCCGTTCTACCGAGCCAAGCCCGGCGATCCGATGCGGGTACGGCTGCGTCGGCGGTTCGGCTTCCAGTCCGGCGAACTGACCGCGTTCGAGGACGAGGAGTTGGCCGAGCAGCAGACGGCGCGGCACTCCGAGATCCTCGAGGCCGAGATCGAACGGCCGCGCACCGGCCCGATGCGCGACATCGTCGCCACCATCCAGCCCGACCAAGACGTGATCGTCCGGGCCGACCTGTCCCACTCCCTCTGCATCCAGGGAGCGCCGGGCACCGGGAAGACCGCGGTCGGGCTGCACCGCGCGGCCTACCTGCTCTACGCGCACCGCGACCAGCTGTCCCGTTCCGGCGTGCAGGTGATCGGGCCGAACGACAACTTCCTGTCCTACATCGGCGACGTGCTGCCGGCGCTCGGTGAGATCGACGCGACGCAGGCCACCGTGGCGTCGCTGGTCAGCCAGGCGACCGGGTTCGTGATCACCGGCACCGACCCGGTGCCAGCTGCGTTGATCAAGGGCGACGCCCGGATGGCGGAGGTGATCAAGCGCGCCGTCTGGGGGCATCTGGTCGCGGCGACCGGTCCGCTGGTGGTGCCGCGCGGCGCGCACCAGTGGCGGGTCGCGGCCTATCTGGCCGACGAGATGGTCGACGAGCTGCGCCGGCGCGGCGTGCGCTACTCGGCCGGGCGGGCCATGCTGCCGCAGCGGCTGGCGCACCAGGTCCTGATCCGGATGGAGGCGGCCGGCGACTCGCCGGACGACCGGGTGCAGAACGCGGTGGCCCGCAGCAAACCGGTGAAGGCGTACGCGGACGCCCTCTGGCCGGCCGTCGACCCGGCGAAGTTGATCTTGCGCCTGCTGACCGACGCCGAGTTCCTGGCCGGCGCCGCGGACGGCCTGCTGGATGCGGGCGAACAGCAGTTGATCTTGATGGCGAAGCCGGCCCGGACCCCGAAGAGCGCGAAGTGGACGCTGGCCGACCTGGCCCTGATCGACGAGGCCGCCGACCAGCTGAACCGGACCCCGAGCCTCGGCCACGTGATCATCGACGAGGCGCAGGACCTGTCCGCGATGCAGTTGCGGGCGATCGGCCGCCGGGCCACCACCGGCTCGGTGACCGTACTCGGTGATCTTGCTCAGGCCACCACGCCGTGGGCGACCCGGTCCTGGCAGGAGTCGTTGACCCACCTGGGCCACCCGGAGGCCGAGATCTCCGAACTGGTGGAGGGATTCCGGGTGCCCGGCTCGGTGATCGAGTTCGCGGCCCGGCTGTTGCCGAAGATCGCGCCCGCCCTCACCCCGCCCCGCTCGGTGCGCCGCAGCCGCGGCGACCTGGAACTGTTGCAGACCGACGATCCGGACGGCACGGTGATCAAGTCGGTGGTCGCCGCGGCCGGCCGCGAGGGCACCGTCGGCGTGATCGTCCCGGACGCCACGATCCCCCGCCTGCGCGAGCTGCTGGAGCAGGCCGGCATCCGCTACGACCTACTCGGCGACGTCCCGCCCGCCTTCGAGACCCGGGTGGACCTGGTCCCGGCGACGGTCGCCAAGGGTCTGGAGTTCGACCATGTGGTGGTCTTCGAGCCGGCCGGGATCGTCGCCGCCGAACCGGACCGGGTGACCGGCCTGCGCCGGCTCTACGTCTGCCTGACCCGCGCCGTCACCTCGCTCGCCGTCGTCCATGCCGAGCCGCTGCCGGCCGAGCTGACCGGCTGACTTTCAGGGAGCCGACCTCCACAGGGCCTCGATCGGCAGTGCCCGGATCCGAGGACCGAACGGCAGAGTTTGTTGCCCCGTGTACAGGATGTAGCCGGCGACGAAACGGTCGCCGGCGAGCCGCTCGAGCGCGCGGAGCCCGGACAGGTCTTCGGAGCGCACCGCTGTCCCGGCCTTGACCTCGATCCCGATCAACCGACCGTCCGGAGTCTCGAGCACGACATCCACCTCGACCTTGTCCTTGGTCCGGAAGTGGAACTGGCGAGCCCGGACGTCGTTCCAGGTGAGCTGACGGGCGATCTCCATCGCGACGAAGTTCTCGAGGACGGGTCCGGAGGCGCCGCCCGGCTCGCCGAGCCGAGCCGAATCCTGACCGATCAAGCTGCTCGCGATCCCCGAGTCGACAAAGGCGAGCTTGGGTGTTCCGATGGCCCGGCCCGTGGATCCGGGCGACCAGGCCGGTATGAGTTTGATCAAGAACACCGCGGCCAGCAGCTCGACGTACCTGATCAACGTTGTGCGAGGCAGACCGGACTGCTTGGCGATCGCGGCAGGGACATAGAGACCGCTGATCCGTCCCGCCAGCAGGCTCAGCAACTTGATCAACTCGCTATGACGCTCGATCGTCGCGAGTTGCAGGACGTCACGCTCGATCAGCGTGGCCAGATAGCTGTCGAAGAATGCCGCCCGGCGTCGAGAAGTTCGCCGGATCGCCTCCGGAAATCCACCCGCGGCCGCACGATCCAGGTAGTCGCGCCGACGAAGCCTCGAACTGAACGCGAGTCCTGGCCCGTGCTGGAATGCGGCGTCGACGAACCGGTCCGGTCCGCCGTCGATCTCCCCCTGCGAGAACGGCCAGAGTTCCACGGATTCCATCCGACCCGGCAGGGCATCCGGAAGGTCACGGAGAGCCAGCAGCCGCGATGAGCCGGTCAGCAGATACCGACCCGGGCGAGGATCGAGGTCCACTTCCAGCTTGATCGAGCTCAACAGCTCCGGCGCCAGCTGGATCTCATCGACGACCAGCAGCCCGTCGTGCTCGACGAAGCTGCCGGGATCAGTCTGCGCAGACCGGAGCACGGCCGGATCATCCAACAGCCGCAGCACCGGCTCCGGATCGCGCCCAGCCACAACAAGCCTGGTCAGAGTGCTCTTTCCAACCTGGCGCGCGCCGTTGACCAGGACGACCCGGGTGTCCTCCCATGCCTCTTCCACGACGGATTGTGCATGCCGTGGCCGCAGGTCGCCCATTGCTCTCACCATGGGCCCAGTATGCCCGTCGTGGTCATCTGGCCGCTATTCTCGTGGTCATTTGGTCGCCAGCTCCGTGGTCATCTGGCCGCAGGTCAGGTGGTCACCTGGCCGCAGGTCGGGTGGCCACCTGGCCTGGGCCGTGGCGCCGTGGCCACCTTCCGGTCAGGTCAGGGTGGCCCGGTGATGAGCCCGTACGGCGCTCGCGATCCGCTCCGGATACTCGGCGCCGACCCGCTCGGCGGCGGCCCGGCCGGCGGTCGCCATCGCCTCGCAGACCGCCAGGTCGGCCTTGATCAACAGGTCGCGCTCGGGAGCCACGGCCGGCAGACCCAGCAGCACGGCCGACTGGTCGGGCTGCAGCCGGGCGGCGAACTGCTTGACCCCCATCGGCGGCAGCGGCTGGTTGGTCTCGACGAACAGGTCGTACAGCATGGTGCCGGAGGCCTGCACCCCGGACAGCGCGCAGAGCAGATCCTTCCGGTCGTTGATCATGGCCGGGAAGATCGACTGGATCCGCCAGAACTCCTCGATCAGCAGATTGATCTTGGTCAGATCGGGACCCGGACCGGGCTCGGCCGCCGGCAGCGTCGCGTGCAGCCCGTCCCGGTCGATCACCGCGACCCGGGTCCGATGCCCGGAGGTCGCCACCTTGCTGACCGGCTCGATCACCGCGTCGATCCGGCAGATGTCCTCGGCCAGCGCGTAGAAGACCAGCTTCGAGTTCGGGATCGCCTTGGCGACCAGCGTCGGCGTGATCCGGGCCAGCCAGTCCCGCCACCCCTCGACGAACGCGTCGAACTCCTCGTCGGCGACCGCCAGCACCAGATCGAGATCGGAGCCGGCATCGGCCGTGCCACGAGCCAGCGACCCGGACAACCACAGCCCGCGGATCCGCCGGTCCGATTCCACGACCTCGAGAATTCTGGCGAAGTGCCGATGGTACGGCTCCGGCAGCGGCCGCAAGGCTTCCTCGGGGCTCATGATCAACTCCACCTCCGCATGGATGTACGTCATCGGTCGACCACCGGGCCGGCCAGAGAACCGGTACTCCGGCCGCCTCGATCGTCACACGACCCGAACCGCCGAAGCTAGCGATTGTGATCACATTCACAAACTCGGCGATCGTGGCAGGCCGCGATGACCGGGCGGGCAGGAAGGGCAGGTCGTCCGCGTCGAAGGTTCAGGGTGGAGATCCCAGCCGGGTCTGCTCCACGTGGGTTCCACGCTGCCGGGCCGGCGCGATCGTCGGGCAGCGCGCCGACAGGCCGGACCCGGACCGGAGCGCGGCCACGGCTGGAACGGCGACCCGGCCGGTCTTGACCGGACCAAGTGCCCCTTCGCCCCCGAGCCACCCTTGGGGCATCGACTCGGCGAGGAACGTCGAGAGTGCCTCGGCAGCCCCGAGCGCCGTCCACTTCCCCACACTTCTTGGCGCAATACCAGAGAAACTTCTCGCGTAAAGTGCCAGTTTTTCACGTAACGTGAAAAACTGCGGGGCTCCCGGGCGGCGCGCCCATTGCGTCAGAGGGTGAGCGATGCACCGTCCGGGGCGGCGGTCAGGGTGACCTCGGCGCCCAGCGGCAGGGTCAGGTTGCGGGCGGCGTGGCCGGCCTCGACTCCGGTGATCACCGGGACGCCGAGCCCGCCGAGCCGGTCGGTGAACACCCGCAGAAGTTGATCTTCGTGGTCGGTCTCGGTGAACTGGCCGATCACCACCCCGACCACGGAAGCGAGCCAGCCGGAGCGGGCCAGGTGGGTGAGCATCCGGTCCACCCGGTAGCCCTCCTCGTCGACGTCCTCGAGGAAGAGGATGCTCGGCCGGTCGGGCGCCGGGTCGACGCCGATCCCGCTGGCGACCAGGGACAGGTTGCCGCCGATCAGCAGGCCGCTTCCGGTTCCGGGCACCAGTGTCGTGCCGGTCGCGAGCTCGGTGCCGGGACCAGGGCGGTCGAAGATCATCCGGCGCAGCTGGTCCACCGACGGCAGGTCGTCCAGCTGGGCGACGGCGGCCGCCACCGCGGGCGAATGCAGCGTGACCTGGTCCAGCTCCCGGCCGATCCGGGCGTGCAGCGCGGTGATGTCGGAGAAGCCGAGGAAGTGCTTCGGCCCGGCTTCTCGGAGGGCGTCGAAGTCGATCAGGTCGATCATCCGCTGGGCCCCGTACCCGCCGCGACCGGCCCAGACGGCCGCCACCTCGGGATCACACCAGGCCGCGGTCAACTCCTCAGCCCGTTCCTTGTCGCCCGCGGACAGATAGTCGAGTTGATCATGGACGGTCGAGGTGTTCGGACCGAGCCTCGGCTCCAGGTCCCAGGCCCGCAACAGGTCGACGCCGCGCTGCAGCCGTTCGGCCCGCAGCGGTCCGGCCGGGGCGATCACGGCGACCACCGAACCCGGCTTCAGCGGCTCGGGCCAACGACGCCCACCGGGCGACACCTCGAACATTTACGATCCCTTCCGTCGGCGCAGGCCGGATTGCTGCAGCAGTTCGACGATCCGCCTGGTGCTCACCGGCTGGGCGCCGGCCTCGATCACCGACGGATACCGGTCGGCGATCACGTCGTAGTGATCACGTTCGAAGGCCTGCCGCGGGATGCCGACCCGTTCCGCGAAGGCGTGCAGCTCCTCGAACGACTCGTCGCTGATCAGGTGCGACCAGAGCCGTCCGTGGCCGGGCCATTCGGGCGGATCGACGTAGATCATGATCGCTGCGGTGCCCGGCTGGTCGCGTCGTCGACGAGCCGCCGCCAGGTGGCGACCAGTTCCGGATCGATGTAGGCCTTCCAGGACCCGGTCGGCCGCACCGACGAGCCGACGTGGAACGCCGTCACCCCGGCCCGGGCCAGCCACGGTACGTGTTCGGCCTGCAGTCCGCCGCCGGCCATGATCAACTTCCGGGCGAACGGGTCCTGGCGGGCCCGCGCCACGAGCTCGTCCAGTCCTTCCGCAACGGTCCGGGCCGACCCGGCGGTGAGCACCTGATCAAGCTTCGGCAGATCGCGCAGCGCCCGCCAGGCCCGGTCGGTCCAGATGCAGGAATCGATCGCCCGGTGGAAGGTCCAGCCGAAATCGATCTCGCCGAGCACCTCCCGCATCACCGGCAGGTCGACCTCGGTGTCCGCGTTCAGGAAGCCGACCACGACTCCGTCCGCACCAAGATCACGATAGGTGCGAAGCAACCCCTTGAGCCGTACGATCTCGGCGGCGTCGGTGGCGAACCCGCCGCGCAGCCGGAGCATCACCCGCACCGGCAGCGTGGTCGCCCGGAGCACCTGGCCGACCAGCGCCGGCTCCGGCGACAGGCCGTCGTCGTCCATCGTGCCGACCAGTTCGATCCGGTCGGCGCCGCCATCGGTGGCCCGCTTCGCGTCCGCGACGTGCAGCGCGATCACCTCGAGCAGACCGGTCACGCGCCCAACCCGTCCGAGTCGACGGCGGCGGTCCCGTCCAGGTCGGCGATCCGGGCCAGCGACGGCCCGGACTTCTGCTGGAGTTCGGCGGCGACCGCCTCCGCACCGGCGAAGCTGCGGACCACGTTGCGGTGGCCGAGCTTGGCCAGGTCGTCCGCCGTCCAGCCCCGGTCGGCCAGCGCCGCCAGCAGGGCCGGGTAGCAGGAGACGTCCTCCAGCCCGGTCGGTACCGAGGTGATCCCGTCGAAGTCGCCGCCGAGCCCGACGTGGTCGATGCCGGCCACCTCACGTACGTGCTCGCAATGGGCCACCACGTCGGCCAGGTCGGCGACCGGCACCGGGCCGACCTCCTTGATCAACTCGGCCCGGGCGTCCGGATCGTCGCCGGTGACCCCGGCCGCCTCGGCGCGCTGCTGCAGAGCGACCGACCAGGCCCGGACCTCCGGGCTGACGAACGGCGGTACGAACGTGATCATGCAGGTGCCGCCGTTCTCGGCCAGCCGGGCCAGCACGTCGTCCGGCACGTTCCGCGGATGATCACAGACGGCGCGGGCCGAGGAGTGCGAGAAGATCACCGGCGCGGCCGACACGTCCAGCGCGGCGTGCATCGTCGCCGGTGCCACGTGGGAGAGGTCGACCAGCATGCCGAGCCGGTTCATCTCCCGGACCACCTCGCGGCCGAACTCGGTCAGTCCGCCCGCCTTCGGCTCGTCGGTGGCCGAGTCGGCCCAGTCGGTGTTGTCGTTGTGGGTCAGCGTCAGATACCGCACACCGAGCCGGTAGAGGCAGCGCAGCACGCCCAGCGAGTTGTCGATCGAGTGGCCGCCCTCGGCGCCGAGCAGGCTGGCGACCCGGGTCCCGTCGGACAGCGCCGCGTCCAGTTCGGCCGCGCTGGTCACCAGGACGAGGTCGTCGGCGTACCGCTCGATCATGGCGTGCGCCCCGTCGATCTGCTCCAGCGTCGCGGGCACCGCCTCCCCGACGCCGAGGGTGCTCGGCACGTAGACCGACCAGAACTGGCCGCCGACCGCCCCGCGCCGCAGCCGCGGCAGGTCGGTCTGCAGCTCCGGCTGGTCGATCGCGACGTCGACGCGGTCGAAGTCGTACGCCCGCTTCCGCATCTCCCAGACCAGATCGTTGTGCCCGTCCACCACCAAGGTCGCCGGAGTCCCCGCTGTGTTCACGACTGCCTCACCCTTCTGTCACGTCGCTTCACTGTAACGGGCTGGGACCGGTCCGCCGCGCTCACCGGTACTCATGTCGGAGCAGGCCGTAGATCGCCCCGTCGTGATAGGTGCCGTCCTCTTCCAGCGAGTACGAGCGCCGCAACCCGTCGCGCCGGAACCCGAGTCGCTCCAGCAGGCGTACCGACTCGTGGTTGTCCGCGATCGTCTGGGCCTCGACCCGGTTGAGGTCCATCCGGTCGAACCCGAACCGGAGCAGCAGGTCGAGCGCCTCGGTGGCGATTCCGCGTCCCCAGTGGTCTCGGCGCAGGTCGTACCCGACGTCGGCGCGATGGTGCCCCGGCGCCCAGCCGACGTAGCCGAAGAGTCCGACCGGCCGATCATCGTCGCGGAGCGTGACCAGCCAATGGATCGCGCGCCGGTCCGCGTACTCACGGCGCAACTCGGCGATCAGGGCGGCCGCTTCGGCCACCTCCCGCATCGGCTCGGAGTTGTAGCGCTGGACCACCGGATCGCTGCGCCACACGAACAGGTCGGCGGCGTCGTCCGGCTCCGGCGCGCGCAGCACCAGCCGCTCGCTGGTCAGCGTCGGAAAGGTCGTGAAATCGAAGATCTCGGGCACTGCCGTCAGCCTAGTGTCGCGAGTCAGGTCGTGCTCCAGCTGACCGGAAGTTCCTCCAGCTTCAGGAACGAATACTCGCTGACCCGCAGCTCCTCCGGCGGTACGGCGAGCCGGAGGCCGGGCAACCGGCTGATCAGCTGCTCCAGCACCACGACCAGTTCCAGCCGGGCCAGCGACTGGCCCAGGCAGTGGTGGATGCCGTGCCCGAACGCGACGTGATGCCGGGTGCCGCGGCGGATGTCGAACCGGTCCGGGTCGGCGAACGCGTCCGGGTCCCGGTTGGCCCCCGCGCTGACCGGGATCAGCCCGTCGCCGGCCTCGATCCGAGTGCCGCCGAGCTGGAACGACTCCACGGCCAGCCGGGTCGGCGAGATGTGGAAGATGCTGACGTACCGGAGCAGTTCCTCGACCGCGCCTGGGACCAGCGCCGGTTCCATGATCAAGTCCTGCCACTGATCATGGTGCCGGAGCAGCGTCACCAGGCCGAGGCTGATCATGTTCGACGTCGTCTCGTGACCCGCGGTGATCACCAACCGGAGCGCGTGCAGCAACTCCTCCGGCGTCAGCACCTCGGCAGCTTCGCCGTGCACGAGTTCGGACACCAGGTCGTCGCCCGGGTCGGTGCGCTTGCTCTCGATCAACCGTTTCGTCAGGTCCAGCATCAGCCCGGTGGCGCTTCGGACGTCGCCGGGCGCCGTGGCCAGCAGGTTGCGCCGGGCGTCCAGTTCCTGGAAGATCCCCCGCTCCGCCAGCGGCAGCCCGAGAAAATGACAGATGGTGCGGGCCGGCACCTCGGCCGCGAAGCTCCGGACGAAGTCGGCCGGCGGACCGGACGCCAGGAGCTCGTCGATCAGGTCGTCGACGATGCCGCGGACCACCGGGCGCAGCGCCTGGATCCGGCGGACCGCGAAGTAGCGGGTGAACACGCGCCGGATCCGGGCATGATCGGGACCGTCGAACGTGACGAACGACGGGTCGGCCCGCTCCAGCGCCTCCCGGCTCGGGCTGGAGAACGGGAACGCCTCACGTCGCCGGTCCGCGCTCACCGCCGGGTGGGACAGCACCTCGCGCACCTCGTCGTACCCGACCACCAGCCAGGCGCTCCGGCCGTCGTAGAGCCGGACCTTCTGCACCTTCTCCGCGGCGCTGTACTCGGCCGGCGGGTCGAAGGCCGACCGGCGGGCCAGCGGGAACGACGGCAGCGTCTCGTCCATGATCAACTCTCCTTGGCCGTCGCGGCGGCGACCGCGAGCCGGGCCATGTCGTGGCGCGAGGCCTCGGAGTACCAGGCTACGTGCGGCGTGACGATCACCGCCGGGTGCTCGAGCAACGCCCGTGGCGGTTCGGGTTCGGTGTCGGTGACGTCGAGCCCGGCGCCTGCGATCCGGCCGTCGGCCAGCGCGGCGAGCAGCGCCGCCGTGTCGATCAACCCGCCGCGGGCCGTGTTGATGATCACCGGTCGGCGCTCCAGCCTCCCGAACGCGGCCGCGTCGAGCAGGCACCGGGTCTCCGTGGTCAAGGGGGCGTGCAGCGTGATCACGTCACTGATCGCCAGCAGCTCCGGCAGATCGAGCCGGATCCGTTGCGACGAAGGGCTTTCGACGTACGGGTCGGTGTAGACGATCCGCATGCCGAAGGCCTCGGCCCGGTTCGCGACGGCGCTGCCGATGGCGCCGAGGCCGATCACGCCGAGGGTGGAGCCGCGCAGTCTCCGTACCCCTGAATAGTCGGTGGAGCGCCAGTCCGCGCCGCCCTGCCCGATGAAGTACGGCAGCCGCCGGACCGTGGCCAACAGCAGCATCAGGGCATGATCGGCGACCTCCTCGGTCCCGTACCCGGGCGTGTTGATCACCCGGATCCCGCGCCGCGCCGCATGATCGAGATCGATCAGGTCGAGCCCGATCCCGGCCCGGACCAACAGCCTCAGCGCGGGACAGCGATCCAGCCGGTCGGCTCCGAACCGCTGCCCGCCGATGATCATGGTCTCGACAGGGTGCGGACCCGGATCGTCGGCCTCGACCGCGGCCCAGGACCGCCCGGACCGCTCCAGCTCACCGGCGAGCGAGGGCAGCGAGGCGAACAGATCGGCCAGCACACCGAGCCGCCCCATGATCACCCTTCCGCGTGGAACACGGTTCCGCGTCGAATATCGCAACGACCCTGTTCCATGTCAACGCCGAACACACGCCGGCCCGGTTCCAGCTGTGGGATTGTCGACATCCCGACGCCTGGTCCGTTCTTTGGCGTGGGTTTGTCGACAACCGCACGCCGGCGCCGGCGGTCCCGCGCCACGGATCGAGGGCACTGACGCCGAGGTGACCGTCGCCGAGGTCGCGCCGGCCAGCCGCGGCCCGGCGGCGTCGCGCCGGTCGCGACCGCGCGAGCGAACGCCGACGCAGACTCGAGTGAACCGTCACCCGCCGAAGATCCTGCGGTCCGGCGCGCGGGCCGCTGGTTCCGCGGGCACCGAGTGGACGCCTTGACCCGGCTCTGCCCCAAGAAATCACAGTCGGACGACCCACTCGTTGGCGGCGACCGTTCCGGACGCAGGCGAATCCCGGGCGAGGCCCGGCCGGGAGTCAGTCGGCGGAGAGTTCGGCGTCCTCGCGCGGCAGCAGCTTCTCGACGAGGTCGACGACGTCGGCGATCGAGTCGACCACCCTGGTCGGCCGGTACGGGAAGCGGTCCACCTGCTCCGGCCGGGTCGAGCCGGTCAGCACCAGGACCGTGCGCAGCCCGGCCTCGATCCCGGCGATCACGTCGGTGTCCATCCGGTCGCCGATCATCACCGTCGATTCCGAGTGTGCCTCGATCCGGTTCAGGGCGGACCGCATCATCAGCGGATTCGGCTTCCCCACGTAATAGGGCTCGACGCCGGTCGCGCGAGTGATCAGCGCGGCAACCGAACCGGTGGCCGGCATCGAGCCCTCCCGGGACGGGCCGGTCGCGTCCGGGTTGGTGGCGATGAACCGGGCGCCCCGCTCGATCAGCCGGATCGCCCTGGTGATCGCCTCGAACGAGTAGGTCCTCGTCTCGCCGAGCACCACGTAGTCGGGGTCCTGCTCGGTCTGGACGAAGCCGGCGCTGTGCAGGGCCGTGGTCAGGCCGGCCTCGCCGATCACGTACGCCGAACCGCCCGGGCTCTGTTCGCCCAGGAACTGGGCGGTGGCCAGCGCGGAGGTCCAGATGTGGTCCTCCGGCAGGTCGATCCCGCCGGCCAGCAGCCGGGCCCGGAGATCGCGCGGCGTGAAGATCGAATTGTTGGTCAAGACCAGGAAGCGGCGCTCGAAGTGCCGCAGCGCGGCGATGAACTCGCTCGCGCCGGGGATGGCGCGCTGTTCGTGGACCAGCACCCCATCCATGTCGGTGAGCCAGCAGGCGACCGAGGCGGCGTTCTCCATGGCGCCCACCGTAACGTCACCGCCGGGAGAGCGGCGGGGTCGTGTCCCGGACCTGCACCTCCGGCTCGATCGCGGGCTCGGCCAGGGCCTCGTCGTCCGGCCACGGCTCGGTGGCCAGCCGTACGCTCGCCTCCCCCATCTCCTCCAGCGGCGACCGGACCGAGGTCAGGCCGCGGCCCTCCTGGTCCAGATGGTCCAGCGCCCGGCCGCCGTACCCGGCGACGGCGAGGTCGTCCGGCACCCGCAGCCCGGCCCGTTCCAGGCCGATGATCGTCCCGATGCCGATCACGTCCTCGCCGGCGAAGATCAGCTCGGCCCGGTCTCCGGAGTCCAGATAGGCCTGCGCGGCCGCGACCCCGGCGGCGACGGTGGTCGCGGCCGCGGGGAACACCCGGCTGTCCGGCAGCGCGATCCCGGCCGCGGACAGCCCCGCCCGGAACCCGTCCAGGCGGTCCCGGGTGGACCGGATCGGCGGGTCCAGCACGATCGCCGCGAAGGAGCGGTAGCCGAGTTCGACCAGCCGGACGGCCAGGGCCCGGGCGCCGTCGAAGTCGGGCGGCCGGACCGCCGTCAACGGCTGCGGCGACTCGCCGACCACCACCACCCGGCCACCCTCGGCCTCGAAGCTGCGCAGTTCCCGCATCAGGCTGGAGCCGGCCCGGGCCGTGTCGTCGGTCTTGCGGACGAGGATCAGGGCCTGCGGACGCTGCCGCCGCAGGTCGTGCACGAGGCGCCGTTCCCGCTCGTCGTCGCCGTGGGTCGACAGCAGGTTCACCACCAGACCCCGCCGGCCGGCCTCGGCGACCACGCCCGAGGCGACCCGGGCGAAGAACTGGTCCCGGATGTCGCCGACGACCAGGCCGATCGCCGGGTAGTGCCCGCGCGCGGTCGCCTGCGCGGCCAGGTTGGTCGTGTAGCCGACCCGCTCGGCGGCGTCGAGGACCCGGGTCCGGAACTCCTCGGCGACCTTGCGCGGGCTGCCGTTCAGCACCCGCGACGCGGTGGACGCCGAGACGCCGGCCGCCTTGGCCACGTCCTCCAGCCGGGGCCGGCCCGGATGCTCGACCGCCATCGGGAGCCCCCTTTCTGAGGTACGGGTCCGCCGTGCCGACCAACCTTGACACGGTTTCGGGCGTCAGCATAACCTCTCGGCAAGCGCGTTCCCATCCAATCCGGTACGGATTCGACCGGAACTACCCGACTCAGTGGCCGAATCGGGCAAGCGCCGTCCCACCGGAGGAGATGTCGAAGATGACCCGCTCACTGTCGCGCCGGACCCTGCTCCGCACCGGACTCTCCGCGGCGGCGGTCGCCACGGCCGGCGTCGGGCTGGCCGGGTGCACCACCGCGTCCCGTACCTCGGAGCCGGCGAACGACCCGGCCGCCAAGGCGGCCGCCGTGCCCGACTACCGGCCGTTCCCGGACCGCGCGAAGCCGGACCTGCCCGGGAACGAGCAGGGCGTGCTCGACGCGTACCTGCACTATCCGGCCGAGGTGAAGCCCGCCACCGACGGCGTGCCGGGCGACGGCCAGCCGATCTCCGGTCTCGCCCAGTTGAACGCCGCGCTGCCGCCGGCGGTCGGCCAGCACCCGTACTGGCAGGAGCTGAACCGGCGGCTCGGTTCGGAGCTCAAGATGCAGCTGGTCAACGCCGGCAACGACTTCAATTCCAAGATCGCCACCATGGCCGCCGGGAACGACTTCCCCGACCTGATGCAGGTCAACAACTCGATCCCCTCGCTGGCCCGGTTCCTCGAGGCGAAGATGATCGACCTCACGCCGCACCTGTCCGGCGACAACGTCGCCGCCTACCCGGCGCTGGCCAACCTGCCGACCAAGTTCTGGGAGGCGGCGGTGTTCAACGGGAAGCTGCTGGCGCTGCCGATCAGCCGCGGCATCATCTCCTCGATGGTGCTCTACTACCGCGCCGACCTGCTCGACGCGGCCGGGGTGGACGCCAAGATCAACTCCTTCGAGGACCTGTATCAGCGGGCCAAGGCCGGGACCGACCCGAAGCAGGGCCGCTGGGGGTTCGGCGCCAACCCGCTGTCCTGGGTACGGCAGATGCTGGGCATCCCGAACGGCTGGCAGCAGACCGACGGCGGGCTGGTCCACCAGCTCGAGGACGAGCGGCAGGCCGAGGCACTCGAGGCGGTTCGCCGGCTGCAGGCCGAGGGGCTGCTCAATCCGGACCTCGCCGGTGCCCCGCCGTCGCAGCAACAGCAGTGGTTCGGCGCCGGGCGGAGCGTCTTCTACCTGGGCACCTACAGCGCCTGGTCGTCGCTGGTGCAGAACTTCGGCGTGCCGGCCGACACGATCGATGTGCTGCCGATGACCGGCTTCGACGGCGGCACCCCGACCACCTGGATGGGTCCGCCGAACAACAACTTGACCGTCATCCCGAAGTCCGCCGAGCCGCGGATCGAGACGATCCTCAAGATCGCGAACTACCTCGCCTCGCCGTTCGGCTCCGAGGAGAACCTGTTCATCTCCCGCGGCATCCGGGACCGCCACTACCGGCTCGACGGCAGCGATCCGATCGCGCTGCCCGAGCACGCCGGCGAGCTCGGGCTCGGCGCCGGCTACCTGGCCGCACCGCCGCCGGTGGTCTTCGGGCCGAACATCACCGGGTACGCCGAGAAGGCGCACGCCAGCCAGCAGAAGTTCGTCGAGTACGCCAGCGCCGACCTGGCCCAGACCTACTACTCCGAGACGGCGTCCCGGCGTGGGCCGACCCTGGCGACGATGATCGCGGGCATCGAGTCCGATATCGTCTACGGCCGCAAGCCCGTCTCCGACTGGGCCGGAACGGTCGACCGCTGGCGGACCGACGGCGGCGACAAGATCAGAGAGGAACTGCAGGCGGCGATCCACGCCGCCGGTTGATCATGGACCAGCCGAACCAGACCCGCTCCGAACTCGATCACCGGCTGATCACCCTGGCGCGCCAGGCCGGTGACGCCGCGTGGGATCCGGTGACCGGATTGATCGCCGAGCCGGCCGCGTACAACCCGATCCACACCCGGATCTGGACCGGAACCCGGCATCCGCACCGGGAGAGCGTGCTGTTCGCGCTGACCCTGCTGGAGACCGGTGACCCGAATCGGGCCGAGGCCGTGCTCGACGTCGTGCTCAAGGCGCAGGACACCGACGACGCCTCGCCGACGTACGGCATCTGGAGCTACTACGCCGAGGAGTCGCTGGCGGAGATGGCGCCGCCGGACTGGAACTGGGCCGACTTCCTCGGCCGTGATCTTGCCTTCATCCTGTTCCGGCACGCGTCCGACTTGAGCACCGAGTGCCGGACCCTGGTGGAGACGGCGCTGCGGCACGCGGCCCGGTCGATCATCCGGCGCAACGTCGCGATGAGCTACACCAACATCGCCGCCAAGGGCACGTTCGTCACGCTGGCCGCCGGGCAACTGCTCCAAGATCACGAACTCACCCGGTACGCGATCGAACGGGTCGGCCGGTTGCGTGATCAGATTCGCGACGCCGGCAGCTTCGCCGAATACAACAGCCCCGGCTACTGGGCGATCACGCTGGAGGCGATCACCGCGATCCGCCAGTACATCGAGGCGCTGGCCGCCGTCGAGGGCGCCGGCTGGATCGCCGAACGGCTGTGGCGACACTTCATCCAACGTTGGCACCGACCGACCGGTCAGTTGAGCGGCCCGATGGCGCGCAGTTACGTCGATGATCTTGCCGACGTCGGCCCGGTGTTGGCGGTGCTGGCCAAGGCGACCGGTCAGGAGTCGCCGTTCGATGCCGTACCACTGCGGAAACCGTCGCTGTCGCTGGTGGTCCCGGCGATCCTCGACGTCGCCGCACCCGAGTACGTGATCGACGCACTGGTCGACTCGCCCACCGGACAGGTCCGGGAACGGTTCAGCCACACGACCGCAGCTTCCGGCCACCGGCAGGCGATCCAGGGCACCACCTGGCGCACCCCGCGAGCGACCCTGGGCACGGCCAACACCTCTGAGTTCTGGCTGCAGCGCAGGCCGCTGCTCGGCTACTGGGCCACGGAGGACGACCACCTCTGGCAGCAGAACCGGCACGTCCGGTTGCGGTTCCGCAAGGATGATTACGACTTCTCCTCCGCCGTGTTCAGCTCGATCCAGGCCGGCGGGCACGTGCTCTGGGCGGTCGGCTTCATCTCCCCCGGCGGCGACGAGCACATCGGCCTGCACAAGATCGAAGCCGGCCAGCCCTTCACCGCACGGTCACTGAAGTTGATCTTCGAGATCCGGGACCCGGACGCAACGGTACCCGGGTCGCGAACCCTGCTGCCCGGCCCGGTCGAGATCGACGCCGGACCGGTGCGGCTCCGGATCGCGGTCGCGGCGGCACGGTTCGGCGACCTCCGACCACAGGCCCGGATCGAGCCGGCCGAGGACGGGATCGACGCGACCGTCGAACTGCTGCCCGGGCCGGCCGAGCGGGAGTTGATCATGAACCGGGTCGACGGCGGCTACCTGGTCGGCAGCTTCAGCATGATCGAGTCCGACACCCCGTCGGACTCGGGAAGTCCCGTCGAGGTCGAGGTCGACGAAGCCGTCCTGACCGCCCGCTGGACCAGCCCCGCCGGCAACCGGCTGGAACTGTCCGCGCCGGCCCGGATCGGGACCGCCGAGCAACACCTCGCCGCCTACCGCGGCCTGGTCGACGGAGTCGCCGTCGAAGCCCCACCCCTCGCCCGCTGAGCAGCGACGTACTTCGGACCTCAGCATCGAGTGTGAGGTTACGGACGCCAGAAATCGATTTCATGCGGGCGTAACGTCACACTCGGTGACCTTGGGCCCTGGCGGCGGTGCCGGGCGAGAACCGACAGTGACGTTCACGGGAGCGGGGGCACGAGATGTCACAGAGTTCTGAGGGTGGGCCGGGTCGCGCCGTGGCGCGGATCGGCTGGGTGGTGTTGGTCGTCCTCACGGCCGGGTACGCGATCAACCACGTCGCCGGCATCGCCACCTTCTCCGACACCGACGACGAACGGCTGATGTTCGCCGTCTTCGCCGGACTCAACGCCCTGACCTTGATCATCCTGCTGCTGCCGTACCGCCAGCGGCAGTTCTGGGCCTGGGCCGCCACCTGGGTCAGCGTCGCCGTGTTCGCCCTCTGCCCGATCTGGGTCGCCCCGCCGATCGGCCTGTTCTATCTCGGCACCGCCGTCGTCCTGGCGCTAGCCCAACTCGCCACCCTGCCCGACTTCACCCGGGCAGCAAAAAGGGGCGGCGCCCCGGACCGCTGAGATGTCCGGGCCACCGCCCCTCTTCTTGCCCTCAGGGACGCGGACTCAGAAGTCCATGCCGCCCATGCCACCCGACGGGTCGCCGGCCGGGGCCGCAGCGGCCTTCTCCGGCTTGTCGGCGATGACCGCTTCGGTGGTCAGGAACAGGGCCGCGATCGACGCCGCGTTCTGCAGCGCGGACCGGGTCACCTTGGCCGGGTCGGGGACACCGGCGGCGAGCAGATCCTCGTACTCGCCGGTGGCCGCGTTCAGGCCGTGGCCGGCCGGGAGACCGGCGACCTTCTCCGCCACGACGCCGCCCTCGAGGCCGGCGTTGATGGCGATCTGCTTCAGCGGAGCAGCGGCGGCGGCGAAGACGCTGGCCGCGCCGATCGCCTCGTCACCGTCGAGGTTCACCGAAGCAGCCTTGGCGGCCTGCAGCAGGGCGACGCCGCCACCGGCGACGATGCCCTCCTCGACGGCGGCCTTCGCGTTGCGAACGGCGTCCTCGATCCGGTGCTTGCGCTCCTTGAGCTCGACCTCGGTGGCCGCGCCGACCTTGATCACCGCAACGCCGCCGGCCAGCTTGGCCAGCCGCTCCTGCAGCTTCTCGCGGTCGTAGTCGGAGTCCGAGTTCTCGATCTCGGCACGGATCTGGGCGACCCGGCCGGCGATCTGATCGCTCTCCCCGGCACCCTCGATGATCGTGGTCTCGTCCTTGGTGATGACGACCTGGCGGGCCCGGCCGAGCAGGTCGAGATCGACCGCGTCGAGCTTGAGGCCGACCTCTTCGCTGACGACCTGGCCACCGGTCAGGATGGCGATGTCGGTCAGCATGGCCTTGCGGCGGTCGCCGAAGCCCGGGGCCTTGACGGCGGCGGACTTGAAGACGCCACGGATCTTGTTGACGATCAGGGCAGCCAGGGCCTCACCCTCGACGTCCTCCGCGATCACCAGGAGCGGCTTGCCGGACTGCATGACCTTCTCCAGCAGCGGCAGCAGGTCCTTCAGGTTGGAGATCTTGGAGTTGACGATCAGGACGTACGGATCCTCGAGGGTCGTCTCCATCCGCTCCGTGTCGGTCACGAAGTAGCCGGAGATGTAGCCCTTGTCGAACCGCATGCCCTCGGTCAGCTCGAGCTCGAGGCCGAAGGTGTTGGACTCGTCGACGGTGATGACACCTTCCTTGCCGACCTTGTCCATCGCCTCGGCGATGATCTCGCCCACGGAGGGGTCGCCGGCCGACACGGAAGCGGTGGCGGCGATCTGCTCCTTGGTCTCGACCGGCTTGGCGACCTTGGCCAGCTCAGCGATGATCGCCTCGACGGCCGCCTCGATGCCGCGCTTCAGCGCGATCGGGTTGGCGCCGGCGGCCACGTTGCGCAGGCCCTCACGGACCAGCGCCTGGGCCAGCACGGTGGCGGTGGTGGTGCCGTCACCCGCGACGTCGTCGGTCTTCTTGGCGACCTCCTTGACCAGCTCGGCACCGATCTTCTCGTACGGGTCCTCGAGCTCGATCTCCTTGGCGATGCTCACACCATCGTTGGTGATGGTGGGCGCGCCCCACTTCTTCTCGAGCACGACGTTGCGTCCCTTGGGACCAAGGGTCACCTTGACGGCGTCGGCGAGGATGTTCATTCCCCGCTCGAGGCCCCGTCGCGCCTCGGTGTTGAATTGAATGAGTTTGGGCATAGTTCTCCGCGAGTCCTCCCGCGTTGCTGGCGGTGGATCCCACCGCCGACGGTTGACGAAAATGGCCTACCCACCCAGCGATGCCCGCGACGGACGACCTCGACTGAGATCTCACCGATGGTTGAGTAGCACTCTCGGTCCGAGAGTGCCAGTTCAATGTTTAGCACTCCCCCGGTGAGAGTGCAAACGATCCGGCGCTGTTCCGGGCACGGCCCGACCCTTACGGTCCGGTGACCACGGGGCGAGCCCGTCGCCGTTGTCAGTGACGATGGATAGGGTCGAACTGAAGACCACACGACGCAGGACAACGCCCGGCAACCAGACCCCCTGGAACGGAGCCCGATGATCGAGTTCGAGTCCGTCACCAAGACGTATCCCGACGGCACCACAGCGGTCTCCGACCTCAGCCTGGTCGTCCCGTCCGACCGGATCACGGTGATCGTCGGCCCGTCCGGTTGCGGCAAGACGACCACGCTCCGGATGGTCAACCGGATGCTCGAGCCGACCGAGGGCCGGATCACCTGGGACGGCGAGCCGTTGTCGGCCCGCCCGGTGACGACGCTCCGCCGCCAGATGGGGTACGTGATCCAGAGCGGCGGCCTGTTCCCGCACCGGACCGTGCTGGACAACATCGGCACCGTGCCCGGGCTGCTCGGCTGGCCCAAGGCGAAGGCCCGGCAGCGCTCGATGGAACTGTTGGAGGCGGTTGGGCTGGACTCCGCCCTGGCCCGCCGGTTCCCCGGTCAGCTGTCCGGCGGCCAGCAGCAGCGGGTCGGCGTCGCCCGGGCACTGGCCGCGGACCCGCTGGTGATGCTGATGGACGAGCCGTTCTCGGCGGTCGATCCGGTGGTCCGGGCCGAGCTGCACGAGCTGTTCCTCGACCTGCAGCGCCGGCTGAGCAAGACCATCATCATGATCACCCACGACATCGACGAGGCGATCGCGCTGGGCGACCAGGTCGCTATCCTCCGGGTCGGCGGTGTGCTGGCCCAGGCCGGCACGCCGCAGGACCTGCTGGAGCAGCCGGCGGACGCGTTCGTCGAGGGCTTCGTCGGCAAGGACCGCGGCTACCGGTCGCTGTCCTTCCTGCCGGCCGAGCGGCTGCCCCTGACCGACGACCCGCCGGCCACGGCCAAGGGGCGGCTGGTGTTCGAGGACGACCGGCCGACCGGCTGGGCCGGTTTCCGCGAGGACGGCGGCCTGTCACCCCTCGGCGGCACCTTCGACCCCGCGACGGACACCATGCGGGCGGCCCTGGATGCGGCGCTCGCGTCGCCGGCGTCGGTGGCCGTAGCGGTCTCCGAGGGCCGGTTCGTCGGGGTGGTCGAGCCGGCGGTGATCCTGGCCACGGTCGCCGATCATCGCGCCGCCGAGGCCGTACGGGAGCCGCCGGAGCCGGCCGGGGCGGTCCAGGAATGATCGACGTCTCGTTCGACTGGGGCTGGACGGCCCGCAACTGGACCGACGGCATGAAGATCGGGGCGCTGCTGCTGGAGCACATCGCGCTGTCGATCATCCCCGTCCTGATCGCGGTGATCATCTCGATCCCGCTCGGCTATCTCGTCTTCCTCACCGGGAAGGCGGCGAACGGAATGCTGGCGGTGCTCGGCGTGATCTACTCGGTGCCCTCGCTGGCCCTGTTCGTCGCACTGCCGGCCATGATCGGGACCTCGATCCTGAGCCCGGTCAACGTCGCCGTCGCGCTGGCCATCTATTCGATCGCGCTACTGGTCCGCAACGTCGTCGACGGGCTGCGTTCGGTGCCCGGCACGGTGAAGCAGTCAGCCTCGGCGATCGGGTACGGCTGGTTCCGCCGGCTGCTGGTGATCGAACTCCCGCTGGCGCTGCCGGTGATCTTCGCCGGGCTGCGTGTGGTCACGGTGTCCAACATCGCGATGGTCAGCGTCGCGGCGGTGGTCGGTGGCGGCGCGCTGGGCCAGCTGTTCGACCGCGGCCTGAACTCGTCCTTCCTCACGCCGATCATCGTCGGTCTGGCGCTCAGCCTGATCCTGGCCCTGATCGCGGACGCACTGATCCTGTTGATCAAGCACCAGACGCTGCCCTGGGCGCGCGGCAGGAGGCTCGCATGAGTCTGCTCTCCTTCCTCCTCGATCCGGCCAACTGGCCCGGCGGCGGCAAGATCATCGACCTGCTGCTGCAGCACCTGTGGTACACGGCGGCCGCCGTTCTGCTCGGCGCGGTGATCGCGATCCCGGTCGGCATCCTGATCGGCCACACCGGCCGCGGCTCGTTCCTGGTGATCGGCACCAGCAACGCGGCCCGGGCCATCCCGACCCTCGGTCTGCTGGTGCTGGTCGTCGTGCTGCTCGGCACCGGGGTGGAGAAGATCGTCCCGGTGCTGGCCGTGCTGGCCCTGCCGGCGATCCTGACCGCGACCGCGGCAGGCATCGGCGGCGCCGACCGGGAGGCGGTGCACGCGGCCCGGGCGATCGGGATGACCGAGGGTCAGATCGTCGCCCAGGTGGAGTGGCCGCTGGCGCTGCCGCTGGTCGTCTCCGGCCTGCGCAGCGCCACCCTGCAGGTGGTCGCGACCGCCACCGTCGCCGCGTTCGCGGCCGGCGGTGGGCTGGGCCAGCTGCTGATCAGCGGGCAGCGCAACAACGACTATCCGCAGATGTTCGCCGGTGCGGTCCTGATCGCGGGAATGGCGATCGTGCTGGACCTGTTGCTGGGGGGAGTGGGCTGGCTGATCGGCCGGAACACTCGTGCCCGACGTGCGGCCGCCGAGGCCGTACGAAATCAAGCTGTATCACCAACGAATCGATCCGAGGCTGTGACATGAAGATCAAGAACGTGACCGCGACGATCGCCGCAGCGCTGCTGCTGGCCTTGGCCGGTTGCGCCGGCAACAGCAATCCGCTGGGTGAGTCGGCGGCGCCGTCGCCCGGCGGTGATCAGGACCAGGCCCCGATCGTGGTCGGCTCGGCGAACTTCACCGAGTCCCAGATCCTCGGCGAGCTGTACGCCCAGGCCCTGCAGGCCAAGGGGATCCAGGCGTCGACGAAGCTGAACATCGGCAACCGCGAGGTCTACCTGAAGGCGCTGGAGGAGGGCACCATCTCGGTGGTGCCGGAATACACCGGCAACCTGTTGATCAACTACGACCAGGACACCACGGCCAAGTCCGCCGCGGAGGTCGAGCAGGCGCTCGCCGAGGCGCTGCCGGAGGGCTTCCAGGTGCTGAAGTCGTCGCCGGCCGCCGACCAGGACGTCTATGTGGTGACGAAGGCGTACGCGGACGAGCACGGGCTGGCCTCGCTGGCCGACCTGAAGAAGATCTCCGCCGGCGCCATCCTCGGCGGCCCGTCCGAGCTGGCCACCCGCGCCTACGGCCCGGAGGGGCTGGAGAAGATCTACGGCGCGAAGTTCAAGGAGTTCAAGCCGTACGACGCGCCGGCCGTGAAGGCGCGTGACCTGAACGACGGCAAGATCCAGGTCGCCACGTTCTTCACCACCGAGTCGGTGATCGCCGCCAACGGGTACGTCCAGCTGGCCGACCCGGAGTCGATGATCCTGCCACAGAACGTGGTGCCGCTGGTCACCGACGCGGTCGCCGGCAACGCCGACGCCAAGGCCACCCTCGAGGCCGTCCAGGCCGCCCTGACCACCGAGGACCTGGCCGGCCTCAACAAGCGGGTCGACACCGACCACGACGACCCGGGCCAGGTCGCCGGCGACTGGCTGAAGGAGAAGGGCCTGGCCTGACCCAACGTTCCCTGAGCTTGTCGAAGGGCACGTCAGCTCAGCACGAGTTGAAGGTAGTCCAGGCCGGCCATGTAACTGGTCGAGTCCGGGTTCTTGCCGGTCACGTGCAGCACCAGGGTGTGTTTCCCGGCGGCGAGTTCCCGGCTGCCGTACGCGATCGGGTCGCTGATCTTGACCTCGGGTGAGTTGTAGGCGTCGAACGGTTCGCCGAGCCGTTCGCCGTCCAGGATCAACTCGTTGATCCCGTAGTCGCTGGCCAGGGTCTGGGCCCCGGTCAGCGCGTAGGTGCCGGCGGTGGCCAGCTCGAAGGTCAGCGTCACGGTCTGGTCGGCCGAGGTGGGCGTGAACCAGAGTTGCGCACCGCCGGACCAGGCGACACCGCAGCAGTTGCCCTGCACCTGCAGCGGCGCCGTCGCGGTGGCGTCGGCGAACAGTGACTCGGCCTCGATCCGCAACGTGTCGCCGGTCGTCGCGCTCACCTGGTCCGAGTACGGCCCGGCGTGACCGGCGGCGTCGACGGCCCGGACCCGGTAGTACCAGGTCTGCCGGACGTCGAGTTCGGCGTGCACGAAGCCGGGTCCCCGGGAGACGCCGGCCAGCGTGTCCTCCGACGGCGTGAAGCCGGCCGTGGTCGAGGCGTGCACCTCGTACCGGGGTGCGTAGTCGTCGTCGGTCGCCGCCGTCCAGGACAGCGTGACGGCCGTCGACTCGCCGGCGTCCGCGGTCAGTCCGGCCACCGGTCCCGGATCCTCGGTGTCCGGTGCCGCCGGCCGGCGGGACAGCGCCTGGTAGGCGGCGGCATGCCAGTTCGCGTCTCCGGTCGGCTCCAGGATCACGGTGATCGACGTCTTGCCGGCGGTCAGCGCGGCCGGCAGCGGGTGGCTGTCGTCCAGCCAGCGTCGCGTCGCGTTGCCCAGCGGCTGCCGCCAGAGGCCGGCGTCCTTGCCGTCGACGCTCACCCGCGCCGTCTGGTACGGCTCGGCCTGGTCCGACAGCCGGCGCAGTAGCACGCCGCGGTTGTCCTCGGCGACGGCGAGCGTGAAGCTGATCTTGCCCGTCGTGGCCCGGCCGTCCAGCGTGATCGGCTCGGCGGGCCCGTCGATTCCTTCGTACCGGCTGGTCGCGGTGATCACCTCGCCCGGCGCGGCCGCCGAGTAGTCGTGCTCGGTCTCGCTGGTGTCGTCGCCGACGTCCAGACTGTCGGTCCACTGCAGGGTGCGGTCGGCGCTGCCGTACCAGAAGGTCGTGGAGCCCGTGATCGCGTCGGCGTCGTTGCCCGGACCGTGCTCGATGCCGAACCTGATCATGCTCTCGAAGTCGATCCCGTCGGCGAGCAGCAACCGGTACAGCCCGGTGCAGTCGAACTCGCAGCCGCCGCCGGCCAGCTCGTGCGACGGGTTGCCGGTGAGCGGCGCGCTGAAGGTGCCGCGGTTGAAGTACCAGCCGCCCTCGTAGAAGTCCTCGGTGCCGGTGCCGTGCTGGTCCGGGCTCGCCGAGCCGTCGACGAAGAGCCGCTCGTCGCCCTCCAGGTAGTTGCGCTGATTGCCGGTCGGGATCAGGCCCTCGACGGTCTGCGCGACGCCCACCACGCGGCCGGTCCCGGTCGCCTCCAGGAAGAGATGATCAAGGCCGAAGGTGGCGTGCTCGCGGTTCGCGGTGGCCCGGAAGTGACCGACGGTGCCGTCGGCCAGCTGCTCGGCCCAGCCCGGGTCGTCCGAGACCGCGACCGACGAGGCGGCGCCGCGCAACTCGGTGTCGGTGCCGTTGTAGAGCTCGACCCGCGCACTGCCGGCGTACGGCATCAGCCACCAGGCGGTCAGCGTCCGGGTCTTGACGTCCATGCCGAACATCAGCGACTTCACCGGATAGAGCCCGAGCCCGCTGCCGAAGAACTCGCCGAGCGGCACGTCGACGGTGACCTCACCGTCGAAGGTGATCTTGAGCCGGGCCTTGGCCAGGATCTCGTCGGACAGCCGGGTCTCCCCGGTGGCCGCCGCCGTCCGCAGGTCGGGCCGGATCCAGCGGGCCTTCCGCGGGTCGAGCCCGGACGGCGACGGCTTCTTCGGCGCGGTCCGGGTCCGGTCGACCGGGGTCACCGCGAGCTGCGGCAGCTTGAGCTTGATCCCGGTCAGCGCACCGGCCGTGTCGGACTCGGCCAGCACCGCCGACGCGCCGGGCGCGATCTTGGTGATCTTGTCGATCGTCCGCGGATTCGGCTGCTCCGGCTTGGGATCCGCGGTCCCGGCGGCCCGCAGCGTTTCGATCACGTCGAGCGCCTGGTCGGCCGGGTCGAACGTCTCGATGCCGTCCGCGGTCGCGAAGGTGCGGTAGTTCACGTGGTAGAAGAACGGGTTGTGCTGGGTGGTGATCTTCATCCGGCTGCGGTACGGCATCGGCACCTTGACGTAGACGCCGCCGGAGCTCTGGTCGGCGTTGGCGACCAGCGGGTACGTGAACGGGGCGCCCAGCTTGCCGTCGACGAGGTCCTGCAGCGGCGCGTCGACGACCGTCTCACCGTCCAGCTCGATGGTGATCTTGCCCGTCTTGCTGACGTCGCCGCCGTCTCGGGTGAACCAGATCGAGGTGATCTCCCCGGCCCCGGTGTGGTCGGCGATCACGCAGCCGGCGTCGGTCTCGGCCAGGCACGAGTAGGTGCCCTCGAACCCGTCGTTGTTGCCGTCGGTGCGGTCGAAGCTGGAGAACTGCAGCGCCTTCGCGTCCCGGCCGATCTCGGCGAGCCGGTCGAGCCGGCGGAAGGTGTCCCAGCCGACCGTGCCGTGCCGGACGGCTTCGGCGGCCTTGGTCCTGGTCGTCGTGGTCGGTGGGTTCGCTGCCGCAGGCGCTGCCGTACCGATGACGAGCATCAGCACGAGGACGAACGTGAGCCGGCGGAGCCCGCGAGTGGAGTTCGGCATCGAACTGCCTCCTGGCCGTGTAATCGATTTCGAGCGATGCAACCGCATCCCCGGCCCGCCTGTCAAGGACCGGTCCGCATGCTCACCTCGGCTCCCGGCGCACCACACGAGTCCCGCCTCCGAACAAGGAGCGGAATTCTAACGGCCGACACTTCTGATGCGCATTCAATTCCTTTAGACCAATTCGCATTCCATACCGGCAGGACATCCGATATTCACTTTCCAGGAATTGCCCGGGCTTCACACCTCGGCCAACAATGGTTTCCGATCATTCATTCACTGCGGAAAGGCGGGAATTCATGAAGCGAATCGACGGGCCCTCGACCAGGAAGATCATC
Source organism: Microlunatus parietis (assembly GCF_013407955.1). GTDB lineage: Bacteria > Actinomycetota > Actinomycetes > Propionibacteriales > Propionibacteriaceae > Microlunatus > Microlunatus parietis. The sequence goes on along the minus strand of NZ_JACCBU010000001.1, from coordinate 4,916,987 downwards.
GCGCACGGAATCGCCGCAGGCCTTGCTGTGCTGGCTTTCAGCGCCGGCACCGCGACCAGCGCGAACGCCGGCGTCACCGCCGTGTACGGCCCCTATCAGGATTCGACGCAATGCTGGATCGACGTCGAGGCCGCGCACGAGAACGGGCAGACCGTGACCCAGGGTTGCCAATGGCGGTCGTACAACGGCCGGTGGGGCTATTACTTCACGGCCTACTGATTCCTGACCATCAGGAGCGTCATCGCGGACCGGAATCCTGATAGCTGACCTGCAGCAACTCCTTGTAGCGGGGCAGTCCCATCCCCTCGAAGCCGGCGACGTAGGAGTCCCAGTCGGTGTCCAGGCTCTTCGACCCGGTCATGAACTGGACCGAGCTCTGGGCGATGTAGCTCTCGATGTTGGTCTGCAGGGTGGCCAGCTCGCCGGCGTTCTCCGGTGCGACCCAGACGCTGTGGAACGGGAAGATCAGCGACCGGTCCTCGGAACCCTCGTACAGCTTGGTGGCCTCCTGCAACCGGCGTTCGTACCCGGCGGTGGTGTAGATGTCGTCCGACACCACCTGCCCGCCGCGGTACTCGCGCGTGTTGCGATACTGCGCCAGCGGCTGCCAGGCCGTGTTCTCCGGCGACTGCAGCACCTTGTACAGCGCCGGAACGCCTTCCACCAAAGGCTTGTCGCCGGGTCCGGGCTTCTCCCAGTCCTTCCCCTCGACGCCGAACACACCCTCGGTCTCGCCCTGGTCGGTGAAGAGATAGTCGAGCATCTTGATCGCGGCGATCTTGTCGCGCTCACTCGCCTTGTTGGTCAGCACGAACGTGGCGCCGGGCGTCGAGCTGACCGCGTACGAGGCGTAGGCCAGGCCCTGCGGCCCCTTCAGCGGCGGGATCGCGTTGTAGCCGGCGTCCCGCTTGTCCTTCTGTTCCAGGGTGATGAAGAACCGGGGATGCAGCGTCGGCACGCCGCCCAGGATCACGTCGCCCGGGTTGTCGGCCAGCTTCTGCAGGGCCTCCTGGTTCTGGCTCAGCGCGCCCTTGTCGATCAAGCCCTCCTCCATCAACTGGTGCAGGTAGCGCAGTCCCTCGCGCCAGCCCTCCTTGTCGGCCTGGATGTCGACCGTGCCGTCCTTCAGGACGACGGTGCTCTTGTTGTTGACGCCGGCGATGAACGAGCCCATGAAGTAGGGTAGGATGTCGGAACCGACCGCGGACGACAGCGGCACCTCGTCGGCTTTCCCGTTCCCGTTGGGATCCTGGGTCTTGAAGGCCCGCAGGACCGTACGGAACTCCTCGGTGGTGGTCGGGCTCTTCAGGTCCAGCTTCTTCAGCCAGTCGGTGTTCAACCACAGCTTGCCGGGATAGCTGCAGTGGTAGCAGTCGATCCACTGGCCCAGCCCGTAGATGTTGCCGTCGGGTGCGGTCGACATCGCCCGGTACTCCGGGTTCGCGTCGAGCTCGGCCTGGATGTGCGGCGCGTGTTCCTTGATCAAATCGTTGAGCGGCACCACGACGCCTTGATCACCCAGCCTCATCAACTCCGTCGGCTTGAACTGGTCCACCCACGGAATCAGCAGGAACAGATCGGGATAGTCCCCGCTGGCCAAGGAGATCTGGCGCTTCTCCGCGGCAGCCCCGGCGTCCCAGGTCGTGGTCTCCCAGCTGAACTCGATCCCGAACTTCTCCGCCATCTGCTGGGTGAAGGCGTTGGTACTGAGATCGGTGGTGGCACCCTGGGGCGCGAAGACCGACAGCTTGACCGGACCGTTCGGATCCTCGTCCTGCGGCGGCGCGGCCTCGGTGCAGGCCGCCAGCGAGAGGCTCGCAGCCAGCAGCAGCCCGACGGCGCCGGCGACACGATTGCGTGACATGAGTGCTCCTTTGCAGATTCGGTTGATCAGCCCTTGATCGCGCCGATCAGGACGCCCTTGGTGAAGTGACGGGCGACGAATGGATAGATCACCAGGACCGGCACGCTGGCGACCACGATGAGGGAGTACTTCAGCAGGTCCGACAACTGCTTCCGGTCGGCCTGCAGCGCGACATCGGTGGTGGCGGCCGGATTGTTGAGGATGAGGATGTTGCGCAACACCAGCTGCAGCGGCTGCAGGCTGCTGTCCTTGAGGTAGATCAACGCGTCGAAGTAGGCGTTCCACTGGCCGATCGCATACATCAGCGCGATCACCGCGATCATGGGCTTCGACAGCGGCAGCACCACCGACCACAGGAAGCGGAGGTCGCTGCTGCCGTCGAGTTCGGCAGCCTCGGCCAGCTCGTCCGGGATGGCCGAGCGGAAGTACGTCCTGGCGATGATCACCTGCCAGACGGCGATCGCGTTCGGCAGCAGCAGGGCCCACCGGGTGTCCAGCAGGCCGAGTTGCTGGACGACCAGATAGGTCGGGATCAGCCCGCCGCTGAACAGCATGGTGATCAACACCAGGGTCATGATCACGTTGCGGCCGCGGAAGCCGCGCCGGGACAGCGGATAGGCGATGGCGATCGTCAACGTGGTGCTGATCAGGGTGCCCGCAACGGTGTAGAACAACGAGTTCCCGTAGCCGGTGAGGATCTGCGGGTTGCTCAGCACCGCCTCGTACCCGCGCAGCGAGAAGTCGACCGGCCAGAGCAGCACGTGACCCGACGACACCGCGGCCGGGCTGGAGAAGGAGCTGGCGACGATGTGGACCAGCGGCACCAGGACCACGATCATGCCCGCGGTCAGCAGGACGTAGACCGCGATCATGAAGCAGCGGTCGACCAGGGTGTCCTTGATCCGGGTCGGCTTCACCGCGGTCGCCCTCACCACAGCCCGCTTCCACTGAGCCGCCGCGCCGCGACGTTCACGGCGAGCAGCAGGACCAGGTTGACCACCGAGTTGAGCAGGCCCACCGCCGTGGCGATCCCGAAGTCGGCATTGAGCAGGCCGGTCTTGTAGACGTAGGTCGCGATCACCTCGGAGTTCATCAGGTTGATCGGGTTCTGCAGCAGGAACACCTTCTCGAAGCCGACCGCCATGATGTTGCCGACGCTCAGGATCAGGATGATCATGGCCGTGGGCAGGATGCCGGGAATGTCGACGTGCCAGATCCGGCGCACGCGCGACGCGCCGTCCACCCTGGCCGCCTCGTACAGCGCCGGATCGACCGCCGACAGCGCCGCGAGATAGATCACCGCCGCGTACCCGGTGGTCTGCCAGACGTCGGACCAGACGTAGATGTGCCGGAAGTAGGTCGGATCACCCAGCAGATCGGGCGCCTCCACCCCGAAGAAGCCGAACGCCCGGGACACCAGGCCCAGTCGCGGCGCCAGGATCAGGATGATCATGGACACCACGACGACAGTGGAGATGAAGTACGGCGCGTAGGTGACCAACTGGACGGTGCGCCGGAACCAGCGGACCCGTACCTCGTTCAACATCACCGCGAGCATGATCGGCAACGGGAAGCTGGCCAGCACCGCATAGCCGGACAGGATCAGCGTGTTCTTGATCAACGTCCAGAAGACCGGGTTCCGGAAGAAGGCCTCGAAGTGGCGGGTCCCGACCCACGGACTGCCCCAGATCCCCTTGACCACGCTGTAGTTCTTGAACGCGATCACGTTGTTGACCATCGGGATGTACTTGAAGATCAGGAAGTACAGCAGCGGAATGATCACCAGCAGGTAGAGCTGCCAGTGCCGTCGGAACGTCTTCCGCCAGCCCGGCGCCCCGGCTCTCCGCACCCGGGCCCCGCCACCGCTCGGAGCCGGTCGCTGCGGTGCTGTCGCCGGCGGGTCGGCCGAGTCGCGCGCCGCTACCGCGTTTCGCATGTGCCTCCCTGCCCCCTGCGAACCGTCCCGCAGTGAACAAACGTTTGTTCACGCGTACTCGGGAACCATAGCATGGATACGCGAGCGAGCGTCCCTATGCACGGTTGGTTTTTCACGTAACGTGAAAAACTGGCGCTTTACCAGAGAAGTAGACCTGGTAAAGCGCCAGGAAAGTTGGTGGAGTGTGACGCGTGGGGCGACTGGCCGACTCAAGCCGGGCCGGCGACGGACTCCCGTTCGATCACCTCGGGTGCCACGTCGTCCACGAGCTGGTCCTCGCCGGGACGTCCGTCGAGCCGGCGGTGCAGCGCTTCGACGGCCCGCTCACCGAGGCGGCCCAGCGGCAGCTTCACGGTGGTCAGCGGCGGCCAGGTGTGGTCGGCGGTCCAGGCGTCGTGGATCGCGATCACCGAGAGGTCGCCCGGCACGGACAGCCCGAGCCGGCGGGCCTCGGTGAGCACGCCCATGGCGGCGTTCACGTTGCCGACCACGACGGCCGACGGCGGCTGGGCGGCGGCCATGATCGACTCCAGGGCGGGCGCCGCGTCCGGCACCGTGTAGCCGAACCAGGTGATCGACTTCGCCCGCAGCGGCAGCCCGGCGTCGCGCAGCGCGGCTCGGAATCCGGCCGCCCGCAGCCGTGCGGTCGGCAGCGACCGCAGCCCGTTGACCAGGCCGATCCGGCGATGGCCGTGCCGGATCAGGTATTCGGCGGCGATCCGGCCGGCGGCTTGATCATCGAGCATCACGCTCCCCTGCCGGCGCCGCATCCGGGAGTTGATCACGACCACCGGAGCCGTGCCGGCGATGGCGGCCAGCGATTCCGTTGTGTCGGCGTCGCGACCCTGCAACAGGAAGCCGTCGACCCGTCCGTCGTCGAGCAGGCGGGAGATCCGGGACTCGTCGGTCAGCGCCTCGGACCGGCCGAGCAGGACCGTGTAGCCGAGCCGGGCCGACGCCTCCTCGACGCCCCGCATGAGTTCCGCGAACAGCGCGTTGGTCAGGTCCGGCACCACCAACCCGATCGTGTACGTCCGCGCCGACCGGAGCGCCCGGGCCGCATGATTCGGCCGATAGCCGAGCCGGTCGGCCGCACGCTGGATCCGCTGCCGGGTCTCCTCGGTGGCCCGGGTCGCCGGGTCGTCGTTCAGGACCCGCGAGACCAGCCCGACCGACACCCCGGCAGCCGCCGCGACATCGACCAGACGTGCCATGGCGCGATGCTACCGAACGCCGTCGCACTGCTCCGCCAGTCGCCAGACCTGCCCGAGCAGCTGGTCCTCCGGACCGTCGCCGGTGCTGACGAAGTGATCGACGTACGGCCCGATGAAGGCCTGCCAGCGCTGGTTCGCCGGGTCGTCGGCCAGGGCCGTCATGGCGGCTGCGTAGTCGTCGCACTCGACCAGATGGAACAGGTCCGACCCGCTCCGCCAGATCGTCCAGTCCCGGATCCCGACCCGGGCGAACGAGGCGACGAGGTCGTCCGGGATCGTCAGATGGTCCCGTTCGTACGCCGCCTCGGCGCCGGGCTTCAAGATCGAATGCAAGGCCACCCGCATCGACAACTCCTCTGTGAGCAAACGTTTGTTCATGCTACGGTTCTGTTCCGTCCCGGGTCAACGGCAGCAACGGAGGTCGCGCGTGGACAGCACGGAGCCGCCCCTGCAGGGCATTCGGGTGCTCGACTTCAGCCAGTTCCTGGCCGGCCCGGTGGCCGCGTTACGGCTGGCCGATCTCGGCGCGACCGTGATCAAGATCGAGCGGCCGCAGGGCGGTGACATCGGACGCAAGCTGGCCTTCGCCGGCCGGTTCGCCGACGGCGACACGGTGTCGTTCCACGCCATGAACCGGAACAAGTACGGGATCACGGCCGATCTCAAGGATCCGGCCGACCTGGACCGGATCCGGTCCTTGATCACGACGAGCGACGTGATCATCCAGAACTTCCGGCCCGGCGTGATGGAGCGGATCGGGCTGGACTACCCGTCGGTCCGGGCCCTGAATCCCGCGATCGTGTACGCGAGCGCCAGCGGGTACGGCGATGCCGGGCCCTGGCGCGACCGGCCGGGCCAAGACCTGCTCGCCCAGTCGCTGGCCGGGCTGCCCTGGCTGAGCGGCTCCGCCGAGGCCGGGCCGGTCCCGGTCGGGCTCTCGATCGCCGACCACCTGACCAGCTGCCATCTGGCCCAGGGCGTGACCGCGCTGCTGGTCCGGCGATTCCGGACCGGCGCCGGCGGGCTGGTCGAGACGAGCCTGCTGGAGGCCCTGCTGGATCTTCAGTTCGAGCTGTTGAGCACCCGGCTGAACGACCCGACCGTCGCGGTCCGGCGCGGCGGCCGCTTCTCGGCGCACGCGTTCCTGCCCGCGCCGTACGGCACCTATCCGACCAAGGACGGTCACCTCGCGCTGGCCATGAATCCGGTGCCGGAGCTCGGCCGGCTGCTCGACCTGGAGTGGCTGACCACCCTGACCGACGAGGCGGCCTGGTGGGACCAGCAGGAGGCGATCGAGGAGGCCCTGGCCGAGCGGCTGCGGACCGAGATCACCGATCACTGGTTGAAGATCCTCGACGCCGCGGACGTGTGGTGCGCTCCCGTCCTGACGCTGGAGCAGCTGATCGAACATCCCGGCTTCGCCGCCGCCCGGATGACCCAGCAGGTCACCCGGGACGACCTGCGGTTGATCACGACCCGCAGCCCGATCCGGGTCGACGGCGAGCCGTTGACCAGTGACCGCGCCGCGCCGCGGCTGGGCGAGCACAACGACCTGATCGAGCAGGGGCGAGTCGGATGATCACGCTCCGTGGGATCACCTGGGAGCATCCACGCGGCTACGACTGCCTGGTCGCCGCCGCGGCGGCCTACCGTGACCTCACCGGAGTGGCCGTCGACTGGCGATTCCGTTCCCTGCAGGCCTTCGCCGATCAGCCGCTCACCGAACTGGCGGCCGAGTACGACCTGCTGGTGATCGATCACCCACACATCCCGGCGGCAGCAACCGAGGGCCTGCTGGCACCGCTGGACGGGCACGGCTTCGATGATCAACTTCGGGATCTGGCCGAGCACCGTGTCGGCCGCTCACACCTGAGCTACCGCCACGATGATCACCAGTACGGCCTGGCCACCGACGTGGCCGCGCAGGTCGCCGCCTACCGGCCCGACCTGCTGCCGGAGCCACCGCCGGACTGGCCCGCCGTCCTGGACCTGGCCCGGGACGGCCGGGTGCTCTGGCCGGCCAAGCCGATCGACGCGTACTCCAGTCTGATCACGGTCGCCACCGGACTCGGGCACCCGCCCACCGCCGAACCCGGCCGGTTCCTTGATCACGACGCCGGCTTGGAAGCGTTGGACCTGCTGCACCGGCTGGCCGAGCTGGTCCCGGCGGAGTGCCTGACCCAGAACCCGATCCAGGTCGCCGAAGCCCTCGCCACCGGTGATCGGTGGTGCTACGCGCCGCTGCTGTTCGGTTACACCAACTACAGCCGGGCCGGCTTCCGGACCCACCGGCTCCGGTACACCGACATCCCGATGATCAACGGCGCACCCGCCGGCTCGCTGCTCGGCGGCGCCGGGATCGCCGTCTCGGCCCTACGCCAGGCTCAGGGAACGTCGGCCGTGATCGACGAGGCGCGCCGGTTCGCCTTCTGGGTCGCCTCCGCCGAGGTGCAGCGCGGCGTCTACTTCGACGGCGGCGGCCAGCCCGGGCACGGGGCGGCCTGGGCCGACGACCGGCTCAACGCCGAGACCCTGGACTTCTTCCGCGGCACCCGAGCGACCCTCGAAGGTGCGTATCTGCGGCCCCGGTCCCTGGGATACATGGAGTTCCAGGACACCGCGTCGCCGTGGGTCACCGCGGCGTTGCGCGGGGAACTGACCGACGAGGAACTGCTGCGCCGACTGGACGAGGCGGCGGACCGGTGGCTGCGATGAAGACCGTTGATCGATTCTTCGAGGACTACGCCGTCGGGGAGTCCCGGACCACCCAGGGCCGGACCGTGACCGAGGCCGACGTCGTGCTGCACGCCGGCCAGACCGGCGACTTCTTCCCGCACCACCTCGACGCCGCGTGGTGTGCCACCCAGCCGTTCGGCCGCCGGATGGCACACGGGACCTTGATCATCTCGATGGCGGTCGGGATGACCGCCGGCGACATCAATCCGCAGGCCATGAGCTACGGGTACGACAAGATCAGGTTCGTCAAGCCGGTGTTCATCGGCGACACGATCACCGTCACGGCCGAGGTCACCGACAAGGCTGATCATCGCAAGGATCCGGCCCGGCTCGGCTACCTGCACGAGCTGGTCTCCGTGATCAACCAGGACGGCGAGACGGTCACCGTCCTCACCCATCTGTATCTGGTGAACAAGCGGGGCGAGCCGTCATGATCGACGACTTCGCCGAGATCAGTGACGCGGTCCGGATCACGCTACCCCGACACGCCCGGAGGCGGATCGGCATCATCGGAGCGGGCGCGATCGTCGACGTCGCGCATCTCCCGGCCTACCGCGCACTCGGTCTCGAGGTCGTCGCGATCGCCGACCTGGACCGCGCCAAGGCGGCGGACGTTGCGGCCCGGCACGGCATCGGCACCGCGTACGGCAGCGCCGAGGAACTGCTCGCCGACCCCCGGGTCGAGGTGATCGACATCGCCGTCACGGCCGCCGCGCAGCCCGCGCTGGCCGGCGCCGTCATCCAGTCGGGCCGACCGGTGCTGGCCCAGAAGCCGTTCGCCCCCGATGTCGCCACCGGACAAGGGATCGTCGACCTCGCCGCCGAGCGGAAGGTCGCGCTGGCGGTCAACCAGCAACTCCGGTTCGACGAGGGCATCGCCGCCGCGCACCGCATGATCGAACTCGGCTGGATCGGCGACGTCACGGCGATGTCGATCATGGTCGACATCCGGACCGCGTTCTTCGACGACTGGCCCTGGATGCGCGCACTGGACCGGGTGGAGATCACGTACCACTCGATCCACTACCACGACGTGATCCGCTGGTTCCTCGGCGACCCGGACGCCGTGTTCTGCGCCGCAGGCCGGCAGCCGGGTCAACCCGGCCGGGGCGAGACGCGGACCATCTCCACCTACCTGTACGGCTCCGGCGTCCGGGCCCTGGTCCACGCCAATCACGACAACCTGCACGGCGACAACAGCGCCACGTTCCGGATCGAGGGCACGAAGGGCGCGATCCGCGGCACCCTCGGTCTGCTGTACGACTATCCGCGCGGCCGCCCGGACACGCTGGAACTGCACAGCACCGTGCTGCCGACCGACGGCTGGCTGCCGTACCCGGTGACGACGCGGTGGATCCCGGACGCCTTCCGCGGCCCGATCAGCTCCCTGCTCAACCACCTCGCCGACGGCACCCCGCTGCGCTCCTCCGGCGCCGACAACCTCGGCACGCTGCGACTGGTCGAGGCTCTCTACACGTCGATCGACGAGGCGCGATCGGTCGAACTGGTGCCGGGCTGAGGGTCAGTCCGTGCCGTTGGCGATCTCCAGCAGGACGTCGGCGTGGCACGGACCGGACAGCGGGCACCAGCACGCGAGATCCTTCCCGGCCAACTCCGCCCTGATCTCGTCCCGCGACGGGTAGTCGAGGTCCGCGGACTCCGGATCGGCCAGGAACGCCCGGAAGCTCGCGACCGCCCAGTCCCGGTCGTGCCCGAGCTTGGGCTCGATCCGGAACGGGTTACCCCAGCGAGTCGGCCGGGCGACGACGACCGCACCCTCCGGCTTGCGCCAACCGGCGGCGCGCCGTAGCTGGATCCGTCGCGGGGCCATGATCACTCACGGTAGCAATCCAGTTCAGCGGGAGCGGAACACCGGCGCCCGCATGAACCGTGGGGTCGCGGCGGCATTGGGCGCGACGGCGTGGACCAGCCAGGGATGGATCAGCACCACGTCGCCCGGCCGCCCGGTCAGCTCGACGACCCGCAGCCCGACCCCGTCCACATCGGTCTCGCGCTCCATGAACCGGCGCCGCCGCTCGGCCGGGTCGCCCGGGGATCCCAGGTCCCGCAGATAGCCGCACTCGTCGTAGAGCCGGTCCGATCCCTTGAGCACCCGACCCTGTTGATCACGAGCGCGACCGCTCCCGTACCTCCCCACGAGGCGGTGCGACCCGGTGACCACGGGCGTCCCACCACCGCCCGGCCTCACCTCGTTGAGGAACGCGAACGCCTTGACCCAGCGCACCGGATCGCAATCGACGTCGAAGCCCCAGTCCTGATGCCAGCCCTCGTGCGGCAGCCGCCAGCCGGTCGGTCCGGGGAAGGTGATCAAGAAATCGCCCCAGTCGGACGGCCACTCCCAGCCTCCCTCGCCGAGCAGGTCGTCGACCATCGCCGCCAGCCGGTCCGTCAGCAGTTCCTCGAAGATCGGCGCAGCTCCGGCCTCGGCCAGCGGTCGTTTCCGGAACTCACCCCAGGTCGAGCGGTCCGCCCGGTCGAACCCGAAGTTCCAGCCCAGCACCTGCCAGACCAGGTCGCTCATCGCGGCGGCGGCCGGGCCGGGGAAGGCGCCGTCGACGCGGATGATCCCGCTGTCGCCGAACCCCATGCCTGACCTCCTCCTGCGGCTCCAACCAGGATCCGACCACGCTGCCGGACGCGCTGTCACCCGAGTTTGCTGGTCGCACACACGGGCCGGGCCCGGGCCGGGGTACGGAGCCGCCAGCCCAGGGTCGTTCGCACGGGCAGGGCGGAAGTGCCGAGCCTGACCCAGCCCTTCCCCTTCGACAGGCTCAGGGAACGTTCGAAACCACCGGACGCTTCGCAGCTGATTTCCGCCGGGTGTAACCGGCCGAAATTCACTCCGGACCGGGCGGAACTTCGGGACCCCGCGGAAGGCCGCTCGGAGCCGATGTGTTCTGGTTGGGTTTGTGGTCCAGCCCGAAATCACCCGCGCGTCCGTGGGTCTGCGGTCCGAGCGCGGTCCGGTCCTGTTGTCGGTGATGCTGTCGGCCGGGCTGGTGGCGATCGACTCGACGATCCTCGCCACCGCCGTGCCGGCGATCGTGGACGACCTCGGCGGTTTCTCCCAATTCCCCTGGCTGTTCTCGATCTACCTGCTGGCCCAGGCGGTCGCGGTGCCGATCTACGGCAAGCTGGCCGACATCATCGGCCGCAAGGCGATCATGCTGTTCGGCATCGGCGCGTTCGTGCTCGGTTCGGTGCTCTGCGGGCTGGCCTGGAGCATGCCCGCCCTGATCGCGTTCCGGGCGGTCCAGGGGCTCGGCGCCGGAGCCGTCCAGCCGATGGGGATGACGATCATCGGCGACATCTACACCCTGGCCGAGCGGGCCAAGGTGCAGGGCTATCTGGCCAGTGTCTGGGCGATCTCGGCCGTCGTCGGGCCGACGCTGGGCGGCCTGTTCGTCGACTTCCTCGACTGGCGCTGGATCTTCTTCGTCAACGTACCGCTCGGGGCGGTCGCGGTCTGGATGCTGGTCCGCAAGTTCACCGAGGAGCAGCTGACCCGGACCAAGCACAAGATCGACTACGCGGGCGCGGTCCTGCTGACGGTCGGCGGTTCGCTGTTGATCTTCGGCCTGCTGGAGGGCGGCGTGCTCTGGCCGTGGATCTCCTGGCCCAGCCTGGCCGTGCTCGGCGGTGGCGTGCTGTTGTTGATCAGCTTCGCGCTGGTCGAACGGAAGGCCGCCGAGCCGATCCTGCCCGGCTGGATCTTCAGCCGGCGGATCCTCAACGGGGCCAACCTGGTCAGCCTGACCGTCGGCGTCATCCTGATCGGACTCACCTCCTATGTGCCGCTGTTCGCCCAGGGGGTGCTCCACACGTCGGCCCTGGTGGCCGGCTTCGCGCTGGCCGCGATGACGATCGGCTGGCCGTTGGCGGCCTCCAACTCGGGCCGGCTCTACCTCTGGATCGGCTTCCGCAACACCGGCCTGATCGGGTCCGTGCTGGTGCTGGCGGGTGCCGGACTTCTGTTCACCTTGGGCGTCGGCAGCTCGATCTGGGTGGTCGCGCTGACCTGCTTCCTGATCGGCCTCGGCATGGGCCTGGTCGCCAGCCCGTCCCTGATCGCGGCCCAGTCGACGGTCGGCTGGCAGCACCGCGGCGTCGTCACCGGCGCGAACATGTTCGCTCGGTCGATGGGCAGCGCGATCGGCATCGCGGTCTTCGGAGCGATCGCCAACGCCTCGCTGGCCGGCAAGGGCGCGATCGGCTCCCACGGCAGCACCAGCAGCGACGTCCCGCCCGAGGTGCTGGCGCCGGCGATCCACCAGGTGTTCATCGGGTCGGCGGTCTTCGCCGTCCTGCTGGTGATCGCGGTGTTGATCATCCCGCGCAAGATCGAGACCGACGAGTCCGTTCAGTAGGTCGTCGAGAGCCCGCCGTCGACGGCGATCGTCTGACCGGTCAGGTACGACGCGCCGTCGCCGGCCAGGAACGCGACGATGCCGCCGATCTCCTCCGGCCGGCCCCAGCGGCCGAGCGCCGTCCGGGACGTGACGAACTCGGTGATCTTGGGGTCGGCCACGATCGGTGCGTTGGTCTCGGTGGCGAACGGCCCCGGCGCGATCGAGTTGACCCGGATCCGGTGCGGCCCGAGTTCGGCGGCCAGGGTCCGGGTCAGGCCGTCCAGACCCGCCTTCGCCACCGTGTACGCGACGTCGGCCCGGGCGCCCAGCAGCCCGCCGACCACCGACGAGACGTTGATGATCGACCCCGGCCGGCCGAGGTCGACCAGCCGGCGGGCGACCACCCTGCTCATCGTGTACGCACTCGTCAGGTCGACCCGGACCAGCCGTTCGAAGTCGGCCTGGTCCATCTGCAGCACGCCGCGCCGATCCCGCTGACCGACGTTGTTGATCAAGATGTCGATCGGGCCGTGATCATCGGCGAGCCGCTCGACCGCCTCGGCCGCACCGGGGCCGGCGACGTCGAACGCCGCGGGCCGAGCGTCCAGCCCGGTCGCCCGGAGCGACGCGCAGACCTCACCCAAGGGTCCGGCGTCGCGGCCGTTGATCAACAGCCGGGCTCCGGCCGCGCCGAGCGCGCGGGCCATCTCCAGGCCCAGCCCGCGCCGGCCACCGGTAATCAGGGCCAGCCGCCCGTCGAGTCCCGGCACCGGGGTCAGACCCGCCATCGGAGCTCGGCTCCACCCTGCCGCGCGGATTCGTCCGCCAGCAAGGAGATCCGGGTGCTCAGCAGCTGCTCGGCCACGGTGCTCGGCGCCGGCCGCCGGATCAGGTCGGTGAGCACCCACTGCGCCTCGTCGGCCGGCAGCCCGCAGGCGATCACGGCGGACGGCCGGTCGCCGATCATGGACCGGAACCTGCCGTTGCCGACCTCCCAGGCCACCGCGCCCTCGTCGCCGATCAGCTGCACCACGACCGTGTCGCCGGCCGCGGACGGATGGCGGATCACCTCGGCCAGGGCGTCGCCGTCCGGCCCGCTCCCCCGGACGGACATGATCACCAACTCCTCGGTCTCGCCGGTCTGTCGCACCGTCGTGCCCGCCCCGACGCCGCCGGTCACGGTGCCCTCGGTCACGCCGGTGAACCAGCGGAACAACTCCAGGACCTCACGCGTCGCGGCGGCCAGCGCGTCGTCCGCCACCTCGGCGGCCGCCTCCAGGACGACCTCCCGGATCCGGCCCAGCCGGCCCTGGTCGAACAGCTCGCGGGCCAGCCGAAACGCGGGATGGTTGCGGTAGGTGTGCACGACCGCGAGCCGGCGGCCGCCCGCGGTCGCGGCCTCGGCCAGCCGGTCCACCTCGGCCAGCGATCCGGTCAGCGGCGGCGCGACGATCACATCGACGCCGGCCGCCAGCGCGTCCCGAACCACCTCGGCGGTCACTTCCACCGGACTGGCGACCGCGATCATGGTCGGCTTGGCGCCGTCCAGCAACTCCCGATGACCGGCGAAGGCCGGCGTCTCATGCAGCACGGCGAACTCGGCCCTAGCCGTCTCGTCGGGCTCGCTGTAGCCGACCACGTGCACGCCGGCCCGGCGACGTTCCACCGGATGGACGAACAACCGGTGCCGCTCGTCGGCGACGCCGACCAGTGCGAAGTCGATCATGGTCTCCTCCCCGTGGCGGTGATCATGATCACCGCCGGTCCCCCCGCCGCAGGTACGCCAGCACGGCCAGCACCCGGCGGTTCCCGTCCGACTCCGGCGGCAGGTCCAGCTTGCCGAACAGGCTGCCGATGTGTTTGCCGACGGCGGCCTCGCTGACCACCAGGTTGGCCGCGATGGTGGCATTGGACTGCCCCTGCGCCATCAGGCCAAGCACCTCCAGCTCGCGCGGGGTGAGCCGCTGCAGCGGGTCGCGCCGGCTGCCAAGCAGGGCCCGGACCACGTCCGGATCGACGACGGTGCCGCCGCCGGCCACCTCGGTGATCGACTCGGCGAACTGGGTCACCTCGGCCACCCGGTCCTTGAGCAGATAGCCGACCCCGGCGCCCGAGGATTCGAGCAACTCGTCGGCGTAGGCCTGCTGGACGTACTGGCTGAGCACGATCACGGCCAGGTCGGGCCGGTCCCGGCGCAGCTGGACGGCCGCGCGCAGGCCCTCGTCGGTGAAGTCCGGCGGCATCCGTACGTCCGTGATCACCAGATCCGGATCATGATCACGGACCGCCTCGATCAAGGACGTCGCGTCGCCGACGGAGCCGACCACCCGGTGCCCGAACCGGGTCACCAGGCTCTCCAGGCCGGATCGCAGCAGCACCGAATCCTCGGCGATCACGATCGCGAGCGCGCGTTTCCCGGTCAGGGGCAGGTCAGTGGCTGGCATGGCACCTCGAACCGTACAACGGTGGGACCTCCTGGGGGACTCGACACATACATCCGGCCGTCGACGACGGCCAGCCGATCGGCCAGGCCGAGCATGCCCGACCCGACGGACGGATCGGCGCCGCCCTGCCCGTCGTCGGTGACCTCGGCGATCAGCCGGTCGGTGCGCCAGTCCAGCGACACCGTCGCCAGTCCGGCCCTCGCATGCTTGGCGACGTTGGTCAGGGCCTCCGCCACCGCAAAGTAGATCGCCGTCTCGACCGGCGACGGATAGCGGTCCTCGACGGACAGCCGGGTGTCCACTGCGACCGGGGATCGGGAGGCCAGGTCGGCCAGCGCCGTGGCCAGCCCGCGCTCGACCAGGACCTGCGGATAGACGCCGCGGACCAGTTCGCGCAACTCGACCAGGGCCAGCCGGGCCTGCTCCTGGGCCTGCGCCAGCCGGTCCGCGGCCTCCGAACCCTCCGGTACGTCCATCCGGGCCAGCCCGAGCTCGACGCTCAGCGCGACCAGCCGCTGCTGGGTGCCGTCGTGCAGGTCCCGTTCGATCCGGCGCCGCTCGGACTCGAACGCGTCGACCAGCCGGGCCCGGGACGTGGTCACCTCGGTCAGCCGGCGGCCCAGCTCGGACTCCTTGGGCGCCAGCACGGCCCGGCTGATCGCCGCCCGGGCGCCGGCCCAGGCGGTCACCAGGTAGGCGAAGAAGGGCACCAGGACCAGGCTGATCACGGCCACGGCCAGCGATTCCAGGACGTTGCTGCCGGCGATGATGTCGATGATCGACAGCACCGCCATCACGAACGGGGCCACGAACACGGCCAGGACGACGCCGTCCATCAGGCAGAGGATCGTGCAGACGACCGCGTACCCGATCTCCTGCCAGGTCAGCGGATCTCGGAGCCGGGTGGCCGCCCAGACCCGCAGATCGGTGTGCCCGCTGCGGTTTCGCGGCCGGTCGATCGGCTCGGCGTCGACCATCCGGACCCGGAAGCGCTCCACCCGGGCCAGGCCGAGCCCGCAGAGAACGAAGACGCAGAGCAGGACGATCACCCCGACCAGGGCGAGCACGGTCTGCGGGCTGAGCCGGGTCACCACGATCTGCTGGACCATCACCGTCATCGCGATCACGATCAGCGCGAAGCAGGCGCCGATCACCACACCGACGCCGACTCCGCTGAGCAGGTACGCCAGCGAGAGCCACGGCCACCGCGACAGCAGGAAGCGTCGCGGTGGCTGGACCATGGCCTGCCAGGGTGCGCGAGCGGACACGCTTGTGACCCTACTGACGCGGAGCCGACGGCACAGTAGGCCCAGGCCTACTCCCCGGGTCGGGCAGGCCTCCCCACCGGCCGGGCGGCAGGCGGCATCCTGTACGAACGTACTGTACGATCGTATGCATGAGCGTGGAGACGACCCCGACGACGACAACCGGACGACCGAGCTGGCGACTGACCCTCGGCCGAGCCCTCGCAGCCATGATCATCTTCTGCGTTGCGCTCGGGGTCGCAAGCGGGATCGGACTCGGGGTCGCGACCATGATGGGCTGGCCGTGGCCGGCCGGCCCGTTGCTGCAGGCCGCACTCTGCACGGTGATCACCCTGGCCGGGATCGGCTGGTTGGCCCGGGTCACCCGGTCCGCCGCCGAGTGGTACGGATTCCGCCGCAGCAAGATCATCCGAGACCTCGGCATCGGGGTCGGAGTGATCGCCGCAGCCGCGCTGGTGGTGATCGGGCCGACGGCCGTGCTCGGCGGAATTCACTTCCAGGGCGTCGATCCGGCCCCACTGCTGGCCTGGCTGGGCGTCACCGTGATCGTGGCGACCGGACTCGAGACGTTTCCCGAGGAGCTGGCGTTCCGCGGGCTGGCGTACAGCTCGTTGCGGGGCCGGCTCCGCCCATTCCTCGCCGCGACCGCCGCTACCGTGATCTTCGTCCTCGCCCCCGGGCTGGCGACGACGATCACCGCGCTCGTCACCCGGGCGCTCGGCGCCGGCGAGCCGCCCTGGTATTCGCTCGCACCGGCCGGCCAGGACACCGTCAGCTATCTGATGCTGCTGGTGCTGTGGAGCTGCTGCCTGATCCAGGCCCGGCAGGTCACCGGCAGCATCTGGGTCGGGGTCGGCGCACACCTGCTGCTGTTGATCATCAACCGGACCCTGCTCGGCTCGGCCACTGGCTCCGGCGTCGAGCTGGCGAGCCCGGACCTGATTCTGATCATTCCCGGGTACGTGATCCTGGCGACGGTCGGCTTCGGTCTCCTCCGCGGGCGCTGGTCATGACCGATGAGCCGCCGCGCGGCGCGCACATCCTGGACGCCGCCGTCCGGTTGATCGCCGCCGATGGCCTGGCCGGCCTGTCGATCCGGGCGGTGGCCGCCGAGGCGGGCGTGTCCGTGGCGCAGGTGCAGTACTACTTCGGCAGCAAGGACGCCCTGATCGAGGCCGCCTTCGACCGTGCCGGCGCCGAGTTCCTGAGCCTGCTGGAACCGGTCTTCCGGCGCCCGCCGTCCCCCCGCCGGCTGCGTGAGTTGATCATGCTCTGGCTGCCGCTGGACGAGCAGCGCGAGCACCGGGTCAAGGTGTGGCTCGCGTTCGCCGGCGCCGCCGCCTCGCACCCGGCGCTGGCCGAGTCGTCCCGGCAGAACGACCGCGAGGTGGCCCACTGGTTCGAGCAGGAACTGGCCGGCCTCGGCGTCGCCGACCCCGCCGTCCAGGCCGCCCACCTGCTCGCCCTGATCGACGGCCTCGCCCTCCGCTGCCTCACCCTGCCCCCGAGAACCCGGGCGACGTTGATCAAACAAGTCCTCGACTCGCACCTCGCGGTGCTCGTGCCCGGCACGATGCACACTTAGTCCGACAGCCGTATACCTGTGGAGGCCTGGAACATGGGGACCATCAAACTGGACGTCGATCACCACGTCCTCGGGGAACGCCATGCGCCTGGCTGGTGATCGGACCGGGTGATCCGGCCGTCAGGCTGCCCCACCCAGCAGCCGCGGGAAGATCGCCGACCAGCGTCCTTCATGATCAGGTTCCGGATACTGCGGAACATAGCCGAGCCGCAGATAGAGCTTGATCGCGGCCAGCCGGTGATCATCGGTCTCCAGCACCGAGGCGCCGAGGCTCTCGGCCGCGAACCGGTGCAGCACCGCGACGACGACCGCGAACCCGATGCCGCGTCCGCGGTCCGCCGGGTCGGTGGCGACCCAGTGCAGATAGCCGGCGCCGGGATAGCGGTCCGGCAGCGTCCGGGCCGACGCGGTCGCGATGATCCGGTCCCCCTCGCGGAGGACGAAGGTCCTGGTCACGGTCGGGTCGTCGAGCAGGTCGCGGTGCACGCGTTCGATGTCCCAGGGTTCGTCGAAGCAGGCGGTCAACAACCGGGCCAGGCCGTCCCCGTCCGCGGGGCCGGCGACCTCGGTGCCGTTCGGGGCGGCCGGCAGCGCCGCCAGGTCGGGCCGGCGCATCAACAGTGAGGTCATCAGTTCTCTCATCGGTACGAGGTGCGGGACCGCTGTCCAGTATTCACGGGTTCCGACGGTCTGCGATGATCATGACACCATGACCGGCCGTGATCTTCGACGCCTGCCCAAGGCCAACCTGCACCTGCATCTGACCGGCTCGATGCGGCCCGAGACGGCCGACGAGCTGGCGGCCCGGCATGGCCTGCCGCCCTTGCCGCCGGTCGATCCCGCGGGCCCGGTACCGCACGGCTGGGAGGTCTTCCAAGATCGTTACGACGCCGCCCGGAGCGCCGTCCGGACCGCCGCCGACATCCACCGGATCGTCACCGAGGCGATTGCCGACGACCAGGCCGCCGGCGCCGGCTGGGTCGAGCTGCAGGTCGACCCGACCGCGTACGCACCGCACCTGGGCAGCCTGGAGGCGGTGATCGAGGCCGTGCTCGCGGCGGTACGGGGACGGCCGGCGGGAGTGATCATCGCGGCCAGCTGGGGCGCGCCGGCCGATCACGCGGAGCGCCTGGCCGAGCTGGCCGTGCGCTACCGGCCGCACGGTGTGGTCGGCTTCGGGTTGTCGAACGACGAGCGGCGCGGCCGCACTGCGACTTTCGTGCCGGCCTTCCGGCTGATCACCGAGGCCGGTCTGCTCGCCGTGCCGCACGCCGGGTTCTACCAGGGTGCCTGGCACGTCCGCGAGGCGATCGAACTGCTCGGCGCACACCGGGTCGGGCACGGGCTGACCGCGGTCGAGGATCCCGCCGTGCTCGACCTCCTGGCCCGGCGCGGCATCGCCCTGGAGGTGTGCCCGACGTCGTACCCACCGTTCGGAGTGGTCGCCGATCTGGCCTCGATCCCTCTTGATCAACTCGCCGCGGCCGGAGTGCCGGTGGCGCTGGCCACCGACGATCCGTTGATCTTCGGCGTCGACCTGGCCGGACAGTACGCCCTGGTCCGGGACCACCTGGGCCGCACCGACACCGTGCTCGCCGCCCTGGCCGAGCAGTCCGTCGACGCCTCCGCCGCGCCGGCCGAGTTGAAGCAGCGACTCCGGGCCGGGATCAAGAGCTGGCTCGGCTCGCATAGCCGACCGCGACGCCGCCGGCACTGATCATGGCCGAGCCGAGCAGGCTGTTTCCCGCGGCGACCCGGCCCGCTCGACGTCGGCGGCCAGTTCCAGCCGGTGCACCGACAGCACGGCGCTCAGGCCGACGGTGGCGCCCAGGCCGCGGCGCAACGCCAGGGTGCCGCGCGGCAGCAGCGGCCGGGCACACCAGATCCCGGTCACCACCAGGAACACGGCCCGCCAGCCGAATACTCGGCCACCCCAGCACGGTGCTGGGGGCCCGGTTCTCCACTTAAGGTCAAGGCCGGCCCGATCGTCGCTCATACCGGCCCTTCGCCAGGTCGTACGCCTTCGTCAGCAACTCCCGGACGACGCCGGCGGTCTGTGGCCCCGGATTCACGACGGCGAGCCAGCCGAGCGAGCCGTAGACCGGGTGGGCGATCACCACGTCCTCCCGGCTCGGGTCACGGTCGTTCGGCAGCCCGGACTCGCGGGGCAGGTGCCCGACCTGCTCCACGAAGGCGTCCCGGCCGGCGGCCAGGTTAACCCGGAATGCGCCTGGCCGGTCCAGCCGGGACCGTTCGTCGTCCGGGTAGTTCTTGGTCACGACGGTGACGAACGGTTGCGTCGCCGTCGGCAGCACACCGTCCGGTGCGTAGTAGCAGAACACATCGCCCCAGGCGAGTTCCGGCGTCCCGTCGCCCGGACCCGACCGAAGCACCAGCGTCCCAGGCAGCGCGGCCAGCTGATCGACGATCTCCTCGAGTTCCATGGTTCGAGCGTTCCATTAAAGTGATTGTTGAGGCTTACGACTCTGAATCCGAGGAGAACCAGTGCCAACCCTCAATCGGCACGGCTGGCGCACCGGAGCCCTGGCCCGGCGGGCCGGCTACTCGGCCCAGCAGATCCGCAACCTGGAACGAGACGGCGTGCTGCCTCCGGCCGACCGCACCGACGCGGGGTACCGGAGCTACCGCGAGGTGCATCTGCAGTCCGCACAGGCCTATCGCGCGCTGGCCGCCGGGATCGGGCCGGTCGCCGCCAAGGCGTTGCTGCGAGCGGTGCACAGCCGGCCCGTGCACGAGGTGCTGGCCCGGCTCGATGCGGCCCATGCCGGCTTGGACCGGGAGCGGTCCGAGGTCCGACTGGCCCGCGCCGCCGTCGCGGCGATCGCCGACGAGCCGATCCGCGACGTCCGACCGAGCGACGCGATGAGTGTCTCCGAGCTCGCCACCGCCCTCGGCGTACGGGCCTCGACGTTGCGGCACTGGGACGCCGAAGGTCTGGCGGTGCCGGATCGGGTGACGCCCGGCGGCGCGCGCCGCTATGCACCGAACCAGGTCCGCGATGCCCGGATCGTGCAGCAGTTGCGACTCGCCGGCTACCGGATCGACACCCTCCGGGCCGTCCTGCCCGAGCTGACCGGCCACGGGAAGGCCGAGGTCACCGCCGCGCTGGCCGCCCGCGACGTCAGCATCGAGACCAGATCCCGGGCCCTGCTCGACGCCGCCGCCATGATCAGCAGGCTGCTCGCCGACCGGGACGCTCGGGCACGACTGTAACAACCTCTGTTACGGTTATCTCGAGAAGGAGGTGGGCGATGACCCTGAGCAGTCGCACGGCGGTGGCGATCCACACGCTGACCAAGCTCGCCCAGCACGGACAAGATCAACTTCTCACCTCGGCGGAGATCGCGGACAGCCTGAACGGCAACCCGGTGGCCGTCCGGCGGATTCTCGGCCAACTCCGCTCCGCCGGTCTGGTCGAGTCGACCGAGGGGTACGGCGGCGGCTGGCGGCTGAGCCGTCCGGCCCGGCAGATCAGCCTCTACGACGCGTACGCCGCGGTCGAGCCCGGCCCGGTCCTGGCCGGACACACACACCCGCCGAACCCGGGCTGCGTGATCGGCCGGCACATCACCACCCTGCTGCACAGCGAATTCAGCGCGGCCGAGACCGCCCTGCAGCGGCGGCTGAGCCGGACCAGCATCGCCGCCATCCACCGAAGCATCCTCGACCTGGAAACCGAAGCCGAGCAGGCCTGACCGTTCCACCATCCCTTCACCACTTGATCATGCCCAAACTGTAACAACTCTTGTTACAGTTTCAGAAAGGACTCCGCCCCATGCCGGTCGACCAAACCCGAACCGTCCGCCCGCGCACCACGGCGGGCGTGCTCGCGATCGTCGGGCCCGCCATGCTGCTGGTGGTGATCAGCAGCGACATGGTCACCCTGGTGCTGCCGATGATCGGCAGCGCGTACGGCGTCGCCAAGGCCGAGCTGGCCTGGCTGGTGACCGGCTTCCTGCTCACCTTCTCGATCGGCATCCCCTTCTACGGAAGGGTTGCCGACCGGTTCAGCCTGCGCAGCCTGTACGTCGGCACCTTGCTCGTGTTCGCCGGCGGCAGTGTCGTCGCCGCCCTCGCGCCCGGCTTCGTGCCGATCGTGATCGGCCGGGTGATCATGGGTGCCGGGGCGGCCGCGATCCCGGTCCTCTCGGTGGTCGCCGTGATGCGCCTGCTGCCGCCGGACCGGCGCGCCGTCGGTTTCGGCCTGCTGGGGGCGGTGGGCGGCACCGGAGCAGCGCTCGGCCCGGCCTTCGGCGGCGTCATCGGCCAGCTGATCGGTTGGCGAGGGCTGTTCTGGACCACGGCCGGGCTGGCGCTGGTGCTGCTGCCCGGCGTGCTTCAGGGCCTGCCGGCGACGCCGGGTGCGGACCGCCGCCCGATCGACGTGGCGGGCGGGCTCCTGCTCGGGTCGAGCATCGGCGCGCTGCTGCTCGGCGTCACCCAGGGCCAGACCAACGGGTTCGGGTCGCCGGCCAGCTGGCCGTTGATCATCGCGGCGCCGGTGCTGGCCGTGCTGTTCGTCTGGCGTCTGCGGACCGCCGCCCACCCGTTCGTGACGCCCGGACTGTTCGCGCACCGCGCCTTCACCGCCGCAACGCTCACCGTACTGCTGGCGATGGCGGTCAACCTGGCCACGCTGGTCTTCGTGCCGACCATGATCATCGAGGAGAACGCCCTGACGCCGGGCCTGGCCAGCGTGATCATGATCCCCGGTGGCATCGCCCTGGGCGTGCTCTCACCGGTCGCCGGCCGGCTGATGGGACGGTACGGCCCGCGGCCGCCGGTCCTCGGAGGCTTGATCATGATCGCGGCGGCGACGCTGACCCTGGCGTTCGGCGCCGGAGCGTCGCCGGTCCTGGTCGCGGTCGCGGTGACCGGCCTCGGCGCCGGCTTCGCGTTCGTGATCACCAACGTCACCGCGGTCGCAGCCGAGTCGCAACCACCTGAACTTGCCGGCGCGGGCCTCGGCATCTTCCAGGGCGCCCAGTTCCTCGGCGCCGGGACGGGGCCGGCGCTGGCCGGCGTCCTCCTCGACGCGCGGCACGGCACCGGCCCCGTGCTCCCCTGGTACGCCCTCGAGGCGCCCGCCTACTCCGACCTGTTCCTCGTACTCACCGCGGTCACCCTGATCGCGCTCGTGATCGCGGCCGGGACGCTCAGGTCACGGCCTTGACGCAGACCAGCCGGATCGTGCGTCCGTCCTTGCTCTTCGTCCCCGGCGAGACGGCCGCCCTCTTCAGCCAGGACTCGACCGAGGACGGGGTCACCGTCCGGTGCCGCGACAGATAGAGCGCCGCGGCGCCGGTGACGTGTGGTGCCGCCATCGACGTACCGGACATCGGGCCGATGCCGCCGCTGTTGCCGGTCGACTTGATGTCGACACCCGGCGCCCAGAGGTCGACGCACGGGCCGTAGTTCGAGAACGACGCCTCCCGGTCGCCGGAGCCGATCGCGGCGACGGTGATGATGCCGTTGTTGGTACCGGCGCCGGCCCGGGCCGGCGACTGCTCACAGGCCGACTTGCTCTTGTTGCCCGCGGAGAGCCCGTACACGACACCGGAGGCGGCCGACCGGCGGATCGCGTCGTCGAGCGCCTTGCTCGGGTTGCCGCCGATGCTCATGTTCGCCACGGCGGGCTTCTTGGCGTTCGCCGTGATCCAGTTGATCGCCGCGATCATGTCGGAATACCAGCCGTGGGTCTCGCAGTCGAGCACCTTCAGCGACGTGATCGGAATGCCCGGCGCGACGCCGACAACGCCGGAGGTGTTGTCCCGGGCGGCGATCGTGCCCGAGATATGGGTGCCGTGGCCGTGGCAGTCGGTGTCCGGCTCCTCGGTGAAATTGAGCCGTTTCACCACATTGAGATCGGGGTGCGGGGCGACCCCGGAATCGATCACGTACGCATTCACGCCGGTCACCGTTCCGGATCCGTTGCCGGCCTTGGTATAGCTCAGATCGGCCTGCACCCGGTTGATGCCCCAGGGGAAGAACTGCCCGTTCCCGGTGCCCTTCTGGTCCGGCTCGACGTACTTCACCTGCGGATCGGCCAACAGCTTCTTGACCAGCCCCTTCGGCATCGTCGCGCTGTAGCCCCGCAGACCCTTGTCGTACACGTGACCGATCTTCAGCCCGGTCATCGACTGCAGCCGGCGCAAGGTCGACCCGAGCAGGTCGGCCCTCTCGTCGAGGACGACGATGTAGCGGCCGAGCCGGTTGTCCTCCGGCTGCTCCGCCGCGGCCGGCGCTGCCGCCGCGCACGAGAGCAGGACGATCGCCGCGAATGCGGCGAAACCTTTCAAGAACCTGCGCATGAAAAACGTACCCCTCCCCCAAGACCCCCGCATCCGGCGGATACCGCCGGGTCTGATCTCGAATTCCGACCGTTCTTATCGGCCCGGAACTCACCATTTCGCAGGCCGTAACTCGGGAGCAATGAACTTCAAGAACTCCTGAGCGAGTCCCTGCGGAATACCGGGGAACCACAGATTCTTTGGGTAAGGGAATGTATTGACACCTGCAGGCGCTTTCCGCGGAGTTCATCGACTTCCGCCCTGCGGAGCGGGTTATCCGCTGGGTGCGCGGGCGGACGGTTACCGAGAATCGGCCGAGGGCCCGGTCGGGTTTCCGGCCGAGCGGGCTAGGTCGCCCGTTCGGCCATGATCAACCGGCCGAGCGAGCCGAGATTGCGCTCGAGCTCGGCCCGCCAGCGATCGCCGGCGACGGCTGCATCCGGCGGCGCGACGGGAACCGTGTCGACCTCCAGCGTGTCCGGCTCGGTGACCCAGAAGGCCTTGT
Organism: Microlunatus parietis; assembly: GCF_013407955.1. Taxonomy (GTDB): domain Bacteria; phylum Actinomycetota; class Actinomycetes; order Propionibacteriales; family Propionibacteriaceae; genus Microlunatus; species Microlunatus parietis. Next base: position 4,892,757 of record NZ_JACCBU010000001.1, on the reverse strand, counting down.
TGGCAACGGAAACGCAGTAGCCGAGCAGGTGGGTGCTGATCAACCGCTCGACCCGGTACAGCTCGGCCGTGGACACTCCAGCGTCGTCGAGAATGCCGTACATCACCCGGACCACCCGGACGGCCTCCGGCGCGACATAGGGGCGGGTCAGGAGCAGCGGCATCACGGTCGGATAGCGGCGGCCGAGGGCCAGGAGTTCGAGCGCGACGTGCCGGAGCCGGGCCGGCCAGGGATCGGCCGGGTCGGGCAGGTCGAGCTCGCCGAGCAGGGCGCCGACCATCCCGTCGAGCAGTGCCTCCTTGCTCGGCAGGTGCCGATACAGGGCCATGGTGGTGAAGCCGACCTCCGCGGCGACGGCGCGCATCGAAACGGCACTGAGCCCGTCCCGGCCGGCGACCGCGAGCCCGGCCCGGACGATCTCGGAAAATCGGCTACCCACAGCAGAAGTGTACTTAGTACACTCCCGAGCCATGAGCAAGCGGGATCGGCGCGGACCGCTGCGCCGGATCCTGCCCTGGGCGAGGCCGTACCGACGCGACGTGGTGATCATGATCATCACCGACGTGCTGGCCCTCGGCGCGCAGATGTCGCAGCCGTTGCTGATCGCCGCCATGATCGACGGCCCGATCCTGCACGGGGATCCGGCCGGCATCTGGGGATACGGGGCCGCGATGCTCGCCCTGGGCGTCGTCCAGACGGTGATGTACGTGCTCCGCCGCCGCGCGATGCTGGCCTCGGTCCGCCTGGAGCACGATCTCCGGGTCGCGTGCTACGGCCAGTCGCTGCGCTGGGACCCGGAGCAGCACGCCCGGTCCGGCTCGGGGCACGTCGTCGCCCGGACGACCGGCGACCTGCACACGGTGGGCTCGTTCTTCAGCTTCGTGCTGCCGTACCTGATCTCGACGATGTTCACGCTGGTGTTCGTCACCGCCATGCTGCTGGTGCTGAACCCGGCGATGGGGGCACTGGTCCTCGTCGCGATGATCCCAATGGTGGCGGTGAGCCGGACGTTCGCCCATCGGTACGAGAAGCTCGCCGTCGAGGCCGGCAGCCGGACCGACCGGCTGACCACCGCGGCGTCCGAGTCGATCCGCGGGATCCGGGCGATCAAGCTGTACGGGCGGCGGCAGCTGATGCTCGACCGGTTCCTGGCCGGGGCGCACGGGCTGCGGGACGCCGAGCTGAGCCTGATGCGCCTGTTCGCGTCGTTCGACTCCGTGCTGGTCGCGTACCCGATCCTGGTGCTGGCCGGCGTCGTCGCGGGCGGCATCGCAGCCGTCACGACCGGAGCACTCAGCGTCGGCGGCTTCGTGGCGTTCACGGCCTTCTACTTCCGGCTGACCCGGCCCGTGATGGTGGCCGGCGGACTGCTGGCCCAGACCCAGCTGGCCTCGGCGGCGACGCGTCGGGTGCTGGAGTTGCTGGACACCGAACCCGCGCTGCGGGAGCCGCGTGATCCGCAGCCGTTGCCCGCCGGAAGTCTCGCCGTACGGTTCGACGGCGTGGTCCTGGACGAGGACCGGCCGGACTCACGGATCGACCTCGAGGTCGGACCGGGTGAGACCGTCGCGCTCGTCGGCGCCACCGGTTCGGGCAAGTCCCGGCTCGCCGCGCTGGTGCCGCGGCTGGCCGATCCGGTGTCTGGCCGGGTGTCGGTCGGGGGCATCGACGTGACCCGGCTCCGGCTCGCCGAGTTGCGGGAGCGGATCGGTGTCGCGTTCGAGGATGCGGTGCTGTTCTCGGGATCCGTACGGGAGAACCTCACGGCGGGTCGCCCGGCGATCGGCGAGGCCGAACTGCACCGGATCCTGGAGCTGACCCGGGCCGATTTCGTGCACCGGTTGCCGGACGGGCTGGACAGCGCGGTCGAGGAGCAGGGGCTCTCGCTTTCGGGCGGCCAACGACAACGGCTCGCGCTGGCCCGTGCGGTGATCGGACAACCCGCGGTCCTGGTGCTGGACGATCCGATCTCCGCCCTCGATGTCCGGACGGAGGCGGCGATCGAGCAGCGGCTGCGGCCGGTCCTGGACCGGGCGACCGTGATCATCGTGGCTCGCCGGTTGTCCACCGCGAGATTGGCGGACCGGATCGCGGTGCTCGACGCCGGCCGGATCGTCGACGTCGGAACCCATGCCGACCTGGTCCGGCGAAGCCCGGCGTACCGGTCCCTGATGCTGGGCCATCCCGGTCCGGAGGGTGGCCACGATGGCTGAGTCCGCTCTCGATTCCGTACGGCGGCGCCCCGGTGCCGCGCCGGCGGTTGCGCTGCTCGGTGATCTGTTGCAACCGCACCGCTCGGCGCTGTCAGTGCTGCTGGTGCTGGCGGTCCTGCAGACGGCCGTGTCCGTCACCGGACCCTGGCTGGTCGGCGTGGCCATCGATGTCGGGCTGAGCGAGGGACTGGCCGGCCGGATCGCCCCGGTGATCGGGGTGGTCGCCGCGCTGGCCGGCTCCGCCGTCCTGTCCGGCCTGCTGAACCGGCTCTGGATCAATCGCGCGGGCGTGCTCGGCCAAGAGGTGCTGTTGGCGCTGCGGACCCGGGTGTTCGACCGGCTGCAACGACACTCGGTCGCCTTTCATGATCGACTCGGCGTCGGCCAGGTGACGGCCCGGCTCACCTCGGACATCGCGACCGTCGACGCCCTCTTCGGGACCGCGCTGACCGGGCTGCTGCAGGCCGTGCTCACCGTGATCGTGATCATGGTCGTGATGATCGTGCTGGACCCGCTGCTGGCGCTGGTCACCGTGCTGGCCCTGGTCCCGCTCGCCGTCCTGACCGCGTGGTACTCACTCCGGTCGGCGGCTGCCTACCGTGATCAACAGGCGGCCGCCGCGGCGTTGACCGGACACGTCGTGGAGACCCTGGACGGCATCCATGCGGTGCAGGCCTACACCCGGGAGCCCCAGGCAGCCGCCGCCTACACCGCGTTGTCCGATCAGAGCCGGGCCGTCGGCGAGCGACAAGTCCGGCTCGGCACCGTCTACTTCCCGGCGATGGAGTTGATCTTCGGACTCACCACCGCCGTGCTCCTGGTCGCCGGCGGCTTCCGGGTGGCCGACCACAGCCTGCAGATCGGCATCCTCGCCGCGTTCATCCTGTATGTCGCCCAACTGTTCGGCCCGGTGCTCAGCCTGACCGGCTTCGTCGACGCCTTGCAGTCGGCGATCGCCGGGCTGGAACGGGTCGCTGCGGTGATCAACGCCCCCGACGACGTGCCGGAGCCGGAACAACCGATTCCGCTGCCGCGACCGGTCCACGGCCGGGTCGAGCTTCGAGCCGTCCGGTTCGGCTACCCCGGCTCCGGACGTACGGTGCCGGTCCTGAACGGGCTTGAGCTCGACCTTCCGGCCGGCAGCACCACCGCGATGCTCGGCGCCACCGGGGCCGGCAAGTCGACGATCGCCAAGCTGATCGCGAGGCTGCACGATCCGAATGCCGGCCAGGTCATCCTGGACGGAGTTGATCTTCGCCAGGTCGCTGACGCAGAGCTCCGCCGGTCGGTGAACCTGATCACCCAGGAGACCCAGCTGTTCGCCGGCACCATCGCCGACAACCTTCGGTTCGGCCGCCCGGACGCCACGGATGACGACCTCGTCGCCGCCGCCCGGTCTGTCGGCGCCGACGCCTTCATCGAACGGCTGTCCGACGGTTACGCCACGCTGGTCCAGGCGCGTGGCACCGGGCTCTCCGCAGGACAGCGCCAGCTGCTGGCCTTCACTCGGGCGCTGCTCGCCGACCCGACCGTGTTGATCTTGGACGAGGCGACCTCGGCGCTCGACGTCCCGACCGAGCGGGCGATCCAGACCGGGCTGCGCAACCTGCTCCGCGGCCGTACGGCGATCGTCATCGCGCACCGGCTCTCCACCGTCGAGATCGCCGACCGGGTCGTGGTGATCGCCGACCAGCGGGTCACCGCCGACGGCAGCCCGGCCGACCTGTTGCGCCGCGGCGTCCCGGAACTGGTCGCGCTGCACCGCGATGCCGGGGAATGATCATGGGCCCGTGAGCACCGATCATGGTCACGGGCCGAGCAGGCCGAGCGGAACGGCCGCTACACCATCGCGCCGACGGTAGGCGTGCTCACCGGCGTAAAGAACGAGAGCGTCGATCAAGTCGCTTCCGATCTGATCCCGGAGCCAGCGCAGATGCTTGACATCGTCGTCGACGACCCGGTCGGCCAGCTTGACCTCGATCGCAAGGATCCGGCCATCGGACCGTTGAACGATCAGACCCACCTCGTGATCACCATTGCGTGTCCTCAGGTGTGCGACGCGCGCCTCGGCAGCCTCCGCGTAGGTATGGACGGAGAGTGCCGCGAGGTGTTCGAAGAGCGCGCCGAGGATGGTTCCCTCAGACAACTGGGCGCGACCTTGCTCCGCGCGGAGCAGAGCAGGTCCGTCGAGCCCGAGCAAACGCGCCGCGAGCGACGGATCCGCGAGTTGGTGCTTCGGCGACTGCATAAGGCGATCAAGATGATTGCGGCTCGGTATCCAAGGAGGTATCGGATCGAGCAGCCAGAGGGACGACAACGCATCGCGATAGGCCATCGTGGTTTCCTTGGCCGGCTTGTTCGGCAGACCAGGTGTCGCTGCGTCCAGGATCTTCGTGTACGTCGTCGTCGTGGAGGTCGCCGCCGCATAGGCCGCCAGCCAAGACCTCAGCACCTCCGGCTTGCGGACGGGATAACCCTGTTCAGGGAACTCGCGATGCACGACGTTTTCGAGGTACGCATCCAGTTCTGCACGCCGGGCGCGTGCCGCGACCGGTCGAATCGCGGGGAAGCCCGAGGCGACGATCTCTTCGACGTACGCCGTCACACGAAGCCGAGTGGTTCCGCCAACGTCCGAATTGCCCCCAAGGAGGTCGGCCAGGCTGACCGTCGGATTCTCGATCTCCCGTTCAGCCAGGCTCAGCGGTCGCATGCGCATCGGTACGATCCGCCCGGCACCTGAATGGATGACCGCGCCGCGAGGCGCGGAGCTACCGGCGATGATGAAGTGACCGGCCGGCGACCCGTCGTCGACCGCGCGCCGAATGTGATCCCACACCTCCGGAAGCCGTTGCCACTCGTCGACAAGCACCGGTCCCGGCATGCTGGTCAGGACGGACGGATCGGCGGCCACGATCTGGCGCTGCCGCTCCAGGCTCAGATCGATCACCGACACAGCCCGCTGCGACGCGGTCGCGGTCTTGCCGACGCCCTTGGGACCATGGATCGACAATGCGCGGAGCTGCGGCTGAAGCTCATCCAGGGTGCGATCGATGATTCGTCGCCGGTAGCTGGGCATGCCTCTAGTCTACCGATCGCACGACTTCTAGTCTTCCAATAGCAGGACATCTACTCTTCCAATCGCAGCACCCCTAGTCTTCCGATCGCCGGTCAGGGCAGCTGGTGCAGGGCCAGCGGCAGCACGGCGGTTGCGCCGGCGTCGGCCAGCAGGGCTCCGGCCACAGTCACGGTCCAGCGGGTCCGGATCGTGTCGTCGACCAGCAGCACCGGGCCGTCGAAGGCGACGCCGGGCAGCAGCGTGGTCCGGGCCAGCAGGTCGGTTGCGCGGGCCGAGGACGAGGCGTCCTCGACCGGCCGCGGACCGGACACCGCGAGCGCCTCGATGTACGGCAGCCGGCCGACCTCGGCCACGTGCCGGGCTACCGATTCGATCATGGTCGGGAACCGGCGGGACGGCATCGGCACCACGGCGATCGGCCGCTCCCAGTCCCGTGCCCAGCGCTTCAGGACGGCGACGACGGCATCGAGGATCTCGCCGTCCACCGGCTCGTCGCGGATCCAGAGCCGGCGCAGCGCGTCGGTCCAGGCGGGGTCGTCGGCGAACGCCAGCGCCCGGCCGGGAGCCAGGAAGTTGATCTTGCCCTTGCGGTCGCCGAGCCGGGCCGCCCACTGCTTGCGCGGCTCGACGATCGTGTCCTGGCCGCGGAAGAACCGCTGGGCGGCGATGATCAACTCCTGGTCCGGCGCTGCTCCCGGGGCCGGCAGTTCGCCGGTACAGACCGAGCACCGCCCGCAGTCCTTGGGGTCGGGATCGTCGAGGGCCTGCTGCAGGAACCGCATCAGGCAGCCCTCGCCGTGCGCGTAGGACCGCATCAGCCCGGCCTCGTCGGCCCGGACCCGGCGCAGCGCATCCCACTTCTCGGCGTCGTAGTACCAGCGCTTCCCGGTCGCGACCCAGTCGCTGCGGTCCCGGTCGACGACGCCGTCGACGGCCAGGATCTTCAGCGTGGACTCGAGCCGGCCGCGACGGAGGCCGGTCGCGGCCTCGATCGCGCCGAGCCCGGCCGGACCGTCGGCCAGCACGTCGAGGATCTGTTCCACCTGGGCCTCGACCGGGATGCCCGCGGTGGCGAAGTAGTCCCAGATCCGCTCGTCGGACTCGGCCGGCACCAGCACCGCGACGGCGTCGTCAAGGGCGCGGCCGGCCCGGCCGACCTGTTGGTAGTACGCGACCGGCGAGGCCGGTGAACCCAGGTGGATGCAGAAGGCGAGGTCCGGCTTGTCGTACCCCATCCCGAGCGCCGACGTCGCCACCAGCGCTTTCACCTGGTTGTCCCGGAGCCGATCCTCCAGGTGCTCCCGGTTCTCGGTCTGCCCCGAGTACGCCTCGACGTCGAGCCCCTGGCTCTGCAGGAAGCCGGCCACCCGACCGGCCTCGGCCACCGTGAGGACGTACACGATGCCGGAACCGGGCAGCGAACGCAGCGCCTCGGCGACCCAGGCATAGCGTTCCAGCGGTGTCAGCTCCGGCACCACGGACAAGCGCAGCGAGGCGCGAGCCAGCGAGCCGCGCAGCGTCACGGTGTCCTCGCCCAACTGGCCCGCCACGTCCGCGGTCACCCGCTCGTTCGCCGTCGCCGTGGTGGCCAGCACCGGCGTCCCGGGCGCGAGTTCCAGCAGGGTCCGGGTCAGCCGCTGGTAGTCCGGCCGGAAGTCGAAGCCCCAGTCCGAGACGCAGTGGGCCTCGTCGATCACCAGCAGCCCGCAGCGGGACAGCAGTTCCGGCAGCCGGGCCGCGAAGCGCGGGTTGACCAGGCGTTCCGGGGAGATCAGCAGGACGTCGAGCTCGTCCGCGGCGAGGGCGGCGAAGATCGGGTCCCAGTCGTCGAAGTTGGTCGAGTTGATCGTCGCGGCCCGCAGCCCGGCCCGTTCGGCGGCGGCGATCTGGTCCCGCATCAACGCCAGCAGCGGTGACACCACCAGCGTCGGGCCGGCCGGTCGCTCACCGTGCCGGAGCGCAGCGGTCGCACCCCAGTAGACGACCGACTTTCCCCACCCGGTCGCCTGCACCACCAGCACCCGCTTCCGGTGGTCGACCAGTTCCTCGACCGCCCGGACCTGATCCGCCCGCGGCACGGCGCCCGGCCCGGCGACGGCCCGGATGGTCGCCGCCAGCTGCTCGGCGGTCCGGCTGCTGACCCTCACGCTTTCTGACATGCCCGCCATCATGCCCCTCCCCACCGACGGCCTCCCCCTCCCCGCCGACCGGTCACCAACGCAGCCGTTTCTGCGGCGTGTCGCTGCAGAGGTGACCACTCGATCCCGGGGACGGAAGGAGGTCGCGGCAGAGTTCAGGGGTTCAGCACTTGCCGACCAGCCGATAGCCGACCCAGAGTTCGCCCTTGGCGTTCACGTTGGCGGTGGACCCGAGATCCAGGATGTTGTTGTCTCCGTAGATCTTGTGATCGCCCACCTGAAGGTACGGCCGGGCCTGCCCAGCCGGTCCGGTGCCCTTGCCCGGGGTGAAGGTCGCCGACGCCCCGGCCACGAAGGTCTTCGAGTGCCAGCACGCCCGACCGGTCTCGATGTGCCGCAGCACGAGGTCGCCGTTCTCCTGCATCCGGAGCAGCGAGCCACCGTTGCACAGGGCCCGGCCCGGCCTCAGGATGTCGGTGTGGTCCAGGTGGTCCTGGGCGGAGCAACCCGGTGGTTCGGCTGCCGCTCCCGGTGCTGTGGCCACCTGGAACCCCGCGACGGCGACGATCGCCGCCGCTCCCGCGAGCCCGGCTCGGACCATGCGGGTTCCCGCCTTGCGCACGATCTCAGTCATCGTTCAACGCTCCCTTCTGCCCACCCTCCTCACGAAGAAGTGGGATCGATGTTGCGTACGCCAGCGACGCTAGGCCGGGCCGATGACGCCACACTGACCCGGCACTGACGCGGGGAATGGCAGGGAATAACGGCGTTATAGGAATCGTGCCAAGTTCGGGCGAAACTCTTGCACCGCCGGAACTCACCTGACTACGATTCCTAATATCGCAGTCATTTTCGATATTTGGAATATAGGACGGTTCCCATGCGGCGACGACGCTGTTCCTGGTCGATCTTCCTGATCTTGGTGGCCCTGGTGGCCGCGCTCACTCCCACCGTGGCCGCGGCCTCGCCGGGCGAGCGTCCGGACCGGCTGCCGGACGGCGCGTTCCTCACCGCGAAGAACGGCGGCAACACCGTCGCGGCGACGATTCGCGAGGCGGAGGCCCGGGCCGACGGTTACCGGCACATCGACACGCCTGCGATGATCAAGCGGCTCAAGCAGTTGAACGTCACGATGTTCACCTACGACATCTGGGAGAGCCCCACGGACTGGGACGATCTGGTCACCGAGCTCGTGCCGGCCGCCGAGGCGGCGGGCATCGACGTGATGGTCTATCTGGTGCCGCCGTCGGAATGCTTCCTGCACGAGAAGCCGCACGTGGCCGGCCGGTGCTCGCGGCCGTTCGAGTTGGACTTCGTCCGGTGGGCCGAGGAGATCGCGAAGCTGTCCCTGAAGCACCCGAACGTGAAGTCCTGGGCGATCGACGACTTCCTCAGCGGCCCGGTCAACCAGGCCTTGTTCACCAACGAGTACCTGACCAAGATCGAGAACGCCCAGACCGCGATCAACCCGGACCTGAAGTGGTACGTCACGCTCTATCCGGGAGAGATCAACGATCACTCGATGGAGCGGATCAAGGGCACGGTCGACGGAGTGATCTACGTCTACTTCGTGTACGGGTCGACGATCGACCCGAGCCAGGTCGAGGTCGGTCTTGATCAGGTTCTCTCGATCACCGAGAAGGCCGGCAAGGAACTCGTCCTGCTCGGCTACTTCGGCCGGTTCCTCGATGGCATCGTCCATCCCGACGAGCGCTACGTCGCCGAGGTGCTGCGGCGCGCGAAGCCGTACCTCCTGGACGGACGGCTGCGCGGCATCATGGCCTACGGCGCCCCGCTGGACGCGCTGACCCAGCAGCCCGGCACCGACTACCGCGCGCACTCCGGGATGGGCAGCCTGAGCTTCTCGATCAGCAACAACGTGCCGACCTCGCCCGGCCACTTCGCCGCGGCGTCCCAACGCGTCGCGGTCGATGCGAAGGCGGCGAAGAAGACGATCAGCTTCAAGCACACCGACTACCAGGAGGGCGGCGACGCCGGCTACCAGTTGAAGCAGTTGCTGGTCGACGAAAAGGTGGTCTGGAGCCAGGACTTCACCAGCGACACCGAAGAGGTGTGGCACGACGAGACGGTCGACGTCACCGACCTGCTCGCCGGCAAGGGGTCCGCCGATGTGACCTTCCGGCTGTACCACCAGCAGGGCGTCACGTTCTCGCCGAACGACACCCGGTTCGACGTCGTGACCGCCCAAGGAATCAAGATCACCAACGGCGGCTTCGAACGGCCCGGCGGCTGGCGGATGAGCCGCAACGCCACCCAGCTGCACCCCTACATCGACATCTACTCGCCGGCCAGGCCGGCCAAGATCTTCAACGCCATCAGCAAGGGATACGCCGAGCTCCGCGGCACCACCCACACGCCGCTGGCCGAGCCGACCTTCCCCGGGCTCGTGATCAGCCCGGCGAACCGGGCGATGACCGGGAACGGCCGGCTGAGCTTCACCATCCCGCGCGGCGTGGACGTCGCACCCAACACCTGTGCCGCCGCCGCGCAGACGATGCCGGTCGATCCGGACTCGCCGCGCTACGAGATCGACTTCTGGCACACCGACCCGATCGGCGGGCTGCACGGCCGCTACTTCAAGCAGCTGCTGATCGACGGGGTGAACATCTGGAACCGCGACGTCGGCGACGGCTGGCCCTGGTTCTACCTCCAGGGTTCCGATCACCAGGGCCCGATCGACATCACGGACTTCGTTCGCGGCAAGGAGAAGGTCAAGATCGAATATCGACTGTGCTCCGGTTCCGGCGCCGTGTCCGGGCTGGACGTCCTGGACTACAAGATCGACAACATCAGGACCATCGGCCTCGGCCTGAAGAACGGCGGCTTCGAGGACGATACCGGCTGGACCCTGACCGGCTCGGGCCCCGTCTCCGTTGCGTACGCGAACTGACCAGGAGAACCTGATCATGACCAGACCCTTGCGGACCGTCATCGCCGCCATGATCATCGCCGTGCTCGCCGGAGCGCTCGCCGCACCGGCGACCGCGGTGCCGGATGATCATGGAACCGAACGAGCCCGGGCCGGCACGTTCGCCAACCCGATCCGGGACGGCGCCGACCCCTGGCTCGCGTTCCACGACGGCCGGTACTTCCTGGCCAGCACCACCGCGTCCAACGTGGTGACCATGTCGTCATCGCGATCACTGGCCACGCTCGGAGCGGCGACGGCGACCGTGGTCTATGACGCGAGGACTCAGCCGACCGCGTATCAGGACAACATCTGGGCGCCGGAGCTGCACCGGTTCGGCGATCGCTGGTATCTCTACTACACGGCGCAGATCGGCGGCGACATCTCCACCCACCGCAACTTCGTCGCGGAGAGCCAGGGCGACAGCCCGCTCGGCCCGTACACCTTCAAGGCGCAACTGCAGGGCCCGGACTTCTTCAGCATCGACGGCACCGTGCTCGAGGTCCACGATCAGCTGTACTACGTCTACGCGGGCATCCCGTCGCCGGGCGCGCAGAAGCTCTACATCGCTCCCCTGAGCAACCCGTGGACGCTGGCCGCCGAGCCGCGGATCCTCTCCGAGCCGACCTATGAGTGGGAGAAGATCGGCAACGGTGAGACCCAGGAGGGCCCGTACCCGATCTACCGGAACGGCAGGATCTTCCTGACCTATTCGGCGGCCCAGTGCGGCACCCCGGACTACGCCATCGGCCTGCTCAGCTACACCGGTGGCGATCCGGCCGACCGGGCCTCCTGGACGAAGACACCGGAGCCGATCTTCAGCAAGAGCCCGGAGAACGGTGTGTACGGTCCCGGCCACCACAGCTTCTTCACGTCGCCGGACGGCACCGAGGACTGGATCGTCTACCACGCAAGGGACTATCCGAACAGCACCGATTGTGGCGAGCCCCGGACCATCCGGGCCCAGAAGATCAACTGGACCGCGGACGGCCGCCCCGACCTGGGCGTCCCGGTCCCACTCGGCGTACCGGTGCCGTTGCCGGCCGGCGATCCGCGGAGCCGGAAGTGATCGCCCGGGTCTGGCAGGGCTGGGCCGCGCCGGGATCGGCCGACGACTACCAGCGGCACTACGAATCGGAAGTACGGGAGCACCTCACCGACGTTCCCGGGTTCCGCGGCGCTCGGCTGCTGCGCCGGCAGATCGGCGACGAGGTGCTGTTCACGTCGATCACGTTCTTCGATGATCTTGACGCCGTCCGAGCGTTCGCCGGTGATCACTACGAGCATGCCGTCGTCGCACCGGCGGCCCAGCGGGCCCTGAGCCGTTGGGACGAGACCGTGAGCCATCACGAGGTCGCCGCAACAATCGAGCCGCCGGACGCGCCCTGAGCCTGTCGAAGGGCCAAGCCCGATCTGGTCCGCCCTTCGACAAGCTCAGGGAACGTTGTGGCCTACTCAGCAGCTGGACGCGTTGGTCGCCGGCAGGCTGACCGTGACGCAGAGTCCGCCGCCCGGCCGGGGAGTCAGGTCGAGTCGGCCGCCGTGGGCGGCGGTGATCGCGGTGACCACGGCCAGGCCGAGGCCGTGTCCGGCCACCGGGGCTCCGTCCTGGTCGCGGCGGCGCCGACCGGGGCCTCGAGTGAACGGCTCCAGCAGGCCGGGCAGGTCGGCCGGGTCGACCACCGGTCCGGTGTTCCGGACCCGGATCACGGCATGATCATCGGCGACGCCGGTGGTGATCATGACCGTGCCGCCGGAAACGTTGTAGCGCAGCGCGTTCTCGACCAGGTTGCGGATCAGCTGCTCGAGCAGCAGCGGATCCCCGCTCGCGGGCGCCGGGCGCAGGTCGGTGTTGATCACCAGCTCGGACCGGTCGGCCTGCTGCACCGACGCGACCGCGGCGCCCGCGGTGTCGGCCAGGTCGAGCGGCTCGACCTGCTCCACCCGGTTCTCGCTCTCGGCCAGCACCAGCAGCCCGTCGATCAACCGGGCGTTGGTCTCGATCTGTTCCAGCAACCTCGCTCCCAGGGCGACCGTTCCCGGAGCCGCGCCGGGCCTGGTGATCTCGACCTCGATCGTCGCCCGCTGCACCGCCAGCGGCGTCCGCAGCTGGTGCGAGGCGTTCGCGACGAAGTGCCGCTGCCCGTCGAAGGCGCGGTCGAGCGAGTCGAGCATCGCGTCGAACGCCGTCGCGAGCCGCCGTACCTCGTCGTTCGGCGCCGTGCCGGCTCCCTGGGTCAGGCCGATCCGCTCGTGCAGGTTGCGTTCCGGCCCTGTGGCGCGGGCGATCCGCTCCGCGGTCGCCGTCATCAGGTCGAGCGGACGCAGGCCGCGGCCGGCGATGATCCAGCCGCCCGCGCCGGCCGCGACCGCGACCACCAGCACCACGACGGCACCCTGGGAAACGATCGCGGCCAGGGCGGCGTCCCGCAGCGCGGCGCGGTCCTGCTCGAGCTGGGTGATCAACACGTCCAACTGAACGGTCGACCCGTCCGGCAGGACGATCGTGGAGTCGCCGCTCGCCGCGGCCCGCTCCCGCAGGGCCGCGATCCGGGCCTCGGTCGCGTCGCTGCCGAGCTCCTGGTCCAGCCGCTGCCCGACGACGACATAGATGCCGGCCAGGATCAAGGACCCGGCAGCGAGGATCAGGCCGCCGTACAGCAGGGTTAGCCGGCCGCGCAGGCCGAGCCGGGGTCGCCGGGTGATCATGGGATCCGGTAACCCACACCAGGTACGGTCTCGACGACGGCCGGCTCGCCCAGCTTGCGGCGCAGCTTCATCACCGTGACCCGGACCGTGTTGGTGAACGGGTCGATGTGCTCGTCCCACACCTTGTCCAGCAGGGATTCCGCGGAGACCACGGTGCCGCCGGCCCGGAGCAGTTCACCGAGCACGGCGAACTCCTTGTTGGTCAGACTGAGCGGTACGCCGTCCCGGTACGCCTCGCGGCGGCCGGCATCCCAGCGGATCCCGGCGCGCTCGATGGTCGGGGCCACCGGCGCCGAGGTACGGCGGCACAGGGCGTGCACCCGGGCCGACAGCTCGAGGAACGCGAACGGCTTGACCAAGTAGTCGTCGGCGCCGATCGCCAGGCCCTCGATCCGGGACCGGACCGCCGACGCCGCGGTGACCATCAGCACCCGGGTGATCACTCCGGACCCGACGATCCGTCGGCAGACCTCGTCGCCCGAGATGCCCGGCAGGTCCCGGTCCAGCACGACCACGTCGTAGGAATAGACCGCGATCCGTTCCAGCGCGCCTTCGCCGTCGTAGGAGATGTCGACCGCGAACGACTCCCGCCGCAGCCACTCGGCCATCGTGTCCGCCAGGACCGGCTCGTCCTCGACCACGAGGATGCGCATCTGACCCCACCCCTCTCCGTCCGGAAGGCCGATTCTGCTGCAGTCCAGGTAACCGGGGGATAACCAGCGGTCGCTGTGCGGCTCCCGTGCGCCGGCTGTGAGTCCGCGGGCCGGATAACCGGCGGATAACCGCGGCGTGCTCGCTTACGGCCCGGTTATCCGGCACCGGCTCGACTTGATCACGAGCGGTGATCGTCACCGCGATCAGGAGGACTCACGATGAAGATCAACCTCGGCGCCCGGGCCCTGTCCGGTGCACTGCTCGCACTGACTCTCGGCGTCGCGGCGTTGACCGGTTGCGCACCCGGCACCGACAGCGGCGGCGGGATTCCCAGCGCAGGACCGGGATCCGGCACCCCGAGCTCTTCCGCCGGCGCGCCCACCTCGAGTGCCCCTGGTACGTCAGCGCCGCCGACCCCGGATGCGTACGCCTACGCGGCCTGCATGCGCGAGCACGGCATCGACATGGCCGACCCCGACCCGAAGACGGGCTTGCCGACGGTCGGCGACTCGGTCGACCCGGAGAGCGCCGCGTTCAAGGAGGCGCACGAGGCGTGCGGCGACCTGCTGCCCGGCGGGATCCGCGGCCAGGGCGACGACACCGAGCTCGACGCCTACCTCGCCTTCGCCCAATGCATGCGGAAGAACGGGATGCCGGACTTCCCGGACCCGCAGCCGGGCAGCGGCGAAGGGATGTTCCCCGGCATCGACCGCAACGATCCCGCGTTCGGCAAGGCGTCCGAGGCCTGCCAGCACCTGTTGGCCGGGAGCGACCAATGAAGCGCCCGACGCGCCGGATGATCATCGCGGGTGCGGTGCTGGCGGCCGGCGCCATCGTCACCGCCGCGGCGCTCGGCTTCGGCGGCTCGGTGCCCCAGGTCGAGGCGTCCAGCACCGGGCTGCCGCCGGCCACGGCCAAGATCACGAAGGGCACGCTGACCCAGACCCAGTCGGTCGCTGGCACACTCTCGTACGGACCCGTGACACCCCTGACCGGCAAGGCCGACGGCACGATCACCTGGCTCCCCGAGCCGGGTGCGGTGATCAAGCCGGGCGACCCGCTCTACAAGATCGACAACGACCCGGTGCAGCTGTTCACCGGCAAGCTGCCGCCGTACCGGACGCTGTCGGAAGGAGACTCCGGGCCGGACGTCAAACAGCTGGAGAAGAACCTCAAGGCTCTTGGCTACAAGGGGATTCAGGTCGACAAGTACTTCGGCTCGTCGACCACCGAGGCCGTCCATGAGTGGCAGGATGATCATGGTCTGCCGGAGAACGGCGAGGTCGCCCCGGGCCAGTACGCGGTCGCCGCCGGCCCGATCCGGGTCACCGAGGTCAAGACCACGGTCGGCGCCACCCTCGCGCCGGGCGCCGAGGTGCTCGGCTACACCGGGACTGAGCGGCTGGTCGAGATCGACCTGCCGGTGGACAAGCAGCAGTACGTCGACGTCGGCAACCCGGCCACCGTCGTGCTGCCGGACGGCTCGAAGGTCAAGGGCACGGTGAGCAAGATCGGCGCCGTGGCCAGCACCGACGAGGAGGGCGACACCACGATCGGCGTCACGGTGACGATCAAGGACCAGAAGGCGCTCGGCACGCTGGAGGCCGCACCGGTCACGGTCCAGTTGATCACCGGCAAGGCGACGGACGTGCTGACCGTCCCGGTCACCGCGCTGGTCGCGCTGTCCGGCGGCGGCTACGGCGTCCAGGTCGTCGACGGCGGCCAGGTCAGCTATGTCACGGTGAAGACGGGCATGTTCGCCGGCGGCATGGTGGAGATCAGCGGCTCCGGTCTCACCGCCGGGACGGTCGTCGGGGTGGCGTCATGATCATTCCGCCGCCGCCGGTCGTGGTCCGGCTGGACGAGGTGTCGCGGACGTACGAGGGCGGGGTCGTCGCGCTGGACCGGGTCTCCCTGGAGATCCGGCCCGGCGAACTGATCGGCATCGTCGGGCCGTCCGGCTCCGGCAAGTCGACCATGCTCAACATCCTCGGCACGCTGGACCGGCCGAGTTCGGGTGAGGTCGACCTGGCCGGCTACCGGGTCCGTCGGCTGTCCGACCGGCAGTTGTCGGTGCTGCGCGCGTTGACGATCGGCTTCATCTTCCAGCAGTTCCATCTGGCCGCCGGGGTGCCGGCGATCGACAACGTGGCCGACGGGATGCTGTACGCCGGCGTACCGCGACGGATCCGGCTGGAGCGGGCCGAGCGGGCCCTGCACCGGGTCGGCCTGGGCGCCAGGATCGGTCACCGGCCGCACGAACTCTCCGGCGGGGAGCGACAGCGGGTGGCGATCGCGCGCGCCGTGATCGGCGATCCGCCGCTGCTGCTCGCCGACGAACCGACCGGAAACCTGGACACCGTGGCCGGCACCGGCGTGATGAGCCTGCTGCGTGAGCTCAACGCCGGCGGCACCACGGTCGTGATCATCACCCACGACCGGGACATCGCCGCGTCGCTGCCGCGCCGGGTCGAGCTGCGCGACGGCCGCCTGATCGCCGACGCCCGTACCGAAGGAGCACGATCATGATCACCACAGACCAGCCGAAGACCCGGCTTTCCCCGGCAGGGTTGGGATTCGGTGACCTGGTCCGGGTCGGCGGCGCGGGCCTGCGGGCGCGGCCGACCCGGATCCTGCTCTCCGCGCTCGGCATCGCGATCGGCATCGCGGCGATGATCTCGGTGATCGGCATCTCCAGCTCGAGCCGAGAGGACTTCAACCGCCAGATCGCCGCGCTGGGCACCAACCTGCTGACGGTGAGCCCGGGCCAGAACCTGTTCGGCGAGCAGTCCCACCTGCCCGTCGAGTCGACCGCCATGATCGACAACATCGGCCCGGTCGAGTCGGTCAGCGCGACCGGGGTGATCAGCGGCGCGCAGGTCTATCGCAACGACCTGGTGCCGGCGGCCCAGTCGGGCGGGATCAGTGTGATCGCGGCCAAGCCCGGCCTGCTGGACACCCTGGGCGGCGACCTGGCCGCCGGGACGTTCCTCGACGACGCGACCGAGGCCTATCCGGTCGTCGTGCTCGGCGCGACCGCCGCGGAGCGGCTCGGCGTCGGCTCGGTCGGTCCCGACCAACAGGTCTATCTCGGCGGCCAGTGGTTCACCGTGATCGGGATCCTGGCCCCGGTCACGCTGTCGCCCGAGTTCGACGCGGCCGCGATCGTCGGCTGGACCGCCGCGATCGAGCTGCTCGGCTTCGACGGGTACCCGACCACGATCTACACCCGCGCCGCGCAGCCGTACGTCGAGGAGGTCCAGGCGATACTCGGCAACACCGCCAACCCGGCCGTACCGAACGAGGTCGACGTGTCCCGGCCGTCGGACGCCCTGGCCGCCCAGCAGGCCGCCGACACGACCCTGAACAACCTGCTGCTCGGCCTCGGCGGCGTGGCCCTGCTGGTGGGCGGGATCGGGGTCGCCAACACGATGGTGATCTCGGTGCTGGAACGCCGCGGCGAGATCGGCCTGCGGCGGGCGCTCGGGGCGACCCGGGGCAGCATCCGGGCCCAGTTCCTCGTCGAGGCCCTGCTGCTGTCCGCCATCGGCGGGGCAGCCGGGCTGCTGCTCGGTATCGGGGTGACCGCGGCGTACGCCGCACTGCAGGGCTGGCCGACCGTGGTACCGCCGTGGGCGATGGCCCTGGGCCTCGGGGCGACGTTGGTGATCGGCTGCCTGGCCGGGCTCTACCCCGCCGTCCGGGCCTCCCGGCTGTCGCCCACCGAGGCGCTCACCGCCCCATGATCACGAGCACAGCTGCGGGCCAGGTCCGGAGCCGGACGCTTGCCGTACGACCTCGTGGATCAACTCGACCGCGCGGCCGACCCCGTTCTCGGCGCGGATGATCCGGCCCAGCTCCGCGGCCCGGGCGGCCAGGCCGGCGTCGCCGACGGCCTGCCGCAGCGCCCCGGCCAGGCTCTCGACGGTGAGCCGCCGCTGCGGCAAGGGAGCGGGGGCGACTCCGCTGATCATCATCCGCTCACCCCAGTACGGCTGATCGGCGATGAACGGGCAGATCACCTGCGGCCGGCCCGCGGCGAGCGCCGCCGCCGTCGTGCCGCCACCCCCGTGGTGCACGTTGGCGGCGGTCCGGGCGAACAGCCAGTCGTGCGGTGCCTGATCGATGATCATGATCCGGTCTCCGGCCGGCGTGGTGTCGATGCCGCCCCAGCCGGTGATCACCACCGCCCGGACGCCGGCCAGCCGGACCGCCTCGACGACGGTACGGCCGACCCGGCCCGGATCGGTGCCGGACATGCTGCCGAAGCCGATCGACACGGTCGGTTCGTCGGTGTCGAGGAAGGCCCGGAGCCGCTCCGGCGGTGTCCAGCCGCTCGACGCCGGCAGAAACCAGTAGCCGGTGGTGTGGGTCCAGGAGGGGAACTCGAGCGGTCCCGGGAGGACGTGCTCGCTGAAGGCCTGCAGCATCGTCACCCGCGCTCCGGCCGGCGTCCGCAACGGGTCGCCCTGGTTCGGCCGCCGCGGCAGGCCGAGGGTCTCCGATCGCCACTGCCTCGCCACCCCGGCCAGGCCCATCAGGGCCGGGTTCGGCAGCCGGTAGCTCGCCCGGTTGAGCGCGCACGGGACCGGGAACGGGAGCAGCGGATTCGCGAACGAACCGGTCGGCACCCAGCCGGGCTGCAGTCCGACCCCGACGGCCGGCCGGCCGAGCTTCTCGGCCAGGTGCTGCATCGGCAGGTTGACCGGGTGCACGACGACGTCGGCACCGGCCGCCGGCACCGCCGCCAACTCGTCCAGCATCCGGCGCAGCATCGGGCTGGTCCGCCGGATCAGCCGCAGGGCCATCCGCTTGCCCCGCAGGCCGCGGAAGTTGGTCTCCATCGCTGCGCGTACCTCGGGATCGTCCATGATCTCGTTCAGCCCGTCGTACACGGGCACGAAGGAGAACTCGTACGGAGCGACCAGCGAGGCAGAGCCCTCGGGAGCCACCAGCACGGCGTCGTGGCCGGCGGCCTGCAACGCCCGGGCCAGCGCGGCGAACGGCTGGACGTCGCCGCGGGTGCCGTGGGTGAAGATCATGACCTTCATCAGGCCATTGTTACACCAAGACTACTCATATTCCAGGTATACTGACTCGGTGACGGAAGGCCGCCGGGAACGCAAGAAGCTCCAGACCAGGCAATTGCTGATCGACACGGCGTTCCGGCTGTTCGCGGAGCAGGGCTACCAGCAGACGACGGTCGCCCAGATCGCCGCCGAGGCGGATGTGGCCAAGAAGACGTTCTTCAACCACTTCCCGACCAAGGAGGACGTCCTGTTCGCCGACGCCGGGCGGTTCGTGGAAGCGGCACACGAGGTCATCGCCGCCCGCGAGCCGGGCGAGCCGATCGGCGACGTGCTGCTGAAGGTGTACGACCACGTGCTGACCCAGCCACCGACCGCCGCACTCCCGGTGCCGGACGCGGCCGTGCTCGACATCGCCGCACTGGCCCGCACCGTGCCGGCCGTTCAGGCCAAGGCGCTGCAGGTCATGTCGGAACTGCAGGATCGGGTGGCGACCGCGTTCGCCGAAGCGTTTCCCGACGAACTGGATCCGGTCACGGCAGGAGCCGCGGTCGGCGCGCTGATCGGAGCCGGGCAGGGGGCCAGCATGGCCAGCCTCCGACTCGGCCACTCCCTGGCGGAGCACCTGGCCGGCACCCGGCGTGCGCTCGACCTCGTCCGGGACGGACTGCGAACGCTGTGATCGGAAGGCTCAGCCGCCGGCGACCGCGGGGATGATCGAGATCTTGGCGTCGTCCTCGACCTTGGCGTCCAGGCCACCCACGAACCGGACGTCCTCGTCGCCGACGTAGACGTTGACGAACCGGCGCAGTTCGCCGGCCTCGTCGACGACGCGTTCCTTGATCCCGGGGTGGGCCGACTCGAGCGAGTCGAGCACCTCGGCCAGGGTCGCGCCGTCGGCGGTGACTTCCTTGGCGCCGCCGGTGTAGGTCCGGAGGATGGTCGGGATGCGTACCGATGCCGTCATGGACGAACATCCTTCCAGAAATCCTCGAACGCCTCATAACGCGGCGGGATGGTGGTCTTCGGGCCGACCTTGTCGGCGACCGCGTCCAGCGTCTTCAGCCCGTCACCGGAGTTGATCACCACGGTCTCGGCGTCCGGGTCCAGGGCGCTGTCGGCGATCAGCTTCGCGGTCACGCCGACCGTCACACCGCCCGCGGTCTCGGCGAAGATGCCCTCGGTCCGGGCCAGCCGCTGGATGTTGGCGACCACGGTCTCGTCGTCGACATCGGTGATCACGCCGCCGGTGCGGCGCACGGTGTCCAGCACGTACGGGCCGTCGGCCGGGTTGCCGATGGCGAGCGACTTGGCGATCGTGTCCGGCTTCACCGGGCGGACCACGTCGTGGCCGGCCCGGTAGGCCTGCGCGATCGGCGAGCAGCCGGTGGCCTGGGCCCCGAAGATCTTGTACGGCTTCTCCTCGACCAGGCCGAGCTTGATCAACTCCTGCAGGCCCTTGTCGATCTTGGTCAGCTGGGAACCGGAGGCGACCGGGATCACGATCTGGTCCGGGATCCGCCAGCCCAGCTGCTCGGCGATCTCGTACGCCAGCGTCTTGGAACCCTCGGCGTAGTAGGGCCGCACGTTGACGTTGACGAACGCCCAACCCTCTTCCTCACCGGCGATCTCGCTGGCCAGCTTGTTCACGTCGTCGTAGGTGCCCTCGATCGCGATCAAGGTCGTGTCGTAGACCGCGGAGGCCAGGATCTTCTGCCGTTCCAGGTTCTCCGGCACCAGCACCACGGACCGGATGCCGGCCCGGGCGGCGGCCGCGGCGACCGCGTTGGCCAGGTTGCCGGTGGACGGGCAGGCCAGCACCTTCAGCCCGAGTTCGCGGGCCGCGGACAGCGCGACCGCGACCACCCGGTCCTTGAACGAGTGGGTCGGGTTGCCGGAGTCGTCCTTCACCCAGAGCTGCCGCAGACCAAGATCATCGGCGAGGTTGCGCGCGTCGACCAGCCGGGTGAACCCGGGGTCGGTGGACCGGAAGGTGGCGATGTCGGCCGGGACCGGCAGCAGCGGCGCGTAGCGCCAGATGCTCTTCGGCCCGGCCTCGATCTCGGCCCGGGTCACGGCCGGGAACTCGTACCCGACCTCGAGCGGGCCGAAGCATTCCACGCAGGCATAGAATGGGCCCAGCGGCCCGGTGGCGCCGCAGGCCCGGCAGATCAGATGGGTGGCGTTGCCGAAGGCTCCGGGTCGACAGCCGGTGGGCGCTTCGGTGGAAATAGCCGTGGTCACGCGATCACGTCCTTCATCATCTTTCTCGGTCGACTGTCGCCGAGTCGGAAGTGGCACCGTGTCCGTCGGTCGGCCGGTTGCCGGGGAGTCATCGGGCCGAATCCCTCATCCCCTCTTGATGGCTGATTCAGCGTAAGGTCCGGATCGGGCGTTTCCCGAATGCATTCTCGGATCGCAAGATGATCGTCCACATGTTGGACGTCCCGTCGGAGTGGAGGCCGCGATGGAGCTGCGATTTCACCTGCGCCGGATCGGCAACGCGATCAACCTGTCGACGCCGTTCGGCCTGCTGGCGGCCCGGATCGGTGGCGCGCGCGTGTCGGCGGGGCCGCGTGGGTTGTTGCTGGCCGAGGGTTACCGGCTCGGCTTCCCGTACGCGGCGGCCTTCACGGTCGGCAACGTCCTGATCGCGCGGGACAGCTGGGACGAGCAGGTGCGCCGCAATCCCCGGCTGCTCGAGCACGAGGAGGGCCACACCTGGCAATGGCTCAACTGCCTCGGCCTGCCGTTCCTGCTCGCGTACTCGGCCTGCCTGGGGTGGTCGATGCTGCGCACCGGGGATCGCGCGCTCGGCAACTTCTTCGAGCGCCAGGCCGGCCTGGAGAGCGGCGGCTATCTCCCGGAGCCGGTGGACTGAGGAGAGAACGTACGAATGATCAGGCGTCGATGTTGAGGTCGATGCCGAGGCGGCGAGCCGAGCGCTCGCGCTGCCGGTTGGCCCGGAGCCGGCGCAGCCGCTTCACCAGCAGCGGGTCGTGGGCCAGCGCCTCCGGGCGGTCGATCAGGGCGTTCAACACCTGGTAGTAGCGGGTCGCGGACAGGCCGAAGCGCTCCCGGATCGCCTGCTCCTTGGCGCCGGCAAATTTCCACCACTGGCGCTCGAAGGCCAGGATGTCGGAATCGCGTTCGCTCAACGTCTCCGTGGGTTCGACGGGGTGTTGCTGGGGATTCGTCGCGGCGACCATGTTCCTCATAGTAGGGGAGGAATCACAGGCATGTCATTCACCGCGCCGAGGCCCCCGCGAGCCCCGGAATCCCGGCGAAACCGGGCCGGGACGTCCGCGACGGCCGTGGCCGAGCGTAGCAAGCGGTTCCCAAGTCCGCTCACCCGAGCACCACGGACGGGCCGGATGCGGTTTGATGGTGGCCATGAAGGATCGCATCGGGTGGGGGATTCTCGGGGCCGGGCACATCGCCGGAGTGTTCGCGGCGGATCTTGCGCTGCTGCCGGACGAGGCTGAACTGGTCGCCGTCGGGTCCAGGTCCAAGGTCAAGGCCGACGAATTCGCCCGCCAACACGGTTTCGCCCGCTCCTACGGCTCGTACGCCGAACTGGCCGCCGACCCGGACGTCGATGTCGTCTACATCGCCTCCGTGCACAGCGACCACTTCGAGTCGACCCGGATCTGCCTCGAAGCCGGCAAATCCGTGCTGATCGAGAAGCCGATCACGGTCTCCGAAGCGCGCGCCAAGGTGCTCATCGCCTGGGCCCGGGAGCGCGGGCTGTTCCTGATGGAGGCGCTGTGGACCCGGACCAACCCGCTGATCCGGCAGGCCGCCGACCTGGTCGCCGCCGGTGAGATCGGCCACATCAAGCACATCTCGGCCTCGTTCGGGTTCGTCTTCGACGGCCCGGAGTCGCACCGGCTGCTGGACCCGGAGCAGGCCGGCGGCGGGGTGCTGGACCTCGGTGTCTATCCGGTGCACCTGACCGAGTTGTTCCTCGGCGAGCCGGACCGGGTGGTCGGGTACGGGAATCTCTCCCGGACCGACGTCGACACGCACGCCTCCGCCCTGCTCGGGTACTTCCCGCGGGACGGCCGGCCGGCCGCGACGGCGTCGGTGACCTGCAGCCTGGAGGCGAACCTGCCGACCCGGCTGGAGATCTTCGGCACCGACGGCCAGTTGATCATCGACGAGTTCATCCGGCCGCCGGAGCTGGCGCTGCGCCGCGGTACCGACCGGGACGCCAAGCCGGAGATCCTGATCGGCCAGTGGCCGGGCGGCGGCTACACGTTCCAGGCGCAGGAGGTCATGCGCTGCCTGCGGGCCGGCGAGCAGTTCTCGCCGATGGTGCCGTGGGAGTCGACCCTGGCCAGCATGCGCACCCTTGACCGTTGGATCGCGGGCGTCGAGGTCGCCCAGCCCTGATGACGACAGAGCAGCCCTTCATGATCAAGAGACTGACCGGAACCATCCAGCCGTACCCCTGGGGATCCAGCACCGCCATCCCCGAGTTCCTGGGGACGACGCCGACCGGGGATCCGCAGGCCGAGCTGTGGCTGGGCGCGCACCCGCAGGGGCCGAGCCGGATCGGCGACCCCTCCGGCGAGCAGGAGATCCTGGCCGACCATCTCGCAGTGGCGCCGGAGGCCCGGATCGGGGCGGCCTCGGTGGAGCGGTTCGGGCCGCGGCTGCCGTACCTGATGAAGGTGCTGGCGGCTGCCCGGCCGCTGTCCCTGCAGGCGCACCCGTCGCGGAAGCAGGCCGAGATCGGCTTCGCCCGCGAGGAGGCGGCGGGGATCGGCCGGGACGCAGCGAACCGCACCTACCGGGACGACTGGCCGAAGCCGGAGGCGTTCTGCGCGCTGGCCCCGGTGCAGGCCCTGTGCGGTTTCCGGGATCCGCTGCAGACGTACGGCTTCTTCGAGCGGCTCGGCGTGCCGTCGGCGCTGGAGCTGGTGGCGCCGCTGGCCGACGGCGGCCCGGACGCCCTGGCCGAGGTGTTCGGCCGGGTGCTCCGGCTGCCCGCGGAGTCCCGCGGCATCGTCGAGGAGGTGGTCGCGGCCGCGACCGACGGCCGGGAACGTGATCTTGACGAGTTCGGCACCACGGCGGTCGAGCTGGCCACCCACTACCCGGGCGACCCGGGCGTGATCGCCGCGCTGCTGATGAACCGGGTCAACTACGGCCCGTACGACGCGATCTTCCTGCCGGCCGGCAACCTGCACGCCTACCTGAGCGGGACCGGGGTGGAGATCATGGCCAACTCCGACAACGTGCTGCGCGGCGGGCTGACCTCGAAGTACCTGGACGTCGACGAGTTGATCACCGTGCTCGACTTCACCCCGCGGCCGGTCGAGCTGGTCCCGATCGACGAGGAGTCGCCCGGGCTGTTCCGCTACCGGACACCGGCGCCGGAATTCGGGCTCTGGCGGCTGGAGCCGGCCGATGCCACCGTTCCGTTGCCGGCGGGCAATTCCGGGCGGGTGGTGCTGGCCGCCCGGGGCACCGTGGTGATCACCGGCGGCGAGCAGGAGCTCGCCCTGACCCGAGGCGAGGCGGCCTTCGTGCCGGCCGACGCCGGGGAGCCGAAGCTGACCGGCTCCGGGATCGCGTTCGTCGGCGGCCCCGGCGTCTGAGCCCGCAGCAATGTGGAATAAGTACATCCGAGGCTGCGGGAAAAGTGCATTCGGGCGTGTGGAATAAGTCCATTGGCGGGCTGCTCGTCGGTGCAACCGGACTCGACCCAGTTGATCCGGGCGTTCGTCACGATCATCCACCAAGGGGGTTAACCCCCGTCCGAAGACGCCGGACGACCCTCAGCGCGGCCGCGAGCCGGAATCCGGCACCTGTCCCGACGTCAACGCCGGCCAGCCCGAGGGCGGCCCAGGGCACCCAGCTCAGCAGCAGGCAGAGCAGGCCGAACTGTGCGAGTCGCCGGTTCGAGGTGGTGGTCGCCGCGGGCGTCGGCGGGCCGCTGGCCGTGCTGGCGTACACCTTGGTCGCCGGGCCGCTGGCCGAGGAGTTCGGCTGGCGCGGGTGGCTGCAGCCGCGGCTCCGGCAGCGCTGGTCCCGGGCTCTGACCACGCTGGTGCTGGGCACCGTCTGGGCTACGTGATCTTGTACGCGAGCGAGCAGCTCCGCGGCGGAGTCTGGGCCGCCGTCGCCGCGCACGCCGGCTTCAACGGCGCCGGCGCCCTGCTCCCGGCCGACGGCGACGTCGCGGTCATGATCGAACTCGGCGTGATGATCATCCTCGCCGCCGTCGTCCATGCCCTGAGTCAGGCCTCGAACAAGTCCTCATGATCATCGGGCGGAGCGTCCCGGTGACCGAGCACCCCCAGCACCTGCTCGCCGTACTTGGCCAGCTTGTTCTCCCCCACCCCGCTGATCGTGCCCAGCTCGGCCAGTGACCCCGGCGCCCGGGTGGCGATCTCGCGCAGGGTGGCGTCGTGGAAGATCACGTACGCCGGCAGGCCCTGCTGCTTGGCGACGCCGGCCCGCCAGGCCCGGAGCTGCTCGAAGAGCGGTGCCGCGTCGGCGTCCAGCTCGACCGCGGCCGCCTTCGCCGACGAGGTACGACTCCTGGACTTGGCCTGGCGCGGCGGGTCGCGGCGCAGCGAGACGGTCCGGTTCTCGTACAGCACGCCGCGGCTGAGTTCGGTCAGCAGGAACGTCTGATAGGTGCCCTCGACGGCGAGCAGGCCCTGGGCCAGCAGCTGCCGGATCACGGTCCGCCAGTCCGCCTCGGTCAGCTCGGTGCCGACGCCGAAGACCGAGAGTTGATCATGGGAGAACTGCTCCACCTTCGGAGTCCGGCGGCCGAGCAGGATGTCGACGATCTGGCCGGCGCCGAAGCGTTGCCGGCGTTCCTTGTCCAGCCGGTAGACCGTCGACAGCACCTTCTGGGCCGCGACGGTGCCGTCCCAGGTCTCCGGCGGGGTGAGGCAGGTGTCGCAGTTGCCGCAGGGCTCGCCGGCCTGGCCGAAATAGGCCAGCAGCTGGGTCCGCCGGCACTCCACCGTCTCGCACAGGGCCAGCATCGCGTCCAGGTGCTGCGAGAGCCGGCGTCGATGAGCAAGATCACCGTCGGAGTCGTTGATCATCTTCCGCTGCTGGACCACGTCGGCGAGTCCGTACGCGAGCCAGGCGGTGGACGGCAGCCCGTCGCGGCCGGCCCGGCCGGTCTCCTGGTAGTAGCCCTCGACCGACTTCGGCAGGTCAAGGTGCGCCACGAACCGTACGTCCGGCTTGTCGATGCCCATCCCGAACGCGATCGTCGCGACCATGATCACGCCGTCCTCGCGGAGGAACCGGGCCTGGTTCTCGCTGCGGGTCCGCGCGTCCAGCCCCGCGTGGTACGGCAGCGCCGGATAGCCCTGGCCGGTCAGGAACTCGGCGGTCTTCTCCACCGAGGCCCGGGACAGGCAGTAGACGATCCCGGCGTCGCCGGCGTGCTCGTTCTTGAGCAGCTCGATCAGCTGCCGGCGCGGCTCGTTCTTCGGCTCGATCCGGTACTGGATGTTGGGCCGGTCGAAGCTGGCCACGAAGTGCCTGGCCTCGGTCAGGTCGAGCCGGGCCGCGATCTCGGTCCGGGTGGCCTCGGTCGCGGTGGCGGTCAGCGCGATCCGCGGGATGTCCGGCCACCGCTGGTGCAGTTCGGACAGCGCCAGGTAGTCCGGCCGGAAATCGTGTCCCCACTGGGCGACGCAGTGGGCCTCGTCGATCGCGAACAGCGCGATGCTGCCGCGGTCCAGCAGCCGCAGCGTCGACTCGACCCGGAGCCGTTCCGGCGCCAGGTAGAGCAGGTCCAACTCGCCGGCCACGAACGCCGCCTCGGTCTCGCGGCGTTCCTCCGGCCCCTGGGTCGAGTTGAGGAAGCCGGCCCGCACGCCGAGCGCGCGCAGGGCGTCGACCTGGTCCTGCATCAGCGCGATCAGCGGCGACACGACGACGCCGACACCGGGCCGGGCCAGCGCCGGGATCTGGTAGCAGAGCGACTTGCCGCCGCCGGTCGGCATCAGCACCAGCGCGTCACCGCCGCCGGTGACGTGGTCGATGATCTCGGCCTGTTCGCCGCGAAACGCGTCGTAACCGAAGACCCGGTTCAAGACCTCGATCGGCTGGGTGGCGACAGGCAGCATCACCCGATCGTAGGCTCTCGCCGCCGGCCCGGGGCACCCGACGCCGCCGTACGGACGACACCGACTGAGGATCGACAACACTCATCACCTCGTCGACTGGCCGTCACGTCGAGTTCGGGTGGTCGTGGCCGAGACGGGTCACGGTGGCCTGGTGATGATGATCGCGCGCGGGGCGCTGGTGTTGATCATGACCGTAGGCCTTTCCCTGATGGGAATCGGGCCCTCCTCCGCGGAGCCGAGATCGGGTCGGTTCGACCTGCAGGCCCACCGCGGCGGCCTCGGCCTCACCGTGGAGAGCACGATCACCGGGTTCACCCGGGCCCTCGAACTCGGTGTGAGCACGCTGGAGCTGGACGTCCAGGTCACCGAGGACGGGCACGCCGTGGTCACCCACGACCGATTGGTGTCCGGGACGAAGTGCCGCGACACGGTGCCGTACACGAACGGTGATCCGGAGTTCCCGTACGTCGGGAAGTGGGTCAAGGACCTCACCCTGGAGCAGGTACGACAGCTCGACTGCGGCAGCCAGCGGCTGGCCGAGCATCCCGGCCAGACCCTCGATCCGGGCGCCCGGATGCCGGAGCTGCGGGACGTCTTCGCGCTGGTCCAGCGCTACCGGGCGTACCAGGTCAAGCTCAACATCGAGACCAAGGTCGAGGCCGGAGCACCGGAGGAGACCGCGCCGCGGGAACAGTTCGTCCAGGTCGTCGCCGCCGAGGTGCGCAAGGCTCGGATCGCCCGCCAGGTGACGATCCAGAGCTTCGACTGGGGCGCGCTGATGCGGATGCGCGAGGTCGCGCCGTCCCTGCCGATCATCGCGCTGACCAACCGCGACTTCCTGCAGACCGGGCAGCCCGGCAAGTCGCCGTGGCTCGGCGGGATCGACATCGACGACTTCGACGGCGATCTGATCAAGGCCGTGAAGTCCTTCGATGCCGACGCCGTCTCGCCCGTGCACGGGTTCCCGCAGAACGGCAAGATCAGCGATCCGAACTACCAGCCGTACGTCGACGCAGCGATGGTCCGCTCCGCGCACCAGGCCGGGATCACGATCGTTCCGTGGACCGTCAACGACCCGGCCACGATGCGTTCCTTGATCAAGATCGGCGTGGACGGCCTCATCACCGACTACCCGGACCGGCTGCGCACCGTACTCGATGATCAAGGATTCCGGCTGCCTCGCAGCTACCGGGCGCCGAAGGTCGAGCCGCTGGCCCAGGCCCATGCGCACAACGACTACGAGCACCTGAACCCGCTGACCGACGCCCTGGATCGCGGCTTCAGCAGCGTCGAGGCCGACGTCTGGCTGATCGACGGCGAGCTGCGGGTCGCTCATGATCTGGACGAGACCGAGCCGGGGGTGACGCTGGAGAAGCTGTATCTCGAGCCGCTCGCCGAGCGGGCCGAACGGGGCCACGGCAGCATCTACCCGACCGCGCCGGGCGCCGGCTTCCAACTGTTGATCGACATCAAGAGCGACGGTCCGACGACGTACGCGGCGATCGACCGGGCGCTGCGGAAGTACGACGCGGTGTTCAGCCGGTTCACCGAGCGCGGCATCGAGGAACGTGCGGTGACCGCGGTGATCAGCGGCAACCGGCCGCTCGAGGTGATGCAGCAGCAGCGGGACCGCTACGCCGGCTACGACGGCCGACTGGCCGACCTCGGCTCCGGCTACGCCCCCGAACTGATGCCGCTGGTCAGCGACAACTGGACCAACCACTTCGACTGGGACGGCACCGGCACCTTCCCGGCCGCGAAACGGGCCAAGCTGCGCAAGATCGTCGCCGACGCCCACCAGGCCGGCTACCGGGTCAGGTTCTGGGCCACACCGGACCAGCCGGGCGCCGCCCGCGAGGCGCTCTGGCGCGAGTTGATCGCCGCGGGGGTGGACCACGTGAACACCGACGACCTGCACGGCCTGGAGCTGTTCCTCCGCGCGCGTTGAGCCGCCCGGCTGCGGTTCGGTACCCTTTTGGCGCCGTCTCCCGGTCCTCCCGGGGGAAGCCGGCCGCGTTAGCTCAGTGGTAGAGCGTCGATCTTGTAAATCGAAAGTCGAGAGTTCAATTCTCTCACGCGGCTCCGTTCTCAAGGGATGATCGACCCGGGTGTCGGTAGGCTCCCGGCCGTGACCTCGGCAGCGGAGATTCAGGCAAGGCTGGAGTCGGCGAGCGCGGTGGTCCGCGAACGGGACCTGCTCCGCGGTCAGATCGATTCGCTGAAGCAGGAACACGAGGCGGCGCAGCAGGTGCTCGCCGAGCGACGGGCCGAGTTGAGCGACGAGACGAAGGACGTCGACAAGCTGGAGAACTTCTCGCTGACCAGGATCGTGGCCGGCCTGCGCGGCTCCCGCGCGACCGATCTGGAGCGGGAGCAAGCCGAGGCCCGGGCCGCCGAACTGCGGGTCGCCGAGGCGCAGTCTCGGTGCGATGCGCTGCACCGGGAGTGGGAGACCCTGGCCGCCCGGGGTCGAGACCTCGGCGACGTCGACGCACAGTTTCGCGATGCGCAGGCCGCCAAGGAGCAGTGGCTCGCGACGCAGGGCGGCCCGGAGGCCCGGCGGCTGACCGGCCTCGCCGAGGAGCGCGGCCGGCTGCAGGCCGAGCACCGTGAACTTGCGGAGGCCGACCAGGCCGCCGTCGCGGCGACCCAGGCCTTGCAGGAGCTGGGCAGCATCCTGGACGACGCCGCCGGCTGGTCGACGTACGACACGTTCTTCGGCGGCGGGATGATGTCGAGCCTGGTGAAGCAGGACAAACTCGGTGAGGCCGCCGCCGCGGCCAGGCACGCCAACCAGCTGCTCGCCCGGCTGTCCCGGGAGCTGGCCGACGTCGGCGGCGGCTCCGTCAGCGCGCTGGCGGTCGACGACCTGACCCGGTTCCTCGACGTCTGGTTCGACAACATCTTCACCGACCTGTCGGTGGCGGGCCGGATCGACGAGGCGAAGGCCCGGACCGCGCACAGTCTCGAGGCGGTCGCCGGGCAACGGCAGCAGATCGCCGACCGGGGCGCGGACGTCGCACGCCGACTGGCCTACGTCGATCAGCTGCGCACCGACCTGCTGGCCGGTCCGGCCGGAGGACCGCTCCTCAGGTGACGGATCGCGGCAGTACGGCATCCGGGATGCTCACGGCCCGGTTGGGTACGGTCAGCGTCCGAGCAGCCCGTCGCCGGCCCGCCAGACGACCACCACCGCGGGGCGGGCCAGGTCCCCGTCCGGCCAGGTCGAGGCCGGACGATCCGCGGTGGCCCCGCCGACCTCGCCCGGGTGTTGCACCGACACCAGGGCCGTGCGCTGGTCGGGCGTCAGGTACGCCGAGGCCTGCTCGGCACCGATCGGCACCGAGAGGAACTGCCGGACCCGGCCGCGTTCCGGGCCGTCGACCGGAACCGCGAAGAGCCCGTCGTTGTACGGATCGCCGCCGGGACCGGTGACAGCGTTGCCGTCGGTGGAGATCCACAGGTTCCCGTCGGCGTCGAACGTCAGGTTGTCCGGGCAGGAGATCGGCGAGACCGACGTCTTGTCGAAGCCGGCGAAGTAGGTCGCCGGGTCGTCCGGATCGCCGCAGACGATCGGCAGGCTCCACGCGAACGTGTCGGCCGCCGGGTCGCCGCCGGTCTCGATCAGTTCCAGGACGTGACCGTGCTTGTTGTCGTGCCGCGGGTTGGCCTCGTCGGCCGCGGGCCGGCCGACGGCGCCGCGATAGTCGTTGTTGGACAGCGATACGTAGACCCGGTGATCGCGGGGATGGATCGCCACGTCCTCCGGCCGGTCCAGTGGTGTCGCACCGGCCCGGTCCGCCGCCAGCCGGGTGTGCACGAGGACCTCGTCGAGCGCCATCCCGTCGATCATGGACAGCTCGCCCTGAGCCAGCGGCAGCCAGCGCCCGGAACCGTTGAACGCGCCGTCGTCCGGCAGCGCGCCCGCGCCGTCGATCTCGCCGGCGCTGGTGAAGCCGAACTCGGCGGCATACAGGGTGCCGCGGTCGAGCAGGCCCCGGTTGTGCCGGCGGTCGTCCGCGGAGTCGCCGGTTTGGAGCCTTTCCTCGGAGACGAACTTGTAGAGGTATTCGAAGCGTTCGTCGTCACCGAGGTAGGCGACGACCCGGCCGTCGCCGGCGACGACGATCGTCGCGCCCTCGTGCTTGAACCGGCCCAGCGCCGTGCGCTTGCGCGGGACCGACTCGCTGTCGTACGGGTCCAGTTCGACGATCCAGCCGAACCGGTTCGCCTCGTTGGGGTGCTGAGCAAGATCAAATCGCTCGTCGGCCGTGTCCCAGTGCCGGCTGCCCGGCGGATGGCGGCGCTTCGTGTGGAAGCCGTACCGGTCGAGGGCCGGTTTGGCCGCCGCCGGTGCCTCGTCGCCGCCGACGAAGTAGTGATCGAAGTTCTCCTCGCCGGACAGGACGGTCCCCCACGGCGTGACCCCGCCCGAGCAGTTGCTCAGCGTGCCCAGCACCCGGCGGCCGTCCGGGTCGGCCGCGGTCCGCAGCAGTGCCGAGCCGGCGGCCGGGCCGGTGAACTCCAGCGGGGTCTCGACCGTGATCCGCCGGTTGTACGGCAGCGCTCCGGACCGGACGAGCCGCCACTCCCCCGTGTCGCCGACTCGCTCGAGTTCAACCACGCTCATCCCGTGGGCGGCCATCGCGACCCCGATCTGGGCGGCGGTCGGTGCCTTGTCGTCGTACCGGCGAAAGATCAACTCCTCGTTGGTGTACTCGTGGTTGACCACCAGCAGGCCGCGCCGACCATGATCATCCGCGCGCTCGGGGTCCGGCAGCGGCACGACGGTGAGGTAGTCGTTGTTGTAGCCGAACTGCTGCCGTTGCGCCGCCGCCGTCTGCCGTTCATGATCGAATTCCGGGGCGCCGGGCAGCACCGGGTCGCCCCACCTGATCAGCACCCGCTGCCGATAGCCATCCGGCACCCGGACCGCGTCGTCCCGATTCGGCGGCACCGGCTCGAACGCGAGCGGCGCCAGCGACGGGCCGGGTGACGCCGCGGTCGGAGTCGCCGGAGCAGAGTCCCTCGGCGCGGACGGGACCGCCGTACAGGCCGCCCCGGCACCGATCACCAGTGCGCCGAGCGCGCCGCCGAGCAGCCCGCGGCGGGACACCTCGGCGCGAACCAGGTCACCGAAGGGGGTGTTGCCGGACCGGTTCGGGGCCGTCCGGGCGCAGGCGAGACCGCAGCGGTGCCGGCAGGTCGCGAGGCTTCGAGAAGGTCCCGGCGTTCGAGCCATCCTTCGACCCTAGCGCCGGGTCGCCCGCGACCGACCTGATCGCGAAGCGCGCTCGGTCCGGCGGCGGGCGTTCTGGCGCCGCGACTTGTTGGTGTTGCCGCAGTCGGACATGCTGCACCAGCGGCGTGAGCCGTTCTTGGTGGTGTCGATGAAGAGCCAGCCGCAGGGGATGCCGTCCCGCCCCTCGCCGCCACAGATCTTGATCTTGGTCGGGGCGACGCTGCGGAGGGTGTCGAAGGCGGATACGGCGGCGGCCCAGCGGACGACTCGGAGGTCGGGTTCCGGCCAGTTGAAGACCGGCCCCGTCGAGGTGATCGCCAGCGTCCCGTTCCGTACGGCCTCGCCGTAGGCGGCCTGCAGGGCGGCGACATCACCGGGGCTGGGCGGCGCCCCACCGGCCAGCGCGGCGAACACGCGATAGGTCACATCGCTGAGTTTCCGGGTCCGGTGCAGCACCTCGCCGGCCGCCTCCGCCTCGCCGGCGACCCGCCAGAGGCGCTTGGCCCGATCGTGCCCGTACAGCTGCTGGTTCAGGCCCCACGCGACCAGGTCGTACGGGTCGTTGAAGTCCTGCCTCAGCCGCGGCGTGCCGGCCTGGTCAGGCTGAGCCGTGGCGCCGCGGGGTTCCACGCTGTTGGCGAAGTCCAGGCACAGGGCCCCGCCGAAGCTCGGGCCGAGCGCTTCGATCCGTGTGTCCAGGTCCGCCATCTCGATCATGCTACTCCCTATCAACGTTTCACCGGTAGCATTCTGGGTACTTCCACCAAACGACCGTTAGCCGGTAGCGAGGAGGAACTCGGATGAGCGGCCTGGACACCGGCCGGGCGAGTGTCGGAGCGGCAGCAAGGATCGCGGCACTCGGCTTCGGACAGCTCAGCATCGTGGTGACGTTCCAGGCGGTGGCGATCGTGCTGCCCGCCATCGGGGCGGACCTCGACGTCGCCCCAGCCGTCCTGCAGTGGCTGGTCGGCGCCACGGCGCTCACGTTCGCGGGGGTGCTGTTGCTGGCCGGACGGCTCGCCGACCGGTTCGGTGCGCCGCAGTTGTTGATCATGGGTTCGCTCGTGACAGCGGCCGGCGGAGTGCTGGCGGCGATCGCACCCGAGTTCGGCCTGCTGTTGATCGCCCGGGTGGCTCAGGGGGTCGGGATGGCGCTCTACACCCCGGCCATGGTCTCGCTGCTGTCCACCGGTTTCGAGCACCGGACCGATCGGCATCGGGCCTTGATCTGGTGGAACGTGGCGGGCGGCGTCGGCGGGGCGCTCGGAGTCGCCGGCGGCGGGTATGTCGCGCAGTCCGGCTGGCGTTGGGCCTTCTGGCTGCTGGCCGTGCCGCCGTTGATCACCGCGTTACTGGCCGTTCCTGCAGTCCTTCCGGCACGCGACGCCGTTGGAGGTCGGCCTCGGCTTCCTTCCCGCCAACGCCGGACTGATCGCCGGCTCCGCGCTCGGCGGCGTGATCGTCCGGCGCTGGAGCCATCGCGTCGCCGCCGGCAGCGGCCTCGCCCTGCTCGCCGCCGGCATCGCTGTGCTGGCGACGATCACCGAGGACAGCACGGTCTGGCATCCGTTTCTCACCGGCTGGCTGATCTTCGGCCACCGGCACCAACATCGCCCAGGTCGGCTTCATCGGCCTGGCCGGTGAGCAGACGCCGGGGGAGGCGGGCACCGTCGCCGGCCTCGTCTCCGCGGGCGCGCAGATCGGCACCGCGATCGGCCTCGCGGCCTTCGTCGGCCTGTCCGGTCTCGCGGCGAGCGAGCTCGGCGGCTACCGCCTCGCGTTCCTCGGCGCCGTGGCCACCGCCCTCGCCGGCGTCCTGATCGCCGCCGCGGCTCGCCGGCCCGCGGCCTGACGGTGATCTTCAGCGGATGGTGAAGCCGCCGTCCACGACGAGGTCGGCGCCGTTGATCATGTCGGCGGCGCCGCTGGCCAGGAACGCGGCCACGGCGGCGATCTCCTCCGGCTTGGCGAACCGGCCGACCGGGATCTCCGCCTGGTGCGCCTCCCCCTTCGGGTTGTCCCAGGCGTCGATGCCGAGCGGGGTCAGCACCACGGTCGGCGAGATCGAGTTCGTCGTCACGCCGCGGCCGGCCCACTCCAGGGCCAGCACCTTGGTCAACCCCACCACACCGAACTTCGAGGCACAGTAGGCGGCGTGCTCGGCGATCGCGACCGAGGCGGCCTGCGAGGCCAGGTTGATGATCTTGCCCCGGCCGCGGTCCAGCATCCGCCGGCCCACCTCCCGGCACATCCGGTACGTGCCCGTGAGGTTCACCGCCAGGGTGGCGTCCCAGCCCGTGTCGTCGAGCAGCTCCGCCGGGGCCAATCGGGCGATCCCGGCCGAGTTGACCAGGATGTCCGGCACCCCGGCCCGCTCGACCGTCGCCGCCACCGCGGTCGCCACCGAGGCACTGGACGCGACGTCGCACTGCAGGGCCAGCGCCTCGGGTTGATCATCGGCGCGCCCGGCGTTGAGCGCCGCCGCCACCTCGGCCGCGGCCACCAGATCACGATCCAGCAGCACCACCCGGGCCCCCGAGGCGGCGAACCGCTCGGCGATCGCCCGGCCGATCCCGGATCCGCCGCCGGTGATCACGGCGACCTTGCCGGTCAGCCGGACCTGCAGTTCGGAGACGTCGACGTCGATGTCGGTGATCAGCCCGCCGGTCACTGGGCCCCTTCCTGCTGCCCCGGAATCCCTTCGTAGGCGATGTTTCCGGTCTTCAGGTTCTTCTCGGTCAGCTCGGGCAGCCCGGCCAGGAACTCCTGCCGCTTGGTCACCACGTGCTCCATCGCCACGTCGACGTTCTCGGTGGTGATCTCGGCCATGATGTACGTCGGCTTGGTGTTCACCTGATCACCGCGCGCGATCGCGGCCGCCACGGCCAGGCCGGCGGACAGTTCGACGGTGCCGTTCTGCAGCATGGTGCCGATGAACTCGCCGGACTTCACGGCCCGCAGCCCGTCCTCGATGCCGTCGATGCCGACGACCGGGGTGTCGTCCATCCCGGCCTCCTTCAAGGCCTGCAGGGCACCGAGGCCCATGTCGTCGTTCTGCGAGACGACGCCGTCGATCTTGTCGCCGTGGGCGGAGATCCAGTTCTTCATCTTGTTCACCGCCTCGTCCCGCTTCCAGTTGGCGGTGTCCTGCGCGATCACCTTGATGTCCGGGTACTTCTTCAGCACGTTCTCGATCCCGGTCTGCCGGTTGATCTGGCCGGACTGGCCGAGCGGGCCCTGCAGGACGACGATGTTGCCCTTGCCGCCCAGTTCGTCGGCCATCATCTGCATCTCGCCCTCGCCGGCCAGCACGTCGTCGGGTTGGACGTCGCCGTCGATCTCGGGATTGTTCAGGGACGCGTTCACGGCGATCACCGGGATGCCGGCCGCCTTCGCCGCGGTCACCTGCGGCTGCAGCGAATCCGCCTGCACCGGCACCACGACGATCGCGTCCACCTGGGCACTGATCAGCTGGTCCATCTGGTTGGCCTGGGTGCTCACGTCGAGATTGGCGGCGTTCCAGGCGAGTTCGATGTTGTTGGCCTTCGCGTAGGCCTCCATCCCCTCCTTGCCGGCGGTGATGAACGAGCTCATGTCGTAGACGGTGACGCCGATCCGGAGCGGCTTGGCACCTCCTTCGGCTCCCTGTTGATCACGGTTCGGGTCGCCGAGACCGCAGGCCGAGACGAGCACCAGCGCACACGCGGTGATCATGGCGAGGACGAGCTTGCGCATGAGGAAACTCCTTTGTCGGTACGAATTCACTGGCGGCGTCGGGCGGTCCAGACGTCGACCGCTACCGCGAAGACGATCAGCACGCCCTTGATCACGTCCTGCCAGTACGAGGGCACCAGCAGGATGTCGAGCCCGTTGTTGAGCGTCTGGATCAGCAGCAGGCCGAGGGCGGTGCCCCAGATCGAGCCGCGGCCGCCCATCAGGCTGGCCCCGCCGATCACCACGGCCGCGATGGCGTCGAGCTCGTAGCCCTGACCGAGGTTCGGCGGGCCGGAGATCACCCGGGA
Organism: Microlunatus parietis; assembly: GCF_013407955.1. Taxonomy (GTDB): domain Bacteria; phylum Actinomycetota; class Actinomycetes; order Propionibacteriales; family Propionibacteriaceae; genus Microlunatus; species Microlunatus parietis. Next base: position 4,856,636 of record NZ_JACCBU010000001.1, on the reverse strand, counting down.
GGCCAGCATCACCCCGGACAGGCCGGCCAGGGCACCGGAGATCGCGTACACGCTGAACAGCACCCGGCGCGTGTTCACGCCGGCGATCTCGGCCGCGACCCGGTTGCCGCCGACCGCGTACACCCTCATGCCGTAGGCGGTCCGCCGCATCACGATCGCCAAGATCACGATCCCGGCGATCATCACCAGCACCGGCACCTGCAGCCCGAGGATCGTCGTATTGGCGATCGCGCCGAACTCCGGCGGCAGGCCGTTGATCGGGGCGCCGCCGCCGATCGCGTACGCGGCACCGGATCCGGCGGTGAGCATGCCGAGGGTGGTGATGAACGGTGGCACGTTGACCACCGACACGAAGAACCCGTTGATAGCCCCGGCCAGCAACCCGACCGCGACCGCGGTCAGCACGGTCAGCCACACCTGGCCCGGGTTCGCCTTGGCCACGGCGGCCCCGGTCATCGCAGCCACCGCGATCACGCTGCCGACCGAGAGGTCGATGCCGCCGGTCAAGATCACCAACGTCTGACCGAGCGCGATCAGCGCGAACGGCGCGGCCGCGATCAAGATCGTGACCACGTTGTCCACGCTGGAGAAGCGCAGACTGCGATAGCTGAAGAAGCAGATCACCAGCACGACGACGATCAACATCGCGTTCCGCAGTGCCAGTTGGAACCACCACTGCCGGGAGAACCGACGGGCCTCGCCGCCGAGCAGGGTGTCCGGCACATCCGGCTCGAGGACCTCGGGCTCGGTGGCGAGCGTGGTCTTGGCAGGCTGGTTCATCGCACGTCCTCGGTGACTCGTTCGATCGGCTGATGGTCGAGATCGGCCGCCATCGCGAAGATCCGCGCCTGGGCGTCCGGGGCGGAGAGCTCGGTCCGGCTCAGCTCACCGGCGACGGCACCGCGACGCAGCACCAGCGCTCGATGGGAGAGGCCGAGGATCTCCGGCATGTCGGAAGAGGCCATGATCACGGCGACCCCGGAGGCCGCCAGGTCGGCGACGATCCGGTAGATCTCGGACCGCGCGCCGACGTCGACGCCGCGGGTCGGCTCGTCGAGCAGCAGCACGTTGATCTTGCCGGTCAGCCAGCGGGCCAGCACCACCTTCTGCTGGTTGCCGCCGGACAGCGTGCCGACCTCCTGGCTCAGCCCGCGGGACCGGAGCCGGACCGACCGCATGGCGTCCCCGACCGCGCTGACCCGGTCCCGGCCGCGCAGCCAGCCGGCGATCGAGAACTGGCTCAGCCGGGGCAGGCTTCCGTTGTCCAGCACGGACATGCCGAGAATCGCGCCGCCCGCCTTGCGATCTTCCGGCACCAGCGCCAGCCCGTGCCGGATCGCCTCGGCCGGTGCGCCGCGGCGCAGCTCGCGCCCGTTGATCATGATCCGGCCGGCGAGCGTCCGCCGGGTGCCGAAGATCGCCTCCAGCAGTTCGGTACGGCCGGCGCCGACCAGGCCGGCCAGCCCGAGGATCTCTCCCTTGCGTACGGTCAGGTCGACCGGTGCCGAGGCGCCGGCGACCCGCAGCCCGGAGACCTCCAGCACCGCGGGATCGGCTGCGGCCGGCTGCTCGGGCAGCTCCGGGAACAGGGTGCCGAGTTCGCGGCCGATCATGGCGGTGACGATGTCCGCGTCGGACACCTCGTCGATCGCCTCGTCCAAGATCAGGCTGCCGTCCCGGAGCACGACGACGCGGTCGGCCAGCGCGCGGATCTCGGCCATCTTGTGGGTGGTGTAGACCATCGCGACCCCTTGATCACGGAGCCGGCGGACCACCCGGTAGAGCTGCTCCACCTCGCGTTCGGAGATCGCCGAGGTCGGCTCGTCGAGCAGCAGCACCTTGGCTCCGGCCGGTCCGCCCTCGAAGGTCAGCGTGGCTTTGACGATCTCGACGATCTGCTGCAGGCCGACCGGCAGGCTGCGCATCCGAGCGGTGACCCGGAGCACGACGCCGAACTCGTCCAGCGCCCGCTGCGCCTCCTTGATCATCGCCCGCCGGTCCAAGAACCCGAACCGGCGCAGCTCGCGGCCGACGAACAGGTTCTCGTAGACGGTCAGGTCCGGGATCGACGCCAACTCCTGCGGGACGATCGCGACGCCGGCCCGGTGCGCGTCGGTGACGCTGCCGCCGTGCAGTTCCCGGTCGCCGATGATCACGCTGCCGCGATCGGCCCGGTACTGCCCGGAGGCGATCTTCATCAGCGTCGACTTGCCGGCACCGTTCTCGCCGGCCAGCGCGGTCACGGTGCCGTGCTCGAGATCCAGGCTGACCCCGGCCAGCACCGGAACGCCGCCGAAGCCCTTGGTCACGTCCCGACACCGAAGCACCGGCGAAGAGCCAGCGGTCACGTCGTCCTCCTCCGCACGTTGTCATCGTCGAATCGTGCTCGGATGAGCCACTGAGGCGCGAGATCACGCTCACCTGAGATTTCGGACGATAGTTCACACTCGAGCACTCGTCAAGGTTTACGGTGCTCACATGAGCAAGGCGGAGGACAAGCCGGCCAGGCGGACGGCATCCCTGGACGAGCAGCTGCTGATGGCCGACATCGCCCGGCGGCACTTCTGGGACGGGCGGACCCGGGTCGAGATCGCCGACGAGCTGGGCCTGTCCCGGTTCAAGGTGGGCCGGCTGCTGGAGACCGCGCTCAGCAGCGGCCTGGTCCGGATCGAGATCAATCTGCCGGAGGCGGTCGACTCGGATCTGTCGCTGCGGCTCAAGGAGCGATTCGGCCTCGACCGGGCGCTGGTCACGGCGCCGCGGGACGGGAGCCCGGAAGGGATCCGGGACGCGCTCGGCCGGGCCGCGGCGGCGCTGCTCGCCGACCTGGTCACCGAGGACGACGTGCTCGGCGTGACGTCCGGCCGTTCCATCGACGCCGCGGCCCGGCACCTGACCAGGCTGGCCGGCTGCGAGATCATCCAGCTCACCGGGATGCCCGGAAACCTCAACGACAACCCGGTCGAGGTGCTGCGCCGGGTCACCGAACTGTCCGGCGGCCAGGCGCATTCGATCTACGCGCCGCTGACGGTGGCCACCGCGGACTCCGCCGAGGCGCTCCGCTCCGATCCTCGGCTGGCCTCGGCCTTCGGGCGGTTCGCGGCGGTCACCATCGCCGTCACCGCGGTCGGCTGCTGGCGGCCGCCGGACTCGCGGTTCCACGACGGCATCGGCGAGGCGGACCGTACCGAACTGCTCCGGCGCGGGGTGATCGCCGACGTCGGCGGAGCACTGCTCGACGCCGACGGCCAGGCGGTCCACGACTTCGACGACCGTACCCTCGGCATCGGGCTGGAGGGCCTGCGGGCGATCGACCAGGTGATCGTCGTCGCCGGCGGCGAGTGGAAGACGCCCGCGATCCGCGCCGCGCTGCGGTCCGGGCTCGCCGAGACCCTGATCACCGACAGCACGGTGGCCCGGCGGTTGCTGGCCGACCCGTCTTGATCACCTCCCGGCTCCGGCTGGTGATCGTGCTGCTGGCCGTGGTGATGCTCGGGCTGGCCACCGTCTTCTCGTCGATCATCTCGGACCGGGTCGGCCGGCGCCGGGTGCTGGTGATCTCGGCCGCGATCGTGATCGGCTGGGCGTTGTTGATCTTCCCCCTGGTCGACTCGCGCAACCTGTTCCTGGTCTGGCTGGCGCTGGCCGGCTGCCTGTGCCTGATGGGGCTGTCGTTCGGCCCGATGAGCGCCTTCCTGCCGGAGTTGTTCCCGACCCGCTGCCGCTACAGCGGCGCCGCGCTGTCGTACAGCCTGGGCGGGGTGTTGGGTGGTGCGCTGCCCCCGATCATTGCCGTTCAGCTGCAGGCTTCGGTGGGTTCCTGGACCATCGGCGGGTACATCGCGGTGGTCGCCGCGATCTCGCTCGGCTGCGTTCTCGCACTGCCCGAAACCAGGCAGGTCGACCTCGATGCCACGGGTCCGGGAACAAATTTCCGGTAACGGCTTGCGTGCCGGGAATCGCGGGTAGTCTTGACCAACGGATGCGGGGTCGACCGCATGACCCGCAGCGTGCCGGTCCCCCGCATCCTCTAATTTTCAAGGCGTTTCGACAGGAACGCGCGTTCGGCTGTGTTGTCGCTGTGATCGATCGCCCGGCGGTACGCGAGCGCCGCCTCGTCGGTCCGGCCGGCCCGCCGGAGCAGGTCCGCCCGGGCCGCCGCACACTGCTTGGTCCATTCCCGGCTTCCGGTCTCCGGAAGTGACGCCAGCTCGGCCAGACCGGCCTCCGGTCCCCGGGCCATGGCGACCGCGATCGCCCGGTTCAGCCGGACCGTCGGGGACGGGACCAGGGTCAGCAGTTGGTCGTACAGCAAGACGATCCGGGACCAGTCGGTGTCTGCGGCCCGGGCCGCGGTGACGTGACAGGCGACGATCATCGCCTGCAGTTGGTACGGGCCGATCCGCTCCCGCCGTCCGGCCAGGCGCAGCCGGTCCAGGCCGGCGCCGATCATGGTCTGGTCCCACAGCGACCGGTCCTGGTCCTCCAGCCCGATCAGTTCGCCCGCCGGCCCGATCCGGCCGGGCTGCCGGGCGCGTTGCAGCAGCAGCAGGGCGAGCAGGCCGCCGGCCTCCGGGGCGTCCGGCATCAGGCTCGCGGTGAGGTCGGCCAGCCGGATCGCCTCGGCCATCAGGCCCGGCCGGGCCAGGTCGTCGCCGGCGGTGGCCGTATAGCCCTCGTTGAACAGCAGGTAGATCACGCCGAGCACCGCCGCCGTTCGTTCCGGCAGCAGATGATCGGGCGGCACCCGGTACGGGATCCCGGCCTGGGTGATCTTGGCCTTGACCCGGACCAGCCGCTTCGCCATGGTCGGCTCCGGGACCCCGAACGCCCGGGCGATCTCGGCCGTGGTCAGCCCGGCCAGGGTCCGCAGCGCCAGCGCGACCTGGGCCTCGAACGCCAGCGCCGGATGGCAGCAGGTGAAGATCAACCGGAGCCGGTCGTCGGTCAGCGGCGACATCGCCGGGTCCGGGTCGTAGGTCTCGGTGCGATCGCCCTCGGTCATGATCAACTCCTGCAGTTTGGTCCGGCCGACCTGTTCCCGGCGGAGCCGGTCCAGGGCCCGGCGGCGGGCCGCGGTGGTCAGCCAGGCCCCCGGCCGGTCCGGGATCCCGTCCCGGTCCCAGGTGCGCAGGGCCAGCGCGAACGCCTCCTGCGCACAGTCCTCGGCCAGGTCCCAGTCGCCGGTCCGCCGGATCAGGGTGGCCACGATGCGGCCCCACTCGTCGCTGAAGGCGGTTGCCACCGCCGCCGCGACCGCGGGGCCCGACCCCTGCGTCACGGGCCGATGACCGGCCGGATCTCCACCTGGCCGAAGTCGGTGGCCGGATGTCCGGCGGCGATCTCGATCGCGGCATCAAGATCATCGACGTCGATCAGCGCGAAGCCGCCGATCTGGTCCTTGCCCTCGATGTAGGGCCCGTCGGTCAGCAGCACCTGATCGCCGCGGACCCGGACCGTCGTCGCCAGCGGGCTCGGCCGCAGCCCTTCGTGGGCCACCAGCACCCCGCGCCGGACCAGGTCGTCCATCCAGGCATGGAATTGCCGGCCCTTCTCCGGGGTCGCCAGCACGTCGGTCCGGCTCTCGTCGGCACTGATCAACAGCAGATAGCGCATCGCACGCCTCCTGTGGTCTCGATTCACCCTAACGACGGACGGGCTGTCGCCCGGATGGACAGCGGGCGAGAATTTTCGCGTGACGGTCCTGCAGCCCGGTCGCCGTTCGTCGCCCCTGTGGAAGTCCCAAACGAGGAGGAATCATGGAATCCACGAAGTCCGCCGACGGCACGATCATCGCCTACGACCGGGACGGCGCGGGCGACCCGATCGTGTTCATCTCCGGCGCGTTCAACGACCGGACCAAGTGCGCCCCGGTCGCCGAACTGCTGCGGGACACGCACACGGTGATCTGCTATGACCGGCGCGGCCGCGGCGACAGCACCGACGAGGGCACGGTGGCCGGCATCCCGGCCGACGGTCCCGACCGCGAACTGGCCGACCTGTCGGCGGTGCTCGAGGCGGCCGGCGGTTCGGCGGCCGTCCTCGGCTTCTCGTCCGGCGGGGTGCTGGCGCTGCAGGCCGCCGCGGCCGGGCTGCCGATCACCAAGATCGCGCTGTACGAGCCGCCGCTCGGGGTCGACCGGGCCCCCGACCTGCCGGAACGACTGGCCGAGCTGATCATCGCCGGCCGGCGCGGGGATGCGGTCGCCACCTTCCAACGGGAGGGGATCGGGCTGCCACCGGCCGTGGTCGAGCAGATCCGGCAGTCGCCCGGCTGGCCGTACCTGGAAGCGATGGCGACTTCGGTCGGGTACGACGCGGCGGTCACCCGGCTCGGCCTGCCGGACTCGCTGCCGGACCTGCCGATGATCGTGCTGAACGGTGCCGAGACCTGGCCCGGCCTGCGCGAACTGGCGGCCGGACTGGCCGCACAGGTGCCCGGGATGCGGCACCTCGAGGTGCCCGGCGGCGAGAACCACACCATGCCGCCGGCCGCGACCGCCGAGGCCCTGCGGACGTTTCTGGCGGGAGCGGAGTCATGATCATCATCGCCGGCCACCTACGGCTCGACCCGACGGCGCGGGACGCCTTCGTCGCGGCCCATCGGGACCTGGTCGCCCGGGCCCGGGCCTTCCCGGGCTGCCTCGACCTGGCCATCACCGCCGACTCGGTGGACCCGAGCCGGGTGAACAACCTCGAGGTCTGGCAGGACGCCGAGGCGCTGACGGCCTGGCGGGCCGTTGCCGCGGCGCCCGACCTGGGCACGGCGATCCGGGCGGCGGAAGTCAAGCGGTACGACGCGGTTGACGGCGGACCGCTGTTCTGAGGACGCGGGTCGGTCAGCGGCGGTCGGGTGTCAGCCGGTAGATGTTGAGGCCGTCGGTCTCGGTGACCAGCCAGTCGCCGGTGACGGCGCGGACCGTACCCTCGACCGGATCCAGCCGGCGGGCGCCGGTGCGGTCGATCGCCGTCGTGCTGGTGGCGGACTCGAGCCACAGGTAGCGGCCGGTCGCGGCGCGCAGGTTGCCGAACCGGCCCAGGTCGGCCGACTCGCCGACCTTCGGGGCACGGATCGGCAGGCCGCTGCTCAGCACCGTGCCGCTCTCCTGGCCGGGCCAGGCGAAGTAGGCGCCGTCCGAGTCCCGGCCGAGCGAGCCGAGCGCCTGGAAGCCGTCGGTCAGTTCGTACTGGCGTTCCCGGGCGAGGTCGACCAGCACGGTGTGCGGGCTGGTGGTGTCGCCGGCGCCGGCCCGGACGGCGATCGCGGCCAGGTCCGCCGCCGATTCGTAGAGGTCGACCTCGGGCCGCCGCCAGGTGCCGCGGTGCTCCGAGGTCAGCACGACCTCGCCGCTCTCCAGGTCGACCACCACCGGGGTCCAGTCCTCCAGGTCCGGGCCGTTCACCCGCTGGGCCAGTACGTGGTCGCCGCTCACCCAGCTCGCGGCGTAACCGGAGAGCGTCCAGAGCCGGTCGCCCGAGTCGGCGTCCAGGGCCGCGATCGAACGCTGCTCCTCGTCGGAGGTCCGCAGTTCGACGATCACCGCGTCGTCCGTCACGTCGGCCACCGCGATCGGGCCCTCGTTGCCGCTGATCGACCGCGACCACTGGAGGCTGCCGTCCTCGGTGGAGAAGCCGGCGACGCCGTACTCGTTCGCGCCGATGCAGTCCACCGCGTCGCAGCGGTAGTCGGCCGCGATCAGGTCGGCCGGCCCCTCACCGAACGAGCCGACCACATGATCGATCGTCCGCGGCTCGTCCGGGTCCCCCAGCGTGAGCTGTCGGGGCAGCCGCCACTGCTGGGTGCCGTCGGCTCCCATCAGGTACGCGATCTTGTCGGGGCCGGCGAACACGACGCCGGAGTCCGTCACCGCGATCGGCTTGTCCTCGGCGTCGGCGAACCCGTCCGCCACCAGCTCGGCGTCCAGTTTCGGCGCCGCGGGAGCCGGCTTGCTCGGCGTCGGGGTGGGGCTCGGCGTCGGGCTCGCGCTGGGCGTCGAGCGTTCCGGGGCGCTCGCGTCCGGGGTCGGTGCGGACTGCGGTGCGGCCGTGCAGCCGGTCACCACCATGGCCACACCGAGCACGAGCAGTCTGGCGTACGTCCTCATCGGTCAGCTCCGTCCGCAGGCAGATCGATCGGTCGGCCCGATTCTGCCGGACCGAAGGGCACCGCTGGGACGGGGACGGCCGTGGGGTCCGGATTTCTTGTCGGGGGCGTAGTGTGAGTTGATGAGCAAACGGTCCGAAGCCAAAGCCCGAGCCCGGCAGCAGGACCAGCAGGCCGAGGCGCGTGCGCAAGCACACCGCACCGCGACGGCGAACGCCCTCGGCCGTCCCGAACCCGAGGTCCGTGCCCGGCTCAAGTTCGAGTACACCAACGCGGGACTCGAGCTCGACGAGACGTACGAGGCGGCGATCAGGGAACTCGTGGCCGGCCGTCCCGCCTGATCATTCCGGTTGATCGACCCCCGGGCCCGCAAGGATGGCGCCGAAACCCCGTCACCCAAACACGGAGGCTCGGATGCCAGATCACCTGACTCGTCGATCGCTGCTCATCGGCGGTGCCGCCGCCGGAATCGGTCTCACCGTCGGCATCGCCGAGGCGGAGGCCGCTCCCCGCGGCGTCAGATACCGCTATCAGGAACAGCCCAACGGCTGGTACTGCTCTGCCGCGTCCGTACGGATCGCCCTCAGCACGCCGCTGTTGGCCAGAAACGGAAGCATCCCGTCACAGAACAGCCTGGCCAAGTCCCTCAATCTGCATCCCTACGACGGCCCGAGCCGCGAGAACATGGGGCTCAAGGATCCCACCCTGATCGCCAAGGTGTTGAACCGCCGGCTCAGCTACGTCGGCCTCTCCTATCGCTACCTGTTCCGCATCGCGCCGAGCGGCACGCTCTACCGGGACCTGCAGGCGAAGGTCAAATACAGCATCGACCGCAACCATCCCGTCGTGATCAACATGAACCAGGTCGACGGCACCCGCTACGCGGGGCACTACATCGCGATCGTCGGCTACTCGAACCGGCAGTACAAGATCGCCGATCCCGCCAACCCCCGCCGCGCCGGCGTCTGGCGGGACAAGCAGAAGATCGTCGACTGGAACAAGCTCAACCGCTTCACCTACTTCGGGTACGCCGGCTGACTAGTCGACCGAGATCGTCTCCCGCGCGGTCACGCCGTTGACGGTGATCACCAGCTCGGCCAGGCCGGGCCGGAGGGCGGTCAGCCGGCCGGTGCCCGGATCGTAGGCGACGATCGCCTTCGGGTCCGGCCGGCGCCGCTCGTGATCACCGATCCAGACACCACTACCGCCCCAGGTCGCGCTGACCGGCCAGGCGACCGGGACCCGGCGATCACCGTCCTGGACGATGGAGGCGCCCGCGGCGACGGTCTCGCCGACCGCGAGCGAGCCGGGCACGGTCAGGTCGATGTCGTCCACCCGGGCCCGGGTCTCCACCCGCAGCCAGTCCAGTCGATCATGACTGCCGACGACCGGGCCCTTCGCCGGGTCGATGCCGAGCAGCGACCAGCCGGTGAAGCCGCCCCGGTCCGGCGCGCCGGACGGGCTCTTGCCGGAGTTGCCGTTGATCAGCCGGGACACGCCGCCCGAGGCCTCGGCGTAGAAGGTCCCGACGTGGCCGTTGATCAGGGCCACCGATTTCCGTTGTTCCGCCTGGAACCGGGCCAGCAGCCGGTCCAGCGCGGCGGCCTCGTGCCGATCACCGAGCTGGCTCGCCTGGTCCGGGTGCGGGTCGTCGATCGGGTGGTGGTGGAAGATCACCACACCGGTGATCTCCGGGTCCGCGGCGGCGTCCGCGAGCTGGGCCTCGAGCATCCGCAACTGCGCGGTGCTGCCGCCCGGGTGCAGCGTGCCGGTGCTCGAGTTCAGCGTGATGATCTTGGTCGGGCCGAGGTTGCGATGCGTGGACGAAGGACCGAAGATCGACTCGAAGTTGCCGATCGGGCCGCCCATGATCTCGTGGTTCCCCGGTACGTAGACGTACGGGATCTTCGTGCCGACCTCCTCGTCCAGGATCCGCTTGGCCAGCTCGAAGTCGATCATGGCCGCCTCGTCGACGAAGTCGCCGTTGATCACCAGCAGGTCCGGCTTCGCCGCGACGATCTCGCGCAGCGTGCGCCGGGCCGCAGCGACCAGGTCGCTGTCCGGATTACGGCCGACGAACTGGCTGTCGCTCATCACCGCGATCCGCTGCGGCCGGTCCGCCACCGAGCCCTCGCTGATGATCACCGGGTCGCGCAAGGCGGCCGGCTCCGGCAGATCGACCTCCGGCGGCACCTGAGCGGCCAGGCCGGCGATCTCCAACCGGTCCTTGTACGAGGCGTCGGACCTGATCTCCATGAACCGGAGTGCGGTCACGGTCAGCGGGAACGCGGTGCCGGCCGGGACCGGGAACCGCACCTGCCGCCAGCCGGTCCAATCGATGTTGGGGCCGTCCAGGTTGGTCGAGGTCCCGTCGCCGCGGGTGACCTGGATCCGCGGCCACTCCTCCTTGCCGGTGCCGTTGATCCACAGCGTCAGGGCCTGCGGCTGCCCGGCGACCGCGATCGGCCGCACCGGCACCGCGTACATGCCGCGCGTCGCCGTCGACTGGGTGAAGTCGAAGTCGAGCGCGAGCGCCGGGCCGCCCTCCGGCCCGGTGGCCGCGGACAGGGTCCCGGTCGCCCTGGCCGTCTGGGCCTTCCAGCCGGCCGGGTCGGCGAAGTCGGCCAGCGGCACCTCGGTGTGGCCGATGGTGACCGGCACCGTGAGCTGGTGGCCCTGGACGGTGAACGTGATCTTGCTGGCGCCGGTCCCGACCGTCGGGGTGATCAAGAACGCGCCGTTGTCGGCCGGCTCGACCCGGACTCCCGCGTCGGCGGTGATCTTCACGTCGCGCGGCTCGACCGGCACCCGGTGCCCGTCGGCGTCGACCGCGGTCAGGGTGATCGTGGCCGTCGACTCCGCGTCGGGCATCGCCACGATCTGGTCCGACCCTTCCAGCCGGGTCATCGGGCCGCGCACCCGGAGCGCGACCTCGGCGCTCCCGGTGCGGGTCCGGAACCGTACCGTGCCGCTGCCGGCGGTCCCGCCGATCACCACCGCTTCGGAGGTGGCGCGCGGATCGGCCAGCGTGATCACGCCGGACGGCCGGGCCTGGAAGGTTCCCGTGACCGGCGCGGCGGCGAGGTTGCCGTCCAGTCCGGTCCCGGTCACGGTCCGGCTCAGCCCCGGCAGCAGGTCGTACGCCTCAGGCCAGCCCAACCCGTGCGCCGGCTCGATCGCCGGCCGCAGCGCGACGTCGGTGATCGGTGCGGCGGGCGCGGTCGACCGGAAGACCAACGCGTTCGCGTCGGCGCGTTCCCGGCCGTCGGACGGCCTGTTGATCACGGTACGGTCCTCCGTCCCGGCCGGCCGGGCCACCAGGGTCGACGACCCGCCACCATCGAGATTGACGGCGTTCCAGGCGCCGAGTTCGATCATGAACCGGGTCAGCTCGGCGATCGTCATGCCGTGCGCGTCGCCCTGCCGGCCGTCGATGCTGACCACGATCAGGCGGCTGCCGTCCTTGCTCACCCCGACCGCGGTCCGGGCCGCCGCGACTTGATCTTGATCGGTCGGCTCGCCGTCGGTCAGCAGTCGTTGATCACCACCGACCGCGAGGTCGACGTCCGCGCTGGCCTGCACCGTGAGTTCCGCGGTGTCGCCGACCTCGGCGCCGGCCAGCCGCTCGGTCGCCGTGCCGCGGGCGACCAGGGCCGAGCCGCCCTCGGGCAGGTCGAGCGCCTTGCTGAGCAGCGACCGGTCGGTCGAGTTGCCGGTCACCTTCCCGGCCACGATCGTCACGATCCGTACCGGCTCGTCGGCCTCGATCAGCCGGCCGACCGGAAAGTCGCCCCAGACCCGGTTGAACAGGCCGATCGAGTTCTTCGCGAAGCTGGGTGAGTTGACCGACCGGAGCTGCTCGGTGGTGCCGTCGATCCGTACTGTCGCGGCCGACATCAGCTCCCGTACCGCTGCCTTGCCGTCCTTCAGCGTGAACGCCTGCCGCGGGTCGGCGCCGGCGGTCCGCAGCCCGTCGGTCGGCGAGATGTTGGTGCCGACCGGGGCGTCGGACCGGTTCAGGTCGAAGTAGTCGCCGTTGACCGCGGCGACCGTACGGCCCTTCGCCCCGAGGTCACTCTGCTCGGCGAACTCGCTGACCGGCGCGGGCGAACCGGCCACGTCGCCGCCGTCCTCGATGTCGAGTTCGAGCGTCGGCACCGACAGGTCGGCGCTGAGCACCGATCCGGTCACCCAGCCGCCCGGCTGCAGCCGCTGGAACGAGGTCAGGTCGAGGCCGGGCGCGACCCGGATCGACCGGTCCCGCAACAGGGCGGACTCACCGCCGGTCAAGTCGGGCCCGTCCGGCGGTTCGGCGGCAGCGAAGCCGCCCACTCCCGCAAGGCACAGTCCGGTCAACAGTGCCGCAACAGCGGCCAGGCGACGACGCGTCATGATCCCCCTCAGCGAGTACGTCCGCGCTCAGACTGGCATCACTTTGCCAGTCTTTGGCAGACCCCGCTGAACTCAGGGTTAATTCTTGACCTGCCTTGGGGATCAGAGCCCGTCGGCGATCGCCGCGGTGACGTGCACCCAGGCCTCCCGGGTCTGCGGGTGCAGTTTCTCGATCTCGATCGTCCCGCCGTCCACCAGCGCCGGATCGTGCGGCACGTCGAGCACGGCGCGGGTCAGCCGACCGAAATGATCATGGAGCCGGCGGGACAGGCCCTCCTCCGGTTCCCGGGCCGGCGCGGACAGTACGGTGACCGCCGATTCCACCTTGTGCTCCAGGCCGCGGGCCCGCAGGCCGTCGATCAGCCAGGCCGCCGAACTCGCCGTGTCCTCCCGCACACTGCTGCTGATCACCAGCAGGTCCGCCGCCTCGACCGCCGCGATCCAGTTCGAGGCCCGCATGTTGTTGCCGGTGTCGATGATCAACAACCGGTAGAACCGGGACAGGGTCTGGTGCAGCTGGTCGAACGCCTCGCCGTCCAGGGTCGCCGAGCGTGCCGCGTCCTCGTCGGAGGCGAGCACGTCGAACTGGGCCGTGCCCTGGGTCCGGACATAGTTGTCCAGGTCGCCGACCCGAGCCCGGTCCACCGCCTGGAACCGTTCGATGTCGGCCAGCAGGTCGACCGCGGTGTTGGTGTGCCGGGCCGGAATGGACCGCCAGCCCAGGGTGCCGCGGGTCTCGTTGTTGTCCCAGGCCAGCGTGTAGCCGCCGCGGTAGAGCCCGAACGTCGCCCCGATCAGATAGCAGGTGGTCGTCTTGGAGGCGCCGCCCTTCGGGTTCACGACGGCGACCGTCTTCGGCCCGGACAGCGACCGCTGGATCGCCGAGACGTCCATCCGGTGCTGCATCTCGGCCGACGACGGCCGGAACTTGACCGCGCCGAACGTCACCTTGCGCAGGGCACCGCGGACACCCCACTCGGCCGGGCCGGGCTTCGGCTTCGGCCGGGTCTCCAGCAGGTCCTCCAGGGTCGGCTTGCGGAACGGCTCCTCGCCGGGCGGCTGGACCTCGAGCACGTCCGACGGCGGCGGTTCGTGGCGCCGTTGGTCGTCATCCAGGTCGGCCGCCGACGTTCCCGGCGGGGGTGGGTTCTGCGGCGCGGCCGCCGGCTGCTGGGCGGGCTGTTGCGGGGCGGGCTGCTGCTGGGCGGGCGGCTGCTGAGCGGGCGGTTGCTGAGCGGGCGGTTGCGGGGCGCGCGGCGGCGGCGCCGACTGGACGTAGGCGGCCGGCGGCTGCTGGTCCGGTCCCGAAGGCGGCCAGCCCGGCGCCTGCTGCTGCGGCACGGGAGCGGGCGGGGCCGGCGGCGACGGCTCCGCGGCCGGCCGCTCCGACCGGGACGGCGGCGCCGGATAGTCGCTCGGGTGGGTCGGACTCAAGTTGACCAGGGCGCCGACCGAGCGCCGCTCCGGGGTCCACTCGTGGTGCCGGGCCGGTTCCGAGGCCGCCGGCTCGTCGTCGTCCGACTCGTCGATCGCGGCCGACCACGGGGTCGAGTCACTGTCGTTCGCCGGCGGCGGCTGCTGCTGGAACGGGTCCTGCCGGAACGGATCCTGGCCGAACGGATCGTTCCGGAACGGATCCGGCTGGTACGGCGGCTGCTCGGCCGGGAACTGCTGCACCGGAGGAGCCGGTGGTTGCTGCTGCTGCGCCGGAGGCTGGCGCGTCGCGTACGGATCCGGCTCCCGGACCGACCGGTCCTCGAACACCTGGCCGTTCGCGTGCACGATCAGCCACCAGCGGCCAGCCGGCTCGGACGTGGACAGCCGCACCGGATGCCCGGCGATCACGGCCCGTTGCCGGGCCCGTTCGAGGATCTGCTGACGTACCGAGTCCTCGTCGGCGGCCCGGATCTCCTGGGTGACGCCGTCCACCGTCACCGCCGCCGTGCCGTCGGCACGGACGACGGCATGCAGCATCGGATCGGTGGATGGTGTCGGATCCTGGTTCCGCTCGCTCATCTCGGTCCCTCCTCGCTCCCGCGGGCTTGGATATGGCCTCAATTGTGCTGGTTCCGGCGGACAAGTGCTGCGACAGGGGGCCGGTTTCGTCAATGGCCCACCCCTTGATACCGATTCAACGCGATCCGCCACAGTCCCGCCGCCGCCAGAACGGTCAGCGCCGCGACCACCGGCGTGGCCAGCCCGAGCCAGCGTTCCGGGCCGCCCCGGCCCAGCACCAGCAGCGCCGGGAAGTAGCTGACGAACGCGTACGGGATCACCATCACGACGATCCGCAGCGGGCCCGGATAGATGGTCAGCGGGAACTTCGCGAAGTCCCGCATCCGCGACACCATGGTCGGGAAGGCGCTCTGCGCCGCCGGCTCCCAGAACACCGGAAGATTGGTGATCAGGTTCACCGCGGCGCAGATCACGGTGCCGGACACCCCGGCCATGATCAGCACCGGGACGGTCCACCAGTGCCACACCGGCGCCGACCCGACCAGCCCGGTGATCAACATCGCCACGCCGAGGCCGGCGTCGCCGAGGCCGTGGATGGAAGCCATCGAGGAGAGTTGCTGCAGGACCGGGCGGAGCGGCCGGACCAGCACCCGGTCGAAGCTGCCCGAGTTCACGTCGACCCGGAGCCGCCAGGCGCCCTCGGTGAACATCTCGGTCAGACCGAGCGAGGTCATGATCATGCCGTGCAGGACGGCGACATTCCAGACCGACCAGCCGCCGAGCGACGGCACCACGCCGAAGAACGTGATCAGGAAGATCAGCCCGACCGCCTGCTGCAGCAGCGCGCCGAGGATCGCGATCCAGAAGTCGCCCCGATACTCCATCGCGGTCCGCAACTGGAGCAGGATCAGCCGGAAGTAGAGGCGTACGGATCTGATCATGATCAGCCGCCCTGGATGTCGACCACGGTGAACGCCTTGCGCCAGGCCAGGTTCGCGAACACCCAGAGCAGCGCCAGCCAGAGCACCTGCAGCCCGAGCAGCAGCGCGATCTCGCCGCCCTCGGCCTTGCCGAGATAGAGCGTGACCGGGGTCGAGACGATGCCGCGCATCGGCAGCACCTCGGCCACGATCCGGAGCCAGCCTGGCATCAGGGCCAGCGGGACGATCGTGCCGGACAGGATCTGGATCACCGCGTCCTGAGACCACATCACGCCCAAGCCGGACAGCGTCCAGAACGTGATCAAGGAGACCAGGAAGACGATCAGCGCCTTGGTCAGGAACCCGAGCAGCACCGAGACCGCGAACAGCACGGCGGCCAGCGGGGACGCCGGGGGCTGGAACCGGAGCAGCACCAGCCCGACGAAGAGCGTCAGGGCCAGGCTCAGGATCCCTTCCACGACAGCGAATCCGGCCGCCCGGGCGAGCTGGGTGCCGCAGTAGTTGAGCGGCCGGACCATCTCCCGGAGCACCTCTCCGGTCCGGATCGTCCCCATCATCTGGGTACCGACCCGCCAGCCGACCAGGGCGTTGATGCCGAACGCCAGCACGATGTAGGTCCGCATCTCGTCCCAGCTGTAGCCCCGGATCGCCGGGCGGCCGGAATAGGCGGCCTGCCAGAGGAAGTAGAGGACGAAGACCCAGATGAACGTGAGCAGAATGTTGATCACCGTCGTCCTGCGGTACGCGATCGCCTGCTGCAGCGACATCTGAGCCAGGGAGCGGTACTTGTTGATCGGTTTGGTGCGGCCGGTCCAGGTGCTCATGATCAGGACCGCGGTTCGTCGGTGTCGAAGGTCAGCTCGCCCTCGTACAGGCGCCGGATGATCGTCTCGGCGCTGGTCTCCTCGATCGTGAGATCGTTCACCGGTACGGCGCCGGTGAGCTCCCGGATCACCTCGCCGGGCGTGGCCCGCCGGCCGTCGAAGCTCACCTCGTAGGTGCCCGGGTCCGGGCTGGTCACCGCCGCGCCGATCCGGGCCAGCGCCGCGCCGATCCGTACCTCCGCGTCGGGCACCTCCTCGCTCAGCGTGACCGCGATCTTCTTCTCCCAGCCGAACCGCGCCGTGATCTCGTTGTAGGGGCCGTCGTAGACGATCTTGCCCCGGTCGATCATGATCATCCGGCGGCAGAGCTCCTCGATGTCGCCGAGGTCGTGCGACGTGAGCAGCACGGTCAACCCGTGCCGGTCCTGCATCAGCCGGATGAACTCGCGCAGCCGCGCCTTCACCGCGACATCCAGCCCGATCGTCGGCTCGTCCAGGAACAGCACCTCCGGCCGGTGCACCAGCGCGGCGCCGAGGTCGCACCGCATCCGCTGGCCGAGCGACAGCTGCCGGGCCGGCACGGTGAGCAGCGGGCCGAGGTCGAGGACGTCGACCAGGTCCGCCATCGTGGCCCGGAACTCCGCCGCCGGCACCTGATAGATGTCGCCGAGCAGCCGCAACGACTCGGCCACCGGGATGTCCCACCAAAGCTGGGTCCGCTGCCCGAAGACGACGCTGATGTTGCGGGCGTTGCGCTGCCGGTCGTGGTGCGGCCGGAGCCCGCAGACCGACACGGTGCCCGACGACGGCACCAGGATCCCGGTGAGCAGCTTGATGGTGGTCGACTTGCCGGCGCCGTTGGGCCCGACGTAGGCGACCGACTCGCCCGGCTCGATCCGCAGCGAGATCCGGTCCACCGCGGTCACCGTCTCGTACCGCGGCCGGAACAGGTGCCGCGCAGCCCCGGCCAGGCCCGGCGGCTTGACCGCCCGGCGGAACACCCGGGTCAGCTCATCGGTGCGAACGATCTCGGTACCCGGCATGACCCTGGACCCTAAGCCGACCGCCCCGGATTAGCCAGGAGAATTCCGCGCCGGCGATACGCGTTCTCCTATAGTCGGCGACGTGACGATCGAGATCAGGCAGGGCGACCTCACCGAGGTCCGCGCCGACGCGCTGGTCAACGCCGCGAACTCGTCCCTGTTCGGCGGGGCCGGCGTCGACGGCGCGATCCATCGCGTCGGCGGGCCGGAGATTCTCCAAGCCTGCAAGGAACTCCGGGCGACCCGGTATCCGCGCGGACTGCCGGTCGGCGAGGCCGTCGCGACGACGGCGGGCCGGCTGCCGGCGCGCTGGGTGATCCACACCGTCGGGCCGGTGCATTCGCCGCGGGAGGACCGGACCCACCTGCTCGCGGCCTGCTACACGTCGTCGCTGGCGGTCGCGGGCGAGCTCGGCGCCGCCTCGATCGCGTTCCCGGCCATCTCGACCGGGCTCTACGCCTGGCCCAAGCTGCCCGCGGCCCGGACCGCCCTCCGCGCCGTACGGGAGGCCGCGACCTCGGTCGAGAAGATCATCTTCGTCCTGTACGGCGAGGACAGTTATCAGGCGTTTCGTACCGCAGCGGAGGAAGAGTCATCATGAAGACGATCTTGAACGTGATCTGGTTCGTGCTGTCGGGCGTGTGGCTGTTCCTCGGGTACGTGATCGCCGGCGTGATCTGCTGCGTCCTGATCGTCACCATCCCGTGGGGCATCGCCTCGTTCCGGCTGGCCAACTACGCGGCCTGGCCGTTCGGGCGGGAAGTGATCAACAAACCGAAGAGCGGTTGCCTGACCATGATCGGCAACGTGATCTGGCTGATCGTCGCCGGCTGGTGGATGGCGCTGCTGCACGTGATCACCGGCGTCCTGCTCTGCATCACGATCGTCGGCATCCCGCTCGGCGTCGCCAACTTCAAGATGATCGGCATCTGCCTCGTACCGTTGGGCAAGGAGATCGTCGCGAAGGAGTGACGCCCACACCCACGTCACGGCTGCCTCCGATCTCGCCACCGCGCTGACCTTCGGCGTGACCACGGAGCTCGACCTGTTCTGCATGCCCGCGCTGCTCGCGGAACTCCGCGCCGCCGTCCGGGACCGGGACGACCACGCCGACCTCCGCTCCTCCGGTGTCGGCGCGACGGCACCCGGCGGGCACCCGAGCCAGCTCGTCCAGTGGGGCATCTATCCCGAGTTCCCGACCGTCGCCGGCCTTGATCAGGTGGAGTCCTTCGTCGCCGACCGGGTGGCCGAGGACTCCGAATATCTCAAGATCATCCTGGAGGACGGCAGCACCTTCGGAATCGAGTCGCCGCGCCTGTCACCGGAGGTCGTCCGGGCCTTGGCCGAGGCCGCCCACGCCGCCGGGCTGCGTACCGTCGCCCACGTGTCCACCCAGGCCGACGCCGACCTGGCGATCGAGGCCGGCATCGAAGGCCTGGCCCACCTCGTACCGATCCTCGCCGGCACCGACGCGGCCACCGGCCGGTCCGTACACGGCTTCAGCCTGCACGGCGAACTGGCCGCGCTGGTCGACGCCGGGTTGTCGCCGGCTGCTGCGCTGACGGCCGCCACCGCGGCTCCGGCGGACGCGTACGGACTTGCCGACCGCGGCCGCCTCCAACCCGGCCTCCGCGCCGATCTGCTGCTCGTCGACGGTGACCCGACGGCCGACATCACGGCCACGCGGGAGATCAGTGGTGTCTGGAAGGGTGGCGTGCCGCTCGACCGTGAGTCTCGAGCCGCCCGCCCGGAGTGAATTTCAGCCGGGCAGCCACGGCTGCACGGAGAGACCGTATTCAGCCGAGGCGCCGCATTGCTTGTTCTACGGCGATCTCGACACGAGCTGTCATCCCCGCCGCGTCGACTGGGCGGCGCCCCGCAACCTGGCGGGAGATTGCCTGCGGTGCGTTGTCGTTATGGTGCAGGAGGCTGTACAGGTCCCACCACGGGTGAAGTGGGACGCCCGCGATCGATTCGTAGAGCGAGCGGAGTTCCTCTGCCCAAGCGGGCGAGTACAGCGCGGCCAGGTACCGCCGACACTGTCCGATATCGATTGCGCGAGACCCTCGGTGAATGCCGTTCCAGTCGGTGAGTCCGGTGATCTTTCCGCGCGACCACAGCAGATTGACGGGCAGGTAGTCGCAGTGCAGGAAAACAGCCCCATCCTCCGGTGGTGGCGACTCCATGGCAGCGAATGCGGCCTTCCAGACCGCGGGCTGCTGCGCTCCGAGCGGAACCCGGAACTGACCGCGAGGGGTGATCCATGAGTCTGCCCAAGCTCGGAAGGTCGGGGCTGGGAGGTCAACGGCATGGAGGCTGGCAGCGAACTCGGCGATCCTCTCGATCCACGGCCGGTGCTCCGTTGGGTTGAGGTGGACGTGGCCAGGTAGCCGTGTCATCAGCAGCGACGGCGCCCCGCGGGTGGCTGCGCCGGTAACGTCAGTGGCCAGAATCGTCGGAACCGGAAGTCCACTGCCTGCCACCACCTTGAGGTTGGCAACTTCCTTCTCCAAGGCGGCCCGGAGCGCGATGCTTCCCGCCGGGTACTGCCGCAACACCACGAACGTTCGCGTGCCGTGTTGCTCAACGGTCAAGCGATGGACAGCAGAGTTGACGCCTCCAGTCAGCCGACGGTGGCCGACGATGCGACTGCCTTCACCCAGGGAAGCGGCCGCCCACGCCAGAGTTTCGGCCGAGGGCCGACGCTGAAAGAACTTGTCCTCTCGCCAATCGACGTCGTCCGTCAGGTCCTTGTCGGCAACGTCGTGGTTGGTCATGCACGCCAACCTACTGGCGACGGAGTTGCGCGCTCCAGCGCTTTCTCTCAGCCTCCGGGCGGGTCACTTGTTCGGGCAGGCGGCGTTCCAGATGGCGTGCGCGAATGCGCCGTGACCAAGATCGAAAGTGCCGGAGTAGTTGGTGATCTGGACATCGCCGTGGGGTGATCTGAAAATCATCGTGTCCGGCTCGGGTTGTCGGCGCTGCCAGCCGCCGAACGTGACCGCGCGGTGTTCCCGCTTCGCCAGCGGCGTCAACCTGGCCACATCGGTCTGACCCGGCGGACCGCCCAATCGGTAGGGCTCGGAGTGATCAAACTCGAGTCGCCCGGTCGCGGTGGACCACGGAAACCGTGAGCCGGGCCGGGCGTAACGAAGATAGCGTTTGTGCCGGTCCGGGATCTGGTAGTCATCGACCGAGGCTGGGGTGTCGTTCAGATCGATCACCGGCACGACCTTCACCCGGTCGTGGCCGAGCCAGTCCTTGACCACACCCTTGAGGGTGGGTCCGATTCCGGGGACCCGGCAGATCCCGTGTCCGGTCTCGAGGGATTCGGCAGCGAGGTGGACGACCAGGGTCGAGGTCGGCACCAGCAGGGCCGGATCCAGCTTCGCCACGATCCGCTCCACCGCCGCCTTGAACACGGCCGCCTCGACATCGACGCCGATGGCCGGCTTGGGCTTGTCCCGCAGGGACGGGTGCAGCTCGGACTCCTCCAGCGGCTCATCGTCACCGTCGATCGGCTGGACGGCGGAGGCGAACTCTTCGTCGAACAGGTCGGGCTGGCGATGCTCGGCCAACACCCGAGTCGCCTCGAGCTCGTTACCCAGCAATGCCAACCCCGCCGCCCGACGCTCATCCGCAGATCGATCATCGGGCGGGAGGGCGTCGGCCAGTTCCTGCACCCGGGCGAGAACCCGGATCGCGTCGGCCGGTTCAAGCCTGGCGAACATCGCCTTCAAACCCTCGTCAGTGGTCTGCGACAGCCATACCCCGAGCTGCTTCTTCCGCTCCGCAGCCTCCCGCTCCATCCGAGCGCCGTCGACCCGAGCGATCGCGGCCTCGGTCAGGTTCTGCAGCTTCTGCTGGCCGACCAGACCGGCGTGGCCGGCCAGGTCCTCATCGACCTGCCGGGCCAGCTCCAGGGAGAGGTGGTGGGTGTGGCGGGCGATGCCACGGGCCTGCCAGCCCTCGACCTCACACCTCATCGCCTTCTCCCACAACAGCGGGAGCCTGTGCCGCAGATCGAGCACCTCGCCGACGAACTTCGTGCACGCGTAGTCGCTCTTCTTGATCTTGACCGCGAGCTCCGCCAAGGCAAGATCATTCACCTCAGGCGTGCCCTCGCCACCCGGCCGCACGCCACGCGGCCCGCCCGGCAGCTTCAGTTCAGCGGGATGGATCGAATCCGCCGAGTTCGCATCCGCCCAGGCCGCAGTCCAGGCCAGCAGAGCGTTCTCGGCTTCCAGCTTGGTCCGCAGCGTTTCGGACGCAGCCTTGAGGATGTCGTCGGTCCCGTACCCGACAACCCGCTCCTCCAATGACTCGAACACGTGTTTGATTCTACCTGATCGCACTGATACTCACAATGCTGAAAACCCCACAAAATAAGGAGAATCGCGTCGATCAGCGGTAGGAACGGGCTTGGAGTTCGAAGAGGTCGGCGTAGAGTCCGCCCCTCGCCATGAGTTCGTCGTGGTCGCCGGTCTCGATCAGTTCACCATGATCGAGAACGATGATCAGATCCGCCATACGGACGGTGGAGAACCGATGGGACACGAGAATCGTGATCGCACCACTGGTGTCCTTGATCCGTTCGGACGCCGTTGCCCACTGGCGGAAGAGGCGATGTTCGGTGTCGGCATCGAGTGCCGCGGTCGGCTCGTCGAGGACGAGGAGCAGCGGTGCGGTTCGCATCATCGCGCGGCTGATAGCGATCTTCTGCCATTGGCCACCAGAAAGATCAACTCCGTCGGTCCAGCTCGGGCCCAGTTGGGTTTGGAGCCCGGCCGGAAGCGCGGCCGGAAGGTCCGCGGACCCGGCCCGCTGAAGCGCCGTCCGCACTGCGGCCTCGTCCTCGATCGCGTCGAGGTCGCCGATGCCGATGGCTTCACGGAGAGGAAGTTCGAAGCGGGCATGGTCCTGGAATCCGGCCGAGGTTCTGCGGCGCCAGCTCTCCGGGTCGAGGGTCGCAAGATCAACACCGTCGATGCTGATCTTGCCGTCAGTAGGCAGATACAGGCCGGTGAGCAGCTTGACCAGTGTTGTCTTTCCGGCGCCGTTGTCTCCCACCACGGCGACGGTTGAGCCCGCGGGCAGCCGGAGGTCGATGCCACGCAGGGCCGGTCGCGTCGAGTGTGGATAGCGGTAGCTGACCTGGTCGAGCCGGATGCCGTCGCGCAGCCGGGCCGGGGTGACCGCGGCCGCCGTGCTGCGTGACCGAGCCTGCCGGGAGATGCCTTCGAGTTCCACATAGCGGCCGGCCGTGGCGAGGTTCCGCCAGGCGAACTGCAGGAGTTCCGCCGAACTGGCGAGGAGGCTGAGGATCTGGCCGGCCAGGACGGCCGTCAGGGCGACGTCGCCGATGCTGGCCCGGCCGGTCGCGAACCAGTGGACGACGAGGAGGAGCGAACAGAAGTAGCCGAGGAGGAAGATCATCCGACCGGCGAGGCCGAGGGCTTCTGCGTGCACAGCGACGCGCCGGGAGACGCCGATGAGCTTGCGGTACTCGACGTGGAAACGCCGGACGAGGACGGGACCGAGGCGTAGCAGCCGGGTCTCCTTGGCGCATTCGGACTTGGTGGCCAGGTCATAGAGGACGGCCGTTCGGCGGTAGATCTCTGCGGTTCGGTCGTTGCCGAGGTGGTAGAGGCGGCTGATCTTGGAACTCAGGAGAAGTGTCGGCAGCCCGAGTACGGCGAGCAGGAGAAGGGCCGGGGAAACCGTGACCAGCAGTGCCGTCGTGGTGACGATGCGAATGCCGGTGGCGAACAGATTGACCAGTGAGGGGACGGTTTCACCGAATCTCCAGGTTTCGCGTTCGAGGACTTCGAGGTGGGTCAAGTAGGCCGGCGTCTCGTGGATGTCCAGGGTCGGGGTGTGCCCGACGATCTCCACCATCCGCCGCTCGACGAGCGCATGGGTGCGCTCGCGCAAGGCCAGGAGCACCTGATTGCTGCCATGGGAAAGCACGGTGTTGCCCGCCAAGGAGAGGGCGAGCCCCCCGGTGGCGAGGAACAGGTTGGTGAGGTCGGCAGCTGGTACGGCGTCGAGCAGGACCTTGAGCCACCACGCGAAGGTCGTACTGGCGAGCGCCTGGAGGGTGAACAGGACGAGGGCGAGGAGCGAGCGCTTCGGATCGGCGGCCCAGGCGAACCGGAGCATCGTCGCTGCGGTGGTCAATCGCTTGCCGGGAAGGGATTCAGCCATGATCACCAGCTGCCGGGTTGTCGTCAACATAACGGAGCGCCTGCTTGGCGAAGAGCCGGGCGTAGCGCCCGCCGGTGGCCACCAGTTCGGCGTGGCTGCCGTCCTCGGTGATCCGCCCACCATCGAGCACCAGAATTCGGTCGGCTCGCCGGACCGTGGAGAACCGATGGCTGATCACGATGGTGGTCAGCCCACGGGTCAGGTCGAGGAAGCGGTCGTAGATGTCGGCCTCGGCCCGCACATCCAGCTGGGCCGTGGGCTCGTCCAGAACGAGCACCCGCGCCCCGGCCTGCACGGTCAGCATCGTCCGCGCCAGGGCGATCCGCTGCCACTGCCCTCCCGAAAGATCGACTCCACCGGCCAGCCGTCGGGACAGCGGCGTGTCCAGCCCCTGCGGGAGGTCGGCGATGATCTCCCCCGCACCAGCCAGCTGGGCGGCCGATCGAAGATCATGATCGGCTGTCGACCGCTGGGAGCCTGCGAGATCGACAGCGCCGAAGCCGATCGCGTCGCGTGCCGGGAGCTCATAATGGACGAAGTCCTGGAAGATCGCGGCAACGCGCCGCCACCAGGACTCCAGGTCAAGATCAACAAGCGGAGTGCCGTCGACGGTGACCTGTCCGAGCTGGGGGGTTTCCAGGCCTGCGAGAAGCTTGATCAATGTGGTCTTGCCCGCGCCGTTCAGGCCCACGATGCCGACCGACTGGCCCGCCTCGATCCGCAAGCTGAGGCCATCGAAAACGGGGGTACGGCCGGCGTAGCCGAACCGTACGTTCTCGAAGTGGATCTCCCGGCGCGGCAGCCCGTCGGCAGGCAGCCGGCCTGGTCGGGCTGCGGCGAGGCCAGCCGTGGCTCGCTCGAGTTCCAGGACGTCAGGAACGGCGACCGAGCCGTTCGCGATGAAGCCGTCCCCGTTCTGACTGGCCAGGAAGGCCATGCCGAGAAGCCCCTGCAGCAGAATGA
Source organism: Microlunatus parietis (assembly GCF_013407955.1). Lineage (GTDB taxonomy): Bacteria > Actinomycetota > Actinomycetes > Propionibacteriales > Propionibacteriaceae > Microlunatus > Microlunatus parietis. Next base: position 4,832,206 of record NZ_JACCBU010000001.1, on the reverse strand, counting down.
TCAACTGGCCGAGGGACAGGCTCCCGTCCATGGCCGCCCGAGCCGCCAGAGCCAGCACCACCACGTTCGCAGCGACAACAACGGTGAAGAGCGCGAGGACGACGCGCTGCTCGACCGCGCGGATCCGCCACAAGTCGGCCAGGACCTTGGCGTTCTGCCGCCCGAACCGATCGGCAAGCCAGTCGACCAGGCCGAAGATCCGCAACTCCTTGGCCCAAGCCGGCATCAGACCGACCTGCTTGAGGTACCGAGCCCGGCGGCGCGTCTCGGTCCACGACGACGGATCGGTACCCGCATCCGGGTCAGCGTCGAAGTCGACCTGCAGGCGCCGCCCGACCAGAAGCCAGGCCACGGACAGGACGACCGCGGCCAGCGGCCAGATCGTCGCCACCAGGACCGCGGCCGCCAGCCCCTGAGCGCGCACCGCCCCCTTCTCCATCAGGCCGGTGATCAACTCTCCTGGCCCGAATCCGGGGATACGAACGGCGCGGTCGGTCTTGATCGCCAAGGCCGGATCCTCGAACGGGTCGAGTCCAGGAACCGCCAGGAGCGCCTTCATCACGCGGGTCAGCAGGTGCTCGTCGTACCTCTGGTAGACGACCGTTGTCGTGACCGTCGCCAACGACGCGACCAGTTCCTGGGCCAGGAGTACGACTCCGATGGCGACCAGGATGAAGAGAACCGGCTGGCCCGTTGCGGTGCCGAGTCCGGAACCGATGATCACCGGCAGTGACTCGACCAAATCCGCAACCAGCGCGGCGAACGCTGCCGGAAGCAGCCCCGCCAACGCGACCAGGAAGGCGATCCACGCGGCAGCGAGCGGGAACTCCCGGACCAAGACCGCTACCGCGGCTCGTCGACTCCGGGTTCGAACGGGCGGGGTGACGCGGGCAGCATCAGTAGGGCACACTGGGCCTGCTCCCTCCTTCGGGTAGGGGCATGGAGCCCCGGGGGCGGGCTTGTGCTTGCCGGCCGAACCCACCCCGGGGCCGCTTTCGCGCGTAACGCTACGTCCCCACCCCTCCCCCTGCAATCCCGTTCGGCGCGCCGCCCGCGCGTGCCCGGGTCAGGACTCGCCCTTGGCCTCTCGGGCTCGTTTGCGCCGCTTGCCTTCGTGCATGGCCTGCACCCTCGCGACGGGGATCTCGTGGCCCTCGGCGATCAGGTCGGCCGGCAGGGTCTGGTCGGCTGGCATCAGGTCGGCCCAGGGATCACCGGTGATCTTGAGGGCCGACTTCACGGTGAAGTCGGCGGGCTTCACGTCGTCAAGATCATCCCAGGGGACCGGGAAGGAGACGGTGGTGCCGGGGCGGACCCGGGGGCTGTAGGCGGCGACGATGGTGGCTCCGCCGGCCCGGGTCGAGTCGAGGAACACCTTGCCGCCGCGATCTTCCTTGATGTAGGCGGTCGTCGCGAGGTCGGGGTCGAGCTTCTCGGCCCGGGCGGCGACGGCCCGGGTGGCCGCGGCGACGTCCTCGATCGGCGCGGAGCCGTCCAGCGGGACCATGATGTGCACGCCCTTCGAGCCGCTGGTCTTGATCACGGCAGCCAGGTCGAGCTCGTCGAGCGCCTGCTTGACCACCTTGGCGGTCTTGATCACGACGTCGAAGCCGGAACCCTCCGGCGGGTCCAGGTCCATGATCAAGTACGTCTGCCGGTCCGGCTCGCTCATCGTGTTCAGGGTCGGGTGGTATTCGACGGCCCGCTGGTTGCCGAACCAGAGCAGGGTGCGCCAGTCGTTGCAGAGCGCGTACGAGACGTCCCGGTGCGACGACTCCGCCCACACGGTCGTGGTCTCGACCCATTCCGGCGTGTACTTCGGCACGTTCTTCTGCATGAACGGCTGCTGGCCCGGCCGGACCCGGATCACCGACAGCGGCCGGTCCCGCAGGCCGGGCAGGATCCGGTCCCGGCCGGCTTCGAGATAGTCGATCAGGTCCCGCTTGGTCGCGTCGGCGCCGGTGAACAGTTCCTGGTCGAGATTGGTCAGCCCGACCCCGTCCCGCTCCTCCTGCGCCGCCATGATCGTCTCCTACTTCTTCGCCTGCGGAAGTTTCTTGGTCCCTCGCCGAGCCGCGGGAGCAGAAGGTGGCGGCACCACCGGGCCGATGTCGCCGTCCGGGGCCGTATCAAGATCAACGATCACCGGAGCATGATCACTCGGCCCGGTGCCCTTGCGCGCCTTCCGGTCGATCCAGGCCGCCTTGACCCGGGCCGCGACCGGATCGGAGGCGAGCACCAGGTCGATCCGCATGCCCAGGTCCTGGTGGAACATGCCGGCCCGGTAGTCCCAGTAGCTGAACACCCGCTCGGTCGGCCAGCGGTCCCGGACCACGTCGTGCAGCCCGATCGTCTGCAGGTCAGCGAGCGCGGCCCGCTCCGGTTCGGTGACGTGGGTCTGCCCGATGTAGGCATCCGGGTCGAACACGTCGGCGTCGGTCGGGGCGATGTTCATGTCGCCGCAAACGATCCGCGCCGCCGGACCGGTCTCGACCTGCCGGCGCAGCGCGGCCAGCCAGTCCAGCTTGTAGCGGTAGTGATCGGAGTCCGGCACCCGCCCGTTCGGTACGTACACGCCGTGGATCCGTACCCCGTCGCAGGTGGCGGCGATCGCCCGCGCCTCCTGGTGCGGGAAGCCGGGCCCGTCCGGGATGCCGAGCACCACGTCCTCCAGGCCGACCCGGGACAGGATCGCGACCCCGTTCCACTGGGTCTCGCCGTTCACCGCGACCTGGTAGCCGCGGTCGGCCAGTTCGGTGTCGAGCAGCGCCCGGAAGGCGTCGTCGGCGAGCTTGGTCTCCTGCAGGCAGACCACGTCCGGCCGGCGCTCGTCGAGCCACGGCAGGAGCCGGGGCATCCGCTGCTTGACCGAGTTCACATTCCAGGTGACGATCCGCACTCCCCCACCGTAACCGGTATCGTCTCCGGGTAAACGTCTTCCGACATCGCTGTCCGGGGAGGACCGCCATGCCGACCACCCGCCCGCATCGCGCCCGTTCCATGATCGTCTGCCTGCTCCTGGCGCTCGCCCTGATGGCCGGCTGGTTCGGCGCCCGCGCACCGGCCGCCGGCGCCGAGCCGCCCGGATCGGAGGACGACCTGGCCAGGGTCTATTACGGTCTGCTGCTCCGCAACACCCCGTTCCTGCAGACCCTCTGGAACGAGCAGGCCGGCGCCTACTCCGGCGTCGAGGGGCTCGTCGGCAACGCGGTGCTGCTGGAGTTCGGCGACTACGACGCGGCCGCCGCCGGCCTCGACGAGGCCACCCTGCGCGACCGTACGGTCTCCTCGATCAGCTACTGGACCGCCCGGAACCGGTTCGTCGACCCGGCCGGCGGCAGCTGGGGCGCCCGGATCTACTGGGACGCGACCGCCGAGGCCTACCTGGTCGACGCCGCCCGGCTGCTCTGGGACGATCTTGATCAACGGACCCGGGACGGCATCGACGTGATCACCCGCGGCGAGGCCAACTATCTGGCCGACGTCGGCGCGAACCCGACCGATCCGGCCCGGGAGGGCGGCAGCACCAACGGGCTGGTCGGCGGGTACGTCTCGGACACCAAGCTCGAGGAGATGGGCGCCCGGACGATGAACCTGTCCGCCGCCGACGCGTACCTGCCTGACGATCCCAACGCCCCGAGGTGGCGCGAGTGGCTGACCCGGTGGACCCTCAACATGCCCGGGCTGCCGGTCGCCGACCGGGTCAACCCGACCATGATCGACAACCGGCCGATCGCAGACTGGAACACGGCCCAGAACGTCTTCGACAGTTACACCTCGGAGAACCACGGCAGCTGGAACGGCATGTACCAACAGTCGATCGGGTCCTACCCCGGCCGCAACGTGCCGCACTACCTGATCGCCGGGCGGCCGATCCCGCAGAGCCAGTTGATCATGCCGAACGCCGACGAGTTGTGGGCGACGCTGCACCGGCTGGGCACCCGGCAGGGCGTGCCGGCCGAGTTCATGATCGGCGACCGGGCCCACCTGTACGGGCGCAGCCTGCTCCCGGTCACCGCCCGCGCCATGATCAACGGGGACCCGCTGGCGGCCCGCGCCGAGCGCATGATCGCGAACGCCCTGGTCCCCTATGCGGCCGCCGAGCCGGCCGGCCGGTTGATCAAGACCACCGGCCTGCAGTACGAGACCGAGGCCAGGGCCGAGGTCGGCTACGCGTACCTGCTGCACTTCTGGCGGGACCGGCTGGCCGGCGACGTCGAGCCGGTCAGCCTGGCCGAGTACGACCGGCGCGCCGCCGGCGTGACCGACTTCGGCACCAGGCCCGGCTATCTGGCGCACCGGACCGGATCCGCGCTGGCGCTGCCGACGCTGCGGCCGGGCTTCGTGAAGTTCGGCTACCTGCCCGGCCACGACGACTATCTGATCAACCTGATCGGTCCGTCACCGTCCCTGCTGCCCTCCGTCGCCGCCGTCGACCAGGCCAACGCGCGGACGTACACCAAGATCAGGGACGGGATCGACGCGACCGCCACGGTGGTCCGTCGCGGTGATCGCTATGCCGGGTTCACGACGCTGCCGGACGGCTCGATCGCCTACGCCAGCACGGGAACCGGCGACGACGAAGGCTACCTGCGCCTGTTCAACCAGCGGATGCCCGGCATGCCCGGACTGGACGGCGACCGCACGTTCACCGGCCGGGACGGCTCGGTGACGCTGCCGCCGTCGACGGTCGGGCGGGGCGGCACCGAGACGCTCGATTTCCCGGCGACCGAGGCGCGCTATCTGCGAATGGTCGGCGTCGCAGCGCAGTCCCAGTGGGGCTATTCGATCTACGAGTTCGGCGCGTACGGACCCGGCGGCCCGGACAACCTGGCCCGGGGCAGGACGGCCACGGCCTCGACCAGCTACAACGCCGACCGCAGCCCGGACAAGGCGGTCGACGGCGACCCGAAGACGCGCTGGGGCAACAGCGAACAGGAACGGCCCACGATGAAGGGCTGGTGGGCTGTTGATCTTGGTACGGCGACGACGGTGGACCGGGTCACGATCCACTGGCAGGAGGACGCCTGGCCGTTCAACTACCGGATCGAGGCCTCCACCGACGGCAGCACCTGGACCACGGTGACCGAGGTGCCGAAGTTCACCGAGGTCGCCGGCGACTGGGTCAACCTGGACGGCCGGGCAGGCTTCGTGGTCAGCGGTTCGGACAGCCCGATCGCGGTGGCCGGCAACGATCTTGCGCTGTCCCACGGGCCGGCCGCGAAGGCGGCGAAGTTGATCATCCGCGGCTACGGCCCGCAGAGCCCGGCCGAGACGGCGCGGCGAGCGGGCGAGCCGCAGCCGTCCGGCGGCCCGGACGCGCTCCGCGCCGCGCTGAACGGCGACCGGCTGTCCCTGTTCAACCTGTCCGGCGAGCCGGTCCGGGCCACGCTCCGGGTGCCGCAGTCCGGTCGCACCCGGCTCGCGTACCGGGGCAGCCAGACGATCACCGGCGCCGGCATCGACTACACCGTCGCCCTCGATCCGGCCTCGGCGGCGGTGGAGCCGGTCCGGTTCCGGGTCCGCTCCGACCGGGCCGAGGGACTGGTGATCACGGTTGCCGACTCGCGCCGGGTCGAGGTCCGCAACCCCGGCGGCCGGACCGCCCGGGTCGAGCTCACCTCGACCGCGACCGGCGAGTCGCGCACGGTCGACGTACCGGCCGGGAAGTCCCGCGTGATCGACTTCACCGAAGGGCCGCGGACGCCCGTCACCGACCTGGCGCGGGGCAAGATCACCTACCCGGGATCCCCGCTGCCGGCCGGGATGTCCGATCCGGACCGGGCCGTCGACGGCGACCCGCGTACGGCCTGGACGCCCGGCGCCGCCGGCCGCCGGGTCGTGATCAACCTGGGTGGTGATCATGAGCTCGGCGAGGTCACGCCCCGCTGGACCAGGGGCAAGGTGCCGGCGTACGACCGTGCCGTCTCCGCCGACGGCGTCACCTGGCGGCCGTTCGCGCCGGGCGAGACCGCGCGCTACGTCTCGCTGCTGATCAAGGAGTGGCCACCGGGCGCCGCGTCGTTGGCTGAGCTCGCGGTCCGGCCCTGACGGCGCCGACGGCGACCGCCAGAACGGCCGCTAGCGTCGACAGCGCCGCGATCCCGACCGTTGCCGGCAGGGAGAGCCTGTCGATGGCGGCGCCGCCGACCAGGGCTCCGACTCCGATGGCAAGGTTCCAGACGCCGACCCACAAGGACGTCGCGGCCTCGACGGCCGCGGGCGCGGCCTTGATCATCCAGGTCTGCATGCCGACCGAGAGCCCGCCGAAGAACAGACCCCAGAGCAGGAGCAGCGGCACTCCGGAGATCGGCTGCAGACCGACCACGGGGAGCAGCCCCAGCGCGATCGTGACAACCGCGAGGATGCAGGCGACGACTCCGGTCACGCTGCGCCGCGCAGGGTCGCGATCAGCCCGACCGCCACGTCCCGGTTCCCGAGCTGGTCGAGCAGCAGCTGCGGCCGGACCGGGGTCGGCGCAGCAAGGGGCGGCAGCGCGACGATCAGGCACACCAGCGAGACCAGGGCGGCCGCCCCGAGCGCCGCGAACGCCAGCCGCCACCCCAGCTGAGTCCCCAGCATCGTGCCCAGCGGAACGCCGAGCACGTTGGCCGCGGCGACCCCGGCGAAGATGATCGCCGTCGCCTCGGGCACGTTCGGCGCAGCCACCAGTCGCACGGCGAGACCGCCGCCGATGGCCCAGAAGCCGCCGATCCCGATTCCCACGAACACCCGCGACAGCAGCAGGACCTCGAAGTTCGGAGCCACCCACGACGCGACATTCGCGGCCGTCATCAAGATCATCAGCGCGATCAGGAGCACCCGGCGGTCCAGCCGCCCTGCCACCACGGGTACGACGAGCGCCGCGACCCCGGCGATCACGCTCGGGATGGTCACGCTGAGCCCGGCCGCCCCCTCGGTCACCCTCAGCTCGGGACTGATCTGGATCAGCAGACCGATCGGCAGCTGCTCCGCCACGACCACGACGAACACCCCGACCATGGCCACCCAGGCCGCACCCCAACGCTCCCGCTCCATCCCGAACTCCTCCCGACACCTATTTGGGAACGATCGCTCCCAAATGAGGACGCTAGCATTGGAAGCGACCGCTCCACAACTAGGGCGAGAGGATCGACATGGCCAGGCCGCGCGGCTTCGACGAGGACACGGCTGTCCGCCGGGCCACCGAGGTGTTCTGGCGCAAGGGCTACCACGCCACCAGCACCCGCGATCTGGGCGAGGAGCTGGAACTCAACCCGAGCAGCCTCTATCGCACGTTCGGCGACAAGCACCGGCTCTTCCTGCGCGCCCTCGACCACTACCGCGCGACCGAGAGCACCGACGGGTGTCAACGGTTCCGCGACGCCGCCCCGACCCTGGCCGCACTCGTCGAAACCGTCACCGCCGTCGCCCTGGGAGGCGACGACCGAGCGGCCGAGCCGGTCGGTTGTTTCGTCGTCAACACCGCCGCAGAACTGGGCGCCACCGACCCGGAGGTCTCCCGGCGCGCCGAGGGGTCCTTCGAGCTCACCCGCACCGGTCTAGCCGACATCCTGACCCGGATGCGCGACAGCGGAGAACTCCCGGCCGGTACGGATCCGGCCGCGCTCACCGACCTCCTGTTCACCCTCATCCTCGGCTGGCGGCTCCGTTCCCGGGCGGGGCACAGCACGGAGGACATCCGGACGTCCGTCGAGAACGCGATCAGTCTCCTCGGTCAGCGCTGACCGGCCAGCCGGGCCACCGTCTCGGCCAGCGCGTGGTTGCCGTCGCCGTCCCGGCCGTCCCGGAGCAGCGGCTGGTAGAGCTGCGAGATCAGGCTGGTCGCGAGCATCGGCACCCGGAGCTCCCCGGCCGCCTCGAGCACCAGCCGGAGGTCCTTCTGCTGCAGGTCCACCCGGAAGCCGGGCCGCCAGTCGTCGTCGATCACCTGGGGCGCCCGCTTGGACAGCATCCAGGAGCCGCCGGCACCACCCTCGACGGCGGTGATCACCTTGGCCAGGTCGAGGCCGCTGGCCCGGGCGAACATCAGTGCCTCGGCCACGCCGAGCATGTTGGAGACGACCAGGATCTGGTTGGCCAGCTTGGTCACCTGACCGTGCCCGACCGGCCCGACGTGGGTGATCGTGCTGCCCACCTGCTGCAGGTACGGGAGCGCCCGCTCGACGTCGGCGTCCGCGCCGCCGACCATGATCGACAACGTGCCCTGCTCGGCCCCTTCGCTGCCACCGGTGAGCGGGGCGTCGACGAACGCGACGCCACCCTCGGCCAGCCGCTCCGCCCAGTGCCGGGTGGCGGTTGGGCTGACCGTGCTGGTGTCGATCACCAGGCCGCCCGGCGCGAGCCCGTCGGCCACGCCGTCGGTGCCGAACAGGACCTGCTCGACGTCGGCGGTGTCGCTGACGCAGATGATCACCACGTCGCTGTTCTGGGCGACGGCCCGCGGTGTCCGCGCCGCGACGGCACCCAGTTCGACCAGCGGCGCCGTGCGTTCGGCGGTCCGGTTGTAGACGGTCAGCGCGGTCCCGGCCCGGACCAGGTTCGCGGCCATTCCGCGGCCCATGATGCCGAGCCCGACGAAACCGACTCTGTCAGCCATGACGGCCTGCCTTTCCTGCTCCGTTCGACGATTCCGGGTCGATCACGATCACCTCGAAGAGCTCCAGGTCCGGCAACTCGATCACCAGCGCGTCCGGTTCGGGCACCGTCGTCAGCGCCCGGCCGGTGGTCAGCGAGGTCGCCGCGGACCCGGCCTCGAGGGGCAGCCGCAGCCTGCCGCCGGTCACCGGCAGCGGTGCGCCGAAGCCCCGGCGGCGGGCGCCGCCGAGGTTGATCAGGTGCACCACCGTGCGGCTGCCGTTGCCGCCGATGATCACCTCGACCTGTTCCGGCAGTTCGCTGTCGGCGACCGGCTGCGGCCCCGCCACCCCACGCACGATCTCGATCATCAGGTACCGCAGGTTGCCGGTGCCGAACTCCCGGTAGGTCCGCCCGATCGTCCAGGCGACCCGGATGCCGTCCCGGGCTTGATTCGCGACCACTGCGGCGAGCCGGCTCTCCTGGTGACCGTACGCCTTCTCCGGCGGGGCGAACGAGGCCTGCGGCAACACCCGCCAGCGAACGACCGCGTCCTCGGCCGGCTCCAGATTCAGCAGGTCACCGAAGATCGGCAGCAGGCGCCGGCCGTCACTCGCGTAGCTGGACCGCGTCTCGGCGAAGCCGGTGTGCCGTCCGCGCACCCGCAGCCCGGGCGCTCGCCGGAGTTGATCTTGGTCGTCGGCAACGGCACTGGAGCCGGTCGCGACAACGGCGCCGGCGAAGGCGTCGAGCGCGGTGATCATGTCGGCCGGCAGCGGACCCAGGTCGGGCAGCACCAGGACCCGGAAGCGGTCCAGCGAGCCCAGTGCGTCGGCCTCGGCCAGCCGCTCGGCCGGCAGCACGTCGAACGGGACGTGCCCCTCCTGCAGCGCCGCGTACCACCCCCGGAACTCGTCCCGCGCCGACTCCGGCTGGGTCAGCTGGTCGGGCCGGACCAGGGCGACCGTCGCCAGCGGGCGCAGCCCCTCGTAGACCGCCCGCTGGTCGCGGTGGAACCGGGTGACGGTGGCGGCCGCGGCCAGGCCCGGGTAGTCGATCACGCCCACCGGACCCATCAGGTACGTGGACGGGTTGGCACCCCGGGCGATCGCCTGGGCGAAGAACTGGCCGACGTGGTGCGGATCCTCCGCGGCCATCCGGTACGGCATGTCGACGAACAGCGTGGAGTTGACCAGCACCGGCTTGTCCGGCCGGACCGTCTTCGCCGCGCTCACCGCCTCCGCGGTCGCCGACGGCCAGAGCTCGCGGCCGATCTTGTTGTTCGCCTCGTGGAAGACGATGTCGGACCGGGAGCCGAGGATCAGCGGCGCGTCCGGCCGGCGGGCCGCGAGATGATCACGGATCCGGCCGGTCAGGTCGTCCAGCACCCGGCGGCAGAAGGCCCGCCAGCGGGCGAAGTCCGGCGACTCCGGCCCGGCCGGCAGGTCGGCGCCGCCCTCCTCGTCGGCGAACCGGCTCCGGCAGGCGTTGCAGTGACAGACGCCGTGCCGGACCCCGTGATAGTCCACCTCGCTGAAGCCGAACCAGTTGAAGAAGAACCCGTCCACCGGATACCGGTCCAGGATCTCGTCCAGGATGTCGAACGTCCGCTGCTGGTAGTACTCGCCGCACGGGCAGACGCTGACCAGCCCCTCGACCTGCTGCCGCTCGCGGGCCCGGGACCGGAAGCACCAGTCCGGATGATCATCGGCGATCGGCTGCGCGATCTTGGAGAAGTCCATCCGCGACATCAACCGCATTCCGCGCTGGTGCGCCGCCGCGACCGCGTCGCCGATCAGGTCGCCGCTGGGACGCTCACCCAGGTAGGGATTCCGGGTGTGGAACGGCAGGTCGGTCGGGTAGTTGGCCAGGATGCCGCCGGTGTTGATCAACCAGGTGTCGGCGCCGTGATCGGCGATCGCGTCGAGGTTGGCAGCGACGTCGAGGCCGGCATCGATCTCGCGCAGGTTGGTCTGCAGCATCTCGAACGGGCGTTCCCACCATCGGGCCCGTGGCCCGGAGTCACCGGTCATCGTGATCTCCCGCTTCGGTACGTGCCTCGTACCCTAACAGCGTTCTTGTCAGACCAGAATGCTTGACATGCAAAATCGAGAAGGGGCAGACTTCCGGTTATCGGAATGAGCGCAGCGCATGTCGGAACTCCTCGCCACAGCGCCTCCGAGAACGGGAGCAAGGAAATGACCTCACCGGATCCCCTCGTCGCCCTCCAGATCGGCGCCGCCTCGTTCGCCGACGAGGGGGTGAAGCCCGTGCTCGACATCCTGCAGGAGCGCGGCGCGGTGAACGCACTGTTCCTCGCGACACCGACCTGGACCCGCGGCACCGGCGGCCGGCAGCTGCCCGGCCATCCGCTTCCCGATCATGGTCCGCAGGAGTACGACCACGACTGGGTCGGCGGCAACTACGCCACCATCCATCCGGAGTTCTACCGGAACACGATTCTGGGCGCCTCCGGCCGGGCGCCGGACTACGACGGCGACCTGTTCGACGACGTGCTGCCGGAGGCCCAGTCGCGTGGGATGGCGAGCTACGCCTGGATGGAGGAGAGCTCGTACGCGCAGGCGTTGCGGGACTACCCGAACTTCCCGCAGTGCCTGGAGGTCGACGTCTGGGGTCGGCCGACCGAGCGGCCGTGCTTCAACAACCCGGACTACCGGAACTGGCACCTGAGCATCGTCGAGGACTACGTCAAGAGCTACCCGATCGACGGTCTCGCCTGGTGCTCGGAACGGCCCGGCCCGCTGAACCTGCTGCTGCAGCGGACCACGCCGACCGAGCTGGTCAGCTGCTTCTGCCGGCACTGTCGTGATCTTGGTCGGGAGCGCGGCATCGACCCGGCCCGGGCCCAGGCCGGCTACCGGGCGCTGCTGGAGTGGAACCACAAGATCAACTCCGGCGAGCGGCAGGCCGACGGTGCGTTCGTCACGTTCTGGCGCACCCTGCTGACGTACCCGGAAATCCTGGCCTGGCAGACGTTGTGGACGCAGAGCCAGCGCCAGCTCTATCGCGACATCTACGGCGTCGCCAAGGCCTGCCGGTCCTCGGTCCAGGTCGGCTGGCACGTCTATCACGAGATCTCGTTCAGCCCGTTCTACCGGGCCGACCAGGACTACGCCGAGCTGAGCGAGCTGTCCGACTTCCTCAAGGTGGTGGAATACAACAACTGCGCCGGGCCGCGGTTCCACACCTGGATCGCCGGAATCTGCACCAGTCTGTTCGCCGATGCCGAACCGGAGCAGGTCTATCCAGTGATGCTGCGCCTGCTCGGCCTGGACGAAGGCGATTACGACAAACTGCCGAGCACCGGGTTCACCGCCGAGTACGTACGCCGCGAGACCGCCCGGGCCGTCGCCGGCGTCCGGCACGGCTGCAAGGTGCTACCCGGCATCGACGTTGACATCCCGGTCGGCAACGGCTCGGACACCGGCGCTGGGGAGCTCACCCGGTGCACCCGGGAGGGCGTTCGGGACGCCGTGCTCGCGGCCTTCGCCGGCGGTGCCGACGGGGTCGTGCTGAGCCGCAAGTACTCCGAGATGCGGCTGGAAAACCTCTCCGGCGCCGGCGATGCCGTGCGCCAACTGACCTGAACCAGTAAGGACCTCCCATGAACGCAATGACGCGGATCAGTCGCCGGACCCTCCTCGGCGCGGGCGGTGTCGCGGCCGCCGCGCTCGCGGGCTGCAGCAGTCCCGGGGGCGGCGGTGGCGGGTCGAAGGCGATGACGTTCCTCAACGACTCCGACATCAAGGACGACCCGTTCGGCAAGGCGGTCGAAGCCTTCCAGCAGGCCAGCGGCATCTCGGTCGAGGTGCAGCCGGTGCCGTCCGACTACGACACCAAGTTCCGCACCGTGCTGTCCGGTGGCAAGCCGCCGGACCTGATCAAGATCAACGACGACTACGTGCGCGGGATGTCCGGCACCGGGGCCCTGCTGGACCTCAAGCCGTTCATCGAACGGGACAAGCTGGACACCTCGCACTTCCCCGATGATCTTTACAACTTCCCGGTCCAGGCCGACGGCCGGCACACGGCCTGGGTGATCGCCCACTCGCCGCGACTGTTCTACTACAACGTCGACCTGTTCCGGGAGGCCGGCGTCGACCTGCCGCCCACCGAGTGGAGCTCGGACGGCTGGACCTGGGACGACTTCCTGACCACGGCGAAGGCGCTCACCGTGCCCGGCGAACGGTTCGGCGCGCTGGTCTATCTGGACACCGGCTACGAGCAGACCTGGGCGATCAACAACGGCAGCCCGACCGGCATCTTCTCCGCCGACGGCAAGAGCTTCACGCTGTCCGAGCCGGCCGCGGCCGAGGCGCTGCAGTGGGCGACCGACCTGACCTGCACCGAGAAGGTGCAGCCGGCCTGGGGTGATCTGCAGAGTACGAACGCCGACCTGCAACTGTTCACCCAGGGCAAGCTGGCGATGTTCTACAGCCAGTTCAGTACGCTGCCGTACCTGCTGCAGAACGTGAAGGACTTCACCTTCGACGTCGCGCCGCCGCCGGCCGGCCCGAAGGACCAGCGCACCGAGTCCAGCGTCGTCACGTACGCGATCCCGGCCAAGGCGGAGAATCCCGACGCCGCCTGGGAACTGCTGAAGTTCCTCACCAGCGAGGAGGGCGGCACGTTCTTCGTCGAGGGCAACATGTGGCTCTCGATGGACGACCGGCCGCTGGCCAAGCTCGCCGAGCCGCCGGCGCACGTGAACCTCTTCGTCGAGGCCGTTGATCACTCGACGCTGCCGAACCAGACCTCGAACACCCTGGGCGCCCGGCAGATCTACCGGCCGCTGCTGGACGAGGTCTACAACTGCAACGCCAAGGCGGCCGACGTGCTCGCCGGAACCAAGGCCCGGGTCGACGAATCCCTGGCCCAGCAGGGCTAGCCGGACCGGCCGCCATGGCAACCCTGAACGGCGCGCGGGTGCACCCGCCCGGCACGCCGGCACCCGCACCCGCCCGGCGACGACGGGCCGGGAGCCGCTGGCTGCGCTACGAGGGGCTGCTCTACATCGCCCCGGTGATCTTGGGCATCGTCGCGTTCCAGCTGATCCCGATCATGGTCTCGATGTACCTGTCGCTGGCCGACTGGAACGCGCTCAGCGCACCGCGCTTCATCGGGTTGCGGAACTTCCAGGAGATGTTCACCAACGACCCGCTGTATCTGGAGACGCTGCGCAACACGCTGTTGTTCACGTTCGGCGCGATCCCGGCGACCACCGTGCTGGCGTTCCTGCTCGCCCTGCTGTGCAACCGGCGGGTGCCCGGCATTCCGGTGTTCCGGGCCGCCTACTTCGCCCCGTTCATCACCAACGTGGTGGCGATCGGCTACATCTGGTACTGGATCTTCAAGCCCGACGGCGGCGCCCTGAACGGGCTGCTCGGCACCGTCGGGATCCAGGGCCCGGCCTGGCTGGCCGACTCCCGGCTGGCCCTGCTGTCGGTGATCATCGTCTCGGTCTGGCAGGGCACCGGCTACCCGATGGTGATCTTCCTGGCCGGCCTGCAGGGCATCCCGGCCGACCTGTACGAGTCCGCCAGCATCGACGGGGCGAGCACGCGGCAGCAGCTGTTCAAGATCACCATCCCGCTGATGACGCCGAGCGTCTTCTTCGTGCTGATCACCCAGTTCATCACGTCGTTCCAGGTGTTCGGCGTCATCTACATCATGACGTCCGGCGGCCCGGGCCACAGCACCAGCGTCTACATCTACTACCTCTATCAGGTCGCGTTCTCGTTCGGCCGGTTCGGCTACGCGGCGGCGATGGCCTGGGTGCTGTTCGTGATTCTCGGCGTGATCACGTACCTGCAATGGAAACTGCAGAAGAGGTGGGTGTTCTACGGATGAGAAGAGTCAGCCAGCACACCCTGAACGTCCTGCTCTACATCTTCATGATCATCTGCGCGCTCGCGTTCGCGCTGCCGCTGCTCTGGATGATCGGCGCCTCCCTGAAGGAGGAGGGCCAGGTGCTCAGCACGCCGCCGACGCTGTTCCCGGCCGATCCGCAGTGGGACAACTACGCGGCCGTGCTGGAGGTGATCCCGCAGTTCTTCTTCAACAGCGTGCAGCTGGCGGTGATCAACGTCGTCGGCGTGCTGGCCGTGTCCGCGCTGGCCGGGTTCGCGTTCGGCCGGCTCCGCTTCCCCGGCCGGGATCTGCTCTTCATCGGCCTGCTGGCGACGGCGATGATCCCCGGGATCGCGTACCTGATCCCGCAGTACATCATCTTCCAGGAGATCGGCTGGGTGGACACCCAGCTGCCGTTGTGGGTGCCGCGGGTCTTCACGCCGGTGTTCGCGACGTTCCTGATGCGGCAGTACTTCCTCAGCCTGCCGCAGGAGTTGGAAGACGCGGCCCGGGTCGACGGCGCCGGCTCGTTCACCGTGTTCTGGCGGATCCTGCTGCCCGAGACCAAGCCGGCCCTCGGCGCGATCGCGATCTTCACGTTCCTGGATTCCTGGAACGACCTGTTCGGCCCGTTGATCTACATCAACTCGCGCGAGCTGCAGACCCTGCCGGTGGCCCTGGCCCAGTTCCAGAACGAATACTTCAGCCAGATCACCCTGCTGATGGCGGGCGCCACGATCGCCGTCCTGCCGGTGATCATCGTCTACCTGATCGCCCAGCGGCAGTTCATCCAGGGCATCACGCTGACCGGCATCAACCGGTGAGCGGTTCAGCCCGACAGCGACGCCTTTCGCTCGGCGATGTCGGAGAGCAGCGTCTCCCGGCAGCCGTGCAGATCGTTCCGCAGCGCCTGCTCGGCGGCGTCGGGATCACCGGCCCGGATCGCGTCCAGAATGGCGGCGTGGGTCGCGGTCAACTCGACCAGGTCGAGCCCGACGTGGCTGCGCACCTGGGCGATGCACAACTGCGACTCGCCCATCACCGTCTCGTGCATCCGCTGCAGCCGGGCACTGCCGGACGCCGCGACCAGGGCGCGGTGCAGCGAGATGTCGGCGTCGGTGTGCTCGGCGTGCTGGCTCAGCTGGGCCGCCATGCCCATCAGGGCCAGCGCCCGCTCCGCGTCCGGCGGCACCGTCGCCCGCTCGGCGAGGGCACGGACGGCGCGGGCCTCGATCGGCTCGCGGGCGAAGTAGATGTCGTTGATGTCGCCGGCCGACATCTGCGGGACGACCGCGGTCTGCCGCCGGCCGCGGCGCAGCAGACCCTCGTTGGTGAGCCGGTCCAGGCCCGCCTTCGCGGTCGGCCGGGCCACCTCGTAGTAGTTGGCCACCCAGATCTCGGACAGCTTCTGTCCGGGCTCGATCTGCCCGGAGATGATCTGTCGCCGCAGCGCCTCGCACAGCGAGTCGGTGAGCGAAGTGTTCTCCAGCGGTACGGCCACGACGCTCTCCCTTCTTGTCAGTCAAGAACACATGTCACACTACCGGAAGGAACCCGATGACGACCGCACCCTGGTACCGCCGGACCCACCGCTGGGGTCAGACCAATCTGACCGAAATCGATCCCGAGCGGTACGACGAGGGCTGGTGGCGCCGGCATTGGCGGGAGACCGCGATCCAGGGCGTGATCGTCAACGCGGGCGGCATCGTCGCCTACTACCCGTCCCGGTTTCCCTTGCACCACCGGGCCGAGACGCTCGGCGACCGGGACCTGTACGGCGAGATCGTCGCCGCTGCGCGGGACGAGGGCCTGACCGTGGTCGCCCGGATGGACTCCAACCGGGTCGCCGAGGACTTCTATGCCGCGCACCCGGACTGGGTCTGCCGGGACGCCGCCGGCGAGCCGATCCGAGCCGCCGACAAGTACGTGACCTGCCTCAACTCGCCGTATTACAAGGAATATCTGCCCGAGGTGCTGACCGAGATCATCGAGCGCAGCCGGCCGGACGGGTTCGCCGACAACAGCTGGGCCGGGCTGCCGCGCGGCTCGATCTGCTACTGCGATCACTGTTCCGCAGGATTCCGGCGCGAGGCCGGCGCGGACCTGCCCCGTGATCATGACTGGTCGGCGCCGGCGTACCGGGCCTGGATCGCCTGGAACTACCGGCTCCGGACCGAGCTGTGGGAGCTGAACAACCGGGTCGTCGCCGCGGCGGGCGGGCCGGACTGCCGCTGGTTCGGCATGCTCAGCGGGGACGTGCTCAACAACAACCAGCGCTTCATCGACCTGCGGCAGATCCTGGCCCGGTCGGAGTTGATCATGCTCGATCATCAGCACCGCAACGCCGTCGACGGGTTCGAGCAGAACACCGAGGCCGGGAAGCGGCTGCACGAACTGCTGGGTTGGGACAAGCTGATCCCGGAGAGCACCCCGCAGTATCAGCTGGGCCGGCCGGCGTTCCGGGTCGCCGCGATGCCCCAGGCCGAGGTGCGGTGCTGGGCGACGTCCGGGTTCGCCGGTGGCATCCAGCCGTGGTGGCACCACATCGGCGCCTGCCACGACGATCGCCGGCAGTACCGGACCGCCGCTCCGTTGTTCGGCTGGCATCGGGACAACGCGGACATGCTGGTCGACCGCACTCCGGTCGCCGACCTCGGGATCGTCTGGTCCCAGCGCAATCATGATCTTGCCGGGCAGGACCGGGCGGCGGAGCGGACGCTCGATCCGTACCGCGGCGTGACCCGCGCCCTGAACGCCGCCGGCCTCACCTCGCTGCCGATCCCCGCCGACGACCTGGACCGGGCCGCCGGCCGGTTCGCCGCGCTGGTGCTGCCCAACCTGGTCGTCCTGTCCGATGATCAACTCGCGGCGATCGAGCGGTACGTGGAGCAGGGCGGCTCGGTGATCGCGACCGGCGACACCGGGCTGATGGACGACGAGGGCCGGCCGCGGGCCGATTCGGGCCTGGCGGATCTGTTCGGAATCCGTACCTCCGCAGCGATTCAGGGCGATGTCGGGCCGGCGGACCCGAGCATCGAGACGCATCGACGGCACACCTACCTGCGGCTGGCACCGGAGCTGCGCGGACGCGTCGACGGCCCACGGGATCCGGCGGCGCCGGAGCCGGCCGGGGTCCGGCACCCAGTCCTGGCCGGGCTGGACGAGACCGACCTGATCCCGTTCGGCGGCCGGCTCCGGCAGTGCCGCGTCGATCAAGGAACGCAGGTGCTGGCGACCTTCGTACCCGACTTCCCGATCTTCCCGCCGGAGACCGCCTGGCTGCGCACGCCGAGCACCGACCTGCCCGGGATCGTCGTCCGGGAGACCCCGAGCGGCGGCCGGCTGGTCTGGCTGCTCGCCGATCTTGATCGCTGCTACGCCCGCGACCAGCAACCCGATCACGCCTTGATCATCGGCAACGCGGCGCGCTGGGCGGTACCCGAGCCGACCGTGATCATCGACGGCGGCGGCCGGGTCAACGCCAACCTCTATCGCCAGCAGGACCGGCTGGTGCTGCACCTGACCAACCGCACCGTGACCGCCACCGTGCCGGGCCGGCAGGACCACCTGATCCCCGCCGGCCCGGTCACGGTACGGCTCCGCGTGCCCGGTCTACGCGCGACGAGCGCCACGCTCCGGGTCGCCGGGCGCCCGGTGCCGATCACCGCCGACGGCGATCTGCTCACCTTCACCGTCCCGGAGCTCCTCGACCACGAGGTCGCCACCCTCCCCCACCAAACCCCGCCGACCAGTCACAAAAGCAGCCGTTCTGACGGCGTGTCGCTGCACAAGTGACCGGTCGATCGACTCGGATCGGCGGTCGGAGCCGGGACCGCGGCGAAAAGGTGGGTCCCCGGAGGCAGCGGCGGGTGAAGGGCGAGCGCGTCGCGGGATGGCCGGTCGACGGGGTGGCGGGGCCGCGGGCTAGGTTGGGGGCGCGATGGCATCGACCAAGGCGGAGCGGCGACAGCAGCTGGCGGACTTCGAGAAGCGGGCCACCCGGATCGCCGTCGGGCTGGTGATCGCGGGCCCGGTCCTGGGCATCGCCGCGATCTTCATCGGATCGGCCGAGATCTTCCCGTACGAATACACGGTGACGGTCGCCCTGACCGCGATGCTGGCCCCGATCGGCCTGGCCCTGCTGATCGGCGCGGTCGGCGGGCTGTACCTGATCGGCGGCTGGCGGGTCGCCCCGTTCGGTCTCGTGTTCGTCGCCGGCTTCGCCGCGCTGGTCTACGGCATCGTCGTCGCCGACCCGTGGTGGCGACAGGTCGGCGTCGGGCTGCTCGCGGTCTCCGGCTTGGTGATCTTCCTGGCCGGTACGGCCTCGGCCAAGACCCTGCCGAGCCCGTGGCCGGTCGCCGCGGTCACCGCGGCGGGCGGAGTCATCGCGATCGTCGGGCTGGTCACCGACCTCTGGCCGGTGCACCTGTTCGGCGCCATGGCGGCGGCCTGCCCGCTCGGCATGCTGATCGGCATCCTGCGTCGCAGTTCCTGATCAGGCGCCGCGGTCGGGAGCCAGCGCCACCGCGTCGATCTCGACCAGCCAGTCCGGCTGGGCGAGTCCGGCGACCTGGAGCAGCGTGTCGGCGGGGTACGGCTCGCTGAAGTACTCGCCCCGGAGCTTGATCACCGTCTCCAGGTTGGCCATGTCGGTGACCATGATCGTCACCTTCACGACGTCGGCGAGGCTGGCGCCGGCCTGGCCGAGAACGGTGGCCAGATTCGTGAAGACCTGCCGGGCCTGCGTCTCGAAGTCCGTTCCGACGGTGCGTCCGTGCTCGTCGATGCCGGCCTGGCCGGACACGTGGATCAGGCCGGCAGCCTCGATCGCCTGGGAGATGCGGTACGGCTCGTACCAGTCCGGTTCGGTCTTGATGCGTCGCATGGTCGTCGTCATACCTCGACTGTCGGTGACCGGGTCCCGATTCACAAGTACGGTCTTTTCTGTGTCATACGTACACTCTGTATAGTATTGAGCTCTCGAAGGAGGAACCATGCCGCCTCGGATCGCGACCACGGCACCTGACGAGTGCATGGTCGAGGCCGCCACCGAAGTCCTGGGCGGCAAATGGAAACTCGTGATCCTGCGCCACCTCCAGAACGGCACCCGCCGCTTCGGCGAGCTCCACCGTGCGATCCCGGGCGTCACGGCACGCATGCTCACCCGGCAACTGCGGGAGCTCGAGGCCGACGGCCTGGTCGAACGCAAGGTCTATGCCGAGGTGCCGCCGAAGGTCGAGTATTCGGTGAGCCCGATCGGCGCCAGCCTCAAGGAGATCACCGACCGGCTGGAGGCCTGGGGGCACTGGTATCGGGAGCAGGTCCGCGACTGATGGCCTTGATCAGCCGCCGACGCGAAGTCCGGACGGCCGCCAAACCTCGGCAAGATCATCCAGGCGGAGGTCGAGGGCGCGGCTGAGCGCGACCACGGTGCCGAACGCCGGCGACGGCAGCCGGCCACTCTCGATCTTGCGCAGCGTCTCCGGGGAGATGCCGGCGGCGTTCGCGATCTCACCGAGGCTGGCCGACCCGCGTGCCTCGCGCAGCATCGCCCCCAGCCGGCGACCGGCCTCGAGCTGCTCGGGTGTCAACGGATTGCGGACCACGGCACTACCGTACCCCGGATCACTCGGTATGATAATACCGGTATTGTTATACCGAACCTGCCCGTGTCCTAGGAGTGATCATGATCCACCTGAAGTCGGCCCGCGAGATCGAGCGGATGCGCGTCGCCGGCCGCTTCGTCGCCGAGGTCCTGCAGCGCCTGCGCACCGAGGTCGCCGTCGGCGTCAACCTGCTCGACCTCGAGCACCTGGCCCGGCAGTTGATCAAGGACCGGGGTGCCGTGTCCTGCTACTGGGACTACGCCCCGTCGTTCGGCAGCGGGCCGTTCCGCAACGTGATCTGCCTGTCGGTGAACGACGCCGTGCTGCACGGCAAGCCGCATGATCACCGACTGGCGGACGGCGACCTGCTCACCCTGGACCTTGCCGTGACCGTCGACGGCTGGGCCGGTGACGCGGCGATCAGCGTGATCGCCGGAACTCCCGCCCCGGAGGACGAGCGGCTGATCAAGGCCACCGAGGAGGCGCTCGCGGCCGGGATCGCCGCCGCCCAGGTGGGCCACCGGCTCGGCGACGTGTCGACCGCGATCACCGCGGTCGGCCAGCGCTACGGCTATCCGATCAACGACCAGTTCGGCGGTCACGGCATCGGCCGGACGATGCACGAGGATCCGCACGTCTCCAACGTCGGCCGGGCCGGCCGCGGCCTCAAGCTGCGGCCCGGCCTGACCATCTCGATCGAGCCGTGGTTCGCCCGGACCACCGACAAGATCAGTCACGACCCGGACGGCTGGACGATCAGGTCCGCCGACGGTTCCCGGACCGCGCACAGCGAGCACACGATCGCGGTGACCGACGACGGACCGGTGATCTTGACCCAGCTCTGATGATCAACAGTTCGGCGCGGACCAGGTCCGGCTGGCCTTGTTGCCGAGGTGAACATGATCATTGTGTCCCGGGTAGCCCGGGCCGAGCAGCTCCTCGAAGCCGGCCGTCTTGCCGGCGTTCCACATGGAGCACTGCGGCGGGTTGGTCAGCCCGAGGTCGGCCGCCTGCCCGTACATGTGCAGGCTGGTCGGCGAGCCGCCGGACGCCTCGTTGCAGGACACGCTGCGGAAGCCCGACGTGACGTTGAGCGGCCGGTCGCCGAGCTTGCGCCGCATGGCCTCCAGCTGCCACATGATCCGCCGGATGTTCTCCTTCGCGGTGGCTTCGGAGACCTTGCCGCCACGGAAGTTGTTGGCGCCACAGTTGTTGTCGAATTCCGAGTAGGCGAAGTGGATCGGAGTGCAGTCGTTGTCCTGCAACTCGTAGATCTTGGTGTACGTCGCCGAGTCCGCGACCCCCGTCACTGGGAGTCCGTACCCGGATTGGAAACGCCTGACGGCGGCCTCGGTCGCCGGACCGAAGTCGCCGTCCAGGGCGAGGTTCTCGCCCGAGCTGACCCAGCCCGCGATGCGGATCTGGAGTTGGGTCACATCTGAGCCGGTGGAGCCTTGTCGCAAGGTCCGGTCCCAGGTGTAGCAGCCGTCGGCGGCCGCCTTCTCGGGGGCCAGGACGTGAATCGTCACGGAGCCGACCACAGCCAGCGCCAGAACGGCGACAACGGAAAGGAATCGTCGAAACATCGCAGTCCTCCATCGCGTTGATGGTGAGGATCGCAGTTTGTCAGTATTCAACGCACAGCGTCAATGGCCAGGTCAGAAGATCACCTGGAGTTCGCCGGTCCGACGTGTCCGGCGCTACCGGGCCCGCTCGAACGCGGCGATGGCACGGTCAAGATCATCCCGGGTGTGCGCGGCGGACAGCTGGGTCCGGATCCGCGCCTTGCCCTTCGGCACGACCGGGTACGAGAACGCCCGCACGTAGATGCCGTCCGCGAGCAGCCGATCGGCCATCCGTGCCGCCTCGACCGCGTCGCCGATCATCACCGGGACGATCGGATGGTCGGACTCCGGGATCTCGAAGCCGCGCTTGATCATCTCGGACCGGAAGTAGGCGGTGTTGTCGCGCAGCCGGTCGAGCAGCTCGGCGGACGACTCCAGCAGGTCCAGGGTGGCGATCGCGGCGGCGGCGATGGACGGCGCCAGCGAGTTGGAGAACAGGTACGGGCGGGACCGCTGCCGCAGCATCTCCACGATCTCGGCCCGGGCCGCCGTGTAGCCGCCGGAGGCCCCGCCGAGCGCCTTGCCGAGCGTCCCGGTGACGATGTCGATCCGGTCCCGGACCCCGAACAGCTCCGGCGTGCCGGCCCCGGTCTCGCCGATGAACCCGACCGCATGGGAGTCGTCGACCATGATCAACGCGTCGTGTCGCTCGGCCAGCTCGGCGATCTTGTCCAGCGGTGCCACGTACCCGTCCATCGAGAAGACGCCGTCGGTGGCGATCAACCGGTAGCGGGCGTCCTTCGCGGCGATCAGCTGCACCTCGAGATCGGCCATGTCCCGGTTCTTGTACCGGAACCGGCGTGCCTTGCAGAGCCGTACTCCGTCGATGATCGAGGCGTGGTTCAGTTCGTCGGAGATGATCGCGTCGTCCGGGCCGAGCAGCGTCTCGAACAGGCCCGCGTTGGCGTCGAAGCAGGAGCTGTAGAGGATCGTGTCCTCGGTGCCGAGGAACCGGCTCAGCCGACCCTCGAGCTCCTTGTGGATCTCCGCGGTGCCGCAGATGAAGCGGACCGAGGCCATCCCGAAACCCCAACGATCCAAGGCCTGCTGGGCCGCCTTGATCATCTCGGGGTGATCGGCGAGGCCGAGATAGTTGTTGGCGCAGAGGTTGACCACCTCCCGTTCGCCGACGCCGATCGCCGCGGCCTGCGGCGTGGTCAGCACCGACTCGGCCTTGTAGAGCCCCTCCTCCCGCAGCTGCGCCAGGTCGGCGGCCAGTTGATCCTTGATCGCTCCGTACACCTCGTCCCCTTCACTCCCAGGTCATGATCACTTTGCCGCTGTGGCCGTCGGCCGTCGTCGCGAACGCCTTCTCGAATTCCGTGTACGGGAAGCGATGCGTGATCACGCCCGAGATGTCCAGGCCGCTCTGGATCAGCACCGACATCGCATACCAGGTCTCGAACATCTCGCGCCCGTAGATGCCCTTGATCGTCAGCATGTTCAGCACCACCGTGGCCATGTCGATGCTGATCTCCTGACTGGGTAGGCCGAGCACCGCGATCCGGCCGCCGTGGGTCATCTGGATGATCATGTCCCGCAGCGCGGCTGGGCTGCCCGACATCTCCAGGCCGACGTCGAAGCCTTCCTTCATGTCCAGCGATCGCTGCGCATCGCGGACCGCTTCGCGGTCGACGTTGACGCCGAGGCTGACCCCGAGCGAGCGGGCCAGGTCGAGCCGGTCGTCGCTGCGGTCGGTGATCACCACGTGCCGGGCGCCGGCCTTGCGGCAGACCATCGCCGCCATGATGCCGATCGGCCCGGCGCCGGTCACCAGCACGTCCTCGCCGAGCATCGGAAAGGTGAGCGCGGTGTGCACCGCGTTGCCGAACGGGTCGAAGATCGCGGCCACGCCCGGATCGATCGGGTCCCGGTGCACCCAGGCGTTGCCGGACGGCAGGGCCACGTACTCGGCGAAGGCGCCGTCGATCTGGACGCCGATGCCGCGGGTGTTGATGCAGAGGTGACGCCGACCGGCCCGGCAGTTGCGGCAGCGGCCGCAGACCAGATGCCCTTCCCCGCTGACGAAGTCGCCGACGGCGACATCGGTGACGCCGGAGCCGACCTCGACCACCCGGCCGGCGAACTCGTGCCCGACGATCAACGGAGCGGTGACCCGGCTCTGCGCCCAGGGATCCCAGGCCGCGATGTGCAGGTCGGTGCCGCAGATCCCGGTCGCGGCGACCTTGATCAACACGTCGCCCGGCCCGCACTGCGGCTCCGGCACGTCGACCAGCTGCAGTCCCGGCTCCGCCGCCGTCTTCACCAGCGCTCTCACGCGGTCAGCCTAACCTGCGGCTTGACCTTGACGTTGCGTCAAGGTTTGACCCTAGTGGGCATGGAGACGACCCAGACCATGACCGCCGTCCGAGCTCCGCGCCGGACGGTGGCCCTCTATCTGACGTCCGGAGCGCTGTCGATCTTCGGCAACGGGCTCGCCGCGATCGTGCTGCCGGTGATCGTGCTGACCCGGACCGGCCAGGTCGGCGCGGCGGCCCTGGTCGCCGCCGTGACCGCGCTCCCCCAACTGCTGGCCGCGATCGGCGGCGGCGTGATCGTCGACCGGTTCGGCCGGAAGCGGCTCGGCGTCATCGCCGATCTGGGGTCGGCGGCGTCGATCGCCGTACTGCCGTTGATCGAACTCACGGTCGGCCTGTCGCTGG
The DNA here is from genome assembly GCF_013407955.1 of Microlunatus parietis. Taxonomy (GTDB): domain Bacteria; phylum Actinomycetota; class Actinomycetes; order Propionibacteriales; family Propionibacteriaceae; genus Microlunatus; species Microlunatus parietis. The sequence goes on along the minus strand of NZ_JACCBU010000001.1, from coordinate 4,807,861 downwards.
GCTGGTTCATCGCGGCGGCGCTGCTCGGCGCGGTCTTCGACGTCCCCGGCATGACCGCCCGGGAGGCGCTGCTGCCGGCCGTGGCGCGTGCCGGCAAGGTTCCCGTACCGCGGCTGAGCGGGATCAACGAGGGACTGTCCGGGCTGGGGCTGTTGATCGGTCCCGCGCTCGGCGGGCTGCTGCTCGCGTTCACCGCGCCGACCACCGCGCTCTGGGTCACCGCGACCACCTCCGCCCTGGCGGCCCTGGCCACGGCCCTGCTGCCCCGCGGCATCGACCGGCTGCCGGAGGCCGACCGGGCACCGACGAGTTTCGGCCCGCGAGCCGCGCTGGCCGATCTGCGCGAAGGATTGCGGATCCTCCGCCGCGAGCCGGTCGTGCTGTGGCTGTGCAGTCTCACCGTCGGCGCGATCCTGGTGATCGGACCGCTGGTCGGTCTGCTGCTGCCGGCCTGGTTCACCACCGCCGGGCAGCCGGGCCTGATGGGGCCGGTGCTCAGCGCGATCGCGGTCGGCGGGCTGGTCGGTGCGGGCGGCTACAGCCTGTTCGGGACCAAGATCAGCAACCGGGTGGTCACGGCGAGCGGACTGGTCGTGATGGCCGTCGGGCTGGTCGTGATGATGATCTTCCCGCCGTACCCCGTCCTGCTGGCCGCGGCGGTCCTGGCCGGCGCCGGCTCGGGCTTCTTCACGCCCGTGTTCACCACCGTGATGACGGCCCGGATCCCCGAGCAGGCGTACGGCCGGGTGCTCGGCCTGCAGAACTCAGGAACGCTCGCCGCGGCACCGGTGGGAATGGCGATCGCCGGATTCATCGCCCAGCAATGGGGTGTCGCGGCGGCCGGCTGGACGTTGGCCGTGCTGTGGTTGATCATCACCGCGGCGAGCCTGCTCTCGCCCTGGTTGCGCAACCTGGATCGCAGGACCAAGACCGAGGAGGACGGGTGAAGATCGGCGAGCTGGCCGAATTGGCCGGCACGACTCCGCGGGCGGTCCGGCACTACCACGCCGAAGGGCTGCTGCCGGAACCGCGGCGACAGCCGAACGGCTACCGCAGTTACGGGGTACGGGAGCTGATCACGCTCGTCAAGATCAAGAAGCTGCGCGACGCCGGCCTGTCGCTGGCCGAGGTTCGGGACGTGATCACCGCACCGCCGGGCTCCGGAGCCTGGCGCTCGGCGATGATCATCGCCGAGCGGCGGGTGGCCGACGAGGAACGGCGGCTGCGCCGGCTCCGCCGGGAACTGCGGCGCCAACTCGAGACCGAGCTCGACCCGACCCTGCCGGCGCCACTGGCCAAGATCTTCCAGGAGTTGCGCGACGCCGGCCTGTCGCCGGCCGCACTGGCGTTCGAGCAGGAGTTGCTACTGCTGTCGGTCACGTACGAACCCGCCGCCACCGAGCCGCTCACGGCCTACTACCGCAGCATGATCGACCGGCCCGGCTGGGCGGACGAATTCGCCCGCCTGCACGCCGACTTCCTCGCCCTGGCCGAGCTGGAGCCGGACGACCCGCGGGTGGACGAGTTCGCCCGGCGAACCGCCGAGGACGCGCTGAACCATGGTTCCGACCTCCTGCTCGGCAGCGACGGCGAGCCGGTGGACCTGGACGACCCGCAGCTGGCCGATTTCTTCGACCAGTTCGCCCCGGCCCAGCGCCGAGCGCTCACCCTCGCCGTCGGCTGGATCGCCGAGCAGGCCGGTCGCGGCGTGTCGGTGCCGCCGGTGAGCGGTGAGGCAGGTGAGACTTCTGGCGACCGGTGATCCCTGCCGGGTATGAGCCGGCAGGGGGCCCGGTGTCGTTGCGGGCTGGGTCTGTCGGATCCTTCGACAGGCTCAGGGCACCGCCTTCACCTCGCGAGCAGTCCGAGATGCGCCAAAGCCCGGAAGCCGTGCCCGAGATCGGTGAGCGCCCCGACTCGGAGTTGATCATGGAACGCGGGCAGTTCCTTGATCACCACCTCGACCTGCTCCGCGCCGTCGAGTTCCTGCTCGGACACCTTCCGGCACCGGGTCGCGACCGCCGTCCAGCAGCGCCGGGTCACATTGCCGGCCAGCCAGGTACTCCCGACCACCTCCACCTCGCCCGCGTAACCCGTCTCCTCCAGCAACTCCCGGGCCGCAGCAGCCGCCGGATCCTCGCCCGGCCCGACCCCGCCGCCCGGCAACTCGTCCAGGACCACCCCCGGACCCGGCCGGAACTGCCGCGCCAGCACCACCCGCGAGTCCTCCGTCAGCGCCAGCACCGCGACCGAGTCCGGCCCGTCGAGGATGTCCCACTCACACTCCGTACCATCCGCCAGGCGGTAGCGATCCGCCCGGATCCGGACGAACCCGGCCGACCCCGGCCGACTGTCCAGCAACGTCCATGGCTCCATCGAGGCATCGTGCCAGGGGTGCCTGCCGTGGTTGGCTGGTGCAGGCGCAGTCGACCGCTGCCCACGCGATCTCAGCTGGCGCGGTGCGGCTGACTTGGCCGGGCAGTCCGGGGGTCAAGGTCTGACCAGTTCGGCGCCGAGGGCCCGCATTGCGGGGAGGCCGTCGCGCCAGCGGGACGGCCAGCCGTCGGCGACCCAGCCGGCGTGCGGTTGGTGGCCGCGTTCGCCGAGCCAGACGACTTCGTCGATGGCCAGTTTGTGGCGGGTCACGGCGGCCTCGGTGAGGTCGAACGGTTCGGTCCAGCCGTAGCCGTCCAGGAACGCGTCCGCCCGGGCCCGGCGATCCGGCGCAGCCGTGAGGCCGCGGCGAGCCAGTTCGCTCCGGTCTGCGGTGAACGGAGTCAGCCAGATCAGTCCGTACGCGATGTCGTCCAGCGGCTCGCCCGGCCGGGCCGCGTCCCAGTCGAACAGACCGACCGCGCGGCCGCCCTGCCAGGCGAAGTTCGCGGGCTGCGGGTCGCCGTGACAGATCACCGGACCACCCTGATGCGGCACCGACCAGACCGCGTCGGCCGGCGGTTGCCAGTCCCGGGTCGCATCGTGAATCGCGCGGAGCAACTCCCCGGCCGACCGAACGCCGCCGAGTGAGGCCTGGTGCGGCCACGCGTCCTGGCCCGCGTCACCGTCCAACAGCCGGACGTACTCCAGCTGCTCGTCGTACCCGAGCGGTTCGGGGACCGGCAGGCCGCGTCCGTACAGGTGGGCGAGCAGGGCCTGGATCGTCGGCGTCCACTCCTTCACCGGCCGCCGCACCACTCCGTCGACGATCTCGATCCTCCGCACCCGGCCACCCTATGGCGGCCCGAATCGTCGGTGATCGCAGCGTGAGAGCACACTGGGGCTGTGACCGTCAGCGTTTTCGACCTGTTCAGCATCGGGATCGGACCGTCCAGTTCGCATACCGTCGGCCCGATGCGGGCCGCGAAGCGGTTCGCGGTGGCGCTGGCCGAGTCGGACCGGCTGACCGAGGTCACCCGGATCCGGGCCGAGCTGTTCGGTTCGCTCGGCGCGACGGGGCACGGCCACGGCAGCTACAACGCGGTGCTGCTCGGGCTGGAGGGCGAGGACCCGGAGACCGTCGACACGGCGTCCGGTCCGCGCCGCGCCGCCGAGGCCGTCACCGAGCGCAACCTGCTGCTGGCGGGCAAGCACCGGATCCCGTTCAACGGGGACACCGACCTGGTCCTGCACCGCCGCAAGACGCTGCCGTTCCACCCGAACGGGATGACCTTCACCGCCTGGTCCGGCGACGAGGTCCTGGAAAGCCGTACCTATTACTCGATCGGCGGCGGATTCGTCCTCGACGACGACGGCAGCGGCTCCCCCGCCGTCGTGCCCGATCCGACCCCGGTCCCGTACCCCTTCCGCACCGGCACCGAACTGCTCGACCTGTGCACCGAGCACGACCTGCCGATCTCCAAGATCGCGCTGGCCAACGAGGTCGCCCGGCGGCCGGAACACGAGGTCCGGGCCGGGCTGCTGCGGATCTGGTCGGTCATGACGGAGTGTGTACGGAATGGCTGCGCGACGACCGGCGTCCTGCCCGGCGGCCTCCGGGTCCGGCGCCGCGCCGCGGACCTGAGCCGGGAACTGATCGCCGAGGCCCCCGCCAACACAGATCCGCTCGCGGCGATGGACTGGGTCACGCTCTGGGCGCTCGCCGTCAACGAGGAGAACGCCTCCGGCGGCCGGGTGGTCACGGCACCGACCAACGGCGCCGCCGGGATCATCCCCGCCGTGTTGCACTACGCAGCGAAGTTCGTGCCCGGAGTCCACGACGCCAAGATCGTGGACTTCCTGCTGGTGGCCGGCGCCCTCGGCTCGATCTACCAGCAGACGGCCTCGATCTCGGGCGCCGAGGTGGGCTGCCAGGGCGAGGTCGGTACGGCCTGCTCGATGGCCGCCGGCGCCCTCGCCGAACTGCTCGGTGGCACCCCGGAACAGGTCGAGAACGCCGCCGAGATCGGCATGGAGCACCACCTCGGGCTGACCTGCGACCCGGTCGGTGGCCTGGTCCAGATCCCTTGTATCGAACGGAATGCGGTGGCTTCGGTGAAGGCGATCACGGCCGCCCGGCTGGCCCTGCGCGGCGACGGCCGGCACACCGTCAGCCTGGACAAGGTGATCAAGACGATGATGCAGACCGGCGCCGACATGAAGATCAAGTACAAGGAGACGGCGCGCGGCGGGCTGGCCGTCAACATCGTTGAGTGCTGATCGTCACAGTCCAGCCGGTAAGCGCTCTCTGGCTGCCTCCCGAGGCACCAGGTAGAGTGCTGGCAGCGCAGGGTCGCGCTCAACGACCATGCGCTGTTGTTTCCACTACGGATCGTCGGGCACGTACCTGCCCGTGGAAAGGAATGTGGCATGGCCACCGTTACGTTCAACCAAGCTTCCCGGGTCTACCCCGGTTCGGAGCACCCCGCCGTCGATCGCCTGGAACTCGAGATCGGCGACGGCGAGTTCATGGTCCTGGTCGGGCCGTCCGGTTGTGGCAAGTCCACCTCGCTGCGGATGCTGGCCGGCCTCGAAGAGGTCAACGAGGGCAGCATCCACATCGGTGAGCGGGACGTCACCGACCTGCCGCCGAAGGACCGGGACATCGCGATGGTGTTCCAGAACTACGCGCTCTACCCGCACATGTCGGTCGCCGACAACATGGGCTTCGCCCTGAAGATGGCGAATGTGCCGAAGGCGGAGCGGCAGCAGCGGGTGCTCGAGGCCGCGAAGCTGCTCGGCCTGGAGGAGTTCCTCAACCGGAAGCCGAAGGCGCTCTCCGGTGGTCAGCGGCAGCGGGTCGCGATGGGTCGTGCCATCGTCCGGCAGCCGCAGGTCTTCCTGATGGACGAGCCGCTGTCCAACCTGGACGCGAAGCTCCGGGTGTCCACCCGGACCCAGATCGCGGCCCTGCAGACCCGGCTCGGCGTCACCACGGTGTACGTGACCCACGACCAGGTCGAGGCCATGACGATGGGCGACCGGGTCGCCGTGATGAAGGACGGCGTCCTGCAGCAGGTGGACACCCCGCTGTCGCTGTACGACAAGCCGGAGAACCTGTTCGTGGCCGGCTTCATCGGCTCGCCGGCGATGAACCTGATCGACGGCTCTGTGTCCGAGGGCGGCGTCCGGGTCGGCGACTACGTCGTTCCGGTCCCCCGTGAGGTGCTGACCAAGGCCGGCGACGAGAAGACGCTGACCATCGGCATCCGGCCGGAGAACTTCGACCTCGGCGAGACCGGCATCGGTGTCGACGTGGCCGTCGTCGAGGAGTTGGGCGCGGACGCGTACCTCTACGGCACGCTTGCGGGCCTGACCGAGGACGAGAAGCTGACCGCGCAGCAGATCGTCGGCCGGATCTCGTCCCGGCGCCCGCCGGAGCGGGGCGTCACCGTTCGCCTCGCGATCGACCCGGAGCACATCCACGTGTTCTCCCAGGCGACCGGCGCTCGGCTGACCGACTGATTCACCACGCAACGCCCCCGCCCCGCACCGGGTGGGGGCGTTGTGCTGTCGCCAGAACTCTTGAACTCGAACGCTGGAGCCCGGTGGTCCCAGGTGAAGTGGAGCACCGTCCAACCGGCGGCGGTCAGGTTGGTCCACTTGCGCCGGTCCCGGTGAAACTGCTCGCGATGGTCGGCCCCGCTCCGGCTTCCGGATCTGCCAGGAACGTCTTCCGCCGGAACTGGTCGTGCGGCACCGGGGCTGCTGGATCACGCGACCGACGCTGACGGCACTCCGGCGGGCCCTGGCGCTGACCGCGAACCGCGCCGGGAACGGGCTCCGCCGCGCGGCCTTGCGTGACTCGAGGCACTCGCCGTGGTCGGAAGCGGAGCGACTGTTTGCATGAACTCCTGCGTCAGGCCGACATCCGCGGTTGGTCGGGAAACCGGCCGGTCCGGTGATCACCGCGTCGGGAAGCCACAGACTCGCCGCGCGGATCCTGACCTCGACCCGGTCGGCATCGGCAGTCCGGCAGTAGATCCCGGGCAGCGGCCTGGCAAGTTTTCCGCGCTCGGCCAGCCGCTGCGCGGTCCGGGCCAGTCGCGGATGATCGCGAATTCTGATCACGCCGCCTCCGTCGCGGAGCAGAAACTCGAGTTCGGGAGTCACCTCCCGAGCATCCGGCGCCTTGCCGCACGTCGGACCGGTTGTCCACAGGCCTACGTGTTGTCCGTCGCGGCCGAGTGTCGTCCGGGCACGAAGTGGAAGGATGGGGCCGTGCCTCGCTTCATCGCCGCCCGGCCGGACTCGCGGCTGATCACCCTGCCCTGGGACGTTCCGCTGGAGGACTGGCCGACCGACAGCCTGGTCGCGCTGCCCCGCGGCATCTCCCGGCACGTGGTCCGGTTCGTCCGCGTCGGCACTGAGATCTACGCGGTCAAGGAGGTGCTGGAGCACCTCGCGATCCACGAATACCGCCTGCTGCACGACCTGACCCGGCTGGACACGCCGTCGGTGGAGCCGGTCGGCGTCGTCACCGGCCGGGTGGATGCCCACGGCGAGCCGCTGGACTCGGTCCTGATCACCAAGCACCTGCAGTTCTCGCTGCCGTACCGCTCGCTGTTCACCCGAGGGGTACGCCAGGACACGGTCAACCGGCTGGTCGACGCGATGGTCGTGCTGCTGGCCCGGCTGCACCTGATCGGCTTCCTCTGGGGCGACGTCTCGCTGTCCAACACGCTGTTCCGGCGCGATGCGGGCTCGTTCGCCGCGTACCTGGTGGACGCCGAGACCGGCGAGCTGCACCAGGACCTGAGCGACGGGCAGCGCGAGCACGACCTCACGATCGCCCGGACCAACCTGTTCGGCGAGTTCAGCGATCTGGAGGCGGGCGGGCTGCTGGACGAGGCGCTGAAGCCGCTGGTGCTGGTGGAGGCCATCGAGAACCGGTATCGCGACCTGTGGTCAGAGCTGACCGGGGTCGAGGAGTTCGACGGCAGCGAGATGCACCGGATCGAGAGCCGGGTGCGTCGGCTGAACGCGCTCGGCTTCGACGTCGCCGAGCTGGACATCACCACCGACTTCGCCGGTTCGACGATCCGGATCCAGCCGAAGGTGGTCGACGCCGGCCACCACTCGCGGCGGCTGCTCCGGCTGACCGGGCTGGACACCGAGGAGAACCAGGCCCGGCGGCTGCTCAATGATCTTGACTACTTCCGGGCCCGGACCGATCAGCAGAACGCCGACGAGTCGATCGTCGCGCACCAATGGCTGACCGAGGAGTTCGAGCCGGTGGTCGAGGCGGTGCCGCACGAGCTGCGCGGCAAGCTGGAGCCGGCCGAGCTGTACCACGAGGTGCTGGAGCACCGCTGGTTCCTGTCCGAGCAGGCGGGCCACGAGGTGCCGATGATCGACGCCATCGAGTCGTACGTCAGCACGGTGCTCCGCGGCCTGCCGGACGAGGCGATCGTCTCGGCGACCGGCG